>NZ_CP150329.1:3450000-4002500 GCF_051530195.1 Sorangium sp. So ce321 | reverse complement strand
TGCGAACCAGCGACCCATCCGCTCGCGGATGAGGAGCATCTCCGCTCCGCTCGGGAGACGGATCCGGAAACCTTTCTCACGCGGCCCGAGACCCACCATCGAGCCCATCACCTCGACGGGTTGCCATCCGCCGGCGCTTCGGAGGCGAGCAGGGCGCCCTCGGTCCGAGGCCTCGGTCTCGACGTCCACGCAGTACCACCGCGTGGTGCGGGACGTGGTCCAGCCGGCCTCGGCGCAGAGCCGCACGTCTGCCTCCTGCAGCGCGCGATGGGACGCAGCGAAGGCAGCCCGCGGATGCAGCACGAGGACCAGAGCATAGCCCGGTTGCAGCTGGCGAACGATGTAGCTCTTGCGGTGGGCGCGCACCGTGATCTGGCGCGGCACACCGAGCGGCGAGCTCCCGATATCTGCCAGGACGATCTGCCAGTGGGCCGCCGTGACCTTCACGTCGAACGGGTCGAGGCGGCCCGCGTAGTCGATCGTCTCGCCCTCGAAGTCCACGAGCGCGGCAGCGCGCGCGCCCGGGATCGCGCACAGGAGATCCTCGAGGATGGCCGCGAACGAGGAGGGCGCCTGATCCCGTGGGAGCCGGCTCCCGCTCCGCTTGCGAGCTCCATTGCGCGAGGTCGTCATGGCTCGATCCGCACGAGCTCGAGCAGAGCATCGACGCCGCCCACGACCCGCGGCTCGCGCCGCAGCACCTCGAGGAGCTTCGCCTGCGCGGCGCGCGCGCGCTCCGTCACGACCTCATCGCGCACCAGGACCCGTCGCTCCTCGACAGGCACCACCTGCGGCGGGATGCGCTCGAGGAGCATGATCACATGCACCCCGAACGACGACGCGACCGGCGCGCTCAGGTCTCCGCGCGCGACGAGGGACGCGGCGGCGCGGGAGAAATCGACGTCGAACTGCTGCAGCTCCGGGGTGAGGGTACGGCCCGCGGCCGTGACGGGCGGGAGCGGCTGCGCAACGACCTCGAGGCCGTCGGCAGCGACTCCCTTCGCTGCGCTGATGAACGCGTCGGCGGCCGGGTCGGACGGCGTTTGCCCCTTCCCGGCGCCGAGCGGCGGCTCGGAGCGCAGGGCCACCTCGCGCGCGGTGACCACCGCCGCGCGGATCGAGTCGGCGATCGCCCTCGCCTTCGCACGCGTCGCCTCGCCAGCGTCCGCGGAGAGCCTGACGACGGCGTGCACGGTGCGGTAGCCCTCCGGACGATCGAGCTCGAGCCAGTGACGCTCGGTGGCGATGCGCAGCTCGTCGTCGGTCACCGGGCCGGCGCCCTCGGCCTCCTCCTTCAGCCGATGGAGCAGGCGACGGGCCAGGACCGCGCGGATCTCGCGCTGCACCTCGAGGTCCTGCTCGAGGCCGCGGCCTCGTGCCTCCGCGGCGAAGAGCGCGTCGCGGATCGCTGCATCTGCGGCCTGTGCCGGCGAGATGCGCTGCGCTGCTGCGATACGAGCCACGGAGTCGACGGGGATGTCGAGCGCGCCCACGCGGGCCGCCAGGTCGGGCGGCAACGGCAGCGCCCCCTTCGCGGCCGTCGAGAGGGCAGCCCACGCGGCGCACGCGCACAGGCACGCAGCTGCCGCGACCGCTCGGCGCCCAGGGCTCACGCGCTCCCCCCGCGGGGGCGAAGGATCTCCGTGGACGCTCTCAGCGAGAGGCCGCCGATCACCAGGAGGTAGATCGCCTTGAAATCCTGGCGATCGCCGAGCGCGTGGACCCCGAAGGCGAACGAGGACGCGGCGGCGGCGAGGAGCAGAATCGCGAATGCATCGACGGCGCGGGACACGCGCGTGAGTGTAACGCGATTTGACGTGGAACCGGCGGGGATGCGGGGATGGTGAGGAACGAGCAGCGGCCCGAGGGGCACGGCCGAGCCGCCGCTCAGCGCAGCATCATCACGACCGCCCCCAGGACGGCGAAGACGATCAAGACCAGCAGATGCCGGACGGCGCGGTGGGTGAGCCGCCGTGCGCCAGCCGTGTGCCGGCGGCCACGGGCGACCGCGACGCCAGACGCCGCGGTGATCAGCGCGACGGCGCAGGCCATGGCGACGGCCTGCGCCAGGAGGGCCCGATCCAGGTCCCGGACCCGCCACGCGAGCACCAGGATCGCGAGGCTCACGAGCGAGCCGAACGCGACGACCGCCGTCGCGAGCGGAGGCAGATGGCCTCGGGCCTGAAGGAGGGGGGCGTCCGGGTCCGGCTCTGGCTGGCGCCGCGCATCCCACCGGTCGCGCCAGGAGAGCGCGAAGATTCCCCAGGCGATCGCGCCAATCGCGGCGCGGACGGGGTCGAGGCGGGACGGCTGGAGCGAAGGAGAAGCGAGCAGCCAGGTCAGCGTGACGAGCGCAAGGAAGACCGAAATGCCGAGGTGCCGCGCGAGCCGGCGGTGGGTGGCAGAGAGCAGCGGCGCGGCGATGCCGCACAGGAAGGCGAGCGTGGCGGCGACGCTGGCAGACAGCGGCGCGCCGCGGCCGAAGGCGGCCGGCGCGACCGTGATCATCCAGGCCACGATCGCAGCGAGCAGCGCCTGGGGGGCGCGCCCGTCGCCGAGGCCGATATCGAAGCGCGCTGCCCCGGGCTGCGCGGCGTCGGGGCCCTCGGCGTCGGACTGCCCGTCGGCCTCGCGCGCAGGCGCCCCGCCGCCCCCGCCAGCACCAGCGCTGGCCGCCGCCGACTCCGCGTCACGTGGGTCGCCGATCGAGATCGCGCCGGGGGCATCCGTGCTCATGGGCGGGCCGCTAGGCCAGGTTCCGCAGGAGGTTGCCCACGGGCAGGACGTCCGGCGCTGGCCCGTCGGCGCCCACGGCGCCGCTCGCGCTGCCCTCTTCCCGGGCGACCTCGAGCCCGAGCCGCTTCCAGAGACCCGTGTCCAGGAGGTGGCTCGGGCGCACGTTGCCGAGGGCGGCCAGCATGTTCTGCCTCGCGCCGGGGTGGCGTGCGTCGAGCTCCGCCAGGAGCCGGCTCACCGCCTTGCGCTGGAGGTTGTCCTGAGACCCGCACAGATCGCAGGGGATGAGGGGGAAGCGCTCCTCCGCCGCGAACGCCGCGAGCTCGTCCTCGGCGCAGTAGATGAGCGGGCGGATCACGACGTTATCGCCATCGTCGGAGATGAGCTTCGGAGGCATCGACTTCAGCTGGCCGGCGAAGATCAGGTTCAAGAGCAGCGTCGTCACGGCGTCGTCGCGGTGGTGGCCGAGGGCGATCTTCGAGCAGCCGAGCTCGCGCGCGACGCGGTAGAGGATGCCCCGCCGCAGGCGGGAGCAGAGCGAGCAGTACGTCTTGTTCTCGGGGATCTTCTCGGTGACGATCGAGTACGTGTCCTCGGAGATCATCCGGAACTCGTAGCCGCCGGCGGCCATGTAGTCGGCCAGGAGGTGTCCGGGATAGCCAGGGTGCCCCTGGTCGATGTTGATCGCGATCACGCTGAACCGGACCGGCGCGCGCCGCGCGAGGTCGACGAGGAGCGCGTGCATCGCGTAGCTGTCCTTGCCCCCGGAGACGGCGCAGAGGATCCGATCGCCGTCGGCGATCATGTCGAAGTCGGTGATGGCGCGGCCCATGGCGCGCGCGAGCTTGCGGCGGAGTTGCACGGTTTAGCCGGTGAAGCCTTCGATGAGGCGGAGGAAGGTAAGCACGCCGTGGCCCGTCCCGCCCTTGGAGACGATGCCGTAGGGCTTGCTCGCCATCGACGGGCCGGCGATGTCCACGTGGACCCACGGGACATCCCCCACGAACTCGCGCAGGAACAGGGCCGCGGTGATGGCCCCTCCCCAGCGGTCGGCCGTGTGCTTGATGTCGGCCCAGTCGCTCTTCAGGCCCTCGCGGAGCTCCTCGGCCAGCGGCAGCTGCCACATCGACTCGCCCGCGGCCTTCGCGGCGCTCCGCATGCGCTCCGCGAGCTCCTCCCGGTTCGAGAAGAAGCCCGACACCGTCGGCCCGAGGGCCACGACGCAGGCGCCGGTGAGGGTCGCGTTGTCGACGATGAAGTCCGGCTTCAGCGCGCGCGCGTAGGCGAGACAGTCGGCGAGGACGAGGCGCCCCTCCGCGTCGGTGTTGATGATCTCCACCGTCCTGCCGTCGAGAGATCCGAAGATGTCTCCGGGGCGGTACGCCGCGCCGTCGGGCATGTTCTCCGCGGAGCCGATGATGCCGTGCACCTCGACGTTCGGCTTGGCGGCCGCGACGGCGGCCATCAGCGCGACCACGTTCGCGGCCCCCCCATATCGCCCTTCATCTCCTCCATGCCGGGCGCCGGCTTGATGCAGAGGCCGCCGCTGTCGAAGGTGAGCCCCTTGCCCACGAAGGCGAGCTTCCCCTTCGGCTTCCCGGCGGGAGCGTAGACCATGTGGATCAGCCGGGGGTCACGCGCGCTCCCCTGCCCCACCGCCATGATGAGCTTCATGCCCCGCTTGATCAGCGCGGCCTTGTCGAACACGGTCACCTTGAGCCCGTGCTGCTTGCCCACGTCCGCCGCGACGCGCGCCAGGGCCTCCGGGTAGAGCTCGTTCGGCGGCTCGTTGACGAGATCGCGCGCGACGCAGATGGCGTCGCCGACCTGCTGGCCAAGGGCGACCGCGTCGCGCGCCGCCTTGCCCGCCTTGCCCTCGATGACCACTGTGCCGCGCGAGAGCCCGAACTTGGGCACGCGATCGCCCGTGAAGTAGCGGGTGAACCGGTAGGCCCCGAGCACGAGCCCCTCCGCGGCGGCGCGCTCGCCGCGCTCGACCCCGGGCGGCACCACGACCGCGACGCTCTCGGCGCGCACGCCGTTCGCGAAGCGCGCGCCCTTCGCCGCGAGCACCCGGCACTCGACGTCGGTGACCTTGCCCGACCCGAGGCCGAGCAGCAGCACGCGGCCGGGCTTCAGCGCGCCGTTCGTCACGAATTCGATGCTCTGGTCCTTCTTTCCCGTGAAGTCGTCGCGCTTGACCTGGTGGGCCACGGAATCACCCAGCGCCGCCGCGAGCCTCGCGAGCACGCCCTCACCCGTCGAAGCGCCTTCGGGCACGCCGATGACAGCGACGTCGACGGCGATGCTCAGCGGGTCTGACGAGGCGAGGTTCACTTTGATCGGCATGCGGTCTCCTGAGCGCGGACGTGGAGGGTTTCCAGCGCGGCATCTAATCACGAAGGGCTAATCCCGTCGACGTGGACGATGCCCGCGAGCGGTCAGACCGAGGGGCGGGCGGGAGCGCGCTCCCCGAGGGCGGACGGCCGGCGCGCTCGCCAACGCGGCGCGCGCCCGGTGTTCGGCAGACGCCGCGATGGGCTGGCGTCGCGGCGCTCGCCGGCGGTGCGCCTGGCCGGACCTCGGCCGAGCGCCCCCGCCCCGAGCGCTGGATCGAGGGGCGTCAGCGCGCCGACTTGTAGATCTGGATCACGTCCGAGAGGAGCCTCAGCGCCTCGGCGCGCGGCCGCTGGAACGCGTTGCGCCCCATGATCGAGCCGAAGGAGCCGCCCGCGGCCATCTCGCGCACGTCGGCGAGGACGGCGTCGGTCGACCTGGACTCGCCACCGGAGAAGATCACGACACGCTTGCCGTTGAAGGTCGCCTGCACGACGTGGCGGGTCCGGTCGGCGAGCGTCTGGAGGGGGATACTGTACTTCTCGTACAGCTTCTTCGCCTCTTCTTGCTCGATATGAGCCGTCGGCGGCTTGACCTTGATGATGTGCGCGCCGAGCTGCGCCGCGATCGTCGCGGCGTAGGCGCAGACGTCGATGGCCGTCTCGCCCTGCCTGGACAGCCCGGCGCCGCGCGGGTAGCTCCAGACGATGACGACCAGGCCCTTGCGCCTGGCCTCGAGGGTGATCTCACGAAGGTCCTCGTACATCCGGTTTCGCGCGCCGGACCCGGGGTAGATCGTGTAGCCGACCCCGACGCAGCCGAGGCGGAGCGCGTCCTCGACCGAGCCGGTCACCGCCGAGATGGGCTGCTCCACGCGGGCCAGCGTGTCGCTGTTGTTGAGCTTCAGGATCACCGGCACCTGCCCCGCGAACCTGGCAGCGCCCGCCTGCAGCGACCCGAGCGGCGCCGCGTACGCGCTGCACCCGGAGTCGATGGCGAGCTGAAAGTGGTAGTCGGGGTCGTAAGCCTCCGGGTTCGGAGCGAACGATCGCACCGGACCGTGCTCGAAGCCCTGGTCCACCGGCAGGATCACCAGCTTGCCGGTGCCCGCGAGCGCGCCGTGGTTGAACAGCCGGACGAGGTTCGTCAGCGTGCCGGGGTTCTCGGCGGCGTACCAAGAGAGGATCTGCTCTACACGGGTAGTCAGCGCCATGAATCACTCCGTCAAGGGTGTTGCGGTACCGGGAACGCGTGGCCCGCCCGGGGCGTGAACCCGAACCTCGATGCCCGACGCCCGCGCGAGCGGGCGGGCTCGCGGGATGTCGTCAGGAGGAGCACGACTGTAGCCAGCCGAACTCCCCGGAGGCCCGGCGATGGAGGATGTTGTGCGCGGGCATGGGATACGCAATTCTCGACGCTGCGCCGGTCGGCTCTCGAGGGAGCGACGGCCAGCGAAGGCGCGAGCAGAGGGTTGGGGCGGCGACGTCCCTGGCCAACAACGCGGAGGGATCATGTCGCTCTCATCGGACCAACGGAACCTGAGCTGGAATCCGCCGGACGCGCAGTCGCGCGTCGGGATCACGCTGGAGACGTACATCCTCGAGGGGATGCTCGGGTTTCCCGCGGCGACGGGGGCGTTCACCTCCCTCCTGAATCAGCTGAGCCTGGCGGCGAAGCTCGTGACGTCCAAGGTCCGGCGGGCCGGCCTCGCCAACGTCCTCGGGTACACGGGGCAGACGAACGTGCAAGGCGAGGTCGTGCAGAAGCTCGACGAGGTCGCCAACGAGACGCTGCTCAGCGTGCTCGGGAGGCGCGGGCACTGCGCGGCCGTCGTGAGCGAGGAGCTCGGCGAGCTGAGGCTCCTCTCCACGGACCCGCGCGCCAAGTACCTCGTCGTCATGGACCCGCTCGACGGCTCGTCCAACATCGACGTGAACATCTCGATCGGCACGATCTTCGGCGTGCTCCGCAAGAGCGACGCGAAGATGGGCGCCGATCCCTCGGATTTCCTGCGCCCCGGCCGCGATCTGCTCGCGGCGGGCTACGTGCTCTACGGGTCGTCGACGCTGCTCGTCCTCACGACCGGCCTCGGCGGCGTGCACGGGTTCACCTACGACCCGACCGTGGGTGAGTTTTTCCTTTCCCACGAGAACATCCGCATCCCGGAGCGCGGCGCGACGTACTCGATCAACGAGGGCCACAGCGCGCGGTGGCCCGAGGCGGTGCGCCGCTGGAACGCCTGGATCAAGGAAGAAAACAAGCACGAGGGGCGGCCCTACGGCGCGCGGTACGTGGGGTCGCTGGTCGCGGACGCGCACCGGACGCTGCTGAAGGGCGGCGTCTTCGCCTACCCCGCCGACCGGAGCGGCCAGGGCAAGCTGCGGCTCCTCTACGAGGCGAACCCGTTCGCGTTCATCTTCGAGGCGGCCGGCGGCAAGGCGAGCACGGGGACCGATCGCATCCTCGATCTCGTCCCGAGCTCGCTCCACGAGCGCGTGGCCCTCGTCATCGGCTCGCCCCGCGACGTGGATGACTACGAGCAGTTCCTGCGCGGAGAGCGCTGAGACCACGAGAGGCCGGCGCCGCTCCTCTCCATCGCTCCGCCGAGGCGCGCCGTGGAGAGGGCGGCCCGCAGGTCAGACCCCCTGCGCGTCCGCGCCCCAGATGACCTTGTGGAGCTGGACCTGCACCCGGACGCGGAGGCCGTCGTCGAGCACCCACTGCACGAGGTCCCGCGGCGCCAGCTTGCCCCAGACGCACGAGGCGAGCAGCGTCACGCCGCGCGCGTCGAGGCGCCGCTCGCGGATGGTGCCCCGCATCCACTCGTAGTCCGCCTGGTCGGCGAGCACGAACTTGATCTCGTCGCGCGGCGTGAGGTGCTCCAGGTTCGACCAGCGGTTCCGGTGGGACTCCCCCGAGCCGGGCGCCTTCAGGTCCATGATCTTGTGGACGCGCGGATCGACGCGCGACACGTCGGCCTCGCCGCTGGTCTCGACGAGGACCGTGCGGCCTGCGTCGCAGAGCTCCGCCATGAGCGGGAACGACCCGGGCTGGAGGAGGGGCTCCCCTCCCGTGAGCTCGACGAGCGGCGTGCCGCAGGCCAGCGCGCGCTCGAGGACATCGCCGCGGCGGAGGCGCTTGCCGCCGTAGAAGGCCTGCGTCGTGTCGCACCAGGCGCAGCGCAGGTTGCACCCGGTGAGCCGGACAAACGTGCACGGCAGCCCGGCAAACGTCGATTCGCCCTGCACGCTGGCGTAGATTTCGTGGACGACGAGGGTGTCTTCTTTCAAGGAAGCGGCGCCTCCTGAGGAGCCTGGTCGGCCCGGACGGCTCCGCGCCGCCGGTGACCCGCGGTGGGGCGCAAGCTTTGGCCGCGCGGAGCGCGCAACGCAAGCGGCGCGGGGCGCTCAGCCGGCGATCACGCTGACCTCGCCCGCCGCGACCGCCCGGAGGACGCCGTCCGCGCCGTGGATGAGGAGGTGCCCCTCCGGGTCGATCCCCGCCGCGACGCCGGTCACGCCGGCCACGTCGACGCGGCGGCCGCGCAGCCAGTCCAGCCGGGCGAGATCCTCCGCGAAGGGGGCGAGCCTCCCCGCCTCGAACCGCGCCGCCGCGTCGCCGAGCGCCTGGAGCAGCTCCGCGGCGAGGAGCTCGCGCGGGACGTCGTCGATCCCGAGCAGCGCGAGCGACGTGGCCCGCGCCGCGAGCTCCGGCGGGAAGCTCGACGCGTGGACGTTGAGCCCGACGCCGACGATCACGCTGCTCACGGCGTCGCCGCGGAGCTGGGCCTCGACGAGGATCCCCGCCAGCTTGCGGCCCCCGACCAGCACGTCGTTCGGCCACTTGAGCCGCACTTCGGCGGCGGAGCCGTCGCCGGGCGCGCCGCGGCGCGCCGCGGACGCGAGCCGTCGCTCGACGACGGACGCGACGGCCAGGCCCATGACGAGGGCGATGGGGGCGACGCTGCTCGCCGGCAGGCCGGGGCGCAGCACGACCGACAGGTAGAGGTTCTCCCCGGGCGGGGAGTGCCAGGAGCGGCCGCCGCGCCCTCGCCCGTGCGTCTGCGCGTCGGCGAGGAACGCAGCCCCGTGCGGCGCGCCGGCGGCGGCCGCGCTCCGTGCGTCGTCGTTCGTCGACGCCGTCTCCGCCGCGACAGCGAGCGGCGTGCCGAGCGACGCGCCGAGGCGCGAGAGCTCGCGCTCGACGGCGGCCGCGTCGAGCCGCCTCACAGCGCGAGATCCAGCGCGATGTCGGCCGCGCGCGCCGAGTGCGTCAGCGCCCCGACGCTGATGACGTCGATGCCCGCCGCCGCGAGCTCGGGGATGCGCTCCAGCGTGATGCCGCCGGAGACCTCCAGGAGGGGCCGGCCATGCTGCGCCGACCGCGCGCGCGCAGACGCGGTCTTGACGTCGGCCAGCGTGAAGTTGTCGAGCATGATGATGTCCGCGCCCGCGGCCAGCGCCTCGTCGAGCTCCTGCAGCGAGGCGACCTCGACCTCGACCTTCGTCGTGTGCGGGGCGCGCGCCCGCGCGCGGGCGATGGCGGTCGTGATACCGCCCGCCGCGATGATGTGGTTGTCCTTGATCATCACGGCGCTCCCCAGGTTGTCGCGGTGGTTGTGCGCGCCGCCGACCCGCACCGCGTAGCGCTCCAGGGCGCGGAGGCCGGGCGTCGTCTTGCGGGTGTCGGTGATACGCACGCCGGACCCGGCCGGGATCGCCGCGGCGTAGCGGCGCGCCTCCGAGGCCACGCCGCTCATCCGCTGCGCGAGGTTGAGCGCGGTGCGCTCCGCGCTGAGGAGCGTGCGCGCGGCCCCGCGCACCGTCCAGAGCACCGCGCCAGTGTCGACGGCGGTGCCGTCCTGGACCAGCACCTCGCCCTCCACCTGCCTATCCAGGCGCTGAAAGACGCGAAGAAACACGGCCCCCCCGCACGCGACGAGCGGCTTGCGCGCGACCGCCTTCGCGGTCGCGCGCGCGGAGGCCTCGACACAGGCTTCGGTCGTGAGATCGCCTCCCGCGAGATCTTCTTCCAGAGCACGATCGATCAAGGCATCGAGCAACGGCGCAGCCAGCACAGGCATCTCCTAGAGCGCCGCACGCCGGCGGCGACCCAGGTATACTCGCTCCCCGCGCGCGCATCAGCGACGTCGCCCCCCCTCGCCCATCATGACGCAATGCGTTATGAGACCCTGAGCCGGGGCTTGCGGGCTCGGCGGCGGGGCTGCCCGGGACGGGACCCGGACGGGACGGCGGGACGCGCGGCGCCGAAAAAACGGTGCGGGTCGCGACCATCGCGACGCTGTGTCGCACAAATGGGGCTGACGTTCGTCTACCAGCCTGTGAGACTCTCCGAGCAACTCCAGCGCCCTCAACGGAGATCGATGCGTCCGCAGGCAGGCCAGGTCATCAATAACAAGTACCGACTCGTGCGCGTCATCGGGGACGGCGGCATGGGGAGCGTCTACGAAGCCCGCCACGAGGTGCTGGGGACGACGGTCGCCCTCAAGTTTCTCCACCCCGAGCTGTCCCGCCGCTCCGGCCTGGTGCAGCGCTTCCTGCAGGAGGCGCGCGTCTCCGCGCAGATCCAGAGCGCGCACGTGGTGCGCGTCGTCGACGTGGACCAGACGGCCTCCGGCCTCGCGTTCATCGTGATGGAATACCTGGAGGGGAAGACGCTCCAGGCCCTGTACGAGGAGCTCTACCGGGCAGGCGTCCGGCTCGCCTACGCCGACGCGCTCGAGTACGCGATGCAGATTCTCGAGGGTGTCGAGGCTGCCCATCGCGCGGGCGTCGTCCACCGGGACCTCAAGCCGGACAACGTCATCATCACGAAGACGTCCAAGGGGGACCCGCTCATCAAGCTGCTCGACTTCGGCATCGCCAAGCTGAAGGTCACGGGGGAGCTCGATCGCGGGCTCACGCGCCCCGGCGTGATCATGGGCACGCCCGAGTACATGGCCCCTGAGCAGGCGTACTCGGCGGACTCCGTGGACGCGCGCGCCGACATCTTCTCGCTGGGCGTCATCATCTTCGAGATGCTGGCCGGCCGGCGGCCGGTGGGCGGCGACGAGCCTCAGCAGATCGCGGGTGCCTACCTGTCGGGCCAGATCTCGCGGCTCTCGGATCTCGCGCCGGAGCTCGCACCCACCCTCTGCGCCGCCATCCACCGCGCGATGGCGGCCTCGCCGCCCGATCGGTTCGCGACCACCGCCGAGTTCCGCAGCGCCCTCGAGCCGTTCGCCCGCGCCGCCCGGGCGCCGTCGGCGCTCACCCCCTCGCCGTCCGAGGTCAGCCTGGCGCGTTCGTCCGCGGCCGGCCTCGCGGCGCCCGCGATGTCCCCCGCCGCCAGCGCGATGGGCGACGGCCGCATCAGCTCCGTCCCCAAGACGATACCGCCGGAGGACAACGGCGCGCAGCACGCCTCGAGCGGGCCGCCGGGAGTGCCCTCGACCCCCATGGGAGGCTTCTCCTCGGACGCCCGAGCCCCCTCCGCGTCGGCTTCAGGGTTCACACCCAGGCCAGAGCCCTCCTCGGGCCCGTACTTCGCCCCCGGGGGCTATCCTCCGGTCGGGCAGCCGGCGACCGTGAGCGCGGCGCCCTACATGCCGCCGCACGGGATGCCCGGCGTGCCGGCGACGAGCCATGAGCCGGGGCCGTTCGATGTGTCGCCGCGCCCGGGCGGGACGGCGGTCGGCAACGCGCCGCCCTTCATGGGCCGGAGCTCGGGTCCTCCCGGCGCGTTCAACGGCGGTCCGGCGCCCGGATACGGCGGGCCTTACGGTGGCGGTGTGCAGGGATACATCCCCGGGACGGCTCCGATGGAGCCGCTGCCGAGGATCTCCCACGGCAGCTCCGGAGCACAGCCGCCTGCTCGACGCGGCACGTCGCTGTTCACGATCCTGCTGCTCGCCACGGGGATCACGGGCGCGGTCGTGGGCGGCATCTACGTCGCCAGCGAGCTCAACCACAGGGATCAGGCAGAGCTGCCGCCGGCGATGCCGACGCTCCAGCCGGCCATCTCGGTCCCTGCCGATACCAGCCCTCCGGCCACGACGTCCCCCGCCGTGACGCCGCCCCCGGCCGATCCGCCGGTCGTCGCCAAGCCCCAGCCTCAGCCCCAGCCCAGGCCGCCCGCGACCTCGAAGCCGCCAGCGACAACGCCGAGCGCGACGGGGACGACGCCGACCACCCCGACACCGTCGACGCGCCCCAGCGGGACGACGATCATCCCCCAGCTGCCGCCCCTCGTCATCCCCTCGACGTTCCCGTTCCCGTTCCCGGCGCCGACCAGCGCGCAGCCTCCGGCCGGCCCCCAGCCCAGCACCACGACGACCCCGCCTGCGACGACGACCCCACCCACCACGCCGTCGGGCAGGCCGCGACGCGTGATCATCGTACCCAACAACTGACTCGCCCGGCGCTCACGGTAGGATGCGATCTCGATGAGCAACCAGAATAGCGGTCCCCCGCCCGGATGGCCTGCGAACCCGAGCGGCATGTACGGCCCTGGCAAGACCGTGCCCGGCGAGCCTCCGCTCGCAGGGCTCAACTCGCCACAGGGCGCCTTCCCCGTGCCTCCGGGCGCGGCGCCGCAGGACGCCAGTGGCGCCAGCGTCCCGCGGACCATCGTCGAGGACGCGAGCAACAGCGCGCCCCCGCCAGGAGCGCCCGGGCTCTACGGCCCTCCCGGGGGTGCCTACGGTGCGCCGCCGGCCTACGGCGCGCCGCCGGCCTACGGCGCGCCGCCGGCAGGCGGGCCTGGCCCCTATGGCCCTGGCGCGACAGCGACATACGGCGGCCCCCCAGGACCCGGGGGCGCCTACGGGCAGCCGGCGCAGCCTCCCGCCAGCCCGTACGGCGGCTCGCCATTCGGCGCCCCAGGCGGGCTCGGGGCGGCCGGCGCGCCGGGGTACCACGGCGCTCCCCAGGCACCGGGCAGCGCGCCGATGTACGCGGCACCGATGGCCGCGCGGCCTCGCCCGAAGAGCTCCGGCCCGACGCTCGCGCTGATCGGGATCGGCGCTTTCGTGGTCATCGGAGGCATCACGACCGCCTTCTTCGTGATGCGCAGCGGAGGCTCGTCCGACGACACCGCGACGCTCCCGGCGGTCGATACACCCCCGGGCCCTGCGTCCGTCGCCGGCGACCCGCCGCCGCCCCCGCCCGCGGCCACCACGCCCGAGCCGCCCCCGCCGGACCCGGCGCCCGTGGCGGCCCCGAAGCCGCCGCCGCCGCGGACGCAACCCAAGCCGGCATCGACGCCCAGCGCCAGCGCCACAGGCACGCAGACGTCGCCAACCACCACGCCTCCGACGCCCTCCACGACGAGCTCCACGCCCACCCCCTCCACGTCCTCGACGGGACGCAAGAGGATCGTCCTGCCGGGCAGGAACTGAGCTGATCCGCGCTGCCCGCGTCACCACGACGGCTGTGCGGCGGGCGCGCCCCGAGGGCTCTTCCTGAGCCCGCTTGACAGAGCGGTCGGGGTGATCAGGTTCCGACGTCATGAGCAAATCCGGGATCGCCGCAGTCCTCTCGTTCCTCGTTCCTGGCGTTGGGCAGCTCTATAACGGCGCGTTTCTGCGCTGCATCTTCTGGCTGATCGTCACGCCCGGCCTGTGGATCGGCTCGGGCGGCTGGCTCGGCTGGATCTGCCACCTGATCTCCGCATACACCGCGTACCAGTACGCGAAGCGCTCCGGCGACTGAACCGCGCTCCCCGAGGCGGCGCGCCGCGCCTTCCGGTGGCGCGCCCCTCGCGCGACGGCGCGCCCCTGACGGCGGCGCGCCCGCTCAGGTGGCCTTCGCGAAGATCCTCTTCAGCACCTCGCCCGTCGCCGTCGGCTGACGCGCCACCTCGCGCGGGGTGCCCTCCGCCACGATGCGCCCGCCGCCCGCGCCGCCCTCCGGTCCCAGCTCGACCACGTGATCCGCGCACGCGATGACCGCCGGGTGGTGCTCGATGATCACCAGCGTGTCGCCGCGCTCGACCAGGCGATCGAGCACGCGGACCAGGCGCGTCACGTCCGCCAGGTGCAAGCCGGTCGTGGGCTCGTCGAGCACGTAGAGCGTCGGCTTGGGCCGCGCGCCGGCGGTCAGCTCCGCCGCGAGCTTGAGCCGCTGGGCCTCGCCGCCCGAGAGCGTGTGCGAACCCTGGCCGATGTGGAGGTAGCCCACGCCGAGGTCACACATGGTCGCGAGCGGCGCGCGGATCCGGGGGTGAGCCGCGAAGACCTCGACGGCCTCCTCGGCCGTGAGGTCGAGGATCTCGCCGACGGACAGGCCCAGGTAGCGCACGTCGAGCGTCGCCGGCTCGAAGCGCGCGCCGCCGCACGCCTCGCAAGGCGTGGTCACGTCGGGCAAGAACGACATCTCGTGCGCGATGACGCCCTGCCCCTCGCACGCGGGGCACCGCCCGCCGGACGCCGTGTTGAAGGAGAACCGCGCCGGGCCGTAGCCGCGCACCTGCGCGTCCGGGCAGGCGGCGTAGAGCTTGCGGACCTCGTCCCAGACGCCGAGGAACGTCGCCGGGACCGAGCGCGGCGTCCGCCCGATGGGCGACTGGTCGACGGCCACCGCGCGCAGGATGCTCTTCGGCAGCTTCAGCGCCTTGTGCGGGCCCGGCTCGGGCGCCTCCAGCTTCAGGGCACGGCGGGCGGCGGGGTAGAGCACCTTCTGGATGAGCGTGCTCTTCCCCGAGCCGGACACCCCGGCGACGACCGTCATCCGGCCCGCAGGGATGCGGAGCGCGTCCCCCTGCAGGTTGTGCGCGCGGGCGCCGAGCAGCTCGATGTGCTCACGCGCGAGCGGGCGCGCCGGGCGCGCGCTGAGCAGGGCGTCCTCGCCGGCGAGCGCGCGGGCGGTCGGCGAGTCGGGGTTCGCGAGCACCTCGCGCGACGGGCCCGCCGCGACGATCCTGCCGCCCTTGCGTCCGCCCGACGGGCCGAGGTCGATCAGGTGATCCGCGGCGCGGATCGTGTCGGCGTCGTGCTCCACCATGAGCACGGTGCTCCCCATGCCGGCGAGCCTCCGCAGGTTGTCGAGCAGCCGATCGGTGTCGCGCGGGTGCAGGCCGATGGTCGGCTCGTCGAGCACGTACAGCGCGCCGGTGAGTCCGCTGCCGAGCTGCGCCGCGAGCCGCAGGCGCTGCATCTCGCCGCCCGAGAGGGTGGACGCACGCCGGTCGAGCGTGAGGTAACCGAGGCCGACCTCGCAGACGAAGTCGAGCCGGCGGCAGAGCTCCTTGTGCGGCGCCTCGGCGATCAGCGCGCGATCGCCCGCGAAGCGCAGCCCCCTCGCCCACGCGGCGGCCGCCGCGACCGACCGGCCGGACGCCTGGTGGTAGCGCTCGCCGGCGAGCCGGACAGCGCGGGGGATCGGCGCGAGGCGCGAGCCCCCGCAGGCCTCGCACGGGTCGGGCGTCGCGAGCGCGTCGTCGTCGAAGTCCGAGGCCCCCGTCCCCTCGCACGACTCGCAGCGGCCCTGCTTCGTGTTGAACGAGAACCAGCGGGGATCGAGCTCCGGGACGCCGACGCCGCAGCGCGGGCAGGTGCGCGTCGTGGAGAGCAGCTGCTCGCCGCCGCGGCCGCCGGCGAGCTTCACCGCCCCCCGACCGAACGAGAGGGCGCGATCGAAGAGCGCGCGATCGAGGCCGTCCATGCGGCCCTCGTACATCACGAGATCGATCGAGTGCTCGCGGCGCTTGTCGAGGCGAGGAGGGCTGTCGGTCGCGCACGGCTCGCCGTCGGCGAGCGCGCGGGTGATGCCGGCGCGGGCGGCGGCGGTGAAGACGTCGAGGTACGTGCCCTTGCGCGCCACGACGGCGGGGGCGAGGAGCGTCCGCGCGCCGCGCGTCGCGAGCAGGGCGCGGTAGACCTCGTCGGGCGAGCGCGCCTCGATCGGGACGTCGCAGTCCGGGCAGCGCGCCTCGCCGACCTTCGCGTAGAGCAGCCGCAGGTAGTGCGCGATCTCGGTCACGGTCGCGACGGTCGAGTTGGCGCCCGAGCGCGTGGTGCGCTGCTCGAGCGCGATCGACGGGGGGACGCCGGTGACGCGGTCGACGTCCGGTCGCGGCAGCGTGGGGAGGAACTGGCGCGCGTAGGGGGTCAGCGTCTCAAGGAACCGCCGCTGGCCCTCGGCGAAGACGACGTCGAAGGCGAGCGTGCTCTTGCCAGAGCCGCTCGGGCCGGTGACGACGACGATCTGGCCGTGGGGGATCACGGTCGAGACCTCGGCGAGGTTGTGCTCGCGGGCGCCCTCCACCTCGATCCGCCCCCGGTCGAGCGAGGCGCGCGCGGCGCCGTTGCTGCCGCGCTTGCCGGATCTCGGGGCGGCGGGCGCGGCAGCCGCAGCGCCGCGCCGGGGCCGCCGCGACGAGGCGCCGCCCCGCGCCGCGAGCCACTCGGCCAGCGAGCTGCCGGTGCGCGACGTCGTCCTGGCGACCTGCTCGGGCGTCCCTTCCGCGACGACGCGCCCGCCCTCACTGCCCGCGCCCGGCCCGAGATCGATGACCCAGTCGGCCGCCGCGATGACGTCGAGGTCGTGGTCGACGACCATCACGGACGCGCCCTCGGCCACGAGCACGGAGAGCGCGGAGTTGAGGTGCTTCACCTCCTCCGGGTGCAGGCCGGCGCTCGGCTCGTCCAGGAGGAAGAGCGCGCCCGCGCAGGGCTCGCCGAGCGCGCGCGCGATCTTGAGCCGCTGCGCCTCGCCGCCGGAGAGCGTCGAGAGCGGCTGGCCGAGCGTCAGGTAGCCGAGGCCGAGCTGCTTGAGCGGCGCGAGCGCCCGCCGGATCGCGGGCTCCCGCTCGAACGCGTCGAACGCCTCGTCGATCGAGAGGTCGAGCACGTCGGCGACCGAGCGGCCGTCGAGCTTCACCTCGAGCACCTCGTCGCGGAACCGCTTGCCCTTGCAGGTCGGGCAGGTCAGCGACACGTCCGCCAGGAACTGCATCTCGATCGTCTCGCTCCCCTCGCCCGAGCACGCCTCGCAGCGCCCGAGCGCGACGTTGAACGAGAAGTGGCCTGGCCCGAGGTCCCGCGCCGCCGCCTCGGGCCGCTCGGCGAAGAGCGCGCGGATGCGGTTCCACGCGCCGGTGTACGTCGCGGGGTTGCCCCGCGACGTGCGCCCGAGCGGCGCCTGGTCGACGAGCGTGACGGTGCGGATGTCCGCCGTGCCCTCGATGCGCCGGTACAGGCCGGGCGCCTCGATGTCCTTGTAGCCGCGCGCCCGCGCGACGTGCCGGTAGAGCACGTCGTTCACCAGCGTGCTCTTGCCCGAGCCGCTCGGCCCCGTGATCGCGACGACGACGCCGAGCGGGACGTCGACCGTGACGTCGCGGAGGTTGTTCTCGCGGGCGCCGTGGATCGAGATCTTCCCGCTCGGCGTCCGGCGCTCCGCGCGCGCCGGGGGCAACGGCGCGCGCGCGGCGAGCCCCTCGGGCGGGCCGTCGAAGGTGACGCGCCCGCCCTGCTTGCCCGCGCCGGGGCCCAGCTCGACGACGCGATCGCTCGCGCCGATGACGAGCGGCTCGTGCTCGATCACGAGCACGGCGTTGCCGCGATCGGCGAGCTCGCGCATGGCCGCGATGAGCGGCGGGATGTCCGTCGGGTGCAGGCCGACGGTCGGCTCGTCGAGCACGAAGAGCGCGCCGGTCAGCGAGGTGCCGAGCGCCGCCGTGAGCGCGACGCGCTGCGCTTCGCCGCCCGAGAGCGTGCGCGCCTGGCGCGCGAGCGAGAGGTAGCCGAGCCCGACCCGCTCGAGGTAGCCGAGGCGCGCGATGAGCTCGCGGCGCGCCATCTCGCCCTGGCCTGTCTGGGGGCGCTCGGCCTCGAGCCGCGCGCGGGCGTCGCGGAGCTCGAGCTCGTGCCACGCGGCGAGATCGAGGCCGCCGACGCGGTAGAGGAGCGACTCGGGGGAGAGCCGCTTGCCCTCGCACGCGCCGCACACGTCGTAGGTGCGGTAGCGCGCGAGCAGCACGCGGACGTGCATCTTGTAGGTGCGCGTCTCCAGCCAGCGGAACCAGGCCTTCACGCCGGGGTACTTCCCCTGGTTCCACGTGCCCTCGCCCTCCAGCACGAGCGTGCGCTGCGCCTCGGAGAGGTCGCGCCACGGCCGGTCGGTGCGGATCCCGTTCCGCTCGCAGTACGCGCGGAGCACCTTCCGTTCCCACGTGGTCGATTTGCCGTTCCAGGGGCGGATCGCGCCGCCCGCGATCGACTTCGCCGAGTCCGGGATCACCTTGTCGTAATCGATGCCGAGGGTGCGGCCGAAGCCGCGGCACGCGGTGCACGCGCCGGTCGGGGACTGGTACGAGAACAGCCCCGGGCGCGGCGGATCGAAGGCGCGCGCGCACGAGGGGCACGCGAGCCCGCGCACGAGCCGGAGCCGCGTCGCCCCCGTCCCGTTGCCGCCCGGCTCCTCGGCCTTGCGGTGCAGGTGGAGCGACGCGTCGCCCGCGCCGCCCTTCCACGCCTCCTCGATCGCGGCGCCGAGGCGCCGGCGCTCGCGGGGAGCGACCCTGACGCGATCGACGATGACCTCGACCTTGTCCGTGCCGCTCAGCGCCTCGGAGGGCGCCACGCTGTCGAGGTCGCGCGCCTCCCCGCGGACGAGCAGGCGCCGGTAGCCGGCGGCGAGCAGCGACTCGCGCACGTCCAGGAAGCGCTCGGTGCCCGCGACCGGGATCGGGTACGTCACGAGCGCGGTCGCCCCCTCATGCGCGCTCGCGGCAAGGTCGGCGGCGCGCGAGGGATCGGTCCGCGCGGCCGGCACCCCGCAGGACGGGCAGACGGGCACCGCCTCGCGCGCGAAGAGCGCGCAGAAGTACGGCTCGAGATCGGCCATCGTGGCGACCGTCGACCGCGAGCTCTTGACCGGCGCGCGGCGATCGACGGCGACGCCGGCCGCCACCGGCTCGAGCGAGTCGATCGGCGGCCGCTCGAGCCGCTCGAGGAACTGGCGAGCGTAGGGGCTGAAGCTCTCGACAAACCGCCGCTGTCCTTCGGAGTAGAGCGTGTCGAGCGCGAGCGAGGACTTCCCGGCGCCGGACACGCCGGCGATGGCCACGAGCTCGCCGGGCCGGAAATCGAGGTCAATGCCCTGGAGGTTGTGCGTGCGGGCGCCGCGGAGACAGATCGATTGCATAGGAGGCGCGAAGGGTGTGCCCCGCGGGGATGGCGTCCGGAGCGGACAGGCCCGCGTGAAACCGCGAGTGTTTAGCCCCCTTTCAGCCGAGCGTCCAAGCGTCGCGGACGATCACGCATGGGCAGCGTGCCGACTCATCCGCGCCGCAGCTTTGCGCTTTTCCGCGCAAAATTATCGTGTGTCGTCGAGGGCACGCGCGCTCTGGCAGCGCACGGCGAGGCGCGCACACGCGACCTGCCGTGTCTGCCCGGCATGACCAGCGCGCGCCTGTGCGACGCGGGCGGCTAGCGGCTAACCGTTGACGAGCAGCAGCGAGAGGTAGCCGTAGTCGTTGCTGGTCCAGCGCTCGCTGAAGGTCTGGCCGCACATCCCGATGTTGTAGGTGCCCGCGGGAAGGCCGGTGATCACGGCGCTGAGCCCGAAGGACACGCGCGTGCGTGCGGGGACCCGGCCTCCCGTCATGCCAAGGCCGACCACCTGCACGTCCTCGAGCACGGGGCCGGTCGGTCCGGGGCGAGACCGCTGGTAGCACATGTAAAGGTTGAGGCTGTCCGCCGGGAATAGATCCGCCCCCAGGTACCGGTGCGCTGTCGCGTAGATAGACTGGCTCGCCGACGAGACCTCGACCGAGGCGGTAGGCCCGAAGAAGTCGACGGGCATCCCGGCCGGCAGGGTGTTGTGCGGGCCGACGCCGTGGACCATCAGCGACAGCACGACCCCCTGTGGCCCCGTCGGGCCAGCAGGGCCGGTGATGCCGCGTGGCCCCTGCGGCCCGGTGGGGCCCGCGGGACCGACCGGACCATCGAGCCCCGGAGGTCCAGCAGGTCCCATCGGGCCTTCTGGCCCCATGGGGCCGATGGGGCCCTCAGGTCCCATGGGGCCCATCGGGCCTTCTGGTCCCATGGGGCCCATCGGGCCTTCTGGTCCCATCGGACCTTCCGCACCCGCCGGCCCGACCGGGCCTTCTGGCCCCCTGGGACCGACCGCGCCCTCCGGACCCGTGGGCCCGGTTGGACCCACCGCCCCCTCGGGCCCGACGGCTCCCGCCGGACCTGCTGGACCCTCGGGCCCGACGGCTCCCGCTGGACCTGCTGGACCCGCAGGCCCGGTCGCTCCCGCTGGACCCGCAGGGCCGGTCGCTCCAGCAGCTCCCGCAGGACCGGTGGCGCCGGCCGGGCCTGTCGAGCCAGCCGGGCCCGCTGGACCTGCGGGCCCGGCCGGACCAGCCGGCCCCTGAAGACCCGCCGGCGAGCCGACCCAGTTCCCGTTCTCGTCGATGACCTGGGTGTCGTTCACCGTGATGCCGCTCGCGTCGATCAGCACCGTGCTGCCATTCGTGGTGTTCACCGTGACCGAGCTCGGCGTGATGTCGCCGCTCACGTTGCCGGCGAGGAGCGCGTACGGCACGCTCGCGACGGCCGCGCGCGGCTTCAGCTCGTCATCGTCGCCAACCGTGATGCCGAGGTACCGCTCGGCGCCGTCGAAGACCTCGCCCTGGAGCGGGACGATCGAGCCGAGGCGCACCGAGAAGAAGCCGTCCTCGAACGTGATCGCGTGCACCTCGCTCCAGAGCGGCGTCGACGCGTCGCGATCGTCGTAGAGGGCGAAGGCGACCTCGAGGGTCTCGTTGATGGGCGCCTCGTCCGCGCCATAGAGCCGGCCCTGATGGGTGATCGTCGCCGGCACCGCCGCTTCCGCGGCCCCGGCGCCCGCGATCGCGCCCGCCGCCAGGATGGAAGCCGTCACGCACAGCGCGATCGTCGATGTCCTCATCGGCACGTCCTCTTCATGGCTTCATGGCGAGCTCGCGTTGGCTCCGACGAGCCCGCCCCGCATCCGATACCCCGGGGAGATCGTCTTCTCCTGGTTCTGCGACGGCTGGCCGAGCGTGAACACCATCCGGTAGCGCGAGCTCTTCGCGACCTCGCCGGCGCTCACCGTCTCGCTCGCCCCGGCGCGCACGCCAGCCTGCGCGCCCCCGTCGCCGCCCTCCCCGCCGCCGCCCGAGCTCACGGCCGCGCCGTGGCCGCCAGCGCCCCAGACGCCGCTCGCCGTCGGGGGCTCATCGACCATGGAGTCGGCGGCGCAGCTGCACGCAGGGGCCAGCGCAGCGATCACCACCACCGCTCCGAGCCAGGCGGAAAAGCGCAGTCCGCGATTCACTGAGTCCTCCGGCCCGACGGTTGGTCGTGCTCACAATGCATTGGACGAGCGGCGTCGATCGGCGTCAAGCGACGACCCCGCCGCCCTGCCGGAGCCGCGCGGTCCCGCGGTGACGCGGCGACGCGGTGGACAGGCGGCGGCGCGCGCGCTATGCGGCCGCGTGAGCCGCGCTGACAAAGAGAAGGAACGAGAGGGAGAGAAGCTCATCGTGCGCAACAAGCGCGCGACCTTCGACTACACCCTGGAAGATCGGTTCGAGGCGGGGCTGGTGCTGCTCGGCAGCGAGGTGAAGATGCTCCGCGACGGCGCGGCCGAGCTGACGGACAGCTGGTGCGCGATCGAGCACGGCGAGGTGTTCCTGAAGGGCGTCAACATCCCCGTGATGCCCCAGGCGGCCTTCGGGCACGAGCCGAAGCGCTCGCGCAAGCTGCTGCTCCACGAGAGCGAGATCGAGGCGATCCGCAAGGGCGTGGAGCGGGAGGGCATGACCGTGATCGCGACCCGCCTCTACTTCAAGAACGGCCGCGTGAAGGTGGAGATCGCCCTCGCCAAGGGGAAGAAGACCGTCGACAAGCGCGAGAGCATGAAGGAGAAGGACGCCGCCCGGGAAGCGCGCGCCGCGATCGAGCGGGCCCGCGGCGGAGGCGACCGCGGGCGCGGCTCCCCGCCCCGCGCGGAGCGCTCACGCCCGCGGAGGCCGGAATGACCGCACATCTCACCTGGTCCAGGGGCGGCGAGGCCGAGCTCGTCGAGATCGACGGCGACCGCGTGCGTCTCCGCTCGACCGCCTCCTCCGCCCCGGGAGCGCGCGTGGAGGGCGCGCTCCGGTCGACCGGGACGGCCATCCGCGTGAAGGTCGCCCGCTGCCGCCTGCGCGGCCCGCAGGGGCCAGACGGCCCCACACCGGCCGAGCGCATCTACGAGCTCGAAGGCCGGCTCATCGACGCGACGCGTGAAGTCCGCGCCGAGCTCGCGCGCCTGGTCGATGTGGAGCGTCCGAGCTGATCGGCAGCGCGGAGCGGCTGCGGAGCGGCTGACGAGCCAGCGGATGTTGCGGTGACTCACGGCGACATCTACGCTGGTTTTCATGAAAATTACGTCGCGCCCTCGTGTAATTCTGCGGCGCTGCTCGACGTATGATGTGGCGAGGATCCGCGACATCGTGCGCAGCGGTCTCGAGGAGCTCTCGCTCCGCCCGCACGGCCGGACGCTCATCAAGCCGAACGTCGTCGCCTCCGGCGCGCACTTCCCGCACGCCTATACGCGGCCCGAGTTCATTGAGGGGGTGATCGGCGCGCTCAAGGATCGCGACGACGGGCGCGTGACCGAGCTCGCCGTCGGCGAGCGGTGCGGCATCACGCTGCCGACCCGGATGACGTACGAGGGCGCCGGGTACTACCCCATGTTCCGGAGGACGGGGGTCAAGCACTACCACTTCGAGGAGGAGCAGCAGGTCGAGATCCCGCTCACGCACGAGGGCCGGCTGCGCGACTACGTGTTCACGCCGGAGCCGGTCGCCAAGGCCGACTTCTTCGTGAACTGTCCCAAGTTCAAGTCGCACCCCTGGACCACCGTGACCTTCTCGATGAAGAACTACATCGGGATCCAGGACGACCGTCATCGCCTCATCGATCACGATCACCGGCTGAACGAGAAGGTCGCCGACCTCCAGTACATCGTGCAGCCGCAGTTCATCGCGATCGACGCGATCACCGCCGGCGAGGGCCGGATGCTCACGCCGTCGCCGTTCGACCTGGGCCTCATCATCATGGGGAACAACCAGGTCGCCTTCGACGCGGTCTGCTGTCAGATCATCGGCGTCGATCCGCGGAGCGTCGAGCACATCCGCCTGGCCTCGGAGCGCGGCTTCGGCCCGATGGACCTCGGCGACATCGAGATCACGGGGGACGTGACGCTCGAGGAGGCGCAGCAGAAGGCCAGGGGGTTCAAGGTGGGCCTCGTCCGCGTCGAGAAGTACTTCGAGGGCACGAACATCACGGCCTACGCCGGCTCGCCGCCCGAGCCCGAGCACACAGACTACTGCTGGGGCGGCTGTCCAGGGGCGATCGAGGAGGCGATCGAGATCCTGCGCGAGTACGACAAGGAGTGCGACGCGAAGATGCCGCGGATGCACGTCGTGTTCGGCGCCTACGAGGGCCCGATCGACGCGAAGCCGGGCGAGAAGGTCGTCTTCATCGGCGATTGCGCGACGTACAAGGGCAAGATCGGCGATCAGCTGATCAGCATCGACAGCCTGTACCGCGAGCGGAGCGCGCGGGACCCGTACACGGCGAAGCACGACGACGTCATCGCGAAGATGGTGAAGGTGACGACCAAGCTCGCGATGGCCAGGAACGAGAGCGTCATCCGGCTCGAGGGCTGCCCCGTGAGCGTGGCGGAGCAGGTGCTCACGCTGGTCACGCTGGGCAAGACGAAGAACCCCTACTTCGCCGCCGACCAGGTGTTCGAGTTCAACAAGGCGTACGTCGCATGGCGCGGGGCCTCGCTCGCGAAGCGGCTCTCCGGCAAGCCCTACCAGGTCCACGGGGCGTGCTCGCGCGGCGCGGCGGCCCCCGAGCTCCCGTCGGAGCCGCCTAGCCCGCCGGCCGCAGAGTGAGATCGAAGAGGACCTCGATCTCGTCCCGCACCTTGAACGCCCCGAGCGGCCCTTTGACCTCGCGCACGCCGAGCGCAGCCAGCGAGAGCTGACAGCTCCCCGTCACCCCGATCGCCCCCTCGCCGCGATCGCGCGAGGACAGGCGCGCCGCGAGCGCGGCGCTGCCCGAGGCGATCTTGACGCGCACGTCGGCGCGATCCCGCGCGGTCCCCGAGGCGCGGACGTCCACGAGCTCGGTGCCCCCGAGCACCTCGTCCCGGAGGCGCCGCTCGATGTCGCGGCGATCCCCGGCCGAGAGCGCCTCCGGGTCGAGGCGGTCGCCGCGCAGCACCCCCGCGACGCGGAGCGCGGCCGCGCGGACCGCGAGCTCGGCCGTCCACGCGTCGCCGTCGAGCCGCGCTCGACCGCTCAGCTCGGACGCGGTGATCTCCAGGTCGTGCGCCAGGCGCGCGAGCATCCCGACGGCGCGGGTGCGGATCGTCAGGCGGGACGCGGCGGGGTCGAGGTTCAGCTCGTTCAAGGGATGACGCTCCTTGCCGGCATCATGCCGAAAACGGGGACGGACCGCGCTCCCTCAGCGGCGCTTCGAGCGTCGCGGTCCGTCAGGGACGAGCACGTACCGGCTCGACGCGGGCTCGGGCTGCCGGAGGAGCTCGGCGCGGAGCAGCGCTTCCGCGAGCCGTGCCTCGATGATCTCGTCCGTGACGCCCGGCTCGAGGGTCACCACCGCGGCCTGGATGTCGCGCGCCAGGGCGTCGAACTCCGCGCTGTCGAAGGCATAGATGTCGTCGGGGAACAGGAGCGCGAGCGGCTTGCGCTCCACCGCCGTGTTCGTCAGCGCCGCGAGGTCGCTCTCGACGATGAGCATGACGCGGGCCCGCAGGCACATCCCCCTGCAGCGCGCCGCCAGTTCCTCCGCCGAGCCGACGAGCAGGACCGAACGAGGCGTGTTGACCGCCTTGGTGGCCTCGTCGTCGTTGTCAGTCATTCCTCGAAGAGTACGTGAACGGGCGGATGAAGCCATCCCCCTTGCGCTGGCGACGGCATGGGCAAGGAGGCCAAGCGGCCGGTCGGGACAGACCAGGACCGACCCCCCGCCGACCTGATCCGCAGCGCTACTCCTTGCACCGAGCCGCCGCGGCGAGCGCGAGCAGGAGGGCGCCGAGCGCGAGCAGGCCGGCGCTCGCCGGCTGCCCGAGGCCGAGCGGCGGAGGCCCGCCAAGGAGGTTGACGGCGTTGCCCCGCGGCATGAGCGCGCCGACGATCCCGGCCGAGCCCCCGAGCAGGAAGTCGGCGGCGAGCGGCACGAAGCGACCGTGGCCGCGCCGCAGGAACGTCGCACCGAGCGAGAACCAGCCGGCGTAGGCCGCTCCGGTGAGCGCGCCGATCCACCCACTGGTGAACACGTCTCGGACGAGCGGCGCAGCGCCGGGACGATGGGCGATGGCGACGACGACGACGGCGAGCAACGCGCCGACGAGGGCGGCCGAAAGTACTGCCGCCAGGGCGATGCCCAGCGCGACATGGTGGGACGAGGCGCCGAAGCGAGCCGCCGGCCAGGCCGCTTCGCGCAGCGCGGTCCGGTCGGCGGCGTCGGCGGCGAGAGCGAAGACCGTGAGCGGCGTGACGAGGCGGAACGTGGCGAGCAGCGCCCGGTCCACGGCCCCGGAGGAGCCGAACGCGACCTCGATGACCGCGGCCGCGACCGCGAGCGCGACGCCGAGGCCGAGCGCCAGCAGCGGGCGCCGCGCCCGGAGCCGGCCGAGGGCCATCTCCAGCCCGAGCCGGACGGCGAGCAGCGCGGGCGTCCTCCGCTCGAAGGCCGCCTGCGCGGGCGGCAGCGGCGGCACGGCGGCGATCGGAGCGCGTTCACCGAGCATCGTGGCGTCCTGTCTCCGGGGGGCGCGGCGAGCCGTCGGCCAGCGGCGGATCTGCCCCGGTCTGTCCGCCGGCAGCGGCGTCGCCGGGAGCCGCCGGCAGCATGCCGACGGGCGCCGGGCCGGGCGGCGGATCGGACGGCGCCGAGCCGGGCGGCGGATCGGACGGCGCCGGGCCGGGCGGCGCCGCGGCGCCGAACGCCGCCACGGCGACCGGTCCATGGGGCGGCGCGCCGGGCAGCGGCGGGGCGGGCAGCGGCGCGCCGCCGGCCGTGGAGGCGCCGAACGGCCGGCGCGGGCGAACGGCCGCCAGGTGCAGCGCGGTCGCCGCCCTCACGTCGTGCATCGACGGCGCCGGAGAAGCGATCGCGGCGAGCGTGACGTCCTCCCGGGCGGCCGCATCCAGGATCGCGAGCGCCGCCGCCTCCCGGTCCGCAGCCCGGATCCGCAGCGTCGAGGAGGCGTCCAGCGGCCCCTCCTCCCACGCGCACGCGCGCACGGCGGGAGCGCTCGCGAGCGCCGCGGCGAGCGCGCGGGCCCCGGGCGCGTCGGGCGCCCGCTCGTGGAGGAGCACGTGGAGCTCGACCTCGGGCCTCGCCGCCCCCGGCGCGCTCGAGGCGCCAGCGAGGCGGTCGCCGTCGCCGGGCTCGATCCGGGCGATGACGCCGCGGTCGAGCACGTGGATGCGATCGGCGAGCGCCCTCGCGTCGGCGGTCGAGGACGTGATCAGCACGACGCAGGCGCCGCCAGCCGCGAGCGCGCGGAGGCGCTCCCGGACCGGCTCCGGCGAAGGCACGGCCACGTCGGCGAACGGCTCGACGAGGCAGATCAGGAGCGGCTGCGGCACGCCGAGGGCGAGCGACAGCTCGACGGCCCGGGCCTCCGCGAAGCTCAGCGACGCCTTGCGACGGCCGAGGAGCGGCGCGACGCCGAGCGGCTCGAGCAGCGCCGCCGCGCCGCTCGAGGGCGCGCCGCGGGCCCGGAGCGCCACGGACATCGACGACGCCACCGACGCTCCGTCGGGCAGCTCCGGGGCGGCGGCGAGCACGCCGATCCGCGCCCGAGCGGCGGCGCTCCGGAACGGCTCGCGCCCGGCCACGAGGACGCGGCCGGCGAGGGGCGCGGCGCGCCCCGCGAGCAGCTCGGCGAGGGCCAGCGTCCCGTCCTCCGGCGCGCCGAGGACAACGTGCACGCCAGGGCCGAGCGCCGCCGTCGCGCCGACGAGGCTGCCGCGGGGGCGCCCGGCCTCGCCGGCGCCGTCGCGCGCGCGCACCCCCTCGATCACCACGATGGGCGCGCCCGGGCTCATCCGGCCGGGCCCCCCGCCGCGCGGGCCGCGAAGGAGAGGAACGCGCCGAGCGCACCCGGGATCGACCACCTCGAGTCGCCGGCCAGGTCGGCGAGGGCCCAGGGGATGAAGGTCAGCGCCAGGAACAGGGCGCGCCCTCGCGCTCCGGCGACGCGTCCGCTCGCCGCGGCGAGACCGCCGAGCGTCACGCCGGAGACCGCGCCGAAGAGGGCGAGCGCGGCGCCGAAGGCGAGGTGCTGCAACGCGAGGAGCGCCGAGCCGGAGAGGAGCGCCGCGAGCACGGAGAGCGCGGCCAGCGGGAGCGCGATGACCCGCGCGATCTCGAGCATCGCGGCGAGGCTGCGCGCGCCGTGGAGCGACGCCCGCGAGATCCCCCGCGCCGCGGCGAGCGCCTCGATGCCGTCGCGGCGGTCGGCCGCGGGCCGATCGTGCGCCGCGGCGAGGGCGATGGGGCCAGCCGCCGCCCACGCGAGCCCGCGCGCCGCGGACCCGAGCAGCCCCTCCAGCGAGGTCGTCCCGTCGTCCAGCCGGAGCACGAGCGCCATGGCGCCGTACCCGAGCGAGATCAGCGCGGCCACGGCGAGCCCGAGCCGCCCGCCGCCCGCGCCGCGGAGCCGCGCGCAGGCCAGCGCGACGGCGCCGCGCAGCGCCCTCCGGACCACCGCGCGACGCCGCGCGAGGTCGTCTGGACGCTTGCTCGGCGCGTCGCGCGGTTCGGGGTCGTGCGGGCTGATCATCGGGGAGCGTCCGGGCAGAGCGGCGGCGACGCGCGCTGCTAGCGCTGCCCTTCCAGGCGCGCGGGCGCAAGGCCAATGTGCCATGGCCCGGAGCGCGCCGCTGGAATGTGGTCGCCGCCGCGCGACGGCGCCACCCCCTCCGCGACCGTGGCACCTCGGCAGCGGTGGCCCGGAGAGCGGCACGCGCGCGCTCCTCGCGACGCGCCGCCACACGCCCGCGCCTAGTCGTACGAGAGCCCGCGGCGGCCCTTGTGCTTGCGCTTGCGCTCCTTGTCGGCGACGCCGATCTTCCCCCACTCGTACGTGACGCGGCGACGGAAGGCGCCCAGCGCATCGCCGCCGTAGAGAAAGAGCTCGCGCGGGGAATCCGTCTCCCCGACCGTCGGCTCCCAGAGGTCCGACGGGACGAACGCGAGCAGCACGGGCGCGCTGAAGCGCATCCGGGCGACGAGGAGCCCGCACATCGACCTGTCGCCGGGGCGCGCGCGCTTCGCGCGCTTGACGCGCCCGCGCGCGTCCGCCTTCGCGCCGCCCGGGCGCGCGCAGCCGCCGCCGAGCACGAGCTCCTCGTTGCCGCGGGGATGCCAGGTCCAGGTGCGCTCCACCTTGAACGCGTCCTCGGCCGCCCCGGGCCCAGCCGCGGCGCGCACCTCCTCCGGCGCGAGCAGCGAGAGCTGCGCCGCCGTGCGCGCGTCGAAGAGCGGCTCCAGCCGGAGCGGGCGATCGCGCGTCACCTCGAGCACCACCTCGAAGCTGTTCACCTCCCCGGCGCAGCAGCGCACGCCGACCTCGGGGCGGCGCGTGTCGGGCTTGACGCCGCGCCCGTGGGCGCAGCGCCCCACGAGATCGCCCGTCGGCCCGTTGCCCCCGCGCAGCGTGACGAGCCCCGGCTTGCTGCTGTCCCGCAGCCACTGGCTCGAGGTCCACGTCCACACGCCGCCGTGGAGGTCGTGCACCCCGAACCCGCTCACGCACCCGGCGTTCACCCCGTTGGGCGTCAGCACCCGGCTCTGCCCGGTCGCGCACACCGAGGCCTTGTACGTGTCGCCGTACTCGTAGGTGGTGTTCGCCGGCCCCTTGCAGGCCCGCTCGATCTCGAGCTCCGTGCAGAGGCGCTTGCCCTGCGCCTCGCAGAGCGCGCGCGCCTCGTCCTGCGTGACGTTCGTGGTCGGGATGGCGCCGACCTCGTTGGGGTACGAGAAGACGTCGATGTAGAAGCCGTGCATCACGACCTGCGCGCCCTCCATCTCCTCGTCGGCGATGCGCGGCAGGCGGTCCGGCGGCGTGCCGGCGATGAGCACGCCCTTCGGGATCCACGCCATGCCGGGGCGCGGCTCCGGCTCGGTCTGGTCCACGTCCCAGGGCGGCGCGGCGTCGAGATCGGCGTCCGTGCCCGACGGGCCGCCGCCGCGATCGCAGCCGAGGGAGGCCGCGATCAGCCCGGCGAGCGACACGGCGGCCGCGAGGGCCTTCCCCCTCAGCGTGCGGACGGAGCGCGGCTCGCCGGGGACCACGGGCTCACTCGGGGTCGCGCTCGCGGAGGTTCAGCTCCTTCATCTTGAGCTGGAGCCCCTTGCGCGAGATCTTGAGCAGCCGCGCCGCGTGCGTGACGTTGCCGTGCGTCTGCTTGAGGGCGCGCTCGATGAGGTCGCGCTCGAGCTTGCTCATCGCCGCCTTGACCTGCTCCTTGAGGCCGTCGGGGGTCGACGGGGCGAGGGAGGTGTCCGCGGCCGCCGCCGCGAGCGGCAGCGACGCGCCGGGCGTCGACGGGGCGCCGCTGCGGATCTCCTCCGGCAGGTCGTCGAGGCGGATGCGCGAGCCGTCGGCGAAGAGCAGCGCGCGCTCGACGACGTTCTCGAGCTCGCGGATGTTCCCCGGCCAGGCGTGCGACGACAGGCGCTCGAGCGCCTCGGGCTCGATGCCCTCGATGCTCTTCTTGAGGCGCGCGTTGAACTTGGCGACGAAGTGCGCGCAGAGGTGGGGGATGTCGCTCCGCCGGTCGCGCAGCGCCGGGAGCGCGATCGGGACGACGTTGAGCCGGTAGAAGAGGTCTTCGCGGAACGTGCCCGCCGCGATCTCGCGCTTGAGGTCGCGGTTCGTGGCGGCGACGAGGCGGACGTCGACGTGGATGGTCTTGATGCCCCCGACCCGCTCGAACTCGCTCTCCTGGAGCACGCGCAGGAGCTTCACCTGCATCTCGGTCGGGATCTCGCCGATCTCGTCGAGGAAGAGCGTGCCGCCCGAGGCGAGCTCGAAGCGCCCCGGCTTGGAGCCGACCGCGCCGGTGAAGGCCCCGCGCTCGTAGCCGAAGAGCTCGGACTCCATGAGATCCTTCGGGATCGCCGCGCAGTTGACCTTGATGAACGGCCGGTCGCGCCGGCTGGAGTTCTCGTGCAGCGCGCGCGCGACGAGCTCCTTCCCGGTGCCGCTCTCGCCGCTGATGAGCACCGTCGTCGGCGTGTCGGCGACCCGCTCCAGGATCGCGTAGAGCTCCTGGATGGGCGGGCTCTCGCCGATGATGCCGAACCGGTCGGAGCCCCCCCGGGGCAGCGCGGCGGAGACGTCCCGCGTGGCGTCCGCGCTCGCGAGGTCCCGGGTGCGGAGCGCCTTCTTCACGACGACGCGCACCTCGTTCTGATCGAACGGCTTCGTGATGTAGTCGAACGCGCCCGTCTTCAGCGCCTCGACGGCGTTGTCGACGGTCCCGTGGGCCGTGAGGAGCACGACAGGCCGCGAGGGGTCGTCGCGGAGCGCGGCCCGGAGCAGGTCCATGCCGTCGACCTTGGGCATCCGGAGATCGGTGATGACCAGATCGATGTGGTGCTCCTTCAGGAAGGTGAGACCTTCCTCGCCGTCTTCCGCGGTGTGGACCTCGTAGCCATCCCGGCCGAGCTGGGCGCTGAGGACGCGCCGGAGGTTCGCCTCGTCGTCCACGACGAGGATCTGCTTCTTTTCGGGGAGCATCACCGGGCGAGACTAGCAGAACCGGTAACCGGGCAAGCGTCGGGACCGCCTCCCGGCGTACCGGCGGCTCCATGCGCCCGCGCCGGGGCCCGGGGCACACGCGTCCGTGCCCGGGGTGCGCGCCGTCCGCCGGCGCGCGGGCGGGCTGCCCCCGGCAGGTTGCCTGGCTCGGCGGCTCGGCTTGCCGGTCCGGCAGGCCGAACGCATTGCCTCGGAGTCCGCCGTGATGCCTTTTTCTCGCTGCCGGCGAAACGGATCAGTATGCTGCGCCCACTTCTCGTGGAGGGCAGCTCGGATGCGTGTGCTTCGGACTTGGCTGGTCGGTCTCGGCGCGGGGATGTTCCTCGCCGCGGGGTTGGCCGTAGCAGGAGATCCGGCCATCGAGTACCCCGAGTGCAACCGCACGCCGACGGCGGCTGACCTGGAAGGCGCCAAGGGCGCGCACAAGGCCGCCACCCAGTTCTACGAGCGGGCTGACTACGACCGCGCCATCCAGTACTGGAAGGACGTCTACAAGCTCGACTGCACGGCGCACGGCGCGCTGATCAACATCGCCAACGCGTACGAGAAGAAGGGCGACCGCGCCGAGGCGGTGACCGCGCTGGAGACGTACCTGGCCCGCACGCCGGACGCGAGCGACGCGCAGACGATCCAGGACAAGATCCAGAACCTCAGGAACTCCATCCGGCCGGCGCCGACGCCGACCGCGAGCGAGTCCGCGTCGGCGCCCGTGCCGCCTCCGCCCCTCCTCACCGCCTCGGCGGTCCCGAGCCGCACCGTGGAGGCGCCTCCGCCGCAGCCTCCTCACGGCTACGCGCCGTGGATCGTCACGGGCGCCGGCGTCGTCACCCTGCTGGTCGGCGGGATCCTGACCTCGAGCGGCTTCGCCGACATCAGCGCCGCGGAGGAGAGCTGTCCGTCGCGCATCAACTGCGAGCCGGACGTCGCCGACCAGGGCAACCAGGGCCGCACGTACGCGACGGTCGGCGGCGTGCTCCTCGGGCTGGGCGCTGCCGGCGTCGCGGGTGGCCTGATCTGGGAGCTCGGGTTCAACCAGCCCCGGACCCCCTCCGGCCTGCTCGCGCCCGCCGCCAAGCTCCGGCTGACTCCGGTCGCCGGCCCGGGCGCAGCCGGGATCGGCGTGTCCGGCCGCTTCTGAGCGCCGACGTCCCGTCGAGGCGCTGATCCTGGCGGGCGCCGGGGCGCTGTGAGCTGGCGTCCTGGCCGGCCGAGGCGCGCCCTTGCGAGGATGCTGGCGAGCAGGCGAGCGCCCGGTGTCGCATCGTTTACTCTACTACCGTGCGTCTCAGCTCCTCCGCCCGCTCCCTCCTGACACGGCGCTCTCTGAACAGACTCGTGCTCCCCGGCGCCCTCGCGATCGCCGCTGCGGCGGTGCTCGCCAGCGCCGGCGAGAGCCCTGCGCCCGCGATCTCGCGGGTCGGCCGCCTCCTCGTGCCGGCGGCCCTCGCGGCGCCGGGCGCGCGCTCCTCCCCGGCCAAGGTGGCGTTCCTCGCGTCCACCCCGGGGGCAGCCCGGAGCACGCTCCACATCGCCGCGGTGGGCGGCAAAAAGGCTGGCCCCGGGCTCGCCACGCTCCAGCACCTGAGCGATGCGGTCGTCCGCGCCCGCGTCGTGCCGCGGACGTCGATCGTCGTCGCGACCGCCGACACGAGGCCGTCCCGCGACCGCTCGTTCAACGCGAGCCTCTTCCGGCTCGAGCCGCACGCGGAGCCGGTCGCGCTCTGCGACGGCGTCGTGCACGCGAGCCGACCGCTGGTCACCGCCGCGGGGCGCGTCTTCGTCTCGCGCGGCGTCGCCGGTCCCGAGCCGCCGCTCGACGGCGACCTCGCGCGGCTTCGGGTCGACACGCTGACCATCGACGAGATCGACCTCGCCAACGGCGCGAGCCGCACCGTGCACAGCGTCGCGGGCCACCTCGCCTTCCTCGCCGGCGAGTGGAGAGGCGAGCTCGTGATCTACCGCGTGGCGCCTGGGTCCGCCGACATCGTCCTCGTGAACCCCGACACCGGCGCGACGCGCGTGGTTGCCCCGTCGATCCCGCCGTTCGCGCGCGATTTCTCGATCGACGCGGCGACGGCTGCGCTCGTGTTCCAGAACCGGCACGAGGTCGACCCCGGCACGTGGGTGATCGACCAGCTCGACCTCAGGAGCGGCAAGCGCGCCCGGATCGAGGCGAGCGCGAGCAACGGCCTCGCCCCGCACGCCTGGCCGGGCGGCGGGCTCGCGTACACGCCGGATCGCGCCGCCGGGCTGCTCGTGGTCGGCGCCCGCGCCGCGGTCCGCGGCCCGCTCGGCGCCGGCGTCGACGCCATCCAGGCGGTCTCGCCGGACGCGTCGTGGGTGGCCGCGCTGCACACGAACCCGACCGCGTTCGCGGTGCCCTTCGCGATCCACGCGGCGAGCGGCGAGGTCGCCGCGATCCCCGCGCCGCCCGGAGCGCGCATCGCCGTCGCCGGCTTCACGACGGCGAAGGAGGAGCAGCGATGAGCCGCCGCCTCGTCATCCCGGCCTCGCTGGCCGCGGCCGCGCTCGTCGCGCCCGCCGCCCGCGCCGCGTACTGCCCCTGCTTCACCGCGTCGAGCGCCTACAACGATCGCGGCTGCGCCGTCGACGCCGTGCCCGGGACCAACCCCTCCATCGCGGAGTGGAACGCCATCTTCGATCGCGTCTCGCGGGGGCCCGAGGCCTGGGGAGACGACGGCCCTGCCGCCTTCGTCTTCGGCCAGGGCTGCGGCCTGCCCGAGGCGCGGCGCGAGGTCCTCGCCACCTTCCCCTGCGAGCTGCTGAAGGCGATCGCCATGCAGGAGTCGGGCTGGCAGCAGTTCTGCGAGCCGGATCGGCCCATGGATCAGGCAGGGGGGAGCTCGCGGACGATCATCTCGTTCGACTGCGGCTACGGCGCCGCCCAGATCACGAGCGGCATGCGGAGCGGCGACAGCCCGGATTTCGATCCGCGCCGCGTGGCCGCGGACCCGACCTACAACGCGGCGACCGGCGCGCGCATCCTGGCCATGAAGTGGAGGGCCACGCGCTGCGTCGGCGACCAGCAGCCGGCGATCATCGAGCACTGGTACAGCGCCCTGTGGGCCTACAACGGCCTCTCGTACGTCAACAACCCGAACAACCCCAACTACGACGCGGGCCGCGGCGTCTACGATCCGGCGATCGGCGGCGCCGCGCCGTACCAGGAGCGGGTGCTTGGCCGGCTGGAGCACACCGGGGGGCGCTGGGAGGGGACCGAGGTCGCGTACCCGGACCCGGGCGAGATCGGCGGCAACAGCGCGCCGGCCGCGCTCTCCGATCCGCGCTGCGCGTCGCCGACGGACTGCACGCGCACGCGCCCTCTCCATGTCACGCGCTGCGCGGACAGCGGCGGCGAGACGGGCGGCGGCGGCGCGGGCGGCGTGGCCAGCAGCGGCGCGGGCGGCGTCGGTGGCGGCGTGGCCAGCAGCGGCGCGGGCGGCGTCGGTGGCGCCGGGGGAACGGACGGGAGCGCGGGCGGCGAGCCCGTCACGGCGGGCCAGGGCGGCGCGGGAGCGTCCCCGGACGACCAGGGGAACGACGAGGAGGACGAGACCACCTCGACGGCGGTGGGCATCTACGGCCGGTGCGCCTGCGACGTGCCCGGGAGCGGCGCCGCCGCCGGCGCGGCGTCCTGGCTGGCGCTCGCGGCCGGAGCGCTCGCGGCGGCGTGGCGGCGGAGGCTTCCGGGGCGTCGCCGCGCGGACTAACCTCGACGATCATGCCGCCTTCGCTCGGCTCCGAGCTCATCGCCGCGTGGGCTGCCCGGCGAGGCCTCGTCTTCACCCCGCGCCCCGACGAGGCCTGGTTCCGCCGCTGGGAGCCGTACGACACGATCGCGCCGCCCTCCGCTTACCTCTCCGCGTGCACGTGGACGGCGAACCCCGGGCACGCGGTGATCGCCGAGCCCTGGTACGCGGACGGCGACGCCGAGCCGCTCGAGCGATCGCTGCTCGGCTTCGCGACGCACCCGGGGCTCCGGCGCCGCGCCGCGATGCGCGTCGGCGAGCACTTCCTGACGCGCGTCGCCTTCATCGAGAGCCCTCCCCCGCCCCGGGTCGTCCTCGGCGACGCGCTCTGGGACGCCCACGTGACGACCTTCGCCGCCTCCGAGCGCGACGCCGCCGCCGCGTTCCACCCGCGCCTGCGCAAGCTCCTCGCCCGCCGCGGCTTCCAGGGGCACCTCGAGCTGCGCTCCGGCGGGCTCGTGGTTCACTGCGCCGGCCTGCGCCCCGTCCCGGAGCACTACGACCGGCTGCTCGGGGTGGTGCGCGAGATCGTCAACGCGGCGATCAACGCGGCGCCGACGTAGCTGCTGGCGGCGCCGGCCGCCTGCCCTGTCGACGCGTCCGCCGCGCCGTTCTAAGCTCCCTGATCATGGCCAAGGTCCTGGTCGTCGAGGATGAGCCGGCGATCGCCGAGTCCATCGCTTACTTCCTGCGGCGCGACGGGTTCGCGGCCACCGTCGCCACCACGCTCGCGACCGCGGAGCGGGAGTTCGACAAGGCGGACCTCATCATCCTCGACCTCATGCTCCCCGACGGCAGCGGCTTCGACCTCATCGGTCAGGTGCGGCGGAGCGAGGCGCGCGCCGCGATCATCGTCCTGTCGAGCCGCGACAGCGAGGCCGACCGAGTCGCCGCGCTCGAGACAGGCGCCGACGACTACGTGACCAAGCCGTTCTCGCCCCGGGAGATCGTGGCCCGGGTGCGCGCCGTCCTGCGCCGCGCCGCGCGGCCCTCGCTGCCCAGCGCCGCCCCCGCGTCGCTGCCGCTCATCGTCGACGAGGCCACGCGGCGGGCGCACGTCAACGGCCAGAAGGTCGACCTCACCCGCGTCGAGTTCGATCTGCTCGCCTGCATGCTCGCCGCGCCGGGCAGGGTCTTCACGCGCGCGCAGCTCATCGACCGCGTCTGGGGCGACGGGTTCGCGATCACCGATCGGACCATCGACTCGCACGTGAAGGGGCTCCGGAAGAAGGTCGTCGAGGCCGGGGGCGACGCGGACCTCATCGAGACGGTGCGCGGCGTGGGCTACCGCGTCACGGACAAGCCGAGCCCCACGGAAGGCGGCGACTGAAGCATGCTGCGCCTCGTCGTCACCGCGGCGGCGGCGGTCTCGATCATCCTGCTCGTCGCGCTGTTCGCCTCGCGCCTCGTCCGCGCCCGGACGGCCGGGATGAGCATCCGGATGCAGATCTTCATCGCGCTCGGCGGCATCGTCGGCGCGTTCGCGTTCGGGCTCGGGCTGCTCGTCATCGATCGCATCGAGGCGCGCGCGACGCTGCTCGCCGAGGGCAGCGCGCGCGACGAGGCGGCCGCGTTCGCCGCCGTCGCCGCGATGGAGATGGAGGTCCGCGGCGTCGAGCTCGCGGCGGTGCGCGCGCTCGACGGCGAGGCCAACGGCCCCGCCGCCCAGAACATCGCGCTGCTCGACCCGGAGGGCCGCGTGCTCCGGGCGCGCGGCGCCTCGCCGGGCGAGCCCGGGACCGTCTTCGTGACCGCGCCCATCGAGGTCCGCGGCCGGCGCGTCGGGAGCGTGCAGGTCGTCAAGCCGACCATCGTGGTGCAGCGCATGGTCGCCGACTTCGCCCCGCCTATCCTCGTGATCAGCACGGTGCTCGGCGCCGCCGCGGCGCTCTCGTCGTTCCTGATCGGCCGCACCATCGCGACGCCGATCGAGGCGCTCACCGAGTTCGCGGTGCGCGTGAGCGAGGGGGAGGTGCGCGCCGCGCCGCCGCCGGCGCAGGGCCGCGAGGTGCAGCGGCTCACGCGCGCCATCGACTCGATGCGGCGCCAGATCGAGGGCCGCCCGTTCGTCGAGACCTTCGCCGCGGATCTCTCGCATGAGCTGAAGAACCCGGTCGCCGCGATCCGCGCGAGCGCGGAGGTGCTCTCCGAGGGGGCGCTCGACGATCCCGAGGAGGCGGCCCGCTTCGTCGCGCGCATCCGCGAGGCGATCACGCGCATCGAGGCGCTCCTCGGGGAGCTCCTGTCGCTCGCGCGCCTCGAGGCGCGCGGCGTGGAGCAGGCCGCCGTCGTCGACCTCGTCGCGATCGCGCAGACCGCCGCGGCGCGGGCGCGAGAGCGCGGCTCCCGCGTCGAGCTCGACGCGCCGAGCTCGGCGGCCGTGCGCGGCGACGAGCAGTGGCTGTCGCGCGCGCTCGACAACCTGCTCGACAACGCGCGCACGCACGGCGACGCGGCGGCCCCCGTCCGGATCGCGCTGTCCCGCCTGGGCGGACAGGTCACGATCTCGATCCGCAACCGCGGCGAGATCGGGCGGCACGTCGCTGGCCGCCTGTTCCGCAGGTTCGTGACGACCCGCGCCGACCGGGGCGGCACCGGGCTCGGCCTCGCGATCGTCAAGGCGATCGCCGAAGCCCACAGCGGCTCGGCCGAGTGCACCCACCGCGGGCCGCCCGAGGTCGAGTTCAGGCTCTCGCTGCCGGGCGCCTGATCCCGCGCCCCCGTGAGCTCCCCCGCGCAGCCCCTCCGGGTCCCATCGCTCATCCAGGTTTCCAGGAAGTTTCCTCGACTTGACAGCGCGTAAGATCGGTGGTCCGCAGGCGCCGGCGACGGTCGGGCGAGCGATCCGAGGCGCTCGCGCCGACGTCTCGAGGCGAGCCCCTTGAGCTCTCCGGCGCCATCCTCCACAGAACCTCCACAATCGCATCACCGTCGTCCCCCCTACCGCGCCCATGCTCGTCGCACAGTGCGTCGTCCCCACCCAGGAAACCCCATGACGTCCAGCAATCTCCCCAAGCACGTCGCGATCATCCTCGATGGCAATGGCCGCTGGGCAGCGGCGCGGGGCCTCGCCCGCATGCAGGGGCACCAGCACGGCGCGCAGGCCGTGCGGCTCTCGGTGCGCACGTGCCGCGATCGCGGCATCCCGTACCTCACGCTCTACGCCTTCAGCGTGGCGAACTGGTCGCGGCCCAAGGACGAGATCGACGCCCTCATGCGCATCTGCCAGGAGTTCGCCGAGGGCGAGCACGACGAGCTGATCCGGCGCGGCATCGCGGTGCAGGTGGTCGGCGACCTCGAGGAGATCCCGACCCCGACGCGGCGCGCGATGGAGAAGCTCGTAGAGGACACCGCGGGGGGCACCGAGATGACCCTGGCCCTCGCGCTGAGCTACGGCGGCCGCCGCGACATGGCGAACGCGATGCGCGCGCTCGCGGTCCGCGCGCGGGCCGGCCTGGTCATCCCGGAGGAGATCAACGAGCACTCGCTCCGGAACTTCCTGACGACCAGCTCGATGCCGGATCCGGACCTCATCATCCGCACCGGCGGCGAGAAGCGCCTCAGCGACTTTCTGCTCTTCGAGGCCGCTTACGCCGAGTTGTTCTTCACGGACACGCTCTGGCCCGATTTCACCGAGGCCACCTTCGACGAGGCGATCGCGACGTACAGCCGGCGACAGCGGCGTTACGGTCGGACCAGCGAGCAGGTCCGGCGGCTGGCAGCGTCGACCTGAGCGGCCATCGCGGCCATCGCGCCCGCGGCGCTCGTGAGGCGCGATCCACCGCGGAACCGGGCTCGATCAGCACTCGATTCCGGGGCCGCGATGCAGTACGAGAGACGCGCTTGTCGTGTGAGCGCCCGTAGCTCAGCTGGATAGAGCAGCGGCCTTCTAAGCCGCGGGTCGCAGGTTCGAATCCTGCCGGGCGTGCCGAACGTCCTCGGTGCGTCGCTTGACGGTCCGGCCTGTCGCGGCCCACCATGTCGATGACGTATGGACAGGAAGGTCGCGCTCGTGCTGGGCGGTCTGGTGCTGGGCGCGGCCTTCGCGCTCGCGACGGGGCGTGTGAGCGCCCAGGGGACCGCCCAGAGCGTCCCGACGCCGCGGTGGGAGCAGGACTGCGAGCAGGCGCACGGCGTGGACGAGGCCCGCGCCGTCGCGAAGGCGCGCGGCGAGGGCGGCTGGGAGCTCGTGGCGCTCGACGCCGGCGTGATGTGCTTCAAGCGGCTGGTCCCGGCGCCGCCGAAGCCGGCCGAGCCCTGGCCGGGCTACTGACTGACTGGGTGATCGATTGATCCACGCGACGCCCGGCGCAGCTGCCTCTCCGCGCGAGGCAGCGCGGCCCGGGTAGCGCCGCGCGGCTGCCCTTCTCGCCCTGCGCGCTGCGTGTCAGCGTTCCGCATGATCGATCTCTGCGGCCGGCGCTACGCGCTGCCCGCGCGCAAGACGGTGGTGTTCTGCATCGACGGCTGCGCGCCGGAGTACCTCGACCAGGCGCTCGCGGACGGGCTGATGCCGCGGCTCGCGGGCGCCCTCGCCGGAGGCGGCCTGTACGTGCGCGGCCGCGGTCAGATCCCGAGCTTCACGAACCCGAACAACGTGTCGATCGCGACCGGCCAGCCGGCGCGCGTGCACGGCATCTCGGGCAACTACTACCTCGACGCCGCCTCGGGGCACGAGGTGCCGATGAACGACCCGCGGTTCTTGCGCGTGCCGACGCTCTTCGAGAAGCTGGAGCAGGCGGGCGTCAGGACCCTCTGCGTCACGGCCAAGGACAAGCTCCGCGCGCTCCTCGGCGCGTGCCGCGAGGGCGGCCCTCGCCCGATCTCGCTGTCAGCGGAGAAGGCGCACGAGCAGGCGATCCCGGAGCACGGGATCGCCTCGATCACCGCCGCCGTCGGCCGCGAGAGCCCGTCGATCTACGACTGGGACATCTCCCACTACGCGATGGAGATGGGCCTCGCGCTGCACGAGCGGGTGTCGGCCACGCTGCTCTACGTGTCGCTGACCGACTACGTGCAGCACAAGGAGCCGCCGCGCGGGCCGATGTCGGATCGGTTCCACGCCCGCTTCGACGCGCTCTACGGAGCGTACCTCGACGCCGGCTTCGTCTGCGGCATCACGGCGGATCACGGCATGAACGACAAGACGGCGCCCGACGGCTCGCCGAACGTGCGCTACCTCGAGGACGCGCTGCGCGAGGCCGGCGTCCCGGGCTTCCGGGTGCTCCTGCCGATCACTGACCCGTACGTGGTGCACCACGGCGCGCTCGGGTCGTACGCGACCGTGTACGTCGACGCGGCGCAGGGGGGCGCGCTGGAGCGCGCGGCGGCGGTCCTCGCGCGGATCCCGGGCGTGGAGCTCGTCCTGCCGCGCGAGGACGCCGCGCGACGCTTCGCGCTCCCGAACGACAGGATCGGCGACCTCGTCGTCCTCGGCGACCGGAGCACGGTGCTCGGCAAGCGCGCGGCCTACCACGACCTCTCCGCCGTGCAGCGCGGGCTCAGGTCCCACGGGGGCCTGCACGAGGCGGAGGTGCCGATCCTCGTGAGCCACCCGCTCCGGCCCGACGAGCAGGCGCGGCTCCTCGGCGCGAGCGCGACGGCCGCCGGGGACGGGGCGCGCGGCCGGGAGAGCGCGCTGTCGAACGCGGACATCTTCGATCTCGTGCTGAACCGACTCTCGACCGCAGCGGCCTAGCGCCACCGCTCGATGTGCCAGGGTACCGCTCCGAGCTGTCGCCGCTCGGCGGCATCAAGGACAGCGGCACCGGCGTGAAGGAGGGCGCGTCGAGGCGATGAGCAACGTCGAGCTCTACCCGTCCCCTGGGAGTGAGCGGGCGGGGCGCTTCCCCATACCGCCTTGGCGCGCGCGGGTGTAAGCGGATCGTCATGAGCGGAGAGCCCCTGTCGGAGCGAGAGTTCGACGCCGTGGCCGATCAGTCGCTGCGCGCCCTGGATCGAGGGATCAACGAGATCCCCGACGGCGTGGAGGCCGATCTGCAGAGCGGCATTCTCACCCTGGAGTTCGAGGACGGCGTCAAGTACGTCGTCAACAGCCACCGCGCGGCGCGGCAGATCTGGATGGCCGCCGAGCGGGCCGCGTGGCACTTCGACTACCAGCCGTCCGAGGGCCGCTGGGTGGCGCAGCGGACCGGCGAGGAGCTCTGGAGCACGGTCGAGGCGGTGCTGTCCCGCAAGCTCGGCCGCGCGGTGAAGCTCGAGCGCTGAGCCCCCGGGTCACAGGGCGATGCGCATGCCGAACCCCCCGAGCACGCCGGTGGCCGAGGCGCCCACCCTGAGATCCAGCGCGAAGCGATCCCACGGGCGGAACGAGAGGCCGATCTCGGGCAGGACGAGCCACGGGTAGACGAGCGGCCGCAGGCCCTGGGGCCTGCCCTTGGGGCGGGTGAACCAGCTCGGCTCGACGTAGCCGGGGTAGTGATCCGCGTCGTAGTCGAGCTGGTTACAGTACCGGAAGCTCCCTGCGGGGTTGTTCGGGCCGCGGCATTTCACGTAGCGGTACGGGTCCCCCGGCACGAAGGTGCTCTGGTCGCCGGGGACGGCGTCCGCCGGGTACGCCTGGGTCCGGTAGAGATCGCCCATGAACGTCCAGCCCACGCCGAGGCCCGCCCCGATGCGGAAGGCGAACAGCTCGTTCCGGTCGAGCGGGATGTTCCAGACCAGGCGGGCGTCCGCCTGGAGCGCCTGGAGATCGCTCGCGACGATCTCGTAGTCGGTGTCGGGGTGCCCCTTCGGCTTGAAGGGCGTGTCTTGCATCAAGAAGCGCGCGTAGGCGACCGCGAACACGAGGTCGAACGTCCCGAGCCTCGTCGAGAGCGCGAGCTCTCCGCCAGGAACGAGGACATCCCGCCCCCCTTCCCCGAGGAGCTTGAACATGACCTGCGGGACGTAGAAGCCCCGGAAGCCAGCGCCGAGCCACACCTTGCGCTGCTTGCGCGGGCCGGGGGGCGTGGGCTCGGGCATCTCCACCGGAGGCTTCGCCGTCGGTCCAGGGCCCGGCGCGCCGCCCGGCGTGGTCTCGGCGCGGCGCGGCGGCTCGGCAGGCGGCTTCGTCGCCACCGGCTTCTCCGGCGGCCTCTTCACCGGCGGCTTCGTCGCCACCGGCTTCTCCGGCGGCCTCTTCACCGGCGGCTTCTTCACCGGCGGCTTCGTCGCCACCGGCTTCTCCGGCGGCTTCTTCACCGGCGGCTTCTTCACCGGCGGCTTCGTCGCCACCGGCTTCTCCGGCGGCTTCTTCACCGGCGGCTTCTCCGGTGGCTTCGTCGCTGGCGGCTTCGTCGCCACCGGCTTCTCCGGCGGCTTCGTCGCTGGCGGCTTCGTCGCGCCGGGCTTCGGCTTCAGGCGCAGCTTGATCTCGCGCCGCTGCTTCTCCTTCAGCGCGATCTTCTGCGAGCTCTGCTCGTACCCGTCAGCCCTGGCGACGACGACCAGCTGCACGCCCGGGTCAAACGGGTGCGGCGACGACGGGTCGCTGATCTCCTCCCCGTTGACCTCGACCACGAGCCCCTCGTACGGCTCCACCGGCGTGACGACGAGGGTCGGGATGCGCGCCTCGAGCTGCGCCGCCTTCTTCTTCGCAGATGTGATCGCCGCGACATCTCGCCCGTTGTAACCGGGCTCCTTCTTCTCGCTGGCGACCGTGTGATAGATCTCACTGGCCTTCAGCAAGTCGCCACGCTTCACGTAGCAGTCGGCGAGTGGGACCGCCGAGCTCGGGCGATGGCGCTGGCTCTCGGCGGATTCGAGGAGCGGGATCGCCCGCTTGCAGAACCCGCCTCTGGCCGCGTTGATGCCCTGGTTCGCTTCCTTGTCACCCGGCGCGGCGAGCGCCGGATGGACGAACAGCGCGGCCAGGATGCCGACGAGACAAGCGATCGGAAGACGCAAGAGGCGGTCAGTCTACCACCTCGTCCGCCGAGCGCGCGGGCGCACGCGCCGTCGCGGCCGGATGTCGCGAACGGCACCGCTCGAGGAGCGACGCGGGGCGCTGCCCACATTGGCTCCTGGTTCGCCCGACGACCGGCTCGACGGAGCGGCGGTCCTGGACGGCCAGCCGCCCGGGCCAACCGCCCCGGTCGCCTGGAAACGCGGGAACGGGCCAGGGCCGCCCGCGCCTCCTCCGCAACGCGCCCCGAACGCAGAAGCACGGCAGACGAAAAGCTCGACGCGCTCCGCTTTACACCTTCGACGCTGGACGAGAGCCCCTGTAAGCTCCCCCGGAATGGCTTCCGGCGCAGGTATCGAAGAACCGCACGGGCTGGGCGAGAGCACCAGCGCAGAGGGATCGGGCGGCGGCGTTTTGTCCGGGCCCGTGCGGCGCACATTGAAGGCAGGCGAGATCCCGAACACGCTGATCGAGTGCACGCACTCGGTCGAGTGCGCGGGCTGTCCGCTCATCGCGGGCGATTACGCTGAGCAGCTCGGCACGAAACGCGCGCGGGTCGTCTCCGCGGCCGCGCACTACCCATCGCTCGAGCTGCTCCAGACGAGCCCGGTCATCCCGGCCGATCCGATCACCGGCTACCGCGGGCGAGCGAAGCTCATCGTCGCTCCCTCCGGCGCGATCGGGCTGTACGGCCGCACAGGGCACCACGAGGTCGTCGACATCCCGGGCTGCCGGGTCCTCGCCCCGGCGCTCGCCGCGGTGACCTCGCGGCTCCGCGAGCTGATCGCGTCGCCGCCCCCCGAGGTCCGGCCGCTGCTGCTGCCGTACGATCCGGCGAGGGGCGGCGTGCTCCGCGCCCTCGATCTGCGCGAGGTCCACCTCGCGCCCGGCACCCAGCTCTTCGCGGAGACGGGCGCGACCGAGGACAACCCGGCGTTCGTGCTGATCACGTTCGTCCTCCAGCGCGAGCGCGCGTGCACGCGCGACGAGCTGCGGGAGGCCGGCCGCGCCATCCGCCCGATGCTCCCGCGCGTCATCGGCATCGCCGCGAACTTCCATGACGCGGAGGCGCCTCAGATCCTCGGGCCCGAGACGATCGTGCTCGACGGCGTCTCGCACGCGGAAGACCGGATCGGGCAGACCTACCACGTCGCCGCGTTCGGCTCGTTCGTGCAGGCGCACAGGTCGCAGGCCGCGCGCGTGCACGCCCTCCTGCTGCGCGAGATCGCGTCGCTCGAGAACGACGGGCCCGTGATCGAGGGCGAGGCCGCGATGGGCCCCGCCTCCCGGCGCAAGGAGCCGCCGCGCATCCTCGACCTCTACGGCGGCTCGGGCGCGATCTCGCTCGCGCTCGCGCAGGGCGGCAACCGCGTCCTGATGGTCGAGTCCTTCGCGCCCGCGGCGGTGAACGCGCGCGCGGCGGCGGAGGCCCAGGGGCTGAGCCAGCGCGTGGAGGTGCGCACCGGCGACGTCTCGGAGATCGTCGGCTCGCTGGTCAACAGCTCGGAGAAGTTCGACGGCATCGTGGTGAACCCGCCGCGGCGCGGCGTCTCCCCGACGGCGCGCGAGGCGATCGCGCGCCTCGGCGCGCCGCTGCTCGTCTACGTCTCGTGCGATCCCGACACGCTCGCGCGCGACCTCGATCACTTCTGCCGGCTCGGGTACTCGTCGACGGAGCTCACGCCGCTCGACATGATCCCGCTGACCGAGGAGATCGAGACGATCGCCGCCCTGCGCCGCACGCCGCCCCCGGCGCCGAAGGTCATCTACGATGACGACGGCGTGCTGGTCGTCGAGAAGGGCCCGCACGAGCCGGTCGCCACGCAGGCGGAGTACCTCGGCTCGCTGCTCGCCCGCTGCGCGCGCGTCCCCGGCGTCACCTCGACGCCGGTCATCGTGCACGCGCTGGACCCGGGCACGAGCGGCCTGGTCATGCTCGCGCGCAACGAGGAGGCGGCCGCGCGCTGGAGCGAGGCGCTCACGAAGACCGGTCGCCTCATCTACCTGGCGGCGGCCAAGGGCGTCACCCCGGGCAAGGGCGCGATCACCCGCGACCTCCGGGAAGGCACGCGCACGTACACCGCGCGCACGCGGTACCGCCGCCTCGCGGTCGCGTCGGGCCACTCGATCCTCCGGGTCATCCCGGACGGCGGGCGCACGCACCAGATCCGGCGGCACCTCGCCGCGATCGGGCACCCGATCCTCGGCGACGAGCGCTACGGCCACGTGCCGACGAACCGGTACTTCGAGGAGAAGCACGGGCTCGACCGCTCGTTCGTGCACCTCGTCCGCATCGAGATCGAGCACCCCCGCACCGGGGTGAAGATGATCATCGAGTCGACGCTTCCCGGCGACCTGCGCTCCGCGCTCGAGCGCTCGACCGGCCCCTCGGTCCTCCGCTTCCTCGAGCAGAAGCACGCGCTCGGCGAGCAGCGGGCGGTGGCCGTGCTGAGCACCGCCTCGGACGAGCCCGCGCCGAGCAGCAGGATGATCCCGCTGCGCACGGACGACTCCGAGTCCGCGCCGCCCCCCTCCATCCGCAGCCCCGGGCCGATCTCGATCCGCGTCCCGGACCTGGACGAGTCCCCCCGGACCATCCGGCACCCCATCATCTCGACCGGCGACGAGGACTGACCGCCCGCGCCGCAGCGCGCGGCGGCGGGCGGCGCTGCGGTGCTCACCGCGGTGCCACGGCTGCGTCCGCTTCACCTGGCCCGCGCCACCGCCTTACCCCAAGGGCGTGGGCGCCTCGCGGCGCGCCCGAGCGCGGGTCCGCTCGCGTGCCCGACCTGACCCCACCTTGGACCGATGGGCCGCGAGCGGATCTGGTAGGCTTGCCGGCGGCATGTCCACGCTTTCAGAAGACCGCCCTCGCATCCTCGTCGTGGACGACGAGAAGGTGATCCGCGACATGCTGGCCGACTTTCTCGGCATGGAGGGCTACTACGTCCGCACTGCCGAGGACGGCACCAGCGCGCTGAACGAGCTCACGAAGGGCCACTACGACCTCGTGATCAGCGACCTCAAGATGCCGCGCATGGGCGGCATCGCGCTGCTGGACGAGATCGGCAAGACGGCGCCGAACGCGCTCACGGTCATCATGACGGGGTTCGGCACCGTCGAGACCGCGATCGACGCGATGAAGCGCGGCGCCTACGACTACGTGCTCAAGCCGTTCAAGCTGGACGAGGTCGTGCACGTGGTCCAGCGCGGGATCGAGAAGCAGCGGATGGCGGCGGAGAACATCCGGCTGCGCGAGGCCCTGTCGCTCTACAAGGTGAGCGAGGCCATCGCGGCGAGCCTCTCGCTCGACCAGGTGCTCGAGACCGTCGCGGACAGCTGCCTGCACGAGGTCCGCGGCGACCTCATCTCCACCTGGCTCGACGACGGCGAGGGGAGCTTCTTCGAGCGGCAGCACCTCCGCGGCGCGTCGGTCCCCGCGGACGCGGACCTCGGCCGGCTCGACCCGACGGTCGTCCTCGAGCACTTCCGCCCCGAGGCGCTGCTCCTCGAGCAGGGCCTGAAGGGGCTCAGGTTCTTCGCGCAGGAGCCGGGGCTGCCGCTCCAGTCGCTCGTCGCCGTGCCGCTCCGCATCCAGAAGCGGCTCATGGGCTTCATCGCCGTCGCGTCGTTCACGCGGACGAAGCGCTTCGACGAGGGGCAGCGCAAGCTGCTCAGCATCATCGGGTCGCGCGCGGCGGCGGCCATCGAGAACGCGCGGCTGTACCAGGACCTCCAGGCGACGTTCCAGCAGACGATCGAGGGGCTCGCCAAGGCGATCGACAAGATGGATCGCTACACCGCGGGCCACTCGGATCGGGTCGCCGTCTACGCGGTCATGCTCGCCGAGCGGCTCGGCCTCGGCCCGCACGAGATCGAGATCGTGCGGCAGAGCGCGCTCATGCACGACATCGGCAAGATCGGGTGCGTGCTGAACCTGAACAAGCCGGGCAAGCTCACGAGCGACGAGTACGAGGTGTTCAAGCGGCACCCCGTCTACGGGCGCGACATCCTCGATCCGATCAAGTTCCTGCACCCGCTCATCCCCGGCGTGCACCTGCACCACGAGCGCTGGGACGGGCGCGGCTACCCGCTCCGGATGCGGGGCAACGAGATCCCGATCATCGCGCGCATCATCTCCGTGGCCGACACCTACGACGCGATGACGAGCGACCGCTCGTACCGCAGGGCGCTCCCGCACGAGGTCGCCGTCGCCGAGATCGAGCGGTGCTCGGGCTCGCAGTTCGACCCCGAGGTCGCGGCGAGCTTCACGACGCACATCGAGGCCTACCGCGACGAGCGGCGGGCGCAGGGCGAGAAGATCCCCGAGTAGCCATGCCGACCACCTCGCTCCGCGATCTCCTCCAGCCTGCGAAGGACCCGGGCGTCGCGCTCGGCGTACCCCAGCCGCGGCGGGCGCGCGCCGTGTGGCTCGGCCGCCGCCGCTACGCCCCGATCCACGATCTGCAGAAGCAGCTCATCGAGGCGCGCGCGCAGGGCCGCATCGGCGACACCATCCTGCTGCTGGAGCACGATCCCGTGATCACGCTCGGCCCGCGCGCGAACCCGGAGCACGTGCTGCTCGACTCGCGCACGCTGAACGAGCGCGACATCGATCTGGTCGCGACCGGCCGCGGCGGCGACGTCACCTACCACGGCCCCGGCCAGCTCGTGTGCTACCCGCTGCTCGACCTCCGGCCCGACCGGTGCGACGTGCGCAGGTACGTGCGGTCGCTCGCGGAGGTGATGATCCTGCTCGCGCGCGAGCACCACGTCGAGGGCGGCGTGGTGGACGGGATGATCGGCGTCTGGGTCGACCGCGCGGCCCCGGCGGAGTGGGGCGGCCCGGAGTGGGCGCGCGAGATCGCGAAGCTCGGCGCGATCGGCGTGCGCCTGTCGCGCTGGCTCACGATGCACGGCTTCGCCTTCAACATCGCGGTCGACCTCAAGGCGTTCGAGCTGATCGTGCCCTGCGGCATCCGCGAGCACGGGGTCACGTCGCTCCACGAGCTGACCGGACGCAGTCTCACCGTCGCCGAGGTCGCCCTCGCCAGCGCCCCGCAGCTCGCCCGCGGGCTCGACCTCGAGGTGCCCCGCGTCGAGGACCTGTCGGGGGTCGACGATCTCGCGAGCGCGCTGCTCGCCCCGGAGGCCAGCGCCGGCGAGGGCCGGAGCGCGCCCTAGCCGCGCGGCGCGGCGCCCCGCTGCGTGCGGCGCCGCTCGGCAAACGGTGACGCTCGGCCGTGCCGTGGGTTAAAAGCCGTCGCGTGCGCGCGCAGCAGCCCACGTCCCGTGAAAGCGACGGGAGCTCCCCTCGCCGCGACGGCGCCTCGGCGGCGCGGCCGCCGTGGCTGCGGCCCCTCGCCGCCTCGCTCGCCCTGGCGGCCGCGGCGCTGCTCGCGGTCGCGCTCCTCGGTCCCGTCGCGGTGGTCCGCGCCGGCGTGCGCCGCGCCGCCGCGTGCCTCGCCTCGGTCGAGGCGCCGCGCGGCCCCGCGCTGCCCGACTGCCGGTCCGAGATCCGCTGGTTCGCGATGCCGTCCCGGCTGCCGTGGACCTACCGGGCGGCGAGCGCGCACGCCGAGGAGCTCGGCGTGCGCGCCGCCGTCGCCGAGTATGTCGACGCGGCCGTCGGCCGGCCGGATCGCGCGGCGCTCGCCGGCGCGACCGAGGCGGTCGAGACGGCCCAGGCCATGGTCGCCGCCGGCTCCGGGCGCATGACGTTCGATGAGCTGGGGCCCGCCTGCGGCGCGCCGAGCCTCGCGCGCGAAGCAGCGAGGCTCGGCGATCGCCGCACGCTCCTGGAGCGGCCGGATCGCTGGCCCGACTGGCACGTGCGCGTGCAGACCCTGCGCGCGGCGCTCGCCGAGGGCGACCTGCCGCGCGCGATCGCGATCGCGAGCAGCTACGCGGGGATGGACCCGCGCGACGAGGACCTGCGCACGACGGTCGGCGCGATCCTCTGCCTGGGCACCGGCGCCGAGGCCAAGCGCGGCGTCGAGCTCTTGACCTTGAACCAGAACGACCGGGCGTCGAAGCGCCACGCGGGCATGTCGCGCAACTGGGGTGAGCTCCGCGCCGTCCTCGTCGCCTGCGCTGCGCGGGCCGGCGTGGAGCCCCCGGCGACGCCCGAGGCCCCCGAGGCCGGCGTGGCCGACGCCGTCGAGGCGCGGCTCGCGCAGCGCGTCCGCCTCGCTGCCGCCGCCGGACAGGGCGCCGCCGAGGCGAAGCAGCGCGCGCTGCGAGCGATCCGCGACCTGCTCGGCTCCGCCGCCGCGCTCGATCCGCAGGCCCGCGGGGACCTGCTCGCCGTCGTGCTGGCGGAGGACGAAGCGCTCGACGCGTCCGGGGCCGCCGCGCTCGCGCGGTCGGACGACGCGCTGGACGGGGACGACGAGCCTGCGGCCGGAGCGGAGGGCGCGCAGGCGCGCGGAGCGCCCGGCGCCGCGCCGGCGCTGCGGGCGGGCTCGCCGCTCGCGATCGACTGGCTCCCGGAGCGCGGGCTCGCGCGGCCGGTGCTCTCCGGATCGCTTCGCGCGCGCGCCGCCGAGCGCGCCGCCGAGCTGGCCGCCGCCCCTCAGCTCTCGCCGCCAGAGCGCGACACCCTGCGCGAGGTCGCCTGGGCCCTCGCGCTGCACGCCGCCCGCGAGCTCGCCCTGGAGGGCGACGCGCCCCGGGCGATCGACGCGCTGGATCGCTCCGCGGCGCTCACCCCGGAGCCCGCGCCGGAGGCGGCCCGCGCGCTCGCGCGATCGAGCGCGTGGCTCCTCGCAGGCGACCGCGATCGCGCGCTCGATCTCCTCGAGCGCGTCGACGTCGCCGCGGCGCCGCCAGCCCTCCGCGCGGCCGTGCTCCTTCAGCGCGCCGAGCTCCTCGCCTCGCGCGGGCGCCTGCTCGACGCCGCGCGCGCCGCCGTCCTCGCCGACGAGGAGGCCGCCGCACGCGCGACGCGCCTCAGCGGCGCCCCGGGCGCGCGCGCCGGGCTCGCCCTGCTCGACGTCCGGACGCGATGGACGCGGCTCGCCCTCGCCCGACCTCCGGGCGACTCGCCGCTCCGCCAGGGCGGCCCGCCCGCGCTGCTGCCGGCGGACCTCTCCGCCGCCTGGCCGTGGGTCGGTTTCGCGAGCCTCGACGCGCCCTGGGCGCGCGAAGGCCAGCCGGCGTTCTCGCGCGCGCTCGCCACCTGGAGCGCAGCGCGCGACGCCCCGCCGTCCACGCGCCGCGCGCTCCGCTACGCCGCCCTCCGCCGGCGCGGCGACGCGCCGCCCGCGCTCGTCCCGTACGCCGCGCTCGCGGCCCAGCTGCTCGGCGACGGTGAGGGCGACCCCGAGGTGTGGCTCGACGCCTTCTTCGCCCTCGACGCCGCGCGCTTCTCGCTCCGTCACTACACCTTCGCCAGGGCCGAGGCGGCGCGGTGGCGCGGCGATGACGGCGGCGCAGCCACATGGCAACGCCATCACGAAGCCCTGCGCGCGGTGGCCTCCGATCCGACCCGCGCCGAGATCGTGGGCTACCTCGGCCTCTGAGCCGCGCGACGGGCCGCGCACCCCGAACGGATCCCACGGTGTGGCGTTTCGTCCCATGCCCCGAAAACCTGGAGATCGGGCGCTCGCACGGCTGGCGGTGGAGGTGCTCGGTTCCTACGCTACAGCCTGGCTCGCGAGGGATCGCTCGCGGGGAGAGTCCTCATGTGTCCTCATTGTGGAAAGAACGCGCCCGTCATTCACCGCGGGCTCGCGGCCTATTGCACCGCTTGCGGCCGGGAGCGCCTGCCCTTCGCGGGCAAGTCGGTCAGCCTGGCGGGGAAGCCGTCCCGGTTCGGCGGGGCTGTCGCCGGCGCGCTAGGCTGGCTGATCCTCATCGGCGGCACCGCGCTGGCGCTGCTCCTCGGGCTGGGCGCGGCCGCGCTGTTCCCAGGCTCGATCGCCGGCCTCGCGATCGGCCTGCCGATCGGGTTCGTCGCCCTCACGCTCGGCCTGCTCCTGCTCGTCAGCGGGCGGAAGCTCTCCCGCTCCGGGGTGAAGGCGTCGCGCGACGCGCAGGTGCAGGCGATCTTCTCGCTCGCGTCGCACCGCCGCCGCCCGCTCACGGCGCAGGAGGTCGGCGTCGTGCTCGACCTGCCGGCCTCGGAGGCGGACGCCCTGCTCACCGAGCTCGCCAAGGAGCGCCCCGACGAGGTGGGCGTCGAGATCGGCGAGCGCGGCGAGATCCTCTACACCTTCCCCGGGATCTCGGGGCAGGCCGGCGTCCGCTTCCCCCAGCCCTCGCTGCGCATCGACCCGAGCGACGGCGCGGCCGACCCCGCGGCGCGGATCTTCTCGGAGGAGTTCGAGGAAGAGGACGCCGGCGCGTCCCGCGCCTCCCCGCGCCGCGAGCAGCTCCGCTGAGGATCTCCGCGGCGCGCATGCTAGCCTCGCGCCGCGCGCGCACATCGAGAGCCCGGCGCGCGCTGTCGTCGCCCTCGCGCCGTGGTTCGGCGCGAGGGCGCCCCGGGCTGCTCGCCGCCACCCGACCATGAGATGCTCCCCCGCCGCCCCGCTGACCGCCGCCGCGCTCGCGCTCGCCGCCCTCCTCGCCCCCTCGCAGGCAGACGCCTTTGAACGGCAATGGCACGCCGGCGCCAGCGTCGGGTACGCGCTCCTCGCGGACGGCGGGACGTACCCGGGGATCGGCGGCAGCCTCCACGCCTCCTACGGGCTCACGGACACCTTCAACGCGCTCGTCGAGCTCAACACCGCGTCGCACCCGGGCGGAGATCTCATGTTCCTCGGCGCGTCGGCCGGCGCCGCGTACGTCATCGACATCCTGCAATGGGTCCCTTACGTCGGCCTCATGACCGGCGCCTACGACAGCGTGCGCCTCGCGCCCTGCGGCTCGTACGGCCGGCCAGACTGCCACCGCGGCCAGTTCGGGGTCTCGATCCCGTTCGGCATCGACTACGCCTTCAACCGCCAGTTCGCCGCCGGCTTCGCCGGCAAGTACACGCTGCTCCTCCCCGGCGCAGGAGACGGTCCGGGCAGCTACTTCACGGCGTTCGCTCGCGCGGAGTTCCTCTGGGGCTACTAGCTGCGCGCGGGCGGGGGGCAGCGATGCGCCGCGGGCGCGCCGGGGACGTCGAGAGCTACCGCGAGCGCGCCGCGCCTCGTGCGCCGCGTGCCCCTGCGCCGCGCGGCCTCGACCTCCGCGCTCTCCCGCGCGCGCTCGCGGCCGTCGCTGCGGTCGCGGCGGCGCTCGCCCCTGGCTGCACGTGCGGCTCGCCCGCGCCGCCGCCGCCGCCGAGCCGGGACGCCGGAAGCGGCGTGAAGCTCTCCGTGTTCGCCCGCGGGCTCGACGCGCCGGTCGCGCTCACCTTTTCGCCCGGCGACGACCGGGAGCGCCTCTTCGTCGTCGAGAAGCCGGGGCGGGTCCGCATCCTCGCGGGCGGGCGCGCCCAGGGCGCGCCGTTCCTCGACGTGTCCGCGCTGGTCTCGACGGGAGAAGAGCAAGGCCTGCTCGGGATCGCGTTCCACCCGCGCTACGCCGAGAACGGGCGCTTCTTCGTCAACTACACCGACCGGCGCGGCGACACCCGCGTCGTCGAGTACCGCGCGGCCCAGGGCGACCCCGATCGCGCCGATCCGGCGACGGCGCGCGAGCTGCTCCACATCGAGCAGCCGTACTCGAACCACAACGGCGGCCACCTCGCCTTTGGCCCGGACGGCAAGCTCTACGTGGGCACCGGCGACGGCGGCAAGCGCGACGACCCCCACGGACACGGGCAGAACCGGCGCTCGCTGCTCGGCAAGATGCTGGCGCTCGACGTGAACGGCCCCGGGCAAGAGCGGCCCGCGCCGGAGATCGTGCAGATCGGGCTCAGGAACCCGTGGCGTTACAGCTTCGACCGCAAGACCGGCGATCTGTACATCGCCGACGTCGGCCAGGACCGCTTCGAGGAGGTCCACGTCGTGCCGGTCGACCGGATCGCGGGCCACAACTTCGGGTGGAACGTCGTCGAGGGCGACGGGCACTGCCTCCGCGGCCTCTCCTGCAGCCGCGAGGGGCTGACGCCCCCGGTGATGGAATACCCTCACGACGACGGCTGCTCGATCACGGGCGGCTTCGTCTACCGGGGCGCGGAGCTGCCGGAGCTCGACGGCCTCTACTTCTACGCCGACTACTGCACCGCGCTCCTCCGCAGCTTCCGCTGGAAGGACGGGCGCGCGACGGAGCCGACCGACTGGAGGCCGATCCTCGATCCCGACAATGCCCTCTCGCGCCTGACCTCGTTCGGGGAGGACGCGCGCGGCGAGCTCTACGTGCTCTCGCAGGACGGCGAGATCTACAGGTTCGCCCGGCGGCCGTGACCCGGGCCCGGCGCGCCGCCGCGGGCGGGCGCGGCGCGGCAGGCTTCCAACGGAAAACCGCTGTCATTCCCATGACGTCCGGCGGGGGAAGCGTCTACAAAGAACAGCGCAGTATTGCGAGGCCTCCGCGCAAACCCAACGGAAGGAGCGGACCGTGGAACAGCTTTGGCAGCGCGTCTCTGAGGGCCGGCACACGGCCCTGCTGGACATCATCCCCGGGGAGCCTCCGTCCCACCTCGGGCTGCGCGTCCTGCGCGTGCGCTGCGATGTGCCCGAGGCGGCGCTGGGGCCGCTGCACGACGTGCAAGCCAGGGTCGAGCGGCTCGTCGGCGGGGCGCCGCCGCTGCTCGATCAGGCGCGGAGCCGTGTGGTCTCGGGGCTCCGGCGCCGGCTCCTCGGCGACGTGCACGAGCGGATGGCCGACGCCGAGTTCATCGAGACCGTCAACCGCCTGGCGCAGCAGACCGATCGCAGGTGGGCCGTCGTCTTCGACGCGGTGGAGCTCGCCGACCACGCCACGCTCGAGGTGCTGCGGCGGGTGGTGTCCCGCCACGAGGCGCTCCGGGTCGCGCTCGTCCTGTCCTTCCGCCTGCACGCGCCCACGGGCCCCGCGGGCGACCTGCTCGGCGCGGTGCGCGCGTCGTTCGGCGCCGACGCGGTCCTCCGGCCGCCGGACGGCACGACCACGCTGACGAGCGTGACCGCGCCCCCGCCGCCGCAGGTCGCGCTGCGCGAGCTCCCCGGCGACGTGCTCCGGGTGCTCCGGGCCGGCGCGATCATCGGCTCGGGGTTCGAGAGCGAGCTCGTCGCGGCGCTCCTCCGCGTCGACGCGATCGACGTGCTCGAGGCGCTGCAGCGCGCCGCGGACACGGGCGTCCCGGTCGAGGACCGCGGCGAGGGGCGTTTCCACCTGCCGCAGGAGACCGTCGAGGCGCTTCGCAGGTCGATCCTCCCGTCGCTCGCGCGCGTGTGGCACCGGCGGCTCGCGACGCTCCTCAGCGAGGATCTGCTCGAGTCGGACGCGTCGGCGCGCGGCGCGCGCGCCGCGGCGGAGCCTGCCGCGGCCGATCAGAATCAGAAGAAGAGCCCTGGCGCCGCGCCGCCCGGGCAGAGCGTCGCGCCGCCGGCCCCTGGCGCCGCGCCGCCCGGGCAGAGCGTCGCGCCGCCGGCCCTCGGCGCCGCGCCGCCCGGGCAGAGCGTCGCGCCGCCGGCCTTCGGCGCCGCGCCGCCGACCCAGAGCGCGGCCGTCCTGGCGCCGCCCGTCGAGCGTCACCTGCTCGGCGGCGCGAGCCTGAGCGCCTCGCGCAGCGACGACGCGGCCGCGCGGGCCGCCGCCGCGCTGGCGAGGGCCGGCGCCGCGCCGAGCCCGACCGCGCCCCCGTCCACCTCGGCGCCCGCGATCGCGACGCCGCGCACCACCGGCCTCGCCCCCCCCACCGCCGCTTCGCCCACCGCCGCTTCGCTGTCAGCTCCACCCGGCGCGATCGCCGCCGCCGGGCCGACCCCGGAGGGCAGCGGCGCGGTGGCCGCCGAGCAGCGCGAGAAGGGCGCCGAGCCCGGCCTCGCTGGCTCGCGTGGCGGGGTGCCGCGAGCAGCCGACACCCTGCGGCCGCCGCCGGCCATGGCCTACGCCGGCGGCGGCGCGCACCTGAGCAGCCCGCGCCGCACGTCGCCGCGCGTCGCCCAGGAGCGGCCCACGCCGATCGCGCCCGCCGGGCCCGGCAACCCGCCGTGGCCCTACGCCGAGCTGTTCCACCGGAGCCCGGAGAGCCGCCGCCTCTCCGAGCCGCCCGAGTCGGTCCGGTTCGACGCCCCGCCCGATTCGCTCGACGCGCCCATCCCGGGGCCGGTCCGCGTGCCCCGCGATCTCGCGCCCGCCGTCGCCGGCTCCTCGGCCGACGAGCCTGGCCGCTCGGTGCGGGGCAGCTCGCTGCGCGTCCCCACCGCGCTGTCCGAGCGGTCGTCTCCCGGCGCGTCCCGCCCGTCCCTGTCGTGGCCCGCGCCGGCCGACCCCGCGGGTCCAGCGCGCCCCGTTGATCCGGGTCGCGCCGTTGCCGAGTCCCTGCGCGCCGCCGCGCCGCTCGGCGTGTCGCCACACCCGACCTCTTCATCGATCGACCGCTCCGAGGCGGCGAGCGCCACCGGCGCGGGGCTGCACGGCGCCGGGCGCCGGGCCCACGACGCGCGCGCGGCGGCCCACCTGAGCGAGGCGGGCGAGCTCGAAGAGGCGGCGCGGCGCTACCGCGCGGCCGCGGCGGAGGCGGCGGTCATGGGCGCGTACGTCCAGGCGCTGAGCTACGGGCAGAAGGCGCTCTCGCTGCTCGACGGCATGCCGCCCACCCCTGCGCGCCGGCGGCTCCGCATCGGCGCGCTCGCGGGGATCGCCCGGGTGCAGTGGCAGGCGGCCGGGCCGGATCCGGCCTTCACGCTGGCCGGCGCGCTCGAGGTGCTCGACGCCGCGCGCGCTCTCCTCACGCCGGGCGACCCGCCCGAGCTGCACGCCGAGGTCGCCGCGCTCATCGCGAGCGTCTGTTACGACATCGGCGACATGCGCTCGCTGGAGCGCGCGCTGGAGGAGCTGACGGCGGCGAGCCGCCTGCTGCTCGACGCCGGCGACGCGCTCGGCTCGGCCAGGCTGCTCAACGATCAGGCGGCGGTCTACGTGCGCATGGGCGATCCCGTCCGGGCGACGCACCTCTTGACCGAGTCGCGCCGGGTCTTCGAGGAGCGGGCCCGGGTCGATCCGGTGGCGCGCGTCGAGCTCGCGGAGACGGATCACCTCTTCGCGCGCATCCCGCTCCACGTCGTCGCCCGCCCCGGGCGCGAGTCCGACGCGCTGTCGATGGGGATCGATCACGCGCTCGCCGCGGAGCGCACCTACAAGCAGCTCGGGGACACCCGGGAGCTCGCCCGGGTCTGGGAGACGATCGGCCGGCTGGAGCTCCACAAGGGCCGCCTCGATCGCGCGACGCAGCGCCTGACGGCGGCGATCGAGGCCGAGGAGGGGCTCGGCGACCTCATCGGCCTGGCGCGCTCGACGGCCGCGCTCGCGGAGGTGCTCTCGGCGAAGGGGATGCACCGGGAGGCGCTGGCGGTGCTGGCCGAGTCCATGGCGATGAACCTGGAGAAGGGCTCGCCGCTCGGGCTCGCGTACAACCGCCGGGCGCTGAACGCGCTCGTCCCGAACATCTCGCTCCAGGGGGACGAGGCCGAGCTGCTGCGGAAGATCGCGGCGCAGCTCGCGGCGGCGGAGGCGGCCCTCGGCCGCCTGAAGCTCCCGGGCGAGCCCGACTGAGTCTGACGCCCGCGCCGCGCGGCCTTTGGTCTTGCCGGGGCCCGGCCGCTCCGGCGAAATGTCCCACATGTCGTCTTTCTCGAAGCAGCAGGGGCGCCGCGGCGGCGCGCTGCTCTCCCTCCTCGCCCTCTCCGCGGCGTGCGCGCCTGCCCCGTCGGCGCCCGCGCCGGCCGCGCCCGGCCCTGTCGCGTCCGCGCGGCTGGCGCCGGCGGCTCCTGCCGAGGCGCCGCGGCCTGCGCCCGCGCCGGAGCGGTCGGGGTACGAGGGGCACGGCGCGGCGAGCGTATCCCCCGAGATCCTGGCGCGGTACGCGGCGCCCCCGCTCCCGGACGACGTGTCGCGCCGGATCCAGGGGCTGCTCGACGTGCGCGCCCCCGGGGGCGGCGTCCTGGGGCCGGACGGCAAGGCGCTCTACTTCACCTGGACGATCACGGGGACGAGGCAGGTCTTCCGGCTCGACGGGCCGCAGCGCTTCCCGCTGCAGCTGACGGGCGGCGAGGATTCGACGGTGGTGGAGGACGTCACGCCGGACGGCGCGCGCCTCCTCCTCTCGCGCGATCGGAAGGGCGAGGAGAACCCCGGGCTCTACCTGCAGGACGCGAAGGGCGGCCCGCTGCTCGCCATCCAGCACAAGCCAGGAGTGCAGACCCAGCTGCAGCTCGTCTCCGACGACGGGCGGCACGTCTACTACCGGGCCAACGACGTCAAGAAGGACGCGTATGCCATCTACCGGTATGACATCGCGTCGAAGCAGCGCGAGCTCGTGTTCGATCGCGAGGGCATCTGGCGCGCCGTGGACGCCGCGGGCGACGGCCGCCTGCTGCTCGCGAGGGACGTGGGCTCCAACATGAGCGAGCTCTTCGAGTGGGCGCCGGCCGCCAAGGGCGGCGTGAAGGCCGATCCGGCGGCGGGGACGCTGACTCCGCTGGTCGGGCAGGGCGAGCGCGAGGACTACAGGGCCATGTACGGCGCGGCGCCAGGCGAGGTCCTCGTCCTCACGCCGCGGCTCGGGGAGTATCGCCGGCTCTACAGCTGGAAGGCGGGGAAGCTCACGCCGATCACGCCGGAGATCCCGTTCGACGTCAGCGCCTTCGCCATCGATCGGGCGCGGAAGCGGATCCTCTACACGGTGAACGAGCGGGGCTACACGCGGCTCCGCGCGCTCGACGCGAGGACGCACCGCGAGGTGAAGCTGCCGGCGCTCCCGGCGGCCGATCACGTGGTGCCGGTCTCGACGACGCGGGACGGCCGGTACACGACGCTGCTCCTGGAGAGCTCGAGGGCGCCGGCGACGAGCCATGTGCTCGACTGGACGACTGGCAAGCTCACCCAGTGGCACACTCCGAGCATGCCCGAGGTCGCGCCGGAAGCGTTCGCGGCGGCCACGCTGGAGTCCTATCCGGCGCGCGACGGGACGCAGATCCCGATGTTCGTGCGCCGCCCGGCGCAGTGCGAGCGGCCATGTCCGGTGATCGTGCATTTCCACGGCGGCCCGGAGAGCCAGGTCAAGGCGGGTTTCGGCGCGCGGGCGCAGATCTTCGTCGACGCTGGGTTCGTGTTCGTCGAGCCGAACGTCCGCGGGAGCGACGGTTACGGCAAGACGTGGCTGCACGCCGATGACGGCGCGAAGCGGCTCGGCGTGATCACGGACATCGAGGACGCGGCGAAGTTCGTCCGTGCGAGCTTCGGCCACGAGGGCCGGCCGCCCAGGGTCGGCATTTTCGGAGGCAGCTACGGCGGGTATTCCGCGCTGATCGGCATGACGATGTTCGCTGGCGCCTACGACGCGGGGGCCGCGGTGGTGGGCATGAGCAACCTGGTCACGTTCCTCGAGAACACGGCGCCTTATCGGCGCATCCTCCGGACCTCGGAGTACGGTGATCCCGAGAAGGACCGGGAGGCGTTGATGAAGCTCTCGCCGATCACGTACCTGGACCAGGTGAAGGCGCCGCTGCTGATCATCCAGGGGGTGACGGATCCGCGCGTGCCAGCCGGGGAGTCGGTGCAGATCCAGCGGGCGCTGGAGGCGAAGAAGATCCCGTCCGAGCTCATCTTGTTCCCCGACGAGGGGCATGGGGCGCAGAAGCGGGACAACCAGGCGCTCCAGTACGCGCACCTCGTGCGGTTCTTCCGGGCGCACCTCGGGGGGCGGTAGGCGTCGCGTTCCTGGTGCTCGTTCCAGAACCGCATTCTGGACAGCTCGTTCCAGAACCGCATTCTGGTACGCGGGGCCGTCGGGCGGGTCGAGCCGGGGTGCTCCGAGCGGCCCGGCCTCACGGGGGCGCGATCACGTCGGCGGGTGAGCGCGGAGCAGGGTTGATCGGCGCGATGGCGGCGCGGGTGGCCCTCGGGAGGTCGTCGAAGATCTCCGGCATCAGGGACACCTTGCCGTGGAGCCGGAGCACGCACTCCACGAGGAGCTTCGCGGCGCCGTAGATGTTGAGCCACTCGTCGCGCGCGGCCTTCACCTCGGGGGTCATGGTGCGCCGGGCGAGGCGGCTCTTGCGCACGCTCCTCGTGAGCGGCTCGAGGGCGTCGCGCGCGCGCTCGATCTCGGCCGCCCACGCCTCGTGATCGGGCAGCTGGCGCCTGTGCTGCTCGATCACCTCCAGCGCGTGCGCCATTGCCGCCGCGAGCTTCGCGGGGCGGCGGCGGAGCACCGTGGTGAGGGTCTGCCCCTGGAGGAGGTCGCGGGCCAGCGCGACCCCGCCGGGCCGCGACGCGGCGTGCTCCACGAGGCGGCGCAGCAGGTCGCGGCCCGCCGCCACGGGATCGGCCTGGCCCTCCCTCGCAGCGCCTGACGCGGAGGAGGCCACAGCCGCGGCGGTCGCCTTCAGCGTGGCCTTGCGCAGGGCATCGGTGGCGGCGTCGAGGCGCGCCGCGACGGCGCGCAGGGCCTGCTTGAAGCCCGCGTCGATCGGCACGACGAGCTTCTGGATCTGCGACGCGGTGAAGCGGCCGTACACCTCGATATCGCGCTGGTAGATGTAGGGATCGGACATGGGGGCAACTCCACCGCGCGCGGGCGCGTTCAGGGCATATCGCAGGCTGCCATGACCGCCCGACCAGCCGCGCCGCCGAGAGCGCGGTGGGCGCGCGGAGCAGGCGGCCACAGCCGGAGCTCTCTACATGACGCGCGCGAGCGGAGGGAGGGAATTCTGTGGGCCGCCCCCGCTGCACGGAGCGTCCGCCCTCACGTGATCCACCGCGCGCCAGGTTCGGTGGTGGCAGGGCGATGATGTCCGGCTGCGCTGTGGTTGCGCCAGACGCGCGGAAGGCGCCCATTTATCTCGTGCTCTACGAATTTATCTTGTGGGATAGACGACCACGCAGGCAAGCTCGGCTCTCCGGCGGTTTCCGCGGCTCGTACGCGCCGAGGCTGGCTGGCATCCTCCCTGCAATACCCTCCAGCGTCCACGCCAGAGTAGCTCAGCGGTAGAGCGCGCAAACAACTCCGGACGGTGTTCTCCGGCGCGATGAGCGCTGGCAGTGAGCTCCGGGGTTACTTCCCTCTAAGGACGAGGTCGCGGGTTCGAGTCCCGTCTCTGGCACAAGGGCGCAGCGCGGCAGTGAGCGTCACGGTTCCTTCGTTTCGATACGACCAACCCCGTGACCATCATCCTCCGCGCTGCGCCCCCTCTCTCGGCCCCTCGCCGCGCGTGCGTCGAGGAAGGAGGTGTCATCATGTCTTTCTTTCAGCATCTCAAGCGTCAGGCTCAGCGTGACAGCGCGTCGCACCTGAACTGGATGGGCGGGCGCTCCTACGACATCGCCGATCCGCTGAAGCGCCTCCGCCTCGCGGCCTCGTCGTGCTTCTTCGGCGAGCCCATGTACTATCACCGCGAGCCGGCCGACCCGCGCCCGGTGAAGGCGAAGAAGAAGGCCGCCGACCATCCGCGCCTGTCCGACGCCGAGGTGAAGCGCCTGCGCGAGACGCTCGGCGCCGTGGATCCGGCCGCGTGGCGCGCGCTCTCACCGGCGGCGCTGATCGAGAAGGCCATCGACGAGGCGCTCGCGGCCGATCCGGAGGCGACGCTCGCCGAGGCGGCGCGCCTGCGCGAGGAGGAGCACCTGCGCACGACGCCCCAGGTCATCCTGGTGCGCGCGGCGAACACCGCGTCGGTGCGCGGAACGGGCCTCGTGCGCCGCTTCGCGCCGCGCATCATCCAGCGCGCGGACGAGCCGGCGGTCGGCCTCGCGTACCAGCTCTACCGGTTCGGCAAGCCGGTGCCGAACGCGCTGAAGCGCGCGTTCCGCGACGCGCTCGAGCGGTTCGACGATCACGCCCTCGCGAAGTATCGCCTCGAGGGCAAGGGGAGCAAGACCGTGGACGTCGTGAACCTCGTGCACCCGAAGAGCCCGAGCGTCGACCGCCTCGCGAAGGGCGCGCTCCGCGCGACTGGCCGCACCTGGGAGGCGCTCATCTCGGCCCGCGGGTCGAACCGGTGCGCGTGGCGCAAGGCGCTGCCGGCCATGGGCCACATGGCCCTGCTGCGCAACCTGCGCAACCTCATCGAGGCGGGCGTGCCGGCCGACGTGTTCGTGCCGAAGCTGCTCGCGACGGCTGCCGAGGGCAAGCAGCTGCCCTTCCGGTACTACAGCGCCTATCAGGCGGTGAAGGGTTGCGCGCCGGGCCCGGTGCTGGACGCGGTCGAGCAGTGTCTGCACCGGTCGCTCGGCCAGGCGCCGCGCTTCCCCGGCCGGGTGATGGTGCTCTGCGACAACAGCGGGTCTGCGCAGGGCACGACGACGAGCAGCCTCGGGACGATGCGCGTCTCCACGATCGCGAACCTCACGGGGGTCGTGGCCGGGATGCGCGCGGACGACGGGCACCTCGGCGTGTTCGGTGACCGGCTGGAGACCTTCGCGGTGCGCAGGCATGAGAGCGTGTTCTCGCAGCTCGACCGGGCGGAGCAGATCGCCCGCACGATCGGCACGGAGACCGAGAACGGCGTGTGGCTGTTCTGGGATCGCGCGATCCGCGAGCGGCAGCGCTGGGACGCGGTGTTCGTGCTGAGCGACATGCAGGCCGGCCACGGCGGCCTCTACGGTAAGCGCCCGAAGGACTACGCGGACTTCGCGTGGAACGGGCACTACATCGACGTGGCGAAGCTCGTCGCGGCGTACCGCGCGCGCGTGAACCGCGCCGTGCGCGTCTTCCTGGTGCAGGTCGCCGGCTACCAGGACACGCTCGTGCCCGAGTTCTACGATCGCACGTACATCCTCGGCGGCTGGGGCGAGGGGCTCCTGCGCTTCGCGGCGGCGATGGCGCAGGAGTAGCGGCGGGCGCCGGACGATGTGCTCTGTGGCGCTCTCAGGGGCACATCAGGCCATCCGCGACGCAATCCTCGCTCGGGGGGTCGAGGTCGATGCACTTGTTCGCGGGCTGCAGGCTCCAGATGCAGAAATTATTATAAATAAAGCCATCGACTCGATTGAACACGACATTCACATTCGAGTAAATTGGCCCCTTGTGGCATGCTCCCTGCGCGCCGCCGATATAATAGATCTTGTCTCCGACCTGTACCGGGCCACCCTCGAGGTGGATATTGCCGTAAGAACCGACGACGACGTCTTCGCCCATCGCGTCGGTCCGCAGCACAGGGGCAAAAGCGCCCTCCAGCCGGACCTTCACCCCTCCCCACTTGTGAAAGAAGTCCGTCTCGGTCGGTGAGCTGAGCTTCATCGCCTCTTCGGTCGTGAGGACGTGAGGATTCGGGGGTTCCACGTGGCCTCGTGGCGTGACGCTCTTGATCCACTCGACCTGATACTGCCCGACTCCGCTCTGGGCAATGAGCTCAGGACTTGCGCCGCAATCCTGTCTACAGTTCTCCGCCGTCTCTGGCGGGGTGCTCGCAGGATCACAGACCAAATCGCCGCATGCATCGCTGCAGGAAGAAGAGCTGAAGTAGGTCGTCTCGCCGATGATATCAAAAACGTCCCCCGGCGCGACGCTGTCGGGGAAGGGATCGCCCGCCGAGGAGCTCTCCAGGCTCGGGCAAACGATATGGCCGTTCCCATCGGTCGAGGCTTCGCTTCGAGAGACAGCCAGGATGCCGGAGTTGGCCGTGGTCTCGGTGAGGTCGGGGCTGGAGACAAACACCCCCCAGAGACAGGCCCCGGACCTGGTATTGTCGATGAAGAACTTCTGGCTCACCGCCACAACGCCCTTCAGCTCGACGACTGTATCCCTCGCCACTGCCCCGGTGGTGATCTCCTCGATCGTCACCACCCGCGCCGGCGGCGGCGGCGGCTCCGCCGTCCCTCCCCCGCCCTCACCCCCGCCAGCGCTCCCGGTGGTCGCCGTCCCCGGCTCGCCCCCGCCGCCGCCCTCTCCCGGGTTCGCCGTCGCCGCCCCGCCGCCACCCTCCCCGGTGGTCCCCCCTGGCCCTCCAGGCCCCGTCGGCAGGCTGCTGTTCCCCTCCGGCTGACAGCCACCAGCGCCGATGGAAAGCGCCACCGCGCAGAGCGCGCCTAGCCCCAGCAGCCCAACATCCCTGCTACGCATGCGAACCTCCACGACGACAAAAAGCAACGCCGTGCGCTCCTCACGGAGCGATCGCGACGCCATAACGCAACGCGCTGCGAGCAGCCTTCCCGACAGTGTCGGCGGCCGCTCACAGCGAGCGCATTACGACCGTAGCACAGTTTTCGTTACGCTTTGGCGCCGAGCCCGAAGCCATCGTGCAGCGCACGGACGGCGAGCTCAGCATACTTCGTCGACACCAGGCACGAGATCTTGATCTCGCTCGTGGAGATCGCCTGGATGTTGATCCCCTCCGCCGCGAGCAGCTGGAACGTCCGCGCCGCCACGCCCGCGTGCGTGCGCATCCCGAGTCCGACGATCGACACCTTCACGATGTCCTCCTCGTAACGGATGCCCACCGCGCCCACGCCGCCGGCGACCTTCTCCATCACGAGCTTCGCCCGCGGCAGATCCGCCTTGCCGACAGTGAACGTCACGTCCGCCTTCACCTCGCCGGACGCGCCGCGCACCTCCTGGCCGTAGCTCGGCGCGTTCTGGATGATCATGTCGACGCTGATGTTCTCCTCGGCCAGCGCGCCGAAGATCTGCGCCACAACGCCCGGCTTGTCGTCGACGCCGACGAGCATCACCCGCGCCTCGTTCCGGTCCAGGGCAACGCCCGTCACCGTCACGCTCTCAAGCGACTGCTCCTCGCCGACAACCCACGTGCCCGGCACGTCCGAGAACGACGACCGCACGTGCACCGGGACACCATACTTCATCGCAACCTCCACGCTCCGTATCTGAAGGACCTTCGCGCCCAGCGACGCGAGCTCCAGCATCTCTTCGTAGCTGATCCGCTCGATCTTCCGCGCCGTCTTGCAGATGTTCGGATCCGTCGTGTAAACGCCGTCGACGTCCGTGTAGATCTCGCACTCGGCGCCCACCGCCGCCGCGATCGCCACGGCGCTCGTGTCGCTGCCGCCCCGGCCGAGCGTGGTGATGTTGCCCGCGTCGTCGACGCCCTGGAAGCCAGCGACCACCGCGATCTTCCCGTCCGCCAGCGCCTCGTGCAGCCGCTGGGCGTCGATCGCCTTGATCCGCGCCTTCGTGTAGGCGCTGTCCGTCAGGATCTTCAGCTGGTGGCCAAGGAAGCTCCGCGCCTTGCCGCCCTGCGCCTGGATCGCGATCGCCATCAGCGCCGCCGAGACCTGCTCGCCCGTCGCCGCCAGCGCGTCCATCTCCCGCGCGTCAGCCACGGGCGCGATGTCCGACGCCAGCTTGAGCAGCCGGTTCGTCTCGCCGGCCATCGCGCTCACGATGACGACGACGTCATGACCGGCCTGCTGTGTGGCGAGCGCGCGCGCGGCCGCCCGCTGGATGCGCTCGATGGACCCGACGGACGTGCCGCCGAACTTCTGGACGATAAGGCTCACGCGAGGTGTGGCCAACTAGTCCAACGTGGACGCCCGGGTCAAGAGGAAATCCGACGGCTCGGTCGAGCACGCGCGAGCACGCATCCGAGCAGACGAGAGCACGCCTCCAAGCAGACGAGCGCAGCACGCCGTAAATGAACCGCCACGTCAACCCCACGCCGGAATCGGGGATAGCCTGAACAACCCGGCCCGGTGCAGTCCCGAGCGCCGGGAATAAACACCCGACCCGGCCGCTTCGGGTCGGCGCTGTTGACAGAGATCCCCCCGCCGCTACGATGGCGCCGCCATTCGCCTGGGTAATGGGCGATCCAGGGCGCCCCGACGGCGCGCCCGTCGGCTAGGCGGGGGATCGCGAAGGGCGAGCCGCGGAGCAAGGCGCTCCGCGTTCACGGAACCATCGAAGGAGGTCATTTTGGCTAGCGATGTGATGATCGAGGCGAGCTCGCTGACCAAGCGCTATGGGTCGCTGCGCGCGCTCGACAAGGTGAGCTTCGAGGTCCATCGCGGCGAGGTCGTCGGCTTCCTCGGACCGAACGGGGCCGGCAAGTCGACGACCATGCGCATCCTCACCTGCTTCATCTCGGCTTCGGCCGGGACGGCGCGGGTCCACGGCTACGACGTCTTCGACGACCCGCTCGATGTGCGGCGCAAGCTCGGGTACCTGCCCCAGCGCGCCCCGCTCTACGGCGAGATGAACGTCTGGGAATACCTGTCTTTCGTCGCCGACATGCGCGGGCTCGATCAGTCTGTGTTCAGGAAGCGCATGAAGGGGATCGTCGAGGTGTGCGGCCTGGCCCAGGTGCTCGGCAAGGACATCGGCACCCTCTCGCACGGTTATCGCCAGCGCGTCGGCCTCGGGCAGGCGCTGGTCCACGACCCCCCGATCCTCATCCTCGACGAGCCGACGAGCGACCTCGACCCGAACGAGAAGGCGGAGGTCATCCGTTACATCAAGGAGATCGGCAAGGAGCGGACCATCCTGCTCTCCACCCACAACCTCTCCGAGGTCGAGGCCGCCTGCGCGCGCGCCATCATCGTCTCCAAGGGGCGCGTCGTCGCCGACGGCCCGCTCGACGAGATCCGCGCCAAGAGCGGCAAGGTCCGGTACGTCGTCACCGTCCACGAGAAGAAGGTCTTCGAGGGCGGCGAAGGCTACCGGTCGGGCTCGCGCAAGCCGCCGACGGCCCAGGAAGTCCAGACCGCGCTCGCGGGGCTGCCCGGCGTCACCAGCGTCACCGAGCTGCCGACCGACGACAGCGCCCACAGCTTCCAGATCCTCGGCGCGCTCGGCGGCGACATCCGGCCCGAGCTCTTCCAGCTCATCGTGCAGAAGGGCTGGCTGCTCCTCGAGATGCGGCGCGACTCGCAGAGCCTCGAGGACGTGTTCAAGGCGCTCACGCGCGGCGACGAGCGGAAGGACCGCGGCCGCAAGCTGATCACCGACGATCTCGACGACGAGGACGAGGCGAGCGCCGCGGCCGACGACGAGGACGACGAGGACGACGACGAGGACGAGGACGGCGCCGACGACGAGGCAGCCAAGGACGACGGCGACGACGACGAAGGCGCGGAGGACGAAGCGCCGGCCAAGAAGAAGGGCTGAACGGTATGAGCACCACCCTGACCATCGCGAAGCGGGAGTTCCGCTCCAACTTCGATTCTCCCCTGGCCTATGTCGTGATCTGCTTCGGGCTGATCGCGCTCGGCGTCATCTTCTTCTTCATGAACGGCGGCTTCTGGCAGGCGGACCGCGCCTCGCTCGCGCAGCTGTTCATGTGGGCGCCCATCGGGCTCTCCTTCCTCATCATCCCCGTCATCACGATGAGGCTCCTCGCCGAGGAGAAGCGCAGCGGCACGCTCGAGATGCTGATCACCCTCCCCGTCCAGGACCACGAGGTCGTCCTCGGGAAGTTCCTTGGCGCGTGGGGCCTCGTGCTCGTGCTCGTCTTCTCGACGATCCTCTACCCGATCCTGATGTTCACGTGGCCCTGGCACCTCGGCGCGCTCGACACCGGGCCGGTGGTCTCGGGCTACATCGGCCTCGTGCTCTACAGCGCGGCCGCGGTCTCGATCGGCCTCCTCATCTCGTCGCTGACCGACAGCCAGGTGATCGCGTTCTTCATCACCTTCCTGCTGCTGGGCTTCCTGCACGGCGTGGACAACTTCGCCGACTACGCCCCCTCCTTCATCCGCGACGTCCTCTCCTTCATCAGCTTCGACACCCGCCTCGCGCCGTTCGCGCGCGGCATGGTGTCCACCCGAGACATCGTCTTCTTCCTCTCGATCACCGCGGGCAGCCTCATGGCCGCGTTCAGGGCGCTCGAGCGCAGGAAGTGGGCGTAAGGACAAGCCATGGAACGGAAAGCCAAAGCCGCGACGCAAACAGGCGTCTATCTGGCCATCGTGGCCGCCATCCTCGTGGTGGCCAACGTCATCTCGCTCAGCGCCTACAAGCGCATCGACATGACGAAGAACGAGAGGTTCACCCTCTCGAAGGGCTCGGCGCACCTCGTCCGCGAGGGGCTCAAGCAGGACCTCCAGATCGACGTCTACGTCACCCGCGGGCTCCCGAAGCACGAGGCGTTCATCCAGGACCTCACCGACCTGATGAACGAGTACGAGCAGGCCTCGAACGGCAAGCTCCACTACTCGATCATCGAGCCGAAGACGGACGAGCAGCGCGCCGCCGCGAAGGAGGCGGGCCTCCAGGAGGCCGCGTTCGGCGAGGGGAGCGAGACCGGCCAGGACCAGGCCACGATCACCCGCGGGTTCATGGGCGTCGCCTTCAAGTACGGCAGCGAGAAAGAAGCGATCCCGATGCTCTCGCCCGACCAGGCGCAGGGCCTCGAGTTCTGGATCACGAACACGATCCGGGAGATCCGCGACAAGGCGGACGGCATCGACACGAAGATCGGGATCGTGACCGGCAAGGACGAGATCAAGCTCTCCGACCCGAACCTCGTCCCGTCGCAGGGCGGCCGCGGCGGCCCGTCGATGCGCCAGCTGCTCGAGCACCACTTCCCGTTCTACAAGTTCGAGGACGTCGACCTGAAGGGCGGCGACACCGAGATCAACAAGGAGCTCGCCGGCCTCGTCATCACGCAGCCGGGCAAGGAGTTCACCGAGAAGGAGCTGCGTCGCATCGACCAGTTCATGATGCTAGGCAACAAGGCGCTCGCCGTGTTCGCCGGCGCGGTGAACCTCAAGGCGTCCGACCCCACGATGAAGGCGACGCTCAACACGTGGGGCCTCGAGAAGCTGCTCGACGGCTACGGCGTCGAGATGAAGAAGGAGGCGATCCTCGACTGGAGCCGCTCGATGGCCATCCCGGTGCAGACGCAGTCGGGCCAGATGATGTGGTTCCGCGCGCCGGGCATCCTCCAGCTCCAGGAGGACAGCCGCTTCGAAGAGAACGAGCAGATCCTCGACGCGTCGTTCCCCGGCTTCTTCCGCCTCCCCGAGCTCTCGTTCCCCTTCCCGTCGACGCTCGTGCCGCACCCGGAGAAGCAGCCCGAGGCGACGATGAAGGTCGTCGCCCGCTCGACCCCGAAGACCACGGTCGACACGTCCGAGAACATCGACATGAAGTTCTCGGCCGAGTGGAAGCCGAAGGGCGAGTACGCGCAGCGGGCCATCGCGGTGACGGTCGAGGGCAAGCTCAAGAGCGCCTTCGGCGGCCAGGAGGGGCTCGGCATCACGGCGCCCGCGGAGAGCGCGGACCGTGGCCGGATCCTCGTCCTCTCGGCGTCGCAGTTCCTCGCGAACCCGTTCGCCCGCTCCGGCAACCCGCCCCCGATGCCGCCGCAGATGCAGATGATGGGCGGGATGGGCGGCGACGAGGATCTCCTGATGCTCTCGCAGCCCTACGCGCAGAAGTACCTGACCGCGACCATCCTCACGTTCAAGAACACCCTCGACTGGATGGCCGGGGACAGCACGCTGCTCGCGGCGACCGCGAAGATGTTCAGCGAGACCAACCTGACCTACGCGGGCATCGAGAAGCCGAAGCAGGAGGCCACGGACGACGAGGCCACCCTGGCCAAGAAGGCCGAGGAGTACAGGGCGGAGCGCAAGACCGTGCAGCAGCGCGTGCAGTGGACGCTCACGCTCCTGCCGGCGGCGCTCTTCGCCGTGTTCGGCCTGGTGCGGTGGCGGCGGCGGGAGAGCGCCCGCGGGAACATCACGCTCGACTGAGCCAGAGCCCCATGGGGTGAAAGAGCCATGAAGACCGAGCACAAAATCTACATCGCCCTCGTCGTCCTCGCGCTCCTCGGCGTCGGCGTGTTCCTCACGCAGAGGAAGCAGAAGGCGCAGCTCGACGCGCACTCGGTGACCGCCGCGACGGCGGACCTGCCGAAGGTCGGCGTCTCGAAGGACGACGTCGAGAAGGTCACGAAGATCTCGATCAAGAACGCCGACAAGTCCGACGTGACGCTCGAGAAGAAGGGCGACACGTGGGAGGTCACGAAGCCCGTGAACGCGAAGGCGCACACGGCGAACGTGCGGAGCCTCCTCGACAACCTGAAGGAGCTCAAGCTGAAGGAGGCGATCGACAGGACGGCCGCCACCTACGGGCAGTACGAGCTCACGGACGAGAAGGCGATCCACGTCGTCGCGTACAAGGGCGACGAGAAGGCGCTCGACGTGTACTTCGGCAAGAGCGGCTCGCGCGGGCAGATGGCGCGCGTCGCGGGCACGGACGGCGTGTACGTCGCGGGGGGCTACTCGAGCTACCTGTACACGCGCGAGGCGAAGAACTGGCGCGAGAACTCGATCCTCAAGTTCGAGGACGAGAACGTGATCCAGGCCTCGATCGAGAACAAGAACGGCCTGTTCAGCTTCTCGAAGAACGGCGACAAGTGGGCCGGCACGTTCGCGCCGCGCGACAAGGGCGGCAAGATCGGCGCGGCCCAGGCCAAGTGGGAGAAGTTCGACGAGGCCAAGGTGAAGGACCTGCTCCGCGCCTACCAGGGCCTCGGCGCGGAGGACTTCGGCGACGGGAAGTCCGCCTCCGACACGGGGCTCGACGCGCCGGCGACGAGCGGCGGCATCGTCAAGATCAAGCTGAAGGACAACGCCGGCGACTTCACCATCAACGTCGGCAACACCGCGAAGGGGCAGAGCCGCTACGCCACGAAGGAGGGCGGAGACGGCACGATCTACGTGATCTCGTCCTGGTCGGCCGACTGGGCCCTCGCGGACCAGAAGCGGTTCGAGAAGAGCGAGAAGAAGGACGACAAGAAGGGCGAGGACGCCCATGACGACGAGGCCGCTGGCCACATGGGCATGCCCATGGGCGGCATGCCGATGGGCGGCGACGTCGAGTAATCGGCGACAGCGCGCATGAGGTCGAGGAGGCGCCGGGCGACCGGCGCCTCCTCGCATTTTGTGCGCCGGAGGCCGCAGGCGCCTGCACGCAGCAGCGCGGTGTGCGCCGCGCGGAACCGAGGCGGCGCTCCGTCAGCCGTGACAATCGGCGGAGCGCTCGCGTGAGCGCCACCGCCAGGCGCCAGGCCACCATCGACGCGACAGCGCTGGATGGCTCGTCACCCGCACAACGCGAAGTCGACTTCGCATCCGCCGGGGACATGTGACGAATATTCGACGCACTCTGCGCACGGTTTTTCGTCACCCGGGACGGCCCCGGACAGCGGAATCAGGCTCAAACCCTGCATTCCATTGTTTTCTGTTTGCCCTGGCCCGGATTTCGCTTATGGCTGCGCTCACTCAGGCCCCGGGGCGTCCCTGTCGGACGGATCCCTACGTCCGATCGGCCTGAGTCGCCAGAGAGTCCATGCGAACGTTCGTCGAAGTTCTCCAGCACAACGCGGCGCACGCCGATCGAGCGGTCAAGTTCGTTCGCAGCTCGGGCGAGGAGCGCTCGATCAGCTACGCCGAGCTCTGGATCGAGGCGCAGCGCCGGGCCCACGCGCTCCGCCAGCTCGGGCTCCGCAAGGGCGACCGGGTCGCGCTGATCCTGACCGAGGCCGACGAGTTCGTCCTGACCTTCGTGGGGGCGCTCACCGCCGGCATCGTCGCCGTCCCGATGTATCCGCCGCAGTCGCTGGCGAAGCTCGAGGCGTACAGCGAGACGGTGCAGCACATCCTGGAGGCGTCCGGCGCGAGCGTGCTCGTCACGAACGAGCAGCTCAAGGAGATGATCGACGCGTACCTGGCCGCGAACGGCCACGGGGGCGAGGCCAGCCTGCCAGGGCTGCGCATCGTCCTCGAGCGCGATCTGCGCGAGCCCGAGGGGTTCGACGCGTCGGCGTCGGGCCCGTGGCAGGTGTCCCTCGAGGACCTCGCGTTCCTGCAGTTCACGTCGGGGAGCACCTCGCGCCCGAAGGGCGTGATGGTCACCCACCGCAACCTCTCGGTGAACAGCCACGCGATCATGTTCGACGGGCTGCGCTCCACCCCGGAGGACCGCGGCGTCAGCTGGCTGCCGCTCTACCACGACATGGGGCTCATCGGCTTCGTCATCGCGCCGCTCTACGCGCTCGTGCCGGTGATGTTCCTGCCGACGACGGCGTTCATCCGCCGCCCGTCGCTCTGGCTCGACGCGATCCACAGGTTCCGCGGCACGATCACCTTCGCCCCGAACTTCGCCTTCGCCCTCGCGACGCGCGCCGTCACCGACGCGCAGGCGGGGAGCTGGGACCTCTCGTGCCTGCGCGCGCTCGGGTGCGGCGCCGAGCCGATCCAGGCCGACGTGCTCCGCGCGTTCCTGGACCGCTTCCGCAAGCGAGGGCTCCGCCCGGAGAGCATCCTGCCCTCGTACGGCATGGCCGAAGCCACGCTGGCGATCACCTTCAGCGACCTCGAGGCTCCGCTCACCACCGATCGCGTGGACGCCAAGGCGATGCAGGCCGGGCGGGCGCGGCCCGCGAACGGCGGCGCGTCGCTGGAGCTCGTCTCCTGCGGTCGTCCCCTCCCCTGCCACGAGCTCATCATCGCGGGGCCGGACGGCGCGCCGCTCCGCGAGCGCGAGGTGGGCGAGATCTGGGTGCGCGGTCCGAGCGTCGCGGCCGGGTACTTCAACGAGCCGGAGGCGACCGAGGCCGCCTTCGGTGGGGGCTGGCTGCGGACGGGCGATCTCGGCTATACCGCCGGCGGCGAGGTGTACCTCTGCGGCCGCTCCAAGGACCTCATCATCCTCGGCGGCAAGAACTACTTCCCCCAGGACATCGAGCGCGTCGCGTCCTCCGTCGAGGGGGTGCGCGATGGCCACTGCGTCGCGTTCTCGTGCCTCAGCGCCTCGGGGGCCGAGCGGGCCGTCGTCGTCGCCGAGGTCAAGCGGACCGTGGCCGGCGTCGCGCAGGCGATCACCCAGGCCGTGCGCGCCGAGCTCGGCGTGCAGCTCTCCGAGGTCGCGCTCATCAAGCGGGGGACGCTGGCGAAGACGTCGAGCGGCAAGGTGCGCCGCCGCGAGATGAAGCGGCGCTTCGAGTCCGGCGAGCTCGAGGTCGCGGAGTTCGACGAGGGCGCCCTGCCCTCCCCCCATGCCGACGCGAACCGCGCGAGCGGAGCGGCGGCGCGAACCGAAGGGGGCCGCGCGGGCGGCGTCCCGGCACGTGTTGTTGTCGAAGGAGTCATCGATGGGATCCAGTAAGGCCGAGGTCGAGGTCAGCTACGACGTCTCGAACGAGTTCTTCAGGCTGTGGCTCGACGAGCGCATGAACTACACGAGCGCCGTCTACGAGTCCCCCGAGCAGTCGCTCGAGGCCGCGCAGCTGAACAAGCTCCGGATCCTGTCGGACTTCGCCAAGGTGACGCCCGAGAAGAAGGTGCTCGACATCGGCTGCGGCTGGGGCGCGGCGCTCGAGTACGTGGCCACGTCGCGCGGCGTGAAGCGCGCGGTCGGCGTCACCCTGTCCACGGCGCAGGCCGCGGAGGTGAACGCCCGCAAGATCCCCGGCGTCGAGGTGATCGGCGGCGACTTCCGGACCTTCTCGACGGCCGAGCGGTTCGACAGCCTGATCTCGATCTGCATGATCGATCACCTGTGCTCGCCCGAGGAGGCGCGCCAGGGCAAGGCGATCGACATCTACCGGGCGTACTTCAAGAAGGCCTGGGAGCTCACGAACAAGGGCGCCTGGTTCGGCCTCCAGACCATCCTCCGCAACCGGACGCCGCGGATGACGCCCTGGGGCGGGCTCCCCGCCGGCACGCGGAAGGACCTGGAGGACATCTACTTCGTCACGAAGGAGATCTTCCCCGGCGGCCTGAACCCGCGGCTCGAGGACATCATCCAGGCGGCGAACCCCTACTGGGAGGTGATGCAGGTGAACACGCGGCGCGAGCACTACCAGCGCACCACCGCCGAGTGGCTCCGCCGGCTCAGGCTGAACGAGAAGACCATCCGGTCGACGTGGGGGGACAAGGTCTTCGACGACTACGATCGTTACCTGTCGACGTGCGTGAACGCGTTCGACAAGCACTACAGCTCCCTCGCTCAATACGAGCTTCGCAGGATCGACTGAACCATGACGGACATGACCAATCTGCTCGAGGTATTCAAGACGGTTGCCGCCCGCGTGGACAAGCGCGAGTTCCCCAACGTCACCGCGACGTCGGTGATCACGGAGCTCGGCATCGACTCGCTGTCGATGATGCAGATCGTCGGAGAGATGGAGACCGAGCTCGGGATCATGATTCCGGACGAGGATCTGGTCGAGCTCATCACCGTGGGCGACCTCTGCAAGAAGGTCGGAGAGCGGCTGGAGGCGAACGCATGAGCGGGCTCGAGGAGAAGATCTTCCGGGAGTACATGACGTTCTTCGAGAAGGCGGAGCGCGAGCGCCGCTGGAACGTCTTCCAGGACATCCCCTGGGATCGCGTGAACAAGGAGGCGAGCGAGGAGCTCGCGCTCTGCGCGGAGACCTTCTGCTCGGTCGAGATGTACCTGCCCGACTACGTGTCGAACGGCATCAACATCGTGCGGAGCTACTTCGGCCAGGCGTGGTTCCAGGCGAACTGGGCCTACGAGGAGTCGAAGCACTCGCTCACGCTGATGCAGTACCTCCTGCGGTCCGGCAAGCGCACCGAGGAGCAGCTCACCGACCTGCAGCACAAGATCTTCGCGAAGAAGTGGAACCTCCCGTTCCACACGCCGCGGCAGATGACCTTCTACGGCTGCGTGCAGGAGATGGCGACGTTCGTCATCTACGTGAAGCACAGGGAGCGGGCCGCGGCGGAGAACGACGAGTGCCTGCGGTCGATCTACGACTACATCGCGCGCGACGAGATCGCCCACTGCCGCTTCTACCAGAGCGTCATCAAGGTGCTGCTCGAGGAGGACCGCGAGGGGACGCTCGCGGACATGGCGCACGTGTTCGCGAACTTCGAGATGCCGGGCGTCGGGATCGTCCCCGACTACGACTCCCGCATCCTGAAGATGCGCGAGGCGGGCATCGATCGGAACGTGTTCATCCAGAAGGTCTACATGCCGATCCTGAAGTACCTCGGCGTGGGGCGGCACGAGATGCTCTCCGCCCAGCGCGCCGCGCTCGACCTGCGCCGCGGCGGAGAGCACCGCCGCGCCACGTCGATCGAGGCCCTCGCGCCCGCTCCCACCCAGAACGACGCGGCCCAGGCGCTGTCCGCCTGAACCCTCTCCCTGACGAGAAGAACGAGCCCCCGATGCGAAGGCGCGTCGTCGTGACCGGGATCGGCGCCGTCTGCCCGCTGGGCAACGACGCCGTGACCACCTGGCAGAACCTCCTCGCCGGCCGGTCCGGCGTGGACTTCATCCGCGATTTTCCCGTCGACAAGCTCCGCAGCGACATCGCCGCCAGCGTGAAGGGGTTCGACGTCGGAAAGTACCTGTCGCCCAAGGAGGCGGACATCTACGGCCGGGTGACCCACCTGAGCCTCGCCGCGGCGGTGGAGGCGCTGCGCGAGGCGGGCATCGCGCCGATCCAGCGCACCCCCGCGGCGGACGACGGGGCGGCGGAGGGCGCTGGGGCGGGGCACCTCGCGCCAGCGGCCGGCTCCACGGCGCCGGTGGGCGGCGGCCTCGACCGGACCCGCGTCGGGTGCCTGATGTCGACCGGGATGGGCTCCGTCGACATCTTTGAAGAGCAGGTCGGCCGGAGCGCGGCGCGGGGCCCGAGGGCCGTGTCGCCGTACTTCATCCCGGGCGTCATGCCGAACGGCGCGGCGGCGCTCATCTCCATCCGCTACGGGCTCATGGGGCCGTCGTACAACCTCGCGAGCGCGTGCGCGACGGGCACGCACTCGATCGCGACCTCGGCCCTCATGATCGAGGCGGGCGAGGCCGACGTGATGGTCGCGGGCGGCGCCGAGGCCGCGACGCGGCTCAACACCGTCGCGGGGTTCGGCAACGCGAAGGCGCTCGCGAAGGCCGTCGACGGCGATCCGACGCGCGCGAGCCGCCCGTTCGACCGGCGCCGCCAGGGCTTCGTGATGGGCGAGGGCGCGGGCGCGCTCGTGCTCGAGGAGGAGCAGCACGCGCTCGCGCGCGGCGCGACGCCGCTCGCCTACCTGGCCGGCTTCGGGATGACCACGGACGCGGAGCACCTCACGCGGCCGCACTCGGGCGGGCTCGGGCTCGCGCTCGCGCTGGAGCGCGCCCTCGCCCGGGCGGGCGCCGCGCCGGACGTGATCGGGTACATCAACCCGCACGCGACCTCGACGCCGCAGGGCGACGCCGCGGAGGTGCTCGCGCTGCAGCGCGTCTTCGGCGAGCGCCTCGCGCGCATCCCGATCTCGGCGACCAAGTCGATGATGGGGCACCTGCTCGGCGGCGCCGGCGCCGTGGAGACGATCGCGGTCGTGTGCTCTCTCCGCGATCAGCTGCTGCACCCGTCGATCAACGTGGAAGAGCTCGATCCGGAGTGGTCCCTGGACGTCGTGCGAGAGCGGCGGCAGGTCGATCTGCGCTACGCGGTGAAGTGCTCGGCGGGCTTCGGCGGGCACAACTGCGCGCTGGTGCTCGAGCGGGCGTAAGCGCCCGGGCGCGCGCCGCCGACGGCTGGCGGTCCCCCTCGCCCGGCGCTAGGTGCGCTCCATGGCAGCGCACACGAACCGGCTCGCGAACGAGTCCTCGCCGTACCTCCTGCAGCACGCGCACAACCCGGTCGAGTGGTACCCGTGGACGGCCGAGGCGCTCGACCTCGCCCGGAGGGAGGACAGGCCCATCCTCCTGTCCATCGGCTACGCCGCCTGCCACTGGTGCCACGTGATGGAACGCGAGTCGTTCGAGGACGAGGCGATCGCCAGGCACATGAACGAGCTCTTCGTGAACATCAAGGTCGACCGGGAAGAGCGGCCCGACCTCGATCACATCTACCAGCTCGTCGTGCAGCTCATGGGTCGGAGCGGCGGCTGGCCGCTCACCGTGTTCCTCACCCCCGATCAGCGCCCCTTCTTCGCGGGCACCTACTTCCCGCCGAAGGACAAGCTCGGCATGCCCGGCTTCCCGAAGGTGCTCGACGCTGTCGCGGACGCGTACAGGAACCGCCGCGCCGAGGTCGAGCTCCAGGCGCAGGAGATCACCCAGGCGATCGAGCGCACGCAGCGCCCGCCGGAGCGCGCCGCGGGGGCGGCGAGCGCCGTCGAGCCCGCCTCGCCCGACCTGCTCCGACGCGCGTCGCGGCAGCTCCTGGCGCGCTTCGACAACCGCCACGGCGGCATCGGCTCGCGGCCGAAATTCCCGAACACGATGTCGCTCGACGTGCTGCTCCGCCGCGGCGCGCTGGAGGGCGATCGCGTCGCGGCGGACAGCGTGGAGCTCGCGCTCGACAGGATGCGCGACGGCGGCATCTGGGACCACCTGCGCGGCGGCTTCCACCGCTACTCCACGGACGAGCGCTGGCTCGTGCCCCACTTCGAGAAGATGCTCTATGACAACGCGCTCCTCCTGCGGCTGTACGCCGACGGCTTCCGCGCGTTCGAGAAGCCCATCTACGCCGAGACGGCGCGCGAGCTCGTCGGCTACCTGTTCGCCGAGATGCGCGACCCCGAGGGCGGGTTCTACGCATCGCAGGACGCGGACTCCGAGGGGAGCGAGGGCAAGTTCTTCGTGTGGACGCTCGACCAGCTGCGCGCGGCGGTCGGCGAGGATCAGCTCGCGTACGACGTGGCCCGGCTCGTCTTCGGCATCACCGAGGAGGGCAACTTCGAGCACACCGGCGCGACGGTGCTCTCGCAGCACCGCACGATCGAGCAGGCCGCGGCCGTCCTCGACAGCGGCGCCAGCGGAGGCTCCGCGGCGCACCTGGCGCAGTGCCGCGAGGCGCTCGCGCGCGCCCGGGCCAGGATGCTCGCCGCGCGCGAGGAGAGGCCCCGGCCGGCGCGCGACGACAAGGTGCTCGCGAGCTGGAACGGGCTGCTCATCGGCGCGCTCGCCGACGCGGGCCGCGCGCTGGATGAGCCCGCCTGGGTCGACGCCGCGGCGCGCGCATTCGCGGTGCTCGAGCGGAAGCTCATGCGCGGCGGCCGCGTCGGCCGCTACCTCAAGGACGGCGCGCCCGTCGGCGCCAGGGCCGAGCGCGCCGGCGGGGGCGACGTGCGCCCGGGGTTCCTCGACGACCAGGCGTACCTCGGGAACGCGGCGCTCGACCTGTATGAGGCCACCTCCGAGCCGCGCTACGTCGGCGTCGCCCGCGCGATCGCGGACGCGATGATCGCGCACCACTGGGATGAGGCAGCGCGCGGGTTCTTCTTCACCCCGGACGACGGCGACGCGCTGATCGCACGCACGCAGGACATCTACGACCAGGCCGTGCCGTCGGCGGTCTCGATGGCGGCGCTGCTCTGCCTTCGCCTCTCCGAGATCGCCGACGAGCGCTACCTCGCGCCGGCGGAGAAGCAGCTCGAGGCCCTCGCGCCGACGGCGCTCGAGAACCCCTTCGGGCTCGGCCAGACCGTGTGCGTGCTCGATCGCCTGGCGCGCGGCAGCGTGACGGTCGTCGTGGTCGGCGAGGCGAGCTCGGCAGCCACGGGCGACCTCGCGCGCGAGGCGTTCAAGGCCTACCTGCCGGACCGCGCGGTCGTCGTCGTGGATCCGGCGCGCCCGGAGAGCGCCGCGGCGGCGAAGGTCGTCGCCGACGGCAAGCCGGCGCGCCCCGGCGCGGCCGTGGCCTACGTCTGCCGCGGGCGCGCGTGCTCGGCCCCCGTCACGGAGCCGGCCGAGCTCAGGGCGCTGCTGGGGTAGTGCGGCACGCGCGGAGCTCGCACGGGCCGCGGCCCGGGGAGCTCCTGCACGCGCAGCCGGACACCGGGCCGGGCGCGTGGGTCTGAGCGCACCCGCGCCCCACGCCCTCGGCGCGGTCCTCGCTGGGCGCGCAGATCTCCACCTCCAGCTTCGCGTCGTCGTCGAAGTCCGTGACGAAGGTGCAGCTGCACTCGTAGGGCGTGCCCTGCTCCGGGCGGCACGCGCAGGAGAGGAGCGCGCAAAGCAGCGCTCCCGCGCGGGCCGCCCGGCTCCGGCGCCTACGGCGTGACCGTACCGCCACTGTTGCCGCCGGCGTTGTTGTCGCCAGCCTTGTTGCCGCCCGTGTTGCTCTCCCGGATGTGGAACTCGACGCGGCGGTTCTTCTGGCGTCCGGCCTCCGTGTCGTTGCTGTCGATCGGCCGCCTCGGCCCGAAGCCCGCCGCCGTGAGCCGGGCCGGATCGATGCCGCCCCGATCGATCAGGTAGGTCCTCACCGAGTGGGCGCGATCGTTCGAGAGCTTCTCGTTCAGCTGATCCGGGCCGCGGTTGTCCGTGTGCCCCTCGATCGCGACGAGCGTGATCTCCGGGTTCACCTTGAGGAGCCGGACGACCTCGTCGAGGATGCCGTAGCTGTTCTGCAGGATCCTCGCGCTGCCGGTCGCGAACTGCACCTGCTTCAGGATCTGGATCTCGCTCGAGCCCGTGATGCGGCGGATGAACTGCGGGCAGCCGTTCTTCGCCGGCTCGGGGCTCGGCTCGCCAGGCTCCTTCGGGCAGGCGTCCTTCGCGTCCGCGATCTTGTCCTCGTCGGCGTCGTCCTCCGGGCAGCCGTCCTTGTCGTTGATCTTGTCGAAGTCCTCGGGCTGGTCCGGGCACTTGTCGCTCGTGTCGGGGATGCCGTCGCCGTCGCGATCGGGCAGCGCCGGGCAGCCGTCGTCGGCGTTCGGCGGCTTGCCGTCCTCCGGATCGGTCGGGCAGAGGTCGATGTCGTCCGGGAGGCCGTCCTTGTCCGTGTCCGCCGCGCGGGGTGGGACCGCCTGGAAGCGCCTGCCGGGAGACTTGGGCTCGACATCCGCGATGCCGAACGAGTAGCCGATCACCCCGACCAGGCGGAAATCCGGCGCGTAGCCGCCCGTGAGCCGCGTCCCGCCGCCGATGCCGAACCACCCCTTCTTCTTCTCGTCGAGCGCGAGCCGCCCCTCGGCCATCCACTCGAGCGGGGTGTTGTCGCCGGTGAACGTCGTGATCCGGCCGAGGCCGGTCGATCCGAAGATCTGCGCGCCGAGCCGCAAGGTCCCGTTCCGCAGCGGCACGAAGCCGCCGAGCCCCCAGCGCCACTCGTTCGACACGTTGAAGTCGTTGAGCGAGGAGAACGGGCGGAACTGCACCCCGGTGTTGAGGACGAAGAACATGGACTTGAGGTCGATCTCGCCGGAGAGGCCGACCATCGCGCTCGTGGCCTTGTCACCGGAGAACGAGATCTTGCTGCCCGTCGGCACCCAGGCGGCCGCGTTGACGCCCAGCTTGAAGAAGCCGTCGTCCGAGCGCACCAGGATCGCCCGCGCGTCGAGCCGCAGGTCCATGACCGCGAACGCCGACGGGCTCGCCGCGTCCTGCGCGCCGGAGACGCTCGAGTCGTTCGTCTGGTTGCTCGTCTGGAAGGCGACGAACGGCAGCCCCACCTGCACGCTGAAGCGGTCGAGGAACTCGACGCCTCCGTTGAGGTACCCGATGAACTGCGAGGAGACCGGCGCGCCGTGCTCGCGGCTGAACCGCTCCGCGGAGCGCTCATCGTTCAGCATGTTCTCGACCCGGAAGGGGTTCAGGCCGAAGCCGAGCCCGAACTGCCCGAAGAAGCGCGTCTGCGGCGCCACCTGGGGCCGCCAGAGCGCGATCGAGTCCTCGGGCGCGCCGGCCATGTAGAGCCGGTCCAGGTAGAACGTTCTGACCTGCGCGCTCGCAGGGAGCGCGCCAAGGAACAACGCCCCCGCCGCAGCAGCGCTCAGCGCGCGTCGCTTGACGCTCCGCGCAGTCACTTGCTGCTTCTCCCCCTCTTGTGCTCCGGTGCGCGCCAAATTCCCTCCTGTGACCCGTCTAGAACGGCCGTCGCGGTCGATCGGAGGCTACACGCTAACCCATGCACCTAGAAAGGTGACAGAGAACGGCAAACCGGGACCGCCCCGCGTCGTCTGGTGTTGACCTGGGCCGAGTGCCGTGCTTTCTTGCGCGCCCGCTTGACGTGCGGCCAGGTCGCCGCCGTTCGCGGTCCAGAACGCCAAGGGACCACCAGCCATGAAGCGCACCTACCAGCCCCACAACACCCGCCGCGCCCGGACCCACGGCTTCCGTGCGCGTATGGCGACCGCCGGCGGTCGCAAGGTCATCAACAACCGCCGCCGCAAGGGCCGCTCCCGGCTCGCGCCCAGCATCTACAAGAAATAGCGCGGCGTGACGACGCCAGCGCGCCCGCGCTCGTCGGCGTCTTCCGCTTCCTTCCCGCGCTCGCGCCGCATCCGCAAGCGGGCCGATTTCGTCCGCATCCAGAACGGCGGACACCGCGTCTCCACCCGCCATCTGCTGATCCTCGTCGCCGCCCCCGCCGCCACGACCCGTCGCGGCGGGGCCGCACGCCGCGGCGAGACAAGCGCGGCGCTCACCCCGCCGAGGGCGCCGCGGCTGGGCCTCGTCGCCTCGCGCAAGGTCGGCGGCGCGGTGGAGCGCAACCGCGCGAAGCGCCTGCTCAGGGAGGCTTTCCGGAGGTTTCCGGAGCTCTTCCCGGAGCACGTCGACGTCGTGGTGATCCTCCGCACCGGCGCTGGCTCGCTCGGCCTCGAGGACGTCCTCGCGGAGCTGCGCAGCGTGGTCCCGGTGCTCCGTCGCCGGGCGCGGGACGCGCTCGCCGTCGCGCGCGCCCCCGCGGAACACGCCGCCCCGCCGGGCGCGGAAGAACCGCCGGCGCGATGATGATGCGGCGTGGCCTTGCGCCGTGGAGCGCCGAGCCCCAAGCTCCCTGCTCTTCCACGGGTCACCGCATGCTGGCGAAGCTCCTCCTCGCGCTGATCCGCGTCTATCAGGTGACGCTCTCCAGGCTCATCGTGGCGTTGATGGGACCGGTCTGTCGGTTCGAGCCCTCCTGCTCGCGCTACGCCGCAGCCTGCATCCAGGGACATGGAGCGCTCCGGGGGAGCTTGCTTTCGCTCAAGCGACTGTGTAGGTGTCACCCGTTTCATCCGGGCGGGTTCGACCCTCCTCCTCCACCTCGTCTTCGCCGCGCTGCGGCGGCTCAGATGCCGCCGCAACCGGACGCTGATCGGCGGGATGCGGCACGCTGTTCGTCTGCTGGCACGGAGCTCGCCTCGCACGCCTCGCCTCCCCGGCGAGCGGGCTTCAGCGGCCAGGTCAATCTCATGGACTGATCCCGCTCGACCGTCGACACGGCCCCGGCGGCGCGCCTCCCCACACGCCACGGAGCGAAGCCCATCCGGAGCGACCCTGAGCAGCCTCGTGAGGTGTCACGAGGCTCCAGCAGCGAAGGGCGCGGGTCGAGATCCTGGGACCGACGAAGGACTTCATGGAACGCAGCAATATCGCCAAATGGCTGTTCCTCGGCCTCGCCATCATCCTGTTCATCCAGTACGGCAAGCCGCTCCTCTTCGGCAACGCCGCGGAGCAGCTCCAGCCGCTCGACGTCAACGACAGCACGGCCCCCGCGGAGCGCGCCCCCGCGGAGGCATGCGTGATCGACGGCCCCCGCTTCAAGGCGGAGCTGTCCACGCGGGGCGGGTCGCTGCGGCACCTCTGGATGACCGACCCGAAGTACACGACCGGGAACGGCGAGCGCAGGCCGATGGATCTGGTCACGACCTCGCTCGAGTCGCGGATGCCCCTCCGGACGGACCTGCACCTGCCCGGCGGCAACGCGTCGCAGGTGCCGTTCGATGACCTCGACTGGAAGCTCTCGGCGCAAGACGGCAAGAGCTGCACCTTCACCTACACCGACGAGGCGACGAGGCTCACCAAGGTCGTCACCGCGACCGGGCGCCCCTTCGAGCTCTCGCTGCAGGTGACGGTCGAGAACCTCGCCCAGGATCCGCGCAAGCACCGGCTCGCCGTCGAGCAGACCGCGTGGCGAACGCAGAAGGAAACCGAGGGCCACCTCGGCTTGATCTCGGAGTGGATCACCGAGACGGTCGCAGCGACCGACCAGAAGACCGAGCGCCAGCACCCCGACGCCTTCGAGCCGGGCGACTTCAAGGACAAGGAGTTCACCCCCGAGCGCTGGCGGCGCGTGCCGGGCAACGCGCGGTTCGCCGCCGTCTCCAGCAGCTACTTCAGCAAGATCGCGATCCCGCTGGAAGGGCCCGGGCAGCCCGTGGCCGAGACGCAGATCGAGGAGATCTGGGACACGTCGCGGTTCCCGCAGAAGTCCAAGGACCCGACCTACGGGCACGTCTACCGCGCGCGGCTCGCCTATCCGGAGCACGAGCTCGCGCCCGGCGGCGCGGTGACCTACAAGGTCCTCTCCTTCAGCGGCCCGAAGGAGCGCGACCTGCTCGCCGCCGTGGACCACGGGGCGAGCGAGGTCATCAACCTCGGCTGGTTCTCGCCGATCGCGAAGCTCCTCGTCTCGTACCTCTATGTCCTCCACCGCGCCGTGGGCAGCTGGGGCTGGTCGATCGTCCTGCTCACCATCACCGTCCGGCTCCTGCTGTTCCCGCTGAGCATCCAGCAGATCAAGAGCTCCGCGGCGATGCGCAAGCTCAAGCCGGAGATGGATGAGATCAACGCGAGGTACAAGGACGACGCCACCCAGCGCGGCCTCGCGATGCAGGAGCTCTGGCGCAAGAACAAGGTCGCGAACCCGGTCCTCGGCTGCTTGCCGATGCTGCTCCAGATGCCGGTGTGGTTCGCGCTCTACACCGCGCTCCAGACCGCGGTGGAGCTCTACCACACCCCGTTCGGCCCGGTGATCCCGGACCTGTCGGCCCCGGGGAAGTACTTCATCATCCCCGCGGTGCTCGGCGCGTCGAGCTTCATCCAGCAGAAGCTCATGCCCCCTCAGGGCGACCCGGCGCAGCAAAAGATGATGCTCTACCTGATGCCCGGCATCTTCACCGCGATGATGCTCTTCCTCCCGGCCGGCCTCGGCGTTTACATGCTGACGAACACCTGGCTCGGCATCGGGCAGCAGGTGCTCGTCGAGCGGTACCTGAAGGCGAAGAACGACCGGGCCGCCGGCATCCAGGTGCGAGAGGTCGCGAGCGCGGAGCCCCAATCCGCGATGAAGAAGACTCCCGGCGACGACGACAAGTCGGCGCCTGCTCTCGGAAAGGGAAAAGCACGTGTCCGTGGATAGTGAAGCTGCCGAAAGGGGAATCGACGCGGCGGACGTCGATGTCGATGCAGAGGCGCAGGGCGCCGGCGATGCGGCCGAGTTCGAGGAGGACGGGCGCGCCGACATCGCGCTCGACTTCGTCATCGACGTGCTCGCGGCGATGGGCATGGACTGCACCGTCGATCTCCTCGAGAACGAAGAGGAGGATCCGCCCGAGGAGATCCGCCTCGAGATCGAGGGGAAGGACGCGGGTCGCGTGATCGGCAAGAAGGGGCAGACGCTCTCGGCGCTGCAGTTCCTCGCCAACCGCGTGATCAACCGGCCGGGCAAGAAGCGGCGCCACGTGATCATCGACGCCGAGGGCTACCGGCAGCGCCGCGAGGACACGCTCTCTTCCATGGCGCGCAGGCTCGGCAAGCAGGCGGTCGAGGAGGGCAAGATCATCACCTTCGAGCCGATGAACCCGCAGGACCGCCGCGTCGTCCACCTGGCCCTGGCCAAGTTCCCCGGCGTCGTCACGAAGAGCGACGGCGAGGGCGAGGCCCGCCGCGTCCAGATCATCCCCGTCCGCCGCTGAGCCAGAGCGCGCGTCCGCGCCGTTGCCGGCGTTGACACCCGATCGCCCGCATGCATAATGCCGCACCTCTCCGGTACCCCCCGGGGAGGTGCGTGAGCCTGCGCTCGCGCCCATGCTCCCGGAACCGCAACCGGGCAGCATCTGCGTTCACGGCGTGAAGCACCGGGCCGCGCGCGGCCTCCGCTCCGCCGGACGCAGTCGACGAACGGCGGCGGCCCTGCCCCCTTGAGCAGGGGACCGTAAAGACGGATCCCCGACCCTTTGAAGGATTGACCGACCATGCAGACCTCGAACATCCTCGCGAAGATCGAAGCTCCCCTGTTCCGCGAGGGGATCCCGGATTTCCGGGTCGGCGACACGGTGCGCGTCCACTACAAGATCGTCGAGGGCGAGAAGGAGCGCATCCAGGTGTTCCAGGGCGTCGTGCTGAAGCGGCACCGCGCCGGAGCCCGGAGCACCTTCACCGTGCGCAAGGTGAGCTTCACGGTCGGTGTCGAGCGCATCTTCCTCCTCCACAGCCCCCGCATCGACAAGGTCGAGATCGTCTCGCGCGGCGTGGTCCGCCGCTCGCGGCTGTTCTACCTGCGCAACCTCGCAGGCAAGGCCGCCCGCGTTCGCGACGCGAAGGACTGATCCGCGCCGGCCGGGCATTCCCGGCCGCGTCCAGAGCGCACGCAGATCAGGCCGCCAGCTGGGCAGCCGTGCTCCTGGTATCGAGCGCGCGCTCAGCGTCTCTGGCGCAGCGCAGGAATCTCTGCGCGCCGGACGGCGACGCGCGCACGCGCGCGAGCGGCCTTGTCAATCGGCAGCAAGGATTCCCGCATACTTCTTCTTGATCCTCGGCCGAGCGCCCACGGTATGCTCGCGGCGGCGGCGCCCCAGCGCCGCGAAACCCGAGAAGGATCACCATGCTCTGTCCGCGTTGCGGTGCGCCCGCGACCCCCGCCGATAAATTCTGCGCTGTGTGCGCCTCGCCGCTCGCCCCGTCCGGGCCTGGAGCGTTCGGAGCTCCGCCTCCTCCGCCGCCTCCGTTTCCTGCCCCGGGCTTCGGCTCGCCCCCTGAGCCCCCTCCGAACTATGGCTCGCCGAGCGGCGGTTTTGGTCCGCCCCCGCCGGCGCCCTTCGGGGCTCCTCCGCCTGCACCTCCCGGCTTCGGGCCGCCGCCCGAGGGCGTCGGTTCCGGCTTCGGTCCGCCTCCGCCCTTCGGGTCGCAGCCCGGCGGCTACGGGGCGCCCCAGCCGCCCCCTCCGCTGCCGCTGAAGCCGCCGCCCTTTCCGCCGGAGCCGCCGGTGTTCGGCGCGCCCGGGGGCGGCTATGGCTCGGCCCCGAGCTTCCCGGAGCAGCAGCAGGGCGGCTACCCCGGGCCCCCCCGGCCGGGCTTCGGTCCGCCTCCGCAGCAGCAGGGCGCGCGCTGCGTGCAGGGGCATGCGATCCCGGCGGGCGGCTCGTTCTGCATGGAGGGGGGTCACCCGATCGCCCTCGACGGCATCCAGATGAGCGGGGACCCGTTCAACCAGACGGCCTACCCTCCGAACCAGCCGGGCCCGTCGGCGCCGCCGCCCGTCGGCCAGATGGGCGGGCAGATGGGCGGGATGGGCGCCTACGGCGAGCCCCCGCCCCCGCCGCCCCACCAGGGCATGCCCCTGCCGGCGCCGCCGCCGCCGCCGCAGTACATCTCCGCGCCCCCGGTCCAGCGCCAGCCGACCCCGGCGCCGCCGCGGGGGCAGGAGAGCCGCCGCACCCTGGCGGGCTTCCTCGTGAGCTTCCAGGACGACACGTTCGGGAGGTTCTGGCCGCTCTGGCAGGGCAAGAACATCATCGGCCGCGCCGAGACAGGGCAGAAGGTCGACATCGAGATCGCTCACGGGACGACCTCGACGCACCACGCGACCGTCGAGATCGACGGCGGGCGGCTCGTCCTCGCCGACCTCGGCTCCACCAACGGCACGTTCCACAACGAAGAGGCGATCGGCTTCCAGGGCCGGCGCGAGCTGCGCGATGGCGACAAGATCCGCTTCGGCGGCTTCAGCGTCATCCTGTTCAGCGTGGCCGCGCGGGCCTGACGTGCACAGCGCACGAGGAGAGGCGTTGCCAAGCCCGCCCCCCTTCCCCCGCGACGTTCGACCGGCACCTGGCGGCCCGGCCAGGCTGCGTGAAAACCAACCGGATAGCCGCCGCCAGCGCGCGGCGGCCGCCCCGCTCGCGCGGGGAGCGCTCCTCTGCTCCTTCGCGCTCGCTGGAGATCCCCACGCATGACTCCCTCTCATGACGCGACCCGCCCGATCCACTCCATGAGCGCCTCCACATGTCCCGGGAGGCGCGGGGGCAGAGCCCGGCTCTGCGCCCCGCTCCTCGCGCTCGCGGCCGCCGTCCTCGCGCTCGTCGCCGGACAGCCCCGCGCCGAGGCCGCCCCCGAAGCGCACCTGCTCCGCATCGACCCGCGCGCGAGCACCGTGGACGGCTCGCCCGTGCTCACGACCGTGCTCGAGGTGGTGCAGAACAAACGCCTCAGCGACATCACCCGCACGTGCGCCGCGCTCACGGGCGACGCGAACCTCGACTGCATCGCGGACGCCATCGAGCAGCCGTCGGCGCTCTACTCGTCCTTCGATTTCCCGGACAAGAACGCGATCTTCTCCGTCACGGTCGACGGGACGGACCTGCCGGCGAAGTTCGAGTCGAAGGTGCGGTGGGGCGACAGCGCCGGCCAGCCGGGCGTCGGGACGGCGTGGCTCATCCTGATCGACGCCGCGTCGAGCATGGGCACCCGCTTCGACGAGGCGAAGGCGGTCGCGAGCGCGTTCGTGAACGCGATGCAGCCGAACGACATCGTCGACGTGATGTTCTTCAACGACCGCGGCGTGGTCGAGGACTCGAAGTGGGTGAGCAACAAGCAGACGGCGGCGCAGACCATCGCCGGCGCCGCGCGCACCTACCCGACCCAGGGCCGCACCCGCCCGCTCTTCACGATCATCAAGAACGCCGCGACCGACGCGTTCAAGGAGCTCGGCAACGCCGGCCAGGGGGTGCCGGTGCCGATGCACCAGGCGATGGTGGTCCTCTCGAACGGCTCCGCCGGCGCGGACCCGAGCTCGACCGCCGCGGCGTCGAACCTCCTCCGCGACTACCTGACCAAGGGGCGGTTCCCCGAGAACAACGACGTCCTGCCGAAGACGCCGGTGCCCGTCATCTCGATCTGGTTCCCGAGCCGGCTCGTCGAGGAGTTCACGGCGAACGCGCGCGAGTTCATGGAGGGGATGGCGAACACCGAGATCGGCGGCTTCTTCAGCGTGGTGCGCGACGGCCAGCAGCGGCGCGCGGCCAACATCGTCAACGCGATCCGCACCCGCTTCAACAAGATGCACATCGTGAAGTGGCGGGTGTCTTGCGTCGCGCCGAGCATCACGCAGACCTTCAAGCTCGCCTTCATCAACACGGATCCGCCGATCGCCGGCGACGCCACGTTCCAGAACGTCCCCGTGGGCATCGATCCCACCGCCTGGCCGCTCGACATCGACCGGGACGCGACCGATCGCGCGGCGAAGAAGTCGCCGATCTACCCCGGCAGCACGGTCAAGATCTTCGGCAACTTCTGCTGGGGCGGCAACGCGCAGCGGGCCGAGATCTACATGGTCCCGAAGAACCAGGCGGCGCCGCAGTCGCTGCAGGGCGGGAACCTCGAGGACGCGAAGAAGGCGCAGCGGACGCTGATCGAGGGCGGGATGCGCGGCAAGGCGATCTCGGCCGGCGACAGCGTCGTCGAGTTCGAGCTGCCGGACACGGACAAGTTCCTCGTGGGCAAGGGCGACCAGATGACGGCGCGCCTCATCGTCTACGACAACCAGGCGCGGCGGACGAGCGCGGTCACGGCCGACAAGATCCTCACGATGAAGGCGAAGGAGGCGCCGCTGCCCTACCTGCTCATCGGCGGCGTGACCTTCGGCGGCGTCGTCATCGTGCTGCTGCTCGTGTCGATCTTCCGCGGCGGCGGCGGCAAGCGCCGCGGCGCGGTCGCGGCGGCGCCCCCGAGGCCGATCGTGGCGGGCGGCGGGCCGCCGGCTCCGCCGTACGCGCCGGCGCCGCCGCCCCCGGGCGACTTCGGGTACGGCGGCGGGCCGATGATGGGGGCTCCCCCGGGCGGGGCCAGCCGCGCGACGCTCTCGGGCCCGGCGGGCATCTACACCGTGCACCCGGGCACCGAGGTGCGCGCCGGCCGCGACGGCGCCACGTGCCTGATCGCGCTCTCGGAGCCGCGGGTGTCCGGCACCCACGCGAGCCTGAAGCTCGAGGCCGGCCAGCTGTTCGTGCGGGACGAGGGGTCCAACAACGGGAGTTACGTGAACGGCCAGCGCATCGCGGCGTCCGTGTGGACGCCGGTGCCGCCCGGAGCGTCCTTGCGGTTCGGCCCCGTCGAGTTCAGCGTCCGTTTGGAGTAGCGTGTCCGAGGCCTGGCCTCACGCCCCGAGCGACGCTCCCCCATGATGCCCCCGACCGAGTCCTCCGTGCACCTCAAGATCGAGTTCGCCCAGGCCAGCGATGCGGGTCGGGATCCGAACAAGCAGGTCAACGAGGATGCGTGCGGTTACGCCGAGACCAAGTTCGGTCACCTCTGCGTCCTGTGCGACGGCATGGGCGGGCACTACGGGGGCAGCGAGGCGAGCCGCACCGCCATCAAGACGATCTTCGAGACGATCGAGCAGACGCCGGCCACCGTGGACCCGCGGGCGGCGCTCAAGGCCGCGATCGAGGAGGCGGGGCGCCGCGTCTACCAGCTGGGCGGGCCGGCGGACAACCGCGTCCGGCCCGGCTCGACCGTCGTCGCGATGATCCTCCACGACGCCGGCGTCGACATAGCGCATGTCGGCGACAGCCGCGCGTACGTGATCCGGAGCCATCAGATCTATCCCCTCACGCGCGACCACTCGATGGTGCAGGGGATGGTCGACGCGGGCATGATCACGGAGGCTCAGGCGATCGGCCACCCCGACGCGAACAAGATCACGCGCGCCCTCGGGATGAAGCCGGAGGTGGAGGTCGAGGTCCGCCCCGAGCCGATGGAGCTGTACCCGGGGGACGTGCTGATCCAGTCGAGCGACGGCCTCACCGACCTCGTGCTCAGCGGGGACATCCTCGGGTGCACGCGGCAGGCGCTCGCGTCAGGCTCGGTCGAGCACGCGTGCAGGATGCTCGTGCAGCTCGCGAACCACCGCGGCGGTCACGACAACATCACCGTCCAGATGGCCCGGGTCCTCGAGACGGGCAGCCGCTCGCTGACGATCGCGCAGGGGCCGCCCGGAGCCGGCAGCGCGGGCGCGGACGAGCCGCGCGCCTCGAATCCGCAGGAGACCGTGGCGATGACCCGACCCGACGAGGCGTCGAGCGGCCAGCAGAGCCCCGCGGATTCGCCGCCCACCAGCAGCGCGCCGGCGCTGCGCCCGGCGCCCGCCAGCAGCGCGACCACCGTGGTCCCGACCGGCGTCGACAGCACGCCCGCCCCGGCCCCGGCGGCGGCCAGCAGCGCGCCGCTCCAGCGCCCGACGGTCACCGACGGCGCGTCCGCCGCGGCCCCGGCGGCGGCCAGCGGCGCGCCGCTCCAGCGCCCGACGGTCACCGACGGCGCGCCCAGCGTGGTCCAGACGGTGACGGACAGCCTGGCTGGCGTGGTCCAGACGGTCACCGACAACCTGCCCCCCGTGGCCCCGGCGGCCGCCGGCAGCACGCCGCTGCCGCGTCCGATGACCATCGACAGCGAATCCGCCGTGGTGCCGACGGTCACCGACAACCTGCCCCCCGTGGCCCCGGCGGCCGCCGGCAGCACGCCGCTGCCGCGTCCGATGACCATCGACAGCGAATCCGCCGTGGTGCCGACGGTCACCGACAACCTGCCGCCCGTGGCCCCCCCGGCTGCCATCGGCGCCCCGCCCCTGCGCCCGACCGCCATCGACAGCGCGCCTGCCGTGAGCCCGACAGCCATGGACACCGCATCGGCGCTGCCCCCGACCGTGCCGCCGGCGCCTCGCGTGACCGCGCCTGACGCGCCCGCGGTGCTGTCCCCCCTTCCTCTGAGCGCCCCCGCCCCCACGCCGCCGATGGCGCAGGGCGCGCCACCGGGCGCGCCGCCTCATCCAGGTTCGTTCGGCGCACCGCCTCCTCCTGGCGCCGCCTACGGCGTGCCGCCTCACCCGGGTTCGTTCGGCGCACCGCCTCCTCCTGGCGCCGCCTACGGCGTGCCGCCTCACCCGGGAGCTGCCCTCGGAGCGTCGCCTCACGCCGGCGCCCCCCACGGCGCGCCGCCTCACCCGGGCTCCTTCGGCGCGCCGCCTCACGCCGGCGCCCCTTACGGCGCGCCGCCTCACGCCGGCGCCCCTTACGGCGCGCCGCCTCACCCGGGCTCCTTCGGCGCGCCGCCTCACGCCGGCGCCCCTTACGGCGCGCCGCCTCACCCGGGCTCCTTCGGCGCACCGCCTCTGCCTGCCGCCGCCTTCGGCCCGCCGCCTCACCCGCTCGTCCAGGACGCTCCCCCGGCCTCCGTCGCGTTCGCCGAGCACCGCGCGGCAGCGCCGGGCAGCGCCCTCGCCGGCGCCCCGCACCACCACCTCGCGCCCGCGCCGCCGCACGCTCACGGCTACGCCGCAGCCGCGCCGGGCTTCTCTGGCCCCATGTCATCGCCCGCGGCGTCGAGCGTCCCGACCACCGTGCGCACCCCGCGCGGCGTCTACATCGCCGCCATCGCCGCGGCCTCGGCCGTGATCGTCGCGCTGCTCGCCGTCCTGCTCTGGAAGCTCAGCGGCGACTGAGCGCGAAGGCGGAGAGACGTCCCCACGCGCATCCGTGCGCCCGACGACTCACAATGAGCGCCGCGCGACGATCTCGGCCGTGAAATGCAATTGAAGAAGGACCAGATTCCGGATTAGCCTAGCTCTCCGGAGGTTCCTCCATGCCTGGAGACCAAGAGCTCGAGTATGGAAACGACATGGACGGCACACCCGCCGACATGGAAGACGAGCCCGAGTCGCTCCGCCGGCCCTCCCTCGAGGAGACCCGCGCCGGCTTCATGCTCCTCGATCTCTGATGCGCTGAGCCGCCCGGCTCCCGCCCGTCACGAAGCTCCGCTCTGACGCTCTGTTCGACCAGCAGGCGAAAGCCTCCCGCCGTCGCGCGCTGCCTGCCCGCGCGCGCGACGCGGCAGCCGCTCGCCTCGCCACTCCGCGCGCGCGAACACCGCGGCGCCATCGCGGCGCACGCACGACGCGCCTCTTTCCTTGCCCTCCCCCACCGCCTGTGGTGAAACGCGGCCCGAATGATCCCGGGGCTAGGCAAACAAAGCATCACGATCGGCAGCGCTCCCACCTGCGACGTGGTGCTCGTCGCTCCCGGCGTCCTGCCCGAGCACGCGCGCATCATCAACCAGGGTGGCGGCAAGCTGCTCTTCGCCTGCGGACAGGGGCCCGCGTCGGCGAACGGACGGGCGCTCGCGCCGGGAGAGCAGCTCCCGTTCGACTTCCGCACCCAGTTCGTCGTCGCGCAGACGCCGGTCCCGCTCAACCATCCGGCGATCACGCTGATGCTCGCGTCGCCCGGCACGCTCGCGCCCGCGCCCGGCCAGGTCGTGATCGGGCGAGACCCCGCGCGCGCCTCCCTGGTGCTCCAGCACCCGAGCGTCTCGAGCCAGCACGCGACCGTCACGCTCGATCGCATGATGGTCATCGACCACAACTCGACGAGCGGCACGTACGTGAGCGCGCAGCGCATCGCGCCCGGCACGCCGACGCCCATCGATCCGCAAGGCGCAGTCGCCTTCGGGCCCGTCCCGGTCCAGATCAGCCTGCTCGCCCAGCTCGCCCAGGCGGCCCGCATGTCGGCGCTGCCAGGCGCGCCGGGCGCCATGCCCGCCGGGAGCGCCCTGCCGCCGCAGCCCGGCGGCAGCTACGCGCCGCCGCCGCAGCAACACGCCGCCGGCGGCTACGCGCCGCCGCAGCAACACGCCGCCGGCGGCTACGCGCCGCCGCAGCAGCCCGCCGCCGGCGGCTACGCGCCGCCGCAGCAGCCCGCGCACGCCGCGTCGGCGCTGCCCGCCGCGGGCGCGCCCGGCAAGAAGAACAAGACGGTCCTCGGCCAGCTCGACTTCTCCGGCGGTGGGTCGAACGTCAAGAAGATCGGGCGCACGCCCGACAACGACATCGTGCTCGCGCACCCCCAGGTGTCGAGCCACCACGCCCTCCTGCACTCGATCAGCGGGCAGCTCTACGTCGAGGACCGCGGCAGCGCCAACGGGACCTACGTCCGCGGCAACCGCATCGCGCCCGGCCAGAAGATCGCCGTCCAGAGCGGCGAGAAGATCTACATCGGGCCGATGCCCCTCCAGATCGAGATGGGGGGCGCGGGCGCCGTCGAGGTCATCCAGGAGGAGTACTCCGCCGATCGGTGGGCAGGGCGCCCGCTCTACGAGATCGAGGCGTGGAGCCTCTCCCTCCAGGTCCCCGACCGGGACAACCCCCAGGAGCAAAAGACGCTCCTCGACAACGTGTCGTTCAAGGCGCTGCCGGGCGACATGATCGCGCTCATGGGGCCGTCGGGCGCCGGCAAGACGACGCTCCTGCTCACCCTGAACGGCTACCTGCCGCCCACGAGCGGCGTCGTCCGCATCAACGGCGAGGACCTCTACAACATCTACGACACGCTCCGCGGGTCCATCGGCTACGTGCCGCAGGACGATCTCGTCCACCCGGAGCTCACCGTCTTCGAGGCCGTCCGCTACAGCGCGAAGTTCCGCCTGCCGCCCGACTACACCGAGGCCGAGATCGACGCGCGCGTCGAGCAGACCATCAAGGATCTCGGCCTCGAGGGCGTCAAGAACCTCCAGATCGGCAAGCCCGAGAACAAGATCCTCTCGGGCGGGCAGCGCAAGCGCGTCAACATCGCGCTCGAGCTCGTCACCGACCCCGTCATCCTCTTCCTCGACGAGCCGACCTCGGGCCTCGCCGCCGACGACACGACCGCGCTGATCACCTTGCTGCACGACCTCACGAAGGCGACCGGCAAGACGATCATCATGACGATCCACCAGCCGGCGAAGGACGAGTTCGAGAAGTTCAGCCACGCGCTCATCCTCGGCTACGGCGGCATCCCGACGTTCTTCGGGCCGACCCGGCCCGACGCCTACCGCTTCTTCGGCACCTGGAAGGAGCGGCACGGCCAGCCCAACGACGTCGACAACCCGCGCGACATGTTCGAGATGCTCGCGCTCCGGGAGCGGCCGATCTTCGAGCAGCTCCGCGCGCGGGACCCGAACGTGTCCCGCAGCGAGGCCCGGAGGCTCGCGGCCATCGAGTGGCGCAAGGAGTTCTTCACCGACGCCAACCCGACGTACAGGCGCATGTACTCCGGCCGGCGGGAGATCGGCACCGGGCAGGGACAGCGCGGCATCCCGGCCGGGCGCGCCACGACCAAGGGCCAGCTCCGCCTGCTCCTGTCGCGCTACTTCAAGGTGAAGAAGCGCGACATCGCCGGCACCCTGATCATGCTCCTCCAGGCGCCGATCATCGGCATCCTGCTCGCGATCGTCTTCGGCGGGCAGGAGAAGGCGATCCCGGCCTGGTGCCTCGGCGCCCTCCAGGAGCTCGGGCGCCGCGCCGGGGGCCCGGACCAGAGCACCGACATCCTCAAGGGCATGGAGGTCAGCACCGATCACACGGCGGCGATCTTCTTCCTCGTCGTCGCCGCGGTCTGGTTCGGCACCTCGAACGCGGCGCGCGAGATCGTCAGCGAGCGGGCCATCTACCTCCGCGAGCGCATGGTCAACCTGGGGCTCGTCAACTACGTGCTCTCCAAGTACCTGCTGCTCGCCGGGTTCTGCCTCGTCCAGTGCACCATCCTGCTCGCGATCGTGTTCTTCACCCTCGGCTTCCACGGCGGCGTACAGGCGTTCGCCATGCAGCTCGCGGCGCTGACCGCGACCTCGCTCAGCGCCGTCGCGCTGGGGCTCCTCCTCTCCACGGTGGTCGCCTCGTCCGAGGCGGCGATGGCGCTCACGCCGATCGCGCTCATCCCCCAGGTCGTCCTCGGCGGGCTCATGGTGCCGATGACGACGGTGCCGCACCTCCGGCCGCTCATGTACATCATCCCCGCGCGCTGGGGCTTCGAGGGGGCGATCGCGCCGGAGCGGCTCGCGACCGCGGAGGACCCGGCCTGGGTCATCGATCTGCACCGCACCGACTCGCTCCCTGCGGAGTTCATCGAGGGCGGCAAGTTCAAGTGCGCCATCGCGCAGATGGCGGCCGACAACTACGCGGGCGCGTGGGGCTTCACCACGTACGACCAGACCTGGATGCCGTACGCGGTGCTCTCCGGGATGACGCTCCTCATCCTCGTCACGCTCTGCGTGGTCCTGAAGCGGCGCGACCCGGTGTGACCTCGAGATGACGCAGGAGCCCGCCCCCATCCGCGCCGGAGGCCCGCTCCCGCGCCGCTCCCGGAGGCCGCGCGCCGCCGCGCTGGCGGCCCTGCTGCTCGCCGCGCTCCCGCCCTCCCCGGCGCGCGCGCAGCAGCAGCAGCAGGGCCAGGGGGCGCCGCAGGCGCCCGCGGAGCCGCCGAGCGTACCGCGGGGCGAGGGCGGCGCGATCGTCACGCCCGCCGCCCCCCCGGTCGCGCCCGCAGGGCAAGCGACGCCGCCGCGGGCGCTCAACTACACGCCGCCGGAGTACCCGCCCGAGGCCGAGAAGCAGGGGCTCCAGGGGGCGGTGACCCTGCAGCTCGACATCGACCGCAACGGGCGCGTGAAGCAGGCCGTCGTCATCGAGAGCGCCGGCAACGGGTTCGACGAGTCCGCGGTCGCCGCGGCCCGGAAGCTCGAGTTCGAGCCCGCGCGCCGCGCCGACGGCACCCCGGCCGCGGCGCGCATCCGGTACCGCTACACGTTCACGCTGAAGACCGCCGCGCCGCCGCCCGCGGCCCCGGGCGAGCTCGCGCCGATCGCCGACAACCTCCGCGGCACCGTGCTCGCGAGCGGCGGCGACGTCCCGCTCGCGGGCGCCACGGTCTCCGTCGCGCCCATCGCCGGCGGCGGCGCGGCGCTCTCTGGCGGCGGCCGCCAGGCGCCCGCCGCGGCGCCGGAGGTCACCACCGACGAGAGCGGCGGCTTCGTCTTCCTCGACCTGGCGCCAGGGCGCTACCAGGTCACCGTCGCTGCGCCCGGGTTCGAGCCGCTCTCCGTCGAGGAGGACGTCACCGCGGGCGAGCAGGTCGAGGTGAAGTACCGGCTCCTGCCGAGCGGCGAGGGCCTCGAGGTCACGGTCCGCGGCGACCGCCCGCCGCGCGAGGTCACGAAGCGCACGCTCGAGCAGCGCGAGATCAACCGCATCCCCGGCACGAACGGCGACGCGCTGCGCTCGCTCCCGAACCTGCCGGGCGTGGCGCGCCCGCCCGTCATCGCCGGCCTGCTGATCGTCCGCGGCGCCGGCCCGCAGGACACGCAGGTCTTCGTCGACGGCACGCAGGTGCCGCTCGTCTACCACTTCGGCGGCCTCTCCTCGGTCGTGCCGACCGAGATGCTGAAAGTCATCGACTTCTACCCCGGCAACTTCAGCGCCAAGTACGGCCGCGTGCAGGGCGGCATCGTCGACGTGGGCCTGCGCTCGCCCAACGAGGACGGCGAGCTCCACGGCCTCGCGCAGATGGACCTCATCGACGCGCGCGTGCTGCTCGAGGGGCCGGTGCCGTTCCTCGAGAACACCCGCTTCATGGTCGCGGGCCGCCGGAGCCACATCGGCGAGTCGTTCGGCCCGGTGCTCGAGGCCGCGGGCGCGGGGGTCACCCAGGCGCCCGTCTATTACGACTACCAGGTCCTCCTCGAGACCGAGCCGACGCCCTCGTCGCGCGTCCGCCTCACGTTCTTCGGCTCGGACGACGCGCTCGAGCTGCTCCTCAGCGATCCGCAGCCGAACGAGCCGGCGCTCTCCGGCAACGTCGGGCTGCACACCGCGTTTCAGCGGCTGCAGCTCCGCTACGACCACGAGCTCACCGACAGGGACCGGCTCGACGGCGTGCTCGCGATCGCGCGCGACGACGCCGACTTCGGGATCGGGCCGATCTACTTCCAGCTCGATCTGAAGACGCTCTCCGGCCGCCTCGAGTACGCGCGGCGGGTGGCGAAGGGCGTCGTCTTCAACGCCGGGCTCGACGTCTTCGCCGGCCTCTACGAGGTGAACCTCCGTGCCCCCGCGCCGAACCGCCCCGGCGAGCCGCCGAACCAGCCGTTCTCGACGCGCACCCTCCAGGAGGTCTCGCGCGACGGCGACTTCTTCTACCCCGCGGCGTACGCCGAGCTCGAGCTCGCCCCGAGCCCCCGCGCGAAGATCGTCCCGGGTCTGCGCCTCGACTACCAGGACCTGAACCAGCAGGCGACCGTGAGCCCGCGCGTCAACGGGCGCTTCGACGTGGTCCAGGGGTTCCCGCGGACGACGGTGAAGGGCGGCGTCGGCGTGTTCCACCAGCCGCCGCAGTTCCAGGAGGTGATCCCGCCGCTCGGCAACCCGGGCCTGAAGTCGACCCGCGCGCTGCACTACGCGCTCGGCGTCGAGCAGGAGGTGACCCAGAACATCGAGGCGTCGGCCGAGGGGTTCTACAAGCAGCTCGACGAGCTCGTCGTCGGCGTGAACCGGCCCGGCTCGATCCAGCTCGACTACCAGAACCTCGGCTCCGGCAGGGTCGTCGGGGGAGAGTTCCTGCTCAAGTACAAGCCCGGCGACCGCTTCTTCGGCTGGGTCGCGTACACGCTGTCCCGCAGCACGCGGGTGCCCGGGCCCGGCGAGGCGGAGCGGCTCGTCTCGTTCGATCAGACCCACATCCTGACGGTGCTCGGCAGCTACCGCCTGGGCGACGGCTGGGAGTTCGGCGCCCGGTTCCGCCTCGTCTCCGGCAACCTGGTCACCCCCAACGCGTGCAACGTGAACGAGCTGAGCTGCGATCCGTACCGCACCAACGCGCTCTTCTACGCGCCCACCGGGACCTATACGCCCATCCCCTTCTCCACGCCGAACAGCGAGCGGCTCCCGCCGTTCCATCAGCTGGATCTGCGCCTGGACAAGACGTGGAAGTTCCCGCGCTGGCGGCTGTCGGCCTACCTCGACGTGCAGAACGTCTACAACAACGCGAACAGCGAGGCGGTTCAGTACAACTACGATTATACAGCCCGACAGTACGTCACAGGGCTGCCGATCTTGCCGAGCTTCGGGCTGCGAGGAGAGTTCTGAGATGCGATCCACGCGGGCGATGAGCGGCGCGGGCGGCGCGGTGAAGCGCGCCGGCGCAGGTCGCGGGCGCAGGTGGCGGCGCGCGCTGCTCGCGACGCTCGCGCTGGGAGCGGTCGCCGCGCCGGCGATCTCCTCGGGGTGCGTGGCCGGCTTCGACCCGCCGAGCCTCGTGGACGGGCTGCGCGTCTTCGCGGTGGTCGCCGACAGGCCGTACGCCAACCCCGGCGAGCAGGTCACCTTCCAGATCCACTACCAGGACGGGCTCGGCGGCGCGGAGGGCGGGACTCGGCCGGTGAACGTCTACTGGTTCGGCGGATGCGAGAACCCGATCGGGGACGACTACTACGGCTGTTACCCGCAGTTCGCCGAGCTCGCCGCGCAGCTCGACGGCTGGGAGCCCGGCGACCCGCTGCCCGAGCTCGACGGCGTGCCCCCCGGCTTCGGCGACACGTACACGGTCACGATCGGGGACGACATCCTCGTCGGCCGCCAGCCCCCGGTCTCGGGCCCAGCGTACGGGAGCGCGTACGTCTTCTTCGTCGCCTGCACCGGGACGCTCGGCGCGGTGGAGGACCAGGGCACCGGGCGCGCCGGGACCTTCCCCGTCGGCTGCTTCGACGCCGACGGGCGCCGGCTCGGCCCGGACAGCTTCGTCGCCGGCTACACGCAGGTCTACGTCTTCGGCGACGGGCGCGTGAACGCGAACCCCGAGATGCAGGGGCTCACGCTCGATGGCGCGCCGCTGCCGGAAGACTTCGCCGACATCCCCACCGTCCCCCCTTGCCCCGTGGGCAAGGAGGAGCGGCGCGAGGTCGGGTGCAGCGCGGAGGACCCGTTCGTCGAGTGCCCCTCGTACGACCTCGACGCGCTCCTCGACGCGAGCGTGGCGGAGCCCGATCCGGACGCGCAGCAGCAGGCGCTGAAGGAGATCGTCTGGATCGACTACTTCGCCGACCTCGGGGATCTCGACCGGGGGATCAAGCTCGTGAGCGACGCGTCCAAGGGGTACCTCGGCGACCACGCGGTGAACTGGATTCCGCCGGCGGAGCCCGGGATCGCCACGCTCACCGCCGTCCTGCGCGACACGCGCGGCGGCTCGTCGGTCGTGCAGCGCCGCGTCCGCGTCAAGTGACGGCGGCCCTCCACGGCCGCAGTGCGCGCCGCCGCCGCGGAGGTCGCCAGCGTCAGCTGCAGCCGGCTTCCATCTGCGCGAGCTGGTCGATGAGCTGACCCGGGTCGCGCGCGGCGCAGAGGACGTCGGCGGCGTTGTGGCTGGCGAGCCTGGCCACCTGCGCGAGCAGCTCGAGGTGCGCGCGGCCGCCCTCACCGCAGATGAGGACGACCAGCAGCCGGAGCGGGGCGCCGCCCGGCGTCGGCATCGCGAGCGGCTCCGCCAGCGTCGCGAGCACGGCCGCCTGACAGGCGCCGGGGACGATCGCGTGCGGGACCGCGACGCCGTTGCCGAGCGCGCTGGGCGACTCGCGCTCGCGCCGCAGGAGCTCCTGGGCGAGCGCGCTCGCGGACAGCGCGCCGCACTTGGGGACGAGCCGGGAGGCGGCGACGTCGATGACGTCCTCGATGTGCGCGCACGAGAGGTGCAGGACGATGCGCTCGGGCGTGAGCAGCTCGCTGAGCCGCCGCGCGGGCGCCACGCCGAAGGGCGCGCTCACCGGGAACTCCGCGTCGATGAACGCCTTGACGCGCGCGAGCTGAGGGCCGCTCAGGTCGCGGCGCGCGAGCTCGAGGAAGAGCGCGTTCGCCGCCGGGACGCGCTCGAGGTAGCGGGAGACGAGCGGCTCGACCTGGTGGCCGAGCTCCAGGAGCACCGCCGGAGGGAGCTCGAGCGCGCTCGCGATCGCCGTGAGCCGGTCGGGCGTGGGGATGGCGTCGTGCCCGTGCTCGACGCGGCTCAGGTAGGCGCTGGAGACGCCGATGCGGTGCGCGAGGGCGCGCAGGCTCAGGCCCGCCTCGACGCGGAGGAGCCGCAGCGCGGCGCCGAACTCGGCGAGCGCGCGCGCCCGCGCGGCGCTGTCGGCGTCGGAGAGCGCTGGCATGGGTCAGGAGCGATCGGGCCCGGCCGTGAGCGCGGTCGAGAGCATCGGCTGGGAAGGCGCTGCCGCCTGGGCGGGCACCGCCGCGAGCTCGTAGCAGCGCACGACGAGCAGCGAGGTCGGGCACCCCTGGATGATGTGCTCGGCGCGGATGCCGAACCGGCGCTGCGCGAGGCCCCACTCGGACCCGACGCCGACGAGGACGAGATCGTAGCCGCGCCCCGACTCCTCCAGCGCCGCGTCGGCGGGCGAGTCGTGCTCGACCACCTTGAGCGTCACCTTGGACTTGCGCAGCGCGCCGCCCTCCTCGCCCTCGAACACCTGGTCGACCATCTCCTGCGCGCCGAGCGCGTCGTCGGTCCGACGCTTCGGGTTGACCACGTGGAGGATGGTGACGTCGGCGCCGACCTGCTGCGCCAGCCGGCGCGCCAGCGCGAGCGCCGCCCTGTCGTGCGCCGTGCCGTGGAACGGCACGAGCAGCTTGCGGACCGCGGTGAGCCCGCGATCGATGAGCACGCCGACGTCGGTGCGGGCGGAGCGCATGACCTCGTAGACCGTGCCGCCGAGCACTGTCTGGCTGAGCAGCGGCTTGTGCCAGCCGACCAGCACGAGGTCGGCCTGCTTGACGTCCGCGACGTTGCAGATGTCGTGGCTCGGCTTGGGCGAGACGAAGGACAGCGTGCGGACCTCGATGTCGAGCTCCTTGGCCCGCGACAGGAGCGGCGAGAGCGCGGCGGCCCCCTGCCGCTCGGGCCCCTGGTCCATGTGGAACGAGCCGCGGTCGGTGGGCGGGATGAGGCGCAGCGCGTAGAGGCGCCTCGCCTCGGGGCCGCGGCCGGCGAGCGCGCTCGCGAGCGTCACCATGCCGGGGCCGGAGCGGTCGTAGGAGACGCACATGAGCACGGTGAACACCTCCGCCGTGGCGGGGAGGGGCGTGCGCCCCGGCGCGTCGGCGAGCTCCTTGGCCAGCTCCTCCGGCGGGTAGATCCAGCGCAGGAGCGGCGAGGTCATGAAGGTGGTGACCAGCGCCATGAGCACCATCATCGTGAACAGCTTGGGCGAGATGATGCCCAGATCGAGCCCGAGGTTGAGGACGATGAGCTCCATCAGCCCGCGGGTGTTCATGAGGATGCCGATCGCGCTGGCCTCGCGCCAGTTGAGGCCCGTGATGCGGGCGGCCACGGCGCTGCCGCCGAACTTGCCCGCGCAGGCGACCACGATGATGAGGCCGCACATCACCCAGCCATCGGCCGAGTTGAGCAGCCCGATGTGGGTGCGCAGGCCGCTGAAGGCGAAGAACAGCGGGAGCAGGAAGACAACGGCGAAGTCCTCGAGCTTCTCGGCCAGGCTCTTCGCGAAGCCGGTGCCCTTCGGCATGATCGCGCCCAGCATGAAGGCCCCGAACAGCGGGTGGATGCCGATCATCTCGGTCGTCCAGCTCGACACGAGGAGCAGGAGCAGCGTGATGGCGACGAGGTCCTGCGAGAGCCCTTCCTTGCTGGCGCCGCGCTCGCCGAGGCGGGCCAGGAACGGCCGGACCAAGAACATCATGCCGGCGATGTAGGCGAGGGCGAAGAAGGTGGTCCAGACGGCGCCCACGAGCCCGGTGGAGCGCGCGATCGAGACGACGAAGGCGAGGACGCACCAGGCGGTCACGTCGTCGACGGCGGCGCACGTGATCGTGAGGGCGCCGACCTTCGTGCCCAGCAGGCGCTTGTCGGTGAGGATGCGCGCGAGCACCGGGAAGGCCGTGATGCTCATGGCCACGCCCATGAAGAGCGTGAACGACGCGAACGGCACGGAGCTCTCGGAGAGCCGCGGGTACAGGTAGAGCGCGAGGAGGCCGCCCATCGCGAACGGCAGGACGATGCTCGTGTGGCTGATGAGGACCGAGGCGTGGCCTCGCCCGCGCAGCAGCTTCGGGTCGAGCTCCAGCCCGATGAGGAACATGAAGACGATGAGCCCGACCTCGCTCACCAGCTTCAGGAGCGGCAGCGACTCCTTCGCGAACAGGACCGCCGACGTGTCGGGAAAGAGCCAGCCGAACAGCGATGGCCCGAGCAGGATGCCCGCCGTCACCTCGGCGATGACCATCGGCTGCTCCAGCTTGCGGGCGAGCAGGCCCACGAGCCGCGCGCAGGCGATGATCAGGAACGCCTGAATGAGGAAGCGGGTCAATGAGTTGTGGATCAGCATCTCCATGGAGCGCGCTCCCTCCTGGTAAGTGTTAAGTTATCGCTTATCAGCGGCCCGTCTCGGCTGTCAAGAAAGGACGCGCGGCGTCAATGCGAGCGGGCGCACCAGCGGACGAGGCCGGCGGGAACGCGCGAGCTGGTGGGGTGGAGGAGCGTCCGCGCGGAAGCACGCGGGCTGTGGTGAAGGCGTGGTGAAGGCGCGCCTGCCGCGGACGCGTGCGGGCGTCCGATCGCGGCATCGAGTCACGACCGGACGGACTCTGCTCTGGAGCTGACGCGCGAGCGTCCCTGAGGCGCGAGCGTCCCGAGGCGGCGCGGCGCCCTGGCGCGGGCGGCGGCGGCGCTTACCAGTCGGTCGGCATGTAGTCTTTGAGGAACTGGCCGTGCACGTGCTGGCCGCTCAGCAGCCCGGAGAAGATCGGATCGCAGATGCGGGCGGCGCCGTCGACGATGTCGAGCGGCGGGTGGAAGCCGTGCTCCTCGAGCTTGCGGGCGGCGAGCGCCGCGGGGTCCTCGTCCGTGACCCACCCGGTGTCGACGCTGTTCATGAAGATGCCGTCCTTCGCGTAGTCGGGCGCGGAGGTGCGCGTCATCATGTTGAGCGCGGCCTTTGCCATGTTGGTGTGAGGGTGCCTGTCCGTCTTGTACCGGCGGTAGAACTGCCCCTCCATCGCCGACACGTTGACGATGTGCCTGTCAAAGGTGGGCTGTCGCAGCATGAGCGGCTTCAGCCGGGAATTGAGCACGAAGGGGGCGACCGCGTTGACGAGCTGCACCTCGAGCATCTCGGCGGTCGGGACCTCGGTGAGGGTCAATCGCCAGCTGTTGATCGCCCGGAGATCGACCTGCTGGAGGTCGGGGTCGTAACGGCCCTTGGGGAAGAGCACGTCGTCGAGGGGCTCGTCCCCGGGGCCAGGGATCTGGGAGAGCAGCGCGGGCTCGCGGAGGCCGGCGGAGGGGTCGCCGCCAGCGACGAGGGGGAGCGCGCCGCGCTCGCGGAGCGCGTCGTACTCCCGCAGCAGCGGCCGCGCGGCCTCCGGGAGGGCGTGGACGGGCGCTGTCTCGCCCTCGATCAGGTGAGCGTAGAAGCCGGGCGGGCGCCGCACGGTCTGGCAGGCGTTGTTGATGATGAAGTCGAGCCGATCGAGCGTGCGGAGGAGGTGGCGCGTGAAGCGCTCGACGCTCGGCGTGTGGCGGAGGTCGAGGCCATAGATGGACAGGCGCGAGCCCCAGACGCCGAAGTCGCGCTCGGCCGAGAAGCGGAGGGAGGCGTCGTGCGGAAAGCGGGTCGTGACGATCACCCGCGCGCCGGCGCGGAGCAGCAAGATCGCGGCCTGATAGCCGATCTTGACGCGGGCGCCGGTGACCAGCGCGACGCGGCCGCCGAGCGGCGCCGTCTGGCTGCGCTTCGCGAAGTTGAAGTCGCCGCAGGGGCCGCACATCGCATCATAGAAGAAGTGCACCTTGCGGAACTCGGCCTTGCAGACATAGCACTTGCGCGGCTTGGCGAGCTCCGGCGCGCCGCGCTCGCTCGGCGGCACGGGCCCGCCGGCGGCGGGCTCAGAGGGGGAGCCCAGCGCGGGGGCGGCGGGCTCGGTGACGGCGGGCTCGGTGACGGCGAGCTCGGTGACGGCAGGCTCGGTGACGGCGGGCTCGGTGGCAGCGGGCGCGGAGGGGGAGCCCAGGGCGGGGGGCGAGCCCAGCGCGCGCGGGGGAGCCAGCGAGAGGGCGTCCGGCGTCCGGAACACGGGCTCACGGCGGGCGACGCGGATGCCGACCGCGTCGAGGAGCGCGGTGTCAGCGGACCTCTGCGCGCGCCGGTCGCTCTTGCGGAACGCCCTGGCGAGCTCCCGCTGCTCGGCGCGCTCGGGGCGCGAGACGCGGCCGGCGGCGAGGAGGAGCCGGCGGCGGTCCTCGGCGCTGATCGAGGCGAGCTGCGCGCGGTCGTCGACCAGGGACTCGAGCACCCTCAGGCAGGTGTCGAGCTCGGCGGGGGTGAACGGTCGGCCTGCGCCGGCAGCTTCGCTCTCGGAGCTCATCGAAGCGGCGGTGCATAGCACGCAGGCGCGCAGGAGCGAACCGGGGGGCCGCGGCGGCCCCCGCGAAGGAGCGAAGGGCACGCAAGTCCGTGAAAGGGCGAGGCGCGGAGGATCAGCGCTGGTACGAGCAGGGCTTGCCGTCCGCGCCCGTCTCGGCGGGCGCGCCCGAGGCATCGATGGTCAGCGTGGTCGGGAACGGCTGGCCGCCCGGCCCTTGCGACGCCTCGGCCACCGACAGCGAGAGGGCGTCGCCGGAGCGCTTGAACGCCCCCTTGCGGTGGATGATGCCCGACCAGATGCACGCCACCCGCGGCGGACAGGGAGAGACGCGATCTTCCGCGGCGAAGCTGCCGCCCTTCGCGAAGGAGAGCACGCGCTCGTATTTGCGCGGGGCGCACGCGGCGGATCTCCAGGTGCCGAGCAGCGCGTCCTCGCCGGGCCCCGGGGTCGTCGTCGGCGCCTGCGTCGGCGCAGAGGCGGTCGGCGCCTGCGTCGGCGCAGAGGCGGTCGGCGCCTGCGTCGGCGCAGAGGCGGTCGGCGCCTGCGTTGCAGGCGGCACGGAGGGCTCCACGGTCGAGGCCGGCGGGCTCGGCTCGGGCGCTGGCTCCCGCGGCCCGTTTCCGGTGCATGCAGCGAGCCACGTGAGCAGCGCGACGAGGGGGAGCGTGGAGGTTCGCATCACGCGCGCTCATCCCATGTCGGCTCAACGCCCGCAACCGCGAGCGGCGGCGGTGACGGGCGCGGCGGGGATGGGAGCGCTCGGCGCCCACGGCCGCTCCGCCGACGCCGCGAGGCCCGGATCGCTCCATCGGGCGAGGGCCCGGACGGCGCTCCCCGACGAGGCCTGCCCGCGCTACTGCAGCAGCGCGAGCAGGTCCTCCCGCGTCAGCGACACCGCCCTGTCCGCCTCGCCCAGCGCGGCGCCCGCGATCGCGCGCTTCCGCTCCTGCAGCGCGAGGATCCCCTCCTCCACCGTGTCCTTCGCGACCAGCCGGTGGACCATCACCGGGCGGTGCTGCCCGATGCGATGGGCGCGATCGGCCGCCTGATCCTCGACCGCGGGGTTCCACCAGGGGTCGAGCAGGAAGACGTGATCCGCCGCGGTCAGGTTGAGGCCGGTGCCGCCCGCCTTGAGCGAGATGAGCATCACCGGCGGGCCGCCCGCCGACTGGAACGCCGCCACCACGCCGCCGCGATCGCGCGTCCCGCCGTCCAGGCGGTTGAACGGGATGCCCGCCTCGGTGAGGTGCGGCTCGACGAGGTCGAGCAGCGAGGTCCACTGCGAGAAGACGAGCGCCTTGTGGCCATCGGCCACGCACTCCTCCAGCGCCTCGAGCAGCCGCATCACCTTGGAAGACGGCGTGTTCCGCGACGCCGGCGGCACGTCCGCGGCGCCCGGGCTCGATCCGGGGATCAGCGCCGGGTGGCACGCCGCCTGGCGCAGGCGGAGCAGCGCCTCCAGCGCCGCCATGACGCTCGCCCCCTCCGCGAGCTTCGCCACGACGTCCTTGCGCGTGGCCGCGCGCACCGCCTCGTAGAGGTCGCGCTCGGCCTCCTCGAGCTCGCAGTAGAGCACCATCTCCGAGCGCGGCGGCAGCTCGGGCGCCACCTCGCGCTTCATGCGCCGCAGCACGAAGGGGCGGATCTTCTGCCGCAGCTCGGCCGCCGCGCCCTTCACGCCGTCGGCGATCGGCCGGCCGTAGCGGTCCTGAAAGGCGCTGCGCCCGCCGAGCAGGCCGCGGTTCGTGAAGTGGAGCAGGCTCCAGAGCTCGTCGAGGCGGTTCTCGACCGGCGTGCCGCTCAGCGCCACCCGCAGCTCGGCGCGGAGCGCGAACGCGGCCCGCGCCGCCTGGCTGTCGGGGTTCTTGATCGCCTGCGCCTCGTCCAGCACCACCACGTCCCACGCCTGCGTCGCGAGCAGCTCGACGTCGTTGCGGAGCACGGCGTAGGTCGTCAGCGTGATGTCGGCCGCGGGGTCGAGCGCGCGCCGCGCGCCGTGATAGATGGCGAACCGGAGGCCGGGGCGGAACCGCCGGATCTCGTCGGCCCAGTTGTGGACGACGCTGCGCGGGCACACGACGAGCGTCCGCCCGCGCACCGCGCAGAGCGTCTGCAGCGTCTTGCCGAGCCCCATGTCGTCGGCGAGCACCGCCCCGAGGCCGGCGTCGCGCAAGAACGACAGCCAGTCGACGCCGCGGCGCTGGTACGGGCGCAGCGTCGCGGTGAGGTCGGCCGGCAGCGGCGCCTCGGGGAGCGACGCGAAGCCGTCGAGCAGCGGCATCAGCTTGTCGAAGCCGGACGGGCGCGGGTGCTCGATCTCGTCGCACAGCGCGGCCAGCGCCGGGAGCGCCGCCGGCGGCACCTCCTTGTCGTCGCGCCGCGCCGCGAGCAGGTCGGCGACGCGCGCGCCGTACTTCTCGAGCCACGCCGCGGGCAGCGGCGCCCACCCGCCGCCGAGCAGCGGCACGAGCGGCAGGCCGTCCTGCCACGCCCGGATCACGGCCGCGGCGTCCGCGCGCTTCGGCGGCGCGCCGTCGCCCTCCTCCTGCCCGGTCGAGAGCTCGAACTCGACGTCGAAGGTGCGGTCGTTGATGACGAAGCGCGGCGAGAGCTCGGCCCGGCCGAAGATCTCGCCCCGCGCGTCGGAGAAGGCGCGGGTGTCCCACGCCTCGAGGCGCGAGGCGAAGCGGATCGCCTCGGCGCCGTCGAAGTCGACCCGGCGACCGGGGATGAGGTGCAGCTCGTCGCGCAGACGGACGAGCAGCACGCGCTCGGCGGCCTCGTCGCGGACGGGCACGGGGCCCGACAGGTGCACGAGCCGGCCGTTCTCGATGCGCGCCTCGGGCGGGTCGCCGTAAACGAGGGTGGGCACGACCGAGAGCGTGTGGTCCTTCTGGCTGAGCTCGAGGAGGATCCGCGGCCGGGACGCGCCGCCCGCGCGGGGCAGGCGGTGGCTCTGGACCGTGACCGGGACGCGCTTCTTCAGCTCCGGCAGGACCTGGGTCACGAGCTTGCCGAGATCCCCCCGCGGGAACACCCGCCGGAGCGGCAGGCGCTCGAGCTTCGGACCCGTGAGGTCCGTCTCGCGGAGCAGGTGCAGCGTGCCGCCGCACCGGACGACGCCCGACGCGATGACCTCGTCGATGCGCGGGTCCCGCTCCACGACGAGCGCCACGCCGTCGTCTTGATCGCGCACCGTCGCGCGGGGGCCGATCGCCTCGCTGGAGACGCGGACGGGCGCGCCGTCGAGCTCCACGTCGGCGACGCCGGCCAGCGCGGCGAACAGCTCGGGCTGACGATCCGAGGGGAAATAGCCGTGCTGCTTGGTGCCCACGAGCCGGTCGACCGCGAGGTCCTCGTGCGTCGGGTAGAGCTCGGGCGGCTTCGGCCCGGGCCGCTCGGCGCCCGCCGGGCCCCGCGCGGGGCGGCCAGTAAGGCTGGCGAGCGAGATCCGGAGCGGCTCCTCCGCGCCGCTCGGGTGCACGATCATCCGCTCGAGCGAGAGCACGAGGCCCTTGCGCCGGAGCCGGTACCGCAGCCGGGCTGGCTGGACCGACGCAGCGGGCTGCCCGGCGGCTGGCGGGCCCGACGCGGGCAGCTGGCCCGACGCGGGCAGCTGGCCCGACGCGGGCGGCTGGCCCGACGCGGGCGGCTGGCCCGACGCGGGCGGCTGGCCCGACGCGGGCGGCTGGGCCGGCGCGGCCGGCTGCGAGAGCGAGATGGCCGCGGCGACGGCGTGGGCGCACGGGTCGACCTTGCCGCCGCAGTCGCACGTCCACTCGGCGTCCGCGGGGTAGAGCGTCACGGTCGGCGCGACGGGCTGGCCCGCCGCCTTGACGCGGATCACGACGGCTTCGCCGCGATCCTCCCGGCCGAAGGCGGCGCCCTCGCGGGCGAGCTTCACGCCCTGGGACCAGAGGCCCGGGAGACAGGCTTTTCTGATGGCTTCGAGAAGACCCTGCACAGCGACTCCAGACACCGACGCCGACCCCCTTCGGCGCGCTCGCGCGCTCCCCCGGGGACCGGCGCCATCCTTGACCATGTTCACAGGAAGGTGGAGAGAACGCGAAGACTATCAGGCGTCCTGTTCCACCGCCTCGTGTTCCAGAGCCCCGGAGCTCGCCCGGCGAGCGCGGGGCGCTGCTCTAGCAGGAATCCGCGCGCCGCGCGCTGGCGACGCGCGCGCTACCTGCCTGCCTGCCTGGCTACCTGCCTACTACCTGCGCGCGAGGTGCTCCCGGTAGCGGGCGGTGAGCTCCATCCAGCGCAGGGTGAGGATCGGCTCGCGCTCGAGCCGGTCCTGCCAGCTTGTGTCGACCGCCTTCCACAGGTCCCGGTCCGCGATGCCGTGGCGCAGGAGCGCCTGGTCGAACGACGAGGCCGCCCCGACCGACGACTCGGCGCAGAGGGCCGCGTACTGCTGCAGGGTGAGCGAGGGCAGCGCGCGCCGCTCGCGCCGCTCGCCGGAAGCGTCGCGCTGCGACGCCGGCTCGGGGGCCGTGGAGCCCGACCGCGCCAGCGCGGCCGGAGCGGCGCCGCCCTCGCCGAGCTCGCCGCGCGGCCGCCGGAGGGTGACCCCCGACCGCGCGCTGCCGCCGTCGAGCTCCAGCAGCTCGGCGTCGGGCGGCAGCTTGATCGTGGGCAGCGGCATGGCCCGCGGCACCTGGATCGTCTCGTCGGTGTCGCCCTCCGACGGGTGACCCTTGGCGATCGCCAGCGGGAGTATCCCGGACTGCGGCGCGCAGGTCGCGCGCCGCGGGGGCACCGAGGACTCGGCCCCCCAGGCGCCCCACCGCGAGCCGGCGCGCTCGCCGTTCGGCGCCGAGAACGACAGCACCGGACCGGCGTCGGTGATCTCCATCTGCAGGACGAGCTCGCCGTCCCTCCCGCGGACGACGAGCCGATCGCCCGACGGGGTCGCCTCGATCATGTAGCGACGCCCGGACGAGAGCGAGACGGCCGCGGACGGGACGAGCGCGTCGCCCGCCGCCCCCCGCGCGTCGATGGCTTCCTCAGGACCGGACGCCGGCTGCGGCAGCGCGCGCTCGGAGACGGATGGATCTCCACTCATCGAGAGGCCGAGCGTAACGCAGCGAGCGCGCGCATCGCGAGCGCTTTCCGCGGTGATCCAGCGGCGCTCGCGCGCACGGAGGTGGGAGTTGCGCGGCTCGCCTGCGCGCCGCTCGCCTGCACGCCGCGCCGCTGCGCGCGGCTCGCCTGCACGCCGCGCCGCTGCGCGCGGCTCCGCGGCGCGGCGCGGCCACAGGAACGGCAGGCCGGACCGGCCCGCGCCCCGACGGCGACCGAAGCGGTGACGCGCAGTTGCGCTCGGGCGCGTCCCGTCACAGAAGGCATACTGGACGCAGCGAGTTTCCATTTCAGTAAATGAACAACTGCGCCCACGCCCGCGCCGCGATGAAAAAGCCGGCGCGCCTCGCGTTCTCTTAGAATCCGCCAGCTCGAACCGTAATGCGCCAGACGGCGTCATTCCTGCGGTTTTGCGGCGCGATTTCGCCTTGAACGCCTGGATCTGTAGTAAGTCGAGGACCGTGAGCTCTGCCCCAAAGGAGGTCTCATGAAGAGGATTTGCCTCGCGCTTGCGCTGCTGTTCGCCGCGTACATCGAAGGTTGCGATCTGACCAGCACCGTGGTTTACGCGACGTGCGCGGAACAGTGCAGCACAGAGCTCGACCCCGACGCGTGTATCGCTCGGTGCGGCACGTGCCCCGGGCAGTGTGTCAATCCGACGCCGGAGGGCTTCGACGGCCCTGCCCTGCTCTGGGTCGGCAGGACGGTGGATGAGCCCCAGTGCCCTGAGAGCGCCCCCACCACGGTGTACACGGGGTACGAGACCCCCGACGATCCCGTCGTGTGCAACCGATGCCTGTGCGGCGAGCCAGCGTGTGCGTTACCTGACGAGCTCAGGGCCGCCACCTCGATGAGGTGCGGTGGATCGATGCCCGTGCCGCTCGACGCCCAGGACATCCTGAACGGCGCCTGCGTGCCGGCCAACCAGGCCCTGGTGAGCGATCGCAAGTCGCTGCTGCTCGGCTCACCCACGGTGACGCCCTGCGAGCCCATGATCGAGCTCGACCCCGTGCCGCGCATCCTCCTCTTCTCGCGGTGGTACCGCTCCGGGAAGGCGTGCGCTGGCGTGGCCCGGGAGAAGGCCTGTGCCTCTCCGTCGAAGACGTGCGTGCCCGCCGAGCAAATGCGGGACTTCTCCCAGTGCATCATGCACGTCGGCGAGGGCGAGGTGACGTGCCCGCAGGACTACCCGGAGCAGGTCGTGCTCTACGACGGCAGGCGGGACGAGCGCCGCTGCACGCCGTGCGAGTGCGGCCCCCCCACAGGGAGCGAGTGCTCTCTGATGCTCCTCTCCTATCGAGACGGGGCATGCAGCGATCTGCTCACCGCCGGCGTGTCCAGCAAAGACCGGGGCTGCATCGCCCCGACATCCGGACTCCAGCCCAAGAGCATGAAGGCGATCTGGGACGTCAACGAGCCCGGTAGCTGCGAGCCGAGCGGCGGGGAGCTGAAAGGAGAGATCGTCCTCACCGGGCCCAGCACCTTCTGCTGTCAGACACGTCCGGGCAGGAACAGCTACTGAGGGCCGCAGCGCGGTCCGGATGCGCCACATGCGGGGCTCCCTGAACCACGTCAGGCGTGACCAGACCAGCGCGGCGGGGGAAAGGTCCTCGACGCAGGGAGCGCTCGAACGACAAAAATCTCTCACTGGAGAGAAATTATCAGAGCCAAATACAATGCGTCCCTTCTGCGCTCGGCCTAGCGCACAAAAGGCTTTACGTGCGCTCCAAAGTCAGTATCTACAGGATCACGACGTGGGGGCGATGACGCCGAGCCCATCTCCGCCGCGCGGCGGAGGTGCAGTGTCCAACGGGCGCCAGCGGTGTTGACGAGGGGGGGCCATATGATGCGGTATACCGGCTGGAGGGGAGGCAGCGGGGTGCTTCGGGTCGAGGCGTTCACTCCGCTCGATGCGGCAGAGATCCCGCCCTAGCCGGGACGCCGATGCTACGCGCCGGCTGCGCCGCCATGCTCGTTGTCACCGTGGCAACGGTCCCGGCGCACGCGGATACGCCTGGGTCTGAATCGCAATGGAAGCCGCAGGAAGCGCGACCGGAGACGCAGGAAGCGCGACCGGAGACGCAGGAGGAACACGACATGGTGCGCGGCGAGATCTCCGTGTCCCCGCTGCTCGCGGTGGGGCTCCTCCCCGCGCTCGCCGGAGGGGCCGCCTTCGCCACGACGTTCCGCTGGCAGAGCCTGTCGCTCGCCGTCGAGGCGCGCATGTTCACCTCCCTGGCGGACACCTTCGCCGACGGCGTCCTGGTCCATGCGAGCCTCGCGATGCCCGCGCTCGGCGTCTGCGGTCATCGCGGGGCCCTGTCGCTGTGCGCCGTCTTCGACGCCGGCGAGCTGCGGATCACGAGCGAGCCCGAGGTCAGCATCCACGCGCGCAAGCCCTGGGTCAGCTCGGTGGGCATCCGGGCGGCCGGGGACTGGCCCTTCTCCGAGCGCCTGTCGCTGCGCGGGTTCGCCGAGCTGCACACGAACCATAGCCGCCCGTCCATCTGGGTGAACGACCGGGAGATATGGCAGGTCCCGCCGCTCTCCGTGGCGGTCGGCGTGGGGCTCGTGCTCCCCGTGGACGCCTTTTGACGGAGGCCCCCTGGCCGCTCCTCGGAGGGGGCGCGGCCGAGTCTTTCTCCACTACCTGACCTGAACGAGCGGGTCATGACGCCCCGGTGAGCACCATGTCAGCAACGTCAGCAAGGAACACCGGAGCCGGCGCGGCGACGCCGGAGCGGCCGAGGGGCAGGGCGCCGGCGTGCCTCGTCGCGGCGGCCGCGGCGCTGCTCTTGCCCTCGCGCGTCGGCGCGGCGCCGCAACGGGCCGCGGTGCAGCTCGAGTACCGGCGCGCGCCAGGGGCCGAGCGCTGCCCCGGCGGGGCGCTCCTGCGCGAGGAGATGGCCAGACAGCTCGGCTACGACCCGGTGGATCCCGCGGCGGACCTGCAGGTCAGCGCCCTCGTGTTCCGCGGGCCGGGCAGGGAGATGCACGCCACCATGGAGCTCCACGACGCCGAGGGCGCGGTCACCTGGTCGCGGCACCTGGTCGCCTACAACGACGATTGCCGGGAGCTCGTCATGAACATGGCGCTCTCGCTCCGCGTCGCCCTCGATCCGAGCCTCCGTGTGCAACCCGAGCCCGCCCCGGTCGCCGCGTGGACACCCGAGCCCGAGCCTCCCCTCGAGCCTGCGGCCGCGGCGCCGGTGCGCCCGGCGGGGCCCGAGCTCAGGCTCGGGGTCGCAGCGGCCGCGGTGTTCGGTGTTCTGCAGGACACGACCCCTGGCACGGCGCTCCACGTCGCGCTTCGCTATCCTTCCTTCTCGATCGGCCTCGAGGGCCACGTCCAGTGGCCCGCCGTGATGAGCGTCGACAGGCAGTCCGTCTCGACGTGGATCGCGGCGGCGAACGCGGTTCCGTGCTCGCAGGTTCGCCGTCTCTTCGCCTGCGCATTCGTCTCGCTCGGGGTCGCGACGACCTCCAGCGCCGGTGTCGAGCTCATCGATACGTCGTCGTTCTGGCTCGCCACGGGGCCTCGCGCTGGCATCGAGATGCCCTTCTCCGACCGGATCGCCGTCCAGGTCTACGGGGATATCGTGCTCCGCCTCTCGGAGCTCCGTATCGAGACCCCGGAGGCCGTGCTCTGGGTTCCGCCCTCCGTCGGCGGGCTCGTCGGCCTCCGGGTGGACTTCCGCCTCGCGGGCCGGCGCGAGGCGCCGGCGCCGCGCGCCGCGCTCGCGCGGGGCACCGGGGCGCCGCATTGACCAGCTTCGCGGCGGCGACGCCGCCGCGCTCGAGGGGGGGAAAGAGATGGGGTCACCTTCACGCAAAAGCACGTCCGTGGAACCTTCCCATGCCTTCATGGCGGCCATCACCGACGAGCATTTCTCGTTCATCGCCCGCTACCTCGCCCGCCTCGGGGTCCGCGCGCAGGACATCGAGGATGTCGCCCAGGAGGTGCTCGCCGGCGCCTACCGCGCGCTGCCGCGGTTCGATCCGAGCCGGGGCAGCGTGCGCTCGTGGCTCATGGGCATCGCCACGCACCAGGCGTCGAATCACTTCCGGCGGGCCCACCGCCGGCGCGAGCGCCTCCGGCCGCTCGACGATCTCGCGGCGCTGCCCGACGGCACCCCCGACTCGGAGCAGCGCGCCATCGCGATGGATCGGCGCAGCGTGCTCGACAAGCTGCTCGAGGAGATGCCGATGGAGCGCCGCTGCGTGTTCATCGCCCATGAGATCGAGGAGATCGACATGGCCGAGATCGCCGAGCAGCTCTCGATCCCCCTGAGCACCGCGTGGAGCCGGCACCGGCTCGCCTGGGTCGACATCGAGGCGGCGATGCGGCGGTGGCAGGCGCGGCAGCGCGGCCGCGGGCTCGCGCTGATCCCGTTCGGTGCCGGCGCGCTGGTCGAGGAGGCGCGCGCGGATCGCGAGCTCGGGCGTACGCTGCTCGCGCGGCTCTACCGCGGCACGCGCGGCGTCCTGTCGCGGCGGCGGCTCACCTCGACGGGCGGCGCGACCTCGAGGGCCGGCGTCGCCGGCGCGCTTCATGCCGCCGCGGTCGTGGCCGTCCCGCTCGCGGGCGCCGCGGTGGCCTTCGCGATCGCGCTGGGCGCGCTGGCCGCCGTCTTGCCCCGGCCCCCTGCAGGACAGCGCGCCGCGCCCCTGCTCGCCCTGGCCGCCGTCGAGCCCCCGCGGCAGCCCACGGCGCCCCCGCCGGAGTCCCCCGCGCCGCCGCTGTCCACGGGCGCAGCGCCGCCGCCGAGCGCGGCTACCGCGGCGGCCGTCCCGCGGGATGTTGGCGCCGCGAGCGCCGATGTCGGGATCGCGCCGGGTGCGGCGCTCCCTGGGCGCCCTGTGCATCGTCCGGCCGCGGCCCGGCCCGTCCCTGCAGCGCGCGCTGTCGCGTCGCGGGATCAGGAGATCGCCGCGGAGCGCGCGCTCATCGACGGCGCGATCACGGCGTTATCGAGCGGCCGTCGTGCGGAGGCGAGCGATCTCCTCATCGAGCACCGCAGGCGGTTCCCCGCGGGCCGCCTCACGGCCGAGCGAAACGCTGCGCTGCGCGCGCTCCGTTCCAGAGCGTTCGCGAGTCCGCCCTCTCCGCCCCTCTAGTGATCCCCTGGTCGACCGTCCATCCGCCAGAATCCCGCCCTTTCTCCTGGTCCCGGCCAAGGCGTTGCCGAGCGGGGCTCACCCGCACAGGAGACGGGCCCAGATCAGCGTTTTCGGCGCGCAGTCCCGCCCTCTCTCCTGGTCCCGGCCAAGGCGTTGCCGAGCGGGGCTCACCCGCACAGGAGACGGGCCCAGATCGGCGTTTTCGGCGCGCAGGCGTGCTCCAGCACGCCGAGCACCGAAAACGTCGAGGTGGGCCCGTCTCCGAAGCGGGTGAGCCCCGCTCTAACGTCCGTGGCGATTGGGGGGGGTCTCGCGGCAATGGCGTGTGCACAGAAGAACCTTTTTCGGGGGGCGATTGCTTTTTTTGAGATGGGAGGTCGGCTCCTCCTAATTAAGCGAGCATGGGACAACCGCACCGCACCTCCCCGCCGCTGATGCCGATGGATAGACAGCGCGCCTTCGTCCGGCTCTTTCGGGGAAAGACCTACGACTCCGTATGGAACTGGCTCAAGCGGCTCGGGGTCCCACGCCGCGACCGGCGAGACATCCTTCAGGACGTCTTTCTCGCTGGATACCAGAGCTTCCCCACGTACGACCCGCTCCGCGCGCGGCCGGAGCGGTGGCTCAACCGGATCACCGTCCACGTGGCCGCCCACTACCGCGACCGGGCGCACCACCGGCGCGAGGAGCTGTCGTCCGGCGACGCGCCGCGCGTGGCCGACGAGCGCCCGAACGCCGAGGAGCAGATGGACGCGGAGCAGACGCGATCGCTCATCCTGACGCGGCTCAGCTCGCTGGAGGCGGCGGAGCGGCGGATCCTCATCGAGCACGACATCGACGGCGTGCCGATGGCGACGGTCGCCGAGCAGCACGGGATCCCGCTGTCGACGGCGTACAAGTGGCGCACGCGCGCGATCGCCTCGCTGCGCGCGCTGCTGGAGGAGCCCCGCGCAGCCCCCGGGCGCCGGCCGCCGCCGCGAGCCGCAGCGAGCGGCGCCGGGGAGCTGACCGCGCGGCTGGCGCGACCGACCGCGCCCGCGGAGCGCCCCGCCGGGGCGGCCGCCGCGGGTGCCAGGCTGCACGCGAAGCGACCCGCCGACGCGGCCGCCGCGAGCGCCAAGCAGCCCGCGGCGCCCCGCAGGCTGCCCCAGCGCGCCGCCCCGCTTCGCCGGAAGATCGGCGCAGAGCCGGCGCATGCGCCGGCGGGCACGTAGCGATGGCGCGCGCCGCGCCTGGCGGTCGCGCGTGCGGCCCGTGGCGGGCGCGCGTGCGGCCCGTGGCGGGCGCGCGTGCGGCCCGTGGCGGGCGCGCGTGCGGCCCGTGGCGGGCGCGCGCGGGCGCATGGGCGGTGGCGCGCGGCGGGCGCGGTGACGCGCGCTTGCGCGCTCGCCCGCTCCGGCCAGAAACCGCGTGCCCCGGGCGCCCTCGGCAGCCCGCGCGCGAGCGCCTGCGAGAAAATCTTCAGGCCGATCGAAAGGAGAAGCACCGCTCCGTCCCCACACACGAGTAGTCGGAGCATGTCGCATCGCGCTATGCTGGAACCTCAACGATGTACTACTCGACCGACGACCTTCGTATTGCAGGGCTCAGGCCCTTGATCCCCCCCGCGATCCTTATCGAAGAGATCCCCGTCAGCCCCGCGGCCTCCGAGACGGTGGCGCTGGCGCGCAAGGCCGCCGAGCGCGTGATCTCTGGCGAAGACGACCGGATCATCGTGGTGGTGGGCCCCTGCTCCATCCATGACCCCAAGGCCGCCCTGGAGTACGCCGCGCTGCTCCGGGAGGCGCGCGACCGGCTGAGCGACGACCTCCTCGTGATCATGCGCGTGTACTTCGAGAAGCCGCGCACAACGGTCGGCTGGAAGGGGCTCATCAACGACCCCGACCTCGACGGGAGCTTCTCGATCAACAAGGGGCTCCGCGTCGCCCGCGGGCTGCTCCGCGACATCGCCGAGCTCGGCCTCGCGAGCGCGACCGAGTTCCTGGACACGATCTCGCCGCAGTTCATCGCCGACTTCATCTCCTGGGGCGCGATCGGCGCGCGCACGACGGAGAGCCAGATCCACCGCGAGCTCGCCTCGGGGCTGTCGTGCCCCGTGGGCTTCAAGAACAGCACCGAGGGCGACGTCCAGATCGCGGTCGACGCCGTGCGGGCCGCGCGCGAGGCGCACCATTTCCTGTCCGTGACCAAGCAGGGGATCTCGGCGATCGTGGCGACGCGCGGCAACTCGGCGTGCCACGTCATCCTGCGCGGCTCGCAGCGCGGGCCCAACTACGCGGCCGAGCACGTCCGCGAGGCCGCCGACCGCCTGACCAAGGCGGGCCTGCCGCGCCGGCTGATGGTCGACTGCAGCCACGGCAACAGCCAGAAGGATCCGTCGCGCCAGCGGGCCGTGGCCGAGAACCTTGCCGACCAGCTGCGCTCCGGCTCGCGGGACATCCTCGGCGTGATGATCGAGAGCCACCTCGTGGGCGGCCGGCAGGATTTCGCGCCCGGCAAGCCGGCCACCTACGGCCAGAGCATCACCGACGCCTGCCTCGGCTGGAACGACACGGTGCCGGTGCTCGAGCTCCTCGCGCAGGCCGTGCGGGACCGGAGGGCCAGCAAGGCGGCGTGACCCCACCGGGGCGCGCCCTCACCCCACCGGGCGCGCCCGCCGTCGCCTCCGGCGAGGGCTGACGACGATCGGTCCCATCGACGCGGGCCACCCGCCCGCCGCGGCCTGGGGAGCGCCGGCTCCCCTGCCCCCGAGCCTCTCCACTCCCCGCACCACCGGCTCGCCCGCTGCGCCTCGCGCGCCGGCGCGCGACGCCTCTGCCGCGCGGGCGCGCGACGCGCTATGCACCCGGAGCGCCGCGGAAGGAGCCGTTATTCTCTCGGAGATCCTCGTCATCCTCGCCCTCGTGCTCGTGAACGGCATCTTCTCGGGCGCCGAGATCGCGATCGTCACGATCCGCAAGACGCGGCTCGAGCAGCTCGTGCAGTCGGGGAGCCGCCGGGCGCGCGCGGTCAAGCGCCTGCGGGACAACCCGGAGCGCTTCCTCGCCACCGTGCAGATCGGCATCACCGTCGTCGGCGCCACGGCGAGCGCCTTCGGCGGGTCGACCCTGGCGCAGAAGCTCACGCCGGTGCTCCACGCCGTGCCGTGGATCGGGGACGCGGCCGAGGAGCTCGCGCTCGCCGCGGTCGTCGCGCTCGTGTCCTTCCTCTCGCTCGTCCTCGGCGAGCTCGTCCCGAAGTCGCTCGCCCTCCGCACCGCCGAGCGGTACGCGCTGCTCGTCGGCCCGCCGCTCCGCGGGCTGTCGTCGCTCGCCCGGCCGCTCGTCTGGCTGCTCACGGCGAGCTCGAACCTGGTGCTGCGGCTCTTCGGCGACCGCACGAACTTCGTCGAGGCGCGCATCTCGCCCGAGGAGATCCAGCAGATCGTCGACGAGGCCGCCCAGGCCGGCTCGGTCGACAAGCGCGCCGGCGAGATCGCCTCCCGCGCGCTCGATTTCGCCGGGCTCACCGCGCTCCAGGTGATGCTCCCCCGCGTCCGCGTCGTGGCGCTCCCGCGCGCGGCGACCGCCGCGGAGGTCCAGCGCATCGTGCTGGAGCACGGCCACACGCGGATGCCCGTCCACGAGGGCGCGCACGACAACGTGATCGGCTACGTCACGATGCCGGAGGTGCTCGCGCTGCTCTGGGGCGACGGGGAGTTCTCGCTGGAGAGCATCCTCCGCCCGGCGTACTTCGTGGTCGGGTCGATGGCGGCCGTCGACCTCCTCGCCGAGATGAAGCGGCGCCGGCTCCAGCTCGCCGTCGTGGTCGACGAGCAGGGCGGCATGATCGGCATCGTCACGATGGAGGACCTGGTCGAGGAGCTGGTCGGCGAGATCTTCGCCGAGAACGACGCGCACGCGCGCTCCGCCGAGACGATCCAGCGCGAGCCGGACGGGTCGGCGCTCGTGCCCGGCGACATGCCGGTCCACGAGCTGAGCCGGCAGCTCGCGATCGCGCTGCCGGACGACGTCCGCTGGTCCACGGTCGCCGGGCTCTGCATGGGGCTCGCCCGGCGCATCCCCGCGCCCGGCGACATCGTGACGACCCCGGACGGGGCGGAGCTCCACATCGTCGACGCGAGCCCCCGGCAGATCCGCACGGTGCGGGTCCGCATGCCGCCGCCGCCGCCGCCCGACCTCGACGATGAGGAGCAGCGCGGCGAGGGCTGAGCGCGCGTCAGGACGCGGGGGCGGGCGCGGCCCCGGCGGCTCTCCGCTGGAAGTAGTCGACGACCACGTAGCGCCGCGCGAGGAGCCCGAAGACGACGGCGGCGATGAAGATGAGCGCCGCGAAGAACAGGTACTGCATCGCGCCCGTGAACACGTTGAGCGCCGCGACGCCGGCGGTGATCAGGTTGCCGACCGTGACGGTGAGGTTCCAGAAGCTCATGATGGTGCTCTTCATCTCGCGCGGCGCCTGGGAATAGGCGAACTCGAGGCCCGTGGTGGACACGAGCACCTCGGCGAAGGTGATGAGCAGGTAGGGCGCGGCCTGCCAGAGCACGCTGGGCCGGCTGCCCGACGTCATCGCGAGCTCGATGGCGGCGACCGCGACGAACGAGAGCCCGGCGATCGCCATGCCGGCCGTCATGCGGCCGAGCGCCGAGAGGCGGAAGCCGCGCCGCTCGAGGGCGGGGTAGAGGATCATCGTGTTGAACGGGATGATCAGCATCACCATGAGCGGGTTCAGCGCCATGAGCTGCGACGGGGCGAGCCTGTAGCCGAGGACGTCGAGATCCATGCGGGTCGCCTGGACGACCCACGTCGACCCCTTCTGGTCGAAGAGCGCCCAGAACACCGGGATGGGGGCCAAGATCGTCATCATCCGCAGGACGGCTCTGGCGCCGTCGATCGCGCCCTCGGGGTGCCGCCCGCGCGCCGCCTCGAGGAAGCCGCCGCGCGCGTCGCGCCGGCCCCGGACAGCGTCCCAGAGGACGCGAAGAAACGAGTGGGGGTTCTTGCCGGTCGGGGGCACGTGCACGTACCTGTCGCGCCCCATCCAGAACACGAGCGTCGCGATCAGCATCAGCACGCCGGGGATCCCGAACGCCACCCTGGGCCCGAACCACTCGAGCGTCTTCGGGATCAGCGCCGACGCGAAGAACGAGCCGAAGTTGATGATCCAGTAGAAGAGGGCGAACACGTGCTTGACGAGGTGCTTGTTCTCCTCGGAGAACTGGTCGCCGACGTGCGCCGAGACACAGGGCTTGATCCCGCCCGAGCCGAGGGCGATGAGCGCGAGCCCCGCGTAGAACCCGGTCGGGCTGCCCTCGAAGACCGCGAGGCAGGCGTGCCCGGCGCAGTAGACGAGCGAGAGCCAGAGGATCGTCCGGTACTTGCCGAAGAAGCGGTCGGACAGGAAGCCGCCGAGGAGCGGGAAGAAATAGCAGGCGCTCACGAACAGGTGGTAATTCGCCTTCGCCACGTGCTCGTGGATCAACATGTAGTTGATCATGAAGAACGTCAGGATGTTCTTCATGCCGTAGAAGCTGAAGCGCTCGCACCCCTCGTTGCCGATGATGTACTTGATCTGCGGGGGGAACGTGTCCGTGCTCGAAGCGGTTTGCGTCATGGCAGGCCCTCGATCGCGCGCCCAGGCGCTCTCGTAGACCGCCTCCACCGCCCCGGCAATCTGCGACTCCCGGCGCGCTCGGCGCGCTCGGCCGTCCAGAAGCGACGCGCTGACGGTCGCCGCGCGGGGCCGGCGCGGGGCGTCACGAGCGCTCGCCGCCCCGCCGCGCTGCTCCACGCTCGAGCGCGATCTCCGACTGTTCCCGCGTTGTCCCCGCGCGAACAACGCGCCTCCCGGCCCGGTGCGAAATGCCCCGCTGCGGCGCGACGCCGCGGCAGCGCGCCCCTCGACCGGCCCGCGGCCGCCGTGAAACACGGTACGCGCATTGCTTTGACTGCAAAAGGATCGTCGAGCAGGCATCGAGAGATTTCATGACCGTGCGACCCGGCCGCGCCGCCCGGCGCGCGGTCGTCGACGTCTCCCGCACCATGACGCGCCGCTCGCGCGCATCCAGCAGGAGCCAGACAGCATGAAGTGGTCATTCAGGGTCGCCCGGATCGCCGGCATCGACGTCAATGTGCACGCGACGTTCGGCCTCATCGTCGCCGTGGGAGCGCTCCAGTGGAGCGGCCGCCACGGCGCCCAGGGGGCGCTGTTCGGCGCCGCGCTGATGCTGGCGCTCTTCGCCTGCGTGGCCCTGCACGAGCTCGGTCATAGCCTCGTGGCCAGGCGCTTCGGGCTCACGGTGCGAGAGATCCTGCTCCTGCCGATCGGCGGCGTCGCGATGCTCGTGGGCCGCCCGGAGAGGCCGCTCCACGAGCTGCTCATCGCGCTCGCCGGCCCCGCCGTGAACGTGGCGCTCGCCGCCGTGCTCCTCCTCGTGAACGGCGTGCTCGGCTTCCTCCCGGGGCTCATCGAGCTCGGGGCGGCGTCGGGCCCCTCGCTGCAGACGGCGCTCCTCTGGCTGCTCGGCGCCAACGTGGCGCTCGCGGTGTTCAACATGATCCCCGCCCTGCCCCTCGACGGCGGGCGCGTGCTCCGGGCGGGCCTGTCCATGGCCGTCGGCCCGGCGCGCGCGACGTCCGCGGCCGCCGCGATCGGGCAGGTCATCGCCGTCGCGCTGTTCGCCTTTGCCCTGCTCTCGGGCCACCTCGTGCTCGCGTTCATCTCGGTGCTCGTGTTCCTCGGCGCCTCGCAGGAGCGGGCGACGGAGCGCGCGCGCTCGATCCTCGGCGACGTCCCCGTCGGGCGCGCCTACAACCGCCGCGCGATCGTCCTGTCGCCCTGCGATCGCGTGAACGACGCCGCCGAGCACATCCTCACGACCTACCAGACCGACTTCGCGGTCATGCTCGAGGGCGAGCCGATCGGGGTGCTCACGCGGGCCGACGTGATCCGCGCGCTCGCCGAGGGCGCGGGCAGCGCCTACGTCGCCGGGCTCATGCGGCGCGACGTCGTCCGCGTGAGCGCGGATCGCTCGCTCGACGAGGTGGCGCGCCTCATGTCCGAGAAGAGCACCCCTGTGGTCGCGGTGTATGACAGTGAAAGATACCTGGGCCTCATCAGCCACGAAGACGTGGCCGAGGCGCTCACGCTGCTCCAGTTCCTGCCTGCGTCACGGCAGGGCGGCGCCGCGTCACAGGCGGCGCCGCGCGCGCAGTGGACGTGACCAGCGCGCCCCGCGCGCGGGTGTTGTGGTGGTGGGGGACGACGGTGACGCGCGCCGGCGAGACCCGCGCGCGAGCCCTCGTCAGGCCGCGGCGCAAGCATTGACAGCCTGGAAGGCCATCAGCGTATCCTCCCCCCTCGGCTCCTCGTCACGACCCCCGTCGCCGGCATCTCTGCCGAGGGAAGGCTCATGCAAAAGCTCAGATCGCGCTTCAGGCTCGCGCCGACATATACCCTGCTCTGGCTCGCCGCGGCGGTGCTCGCCTCCATAGCGTCGTGCTCGGACGGCGGCCCCAGCACGCCGTCGTGTATCGCTCCGGACACGGACTGCGGTGGCGTCTGCGTCAACACGAACATGGACTCGAGCAACTGCGGCGCGTGCGGCATCATCTGCGGGGGGGGGCAGCTCTGCGGGGCGGGCGTCTGCGTGGACGGCCCGACCTGCGGGGATGGCGAGACGGCGTGCGGCGACGGCTGCTTCGATCTCGAGGAGGACGAGGAGCACTGCGGGAGCTGTAACAGCGCCTGCGAGGACGGCCAGACCTGCGAGGACGGCGCCTGCCAGGAAGGCTGCCCCGAGGGGCGCGCCGACTGCGGCGGCTCGTGCGTCGACACGACGTCCAATCCGGACCACTGCGGCGACTGCGACGTCGCGTGCGACGAGGACCAGACCTGCGAGGCCGGCGCGTGCCAGGACGCGGGCTGCTCCGAGGGGCTCACCGACTGCGGCGGCGCCTGCGTCAGCACCGGGACGGACGAGGAGCACTGCGGCGACTGCGAGACCGCGTGCGGCGAGGACCAGACCTGCGTGAACGGCGCGTGCGCGGACGGCTGCGGCTCGGGGCTCACGGCCTGCGGCGACGCGTGCGTCGACGTCGAGACCGACTCCGCGAACTGCGGCAGCTGCGGCACCGGGTGCAACGACTCGCAGGTCTGCCAGTCCGGGATGTGCGCGTGCACGGTGGGCCCGGGGCGGGACCTCGGCAGCGCCGTGCCGCAGATCGTGAACGGCACGACCGCCGGCGGGTCGAACACGTACGCCCCCTCGTGCGTGGCCACGAGCTCGAGCGAGCGCATCTTCTCGTTCACCGCCGCGACCGCGGGCGTCTACTCCTTCGACAGCAGCAACTCCCAGTACAACGTCGTGCTCGCGGTGCTCGACGCGGCGGGCTGCTCCGAGATCGCGTGCAGCGCCGACCCGGGCGCCGCGGTCGTCACGGTCGACATGGCCACGGACCAGACCGTCTACATCGTGGTCGACGGCGCCAACGACGAGACGGGCACCTTCGAGCTGAACGTGACGCGCCGGAGCGCCTCGACCTGCCCGGCGGGCACGCTCGATCCCTCGGTGCCGCAGACGATCACCGGCAGCACGGTCGGCCGGCCCAACAGCGTGAGCCCCAGCGTGACGACGGCGTGCGGCGACTCGGACAGCCCTGACGCGGGGTACGCGTTCACGGCGCCGGTGGCCGGCGACTACACCTTCGACACGTTCGGCTCGGCGTTCGACACGATGCTCCACGTGCGCAACGCGACCTGCCGGGGGGCGCAGCTCGCGTGCAACGACGACACGGAGGTCGAGCAATCCGAGGTCACGGTGACGCTCGAGGCGGGCCAGACCGTCGTGATCGTGGTCGACGGGTCCCGCGACACCTCGGTGGGCGCGTTCACGCTCAACATCCGGCGGGCCGTCCCGCCGCCCACGTGCGACGGCTCGAGCGTGTGCGGCGACGCGGAGTCGGGGTGCATCGCGTGCGCGCTCGACGGCAACTGCGCCGACGAGCTCACCGCCTGCACCGACAGCGAGGCCTGCGTCAGCTTCTTGAGCTGCTATCGCACGTGCGGCACGGAGACCTGCCGCGAGACCTGCAGGGCGGGAGCCCCGGACGGCGCCGCGAGGTACGACGCGATCAGCGCCTGCCTCTACTGCACGGAGTGCCCGAACGACTGCGCCGGAGAGGCAGAGGAGGGCTTCGTGTGCCCGTGAGCCGCGGGGCGCGTTAGAAGCGGGGCGCCGGCCGTGGTAGATGCGCGTGGATGCAGCGCATCCTCCACGGCCATTTCTGGACGATCGCGCCCTGGCTCAAGCATCAGATTCGCGCCACGCCGCTCCCGCCTTCCTCGCCCTTCTCGGCGCATGTCGACGACCCCGATGCCGGGCCTGTCCGCCTGCTCGGCAGGATCCATCACCGGGAGGGGGCCAGAGCCATCCTCGTCATCGTCCACGGCCTCGGCGGCACGGCCGAGAGCTACTATGTGGTGACGGCCGCTGCGCAGGCCGAGCGCGCCGGGCTCGCGTCCCTGCGCCTCAACCTGCGCGGCGCCGCGGGCGACGGGGCCGGCATCTACCACGCCGGCCTGTTCTCCGATCTGCACGCCGCCATCGCCTCCCCCGAGCTCGACCGCTACGAGCGCGTGCTCCTCGTCGGCTACTCGATGGGCGGGCACATCGCGCTCCGCTATGCCGCCTCCGGCGCGCACGACCCGCGCGTCGGCGCCGTGGCCGCCATCTGCCCGCCGCTCGATCTCGAGCGGTCGGTCACCGCCATCGACCAGCCGGAGCGCTGGCTGTACCGCCGGCACGTGCTGTCAGGGTTGAAGGAGATGTACACCGCCGTCGCGTCCCGCCGCGCCGTGCCCCTGCCCCTCCGGGAGGCGCTCGCGATCCGCACGATCCGCGAGTGGGATCGCCGCATCATGACGCGCTGGTTCGGCTTCCAGAGCCCCGAGGCGTATTACGCGAGCGAGAGCGCGGCCCCGCGCCTCCGTGACCTGGCCGTCCCGTCGCTGATCGTCGCGACCGAGGCCGATCCGATGGTGCCGCTCGACACGGTACGACCGGCGCTCGAGGCGCACCCCCTCTCGCCGCTGCTCGACGTCCAGTGGCTCCAGCTCGGCGGGCACGTGGGCTTCCCGCAGGCGCTGAGCCTCGGGTTCGGGGCCGTGCCAGGCCTGGAGTCCCAGGTCCTCCACTGGCTGGAGCGGCGCTGAGGCGCGAGCGCGGCGCCCGGGTGGCCGCGCGCGACGACAGCGTCACGCCGGCGCGAGCGCTTAGACGACGGGCGCGAGCGCGTAGACGTCGACGTCCACGCCCGGGCTGTAGAGCACGTGCGGCGCCCCCTCGGGCGCGGGCAAGCCGGCCGCGGCGACGACGCTCTCCTCGATCTGGCTCACCTCGGCGCGGTGGAGCGGATAGGGCACGTGGTGCACCTGTCCGATCTCGAGCTCGCCCTCGCGCCCGGCGAACAGCAGGTAGCGCTCGGCCAGGAAGTGCTCGAACGTCCCCGGCGCCGCGACGCGCCCGTCGATCGCCGCGCCGACGCGGTAGCGCGCCTCGAAGCGCGCGGGCACTGGGCCAGGCCAGCGCCGCTCGCTGCGATAATGGACCTCGCCGTCCCGCGACTCGAGCGCCATCGATGCGAAGTGATAGGGCAGGCGCCAGCCGGCCCGGGCCACCAGGACCGCGAGGGCCTTGGCCGCGTCCAGGCTGAAGAACCAGACGCCCGGGTCCCGCCCCTCCCGGTGCACGTAGGTGCGGACGTTGAGCTCGTGGAAGTTCGAGATCCCCGGCACGCTCGGCGACCACCAGGGGCTGACGTCGCGCATGGTGAACGCGACGACGCCGACGTAGGCCCTCCCCTCGAAGGTGTCGAGTTCGAGGCCGGACGGCACGACGGCGCGGAGCGCAGAGGCCGGCGTCTCCCAGTGGAGGAAGAGCAGCTCTCTCCACCGCTGGAAGCCCGCCGGGCGGCCAGAAGGACGGAGCGCGGGAGCGAGTCGATCCAAGGTGATCGCAGGATAGGACAGCGCGGCGCGAAGATCCCCCCTCGCGGCGGACGACGGCATGGGGATATCCTTCCCGCGGCAGCGGACGGAGACGGACGGCAACCGACGGCAACCGACGGCAACCACCGGCAACGACGGAGACGGAGCGGAGGGCAGGATGAAGAAGCTCATCAACGCGCCGGAAGACCTGGTCCGCGAGGCCCTCGAGGGCATGGCCCTGGCCCACGCCGATCTCCTCCGGGTGAACGCCGCGCCGCTCTTCGTCACGCGCGCGGAGGCGAAGGGCAAGGGCAAGGTCGCCCTCGTCTCGGGCGGCGGCAGCGGGCACGAGCCGCTGCACGCCGGGTACGTCGGACGGGGCATGCTCGACGCCGCCTGCCCGGGGGCCGTGTTCACGAGCCCCACGCCGGACCAGATCGCCGAGGCGACGCGGGCGGTCGACGGCGGCGCCGGCGTGCTCCACATCATCAAGAACTACACCGGCGACGTCATGAACTTCGAGATGGCCGCCGAGCTCGCGCGCGAGGCGGGCACCTCGGTCGAGAGCGTGCTCGTGAACGATGACGTGGCGGTCGAGGACAGCCTCTACACGGCCGGGCGGCGCGGCGTGGGGACCACCGTCCTCGCCGAGAAGATCTGCGGCGGGGCCGCCGAGGCGGGGCGGCCGCTCGACGAGGTGGCGGCGCTGTGCCGGCGGGTCAACGCGCACGGCCGCAGCATGGGGATCGCGCTCGCCGCGTGCACCGTGCCGCACGCCGGCAAGCCCTCGTTCGAGCTCGGCCCGGGCGAGATGGAGGTCGGCATCGGCATCCACGGCGAGCCCGGCCGGCGCCGCGCCCAGCTGGAGCCCGCGGACCGGGTGGCCGAGCTCCTGATGCAGCCGATCCTCGACGACCTGCCGTTCAAGCCCGGCGACGACGTGCTCCTGTTCGTGAACGGCATGGGCGGGACGCCGCTCATCGAGCTCTACGTCATCTACCGCAAGGCGCAGGCGATCGCGCGCGAGCGCGGCCTCAGGGTCGCGCGCAGCCTCGTCGGGCCGTACATCACGTCGCTCGAGATGGCCGGCGTGTCGGCGACGCTGCTCAGGCTCGACGACGAGATGAGCCGCTGGTGGGACGCGCCGGTGCACACGCCCGCGCTTCGCTGGGGAGCCTGAATCCATGCAGACGCCCATGCAGACGCTGAGCGGCGACCACATCGCGGCGTGGCTCGAGCGCGCGGCCGACGAGCTGGAGCGCGAGAAGATGTTCCTGACCGAGCTCGACGCGCCGATCGGCGACAGCGACCACGGGGTGAACATGGCGCGCGGCTTCACGGCGGTGCGCGGCCGGCTCGACACCCTCGACCGCGGCGACATCGGCGCGCTCCTCAGGGACGTCGGGATGATCTTGCTGTCGACCGTCGGCGGGGCGAGCGGGCCGCTCTACGGCACGCTGTTCCGCGACGCGGGCCAGAAGGCGGCCGGCGCCGCGGCGCTCGACCTCGCGGCCCTGACGGCCTGCCTCGAGGCGGGCCTCGAGGGCGTGAGGCGCCGCGGCAAGGCGGCGCCCGGCGAGAAGACGATGGTCGACGCGCTCGTCCCCGCGGTCGACGCGCTCAGGGCCGCCCAGAGCGCGCCGCAGCCCGCGGGCGCGCGCTCCGACGCCACGCCGACGTCGCGCGCCTCGCTGGCGGACGCGCTCGCCCGCGCCGCCGAGGCCGCGCGGGCCGGGGCGGAGGCGACGGTGCCGCTCATCGCCCGCAAGGGCCGGGCGAGCTACCTCGGCGAGCGCAGCGCTGGGCACCAGGACCCCGGCGCCACGTCGTGCTGGCTCTTGCTGCGGAGCCTGGCCGCAACGGCAGGCGCATGAGCGGGGCGGCGGGCCGCGTCGGGCTCGTCCTGGTCTCGCACAGCCGCGCGCTCGCCGAGGCCACCGAGACGCTGGCCCGCCAGATGACAGGCGAGTCGGTCGCGATCGCGTGCGCGGCGGGCGCGGGCACGGGCGGCGCCGAGCTCGGCACCGACGCCACCGCCATCGCCGCCGCGATCGAGCGCGTCTGCGGGCCGGCCGGCGCCGTCGTGCTGATGGACCTCGGCAGCGCGATCCTGAGCGCCGAGACGGCGCTCGAGCTGGTCGATCCGGCGCTCGGCGCGCGCACGCGCCTCACCGGCGGGCCGCTCGTCGAAGGCGCGGTCGCCGCCGCGGTGCGGGCGGCGGCGGGCGGCTCGCTCGATCAGGTCGCCGCGGACGCGCGGCAGGCGCTCGCGCCGAAGGCCGCGCAGCTCGGCGAGGCGGAGCTCCCCGCCGAGGCGATCGCCCCGGGGGAGACGGCCGCCGTCGCCGCCGCGACGACCGCCACCGTCGCGGCGATGACGACCGCCGTCGCCGCCGCGACCGCCGTCGTCGCCGCGGTGACGACCGCCGTCACCACGACGACGGCCGCGACCGCGGACGTCGTGATCGCCGATCCGAGCGGCCTGCACGCCCGCCCGGCGGCGCACCTCATCGCGCGCGCGGCGGCCTTCGACGCGGCGATCACCCTGGAGAACGTGACCAACGGCCGCGGCCCGGTGCGTACCTCGAGCCTGATCGCGCTCGCCTCGCTCGGCGCCCGCCGCGGCGACGTGCTGCGCCTGTTCGCGACCGGGCGGCAGGCGGCCGAAGCGGTCGAGGCGCTCGCGGCGCTCGTGCAGCGCGAGACGCCGGCGGCCGCGCCGGCGGAGGCCGCCGTCTCGGGCCTCGCGATCCCCGTCGCGCCGGGCGTCGCGCTCGGCCCGCTGGTCCGGCTCGTGCGCTCGACCCCGCAGGTCCCCGACACGGCGATCGACGATCCCGCGGCGGAGGCCGAGCGGCTCCGGCGGGCGCTCGACCTCGCGGCGCAGGACCTCGCCAGCGCGCTCCGCGGCAGCGACATCCTCGACGCCCACCAGGCGCTGCTCTGCGATCCGGCCCTCGTCGACGAGGCCCTCGCGCGCATCGCGCGGGAGCGCTGCAACGCGGCCTGGGCCTTCCTCCAGGCGATCGAGGCCGCGGCCGCGATCTACCGGCAGCTCGAGGACCCGTACCTGCGGGCGCGCGAGGCGGACGTCCACGACGTGGGCAACGCGGTGGTGCGCGCCCTGCTCGGCGGCGCCCCGGGCACGCTGCCCGACGGGCCGCCGGCGGTCGTCGTGGCCGACGATCTCACGCCGTCGGAGGCGGCGCGGCTCGACGCGGCGCGGGTGCTCGGCGTCATCGACCGCCGCGGCGGCCCCACCTCGCACGCGGCCATCCTGCTGCGCGGCGCCGGCATCCCGGCGGTCGCGGGGGCCGCGGCGCTGGTGCCGGAGGCGGGCGGCGCGGTCGCCGGCCTCGACGGCGCGACGGGCGAGGTCTGGCTCGACCCCGATCCCGACGCGACGCTCGAGATCGAGCGGCGGCAGGCGGCCCTGCGCGCCTCGCGGCGGCCGGCGAGCGCGCGCGACGGCCGCCTGCGCCTCGCGTGCGGCCGCGAGATCGAGCTCTGGGCGAACGTGGCCGGGCCGTCGGACGCGCGCGCCGCGCGCGAGGCAGGCGCCGTGGGGATCGGGCTCCTGCGCACTGAGATGGCGTTCCTCGGCCGCCTCGACGAGCCCGGCGAGGAAGAGCAGACCGCGCTGCTCGCCGAGATCTTCGCGGTGTTCGCCGGCGCGCCGATCGTGGTCCGCACGCTCGACGCCGGCGGCGACAAGGCGCTGCCCTACCTCGCGCTGCCGGCCGAGGCGAACCCCAGCCTGGGCGTCCGCGGCGTGCGCCTCTCCCTCGAGCGGCCGGCGCTGCTCGAGGCGCAGCTCCGCGCGATCCTCGTCGCGGGGCGCGGCCACGACGTGCGCATCCTGATCCCGATGGTCTCGACCGCCGCCGAGGTGAGCGCCGTGCGCGCCGCGCTCGATCGCGCGCACGAGGCGCTGGCGGCCGCCGGCAGGCCGCACCTCTGGCCCGTGGCCACCGGCATCATGATCGAGGTGCCGTCGGCGGCGCTGATGGCCGAGCGCCTCGCGCGGCAGGCCGCCTTCTTCAGCATCGGGACGAACGACCTGACGCAGCACACGCTCGCGGCGGAGCGCGGGCACCCGCGGCTGCACGCGCTCGCCGATCCGGCGCACCCGGCGGTGCTGCGGCTCGTGCGCGCGGTGGTGGAGGCGGGCCACGCCGCGGGGCGGCCGGTCTCGGTGTGCGGCGAGGCCGCGGGCGATCCCGACGTCGCGCCGCTCCTCGTCGGCCTCGGCGTCACGCAGCTCAGCATGTGCGTCTCCGCTGTCGAGGCGGTGGAGGACGCGCTCGCCGGGGCCGCGTTCGCGGAGCTCGCGGCCGCAGCCGAGGAGGCGCTCGCGGTCGACGACGCGTCGGCGGCCCGCGCGGTCCGCGCGGCGGCGCGGCGGCCGGGCTGACCGCCGGCGGCGGCCGCTACAGCGCTCCGGCCGGGGGCGCGCCCTCGTGCGCGGAGCGCGCGGTGGCGTCCTGCGCTGGCTGCGGCGCGCGGACCGGGTGTCCGAGCACGCACGCGCCGTCGCCCGGCAGCTCCGTCGCCGCGTCGCACTCGGCGAGCTCCCAGCCGCGCGCCTGGTCGGCGTCCGCCCCCGTGAGGTCGGCGCCCCGCAGGTTCGCGCCGCTCAGATCGGCCCCCTCGAAGGTCGACTCCATCAGCGCGGCGCCCGACAGGTCTGCCCCGGCGAGGCGCGCGTTCCGGAAGCTCGTCTGGCTGAGATCGGCGCTGGCGAGCTCGATCCCTGAGAGGTCCAGCCCGTCGAAATGGCGATGACCGCTCCGCGCGAGCAGGCGCACGGCGGCGGCTCGGCCCGCGGCGTCGCCCGACACCAGCGTGGCGCGCAGCCGGAAGACGGCGAGGCGGGACGGGTCGACGCCGTGGACCAGCGTCGCGACGAGCGCGGCGAGCACGAGGCGGGCAGCGAGGGCGCGCGCGGCGCCGCGCTCGGCGCCGAGGAGCGGCAGCGCGAAGGTCAGGAGCGCCGCGCCCAGCGCGCCGCCCGCTTGCGCGGCCCGGAGGAGCCCGGGCGGCGGGATCTTCGCGAGGGCGACGGCGGTCGCGAGGACGAGGAGCAGCGCGGCGCCGGCGAGCGCGAGGCGCAGCTCGACCGGCCGCGCGAGCAGGGGCTCCTCCGCCAGCTGGCGCGAGGCGCCGGCGGCGCGGCGTGGCGCCCCCGCGGCCGCGCCATGGCGGCGCGACTCGGGCGGCGCGCTCACCCGCTGCGGCTCCGGCCCAGCCCCGAGCCGCTGCGAGGAGGGTGCCTCGGGGATCCGTTGCGAGGACGGCGCCGCGGTCATCCGCCGCGAGTCGGGTCCGGCCCCGAGCCGCTGCGCGTCAGGCGGCGCGCTCACCCGCTGCGACTCGGGCGGCGCGCTCACCCGCTGCGACTCGGGCCCGGCCCCGAGCCGCTGCGCGTCAGGCGGCGCGCTCACCCGCTGCGACTCGGGCGGAGCCAGGCGGCGGCTCCGCTCCGCGCTCTCGGCGACCGCGCCGGCGCTGGCGAGCGCGTCGCGCAGCGGCGAGGAGAACGACGCGATGTCGTCGAACGACGCGCCCGCGCCCGCCAGCGCCAGGATGGCCTCCTCGTCGAGGCCGGAGCGCGCGCACGCCGACGCGTCGACGCGGGCGCCCGACAGCGAGCTCGCCGAGGAGAACGAGCGCGGGAGCCTGGCCCCGCGCAGGTCGGCGGCCGTGAACAGCGCCCCGCCGAGCAGCGCTCCGGACAGGTCGGCCCAGCGCAGATCGGCGCCGGTGAGGTCCGCGTTGACGAGCGACGCGGCGTCGAGCCGCGCCCCCGCGAGGTTCGCGCCGCCGAGCTTCGCCCCGTCGAGTCGCGCGCCGGCGAGGTTCGCGCCCTGGAGATCGGCGCAGAGCAGGTGCGCGGCCGCGAGGTCTGCGCCCGGGAGCTCGATCGCGGTGCTCTCTCCGCCGCGGCGCGACGAGAGCGCGCCGAACAGCCTGTGGAGCGCGGCGGGATCCACGGCGCCGCCTACTCGTCCGGGTCGATGGTGCCGATCGCGCTCGCGAACACCACCTGCCCGTCCTTCATGTAGCCGTCCAGCGCGAACCACGCGTGCGTCCCGTCCCCGTCGAGGTCGCCCCGCGCGTACGCGGCCCACCTGCGCTCCAGCGGCACGTCCTCCGGAAAGTGATTGATCGAGACGGGCATCGGGGAGCCGCCGAGCCGATACCGATACTGGTACGACTGAGCCTGGGTGATCTCGAATCCAAGGCACTTCCAGCCCACGGTCGGGCTCCCTGTGTTGTAATCCACACCCGGGCTGGGGTCGGGCTGGTACTTGTGCCCCTGGACTCGATAGAACGCGTTGGGCACCGTGACCGCGTCGCTGCACAGCGGCTGCGCTGCCGGGCCGTCCGCTCTCGCCTGGAGCCGGTCGGCCGACACGACCACGGCCCTCGAGATCGCGCCGATCGTGTGTTTGGCCTCGGCCGACCTGGCGAGCACGAAGTACTTTGCCACTCCCTGGGTGGCCAGGGCGGCCAGGACCGCCACGATGCCCGCGGCGAGCATCACCTCGACGAGCGTGAAGCCTCGCCGCTCCCGCCCCCGAGATGCCCTATCGACTCCAGGCCGGAATTCCCTTACCACGATACATGTATAACCGGACCGTTCTTCGATGAACAGGCGGAAACCCGGTATCCGGGCCACGGGGCGCTGTTTGGTCGGGTGTTGTGGGGAGCGTGGCCGCGCTGGCGGCGCGTCACCCACGTGAGAGGCACGTGAGAGGCACGTGAGCCACGCGAGAGGTGATGAGAGCGGCGGTGAGCCCGCGTTGTGCGCTGGCGCTCAGGCGCGCGGGCCGGCCGTCTTGGGCGGCGGGTCGCCCGCGAGGAAGGCCTCCAGCGCGTCGGCGATTCGCTCGCCGGTCTTGCCGTCCCACCCTTCCGGCACGGAGCCTCGCTTGCCGCGGCCGTCCAGGATGGCGTCGACCTCGCGCGCGATGAGCGCGGCGTCGAGAGCAACGACGGTGTTGGTCCCCTGCGTCACGGTGATGGGCCGCTCGGTGCCCTGGCGCATCGTGAGGCACGGGATCCCGAGCGCGGTCGTCTCTTCCTGGATGCCGCCGGAGTCGGTGGCGACGAGCAGCGCATTGCCCATCACGGTGACGAAATCGTCGTACCCGAGCGGCTCCATGATCCGGAGCCCCTTCGTCTCGCGGAGGCGCGCCGACAGGCCGAACGACTCGGCGCGCGCGACCGTGCGCGGGTGGACGGGGAACACCGTCGGCAGGCGCGCTGCGATCGCGGTGAGCGCGTCGAGCGTCGCGGCGAGCCGCTCGGCGCTGTCGACGTTGGCCGGGCGGTGGAGCGTCGCGATCGCGTACTTCTTCGGCTCGAGGCCGAAGCGCGAGAGCGCGTCGGTCTGCCGCTTGAGGGCGTAGTGGACCGAGTCGATCATGACGTTGCCCACGAACCGGACGCGCTCGGGGGGGACGCCCTCGGCGAGCAGGTTGGGGTGGGCGTCGTGAGAGGGCGTGAGCAGGAGATCGGAGAGCTGGTCGGTGAGGACGCGGTTGATCTCCTCGGGCATGGTCCAGTCGCGCGAGCGCAGCCCGGCCTCGACGTGCACGACGGGGATGCCGAGCTTCGACGCCGCCAGCGCGCCGGCGAGGGTGCTCGTCACGTCGCCGACGACGACAACCACCTTGGGCCGGTTCTCGATCAGGTCGGCCTCGACGCCGACGAGGACGGCGGCCGTCTGCTGGGCGTGCGAGCCGCCGCCTGCCTTGAGCGTGTGATCGGGCGTGGGCAGGCCGAGGTCCCGGAAGAACACGTCGCTCATCGTCGGGTCGAAGTGCTGGCCTGTGTGGATGAGCCGCATCGGTAGGCCGCGCGCCTTGAGGGCGCGGCAGATCGGGGCGAGCTTCATGAAGTTCGGGCGCGTCGCGGCGACGAGGTAGATCATGTCGACCGAGGAGCATGCCGTGGTCCGCGGCGGGGCACCAGAGGTTTGACGGAGCCGCGGGCGGGCGCGAGATTCGTCGATTGCCACCTGCCCGGGTAGCGTGCGTGGCTCATCGCCCCCAGCGGATCACGATCTCGATCTCTGGCCGATCGAGGAGCGCGTCATGGAGGGGAGCGATGGTGCCGCCGGGCAGGCCGAAGACGGTCCGTATGCCCAGATCGGCGCGCATACCTCCGAGGACATCGACGGTTCGCTGCGGGAGCAGCGAGCGCGCTGATGGCGGCACGCTCACGGGAGAGGCCGCGTCGATGGGTGAGCTCGAGGACGCATGAGGGCGTGTGCGCTCGGAGTGCGCGACCACGGGGAGGGGCTTCTCTGTCGGAGCTGAAGCGAATTAACTTACGGGCATGGCCTGGGGCGTGGTGAGAAATCGGACGCCCAGGCACCGATTGCACACCGCCGCATGCGCCCACCCCTGCTCACCACGGGTCGCGTCCGGAAGCCGGCATCGCGCAGGGCGAGAGCGTCGATGCCGCCCGGACCTGGAGGGCTGGACCGCGTTCCCCTACGACTGACGACCGCGCGGCGCCGCCTTCACGGGTGGCTCGGCGAGGCGCCGCCGCGGTTCACGATCGCGCCCACATCGGACGACGCCGCGCCGCCGCGCTCGCGCTCGGTCGCGCGGCGCGCCCGGCGCAGGCGCCACCACCGCTCGACGCTCATCACCGGCAGGATCGTCAGCGCCACCAGGGTCGAGTTGATCCACGCCCCCAGCGACAGCGGCGCCGAGCCGAACAGCGTGTGCATGAACGGCGCATAGACGAAGCAGAGCTGCAGGGCGAGGAGCGCGCCGATCCCGACGTAGATCCAGCGGTTCGAGAAGATCCCGATCTTCACCATCGAGTCGCGCAGCGACCGGCAGTTGAGCACGTAGAAGATCTGGAACAGCACGACCGTCGTGACCGCCGCGGTCTGGGCCTCGCGGTAGGCGACCTCCGAGACGATGCCGCCGCGCACCTCCGTGAAGTACTCGTACAGGAAGAGCCCGATCGCGCCCGCCGTCATCAGCACCGCGACGATCGCCGTGCGCACGAGGACGAACCGGCTCAGGATCGGCTCGCTCGGGTCCCGCGGCGGGCGGCTCATCACGTCCTTCTCCATCGCCTCGAACGCGAGCGGCAGCGAGAGCGCCACCGTGGCCACCAGGTTGACCCAGAGGATCTGGACGGCCGTGATCGGCATGAGCGGCGCGCCCCCGATGATGGGGAAGGTCATCACCGCCACGAGCAGGATCAGCGCCTCGCCCAGGTTCGTCGGCAGCACGAACGCGAGCGCCTTGACCAGGTTGTCGTAGACCCGGCGCCCCTCCTCGACCGCCGCCCGGATGCTCGCGAAGTTGTCGTCCGTCAGCACGACGTCGGCCGACTCCTTCGACACCGCCGTCCCCGTGATCCCCATCGCCACGCCGATGTCCGCCTGCTTCAGCGCCGGCGCGTCGTTCACGCCGTCGCCCGTCATGGCGACGACCTTCCCCTCGGCCTGCAGCGCCCGGACCAGGCGCAGTTTGTGCTCCGGCGCCACGCGCGCGAACACGTTCGTGGACCTCGCCGCCGCGCGCAGCTCGTCGTCCGAGAGCCGCGCCAGCTCCGTGCCGTTCATCGCCCTCGCGCTGTCGCGCACGAGCCCGAGCTGCTCGCCGATCGCCCGCGCGGTCGCGAGGTGATCGCCCGTGATCATCTTCACCGTGATCCCGGCCTCGTGGCACGCCTTGATCGCGTCGATCGCCTCCGGCCGCGGCGGGTCGATCATCCCCTCGAGGCCGAGCAGCTCGAACCCCTCCGCGAGGTGCTCCTCGTCGAGCGACGCCGCGTCGCGCCCGAACGGCCGCGCCGCCGCGGCGAGCACCCGCATGCCCTGCGCCGCCATCTGCTCCACCTGCGCCATCGCCTGGGCCCGCTCCGCCTCGCCGAGCGTGACGCGGCCGAGCACCGCCTCGGGCGCCCCCTTCATGAAGATCACCCGCTCGCCGCCGGGCGCCTCGTGGAGCGTCGCCATGAGCTGCCGCTCGGACGAGAACGGGACCGCGTCGAGCCGGGGGTACTCCCGCCGCGTCGCCTCGGCGTCCACGCCGAGCTTCTGCGCCGCGACGACGAGCGCGCCCTCGGTCGGGTCGCCCTCGACGCCGCACACGTCGCCCTCGCGCTTCATGCGCGCGTCGTTGCAGAGCAGCCCCGCGCGCAGCAGCGCGCGCACCGCCTCGGGCGCCTCGCCCACCGGCGCGCCGCCGCGGCGGAGCTCGCCGACCGGCGCGTAGCCGACGCCGGTCACCTCGAGCGGCTGCCCGTCCTCCTCCCCGCCGGCCCCGCCGGAGGGCGTCGTCCACAGAGCGCGGACCGTCATCTCGTTGCGCGTCAGCGTGCCGGTCTTGTCCGAACAGATGACGCCCGTGCTGCCCAGCGTCTCGACCGCGGGCAGCTTCCGGATCACCGCGCGGCGCCGCGCCATGCGCTGCACGCCGATGGCGAGCGAGATGGTGATGATCGCCGGCAGCCCCTCGGGGATGGCGGCGACGGCGAGCGAGATCCCCGCGAGCATCGCGTCGACCGGCGGGTAGCCGCGCAGCAGCGCGACCCCGACGATGAGCAGCGCGACTGCCACGATCGCGATGGTCAGCACGCGGCCCACCTTGGCCATCGAGCGCGTGAGCGGCGTCTCGATCTCGGTCGCCTCGTGGAGCATCGACGAGATGCGGCCGAGCTCGGTCCCGCCGCCCGTCGCGATGACCACGGCGGTGGCCGTGCCGCTCGTCACGAGCGTCCCGCCGAAGGCGAGGTTCTTGCGGTCGCCGACCCCCGCGTCCTCCGGGACCACGTCGATGTGCTTGTCGGACGGCACCGACTCGCCGGTGAGCGCCGACTCGTCCACGTGGAGGTTCTTCACCGAGAGCAGCCGCGCGTCCGCGGGGACCTTGTCGCCGGCCTCGAGCACCACCACGTCGCCGGGGACCACGTCCGCCGCCGGGATCACGCTCCGCTCTCCGCCGCGCACGACCGTGGCCGACTGGGGCACCATGCCGGCGAGCGCCTCGATCGCCTTGCCCGCGCGGAGCTCCTGCACGAAGCCGATCGCCGTGTTGAGCACGACCACCGCCAGCACGACCGAGCCGTCGATCGCCTCGCCCATGATCATCGCGAGGGCCGCCGACGCGAGCAGCACGTAGATGAGCGGGTCGTTGATCTGACGGAAGAGCAGCTTGAGCGCGCTGTCGCCCTTCGCGCGCTGGATCACGTTGGGTCCGACGTCCTTGAGCCGCCGGGCGGCCTCGTCGATCGCGAGGCCGGACGAGGCGCTCTCTGTCCTGGAGAGCGCCTCGCTGACCGGCAGGCTATGCCAGGCGATCTCGGCCGATGGGGGGAGGACGCGTTGGGACATGGAGTGTTCTCCTGCGGCGGCCAGCGGCGCTGTGCGCGCTGCGCTCACCGGCGGTGGCAGCTAGTCGCCACGTGCTTCGCACGTGCTCGCGCGTGGTTCGCCGTTGTTCTCCGTTATTGGCACGTATCGTGCCAGCGCAGGACCGGGCTGTTCAGCGCCCCGCGCGATACCCGCTCTCGGGCCGAGCAGGACCTTTTCTCCCCGGTGGGGTATTACGCCCCACCCCCCAGGTCCCGCGGCTAACCGCGCGCGTAGGCGAAGGTGCCGTCGATGTTGAGCAGCCGGGTCGCCTGGACGACCTCGGCCGCGGTCACGCCGAACCGCTGCACCAGCCGGTCGGCGACGTCGCGGCGGAGGATGTCCCGGCGGAAGGTGCGCAGCGGGCGTGGGGCGAAGTACCCCTCGAGCTCCGCGAACGTGAGGCGCTGGTAGTCGGCGGTCCCGGGGACGGGCCGCCGCGAGACGAGGTCGTAGAAGAAGAAGATGCCCCCCGGGCGGAGCAGGCCGAGCGCCCTGTCCATGAGGCCCCGCTTGAGCTCCGCGTTCGTCACCGACGAAAGGACGGCGAACATCATCACCATGTCGAACGGGCCGCCGACATCGGCCTTCAGGAAGTCGCCCGCGATGAAGCGGATCCCGGCGAAGCGCGACCGCGCGAGCTCGGCGCGCTGGGCGACGAGATCGACGCCGGTGAGGCGCGCGGGGTCCGCGCCGAGCTCGACCAGCCACGCCAGGTTCGAGCCCGACCCGCAGCCCACGTCGAGCACCGACATCTCGCGCAGCGCCTCGGGCGTGCGCACGCCGCACTCGACGAGCGCCTCGCGCAGGCGGCGCTGCCGCTGCCGCGCGACGAGGTACGGGTGGGCGTTGAGCAGGCTCGCCCAGGGGTTCGACGGCAGGAAGCGCTCGGTGTAGTGCCGGTTGATCGCCTCGAGATCCCGCTCGAAGCCGCTGCCCTCGCCCATCAGCCCACCTCCCTCGTCAGCCGCGCGCCCCGCGCGATCGGAGCGGTCAAGGCCGGCCCACCGCCCAGTCCGGCAGGCGCTGGACCCCCCAGCGCACCGCCTTGAGCAGCCCGAGCGCCACGGTCTGCTCCACCGTCCGCCGGCGGTGCGGCTTCCGCCGCGCCAGGTACGCGTCGAGGTAGCGCAGGAACTCGGGATCCGGCTCCATGCCGCCCACCTCGCGCCGGATGCTCCGGTACTTGCGCGTCTTCCAGATGAAGTTCTCCCAGCTGTCGAAGTAGTCGTGCCGCATCAGGAGGTCGGGCACGTAGACGACGCGCAGATCGGGGAACATCCTGGCGATCCGGTACACCAGGTAGACCCCCTCGGCGCCGTAGAACTGGTCCGGAAAGCCCCCGGTCTCCAGGTAGATGCCGCGCCGGATCGCCATGTGCCCCTCGGTCGCGAGGACGTCGTCGACCACGTCGTCGCCGCGGTCGTAGTGCCCCGCGAGCGTGCAGAAGTAGGGGTGCTCCTTGGGGATGATCCGGCCGCGCATCGCGGCGATGCGCGCGTCCTCGAAGACGCGGCAGACGACCTCCACGAACGTCGGCGCGATGAGGCCGTCGTCGTCGATGAACGCGACGTACTCGCCCCGCGCCCAGGCGATGGCCGCGTTGCGCGCGGCGTTCAGCGGGATGCCGTCGGTCAGCCGGAGCTCTACGTCGACGAGCGGAGCGGAGCGCGGGCGCAGGTGCTCGATGCCGCCGCTGTCCGCGAGCAGGATCTCGAACGGCACGTCGAGCGCCGCCGTCTGACCGCGCGCGTGCTGGAGGCACTCGATCAGGTAATCCTTCGCCTTGTAGGAGATGATGATCAGCGTGAGCTTCGGCGACGGGACCTCGCGCCGCACGATGAGCTCCTTCACCTCGGGCGCGTACTTCGCGCGCCACGCCTCTTGGAGGGCGCGCTCGCCCTCGGGGAGCCCCGCTCGGTCCTGGAGATGATGGTCAGGCATCGCGGCTCGCATGCCACGGGGGCCGCCGCGCAGGCAAGCATGTCGCTCGGGCTCCGCGCGAAGCAGGATGCCGCCGGGCGACGCGCGCGGCATGCCCGACGCGCGCGGCATGCCCGACGCGCGCGGCATGCCCGAGGTCAGCGCGCGGCGTGCCCGATGCGCCCCGCGACGTCCTCGAAGAGGCGCGCGAGCGCGCCCGCCGTGGCGCGGGCGCTGAGCCCGGAGAGCGCCGCCAGGTCGGGCTCGACCAGCGGCCGCCCGGCCGCGCGCGCGTCGACAGCGTCCTCGATGCGGCGCTCGATCGCCGCGGCGTCGCCGCCCGCGTGGGTCCAGCCGAGGCGCGTCGCGTCGAGGATGCGCGCGACCTCGGGGGACGGCGAGACCGCGAGGATGGGCGCGCGCGCGAGCAGGTAGTCGTAGACCTTGCCGGGCAAGAGGTACGGCTCGTCGCCGAAGCCGGTGAGCAGCGCGAGGTCGGCGCCCGCGACGAGGCCGAGCCCCTCGGCGTACGGCAGGACCGCGCGGTGCTCGAAGAGCCGCGACACCCCGAGCTCCTCGGCCAGGCGGAGGTCGCTCTTCGCGACGCGCCCCAGGTTGAGCAGCCGGATCGCGCCCGGGCCGAGCGACCTGCGGCGCGCGACCGCCGCGAGCGCGCGGACGAACGGCGCGAGCGTGCGCTCGCTGTAGCAGTTGCCGAAGTGGACGAGCGTCACCGCCTCGTCGCGCCGCGGCGCGACCGCCGCGTCGGGATCGAAGCCGGTCCGGATGCACGCGACGCGGCGCGCGATGCCCCGCTCGACGTAGGCGTCGCGCGTCATCTCGGACGTCACCGTGAACGCGGCGGCGGCGCCGACCGCCGCCCGCTCGACGAGCGCCGCCGCGGCGCGGACCCACGCGGGCCGCGTCGCCATCACCGGGCCGAACGACCACGGATCGCGGAAGTCGACCACGACCGGCCTGCCGATGGCCCTGCCGGCCAGCGCGCCCGCGAGCACCGCCTCCCAGGGCGCCCCGCTCGCGAAGATCACCTCGGCGCCTACCTCGCGGGCGAGGCGCGCGATGCGCGCCGCGAGGGCCGGGACGCGGCCCGCGTCGGGGCCGATCACCGGGACGTAGCGGACCTCGGCGGCGACGCGCGCGAGGCCTCGCCGGCGCGCGACCGGCACCGGGGCCTCGGTCGGCGCCTCGACGGTGCCGTCGGAGCCGAGCACGCGGCGCGGCATGCGCGCGAGCTCGGCGTCCGAGAGGTAGTCGCGGCGCACGTCGCACCCCGCCAGGTCGGCCTCCCCGAACGACGGATCCAGCCGCTCGCCGGGCGGCGGCCTCGCCGTGAGCACCGTCGCCGCCCAGCCGTGCTCCGGCAGGAATTTCGCGAAGCGGTACGCGCGCTTACCGCCGACGCTGAACCGCGGGGGAAAGTAGTAGCTCACGAGGAGCGCGCGCCTCATCGCCGCGCCTATATCACGGCCGGACCGAGCCCAGCGCCCCCGGCGTCGGCGACCGCGCGCGGCTCCGGCCCGCGCATGTGCTACCGAGGCGCGATGCGGGACGAGCAGCCGACCCCGGTCGATCCGAGCGTGCCCTCGCGCGCGCCAGAGGCCGCGAGGGCGGCGCCGACCCCGGTCGATCCGAGCGCGTCCTCGCGCGCGCCAGAGGCCGCGAGGGCGGCGCCGACCCCCGCCGAGGCGCAGGGCACGTCGCTCGCCGACCGGATCGGGATGGTCGTCGGAGGGCAGTTCGTCAACACCCTCATCATCCTCGTGCAGGGCATCGTGGTGGTGCGGCTGCTCGGCAAATCCGAGTACGGCGTGCTCGCGTTCGTGACGATGCTGTTCATGACGGGGCGCGATCTCGCGCAGCTCTACCTGCCGGAGTCGTTCCTCTACTTCGCGCCGAAGGTGACGCGCCCCGAGCTCAAGGGGCTGGTGCGGCAGAGCATGCTCCTCCTGCTCGGCCTCGGGGCGCTCTCGGCGCTCGCCTTCTCGATCTTCGCCTTCGTCCCCGGGCTCTTCCTCGAGGACCGCGCGGACGTCACGCGGCTGCTGCTGCTCACGGGCCTCATGAGCTTGATCGCCTACCCGGCGAGCGTCTTCGGCCCGCTCTTCATCGCCACGAACAACCACCGCAAGTCGGCCGGCGTCGCGCTGCTCGTCACGATCTCGAGCGCCGCGGGGGCGATCGTCCCGGCCGCGCTCGGGTGCTCGATCGCCTGGATCGTGGCCGCCCAGTGCGCGGCGCAGGCGCTCCGGCTCTGGCTGTCGTACCGGCTCTACGCGCGGCTGTTCCAGGACGTCGCCGTCGCCCCGTTCCCCGGCGGCGTCAGGGCGCAGCTCGCCTACGCGCTCCCGCTCTCGGTCACCCGCTTCGCCGGCGTCTTCAACCAGAAGCTCGACAAGTTCGTCATCGGCCTCTTCTTCAGCGCGGGGCTGTACGCCGAGTTCGCCGTCGGCTCGCAGGAGCTCCCGCTCGTCGGCGTCCTCGCCTACTCCGTCGCCTCGACGATGCTCCCCGACCTCGTCGCCCGCGTCGAGAACGGGCGCACCCCGGCGGAGGGCGCGAGGGCGGCGATCGAGCTGTGGCACTCGGGCATCCGCAAGACGACGCTGATGATGCTCCCGATCGCGGTGTTCCTCCTGCTCTTCGCCGAGCCGCTCATGCGCACCGTCTACGGCGACGCCTACGCCGGCGCCGCCGTCCCGTTCCGCATCTACTCCGCGCTCCTGCCGCTGCGCGTGACGGCGTACGCCATCCCGCTGATGGCGTTCGGCAAGACGTCGATGATCCTGCGGATCCAGGCGCTGGGCATGGTGTTCAACACCGCGGCGAACCTGATCCTCCTGCCCACGCTCGGCATGGTCGGCGCGCCGCTCTCGGCCGTCCTGACGCAGGTCATCGGGATCGTCTTGACGGTGGCCTTCATCGCGCGCTTCTCCGGCGTCGGCCTGCGCGGCGTCTTCCCGTGGGGCCACTACGGGCGCGTCGCGGCCACCGCCCTCGTCGCCGCCGCGCCGCTCACCGCGTTCCTCGCCACGGGCGCGGTCGACAGGCACCCCGCGCTCTGCCTCACGCTCGGCGCCCCGCTCTACGTGGGGCTCTACCTCGTCGCCGCGTGGGTCACCGGCGTGCTCGCCGCCGAGGACCGGGCGTTCGTCGCGCGCTGGCTCCGCCTCGAGCCGCTGCGCGGCCGCCGTGGCGGACATCCCCGCTCACACCGCACCTCCACCGACGCGCGCGGCTCCCGCCCGCCGCGGCCTTGAGTCCGGATGCCCTGGCCACCATCCATCCACGGTGCCACCGGCAACCCCGAACGCGCTCGGCGCCACCGCCGCCAGCCTCATCCACGACCTCGACACAGCGCCGTCACCCGCGCGCGGCGAGGGCGACAGCGACGCCCGCAGTCAGCAGGTCGGATAATGCCCGATCGCCCCGGCCGCTCGAACCACAGCCGCCCACCGTCGCTGTCTCGGGCGGCAAGAGCGGCAAGAGGACCCGCGCCGACGTGGATTCTGCGCAAGCTGCTTGAAAGGTCGGGTAAGCTGGAAAGATTGGTAGTCTTCCGATCACCTCTCTCATGGTTCCCGCCTTCGTGTGGATTTCACGCCGATCAGTGTTCTAGGCTTGCTTGCCGGCCTCATCGGCGCCTTGTGCGATGGAGACGACCATGAGCGAAGACCAGGAACCAGGATTCCTCCTCCGGGTCATCTCGGGCCCCTTGAGCGGGCAGACCGCGCGCATCCGGGGCGACCGCCCGCTGCTCGTCGGCCGCGCGCCTGAGTCGGATCTCTCGATCGCGAGCGACGGTGAGCTCTCTGCCCTGCACTTCTCGGTGGAGGAGATCGACGGCAGCTACCTGCTGCGCGATCTGGGCAGCCGCAACGGCACGCAGGTGAACCGCGAGCGCGCGCGCGAGGTGTCGCTCCGGGACGGCGACGAGATCCGCGCGGGGGCGACCCTGTTCGCGGTGGTGCGCCGCGAGGCGAGCGGCGCGAACGGCGCGAATGGTAGGTGCGCGCCGACCAGGCCCGCCCCGCCCTCGCGGCGGTCGCGGCGGACCGCGGTCGTGGCGACGGGCGCGCCGTTCACCGCGTCGGCGCGGGCGCGGCTCCGGCAGGAGCGCGCGCCGCTCTTCGCGGTGCTCGACGCGGCCCGCGATCCCCGCATCCGGCTGCTCCTCCTGGAGGCGGGCGAGCAGTCAGCGTCGCTCTACACCGGCTTCCAGGGCGAGATCCTCGCGGACGTCGGCCCCACGCTCGTGCAGCTCCCGCTGGGGTCCAGCCTGCTCGACGCGCTGATCGACAGCGGCTGGGGCGACAGCTGGGGCGTCTTCCTGACGAGCAACCGCCCGTTCGGCGACGTGCGCAAGCACCTCCGCCGGTTTCTCCTGGTCGAGAGCGGGACAGGCAAGCAGCAGTATTTCCGGTTCTACGACCCGCGCGTACTCCGCAGCTTCCTGCCCACATGCGGCCCGCGGAAGCTCGAGGCGCTGTTCGAGGAGATCGAGTCCTTCGCGATGGAGGCCGAAGATCCCGGCAAGCTCCTGCGCTTCACCGCCCAGGGCGGCAAGGCGATCCGCGAGGAGTCGGCGCTCGAGCGCGAAGGCTGAAGCGCCGCCGCCCGGCGCCGGCGGCGCGCCCGCGGCTCAGCGCGGCGGCGCGCCCGCGGCTCAGCGCGGCGGCGCGCCCGGGTCCTGCGGGGGCAGATCCCAGGCGATCAAGCGCAGGAGCTCCGCCACGCTGAAGGCCTGCGCGAAGCAGCCGCCGGGGTGGTGCGGCGGCTCCCCGGACGCGACCTCGGGCACGTGGCCGAGCGCGATCTCGTTCGCGGCCGCGGAGGCCACGAGCCGGTGCAGCAGCGGGATCACGTGCTCGCCGAGCGTGGAGAAGTGCCGGGCGGCGCGCGCGTAGAACCCGAGCAGGAACGGCCAGACCGTGCCCTGGTGGTAGGCGCTGTCGCGCGCATCGGGCCCCCCCTGGTACCGGGGCATGTAGCCCGGATCGGCCGGCGAGAGCGAGCGCACACCGGCGGGGGTCACGAGCTCCAGGCGGGCCCGCTCGAGCAGCGACGCGGCCTGCGCCGGCGTGAAGCAGGCGGGATCCACGGCGACGGCGATCACTGCGTTGGCGCGGATCGAGGCGTCACGGAACGCGGTCGCCCCCTCCGCTTCCTCCGAGATCACGTCGTACGGATAGCCCATCTCCTCGCACCAGAAGCGGGCCGCGAAGGCCCGGCGCGCCGCGCTGGCGGCCGCCTCCCCGCGCTGCGCCAGGCGCTCGTCGCCGGCGGCCCGCGCGAGGCGCGCGAGCGTCTCCGACCCCTTCGCCCACAGCGCCGTGAGCTCGACCGGGCAGCCGGCGCGCGGGGTGACCGCGCGGCCCCCGACGCGGGCGTCCATCCAGGTGAGCCCGTCGATCGCGCCCTCGCCGCGGCGGCCCGCGGCGAAGAGGCCGTCGGCCGTGATGTGGATCCCGTTCCTGGTCCCGCGCAGGGCGGCCTCGAAGGCGTCGCGGAGCGCGCCGAGGAGCTCGCCCGTGACGAACGGGTGCGTGTCGCCGATCGCGTCGGCGAGCAGGCGCGCCGCCTCGAACAGCCAGAGGGTCGCGTCCGCCGTGTGGAACTCGGCGGGCTCGCCCGCGTCGGGCAGCCGGTTCGGCACGAGGCCGTCCTGCATGGCGTCGATCAGCGCGCGGAGGACGCGGATCGCCCCCTCGGTCTTGCGCGGCACGAGGTAGAGGCCCGGGAGGGAGATGAGCGCGTCGCGGCCCCACACCTCGAACCAGGGGTAGCCCGCGATGACGCCCGGCCGGGCGGCCGCGTCGGCGCGGAACGTCTCGGCGGCGATGCAGAGCCGCCGCTCCATCAGCGGCCGCCGGGGCCCCGGGTCCTCGGCGCGGATCGCCGCGCTCGCCGCCGCCAGCAGGTTCTCCGGCTCGTCCTCGGGGAGCGCGCCGACGGCCACGAGCAGGTGGACCGGCTCGGCGCCGATCACTGTCTCGAAGTGGCCCGGGGTCCAGAGATCCTCGAGGAAGTCGAGGCCCCGATCCTGCTCGCCGAGGTACTCGAAGCGACGCCACCAGTCCTGCGACCCGACGAACGTGCCCTGGTAGCGGAAGCAGATCCGCGGCAGCGCGCGGTTCGGCTGCACGCGGACCTCGCCGCTCGTCGGGCGCTCCTTCCCCGAGCCGGGCTCCCCGCGCGCCGCGCCGGCGCGCAGCTCGACCTTCTGGGAGATGCCGCCGTTCTCGCGGAGCAGCTGGTGCATGTGGCGCGCGGCGAGGAGCGGGCGCAACGTCAGCATCACCGGGTCCGCCCCGCTCCAGGCGTAGCGAAGGACGGCCGCGTTCTCGCCGCGCACGAGGCCGAGCGTCACCTCGAGCTCGCCGCCCGGGAGCGCGTACGCCCAGCGCGGGAGCGGATCCTGATCGAAGCGCTCCAGGTAGAAGGAGCCGACCTCGGGGTCGATGCCCGGGAACTGGTGCTTGGAGAGATCCCACCGCGGCCACGACGCACGGCGCTCGGGCGGCCCGCCCTGCTGCGAGCCCTGCGGCCGGATGGGGCGGACGCTGGCGTCGACGTGCGAGAGCATGACGTGCCGGCGCCGCGGCGGATCCAGGGCCGCGACGAGCAGGCCGTGGTAGCGGCGCGTGTGCATGCAGGCGATCGTCGAGCTCGCGTAGGCGCCCGCCCCGTTCGTGTGCAGCCACTCCTTGCGCGCGATCGCGAGCTGGCCGCGCACCTCGACGTGCGGCCAGGGCGACGCGTGCTCCAGCGCGGCGCCCTGGGCGCGCGAGGCCGCCGGCGTGGTCGAGAAGGCGTCGTGAGCCGGAGCGCTCCTCCGGGATCCGTCTGAGCTCATCGACCGCCGGTGGCCTTCCTGAGAGAGTCCTCGGCCGCGACGCGCATCACCTCGACCGGGGCCGGGAGGCCGGTCCAGAGCGTGAAGGACTGCGCCGCCTGGCCAACCAGCATCCCGAGCCCGTCGGAGGCGCGGAGCCCCCGCTCGCGCGCGATCCGGAGGAAGGGCGTCACCGGCGGGTTGTAGACCACGTCGTAGAGGCACGCGCTCGGCGAGAGCGAGTCCCACGGGATGATGCTCGTGACCTCCTCGCCCGGCGGACCGCCGAGCATGCCGGCGCTCGTGGCCTGGATGATCAGGTCGGCCGCGACGGCGAACTCGCTCCAGTTGAGCCGCAGCGCCACCGAGGACTTGCTGCTGATCGACCGCTCGGTCGGGATCGGCCACGGCGCGGTGAGCGCGCCGAGCTCCGACGCGCGCTGCCCCGCGGGCGACTCCAGCATGGCCTCGGTGCTGGTCCACGACCGGGTGGTCACGCTGATGAGGTGGTAGCCGAGCATCTTGCACGCCGCGATCGCGGCGAACGCCGCCCCGCCGGCCCCGATGATGACCGCGCGCTGCCGCGGGCTCGAGAGCGCGCCGTGCCGCCCTGCCGGGTCGTCGCCGCCGGGCGGGGCGGACCGCAGGAGCCGCGCGAGCTCGTCGCGGAGCGCGATCACGTCGGTGTTGTGCGCGGTCACGCGCCGCGACTCCGTCGCGCAGAGGACGTTGGCGACGCCGACCTCGGCCGCGCTCGTGTCCACGTCGTCAACCATCGACATGATCGCGCGCTTGTGCGGGATCGTGACGTTCGCGCCCGCGATGAGGCCGTTGCGGATGTCGCTCACGAAGCGCGCGAGCTCCGCGCCGGTGGGCACGTCGAACGCGCTGTAGATGTGGGGCAGGTGGTGGGCCCGAAACGCGGCCGAGTGCATCGCCGGCGAGACCGAGTGGCCCACCGGGTGCCCGACCAGACCGAACATTCGCCGCTCAGGGTTCGACATGATGCCTTTCTTCCGGGCCGGCCTCTGCTCCGCCTTGCCCCGCCGAGACCTGACCGGAGGCGCCCGCGCGACCGAACGTCGGGGCGCGCTCGTCGGCCACGAAGCCGAGCCCGAGCTGCTCGCATGCGGGCGCGCCCGGCTGCGCGCGGCTGCGCCTCGGCGCGCGGCCGCCCCCCGGGGCGCGCGGCCCGCGCGCCAGGGCGCCCGGCGCCGCCGCGGCGCCTGCCCCGGCCGCGGCGCCTGCCCCGGCCGCGGCGCCTGCCCCGGCCGCGGCGCCCGGCCCGGCCGCGGCCGCCGCCGGCGGCGCGGCCGGCGCGGGCGCGCTGGCCTCGACGAGCGGCTCGCCCGGCCCCGCGGTGGCCACGACCCGCGCGAGCAGCGCGCCGTGGTGCACGCGGACCGCGATCGGATCGCCCGGCGCGACCTCGCGGTGGTCGCGGACCGCGCGGCCTGACCCGTCCGTCGCGATGGCGTAGCCGCGCGCGAGCACGCGCAGCGGCGACATCGCCTCGAGCCGGGCGACGTCGTTCGCGAAGCCCTCCCGCAGGAGGGCGACGTGGCGGTGAGCGGCCGCGGCGAGGCGCACCGACAGCGGCCTGAGCGCGCCGCGCGCGCCCGCGATCACCGCGCGCGGGTGGCGCGCCGCGAGCCGCCGGTCGAGGCGCTGGACCCCGGCGCGGTCCTCGACGACGATCCGCTCCATGCGGCGCCGGAGCCTCGCCAGGGCGTCGTCGATCCGCTGCTGCGGCTCGGCCAGGATCTGCGCGGGCGAGCCGAGGCGGGCGCGCTGCCGGTCGAGATCGGCCCGCGCGGCCCTGAGCCGGTGGGCGATCGCGCGGCGCATGCGCGCCTCGAGGTGCTCCAGCGCCGCGTGGCGCGCGGCCGCGTCCGCGACGAGCATCTCCGCGGCCTGCGAGGGCGTGGCGGCGCGCGCGTCGGCGGCGAGGTCGGTCAGCGCGACGTCGATCTCGTGCCCGACCGCGCTCACGATCGGCACGCGCGCGGCCGCGACCTTGCGGACGACGATCTCCTCGTTGAACGCGCTGAGGTCGTCGGCCGAGCCGCCCCCGCGCCCCACGATGATCACCTCGATGCCCGGGAACTCCTCGAGCAGCGCGATCGCGCGCACGATGCGCTGCCCCGCGCCGGCGCCCTGCACGGGCGTGCGCGCGAGGACCAGCCGGGCGCCGCCGCGGCGGAACGCGACGGTCACGATGTCGTGGATCGCCGCGCCGTCGCCGCTCGTGACCACGCCGATGATCTGCGGATCGACCGGCAGCTTGCGCTTGCGCTCCGGCGCGAAGAGCCCCTCGGCGGCGAGCTTCTCCTTGAGGCGGAAGAGCGCCTCCAGGAGCGCGCCGCGGCCGGCGAGGCGCGCGTCGTCCGCGCAGAACTGGAGCCGCCCCCGCGGCACGTAGACCGTGGCGCGGCCCGTGAGCACGACGCGCGCGCCGTCGGCGAGCAGCTTGCGCGCGCGCGGCGCCGCGGTCCGGTACATCACGCAGTCGATCGCCGCCTCCTCGCTCTCGTCCTTCAGCGTGAAGTAGGCGTGCCCGCTGCCCACGACGCGCAGGCCCGAGATCTCGCCCTCGACGCGCACGTCCGCGGTCGAGCCCTCGAGGATGCGCTTCAGCCGGCGATCCAGCTCCGCGACCGAGACCACCTCCGGCTCGGCGCCCCTCTGGCGGCGCGAGGGTGGCGGGCTCGTGAGCTCGCGCGGCTCGGCGACGGCCGGGATGGCCGCGAACGAGAGCTCGGACGGGATATCGCGGCGCTGCACAGGGCAGACCTACCCTTTTGCTCGGCCTGGGGAAAGACTCTCGCGGGCCTGATCCCGCGTCAGGGAAGTCCACGACCAGCTCGCGACGGGGCTCGGATCAGGGCGGCTCCGCGACGGGGCCATTCGCGCAGGCGCTTTCGTGTGATAGGGCCGGCTCGTGATCCGCAAGGTCCTCATCGCCAACCGCGGCGAGATCGCCGTCCGAATCCTCCGTTCGCTGCATGAGGCCGGCATCCAGGGCGTCGCCGTCTACAGCGACGTGGACCGCGGCAGCCTCCATGTCCGCCTCGCGGACGAGTCGTACGCCATCGGCCCCGCTCCTGCGGCGGAGAGCTACCTCCGCATCGATCGCATCCTCGACGTCGCCCGGCGCTCGGGCGCGGACGCCATCCATCCCGGGTACGGGTTCCTGTCGGAAAACCGCGAGTTCGCGGAAGCGTGCGAGCGGGCTGGCATCACCTTCATCGGCCCGCCCTCGAGCGCGATGGCGGCGATGGGGTCGAAGCCGGCGGCGCGCGCCAGGATGGCGGCGGCCGGGGTGCCCATCGTGCCCGGCGGCGAGCCCGCGACCGCCGCGGAGGCGCAGGCGCTCGCCGAGCGGCTCGGCTACCCGGTGATGCTCAAGGCCGCGTTCGGAGGCGGCGGCAAGGGGATGCGGCTCGTGCACCGCCCGGAGGACCTGCCCTCGGCCTACGAGCGGGCGCAGAGCGAGGCCCTGCGCGCGTTCGGCAACGCCACGGTCTACCTCGAGAAGGCGATCCTCCGGCCGCGCCACGTCGAGATCCAGGTGCTCGGTGATCGCGAGGGCAACCTCGTGCACCTCTTCGAGCGCGACTGCTCGATCCAGCGCCGCCACCAGAAGGTCGTCGAGGAGTCGCCCTGCCCCGTGGCCAGCCCGGAGCTCGTGCAGCGCATGGGCGAGGTCGCCGTGCGCGGCGCGCTCGCGGTCGGCTACCACTCGGCGGGCACGTTCGAGTTCCTGCTCGCCGAGGACGGCTCCTTCTACTTCCTCGAGATGAACACGAGGCTCCAGGTGGAGCACCCGATCACCGAGTGGACGACCGGCGTCGACCTCGTCGCCGAGATGGTGAAGATCGCCGACGGCGAGCGGCTCTCCCTGCACCAGCAGGTGATCGCGCGGCGCGGCGCGTCGATCGAGTGCCGCATCTACGCGGAGGATCCGAGCTCCGGCTTCCTGCCCAGCCCCGGCACCATCACGACGCTCCGCCCGCCGGCCGGCCCCTGGGTGCGCGACGACAGCGGCTTCTACGAGGGCTCCGTGGTCCCGAGCCACTACGACCCGCTGATCTCGAAGCTCTCGGTGTGGGCCCCGGATCGGCGCGCCGCCATCGCGCGCATGCGGCGCGCCCTGGCCGAGTACGCCGTCGCGGGCATCCGGACGAACCTCGCCTTTCACGAGAACCTCCTCGCGCACCCCGAGTTCCAGGCCGGCCGCTACGACACCGGCTTCATCGCCGAGCACACGGCGGAGCTCTGCGGTCCGACCGCGGTTCCCCCCGAGGAAGAGGCCTCGCTCGCCGCCGCCCTGGCCATCGCGGCCGCGCGGGCGGATCGGCGGCCGGCCGTCTCCAGCGCCTCCGAGACGGGCTCCCCGCGCCTCTCGCCCTGGGTCCTCCACCACCGAGCGTTCCGGTAAGCGCCCCCTCGCACAGACCTGCATCGCTCCCCGGCGCCAGCGCCCCCTCGCACAGACCTGCATCGCTCCCCGGCGCCGGCGCCGGATGCCCCTTGCGGCCACCCGCCCCAGGCAGCGTCGCTCGCGAACCCATGGGGCGCTCGCCCGCACGCCCGCGATGTGCTGGGCCGCGACACGCGCGACGTGACACGCGCGGCGCGAGCGGCTCGACACGATGCAGCACGGCGAGTCGCGCGGCGCACATCCAGCGGGACTCGACAGCGCGCCGCCTACGCATCGCGTCGCACCAAAGTCTCCTCGCGCACGAGGCTCCCTCGATGCTATCCTACGCGGAACTTTCGGCTGGGGTGGAGGTGTGATGGGACGCGAGGCGAAGGGCCAGAAGGACCCTCTTGAGGCCGTCGCCACGCTCCCACCGCTCGAGGCCCGCGCGCACGAGCCACCGCCTGCGACGGGCTGGCCGTCCGCGCAGCTCGCGGACGAGCCGGCGAGCGATGCGGCCGCCACACCCTCCCCGGCGCCCCGGTGGTTCGACGCGACCGCCCCCGAGGTGACGCCGGCGCGGCGCGGCGGCTCGCGGCGGATCTGGTCGGTCCCGCTGTTCGTGGCCGCCCTCGTGCTGGTCGCGACCGCGCGCAGCCTGATGGTCCGCGCGCTGTTGCCGATCGCCCTCGTCGCGGCGGCAGTGGCGCTCCTCGCGCGGGGGCGGCGGCGGCCCCTCCTGCCGCCCCCGCAGGCCAGCCGGCGCGGGCTGAGCCTCGACGGCGATCAGCTGCTCCTCCAGGCCAAGGGCGGCGCCGCGCAGCACCTGCTGCTCCCGCTCCGCGAGCGGTTCGGGGTGACGCTCCTCGCGACCCCGCGCCGCGATCGCCTCGTCGCCCTGCTCAGCTCCGGCGCCGGGATGTCCTCGATCGGCGCCAGCTTCGACGGCTCGTCGCGCCGCACCTTCGCCGCGCTGCTCGACCGCGCGTCCGTCGTCGGCGCCGACGAGGTCGGGCTCGAGGCGATCGGCCCAGACGGCGAGCCGATCTCGCTCGGCCCCGCGGTGCTCGCGGCGCTGCTCGACGAGCTCGCGCTGCGCTCGCCCGGGTGCCTGGAGCGGTTCTTCGTCACCGACGCGCGCGGCGCGGCGCTCAGCCTCGACGGCCGCGAGCTCCGCGCCGGCGGCCGCGTCTTCGACCTGAGCGCGCCGCTGGAGTGGCGCGCGTTCGTGTTCCAGGAGGCGCTCGGGCAGGCGATCGCGGAGTACCAGGGGACGTGGGTGCGGCAGGGCACGAGCGAGATTGTCCTCGTGTGCCTGCTCCCCGCGATATCTCCGGCGCTCGACGGGCTGAGCGCGTCCCTCGGCCCGCTCGATCGCGGCGCGCTCCGCGACCTCCGGCTGATGCAGGGCCTGCCGGAGAGCCCGCCGTCCGCCGACCAGCGCGTCGCCATCGATCGCCTGCTCATGGTCCCGCTCCGTTCCGCGCTGGACAAGGCGCCTCGGCCCGCCGCGCAGGCGCCGCGTGCGCGCGCGTGACGTACGGGTACGGCGCGCGCGCGCACGCCAGGGATGTCCTGACACGGCGACCCGAGCGTGCTCCGGCGGCGGGCTTCGCTTGACGCCCGCGTTCGGGCGCGGGTAAACCGCGCCCGGTACTCGGGCGATAGAAGTCAGCACGTCCCACACGACATCCGGAGGCGATCCATGGCCGTCGATATCCAGAAGCTATTCAACGAGGAGCTCCCTGCTGCCCTGGCGAAGAACACCGACGCGGCCAAGCAGCTCGGTGGGAAGTACCAGATCAACGTGACGGGCGAGGGCGGCGGCGAGTGGCTGATCGACCTGGCCAGCGCCGATCCCAGCATCGCCACCGGCAACCCGGGCGGCGCGGACGTCACGATCGCGCTCACCAGCGAGGACTTCCAGAAGCTGCACGAGAACCCGCAGGCCAACTCGATGCAGCTCTACTTCGCGGGCAAGCTCAAGGTCACGGGCAACCAGATGCTCGCGATGAAGCTCCCGAAGCTGTTCCAGCTCGGCACGGGCTGACCCAGGCGCCGGCGGCGCCATGCGCCCGCTCAGCGACACGCGCGTCCTCGATCTCTCGCGGCTCCTGCCGGGGCCGTTCGCGACCCTCGTGCTCGCCGATCTCGGCGCCACGGTGGACAAGATCGAGGACGTCACCGGCGGCGACCTCCTGCGCCACATCTCGCCGCAGATCGCCGGCGAATCGGCGGCCTTCCAGCTCCTGAACCGCGGCAAGCGCAGCGCCCTGCTCGACCTGAAGAAGCCCGAGGGGCGCGACGCCTTCCGCCGGCTCGTCGCGACCTACGACGTGCTGTTCGATCAGTTCCGCCCGGGGGTGCTCGAGCGGCTCGGGCTCGGCCACGAGGCGCTGCGCGCGGACAACCCGCGGCTCATCGTCTGCGCGCTGACCGGCTACGGCCAGACGGGCGGCATGGCGGGGCGCGCGGGGCACGATCTGAACTACGTCGCGCGCGCGGGGGTCCTCGGCGCGCAGGGGCCGGCAGAGGGCCCGCCGCAGGTGCCGGGCTTCCAGGTCGCCGACGTGAGCGGCGGCATGTGGTGCGCGATCGCCGTCCTCGCCGCGCTGAAGGAGCGCGAGCGGACCGGGCTGGGCGCGGTGCTCGACATCGCCATGACCGATGGCGTGCTCGGCTTCGCCCTCCCCACGCTCGCCGCTGCGCTCGCGGGCGGCGCGCGCGCCGGGGAGGGACAAGGACGAGGGGAGGACGCGGAGCGCGCGCGCGCTGCGGGCGACGAGCCGCTCACCGGCGGGCTCGCGCCGTACAACACCTACCTCTCGAAGGACGGGCACGCGTTCGCCCTCGCCGCGCTCGAGCCGAAGTTCTGGGCCTCGTTCTGCGAGGGGGTCGGCCTCGATCCCGACCTGAGCGCGCTCGTCCCGGGGCCGCACCAGGTCGAGCTCAAGCGCAGGCTCGCCGCCCTCTTCCGGGAGCGGACGCGCGCCGAGTGGGAGGCGCTCGCGGCCGAGCGCGACTGCTGCCTCGAGCCGGTCCTCGATCCCCGGAGCGCCGCGGCCGATCCTCACCTCGCGTCGCGCGATCTCCTGTTCGAGATCGCCTCGCCGCGCGGCCCGGTCCCCCAGCTCCGGACGCCCGTCACGCCGCGGGGGGTCGCGTTCGCGCCGGCGCCCCGCGCCGGAGAGCACACGCGCGCCGTGCTCCGCGACGCGGGCTTCTCGGAAGGCGACATCGACGCGCTGATCCGCGCCGGCGCCGCGCGCGAGGCGCGTTGAGCGCCGGCGCGCGCGTCAGATCTTCTTCAGCTCGTCGACGAACTCCCAGTCGGCGATGAGGTGCTTCTTCAGCAGCAGCGACAGGAGCGCGGCGAACATCGCCTCCCAGCGCACGTTGTTGCCGAGGATCTCGCTCGCGTCGGCGCCGTGGGAGACGGCGCGGAGCGCGGAGACGAGATCGCGCGCGGTGAGGCCCGGATCGTCCACGGCGATCGGCGGGGGCGGCTCGGACTGAGCGGCGGCCCGGGGGGCCGGGGCCGCTTGCCGCTGCGGCTGCGGCTGCGGCTGCTGCTGCGGCTTGGACCCGCGCGCTGGGAGCGTGATCGTCGTGCCGTCGAGCAGCGTGAGCGAGACCATGCGGCGGCGGCCGCGGCCCTGCGGGGCGGGGATGTTGCGCACCTCGCGCTCGCTCGGGGGGTCGTCGCCGTGGTCGGGGACGCTCTCCGGGACGCTGCGCGCCGCGGTGCTCGCGCGCCCGAGCACGGCACCGAGGAGCGCCGAGGCCGGCGTGCTCGACGCGGGCGACGCGTCCACGCTCGGCGCGGCCTCGCTGGCGGGCGGGATCACGGGCCCTGGCGCGGCGCTGGGGCGCAGCGTCTTCCGGCGCTCCGACGGGGCGGCCGGCGCGGATTGCGCCGCCGGCGCGGGTTGCGCCGCCTGCGCGGACTGCGCCGCCTGCGCGGCCGCGAGCAGCTCGGGCGACGGCGCGACCTTCAACGTCGGCCGCGAGCGCTGCTCGTCAGGACGGCCGCGGATCTGCCGCTCCTCGGGGCGGCCGCGGATCTGCCGCTCCTCCGGGCGGCTGTGGGTTTCCCGCTCCACGGGCCGCTGAGCGGCGCGCGGCGCCTCCCATCCCATCTCGTCGTCGAGGACGCCCACCTCGGCGGGGTCGACCTCGGAGGTCTCGATCGCCGGCAGCGCGTCCTCGACCAGCCGGGCCCCGGAGCGGAGGGCGGGCCTCGTCAGCAGCAAGGGCTCCGGCGTGGACGCGGCCGGGGGCTCCTCCGAGAGCCGCGCGGTCTCCGGCGCCCTCGAGAGCTCGGACGAAGGCGGCGGGTCGACCGGGCGCGCCCGCGACTGCGGCTCGCTCGCCTGCGCGCGCTGCGCGGGCGCGGGCGGCGGAGCCGAGCGCGCGCGCGCTCCGTAGTAGACCCGGATCGCGTTCCGGATGTCGCTCGGAGGAGCGATCATCGCGCGCACGGGCAGACCCGAGAACGCCATGCACTCCTTCATGCCGTCCTCGTTCGTCGGATCATCCATCGCGACGTAGAGCGTCTCGCCCTGGTTGCGGACGTGGCGAACGTAGATCGGGACGAGGCAGTACCGCTCGGCGACGTCGTGCGGCACGAGGTTGAGCAGCTGCCGCGAGAACTCGATGTGCAGCAGCGACACCCAGGGAACGGCGAGCTGGTGCGAGAGGATCTGCGTCAGCTGGGTTTCGTTGATGAGACCCTGCTCGACGAGGAGCGTCCCGAGCCGCCGGCCGTCCGTGCGCTGCAGCTCCAGGGTCCTCTCGAGGGCCTCCTGCGTGATCATCCGCGCGTCGACCAGGAGCTGACCGAGACGTAGGCGAGGCGTAACCATCGCGCCCGAGGTTACCCCAAGTGGGATCCAGGACCTAACAGACGGCTGGACGAGCCCCCCCGCCCCCCTCCCGGCCGCGCCCCGGGGGCCCAGGCAGACCTCGACTCCAATCGCTATCCCGAACGTGGTAAGGTCCCGCGCGTGTCCACAGTGGTCTGCCCGCAATGCGCGAATCCGTGCGAGCAGGCGCACAAATTCTGCCCCGTCTGCGGCTTCCCGATCTCGGAGTTCAACCGGACGTCCGACGACACGCTGATCGGGACGACGCTCCCGGGCAACTACGTGATCCTGGAGCTCGTCGGGGTGGGCGGCATGGGCCGCGTGTACAGGGCCGAGCAGAAGGCCCTGGGGCGCACGGTGGCCGTCAAGATCATCCACCCCCACCTGCTCGGGGACGAGAGCGCGTCGGTCCGGTTCATCACCGAGGCGCGCGCCGCGAGCCGCCTCAACCACCCGAACTCGGTCGGGGTCATCGACTTCGGCAAGAACGGCGGGCAGCTCTACCTCGTCATGGAGTTCCTGCGCGGGCGCGACCTCGCCCGCGTCGTCTACGAGGACGGCCCCCTCCCGTTCCGCCGCATCGCCGACATCCTCTGCCAGGTGCTCGCGGCGCTCGCCGAGGCGCACCACCTCGGCATCATCCACCGCGATCTCAAGCCCGAGAACATCGTGCTCGAGCCGATGCGCTCGGGCGGCGACTTCGTGAAGGTCGTCGACTTCGGCCTCGCGAAGATGAAGGCGGAGGTCTCGCCGACGAACATCACGAGCCCCGGCATCGTCTGCGGGACCCCGGACTACATGGCCCCGGAGCAGGGCCGCGGCGATCCGATCGACGCGCGGAGCGACCTCTACGCGTGCGGCGTCATCCTGTTCCAGCTGCTCACCGGCCGGCTCCCCTTCGAGGCGGAGTCGCCGACGCAGGTCGTGCTGATGCACCTCTCGCTGCCTCCGCCCGATCCCGCCCTGATCGCGCCGGAGCGCGAGATCCCCGAGCCGCTCGTCGAGGTCACGCTGCGGGCGCTCGAGAAGGACGCCGCGCGGCGCTACCAGTCCGCGGACGAGTTCGCGGCCGCGCTGCGCGCGTCGGTCGGCACCTTCGACACGCCCTCGGGCCGCTTCTCGTTCTCCGAGGCGACGGTCATCTGCGCCTCGTGCCGCGCCATCGTGCCGCGCGGCCAGAAGTTCTGCGGCGAGTGCGGCGCCAGGATCGCGCAGCCGCACGCCCCCGCCCCGGCGCCGCGCGCCGCGCCGGGGGCGGCGCCCCCCACCGCGCGGCGCGATCGCGCGTCCTCCGCGCCCCCGCTCCCGCTCCCGTTCGCGGCGCGCGAGGAGGACCTCGCGTGGCTCGACGCCTGCCTCGCCGACGTCGAGGGCTCGGTCGTCGCCGCGCGCATCGTCGGAGAGCAGGGCGTCGGCAAGACCCGGCTGCTCCGCGAGTTCCTCGACGTCGCCGCGAGCCGCGGCGACAACGTGATCCAGACCGGGCCGGATCCGTGGGGCGCCGAGGTCGGCTACTACGCGCTCCGCTGGGCGATCGCCGGGCTCGCGGAGCTCCCGACCGACGGCGGCAACGCCTCGAACTGGAGCGGCGCGACGCCGGAGGCCCGCCGCGGGCTGCTCGAGATCTTCGGCAAGGGCGACCGCGGGAGCGACATGCGCCGGCACGCCTGGAACAAGCCGGCGTCGGGGGGCCTGTCGCCCGACGATCGCCGCTTCATCGCCGCGGAGGCGCTGCGCTGGGCGCTCTCGCGCGCGCAGCAGGCCGCCTTCCCGCACCGGGTCCTGCTCGCGATCGACGATCTGCACGCCGTCGACGGCGCGAGCAGGAACGCGTTCGCCGACGTGATCGCGGAGCCGCCGCTCGCGGCGCTGCTCATCGTCGCCAGCCACACGCCGGGCTTCGAGCCGCAGTGGGGCGGCGCCGTGCGCACGCTCGGCGGCCTGCCGAAGGACATCGCGCTCACGCTCCTCCGGAGCAGCGTGAGCCTGGATCACCGCGCCGCCCGCAAGACGCCGCCGAGCGCGGGCGGCGCGCGGCTGTCGCCGCGGCGCGACGGCGCGGACGGCGCCGCCGACCCGGCCGCGCTGGGCCTGCCGCCGAGCGCGGCGACCACGGCCGGGCCCGGCGGCGATGGCGCGACGGTGCCGCCGCTCTACATCGACCAGCTGGTCCGCTACACGCTCGAGGGCGGCAGCGATCCGCCCGCGCGCATGGCCGACCTTGTCGCCGCGCGGATCGAGCGGCTGCCGCAGGACGCGCGCCGCACGCTGCAGGCGCTCGCGGTCATCGGCGACGCGGCGGATCGGCCCACGCTGCAGCGCCTGCTCCCGGACATCCGCGCCTTCGACGATCTGCTCGGCAAGCTCGTCGCGGCGGGCATGATCGAGGAGCACGCGAGCGGCATCCGCACGACGCACCCGCTGCTGCGCGACGTGACGCTCGCGACGATCCCGGCCGGCGTCCGGCGCGACCTGCACGGCAAGGCGACGTTCGACAGCGCGGGCGACCCGCTCGCGCTGCCGCTCGAGGTGCAGGCGATCCACGCCTACCACGCGCAGAACGCGTTCGTCGCGCTGATGCTGCTCGAGCAGACGGCGGATCGCGCCGCCGCGCGCGGGGACAACGCCGGCAGCGTGCTCGCGCTGCGCCGCGGCCTCGATCTGGCGCGGCGGGAGATCTTCCGCGGCGAGCTCGACGACCCGGTGCGCGCCGTCCTGATCTTCAGCCGCAAGCTCGGCGACGCGCTCGCGCGCGCCGGCGATCTGACCGACGCCGACGGCGTGCTGCGCGAGGCGCTCGACCTCGCCGGCCCGGGCGGCCCCGATCGCGCGCTCGTCCTCGGCTCGCTCGCGTACGTGGCGCACGAGCGCGAGCGCACGAGCGAGGCGTCGATGTACCTCCGGGAGGCGATCGACCTCGCCCGGCAGAGCGCCGACAGCGACGTGGTGCAGTCGCTCGACAAGATGCGGCGCGAGTGGATGTCGCGCTGAGCGGGACACCGTGAACGGCGAGGAACGAGCGCAAGAACCCCGATCTCCGGCGAACGCGGCGGCGGCGCCGGCGCGCGCGCCGTTCATCGCGCGGTGGGATCTCGACAAGACCTACCTCCGGACGGACTTCGACACGCTGCGCGACCTCGTGCGGACCGCGATCGAGCGGCCGGATCAGAAGCGCACCGTGCCGGGCGCGGGGTCGCTCCTGCGCGAGCTCGGCCGCGCTGGCGTCGAGACCCACATCCTCTCGGGCAGCCCGGAGCAGCTCCGCTCCCGCATCGAGCAGAAGCTGCGGCTCGACGGCGCGCGCTGGGCGTCGCTCACGCTGAAGCCCAACCTGCAGAACATCCTCCGGCTGCGCTTCCGCGCGCTGCGCGGCCAGCTCGGCTACAAGCTGCCCGCGCTGCTCCAGCGGCGCTGCGAGCTCGCGAGCCAGCGCGACCCGAGCGGCGCGCTGATCCGCGAGGTGCTCCTCGGGGACGACGCCGAGGCCGATGCCTTCGTCTACTCGCTGTACGCCGACATCTGCGAGGGGAGGGTCAGCCCGCTGGAGCTCGGCGAGGTGATGCGGCTCGGGCACGCCTATGACGACACCATCGCCGACGCGATCCGGTTCGCGAGCTACGTCGAGAAGGGGCCCGTCGTCGAGCGGATCCTGATCCACCTCGACCGGCAGTCCTCCCCCTCGGATTTCCGGATCTTCGGCGAGCGCGTCGTCCCCTTCTACAACTACCTGCAGGCGGCCTTCGTGCTCCACGAGGACAGCCGGATCGGCGCGCACGCCGTGCTCCGCGTCGCGCAGGATCTCGTGGTCGCCCACAACTTCGACAGCGCCGCGCTCGCGCGGAGCTACGTCGATCTGTCCCGCCGCGGGCACGTGTCCGGCAAGGGCATCGCGTCGCTCGAGGCCGCCTACGGCGAGCTCACGCAGCGCCGGGCCGCTGGCGCGAGCGACCTCGGCGCGATGATCGCGGAGCTCACGCGGCTCTGCGCCGACCTGCGCCCCGCCATGAGCCGGCCGCACGTGGCCATCGACTACCGCGCGCTCGCGGTCGGCCACAACCGCCGCTCGAAGCGCGGCCGCTGACCTGGCCCCGGCCGCGCCTCGAGCGGGCCGTCGATCGAGCCCCGGCCGCGCTTCGAGCGGGCCGTCGATCGAGCCCCGGCCGCGCGCCTACAGCCAGGCGTTGTTCAGGATCTCGCCGACGCCGCCGGCGCCCGGGACGATGTACTGGATCTTGTTCAGGCCGCGCTCCTCGTCCCAGTGCGTGCCTGGCTCAGTTTTCAGCACGCGCGCCGGCGAGAGGCCGCGATCGAGCCGGAGCGCGTAGATGATGGCGTCCGGGTGGGCGTCCGTGACGCGGCGGATGTACTCGGGCGTGACGATGAGGTGCATGGTGATGCACTTGGCCGGCCGCCCCTCGAGCGCGGTCTTGTAATACGAGAGCGCGCTGACCATGGAGGAGCCCGTGGCGCCCATCGGATCGGGGAAGAGCACGTGACGCCCCTCGACGTCGCGGCCGATCTTGGCGTCGTGCCACGTCGCGCCGGTGACCTCGCCTTGCTCGTTGGTTTGCCGGCTCATGAACAGGTGATCTTGCCGGACCAGCGCGGGGTCGAGCACCTCGTTCAGGAGCTCGTAGACGACCTGGGACGGCATGGTCCCGGCGCGCGCGATGCCGACGGTGACCACCTTGCTCGCGCGCGACAGCGCGGTGCCGCGGTAGATCGCCTCCGGATGGGAGGAGATCATCCGGGTCGGGACGTCCACGCGCGCGCGCCCCAGCTCCGCGGCGAAGACCACGCGCGCCAGGATCTGGTAGAGAACGCCGACGAGTCGCCCGACGTCCGGCTGAACCGTCTCCGGGGAGCAGGCTCGAGCCAGCAGCGTCCATGCGAGTGGATCATCGAGAAGGTGCACGCCCGGCCCGTACCGGTGGGCGATTTCGGGGGGCCGGAATCGGCTCTCAGCGTACGCGACGTCGACCATCGTTTTTCTGTTACACTACCTCGCCCGGCGCGGGGTATTCCTCCGGGTGCGCGCCGGTGCTCTCCCCGGGAGCGAAGCGGCTTGGCAGCGATGAGGGCGCCCGCCTCAGCGGGTCGCCCGGTGGACTTGCAAAGGAAGGGATGTTCGGTGGATAGCGACCTTGCCGAGTCGGTTACGGCGCTCAAGGATGCCTTTGCCCGAAGAGGCATCCCTGCGAGGTTCGGAAAGGCGGCTCCAGCGGTGGTTGAAGAGCTGCGCAGGACGCTGCGGGTGCCCGCCAGGTACCGCGCTTTCCTGCAGGAGGCAGACCCGCTCGACGTCGAGACGGTGACTCCGGTCGAGCGCGTGCGCCTCATCCCTTCCGAGAAGCTCGCTGTCGAGCAGCAGGCGAACGGCGGCGACAGCTCCCTCGCGGGCTGGCGCAAGAGCTGGATCCTCATCGCCCGCAGCGCCCTGCTCGGAGATCCCTACTTTCTCGATATCTCGAAGCTGGACGCCGAGGGAGACTGTCCCGTGTTCACCTGCATGACGGGGATCGACGCGCTCAAGCCGGAGCTCTGCGCCTCGAGCTTCCAGCAGTTCCTTCGCATCCTCGCGACCTCGATGGAGGTCGCGTCCGGCTTCGGCGAGAGCGGCCTCGACGACGAGGACGAGGCGATCTTCCGCGAGGCGCTCGCGCCGAAGATCAAGACGATCGACTCCGCGGCCCTCCGCGCGGGCCACTGGACGTGACGTGGCGTCCGCGGCGCGCCGCCCGAAAGGCGCTCCGTGGATCGAGCTGACCGTGCCATGGCCAGGTGTTCGGCTTGCAATGCAGAGAACCCGGGTGCCGCCCGGTTCTGTGTGACGTGCGGCGCGTCGATGGTCGCGAGGAACGCCGGCGTCGTCGCGACGCCCTCGGCGTCCCCTGCGCCCGGCCCGCAGCCGACTGTCCCTGGGCAGCCATTGCCCGAGGCGCTGCTGCCCGAGGATGCGGCGCCCCGGGTCAGCCAGCCGGCCTTCGGGGCGGGCGGCGCGAACGGGCATGCGGCCGGGCCGCACGTCGTCCCGGCGCCGCTGGCGGGCTCGCTCCCGCGGCGCGCCCCTGGGGGCCACCTGCCGGCGGGGACGCTCGTCGACCAGAAATACGTGGTCGAGCGGGTGCTCGGCGAGGGCGGCATGGGGGTCGTCTACCTCGCGCGGGACGTCCACACCGGGCTGCATGTGGTCCTGAAGGCGGTGCGGCAGGAGCTCGGGCATCGGCCCGACGTGCGCGCGCGGACGCTCGCCGAGGGCCGCGCGCTGGCGCAGATCGATCACCCGAACGTCGTCCACCTGAAGGCGGTGGTCGCGGAGCGGGACGACCTGTGGCTGGTGATGCAGTACATCGACGGCGAGAGCCTGGAGCAGACGCTCGCCAGGTACGCCGAGGAGCGCCGGCCGATGCCGCTGCCCGAGGCGCTCTCGATCTTCCGCCAGATCGCCTCCGGCATCGCGGCCGCGCACCGTGAGGGGGTGATCCACCGCGACCTCAAGCCGGCGAATGTCCTGCTCCGCGGCAAGGACGGCGTCGCGAAGGTCACCGACTTCGGCATCGCCAAGGCCGAGGCGGACGCGCTCGCCGGGCGCGGGCTGACCAAGGGGATCATCGGCTCGCTCTACTACATGTCGCCGGAGCAGGTGCTCGGTCGCCGCGACCTCGACAAGCGGGTGGACATCTACGCCCTTGGCGTCGTGCTCTACGAGATGCTGATCGGGCAGGTGCCCTTCGACGCCGAGAGCGACGTCGAGATCATGCGTCTGCACGCGGAGGTGCCGCTCCCGAGCGTCAGCGCCGTGCGGCGCGACGTCCCTCCGGAGCTCGACGTGTTCCTCCACAAGGCGTGCGCGAAGGACAGGGCCGAGCGCTTCGCCAGCTGCGAGGAGATGCTCGCGGCGCTCGACGCGATCGCTCGCCCTGCGACCTCGGCGCCGCTCGGCGTCTCGAGCCGACCGCCGCCGCCTGCGGCCACGACCGTCGATGAGCTCCGCGGCGCGGCGCCGTCGCCGCCGGGCGGGGCGCTGGCGAGCCGGCCGGCGAGGCCGCAGCGCGGGCGGGGCTCGTGGCTCGCGATCGGCGCCGGGGCGCTCGTGATGTTCGGCGGGGCCGCCGCGCTGCTCGGGCTGGGCGTGCTCGACAAGCCGCGCGATGGTCGCCGGCGGGGCGCCTCGCTGCCGTCGAGCCCGGCCTCCAGCGCGAGCGCCGCCGACGTCGAGGCGAGCGCGACGCAGCCGGAGCCGTCGCCGCTCTCCGGGCTGACCGGCGTGTGGGTGGGCAACGGGCGCGAGCTCGAGGCCGTGCTCGCCGGGGAAGCGCTCGAGTTCCGGGTCCGCCACCCGGAGCAGTTCGCGCCGCAGGACTATGCGGAGGGCGAGGCTCGCTTCTCGCTGCGCGAGCTCCCCGGGGAGGCCGGGGTGTTCGCCGTGGAGGACCGGCTCCGTTTCATCGCGCCCGGCTCGCGCCAGTTCGATCCGGCGCGCTCGCGCGGCACCTGCCAGGACGTCCGCAGCGACGTGGAGGGCCGCCCGCTGCGCGCGAGCTTCGACGGCACCCGCCTGAGCGTCGAGTTCGCGAAGATCGAGCCATCCTCGAGCAACTTCGTGATCGAGCGCAACAAGGTCGTCAGCTGCGTCGGCCTCAGCGCCCTCCCTGCCACCCGCGTCGTGAGCACCCTCTCGAGGCCGTGACCCCCGGCGCCGGCCGGCCGCCGCCGCCCCTCAGCCCCCCGTCGTCCAAGCCAGCGATCGCGTTGCCGAGCGGGGCTCACCCGCACAGGAGACGGGCCCAGATCGGCGTTTTCGGCGCGCAGGCGTGCTCCAGCACGCCGAGCACCGAAAACGTCGAGGTGGGCCCGTATCCGAAGCGGGTGAGCCCCGCTCAGAGGCCGCCGACGGCGGGGACGGGCTGCGGCTTTCCGGCGTGGATGATCGCGCACCGGACGGTGGTCGACGACGTCGGCGCGCTCGCGCGCCCGCCGCCGAGGACGAGCGTGCCGAAGATGTTGCGCGCCGCCGCGTCGACCTCCGCGGCGCCGCGCGGGGGGACCGGGTTCCCGCTCGCGTCGAACACCGTCACGGCCTGCACGACGCCGCGGGCGATCTCGCTCTCCGGGAAGGACAACATCACCGCGATGCGGACGTAGGCAGACGCCCCCTCGACGACCCCGAAGCTGTACGGCTTCTTGGCGAAGGCGCCGCAGAAGCCGCTCGTGCCCATGCCGCCGTCAGGGCCGTAGTTCGCCGCCGCCCACTGCGCGACGTTGACCGTGAGCCCGCTCTCGCCCGAGCCCTGCGCGTACTGGACGCACTGGCCGAGCGCGGGATCCCACATCGCGCCCGTCGGGCATCGCCCCACCTTGGCGCAAGCCTGACCGGTCCACACCTCGTCGCGCGCGCAGGTCTGCGAGAGCGGCACGCACGCGGCGGTCGGTCCGTCGACGACGAGCTCCTGGCCGGGCGGGCACCCGAGCTTCTGCCCGGCGCCGACGGCGACCCCGATGTTGGTCGCCACCTGCTCGCGCGACACGCAGTAGCCCGTGCTCTGGTCGATCTCGTCGCCTGGCTTGCAGCGGTCGGGGGCGCACCCGCCGGCCTCGTAATGGCGACCCACGCCGCAGTAGGCGTTCGCCGCCTGCGGCGTGAGGCACTGGCCCGCGACCGCGAGGTAGCCCTTCAGGCAGCGGCAGCGGTTCTGCGTCGTGTCGAAGCCGGCGCCGTCGCTGCACGACGAGATCGAGCAGCGGCAGCTGCTGCCCTGGCAGATCTTGAGGAAGCAGGAGTTCTCCGGGCACCCCACGAGGACCGCGGGCGCGAGCGCGAGGAGCGCAAGCGAGATCGCGGTGGACGCGAGGCCGAACGAGCCGGGCCGCATGGGGGCAACCCTACTCCATCCGCTCGGGCCGGGGAACTCGCGGAGCGACGCGCGGCGGTGGACACCGAGCGCGGCGCGCGCCGCCGGACATACCGTCGGGCGGGGTGCTGTGGTACGGGGTGTCGCCGTCCGCGCGCGGATTCCGCCGCGCTGGCCCCACGTCAAGCCATGCTGCCCATCTACATCGAAGGTTCGCCCGAGTTCGAGTCCACCCTGTCTGCCCTGCGCGCCCGCGGCACGGGCGATCTCGCGAACGTCACCCCCGCGGTGACCGAGATCATCGACAACGTGCGGCGCGGCGGCACGTCCGCCGTGCTCGGCTACATCGAGAAGTTCGAGCGGAGGACGCCGAAGGCGCTCGTCCGCCACGCTGGTCCCGAGGCCGAGGGCGGCTTCGGCGGGGCCGAGGCGCTCGCCCGGCTCCCGCCGGACATCCGCGCCGCGCTCGAGACAGCGGCCGCCAGGATCGCGCGGTACCACGAGCGGCAGCGCGACGCGGGCGACCTCGGGCCGGCGGACGCAGCGCCGAGCGGGCCCGCGCTGCAGGCCGGCTTCAGCTACGAGGAGGAGGGTGTCCTCCTCGGCATGCGCGTGCGCCCCCTGCGTCGCGTCGGCGTCTACGCGCCGGGCGGCAAGGCCCGCTATCCCTCGAGCGTGCTGATGTCGGCGATCCCCGCGCGCATCGCCGGCGTGAAGGACATCGTGCTCGCGAGCCCGTCGGCGGATGACGTCACGCTCGCCGCGGCGCACCTCTCCGGCGTGACGACCCTGCTCGACTCGGGCGGCGCGCAGGCGATCGCGGCCCTGGCCTACGGCCTCGCGGAGCTCGCGCCGGTCGACAAGATCGTCGGGCCCGGCAACGCCTACGTCGCCTGCGCCAAGCGGCTCGTCTTCGGTGACGTGTCGATCGACGGCATCACCGGGCCGAGCGAGATCCTGGTGCTCGCCGACGACGCCGCCGACCCGCGGCTCGTCGCGGCCGACCTGCTCTCGCAGGCCGAGCACGACGAGGCGTCGTACGCGCTGCTCGCGACGACGTCGGCCAAGCTGGCCGAGGCGGTCGCGCGCGAGCTCGACGCCGCGCTCCCCGAGCTCACGCGGCGCGCGATCGTCCAGGAGTCCCTCTCTCATCACGCGGCGGCGCTGGTCGTCGGCTCGCGCGCTCGCCTCGCCGAGGTCGCCGATCAGCTCGGGGTCGAGCACGTGGCCTTCCACGTCGCCGACGCCGAGGGGATGTTCTCGGAGATCGGCACGCTCGGCGCCGCGCTGCTCGGCAGCCTCACCCCGGTGGCGGCGGGCGACTACCTGGCGGGGCCGTCCCACGTGCTCCCGACCGGCAACTCGGCGCGCTTCGGATCGCCGCTCGGCGTCTACGACTTCGTGACCCGCGCGAGCCTCATCCGTTACTCCGGCGCGGCGCTGCGGGCGCAGGGCCCGATCATCGAGAAGCTCGCGCTGGCGGAGGGCCTCCAGGCGCACGCCCGCGCCGTGACGCTCCGGCTTGAGAGCACGGCGCTCGACCCGGCGGCGAAGCGCGATCGCGCGAAGTTCTGACGGCCTCACGCCGCCCCGCCGAGCGCGCCGCGCCCTGAACGGGTTCGGCGCGCTCGTTCAGGGCGCGCCGAACGATGCTCCGGTCGCCCGCGCTCCGAACCTGGGGCTGCGCTCGCTCCGCTCCCCTCGACAGCAAGCACGCCGTCGGCCCCACGCGCGACAAGCTCGCGCACGGCCGCGTGAAGCCGGCGTCTCGCGACGCCTCACGGCGCTTCGCGCGGGGTCATGGACTCCTGCGCAAAGCGCGGCTTCACTCGACGCGCAGGTAGTCTGCTTTGATCAGCTTCAGAACGGACTGCGCGGTCTCCAGATCCGTCGCGGGGCTCTTGTTGAGGACCATCGCGAGGTGCCCGTGGTTGTAGACGATCTGGAGGACGTCCAGATCGACGGGCGAGAGATCGCGGAGCAGCGGCTTGAGCGGCTGGGGCATGACCAGGCGCGCCGACAGATCCGGGAGCTGGTGGCGAATGTTGTTCAGCTCGTCGATCTGCCGGAGCCCCTCCATGAGGAGCTCCTGCACCGTCGCGCTGATCTCGCCGGTCATGACCCGCTCCTCGGCCGGCTCCAGGTCGAACGTGCCGCCGACCCACGTGAGGATCCGGTAGACGCTCTTGAGCGGCGGGACGTCGGTCAGATCGTTGATCGTCGCAAAGGTCACGATGCCCTTGCGCAGGTAGATCTTGCCGACGTCGTCGTCGGAACGGACGACGAGGACTCCGCTCTTCTTCGATGTGCCGAAGAGCTGAAGCAGATCGGGGAGCGGGATCTCGTCGATCGACCCGGACATCGACCGGGTCTGACCGCTCCGCAGCGAGGGCTCATCCATCCGACGGCGCGCCGGAGGCGCGCCCGGGTCGGTGGAGACGACCTTGAGGATGCTGGTGCCGATGAGCACCCGGTCACCCTCCTTCAGGGTCGTCTTCTTGATCTTCTCGCCGTTGACGAACGTGCCGTTCGTCGAGCCGAGATCCTCGATCACGATCTGCTGATCGGTACAGGCAATCCGGGCATGGCGCCGGGAGACCATGTCCTCGACGAGGACCATGTCGAGGTCGCTGGAGCGACCCACGACGATCTCCTGCTGCTCCCCTAAGGGGAATTCGCCGCCTTGGTACTTCCCGGAGATGAAGCGCAACGCCAGTTGCCGCGTTGCCGACACCTTGGGAGCGTGGTTATCCATCGCAGGGAGTAAAAACCTTCGAGCGCTACGCGAGCGCCAGCAGGGGGCAAAGTCTAGTTTCACCGGGCAAAGCTGGTCAAGAGTTCCGGTCTGTTCTTTCAAATGAGTTCCCCTGCTCGCCGTGACGCAGCGCGCTGGCCGCCCTCCTTCGTCCCCCCTGGAGGCCCGCCCGGAGCGCGCCCCCGGACCCCGCTCGACCCGCGCAATTGCGCCTAATCCGCGGGAAACAGACCGATGCGGCCCGGTCGGGGCGGCCCGAGCGGCGCCCCGACCGGGCCCCCTCTGCCGAGGAGTTCGCGGCCGCTCGGTTCATTGCCCTTGCTTTCACGCCCGGCATGTTGAACGGCCTCGGCGTGAGCTCCGAAGCGACGCAACGCACCCTCGCCGCAGGCGATCCGCTGGGCACGCACCGCGTGCTCGAACCCCCGGGGGCCCTCCCCCAGCCGGCAGAGCGGCTGGACGCCGACGCCTCGCGCCACTTCGAGACGGAGATCGTCGTCGACGTGGAGACGCTGAACATCGACGCCGCGAGCTTCCGTCAGATGGAGGAGGCCTCTGGCGGCGATCCGGCCGGCGTCGCGCGGCTCGTCCTCGAGACGGTGGCGCGCCGGGGAAAGCAGCACAACCCGGTCACCGGCTCGGGCGGCATGCTGCTCGGCGTCGTGCGCCGGGTCGGCTCGCTCGCGGAGCACCGCGGCGTCGCTGTCGGCGATCGCGTCGCGACGCTCGCGTCGCTCTCGCTCACCCCGCTCTCGCTCCGCCGGATCGTCGCCGTGCGCCCCGCGTCCGCGCAGATCGACGTCGAGGGCACCGCGATCCTCTTCGCGTCGGCGCCGCTGGCCCGCATGCCGAGCGACATGCCCGAGCGGCTCGCCCTCGCGCTGCTCGACGTCGCCGGCGCGGCGCCTCAGGTGGCTCGCCTCGCCGGCCCGCGCGACAGCGTGGTGGTGCTCGGCGCGGGCGGGAAGTCGGGCCTCCTTTGCGCGGCCGAGGCGCGGCGCTGCGTCGGCCGCTCCGGGCGCGTGATCGGGATCGAGGCTTCGCCCGAGTTCGCCGCCGACCTGCGCGCGCTCGCGATCTGCGACCACGTCGCGGTCGTCGACGCGCGCGACCCCATCGCGGTGCGCGACGCCGTGCTGCCGCTCACGGGCGACGCGGGCGCCGACCTCACGCTGTCGTGCGTGAACGTCCCCGGGGTGGAGCTCAGCGCGATCGTCGTCACGCGCGACCGCGGCAAGACGTACTTCTTCGCGATGAGCACGAGCTTCACCGCCGCCGCGCTCGGCGCCGAGGGCATCGGCAAGGACGTGGATCTCTACATCGGCAACGGCTACGCGCACGGTCACGCCGAGCACACGCTCGCGCTCGTGCGCGAGCACGCCGCGCTCGAGCGCCTCATGACCTCACGCTACGGCTGAGCGCGGAGCACAGCGCGAGCGGATCGCGCCCCCGGCGCTCGGGGACGGCGCGGGCGCGCGCGCCGGCGTCAGCCGGGCCGATCCTGAGGCGCCGGCTCCCCCTGCGGCAGCGCCACGGGCGCGGGCGCCGGCGTCCCCAGCTTGTCGACGGCGGCGGGGAGGATCACGGCGAAGGTGCTCCCCTTCCCTTCGTACGAGCGGACCTCGATGCGGCCGCCCGCGCTCTGCGCGATGCGCTGGCTGATCGACAGCCCGAGCCCCGTCCCCTTGTCCTTCGTGGTGAAGAACGGCAGGAAGATGTTCGCGAGCACCTTCTGCGAGATGCCCGGACCGTTGTCGGTGACGTTGAGCTCGACGAACGGCTCGTCCGAGCCGGAGCCGGGGCGCGTGCCGCGGCCGAAGCGGACGCGCGTGGAGATCACCACCTTGCCCCTGCCCTTCATCGCCTGAACGGCGTTGCGGAACAGGTTCATCAGCACCTGCCGGAGCTGCTCGGGATCGATGGCGACCCGGGGGAGATCGGGATCCAGCGTGATCTCGACCTCGAGCAGATCGTTCCGGCGCTCGATCGAGAGCACCTGCAACGTGCGGCGGACGATCGCGTTCACGTCGGTCGGGACGACCGAGCCCTGCGCCGGCCGTGCGAGGTCGAGCACCGAGCCCACGACCCGGTCGAGCCGATCGACCTCCTCGAGGATGATCCCGAGGAACTCGCGCGAGGCCGGATCGATCTGCGCCTCCGGCACGGGATCGGCGAGCAGCTGCGCCGCGCCCTTGATCGCGCCGAGCGGGTTCCTGATCTCGTGCGCGAGCCCGGCGGCCATCTGGCCGAGGAGCGCGAGCCGGTCCCGCTCCTTCATCTGCGCGTACAGGCGCGAGTTCTCGAGGACGACGCCGATCTGCGCGGCGAGCGTCTCCAGCAAGGTCAGCTCCTCGGGCGAGAACGCGTCGCGCACGCGCGCGTCCGCCACGACGAGCAGGCCGATGGGCTCGCCCTGCTCGTCGCGCGCGCAGAGCACCACGCCCGAGCAAAGGCTGCCGAGGACCTCGGCCGCCGCGAGCACGGCGTCCTCGGGGACCTGCGGCCGGACCTCCGTCCGCCGCGCGAAGTTGCCGTCGTCCTCCGCGTCGCTGTGGCTGCGGCGCGCGCGCCGCTCGCGGGCCTCGCGCTCGAGCTCCTCCATCGCGAGCGGCCCCCGCTCGAGGCGCTCGAGCATCGCCCTCGCGGTCGCCACCTCGATCCGCTCGGGCACCCGCGGCCCGAGCGAGGCGAGCCGATCGAAGCCGGTGCCGTCCTGATCGCGCAGGTAGAGCGCCGCCGCCGTGACCCGGCGCGACTGCTCGAGCGCGCTCATCACGATCGAGCCCATCTCCTCGACCTCGAGCGTGTGCACGAGGCGCCGCCGGGCCTCCGCGAGCGAGCGATCGAGATCGAACCGCTCCCGCAGGAAGAGGCGCTGGATCTGCTCCTCGACGCGCGCCCGCAGGGGATCGAAGAGCACCAGGATCACGATCGCGGCGAGCACGGCGTTCAGGTACATCGTGTTGAAGCCGCCGATGAACGTGAGCAGGAGATAGAAGATCAGCGCGATCAGGAACGCGACCGCCGTGGCGACGAGCAGGCGCGCGAGCATCTCGTAGGCGTCGAGGAGCCGCTCGTGCCGGAGCGCCTGGGCGAGGACGAACAGGAAGACGATCGAGAGCGCCGCGCCGACCGGCGGCGGCTCCGCGCCGAGGAACCAGGCGAAGTCGGCGACGCTGGCGAGCCCGGCGAGCGCGCCGATGACCACGAGGAACCGCACGCGCCGCTGCGTCGCGCGCGACGAGCTCTGCTTGCCGCGCTGGCCGAGCGTGTACAGCCCCGCGGTGAGCAGCGCGAAGACGTACGTGAAGATGCAGCCGCGCGTGAGCCAGTCGAGCCATGAGCCCGGCTCCCGGCTCACCAGCACGAGGACGAACAGCGGGATGACGAGCACCCCCGCGAACCGGAGCAGCCGCGATCGCCTGTCCCCGTCGTGGGGGATCATCGCCTCGAAGAGCTGCAGCGCGAACTGCGGGAGCAGCACGGCGAGGATGGCGGTGAAGCGCTCCCAGATCGAGGCCTGGAAGAAGCCGAAGAGCGACTGGGACAGGTACCAGAGGCCGACGTCGGCGGCGAACGCGGCGAAGAAGAGGTGAACGCGGCGGACGCGACCTCGCAGCAACGTCGACGCCGCGATCGCGAGGGCCAGCGCCCCGCAGACCAGGGTCGTCCGTGTGCGGAGATCGAACCCGAGCGGCGCCACGGCGGAAGGCTATCGCGGAGCGCGGCCGCGCAACGCGAAAACGCGTCAGGAGCGGCCGCGCCGCGCCCGGGCTGGACGGCCTCGGCTCAGCGCGTCCCGTCGCTGTCGGACGACGTCTTGTCGCGGCCGTCCGTGCTCCCCTGGGGCTGCCAGGGCAGCGGCTCCGGCGCCTGCTTCTGCGAGCGCGCGTACGTGCGCCGCCTCGAGAGCTCGTCGTCGAGCGACGGGTGGGCGAGGTCGCGAAGGCGGAGCTGCGGCGGGGCGTCGAGCCCATCGTCGACGCCGTCCGCCTCCTCGTCGCATCCAGACACCTCATCGGAGGTCATCGGATCGAGCTCGCTCCACGCGTCGCCGATCTGCTGGTCGCCCTCGCCAGGCGCGATCGCACACCCGGCAAGCAACGCGGGGGCGGACAGCGCAAGCGCGAGGCCCCCGAACCACCAACCCCTCCTGCAAGCTCGCATCACTTCAATCCTCCGACGTACCGCCAAAGCCATACTGCTTCACAAGCTGGGAAAGACGCGGTCTCTTCATACCCAAGAGCGCTGCGGCGCGGGTGATGTTCCCGCGACTTTCGTCGAGCGCCCTGGCGATGCACTCGCGCTCGATCTCGCGCTTCATGTCGCTGAGGCTGACCCCCCCTCGGACATGCGCGTACGCGAGCTCCAGCGGCGTGCGATCCACGGGCATCGACGGGGAATGAGGCTCCACTTCCGCCTGCTCCGGCGCCGACGAGCGAGGCCCACCGGAGGGCTCGACCGCAGGGCTCGCAGGCGTCGTGCCAGCTCTCGATGTCATCGGAGAGCTCGCCGGTTCCAGGGCGTCGAGGTCCCGCAGCCCCTCGACGTTCAACGTGAAGTCCTCGAGCTCGATCACCTCACCGTCCGCGAAGATCGCGGCGGCGCGCAGGGCGTTCTCGAGCTCGCGCACGTTGCCCGGCCAGGAGTGCCGCGACAGGGCTGAGATGGCCCTGCTGGAGAGGCGCTTCGGCGCCGTGCCGCGCTCGGCGGCGATCCTCTCCAGGATCGCCGCCGCGATCACCGGCAAGTCGCGCGGGCGCTGCCGGAGCGCGGGGACCTCCAGGACGAGCTGCCGGAGGCGGTAGTAGAGATCCTCCCGGAACTCGCCGCGGGCGACCATCGCGCGCAGATCGCGGTGGGTGGCGCAGACGATCCGGACGTTGGCGCGCAGCGGGGTGACACCCCCGACCCGCTCGAAGGTCTTGTCCTGGAGGACGCGGAGCAGCGCGACCTGCGTGCGCGGGGAGATGTCCCCGATCTCGTCGAGGAAGAGCGTCCCGCCCTCGGCGAGCTCGAACCGCCCGCGGCGGCGCGCCGCCGCCCCGGTGAACGACCCCTTCTCGTGGCCGAACAGCTCCGACAGCAGCAGCGTCTCGACCAGGGCGGCGCAGTTCACCTTGACCAGCGGGCCCATCCGCCGCGCGCTCACCTCGTGGATCGCCTCGGCGACGAGCTCCTTGCCGGTGCCGCTCTCGCCGTGGATCAGCAGGGTCGCGTCGCTCGCGCCGACCTTCTCGATCTGGTGGATGAGGCTGAGCATCGCGGGCGTCGCGCCCACCATCCGCTTGAGCGCGGGGACGGCGGGCGACGGCCGCAGGGCGCGCGCAGGCGCCCGCGCGCACCCCGCGCACGCGCTCGATCCGCAGAGCTCGCAGCCCCTCGGCTCCGCCTCGGCGGCGCTGCGCGCGCACGCCTCCAGCCGGGCGAGCTCCGCGAAGCTCCGGCGCGCGAGGAACCGGCGCGCGATCTCGGGCGGGAGCGACGCGGCGACTCGATCGCGGATCGCGATCGCCGCCTCGAGGTGCGACCTCGCGACCGCGGGGTCGTCGTCAGGGGCGCGCAACGGCCGATCCCCGGACGACGCCGCGTGATGGAGCAGCACGTGCGCCTCCAGGGCGCGCTCGCGGCCGTGGGCCTTCCGCGAGAGGACGAGCGCCTCGGCGGCGATCTGCCCGAACGGCTCGCCGGCGGCGCGCGCGCGCATCGCGTCGAGCAGCACGACCTCGGCGAGGTGCCGGTCGGACTTTGCCTCGGCGCGCGCGGTCTTGATCATCTGCGCCGCCTGGAGGAGGTCGCCGTCGTCGAGCGCGATGCGCGCGGCAATGGCGTAGCACTCGCCGAGCTTCGGGCCGGCGCCGTACGCGAAGGCGGCGCTCAGCTCGGACCAGGCGTCCAGGGTGCGGCCGCGCTCGAGGTGGATCTGCGCCGCGACGCAAGCGACGTGCGTGAGCCACACGCCGGGGACCACAGGGCCGCAGACCTTCCGCGCGAACGCGAGCGCCTGCTCGGCCTCCTCGATCAGCCCGAGCTGGAGCCGGAGGTCCGCGAGGTTCGCGATGAGGTTAACGAGCGCGACCTTGTCGCCGATCTTGCGGAAGATGTCGATCGCGCGCTCGAAGAGGCGCAAGGCCTCCGGGTACTCGTGCTTCAGGTTGGCGATGACCGCGAGGTTCGTGAGCGCGTAGCCGGTCGCCATGCGCTCGCCGCGCAGCTCGCCGTCGTCGAGCACGGCCGCGAGCATCGAGCGCGCCTCCTCGAGCCGGCCGCTGGAGAGCAGCGCGATCGCGCGGTTCAGCCGGGCGCGCAGCTCGCTCACGTGCTCTCCGGCGCACGCCGCCTCCCACGCGTCGGCCGCGAAGTGCCGATCTGCCTCGGACCAGGCCTGCTGCGCGAGGAGCAGCTTGCCGAGGATGTTGCGCGCCTGGAGGCGCGTCCCGAGCTCGCCCGCGCCGGCGTGCCCCTCCTCGGCGTGCCCCCTGGCCGCCGCGAGATCGCCCGTCTTGCAGCAGAGCTCCGCCATCTCCACGGCGCCGCGCGACCGCTCCGCGGGCGTCGTCGCGCGCTCGAGCGCGCGCGAGAGCACCATCGCCGCCGTCGTCAGGTCGCCGCGCGCGCTCGTCGCGCGGCCGTGCACCAGCAGCGCGGCGAACGACTCCCGCTCGCGCAGGGCCGCCGAGGAGAAGTCGATCGCGAACTCGATGTCGCCGAGCCGGAGCGCGAGCTCCGCGGCCCGCAGCAGCCGATCGCTCGAGGCGGCGCGATCCCCGGGGAGCGCCCGCATCGACCGGGACCAGCGCTGCCAGAAATCGACGCGGGCCGACGGCTCGCCGACCGAGGAGATCGCGAGCACGGCCGCCGCCTCGGCGCGCTCGTCCTGGCCCAGCGAGGCGAAGAGCTCGCTCGCGCGCGAGAGGCTCCACGGGTCGGACGACTGCTCCTCGAGCGCCTCTGCGACGGCGAGCGCGTCCTCGGGATCGACGCTGGTCGGATCGACGACAGCGCGCCGCGCCGAAACCCACCCGCGCTCGTCGACCTCGATCATCCCGAGCCCCGCGAGCTCCTCGCCGGCGAGGGGGCGCGCGGCGGCCACGCCGTCCGGCGCCGCGCGCCGCGCCGCGAGCAGGCCGAGCTGCGCGGACGGCCAGGGCCGCTGGCTCAGCGCGAGCCGATCGAGCAGGCGCCTGGCCTCGCGGCTCGGCGGCGGCAGCGCGGGGCGCTGCTCGGGCGGCGTGGCCAGCACGGCGGAGCACCAGCCATCGAGCGCGTCGAGCCGCTCGACCTTCGCGACCACCCGGCGCTCCGCGTCCGCCGCGAACGCCTCCCAGAAGAGGTGCAGCTCCTCCGGCGACGCGATGCCGTCGATCGTGAGCGCGCTCGTCCAGGGCCGCATCGCGGCGTCGCTGCACACGATGACCAGCGCGGAGCTCGACCCCTCCGCGATGAGGCGCGAGATCTCGTCGAGCACGAGGCTCCCCCAGCTCGTCGGCTCCCGCTCCGCGACGAGCAGGATCGCGCCCGGCGCGGCGGCGCAGATCCCCTGCGCGGCCGCCGCCGGGTCCGCGGCGGTGACCCCGCAGCGCAGCGCGAGGTCGCGCCAGGGCTCCCGGTCCGCCGCGTGCGCGGCCGAGATCAGCGAGCGCCCCACGCCTCGAGCGCGACGCGCGAGGTGGGAGCAAACAGCGTCCAGGACCGGCCGCTGTCCATGGACGTGGAGCACCCCACGCGACGCGGCTTCACGGACGCGCTCATCGAGCGACCGGAATCCCCCGGCTTCGCTCGTGATGGCAGAAGAAACGCAGGCTGCAGCGACGGATCCCAAGGCAACAAAAGCGTACCTCCGCGCTGGAGCGCGCATCAATGGATCCCGCCATCAGGCATCAATAAGTTCTTGCCGCGTCAAAAGAATTTTTCAGTGCGATTGCCCGATTCCGTCCAGCACCAGCTGGATTGCGTCGAACGCATCAGCAGGGGCTTCGCCGAGGGCGCGGGCCAGCGGGAGCTGCGTCGCGGCGGCGGCGACATAGAAGGGGACGAGGTGCGGGGCGAGCCGGCGGAGCGTCTCGAGGTGCCGCGCGACGCCGGCCGCGTCGCCGCGCCGCACCGGCCCGGTCAGCGCGTCGGGCACGCCGAGCACCTCGACGTTGTCCGCGACCGTGCGGAGCAGCGGGCCGAGCATCTCGGCGGCGGTCTTCCGCTCGATGCCCGTGCGCTCGAGCAGGTCGACCCCGGCGGCGGCGAGCGCGGCGGCGCCGTTGGCGACGAGGCCCGCCGCGGCGTGGTAGGCGACGCGGTCGAGGCCAGGGAACGTGCGCGGGGTCATGCCGAGGCGCACGCCGAGCGAGCGCGCGGCGCGCACGGCGCCAGGGTCGCCGTCGACGTGGAGCTGACCGCGCTCGAGGAAGGGCGCGAACGAGGGCGAGGCGAACGAGATCATCGGGTGCATCTGCGCGACCGAGACGCGGCCGCCGCGCACCGCGGCGAGCGCCTCCGGGCCGAGCGCGCCCGCGCAGTGCACCACCGCGACGTCGCGGTGGCCGACGAGCCGGCGGTCGCGCAGCGCCTCGGCGCAGGGCGCGATGTCTCGATCGCGCACGGCGAGGATCACGAGGTCCGCCTCGATGCGCTCCACCGGCAGCCCATCCCGGGCAGGCCTGAGGGTGACCGGCAGCCCCGCGTCGCGGATCGCGCGCGAGAGCCCGCGGCCCACCTTGCCGCCGCCGTAGATGAACACCTCCGGCAAGAGGCTGTCGTCGCGGTGTATCGGTGACGGGCGCGTGCTCTCCATCTCGCTCATGGGTCGCTCCGATAAAGACCGTGGGCGAGCGCATAGTCCAGCACCGCGCTCGGCACGCGCTGGCGGACGGCCTCCAGGTCGCCCGCGGCGAACGCCCTGCGGACGTCGCTGCTCGAGATCTGCGGGAGCTGCACGTCCGCGGCGCGCAGGGGGGGCCGGGCGACGGCGGCGGCCTCGCCGGGGTGCGCCGCGACGGACGCGACGAAGCCGGAGCGGCCGAGGACGATCGGCGGCGCGAGCTGCTCGATGCGATCGAAGCGGTGCCACCTCGGGAGGTCGGGGAGCACGTCGGCGCCGACGAGCAGGCGCATCGACCAGCCCGGGTGCGCCGCGGCGAGGTGCTCCAGCGTGCGGAGCGTGAGGCTCTCGCCGCCCAGCTCGCGCTCGACCGCCGACACCGACACGCGCGGGAGCCAGCCGAGGGCGAGGTGGCACATGGCCAGGCGGTGCTCGAACGGCGCGAGCTCCTTCGAGAACGGGTGCCGGTAGACGGGGACGACGAGCACCTCGTCGACCGGCGCGACGGAGATCGCGTAGGTGGCCGCGAGCACGTGCGCCACGTGGGGCGGGTTGAAGCTGCCCCCGAAGATGGCGACGCGACGCGCCTCGGGCGCACGCGAGGCGGGCGCGCCCTGGGGGACCTCAGCCGTGCGAGCCACCTTGAACCCTCAGCCTGGGGCTGGCCGCGGACGACCCCACGATCTCGCGCGCTGTCACCGCGCCGCTCGCGTTCATCACCTCGATCCGCACCCCGCCCTGGCCGTCGTCGAGGAGCGCCGTGCCGCCCTCGGAGCCGATCGGCCCGGGCGAGAAGAACGTCCGCGGGCCGACCTTCTTGATGAGCGGCTCCGAGCTCTTGCCGAAGACGAGGAGCGAGGCGGCCACGATGTCTTCCTCGTCGAGCGCCGCCTTGTCGAACACGAAGAGCGCGACGCGCCCGTCGAGGATCTCGATCGTGCGCTGGCCCGGGGGGAGGCTCATCAGCACCCTGAGGCGCAGCCGGGCCCGCTCGGACGCCACGAACGCGTCGATCTCCTCCGGCGTCGCGGCCGCGCACCGCGCTGCCCGATCGAAGAGGGCGCCCTCGGTGGGGTTCGCGCCGACCAGGCTCTGCGCCCAGCCCTCGACGACCCTGTCGAGGCCGTCGTCGTCGGCGACGTAGATGACCCGCTCGGCGTGGCCTTCATCGAGCAGATGCTGCGCGCCGCGAGCGAGCGCGGGCAGATCACCCTGTGCAGGGCCGAGGACGCCGAGGCGCATCGGCGACAGCATAGATCAGCGCGCCAAGCGGGGGACATCTTCTACGCGTCGCCCGCCTCGCACGCCTCGCCCGATCGCGCGAGCGCCTCCCTCCTCCCCTCCTCCATGGCGCGCGCGCGTCTGCTAGCGTCCGCCCATGTTTCGGCGAGGTCGCGCGCTCCAGGATCCGGTCACCATCACCCTCGACGGAGCGGCCGTCCCGGCGGAGCGGGGGGAGCCCCTCGCCGTGGCGCTGGTCGCCTCCGGGCGCGTGACGCTCGCGCGGAGCCCGAAGCTGCACCGCCCCCGGGCGCCTACCTGCCTGCGCGGCGGGTGCGACGGCTGCCTGGCGCGCGTCGACGGGGTGCCCAACGTGATGACCTGCCTGCGCCCGGCCGCCGGCGGCGAGCGCGTCGAGGTGCAGAACGTCGTGGGGTCGCGGCAGACGGACCTGCTCCAGGTGACCGACTGGTTCTTCCCGCAGGGGATCGACCACCACCACCTGATGGCCGGCGTCCCCGGCCTTTCCACGGTCATGCAGTCGATCGCGCGCAAGCTCGCGGGGCTCGGGCGGCTGCCGAGCGCGGCGCTCCCGCCCGAGCCCGCGGCGCGGCTCGACGTGGACGCGGCGGTGGTCGGCGCGGGCCCCGCCGGCGTGGCAGCGGCCTCGGCGCTGTCGGCGCGGGGGCTCTGCGTCGCGCTGATCGACGACGGGCTCGCGCCTTGCGGGTCGCTCGCCGGAGCGCCGCGCCGCGCGGCGGAGCTCCTCGCGCGGCACCCGCTCGACGGCGTGCGCGTGCTCTCGAGGCACGTGGCCGCCGGCGTCTACCTCGGCGAGCTCCTCGTCGCCGGCGACGCGGGCGCGATCGTGATCCGGGCGCCCGCCAAGGTCTTCGCCACGGGGGCGCACGACGGCGTCGCGGCGTTCCCGAACAACGACCTGCCAGGGGTCTTCTCGGCGCGCGCGCTCTGCCGGCTCCTCGCCCACGGCGTCGAGCCGACCGGCCCCATCGCGCTCGCGGGCGAGGGCTTCTGGGCCGACGAGCTCGCCGGCGCCCTCAGCGGCGGCATCGCGGCTCGGGTGCCGCTCGCCGCGCTCGCCGCGGTGAACGGGATCTCGCAGGTGAAGAGCGTGACCGTGCGCGAGGCGCCCTTCGGCCCCGACAGCCCTACCACCGAGCTGAAGGTCGTGGCCGTCGCCGTGGACACGCCGGCCGCGCCGTCGTTCGAGGTCGCCGCGCAGGCGGGCGCGCGCGTCGAGGTCGGCGCGCGCGCGGGGTACGCCGTGCGGGTCGACGCGCGCGGTCGGGCCGGCGAGGGCGTGTGGGCCATCGGCGAGTGCACCGGCGCCGCGCTCGACCTCGCCGGCGTCGAGCAGGCGGCGGCGATCCTCGCCGACGACGTGCTGGCGGCGCGCAGCGCGGCCACGTGAGCCCCGCGGCCAGGCTGGCCTTCACCGCGCGCTTCCGCCGCACGCTTGCTTACCGCGCTTCTACCGCACGCTCTCCGCGGGAACGCGCGGCGGGTCAGCCCTCGATCATCAGATCGAAGAGGCCGACCCCGCCCGCGATGAACACGACGTCGAACACGCCCATGAGCGCCATGTAGTCGGTGAGCTCGCCGATCTCCGCGCCGCCGAAGAGCTCCCGCGTCCCCGCGACAGCGGCGAGCAGGGTGGGCGCGAGGAGCGGGAAGAGCACGCTCGCGAGCACGAGGTCGCGGGCGCGCGTGCGCACGGTCATGGCCCCGAACAGGGTGCCGCTCGCGGCGATGCCCGGCGTCGCCGCGAGGCAGAAGAGCGCGAGCCCCGGGCCCGTCTTCGCGAGATCCACCGAGAAGAGGAGCGCCGCCACCGGGATGATGATGGCCTCGACCGCGGCCACGAACAGGCAGAGCCCGAGCGCCTTGCCGGCGAAGAGGGCGCTCCTCGCGATCGGCAGCACGAGCAGGCCCGCGAGCGCGCCGTCCTCGCGCTCGCGCTGCCAGGTGCGGCTCAGCGCGAGCACCGACGCGAACGCCACGCTGACCCAGATGACGCCGGGCGCGACGCGCTCGGCCGCGTCCTGCCCCGCGTAGAACGCGAGCGACGCGATCACGGCGACGAGCACCGCGAAGAACCCGCTCGTCGTGACGATCTCGCCGGTGGCGAGCTCGATCGAGAGGTCCTTCCCCGCGACGAGCAGCGCCTGGCGCGCCCAGCCGGGCGGGCGGCGCCGGGGCAGCGACGCGCGGTCCGCGGGCGCCGTTGTGTCGGAGAGCAAGGCGCGGCTCAGAAGCTCAGGTACGTCTGGTCCTTGAGCCCGCGCTCGTAGTCGGCCAGCAGCCGCATCCCCTCCGTCGGCTTGAGGAGGTCCTGCTTGATCGCGCCGTCGACCTGGGCCTTCACCTTCCCGACGAGATCCCGGTTGTCGTACTGGGTCAGCGCCAGCACCTCCTGGATCTTGTTCCCGGCGAGCGTCTCCTCGATGTAGTACCCGCTGTCCTCGTCCTCATCGAGGAAGACGTGCACCTCGTTGACGCGGCCGAAGAGGTTGTGGATGTCCCCCATGATGTCCTGGTACGCGCCGGTCAGGAAGATGCCGACGTAGTACGGCTTGTCGCCCGAGATCGGGTGCAGCGGGAGCGTGTCCTTCACGTCGTTGAGATCGATGAACTTGCTGACCTTGCCGTCGGAGTCGCAGGTGATGTCGACGAGCGTGCTGTCCGCCGAGGGGCGCTCGTTCAGCCGGTGGATCGGCACGATCGGGAAGAGCGCGCCGAGCGCCCAGTGATCGAGCAGCGACTGGAACACCGAGAAGTTGCCGATGTACTGGTCGGCGAGCTGCTTGCGGAGCTCGCCGAGGTCGTCCGGCACCTCCTCCGGATCGAGCGCCGACGCGATCTTCTGCATGTTCTCGGCGATCTCCCAGAAGAGGATCTCGACCCGGGCCTTCACGTCGAGGTTGAGCAGGCCGAGCTCGAACATCTTCTGCGCCTCCTCCTTGATCTGGAGCAGGTCGTGCCACGACTCGCCGAGGTTCGGCCCGGAGATGTTGTCCTTGATGTAGAGGAGGTTCTGGATGAGCTTGTGCTCCTCGGTCTGGATGTCGATCGGCGACATCGGCGTCTTCTCGATCGAGCCGAACGCCTGGACGACCAGCACCGAGTGGTGCGCGACGATCGCGCGCCCGGACTCCGAGACGATGTTCGGGTGGGGCACCCGCTCCTCATCGCAGATGTCGGCGATGTTGTGCACGATGTCGCGCGCGTACTCCTCGACCGAGTAGTTCATCGACGAGTGGAAGGTCGAGCGCGAGCCGTCGTAGTCGATGGCGAGACCGCCGCCGACGTCGATGTACTCGACGCGCTGCCCCATCTTGCGGAGCTTCGCGTAGTAGCGCGTCGCCTCGCGCACCGCGCGCTTGATGATCAGGATGTCCGGCACCTGCGAGCCGATGTGGAAGTGGATCAGCTTGAACGAGGCGCTCATCCCGGCCTCGTCCATGATCCTGATCGCCGCGAGGATCTCGGCGGTGGAGAGCCCGAACTTCGCGTTCTCGCCGCCGGAGGTCTTCCACTTGCCCGCCCCCTCGGTGAGCAGCCGCACCCGCAGCCCGATCATGGGCTCGACGTTCATCTCCTTCGCGACGCGGGTGATCATCCGCACCTCGGAGAGCTTCTCCGCGATGAGGATCACCTTCTTGCCGAGCTTGCGCCCGATCAGCGCCGTCCGGATGAAGTTCTCGTCCTTGTAGCCGTTGCAGACGATCAGCGACTCGGGGTCGGTGTGCACCGACAGGCCGGCGAAGACCTCGGGCTTCGAGCCGACCTCGATGCCGTAGTGGTAGGTCTTGCCCGCGTCGAGGATCTCCTCCACGACCTCGCGGAGCTGGTTCACCTTGATCGGGAACACGCCGCGGTACGTCCCGCGGAACTTGCTCTCGCCGATCGCCTTGTTGAAGGCCTCGTTGAGCGCCCGCACCCGGTGATGGAGCAGGTCCTGGAAGCGGATCAGGAGCGGCGTGCGGAGCCCCTGCTCGAGCGCCGCGTCCACGACGTCGTGGATCGCGATCTTGCTGCCGCGCTCCTGGAGCGGCGCGACGGTGAGGTTGCCGTCGGGGCTCACGTCGAAGTAGCCGCGACCCCAGCGGTCGATCATGTAGAGCGACTTGGCGTCTTCCGTGGTCCAGACGCCGGTCTCGGTCTCGTGCGCGCTGCTCACAGTCGTTCTCCTTGGCGGGGCTCGCGTCGGGCGACACCCACCTTTCTGGGAGGGCCCAAGAGGGGCATCAGGCTCAACAGGGGGACGTCAGATCGTCGGTCCGACGCTGGACGGCTGGACACCGCGCGCTGGCGACGCGGCTCAATTACGATAGGAACGCCGGACCTTCAAGGGCAGGCAGCCCGGTCTGGTCCGGCATGGGCGGGCGCGCTCGTCGAGCAGGCGCTCAGGCCTGGGTCTTCGGGGTGGCCGAGGCGGCCTTCGCCCGCTTCGCGGCCGACTGGTAGAGGTCGTAGAGGCGCGGGACGGGGTACGCCTCGAGGCGCTTCTTGTACCCCTGGTCCTTCGACCGGTTCAGGACGGTCAGCGTCTCGTCGATGAGCCGCGCCCGCGTCCCGAACTTCTCCTTCACCGCGCTGAACGTCGCGTGGAGGCGGAGGAGCTTGGCGTTCGAGACGTGGTCCAGGCCCTTCGTGCCGCCCCGATCCGAGCTGACGCGCCCGAGCCACAGGTCCTCGGTCGCGAACCCCTTGACGGCCTCGACGAGCTTCGCCTTGTCGCCGAAGCGCTCCTTCACGATCGCAAGCGGATTTTTGCTGGCCATTGCTGAAACTCCCACGGGCAGGCGAGGCCTGCGCCGGACATGCGCGAGATGACTCGCGCGGCATTAAAAGAGGGAGCGCGATCTAGCAGAGCGGCCCGGGTCACCGCAAGGCCGCGTTGCAGGGAGCTCGCGGCGGAGGCGGCGGGGTGTCGCGTCGGCGCTGTGCGGGGCCGAGGATCATGGTACACGGCGCGCCGATGCTCAACCTGGGGAGCTGGCTCGTGGCGCACCTCGACTGGCTCCGGCCGCTCCGGCCGCCATTGGACGCGAGCCCCCGCCTCGCCGAGCCGTCCTCCGCGGTGGCGAGCACGCTCCTCAAGGCCCTCTTCCCGGTCGTCGCGTTCGTCGCGCTCGCGCCCGTCCTCTGGCTCTTCTTCCGGCGCACCTGGCGGGAGCTCGACGTCGAGGCCCACGAGCACCAGCGGCGCACCCTCGCGGCCGGGGGCTACGACCGCCGCCCCGCCGTCCTGTTCACGATCACCGCGGTCGTGCTGATGCTGCAGCAGTACTACGGCGGCCGGGCCGTCTACGACGAGCACATCCGGCCGTGGCTGCGCGAGGTCGAGCTCGCGCAGGCGCTCTCGCCGGCCGGGGCATGGCTGCCCGTCTCGCTCCGCCGCTACGACGAGCTCTACAGCTATGTCTGGTGGTCGTTCACCCGCGTCTTCGGCTACGTGGCGATCCCGATGGTCGCGTGGAAGCTCTGCTTCCCCAGGGACAGCCTGCTCGACATGGGGCTGCGCGTCCGGGGGCTCGCGCAGCACGCGTGGATCTATCTGCTCTGCCTCGCGGTCGTGGTGCCGGCGGTGTTCATCGTCGCGAGCGCGCCCGACTTCGGGAACTACTACCCCTTCTACAAGCAGTCCTCGCGCTCCTGGTTCGACCTGCTCACCTGGGAGGCGATGTACTTCGCGCAGTTCTTCGCGCTGGAGATCTTCTTCCGCGGCTTCTGGCTCGCGGGCCTGCGGCACACCCTGGGCTCTGGCGCGATCTTCGCGATGGTCGTCCCGTACTGCATGATCCACTTCGGCAAGCCGTACCTCGAGGCGGCCGGCGCCGTCGTCGCGGGGATCGCGCTCGGCTCGCTCGCGATGCGCACGAAGAGCATCTACTCGGGCTTCCTGGTCCACGTGACGATCGCGCTGCTCATGGACCTCGTCTCGCTGTCGAACCGCGGCGCGCTGCCGCGGACGTTCTGGGGGACGTGACGTCCGCGGCGGCGCTCGCGCCGCGGCTCAGCCGAACGTCTGGGCCAGCTTGCGCATGATCTCGGCGCGGCTCCGGTCCCGGATCTCGCGCCGGTAGAGCCCCTGCAGCCCGATGGCGGCCGCGCGCGCCGCGTCGCGGTGCTCGCCCTCCCACGGGAGCACCGCGAGCCGTCGCCAGAGGATCTTCTCCAGGAGCCGTGGCCTGCGCCTGGCCAGCGCGCCGCTCGCGAGCTCGATGACGCGGGCGGAGGTGGGGTCGGCGCGCATGGCGCGCACGAAGAAGCCCACCGCCGCCGTGACGCGGCGGCCGCCGCGCAGCGCCTGCACCCCCGCGTCGCACAGGGCCTCGGCCCGCTCGCGCGGGGTCGCGGCGCGACGCGCGCGCTCGCGCGCGGCCTGCACCTCGGCGCTCAGCGCGTCCCGGCGCCGCCGCGCGGGGCGCATCTTGACGATCAGGAACAGGAGGAAGAGGGCCGCAACCCCCACGAGCACGTGTCGCCAGCCGATCTCCATGGCGCCGCCTTAGTACAGCGCCCGGAACGTGCTCACCAGACAGACGTTTCACGGGGACGCCGCGACCCGCTGGACACCCCGGGAAGCGTCCCCGGAATGCCACCGCGGCGCGCGGCGTTCGTTGCCGCTGACCGCGGTGTTCCTTGCCGTCGTCTCCGTTCCGTCGTCTCCGTTTCGCCGCCTCGTCCGCCGTCACGGTGCGGTTTGCACGAGCGGGCGATCACAACCTATGCTGCGGTCAGAGATGCTCGCCACACCGATCTCCAGCTCCTGGCGTCGCGCGCCGCTGCGGGCCCTCGCCGCCGCGCTCGGGCTCGCCGCGCTCGCGCTGCACCCGGGCAGCGCGCTCGCCGACATCTTCACCTACACCGACGCCGACGGGACGGTGCACTTCTCGAACCGCTCCGCCGGCGACGCGCGCTTCAAGCTGTACATCAAGGGCGACGGGCGCCGCTCCTCGACGCGCGCCGGCGTGGCCCCGGTCGCCCCGAGCGACAAGTCCCTCGAGCGCTTCAGCCGCTACGACGCGTGGATCCGGCAGGCCGCGACGCTTTACCAGATCCCCGAGGAGCTCGTCCGCGCCGTCATCAAGTGCGAGAGCGACTACGACCCGCGGGCCGTCTCGCCCGTGGGCGCGCAGGGCCTGATGCAGCTGATGCCCGAGACCGCCCTCCGCATGCAGGTGCGCGACGCGTTCGACGCGCGCGAGAACATCTTCGGAGGGACGCGGTACCTGCGCGTCCTGGCCAACCTCTTCAACGGAGATCTCGATCTCACCATCGCCGGGTACAACGCTGGCGAAGGGGCCGTCATGCGGTACGGCGGCATCCCGCCCTACGAGGAGACCCAGGCCTACGTCACGCGCGTGCGGACCTACTATGCGCGCTACCGCACCACCCGGGACACCACGGTGGCCTCGATCGAGCCCTGATCGGCTCGCCCGCCGCCAGAGCACCTCCGCCCGCCAGCCGAAGACGCAGCGCACACCGCCCCCGACGGGTGTACCGCGATGCTACGATCCGCTAGACCGCTGCCTCTGCATCTCTCAGGCAGGCCCTGAGAAGCGCAGGCGCAGGCAGGCGGCCATCCGCTGACGCCATCTTCTCTCCGGCGGACAAGGGTCCACGACATGACGACCACCTCGAGCCTCATCGACCTCACCAAGCGAAGCCACGACATCGCGCCCCTCAAGCCGTCGGTCGATCCGGCGTCGCTCCAGCACGCGAAGCTGCTCGAGATGCCCGACTTCCGGAGGATCCCGGCGTACGCCGACGTGACCGACGAGCAGTTCATGGACCACCGGTGGCAGGCGAAGAAGTCGATCACCCGCCCGGACAAGCTGCTCGACACGCTCCGCGGCATGGTGTCGGACGACTTCATTCGCGACGCGACCGAGGGCTTCGCGCACGCGCCGATGAGCGTCCGGGTCTCGCCGTACCTGCTCTCGCTGATCGACTGGAACGATCCGGTCCGCGATCCGCTCCGGACGCAGTTCATCCCGCTCGCCTCGCGCATCCTGCCGGATCATCCGAACCTCGGGCTCGACTCGCTGCACGAGCGCGCGGACGCTCCCGTCCCCGGGCTGACGCACCGGTACGCCGACAAGGCGCTCTTCCTCCCGCTCGACACCTGCCCCGTGTACTGCCGCTTCTGCACGCGCAGCTACGCGGTGGGCATCGACACGGACGAGGTCGAGAAGACCCACTTCAAGGTCGACGAGGAGCGGTGGAAGCGCGCGTACGCGTACATCGCGTCGCGCCCGGAGCTGGAGGACATCGTCGTCTCCGGGGGCGACGCGTACAACCTGCGGCCGGAGCAGCTCGGCACGATCGGCGAGACGCTCCTCAGGATGCCGAACATCCAGCGCATCCGCCTCGCCACCAAGGGCCCGGCCGTGATGCCGCAGAAGATCCTCACCGACGACGAGTGGATCGACGCGGTCACGCGGACCGTGGAGCTCGGCCGGAAGCTGCACAAGGAGGTCGTGATCCACACGCACTTCAACCACCCGAACGAGATCACGGGCATCACGCGCGACGCGATGAACAAGCTGTTCGAGCGCGGGATCACGGTCAGGAACCAGTCGGTGCTGCAGCGCGGGGTGAACGACACGCCCGAGACGATGAAGCTGCTCGTGAAGCGCCTCGGGCACCTGCACGTGCACCCCTATTACGTCTACATCCACGACCTCGTCCGGGGCGTGGAGGACCTCCGGACCACGCTCGCGACCGGGCTCATGATCGAGAAGCACGTGCGCGGCTCGACCGCCGGGTTCAACACGCCGACGTTCGTCGTCGACGCGCCAGGGGGCGGCGGCAAGCGCGACGCGCACTCGTTCGAGCACTACGACCGCACGACCGGGATCTCGGTGTTCGAGGCGCCGAGCGTCAAGCCGGGGCAGCGGTACACGTACTTCGATCCGATCGATCTGCTCCCGCCCGAGGGGCGCGCCCGCTGGGCGGATCCGGCGGAGCACCAGAAGATGATCGACGAGGCGCTGCGCGCGTCGCGCTGACGCGGACCGGGAGGCGGCGCGGAGGAGAGCGCGGGCGGTCGGGGAGGGAGCGGCGCTGCCCTCCGCGCCCCCCCGCGCCCGCACGGCCAGGGCGCCGGCCCGGCCGCGCTCGCGTCATTGCCCGTCGGCCGGCGGCGCCTCTGCGTAGCGCGCGAGCGCGCCTGCCAGCTCGCGCTTCACGCGATCGACGAGGTCGGGCGGCTCGACGACGCGGGCGGTCTCGCCGAAGCCGAGCACCCACGTCGCGAGCTCCGTCATGTCGCCGATGTGCATCGTGAGCCGCACGCCGCCGCTCGGCAGCGCCGTGATCTCCTGGGACGGGTGCACCTTGCGCGTCCTCACGAACTCGGTCACGCGCTCGTCGAAGTCGATCACGACGCGCCGGGGCTCGCCGCCGCGCCAGATGCCGAAGTGGCCCTGGAAGTAGTCGTCGATCGAGAAATCAGGCGGCAGCTCGAACCGCTCGGTGACGGCGCACTCGGTGTCGCGCATGCGATCGAGCAGGAACGTGCGCACCTCGCCGCGGCCGACGTGGAGGCCCACGCAGTAGATCGCGTCCTTGTAGAGCACGAGCGCGTACGGGTGGATGAGCACCCGCTCCTCGCGCCCGTCCCGCGCGCGGCGGTAGCGGCACCGGAGCGGGCGCAGGTCGGCGACGGACTGGAACAGGTCGTCGAGCTCCTCGGTCCGCGCGGCGTAGTCCTTCGGCGCGAACGGGAGGTAGAGGAACCGCTCCTCGAGCCGCGCGTCGGCGACGCCGGCGTTCGGGCCGCGCCCCGGCCGGCGCGCGACGCCGAGCAGGCGCTGCGCGGCGAGGTCGATCTCCTCGAAGAGCGTCGAGCCGCGCATCGGCTCGAAGAGGCGGCGGGCGGCGAGCAGGGCGTACGCCTGCGTCCGCCGCACCTCGACGCGCCGGGGCGCCTCGCTCGGGGACAGCCGCCAGAGGCGAGGGCCGCCGGGGCGCGTGGCGACCGACACGAGATCGAGCTCGCGCTTGACCTCGACGAGGTAGCGCCGGAGCGAGCGCGGCGTGACGTTGAGCTCGCGCGCGAGGTCGTAGATCGTGAGGCCGGCAGGGTGCTTCTGCAGCAGGCTGCGAAGCGAGTCGAGCCGCCGGTGCTGCGTGAAGGGGCCGCGCGGCCGGCCGCGCTGCGAGCCGCCCCTGGCGTCGTCGTCCTCGTCCTCGTCCTCCGGCGGAGGAGGACGCTTCGAGGCGGCCGCTGGATCCGGCGGAGGAGGACGCTTCGAGGCGGCCGCTGGCGGGCTCGACTCCGCGCGCGCAGCGGCCGGAGGAGGGCGCACGCTCGGCGGCGGCGGCGCCACCGTGCCCGGCCTGACATCGGGCGCCGCGTCCGCCGTGAGCCGAGGCGGCGCGCCCGCGCGCGGCTTCGAGGGCGGCAGCGCGCTGCTGGAGAACGGGTCGGCCGCCTGGCCGACGCGCGCGCGGGGCGCGCCCGCAGCCCCGCTCGACCCGCCGGCACCCCGCGCGCGAGCCGGCGAGGTGGCCGGCACTTGGGCACCCCCAGGGCCTGTGCGAACAGCGCGCGCCATCAGCTCAGCGCTCTATCGCATCACCCCCTCCCGTCCAAGATGTTTGTCCCGCGCTCCCGTCGACCGAGCGGCGGTCGCCGCCCGAGCGCGCGAGACGAGCGCGCGCCGCTCGCCGTGCTCAGGGGAGGCCGCGGAGCGCTCGCGAGGGCGCCTCGCTTCGGCCAATTGTCATTGAATTACGGGAACTTCACTGGGTCTGGGCCGCGGCGGGCGCAGCGGCGAGCAGGGCGGGCAGGTGCGCGTCCGCCGCGCGCGCGGCGCGCGGATCGCGAATCACCAGGCGCGATCGCGCATCGTCTTCTTGTACTGCTCCTTGTAGAGGTCATGGCACTGCTTGCAGCTCGCCTTGGCGCCGTCGATATCGCCGGCCTTCGCCTTGGCGGCGCCGGCCTTCGAGATCGCCCCCCAGCTGCCCATGCCGGGCGGCGGCTTGCCGGCCACGTACTGCAGCGCCGCCGCGATCTTCGCGCCGTCGCCGCTCGATGTGGCCGAGGCCATCGTGCTCTTCATCCAGGCCTGCATCGGACACAGCTTCTGGCCCTTTGCGCCGCACTCGAACTTCTTCTCGCCCGCCTGCGCGGCGCCGCTCGCCGCCGGTGCGGCGGCCGCGGTCGCCTTCGGCGCCGCCGCGGCGGCCGTCTCCGCGGGCTCGGCGGCCGCGGCGGCCGACTCCGCGGGCGCGGCCGACGGCGCCGCGGTGGTGGCAGCCGGCACGGCCGCCGCCTCCACGGGCGCGGCCGTCGTCGCGGCGGGCGCGGCGCTGTCGGCCGGCTTGCCCTCGGCCACCGCCCCCGGGGTCGTCGCGTCGTTCCCCTTGCTGTCGCAGCCGAGCGTGGCGAAAGACAGGCTCGCGAGCATCAGCGCGAGCGGGGTGATCGTTCTCCTCATGCAGTCTCCTTGGGTGATGAACAGAAGCGCTCCTGCGAGCGCGAAGCCGGGGGGTGCGTGCCGCGGACCCCGGGTCCACCGCGCAGTGTAATCGGGTCGCCGTCCGTCCGCTGCGTTCGCGCGCCCCTCGGGCTCGCTGACCGAGGTGCGCCCAGAAGCGCCCCCCCGGGCGCCCTTATCCGCAGATGGTGGTCCGATGTGACCACGAAGGCAGGAACACGGGAAGAAAAGATCAATGCGCTTTCACCCTGGTGGGAGCCCGTCGCTGGCCGGGAAAATCCGACGGCGACCGCCCAATGCGCCTCGCTCGAGGCGCCGCCGTCCGGAGACAGCACCCCGGAGCCGGCGCCCGAGGCGCGCCGGCTCGCCTCCGGCCGCGAGCCCGCTCGACACCTCAGCGCCTCAGTTGCGCGTGCCTGGTGTCGAGGCGAAGCTCGACCACTGGAAGTTGTCGAGGAGGGCGACAGAGTCGTTCCAGGGATCGCCGGTATCCCAGAGCGCGAACCGCAGCTCCATGATCTCCCCCGGGCTGACATTGCCGTGCATGACCAGCCACCCCGTCCCGCCGCCGGCGAGCTCGCTCGCGCCGCACCAGCCGGGCTCGCCGTCGAACTGGGCAGGCGGCCTCGCGGTGTCGAACCCCGTCCCGCGGAGCTGGCCCGTGCCCGCGCAGGTGCTCGTCGTGCCGGGGGTGGCGCCGCCCCCGCACCCGGTCGGCCCGCTGACGCACTGGGTGAACAGCCCGGTGCCGCCGAAGGCGAGGTTGACGCCCAGCGGGTAGACCGGCGCCCCGGCGGGCGGAGGGTCGTAGAAGGCGAGGTTCTTGTCCGCGGGGTTCGGCGTCTCGCCCGGGAAGGGCTCGAACGTCGAGTCGAGCAGCGCGAGGAAGAAGTCGTTGAACCGGCTGCACACCCACTCCGGGTATTCGGACGAGAGGAAGAAGGTCGAGACGCTGAACGAGCTCGCGTTCGTCGGCACGCGCACGCGCAGCCGCAACATCACGGGATCGTGGGCCGTCGTGCCGCCCTGCGGCTCCGGACAGCCGGGCGCGTTCGGCAGGTTCTCGCCGTTCGCTGCGAGCCAGTCCGCGGGCATGCCGCTCGACGTCCCCATGTCCCGGCCGCCCTGGAACGGGGCGAAGCTCGGCCTCGTGTCGTTCGGCGCCGCCTGGGCCGCGGCCACGCCGGTCGAGAGCACCGCCAGCCGCGCGCCCCGGAGCGGCGAGATGCCGGAGCCGAAGCCCTGGCGGATCGACCGCTGGGCCACCGCCGGCGCGCCGGTGCCGTCGGCGCGCTGGAAGCTCGCGGAGACGACCCCCCACGTGCGGTCCGAGGGCGACGGCGGGGTCGCCGTCGTCGTGGCGCAGAGATCCATCGCCTTCGCGTAATTGAGCGCGGAAGCCGAGTCGCTCGCGAGGCCCGCGTCGCAAGGCGAGGTGTTGTCGACCGCGCCGTCGCAGTCGTCGTCGACGCCGTTGTCCGGCACATCGAAGGCGCCGCGGTTCACGAAGGCCGGGGCGCTGCACCCGTCCGACGCGGAGTCGCAGCAATCGCCCTCGCAGCTCGTCCACCCGTCGCCGTCCTGGTCGGGGGTGTTGTCGACCGCGCCGTCGCAGTCGTTGTCGATGCCGTCGCCGCACGCGTCGAGCTCCGGCAGCACCTGGTCGAGGCACGGCCCCCACGCGAGGCCGCTCGCCCTGCAGGTGGAGACCCCGGGGGCGCAGGGAGAGACCCCCTCGGTGCCCGGCGGCCCCTGGTAACACGCCCTCGTCTCGCCCGGCGTGCACGAGCAGGGCCCGCGCGCCGCGACGTCGTGCTCGCAGCCGTCCGCCGGGTCCCTGTTGCAGTCGATGAACCCGCTGTCGCAGGCGCTGAGCCCGCAGGCGCCCGAGACGCAGGCGCTCTCGGCGTGGGCCAGCTCCGGACACGCGCGATCGCACACGCCGCAGCTCCGCGCGTCCGCCTCGAGATCCCGGCAGACGCCACCGCAGCACGCCGCCCCGCCCGGGCACGGGCGCGCCGCCGAGCAGCCCTGAACGCACTCGCCCTCTTCCGAGCACAGCTGGCCAGGCGGGCACTCGTCGCTCGCGGCGCAGCCGACACAGGCGTGCTCCTCGAGATCGCAAGTGAGCGGAGCAGGGCAGTCTGCTCGGGAATCACACCCGGGCACGCACCGCTTCGTGTCGGGCGCGCAGCGATGGCCGGGCGGGCACGCGGCGGCGCCGGGGAGACAGGCCACGCAGCTGCCCGTCTCCGGGTCGCACAGCGGCGCGCTCGGGTCCGCAGAGCAATCGGCCGGGCAGCCGGCGGCGCCCTCGCCTCCGCCGCCCAGGGGCCCGTCGGGGGCCGCCGCGCCGGCGCAGGAAGGCACCGCCCCGGACGCGAGCGCGAGCGCCGCCAGGGCGGCCAGCCCTCCGGTCCAGGCCAGCGGACGGCGACGGACAGCGCGGGTTCTGGTCGACATCGGCGAGCTGCTCCCCTCCGCGGGGCGGCGCCCCCGGGGGGCGCTCGACCGCGAGGATCGTAGGATACCCTGCCGGCGGCGCGGGCGACGGACGATCGGCGGAGAGGAGGCGCCTCGACGGAGACGCGACAACGGGCGCGCCGGCGGATGCCGCCCCGCGGTGACGCGCGCGCGCGGCGCGGCGTGACCGGGCGCGCCGCGCCGCGGCGGCGGAAGTGCGACCGAGACGGCGATCAGCGCGTGCGCTCGTACAGCGTGAAGGCGCCTTCTCGATCGACGCGGCGAAAGCGGGTGTGCGCCGCGGTGAACACCGGCTTTTCCGGCCGCTCGTTCCGGAGGATCACATAGTCGTAGGCGACGCCGTGCACATCCGGGTTGAACCACTCACCGCGGTTCGACGGCGGCGCGGGGAGGCGGCGCTTCAGCGTGAAAGGGAAGCCCACGTTGTGCCACCCGTCCGCGCTGAAGCCTCCGCGCATGATCTGCACCCACGAGTTGAAGTGATTCGTGCCCTCGATGATCAGGGCCTCGTCGGTCCGCGGCGGCAGCGACACGAAGAGCACCTCGGCGCGGGGCGGGATCCGCGCCACGAGGCGGGCGAACGGCTGGAGACGCTCGTCGAAGCCCTCGTACTTCTGCGAGAGGTGCAGCGGCAGCACGAGCGCGGCCACCACGGCCGGGGCCATCAGGAGGCGAGCGCGACCCCGGAGCGGCGCGGTGATGGCCAGGAAGCCGAAGAAACAGAGGAGCGGCGAGAAGCGCCCGCTCACGAACCACCAGTCGAACGGGCGGGCCAGGTGCAGCGGCACGAGAAAATAACACGCCGTCATCGCTGCGCAGAGGGCGAGCGAGCGATGGCGGTGCAGGCGGTCGAGCAGCGAGCCGGGCGGCGGGCCGGCCGCGTTCCCCTCCCCTCGCGCGCGCGCTGCCCGGAAGAGCCCGGCGACGCTCCAGGCGGCCAGCACCGACGCCACCGCGAGGAGCACCCAGAAGAGGCGGGTGTCGAGATCGCCCGACACCGAGTTGAGCGTGTACTCGGGGAGCGAGCGGAGCATCTCGTGCCAGGGCACCCAGGCGCCCTGGAACCGCGGGCCGCTCCGCAGATCGACCATGGGGCTCTTGAAGGCGACGAGCTGCCAGGCGAGGAGCGTGGCGGCGGGCGCGAAGAGCGGCAGCGCGCCGGCGATCCGCCGCCACCGGGGCAGGTAACAGAGCATCAGCACGGCGACGCAGACGTAATAGCCGAAGAGGATGAGCGGATGGCTGAGGCCGCAGCCGACGCTGAGCAGCGCCACGGCGGCGGCGCGCCCCCAGCTCGGCCGCTCGAGGTGGGCGTCGAGCGCGACAACGCCGGCGAGCAGCAGGGAAATGCCGACGAGGAACGGCAGGAAGCCGCACGCCCACGAGAGGCTGAACGCCAGCGGGAACGTGAGGACCGAAAGCCACGGGCTGCGCCGCGTCCGGCGCGCCCAGCCGAGCGCCGCCGCCGGGATGGAGAGCACATAGCCGGAGAGCACGAGCCGATTCGCGTCCTCGAGGCGGACGACGTACGCGAGGGCGTGCGTCAGGATATGATATGCGCCGTAGGGGGCCGGACGGAGGCTGAGCTCGTAGAAGTCATGGAAGCGAGTCCACGGCTCATCGAAATTGTGCCAGATATGGACCGCCGCGAGGTGGTTCGGCAGGTCGAGCAGGGGCAGGAACCGCACGCGCCATATCGGCACGATCGCCGCGATGGCGAGCAGCGCGAAGGTCGCGAGAAACACCCTGTCGCTCGCCCAGCGCGGCCCTGTCCCCGGCGCGGGGGGAGCCGCGTCGCCGCCGGGGCGGGCGGGCGCGCTGGCCCCGGGCGTGTCCTCGCTGTCGGCGCTGTTGGGCGGGCTCGATCCGGGCGTTTGCATGAGAAGGGTGGCCCTCCCTGCCCTCCGCCTGCGGGGCGAGCTGCGGGCGGGCCCTCGAGGCGCAGCGAGCCTTAGCACAGGACGCGGCGCCGATTGCAGCGCAGCGCGTCTTCCTCTAGTTTCACCGGCACCTCGTCAGGCGCGGACACGGCACGAGATGACACCCACTGGCCATCCGGAGCGGCACGGGGCGCTCCACGCAGCCCTCCAGGAGACCTGAATCGATGAGGCATCTTGCTTGCGCCGCAGGCGGCGCCGCCGTCCTGCTCGCCCTCTCCTCGCCCCGCGCGCAGGAGCCCGAGCCCGCGGCCGAGGAGCCCGCCGCCGCGGGCGCGAGGCCGGCCGATCCGCAGGGAGCTCAGGGAGAGGGAGAAGGCGGCGAGCTGGAGGGCGCGAGGGCGCCGGAGGCTCGCCCGGAAGCGCCGGAGAGACCGCGACCGCCGCAGGAGAAGCAGGCGCGGGCCTCGCAGCCGCCGGCCGCGCCGGCGCCGGTCGCGGCGGCGGCCGCGGGCCGCGAGCCGCTCGAGCCGGGCTTCCGGGAGCGGGCGCGGTTCTCGCTCGGGCCGCTGGAGCTCAGGCCGATCGCGCTGCTCGCCCTGCAAGCAGCGCCCTACGTCGGCGACGACGCGCTGAGCCAGGCCGGGGACAGCGCCGAGCAGCCCGGCTTCCGGCTGCGCCGCGTCCGAGCCGGGCTGCACGGCGACGTCGCGGGGCTCGTCCGGTTCGCCATCTCCACGGAGCTCGCCGGGGGCGACGAGGGAACGGCGCGCATCCACGAGGCGTGGGGCGGCGTCACGGCGGCGCGCGCGCTGGAGGTCTATGCCGGCGCGCGGACCGTCCCCTTCTCGCGCTCGGCGATGCTCGGCGCCGGCGAAGGGGCCCTGACGGAGCGGCCGCTCGCCGTCCGCGCGATCGCCCCGTTCACGCAGGTCGGGATCCAGGCCGAGGGCTACCTCCAGGACCGCGCCTTCAGCTACCACGCGGGCGTCTACAACGCCTTCCAGCGCGCCGATCAGTTCTACGCAGGCCAGTCCGAGAGCCTCGCTCCCCTCGGCAACCGATTCGAGGGGATCGCCGTCGCCGGCAGGCTCGCCGCCGAGCCGCTGGGCCCGCTCGGCCGCACCCTCCAGGACGTCGCGCGCTCGCCCTTCCGCGTCGGGGCCGGCGCGGACGGCTTCTTCAGCAACGGCGGCGCGCGCACGCTGTACGGCGCGAGCGCCGATGTCCTCGTGCACGCCTCGGGGCTGCACGCGCTCGGCGAGGTGCTGTGGACCGGCGCGAGCCCCAGGTCGGTGCCCACCCAGCCGATCGCGCAGGTCACGTCGGTCTCGTCGCTCGCGCTCGTCTTCGAGGCAGGCTACATGATCGTCGCCCGGAAGCTCGGCGTCTCCGGTCGGGTGGAGTGGATCGACCCCAACATGGATGTCGACGACGAAGGGGACAACCTCGTGCTCACCGGCGGCGTGAGCTACCACGCGTACGACGATCTGGTGAAGGCCCAGCTCGACTACACGCATCGTGAAGAGCTCGGCGGGCTCTCGCTCGCGAACGACGCCCTCATCCTGCAACTTCAGCTCTCGCTCTAGGGGACATCTCTGTGCGGCGAAAACACCGCTGGTTCACGAGGATCGCGCTCCTCCCGCTCGCCGCCGCCGCGCTCGCCGCGCCCGCGCTCCCGAGCTGCGGCGGCGACCGGCTGCTCCGCGCCAAGCAGATCGAGCAGCGCGCCGAGCTCGTCGGCGGCCCGGTGGCGATGGCCGACGTGGGCGACTTCCTGCTCGAGAACGACCAGATCCGCGTGGCGATCCTCGGCGGGCGGGACTCGCCCGGCCCCGGGATCTTCGGCGGCGCGATCGTCGACGTCGACCGTCGGCGCGGCCGGATCGGCGAGGAGGGCGGCCAGGGGCGAGACCGGTTCGCCGAGATGTTCTCGCTCGCCAACCTCATCGTCCCCGACCCGACGGCGACCGACGTCTCCGTGCTCGCGGACGGCTCCGACGGGGCAGAGGCCGGCATCCGCGTCGAGGGAGACGGCGAGTTCCTGTTCGAGGCGATAGGCCTGCTCCGGGCGCAGGAGGACCTGCTCGGCCTCTTCTTCCCCAACGTGCGCTCCAGGATCCGCTTCCGGACAGACTACCTCCTTCACCCGGGCGATCGGTTCGTGACGGTGCGCACGACGCTCCTGCTCGACGACAAGCCGCCGCCCAGCTGCGCACCGCAGCGGAGCTGCGAGGAGTGCCCGAACGGGTACAAGCAGGACCCGGGCGGCTGCCCGACGTGCGAGTGCAGCGACGTGCTCCCCCTGGACAACGCCACCGCCCCCGTCTCGGTGTTCGGCAACATCCTCGGGGATCCGCCCGACGACGCGCAGCAAGCGGCGTCGCGCCGCGCCGGCATCGTCGCCGGCGATTTCGTCTTCTTCGGCAACCAGAACGACGTCTTCGCGCCCGGGGCGGGCTTCGACGAGGACACGGCGGTCCAGGACGCCTGGAACGCCGGGCGGAACTCGTTCCAGGAGCCGCTCACCTTCGACTTCGTGGCCGCGGCCGGCGGGGACGTCAGCTATGGTTATTTCACGAAGGCCGAGGAGGGCGCGGCGCCCTCGGTGGTCAATGTGCCCCTCTTCGCGAGCGCGGCGACAGCGTTCCTGTCCGCCAGCCGCTCGTGCCTGTTCAGCGAGGACGACGACGCGGCGTGCGACGTCCACCGTGCGTTCAGCTACGAGCGCTACCTGGCCGTGGGCGACGGCGACGTGGCGAGCGTGACGGACGTGATGCACCGGCTCCGCGGGACCGCGACGGGCACGGTCAGCGGCCACGTGCTGTGGCAGGACACGCTGGAGGGCGCGCCGAACGCGCGGGTGTTCGTCTTCTCCGATCCGGACCCGTCGCGGCCCTTCGGCTCGCTGGACGAGCTCGTGGCGGCCAACCGGGAGGCGCGCGGCGACGTCGGCCTCGTCAACCAGATCGACGCGGACGTCGGCCTCGACCCGTCCGAGGACGGCGACTTCCGCGGCGCCCTGCCGCCCGGCAGCTACGTGCTCGTGGCGCGGAACGCGGCGGGGACGTCGATGTCGGCGCCCGTCCGGGTGAGCGTGCGGGCCGGGGAGCAGGTCGCGGTCGCGCCGCGCCTGCCCGCGCCGGCCAGGGTGCGCTACCGCGTCGCCGACGGGGCAGGCCAGCGGGTACCGGCCAAGATCGCCTTCGCCTCCCTCGACGCGGCCGGGCGGCGGCTCGCTGGCGACGGCCGGCGCAGGGTCTACCTCGGCGACGGGCGGCTCGGGAACGGCAACCGCGCCATCGAGGTCACGGCCACCGGCGAGGGAGAGGTGGAGATCGAGCCGGGGCGATACCAGATCACCGTGTCGCGAGGCATCGAGTACGGGATCCACGTGGAGCGCGACGTGACGCTCGCGCCGGGCCGCGCGTTCCAGCTCGACGCCACGCTCGTCCGCGAGGTCGACACGACCGGGTGGATGTCGGCCGACATGCACCTCCACTCCAGGCCGAGCTTCGACAGCGGCATGGCGCTGCCGCGGCGGGTCTCCACCGTGGCGGCGGAGGGCGTGGAGCTCGCCGTGTCGACCGATCACGACGTGGAGACCGATTACCAGCCGACCGTGCGCGCGCTCGGGCTCGAGCCCCACCTCGTCACGGCGATCGGGGCGGAGATCACGACGCTGGAGCAGGGGCATTTCATCGGCTTCCCGCTCAGGTACGACGAGCTCGACGTGCCGAGCCACGGCGCCCACGACTGGACCTGTGAGCCCGGCGGGACGATCCTCGACGCGATCCGCGCCTCGGGCGACGGCACGGTGGCGCCGCTGACGATCGTCGCCCACCCGCGCGACGGCTTCTTCGGCTACATCGATCAGCTCGGCGTCGACACCTACACGATGGACCGGACACCGACGTTCCTCGAGGAGAACAACCCTGTCTTCCGGACCGCGAGCTGCGAGTTCGACGCCATGGAGATCATCAATGGCAAGCGGTTCGATCTGGTGCGCACGCCGAGCCTGGCCGAGGTCGTCGACTGGAACCGCTGCCTCGCGCGGCTGAACGCCGCCGGGAGCGCCGCGGAGGTCGAGGCGGCGTGCCCCGAGGTGGCGGGCTGGCTGCGCGCGCCGTGCGCGTTACCCGGCGGGGCGACGGCCGGGCCGGGCGGCGACCCTGGCTCCGCCGCGGTCCTCGTCGCGACGGCCGATTGCAAGCGCCGCGCTCGCACGGAGCTCGCGTGGGCGCTCATGAAGCGCGTGCTCGCCCGGACGCCCGACGAGCAGGACAGGAACTGGAGCTTCTCGGGAACGAGCGCTGATAACCAGGAGCTCTGTGGTCCCGCCGCGCTCGGCGACGGGCCGGTCGCCGAGGGGGCGCGCGACGAGCCGTGCACCTACAGGGCGGGCCAGGTCGACGACTATTTCCGCTATCTCGAGCGCGGGCTCCTCCCGGCGCAGGTCGCCAGCAGCGACGGCCACGACGGCTCGAAGGAGCCGGGCTTCCCGCGGACCTATTTCCGGAGCGCGACGGACTCTCCTGCTGCCCTGGAGACGCCGGCCGCGGTCGAGAGCCTGCGGGGCGCGCACGCCTTCACGACGTACGGCCCGTTCATCCGGGCGACGATCGGCGGCAAGACGTACGGCGAGGTGGCGGCGGCGAGCGCTGGAAAGCCGCACGAGCTCCTCTTCGACGTCCAGACGGCGAGCTGGTTCGGCGTCGATCGGGTGGAGGTTTACCTCAACGGCAGGATGATTCGCCTGCTGGAGCCGGCGATGCCGCCGACAGCGCTCGTGGACGTGCGCGGCAAGGTCACGTTCACGGTGCCGGACCGCGACTCCTGGGTGGTGATCATCGCGATGGGGCTCGAGGACAGGAACCTCATGAGCCCTGTGTCCCTGGACGTCCCGTTCGGGGAGATCCAGCTGTCCCGACTGGCGAGCGACGCGTTCGGCAGGATCCCCGCGATCAACGCCCTGTTCGCGCCCACGCCGACGGTGCCGGACTGGTCGCCGGTACCGCCCTATGCGGTCACGAATCCGATCTACCTCGATGTCGACGGCAACGGCCGTTACGACGCTCCGCTGCCGAGGCCTGACTTCTGCTCTCGTCCGTGCGACCCGGACGTCCTCGATCCCGAGCAGTGTCCAGCGAAGCAGGACTGCCTGACGGAAGAGAAGGTCTGCGGCTTTCCGATCCCGGGCAAGTGCGACCATCGCCGTCCGGCGCTCGGACATCACGACGACTGACGGACGGCGGGCCGCGGAGGGCGGCGCCGCGGAGGAGCGCGAGCGCACTGGGGCGGCGCCGCGGAGGAGCGCGAGCGCACTGGGGCGGCGCCGCGGAGGAGCGCGAGCGCGCTGGGGCGGCGAGCGCCCGCGTGGAAGACGTTCCCGTGGAGAACGCTCGCGCACCACGCCGCGCAGGGCGCGCCCGCGCGGTGAGGACGAAACCTCGCCGGCTCAGGGAGACGAGGTTGCGTGCGCGTCACCGGCACGGGTACGCAAGTCTGGCCGGCTCAGGGAGACGGGGTTTGCGTGCGCGTCACCGGCACGGGTACGCAAGTCTGGCCGGCTCAGGGAGACGGGGTTTGCGTGCGCGTCACCGGCACGTGCACGCAAACCTCGCTTGATGTCGGGGGATGAGCCGGAGGGCCGCTCCGGGCGGAGCTTACCGGCCCTCGATCGCCTGCGACTTGATGTGGAACTCGACGCGCCGGTTGCGCTGCCGGCCTTCCGGCGTGTCGTTGGACACGAGCGGCCGGCGGGAGCCGTAGCCAACGGACGTGAGCCGCTCCGTCTGGACGCCCTTGTTGATGATGTAGATCCTGACCGCGGTGGCGCGGTTCTGAGCGAGCCTGTCGTTGTAGTCGACGGTGCCCTGGTTGTCGGTGTGCCCCTCGATGCTGAGCAGCTTGATCTCGGGGTTCGCCTTGAGCAGCCGCACGACCTCGTCGAGGATCGGATAGCTCTGCGGGAGGATCCTGGAGCTGTCGAACTCGAACTCGACCTGCTTCATGATCTCGATCTCGGCGGAGCCCTGGATCCTGCGGATGTAGTACGGGCAGCCGTTCTTCTCCGGGTCGTCGACGACGACCTGTCCCGGCTCCTTCGGGCACTTGTCGACGGCGTCGGGGATGCCGTCCTGGTCCGCGTCCTCCTCCGGGCAGCCGTCGCGATCGTCGATGCCGTCCTTGTCCTCGGGGTCGTCCGGGCACTTGTCGACGACGTCGGGGATGCCGTCGCCGTCGCGATCGGGCATGTCCGGGCAGCCGTCGCTCGGCTTCGGCTGCTTGCCGTCCTCGGGGTCCTCCGGACAGAGGTCGATGACGTCCGGGTAGCCGTCGCCGTCGCTGTCCTTCTCCTGCTCGATCACGAAGTTGAAGCCGGGCGAGCGGGCGTCGGACTCCTCGATGCTGAACGAGCCGCCGACGACGGCGACCCCGCGGAAATCGGGGGCGTAGCCGCCGCTCAGCCGGGTGCCGACGCCGGCGCCGGCGTAGAGCGCCCTGTCCTTGGTGAGGAACATCTTGCTGTTGAGCTGCCACTCGATCGGCGAGGCATCGAGCTCGCCGCGCGTCTCCTTGATGAGGCCGAACGAGCCGAAGACCTCGGCCCCGAGGCGGATCGTGCCGTCGCGCAGCGGGACGTAGCCGCCGACGCCGTACGTGAGCTCGCTGCCGACGTGGAGCTCGTGGAGCTGCACGTGCGGCCGGATCGCGACGCCGGTGTTGAGCGTGACGAGGAAGTCCTTGAAGTCGTACTCGGCGCCGATGCCGAACGAGCTGCTCACGGTCCTGTCGCCGGCGAACGAGTACGTGTTGCCGATGGGCACGAAGACCGCGCCGGTGAGCCCGAGCCGGAAGCGGCGCTCGTCGAGCTCCAGCGGGACGACGCGCGCGTCGATCCGGAGGTCCATGGGCGAGGCGGTCTTGAGGTCGACGCTCTGGTCGAGGCCGAGCTCGCGGTTGTACGTCTGGTTGCCGTCCTGGAAGAGGGTGATGGGGAACGAGACCTGGAGGGCGCCGCGGCCGAGGATCTCCACGCCCGCGTTCAGGTAGGTGATGAGCTGCGACGTGACGGGCCCGTCGCCCTGGAGCTGCTCCTCGATGGCGAGGTCGTCGACGTAGTTGTCGTTGCGGAGCGGGTGGACCGACACGCCGAGCCCGAGCTGCCCGAAGAGGCGCGTCCGCTCGCCCATGTGGGGGCGCCAGACGCCGATCCCGTCGTCGGGGGCGCCGGCCATCCTGAGGCGATCGAGGTAGAAGGTCCGGTCCTGCGCGCGCGCGGTGGAAGGCGCAAGCGCGGCGAGGGCCGGGGCGGCCAGGGCCGCTGCGGTCAGCGCGCAGCGCAGGCGCGACCGGTGTCGCGGCTTCCGGCCCGGCAGGTGTCGTCGATCCATCACGGTGAGCTGTCCTCCAAGCAACGCTCGAAAAACGAGGTTGACGCGAGCGTTCCGCCGCATGCGGGCCGGCGTCCGGGCGGGAGACTACTCGGGCCGGGGGAGGATGTCTCCTGGGTCGAGCCAGGAGGTGCGAGGAGCGCGCCAGGGGGGTGGGAGGAGCGGCGCGAGGCGGGGCGAAGGGGCGCCGCGAGGCGGGGCGAGCAGCGCGCGAGGCGGGCCAGAAGCGCCGCGAAGTGGGGCGAGCTGCGCCGGCGAGGCGGGGTGAGCTGCGCCGCGAGGCGGGAAGGCAGCGTCCGGGGCGTGCACGGCGGGCGGCACTTCCGGGCGAGTGGCGGCGAGCGTAGCGTGACGGTGGTGGCGAGGGAGGAAGCACGATGCGCCGTCACGCACAGCGCTGCCGGTGGCGACGCCGCGGGGGTGAGCTGCAGCTGCTGCCTGGGCTCGACGATGCTCAGCGATTCGGTCCGGGTCAGTGGACCGGCGGGGTGCGTGCTGGCCTGCAGGATCAGCGCAGGGACGTACGCCCCCGCGCCTGCCCGGCCGAAGCGTCAGCCGAGGTGGGTCGCTTGGCCGGAGCGCGGACCGAAGCACGTCCGCCGCGCGGCGCGGCAGCTCGCCGAACAGCGACCGTCCAACCACAGCAAATCACACACCGGATCAACAGCACCGAACCCGATGTTCACACGAGCACAAACAAAGACCGAGACACGTTCATTCTCCACGCGAACACCAACGACGTTACTGCTGCTGATTCCACTTGCACCTGCGCTGGTCACCGCCGGATGTGGGCTCGTTCTTGGGCTTGATGAGTTCGCCGACGCTCCCGGCACGGGGAGCGGCGGAAGCAGCTCAAGCTCCGCAACCGGCGAGGCGCCGTGCGGTGATGGTGATCGAGACTGCGTGGGCGACGTACCGCGGCAGTGCGCCTCGGGAGAGTGGGTCACCCAACGACCTTGCAGCGGAGACCAGCCTGCATGTTCACGAGGGCAGTGCGTGGAGTGCCGCGAGGGCGAGCGAGGCTGCAGCGGTCGCACGCCACGTCAGTGCGTTGATGGTGCCTGGAAAGACCAGACGCCGTGCGGAGCCCCGTTTCCTGGATGTCGGCTCGGCGCCTGCGTCGCGCCGAGCTGCCAGGGGGCGGGGCCAGGCACGAGAACGGACTGCGGACGCAGCTCGAACGCCGACTGCTGCGGCACGGCGAGCATCCCGGGAGGGACGTTCGATCGTCTAAATGCTCCCATGTACCCAGCAACCGTCAGCGGGTTCCGGCTAGACATCTACGAGATCACCATCGGACGCTTCCGCGCATTCATGGAAGAAGGGAAAGGGACTCAAGCTGATCCACCTGTTTCCGGTGCAGGCGCGCATCCGAAGATTCGTGAAAGCGGCTGGAATTCGGACTGGAACAGCGAGCTGACCGCCGACAAATCAGCCTTGAAAGTAGCGCTCAGATGCGAATATTCGCACTGGACGGATTTCCCGGAACAGAATGAGCGCCGTCCCATGACGTGCATGACATGGTTCGAAGCCTTCGCCTTCTGCATATGGGACGGCGGGCGCTTACCCACTGAAGCGGAATGGAACTATGCGGCCGCGGGAGGCGCCGAGCAGAGGTTGTATCCCTGGGGAGAGTCCATCGACGCGTCGAAAGCAGCTTACAACTGCCTCGGTGATGGGGACGATGCAGCAGAATGCAGCATGCAGGACTTCCTACCCGTGGGGTCAAAATCTCCGGATGGTGACGCCAGGTGGGGCATGGCTGACATGGCGGGCAACGCAGGAGAGCTGGTGCTGGACGTTGACCAGCTGGGACTTCCAAACCCGTGCAACAATTGTGCTCGACTTGAAGGCAACACGGATAACCGTGTAGTCCGGGGGGGCACGGCGTGGACCAGCGGGCTCTACGTTGCCACCGACGCTCAGTCAGCGGAAAATCCGCACAACAGGAACGGCTTCGTTGGAGCACGCTGCGCGAGGGATCTCCCCGCCGATGCTGCTCCATGAAACGAGCTCGTCCCGGTGTACAGGGAGGTTGCCGGCTAGCACGCCACAGAGGTGCATGAACTACCCCCGAGGCCGGTTCTCGATGGCCGTCCTCGGGGAGTATCATTCATGCTCGATCACCCGTCGAACAAATTTTAGTTGGCCGTAGGAGGTATCTCGACCTCATTGATCGGCAAGAACCCAGCACCGGCGGGGTAGGCGTAGGAGACACGATAGTTCTGCTGGATCGCGCCCCATCCCCATGCCGTGACCCCGAACGGAAGGTCGCTCCGCATCTCGTGCCGGCCATTGGCGCAGTCGCCCACCGATTCGAAATCCCCCGTCGTGAGATCGACGATGGTGTACTCGTAATCGCCAATCGGTTGCCACCCGCTGATCTTGCCGGCGCAGTCCAGCTCGACATCAGCGAACTCGCCATTCAGCTTCGACGGTTTACGAACGACAACCAGGCTCGTCTCGGGATAGGTCGGGTCAGTGAAGAACACGTAATAATCCAGAAACTGAGACGGCGGAACCACATTCACCCAATCGGGGTCTCCGATGAACATGTATGGGTCGCCGCTGGTCATGTACTGACCAACATAGAATGGATTGTTCACCCCCTGGCTCCTGACGACGAAAGGCTCACCTGCATCAAACTCATACACTTCGCCGAGGTTGATGGTATCCGGCGCGCCGTTCGGTTTAGACGGCTCCCAGACGAGCTTCGTGCTGTCAACCATCCCCACGATACGCCACGGCGGCGACTCTTCGACGTCAGCGATGCGGTTCTTGTAGCGAACCGCCACGTACTCGCTGCCAGTAGCCCTGACGGGCGCGATTTGCTGCTGCCCTGAATCACAGTCGCCACCGTCAGTCGGCACGACCATGCAAGCATGAGCTCCAAAAACCCCGATGGGCTTGGTTGATTGGATGGGGCTTCCGGTCAACTCCTCCGGCTGGGTAATCTGCAGGAACTCACCAGCGTTCAGCTTGTAAGTCTTCGCCTCGTTGCTGCTTGCTGCCTCGACGTTGGTACCTGCTTCGACGTCCACCTTCGGCAGGATGGTCACGTCGGTGTCATCCTGATGGGCGACGATGGCCAGCGAGGGATTGGCCCCAGGAAAGTCGGCGGACTCCGATGACGAGTAGCCATTGATGGCAACGTAGTTGGTATGCCAGGCGCTCGTCGGCAGGAGCAAGGTCGCGGACGTCATGGCGGCCTGGCCGCCACCGTAGGGGAGCATCTGGTAAGCTACGACCGGATAGTCCGTCGTGATATGGAATGCGGTTCCGCGGCCGGTACCCGCCACGCCCGTTTCCAGGTCGAGCGCGCCGGGTACGGGACAATCCACAACGCTCGACCCAGGAGACCGTCGCGAGAGGAAAAGGACGGCGACCTCACCGACACCAAGGCCGGTCTCTGGATTGTAGGGGTTATACTGGATATCGTCGATGGAACCCTGCCCGACCGGAATGTAGGCGAACTTCTCTACCGGAAGTGGCTGCCCGCCGCGTTCAACATTGATATGGACCGGCAGCTCCCACGTGTTCGCAACGATGGCAGCGAAACACGCGCCCTGCGTCGTCGGTCGGAGGGCCGTCTTCAGCGCCCAGTAGTCGCAGCCGTACGAGCTCTTCGACTTCTCCGCCGCCTCGCACGGGTTCGGCTCGCACTTCGCGTTGACGCACCCCTCTTCGGGCTCGCACTCCTCGACGGTCACGCCATTGCAGCTGATCACCTTCTTCAGATCATTGGAGCACGTGTACTCGCACCGCCCCCCCTCCCCGAAGGTCCCGGTGCTCTCCACGGCGCTGCCACCGTTGCCGCCGCTGCCCCCCGTGCCGCCGGGGCCCGTGCCGCTGCCGGTGAGCTCGCCACGGTACGAATCAGAGCAGGCGGCGAACGAGCCCGTCACACCGGCTGTCGCTGCAAGGAAACTCACTATCGCGTGTCGACGGTATCTAGCCATGTTCGCCATCTCTACAGGGCTCCTTCCCCCACAAGCATCCTGAAACTTCTTGACTGCGAGCCTAACACGGTTCCCGCGCCCTGGGGAGGCCCGCGAAAGCGCTCGCGTTTTTTCACCGGCCTCATGAGAGAGGGTTGCGGCTTTCAGGAATGCAATGCGCGCCCTACCTGACGCCGCCCCCTCTGGCGTCCGGACGGACAGAGGCCCTGTTGAGCGAGCCTACCTCACGCCTCTCCAGCGGGTAGGTCGAGGTGGTCCAGCGATTGCGGCCTACTGCGACGGACGGCCACGATTGCGGCGATCGCGGCCGATCGCGGTCGATTGCGACTTCCACGCACCTCGACGCTACTCCCGCTCGCGACTTCCACGCACCTCGACGCTACTCCCGCTCATGACCGTCATCACCGTCCGACGCCGCACCGGCCCGGCCGCTCCCGAAAATACGGAAAAGGACGTACAGCGAAGGGAATAGCAGCACGAATCCGACGGCGAGCACCCAGACGAGCAATCGCATCGTCTTCGGGTTCGCCGCGGCCCCCGCGAGCGTCACGTCAGGCACGACAAGGAACGGGTACTGCGAAGCCGCCCAGCCCAGCAGGATCAGCGTGACCTGCGCCGCCGCCGCGAGGCGCGCCAGACGGAAGCGGCGGGTCCACAGCGCGAAGAACGCCATCGTGGCCGCGAGGCCCGTCGTGACATGAAGCGGCCAGGTGATCGGATGATCCGTCAGACCCTCTCGGATGAGCGGGGCGCCCCGGAACGAGGCCGCGAACGACGCGAGCGCGAGCGCCGCGACAACGCAGCCCGAGACGAGCGCGCGCCGACGGAAATCGTCGACCAGCGCCGGCTCCGTCGCCTCGTTCGTCAGGTAGACCGCCGCGAGGAACGCGAACAGCGCCAGCGCGAACAGGCCGACCACGAGCGGAAAGAGCGAGAGCCACGGGGCGAAGAAGCCGGTCGTCACCACCCCCGACGCCACCCGGATCCGGCCCGACGCGATCGCGCCGACGATCATGCCGAGCAGCACCGGCGCGATCACGCTCGCCAGCGAGAAGACGAAGCCCCAGCGCTTCTGCTGCCGATCCCCCCGCGAGTCGTAGCTGCGGAAGCTGAACGCCGAGCCGCGGAACACGACGCCCACGAGGAACAGCGTGATGGGGACGTGCAGCGCGATCGAGATCGCCGCGAAAGCCGGAGGAAAGGCGCTGAAGAGCACGACCACGACCAGGATCAGCCAGACGTGGTTGGCCTCCCAGATCGGGCCGATGACCTTCTCGATGAGCGCGCGCTGCTCCCGCTTCCGCGGGCCGGACGCGAGCAGATCCCAGACGCCGCCGCCGAAGTCGGCCCCGCCAAGCAGCGCGTACAGCACGAGCGCCGCCACCATCACCCCGCCGAGGACCCACTCAACGAGCATCGGCCGCGCCTCCCCCGAGCAAGCCCGGCTCGCCGCCGCCCCCCGCGCCCTCCGCCCCCAGCGCGCGCTCGCCGCCGCCCCCCGCGCCCTCCGCCCCCAGCGCGCGCTCGCCGCCGCCCCCTGCGCCCCCCGCGCCGGGCGCGCGCGGCCCCCTGCCGCCCGTTACCCCGAGCGGCGCCGCGCGGAGCTGGCGCACGAGCAGGTAAGTCACCACGACGCCAAGGAAGACATAGAGCGCCGTGAACATCCAGAAAGGCGCCGCGAGGTGCGGGAACGGGGTCACCGCGTCGCGCGTGCGCATCGCGCCCCGCACGATCCAGGGCTGGCGACCGAACTCCGTCACCAGCCAGCCCGCCTCCATCGCCACGATGCCGAGCGGGCTCACCAGGACCGACGCCCAGAGGAACGGGCGCTGATCCGGGATCCCCCTGCGACGCCACGCCAGCACCGCCGCGACCACCGCGAGCAGCGCCATCGCGGAGCCCGCGGCCACCATCACCTGGAACGAGAGGTGCGTCGCCGCGACCGGCGGCCACTCGTCGCGCGGAACGGCATCGAGCCCCGGCACCACCGCGTCGGGATCGGCATGCAGCAGGATCGACAGCCCGCCCGGGATCTCGATCGCATGGTCGACCTCGCGGCGCTCCACGTCGGGCAGGCCTCCGATCAGGAGCGGCGCGCGGGCCGAGGTCTCGAAGTGCGCCTCCATCGCCGCGAGCTTTGCGGGCTGCCCGGCCCCGACCTCCACCGCCGCGAAGTGGCCGACGAACGGCTGTGCCAGCGCCGTCACCCCGGCGATCGCGAGCGTCACCGCGAACGCCTTCCGGAACAGCGGGCTGCCCGGGTGCCGCAGCAGCACCAGCGCGTGGATCCCCGTCATCACGAACGCGGTCGCCTGATAGCACGCAAGGATGCCGTGCAGCGTCTCGTGCTTCCACGGCGGGCTGAACATCGCCGCGATCGGGTCGATGTCCACCGGGCGCCCGGACGCCATCGTGAAGCCGGCCGGATCGTTCATGCACGCGTTCACGAGGATCACGAAGAACGCCGACAGCGCGCCGCTCAGCGCCACGAGCGCCCCGGAGAGCAGGTGCAGCTTCGGCGGGAGCTTGCCGCGGCCGTAGAGATAGATGCCGAGGAAGATCGCCTCGGTGAAGAACGCGAACCCCTCGAGCGAGAACGGCAGCCCGACCACCTCGCCGAACGTCCCCATGAAGGTCGGCCAGAGGAGCCCGAGCTCGAACGAGAGGACCGTCCCCGAGACGGCGCCGACCGCGAAAAGGATCGCCGTCCCCTTCGCCATGCGCTTCGAGAACTCGAGGTAATCGCGATCGCCCGTCCGATGCCAGAGCGCGTCCGCGATGACCATGATCAGCGGCAACGCCACCCCGGCAGCGGCGAAGATCATGTGAAATGCCAGCGACAGGCCCATCTGGGCCCTGGCGTAGAGGAGGCTGTTCATGAGGCGCCGTGCGGCTCCCTTCCACCGTGCGAACGCGACCGGCACCGGATCCGCTGTCCTGCGGGGGCGGCCCGCGCGCTCCCACGGACAATAGGGATGCCCGCGCCAGGTACAAATAGGGTCGAACCCGGGTAAGCTCGACCCCGATGCAGACCCTTGTCGAGCTCGTCGCCAGGAAGCGCGACGGCGGGCGGCTGTCCGATGACGAGATCGCGCGGCTCATCCGCGCGCACGGCGACGGCGAGCTCGCCGACTACCAGATGAGCGCGCTGCTCATGGCGGTCTTCTTCCGCGGCATGGACGACGCCGAGACCGTCGCGCTCACGCGGGCGATGCTGCACTCGGGCGACGTGCTCGACCTGTCGAGCGTGCCCGGGCGCAAGGTCGACAAGCACTCGACCGGCGGCGTCGGCGACAAGGTCTCGATCTGCCTCGCCCCCCTCGTCGCCGCCTGCGGCGTCCCGGTGCCGATGGTGTCCGGCCGCGGCCTCGGCCACACCGGCGGCACGCTCGACAAACTCGAGGCCATCCCGGGGTTCGACGTCGCGCTCGACACCGCCGCGTTCGCGCGCATCGTCCGCGAGGTGGGGACGTGCATGATCGGGCAGACCGCGCGGATCGCGCCGGCGGACAAGCGCATCTACGCGCTGCGCGACGTCACCGCCACGGTCGAGTCGATCCCGCTCATCGTCGCCAGCATCCTCTCGAAGAAGCTCGCGGAGGGCATCGACGCGCTCGTGCTCGACGTCAAGGTCGGCCGGGGCGCGTTCATGAAGACCCTGGACGACGCCCGCGCGCTCGGGACGGCGCTCGTGCGCGTCGGGACCGCGGCGGGCAAGCGCGTCTCCGCGCTGCTGACCGACATGAGCGCCCCGCTCGGGCGCACCGTCGGCAACGCGATCGAGACCCGCGAGGCGATCGAGGTGCTGCACGGCCAAGGCCCGGGCGACCTCGTCGCGTGCACGCTCGCGCTCGCCGAGGAGATGCTGATCGCGGGCGGCGCCGCGGCGAGCGCCGCCGAGGCGCGCGTGAAGCTCGAGGCCGCCATCGCGAGCGGCGCGGCGGCCGAGGTCCTCGCGCGGATGATCGCCGCGCAGAAGGGCGACCCGGCCGTGGTGCAGGACCCCGGCCGCCTCCCCAGCGCCCCCGTCGTGGTCGAGGTCGCGGCGCAGGACGAGGGGTACGTCGTCGCCGTCGACCCGCTGGAGATCGGGCTCTCCGCCGTCGCGCTCGGCGCCGGGCGGACACGCGCCGACCAGCGCGTGGACCCCGCCGTGGGGATCGAGCTCGCCGCCGTGCGCGGCGACCGCGTGGACCGCGGGGCGCCCCTCGCCCGCGTCCACGCCCGGGGCGCGGACGACGCGCGGGCCGCGGCCGCTCGCGTCCGCGCGGCCTTCCAGCTCGGCCCGGCGCCGGCCGGGGCGCCCGCGCTCGTGCTGGAGCGGATCGAGCCGTAGCGCCGCGCCCGAGGCCGCTCGCGGCCGGCGCGCCGCCCCATTAAGCTGCCGTCATGCGGACCCTGAGGCGCGACCTCACCACGCTCGGCTACCGGCGGATCATCCAGCTCCTCGTCTACCTGGTCATCGTCCCCGGCGTGCTCCTGTCGGGCGTGGGCTTCCTCCTGCTCGTGCTCGGCGAGGCCCAGTACAACCTCATCGTGGGGATCCTGGTCCTCACGTTCTGCGGGACGCTCGCGACCGGGGTCATCCTCGTGTGGGTCTTCCTCCGGCGCGAGCGCAACCTGTCCGAGCTCCAGGCCGACTTCGTGTCCAAGGTCTCGCACGAGCTGCGCACGCCGCTCACGTCGATCCGGATGTTCACCGAGACCCTGAAGCTCAGGCGCGGCGACACGAGCAGCGAGGATCGCTGCATCGACGCGCTCACCAAGGAGAGCGCGCGCCTCCAGCACCTCATCGATCGGCTGCTCGACTGGGGCCGCATGGAGAGCGGCCGGCGCGTCTACGAGCTGTCGGAGCACCACCTCGAGGACGTCGTCAACGAGGCGATCCACGCCTTCGAGCCGACCCGCGAGAAGCGCAGCGTCGAGCTCGACATCGCCGTCGACGCGAACCTCCCGCCCGTGCTCTGCGATCGCAGCGCGCTCGTCGACGCGACCGTGAACCTGCTCTCGAACGCCTACAAGTACGGCGGTCAGCCGCGGCATATCCGCGTCTCCGCCCATGTCACCAACCGGTCGGCGCGGATCACGGTCCGCGACAACGGCAAGGGCATCGCCCGCCAGGAGCACAAGCGGATCTTCGAGAAGTTCTACCGGGTCGACGACCTCCTGGCCCGGCAGCAGGAGGGCTCCGGGCTCGGGCTGTCGATCGTCAAGCACGTCATCCGCGCGCACGGCGGCAGGATCCTCGTCGACAGCGAGCCCGGGAAGGGCAGCACGTTCACGCTCGTCCTGCCGATCCGGAGCGCACCGAAGACGAGCGACGCCAGGAGGCGCGCGCCCGACGTCGATGCCGCGGGCCCCGAGCCCGCGGAACACGCCGCCGGAGCGGACGCGCCGCGGTAGGCGCGGCGCCTCCGGTCCGGACATGAACATGCTAGAGGACGTGCTCAGCATGATCCGGAACCCTCAAGCCTCAGCGCGGACCGTCCTGCTCGTGGAGGACGACCCCAGCATCGCGATGGGCCTCGAGATGAACCTGACCGCGGAGGGCTACCGCGTCCTCGTGGCCGAGGACGGCGAGCGCGGGCTCACGCTCGCCCGCGCCGGCGGGATCGACCTCATCATCATCGACGTCATGCTCCCGCGCCTGAACGGCTTCGAGCTGCTCCGCATGCTCCGGAACGAGCGGCGCACCCTGCCGGTGATCATGCTGTCCGCGCGCGGCGCCGAGATGGACAAGGTGATGGGCCTCGAGCTCGGCGCCGAGGACTACATCACGAAGCCGTTCAGCCTGGCCGAGCTGCTCGCCCGGGTGAAGGCGGTGCTCCGGCGCGACGCGATCGCGCGCGCCGACGCCGAGCAGCTGCGCGCCGGCGACATCGTGATCAACGCGGCCACGCGCGAGGTCCGCCGCGGCGACGCGCTGATCGATCTGACGGCGACCGAGTTCGACGTGCTGCTCTGCCTGGCCGAGGCGGGCGGGCGGGTCCTGTCCCGCGAGCAGATCCAGGCCAAGGTGTGGGGCCCGACGCACCACGGGACCCCGCGCACGATCGACAACTTCGTCCTCCAGCTCCGCAACAAGCTGGAGGACGACGCGACCGCCCCGCGCCACCTGGTCACGGTGCGCGGGGTCGGCTACCGCTTCGTGCCCTGATCGCCGCGCGGCGCCACGCCAGCGCCGCGCGCGCCGCCCTGCCCGGGCGGGCCTGCGATCAGCGCGGGAGCCCTGACGGGGCCAGCCCCGGCCGGGGCGGCCCGTTCAGGGCGCCTGACAGAACTTGTTGATGTTGTCGACGAGGGGATCTTCCTGCTTGATCGCCTTCTCGATCGCGGCCTGGGCGGTGTTGCTCTTCTCCGCGTCGTTCGCGTCGGCCGCGGTCGCCAGGTCGCGCGCCGCCTTGGCGACGTCCTTGGCCATCGCCTGGTACTCGCCCGAGAACTTCTGCAGCTCCGGGGTGGTCAGCTTCACCTGCGCCGCGTCGGCCGCCACTTTGTCCATCGCATCGGCCATCGCCTTCAGCTCGGTCGACCCGCCCTGGTCGGAGCCAGCCTTGGTGCCCTTCTCGATGCTCTGAACGCCCTTGTTGATGACCTCGATGAGCGCGTTGCACTCCGAGACCTTGTTCTGGCCGCAGCCGCCAGCGCCGGCGACGAGCCCGAGCGCGGCGACGAGCGCCGCGAGGGTGACCTGGGTGCGCATTCTCCTGTGTCTCCTCATGTGGTGAGCGAGGCCGGTCCGCCCATCCCTAAATGCCAAGGCATGAACCCACATTTTGCGGGTATGTTTCAACATGGAATCGGCGTTCCGCGGTCGCGGGCGCCCCCGGCGTCACGACCGAACCCGCCAGTTGCCCTGGAAAGTTCGGCCGATGTCGTCAGCTGTCGGGTCCGTGATGATGAGCTCCGGCCGGCCGCCTTGCGCGAACACGATCGTGTTCTGCCGGAAGACGCGGCCGAAGGAGATCGCCTCGTCGCGGTCCATGCCGTGGACGAGCCAGGCCGGCTCACGCCAGATGCCCTCCGGCTCTGCCTCGGATCCGACGCACGGCTCCACCCGGTAACACCCGAGGATCAAGAGATCGCGGAGGACGTGGTGGCGCTGATCGTTGACCCGGCGGGGGATGAGCATCGAGCGCGGGTTGTAGGCGGTGAGCACGGCGAACTTGCGGGTCAGGAGGTCGGGGAGCCCGGCCTGATCCTGGACGATCTCGCCGTCCAGCGAGACGCGCAGCGTGCCCGCCGCCGTGGGGAACTCGTAAATGGTCGAGAAATACGACCGGAGGAGCGTCTGATCCATCGTGAAGCGGTGGGGGTGAGGGGGCCGCGGCGCTCGGCGCACCGGGTGCGTCGCATGGCGGAGGGGCCCGTGGCCTGAGCGCCCGGGCCGCCGGGCACGACGGCGGAGGGTTACCAGAGACGCGCGGCTCTGGCTACTCGGCGGCGATCGGCGCGCCGCGCGCCGCTGCGGCGCAGGGAAGCCCGGCGCGCGCTTCCCCTGCCCCGCCCGGTGCGCTAAGCGTTCCGCGCGTTCGTCCAGCGTCGTAGCCGCGCGCCTGCCCGCGCCGCGCGCGGCGCCGACTGCCCCCGACCCCCCGCCCCGATGTCCCGATGATCGAGGTCGAGCACCTCTCCAAGTCCTACGGTCCCCACCTGGCGGTGAGCGACCTCTCCTTCCGGGTGAGCCAGGGCGAGATCGTCGGGTTCCTCGGGCCGAACGGGGCAGGCAAGAGCACGACCCTGCGCATCCTCGCGGGGTTCCTCGGCGCGACCTCCGGCCGGGTGCAGGTCGCCGGGTACGACATCGCCGAGGAGCCGATGCGCGCGCGGGCCTCGCTCGGGTACATGCCCGAGACCTCGCCGCTCTACCCGGAGATGCGCGTCTCGGAGTACCTCGCCTTCCGCGCCGAGCTGAAGCTCGTGCCCCGGCGCGCGCGCCGCGACGCGGTCGCGCGGGCCCTCCGCGACGCGCGCATCGAGGACGTGGCGAGCGTGATGATCGGCCACCTCTCGAAGGGCTACCGGCAGCGGGTCGGGCTCGCGGACGCGCTCGTCAGCGACCCGCCGCTGCTCATCCTCGACGAGCCCACGGCGGGCCTCGATCCGAACCAGATCCGCGAGGTGCGCGCGCTCGTGCGCCGGCTCGGGCGCGACCGCACCGTGCTCCTCTCGACGCACATCCTCTCGGAGGTCGAGGCGACCTGCACGCGGGCGCTCGTGATCGCCCGCGGGCGGCTCGTCGCGGAGGGGTCGATCGACGAGCTCCGCGCGATGCGCCGCGCGTCGGGCGTGCGCGTCGTCGTGCGCGGCGCGGCGGACGCGGCGCTCGCGGTGGCGCGCGGCGCGGCGGAGGTCCGGTCCGCCGAGGCGGAGCCGGCCGGCGACGCGGCGCGGCTCACGGTCGAGTTCGACGCCGGCGCCGACGCCGGCGCGGCCACCGAGCGGCTCGTGGGCGCGCTGGTCGGCGCGGGCTTCGGGGTGCGCGAGCTCGTCCCGCGCGCCCCGTCGCTGGAGCAGGTCTTCTCCGAGCTGACCGCCAGCGACGACGAGGGCGAGCAAGGCGCCGCCGACGAGCCGGCCGCGCCAGGGCCGGACGGCGAGGGCGAGGCGCCACGGCGCGCGGCCCGGAAGAAGAGCAGCGCGGGGCGCCGCGGCGCAGGCGGCGCGGTGAAGGAGCGGCGGTGAGGGGCTTCTGGCCGATCTTCAAGCGCGAGCTCTTCTCGCTGTTCGTCACGCCGCTCGCGTGGGTGCTGATCACCACGTTCCTGCTCGTGCAGGGCGTGCACTTCTTCCTGATCGCGACCCAGTTCGCGGGCGAGGTGGAGCTCTCGGCCGACACGGGCCCGGTGCAGGTCTTCTTCGGCCAGACGATCCTGATCTACCTGCCGCTGCTCTTCGTCTGCCCGCTGCTCACGATGCGGCTCTTCGCGGAGGAGCGCAGGAGCGGCACCATCGAGGCGCTCCTCACGGCGCCCGTCGGGCCCACCGGCGTCGTGCTGGCGAAGTACGCCGCGGCGCTCGTGACGTACGTCGCGATGTGGGCGCCGACGCTGCTCTACGTGGTCCTCATCGGCAAGACGGGCGAGCTAGACTGGCGGGTCGTGGGGTCGAGCTACCTCGCCGTTGTCGCGGTCGGCGCCGGCTACCTCGCGATCGGGACGATGACGAGCGCGCTGACGACGAGCCAGCTCATGGCCGCGGTGCTCAGCACGATGGCGGTGATGGGCCTGTTCATCCTCGGTATCGGGGAGTTCATCTTCACGGACGGCCCGGCGCACGACCTCTGCGCCTACGTGTCGGTGTGGACGCAGATGAACGACTTCTCCCGCGGGATCGTCGACCTGCGCCGGCTCGTCTTCGACGGCACGGTGATCGCGCTGCCGCTGTTCGTGACCGTGCGCGCGGTGGACGCGTGGAGGTGGGGCTGATGGCCGGAGAGCAGCCCGGGCCGGTTCCGCCGTCCACGCAGGTCGGGACCCCGCCTGCGCGGGTCCCTCCGTCCACGCAGGTCGGGACCCCGCCTGCGCCGGTTCCGCCGGGCACCCCGCTCGGCGAGAAGCTCTCGGCGAGCGTCGGGATCATCGCCGCGATGGTGCTCGCGGTGCTGGTCAACCTGCTCGTCGCCCGCCACTACAGGCGCTGGGACTGGACGCAGGGCGGCCTGTACACGCTGAGCGACGCGACGGTCTCGACGCTGCGCGCGCTCGAGGAGCCGATCCGCGTCTACGTCCTGCTCTCCGAGGGCGACCCCCTGACGCTCTCGGTGCGGCACCTGCTCGACGCATACCGCGCCGAGACGCCGCGGATCGCGGTCGAGGTGACCGACCCGGACCGGCGCCCCGCGGAGTTCCTGGCCGTGCAGCAGCGCTACGGCGTCGTGGCGGGCAAGACCGAGGACGGGCGGATCGTCGCGGACGCGGCGATCATCGTCGCGCGCGGGGACCGGCCCCACTTCCTCACCGCGAGCGACCTGGTCGAGGTGGAGGACGAGGACGACCTGCGGGCGCGCCCGCGCCTCGAGCAGGCGCTGACCGGCGCGATCCGGAGCGTCCTGCGCAGCGAGCGGCCGCTGGTCTGCTTCGCGAGCGGCCACGGCGAGAAGTCGGTCGACGCCGGCGGCGCCGGCGGGCTCGCGGCGCTCAAGGACCGGCTCAACAAGAACAACTATGAGGTCGTGGAGCTCGGCGGCGGCCGCGGCGGCCACGACCACGGCGACGACGACGAGGAGGCCGGCGCCGCGCCGAAGGAGCCCGCGCCGGAGGTCGATCTCGACCGCTGCCGGGTGCTCGTCGTCGCCGAGCCGAGCCAGCCGGTGCCCCCGCGCGACGTGGCCCGCTACCGCGCGTTCGTCGAGCGCGGCGGCAGCGCGCTGATCGCGGTCGGCCCGGTGCCGGACGAGAGCGACCAGCGGTACGTGGACCTCGGGCTCTCGGGCCTGCTCGCCGCGGCGGGGGTGGAGCTCCGGTCGGACTTCGTGTTCGAGCTCGACCCGAAGCTCCGCTCGACGCAGGGCTTCGGCGAGACCTTCTCGCCCCTCGTGAAGCCGCACCCGATCACCGAGGCGCTCGTCAAGGCGGCCGATCTGGGGCTCGGCCCGGTGCTCACGGTGGCGAGCTCGCTCGCGCCCACGAGGAGCGGGCCGGTGGCCCCGGCGCCGCTGCTCGTCACGAGCGACAGGGCCTTCGGCATGGTCGATTTCTTCGGCTGGGCCAGGGACCCGTCCGAGCCGAAGCCGCGCGACGGCGATCACCCGGGGCCGCTCACGGTCGCCTACGCCGCCGAGCTGCCGAAGCCCGCGGGGTCCAGCGCCGCGCACGGGCCGCGGGTCGTGGTGGTCAGCTCGCCCGGCGTGCTCTACGGCGCGAACTGGCAGAGCCCCGAGCTCCGCGGGACGGCCGTGTTCGTCGAGAGCGCGCTGTCGTGGCTCGCCGCGAGCCCGCCCATGCTCGACATCCCCGACAAGCCCGCGGTCACCGCCGGCCTCCGGCTCAGCGAGGACTCGCTCGCGGGGATCTTCCGCTACGTCATCGTGTACATGCCCCTCGCGGCGGCGTTCCTCGGCCTCGCCGTGCACCTGTCGCGGCGCGGCTCCGAGCGCCGCCGCGGCGGCCCCGGCGCGCCCGCCGGCCGCGGGTCGCAGGGTGGGTCCGAGCGCGACGGGGCGCCGTGATGCGGCCCCTCCGCCGGCACGCGACGACGCTGATCCTCGTCGTGCTCGCCGCCGCGGCCGCGGTCGTGCTGCTCGTGCTCGACCGGGGCGCGGTGTCCACGGACGAGGCCGAGCGCCGCAAGAAGCACCTCTTCGAGGCGTGGCGGCCCGACGAGATCACCGAGGTCACCGTGACGCTGGCCTCGCCCGGCGCGCCGCAGACGGCGCGGCTCACCCGCGGCGAGGTGAACGACGCGGGCCAGCGCCCCTGGAGCGTCGAGATCGACGGCCAGCGCTACCCGGCCGACGAGCCCGCGGTCGACCAGCTCCTCGGCACCCTGGAGTTCGCGACGGCGGAGCGCCGTGTGCCCGCGGAGGCGAGCGACCCGGCCGCCCTCGGCCTGGCCTCCCCCAGGCTGGCCATCGCGGTCGCGATGGGCCCGCGCCGCGAGCGGCTGCTGCTCGGCGGCAGCGCCCCGACGCCGCCCGGCGCCGTCTACGCCGAGGTCGCCGGCCGGGGCGTCTTCGTCATCACGAAGCAGCTCGCCGCGGCGCTCGACGTGGCGCCGGATCGCTTTCGCTCCCGGAGCTTCATCCCCTACCTCGCGGCGGAGCTCGCCGGGCTCACGCTCGAGGGCGAGGGCGGCGCGCGGCGGTTCTCGCGCGCCCCCTGGGGCGGCGGCCGCGGCGCCGGCTTCCGCTTCGCCGAGGGCTCGCCCGAGGGCAGCGGCGTCCGGGTCAGCGCGCCGGCGATCGACGGCGTGCTCTCGGCGCTCGGCCGCCTGCAGGCCGAGGAGTTCCTCTCCGAGGAGGAGGCGCGGCAGGCCCTGGCCTCCGACGGCCCCCGGGTCACGCTGACGCTCCTGCCGAGCGATCCCTCGGCGAAGCCCGGCGTGATCGACCTCGGCGGCCGCTGCCCGGACAGGCCCGACCATGTCGTCGCGGTGCGGCGCGAGCCCACGCGCGCCGCCGCCTGCGTGCCCGCGAGCGTCCTCGAGCCGCTCACCGAGGAAGCGTCGCGCTTCGTCGACCTGGCCCTCGTCGGCGCGCCGCTCGACGAGGTCGCCGAGGTGAAGCTCGCTGCCGGCGAGCGCTCGCTGGAGCTCGCGCGCGCCGGCAGCGAGTGGCACCTGCGCGCACCGGAGGACCGGCCTGTCCCGACGGAGACGGGCCGCGCCCTCGTGCAGGCGATCCTCGACGTCCGCGCGACGCGCCTCCTCCCCTCGGCGAGCGATCCCGGGGCGCTCGGCCTCGTCCCGCCTCGAGCCACGCTCCGCGTCCTCTCGACGCCGCCGGAGTCCCCGGGCGAGGGCGAGCCGCGCGAGCGCATCGAGACGCTCGAGATCGGCGCCGAGCAGGAAGGCGTGGTGCACGTCCGGCGGCTCGAGGACGGCGCGGTCGCCGAGGTCCCGGCGCCGGCCGCCGGAGCGCTCCTGCCCTCCGGGGTGTCGCTGCGCTCCATGCAGGTGCTCGATTTCGCGCGGGATCGGGTGAGCGCGCTGCGCATCGAGCGCCCTGGCCTGGTCCAGCGGCTCCGCCGGAAGGGCGACGGCGCCTGGGAGCTCCTCGAGCCGCGCGGCGAGGGCCTCGCGGCCGACGACGCGCTCGCGGACGAGCTCGCCGATCTGCTCGGCGGCCTCAAGGCCGAGCGCTGGGTCGCCGCGGACGCCGGCCAGGGCTACGGGCTCGGCGCGCCTCGGCTCGTGATCGAGGCCGAGCTGGCCTCCGCGCCGGAGCCCGACGGCGGCGCTGCGGGCGACGCTGCGGCGCGCTCGGCCCGGGTCGAGCTCGGCGCCCTCGCCGGCGCTGGCTCGTTCGCGCGCGCCGGCAAGGGCGGTCCGGTGTTCGTGGCGCCGCCGGCGCTCGAGGCAGCGGCCGGGCGCCTGCTCCTCCGCCGCGACGTCTTCGTTGTCGCGCCTCAGGAGATCGCGCGGGTGACGCTCGTCCCCGGGGACGGCAAGCCGGTCGTCGTCGAGGCCTCGCCGGGCGGCTTCACCGTCGCGGGGGCGGGCGATCAGGCCAGCGCCACCGCGGCCGCCGCCGGCGTGCGCGACGCCCTCGCCGACCTGCGCGCCGAGGGCGCCGTCGCCCTCGGCAAGCCGGAGAAGCACCACGGGCTGAGCCCGCCGCGGCTCCGGATCACCGTCGATCTCGCCCGGCCACAGGCGGCGCGGGCGGGCGAGGGCGGCGCGACCCCGCCGCGCGCCGCGCCGGGCTCCTTCACCATCGCGATCGGCGCGGGCGACGTCTTCCGCGGCACGAACGTCTTCTACGCCCGGCGCGACGGGGTCGACGCTGTCTACGCCATCGCGCAATCCAGGGTGCGGCCGCTCCTCGAGGCGGCGGGGGTCGCGGGCGCCGCGGGGGTGCGGTGAGCGGCCCTGCTCGAACGGACTATTTCGTTCTGGCGGCCCACCTGTGCTAGGCGACGTGCTGGCATGGCGAAGGCGGACATGGCGAAGCGGCAGCGCCCGTTGACGGTCGACATCCCCCGTCCCGGCGATGAGCAGCCGGTCTGGTCGCGGGTCGGGGTGGTCGCGCTCGTGGGGTTCGTCGTCGGCATCGCCTGGCCCAAGCTCGCCGGCGTCCGCATCGGCCCGAGCGTCCCCGGCGACCTCAAGGCGACCGCCGAGACCGCGGCGGCGGCCGCGCCGCCCTCCCCTGCGGCCGCCGCGCCCGGGACCGCGGAGCCCGACGCCAGGCCGCCGGAGGCCGCCGCGAAGGACCAGCAGCAGGTGGTCGTCGGCCCCGGCAGGATCACGCGCTGCTCCGACAAGAAGAACAAGAAGGTCGAGGACTGCGGGGAGCTCCAGTTCGACCCGATCGCGCTGCCCCGGCTGAAGGAGCTCGCCCAGTGTCCGGCGGCGCTCGGGGTCGACGGCAAGCTCCCGATCGGCTTCGAGCTCAACTTCGAGAAGAAGGAGGTGCAGGTCGTCAAGGGCAAGAAGACGACCCTGCCCGCCGCGACGGCCAGCGGCATTCTCCAGTGCGCCGCGCGCGAGTTCTCGAACGTCTCCCTCGAGGAGGTCCCGCACAAGTACCGCCGGTACTCCCTCGTCTACACGGCCACCTTCGTCCCCCCGGGCGCGCAGGCTGAGGCCACGAAGCCCGAGGCGGGCGGCGAGGAGCAGGAGCAGGCCGCCGGCACGACGACGAGCGAGACCGCCGTGAGCGGCCTCGCCACGGTCAGCTGGGATACCGCGCTCGTCCGCGGGGCGCCCAAGGAGGGCGATGTCGTCATGCGCCTCGTGCGCGGGACGCGCGTGAAGCTCGTTGGCCGGCAGAACGACTGGTACAAGATCGAGCACCGGGGGAAGACGGGTTGGATGTACCGCGGCGCGATCGGGCTCTAGCCGACACGACGGCCTCTGCGGGCGCTGCGCCGGGGCGCCGGGGGCGCCGCGCCTGACCAGCCTGGCATGGGTCCTCCAGGAGGTGCTCGATGGCACGGTTCGACCTCGGGGGTTTCGCGCTCTACTACGAGGAGCTCGGGCAGGGTCGCCCGGTCGTGTTCCTGCACGGCGTCTGCATGAGCGGGCGTTTCTTCCACCGCCAGCTCCCGTACTTCTCCGCCGACCACCGCGCCGTCGTGCCCGACCTGCGGGCGCACGGCCGCTCGACCCAGGTGCCGTCCGGCCACACCCTTCCCACGTACGCGCGCGACCTCCGCGCGTTCCTGGAGCGGCTCGCGCTCGACGACGTGGTGCTCGTCGGCTGGTCGATGGGCTGCCTCGTGATCTGGGAGTACGTGAGGCAGTTCGGGACCGCGCGCCTCGCGGCGACCGTCCTCGTCGAGCAGTCCCCCTCCGACTTCAAGTGGCCTGACTGGCCGCTCGGCGCGTTCGACCTCGAGGGGCTGACGGAGGCCATGGAGCAGCTCCAGACGGACCGCGACGCCTTCGCGCACGAGTTCATCTCGCTCATGTTCAAGGCCCCTCCGGCCGAGGCCGACCGCCGGTGGATGTTCGACGAGATCACCCGCCTGCACGAGTCGATCGCCGGGGCGATCCTCTTCGATCAGACCCTGCGGGACTACCGTCCGGTCCTCGGGTCGCTCGCGGTCCCGTCGCTCGTGATCATGGGTCGGGACGAGAAGCTGGTGCCGGTGGCGGCCGGCGAGCACCTCGTTCGCCACCTGCCCGACGCGCGGCTCCTCGTCTTCGAGGGGAGCGGCCACTGCCCCTTCCTCGAGGAGCCGGACCGGTTCAACGAGGAGGTCCACCGGTTCATCCGCTCGCTGCCCTGACGGCGCCGGGCGGCGCTCGCCTCCGGGCGCCGCGATCGCGCGATTGCTGGACCGCGCGCTGTCGCGCGTGGGTTCGCGTAGAATGGTCGGGTCCGATGACGCGCAAGCTCTCGCTCCCCCTGCTCAACCTGGGTCACCCTGCCCGTGCCGCGGCGCCTGCCTCCGCGAAGCCCACGGTCGACGAGGTGCGCGAGCGCCTCGGCGGGCGCGCGTCGACCGAGCCGGGCGTGGGCGAGCTGGTCCTGCTGACCACCTCCGCGGGCGACGCGCTGCCCGGGGTGGTCCTCTTCAGGCGCGGCGCCGCGGTCGACGTGTGGATTGACGCCCCCGGAGAGGCGTCGTCCGTCCAGGACAAAGACAAGCGCCCGCTGTCGACGCGCTCCGTGAGCCACCGAGGCCTGGTTCGCCGCGCTCGCCCTGCGGACATCGCGCCGCTGCGCGTCCCTGCACCGGAGTCGCTCGTGGCCGTCGCCGCGGACGCGCGCGTCTTTGCCGCGCTGAGCGAGGGCCAGCGCATCCGGTTTCAGGACGGGGGCGATCTGGCCGAAGGCACGCTGGTCGAGAAGTGCCGCTTCGGGGGCCTGGTGCAGCGCGACGATGGGGTCATCGTCGGCGTCGGCTTCCGCCGGCTCTGGCCGGCGCAGGCCGAAGGCGCCCCGCGGAACTGACGGAGCTGAGGTGCTATCGCGGACACGCGCGCTGCCTGGCGCGCGCCGCTGGCAGCCCACGTGCGGCTTGTACCTCCTCCGCGAACGCGATAAGAGGGGCAGCGTCATCGTAGCTCGCGCGCCGCGCGTCCAGCTGGAGGATACCGCCCTTGAAGCTCGTCCCCTCGTTCACGGTCGCCCTCGCGCTCGCCCTGCTCGCGGGCTGTGGGCCCTCGCTCTCGGGTCTGTGCGAAGACAAGTGCGAATGCACGGGATCTTGCAGCGACAGAGACGAGGTGGATTGTATCGACAACCTCGAGGACGCCGAGAGGTCCGCGGAGTACGAAGGCTGCGAGGACCAGTTCGACGAGGCCATCTCCTGCATCGACGACGAGTTCGTTTGCGACAGCGATGGCGTCGACATCGGCGGGTGTAGCCGGCCGCTCGAGAACCTGCGTGAATGCGCCGGACTGGACGTGAGCGCCGCCGTCTACACCCAGTTCTGACGGCCCAGCGCCGGCGCCGCGCGGCGCGCCTGGCGGTCCGCGTAGCCTCCGCGAGCCAGCGTGTCACGGCTCAGCGTCCGAGGTGGGCTGCCCTGCCGGGCGCGCGTCCTGCCCGATGAGGCGCGCTTGCCGCTCGACGCGCGCAGATGCGTCGCCGCAGCGCCTGTGGTCCTGTCTGCAAAGCCCTGGCGGGCGGGAGATCTGCTCCTCCCCGTGGAGGTCCTGTGCGATCGAGAGGGGTGGCCAGAGAGGCCCCGGTCGCGCGCCCGGGCGGCCCAGAGGGGCTATTCGCCGAGGTGGGTGCGGACCTTCATGAGCAGCGTGTCGCTGTCAAAAGGCTTGATCAGGTAGTCGGTGCACCCGTTGGCAAAACCGATCTTGATGCTCGTCTGATCGCTCCTCGTCGTCATCATGATGATCGGCACGGTCTTCGTCGCGTCGAACGCGCGGAGCCACCGACAGGCCTGGAAGCCGTCCATCGCCGGCATGACGACGTCCATCAGGATGAGATCGGGGCGCTCCGCCACCGCCTTGGCGATGGCCTCCTTGCCATTGCGCGCGATGACGATGTCGTAGACGTCCACGCCGAGCGTCAGCTGTTGCGACAACAGCGAAGTCAGCGAATCGTCGACGACCAGGATCTTCTTCTTTCGAACTGCGACGCTGGGCTGGCTATTTGGCGCGGACGGCCGGCTCCGCGGCGCCGAGTCGGAAGCGGAGGCCGTTTCCGGAGAGCTCTTTCGCGAGGAGTCGACACGACGATCGGCCATGAGGGAGCCTCCATGAGGAGGCGCCTTTCCCTGGGGCGCCTCCGGAGTGTTCAGGTTGCAACGAGTGGTCCCCCCGTCACCTTACCAGGATCGCTACCGCACCGGAACCAAGTTCCACTGTCACCCGATGTGGCCAAACCCGCGAAAGTACTCCTGAACAGGCTGTCGCGTCCTCGCCGTCCTCACCGCCCTCGCCGCCGCGCCAGCCGCTGAGGCCGCCTGACGAAACGCGGAGTCGCCCTGGAGCGCACAACGAGCTCAGGATCGGACCAGACGGAAGCTCACGCACAAATGCGGGCGGAGCGGCTGCGTCTGCTCGCCGGTACAAGAAAGAAGGGTAGTGCCCAGGGACGGAATCGAACCGCCCACACGAGGATTTTCAATCCTCTGCTCTACCAACTGAGCTACCTGGGCTTGCTGCGGGCCCCGCGCTTACGCCGGAGCGTCGGTCACGGGCGGGCTACGTTACGCGGATGCGGCGCCATGTCAAGCGATTCTGCGTCGCGCTCGTCACGTGCCCTGGATCCGGGCTCCGGAGGCCGCGGTTGCCGGGGCCTCGGCCTCCCCGGGCGCTCCGTCTCGGGCTCTCGGGCTCTCGGGCCCCCCTCGCCTCCCGCCTCCCCCGCTGCGCGTCCGGCTCAGGCCGGGAGCGGTCAGTGGGCGTCCGCGGCGTCCGCGGCGTCCGCGGCGTCCGCGGCGTCCGCGGCGTCCGCGGCGTCGGGAGCGTCCAGCGTCGCGCGCGGCTCGGGCTCCTGCCGGGGCGCGGCGCGGTCGGAGAGCCGCAGGGCGGCGGCCAGCCACGAGGCGCGCAGGTAGGCGGCGGCGGCGAGCGCCACGAGCTGCGCGGCGAACGCGGCGGCGACGCGCGGGCCCGCGCCGGCGCCGGCGAGGTGGACGCCCCACGCCCCGCAGGCGAGCGCGGCGGCCGCGAGGGCGCCGCGGTAAGCCCAGGCCCAGGCCGCCGCGAGCGGCGCGGCCTGGAGCGTGGCGAGCCCCCTCGACGCGGCGGCGTAGAAGCCGCGCTGCTCGTCGACGAGGGCGACCCGGGCGAGGTCGTGGAGCAAACCGATGGCCGCGACCGGCACCAGCGCGGCCCCGGCGACGACGACCGCCGCGAGGTCGCGGCTGCGCGGCAGGACCAGCAGCTCTGCGCAGAGCTTCATCCCCGGGAGCAGGACGAGCCCGGCGGCGGCGACCTGCGCCGCGAGCGCGGCGCCCCAGAGCAGCGCCAGCGGGCCGAGGGCGCGCGCCGCGCGGCCCCCTACGGCCTGCGCCGAGAGCGGCCCCTCCTGGCTCAGCGCGGCGAGCAGCACCGCGAGCGGCACCAGCCCGAGCGCGGCGGCGATCAGGGCGCCGGCGCCGAGCTGCGCCGCGAGGGCAGCGGCGGCGATCGCGGCGAGGCGCCCGAGCTCGATGAGCATCAGCGCGCCAGGGTCGAAGAGGATCGCGTCGCCGCGCGGGTGGTCGCCGACGACCTGGGCCGCGAGGACGGACAGCGGGGTGGCGATGAGCACCGAGGCGAGCGCCCGGTGACCGAAGTAGAGCGCGACGGCGCCGAGCCGCTCGTACGCGGCGGGGCGCCGCGGGGCAGGCGCGGCGGGGCGCCGCGGGGCAGGCCATGTGCGCGGCGGCTCGGCTTCCGCGGCCGACGCCGGCGGGCCTTGAGCCATCGCGCCCTCCTCCGCCGGCTCGCTCATGGCCCGAGGAGCGTGAGCGCGAGCCCCACGCCGAAGCTGGCGCGCGAGAGCACGGCGGGCGCGAGGAGGTCGCGGCTCGCGCGGCGCGCGTTGTTCGCGAGGTCCCCGTCGAGCAGGACCCGGTGGTCGGGATCGATCGCGACGGCGGCGAGCGGCGAGGCGCCGGCGTACGGGATCCTGGCGACGCTCTCGCGCGCCTGCCACCGCGCCCGCTGCACGCTGCCGTCCTCGCCGTGCAGCGCGACGTCGACAGGGAGCACGAGCGAGCCGCGGCGCCGCACGACGGCGTGGCCGCGGTAGGCCGCCGCCTCGCGGCCGCCCTCGCCGGGGGCGGCCGCTTCGCCATCCGCGGGCCACGACTGGAACGTGTCGACCGTGTAGTCGACCCACGCGCGCTCGAAGATCCCGGCGCGGAGCGCCTCGGCCGCCTCGTCGCCCACCTCGCGGCGCACTGCGTCGAGCAGCGCCTCGGGGCCGGGGTGCCGGAAGCGGTTCTCGCGCGCGTAGCGACCGATGGCGCGGCGCACGAGGTCCTCGCCGTACGCGCCCCCGAGGCTCGCGAGGAGCACCGCGGGCCTCGTGTACACGAGCGCGGCGTAGTCCCGCCCGTCGATGAAGTCCGACGCCGGCTGCGCGATGGCGCCGTTGTGGCCCGACGCGATCGCGTCGGCGCGGAACTGGGCCATGAGGTCGATCTCGAGCCCGAGCAGCCGCGCCCCCGAGCTGTCGCCGTAGCGCGCGCGCAGCGCGTCGGCCTCGGCGTAGGTGGTGAGGCCCTCGTCGAGGAACGGGTAGCGGTGCTCGTTGGTCGCGACGAGGCCATAGAACCACTGGTGCGCGAGCTCGTGCATCGTGACCGACTCGACGAAGCGCACGCCCAGCGCGGGCCAAAGCCAGCTGCCGCCGGTCGTGATCAGCGTCGGGTACTCCATCCCGCCAGCCTCCTCGGCTCCCTCGGGCGGGTGCACGATCGTGAGCGTGCCGTACGGGTAGCGCCCGAACGCGGCGCCGAGGTGCGACAGGCCGAACCGGACCAGGTCGACCTCGAGCGCCGCCTCGCGCTCGCTTCCCGCGGGGAACAGGCACCGGATCGCGACGCCGTCGTCGGTCGTGGCGCGCAGCTCGCGGAAGCGGTCCCACGCAGCGAACGCGAAGTCGTGCACGTCCTCCTGCACGAACCGGCGGACCGCCCGCCCGTCGCGCCGCTGCTCCTCCGCGAGCCGGCCGGTGGCCCCGACAGCGAAGCCCTCCGGGACGTCGATGGTCACGTCGTACGCCCCGAAGTCCGCGTAGAACTCCGAGAGCCGGAGGTAGGGGAAGTGCGCCCAGGTCCCGTCGGGCTCGAGGCGAGCGACCTTCGGGAACCACTGCCCCACCATGTGGAAGCTGCCGTAGTGGCCGGTCCTGAGCGCGAGCGAGGGGAGGTGCGCGTCCCACGCGAGGTCGATCGTGATCGCATCGCCGGGCGCGACCGGCTGCGGCAGGTCCACGCGGATGTCGGTCTCGTCGTCGGGGTCGCCGGGCGTCGTGGGCTTCCCCGGGGGCCACACGTCCGCGCCTCCCATCTCGCGCACGGCGAAGCGCTTCACCTGGATATGGCCGTGATCGTGGAGGCTCTCGCTCCCGCGAAAGCCGTCGACCGACGCGCGGAGGAAGGCGGTGCGCTGGTCCTTGAAGCCGTTCAGGTAGAGGTGGACGAACAGCTCGCGCTGCGGCGCGCGCGAGGCGTTCCGCCAGACCAGCGTCCCCTCGCCGCGCATCGTGTGCTGCGTGGGATCGAGGCTCGCTCGCAGCGTGTAGCTCGCGATCGGGTCGGGGCGCGCCGGCAGCTCGGCGTCGGGAGAGGGCGCCGGTGCCGCGGGCGTAGGCGCCGCGCGGGCGGCCGGCGGCGGTTGCGCCAGGGCGGCGAGCTCGATCGTGGAGAGGAGCGACGCGCCCATGCGGCCGGCGAGCAGCGCGAGCAGGAGACCGACGGCGGCCTGGAGAGCCGTGCGCACCTGTGCAACCTAGCGAGCCAGGGCCATCGCGGAAAGCCACGTCCGGGGGCGCGGCGGCCCGGCCGGCACGATTCGCGGCGATCGGCGCTGCTCGCGCGGCGATCGCCGCTGGGTCAGGCGATGCCAGCGGCGACCGCGAAGCGGACGCCGGGGTTCGGGGCGGAGCCCCGAGGAAACAAAGCCAGGGCCGCCCGCGCGAAGCCGCCGCGAAGCGGCGCAGCGGTCCGGCCATCCATGGCCGGACTGCTGGCGGGCGGAGCTAGGCGCCGCAGACGACCCCCTCCTGCACGAGCTCGTACAGGATCCGCAGCGCCTCGAGCGTCTGCATGCCCGACACGTCGAGGATCTCGTCGATCGAGCTGTAGCCGTCGATGCACGAGAGCAGGAAGCCCGCCCGGTGATCGAGGTTCAGCGAGCGGAGCTGGTCCGGCGACACCGCGAGGCGGAGCACGCGCGAGCCATCGCCAAGGCGCGACTGGTACATCTGCCGCAGCGTCTCGACGCAGCTGTCGGCGTACTGCCGCGCCATCCAGTCCTTCGGGTTCTCCTCGAGCAGGCCCTCTGCGAGGACGAGCGCACCGCCGAAGTCGCCCTGATCGAACCGGTGCTGCATCTGCTCCCGCGGCCCCGGGGCGCTCAGCTGGGGCTGGGTCGTGCGGGAGTGAACGCTCCTGTCGACCTTCGCGGCGGACGCCGGCGCGCGCTGCGTCTCGAAGGGGCGCGGGGCGCGCGGTCCGCCCTGCGTGTCGCCCGAGACCCGGTACGACGTGGAGCCGGCGAGCGCGCCCGTCCCGCCGCGGAACGCGGGCTCGTCGTCCTCCACGATCAGGCCGTAGCGGAGCGTGCCGGGCGGCGGCGTGATCGGCTGCTCGTCCAGGGGAAGGCCCGGCTCCTCGAAGCCGAGCCCGAGGTCGAGGCGGAAATCGATGCCGACGGGATCGCCGTCGTCCGGACCGAGCGCGCGGCCCCGCGCGACCGGGGGCGCGCGGAAGTCGCGCGTGTCGACCGGAGCGCCTCCGAAGACGTCGATCTCGCCGAAGCCGTGCGGGTAAGGTTCGCCTGGCTCGCGCAGGAGCTCGTCGTCGAGGTCCGACCCGAGCTCGCGCTCGACGTCGACGAGCGACCCGAACCCCATCCGCCCGCCCGGCCGCGACGGGACCCCCGGCTCGTCGCACTCCAGGCCGAGCTGCGAGGAGGCCTCGCGGAGGGGCGAGCCGTGCTTGCCGGAGAAGCTGCTGCCGGGCGGCGGCTCCCAGGGGATGGTCCGCCGCGCCGGCGGGGGCGGGTACCCCTCCGGAGGGCCCTCGGATGGACGCGCCCGCTGGGCGGTGATCTCGGAGCTCGAATGAGAGCGACGGGTCATCATCTTTGCCACGTACTCGCTGACCGGGATCGGCGGCGGAAGGGTGATCTTGCCCTCGTCGTCCGGCGGCAGGGGCATCCCGGAAGGCGGGGTCGCCATGCGGGATGAGCTCTGCTCCTCGCGCGCGAGCCCGACGCGCGCGAGGAGCTCCTTCGAGGCGACCGGCTGGGTGTCCTCGAGCTCGTCCACCTCGTCGTGCCCCCAGGAGGCGTCGAGGGTCTTGGAGTCAGGCGGCACCGACCGCATTGTCTTCCCTCATCGCGGCCACGCTTCACCCCTGCGGCCGGGCTACGACACCCTTGAACATCCGGTGGGTGCGCGAGAGCGCCTCCATCTGCTCCTTCACCGCGGCCGCGTCGCGGCGGCCGATCGCCTGGCGCGAGCGGTCCACGATCCCGCGCGCCTTGCCGATGGCGTCGCGGCCGAAGTCGCTCGAGGCCACGATCTGCTCGACCTGCGGGAACATGCGCTCGATCTCGGCGATGAGCTTCTCGGCCTCCTGCCGGACGCCCTCGAACTGGTCGCTCGTGCGGCGATCGACGAGGTACTCCTTCGCGGCCTCCATCATCTCGCCGACCTCTTCCTTCGTGAGGCCGCTCGAGGCGGTGACCTGGATCGACTGCTGCTGGCCCGTCTCGAGATCCTTCGCGCTCACGGAGACGATGCCGTCGCTGTTGATCTCGAACGTCACCTCGATCTCGACCTGGCCCTTCGGGGCGCGGCGCAGGCCCGTGAGGATGAACTCGCCGAGCAGCTCGTTGTCCGTCGCCTTCTGGTGCTCGCCCTGCATGACCAGGATCTTCACCGCAGTCTGGTTGTCGCGGCTCGTCGTGAAGATCTTCGACCGGCTCGTGGGCACGGTCGTGTTCTGCGGGATGAGCTCCTCGAAGTTCGACCCGAAGGTCATGATGCCGAGCGCGTGCGGCGTGACGTCGAGCAGGATCATCTGCTTCGTCTCGTCGACGAGCGCGGCCCCCTGGACCGCCGCGCCGAGCGCGACCACCTCGTCGGGGTGCACCCCCTTGCACGGTTCGCGCTCGAAGAAGTCGCGCACGGCCTCCTGCACCCGGGGCATGCGCGTCATGCCGCCGACGAGCACGACGTCCTCGATCTCGTCGCGCTCGAGCCGCGCGTCCTCGAGCGTCTGGCTGCAGATCTCGATGCACCGCTCGACGAGGTCCTCGCACAGCCCCTCGAGCTCGGCCCGAGAGAGCGTGCGCTGGAGGTGGAGCGCCTCGTTCCGCGCGCTCGAGATGATGAAGGGCAGGTTGATCTCGGTCTCCAGCACGCTGGAGAGCTCGCACTTCGCCTTCTCGGCCGCGTCCTTGAGCCGCTGGAGCGCCATCCTGTCCTGCCGCAGGTCCACGTCGTGCTGCTCCTTGAAGCCCTGCACCAGCCAGTCGATGACGCGCGCGTCGAAATCCTCGCCGCCGAGGAACGTGTCGCCCGCGGTGGCGATGACCTTGAAGACGCCGCCCGCGCCGATCTCGAGCACCGAGATGTCGAACGTGCCGCCGCCGAGGTCGAACACGGCGATCGTCTTCTCGACGTTCTTGCCGAACCCGTAGGCGAGCGCCGCCGCCGTCGGCTCGTTGACGATGCGGATGACGTCGAGCCCCGCGATCTGCCCCGCGTCCTTCGTCGCCTGCCGCTGGTTGTCGTTGAAATAGGCAGGGACGGTGATCACCGCCTTCGAGATCGGCTCGTTGAGGTAGTCCTCGGCGAACAGCTTCATCTCCTGGAGGACCATCGCGCTGATCTCGGGGACCGAGTACGTCTTGTCGCGCAGCTGGATGCGGACGTCCCCGTGCGGCCCCTCGACGATCTTGTACGAGGCGGTCAGGATCGCGTTCTTCACCTGCGGGGACGACCACTTGCGGCCGATCAGCCGCTTCGCGGCGTAGACCGTATTCTCGGCGTTGGTGATCGCCTGCCGCTTCGCGATGTGCCCGCAGAGCCGCTTGCCGGCCTCGGTGATCGCGACCATGGACGGCGTCGTCTTGTACCCACCGCGATTCGGGATGACGGTCGGGACGCCCTCCTCGACGATGGCAACGCACGAGTTCGTGGTGCCAAGGTCAATGCCGATGACACGCTCCATCGATGCCGCTGCTCCTCTTGTGATCTTCGGCCCGAACGGCCGCCGAGGTCACGATGCTAGAACGTTTCGCGGAGCCGAGCGGGCCAATCGTGCGCGGCCCTTGCGGAAGTCGACGCGTGCGGCCTGCCCTGTCCGGCGCGGCAGCGCCCCGGTGGGACCAAGCGACCGCGAGGCACGGGCGCGGAGGCGCCAGCGCGATGGGCTCGCGGTGGCAGAGCTTCGTCCCGCGTGAATCCGCGCGGCTCGCCTAGAGCGCTGCCACTGCCCCGGCAGGATGCATGACGAGCGGCACTAGACTTGCTTCCCGTGTCGCTTGACCTGCTCGCGCGCCTGCGCGACGAGGCCGCGCAGCCTGGCGTCGTTGCCTGCCAGCTCGGTGGCGCGATCGAGCTCACCGCTCGCGCTCTTCGCGAGCCCAGCGGCCGAGTACGCCAGCGCGAGCGTGAGCCGGTACTCCACGGAGGCGGGCACGAGCTCGACCGCCCGCCGCGCGAACTCCACCGCGCGCCGCGTGTTCTCTCCTGACTGCAGCGTCGCATAGGCGGCCCGCTCGTGCGCGCCGGCGTCGTCGGGACGACCGTTGCACACCTTCGCGTAGCTCAGCGCCGCGTCGAACCAGCGCCCGGTCTGCGCCTCGTAGTTGGCCTGCTTGAGGTAGCCTTCCGCGAGCGTCGCCGCGGCGAGGCGCTGCACGTCGGCCGACACCTTCTGGAGCTCGGGGTCGTCCGGCGCGAGCGACGCGGCGATCCGGTAGGCGTTGGCCGCGCCCGCGTAGTCGTTCCGCTCCAGCGCGACCCGGGCCGCCTCGGAGTGCCGGGCGATCTGGTTCCGGAGCGCCTCGCTGCGCGCGTTGTCGTACCGCGCCTTGAGCACCTCGACGGCGCGCATCGACTCCGGCGAGCGGACCGCGCCCGGGCCCTTCGGCATCGTCACCGCGGCCGCCACGCCCGCCGCCACGGACGCCGCGGGGGACGCCGCGACCGGCGCCGGCGCGGAGGGCGCGCCCGCCGGGGCGCGCCGCAGGCCCGCGGTGAGCTTGCGCGCGAACGTCTCCCGCCGGTCCTTGGCGATCGGCGCGCTCGACGCGCTCGACGCGCTCGGTGCAGGCGCGACCGGCGCGGTCCCCGCTGCGGACCGCGCCGCCGCGGGCGCGACCGGCGTCGTCACCGCCGCAGGCGCGACCGGCGCGGTCGCCGCCGCGTGCCGCGCCGCTGCGCCGCCGCCATCCACCGCGCTCCGCTCGTGGGACGGCGGCGCCGGCGCGGCTGCGCGGGCGGAGGACGCAGCCGCCACCTGGACTTCGGGCGGTCGATCGGACGAGTAGCGCCCGGGGGACGCGGCCACGTCGCGCGGATCGGCGAAGGCGGCGCGCACCGTGGCGTCGACGGCGGTGGTGATCGTGGCGATGTCGCGCGGCGCCTGCTCGATCAGCGCCGCCATCGCCCGGTTCTTGTGGGTCTGCTCGAGGTACGCGTCGTACTCGGCGCGCCGTTGCCTCGACGTCAGCGTGTCGTGCGCCAGCGTGATGCGCGTGAAGATCGCCTCGATCTTCTGCTTGTACGAGCCGAGCTGCTTGCGGAAGTAGGTGTCCGGGTGGAACTCGGGCGCGAGCAGGTAATAGGCGCTCTTGATCTGCTTCTTGTCCGCCTGATCCGAGACGCCGAGCAGCGCGTAATAACTGAGGTCCTCGAGCCGGTAGTAGAGGTCGAGGATCCGCCGCTTCCGCTCGGAGGTGAGCTCGACCGGCTCGTCGAGCTCGGCAGGATCGTAGAGCGGCAGGGATTCGACCTGCTGGAGCGCGTCCCGACCGAGCGGGATCGGCTCGCCCCCGGACCCCATCGACTTCTCCGGATCGGCCGCGGCCCCGCGCCGCCCCGCCTCGGAAGCGCCGCGCGGCGACCCCTGGCCAGGGCCCTCGCCGTCCAGAACAATCGCGCCGAAGTCGCGCAGGCGCCGCAGCGCCTCCACGGTGTCGCCGTGCGACATGCCTGTGATCAAGGACAGATCCCGATCGGTCAGGACGCCATCGACCCGGGAAAGGAGGAACGCCTCCGCCGGTTTCAGCGGGAGCGATTTGAGATCGTACCCGGGTTTCGGCCTTGGAACGCGCAACATCATCGGGTCGGGCAGCGGCCCCTCGCGACGAGTCTAACGAGGAACGCGCGCCCGTCGCAATTGGAGACGCAAGCAGAGACGCAACAGAGACTCGAGGCCACGGCGGGCCCGCGCTTCCGCGGGCGCGCGCCTCAGCGCGGCTTTTCCGGGGCGCCCTTGAGGGCCTCGGTGATAACCTGGTCCTGGACCGAGATCGCCTGCTCCAGGAGGCCGAGCGCGCGCTTCCGGGCCTGGGCCGCCGCGTCGCGATCGCCCTGCCCTTCCAGCGCCTTCGCGCGGCGCTCCTCGACCACGCCCGCCACCTCGTAAAGGTGGCCCTGGTAGTGAGACGGCGCGGGCGCCAGCTTGAGCCCCGCCTCGACGTCGCGCGCCGCGGCGTCGAACTCGCCGGCCTCGCTCCGGAGCTCCGCCAGCCGGGCATAGGTGTCCGCCGTCACCTCGGCGACCTCGGGCGGCGCGCCGGGCGGCCGCGGCGCGGCGATGATCCCCTCGAGGGCGCGGATCGCGGCGGCGCGATCATCCGCGCCGAGCGCCACGTCGGCGGCGTGGTGCCCCGCGCGCGACCTGGAGAGAAAGGCGAGCAGCGTCGGATCGACGACCTGCGCCGGGGCGCACGCGCACGCCGCGTCCCCCGGGGCGCCGGCGGCGCGCGCCGGCTCGTCGTCGCCGCGCGCACACCCGAGGTGCGCCGCCGCGAGGAGCCCCAGGCAGGCGGCGGCGATGCGCGCTCGCTGCATCAGCGCACCCCCCACGCCGCGTAGCGGTTCTGGCGCAGATCGGACGCCCGCGCGGCGGCGATGCGATCGATCCGCTCCGTCTGGCCGCCCTCCCTGGGGAACGGCGCGGCCGGATCGAAGAGCGCCGCGGTCGAGCGCGCCTCGATCAGCGGGGGCAGCGGCGCGGCCGCCACGGCCGCCGCGCCCGGCGCCGCGGGCGCGCGCGCGACGAAGGCGCGCTCTTCCCTGAGCTCGCCGAAGATCAGCGCCGCGGCCGCCGCGGCCGCCGCGAGGGTCGACAGCGCCGCCATCGTGACCGGCGCGATGCGGCGGGCGCGCGGCGCGGGCGCGGCGCGGAGGGCCGCCTCGATGAGCGTGCGGCTCCGGAGCTCCGGGAGCGGCGCCGGGCGCCACGCAGCCCGGAGCGCGGCGGCGAGCTCCGCGAGCTCGTCGCGCGCGTCGTGCGCGTCATGCCCGCCACGCGCCCCCTCGCCTCCCGGACCGCCGCCGCGCCCCGGCTCGCGCTGGCCGAGGCCACCTGGCTGGAGCGCGTCCCGCAGGCGCTCGGCGGCGCGCTGCTCGGCCCTGGTCGGCGGCGCGTCCTCGTCGCCGAGCGCGCGCGCGAGCAGCGCCTCGTGATCTGCCCGGTCGAGCCCGGCAGGTCGGGCCGCCGCCCTGAGCGCGGCGGCGAGCGGGACCTCGCCCTGATCGAGCGCCTCGGCGAGCTCGCGCGCCGCGCGCAGCTCGTCGTCGGACGCGGGCGCGAGCGGATCCGCCTCCGGCGCGACGAGCGCGAGCCGCCGGCCGCGATCCGCGCCGGCGCGGCGATCCGGGGCCTCGTCTCCGGCCGGCGAGGGGCGCGATTCCGGGGGCAGCCGCGGCTTCATCGCGACCTTTCCTTGAGCTCCGTGCGCGGCGCGGCAACCCCTGCGGCGAGCGCCTTCTTCAGCGCGGTCATGGCGCGGTGCAGGACGACATCGAACGTCGCCACGCTCACCCCGAGCGCGACGGCCACCTCGTCGCGGGGCCGCTCCTCGAGGACCCGGAGCCGGATCGCCTCCGCGTAGCGCGGGTTGAGGCGCCCGAGCGCGTCCTCGACGCGCGCCCGCGCATCGGCGAGGTCGCGCTTCTCGCAGAGCTCGACCTCGCCGCGCGCGGTGAGGTCGGTCTCGGCGGCATCGATCTCGCGCTGCAGGTCCTCGGGCTCGAAGAGCGCCTCGCGGCGGCGCGCGCGGAGCATGTCGAGCGCGATGCGCAGCGCGATCACGCGGAGCCAGGGGTAGATGCCGCAGCTCTGCCACTGGAACTGGGAGAACCGCTCGACAACGCGCGCGTACGTCTCGGCCAGAGCGTCCTGCGCGGCCGCGTCGGAGCCGAGGCGGGGCAGCAGCACCGAGCGGTACAGCGCGGGCCCGTACCGGCGGAGCAGCTGGCCGAGCGCGGCGCGATCGCCCTGCGCGGCGCGATCGCACTGCAGGCGCTCCGCCTCCAGATCCGGCCTCGCTGCTGCCACCGCCGTCACGGCCGCGACGATACCCGGACGTGGAGAGGATCGCACCGGTGTCCGCCTCTCGACCCGGGCGGGGCCGCGCGCCCGGCGGCACCGGTCCACGAGCGCGGGCGCGCCGCCGCGCTGCGCGCCGCCGCGCTGCGCGCCGCCGCGCTGCGCGCCGCCGCGAGCACGCCAGGGGGCGGCGAGGACCGGGTGCGGGAGGGCTGCCGCATTCACACCTCGACAACGGCCCAAAGCCGTGGACCTTACGGCCAGGAGCCGCCACATTGTGCCGGCCTCGACGGCGTGCCTCCGCCGTGAGTCCGCCGTGAAAGGAGCCCTCGTGTCCGTCGATACAACCATCAGGTACCGCGCGCGCCTCGCTGCTGGGCGGCGGGTCGGGCTCGCCCTGTGACGGCGGGACCGCCCGGCGAGCGTGGGCGCTCGCTTCACTGCGCGCGCTGCGGCGCCCTCAACGGCAGCGATTTCGACCGCTGCATCCGCTGCGGCGCGCCGCTCCTCCTGCCCTCTCCCCACGCGCCGCCCGCGCGAGGGCTCCTCGACGGGCGGAGCCTGCTCGCGACCAAGATCCTGGCCGGGCTCACGTCGTTCGTGTTCGTGGGGCAGCTGATGGCGGCGCACGGCCGCGGCCTCGGCCTGCTCTCGGCGTGGGACACGCCGAGCTACATCCGCTTCGGCGCGCTCTTCCTCGTGCCGGGCGCCTCGTTCGAGCCGCTCCGGCTGCTCTCTGCGGTCTTCGTCCACATGGGCGTCCTCCACTTCGGCATGAACATGATGACGCTCGGCATGCTCGCCCGCGCCGCGGAGCCCGCCGTCGGCTCGGCGCGGTTCGCGATCGCCTACGTCGTCACGGGCCTGTTCGGCTTCGGCGCCAGCGCGGCCTGGAACCTGCTCGTGCAGCCCGAGGTCGTGTGCACCGCGGGCGCGAGCGGGGCGATCTTCGGCGTGATGGGCCTCCTGCTCGGCTGGCTGGTCCGCCGCCGCGACCCGCGCTGGAAGGACCTCGCGCTCCAGGCCGTCTTCTACATCGTCCTCTTCGGCTTCGTGGTGAACGCGTCGAACACCGGCATCCGCATCAACAACGCCGCGCACATCGGCGGCCTGATCAGCGGCGCGCTGCTCGGGCTGAGCTACGCGGGCCCGGCGCGGCGCCGGTACGAGGGTGTGGTGAACGCGGGCGCGCTCGCCTGCGTGATCGCCTGCGTGGCCGCGCTCGCCCTCGCCCAGCGCTCGCCGCTCTGGCGCGCCGCCGCGTCGCTCGAGGGGCTCTCGCAGCTGGAGATCCACGGGCGCGAAGGGCGCCTCGAGCCGCGCTGAGGCCGGGGCCGGCGGGCTCGCGCCCCGGCGGGCTCGCCCGGTGACGCGACGCTGATTGCCGCGCCCTGCTCGAACGTCTAAGCGCCATCCTCGCATTCACGTGGGGGCGGGCCCGTCCGTCCGTTCCCTCTCAGGAGACGTCATGGTCCGAACCTCATCGCGCATCGCCTCGTGCGTGCTCGCCGCGTCCCTCCTCGGCGGCTGCCATGTCACCATCCAGAGCGGCAACACGCCGGCCGAGACCTCGCCGCCGCCCCCACCCCCCGCCAAGACCGCCTCGAAGTCGCGCAAGCCGGCGAAGCCCGATCCCGAGCCGACGCGCCGCAAGCCCGCGAAGTGGCGCCTGCCCGCTAGCAACGCGCCGCGCATCACCGCCACGAACGTGTTCGGCAACGGGGAGGCCGGCGCCTTCCGGGGGCTCGCGTACGTGATCCCCGAGAACAGCAAGAAGCTCCCGAGCTTCGACGGGCTCGTGCCTTTCGCGATGCTGTTCACGGACAAGTTCGAGGTGAAGTCGCAGGATTTCTCCGGCGGCTTCCCCGGCGCGCTCACGCAGAACGAGTGGTTCGCCATCCGCTTCGAGGGCGAGTTCAAGGTGCCGAAGGAGGGCGTGTACCAGCTCCGGCTCACCTCGGACGACGGCGCGATCCTCTACGTCGACGACAAGCGCGTGGTCGCGAACGATGGTGTCCACAGCGCGAAGACCGCGGACGGCGAGGCCCAGCTCACCGAGGGGACGCACCGCCTGCGGCTCGACTACTTCCAGGCAGCGCGGGGCCAGGTCGCGCTCATGCTTCAGATCGGCCAGAAGGAAAAGTTCGAGCCGCTCGTCGGGATCCGCTGACGAGGGGCGGCGCCCGGAGCCCGGAGCCCGGGTCGGACCTCCCGGCGCGGCGCGCGGCGCGTTTCTGACGAGCCCGCGCCAGTCCGCGCGAGCCCGCGCACGCTCCGGCGCCCCCGATCCCCTTTTCGTGTATCGTCGCCGCCGCCCATGGCGTCGGTGAACCCACTGTCGCGCGAGCTCGTCTTCAAGATCGTCTATTACGGGCCCGGTCTGGGCGGCAAGACGACGACGCTGGAATACCTGCACGCCACGGCCAAGCCGGAGTACCGCGGCAAGCTCGTCTCCCTGGCGACGCCGGTCGATCGAACGCTCTACTTCGACTTCCTGCCGGTCCGGCTCCCGCAGCTGCGCGGGATGAACGTGCGGCTCCAGCTCTTCACGGTGCCGGGGCAGGTCTACTTCAACGCGACCCGCAAGCTGGTGCTCACGGGCGCCGACGGCATCGTGTTCGTGAGCGACTCGCAAGCCGTCCGGGCCGACGCAAACATGGAAAGTCTGGAAAACCTGCGCGATAACCTCGCCGAGCAGGGGCGGCAGCTGCAGCAGATCCCGCTCGTCTTCCAGCACAACAAGCGGGATCTGCCCGATCTCCTCTCGCTGGAGGACCTCGACGCGATGATGAACCCGTTCCGCGCCTCCTCGCTGGCCACCTCGGCGAAGACAGGGCTCGGCATCTACGAGGGGCTGGAGGAGATCAGCGCCGCCGTCCTGCGCGCGTTCGAGAGCCGCCTGCCCGACGCGATGGGCGGCGGGCTCGGCGGGTTCGACGCCATCGAGGGCGGGCTCGTCACCGCCCTGCGCGACGCGTCGCCGCCGCCGTCGGCGTCGCTCGAGGCGGTGATCTCGCGCGTCGCGCCGCCCAGCCGGCCGTGGTCGACGATGCCGCCCAACTCGACGATCGGCGACCCGAGCGAGGGCGAGGCCGGCGCGACCGCGCCGCCGAGCCGCGAGGCCGCGCAGCGCAGCGCCGGGGGGCCGCGCAGCGCTGGCGTCCGGGAGCCGGCCAGCCGCGACATCCCGTCGTCGCTGCGGCTCGCCGCCCGGAGGCTGGCGGCGTCGGCGGAGGCCCCGGCGACCGCGCGCGCCGACGGGCCCTCCGCGGCGACGAGGCACCTCGCCCAGCCGGGCCTTTCGTTCGTCGCGCTCTGGCCGACCGCAGCGCGCGAGGCGGTCGCGGAGATCGAGGCGGCCATCGCCGCGGAGCGGTACGCCGTGGCGGTCGCGCGCTGCGACGCGCTCGTCACCGGGATCTTCGAGCGTGCCGCGGAGCTCGCGGGCGCGAGGGAGGCGTCGCGTGACCCCGCGACGGTGCCGGCGCTGCTCGGGCTGGACGGGCGCCGTTACCTCGGGTTTCGCGCCGCGGTCCGGCGAGCGCACGCCGGCGGCGAGGTCACCGAGCGCGACGCGCTCAAGGCGTTCGCCTTCGTCATCGACGCGCGCCTCGCAGAGAGCGCGATCTGACACGGCGAGGGCACGCGCCCCTCCGCGATCACAGCCGATCGAGCGAGGCCACGCCGGAGTAGCGGCGCATCGACACGCTCATGAGGAGCGCGATCGCGACCATCACCGTGGTCACGCTCGAGCCGCCGTAGGAGAACAGGGGCAGCGTGACCCCGACGACCGGGAGCACGCCCGACGTCATCCCGAGGTTGATGACCGCGTGCCAGAAGATGATCGCCGCGCAGCCGACGCCGAGCACCGCGCCGAAGCGATCCTTGGCCATCGAGGCGATGCGGATCCCCCACACGACCAGGAACGCGTACAGGCACACGAGGACCACGCACCCGATGAACCCCCACTCCTCGGCGAAGACGGGGAACGGGAAGTCCGTGAACTGGTCCGGCAAGAAGAGGAACTGGTTCTGGGTGCCCCTCAGGTACCCGTTGCCGAGCAGACCGCCGTTGCCGATCGCCACGCGCGAGTGGTGGGCGTGCCAGCCGCGGTGCAGGAGGTCCTCCTCGGGGTGGAGGAACACGAGCACTCGGGCGCGCTGGTAGTCGAGCAGCACGTACTCCCAGATGATCGGCACCGCGATGACGATCGACACGACGAACAGCGCGGCGCTCCGCCAGCGCACCCGCGTCACGGCCGCGATCGTGAGGAAGACGAACACGAGGATGAGCGCCGTCCCGAGATCGGGCTGCTTGAGCACGAGGAGCGCAGGCACCGCGGTCAGCGCGGCGGGGATCGCCAGGTCGCGCAGGGTGCGGCCCTCGTTGCGCGGGTCGTCGTGCAGGTACTTCGCCAGCGCGATGACCAGGAACACCTTCATGAACTCGCTGGGCTGGAAGCGGAACGCGCCGAACTCGATCCACCGCGCGGAGCCGCGCACATCGCGCGCGAGCACGAACACGAGCGCCAGCGAGAAGACGCCGAACGTGTAGAGCACGTAGCCGAGGCGCTCCAGGTGCCGATAGTCGAGCGCGATCAGCACGCCGCCGATGATGCCGCCCATGAAGAGCCAGTAGACCTGGCTGATGTAGAGCTCCGCGCGCGCCCCGGAGTAGACGCTCGTGGCGCTGTAGAGGTTGACGACGCCGAGCACCGCGATCGACACCGCGGCGATGAAGAGGGGCCAGTCGAAATGGTCGCGATCGCGCGATGAGAGAGAGTCGCCCCGGATCATGGCGTGCGCCCCGACGCAGCGGGCGCGCGGCCCGCGCTGCTCTTGCCCGCGCGCGGCCCCTCGCTCGGGCCGCCGCGCCGCTCCTTCGCGAGCTCCTGGTAGGCGCGGACGACCTCGAAGGCGACCGGCGCCGCGTGCTTGCCGCCGGTGCCGCCGTGCTCGACGAGCACGACCACGGCGACCTCGGGCGAGCGGGTCGGCGCGTAGCCGGCGAACCACGCGTGCTCGCGGTTGAAGTACCAGACCCGCTCGGCCTCGACCCCGCGGGTGAGCCGGTGCGAGACCTGCGCGGTCCCGGTCTTGCCGGCCATCTCGACGCCGGCGACGCGCGCCCTGAACGCCGTGCCGCCCTCCTCGTTCACGCCGGCGACCATCGCCTTGTGCACGAGGGTGAGGTTCTCCGGGCGGATGTCGATCTGGCGGCGCACGCGCGGCGTGAACTCCTGCACCACCGTACCGGCGCTCGTCTCGACGGCCCGCACGATCTGCGGCTGGTAGAGCGTGCCCCCGTTCGCGAGCGCCGCGTACGCGAGCGCCAGCTGGAGCACGGTGACCGTCGTCGCGCCCTGGCCGATCGCCGCGTTCAGGCCGAAGCCGAGGCGGAACTGGCCCTTGTTCCGGAGCGTCATCCACGCCCTCGTCGGCATCCTGCCGCCCGCCTCGGCGTTGATGCCGAGCCCCGTCCGCGCGCCGAGCCCGTAGCGCTGGCCCATCTCGGCGATGACGTCCATGCCGACGCCGTACTCCGCCGCGAGCCGGTAGAAGTAGACGTTGCACGACTCGGCGATCGCCTTCTGCATGGCGACCGGCCCGTGCACGTGCGTGCACCGGAAGGTGCGCTTGCCGAACGTCAGGGCGCCCCGGCACCGCGACGACTGACGAGGATCGATGAGCCCCTTCTCGAGCGCCGCCAGGGCGGTGAACGGCTTGAACGTCGAGCCGGGCGGGTACGCCCCGGAGAGCGTCTTGTCGAGCGCGGGCTTCAGCGGATCGGAGTAGAGCCGCCGGAAGGCGTCGCGGATGACCTGCTTTCCCGAGCCGCCCGAGAGGGCGTTCGGGTTGTAACCCGGCTTCGAGTAGAGCCCGAGGATCCGCCCGGTGCGCACGTCGATGACCGCGACGCCGCCGGCGAGCTCGCCGCGCATCGCCTTGTCGATCGCCTTCTGGATGTCGGCGTCGAGGGTGAGCCGAAGATCGCGCCCGGGGATCGGGTCGACGCGCCGCGGCTCCTCGATGATCCCGTCGCCGCCCGTCCGGCGCCGCCCCTTGGCGTCGACGAGCACCTTCTCCCAGCCGCGCGTGCCGCGGAGGTAGCTCTCCCAGGCGCGCTCGATGCCGGTGACGCCGATGCGATCGCCCTCGATGTAGCCGACGCTCCGGAGCGACGCGAGCCGCTCGGCGTCCACCTCGGCCATGTAGCCGAGGACGTGCGAGCCGACCTCCTCGTACGGGTAGTAGCGCACCGGGACCGGCACCACGTCGACCCCCGGCAGCTCGGCGTCGTGCGTCGCCAGCGTCGCCACCGCGTCGCGCGAGATGTCCTCCTTCAGCAGGATCTGCTGGCTCTTGCGCGGGCCCTCGTCGGCGCGGATCGCCGTGATGAGCGCCTCCAGCCTGGCGCGCTCCTCGATGCCGACGCCGAGGTACTCGACGAGCTTCGGCCAGGTCGTCTCCATGTCGAGGCGCCGCGGGACGACGTACACGTTGTACGAGGGCCGGCTCGCCGCGAGCACCTTGCCGTTCTTGTCCCGGATGATGCCGCGCGTGGTCGCGAGCGTCACCCGCCGCACGATGTTCTCCCGCGCGATGGCCTTGTTCTCGTCCGCCTCGAGGATCTGGAGGTAGAACAGGCGCCCGATCAGCACCATGAAGCCGACGACCATGCCGAGCGCGATCCACCGGAAGCGCCGGCGGAATTCGCTCACGTCGGAGCGCTGGACGAGCAGGCTCACCGCGGGCTCTCCCCTGGCCGCGGGACGTTGATCGTCGCCTGGTGGACGCGCTCGGCCAGCCGGAAGACGAACGGCGCGAAGATCGCCGTCGAGACCGCGTGGGGCGCGACGAGCAAGGCGAGCGCGCGGGGGCGCGCCGCGTCGCCCCCGAAGATGGCGGTGAGGATCACGATGAGCACCCCCTCGACGAGGCCGAAGACGAAGGCCAGCGCGATCTTCGTGAGCAGCGTCTGCGCGGCGAGCCGCACGCCCGCCGCCCGCGACACCACGAAGGTCGCGACGGTGATGAAGGTGAACAGGCCGACCGGCGCGCCGGCGAAGAGATCGAGCAGGTAGCCGAGCAGGAACGCGAGCGCCGCGCCGCGCGCGATCGAGTACTCGTGCACTCCCATGAACACGACGAGCGGCAGGAGCAGGCTCGGCGTGGAGCCCGGGATGTTCAGCTTGCCGATGAGCCGGAACAGGTTCGACTGCAGGATCAGCAGGGCGGCCCCCATGGCCAGGAACGCGGAGTTTCTCATCGCGTCACCTGCGCTGCGCCTGCGGCGGCGTCTCCTCCGCCGGCGTCGTCGTCACGATGAGCACCTCCTCCAGCCGGGAGAAGTCGACGGCCGGCGCGACGTACACCTGCTGGTAGATGCCGAAGTCGCGGCGGACGACCTGCGTCACGGTCCCGACCGGGATGCCCTTCGGGAAGCGCCGGCCGACGCCGCTCGTCACGAGGAGGTCGCCGACCTCGATCTCGTCGGTGCGCTGCACGTACTCCACGCTGCACGAGTACTTGCTCTCGTCGCCCGTGCCGCGCACGAAGCCGCGCGCGCCGGTGCGCTCGACGACCACGTCGACGCCGCTGCCCCCGTCGACGACGAGCCGCACGTCCACGGTGTCGCCCGCGCTCTTCAACGTCGTGCCGACCACGCCGTCCGCGGAGAGGACCGGCAGGTTCGAGCCGATGTCCCGCGCCTCGCGGTCGAGCGTGACGCGCACCACGCGGAAGAAGTCGTTGGTGCTCTTGCCGACGACCTGGGCGCTCACCACGTCGGTGCGGAGGCTCTCGCGCAGATCGAGCAGCCGGCGCAGGCGCCGGTTCTCGTCCTCGAGCGCCTCGAGCTTGCGCACGCGCTCGCGCAGGCGAGCGATCTGGGAGGCCTGCCTGGCGTTGTCCTCCTTGACGTCGACCAGGTAGATGTAGTCGCCCCAGAGGTTCGAGATGCCGCGCGCCAGCGTCGCGGCCGCGTACTGGATCGGCGCGGCGATGCCGATGATGATCCGGTCGGCCCCCGTGTTCTGCTTGGGGTCGCGCATGCTGGCGCGCAGGAACCAGAACGGCACCGCGAGCGCCAGCAGCACGATCACGAAGTCGCGGTAGCGTTTCAGGTTCACCGATGGCTCCCGGACTCAGGTAGTACGAGGCGCCTCGCGAGGCCACCCCTGTCAACGCATCGCGCGGCGCCCGCGAAAGGGGCGCACGCCGCGCGCCGTGCCCCGGCAGACAGAGCCCCGCCGGCGTGCTCACGGGCGGGGAATACAACGAAAGATCAGCTGATCGTGACCTCTTTCAAGAGCTCGAGGTGATCCAGCGCCTTGCCGCTGCCGAGCACCACGGCGCTGATCGGGTCGTCGCACACCATCACGGGCAGCCCCGTCTCCTCGCGGAGGAGCACGTCGAGGTTCTTGAGGAGCGAGCCGCCGCCGGTGAGCACGATGCCCTTGTCGACGATGTCGGCCGCGAGCTCCGGCGGCGTGCGCTCCAGGGCGATGAGCACCGCGTCCACGATCGCGTTCGTCGGCTCGCTCAGGGAGTCACGGATCTCGTCGGAGTTGACCACGACCGTCTTGGGGATGCCCGCGACCATGTCGCGCCCCTTGACCTCCATCGTGAGCTGCTGCTCGAGCGGGTACGCGTTGCCGATCGTGATCTTGATGCGCTCCGCGGTCTGCTCGCCGATGGCCATGTTGTACTTGCGCTTCATGTAGGCCATGATCGACTCGTCCATCTTGTCGCCGCCGACGCGCACGCTCTGCGAATAGACGATGCCGGCGAGGGAGATCACGGCGACCTCGGTCGTGCCGCCGCCGATGTCGACGACCATGTTGCCGCTCGGCTCGGTGATCGGCAGCCCGGCGCCGATGGCGGCCGCCATGGGCTCCTCGATGAGGTAGACCTCGCGCGCGCCGGCGCCCTCGGCGCTCTCCTTCACCGCCCGCTTCTCCACCTCGGTGATGCCGAACGGGACGCAGATGATGATGCGCGGCTTGACGAGCGTGCGGCGGTTGTGCGCGCGCGCGATGAAGTAGCGGAGCATCGCCTCGGTGATCTCGAAGTCGGCGATGACGCCGTCGCGCAGCGGGCGGACCGCCTGGATGTTGCCCGGGGTGCGCCCGAGCATCTCCTTCGCCTCGCGGCCGACGGCGAGCACCTTCTTGCCGCCGCGAGCATCGCGCTGGACGGCGACCACCGAAGGCTCGCACGACACGATCCCCTTGCCCTTCACGTAGATGAGGGTGGTGGCGGTGCCGAGATCGATCGCGAGATCGTTCGAGAACAGGCCATAGAGCCAGTCGAAGATCATCGCTTCGTCCTAGAGATGAACAAGGTTAAGCCGAGCACCGTGAGGGCGCGGACGCCTGACCCGAGGCCCGCATGCGCGGGCCCCGGCGGCAGCAGCCAGCGGTGCAGCGTGGCCTAGCCCTTCGAGATCTTGCCCTCTTTGTGCTCGGTGTGCTTGCGCTCGGTCGGGCAGAACTTCTTGATGACGAACTTGTCCGTCATCGTCCGCTTGTTCTTCGTCGTGTGATAGTTCGCGCGGCCGCAGGTGCCGCACGTGAGCTTGATGATGTCGCGCATCGGAGGTCTCCGAGGACAGGGCCGGCCTGTTTCCACAGACGGCCCTGGTTGAACCTGGGCGCGGGCAGCACGGGAAGCGCTGACACCGCAACCGAAGGGGCCCCAGAGGACGTGAGCGGGGTCAACGACGCCCGTCCGCCCGTCCGGAGGGCGCCTACCCTACGGGAAACGGTGCAGTTGTCAACCGGGAGAGCTCATTCGTCATCCCAGTCGTCACCGGTGCGGCCGGTATCCCATTTCTTGTTGTTGCTGCGACGGCCGGCGCCTCCGGCACCACCACCAGCGCCGGGAGGGCCGTCGCCGTCGTGAGCGCCGCGCCGCCGGCGATCGTCGAAGGTCTTGCGCGCAGGGGGCGGAGGCGCGCCGCCGCCAGTCCCACCACCACCACCACCGAAGCCGCCGCCGCCGCCGGCGAAGCCGCCGCCACCACCGCCGAAGCCGCCGCCGCCACCGGCGAAGCCGCCGCCGCCACCGGCGAAGCCGCCGCCGCCGAAGCCGCCCGGGCGCTCCTCGCGCGCCGGTCGCTCGCCCTTCGGGTGAGCGAGGTTGACGACCAGCCGCCGGCCGCGCACGTCGGCGCCGCGCAGCCCATCGATCGCGGCGCGCGCCGCCTCGGCGCTGGCCATCGTCACGAAGCCGAACCCGCGCTTGCGACCATCAGGATCCATGGGGAGGTGGACCCGCACCACCGGACCGGCGCCCGTCGCTCCGATGAGCCCCTCGACCTCCTCGACGCTCGCGTCGTAGGGGAGGTTGCCGACGTAGAGGGTGCGATCCGGCGCCGCGGCTGCCCCACCGCCCATACCGCCGCCGGGGCCGCCAGGACCGGCGCCAGGACCCCCGCCAGGGCCCATGGGGCGCCCCTCGCGCCGCGGCGGCTCGGCCTGGAAGGGCCGGACCGAGATCGATTTCCCGCCCTGAAATGAGCCGTCGAGCGACTCGCGCGCGGCGTTGGCTTCGCCGGTCGTCGAGAGCGTGACGAAGCCGAACCCGCGCGGACGACCTGTCGCGCGATCTTTCGGAAGACTGACCTCGACGACGTTGCCGCCGGTGGCCTCGAAGAGCTGCCGCAAAACGTCTTCGGTGATGGAGTCGGGCAAGCCCGCCACGAACAACTTACGCGAATCTTCAGCCATTGTAGAAAAACCTGGGGTTGGCCCCTGCGTTCCCTCTTTTTTGGTCCACTCGCTCCGTGATCGATGTCGATGATGCGGAGCCTCTCGCGAGCGCGCCTCGATCGATCCCTCCTTCGGCGGAAGGAGCAACCGAGCTCAATCGAGCGAAGGTCGGCGGGCCGACCCTCTGGTGCAAACTCCACCCCACGATATCTAGTGCCCCAGGCGCGTCAAGGGACCCGCCGCGGGCGAGCGAGCCAAATGCAAGCCCGCGAGGAGCACTCCCGACCCCGCGCCCCGGGCGCGGACCCGATGGGAAGGGCGGCAGCGCACGGCCTCCGCCGCCTCCCGCCTCCGTCACAGGCGGGCGGTGCAGGACCAGCGCTCGGGAAGATCGAGTGGTCCAGCGCTGACCAGCTCATGAGGGCATCACCCGACGTCGCGCTGTCCACCACGACCGGGCGCCGGCGTCTGGATCCCAGAAATCCCAATGAAAATGAGGGTATCGCGCCACGCGGGGGGCGGGGGCTCGACGCGCTTGCCCAGCAGACCGACGTCTCCCCTGGACCGGTGGCCTGCCCGAGAGCGCCAGTCGCCCCTCCTGTCCGCCTGAATCGACGAAGGAGCTGCCCGACGGCCCGGGGCCCCTGAGGCCCGCGGGAGAACGGCCCTCGGAGGACTACCGGCCGGCGCGGGCGCGAGGCGCGCGGGGCTCGTCGGCCTCGCCGTCTTTCTCGTCTTCTTCCGCGTCCTCGTCGTCGGACGGATCGTCGTCCGCGACGCGAGGCTCGCCGCCGAGCGTGCCGGTCCCGGCGCTCGACGGCTCGCCGCGCGCCGCCATGCGCAGGAAGTAAATGCCCAGCGCGAGCAGCCCGAAGCAGGCCCACTGCGCCGGCGTGAGGCCGCCGTACCGAGGATCGCCGCCGAGGAGCGTGCCCTCGCGCTCGCGCAGGAAGTCGAGCCCGAACCGCACCGGAGCGTACGCGGTGCACATCACCCCGGTGTAGAACCCGAGGGGGCGATGGGGGTTCCTGCGCCAGAGCACCGCGAACGCGATCGCGAGCGGGATCGTGAGCAGGCACTCGTAGAGGCCGAGATCGAACCGACCCACGTGACCGGTGCCGAGCGGGTAACGGACCGCGAACCACGCGTCGGAGAGGCGGCCCGGGTGATCGTGGACCGAGGCGCAGCCAGCGCGCCCGAACACCCACGCGAGCGGGAACGCGCTATTGACGACCTCGCAGTAGGGCAGGATCTTCTCGCGACGATAGAAGCGCCACGACGCGGCGCCGATCAACGCGCCAGTGAAGCCGCCGAAGCTCGACAGGCCATCCCAGAGCGCGAAGAGGTAGAGCGGATCGCGCGCGACCCGCTGCGGGTGATAGAAGATCGCGTCGAAGACGTGCCCGCCGATGAACCCGGCCGCCACGACCCAGAAGATGAACTCGCTCATCTTCTTCTCGTCGAGCCGCCGCTCGCGCGCGTGCCGCGTCGCGACCACGGCGCCGATGTAGACGCCGAGCGCCACCAGCGTGCCGAACGGCTTGATCGAGGGCGGCTTGGCCGGATCGATGAACTGGCCCACGATCGGGATGTGCTCCAGGAACGAGAGCGGGATCTCGGGGAGCTGGATGTAAGGGATCAGGGGGCCGGACACGCCGCTCCCCTAGCGCAGCGGCGATGCGAAAGCCATCCACCGTCGAGGACACCGTCGCGATACGCCCGCGGCGCGACGCCGGACCCGCGCGCCAGCGCTGACGGCGCGCCGCGCGACGAGAGGCGGCGAGCCCGCCCGCGCCCGGGCGGCCACGGCGTCGCCGGCGTCCGCGAGGAGGCCCGGGGCGGCCGCGACCACGTCATCAAGTGTTCGCCAACCGCCGGCGACAGGCGTAGATCTCGCCGCATGAGCCGTTCCCCCGTGCGCGTCGCCACGCTGACGCTCAGTGACACCCGCACCCTCGACGATGACGAGGGCGGAAAGCTCCTCGGTGAGCTCCTGACGAGCGCCGGGTTCTCCGTGACGTCCCACGCCGTCCTGCGCGAAGAGCCAGAGCTCCTGCGCGCGGCCATCGAGCAGATCGCGAGCGCAGGGACGGCCGACGCGATCGTCACCACCGGCGGGACCGGGATCGCGCCGCGGGACCGGACCTTCGAGGCGCTGGCGCCGCTCTTCGAGAAGACGCTCGACGGGTTCGGCGAGGCGTTCCGGCGCCTGAGCTGGGACGCGATCGGGCCGAACGCGATCCTGTCGCGCGCCGCCGCGGGCGTCGTGCGCGGGCTCGTCGTGATCGCGCTCCCGGGCAGCCCGAAGGCGGTGGAGCTCGCGGTCGCGCAGCTCATCGGCCCGGTCCTCGCGCACGCGGTAGCGCTCGCGTCCGGCAAGGGCGGCCACCACCACCGGCAACCGCAGGACAAGGAGCAGCGCGGATGATCCCCTTCGACGAGGCGCTCGCGCGGCTGCTCGCGACCGCGGTCCCGGTCGGCCCGGAGCGGGTCTCGCTCGACGACGCGGTCGGGCGCGTGCTCGCCGAGGACATCGCGGCTGCCGACGCGATGCCGGCCTTCGACTACAGCTCGATGGACGGCTACGCCGTGGCGTCGGCCGACCTCGCGGGCAGCGGGCCCTGGAAGCTCCCCGTGCGCGGCGAGAGCGCGGCCGGCCGGCCGCTGCCGGCGCTCGACCCGGGCACGGCGTGCCGGATCTTCACCGGCGCGCGGCTGCCGCCCGGCTCGGACACGATCGTGCCGCAGGAGGACGTGGCGCGGACCGGCGACGAGATCGCCCTGCGGGAGGCGCCGCGCGCGGGCGCCTGGGTGCGGCGCCGGGGCGCGGATCTCGCGGAGGGCGCCGTCGCGCTGCGCCGAGGAGCGCGCCTCACGCCGGGCAAGGTCGCGCTCGCGGCGGCGCTCGATCGGCCGAGCGTCCTCGTCGCGCGCCGCCCCGTGATCACGGTGCTGTGCTCCGGCGACGAGCTGCGCGCCCCCGGCTCGCCCGGCGTCGCCGGCTCGGTGCCTGAATCGAACAGCTACTTCGTCGCCGCGACAGCGCGCGCGGCGGGCGCGGCGGTCCGCGTGGCGCCCTTCGTCCCCGACGACGCGGCGCGCGCCGCCCAGGCGGTATCGACGGCGCTGCGCGGGTCGGACCTCGTGGTGACCGTCGGGGGCGTGAGCGTCGGCGACCACGACGTGGTCAGGCCCGCCCTCGAGGCCGCGGGCGTGACGCTCGACTTCTGGCGCGTCGCCATCAAGCCGGGCAAGCCGCTCGCGGTCGGGCGCGCCGAGCTCTCGCGCGGCGGCGTCGTGCACGTGCTCGGGCTGCCGGGCAACCCGGCCTCCGCCTCGCTCACGTTCATCCTCTTCGGCGTGCCGCTGATCCGCGCCCTCCAGGACGACGCGACGCCGCTGCCGCCGCGCGTGGTCGTCCGCGCGGCCGGCGGCCTGCGGCGCCAGACCGGGCGCGCCGAGTTCCTCCGCGCGCGCCTCGAGGTCTCGGGCGGCGAGCTCGTCGCGCGCGTCGCCTCGAACCAGGCGTCCGGCGCGGTGACGAGCTTCGCCGACGCCGACGCGCTCATCGTCGTGCCGGCCGATCAGGACCGCATCGACGACGGCGACCGGCTCCAGGCCATCCGCCTCGCCGAGATCTGAGCGCGCGGGGGGGCCTGCGCACGCGCGTTCACACGGCCGCGAACCGCTGCGCGCGGCCGAGCGACTTGCAGCGCGGCGCGCGCCTTCGCCTCACGATCGACGCGCGCTGACGTCGCTCCTCCGCACGCGAGCGCGATGATCACGACCGCGCGCTCGCGGGGAGCGCTCACCTTGACCGTCGCGCGAGGGCACCAGAAGATGGCCATCGCATGCTCATCCTCGGCATCAACGCCTACCACGGTGACGCGTCGGCCGCGCTGCTCGTCGACGGACAGCTCGTCGCGGCAGCGGAGGAGGAGCGGTTCAGCAGGATCAAGCACTGCGCGGGCTTCCCTCGGCTCGCGGTCGAGTACTGCCTCGGCGCCGCCGGCGCGCGCGTCGAGGACATCGATCACATCGCGATCGGGCGCGACCCGAGGGCGCACCTCGGCGACAAGCTCCTCTACGCGCTGACGCGGCGCTCGCCGGCCGGGCTCCTCAAGGGCTCGTTCAGCGCGAGCGACCCGAAGGTGCACCTCGGCGCCGCGCTCGGCATCGACCCGAAGCGCATCCGCGCCGCGTCGCACAGCGTCGAGCACCACCGCGCGCACCTCGCCTCCGCGTTCTTCCCCTCGGGCTTCGACGACGCGGCCGTCGTGTCGATCGACGGCTTCGGCGACTTCGTCAGCACGATGTGGGCGCGCGGCCGCGGCAACAAGCTCGAGATCCTCCGGCGCGTCGGCTTCCCGCACTCGCTCGGGCTGTTCTACTCGGGCCTGACGCAGTACCTCGGCTTCCCCAAGTTCGGCGACGAGTACAAGGTGATGGGGCTGTCGGCCCACGGACAGCCGGAGCTGCTCGACAAGCTCCGGCAGGTGGTGCGCGTCAAGAACGGGGCCTTCGAGCTCGGGCTCGAGTACTTCCAGCACCACACGAAGGGCATCGCGATGACCTGGGAGGGGGAGCCGCGCTACGGGACCATCCACTCCGAGCGCCTCGTCGACCTGCTCGGCCCCGCCCGCAGCCCGAAGAGCCGGATGGAGGACCGCTTCAAGGCGGTCGCCGCCTCGACGCAGGCGGTGTTCGAGGAGGTCTACTTCGAGCTGCTCGCGACGGCGAAGCACCTCACCGGCTCGCCGCGCCTCGCGCTCGCGGGCGGCTGCGCCTACAACTGCGTGGCCGCCGGGAAGATCCGGCCGAAGGGGCTGTTCGAGGACGTCTTCATCCAGCCCGCGGCCGGCGACGCCGGCACGTCGTTCGGCGCGGCGCTCTACGTCTACCACCACACCCTCGGCAACCCCCGCCGCTTCCACCAGACGCACAGCTACTTCGGCCCGGCCTTCTCGCAGGAGGCGATCGAGGAGCTGCTCCGGAAGGAGCAGGTCGCGTTCGAGACGCTCCCGGACGACGACCTGATCCCCCGCGTCGCCAGGGCCATCGCCGAGGGCAAGGTGGTCGGCTGGTTCCAGGGGCGGATGGAGTACGGCCCGCGCGCGCTCGGCAACCGCAGCATCCTCTGCGACCCGCGGCGCACGGACATGAAGGACATCATGAACGAGCGGATCAAGCGCCGCGAGGTGTTCCGCCCGTTCGCGCCAGCCCTCCCCCTCGAGCGCGTGGGCGACTACTTCGAGCAGACCTCGCCCGATCCGTTCATGGTCAGGGTCTCCCGGATCAGGCCCGAGCGCCGCGCCGAGATCCCCGCCGTGACCCACGTCGACGGCACCGGCCGCCTCCAGACGGTCACCGCCGAGGAGAACCCGCGCTACCACGCGCTCCTCCACGAGTTCGGCCGGCTCACGGGCACGCCCGTGCTCCTGAACACATCGTTCAACGCGAGCGAGCCGATCGTTTGCACCCCCAAGGAAGCGCTCGATTGCTTCCTCCGGACGAAGATGGACGTGCTCGTCCTCGAGCGGGCGTACCTGGATCGCGCGCCCGCGCCGTAGACAGGCCCGCGCGCCGCCGGGCGGGCTCGTGAAATGCTCGCGAAAAGCGCGCTGGAAGCGGCCGGGAACGCTCAGGCGAAAGTTCCTGGTTGACGTGGAGCGAGGGGACGGCAAATGGGCGTCCCCGGCATGTGGAAGAACGGGACGGCGGGCGCCATGCCCACCTCGACGGAATGCCGGAGCGCGCGGCTCTGGCGACCGGAGGTGCTTGAACGCCCAGCCTCGAGCATGATGCCGGCCCGTCGCGCGGCGTGCGCGCGGACCTGGTACCCCATGGGCCCTCGGCGCGGCACGCGCTCTCGGCCCCTCCTGCGTAAGGGTCCGCGCCGCGGCGGCCCAGGCGGTCAAAGAGGATGGATGCGAATCGGATGAAGCTCGTACTCGAAGACGGCACGACGATGACGGGCCGGTGCTTCGGCGCCCCGCGCGCGGTGAGCGGCGAGGTCGTCTTCAACACCGGCATGACGGGGTACGTCGAGACGCTCACGGATCCGTCGTACAAGGGGCAGATCCTCGCGATCACGTACCCGCTCGTGGGCAGCTACGGCGTGCCCGCGCCGCGGCAGGCCGGCAGCGTCGACGGGCCCTACGAGGCCGACCGGATCCAGGTGCAAGGGCTCGTCGTCCAGAACTACGTCGAGCGCTACAGCCACCACGCTGCGGTCCGCTCGCTCGGCGCCTGGCTCGCGAGCGAGGGCATCCCGGCGATCACGGGGATCGACACGCGCACGCTGACGCGGCGGCTCCGCGAGGCGGGCACCATGAAGGGCTGGCTGTTCCCGGCCGAGATGGACCTGGAGCGGGTGAAGCGCTCGGCCGAGGCCGTCGACATGCGCGAGGAGGTGTTCCGCGCCGTCTCGCCCCGCGAGCCGGTCACGTACGAGGGCGGCCCCCTGAAGGTGCTGCTGATCGACGCGGGCGCGAAGGACAACATCGTCCGCTCGCTCCTGAAGCGCGGCGTCACCGTCATCCGCGCCCCCTACCACGCGAAGATCGCCGAGCTCGCCGAGAGCGCGGACGGCGTCCTCATCGGCAACGGCCCCGGCGACCCCAAGGACCTCGGCCAGCTGGTCGCCGCGGTGCGCGGCCTGCTCGGCACGTACACCAAGCCGATCTTCGGCATCTGCCTCGGCAACCAGATCCTCGCGCTCGCCGCCGGGGGCGACACCTACAAGCTGCCGTACGGGCACCGCGGGGTGAACCAGCCGGTGCAGGACCTCCTGAGCCGCCGCTGTTACGTCACGAGCCAGAACCACGGGTACGCGGTGAAGCACGAGTCGCTCCCCGCGGAGTGGGAGCCCTGGTTCATCAACATCAACGACGGCACCAACGAGGGCATCCGCTCGCGGCTGCGCCCCTTCTTCAGCGTCCAGTTCCACCCCGAGGCGACGCCGGGGCCCGAGGACGCGGGGTACCTCTTCGACGACTTCCTGCGCCTCTGCGGCGCGATGAAGGGGTCCGCCGATTCGCGATTCAAGACCGCAGGGACCGCCAGCGCGGAGCCCCGCCCCACCGCAGGAAGGAGCTGAGCATGTACGGCGCCTATCTCCCCAAGAAACCCCGGCGCGTCCTCGTGCTCGGCTCCGGCGCGCTCCAGATCGGTCAGGCCGGCGAGTTCGACTACTCGGGGTCCCAGGCGATCAAGGCCCTCAAGGAAGAGGGGATCGCCACCGTCCTCGTGAACCCCAACATCGCCACCATCCAGACGAGCGAGGGGCTCGCCGACCGCATCCACCTCTGCGCGGTCACCCCGGAGTTCGTCGAGCGGATCATCGTCAAGGAGGAGGTCGACGCGATCGCCCTCTCCTTCGGCGGGCAGACGGCGCTCAACTGCGGGCTCGAGCTCCACGACGCCGGGATCCTCGACAAGTACGGCGTGCGGGTGCTCGGGACGCCGATCAAGGCGATCCGCGACACCGAGGACCGGCGGCTCTTCATCGACCGCCTCGATGAGATCGGCGTGAAGACGGCCCGGAGCCGCGCCTGCCGCACGCCCGCCGAGGCCGTGGCCGCGGCGCGCGAGATCGGCTTCCCCGTGATGCTCCGCGGCGGCTACGCGCTCGGCGGCAAGGGCAGCGGCATCGTCGAGAGCGAGCGCGACCTCGACGACGCCGTGCGGCGCGGCTTCGCCGGCGGCGTGCCCCAGGTGCTCGTCGAGGAGTGCCTCCGCGGCTGGAAGGAGATCGAGTACGAGGTCGTCCGCGACGGGCGCGACAACTGCATCACCGTCTGCAACATGGAGAACCTCGATCCGATGGGGATCCATACCGGGGAGTCGATCGTCGTCGCCCCGTCGCAGACGCTGAACGACGAGGAGTACCAGCTCCTCCGCTCCGTGGCGCTGAAGACCATCCGCCACCTCGGCATCGTGGGCGAGTGCAACATCCAGTATGCGCTCGACCCGTACAGCACCGATTACCGGGTCATCGAGGTGAACGCGCGCCTCTCCCGGTCGAGCGCCCTGGCCAGCAAGGCGACGGGGTACCCGCTCGCCTACGTCGCCGCGAAGATCGCCGTCGGCTACACGATGCCGGAGATCGCCAACGCGATCACCCGCAGGACGACCGCCTTCTTCGAGCCCGCGCTCGACTACCTCGTCTGCAAGATGCCCCGCTGGGATCTGGCCAAGTTCCGCGGCGCCTCGACCCGGATCGGCAGCGAGATGAAGAGCGTCGGCGAGGTCATGGCCATCGGCAGGACGTTCCCCGAGGTCATCCAGAAGGCGCTCCGGATGCTCGACATCGGGGTGAAGGGGCTCGACCCCGACGCGTTCACCTTCGAGGACCTCCCCGACGCGCTGAAGAACGCGACGCCGCACCGGATCTTCGCCGTCGCCCGCGCGCTCCAGGAGGGGATGTCGGTCGACGCGATCCACGATCTCACCAAGATCGACCGGTGGTTCTTGAACCAGATCGAGCCCGTGGTGCGGATGCACCGGGATCTGAAGGCGCTCAAGGTCGCCGTCCCGGCGCAGGCCGACAAGGCCGCGCCGGCGCAGGAGCCCGCGATCGGCGAGGCGATCCTCCGGGAGGCCAAGCAGCTCGGCTTCAGCGACCGGATGATCGGCACGCTGACGGGCGCGGCGCGCGGCTCGATCCGGGAGCTCAGGAAGCGGCACGGCGTCGTGCCGCACCTCGCCCAGATCGACACGCTCGCGGCCGAGTTCCCCGCCGAGACGAACTACCTCTATTCGAGCTACCACGCGTCGGCCACGGACGTCGCGCCGTCCTGGCGGAAGAAGATCATGGTGCTCGGCTCCGGCGCCTACCGCATCGGCTCGAGCGTCGAGTTCGACTGGTGCTGCGTCAACGCGATCCGCGCGGCCTCGGAGCTCGGCTACGAGACCATGATGCTGAACTACAACCCGGAGACGGTCAGCACCGACTACGACACGTGCGACAAGCTGGTCTTCGACGAGATCAGCTTCGAGACGGTGCTCGACATCTACGAGCGGGAGCAGCCCTACGGCATCGTGGTCAGCATGGGCGGGCAGGTCCCGAACAACCTGGCGCTCCGGCTGCACCAGGCGGGGGCGCGCATCCTCGGCACGAGCGCGGGGAGCATCGACGCCGCCGAGGACCGGAAGAAGTTCAGCGATCTGCTCGACCGGCTGGAGATCGACCAGCCGCGCTGGGCGCACGTCACCGACGCGGCCGAGGCGGGCGAGATCGTGAAGAAGCTCGGCGGCTTCCCCGTCCTCGTGCGCCCGAGCTACGTGCTGAGCGGCGCGGCCATGAGCGTGGCGCACGAGCCCAACGAGCTCGATCGCATCCTCGCCCGGGCCAAGGCCGTCTCCCCCACCTACCCCGTGGTCGTCTCGAAGTTCGAGACCCACGCCCGCGAGGTGGAGATCGACGCGGTCGCCGACCGCGGGGAGATCGTCCTCTGGGCGATCAGCGAGCACGTGGAGAACGCCGGCGTCCACAGCGGCGACGCGACGCTCGTCCTGCCCCCGCAGTCGCTCTACATCGCGACGATCCGCAGGATCAAGCAGATCGCCCAGCAGGTGGCGCGGTCGCTCTCGATCACCGGGCCGTTCAACATGCAGTTCCTCGCCAAGCACAACACCGTGAAGGTGATCGAGTGCAACCTGCGCGCGTCGCGGAGCTTCCCCTTCGTGTCCAAGGTGACGGGGAACAACTTCGTCCGGGAGGCGATGCGCAGGATGCTGGGCGTGTCGCAGCCGGTCGAGAACCGCGGGCTCGACCTCGATTACGTGGCCGTCAAGGCGCCGATGTTCTCGTTCTCGCGCCTCGTGGGGGCCGATCCGATGCTCGGCGTCGAGATGGCGAGCACGGGCGAGGTCGGCTGCTTCGGGGACGACATGCACGAGGCGCTGCTCCACGCGCTGCTCGCGACCGGCTTCCGGTTCCCGAAGAAGGGCGTGCTGCTCTCGCTCGGGCCGCTGGAGGACAAGTACTGGTTCGCCGACGAGGCGCGGATCATCGCCGAGCACCTCAAGCTCCCCATCTTCGCGACGCCGGGCACGGCCGAGGCGCTGCGGGCGCTCGGGCTCGCGTGCACGAGCCTCGCGAAGCAGCCCGACGAGGGGGAGACGGCGATGAGCGCGATCGAGCAGGGGAAGGTCGACCTCGTGATCAACATCCCCCGCGAGTACGACCAGCTCGGCCGGCCGGACGGCTACCTGATCCGCCGGCGCGCGGTCGACGCGAACATCCCGCTGATCACGGACCTCCAGCTGGCGCGCGCGGTCATCGGGGCGATGCGCGCCAAGCGGATCGAGGACCTGCGGACCCTCGCCTACGACGAGTACATCGCGCGCAGCCCGGTGGCGCTGCGCTGACGCGCGGCCGCGCGCCCCTCGACGGGGGCGCGCGGCGCCTCTCTCCAGAGACCATCGAGCCGACGGCGGGAGGCTCCCGCGGCGCCTGACGGCGGGAGCGCCGCGGACGGCGCGCTCGGTCGTTCGTGACGATGAACCAGCCGTTCACGACCGAGCCGGTGACCTGGACTCAGTCGTTCGTGACGATGAACCAGCCGTTCACGGCCGGACCGGTGACCTGGACTCAGTCGTTCGTGACGATGAACCAGCCGTTCACGGCCGGGCCGGTGACCTGGACTCAGTCGTTCGTGACGATGAACCAGCCGTTCACGATCGAGCCGGTGCCCTGGATCGCGCTGGCGCCGTCGTTGCGAAGGCACATGCCGACGTTCCAGTTCCCCTCCCCGAGCACCGTCGTGGCAGAGACCGAGTAGGTGGCGCGCGTCGCCGAGAACGGGTGGTGCGCGAAGCCAGGCCCGAAGAAGTTGACGATCTCGCCGGTGCCGCCGACCTGCTGATAGCAGAGGCCCACCATGGAGATCTGCGGGGAAGCGCCCGCTGCCAGGCCCAGCGCCACGGAAGCCGAGCCGGTCACGCGCTGGCTCCTCCCGGTGATCGTCACCGACCCCGGAGGACCGACGAAATTGTAGATGGCGCTGTTGCCGGTGAAGTTGCCCCCCACGTTGCCCGCCAGCGCGATGGTCGCGAGGACGCCGGACGGCCCGACCGGCCCCTGGGGGCCCTCCGGCCCCTCGGGCCCAGACGGGCCCGCCGGCCCTTCAGGCCCCTCGGGCCCCGTCTCGCCAGGCGGACCAGCCGCACCCGGAAGCCCGATCGGCCCCTCGGGCCCGGGAGGACCCGCCGGCCCCGTCGGCCCTTCAGGACCCCTCTCGCCGGGCAGACCAGCCGGCCCCGCAGGCCCCGTCGGACCCGCAGGACCCTCGGGCCCCGCCGGCCCAGCGATGCCGCTCGAGTTGCCCACCCAGTTGCCGTTCTCGTCGATGACGACCTTGTCACCGATCTTCACCCGCTTCGGCGTGATCTCACCGACAGCGTTGTTCGCGACCAGCGCGTAAGGAACGCTCCCGATCGGAGAGCGAGGCGCCATCTCCGGATCGTCCCCGACCGTGATTCCCAGGTAGCGAACCGAGCCGTTGAAGACCTTCGCCGCCTGCTCCTCGTCGAGCTCGAGAACCGTGGAGAAGTAGCCGTCCTCGAACGAGATCGCGATCGACTCGCTCCAGACGGGATCCTCGTCGCCCTCGGCGGCGTAGATGGCGAACGTCACCGGGAGCGCGTCATTCACCGGATCGCCGTTGGCCGAGAAGAGCCGGCCCTGATGCGTGATCTGCGTTGGCACCGCGGCGGCCGCGCCGCGCACGACGAAGGCCGAGGCGGCGAGGAGGACACACACCGCGAGGACACGCCGTCCTATCCCGTTCATGGCAAGCTCCCGTTGGCCCCGACCAGACCGCCCTGCATGCGGTAGCTCGGTGAGGTCGTCTTTCCCTGATTCTGAGTCGGCTGACCGAGCGTGAAGACCATGCGATAGCTCGGACTCCGCACGACCTCGCCCGCGCTGACCACATCGCTCGCGGCGACGCCCCGGTCCGCGACCTCGGCCTTCCCGCCCGCGCCACCCCCGCCGCTCGCGGCCACCTGCGAGACAGCCTCGCCACCACCGCCGCCGGATCCCCCGACGCCCGTCGCGCCCGCCGCCACCCTTGCGTCGTCCGTGCCGCAGCTGCAGCCAGGCGACACGGCGAAGGACGCAACAGACAGGCCAAGCCACGCAGAAAATTGCAATCGCGTCATCAACGTGTCCCCCTCTGCTTCCGGGGCTTACGATCCGCAGCAGGAAGGTACGCGGCCCGGCGTCAAGGTTCAATCAATTCCCGAGATATCGCGAGGCCTGACCGCTTTATGTCGGGGCCAACGAGCGCGCCACCAGGACGAAGACGCGCCGAAACACCGCCGCGACGAGGAGATGTCCAGAGGCGAGGCGCCCGGCGAGAAACAACACCTCTCCGGCGGAATGCTCTCCCTCCGCCCTTTTCTGCCGCCGGCGACGTGAGGCGCGCCACGACGAGCCGAGTCGATGGCTCGACCGACGGCCGCGCTCCGGGTCGGCCCGACCCGAGGAGCCCTGGACGGCGGGGCGTGCTTTTCTAGGGCATGGATCTGAAAGTCCTTCTGGCGACCTTCTGGACGGTGTTCCTGGCCGAGCTCGGCGACAAGACGCAGCTCGCTGTGTTCACGCTGGGCGCGGCCGGGAAGAGCCGCGTTTCCGTGTTCATCGGCGCGTCCGCCGCCCTGGTGCTGAGCACGCTCATCGCCGTCGCGCTGGCCGAGGCGGTCAACTCTCGCATCAACCCGCGCTGGACTCAGGGGCTCGCGGGCGCCCTGCTCATCGTGATGGGCGGCATCTACCTGGTTGGCGCGCTCCGGCCGGGCGCGGGCTAGGCCGCCGCGCCGGCGCGGCGCCGCGCGGCTAGCGCTCGCCGCGAGGGGGGGCCGCCGCGCCAGGGCCGCCACCCGCGAAGGCCGGGTCGGACGGCGCGTCGCCGCCGAGGGCGGTGCGCAGCTCCTCCGACACCGCCCCCGGGTTGAACGTCATGAACGACCGGAGCGACCACCAGAGCAGATTGAACCACGCGGGCGCAGGCAGCCTGCGCGTCACGCCGACCTCGGCGAGCCCCGCCGTCGCGAACACGACCGGCAAGAGGGTGCCGAGATCCGCGCGGTAGTCCATCGCCTCGCGCACGTCCGCGTTGATCGCGGCGACGGCGTGCGCGACGGCGCGGGCGACGCGCGTCGGGCCAGGGTGCGCGTCGGGACGCGGCGCGACGAGCAGGTGGCCCTCGTCGTCGCGCGCCTCGTTCACCAGCTCGGCGAGCCGGCCGCGGAGCCGCTCCGGATCGAGCGCGCCCTCGAGGCGCTCGACGATCACGGAGCCGGTGGCCGGGCGGACCGTGACGACCTCGCAGCCGGGATCGGCCGCGAGCTGCTCCGCGACGCGCTCGCACGCGCGGCGGTGGCCGGCCAGCGCGGGCGCGCGCAGGCGGACGCGCCGCTCGAGGGCGTGGGCGACGAGCACCGGCGCCTTCATAACGGCTCGCCGTGGAGCGCGGAGGCGCCGTTGGTCCGCCGCGGCGCGCGCTCGCGGCGCGCCGCGCCGCCGGCCCTGCGCCGCGCGCGCTCGACGACCTCGGCCCAGACATCCTCGGCGTGCTCCCGCTGGCGCTCGACCAGGGCGACGCCGAGCCGGCCCAGGTGGAGCCCGAGCGCCGCGATCTCGACGACCACGGGCCGGAGGTGCTGCTTGTTGCCCATCAGGAGGACAGCGCTGCCGACCCCCAGGGCGAACGACGGTGGATGGAACCTCATCATGCCGTGTCTCCCTCGCGCGCGGCCTGATCTGCGCGCGCGGCGTTGACTGTGTTGACGATCGCGATCTCGCGGCCGGCGCCCGCGGAGAGCCCCCCGGGGCCGCGGAGCAGGGAGGGCAGCGCGCCCACGGCGACGGCCAGCGCGAGCTCCCCGGCGCGGAGGCGCTGCGCCCCGAGCAGGCGGCGGAGCGCAGGGGAGCCGAGCGCGAGCGCCTGGAGCGCGGACGTCGCGGCGAGCGCGCGGGCGACGTGGGGGTTGTCGGCGCGGGGCGAGGGCTCCGGGTCGCGTCCCGCGACGCCGGCGCGGCACGCGAGGATGTGAAGCAGCTGCGCGGTCACGAGCGCGGTGAACGCCCTCGTCCCCGCGGCGGCGCGGCCGCCGAGCGCGTACGCCGCGAGCGAGGCGCCGGACATGCGGGCCGCGTCCGCGGCGAGCGCGCGGACGTCGCGCGGGCCGAATAACCGCGCCCGAGGGTCGCGCGGGGGGCGTCGCATGACGCCAGGCTCGGCCGGCTCGAGCGCGAGCGCGAGCGCGGGCGCCACGTCGGTGAGGAGGTTGATCCAGAGGAGCTGAAGCGGGGTGAGCGGCGAGGCGCCGGCCAGGGCGCCGGCCAGCATCGCGAGGACCTCGCTCGCGTTCGTCGCGACGAAGTACGCGATCGCGCGGCGGACGTTGTCGTGCAGCCGCCGGCCCTCGCAGACCGCCTCGGTGAGGCTCGGCAGGTCGTCCTCGGCGAGGACCACGTCGGCCACGGCCCGCGCGATGTCCGTCCCGCGCTTGCCCATGGCCACGCCGACGTCGGACGCCTTGAGCGCGGGCCCGTCGTTCACGCCGTCGCCCGTCATCGCCACGATCTCGCCGCGCCGCTGGAGCGCCCTCACGATGTCGAGCTTGGCCTCGGGCGTGACCCGGCTGTGCACCGCGTCCTCCGGGATGCCGAGCTCGGCGCCGATCGCGCGCGCGGTCCGCTCCTGGTCGCCCGTGAGCATCAGCGCGCGGATGCCCGCGCCGGAGAGGGTCGCGAGCGCCTCCTTGACGCCTGCCCGCGCGGGGTCGCGGAGCCCGACGAGGCCGGCGAGCACGAGCGGGGCGTCGTTGTCCGGCCGGCCGTTCTGCCGCCACGCGAGGGCGAGCACGCGCAGGCCGCGCGAGGCCATCGCCTCGTTGCGCCGGAGCACCTCGCCGCGCGCCTCGCCGAGCGCGTCGCAGCGCGCGACGACCTGCTCGGGCGCGCCCTTCACGAGCTCGATGTGCCCGAGCTCCGGGTGGTCGTGGACCGTCACCATGAACGCGCGCTCGGCCGAGCGGCGCTCCTCGCTCACGCGCCGCGCCGCGAGGCGCCGCGCGCACACGGGGTAGCCGGCGGCGAGCGCGAACTCGACCAGGGCGCGCTCGGTGCCGCTGCCCTGGACGACCTTGCCCACCTCGCTCAGCTCGACGTCGGCGTTGAGGGCGGCGATGCGCGCGAGCGCGTGCACGGGCGCGGCGCTCGGGGCGACCTCGCGCCCGTCCTCGCCGAAGAGCGCGATGCCGCGCGGCGGCCCGGCGCCGTCGCCGCGCGCGGCGCGCTCGGCCTCCACGCGCGCGGCGCCCCGCGCGCGCGCGGCGACCCGCAGCGCGCCCTCGCCGGGGAGGAAGATCTCGGCGACCCGCATCCGGTTCTCGGTGAGCGTGCCGGTCTTGTCGGCGCAGACGACGCTCACCGCGCCGAGCGTCTCGGCCGCGGCCAGGCGGCGGATCACGATGCCGCGGCCGCGCAGGCGGCGGCTCGCGAGCGCGAGCGCGGTGGTGCCCACGGCGGGGAACCCCTCGGGGATGGCGGCGACGCCGAGGGCGACGGCGCTCCGCGCGAGCGCGCGGAGCGGCCTCCGGCGCGCGAGGCCGACGGCCACCACCGCCGACGAGCTCGCGAGCGCGAAGACCGCGAGGCGCCGGCCGATCCAGGCGAGCTCCTGCTCGAGCGGCGGGGTGCGCTCGCCCTCGCGGGACAGCGCGCGCTGGATGTCGCCGAGCGCGGTCCGCCGGCCCGTCGCGACGACCACCGCCGCCCCCTCGCCCGAGGCGATCGTGGTGCCCGCGTACACCATGCTGCGGCGGTCGGCGAGGGGCGCGCCCTCCTCGACCTTCGCCGGGCCCTTCTCGGCGGGCTCGCTCTCGCCGGTCAGCGTGCTCTCGTCGGCGGCGAGACCGCGCGCGGCGGAGAAGACGACGCGCGCGTCCGCCGCGACGGGCTCGCCGGCGCGCAGCGCGAGGACGTCGCCGGGGACGAGCTCCGAGGCCGCGAGCCGCTGCTCGCGCCCGTCGCGCACGACGCGCGCCCACCCGACCCGGAGGTCGCCCCAGGCGTGCAGGAGCTCCTCGGCGCGCGACTCGGTGTACGTGCCCACCGCGGCGTTGGTGCCGACGACGAGGAGGACGGCGCCCGCGTCGAACACGTCGCCGAGCGCCAGCGAGAGGCCCGCCGCGCCGAGGAGCAGCGCGGTGGGGACGGTGAAGATCTGGCCGGCGAGGATCTCGATCGGCGAGCGGGTCGCGACGCCCGCGAGCTCGTTCGGGCCGACCGCGCGGAGCCGGCGCTGCGCCTCGGCGGCGTCGAGCCCCACGCGCGGATCGACGCCGAGGGCGCGGGCGACGTCGCGCACGTCCTCGGCGTGGGCGCGGGGAGCGGCGGCGAAGCGGCGAGCGCCCTCCCCTTCGCCCCGCCCGGCGGCCGCGTGCTCCTGGCCGTCGGCCGGCGCCGGCGTCCCGCCGCGAGCGACGTCGCCCGCCGCGCCGTCCTCACGCCGCGCGCGGCGCGCCGCGCGGACGAGCGCGCCCACGCCCTCGAGCACGGCGCGCGCCGCGCGGCGCGCGGAGGGCGGCGGCGGGGCGCCCGGTACGACGTGCGCGTCGAGCACGGCGGCCGCCGCCTCCGCCGCGTCCTCCCGCACCCGCACGAGCACCCGTCCTGTCCGCGCGCTCGCCCGCGCGGACAGGACCCCGGGGACCGCGGCGAGGTCCCGCTCGATGCGCGCGACGCGCGCAGGGTCCCCGAACAGGCCGGCGACCTCCGCGCGCACCCGCGCGACCTCTGCGCGCCCGTGCAGATCGCGCCCAGGCGCGGTGCGCAGCCGCCGCGCGCGCTCGCCGGCGCGGCCCCGACCCCCCGCAGCGTGCCCGATGCAGCCTGTGCCCGAACGCTCCATGATCCTCCGCGCTGGGCCGGAGCCCCTCCGGAGCCCTTTTCAAAGCTCGAGCCAGCGCCCGTGTGCGAGCCGGCCACAGCGACCCGCCGCGGCGGCGCGCCGGGGGCCCGGGCCGCGTCAGCCGTAGCTCTGCTTGAGCTGCTCGATCTCGCGCTCGAGCTCGACCACCGCCGGCGCGCCCCCGACCGCGGCGCCGAGCCTGGCGAGGGCGCCGCCGAGGTGGTCCGCGACGCGGCTCCGGCCGAGCGCCTCGACCCGCTCACGGAGCAGCTCGGCGACGCTCCGGAGGTCGCGCTCGTCGTCGGCGAGGCAGAGCCGCCGCTGGGCGTCGGCGAAGGTCCCCGGATCGGCGACCTCGGCGAGCCACGCCCAGGGCCACGTCGAGCGGCGGTGGCGCAGGTCCTCGAGCCCCTTGTCCGCGCGCGCCCTGGAGGTGATGCCGCCGAGATCGTCGAGCATCTGCAGCCCCACGCCGACGTCGCGGCAGCACCGCGCGACGCTCCGCACGAGCAGCGCCCGCGCGCTCGCCGCGCGCGCGCCGACGTAGCCGCAGAAGCCCATCAGGCTGCCGGTCTTGAGCCGCGTGATGCTCGACACGACCCGGGGCACGAGCGGCTGCTCGAGCTCCCCGACGCGCACGGTGAGATCGAGCGCCTGCCCCTCGTGGCAGCGCATGAGGGTGCGGCCGAGGCGGCGGTAGATCGCGAGGCGGGTCGCGGCGCCGAGGGGCGCGCGGCCGAGCAGGTCGAACGCCCAGAAATACATCCAGTTGCCGGTGTTGATGGCGAGCGGCACCCCGCAGACGCGGTGCAGCGCCGGCGCGCCGCGCCGCGCGGCGGAGTCGTCCTGGACATCGTCCACGATGAGCGAGCCGGCGTGGAGGATCTCCACGAGGAGCGGCAGCTCGTCGGGCAGCTCCTCTGCCTCACCGCCGCCGAGCGCCCAGCAGAGCGCCACGAGCCGGGCGCGGAAGTCCTTGCCAGGGCGCTGCAAGAAGTCCTGCGCCGGCCCGGCCAGCGCCTTGCTCCACAGCTCCTCCGGCAGCGCCAGGGGGGGCGCGCCCCGCGCCGCGCCGAGCGCCCGCTGCAGCGCGCAGGTGAGCGGCGTGTCGCGCAGCTCCGCTTCGGAGAGGGGGCCCGTCTTCACCTGTCGCCCGCCGGCGGGGTGCTCGTCGAGGAGCAGGGGCGCCGGAGCAAGGCGCGACCGCGGCTCGCTCATGGGTCCGTTGCTCTCCGGCAGACCGGGTGACACGGCGCTGCGCCCCCGTCGCGCTCGACTCCGTCGCGTTCCGATGACCACGCGCGCAGCATCCATCGCCTGTCCGAGGAGCGCCAGGGCCGCGCTGGACGCCGTGCGCGACGTAGTCGCCAGCGTCCAGCGGGACCGTCCGAGGAATCCGAGGAAGAGGACCGTAACGCGGCAAGAGCGCGCCGCGCTTCCGCCTTGACGCCCCGTGAGGGCGCGCCTCATCCTCATCGAGCATGCTCCGCGTCCGGCACGCGCAACGACGGCGTGGCCCGCTCCTCCGCTGGCTCGTCGCGGCGTTGTCGCTCGTGGTCGTCATCGGCCTGCTCGGCCAGGGGCACACCTTCCAGACGTTCGGCATCGCCGTCGCCTGCACGCACCCGGCGACGACCGCCCTCGTCGATGGAGACGAGGACGGCGGGGGAGACGGCGGCTCGCACAGCGACTGCCCCCCCGACTGCCACGATTGCGCCTGCGGTCACGTCCCCATGACGCTGCCGCTCGTGGAGCCGCCCGTCCTCTGCGTCCTGCTCGCGGCCTACGACCTCGAGGAGCTGGCGCCGCTGGAGATGCCGGGGCGCGCGCCGCTCGGCCGCCTCGAGAGACCGCCCCGCGACCCGCGCGCCTGAGGGCCCCGCGTCAGGAGAGGCGCACCGCGCCGGAACGCGACCGCGTGCTTCACGCGCCGCGCTCGCCGCGCGGCGGGCGCACGCCGCCTCGCCTCGACTGATGACCGGGATCGACGCGGCTCTTGCACGAGCGCTGTGCGCTCGGGGTTGCCTGCCATGTCTCGTTTGTTCGCGCGAGCTCCGTTCCTCATCGCTCCTCTCCTCGTCCTCTCCGCCGTCTTTGCCCCCGGGGTCGCCCTCTCCGCCGAGGCGCCGCTCACCCGCGCCCGGGTGGCGGAGCTGGCCCGCGCCTCGCCGGCGTCGCGCGTCGCCGCGGCCGAGGTCGCGGTCGCTCGCGCCGCGGCCGGCGCGTCGGGCGCGCTGTCGCTCGAGAACCCGGTCCTCGCCGGCGCGGGCGGCGTCCGCCTCAACCCCGACGGGAGCAAGCCGGTCGCGGCCACGGCGTCGCTCGCCTGGCCGATCGATCTCGGCGGCCAGCGCGGGGCCCGCGTCGGCGCCGCCGAGGCCGAGCTGCGCGCCGCGGAGAGCGCCGCCGAGGACAGCCGGCGCCGCCTGGTGCTCGCCGCGCTGCTCCAGCACGCCCTGGTGCTCCGCGACGCGCGGCAGGTCGAGCTCGCCCGGGCGCGGCTCGCGCTGGGCGAGCGGCTCCTCGCGGCGGCCGAGCGGCGGCGCAAGGCGGGCGAGGCGCCGGAGGTCGACGTCGCCGTCGCGTCGCTGCAGCGCGGCCGGGACGCGGCGGCCGAGGCGGCCTCGATGGGCGCGCGCGACGCGGACCTGGCTGCGCTGCTGGCGATGCTGGGGCTCCCCCCCGCGGCCGAGCCGGTCCGCGTCGAGGGCCCGCTCGTCGCCCCGGACGAGCCGCCTGCGCTGGCGGCGCTCCTCGATGGGCTCGAGCGGCGCACCGACCTGCGCGCCGCCGCGGCGTCGATCGACGCGGCCCGGGCGAGGTCGGCGCGGGAACAGACCGCCCGGTGGCCCACGGTCAACCTCACCGCCCAGTACGAGCGCGACGACGGCGCCAACATCGGGATGCTCGGGCTCGCCGTGCCGCTGCCCCTCCTCAACGCGAACCGGTCCGGCGCGGCGACCGCGGCGGCCGAGGTGGACGTCGCCGTGGCCCGGGCGGCCGCCGCGCGGGCCGCCGCGGCCGGGCACGCGCAGGAGCTCCACGCGCGGTACGCCGCCACCCGGCGGGCGCTCGAGGCCCTGACGCCAGGGGCAGCGCTGAGCGAGCGGGCGGCCGCGCTCGCCGCGCGCGGCTACGAGCTCGGCGAGAACGACCTGCCAAGCGTCCTGCTCGTCCGCCGCGAGGCGCTCGAAGCGCAGGCGGCGCTGCTCGACGCGGAGTACGCCCACGCGGCAGCGAAGATCGAGCTGCTCGTCGCCGCAGGGAGGGTGCCCCGATGAGCGCGAACGACAGGGGCAAGCTCGAGCTCACGCGCGGGACAGCCGCGGCGCTCGCCGCCGCGGCGCTCGCGGTCGTCGGCGCCGCCGTGGGGGCCACCGTGCTCATCGAGCACCGTGTGCACGGGCGCGGCGCCGAGGCCGCGCGCGGCGCGAGCGAGGCGCACGAGCACCCGCACGGCGACGATCGCGATCACGGCCACGAGGACCACGACCACGGGGACGAGGAGCACGGCCACGGCGAGGAGCCGGGGCATGGCCACACCGACACCGCGGGCCATGCGCGCGGCGGCGAGGACGAGCACGCCGGAGGGAAGCTCAGGCTCTCGCCGGCCATGATCGAGAACGCCGGGCTCGAGCTCCTGACCGCCGGGCCGGGCAGGGTCGCGGTCACCCTCCGGCTGCCCGGCGAGATCGCGCTCAACGCCGAGGGCGTGGCGCACGTGACGCCGCGCGTGCCCGGCGCGGCGCGGGAGGTCAAGAAGCAGCTCGGCGACGTGGTGGGGAAGGGCGACGTGCTCGCCGTCCTCGACAGCCGCGAGCTGGCCGAGCTGCAGCGCGAGCTCCTCGCCGCGAGGGAGCGCCTCACGCTGGCCGAGGCGAGCTACGCGCGGCAGGAGGCGCTCTGGAGAGAGCAGATCTCCGCCGAGAAGGAGTACCTCGCGGCGAAGCAGGCCGTGGCCGAGGCGCGGATCGAGCACCAGAGCGCGGCGCAGAAGCTCGGCGCCGCCGCGGGCGCGGGCAGCGGCAAGAGCGGCGGCTACGCGCTGATCGCGCCGATGGCCGGGACCATCATCGAGAAGCACATCGCGGTCGGGGAGGTGCTCAAGGAGGACACGCAGGTGTTCGTGATCGCGGACCTGTCGACCGTCTGGGTGAACGTGACCGTCTACGCGAAGGATCTCCACCGCGTGCGGGTCGGCCAGACCGCGTGGGTCACGGCCGAGGGCGCCCCGGCCGCGGCGCAGGGGACGGTGACCTACCTCGGGCACGTCCTCGACGAGGGCAACCGCTCCGCGAGCGCCCGCGTCGTGCTCCGGGAGCCCGACGCGGGCTTTCGCCCGGGGCTGTTCGCGACCGTGGACGTGCGCGTCGAGGAGGTGGACGCGCCGGTGGTCGTCTCGGACGAGGCGATCCAGCGCGTCGACGGCGAGGAGGTCGTCTTCGTCCAGGAAGGCGACGCCTTCGAGGCGCGCCCGGTGAAGCTCGGCCGCCGGGGGGTCGCGGACCTCACACGGCAGGGCGCGCGCGTCGTGGAGATCGAGGCGGGCGTGTCGCCGGGCGAGCGCTACGTGGGCAAGAACAGCTTCGTCCTGAAGGCAGAGCTCGGCAAGTCCGAGGCCGGCCACCAGCACTGAGGAGCGCCGCACCCCCATGCTCACGCTGCTCTCGCGCCTCCTCGCCTTCTCGGTCCGGCACCGCTTCCTCGTCGTCGCGCTCACGCTCGCGGCGGGGGCGCTCGGCGCCTACAACTTCACCCGCCTGCCGATCGACGCGGTCCCGGACATCACCAACGTCCAGGTGCAGATCAACACGCAGGTGAAGGCGCTCTCCCCCGTGGAGGTGGAGCGCCGGATCACCTTCCCCGTCGAGCGCGCGATGGGCGGGCTCCCGCGCGTCGAGGAGGTCCGCTCGCTGTCGCGGTACGGCCTCTCGCAGGTCACGGTGATCTTCGAGGACGACACCGACATCTACTGGGCACGGCAGCTCGTCGCCGAGCGGCTCGCCGCCGCGAGGGACAGCCTCCCCGAGGGCCTCGGCGCGCCGCAGCTCGGCCCGATCGCGACGGGGCTCGGCGAGATCTACATGTGGACCGTCGAGGCGGCGCCGGACGCCCGGAGGCCCGACGGCGCGCCGTACGATCTCACCGACCTGCGGACGCTCCAGGACTGGGTCGTGCGGCCGCAGCTCCGGACGGTGCAGGGCGTGACGGAGGTCAACTCCATCGGCGGCCACGAGCGGCTCTACCAGGTCGCGCCCGACCCGGCGAAGCTCGTCGGCTACGGCCTGTCGTTCCGCGACGTGCTCGACGCCGTCGGGGCCAACAACGCGAACGCGGGCGGCGGCTACATCGAGCACCGGGGCGAGCAGTACCTCATCCGCACGACGGGCCTCGTGAAGGGCGAGGAAGACCTCCGGGGCATCGTCGTGGGGCACCACGGCGGCGCGCCGATCCGGGTCGAGGACGTCGCCGAGGTCATCGTCGGCCGGGAGCTGCGCACGGGCGCCGCGACCGAGGACGGCGAGGAGGCGGTGATCGGCACCGCGATCATGCTGGTCGGCGAGAACAGCCGCGCCGTCTCCCGCCGGGTCGACGAGCAGATGGCGACGGTCAACAGGTCGCTGCCGCCGGGGGTCTCGGTCAAGACGGTCTACGACCGCACCTACCTCGTCGAGGCCACCCTGAGCACGGTGCGCAGCAGCCTGCTGGAGGGCGCCGCGCTCGTCGTCACGGTGCTGTTCCTGCTGCTCGGCAACTTCCGGGCGGCGCTCATCGCCGCGCTCGCGATCCCGTTCTCGATGCTGATCGCCGTCACCGGCATGGTCGAGGGCAAGATCAGCGGCAACCTGATGAGCCTCGGCGCCATCGACTTCGGCCTCATCGTCGACGGCTCCGTGATCATCGTCGAGAACTGCGTGCGGCGCTTCGCCGAGGAGCAGCGCCGGCTCGGGCGGACGCTCACCCGCGACGAGCGGATCGAGCTCGCCTACGAGGCGTCGCAGGAGGTCCGCAAGGCGACGATCTTCGGCGAGATCATCATCGCGATCGTCTACCTGCCGATCCTCACGCTCACGGGGATCGAGGGGAAGATGTTCCGCCCCATGGCGCAGACCGTCGTGCTCGCGCTCGCCGGCGCCACGATCCTCTCGATGACGTTCGTCCCCGCGCTCGTGGCGCTGCTCCTCACGGGCAAGGTGTCCGAGCGGGAGAACGCGGTCTTCCGCTGGGCGAAGCGCGGCTACGAGCGCGCGCTCCGCTGGGCGCTCGCCCGCCGGCCCGCCGTCATCGCCGCGGCGGGGCTCGTGCTCGCGGCCTCGGGGCTCGTCGCGTCGCGCCTCGGCAGCGAGTTCGCGCCGAAGCTGAGCGAGGGCGCGCTGGCGATCCAGCCGGCGCGGATCCCCTCGATCAGCCTGACCACGAGCGTCGCCATGCAGGCGCAGCTCGAGCGCATCCTCAAGGCGCGGTTCCCGGACGAGATCGAGCACATCTTCGCGCGCACCGGGACCGCCGAGGTCGCGACCGATCCCATGGGCCCGAACGTCTCCGACACGTACCTCATGCTCAGGCCGCGCAGCGCGTGGAAGAAGGCGGAGACGCAGGAGGAGCTCGCCGAGGCCATCGAGGCGGTGCTCCGCGAGGTGCCGGGGCAGAGCTACGAGTTCAGCCAGCCGATCGAGCTGCGCTTCAACGAGCTGATCAGCGGCGTGCGCAGCGACGTCGCGGTCAAGATCTTCGGCGACGACCTCGACGTCATGCTCCGGGAGGCACGGCGCGTGGGCGCCATCCTCGCGAGGACGCCGGGGGCGGCGGACGTCAAGGTGGAGCAGGTCACCGGGCTGCCCGTCCTCACGATCGACGTGGACCGGCCCGCCGTCGCCCGGTACGGGCTCAACGTCGCCGACGTGCAGGCGGTCGTGGAGACCGCGATCGGCGGGGTCAGCGCGGGCGAGGTGGTCGAGGGGGACCGTCGGTTCAACATCGTCGTGCGCCTGCCCGACGCTGTCCGCCGCGACGTGGACGCCCTGGAGAAGCTCCCGATCCCGCTCCGCGCCGGCAGAGAGGAGCCGGGCGGGCCCACGATCTCAGCCTCGTCGACCGTGGCGGCGGCCGGCACCGCCGCCGCGGCCGGGCACCGCGCCGCGTTCGTGCCGCTCGACGCGGTGGCGAACATCTCGCTCGAGGAGGGCCCCAACCAGGTGAGCCGCGAGGACGGCAAGCGCCGCGTCGTGGTCCAGTGCAACGTGCGCGGGCGGGATCTCGGCGGCTTCGTCGCGGACGCGCAGGCGCGGATCGACGCGGAGGTGAAGCTCCCCTCGGGCTACTGGCTGTCGTGGGGCGGCCAGTTCGAGAACATGCTCGCGGCGCGGGAGCGCCTCGCGCTGGTGGTGCCGGTCGCGCTCGGGCTGATCTTCGGCCTGCTCTTCCTCTCGTTCGGCACGCTCCGGAACGCCGCGCTCATCTTCACGGGCGTCCCGCTCGCGCTGACCGGCGGGATCGCGGCCCTGTGGCTCCGCGGGCTCCCTGTCTCGATCTCCGCCGCGATCGGGTTCATCGCCCTCTCGGGCGTCGCCGTGCTGAACGGGCTCGTGATGGTCACGTTCATCGAGAACCTGCGCCACGGCGGCGCCTCGCTCGACGACGCGGTGTTCGAGGGCTCGGTGTCGCGGCTCCGCCCCGTGCTGATGACCGCGCTCGTGGCCGCGCTCGGCTTCGTGCCGATGGCGTTCGCCACGGGCACCGGCTCCGAGGTGCAGCGCCCCCTGGCGACGGTCGTCATCGGCGGGGTCCTGTCGTCCACCCTGCTCACGCTGCTCGTCCTGCCGGTGCTCTACCGGCTGTTCCACCGGCAGCGCGAGCCGGCGCCCCCGGAGGCGGAGAGCAGCCCATGAGCGCTTCGGTCCGAGGTTCGCCCCTGCGCGAGAGATCGCCGTGATCGCTGGAGGTTCGATGGCCCGTCCCTGGATTGCCCTGGTCCTGTTCGTCGTCTACTGCGCGCTCGCGTTCGGGTGGCGCTCGCTGCGCCAGCGCCGGGCGACCGGCTCCACCGGGTTCCGCGGCATCTCTGGCCGGCCCGGCTCGGTGGAGTGGACGGGCGGCGTGCTCTTCGTCGTCGCGATCGCCCTCGGCGTGGCGGCGCCGATCGCGGAGCTCGCGGGGTGGGTCGCGCCGCTCGTCGCGCCCGGCGCGGCCGCCGTGGGGCTCGGGGCCGCGACGGTGCTCGCGGGGACCGCCGGCACGCTCTGGTCGCAGGCGGCGATGGGCGACTCCTGGCGCATCGGCGTCAGCGCGGGCGAGCGCACGACGCTCGTGACGCGAGGGCCGTTCACCGCGGTGCGCAACCCGATCTTCAGCTTCATGGTCCTGACCGCCGCGGGGATGCTGCTCGTCGTCCCCGGCCCGCTCGCGGTCGCGTCGCTCGTGGCGCTCGTCGTGGCCATCGAGCTGCAGGTCCGCTTCGTGGAAGAGCCGTATCTCCTGCGCACCCACGGCGACAGCTACGCGGACTACTGCGCCCGCGTGGGGCGCTTCGTCCCGGGGCTCGGCCTCCGGGCCCGGTAGACGCGCGGCCCGCCGCCCCGCGCGCGGGGACCGCCGCGGCGAGCCCCTCACGCCTGCGGCGTGAACGAGGCCAGGAGCTTCTGCAGCGAGCCCGGATCGATCGGCTTGATGAAGTGCATGTCGAAGCCAGCCTCCCGGACCCGCCGCTGATCGTCCTCCTGGCCATAGCCGGTCAGCGCGATCATCAGCGAGGGAGGGACGCCCACGATCCCCTTCAGCGCCCTCGCCACCCCGTAGCCATCCATCCCGCCGGGGAGACCGATGTCACACAGGATGACCTCCGGCCGGAACGACCGCGCCGCTTCCACGCCAGCGGGGCCGGACAGGGCGACCTCGACCCGGTAGCCGTTCATCGTGAGCAGCGCCTGCAGGCTCTGCGCGGCGTCCTCGTTGTCCTCGATGATCAGGATGCGGAGCGACCTCGACTGGCGGCGCGAGGACGGCGCCGGGCGCCCGCACGACGGCTCGGGCGTGCGCTCCAGCGGCAGGTGGAGGACCATCTCCGTCCCGTGGCCGATCCCCTGGCTCTCGGCCGAGACCGTGCCGCCGTGGAGCGTGATGATGCCCTTGACGAGGGCGAGGCCCAGCCCGAGCCCGCCGCGGCTGCGCTCCAGGCTGCGCTCGGCCTGGCTGAACGGCTCGAACACGCGCGCGAGCATCGCCGGATCCATCCCGACGCCCGTGTCGCGGACGCGGACCACGGCGGAGCCCTCCGACGTCGCCGAGAGCGCCACCGTCACCCGGCCGCCGGCGTCGGTGAACTTGCACGCGTTGTGCAGCACGTTGCTGAACACCTGCGCCAGGCGCGTCGGATCGCCGTAGACCAGGAGCGGCTCCTGCGGCAGCTCCAGCTCGAGCCGCAGCCCGTTCGCCTCGAGCGTGCTGCGGTAGTCCTCGGCCGTCTGCCGGAGCAGCTGCGAGAGCTCGCAGCGCTCCTTGCGCAGCTGGACCTTGCCGCGCCCGACGCGCGAGACGTCGAGCAGGTCGTCCACGAGCCGGGCCATGTGAGACACTTGCCGGTCGATCACGCCGCACGCGCGGACCAGCGACGGCTGCTGCGCCGCGATGCGCTGCAGGACCTCGACCGCGTTGCGGATGGGCCCGAGCGGGTTGCGCAGCTCGTGCGCGAGCATCGCCATGAAGTCGTCCTTGTGCTGGTCCGCCTCCTTGAGCGCCGCCTCGGCGCACTTCCGATCGTGGATGTCCGTGCAGGTGCCATACCACCGCGCGACGTCGCCCGACGGCCCCCGGACCGGCAGGGCGCGGCACAGGTACCAGCGGTGCTCGCGCGCGCTGGGGAACCCGAGGCGGTGCTCGACCTCGTAGGGCGCGCCGGTCGCGACCGAGTGGATCCAGGCGCCGAGGACCCGCTCTCGATCGTCCTCGTGCAGGAACGAGCGCCAGCTCTCGCCCGTCACCGCGACCTCGTCGATGCCGGCCAGCTCGTGCCACCTGCGGTTGTAGTAGTCGATGTCGCCGTCCGGGCGGGCGGTCCAGACGATCTGCGGCATCGCGTCGGCGAGCTCCCGGAACTTCGCCTCGCTCTCGCGGAGCGCGCCGCCGATCCGCTCCCGCTCGGTGACGTCGTGGGCGATGCTGATCACGAGGCGCCGCCCCGACGCGTCCTTCCCGAGCGGCGCGGAGCTGAAGACCCACGTGCGCGACTCGCCGCTCGCCGTGGTGATCGTGAAGTCGCCCTCGCTCGACTTGCCCTGCATGCCGTACAGCGCGTCGATCACGGAGCGCACGGCGACCTTCCGCGCCCCGTACGCCCGCTCCGTCCACTCGGCGATGGTGGGGATCTGCTGGAGGGTGTAGCCGCTGATCTCCGTCCACGCGCGGTTGAGGCTGATGACCTGGCCGTCGTCGGCGTGGATCATGATGGGGAACGGGGTCGCCATCACGGCGCGGCGGAACCGCTCCTCGCTCTCCCGCATGAGGAGCTCCGCCTCCTTCCGCTCGGTGATGTCGATCACCGAGCCGACGTAGCCGAGGAACTCTCCGTCCGGGCCGAGCCGGGGCGAGGCCGTGTCGATGCACCAGCGGTAGGCGCCATCGTCGCGGCGCAGGCGGTAATCGAGCCGGAAGGGCTCCCGCCGCTCGTGGACGCGCCGGAACGTCTCCGCCACCGCCGCATGATCCGCGGGGTGCACCGCCTCGAGCCAGCCGAAGCCGAGCCCCGTCGCCTCCGTCTGGCCGGTGAACTCGTACCACCGCCGGTTGAGGTACGAGCACGACGCGTCCGCGCTCGTGACCCAGATCATCACCGGCGCGTGATCCGCCATGTTGCGGAAGCGCGCCTCGCTCTCGCGCAGCGAGAGCTCCGAGAGCTTCCGCGCGGTGATGTCGCTGACCACGCCCGTCATCCGGACCGGCTGCCCCTCCCGGTCCCGCAGCACCAGCGCGCGGTCATGGATCCAGCGCACCTCTCCGCCGGCGCCGACGATGCGGAACTCGCTCGAGTAATCCGTCTCCCCGCGCAGCGCGCTCTCGACCCGCGCCCAGGCCGCAGCCTTGTCGTCCGGGTGGATGAGCTTCGTGAAATCGTCCAGCGTGCCGCTGAACTCCGCCTCGTCGACGCCGAGCAGCGCGAACGTCTCGCGGGGCCAGAAGATGCGCCCGCTCGGGAGATCCCACTCCCAGGCGCCGAGCTGGCCGCCGGCGAGGGCCAGCCGGAGCCGCTCCTCGCTCACGCGCAGGCTCTCCTCGGCGCGCTTGCGCTCGTCGATGTCGGTGGACGTGCCAAACCAGCGGACCGCCCGGCCGCCGGCGTCCTTGATGGGCTCCACCCGGCCCAGGAACCAGCGGTACACGCCGTCGTGGCGCCGCAGCCGGAGCTCCAGCTCGAACGCCACGCCCGCCTCGATGGCGGCGCGCCGCGCGGCGGCGACGCGCGCGGCGTCGTCCGGATGGACCGCGACGTCGAGCCCCGAGCCCATCGCCTGCTCCGCCGATAGCCCGGTGTAGTCGCGCCAGCGACCGTTGACGTAATCGCACGCGCCGTCGCCGCGCGCCCCCCAGACGAGCTGCGGGAGGGCCTCGGCGAGCAGGCGGAACTGCGGCTCCACCCCGGGCTGCCCGGCGCCGCACCCGCAGATCGACGACGTCACGTCCATTTCAGTTATCACGATTACTCCGCGGTCGCACGGCAGGGCTCGCCGGGCACCTCCGGCGTTGACGGCCCCCGGCACCGGGCGCCTTCCTCACGCGCCGCGCTGCCACCGGCTGCCCAGCGGATCGCCTGGGTCGGTGAGTGTTGCTCAGAGACCGGCGCTGGGACGCAACGGCGCCGTGTCCATCGAGTTTCCTTCACCCGGGCGCCCTGCACAGGGCGAGCGTTCTTGTCTGCTTCGCCTCGCGCCGCAAGCGCGCCGCGCCGGCGCAGCGAGCACCGAATCCGCTTCGAAAGACGAGAATTACAGCACTCTGGCAGGAACGCTTACCGCGCCGCGCGTCGCTAGCTGCGCCCGAACCGCTCCACGAACTGCCGGTGCGCCGCGAGCTCGGGGGCCTCTCCGCCCCAGAGCTCCTTCTCACGGTAGCCGGTCACCACGGAGAGCACCTCGATGCGCCGCCCCTCCGCCCTGAACCGCACCCGCCACGAGGTCACGGCGAGGCGCATCGCGTCCCCGTCGGCGCGGATCCGCCGGTAGGGGTGCGGCTGCGGGCCGAGCGCGAGCACCCGGTCCACGCGCTCCCGCAGCGCGACGCCGTGCGCCGCGTCGAGCCACGCGGCCTGCTCGGCGGCCCGCTCGGTCCAGACCACCTCGAAGCCCGGCTCCGGGTCGGCCGGCGCCTCGGCGCCCGGGTCGCCCGCGAGCGGCGCGACCCAGCCGGTGCGCGCGTGGGGGTACGCGTCCGCGTAGGGCACGTAAGGCTTCAGATCGAGCACCGGCGTGCCGTCGATCATGTCCACCCCGCTGACGCGCAGGCAGAGCCCGTCCACCGCGAGGAGCTTGACCACGCTGAGGCCGATCGGGTTCGGGCGGTGCGGCGAGCGCGTCGACAGCACCCCGCGCCGCTTGCCGGCGCTCCGGGGCGGCAGGACCTTCGGGCGCCAGCCCTCGTTGAGGTGGAACCAGAAGACCACCCAGAGGTAGTCCCAGCCCTCGATGTCACAGAGCGCGTGCTCCAGCCCGCGGCCGGGCACGAGCTCGATCGTCCCCTCCGCGCCGGCCGCGGCGTGCGGCTGCCGCGGCGTGCTCACCCGATCGGGGAACGGGGTGCGCACCACGCCGATGGGCGTGAACGTGACAGGCTTCAGCATCGCGCGGGAATCTACGTGATCGAGGCGACGGACGTCATCGACCTCAATCACGTGAGCGAGGTGAGCGAGGTGAGCGAGGTGAGCGAGGTGAGCGACGCGCGCGACATGGCTGGCGCCACCGACGCGAGCGGCGCCCTCCACGTCACGACCGCGGCACCTCGACGATCAGGGCCGCCGGGCCCTCGAACGCCACCCGGCCGCGCTCGATCGGCGCCCGCTGCGCCGCGCCGCCGAACCGCGGCTCCTCGCTGAACGCGAGCACCCGCGCCTCCGGGCGGCCGAGGTCGAGGGAGAGCGCGCCGCGCAGCGCGATCAGCGCGATCACCGCGGTCTCGGCGCCGCGGCGCTCGATGCGGATCGCGTCCGGCGAGAGCGCCTCGACCGAGAAGTCGCCGCGCGCGCGGCTCCGCAGCGCGGGGTGCGCGGCGCGGAGGCCGAGGAGCTCGCGGTACCACGCGAGCACGCCGGCGTGCTCCGGCCGGTGCCGCTCGCTCCAGTCGAGCTTCGAGCGCTCCAGCGTCCGCGGATCCTGCGGATCCGGCACCTCCGCGCCGCTGAACGACGTGAAGTACTGGAACTCGCGCCGGCGGCCCTCGGTCACGAGCCGGCCGAGCTCGGCGTTGTGATCGGTGAAGTACTGGAACGGCGTCCGCGCGTTCCACTCCTGGCCCATGAACAGGAGCGGCGTGTACGGCGTGACCAGGAGGAGCGCCGACATGGTCCGGAAGGCCGCCGGGCTCACCGTCTCGCCGAGCCGGTCGCCGAGCGCGCGGTTGCCGATCTGGTCGTGGTTCTGGATGCAGTGCACGAAGCGCGGCGGCGGCACCGGCTCGGCCGGCGTCCCCCGCGGCTTGCCCGCGTGCTTCGAGACCTGCCCCTCGTAGAGCCACCCCTTGCGGATCGTCGCCGCGATGTCCTCCGCCGTGCCCCGGTGATCCTCGAAATAGCCGTCGCGATCCCCGGCGAAGAGGACGCGGAGCTCGTGGTGGAAGTCGTCGGCCCACACGCCGTCGAGGCCGTAGCCGCCCTGCTCCACGGGCGTCACCAGGCGCGTGTCGTTCGCGCTGTCCTCGGCGATCACCACGACGCGCCGCCCCCCGCCGGCCGCCCGCGCGCGCTCGGCGATCACCTGGAGGATGTGGGGCTCGGTGTCGTCGAGGATCGCGTGGGTCGCGTCGAGGCGCAGGCCGTCGATGTGGTAGTCGCGGATCCACATCTCGGCGTTCGTGATCGCGAGCGCGCGCACCTGCTCGGCGCCCTCGCCGTCGTAGTTCACCGCGTCGCCCCAGGGCGTCTTGTGCCGCTCGGTGAAGTAGCGCTTCGTGTAGGCGCGCAGGTAGTTCCCGTCAGGGCCGAAGTGGTTGTAGACGCAGTCGAGGATGACCCCGAGCCCCGCGGCGTGCGCCGCGTCGACCAGGCGGCGGAGGCCCTCGGGGCCGCCGTAGGCCGCGGCCGGCGCGAAGAGGTCGACGCCGTCGTACCCCCACCCGCGCTCGCCCGGGAAGCTCGCGACGGGCATGATCTCGATCGCCGTGACGCCGAGCTCCTGGAGGTCCGGCAGCCGCGCGATCAGCCCGTCGAACGTGCCCTCCGGGGTCGCCGTGCCGACGTGCACCTCGTAGAGCACGAGGTCCTCGAGCGCGACGCCCTTCCACCCCGCGTCGGTCCACGCGAACGACGGATCGTCGACCGCGGACGGCCCGTGCACGCCGAGCGGCTGCGCGCGGGCGTAGGGATCCGGGAACGGCCCCTCGCCGTCGATCTTCACCTTGTAGAGCGCGCCGGCGCCGAGCCCCGGCGCCGTGGCCTCGAAGTAGCCGTCGCCGGTGGGGCTCGCCGGCAGCGTGCCCGTGACCTCCTGGCCGTCCCTTGCGTACGTGACGATCTCGATCCGATCGTGCTCGGGCGCCCAGACGCGGAAGCGGACCGCGCCGCCCTCGATCCAGGCCCCCATGGTGCGAATCGCCTTCATGTCACTGACCTCGCTGAGCCGCCCGCAGCAGCAGGGCGACGGGGAAATCGGAGAGCACGCGGTCGAGCGGCAGCGACGCCCCGCCCTTCTGGGTGGACGACGCGGCCGCGTCGCGCGGCAAGGAAGCGGACGGCGACGCCTCGATCTCGGCGCCGGTGAAGAGATCCGTGTACAGGCCGGGCTCCACGTCGACGGAGGTGCCGGCCCACACCTCGCCGATCGGCGGGGCGCAGGCGCCGCCGACGAGCCGCGCGCTGAACCGGGGCGCGACGACGACGAGCGAGCGCTCGTTCGACGTTCCTGCCGACGTTCCTGCCGACGTTCCTGCCGACGTTCCTGCCGACGCGTCCGCCCCCCCGCGGCGCGCGAAGGCGACGACGTGGGTCTCGCGATCGCCGCTCACGGCGCGCGGCACGTAGGCCCCGTCGGCCCCGAAGAGCGCCGGGTGCCGCCGGCGCAGCTCGAGCGCGACGTGCGTGACGAAGAGCTTGATGCGGCCGTCGCGCGCCTCGGCGCAGAGCTCGCGCGCGAGCGCGACGTCCCCGCCCTTCCACCGCGCGCGGAGCTCCGCGAGCGCCTTCGTGCGCGTCGTGTAGTCGACCGCGCGGCGGTTGTCGGGGTCGACGAGGCTGAAGTCCCACATCTCGTTGCCCTGGTAGATGTCGGGCACGCCCGGCGCCGTGAGCTTCAGCAGCGTCTGCGAGAGCGAGCCCCACATGCCGTGGTACGCGACGACGCGCGCGAGCGGCAGCAGCGCGCCCACCACCTCCGGAGAAGCGACCGCCTTGCGCACGAACGCCTCGACGGCGGCGTCGTACTCGGGCTGCGCGTCGATCCAGGACGTGTTGACCTTCGCCTCCTTCGTGGCCTTGCGCATGTAGTCCACGAGGCGATCCGCGTAGGCCGAGAGCGCGTCGCCCTCGGGGGCGCGCGGGTCCCGCGGGTCCCCGGAGGCGCCGAGCAGCGGCTCGATCGGCAGGCTCCCGAGGACCGTCTGGTAGAACAGGTACTCCTCGTTGCTGTCCGGCGCGAGGCGGCCCTCGATCTCGGCCTTGAGCGGCGCGGCGGCGGCGGCGGCGCGCTGGAGCGCCTCTTCCCACGCCGACGGCAGCTCCGACAGCACGCTGATGCGCGACCGCACGTCCTCGCTCCGCTTCGTGTCGTGCGTCGACGTCGCGAGCATCGAGTACGGCCACGTCCGGTGCCGCTGCACGTTGCCGCGGTGGAACGCGAGCACGCTCGCGCCGTAGCGCTCGGGCTCGCCCCCGACCTCGTTGAGCGACACGAGCCGGTTGTAGATGTAGAACGACGTGTCCTCGAGCCCCTTGGCCATCACCGGCCCGGTGAGCTGCTGGAACTTCATCACGAAGTCGCAGTAGGGGCGCCGGTCCTCCTCGCGGGAGAAGTCCGTCGTGTCCAGCATCAGGACCGAGCGGACGAACGTGAAGATCGAGGCCTCCATCGTCGGGTTGCGCCGACGCGCGAGGGCGACGGCGCGGCCGATGGCCACGCGGTCGTGATCGCTGATCGTCGGCGTCTTCTCGTTGATGTACGTGCGGTACACGGGGAAGCACGCGATCACCTCGCGCAGGGCCTCGTTGAGCGAGCCCAGGGTGAAGTCGCGGACGCGGCGGTCGCGCTCGGTGAGCCGGTTCAGCGCGTGGGTGAGCACGTTGAGCTCGCTCGCGAGCGCCGTCCGCAGGATGACCTTCTTCTTCTCGTAAACCAGCGTCTCGAACTCCAGCTGGTCGCCGATGAACCGCTCGTAGATCGCGGTCATCGGCGCCTCGCTCGAGGCGTCGACGAAGAGCTCACCCACGGCCGCGGTGAAGTCGTAGCCGCTCGTCCCGTGGATGGGCCAGGCCTCGGGCAGCGTCTCGCCGCGGGCGAGGATCTTCTCGACGGCGACGTACATCGGCCGCGCGACGTGCGAGGCGCCAGCCCCCTCTCCGCGCGCGCGCTCCGCGAGCGCCGCGCGGAGCGCCGGCTCCAGCCGGGCGAAGCGGGCCTCCGGGCGGCGCTTCGGATCGAGGAAGCTGCGCGGCTCCGGCTCGCTCTCCGCCTCGGCGAGGAAGCGGCGGCGGCAGCGCTCGACGAGGTAGCCCTGCTGCAGCTCCTCGAAGTAGCCGATCGGGTCCCAGAGGCCGTCGGGGTGGTCGATGCGCAGCCCCGTGACCTGGCCCCGCTCGCAGAGCTCGAAGACGAGCCGGTGCGCCTCGGTGAACACCGGCCGGTGCTCCATCCTGATCGCCGCGAGCTCGTTGATGTCGAAGAACCGGCGGTAGTTGATCTCCTCGGCGGCGGTGCGCCAGAAGCTCAGCCGGTAGGCCTGCTCCTCGAGCAGCGCCTCGAGCGGATCGAAGCTCCGCGGGTCGCCGACCTTGCCGTTGATCCGCTCGATCCCCTCCTGCACCGCCGCCGCGATGTTGGGCGCGTCCGCCACGAGCGCCGCGAGCCGCCGCTTGAGGACCTCCTTCTCGCGCCGCCGCTCGATCACCTTGGCCCGCTGCGTCTCGGTCCGCGGCGGCAGGTTGCGGAGCCCGGTCAGGATGCTCTGCAGCTCGAGGAGCGCGTCGTTCTCCTCGCCGAGCGCGGCGGTGAGCCCGGGCACGAGCGGCCCGATGACCATCCCGAACGTCCGCGGGTTCACCGGGAAGACGTGATCGAAGTAGCGGAGGACGAACGCGCCGCCCTCGTACGCGATCTTGAGCTCGCCGCGCTCGAGCACGCGCCCGTAGTGGTCGCCGAGCACGGGGAGCAGCACCTTGTGCTTGAGCTCCGTCTTGAGCGGCGCCCAGTCGATGTCGAACCACGGCGCGTGGAGCGAGCTCGGGCCGTTCTCGAGGACGTCGTTCCACCAGGCGTTGTCGGAGGTGCCGACGCCCATGTGGTTGGGCACGAAGTCGAGGAGCAGGCCCATGCCGTGCTCCGCGAGCTCGCCCGTGAGCCGATCGAGGTCGGCGCGCTCGCCGATCGCGGGGTTCAGCGCGTTGTGATCGACGAGGTCGTAGCCGTGCAGGCTCTCGGGGCGGGCCTTGAAGAAGGGCGACGAGTAAAGGTCGCTGACGCCGAGCGCGTCGAGGTAGGCGACGATGCTCCGCGCCTGCTCGAAGGTGAAGTCCTTGTTGAGCTGCACGCGGTACGTGGCGCGCGGCAGCCGCGGCGCCACGCCCTCGCACGCCGCCTCGACGAGCCGCGCCACCATCGCTTGCTGCGCGGCGCTGTCTGCCTGGCTGCTCAACTTCTGATCGTCCGGCGCTTCCGTCATTCCTCGTGTGCCTCCGCGGCAGAATCTACTTCGAATGAGGCGTCGTGCAGGAGGGGATTTGCCTGTATCGCGGCGAGCCCCTGTCGCTCGGACTCCGCAAACGAAGGAATAACCTGAGGCACATAGGGAACCCTAGCAGCAGAGTGCCCAGCGCCTCCCGGACACGAGCTGAGCGCAAAGCCTCGTCGCCTGGCGCGGGGCCGCGGCGCCCGGGCGGCGGCGCCGCGCCCGATGCGGTAACCACCGGGAGGAGCGGCCGTCGAAACAGGCTTGTTCCCGGGCCGCGCGCCACTCACTGCTGCGCGTGGAAGTCATTACAAACCGTCACCTGGGTTTGCCAGCGCGGAGCGCGCCGGTGCATGTGTGGCTTTTCGTCTCAACGAACTCCCTGACTCGCCACGGCGGAGCCGCGCTGCGAGGGGGCCAGTTCCAGCGCGCGAGCATGGCGCGCGCACGAAGGGCGCGCCATGCTCGCGCGCATGGAACAACAGAGGGGCGCGCCGAGCTGGCCAGGAATCCGGCAGATGGCGCGCGAGCGGTTCGGCGTGAAGACCTTCCGGCCGGGCCAGCGTGAGCTCATCGAGGCGGTGCTCTCCGGGCGAGACGCCCTGGGGCTCCTCCCCACCGGAGCGGGCAAATCGCTCTGTTATCAGCTCCCGGCGCTCTTCCTGCCGAGCCCTGCTGTGGTCGTCTCACCGCTCATCTCGTTGATGCAAGATCAGCAGGAGAAGCTGGCCGAGGCGGACATCCCTGCGGCCAGGCTCAACTCCACGCTGACCGCGACCGAGGAGCGGGAGACCGTCGACGGGATCCGGCACGGCGATCTCCCGCTCATCTACGTGACGCCCGAGCGGCTCGAGAACCCGGAGTACATCGAGCTGCTCCGGCGCTCGGGCGTGTCGCTCTTCGTGGTGGACGAGGCGCACTGCGTCTCGCAGTGGGGCCACGACTTCCGCCCTGCGTACCTCGGGCTCCGCGACGTGGTCGCCGCGCTCGGGCGGCCGCCGGTCCTGGCGCTCACGGCCACCGCGACGCCGGAGGTGGCGAACGACATCGTGGAGCAGCTCGGCATGCGGTCCGCGGAGGTCGTGAACACCGGCATCGACCGTCCTCAGCTGTCGCTGGAGGTGATCCGCACCCCGAACGAGGAGAGGAAGCGCGAGCGCCTCCTGCAGGTCCTCGAGGAGGAGAGCGGCGTCGGGATCGCGTACGCGGCGACGGTCCGGGTCGCGAACGATCTGTACCGCTGGCTCGAGGGCCGCGGCGTGCGGGTGGGCCGCTACAACGGGCAGATGCGCCCGAAGGAGCGGGAGGAGACGCAGCAGCGGTTCATGAACGACGAGTACCGCATCATCGTCGCGACCAAGGCGTTCGGCCTCGGCATCGACAAGCCCGATATCCGGTTCGTCGTGCACTACAACTTCCCCGACTCGCTCGAGAGCTATTACCAGGAGGCCGGGCGCGCCGGGCGCGACGGCCGCCCGGCTCGGGGCATCCTCCTCTATCGCGTGGAGGACCGGCGAATCCAGGCGTTCTTCCTGGGCGGCAAGTACCCGCGCCCCGACGAGAGCTACCGCGTCTACGAGACCATCGGCCGCCTCGAGGCGCAGCAGCCCGAGGGCAAGAGGAGGGTCGGCATCCCGGTGAAGACCCTGGCGGAGGCCGCGGACCTGCCCGAGCGCAAGGTGAAGGTCGTCGTGGCGCTGCTCGAATCGGCCGGGATCATCGACCGGAGCCGCGGCGTGCGCAGGCTGCGCGACTTCGCCGACGAGGCGGAGCTCGACGCGTTCCTCCGGGCCTACGAGGAGCGGCGGGTGGGCGATCGCGAGCGGCTCGAGGCGGTGATGCGTTACGCCGAGACCCCGGAGTGCAGGATGGCGGTCCTGAAGGCGTACTTCGAGGAGGCGGTCGACCTGGAAGACGGCGTGAGCGTGCCGGCCTGCGAGCGGTGCGACAACTGCCGGCACACGGCCGACTCGAACCGCGCCGTGGTCGACCGCCTGACCGCCGCGGCGGCGCCCCAGGAGGGCGAGCGCGCGGCGATGTGAGCGGCCGTTCTCCCGAAGACAGCGAGCTTGAACCGCCAGACAGCCAGGGACGCCAGGCGAGGGAAGAGATGATTGACTCTCTCTCATCCTGGCGCGCTTGGCGGTTGCTCTCTTCTCTTCTGACCGCTCCCCGCTAGGGCACCGAACAGGTTGAAACCCCGAGAAGATGAACCACAGAGGCACAGAGGGCACAGAGTTTTTTGGTTGTTCCTCTGTGTCCTCTGTGCCTCTGTGGTTGAACTCTCTTCATTCCCGGGCGTTTCAAGCGGCTCGGTGCTCTAGCCCTTCCGCGACTTCGGGGTCCTGACCTTCTTCTTCGTGTTCGTGCCCTTCCGCTCCAGGAGCCGCAGCACCGCCACCGACCGGTCGACGAGGAGGTAGCGCTCTCCCGCTGCCCTCGCTGGCACCGTGCGCCCCGGCTCCGCGGCGGTGCGGGTGTCGATGAGCACCTCCCACCGCTCGCCGAGCTCGATCGAGGGCAGCACGAACTCGAGGGGCGAGTGGTTCGCGTTGATGAGGACGAGCAGCGTGTCGCCGGTGATCGGCTCGCCGCGCGGGTCGGGCGTGCAGATGGCGTCGCCCCCGAGCAAGTAGCCGATCGCCCGCGCGTTCGGGTGGGTCCAGTCCTCCGCGTTCATCTCGGCGCCGTCGGGCCGGAACCACACGATGTCCTTCATCCCGCTGCCGTGGACCGAGCCGCCCGAGAAGAACGTCCGCCGGCGCAGCACGGGATGGTTGCGCCGGAGCGCGATGAGGCGGCAGGTGAACTCGAAGAGCTGCTTGCGCCGCTCGTCGAGGTCCCAGTCGTGCCAGGAGAGCTCGTTGTCCTGGCAGTACGCGTTGTTGTTGCCGAGCTGCGTCTTGCCGATCTCGTCGCCGGCGTTGATCATCGGCACCCCTTGCGACAGGAGCAGCGTCGCGAGCATGTTGCGCTTCTGCCGCTCGCGCAGCTCGACGACGGCGGGGTCGCTGGAGGGGCCCTCGACGCCGTGGTTGTAGCTGTGGTTGTTGTTCGTGCCGTCCCGGTTGCCCTCGCCGTTCGCCTCGTTGTGCTTGTCGTTGTACGAGACGAGGTCGTTCAGCGTGAAGCCGTCGTGCGCCGTCACGAAGTTGACGCTCGCGTACGGCCGCCGCCCGCTCGTCGCGTACAGGTCGCTCGACCCGGTGAGCCGGTAGCCGAGGTCGGCGGCGAGCAGATCCCCCTTCCAGAAGCGGCGCACCGAGTCGCGGTAGCGATCGTTCCACTCCGTCCAGAGGACGGGGAAGTTGGCGACCTGATAGCCGCCCTCGCCCACGTCCCACGGCTCCGCGATGAGCTTCGTGCGCGAGAGGACCGGGTCCTGGTGGATGATGTCGAAGAACGAGCTCAGGCGATCGAAGTCGTGGTGCCCGCGGGCGAGCGCCGACGCGAGGTCGAAGCGGAAGCCGTCGACGTGCATCTCGGTCACCCAGTACCGCAGGCTGTCCATCACCAGCTTCAGCGTCTGGTAGTGCCGCGTGTTCACCGTGTTCCCGCACCCGGTGAAGTCCATGTAGTAGCGCGGGTTGTGCGGGACGAGCCGGTAGTAGCTCCAGTTGTCGACCCCCTTCAGGGAGAGCGTCGGGCCGAGGTGGTTCCCCTCCGCGGTGTGGTTGTAGACAACGTCGAGGATCACCTCGATGCCGGCGGCGTGGAGCGCCTTCACCATCGCCTTGAACTCGGTCACCTGCTGGCCGAGCCGCCCGCTCGACGCGTAGCGGCCGGCGGGCGCGAAGTACGAGAGCGTGTTGTAGCCCCAGTAGTTGATGTGCCCGCGCTCCCAGATCTCGCGCTCGCTCGCCATCTCGTGCACGGGGAGCAGCTCGATCGCCGTGACGCCGAGCTTCTTGAAGTGCGCGATCGCCGCCTCGGAGGCGAGCCCCGCGTAGGTGCCGCGCAGGTTCGCGGGGACGCCGGGGTGCCGCTGCGTGAAGCCCTTGACGTGCACCTCGTAGATGATCGTGTCCTGCCAGCGCGTCGCCGGCGGCCTGTCGCCGTCCCACGCGAAGCGGTGGTCGACGACCACGGACTTCGGCGCGCCCCAGGCGCTGTCGCGGTGGCAGATCTCGAGGTCGTCGAGCGGCGCCGGGGGGGGCGGGCACGCCTTCGGCGGCGGCTCCGAGGCGCGGCGCTCGCTCGCCGCCTTGCCCGCGCGCCCCCCCTCCCCCTTGTCGCCCGCCGCGCCGTCGCGGCCGGGCTTCGGGGGCGGCTTGCTCGGGGTGCCCTCGCGCTCCGGGTGCTCGCCGCGGTCGTAGGCGTAGAGCGGCGCCTTCCAGTTCGGCTCGCTGGAGAGCGCGTACGCGTACGGGTCGACGAGGAGCTTCGCCGGGTTGAAGCGGTGCCCCGAGCGCGGGTCGTACGGCCCGTGCACCCGGTAGCCATAGAGCTGGCCGGGCTTGAGCCCCGGCACGTACCCATGGAAGACGTGCGCCGTGCGCTCGGAGAGCTCGATGCGCTCGCGCTCCACGACGTCGTCGACGGCCTCGAAGAGGCAGAGCTCGACCTTCGTCGCGGACTGTGAAAACAGCGTGAAGTTCACCCCTTCGCCGTCATAGACGGCGCCGAGGGGGGTCGGCGTGCCGGGCCATATGCGTCTGGTCATCGAAAAACCTGTGGAGCCGCCCTATTCGCGAAATCAGCGCCGCTGTCGAGACACAAGCGCCCGCGGCTCGACTTTTTTGGCGCGACGGGGCTCCCGGGGCCATCCCGCCGGATCGGGGGCCGCCCGGCCGCCGGTCGGGTTGTGCCTGCGCGCGCTCCGGCGGCAGCGCGAACGAGCGCTCGGCGCGCGGAAGGAGCATCGCGGAGCCGCGCGACCCGGGATAGACTCCGCCCCCGAACGCCTGGAGCCAAGCCAAGAAAGCACATGTCTTCCCCCTCTGCTGAAAACCAGTCCCAGGGCTCGTCTCAGAGCTCCCCCTCTTCCTCCGGCGCGGGCCGTCGCATCTCCGGCGTGACGGTGCCGCTCTTCTCGCTGCGCAGCGATCGCTCGTGGGGCATCGGCGAGATCGGCGACCTCCCCGAGTTCGCCGCGTGGTTGCAGCCCGTTGGGCTGCGCCTCGTGCAGCTGTTGCCGCTCGGCGAGGTGTCGGGCGGCGAGACGTCGCCCTACATGGCGCTCTCCGCCTTCGGGATCGATCCGATGTACATCTCGCTCTCGGCGGTGCCGGAGCTGCCGGCGGAGGCGGTCGGCGAGGCGCTCGGCGAGGACATGGAGGCGCTCGATCGCGCGAAGAAGAGCCCGCGGGTCGACTACGATCTCGTCCGCCGCGTGAAGGGGCGGGCGCTCCGCTTCGCCTTCGATCGGTTCGAGCGCGAGCACCACGCGAAGAAGACGCCGCGCGCGGCCGAGCTGGCCGCGTTCGTGAAGCAGCAGTCGGACTGGCTGCCCGACTACGCGCAGTTCCGCGCGTTCAAGGACGGCTTCGGGGGCATCGCGTGGTGGGACTGGCCCGAGGAGATCCGGCAGCGCAAGCCGGAGGCGCTCGAGAAGCTGCGGCGCGAGCGCGCGCGGGACATCCTCTATTACGAGTACGTCCAGTGGCTCGCGCACACGCAGTGGGAGGCGGCGCGCGCGGATCTCCGGGGCAAGGGGATGGAGATCATGGGCGATCTCCCGTTCATGGTGGCGCGCGACAGCGCCGACGTGTGGGCGCACCAGGACGAGTTCCGGCACGACATGTCGGTCGGCGCGCCGCCCGATCAGTTCAACACCGAGGGGCAGAACTGGGGGCTCCCGCCGTACTTCTGGGCCCGGATGCGGGAGAACGACTTCGCGTGGCTCCGGCGGCGGTGCCGCTACACGGGGCTGCTCTGCGATCGGTTCCGGATCGATCACCTGGTCGGCTTCTACCGGACGTACATCTTCCCGGAGCAGAAGGGCCAGGGTCAGGGGGGCGAGCGGCCCAAGGCGACGTTCGATCCGGCGGAGGAGCCGGAGCAGCGCGAGCACGGCGAGCGCGTCGTGCGGGCGATGATCGAGGGGGCGGCGGAGACCGGGGCGAAGCTCGTGGCGGAGGATCTCGGCGCGGTGCCGCCGTGGGTGCGGGCGTCGCTGACCGAGCTCGGCGTGCCGGGCTACAAGGTGCTGATCTGGGAGAAGGACGACGTGGTGTTCCGCGATCCGGCGGAGTATCCGCCGCTGTCCGTGTCGTGCTTCGGGACGCACGACACCGACTCGGTGGTGGTGTGGTGGGAGTCGCGGGACGACCGGGAGCGCGCGGGGGTGCTCGATCTGCCGCAGCTCGCGCCGCGGCGGGAGGAGTTCGGCCGGGAGTTCACGAAGGAGACGCACCGGGCGCTGCTCGACCTGATCCACGGGGCGAAGAGCGAGCTCGTGCTGCTGCTCGTCCAGGATGTGCTCGCGACGCGGGACCGGATCAACACGCCGGGGACCGTGGGGCCGGAGAACTGGTCGCTGCGGCTGGCGGCGCCGCCGGCGGAGCTGGACCGCGATCCCGAGGTGCGGGCGGCGCTCGATCGGGTGCGGGAGAGCATCCAGGCGAGCGGGCGCGGGTGACCTGATCGGGACGGGTGAGCTGAGCTCCCCGGCCCAGGGCAGGAGTGCTGGTGGGGCGGTGCGGGGGCCCCACCGAACTCGCCTGAGCCATGGGTCACCCGGCTTCGCCCGATAACCCGTGGCCCATGGGCTCAGACATCGTCCCATCCCCCGCACCGCCCCACCAGCACTCCCGCTCTGGGCCTGCCGACGTCCTGACATCGGCCCATCCCCCGCACCGCCCCACCAGCACTCCCGTCCTGGGCCTGCCGACGTCCTGACGTCGGTCCCCGCACCGCCGCGAGCGACGGTCGGCGCACAGCGGCTCGCGCCGGCGCTTGACATGCAACCAAAAGGTTGCATGATGGTCCGGTGAGCGCTGGCTCGATGGACAAGGTCTTCAAGGCGCTCGCCGACCGGAGCCGCAGGAAGCTGCTCGATCGGCTGCACGCCGAGAACGGCCGGACCCTCGGGCAGCTCTGCGAGGGGCTGGAGATGACGCGCCAGGCGGTGAGCAAGCACCTGGCCGTGCTCGAGGGAGCGAACCTCGTCGTCGTCGTCTGGCAGGGCCGGGAGAAGCTCCACTACCTGAACCCCGCGCCCATCGGCGAGATCTACGAGCGGTGGATAGGCAAATACGAGCGGCAGCGCGTGCGCGCGCTCGGCGCGCTCAAGCGCACGCTGGAGGGAGAGAGCAACGATGAGTAAGCCCGAGTTCGTCTACGTGACGTACATCGCCTCGACGCTGGAGAAGGTGTGGGAGGCGCTGACCACCGGGGAGTTCACCCGGCAATACTGGGGCGGCAGGACCATCCAGTCCGACTGGAGGCCCGGGTCGTCCGTGAGGCACGTCAAGGAAGACGGCTCCTTCGACTGGGAAGGCGAGATCCTCGAGGCCAACCCGCCGCGGCTCCTCTCCTACACCTTCGGCAACAAGCACGGCGAGCGCCCGTCGCGCGTCACCTTCGAGCTGACCCTGCTCGGCCCGCACGTGAAGCTCACGCTCACCCACGGCGACTTCGCGGAGGACAGCAAGGTGCTCCCGGCCATCAGCAACGGGTGGCCGGCGATCCTGTCGAGCATGAAGAGCCTCCTCGAGACAGGGAAGGCCCTCTACCCGGAGTGGCGCTGACCCGAGGAGCGCCGCGCCGCCATGTAGCCGCGCTGCAAATCCATCGACCGGCTGTACGTCCCAGTCTGTGACGCGCCCGGGTGGTTGGGCAGCGCACGGGACTGACTCGCTGCGTCGCGGTGGCATGTTTCACGAGTTCGTGAAGTACATGCCGGCGAAACATTCCCGAAAACTGCCTTCTCTTACCTTCGCGGTCGAGGAGGCCACCAGTGAACGAAATCAACGCCTCGGACACCACCTGGCTCCTGGTCTCGTCGGCAATGGTTCTGCTGATGACGCCAGCGCTGGCCCTGTTTTACGGGGGCATGGTCCGAACGAAAAACACGCTCAGCACATTCATGCACAGCTTCTTCGCCATGGGGATCGTGACCCTGGCGTGGGTAACGCTCGGTTACTCTTTGGCGTTCGCCGAGACCAAGGGCGGGTTCATTGGCGGTCTGGACTACGCGTTCCTGAACGGTGTTGGCACCGACCCGCGCGCCGGGACGACGGTGCCTCACCTCCTGTTCATGGCGTTCCAGATGATGTTCGCCATCATCACGCCGGCGCTGATCTCCGGCGCGTACGCCGAGCGCATCAAGTTCTCGTCGTATGTCGTGTTCACGCTGCTCTGGTCGCTCGCGGTCTACAGCCCCATCTGTCACTGGGTGTGGAACCCGGGCGGGTGGCTCCTTTCGCGCGGCGCGCTCGACTTCGCCGGCGGCACCGTCGTGCACCTCGCCTCGGGCGCGAGCGCGCTCGTGATGGCGATCATGATCGGCAAGCGCAAGGGGTACCCGGCGCGCAAGATCGTGCCGCACAACCTCACCATGACGCTGCTCGGCGCCGGCATGCTGTGGTTCGGCTGGTTCGGCTTCAACGGCGGCTCCTCGCTCGCCGCGAACGGGCTCGCGACGGTGGCGTTCGTGAACACGCACATCGCGGCCGCCATCGGCGCGCTCGCCTGGGCGCTCATCGAGGCCGTGCGCTTCGGCAAGCCGTCGCTCCTCGGCGTGGCGTCGGGGCTCGTCGCGGGCCTCGTCGCCATCACGCCGGCGGCGGGCTTCGTCGGGCCGATGGCCTCCATCGCGATCGGGCTCGCGGCGGGCGCCGTGTGCTACGGCGCCGTGATGATGAAGGGCAAGCTGGGCTATGACGACAGCCTGGACGCGTTCGGCATCCACGGCGTGGGCGGCCTCCTCGGCGCGCTCCTCACCGGCGTGTTCGCCTCCAAGGTGTGGAACTCGGCCGGCCAGGACGGCCTCATCAAGGGCAACTCCGCGCTGCTCACGGAGCAGGCCATCGCGGCCGCCGTCGCGGCGGGCTACGCGGCGGTGGTCACCTTCGTGCTCGTGAAGGGGATCAACGCGGTGATGGGCTTCCGGGTCGACGCGGAGACCGAAGACGAGGGACTCGACGGCATGCTCCACGGCGAGGAGGCCTACTCGCTCGGCGAGGGCGGCGTCCATACGGCCGTGTCGGAGCCCCCGTCCTCGGCGCCCTCTGCGGCGCCGGTCCTCGCGCGCGAAGTCGCCTGATCCAGCGCAGCGGAAGCTCGGTCGCGGAGGCCGCCTGGCATGCGCCGGGCGGCCTTCGCCGCTTTGTCCCCTGCCCCTCGCCCGCGGCCGCGCGCGCCGGCGGCAGCGCGGCGCGAGGCGGCCTACCTCACCTGCACGCGAACGAGGGCTCGCCGCTCTCGTCGCAGCCCTGCTCGCACGTGATCCTGGCGCACCCGCAGCGGCGCAGCGCGCCGCGGTCGCCGGCGCCCTGATGATCGCAGCTGTCGCTGAGGCTGCTGCACTCGGCCTTGCAGCGCGCGCTCTGGGCAGGCGATGGGGCGCAATCGACGCCCTCCGCCCGGCCGGCGGGGCCGGGGCCGGTGCACAGGTCGACCGACGCGACCTGCTCGAGCAGCGGGATGCGCCCGCCCTGCAGGCACTGCGCGTGCGGCTCGCAGACGTGGTCCCGCAGCACCGCCAGCACGCGGACGCGCTGCCCGCTCAGCGCGCGCCAGTCGGGGCCGAGCCAGCGCTCGGCGTCCTCCCGCGACATGATCCGCCCGGCGATCATGGGCTGCGCGCCCTTCGTGAGCTCCAGCGTACCGACCCAGCGCTCGCGCGGAGGCGCCTCGGTGGGTCGCTCGGGATCGGCCGGCGGAGGTGCGGGCGGCGCGCCGGCGGGCGCGGAGCTCGCCGCTTTCGCCGTCGAGGCGGCGGCCGGCGCGGCGGGCGCGGGCGCCGGGGGCGAGCTCGTCGCGCAGCCCAGCGCCCCGGCGCAGCACGCGCCGACCAGCGCCCCGCAAAGCCAGTTCCGGGCGCCCGTCGCGACGGGATCGCGCCGCGAGGCGCGCGCCGAGGCCGAGATCGTGGAATGCACGCGCCGTTCTACCACGCCCTTGCGCGGCGGAGCGCGCGGGCGCAGGCGGCGCCAGCGCGGCGCTGAGTGAGCAGCTCAGCGCGACGCTGCGCAGATCAGCGCGGCGCGCCGCCACGGCCCGGAGGGCCGATCACGCGCGCGTTTTCGGGGACCGAACCGGCTCGAAGCTCATGCTCGGCCGCCTGCGCCCGTGCCAGCGTCAGCCCACCCCTCGCGCGCGACGAGCTCCTCCACCCGCGCGCGGACCTCGTCGCGGATCTCCCGCACGCGCTCCACCGGCTTCCCCTTGGGATCCTCGAGGGGCCAGTCTTCACGGCGAAGCCCTGGAACCGCGGGGCACGCTTCCCCGCATCCCATGGTGACGAGCAGCGCTGCCTGACTCGCCAGCTCGTCGGTGAGCCGCTGGGGCTTCACGGCCGAGAGGTCGATCCCCTCCTCCGCCATCGCGGCGAGCACCTCGGGATGGACGCGCGGGCCGGGCGCGGTGCCGGCCGAGATGGCGCGCGCCCTGGAAGGGTTGGATAGAGCGTTGAACCACGCTGCGGCCATCTGGGAGCGGCCCGCGTTGTGAATGCAGGCGAAGAGCACGGTCTTCATGGAACATCCTCCGGGAGCGCGCGATCGACGACGCGATCGGCGACCCTGGGCAGGGCGGGAACGAGCCAGCGAAACACGAGCGTCGCCGCCGCTGCCCCTGCGAGCTGCGCGACGATGAACCCCGGCGCGTCGGCCGGGCGGATGCCGGAGAACGTGTCGCTCGCGGCCCTGGCGAGCGTCACGGCCGGGTTGGCGAACGACGTGGACGAGGTGAACCAGTAGGCGGCGGTGATGTACGCGCCGACGGCGAAGGGGACCGCCTCGGTCCGCCTCCGGACGCCGCCCCAGATGACGGCGAGCAACCCGAACGTCGCGACGAACTCGCTCATGAGCTGGGCGAGCCCCGAGCGGTCGTGTCGCGACGCCGAGAAGAGGGCCTCGCCGAACATGACGTGGGCCACCGCGACGCCCGCGAAGGCGCCGGCGACCTGGGCCATGAGGTACGCGGGCACCTCTCGCCAGGGGAGCCCGCCCTGGCTCGCGTCGGCGAGCGTGACGGCGGGGTTGAAGTGCGCGCCGGAGATGGCCCCGAAGGTCAGGATGAGCGCCACCAGCGCGGCCCCCGTCGCGATCGTGTTCGCGAGCAGGGCGATCGCCGCGTTCCCGCCGGCGAGGCGCTCGGCCATGATCCCGGACCCCACCACGGTCGCGAGCAGCAGGGCCGTCCCGAGCGCCTCGGCGACGGCCCTGCGGGTGAGGTCAGCGCGCGGCGGCATCGTCGAGCCCGGACGGGGCGCAGCACCGGGGCGCGCAGCACGGGGCCTCGCCCTTCGAGGGTATCGCCGGCTGACTCCCCATCACGGCCGCGTCGCCCTTGACCACGAACACCTCCCACGAGTTGCCGTCGGGATCCTCGATCCAGACCTTGTCCTGCACCGCGTAGCAGCAGGCCGTGTCCTCCTCCGTGAAGGTCCTGAGCTCCGCGGCCTCGAAGCGGCTCCTGGCCTCGAGCACGTCCTCCGTGCTCGCCACCTGGACGCCGAAGTGGCTCGCGTTGACGCCCGTCCGCGGCGCCTCCTGCATCGTGAGGTTCAAGGAAGGCGACGCGAGGTCGAACTTCGCGTAGCCAGGACGACGCTTGGTGGCCCGGACGCCAAACGCCTTCTCGTAGAACGCAACCGAGGCGTCGATGTTGGAGACGTTGAGCGAGACGTGAGGCTTGATGATGTTCATCGCGCACCTTTCTTCCAAAAATGTCGAATTAGAGGGTAAAAAAAGAGCGGTCAGCAGCACGACTTGCCGCGCTTGCAGCAGTCTTCCCAGAGGTACTCCGTGAGGGCGCGAAGCGCGTCGTAGGCGGCGCTGTAGTAGTGAAACGTCCCTTCCGAGCGCGTCCTCAGGACGCCCGCGTCGACGAGCCGCTTCAGGTGGTGGCTCAGCGTCGAGGCAGCCAGTCCGACGTGCGCCTGGATGTCGCCAGCAGAGGCGCCCTCCGCGCCGGCCTGCACCACGAAGCGCAGGACCGAGAGCCGCACCGGGTGACCGAGCGCGGCGAGCTGCTCGGCGTGGTGGTCGAGCTTCGACGGCACGCCCTACTTCTAACAAAATCGAAGCAGTGGCGCCAGCACTTCTTCCAGAAAACACGAAGTAGCCGGCGGTCTGGCCGTGAACGGCGCCTGGAGCGAGCTCATGTAATGGATCCCCGACGCGACCTCCCGTGCTCGCTCACCGCGTGGCCGCCGGCCACTCCACCGCGACGCGCACGGCCGCGGGCTTGCCGTCGCTGGTGCACGCCAGGCGGCCTCGCGAAAGCGCCTTTTCCACGCACGCCGCGAGCGCGGGCCGCGGCGCGCCGGACAGCACCCGGACGCGCTCGACCGAGCCGTCCTCGCGGGCGTCGAGCTGCGCCACGACAAGCCCGCCCGGCGTCGCTTCGCAGCGCGCGAGCGCCGGGGCGAGCGCGTCCAGGTTGTCGATGCCGAGCCGGTGGACCGACCGCGAGACGCGCGATACGTCCGGCGCGCGCGTGGCGTGCCACTCCTCCGCGGCGTGCAGGTTCGTCGTCGCGTCGACGACGCGCAGCTCGGGGCGCGGCCGGCCCGCGATCTCGGGCGCAGCGTAGTCGACGCGCAGCACGCGCCGCCCGCCCGCCGCCTGCAGCCCCGCCGAGCTCCGGACCGCCGCGCAAAGGCAGGCCTCGCGCTTCCCCCGCCGCCCCTCGACATCGTCGAGATCGGCGATCTCGCAGCGCGCGGCGGGCGCGTCGATCAGGAGCTCGTCCGCCGCCGCGTCCTCACCCGCGTAACACGCGGCGAGCGCGGCGGCCCGATCGCGCCAGCTGCTCGTCTCGGGCCGGCACGCGGAGAAGGGCACCTGCTCGCACAGGGTGACGGCGCCCTCCGTCACGGCGCCGGCCCCGCCGCCGCCGGCGAGGCCGCCGAACACCGCGGCGCCGTCAGGCTTCCGTTCGAGCGCCGCGAACGCCTTCAGGTAGCGCGTGAGCGGCGCGGCCGTCGGGTCCAGAGGGCCGCCGAACGTCACCATCGTCGTGTTGCCCCCGCCCACGAGCTCCACCCACAGCTCCTCGCCGGAGCTCCCGGGGAGGCCGCCGATGTGCAGGATCTCGGTCCAGCGCCACCCCGCGTCCTCGGCGCGCCGCTCGAGCGGGACCTCGTCGAACGCGCAGCGCGCGCCCGTCGTCGCCGACACGGGACGGAGCTTCGCGTCGACCTCGTCCAGCGGGACCAGCGCGTGGTCCGGCGCCCGCTCCGCGAGCACGTTCGCGAGCGTCTGCCGCAGGACGGCGCGCTCGTCGCGGAACAGCTCGTCGTCGAGCACGGGCAGCACCGCGAGCTCCGGCCGTTCGTCGTCCTCCGGCGCCGGTGCCGGCGTCGATGCCGGCACCGGCACCGGCGGCGGCGGGGCAGCGGCTCGAGCCGGCGCGACAGGCGCGACAGGCGCCGGAGGGCAAGGCCGAACCACAGCGCAGGCGACCCCCGAGAACGACACGGCGGTAAAAATCCAGCAATGGAGCAACCAGCGCGCGCGGCGCGATCCGGCGGTCAGCATCGTCGGCGCCCATCCTAATGGACCCGAGGACAGGGTCGCACCGGAGGAACGCTCCCGGCCGCACGCCGCGCGAACCGGACGTCGAGACGACGTGAACCGCGCAGGCGCCGATCCTTCTCCACGCGGTGCTTCTCGTGTACACGCCATGGAAGCAAGCCCGCAGTGGCGCCGTAAATTGCTGTGACTTGTGGATGCCCTGGATGTACAGGGGCGCCGCTCTCTTCGAGTGAGCTACCATCCTCTCCCTGATGACGCGTCGCACCGTAAGAAGTCGCTCCGCCGCCCGCAGATCCCCGCGCCGCTGGCGAGGTGTGACGCGATGGTGAGCGCGGGGGCCGTACGTGCGCTGGCGGCGGCCGTCGCCTCCGTAGGCGCTGCGGTCGCCCCCGCGGCAGCGCTGGCAGAGGAGTGCGACCCCGCCGCCGCGGACGTCTCGTGGGCGCGCCTCGAGGGCGCAGAGGGGAAATGCCCGTCGGCATCGCAGATCCGCGCCGAGGTCTCGCGGCGGCTCGGGCGGGAGCTCGTCACGTCGGGCAAGGTCACCTCGATCGAGGCCGTGGTGCAGGGCCAGCCCGGGGCCTGGTCGGCCCAGGTACGCACCGAGGGGTGCGACGGCGCCCCCCCGACCGTCCGCGCCATCGCCGATCACGGCATGAGCTGCGACGGGATCGTGGCCGCCGTGACGCAGATCATCGTCCTCGCCGTCGATCCCGACGCCGATCTCGCCTCCCCGGCCGCCCCCCCCGAGCCGCCGGCCCCCGAGCCGCCGCCGCGTCCTCCGCCCCCTCCGGCGGCCACGAAGCCGCCGGAGCCGCCGTTCCCCTGGCCGGCGGAGACCAGGCCAGCGCCCCCGGCGCCGGCCCCGAGCCCGCAGCCCGCAGGGCTCTCGATCACCTGGCGCGGGTTCGCCTCGGTGGGCCTCGTCCCCTCGCCCGGCGCCGGCCTCGCGCTCGCGGGCGAGTGGGCGCTCCTGCCGCGGCTCACCCTCGAGACGGGGACGCTGTGGCTCCCGGAGCAGCACGCGACCGACCCGACCTTCGCCTTCGGCCTCACCGCGGGCTGGCTCGGCGCGTGCGCGGAGGCGATCCGCAGCCGGACGGTCGCCTTCGGGCTCTGCGGCCGACTCCTCGTGGGCGCCGTCTACGCCGTCATCGACGAGGACGAGCGGTACGTCCCCACGGATCCCGGCGCGCGGGCGTGGGTCAGCGCCAGCGCGGGCGCGCGGCTCGCCCTCCGCATCCTCGGGCCGCTGCAGCTCGAGACAGGGATCGACCTCTTCGTTCCCATGACGCGGTACAGCTTCCAGCTCGAGGGAGAGCGGCCGGTGCCCTTCGAGCAGCCGGTCGTCGCCGGCGCGGCGTTCGGAGGCGTCGGGGTCACCTTTTGATGAAGGATCCCCCGGTCACCGGCATTCACCAGGGCGTGGAGCAATGCTTACAAGCCGGGGTCCTGGGCGGCGCCAAGCAGCCGCCTCAGAGCCTCGTCGCCTTGCACGCCGAGCACGGCGGCTTCGTCTGGGCCACCCTGCAAAGGTTCGGCATCCAGCAGCCCGACCTGGAAGACGCCTTCCAGGACGTCTTCATCGTCATCCAGCGCCGCCTCCCCTCGTTCGACTGGGCGTGCCCCGTCACGACGTGGCTCTTCGCCATCTGCCGGCGGGTCGCCGCGTCGCACCGCCGCCGCGCGCACACGCGGCGGGAGCGGCTCGGCGAGGTGGTCGACGACGTGCCCGACTCCGCGAGAAGCCCCGAAGAGGCCACCTCCCAACAGCAGGCGAGATTGCAGCTCGAGGCGATCCTCGAGGCCATGGATCTCGACCGCAGGGCCGTGTTCGTCATGTTCGAGATCGAAGAGATGCCGTGCAACGAGATCGCGAGCCTGGTCGGCGTCCCCGTCGGGACCGTCTACTCGCGGCTCCATGCAGCGCGCAAAGAGTTCGCGACTCTGTTAAAAAAGGCCGAGACCGAGCGCACGCGCAGGGGGGCGACATGAGCGATCCGAAGCGATGGATCCAGGACGGTGGGGGTGCCCCGCAGGGTGCCCGCGAGCTTCTCCGCGCCGCGTCGCGCCCGCGGCCGATGACGTCCGCCGAGCTCGCGCGCACCGCGGCCCGGGTGGCGCCGCTGGGGACGGCCGCGGGCGCCGGGACGACGCTGCCGATGTGGGTCAAGGGGCTCCTTGTCGCGGTGGGGCTCGGGCTCGGCGGGGCCGGGCTCTCCGCCGCCCTCGACGACGGTCTGGGTGGCGCCGCCTCGACGGCGGCCCCGCCGGTGCTCACGGACCTGCCGCTGGAGCGGCTGCTCGCGCGCGCGCACAACGGCGTGCCGGTCGCGGCGCCGACGCAGGTGGCCCCGGCGCCCGAGCCCGCGCCAGAGGTCGAGGCGCCGCGCCCGGCCGCGCCCCCTGCGCGACGCGAGGCGCCGCGGAACACCCGGCCGGCCGCGGCGGCGCCGGCCGCCCCGCTCGACAGCGACGAGCTGCTCCGGGAGTCCAACCTCATCGACCGGGCCAGGGCGGCGGCCACGCAGAACCCGGAGGCCGCCCTGTCGGCGGTGGGCGAGCACCAGCGCGAGTTCCCGGCGGGGCGGCTCGTGGAGGAGCGAGAGTACGTCGCGATCCGCGCGCTGGTGCGCCTCGGGCGCGTCGACGAGGCGCGGGCGCGCGCCGACGCGTTCCTCGCGCGGTACCCGTCGACCTCCTACGCCGACCGCGTGCACCGGGCCGTCGGCGCCGCCCCCTGAAGCCGTCGGCGCCGCCCCCCTGAAGCCGTCGGCGCCGCCCCCTGAAGAAGAAGGACGACGCAGGAGCGCCAGGCACGGCGGACACCAGGACTCCGGCGCGCGAGCGGATGTGCACAGGAATGTCAGCTCGATGAATCGATTGAGTCCCACGATCCCGTCCGCCGGCGTCAACCACCCATGGATTGGCAACGTCGCGCTCCCCCCCCTCGATCGGCGTAAGTTCGTGAGGGTCCAGTTCGCCCAGCTGCCGACGGCCACCAGGAACGCGCTGAGCGCGACTCCCCGCCCCACCAACGTGAAGCTGCAGATCAACGTCGACGCGACCACCAGCTCGGGTCCGTACTACCCGGACATCGTCCGGTTCGAGAACTAGCCGCGGGCGCGCGCTCCCCGAGCGCGCGCTCATGAAGAGGACGCCGGCTCCCCCCCGCCGGTGTCCTCTTCTTTCTTTTTGTTTCCTGGATCGCAGTGGGTTGGCCAGCGGCGGAGATCCGAGCCGACTGCTCTCCAGTGGAGAGCTCGTGCCTGGCTGTGGGGGAGCCCCAGATGGGGACGAGAGATCCGTGCGCGACGTCGATTGCATGAAGGAAGCGCGCGCTCGGTACATCCACCTGACAAGGGGCATGAACGACGACCGGCACGGCGCGGATCGATACGGCAGCAAGAGCGCGGCCGAGGGCCCGCCGGACGTCATGGAGGTGCATGTGGTTGCTGCCAGGCGCCGCGGCGATGGCCACGGCCCCCGGGAAACGGGCCTGCCTGCGCCGCCAAGGCGCCGGCCCATCGAGCACCATCTCTTATGACGGATGATTCATCCGTTATAGTAGACACAGGGCGCTGGCCTTGTTATGACGCGCCCATGTCAAGCATTGCCATCATCACGGGGAGCGTCTCCGCGCGCTCGAAGACAGGGGCGCTCGCGGCCCGCATCGGGGCGCGGCTCGGGCGCGAGGGGTTCCGCGTCACCACCATCAACGTCCGCGATCTCCCGGCCGAGGACGTCCTCTTCGGCCGCGTCGACTCCCCCGCTGTCGCGGAGGCGACGCGGATCATCGCCGAGGCGGCCGGGGTCGTCATCGCGACGCCCATCTACAAGGCCTCGTACACGGGCGCTCTCAAGGCGCTGCTCGACCTCCTGCCGCAGTTCGGGCTCGCGGGGAAGGCCGTGCTGCCGCTCGCGACGGGCGGGACGCTCGCGCACGTGCTCGCCATCGACTACGGGCTGCGCCCGGTCCTCCAGTCGCTCGGCGCGCGGCACGTGCTCGCAGGGCTGTTCCTCCTCGACAAGGCGCTGCGGCTCGGCGAGGACGGGCAGCTCGAGATCGACGACGAGCTCGGGAACAAGCTGGAAGAGATCGTGAGGCCCTTCATCGACAGCGTGCTCCGCGAAGGACTCGCGCTCCCGGCGCGCGAGGTCGCCGCCGCCTGAGGTCCGGCCGGGGAGAGGGCGGCGCTCGCGCTCGTCGAGCTCACCGCAAGTCCGTCGCAGGCCCACTGCAGCTTCATTGCAGGCCACATGCCAGGAACTGGCTGGCGATTCGAGGTTAGACCCATGCGCTTGCTCACCCTCCCCGCCCCGGAATCGACAACACCCCCGACCGAGCGCGCGAGGGCCCTCGTCTTCGAGGACCCCAGATCGCAACAGCTGCTCCAGCGCGTGAAGCAGGTCGCATCGACCGACGCGGTGGTGCTGATCAGCGGGGAGACCGGGACCGGGAAGGAGATCCTGGCGCGGCACGTGCACGAGCTCGGCGCGCGGCGCGCCCGCCCCTTCATCGCCGTCAGCTGCGGAGCGCTGTCGCCGTCGCTCGCGGAGGCCGAGCTCTTCGGCCACGAGCCGCAGATCTGCCCCCGGGGGCGCGGCCTGTTCGAGGACGCCGAGGGCGGCACGCTCTACCTCGACGAGGTCGGGGACCTGCCGCTCGGCGCGCAGGCCAGGCTGCTGCGCCTGCTCCAGGAGCGCGACGCGGTCCGCGTCGGCGCGCGAAGGGCGGCGCCGGTGGACGTGCGCGTCATCGCCGCGACGAGCGTCCCGCTCGAGAGCGTGGCCGCCGTCGGCAGGTTCCGCGAGGACCTGCTCACCCGGCTGAGCGGCGCGCCCGTCGCCGTGCCGCCCCTGCGCGAGCGGCCGGGCGACATCCTGCCGCTCGCGCGCTATTTCGTCGGGCTGCACGCGCGCCGCCTCGGGTCCGCGCCGTGCGGGCTCGCGTCGTCCGCGGTCGAGCGCCTGCTCGCGCACGCGTGGCCGGGCAACATCCGCGAGCTCGAGCAGGTCATCCGTCAGGCGCTGCTCGTCTGCCGCGCGGGTCGCGTGACGAGGGACGATCTGCGGCTCACGGCCCTCCAGACGAAGGCGCCCGCGCCGGCGAGCGCTCAGCCCACGGTCGACGGGCTGATCGCCACGCTCGAGACGACGATCGCCGCGCTCTACGAGAGCGGCATCCCCGGCGTGCACGAGCGCGTCGAGGAGGTCGTGATCCGCGCCGTGTACCGCCGCTGCGAGCGCAACCTGGGGCAGACGGCGAGCCGGCTCGGCGTCAGCCGCGACCTCGTGCGCGCGCGCCTGCTGCCGTCGGGCGAGCTCGCGGCGCCGCCCACGTCGGAGCCCCCGGCCCCGCTGTCGAGGAGGGCCGGAGAGGTGCGGGCGGCGGTGAGGGAGCGCCTCGACGTCCCTTCCTGATCAGCTCTGCGACCGCGCGGGGAGGATGTCGTTGGCGATCACCTCGCCGAACGGGCCCGTGAGGTTCGGGCGGACGTCGAGCCCCTTCCGCTCGATGGAGAGCCGCGGGAAGAGCAGCTCGGCGACGCGATAGGCCTCTTCGAGGTGCGGATAGCCGGACAGGATGAACGTCTCGACGCCGAGGTCCGCGTACTCGCGCATGCGGCGCGCGACCGTCTCGGGATCGCCCACGAGCGCCGTGCCGGCGCCGCCGCGGACGAGCCCGACGCCGGCCCAGAGGTTCGGGCTGATCTCGAGCGCCTCGCGCCGGCCGTTGTGCAGCGCCGCCATGCGCCGCTGCCCCTCGGAGTCGAAGCGCGAGAAGGCCTGCTGCGCCGCGGCGATGGCGCGGTCGTCGAGGTGGCGAATGAGGTCGTTCGCCGCCGCCCACGCCGCCTCGGCGGTCTCGCGGACGATGACGTGCAGCCGGATCCCGAACCGCACCTCGCGCTGCTCTGCGGCCGCGCGGCGGCGCACGTCGGCGATCTTCTCGGCCACGGCGGCCGGCGGCTCGCCCCAGGTCAGGTAGACGTCATGGTGGCGCGCCGCCAGCGCGTGCCCCGCGGGCGACGACCCGCCGATATAGAGCGGCGGGTGCGGCGTCTGGATCGGCGGATACAGGATCTTCGCGCCCTTGACGCGCAGGTGCTTGCCCTCGAAATCGACCGTCTCGCCGGCCATGACGCGGCGCCAGATCGTGAGGAACTCATCGGTCACGGCATACCGCTCGTCGTGCCCGAGGAAGACGCCGTCGCCCTCGGCCTCGGCGGGGTCGCCGCCGGTCACCACGTTGAGCAGCAGGCGGCCGCCCGAGAGGCGATCGACGGTGGCGGCCATGCGGGCCGCCCACGTGGGCGAGACGATGCCCGGGCGCAGCGCGACGAGGAACCGGAGCCGCTGCGTGAGCGGGATCATGGCCGACGCGACCGCCCACGCGTCCTCGCAGGACCGCCCCGTGGGGAGCAGCACGCCGTGATAACCGAGGTCGTCGGCGGCCTGCGCGATCTGGCGCAGGTAGGAGAGCGAGACGGGGCGCGCCCCCTCGGCAGTGCCGAGATAGCGGCCGTCACCGTGCGTCGGAAGAAACCAGAAGATGTTCATCGAAGGGTTGGGCTCCTCGCCCGTGCATCGCCGGGCCGGTGCGTGCCTCGCCGGGCCAATGGCGTGCATCGCCGGGCCAATGGCGTGCATCGTCGGGCCAATGGCGTGCCTCGCCGGGCCAATGGCCCGGAAGCACGTTTCACGCCGCCACCGTGAAACAAGCGCGCCCCCGCGCGAGCGCTGGCCGCCGCCACGGAGCCCCGCGGGCGCGGGCGGCCGCCGCTGCTGCTCCAGCAACACCTCGCAAGCACCCTTGCTGCTGGAGCAGCAGGACGTGGAGGAACTTCGCTGCTGCTGGAGCAGCAGCGCGGATGAACTCCAGGGCTTCGCCGGCGAGGCGGGCGCGGGCTGCGCGACGGCACGCCCCGTGCTCTTAGGGCGCGCCCTGACGACACCTGCCAATGACGTGCCACGGACGCGCGACGGCGCGACCTCGCATGTCGACCGAGGCCGAGGCATGCAGGGCGAAGCGGCTCACGCAATCCATGGACAGGCACATCAGGCGCAGGCCAGCGCGCTGGACGTCGCCGACGAGCTCTCGCGCGCCTTTGCCGAGACCGCCGTCGAGCGCGACAGGCGCGGCGGGACGCCGAAAGAGGAGCGCGACAGGCTGCGGCAGAGCGGGCTCCTGTCGCTCTCGGTGCCGGTGGCGCTGGGCGGCTGGGGAGCGCCCTGGACCGTGGTGCTCGAGGCGGTCCGGCGCATCGCGCGCGCCGACAGCGCCATCGCCCACGTGTTCGGCTTTCACCACCTGATGCTCGCGACGCTGAGGCTCTTCGGGAGCGCGGGCCAGGCGAGCCGGCTCCAGGCGGACACCGTGGAGAAGCGCTGGTTCTGGGGGAACGCGCTGAACCCGCTCGACACGCGCGCGCGCCTCGTGCGGCGCGGCGACGCCCTGCTCGTGCGCGGCGCGAAGAGCTTCTGCTCCGGGGCTGGCGACTCGGACATGCTCATCCTGTCGGCGATCGACGACGCCACGTCGAAGCTCGTCGTCGCCGCCGTGCCGACCGGGCGGCCGGGGATCCGGGTGCTCGGCGACTGGGACAACATGGGGCAGCGGCAGACCGACAGCGGCGGCGTCGAGCTCGACGACGTCGAGGTGCGGGCGGACGAGCTGCTCACGACGCCAGGGCCGCTCGGCTCGACGTTCGCCTCGCTGCGCCCCTGCCTGGCCCAGCTGGTGCTCGCGAACGTGTACCTCGGCATCGCCGAGGGGGCCCTCGAGGAAGCGCGACAGTACACGCGCGCCCGGCGGCGCCCGTGGATCGCCGCCAAGGGGACGCCCGCGACGGAGGACCCGTATGTCCTGTTCCGGTACGGCGATATGTGGCTCGGCCTCGAGTCGGCGCGGCTGTTCACGGACCGCGCCGGGGCGGCGCTCCAGGCGGCCTGGGAGCAGGGGGACCGGCTGAGCCCCGGGCAGCGCGGCGCGTGCGCGATCGCGATCGCCTCGGCGAAGGTGGCGACGTCGCGCGCGGGGCTGGAGATCACGAACGGGATGTTCGAGGTCATGGGGGCGAGCGCGACGACCGCGAGCGCCGGGATGGACCGGTACTGGCGGAACCTGCGGACACACACGCTGCACGACCCGGTCGACTACAAGTCGCGCGAGCTCGGCGCCTACGCGCTGAACGGGGCGATCCCGGAGCCGAGCTTCTACTCCTGAGGAAGGGTGTCGCCGCGGGACCGCGCGCCCCGGGGCCGGACAGCGCCCTTCCGGGACGGCGGGATGCGATGTGCGATGTGCGATGTCGACCTGCGGCGCGCGCGCCGCGGGGTGTCGGCCGGACAGGGGCTCGCCTGACCGGGACGAGGGAAAGAGCCATCGGCGCGCCTGCGCCGTCACGAGGAGAGCGACATGGCGAGACGAGATGATGCTGCGGTCCGCGAGAGCGTGAAGGCGATTGTCGCCGCCGTGATCGCGCCGAACGCCGAGCGGGTCGATCGCGAAGGGGTCTTCCCGCGCGAGAACCTGGAGGCGCTCGCGCGCGAGGGGTGGAATGGAGTGCTCCTGCCCGAGGAGCTCGGCGGGCTCGGGCTCGGCCACGGGGCGTTCGCCACCGCCACCGAGGAGATCGGGCGCGCCTGCGCGTCGACCGCGCTCGTCTATGTCATGCACATCGGCGCGGCGCAGACGATCGCGCTGTACGGCAACGACGATCAGAAGGAGCGGTGGCTCAGGCCCGCGCGGCGAGGGCTCATCGGCACGTACTCGACGAGCGAGAAGGCGTCGGGCGGCCACTGGTGGTTCAACTTCAGCGAGGCGAAGCGCGACGGGGACGATTACCTGATCTCCGCCGACAAGTCGTTCACGACCAGCGCCGGAAAGGCCGACTACTACGTCCTCCAGACGCGCACGCCGGGCGCGAAGGGGCCGACCGACATCAGCTTCTTCATCGTCGACGGCAAGCGGCCCGGCATCGAGGCGGGCCGCTGGGACGCCCTCGGGGTGCACGGCAACCACAGCGGGCCGATCCGCTACACGAACGTGCCCGTGCCGCGCCGCGACCGGCTCGGCGCGGAGAACCAGGGCAAGGACATCATCTATAACGGCGTCTCGCCGGTCTACCTCATCGGGCTCGGCGCGGCGTGGCACGGGGTCGCGCGGGGCGCGCTCGCGGCCGTGACCGAGTACGCGCTCGGGACGGTGCACCGCGACTTCGATCGTCGCCTCGCCGACTATCAGGTCCTGCGCCAGCAGCTCGGGGAGGCCAAGGTCCTCGTGGAGAGCCTCGGCCCGTGGCAGGCGGCGCTCGCCGAGCAGCTCGACGCCCTCCAGGCCGCCGGCAAGCCCCAGGGAGAGCTGCTGATGCCGCTCACCGAGTTCAAGGTCCACGCCGCGGAGGTGGCCAACAAGGTGACGCGCGTCGCGCTCGACGTGAGCGGCGGCTACGGCTACCGCCGCGGCCCGCTCGAGCGCGCCTTCCGCGACGCGCGCGCGGCGATCGCCATGGGGCCGTCCAACAACATCGCGCGCGAGTGGATCGGCAAATCGCTCGTCGGATTGCCGCTCGAGCTCTTCGAGGCCGGCGGAGAGTGAGCCCGCACGGGCACGCACGGAGGAACGAAATCATGAGTGATCACGGAAAGACTGCGCAAACGACGCAATCCACGGCATCGACGGCATCGACGGGGTCGTCGGCGCGCGCCCCGGTGAAGTTCGCGTACTGGGTGCCGAACGTCAGCGGCGGCCTCGTGGTGAGCAAGATCGAGCAGCGGACGCACTGGGGCATCGACTACAACCGGAAGCTCGCCCGGCTCGCGGAGGACAGCGGCTTCGAGTACGCGCTCAGCCAGGTCCGTTACATGGCGAGCTACGGCGCCGAATACCAGCACGAGTCGACGTCGTTCAGCCTCGCGCTGCTGCTCGCGACCGAGCGGCTCCGGGTGATCGCGGCCGTCCACCCGGGGCTGTGGCACCCCGGGGTGCTCGCGAAGCTCGGCGCGACGGCCGACGATCTGTCGAACGGGCGGTTCGCGGTCAACGTCGTGAGCGGCTGGTTCAAGGGGGAGTTCACCGCCCTCGGCGAGCCGTGGCTCGAGCACGACGAGCGATACAGGCGCGCGGAGGAGTTCATCCGGGCGCTCCGGGGCATCTGGACCGAGGACCACTTCTCGCTGCGGGGGGACTTCTACCGGATCAACGACTTCACGCTGAAGCCGAAGCCGGTGCAGAAGCCGCACCCCGAGATCTTCCAGGGAGGCAACTCGAAGGCGGCGCGGCAGATGGCGGCGCGCGTGTCGGACTGGTACTTCATGAACGGCAACTCCATCGAGGGCGTCCGCGCCCAGGTGACCGAGATCCAGGAGCTCGCCGCGCGCGAGGGGCGCCGCGTGAAGTTCGGCCTGAACGCCTTCGTCATCGCCCGCGACACCGAGGAGGAGGCGAAGCAGGTCCTGCGCGACATCATCGCTCACGCGGACGTGGAGGCGGTGAACGGCTTCGGCGACGCCGTGCGGCAGGCCGGCCGCGCGTCGCCGGAGCGCGAGGGCATGTGGGCAAACTCGAGCTTCGAGGACCTCGTGCAGTACAATGACGGGTTCCGCACGGGCCTCATCGGCACGCCCGAGCAGATCGCGCGGCGGATCGTCGCCTATCAGGCGGCCGGGGTCGATCTGGTGCTGACCGGGTTCCTGCACTACCTCGAAGAGGTGGAGCAGTTCGGGAAGAAGGTCCTCCCGATCGTCCGTGAGCTCGAGGCCGACGAGGCCCGCAAGGCGGCCTGAAGCCGTCCGGCGCCCGCGAGGACGCCGGGGTCTCGCGGAGAGCTCGGCTCCTCGTGCGCGGTCGAGGCACCTCCGGTCGCGCGCGGTCGAGGCACCTCCGGTCGCGCGCGGTCGAGGCACCTCCGGTCGCGCGCGGTCGAGGCACCTCCGGTCGCGCGCAGTCGAGGCACATCCCGCCGCCGAAATTGAGCCCATTGGCTGCATCGCGGCGTCCCTCCGTGCGAGTTCGGTTTACGATGGGTGCATGTCCAGCGAACAACCCGAGCTCTCCCCGATCGCGCCCGGAGGGCGGGCTGGCCGGGCGAGCCGCGCCCTCGACGCGCTAGAGCGGGCCGGCAACAGGCTCCCCGATCCGGCCCTGCTCTTCGTCGTGCTCGCCGCCGTGGTCATGGCGCTGTCCGCTGCGCTCGCGCCGCTCCAGTTCAGCGAGATCGATCCGAGGAGCAAGCAGCCGCTCCAGGTCCAGAGTCAGCTCTCGGGAAAGGCCCTCACCGAGTTCCTCTCGACCATGGTCCAGACCTTCACGGGCTTCCACCCGCTCGGCGTGGTGCTCGTGGCCTTGCTCGGGGTCGGGATCGCCGAGCACTCCGGGTTCATCAACGCCGGACTGAAGAGGCTCCTCACGATCACGCCGAGGCCGCTGCTCACGCCGATGCTGATCCTCGTGGCCATCGTCAGCCACACGGCGGCGGACGCGGGCTACGTGCTCGTCATCCCGCTCGGCGCGGTCATCTTCCAGGCCGCCGGCCGGCACCCGCTCGCCGGGATCTCCGCGGCGTTCGCGGGGGTGGCGGGGGGCTTCGGCGCCAACTTCATCCCTTCCAGCCTCGACCCGCTGCTGCAAGGCCTGACCCAGGCCGGCGCCGGGATCCTCGATCCGAAGCGCACGGTCAACCCGCTCTGCAACTGGTTCTTCAGCAGCGCCTCATCCCTGCTCATCATCGGGCTCGGGTGGCTCATCACCGATCGCTTCATCGAGCCGCGCGTCGCCCGGATGCCCGTCGACGCCGCGCCGGAGCACGAGCAGCGCATGGCGGAGCTCACGCCGCGCGAGGCGCGCGCGCTCTGGGCGGGCCTCGCGGCGATGGCGATCTGCGTCGCCTTGCTCGTCGCCGCCAGCGCGCCGCAGTCGTCGCCGCTGCGCGCGCCGGGCGGCCAGCTCACGGTCAGCGCCGCGCCCCTCATGAGCGCGATCGTGCCAGTCATCTTCCTCTTCTTCCTGATCCCAGGGCTCGTCTACGGCTATGCGGCCGGCACGTTCACGAGCCACCGCGACGTGATCGGCGGGATGAGCAAGACGATGAGCACGATGGGCTACTACCTGGTCATGGCCTTCTTCGCCGCGCAGTTCATCTACCTGTTCAACAAATCGAACCTCGGCGCGCTCCTGGCGCTCAAGGGAGCCGCCGCGCTGAAGGCCATGGCGCTCCCGAGCGCGGTGACCATCGTGGGCATCATCCTCCTCACCGCGGTGGTCGACCTCCTCATCGGCTCCGCGTCGGCGAAATGGGCGCTGCTCGCCCCGATCCTGGTGCCCATGCTCATGTCGATCGGCATCTCTCCAGAGCTCACCCAGGCGGCTTATCGCGTGGGCGACTCGGTCACCAACATCATCACCCCCCTCATGGTCTATTTCCCCCTCGTCGTGGTCTTCTGCCAGAAGTACGTGAAGAGCACCGGTATCGGCACGCTCATGGCGCTGATGATGCCTTATTCGCTCACATTCCTCGTCGCGTGGACCTTGTTTCTCCTCGCCTACTGGCAGCTCGGGCTCCCGCTCGGGCTCGACGCGCCTTACGTCTACCCCTGACGGGCGCACCGCCGTCCTGCTCGAGGGGCGCTGTCGCCCTCGCCGGGCGCGCCGCTGACCCGCCCCGGTCCCGCCGGGCGCGCCGAGGACCCGCCCCCGCATCCACCTGGCGAGCCACGGAGTTCCTGGAGCAGCGCCCGCGGTTCGCCGGCCGCTGCGCCCTCGCTTCCGCCGGGTGGCCGTCCTCCCTGCGCGCGGCATGCGACATGCAACCACGATGCGCCCGACGGGCGGCGGGGGCGCTGGGGGCGCCAATTGCGGCCACTCCTCCGGGCCGGGAGCGCGACCCGAGCGCAGCTATTGCGTGTCCGGCCCAACCATCGCGCAAACGATGCTGCCGTGAGGGCTGCCGTGAGGCTCGGAATGACGTGCGGTTCCCCTATGGAGCCGTGGCGCGCGAGATGCAAGTCCGGCGGGTGTACGGAGGTCGGCCGGCAAAACGAGGAGGGATCTGTATGGGCTCAACGCATCTCGGCATGGCAACGAGCTGTAGGGGCGCTTCATCGGCGCCGCGCGTGACACAGGGCGGCGCGACGGTCACGCCTGGCGCAGGGGCGCCGGCGCCCTCCGAGAAGGCAGCCGAACCGCCAGGCACGGTCGCCCGCGCCGCCGAGGCCGAGCGCGGCGAGTCGTGGGAGCTCTGCAGCGCGCTGCTGGCGGTGGGCGTCGGCTGGCTCGCCTGGTCGTCGCAGCCAGCGCCGAGCGCCCACGCCGTGCTGTTCGTCGCGCTCTGCCTGGCGCTCGTCGCGATCGAGCACCGCCGGGCCGGGGCGCGGTTCCGGAGCGCGATCGCCGCAGCCGGGGTGGCGCACGGCCTCTCGGCAGGCGAGGCAGCGCGCGAGGCGTGGCGGCTGGACGCGGCCTTCCGCGCCGGCCGCGCCGCGGGGCAACGCGCCATGAGCGCTGACGCAGAGCGCCGCTGAGCGCGACCTCGCTCGCCGGCGGCGGCCCCGCAGCGCCTCGCGACGTCCGGCATGAATTGCGCGCCCGGCGGCCATCGTAAGGCGCCTGTCATGGGCGCACGGAGCGACGCGGGGGGGTGGCCCGCGCACGAGACGCCGGAGCGCGGCGCCGCCCGCTAAGCGCGCACGTGGCCGCCCAGGAGGGGGAGCAGCGCCCGGTGGGCCTCCAGGACCTCCTCCGGGACGTCGACATGGCCGATGAAGCCTCTCCCGCGCGGGCCATACCCGTGCTCGTCGTCGTGAAGCCGGGGGATCTCCCCCATCAGCAGGGAGAAGAACCGCGCGAGCTCCCATGAGCGAGCGGCGTCGCGCTCGCACGCCGCCGTGAACCGAAAGGCCCCGTCGGCCGCCTCCACCTCCGGAACGAAGGCCGCGTGGTGGATGAACCGGGCGCGCGCCGCGCCGTCGCGCCACGCCCGCTCGAACGACGCGCCGCTCCTCCGCTGCATCGTCGGGTCCTGCATGAGGACGATCGTCTCCGGGCGCAGCCCGCGCTCGTTCAGCACCTCGAGCGCGCAGGTCGCGTTGTTGCCGCAGTTGGTGGACTCTGTCTCGAGCAGCACGTCCCCGGGCTCGACGCCGGCGTGGAGGCGCGCCACGTCCGCCAGGATCTCGGCCTCCGATCGGCCGTCCGTCTCCACGCCGGCGTACTTGCCGCTCGCCTCGACGGCGGTGACCAGATGCGCCGTGGAGTGGCCGATCCCGCCCGCGATCATGAGGCGCTCGGCCAGCCCGCTCCGGTAGGCCTCCGCCGCCCGCTCGGCCGTGGAGAGGCTCCCGCTGCCGAGCAGGATCAAGAGGTCCGCCCGCCGCTGCCCGACCGCCCGCTCGAGCGCGTCGGCCGTGAGCGACGCGACGTCGCGAACGGCCAGGAACCGGCTGATGGTGTTCACGCGGCGGGCCGCGGCCTCGGTGGCCTGGCCGTCGCTCTCCCCCCCGTCGTCTCGCGCTGACGTCATCGACAACTCCTCCCTCGTCGCGGCGCCGCCCCCGGCCGGCCCCCTCGCGCGCGCCGCAGCGCCGCCCTCACCCGCACCGCGGGCGCCAGCCGCCCCCCACGTCGCGCTCGCGGAACTCGGGGCGCAGCTCGCTGCGGGCGTCGGACGCGAGCAGCTCGCAGGGGTCGAAATAATGCGTCGTCCGCGCCTGCGCGGCGATCGGCGGCAGATCGCCGGAGAACTCGGGCACGCCGGGGCAGCGGTGGTGCCAGAGCGCATGGCGGTCCGGGACCTCGCCGAAGCAGAGCACCTCCTTCACGCCGCCGTTGCAGTTCGTGCTCACGACGAGCACCGGCCCCGGCAGCGGCGCGGCGCGGTGGACCCGGATGACCACGTCGTGGTGAAACTCGCCCTGCTTCCAGTGGGCCAGGAGATCGAACTCGCCATGTCGATCCCGGACCTCCTGCAGCAGCGAGCCGAGATCCATGGCGTCGGCGAGGGCTCGGACAGAGGCGTGCGCTTCCATCAATGCAATGCTCCTTCTGGGCCAGGTGTTACCCACGTTGTAGCACAGTGTCCTCGCGGAGCCGGTCGCGCGCGGCGCCCGCGAGCTCCCGCGCGGAGGAGCGTCGCGACGCGGTGTCGCTGAACGACAAAGACGTTGTCACCCTCGCTCAAGCCTCTTCGAGGACCGGCGGTGCCTGGCTCCGGTGGTGACCGGATTCCGACGGGTCAATGGGCAGAAATGCCCAGTGTTCTTCCCGCCTTCATGGAAGCTCTCTCCAGACCGACGCGCGCCGCGGCCCGCCTCGCGGCCGCAGCGCGAATCGGCGCTGGCGAATGCGCCGGTGTTCCGTGAGATACTCGATACACGATGACACCGGGGGAGCGTCTGGGGGACCGCTACACCATCGAGCGGCAGGCGGGGAAGGGCGGGCTCGGCACGGTCTACCGCGCGCGCGACGCCACGAGCGGCGCGCCGGTGGCGATCAAGGTCCTGCGCGACCCGACCCCCGACAAGCGCGGCCGATTCGCCCGCGAGGCGCGCGCGCTGGCCGCCCTCTCGCACCCCTGCATCGTCCGCTACGTCGACCACGGGCTGACGCCGGACGGCGAGCTCTTCCTCGCCATGGAGTGGCTCGAGGGGGAGGACCTCGCGGCGCGGATCGCCCGCGGCCGGCTGGAGCCCGCCGCCGCGCTCAAGGTCCTGACCCGGGTGTCCGAGGGGCTCGCTTTCGCGCACGCGCAGGGCGTCATCCACCGCGACATCAAGCCCCAGAACATCTTCCTCCCGGGCGGAGAGCTCGAGCGGGCGACGATCGTCGACCTCGGCCTCGCGCGCCTCGGGGACGCGACGTCGTCGCTCACGCACACAGGGGCGACAGTGGGGACGCCGTCGTTCATGGCGCCGGAGCAGGTGGCCGGCGAGGGGGCGGTCGACGTCCGCGCCGACATCTACTCGCTCGGGTGCGTCCTCTTCGCCTGCCTGACCGGCAGGCCGCCCTTCGCCGCGGCGCACCCGTTCGCCGTGCTGGCCAGGGTGCTCTTCGAGGAGGCGCCGCGCCCGAGCGGGCTCGCGCCCGGCCTGCCGCCGGAGCTCGACGCCCTCGTGATACGGCTGCTCGCCAAGCGGCCGGAGGAGCGCCCCGACGCGAGGGCGGTCCTCGCGGAGCTGCGGGCGCTCGAGGCGCTCGTCGCGGAGTCGTCGGTGACGGCGCCCGCGTCGGTCGGCCTGACGCGCCGCGAGCGGCGCCTCGTCAGCGTCATCCTCGCGCTCGCGCCCGACGCGGCCGCCGGCGGGCACGTCTCCGCCGACTCGCGCGCCCTCACCGCCTCGCTCAGCGACGCCCCGCTGCTGAGCACGCTCTACAGCACGTCGCAGTCGCTCCGGCAGGTGGCGGCCCGGCACGGCGCCCACCTCGAGCTCTTGCGGGACGGCTCCCTCGCGGCCGTCATCACCGGCGCGGGCTCGCCGACGGACCTCGCCGTGAGCGCCGGGCGCTGCGCCATCGCCCTCCGCGAGCTCTTGCCGGGCGCGCGCGTGGCGCTCTCGACCGGGTGGGACGAGCTCGAGAGGACGCAGCCCATGGGTCAGGTCATCGATCGCGCGAGCGCGATGCTCACGGCGAGCACGGCCGAGCGCGCGCTCCACAGCGCGGGGAGCGGGCCCATCCTCCTCGACCGGATGACCGCGGATCTCCTGGGCGACCGCTTCGAGGTGTCCCTCGACGGCACGGGGCTGGCGCTCCTCGGCGAGCTCGAGCCGGCGGACGAGGCGCGCAAGCTGCTCGGCAAGCCGACGCGGTGCGCGGGGCGCGAGCGCGAGCTGCTCCTCCTGCAGGCGACGTTCGACGAGTGCGTCGCCGAGTCCGAGGCCCGCGCGGTGCTGGTCACGGCGGAGGCCGGCGTGGGCAAGTCGCGCCTGCGCCACGAGCTCGCGCGGCGCCTCGCCGGCCGCGGCGAGCCCTTCGAGCTCTGGATCGCGCGCGGCGATCCGATGCGCGTGGGCGCGCCGTTCGGCATGCTCGGCCAGCTCGTCCGCCGCGCCGCGCGGCTGCTCGACGGCGAGCCGCTCGACACGCGGCGACAGAAGCTCGCCGCGCGCGTGGCGGTGAACGTCGCCGAGCCGCTGCGGCGGCAGGTCGCCGAGTTCCTGGGCGAGATGGTGGGCACGCCCTTCCCGGCGGACGACAGCGTGCTGCTCCGGGCGGCGCGGCAGGACCCGAAGCTCATGGGCGACCAGATGCAGGCGGCGTGGGTGGAGCTCGCGCGCGCCGAGTGCAGCGCGCGGCCGCTCCTGCTCGTGCTGGAGGACCTGCACTGGGGCGACCGGCCCACGGTCGAGTACGTCGACGCGGCGCTCCGGGTCCTCGAGGGCGAGCGGCTGATGGTCCTGGCGCTCGCGCGCCCCGAGGTGCGCGAGGCCTTCCCGGATCTGTGGAGCAAGCGGGCGCTGACCGACCTGCGGCTCACGCCGCTCTCGCGGAGGACGTGCGAGAAGCTCGTCGGCGAGGCGCTCGGGGGGCTCGACGCCGAGGGCGTCGCGCGGATCGTCGACCGCTCGGGGGGCAACGCGTTCTTCCTGGAGGAGCTCGTGCGCGCCGCGGCGGAGGGCCACGGCGGCGGCGTCCCGGAGACGGTGCTCGCGATGATGCAGTCGCGCCTGGAGGGGCTCGCGCCCGACGCGCGGCGGGTGCTGCGCGCGGGCAGCGTGTTCGGGAGCGTGTTCTGGCGCGGCGCGGCGGGCGCGCTGCTCGGGGCCGAGGCGAGCGAGGCGCACCTCGACGCCTGCGTGGCGGAGCTCGCGCGGAGCGAGCTCATCACGCGCGTGCACGAGTCGACGTTCCAGGGCGAGGTGGAGTACGCCTTCCGGCACGCGCTCGTGCGCGACGCGGCCTACGAGATGCTGACCGAGGAGGACCGGCGGCTCGGCCACCGACTCGCGGGCGCGTGGCTCGCCGAGGCCGGCGAGACCGACGCCATGGTCCTCGCCACACACTTCGAGCGCGGCGGCGAGCTCGAGCGTGCGCTCGGCTGCTACCGGCGGGCGGCCGAGCAGGCGCTCGGCGGCAACGACTACGCGGCGGCGATCGAGCGCGCCGAGCGCGCGGTCGCGTGCGGCGCGGCCGGCGAGGCGCTCGGCGAGGTCGAGACGGTCCAGGCGGAGGCGTACCGCTTCCGGGGCGAGAGCGCGGCGGCCGAGCTGCACGCGACGATGGCGATGCTGGCGCTGCCCGAGGGGAGCGCGCCGTGGTGCCGCGCGGCGGGCGTCGCGCTCTGGGCCTCCCACCTCGTGGGGCGCGGGGACGCCGTCGCCGCGCTCGCCAGGACGCTTTGCGCGCGGTGGTCGGCCGAGGCGGTGACCGGGCCCGAGCTCGGCGCCATGGCGCAGGCGGCGCTGATCCTGCTCTACATGAAGGGTCAGTGCGAGGAGACGGAGGCGCTCTCGTCGCGCATCGACGCGTCGTCCGGGCGCTTCCAGCACGACCCGACCGTCAGCGCGCCCATCCTGCGGCTGCGCACGCTCCGCGCGATCCTGGCCGGGGACGTCGGCAGCGCCTGGGAGCTCTGCGAGGCGTCGGTGCGCTGCTTCGAGGCGTCGGGCGACGTGCGCGGCGCCTGCGGGGCGCGCATCAACGCCGGTCATTTCTGCAACGAGCTCGGCGCATACGCCGACGCCGCGCGCCAGCTCCGCGCTGCGCTGGCCGACACGGGGCGGCTCGGCCTGGTGTTCATGGCGGCGGTCGCGAAGGAGAACCTCGGCCGCACGCTCCTCCAGCTCGGCGATCTCGACGAGGCGCGCGCCCTGCTCGACGACGCGCTCCGGTCGTTCGTGGCGTCGGGCGACCGGCGCATGGAGGGCGGCACCTACGTCTACCTCGCGGAGGTGTTCCGGCTCGCGGGGGACCTCGACCGCGCCGAGGCGGAGGCGCGCCGCGGCTGCGAGCTGCTCGCCGACGTCCCGCCGCTCATCCCGTGCGCGCTGGGCGTCCTGGCGGGGGTGCTGCTCGCCGCGGGGCGCGCCGCCGAGGCGCTCGAGGCCGCGAACCGAGCCGCAGAGCTCGCCGCCCCGATCCTCGCCGCGCAGGGTCACCTCGAGGAGGGCGAGTCGCAGATCTACCTGGTGCGGGCGGAGGCCCTCGAGGCGTGCGGCGCGCACGGGGAGGCCCGCGCCGCGATCGCGACCGCCCGCGACCGGCTGCTGGAGCGCACGTCGCGGATCGCGAATCCCGCGTGGCGGGCGGGCTTCCTGGAGAACGTGCCCGAGCACGCGCGCACGCTCGCGCTCGCCCGCGCGTGGGTGGGCGAGCGCGACGGGGTGTGACGCATGGAAGTCAGATGACGTCAGGTGACGTCAGGTGGCCAGGATCGCGCGGCACGAGCGCCATGTGGAGCTGGCCGCGCGTCCGCGGCTCCGACGTCCACCGCGGCGGTGAGCACAGGAGATCTCCTCCCTGCCTTTGGCTCACGCCGCGCCGCGCGTTCCTCTCGGCCATGCAGGCCGGCAGATCACCGATGCAGGCCAGCGGATCACGCCGTCGAACGCGGCTCGTGACCCGGCAACTCAAGTCGCTGCCACGGGCTCGCTGGAGCGTGAGCCCACCGTCCCTGGAGCAGCCATGTTGTCTCTCCTGCCGTCCCTGGTGCCATGGCGATTCGAGGCATCCGTCGCTGCCGTCTGCGAGCGAGGCCGCTCGTCTCCGCGCCTGCGCCGAGAGGAAAGAACCGTCGTGTCCTCACACCGTGCGGTCGGGCGGCCCACATGAAGCGCGCGACGGAAGATCTTCACAGCGACATGGTCCCGTGAGGAAAACCTCGCAAGACTTCGCGAGACTTCGCAAAACTTCGCGAAAGGTCACAGAACCTCGCAAAAGATCGCAAAACGTCGACCTATACCAGCTGTACTCACGTCGACTCCCACGCTTGCGTCCGAGAGACGCGCCGCGTATCGTCGGTTGCCTGCCCTCCGCGGCGATGAAGGCGCGCAGGCCAGACGAGATCACGCCGTGCAATCGCCCTGGCCTCTTCCGATCGTTGCCCTGACGCCGGCCTCTTGCGGGGCCGTGCGGTGGCGCATGCAGGGCACGGAGCGGCTGACGGTCATCGTCAAGGCGACGTTCGCCCTCGTCCACGACAGGAGCGCGGAGCTCGCCGCCCCGGCGGAGCTGGTCCGCTCCGACCGGCTCCGAGACGGGCGCGGCAGCCTGGAAGAGGCGTGTGAGACAGCGCCTTACCTGCCGGGCGCAGGGGTCCTCGTGCGCGGGCACGCGGCCGCGCCGGCGGGGACGACGGCGACGGGGCTCTCGGTGCGGGTCGCGCTCTTTCGCGAGGATCGCTGGCTCCTCGACAAGGTGCTCCACGTCTACGGCGACTGGACGCGAGAGGCCCCGAGCCCGCTGCCGTTCAGCCTCATGCCGCTCGTGTACGAGCGCGCGTACGGCGGTCCGCACGTCGACGCGAACCCTGTCGGCGTGGGCGGCGTGGGCTCGGGGATGGCGCTGCCGAACATCGTCGATCCGGCCGATCCGCTGAGGCCAGCGGGCCTTGGCCCGATCGCGAGGCACTGGGCTCCGAGGAGAGGCCTGCTCGCGCACGACCGGGCGCTCGATCCAACGGTCCCCGACCTCGATGGCAGCTTCGACTTCCGCCATTTTCACGCCGCCCCGGCAGACCAGCAGATCGAGCCTTTGCGGGGCGACGAGTGGCTCTTCCTCCAGGGGCTGCACCCGCGCTGTCCGTGGCTGCGGTCCAGGCTGCCCTCGGCGCGCGGGCTGGCGCGGCTCTACCGGACCGGGGCGGGGAGCGACGAGGGCGGACAGCCGATCGAGCTCGTCGCCGACACGCTGACGATCGACGCGGATCGCCTGCTCTGCTCGGTGATCTGGCGGGGGAACGTCGCGCTGCCGGCAGGCGACGCGCCGGCCCGGATGCGCGTCGTCGCGGGCGTCGAGGTGCCGGGGCAGCCCCTCCTGTGGCCCTCGGCGGCGGCGGGCCCCCCTTCGTCTCGCCCCTGGCCTCCGGCGCCTGGCGTTGCCGGGGACGAGCCAGGGGCCGGGAGGAGCCCCGGTATCGAGGGCGCGCGCAGGGCCGGCGGCGACGGCGGCCTGGCCGTGGCAGGCATCGCTCGGCCGCTCGCGCCCATCGCGATCGCCGAGGGAGCGGGCGCGCCGGCGGCCCCCGGGACGGAGCTCCCGGCGGGGCACTGGAGCGTCGTCACGCAGCAGGTGACGCAGCTGGGCGCGGCGCCTCCCCTGCCCTTCTCGCAGCAAAAGGAGGCGCACTGGAGCGCTGTCACGCAGCAGGTCCCGCTGCTGAAGTCGATACCTCCTCTGCCCTTCTCGCAGCAAAAGGAGGCGCACTGGAGCGCTGTCACGCAGCAGGTCCCGCCGCTGGACGCGCCCCCTCCCCTGCCCTTCTTGCCCGCGCCCGAGCCGCCGCCACGCCCCGAGCCTCCCCCGGGGTCCGTGCCGTTCGCGATGCCCTTCGCCCGCTCCGGGCCGCACCCCTCGCCGCCCGAGCTGCCTCCTCCGGTGCAGCCGCCGCTCGCCGGGCTCGACGAGACGCACCCTGTCATCGACCAGCCGCCTTCGCAGCAGGGGCAGCCGGCGGCCGCGACGTGCGATGAGGGCGGCGCCGCCGTGGAGCAGCCACCTTCACAGGGGCAGCCGGCGGCCGCGACGTGCGATGAGGGCGGCGCCGCCGTGGAGCGGCCTCCTTCGCCGGGGCAGCCGGCAGCAGCGACGCGCGACGAGGCTGGCGCCGTTGCGGAACAGCCTTCTTCGCCGAGGCGGCCGGCGCCCGCAACGCTCGATGAGACGGGGCCTGTCGCGGAACAGCCGCCTCGTCCGGCGCAACCGGCGCTCGCGACCACCGATGAGGTCAACGCCGCTGTCGAGGCCCCGAGCTCGCCGGCCGTTGCCGCGCCCGCGCTTCAGCCGGAGCCCCCCGCGCTCGCGAGCGCCGCCGCGCCAGCCGAGGGGGCGTCACCTCCGGATGACCTCGCGCCCGCCGAAGCCGCCCTCCCCGACGCTGCGTCCGCCGACGCCGCCCTCCCCGACGCCGCCCTCCCCAACGCTGCGTCCGCCGACGCCGCCCTCCCCGACGCTGCGCCCGCCGACGCAGCGCCCGCCGACGCAGCGCCCGCCGACGTCGCCCTCCCCGAGGCTGCCCACGCAGAGCCGCCTCCGCCCGAGCTCGAGGCCCGGGGCCTGCGCGCGACGGTGCTCGCCCGCCTGAGGAGCGGCCAGCCGCTCTACGACCTCGAGCTCGCGGGCGCCGAGCTCGAGGGCATCGACTGGAGCGGCGCCTCGCTCGAGCGCCTGAACCTCGCCGGCGCGACGCTCGCCCGGTGCAACTTCACCTCGGCGCGCCTCGCCAGGACCAACCTGAGCGGCGCCGATCTGACCGACGCCCGCCTCCACGCGGCCGACCTCACGCGCGCCGACCTCTCCCGCGCGACGCTGGACGGCGCGCAGCTCTGCTCGGCCATCCTCAACAACGCGGATCTCACCTCGGCCAGGGGCTCGAAGGCGAGCTTCGAGGGCGCGTCGCTGGACGGCGCCGATCTGCGGCAGGCGCGCCTGACCGAGGCGATCTTCGACCGGGCGAGCCTCGCCGACATCAACGGGAGCAAGGCGGACATCTCGCGCTCGAGCTTCGCGCACGCCAACCTCGCCGGCGCCATCCTGCGCGCGGCGAAGCTCAAGGAGGCGAGCCTCGCCTGCGCCAACGTCGATGGCGCCGATCTGCGCGAAGCCGATCTCGCCGGCGCCAACGTCTATGGAGTCAAGCTCGCAAACGCGAAGTCGGGCGGTGCAATATTGCGCTCCTTGGTCGAGATCGCGCCGACGGACGAGGACATTAACGTTTCTTCACAAGGTTGACTCCCTCGCTCCTTTTCGTCTAGCTCCATAGAACGCGCTCCCTCGGGACGAACAAGGCGGAGCACTCACCACCTCGCACCCCGGAAGAGAAACGGCCATGAGCGACCTCATCACGTTTTCCTCGAGCATCCTGCAGGTCCCGACGCGCGTCGTCGGCTTCCGGGGCGTGGAGGCGATCTCGCGCCCGTACAGGTTCGAGATCTTCCTGTCGATCCCGAGCGAGGGAGAGGACGACACGAACTTCGCGGAGATGGTCGGGGCCCGGGCGCGCCTCTCGATTGACCGCCAGGACGATATCAATCCGCCCTATCTGTTCACCGGCGTCCTCGCCGGGGTCGACCTCGTGCACGAGTTCGGCGGCCGCGCGCTGCTGCGGGCGGTGCTCGTGCCGCGGCTCTGGGGGCTCACGCTGTCGAAGCACAGCCGCATCTTCACGAAGAAGAGCGTGCCCGACGTGATCAAGCTCGTGCTCGAGGAGAACGGCATCACGAGCGCCGATATCGAGCTCAACCTCGGCGGCTACGAGACCGAGGAGCACATCTGTCAGTACCGCGAGAGCGACTTCGACTTCATCTCGCGCTGGATGGAGCGGGAAGGCATCTTTTACTATTTCGAGCACACCGAGGACGGCGAGAAGCTCATCCTCCGCGACAACAAGAGCTACCCCGCCGAGCCGCTCCGCGCGCCGGTCCGCTACCACCCGCAGACGGGGCAGGACCGGAGCGCCGCCGCGTCGTTCCGCACCTTCTCCTGCCAGCACGGGGCGCTGCCGTCGCGGGTGAAGCTCAAGGACTACGACTATGTCCGGCCGCACTTCCCGCTCGCCGGCACGGCGCCCGTGTCCCAGTACGGCGCCGGCGAGATCAGCCTGTATGGCGAGCGCTTCTTCAGCGCCGACGCCGGCAAGCGGCTCGCCCAGCTGCGCGCGGAGGAGTACCTCGCGCGGGAGGCGGTCTATCAGGCCACCGGATCGCGGCTCCACCTGCGCGCGGGGTCCACGTTCGAGCTCGAGGACCACCCGCGCGCGCGGTTCAACGCGAAGTACCTCGCCGTCGAGCTGCGTCACCACGGCAACCAGTCCGCGGGGCACGCCGACTTCGAGGAGCTCGTCGGCCTTACGCACGAGGAGGTCTATCTCGTCGAGGTCTCGGCCATCCCGGCCGCGACGCAGTTCCGGGCGGAGTCGCGGACGGCGTGGCCGCGCATCTACGGATACGAGAACGGCACGGTCGACGGCTCCGCGTCGAGCGAGTACGCGCAGATCGACGACCACGGGCGCTACCTCGTCAAGCTCAAGTTCGACGAGGCGAGCCCGCGCGACGGCAGCGGCTCCACGTACGTGCGCATGATGCAGCCGCACGGCGGCGGCGTCGAAGGGTTCCACTTCCCGCTGCGCCGGGGGACCGAGGTCGTGCTGAGCTTCCTCGGCGGCGACCCGGATCGGCCCGTGATCTCCGGCGTGGTGCCCAACGTGCTCACGCCGAGCCCGGTGACGAACGGCAACCACACGAAGAACGTGATCCAGACCGGCGGCAGGAACCGCCTGGAGCTGGAGGATCAGGACGGGGCGCAGCGCATCACGCTGTCGACGCCTTACTCGAACACGTACCTGCGGATGGGCGCCCCCAACGACAGCCACGAGCTCATCGCCAAGACCGACGCCAACAGCGTGTGGGACTCCGGGAGCAACTTCGACGTGAACGTCGGCAAGCAGGGCGGCGGCAACTGGTCGGTCAACGTCCGCGACCACGTCACGATGGACATCGAGGCGGGCAACTACAAGGCGAAGGCGAACGCGGGGGGAATGGAGTTCTACGCGGCGCAGAAGGTGACCTGGGAGAGCGCCGGCGAGGGCAAGGCCATCCTGGGAGACAAGACCGATCTGATCATGGGCAACCACACCGTCCTGCGCATGGGCGAGTTCCTGGTCTGGACCGGCGGAACGGTGACCAACGCGACGTACGGCGACAGCACGACCTACACGATCGGCAACGTGAAGTCGGTGAACTACTCCAACACCGAGGAGATCAAGCAGGGCAATTTCAAGAGCGTCGTGAACGGGAACACGCTGGACGAGAAGAGGGGCACGTTCGAGACGCACACGTTCGGCACGACGAAGGACTTCAAGCACAGCGACGCCCACACGATCACGGACGGCAGCACGTACGATCACAAGAAGGGCTCCTTCACGACGCTCACCCAGGGGGCGACCGTCGACGCCAAGCTGTCGGGTGCCCTCGAGTTCACGATCGGGAGCAAGCTGTCGATGTCGTGCGCCGCCACCGCGGAGGTCGTCATGGGGATCAAGCTGTCGACGAACCTCGCGGCCTCGGTGGACCTCAAGATGGGTCCTGCCGTGACCATCAAGAACGGCCCGGAGCTGGTCATCCAGAACATCAAGTTCGAGGCCGAGACGATCAGGGTCAGGAACGGGGTCTTCACGCTGAAGAACGTCGCCGCCCACATCAACAGGAGCGGCATCTTCATGGTCACCTGAAGCGTGGGTGAGCCGCGCCGCGCGCTCACCCACGCTCCCCGGCGGGGCGCCGGCGCCCACCCGCGCCGAGGCCCTCGCCAGGCGCTCCGGCCACAACTTACGATTCGAGCCACATGCGCGTCATCAAGCCCCTTCGCCTCTCGGTCCTCCAGCGCGTGCTCACGATCCGGCGCAGCCACCACCTGAGCGTCGGGCTCGTCGTGTTCTTCCCGCTCGACGCCCCGGAGGTGCCGCTGCCCGAGGTCTCGATGTGGCAGCGGTTGATGCCCGCGCTCGGCAAGGACGCCCTCCTGGATGAAGGCATGCCCAAGCCGCGGGGCGAGATCCTCGTCTTCGGCAAGGCGTTCTCGCCCGGGGGCGAGCCCCGGCCCGCGTTCGCCGCGGGCGTGACGGTCGGCCCGGCCGACAGGCCGCTCGTCGACAAGTCCATCGCCGTCGTCGGCAAGCGGCGGTGGCACCACGGCGCGCCGACCGAGCCGGAGCCGATCACCGAGATGCCGCTCGTCTGGGAAAACGCGTTCGGCGGCCCCGACTACCCGATGAACCCGAAGGGAATGGGGCTCGCGCCGGTCGAGGAGGAGGGGGCCAAGGTGCATTACCTGCCGCACCTCGAGGACCCGAAGCGCCTCCTGAAGTCGCCGGGCGACAGGCCGGCGCCCGCGTGCTTCGGGGCGCTCGATCCGACGCTCGCCTCGCGGATCGCGAAGCTCGGCACGTACGGCCCCGAGTGGCTGCAGCACGATTTCCCCGGGTTCGCGCGGGATCTCGACCCCGAGTACTTCCAGGTGGCCCCGGAGGACCAGCGCCTGCCGGACTACTTCCAGGGAGGCGAGCCGATCGGCCTCAAGCACCTCCACCCGACGCGGCCGCAGATCGGGACCCACGCCCCGAGGCTCCGCGCCCGGTGCTTCGTGCGGCAGCGGGGCGGGGCGGACGCCGACGCGACGGCAGGCGGGGTGGAGAGCCTCCGCGAGGTCGCGACCCGCCTGGAGACGGTGCTCCTCTTCCCCGACCTGGAGCGCGGCGTCGCGATCTTCCGCGGCGTCGTCCCGATCGCGGAGGACGACGCCGGCGACGTGCAGCTGCTCGTCGCCGGCCTGGAGCGGGCCGACGCGCCGAGGCCGGTCGAGCACTACCGCGCCGTGGTGGAGAAGCGGCTCGACAAGGACAAGGGGCACCTCCACGCCCTGAACGACAAGGAGCTCCTCCCCGAGCCCGACCCCGACGCCCCGTCGTTCCCGGACGAGGTGTTCAGCGACATGGACGAGCTCATCCGGCGCGAGGGGGCGATGGAGCAGCGGTCGTTCACGCGGGCGCAGCGGGAGCTCGACAAGGCGCGGCTCACCCAGCTGATGCTCGGGATGAACCCGGACGAAAGTCTCCCGCGGGAGATCAAGCGGCCGGCGGAGCCGAAGCCCGACGAGCTCGCGGAGCTCTCCGAGCGGATGGAGCGCGAGGCCACGGAGCTCCAGAAGGGGTCCGAGGCGCAGCGCAAGGACGCCGAGGCGGAGGCGCGGAAGCTCTGCGCCGAGCAGGGGATCGACTTCGACGCGCTGCTCGCGAAGGGCAAGCGCGAGGGGGGCGGCCCGCCGAAGTTCAGCGCCGACCAGGAGCTGGCCCGCCTGCGCGAGCTCGCCGAGGCGGGGCGCAAGGCGGGCTCGCCCATCGAGGACCTCGAGGCGAGGCTCGCCGACCCGGCGTTCGTCGCGAGCCTCCGCGCGACCGAGGAGGGCGTCCGCGCGACGTACCGCGCCTTCGCCCACCTCCTCCCGCCGGGCGAGCCCGCGGACCAGGGCACGAAGTCCGGGTTGCGCGCCGAGGTCGAGCGGGCGCTCGCCGCCGGCGCGTCGCTCGCCCGGCGCGATCTGACGGGCGCCGACCTGCACGAGCTCAGCCTCGCTGGCGCCGACCTGCGCGAGGCGCTCCTCGAGGGCGCGGACCTGTCGGCGTGCGAGCTCGGCGGGGCCGATCTGTCGGGCGCCGTGTTGACGCGCGCGCGGCTGGAGAGAGCGCGGCTCGGGAAGGCCACGCTGCGCGGGGCGAACCTCGGCGAGGTGCGCGCCTCGGGCGCGAGCTTCGACGGGGCCGACCTCCGCAAGGCGGTCCTCCACAAGGCGTGGCTCGAGGGGGCGCAGCTCTCCGGGGCCGACCTCGCCGAGGCCGATCTCCTGGAGGCCAGGGTCGCCGGCGCGGACTTCAGCGGCGCCCAGGCGGACGACGTCCTCTTCTTCAAGCTCGACCTCGCGGGCGCCCGGTTCACCGGGGCGAGCCTGCGCAGGGCGACGTTCTTCCAGTGCGCCGGGGCCGGCGCGGACTTCGACGAGGCGGCGCTCGAGGACGCGGCCTTCGTCGACTTCAAGGGCGAGAAGGCCTCGTTCCGCAAGGCGAGGGCCGCGGCCCTGCGCGTGGTCTCCGCCTCCGCGCTGCCGGGCGCGGACTTCTCCGGCGCCGAGCTCGCGCGGGCGAACCTGCGCGGGGTCGACCTGGAGGGCGCGATCTTCGAGGGCGCCTCGGCGGACGACGCGGATTTCAGCGAGGCGAACCTCCGGAAGGCGCGCCTCGGGCAGCTCGGCGGCAAGGGCGCGCGGTTCATGCGGGCCGACCTGACCGAGGCGGATCTGACCGGCGCGAACCTGATGGACGCCCTGCTGCAGAAGGCGAAGGTGTCCGGCGCCCGCTTCGACAAGGCGAACCTCTTCCGCGCGAACCTGCTCGACGCGAAGGGCGATCAGCGGACCACGTTCTCCGACGCACACACCAAGAACGTCGTGTTCACGGGGCAGATCAAATGACGCGCGACGAGCTGCTCGCGAGGGTGGACGAGGGCGAGATCATCGCCGAGGAGGACCTGTCGGGGCTCGACCTGTCGGGGCTCGACCTGTCGGGCGTCGTCTTCGAGAAGACGAGCTTCCGCGGCGCCCTGCTGAAGGGCGCGAAGATCAGCGAGTCGATGTTCAACGACTGCGACCTCTCGGGCGCCGACCTGTCCGGCGCGCGGGCCCGCCACGCCGTGTGGACGAAGTGCGCGCTCCTCCACGCGCGCCTCGACGGCTGCGACCTCGTCTCCGCGAACTTCGCCGAGTGCGACGCGTCGCGCGCGAGCTTCGACCGCGCGAACCTCACGATCGGCAGCATGGCGAAGGGGCGCGCCGACGAGGCGAGCTTCCGCGAGGCCAACCTGGACCGCTTCTCGCTCATCGAGACCGAGGCGGCGCGCCTCGCGCTCGACGGGGCGAAGCTCAGGCAGGCCTGCCTCATCAAGGCGGACCTGTCCGCCGCGAGCCTGCGCGGCGCGACGATGCACCTCACGGTGCTGATCCGGGCGAGCCTCCGCGGGCAGGACCTGTCGGGCATGGACCTGACGCTGGCGCAGCTCGTCGACGCCGACCTCGCCGGCTGCGACCTGCGGGGCGCGCGGCTCGTCCAGACGAACTTCAAGGGCGCGGACCTCACCGCGGCGAAGCTCGACGGCGCGGACGCCGAGCGCGGCCTCTTCATCGGCGCGCGGCTCGCCGGGGTGTCGGCCGCGGGCCTCAAGGCGCGGCAGGCGATCTTCTCCGAGGCCGACCTCGAGGCGGCGAACCTCACCGGCGCCGACCTCTACCAGGCCATCTTCCACCGGGCGATCTGCCCGCTCGCGAGCTTCCGCGACGCGGACCTGACCTACGCCGACTTCTCGCACGCGAGCGTCGAGAAGGCGGACCTTTCCCATGCGAAGCTCTTCCGCGCCCGCTTCCACCAGACGCGCGACGCGGGCGCGACCTTCACGAACCGCGCCGCCGCGCTCGGCGACGACCCGGAGCTGCTCGAAGCCGAGCGCTGGACGCCCTGAGGGGACACCCCTCCCGACAGCAGGAGAGAGACGATGCGAGACAATCTGGCGAGACAACGGGTGGAGACCTTCGCGATCCAGGAGGTCGGCACGGTGATCGGCGCGATCGACCGGTCGTTCCAGGTGCGCGTCGGGTCGGGCGACTACGCGGCGAAGCGCGCGGTGAGCTGCCTCGTCGAGCCGGAGCTCGGCGACCGGGTGCTCGTCGCGCTGCACGACGCGGGGTGCCACGTGCTCGCGGTGCTCGACCGCGAGGGCGACGCGCCGACGCGCCTCGTGGCGGAAGGAGACCTGGAGCTGAGCGCCCCGGCAGGGCGCGTCACGGTCACCGCGGGCGAGGGCGTGCGCCTCGTCACGCCGGCCGAGGCCACGGTGGCCGCGGGCAAGGTGCGCGTCGCCGCGGGCGAGGGGTCGCTCGCGATCGGGGCGATGACGTACGTGGGCGAGCGGCTCGTCGCGCAGGTCGACCGCGTGAAGACGGTCGCGCGGTCGGTCGAGTCGATCGCGGACCGCTGGGTGCAGCGGCTCGACCGGGCGTACCGGTTCATCGCCGAGTCGGAGCAGGTGCGGACGCAGTACTACGAGATCACCGCGAAGGCCGCGGTGAACATCAAGGCGCAGGCGACGCTCGTCTCGAGCGGCGAGCTGACCAAGATTGACGGTGGGCAGATCCACCTCGGCTGACAGGAGGTCCCGATGTTCGCGAACACGCAGATGGGAGGCCTGGCCCTGGGCGGGCCAGACGTGTGCCTGACGCCGCCGGCGCACCTGCCGGTGCCGTACCCCAACCTGTCGGCGCAGCCGATGGGGGTGCCCGCGGCGTACAACGTGCTGTTCATGTGCACGCCGGCGCACAACATGATCACCCAGGTGCCGCTGACGAACGGCGACAACCCCGGCCTGGAGACGGGCCTTATCTCGCACACGGTGATGGGCCCCTCGCGGCACATCACGGCGGCGTTCACCGTGCTCGTGGGCCCCGCGCCCGCCACGCGGATGACGAGCATCACGCTGCAGAACACGGTGAACTCCCCCGGGGTCAGCCTGGTCCCGAGCCAGGTCAAGGTGCTCCTCCTCGCCCCGTAGGCCGCTCGTGAAGGAACACAACCGGCTCCGGATCGAGCGCCTCACGGCGCGCTACGCGCGGCGCATCGAGGCGACGCGCGCCCCCGCGGAGGCCGACTTCCTCCGCGAGTTCGACGATCTGCGCGAGCGCCTGCTCCGCCCGCCGATGGAGGAGCTCGCCGCCGAGCTCCGGAAGGCGGGGCACGCGCCGCGCATCGTGATCGACGAGGGGCACGACACGCCGAGCATCGAGCTCGCCCTCGGCCTGCGCGAGGCCAAGGCGACCCGCAACGTGGTCGGGTTCTGCGTCATCCGCTGGTCCGGCTACCCGCTCCAGATCCTCGCCTACCTCGAGGTCAACCCCACGCCCTTCGATCTGGAGCGGTTCGCGAGCGCCGCGGACGTCGGGGCCGATCGCGTCGAGCAGCTCCTCGTCGACGCGGTCGAGCAGATCATGGTCTGCAACGCGCCCTGAGCGCGCGGCAGCGGCGGAAGCAGCGCAAGGCGGCTCGGCGCCGCGCTTCGCCCTGCACGTCCGGTCCACTTCGATGAGCCCGCCGGAGGCGATGCGGGCTCAGCCCTGAGGCGCCTGGCCGGGGCGGCCCGGGGACAGGTGTGGGTTTCGAGGCTATGCTCCGCGGATGAGTACCACAGAGCTCAGCGCGGCGAACTTCGAACAGACGGTCGACTCGAACGGTATCGTCATCATCGACTGGTGGGCGCCCTGGTGCGGCCCCTGCCGGGTCTTCGCGCCCGTCTTCGAGAAGGCCTCCGAGAAGCACACGGACATCGTCTTCGCGAAGATCAACACCGACGACCAGCAGGACCTGGCCCAGGCCTTCAACATCCGCTCGATCCCGACGCTCTTCATCTTCCGCGAGAAGGTGCTCCTCTTCGCGCAGGCGGGCTCGCTGCCCGCGTCGGCGCTCGATCAGGTGATCGAGAAGGTGCGCTCGCTCGACATGGACGAGGTGCGCGCGAAGATCGCCGAGGAAGAGGCCAAGAGGACGGCCGGCGGAGGCGAGACCGGCGCAGACGAGGCCAGCGAAGGGGCCTGAGGCGCGCGCGGCGGAGCGGCCTGGTCGCCTTCTCCAACCGCAGCCGCCGTCGAGGTCGTCGGGGGGCGTGGGCTCCGTGGACGACTGCGATTCACGACAGGCATTCTCGATGTCCTGTCGCAACATCAACATCAGGTTGTCGTCGTCCTGGATGTCAGTGTCCGAGTGCTCCCCGATCCACGGGTATATGTAGAAGGCTGAAGCCGAACGGCTCGACACCTGGCTCACCCGCATGCTGGCTCGCCATTGGCCGTCGTCTCCACAGACGTAGCACCTCGCGCAATGCGCATCCTGTGTGCGCTCTGTACGGCATCTGGGCGCTGCGGCGCCGTCACCAGAACCGGCCGACGAGCCCCGCTCCGCCGAGCCCCGGCCCGAGGATCGGCGCGGCGGAGAGCTCGAGCATCGGGCCGCCCGTGCGCGCGGGGGTGGGGTCCGTGCGCGCGGGCAGCGGCGGGGGGTTCGGCGTGTCGAAGGCGTAGAACACGAAGCCGCCGAGGGCGAACGCCGCGGCCGCGCCGAACAGGCCCGTGGTGGCGTTCGCGAGCTCGTCGCGCGTGTCGAGGTGAGCCCGGTACTGGCCCAGCTCCGCCTCGGAGATCCCCTGCTGCCCGCGCTTCTCCGCGATCTCGCTCGCCTCCTCCTCTTCCGCGAGGCTCGCGGACATCGTCAGCACGCCGACGGCGGCGGACAGGACCCCCACCGCGACGAGGCCATAGGACATCTTCCGCTGGAGGGAGCTCGAGAGGCCCACCTCGATGACGCGGCGCTCGCCGCGGCGGAGCGACAGCTCGCGCGAGAACGGCATGTGGCCGTTCTTCGTGGCGACGAAGAAGCGCTTGCCGGGAGCGACCTGGATGAGCGGCAGCGGCGTCGTGCCGACGAAGCGCCCGTCCAGCGTGACCTGCGCGCCGACGGGGGCCTTCACCTGGAGGAGCGCCGGCCGCTCGCGCAGCTCCCTGTCGATCCCGAGGACGTCCCCCTCGATCGCGACCACCTCGCGCTCCTCGTCGACGTGGCCGTCGGCAGTGATCTTGATCCGGTGCTTGCCCGGCTGGACCTCGGCCATCAGCGGCACCTCGACCGGCGCGCGGCCATCGATGGACACGCGGGCCCCCGCGGTCGGCGAGGTGACGTTGATGCGGGTCCTCGGCCTGGCGTCGGGCGGCGCCGCCTCCGGCGCGGCGGGCGCGGCGGGCGACGACGGAGCGCTCGCCTCGAGGCGCGCAGCGATCACGCCGAGCTCGCTCAGGGCCTCGGTCGCGTCCGCGCGGCGCCCGCCCTGCGGGACCTCCTCCAGGTACCGCCGGTAATTCGCGATGGCCGCCCTCAGCGCCGCGGGGCTCTGCTCGACCACGTACAGGCGGCGGTAGGCCTGAGCGAGCGAGAAGAGCAGAGCAGGGCGCGGCGCCTTCCTGTACGCCGCCTCGAAGGACTGCACCGCGTCGCGGTACCGCGTCGCGGCGTAGGCCTGGGCGCCGGCGTTGAAGAGGGCCTTCGCCTGCTCGATGTCCTCCTCGGCCGAGGCCGCGCGCGGCGCGAGCGCGGTCGCCGCGAGGGCCATGAGCACGACGCAAAGCGAGGTCCTCATCGGCGGAGCGGGACCCCTTCGTGGACGCGGAGCGCGCCGTCGCTGAGCACCCCGAGGTCGTCGACCCCGTCGCCGAGGACGTCGCACGTCGCGATCGCGGAGCCGCCGGGGATGCCGTCCAGCTTGCGGCTGCCGAGCAGGTGCCCGCCCAGGTCCTGGCAAGCCGCCGCATCATCGCCGCACGCATCGAGCGCGTAGGCCGCGCGGCGCGTGAGCACCACGAGCGCCCTTCCCGCCCCCTCGTCGATGCGGGCGAAGTCGACGCTCGTGACCTCGCTCGCCAGGTCCTCCAGACCGGCGTCCGTGGGCTCGAGCTCGACCGGCGCGTCCAGCCCGCCGTCGCCCGTGTTCCAGAAGACGGCGAGCCGGCTCGCCACGATGCTGCGCATCACCGGCTCCAGCCGGTAAGCGATGCCCACGACGTCCGCGCGCCCGTCGCCGTTCACGTCGCCCGCGCGGAGCCCCCCGTACAGCGTGCCAGGCGCTGGCGCGAAGGCCGCCTCCGGCACCCCGAGCGCGCCGCTCGCGCCGTGGCGCACGAGGACGACCGCGCCCTCCAGCGCGGGCGCCCCTGACCCAGCCGCCGCGTCCTTCTCCACGACCGGCAGCGAGAGGACGATCTCGTCCGTTCCATCGGCGTCGAGGTCGACGGCGACCCCATCCAGCGCCCACGCGGGCTCCCGCGAGGGGACGAGCTCCGCGGGGAGCGAGATGCGCTGCTCGTCCTCGTCGGCCATGGCGATCGCGCCCGCGTCGACCGCCGGCAGGAGCCAGAGATCGGCCAGGCCCGCGGGGGAGCCAGGGCTCGGAGGCACGATCGTCAGCGAGGCGACCGCCGCCCGAGCGCCCCCGAAGTGGCCGGCGATGCTCTTCACGGCGCGCAGCTCGCCTGCCTGCCGCACGTCGCCCGCGCGGACGAGCGGCAGCGGCGGCAGCAACGACCGCGAGCTGCTGCCCTCGATGAGGCTGAACGCGATGTCCCCGCCGTGCGAGAAGAGCACGCTGACGTCGTCCACGGCGTCGTCCGGCTCGGGCAGCCGCACCGACGCGACATCGAGGAGCCCCTCGAAGGCGCCGAGCCGCACCGGAGCCTCCGGCGCCTTCATGTACCGGCCGAAGCAGACGGCGAGCGTCGGGTGGACCGCGCTCGACAGCGAGCTGCCGGCGCTCTCGACGAACGAGAGGTCCGGCAGGAGATCGCCGTCGAAGTCGCCCACGACGAAGCTCGAGACGTTGCCCAGCGTCGGGATCTTGAGCTCGTTGAGCTTGAAGTCGGAGGGCCGCGCGCCGGGGACGCCGTTGAAGAACGTCAGATCCGTCGCGTCTGCGGAGCCGGTGATCACGTCGGACACGCCGTCGCCGGTCAGGTCCGCGATCACCGCGCTGGTCCAGCGCCGGCCGTTCGCCGGCGCGAGCCGGTCGAACTCGACCTTGTATGGAGGAGGCGTCCGGGCCTTTCCGAGCCTCACGGCGCCGGGGTCCACGACGTCGAGCACCCCGTCGCCGTTGAGATCGCCGATGGCGACGGGGGCCCCGAGGCCGGGCGAGCGCTCGGAGCCCGTCTCGCCGGCCGGGTACGAGAGATCGCCGTAAAGCTGCATGTCCCCGAACGCGCCGCCGCCCGCGCCCTCCGCGACGTCGAGCTCGTAGCAGGGGGCATCCACGGGCAGGCCCGGGTCGCGCTGCGCGCACGTGGCGCCGACGAGCAGATCGAGGATGCCGTCGCCGGTCACGTCCCGGAGGAAGGGCGCGCCCGCGATCCGCGCGCCGGCCGGGAGCTCGACAGCGGTGTGCGCGCCGCTGTCCGGCGAGTAGACGCGCACGGCCGAGTCGTCCGCGAGGGCGACGACCACCTCGTGGAGCGCACCGCCGCCGAGGTCCGCGCTCACGAGCGGACCGGCGACGTCGCGCCGCCCGCGCTGCTGATCGAGGAGCGACAACCGGCCGCTCTGCGCCCCCTGCACGATGACGATGACGTCCTCCGACGCCGCGCCGCCCGTGTCCTTCCCGGCGACCAGGGCGACCCACGTCTGCCCGTCCTCGGGCGTGCTGCCGACCGGCAGGAGGCGCGCCCCGCTCAAGGTCATCGTCCCGGGCTCCGCGCCGCTCAGCGAATCCAGACGAAACACCGACGCGAGCACGGGGACCGGCGCGAACGTGCGACCCGGCTGGCCGCTCAGGATCGCCACGCCGGGCCCCACGCTGAGCGCGATGTCCGTCGTCTCGTCGCCGGTCAGGCGCGCGAGCGCGGGTGTGTCCCCTGAGGAGGGGATCGACACCTGTGTCCCCACGGTGCTGTTCGCATCGAAGTAGAGCGCCTCGAGGCTCGTCGAGCCGACGCCCACGAGGTCGCCGCGGCCGTCGCCGTCGAGATCACCCGTGATCAGCCGCTGCGCGCCGAGCGGCAGCGCGGCGCCGAGCGCCTTGAACTTGCCCGTGGGGACGCGGCACACGCGGTCGATCCCGCAGCCCCACCCGCTCGGGCACCCCTCGCCGGCGTCGTCGCACCCGAGGCGACACTCGTTCTCGCTTCCTGGCAGGTTGCACAAGCCGCTCGAGATCGCGCCCTGCGCGTTCTTCGTCTCGACGACGCACGCCACGCTGGCCTCGAAGCAGTCGCAGTCCTCGTTGCGCGACGGCTCGATGACGCCGTTGCCGCAGAGGCCTGGGGTGATCTCGCCGAGCTCGTCGCACCCGGCGGAACCGGCCGCCGCGCCGAGCAGCGCCGCGGCGCCCGCGGCCGCCCGCACGTGTCGCGTGGAGCGGGATCGCGCGCGCATGCTCACTGGAACGGGTCTTCCAGGTCGCCCTTCCTGACGGTGCCCCTCGTGGTCGCCGCCGCCCTCTTCAACGACACGGTGAGCGCGCCGTCCGCTTCGGCCGGGAATTCCTGCGCCTGCTCCTGGTAACCGGGCGACTTGAAGGTGAGCTTCACGGCGCGCCCGCGCGGCAAGCGCAGCGGCCCCGGCGCCTTGCCGACGAGCTTGCCCTCGCTCCACACCTCGATCTCCTTCGGCGTCGCCTGGATCTGGAGCTCGACCTCGGGCGGCGCCGCGCGGGCGCTCGCCGTGGGCACGTCCGCGGGCGCCGGCGCGGCCGAGGCGGCGGGCGCCGGCGCGACCGGGGCGAGCAGCGCGGCAAACTCCGGCGCAGCCAACGCCGGCGCGCGCGGGGCGTCGGCCAGAGGCTCGCTGCCCCCGAGGTGCAGCATGAGCGCGGCGGCCGCGGCGACGCCGAGGATGGCGACCGCGGCGAGCGCTGCCCTCCGCCGCGACGCCGCGGCCGGTGTGCTCTCCACCTTGCCCGGCAGCGACCGCTGCAGCACCGTCTCGGTCCCGTTGCGGTCCGTGCTCGCGTCCGCGACGGGACCCGGCTGCGTCGGCGCGAGCCCGGCGGCCAGCGGCTCCGCGGCTGCGATGCGCGCGCGGCGCCCGGCGGCGTCGCTCTCGCCGCGCCCGACGGCGGCGTCGCTCGCCCGCAGCAGGCCCGTGGGCACGTCGTAACCTGCGCCCCGCGCGGCCTCCACGAGCGCCGCGGTCGCCTCGAGCAGCGACGCCGGGCGGCTCGCGGGGTCCTTCTCGAGCATCCGCAGGAGCGGCGCGTCGAGCGCCGGCGACAGGTGCGTGGTCAGGCTCGACATCGGGGGAGCCGGCTCCGACGTGTGCTTCATCAGGAGGTCGAACGCGGTCTCGCCGTCGAACGGCGGCGCGCCGGCGAGCAGCTCGTGCGCCAGGATCCCGAACGAGTAGACGTCCGTCCGGTGATCGACGTTTTTGCCGCGGCACTGCTCGGGGGACATGTAGAGCGGCGTCCCTATCAGGTGCCCCGTCCGCGTCTTGTGCGCCGTCGTCGAGGACTCGCCGAGCAGCTTGGCGATGCCGAAGTCGAGCAGCTTCGGGAAGATCGCCCCGTCCTCGTCGAAGACCAGGAACACGTTCTCGGGCTTGAGGTCGCGGTGGGCTATGCCGGCGGCGTGCGCGGCGTCGAGCGCGCGCGCGATCTTGACGAGGATGGGCAGCGCCTCGGCGGGCGGGAGGCGCCCGCGCTTGCGGCGGTAGGCGTCGAGGGTCATCCCCTCGAGCAGCTCCATCACGTAGTAGTGCCGGCCGTCCTCGAGGGCGCCGAACGAGAAGATGTCGATGATGTTGCGGTGCCGGATCTGGTTCACGGCCCGCGCCTCGGCGACGAAGCGGGAGACGAGCTGCGGGTTCGCCGAGCACTGGCGGCTCAGGACCTTGATGGCCGCCGCCTTGCCGATGACCGGGTGCATGGCGCGGTAGACCGTGCCGAAGCCCCCTACCCCGATCTTCGCCTCGATGCGGTACTCGCCGACCGGAGTGCCTGGCGCGAGATCCGGATCGACGCCCGGCAGCGCGGGGTCTGGCGAGAGCGTTTCAGCGCCCGGCGGGCAAGCGACGACGCCGTCCGCATGCTCGGTTCGGCACGTAGGGCATGTCGACATGAGGAAGCCAGGGAGAGCGTACACGGGGAGCCCGTCGCAGCACAGACCCCGAGCGTCGCAAACCGACCGGAGCTCTGGCGGGCGGGTGCTCACCGAGGCGCGCCCCTGCCTCGTGGCGCGCCTCGGGGAGCGCCGCGCTGCGCGGTCCCAGTACAGGAGAGCATGTCGATCGGATAGGTCCGCCGCAAGAGCTATGTCCACGGGACCCGTGGAACCCCGCCGTAGCCCACATCTCCACACGCTGACAGCGCCCGCTTGCTCGGCGTCCAGGCTGCACCAGCACGCTGGAGGGGGATCGGTCCAGGTTACGGTTGCAGCGTCCACGCGGCCGACTCTCGCCAGCTCGGTGATGCCATCTGCGTACAAATCGAGTGAATATCCTGAACCGGAGGCAGCTTGCAATTGCTGGGCGTCTCCGGTCCGCGAAGAGCTCAACGGACCGGCGTTGGTCCTAGCTCTGGCTGCCGGTCTTGTTACCGCGGTAGTCGGTGGCCCCCGGGATGACGGGAAGCCAGGGCACGCGGTGCACGGTCCAGAGCTGGAAGGACGGCGGCGGCAGGTCGCTCGGCCGGTCCATCGTGCCCAGGAAGATATCGAGCTCCCGGGACCCGTCGCGGCGCCAGAACAGGGACGAACCGCAGGTCGAGCAGAACTGACGGACAGCGACGCTGGAGGACCGATAGGTGGCGGGTGAGCCGGAGAGCACCTCGAAGCGCTCTTCCGGGAAGGTGGCGAACGCCGGCATCGGCGCGCCGCTCTGTCGCCGGCACTGGCTGCAGTAGCAGACATTGGTGCTCGACGGCGCGCCGCGCGCGCGGTAGCGAATCGCGCCGCACAGACAGCCGCCGGTGTGGTGAGCCTCGGGCATGGACGTCGCCTCCGTGTTCCTGGATGGTGCGAGCGCCAGCCTGGCCGTTCCGGGCGCGCGCCGCAACCGCGGCGCTGCCTCATACGGAGGCCCGGAACGGCCGGCAGAGCGCATAACCCAGGGCGCAGCCGAGGCCGTAGAGCGCGAAGTCCACGGGATCGAACCCGCCGTTCGCGCCGAGCAGGAGCCGCCCCGGGGTGGTGCTGCGCGCCGCCCGGAGCCAGGGCCACTCGCTCAGCTGGAGCAGCTCGATCGCGCACGTCCCGGCGAGAACGGCGAGCGCCAGACGATGGGTGCGGGCGGAGATCCACACGAGCTGCGCGGCAGCGATCCACACGACCTCATAGAGCACCGCGCCGGCGCTGTTGCGCAGCCAGACCGGACCGCCGTGGAACCGGGCGATCAGGCCGACGGGAACGACCGCGGCGATGAGGAGGGCCAGCGCGATGCGCTTGCGGGCGACTTCCGTCATGAGCAGCGTCTAGCACGTTGTCGCCCGGGTTCGTGCCCGGTTTCAGGCGAGAAAGAACAGCAGAGACACAGAGGGCATGCAGAAAAGAGGAGAGGGTAACAGTTCTTCTCTCCCCTCTGTGCCCTCGGTGCCTCTGCGGTTCAATCTCTTCCCATCAAGGAACCGGGAACGAGCCTGTCCAGAAGGACGGCCAAGCTTCTGTACCGCGGCGGCGCGCCGCGTGCTCAATGAGCATGTCCACCCATGTGGGGAGGCCGATCGGCGCCCCGGCGGACATTGCCCGCCCCGCCCAGCGTCCACAGGCGCATGGCGAGGTTGCGCACCGCGATGCCGCCGCGCGTGGCCGGCACGAGCAGCGCGGCCGCCGTGGTGAACGCGCGGCCCTTCGGGTCGACCAGCACGCGGTGGCGAGCCTCGTACTCGCGGAACGCGCGCGGGTGGTCGTCGGGCCTCTCCGCGAGCGCCTCGGCGAGCGTGAACGCGCCCGCGATGGCCAGGCTCGAGCCGTCGCCGAAGAGCGAGAGGCACGACGCGGCGTCGCCCAGCAGCGCGACGCGGCCGCGCGACCATGACACTAGGCGCACGCGGCTGACGGCGTCGAAGTACAGATCGTCCGAGGTGCGCACGTGCGCGAGCAGCTCGGGCACGCGCCAGCCGGCGTCCGCGTACGCCTCGGCGACGAGCCGCTTGTGCTGCGCGGCGTCGCGGTGGTCGAAGCCCTGCGCCACCGCCGCGCTGCGAAACATGAACGCGGCGATCGCGCGCCCGCGCGCCGGGTGGACCGCGACGGCCCGGCCGGGCGTGTTGTACATCACGACCTGGCGCGGCGGCTCGACGGCGCCCGCGAGCGGCACCGTCGCGACGAACATCCCCAGCGGCTGCACGAACGACGACTCGGGCCCGAACGCCAGGCGGCGCACCGCGGAGTGCAGCCCGTCAGCCCCGAACACCAGGTCGAACCGCCGCGGTCGCCCGCGCTCGAACTCGACCTCGACGCCGCCGCCGTCCTCGCGGAGCGCGGTGATGGCGTCGTGAAAGACGTACTCCGCGTGGTCGCGGCTCGCCTCGAGCAGGATCGCTGCCAGGTCCCCGCGCGGCAGCTCGACCTCGCGGCCGCCGCCGCGGCCCTGCGTCGCGAGCCGGCCCGCGCGCCGGCCACGGTCGTCCACGAAGACCAGCTCGGTCACGGCCGTGCCCGCGTCGCGCACCCTGGGCATCACGCCCATGCGCTCGACCACCTCGACCGCGCGGCCGCGCACGTCGACGGGGCTGCCGCTCGAGCGCAGCGCGGCGGCGCGCTCGACGACGGTGCAGCGGTAGCCGCGGCGCGCGAGCCAGTACGCCAGCGTCGGCCCGGCGATGCCAGCTCCGGAGATCAACACGGTGCGATCGTTCATCACGGCCTCCATGTACGGTACGAGCGGGCGGCTCGCTGACCATTGGTCATGGTTTGAACGTAGAGATTGCCCAGCGGTCAGTCAACCGGTACCGTCTCCGGACCGCTCACACCCCATGAGGACCGACGAGACCCACGCCCGCGGCGCGCCCTCCGGCGCGGTCGACCCGGGCGACACCCGCGCGCGCATCCTCGACGCCGCGCTGCGCGAGTTCTCCGCGCGCGGCTATCACGCCACCTCCGTGCGCGAGCTCGCCGCGCGCGTCGGCGTGACGAAGACGGCGGTGCTCTACCACTTCCCCGGCAAGGCCGACATCCTCGCCGCGCTCGCCGAGCCGATGCTGAGCGCGCTCGAGGCCACCGTCGCCGCGGCGGCGCGGCTCGACCAGCCGCGCGCCCGGTGGGCCGTGATCGAGGGGCTGCTGGAGGTGTGGCTGACGCACCGGCACCTGATCCGCACGAGCCTGCACGACCTGGGGCTCGCCGAGGTGGGCGGCGTGTTCGCGCGGTTCCGCGACGCGCTCGTGCGCGCCAACCACCTGGTCGCCGGCCCGCGCGCCGACTTCGCGCGGCGCGTGCGCGCGGCGCAGGCGATCGCGATGCTGAGCGACCCTGTCGTGCTCTTCGCCGACGCGCCGACCGACGCGCTGCGCGCCGAGATCCTGCGCGGCGTTCGGCAGCTGCTCGGCGCGCCCGGCCCGCGCGCGCGGGCCGGGCGCGCGGCGTCGGGCCCGGCGGCGGACGGCAGCGCACGAGAGGGCGACGAAGGGCCGGCGCGCCCCCGGCGCGGGCGCCCGGCGGCCATGAGCGCGGCGATGGTGGCGCGGGCGCGGTCGATGCACGCGGCCGGCAGCAGCGCCGAGCAGATCGCGGCGCGGCTGGGCGTCTCGCGCGCGACGGTGTACCGGCACCTCACGCTGACGGACGAATAACGAGACTTTTTGAGACTATTTTTGATACTAAACGGTTATTTTTGAGATAGCCGCGCGGCGCCCCGCTCCGCGCGCCGAGCCGCACCAGGCGAATGCGCCATCGTTGAGCCGCGAAGGCGCCGAGGACGCCAGAGGGCGCGGAGAACACCCCCTCATGTCTCCCGGCGTCCCTGGCGCCTCGGCGGTCGTTCTCTTCTGCTCGGTACGTGACCCCGGGCCGGCCCGATCACTCCATCAGCCCCAGGACGTGGCGCGCCGCAGGGGGTAGGCCGCAGGCCTCGTCCACCGTGGTGCACGACATGCGGCGGTGCTCCCGCGCGACGAAGCCGCACTGGAGCGCGCGCCGCGGGGCGCCGCTCCGGTTGCGCGTCCCGGAGTGCCAGAGATGGCCGTTGAAGACGAGCACCGAGCCCGCCTCCGCCTCGACCGTCACCTCCTGCGGGTGATGGCGGGCTGGATCCGCGAGGTCCTTCGGCGGCCGGCGCCGCAGCTCGTGAGACCCGGGCACAAGCCGCGTCGCGCCGTTGTCCGGCGTGACGTCGTCCAGGTACCACAGCGCCGTGACGACGTGGAACGCGCCCGGCTCGCCCGGCCCGCTCCAGTCCATGTGGAGGCCCTGCTGCCCCAGGCCGGGACGCGGGCAGCGCCACGCCACCGCGCCCAGCGCGAACGGCCGGCGGAGCACGTGCCACGCCGCCGCGAGCAGCCGGGGCCACCGGAGGGCGCGGAGCACGGCGCCCTGGTGCTCACCGAGGCGAGCCAGCTGCTGGTTGCCGCCCTGGGCCGAGCCGCCGTCGCCCCCGGCCCCCGACCCGTCGCAGTCAGCGCGCAGCGCCTCGAGCCACGCGGGGTCGACCACCGAGCGGAACAGGACGTAACCCGCGTCGTCCAGCGCGCGCCCCTCGCCGGCAGAGAGCGCGGCGGGCCCCGCGCCGAGCGCGGCCAGGGCCTCCTCGAACGCGGCGTCCCGGGGGTGCGCGGCCTCCTCCATGGCGCCCAGCATACACCGCGGCTGGCGGGCTGGGCTCCTGCGCCGCCGGCCCGCGCTGCGGCGTCACGCGCCGCCGCGCGCGGGGCGGAGCGCGAGCGGCGCCGTGCCGGCGAGCAGCCCCGCCGCGAGCGCGAGCACGCCGCCGAAGCCGACGCAAGCGCACCCGAGCGCGCCGGTCAGGGCGGCGACGCCGCACGCCGAGGCCCAGGAGGCCCCGAGCCGCTCGGACCGGCGCAGCGCGCGCGAGAGCAGCGCGCCGGCGGCGACCCCGCCCGCCAGGCACGCGGGGACGCAGATCGACACGCACCCTTCCGGCGTGCACAGGTGACCGTGGACGCGCGCCGCGTGGGCCACCGCGAAGGGCACGAGCCCCGCCGCGACGCCCGGGAGCACGCCCCGGCCGAGCTGCCGCCCTCGCCACGACAGCAGCGCCGCGGTGACGTAGAGCGCCGCGCCGATGACGGCGGTGGTGAGCGGACGGTCGCTCATCAGCGCGGCCACGAGCGCGACGGCGACCGTCGGGCTCGCCGCCCAGGCCGCCCGTCGCGCCCTCCCGCGCTCGTACGCGTGATAGGCCCTCTCCTTCAGGCCAGCGAGCGCCTCAGGTTCCATAGATCCTCCTCCACGCCTCCCGGAGGCGGGCAAATGCGCGCTCGCGGCGCTTGCGGAACGCCGCGCCCGATATCGATGGATCGCGGTCGCCTTCCAGCACGGTCGCCCGCAGCGTCTCGCGATCCGCCTCGGCGAGCGTGCCGAGCACCTCGCGCGCCGCGTCGTCCAGGTCCCGGGCGATCGCCGCGTCCTCCGGCGTGGGCACGTCGGCCGCGATCGACGGGACGAGCTCGTCCGGCGCCTCCCGGGACCGGGCGCGCCGCCGCCGCGCGGTGCGGCACTCCCACGCCGCGATCGCGAGCGCCCAGGTGAGGGCGTCCGCCTCGGGGTCGAACGTGCTGGCGCGGTCGAAGATCTTGAGGAGCGCCTGCTGCGCCGCGTCCTCCGCGTCCGCCTCGCCCCCGAGCATGCGGCGGCAGAACGCGCTGATCGCCGGCCAGAGGGCGGCGTAGACAGGGTCGAACGCCGCGCGATCGCCGTCAGCCAGGCGTCTCATCGACGCGTTGAGCAGCGATCGCGCGCGGGGTTCCAACGGCTAGATCCTCAGCCGCAGGGGCAGTCCGGGCAGGGGCAATCCGCGCACGGACAGCCGCCCGCGAGCTGCGTACCAGCATAGGCCACCGCCGGGATTCCGAGGACGGCCGCGATCAGGGTCACCTTGAGCCAACGACGCATGGGCGCTCTCCTTCGATGTCACGGCCGGCTGTCGTCGCCGGCCTTCCCCGGCTCTAGGCGCGAGCAGGGCCGAGCGTGACACCGCGCCGATCGAAATGCTGGCGCCGGGCACGTCGCCGCCGATCTCCGCACCTCCCGGGCCGCGCGCCATGCAACCGGCGCTCGCGCCGCGAGCCCCTTGTTCCAGCTTTGCAGGTCATTCCGCCGGACGGGCGCGACGTGCTAGGGTGTCGCGCCTATGCCCGGCCGCTTCTGTAGTGCTGCCCTTGGCGTCCTGTGGCTCGGGTGCACGTCGTCGCGGCACGACGCCGGTCCGGGCGCCGGTCCGGTGGGGAGCGCCGGCGTGGCGGTCGCAGAGCCCGCCGACGGGCGCGCCGCGGGCGCCCTGGGCGCCACCCTGCCCGCCGTCGCCCCGGATCCCTCCCTCGCGGCTCCGGCCGCCGCGGCGCCGCCCGTCCCGGCCGCGGAGGAGCCGGCCAGGGCGGCGCCGCCGGCCCCGACCCGCGTGTACGCGCGGAGCCGCGAGGTGCTGATCCGGGCCGCGCCGCGGCCCAAGTCCCAGTGGGTCGGCCAGCTCTCGCTCGGCGGCTCGGTCCGGCTGAAGAGCGCCGCCCCCCTGCGGGGCTCCGGCGACTGCCCGGCTTTCTACGCCGTCGAGCCGCGCGGCTACGTCTGCGTCGACGGCGAGCGCGCCACCCTCGACGCGGCCGATCCGCTGCTCCAGACGCTGGCCGCCCACGCCCCGCTCGTCGATCAGCCGCTGCCGTACCGCTACGGCGAGTCGCTCGGGCTCAAGCGCCTCCTGGAGGTGGAGGGCATCGCCACCCCGGAGTGGCCCTCGGGGATGCACGATCTGCGTCACATGCAGGTCCGCCCGCGGTCGTCGGTCGCGTGGACGAGGGAGGTCGAGGCCGGCGGGGCGACATGGCTCTGGGCCGCCGATCTCACGTTCGTGCCGAAGGACAAGGTCAAGCCGTACGAGGGCGCCGCCTTCCAGGGGGTACACCTCACCTCCGAGGTGCGCCTGCCCATCGCGTTCTTTCGCCGCAAGCCGCGCCCCAAGTACCGCCTCACGGAGGGGAACCAGCTCGAGAAGACGGACGCCGTGTGGGAGCGCCTCGACCGGGTCGAGTTGACGGGCAAATCGAGGCAGGTCGGCGAGCGGACGTACCTGGAGACGCGCGACGACGGGAGCTGGGTGCTGGAGCGAGATGCGGTGGTCGTCAGGCCGCGGAAAGGGCGGACCCCGTGGGGGCGCCCCATCCGGCTCGACGGCGGGCCGCCCGCGGCGCAGGCCGACGGGCCGAGGAACACGTGGGTCGAGATCGCGGCCCTCGACGGCTGGCTCATCGCCTACGAGGACGACCGGCCCGTCTTCGCGACGCTCATCTCGGCCGGGCGCAACGGGGCCGAGGAGCCGGAGCGGACCGAGCCGTTCGTGCCGCCTTCCACGACCCCGCTCGGCCAGCACCGCATCACCCGCAAATGGGTGACGAAGACGCTCATCACCCCCCACGTCGACGCCGACGACTGGATCGAGGCGGAGGTGCCGTGGAGCCAGCACTTCTTCAGCAAGTACCTCCTGCACGCGGCGTACTGGCACAACAACTGGGGCGACGGGCAGAGCGGCGGCTGCGTGAACCTCTCGCCGGTCGACGCGAAGTGGCTCTTTCACTGGACCGAGCCGTCGGTGCCGGAGGGGTGGTACGCAGTCCAGGCCACGCGCAAGGACCCCACGACGCGCGTCGTGATCCACCGCTGATCCGCCGCCCCCCCGGCGCGCCCTGCGCCCGCCGGAGGGGCCGCGCGAGCCGCTATTTCGCCGGCGCGCTGCCCGCCTCGCCCGCCGCGGCCATGCGCCGCATGCACAGCTTGAGGCCGGCGCGCAGGTTGCCCACCGTCGTGACCTCCGAGAGGTCGAGCCCGAGCGCGATCATCGTCTGCGCCACGTTCGCCCGGATCCCCGTGATGATCCCCTCCGCGCCCAGCAGCCGGATGGCCTTGATCATCTCGATGAGGTACCCGGCTGTCTGCGTGTCGACAGCGTCGACCCCGGTGAGGTCGAGGATCGCGTACCGAGCGTCCTTGTTCACGATCGCCGTGAGCAGGTTATCCATCACCTCGGAGATCCGCAGGCTGTCCACGACGCCCACCATGGGCAGCGTCAGCACCTTGTCCCAGACCTCGATGATCGGCGTCGAGAGATCGCGGATGACGTCCTGCTGCTTCTCGATCAGCGCCAGCTTGTTTTGCAGCTCGAGCTCTCGCTGCCTCCCCGCCGTGGCGTCCATGGTGATGCTGACCACGCCGGGCTCCCCGCGATCGTCGCGCACGGGGACGAACCATGTCTCCCAGGTGAGGCCGTGCGCCTCGGTGACCATGTGCGAGGCCTTTCCCTCGAGCGCCTGCTGGAAGGACTCCACGGCCCCCGGAGCGCCAGCGTAGAGCTCGTAGATGCTCTTGCCGAGGACGTCCCCCGGCTGGAGGCCGGAGACCTCCAGCCCCTTGCCGTCATGGAACCTGAAGATGCCCTCGCGATCGAGCCTGCACACGACGACCGGAAGATTGTCGAGGATCGCCCGGAGGAGCAGCGCTGCCTCTCCGAGCTTCACCTCGGGCTCATTCCGGACCTCCGCCCCCGTCGCCGACGTCTCAGCCCCCGTCATGAGAGTCTTCTACCGCGCTTGCGCGCGGCTCGTCGAGGGTTTGTCGACCTTCGCCGGAACGTTTCGTGAACTATTTCGCGAACTGGCAGGGGGGGAAACATCGCACAGCCCCGCTGAGCCCGGCTGACGCCTGCCCTGCGCGGGTGGGGCACTCGCCATCTCCCGCATCCGCGTCCGTCGGTGAGCGCCAGAGGGCCTCTTCGAGCTCTTATTTCACTCTTGTTTCACCGGCGCGCTGCTCGCCTTGTCCGCCGCGGCCATGCGCCGCATGCACAGCTTGAGGCCGGCGCGCAGATTGCCCACCGTCGTGACCCCCGAGAGGTCGAGCCCGAGCGCGATCATCGTCTGCGCCACGTTCGCCCGGATCCCCGTGATGATCCCCTCCGCGCCCAGCAGCCGGATGGCCTTGATCATCTCGATGAGGTAGCTGGCTGTCTGCGTGTCGACGGCGTCCACCCCGGTGAGGTCGAGGATCGCGTACCGAGCGTCCTTGTTCACGACCGCCGTGAGCAGGTTATCCATCACCTCGGAGATCCGCAGGCTGTCCACGACGCCCACCATGGGCAAGGTCAGCACCTTGTCCCAGACCTCGATGATCGGCGTCGAGAGATCGCGGATGACGTCCTGCTGCTTCTCGATCAGCGCCAGCTTGTGTTGCAGCTCGAGCTCTCGCTGCCTCGCCGCCGTGGCGTCCAGGGTGACGCTGACGAGCCCATCGGGCTCCCCGGCGTCGTCGCGCACGGGGACGTGCCATGTATCGAAGACGGCGCCGTGCGCCTCGTAGACCTCGTGCGTGGGCTCCCCCGCGAACCCGCGACGCAGGCCCCCCACGCCCTCCTCATGGTCCCTGTAGAGCTCGAGCACGTTCGCGCCGACGAGCTGCCCCGGCTTCATGCCGACGGCCCCGAGCCCCTTGCCGTCCTGGAAGGTGAAGACGCCCTCGCGGTCGTACCTGGCCACGCTGATCGGAAGGTTGTCCAGGATGGCGCGGAGCAGCAGCTGCGCCTCCCGGAGCTGCGCCTCGCTCTCGCCCTGCGCATCCGCCCCGCCCGTCGCCCCCTCAACCCCCGTCATGAGAGTCTTCTACCGCGCTCGCGCGCGGCTCGTCGAGGGCTTGTCGACCATCACCGGAGCGTTTCGTGAACCAGCCGGGGGGAATATCGCACAGCCCGGCTGAGCACGCCTGACGCTTGCCTTGCGCGGGTGGCGCACTCGCCACTTCCCGCGTCCGCCGCGCTATGTGCTCGCCAGCGCGCCTGTACGAGCGCTCATTTCACCGGCGCGCTGCCCGCCTCGCCCGCCGCGGCCATGCGCTGCATGCACAGCTTCAGGCCGGCGCGCAGGTTGCCCACCGTCGTCACGCCGGACAGATCGAGCCCGAGCGCGATCATCGTCTGCGCGACGTTCGCCCGGATCCCCGTGATGATCCCCTCCGCACCCAGCAGCCGGATGGCCTTGATCATCTCGATGAGGTCCCCGGCCGTCCGCGTGTCGACCGCCTCGACGCCGGTGAGGTCGAGGATCGCGAACCGAGCGTCCTTGCTCACGATCGCCGACAGCAGGTTATCCATCGCCTCGGAGATCCTCAGGCTGTCCACGACGCCCACCATCGGCAGGGTCAGCACCTTGTCCCAGACCTCGATGATCGGCGTCGACAGGTTGCGGATGACCTCCTGCTGCTTCTCGATGAGCTCGATCTTCGCCCGGAGCTCCTGCTCTCGCCGCTTCGCCGTGGAGCCGTCCAGGCTGATGGTGATCATGCCGTCGATCTCCCCGCCGCCGTCGCGCACCGGGAGGTGCCATGTCTCCCAGGCGGCGCCGTACGCGTCGTAGTTGGTGTGCGAGCTCTTCCCCGCGAGCGCCTGCCGGTTGGTCTCCAGGGTCTCCGGATGGTTTGCGAAGAGCTCGAACACGTTCGCTCCGAGGAGCTGCCCCGGCTTCGCGCCGACGACCTCCAACCCCTTGCCGTCGTGGAACGTGAAGACGCCCTCGCGGTCGTACCTGCACACGGTGATCGGCAGGTGGTCGAGGATGGCGCGGAGGAGCACCTGCGCCTCGCGAAGCTTCGCCTCGAGCTCCTCCCTCGTAGGCTCCCCCGTCGTGGTCGACCCCGCGCCCCCCTGCATACAGTAGCCTTCTACCGCACATACGCGCTGGCCGTCGAGCGTTTGTCGATCGTCGACCGACGTTTGATAGGCCCGCCATGTGAGCGACATCGCACTACCCCGTCGACACCGCTGCTTCGCTGATCCGCCGACGCGGGACATCTCCGCCGTGGGCGCTGGCGTGGAGGGTCGAGGTCCCCCGCGCTGCGCACCCGCCCCCGCGCGGAGGAGCCGGGCTCTGCGAGGCGCGGCTTGACATGGTGTTCGATCGACACCAAGCTTGGTGTGTAAGGTACACGGAGGATCGAATGTCTTTCTCGTACGAGCACCCGCGGCCGGCGCTCACGGTGGATTGCGTCGTGTTCGGGCTCGACGAGGAGGACCTCAAGGTCCTGCTCATCCGCCGGGAGCTCGAGCCATTCCGCGGCAGGTGGGCGCTCCCGGGCGGCTTCGTGCACGTCGACGAGGCGCTGGACGACGCCGCGCGGCGGGAGCTCGCGGAGGAGACGGGGCTCTCGGGGGTGTTCCTGGAGCAGCTCTACACGTTCGGCGCCCCCGGGCGCGACCCGCGCGAGCGCGTCGTCTCGGTGGCGTACTACGCGCTGGTCAAGCTCGGGGACCACCGGGTCAAGGCGGCGACGGACGCGCGCGAGGCGGCGTGGTTCTCGGTGGACGACACGCCGTCGCTCGCCTTCGATCACGAGGAGATCTTCTCGGTCGCGCTGGAGAGGCTCAAGGGCAAGGTGCGGTATCGGCCGATCGGGTTCGAGCTCTTGCCGCCGAAGTTCACGCTGTCGCAGCTCCAGCGGCTCTACGAGAAGATCCTCGAGCGCCCGCTCGACAAGCGCAACTTCCGCAAGAAGGCGCTCGGCACCGGGCTGCTCGTGGAGCTCGACGAGGTCGAGCAGGACGTCGCCCACCGCGCGGCGCGGCTCTACCGGTTCGACCGGCGCAAGTACGAGCGGCTCGAGAAGGACGGGTTCAGCTTCGAGATCTGAGGGCGTGGGGTGCTCATGGAAGGAGCTTCCACGCGGCGTCGGCCGGCACGGGGGAGCTCATCGCGGAGCTTCGACCGCGGTCAGCGCGGCGCCCCTTCGATCAGCCCAGGGACACGCGCCATCGAGCGATCGTGGAGCCCGCCGAGCAGCGGCAGCGCGACCATCGCGCCGATCAGCGCGAGGACCATGTCCCACTGCGCGTCCCAGATGTCGCCTTGCGAGCCGAGGAAGGCCTGCCCCACGTCGGACGCGACGAGCAGCGTGACCCACCACTCGAGGAGCTCCCAGAAAGCGGCGATCGCGAGGACCACCGAGAGGATGAGGAAGGTCAGCCAGCCGCCGCGGCGGAGCGGCGTCCGCCGAAGGAGCACCTCGCGGATCGTGAGCGCGGGGAAGAAGCCGAGCGCGATATGGCCGACGCGATCGTAATGGTTGCGACTCAGATGAAAGGCCTCTTTGGCCCAGCTGCCGAGCGGGGTGAGCGCGTAGGTGTAATAGCCGCCGTAGATCAGGATCAGCATGTGGAGGAAGACACCCCAATAGACGAGTTGGGACATCGGGAAGCGCCGGTAGACGCCGATCAGGACGGCGACGCCGGCCAGGCCGGGGCCCACCTCGAGCATCCAGCTCGTGCGTCCGGCCGCGGGGCTCCACACGGTGGCGATACAGAGGATCGTGAGGACGGCGAGCAGGGTGAGCGGGAGCTTCGCGTGCGCCGCCGTCGTTCGGGGCGCGTCGGAGCTCGGCTCGGGCTTCGAGAGATCGGTCGTGGTGGTCATGCGCTCTCCTGGTTGAGGATCATTACCCCTCCCGTCGATCGGTCAGCCTCGCGGCGCCGCGACGCGCCCACCGTACCGTCCCTGCGGCGGTCGTGACCAGCGCCGTGACGCCGACGAGGAGCCCCGCAGGCTGGCGGTGGAGTGAAGGCAGCCGCTTCAATGCGTGTCAGCGCGCGGTGCCCAAGCGCTGCGCCTCGCGCATTCCGCCCCCCCAGGGTTGACAAGGTGTACAGCGAACACTAAGCTTGGTGTGTACGTAACACGAACGATCGGAGGCTCGCCCCGTTCAGGCCCCCAGGGCCGGCGTCGATGGCGGAGCTCTGACGCTGGGAGCGCCGCGCGTGTGGCGCTCTGACGGGCCGATGTCCGGCCGCAGCGCCCCCTCGCCGGGCGCAGAAGGGATGTCCATGTCTCGCGAGGTCGCTTTCTTGGCTGACGCGGCGGGAGGTTCGCTGTTCCAGATCGCCGGCGGCACGGTGACCGGGACTGACCACCTCGCGGTGGGGCGGCCCAACCAGGACGCCTATGCCTACCGGGCCGAGGGCGGCTGTCTGGCCGCCGTGGTCTGCGACGGCTGCGGCAGCGGCGCGCGCAGCGAGGTGGGGGCGGCGCTCGGGGCGCGGCTCGTGACCGAGCAGGTGCTCGGCGCGCTCCGGCGGGGCGGAGATGTCGAGTCGCCGGCGACGTGGGAAGAGGTGCGGCGCGGGACGCTCGCGCCGCTCCGGGCGGTGGCCGACGGCATGGGCGGGAGCCTCGCCGAGGTCGTGTCGACCTACTTCCTCTTCACGGTGGTCGGCCTCGCGATCTCCGGGGACGCGGCGTGCGTCTTCTCCCTCGGAGACGGCCTCATCGCGCTCGGCGACGAGCTCCTGCGGCTCGGCCCTTTCCCGCGGAACGAGCCCCCGTACCTCGCGTATGGGCTGCTCGATCGCCCGCCGGGCGGCGAGGCGCCGCGCTTCACCGTGCACCGCGCCTTCCCGGCGAGCGCGCTGCGGACTGCCCTGCTCGGGACCGACGGCGCGCTCGATCTGCTGGAGTCGTCGTCGCGGCAGCTCCCGGGCGGCGGCGGCGAGGTCGGCCCGCTCTCGCGCTTCTGGGAGGACGACCGTTACTTCCGGAACCCCGACGCGGTGAGGAGGCGGCTCGCGCTCATCAACCGACAGCTGGCGCGGCCCGTGTGGAAGGAAGAGCGGATGGAGCGCGAGGGCGGGCTGCTCCGCGACGACACGACGCTGGTCATCGTGCGGAGGGCGCGCGTGACGAGCGCCTGAGGCGCGGCGGACGCGGGCGCTTCGCGAGGTCGGCGCGGCGCCTCTCACGCTGGAGCGCGGTGGGTTGATCTGGAGTTGCGCTGGAGTGCGCCCGAAGGAGGCGAAGGTGGACGTGTATCTTGGTGCAAAGCGGGTCCGGCTCGACCCTCGGGCGTCGATCGGCAAGGGCGGCGAGGCGGACGTCTTCGACCTCGGCGACGGCCGGGCGCTCAAGGTGTGGAAGACGCCGGATCACCCCGATTACGCCGGGCAGGACGCCGAGCAGCGCGCCGCGGAGCGCCGCATCGAGCGCCACCAGGACAAGCTGCGCGCCTTCCCGCCGGCGCTGCCCGACCAGGTGATCGCGCCCGTCGAGCTCGCGACCGACAAGTCGAGGAAGCGCCTGGTTGGCTATGCCATGCGCCTCGTGCGCGGCGCGGAGCCGCTCCTGCGCTACGGCGAGCCGTCGATGCGCCACGGCGGGCTCCAGGCGGCCGCCGTCTCCGGGGTGCTCGCGCGGCTCCACCGGACGGTGGCGGCGATCCACGACCACGGCGTGGTGATCGGCGACTTCAACGATCTCAACGTCCTTGTCCTCGGCGGCGAGGCGTTCGTCATCGACGCCGACAGCTTCCAGTTCGGGCCGTTCCTCTGTCAGGTGTTCACCGAGCGCTTCGTCGACCCGCTGCTCTGCGACCCTTCCCTCCCCCGGCCGGTGCTGGCGCGGCCCTACTCGCGCGACTCCGACTGGTACGCGTTCGCCGTGATGGTCATGCAGAGCCTGCTCTGCGTCGGGCCCCATGGCGGCGTCTTCCGGCCGCGGTCCGCGTCGGCGCGGGTGCCCGAGAGCGCGAGGCCGCTCCGCCGCATCACCGTGTTCGATCGCGAGGTGCGGTATCCGAAGCCGGCGATCCCTTACCGCGTCTTGCCGGACGACCTCCTGGACGCGCTGTACCGCGTCTTCGTCAAGGACGAGCGCGGCGTGTTCCCGCGCCGCCTGCTCGACGCGCTCGCCTGGACGAGGTGCCCGGGGTGCGGCGTGGAGCACGCGCGCGCCGCCTGCCCGACCTGCGCCGGCGCCGCGCCGGCCGCGGTGAAGGCGTCGACGGTGGTCCACGGCGAGGTGCTCGCGACGCGGGTCCTGAGCACGCGCGGGGTGATCCTCGCCGCGTCCGTCGGGCCGGGCGGGCTCTGCGCCTTGATCCACGAGGGCGGGCGCTTCTTGCGGGAAGACGGCGCCGCCGTCATGTCCGGCGCCCCTCACCCCGCGATGCGCTTCGCGGTGCAGGGCAGCGCGACCTTGATCGGCCGGGGCGGCGAGCTCGTGGTGCTCTCGCCGGGCGCCGCGCCCGAGCGGATCCCGGTGGATTGCCTGGGGACGCGGCCGATCTTCGACGTCAACGCGCGGGCCCGCTACTGGACGCGCGGCGGGCAGCTGCTGCGCAGCGGCAGGCCGGGCGCCGGCGCGCTCTCGGGCGAGGCGGGCGCGGTCCCGATGGGCGACGTCCTCGCCGGGCAAACGGTGTTCTGGGTGGGTCCCCGCTTCGGGCTCGGCTTCTACCGCGCCGGGAGCGTCTCGATCGCGTTCGTGTTCGACGCCGAGCGGCCTGGCCTCAAGGACACGGTCAAGCTGCCTTTCCCCGGCGGCAAGCTCACCGCGGCCACGTGCGTGTTCGACGCGGGCGCGGCGCCCGGCGCGGGCCGCGGGCGCGCCTGGCTCTTCCTCGCCGCCGAGCAGGCCGGGCGGACGGTGCACCGCTGCGTCGTCGTGCGCGAGGACGGCGCGGTGGAGGCGACCGCCGACGCCGACGGGGACGGCGGCTCGTGGCTCGGGTCGCTCTCGGGCAAGTGCGCGGCCTCGGGGTTCCTGCTCTCGGCGAGCGACAGCGGCGTAGTCCGCGTCGAGGTCCGAGGGGGAGCGCTCGTCGAGACGCGGCAGTTCCCCGGCACCGAGCCGTTCGTCAACCAGGCTTCCCGGCTGCTCGTCGGCCCCGAGGGGCTGTTCGTCGTCGACGCGCAGGCGATCACCTTGCTTCGCATCTCGTGAATCCACGGCTGAGCTGGCGGCCCGCCATCGCGGACCGCCCGAGAGGAGAGAGACAATGAAAACGACAGAGCTCCCGATGCCCGCCTTCTACGATCCGAGGAACGCCGAGCGGTGGGGTTACCACCCCGACGAGACGGCGCTCCACGGCGCGGCCGCCGCGTGGCGGAAGGCGCACGGCGTGAAGCCGTCGGCGGCGGACGCGCAGAACGTCCACCTCCTGCTCATCGACGTGCAGAAGGACTTCTGCTTCCCGCAGGGGTCGCTCTACGTCGCCGGCAGGAGCGGCACGGGCGCGGTGGACGACAGCCGCCGCATCGCCGAGTTCATCTACAGGAACCTCGCGTCCATCACGAACGTCACCGTCACGATGGACACCCACTTTGCTTACCAGATCTTCTTCCCTGCCTTCTGGGTGGATCGCGAGGACCGGCCGCTCAGCGCGCACCGCGAGATCACGACCGCGCAGATCGACGCCGGCGAGGTGCGGCCGAACCCGGCGGTGGCGAGGTGGCTTTGCGGCGGGAGCTACCCGTGGCTCATGAAGCAGGTCCGGTACTACTGCGAGGAGCTCGAGAAGGCAGGTAAATACAAGCTTTACCTGTGGCCGCCGCACTGCATCCTCGGCAGCGACGGGCACGCGCTCGCGGGCGTCGTGCACGAGGCGCGGATGTTCCACGCGTTCGCGCGCGGGGTGCAGTCGTGGGTGGAGGTGAAGGGCGGCAACCCGCTCACCGAGAACTACTCGGTGATGCAGCCCGAGGTGCTCACGCGGCACGACGGCCAGCCGCTGGCGCAGCGGAGCACGCTCTTCCTGAAGACGCTGCTCCACGCCGACGCGGTGGTCATCGCCGGCCAGGCGGCGAGCCACTGCGTGCGCAGCTCGATCGAGGACATCCTGACGGAGATCGCGCTGACCGACCGCGCGCTCGCAAAGAAGATCTATGTGATGACCGACTGCATGTCGCCGGTCACGGTGCCCGACGGCAAGGGGGGCTTCGTCGCCGACTTCACCGCCGAGGCGGACAAGGCGCTGGGCCGCTTCGCCGCGGCGGGGATGAACCTGGTGAAGAGCACCGACCCGATCGCGCGGTGGCTCGTCTAGCGCGGCGCTGACCGGCCCGGTGAGGCGAAGAAGAGAAGAGGGAATTTGAACCACAGAGGCACAGAGGACACAGAGGAGAGAGACATGTAAAGATATAGAGATAGAGAGAGATCAACCACTCATCTTCTTATCCTCTGTGCCTCTGTGCCTCTGTGGTTCAATTTTCTTCTCTTTCTCTCATCCGATGGAAAGGCGCCGGCGAACGCGCGACCAGCGCCGGCCGCCCCTGATTCGCGCGCTTGAACGTGTGACCGTGGAGGTTTCGATGAACATGAGCAAGGACGACGGAAACAGGCCGGATCGGAATGGCTCGCTCGACATCGAGCAGCTCTTCGAGGCTGCGCGGGACGAGGGCGCGCTCTCGAACGAGGCGATGCAGGCGCTGCACATCACCGATCTGGGCGCCCAGATCCAGGCCGGCTTCGGCGTGCAGGTGGACGACGTCGCGTCGTCGGAGGTGGTGCTTGTCACGGTGATGCCCGACGACTCCGGGTCCATCAAGTTCGCCGGCAACGCCCGGTCGGTGCGGGACGGGCACAACCTGGTGGTGGGCGCGCTCGCCGACTCGAGGCAGCGCGACTCCATCCTGGCGCACAACCGCTACCTGAACGGGACGGTGCTGTATCCGTACTGCCCGATCGCCCAGGCGGTGAAGATGGACACGAAGAACTATGACCCCCAGCTCGGCACGCCGCTCTACGACCAGACGGTGGTGCTCCTCGGCACGGTGATCGCGAAGGCGCAGGAGTTCGCGCTGAACGGCGTCCCGGCGCGCACGGTCACGCTGATCATCTCGGACGGCGCCGACGCGGGGTCGACGTGGGCCAAGGCGAAGGACGTGTGCGCGCTCGTCCGCGACATGCGGAGGGCCGAGGCCCACATCGTGGCGGCGATCGGAATCGACGACGGGAACACCGACTTCCGCGCCGTCTTCCGCGACATGGGCATCGAGGATCGCTGGATCCTGACGCCGAAGAGCGACGCGACCGACATCCGCAAGGCGTTCGCGCTGTTCTCCCAGTCCGCGGTGCGCGCCAGCCAGGGCGGCACGTCGTTCTCGAAGACGGCGGCCGGGGGCTTCGGCGGATAGGCCGCTTCAGGCCGAAGACGCGACGCCGGCGGGCGCGCGAGGAGCTGGAAGCGCAGAGTCGACGATGGATGACGGAGTGGCATTATCTCGCACACAAGGTCCGCAGGCCGTCATGGAATAACGGACATACCGAACCATTTGGGGCTACGGCTTACCTGGGTGGATGCCTTGCGAGGAGGACGCCGGGCCGAGGACGTGAGCGGCTCGGTCGCCCTCTTGACAAGGTGCCGTTCATCGCGCCTGCTGGCGTGAGCCCTCGCGATCCTCGGGGTAGGTCGCGGAGCGAAAAGCGCATGAGCACTGGCCTGGATCTCTATGCAACGCTCCATCGTATCGTGGAGGCAGCCGTGGACAGCGTGCCCTCCGCGCAGCGCGGGAGCCTGCTGACCCGGGATGGAGAGCGGCTGGTCCACAGGGTCTCTGTCGGCCTCGACGATGAGCTCGCGAGCTCGCCGCAGGTCCTCGCCGATGCGGGCCCGGCCAGCGCGATCTCGACGCTTGATTCCGCGGAGAGCGCTCGGGTCATGGCGGCCGCCGCGTGGTACCGAGCGCACCTGCCGGGCGCGTCGGCGCTGCACCTCGTGCCCGCGGGAGCGGTCGTGGTCCTCACCCCGGTGCGCGTGCAGGGACAGACGATCGGCGTGCTCGCCGTCGAGCAGCCGGACGGGCAGGTGCCTTCCGGCGAGCGCTGGGCGCGGCTCCTCTCGCTGGCGGACAGCGCCGGCGCAGCGCTGGAGCGGCGAGAGCTCTACGACGACAAGGCCCAGGCGGCTCAGGAGGTGCGCGTGCTCGAGGCGGTGCTGAACGCCGTGGCCGCGCGGACCAGCCCGCACGAGCTCGTCGAGATGATCTCGAAAGGCATCAAGAGCGTGCAGCTCAGGCCGCAGTGGAGCGCCGTGTACCTCGTCCTGCTGAGCGACCCTCCCCGCGGGGGCTCGCCCTCGCGCGGGGGCGCCACGGACCGCGAGCTCCGCATCTACCACCTCCCGCGACGACCGCCGGTGGCGTACTGGAACAACATCCGCGACGGCGCCCTCGTCGCGGGGCGCAGCCTCGGCATCAACGTGGACGTCCGAACCGCCCTCACCAGCGCCGGCGCCGAGGTCGCCCAGCGCGCGTACCTCGAGGAGGGCATCGACCGGCGAGTGCACGGCATCGCCGTATCGCCGATGAACCCGGAGCTCATCGAGCCGGCGATCCGGCGCGCGACGGCGGCCGGGATCCCGGTGGTTACGCTCGATACGCCGCCCGTCGACGGCAGCAGCGCTGCAGCCTACATCGGCACCGACAACGTGGCTGCAGGGCGGCTCGCCGGGGAGATGATGGCGCGGCTGCTCCCGCACGGAGGCAAGATCGGCGCGCAGGCATTCGCGCTCGGCTCCGTCAACACCGTGGAGCGCCTCGCGGGGTTCCGCGCGGCGGTCTCCGGCGCGTCCCTCGACGTGCAGCCGCCGACGGAGGACCGGTACAACCTGTCTGAAGCGATACGGCTCTCCCGGGAGGCCGTGGAGGTAGGAGGAATCGCCGGCGCCTTCGGCGTCAGCGCCGCGAACGGCCCGTTCTGGTCCATGGCCGCGAGGGCGCTGGGACGAGGGGGGGAGCTCAAGATCGTCGCCTTCGATCTCCTCACGGACACTGTCGCGATGCTCAGGGAGGGCACCATCCACGCCGCCATCGTCCAGCGCGAGCACGACATGGGTTATCGCGCGGTGCAGTTGCTCCAAGCGATGGCGTTGAACGGCGTCGAGGCGGCCCTGGCCGGGCTGCCGGCGCGCGCGGCGGCCGGGAGAGAGTCCGCGCTGCGCTTCATCGACACCGGGGTCGACGTCGTGACCCTCGAGCGCACGCCCTGGTCTCTCGCCCTCTCCGAGTACCTGACCCTGGACGCGAGCCGCAAGGCGACGAGGCGGAGGCGCCAGCTGGCCCAGGCCGGCCGCCCGATAGAGCTCCTCGTCACCGGCTTGAACGCGGGGGAGGAGGGCTTCCGCGAGGCGCGCGCCGCCCTCGACGCGGGGTCGATGGTGGGACGGGTGCTGAGCACCGCCGGCTCGATCATCGTCGACACGCCCTCGAGCGAGCTCCACGGCGCGCCCGATGTCGTCGAGGCGCGCGGGAGGGGGGTGCACACCCTGGTCGGCGTCCCGCTGCTCGCCGGCGGCGCCGCCTTTGGCGTCCTCGTCCTGGAGAGCGAGCGCCGCGCGGCGTGCTCGCTCGAGGAGCTCGCGCTGATCGAGCGTGTCGCCGACACGATGGCCGTGGCGATCGAGAACGCGCAGCTCGTCCACCGGATCACCGAGCGGACCCACGAGCTCGAGCAGTCGAACCGGCACCAGGAGTCGCTGCTCGACACGATCCGCGAGCTCTCCAGCCCGGTCGTGCCCATCGCGCGCAGCATCCTGGTGATGCCGATCGTCGGGACGATGGACGCGCAGCGGTCCGGCCGCTTCATCGAGTCGATGCTGCAGGACATCAGCGAGCGCCAGGCGCGCGTGGTGCTGGTCGACGTCACGGGGATGGCCGTCGTCGACGCGGCGTCGGCGGAGCACCTCATGCGGGCGGCGCGGGCGGCGCGGCTGCTCGGCGCGGAGGTCGTGCTCGTCGGCATCAGGCCGACGGCGGCGCAGCTGATGGTGGAGCAGGGCGTGGACCTCGGGAGCGTCGTCACCCGCTCGACCCTGGAGCTCGGGTTCGCCTACGCGCTGTCGAAGACAGGCGGCCAGATCACCTACCGCGGCACATCGCAGGCTCGGCCCTTGTGAGCTGAATCGATGGGGGGGCGCCAGTCACGCCCGGTGCGGCTCGGAAGCAGCCGCGCGTGGTGGCCCGTCCACGGTAAGCACGACGTTTCCCCGCTTGTGCCCCTCCTCGACATACCGATGCGCCTGGGCGGCGTCGGCCAGCGGATAGGATCGGTCGATCACCGCGGTGAGCTCGCCGGCCTCGATCAGGTCACGAAGGTAGGCAAGGTCGCCGGGAGTCCAATGGAAATTGGATGCTCCGCCGAGGATGCGCTTTCCTCCCGCCAGCGACGTCCAGAGCATCCGCAGGAGCTCCCGGACGCCGAACACGGTCACCAGATAGCGGCCCTTGGGACGGAGGGAGCCCTCGACCTGGGCCATCGACGTCTTGCCGATCGTGTCGAAGACGACGTCGTAGGCCTGTCCGTTCCTGGTGAAGTCTTGCCTGGTATAGTCGATGACCTCGTCGGCGCCCAGGGACGCGACGAGGGCCAGGTTTCGTCCGCTGCAGACCCCCGTGACCCGAGCGCCAAGCGCCTTGGCGATCTGTACGGCCGCCGTGCCGACCGCCCCGGAGGCACCGTAGACGAGGACGCTCTCTCGGGGCTGGAGCCTGGCCATGTTCCTCAGATACACCAGGGCGGTCAACGCCCCGTTGGGAATGGAGGCCGCCTGTTCGTAGCTCAACTTGCTCGGCTTCGCGGCCATGATCGCACGCTCGGGGATGCATTTGTACTCGGCGTGGGCGCCGAAGCTCGTGCCGGTATAACCAAAGACGGGATCCCCCTTGCGATAGAGGGTGACGTCCTTGCCCACCGCCTCGACCTCTCCCGCGAACTCGGTGCCCAGGATCGTCTTTCTTGGTCGTCGAAACCCGAAGAGCAGGCCGATCGGGAGCCAGAGCAGGGGTGGATGCTTGAACCCCCTCATCTTCGGGTCCTCGGCGGTCACCGTGGTCGCGCGGATGCGGACGAGCACTTCACGGTTACCGGGAGCGGGCTTGTCCACCTCCGCGAGCTGGAGGACCTCCGGGGGACCGTACACGTGGAAGACGACTGCTTTCATCGGGGTCTCTTTCGGTCGGGGGCGCGGCCGGGCGCGGATGCACCGCGGCCGGGCCGCTCGTGCGCCATGCCGGTGCGCCGCTTCTCCCCACGGTAGCGCCCGCTGCCGCATGCGGCCGCTCCAGGACGGAGCATCTCTGCTCCGAGCCGGCGGCTTCGATGCGGCTCGAGCGGTGGGATCGCCCGCGGAGGGCTCGCGGCTTCCGCCGAGCAGCGCTAGGTGACTTGCGACGGCGGGATGCCGAACCGCTCGCGAAACACGGCCGCGAACTTGCTCGGGTTGGTGTAGCCCACGCGCGCGGCCACCTCGCTGACGCTGTAGCGTCGCTGCCGCAAGAGGCGATGGGCCTCGTCCAGACGCCGGTGGCGAAGGTACCCGTACACTGTGTCTCCAAAGAGCGTGCGGAACCCGGCCTTGAGCTTGGCTTCGTTCAACCCCGCCAGACGAGCCAGGTCGGGCAGGCGCGGCGGGTCGTCCATGCGGGCGAGCACGATCTGTCGGGCCCGCTCCAGGCGGTCGATGTCGCACGCCGAGAGCACCGACGATGCCGCGCGCTCGCTCTCCTCGAGGCAGTCCACCATCACGGCCAGCAGCTCGAGCCCCTTCGCTTCGAGGTAAAGCTGGCGCGAGGACCTCCGGGCATCACAGTGGACGATCTCGTCGATCAGCCGGAACAACGCTGGCGCGCCGGGCTGGGCATCGCTGGGATAGGCGTGCGGGCTGGACAGCACGCGCTCCACCGCGGCGGGCAAGATCTTCGTACCAAGCAGCTCGCTCAGTCGCGAGCGATCGATCTCGAGCGAGAGCTGCTCGTGATCCCTTTCGACCTCGCAGTCATCGAAATCGAACTGCAGGCGCACCGGTCGCTTGATCTGGCTGACGTGGAATGATCCCCCCTCGAGGCGATGGCGTTCCCCCTCGCTGGTCGTGAGCCGAGCCCCAGGCCCTCGCAACACGACGAGCTTGAGCCGCGAGGCCCCATGGTCGAGCGCCATGGACCACGCGCGCTCCCACCGGAGCTTCGCGACGGTCAGGCCGATGCCCGAGCGCAGCGCGATGGCGCGGGTGAGCCCCGAGCGGTCCATGATGTCCCAGCGCACCTGACGCTCGACGGGGCTCAGCGTCTCGACCACCGTGGAGCCGCTCAACACGCGCGCCGCGAACCGATCGAGGTCCGTTTCACCGCCGTCGATGGTCACCGCGCCCATGCCGTCCAGTCTACCACGCGCCTCACCGCCGTTCGCGCCGTTCCCGCGCGGGGCGCATTGCGCTGCTCTTAGCTCACCGCGCTCCGCGGGAGCAGCGACTCCAGGACGTCTCGACGACGGGCACGACGCTTGCAAACGCTTGCAAACGACAAACGAACCCCAGGCTCTCTACCCCACCGCTCGGGTGATGTCGATGTGGTTCCGGACATCACCCGATCTCGGTCCTGGATGGGCGGTTGAACCAGGTTGAACCGCCCCCGCAGCACCGTTCTCGGTCGCGGATACGCGGTCGAACCGCTTCCGCAGCACCGTTCTCGGTCCTCGCGGGCGGTCGAACCGCCTCCCTCTCCCGTGCGTCGAGGCCACCACCTGACCCAGGTCAGGTCCCCGGAGCGCCCTCTGTGCCGAGCCCCCGGCCATGCTCCGGCTCGAAGCCCCGGCGAGCCGGTGCCGCCGATCGAGAGCGTGCTCCCTCCCCCTCCGCCGGAGCTTCGCCGTGCAGACCGTCCTCGCCCAGCGGAGGGCGCAGGCCGCGCCGCGGGGCAGCATGATACCCTCGCGAGCATGCGCACCTTCGCCGTGTCCGACGTTCCACGTGCAGAGCGGCCCCTCCGGCCCGTCTCGCTCGCCGCGTCGCTCTGGCTGCAGCACAAGCTGACGGCCGAGGCGTGCGGCAGCAACCTCGGGCACCTCGTTTACGGTCTCCACGCCATCGAGCACGCGCTCCTCCAGACCGTGCACGCGGCGTTCGAGCACCATTACCCGCTCGTGCTGTCGCCGGATGACATATGGCTGTGCATCGCGCAGAGCTTCGGGGTGCACGTGAACCTGCACGCGGAGGAGCTCCGGGGGCGGTTCGTGCGGCACGAGGGCAAAGAGACGCTCACTATCGAGCGCGGCGCCTTCGTCAAGGGCTCGCCCGACAACGACTGGCCCGGCTGCTTTGCCGAGTTCTCGGACCGGATCGCGGAGCACGTGGGCAAGTCACGCGACCTCGTGGTCGCGTCCTTCTCCACCACGGGGCCGGTCGAGCGGGCAGCCTCCGAGATCGTGCTGATGAGCGCCATGCTGCGCTACTTCAAGTACGAGATGATCACGATGTGCGGTATTCCCGAGATCACGCTGCTCGGGACGCCGGAGGACTGGCGTGCGATCCGGCGCCGGTCCGAGGTGCTCGCGGAGTACGGGCTCACGACCTGGATGCAGGGGCTCCTGCCGGTGCTCGACGAGCTCGTGGCGACCGCCTCGGGCGGGGCCGTGAACCGGGATTTCTGGGCGTCGTTCTACAAGTATCGCAGCATGTCCGGCGGCTCTCGCGTGACGGGCTGGATCAACGTGCTGTTCCCGTACCTCGAGCACCAGGGGACGCCGCGATGGAACCCGGGGGCCGCGAGCTGGGGCGTGAAGCTCCCGGAATCGAGAATGGACGCGTTTCCCAAGGGCCTGTCGCTCGCCCCCTTCACGTGGACGGTCCTGGGAGAACGCTTCTCGATGGAGCTGCTCGGCGGATTCGTGGGCGTCTCCCAGGACCCGCAGACCTGGGCCTTGCGGCCGGCCATCGGCTGGGCGGTGCGGGACACGACCTCATCCGCCCAGCCGCCCGAGGAAGCGAAGCAGGTGATCGAGGCGATCAAAGCGGAATGGCAGGCAAGGGATCGTCAGGGGCGCAAGGACGACTGGTGAAGGCGCGCGCCCCGCGATGGCCGGGCCGGCCGGCGACATCGGGCGCGGGCTGACCGCTCTCCCGGCGCGCGACCGCCAGGCGAGCCGGCGCGTGGCCCCGCGGGACCGGCCGGCGCGACGCCGCGCCCGCGATGGGCTACGCCTGCGCCTCCGGTCCTCCGGCCCTCCTCGCGGAGCAGCAGGAGCGCTCCGGGCTCGGAGGTGGTTCTTCATGACGGTGGTGCGGTGGAAGGCACTGGAGCGGCGCGTGATCCAGCACTCGCCATGGCGGAGGATCGAGGACGTCACCTTCGAGCTCCCGGACGGGCAAATCCGCACGTTCTCGCTCAAGAAGGAGGGGCGGGTCGTCTGCGTCCTCCCCATCTCCCGCGACAACAGGGTGATCCTGGCGCGCCAGTACCGGCCGGGGCCGGACCGGATCCTCGACGAGCTCCCCGGCGGCGGCGTCGAGCCGGGCGAGACGCCCGAGGACGCCGCCGCGCGCGAGCTGCTCGAGGAGACGGGGTATGTCGCCGGGCGGCTCCTGCCGCTCGGCCGCCCGCTCGAGTGCGCCTACTCGACGATCGAGCGGCACGCGTTCCTGGCCGTGGCGTGCGAGCGCCGCGGGGCGCAGTCGCTGGATGAGGCCGAGTTCATCGACGTGATCGAGAAGCCGATCGAGGACTTCGTCGCGCAGCTCAGGGAGGGCGCCTGCACCGACCCGGAGGTCGGCTGGATGGGGCTTTACGAGCTGGGTCATCTGAACGTGCCGGCATGATCCAGCCCGCCTCGGCGCGGGCCGGACGCCGGGCGCGCGCCCGCACATCGATCGCCGTCGAGCGCTCACCGCGCTATGCTGAGGGAGATGCGCAAGCGCGATCACGCCCTGCTGGCACCCGGCGCCGATGCGTCCGGTCGCACGCTCCACGCGCCTCCGCAGGGTGGGGCGCGCCAGCGCGCGCCGCACGTGGACGACCGGCTGGCGCCGCCCGAGACGCGGGTGGAGTACCTCGACGGCGCCGAGATCTTCGCCGCCCCGGCCGATCCGCCGCACGCGACCCAGCACTTCGATCTGACCTACGTCCTCGGCGCCCACGTCGCGAAGGGGTACCGGGGCGCGGTCGACATGCTCACCCGGGTCGACGAGGGGAGCGACTACGCGCCCGACGCCAGCGTCTTTCCGGTCAAGCCCGACCGCGGCGGCCGCCGGCGGCTCGAGGAGCTCGCGTTCGAGGTCTGCGACAAGCAGGCGCTGACCGTCCCGACCAGCAAGGCGCGCCGGCTCATCGACCGCGGCGTGCGGCGGGTGTTCTGCATCCTGGTGAAACAGCGCCGGGTGCTGGAATGGTCGCGCGCGACGGACGGCTGGCAGCCGCTCCCGAAGGATGCGGTCATCGAGGACCCGTGCCTCGTGCGGCCGCTGCCGATCCACGCGTTGCTCGACGCCGCAAGCTCGGACGACGCCGTGGCCCGCGCGCTGCTGGACAAGCGCGTGCCCGCGCTCGAGGCAGCGCTCGCAGAGGGCGAGGCGCGCGGCGCGGCGCTCGGGGAGGCGCGCGGCGCGGCGCGCGGCGAGGCGCTCGGGGAGGCGCGCGGCGAGGCGCGCGGCGAGATCAGGATGGCGCAGGAGGCCATCACCACCGTGCTGCGGTCGCGCCGGATCGAGATCCCGGCCGAGGTGGCGCGCGCGATCGCCGACTGCGACGACGTGAACAAGCTGCGGCGCTGGCTCAAGAGCGCGGCCACCGCGATGACGGCCGCCGATGTGGTCGCGGGATCCCGGCGCAAGCGCTGAGCGCATGCCCCGGCCCGCCCCGCGCGCCGCGTCAGTCGGCGCCCCCGCCGCGGCGCACCTGCTTCTTCTCGCCCGTGCGCCGCTTGTCGTCGAGCCGCCTCGCCTTCGAGGCGCGCGTCGGCCGCGTCGCCCGCCGCAGCACCGGCGGCTCGAGCGCCCGCAGCAGCAGCGCGCGCAGCTTCTCCCGCGCATCGTCGAGGTTGCGCTGCTGGTCGCGCGTGAGCTGACTTACAATCAACAGCCGTCCCTCGGCGTCGAGCCGTCCGCGGCCGAGCTCGCGCAGCCTCGCCTTGGCGCCTTCATCGAGCTCGGGCCACGGGGCAAAGTCGAAGCGCAGCTCGACCTTCGAGGCGACCTTGTTGACGTTCTGGCCGCCGGGGCCCGACGCGCGGACAGCGCTCCAGCTGAGGAGGGCGGCGGGGACGGTCAGCGCATCGTTGACGACGAGGGGGTTTGACACGGAGGCTCGCTCTGCCCTGCGCGCGCCGCGCATGACGTGCGGGCGGGACGCCGTGCATTAGTATCGCGCGCAAGAAATCCCGCCAGAGAAACCGCTCGGACATGAGCGACCGCCGAAAACAGTAGCGATTTCCAAAGCTTCCGCCTGTCTCGCCGCCGAGGGCGGCCCCGGCGTGGCCCGACGGAGCGCCCTCCGCCGCCGCCTCGCCCGCGGTGAAGGCCCGCGGCATCACCGATCGGGGTCGGCGCCTGGCCCGGCGGCAGAGCGCCGAGCGAATCTCCTTCGCTCGCCGCCCCGTTGCCGGGCCCTTCGATGCGCTGCCGCCTGTGTCGGGATCGTGCATGCGTCCCCCCGCTCTGCCGGCCCAACGACTGCCGTTCTGCCGCGGGCCGCGCCGCCGAGCGGAGCTGCGCGGACCGTCGGTCAGCAATGGCGAGTTAGCCACCTGTCTCAAGGACCGCGCCCTCCAGAACGCCGCGATCCACGCGCCACGAGCGTCCACATGCCTGGCAGGGCATCCGGTGCGGCCAGGCGGTGGCCGGCATCAGGCGCGGCGAGTCAACTGGCTGTCGTTGGCGTATAACTCTTGACAAAATCCAAGTGGCTTTGCGCGGACTATCCTCCGGCCCTCGGCGGCAGGCCATGAAGGTATCCAACTTCATCTCACCCCGTGCTATTGCTGAACGAGCGCATTCACTCGATCATGGAATGAGGTCAGCTTCATGAAAGTATACGTTTTCAAATCATTGCCGCCGTTTCTCTGGGGTTACACGCGCGACCTTCGTGCGATGTGGGCGCTGGAAGAGTGCGGAATCGCCTACGAGACCGTCGGGCTCGATTGCGGACCGAACGGTCTTCAGGATGAAGTCGAGTTCGGAATGGTATCGCCATTCAAACAAGTTCCGACGATCGACGATGACGGGTATATCCTGACGGAGTCGGGCGCGATCCTGCTTTATCTCGCGGAGAAATCCGGGAAGTTGATTCCTTCTGATCTGAAGGGGCGCGCGCAGGTCTATCGCTGGACGATCACGTCATTGAACAACATCGAGCCGTTTTCGCTGCCGATTCTATTTGCCGATCTCCAAGGCGAATCAAATCCCCACTTGCAGGCCTTGCGCCCTTGGCATGTCGAGATACTCGATCGCTTCTTGCCGACGATCGACAAGATGCTGGCGGCTCAGCCGTTCATCACGGGGGCTGACTTCACGGTTGCCGACATTATTCTCACGTGCGTGCTGCGCGAGCTTCGCAAGACGGAGATCCTCGCCAGGTATCCGAACGTCGAGGACCACCGCCGTCGCTGCGAAGAGCGGCCCGCGTTCGTGAAAGTCCTGAACGCCTACGAAGACCGCCTCGGCATTCCCCGCGGAAGCGCGCGATAAGCGACGGTGCACGACGTTCGGCGGCCAGAGCATCGCGTCGGCGATCCAGGCCCTTGCGAACGGCGCGCGGGGGCTCCCGGAGAGGCTCGGCTTCGAGGCCCGGCGGGCCAGTCGCATCGACGGCTTTGCCCGCCGCGAGCGAGATTGGGCCTTCCAGAGCAACATCGCCGCCGGCCGCGCTCGTGACCGACCTCTACAGCGACGCCGCGACCCACGGCCCGCGGCAGCAGCTCCATCGCGTCGAGGCCGGGCGCTGGCGAGCGGCAAGGCTCCGGCAGCGCGTCGACGCGAGCGGCGGGCTCGGCCGGCACGGATCGGTGCTCTGGACCGTTTCACCCGACCATAAAATTCCACCCCTGCGGCTCCTCCGGAGCGCGCCTTGAAAAAAAGGCGAGTGGACGCCTCAGAGTGGTGACCGAAAGCCAGCACCTCATCCCACATACCCGTCGAGCTCTGGAAACGGTGATCTCGGACGTTCCGTAGCGGCGGCTCAGCGCCCTCGGTCGCGGGGTGATCCGCGACCAGCTCATGCGCGCCACGCTCCGGCAGCGTCGGCGTCGGCGTTCGGCTTTTCCTCGATTGGCTTGAAAGGCGAGCACTACAATGAGAGACATTGCGTACGGGACCATGGCTCTGGTCGTGGCGGGAGCCCTGAGTGCGTGTAACGGGTCCGAGTCGGGCGATGACGGTTCCGGTGGCGCTCCGAATGCAGGCGACGCGTCAGGGCAGACGTCCAACGGCGCTTCGGGGCAGACCTCCAGCGGCTCTTCGGGGCAGACTTCCAGCGGCGCTTCGGGGCAGACTTCCAGCGGCTCTTCGGGGCAGACTTCCAGCGGCTCTTCGGGGCAGACTTCCAGCGGCGCTTCGGGGCAGACTTCTAGCGGCTCTTCGGGCGGCGGAGACCCCGGCACAGGCGGCACCGACAATCCAGGCGAGTCGATCTGCGGAGTGACGCCGGCCGCCGCGGCTGGCCACGTCACGCTGGAGAACCTGTGCCGCGGCGTGGTGGCCGTGCGCTCGGGCGACGGCAACTTCATCAGCTGGCGATTGATGGGCTACGAGGATCCCGCGATCGGGTTCAACGTCTACCGCGACGGCACCAAGGTGAACGGCGCTCCCATCACCGACTCGACCAACTACGTCGACTCGGGGGCCCCGGGAGGCGCGAAGTACACCGTCCGCGCCGTGATCGACGGCGCCGAGCAGGGCGACTCGGCCAACACGCGTGACGGGGACTCGGGCACACCCACGTGGGAGCGAAACTACCTGACCATCCCGCTCGAAACGCCCGACGATTACGAAGCCGGTGACGCCTCTCCGGGCGATCTCGACGGCGACGGCGACTACGAGCTCGTGGTCAAGGAGCAGAACAGCCCGCGCGATCCGTCGCAGGACGGCCGCACCGGCCAGCCCAAGCTCGCGGCCTACGACACCGACGGCACCTTCTTGTGGCGCATCGACCTCGGCATCAACATCCGCGAGAGCGAGCACACGACGCCCTTCGTCGTGTACGACCTGGATGGCGATGGTCGCGCGGAGATCGCCGTCAAGACCGCGCCCGGCACGCGCGATGGGAAGGGAGCGTTCCTGCACACCGGTCCCGCCGCCGACGATGACGACGCGCGAGACTATCGCAACAGGGCGGGCAAGATCTTGAGCGGGCCGGAATACCTCACGGTCTTCAGCGGCGTCGACGGCTCCGAGCTCGCCACCATCGAGTACCACGCCCCCATCACGAGCGGCAGCTTCGGCGACAACAACGGCAACCGCTCGGATCGCTACAACGCCACGCTGGCGTTCCTCGATGACTCGGGCAAACCGAGCGTCGTCATGCAGCGTGGCTACTACGCCCGCATGACGTTCGGAGCGTACAACTACCGCGACGGCAGGCTGAGCCTGTTGTGGAGGTTCGATTCGTCCGCGGACGGCAACGGTGCCTACGCCGGCAAGGGCGTCCACAGCGTCATGGCGGCGGATACTGACGGCGACCTGAGGCAGGAGATCATCCCGGGCGCGGCGACGATCGGCCCCGATGGCAGGGGCAAGTGCGCCGTCAGCTTCTACGGACACGGCGACGCGATTCACGTCGCCGACCTGGTCCCCTCACGCCCCGGGCTCGAGGTGTTTCAGCCGACCGAAGCCGACGGCGTGCCCTCGTACTTCCTTCGAGATGCGGAGACCTGCGAGATCCTGTGGCGCGGCCCCAACAGCGACGGCGAGGGACCGGGGCGCGGCGCTGCCGACGACATCTCTCCCGACAACCCCGGAGGTGAGGCCTGGACCAACACCGCCGGCCTGTTCAACGCGGCCAATGGTCGCAACATCGGCTCCCGTCCACGCCAGGTGAACTTCCTGATCTGGTGGGACGGCGACGAGAGTCGCGAGCTGCTCGACGGCAACACCGTCACGAACTTCGACGGCGAAGGTCGGGGCTTCACCGCGAACGGCTGCACCTCGATCAACGGCAGCAAATCGGTGCCGACCCTCAGCGCGGACCTGTTCGGTGACTGGCGCGAGGAGGTCGTGTTCCTGTGTGGCGACAGCCTGCGCATCTACACCACCGATCAGCTCACCCGACGCCGCATCTACACGCTGATGCACGATCCGCAGTACCGCGCCAACGTGTCGGCGCAAAACGCGACCTACAACCAGCCGCCGCACACCAGCTTCCACATCGGCGACGGCATGAGGGAGCCCCCCAGGCCCAACATCACCGTGCGGTGATGCGGCGTGCCGCCGTGCGGCCGGAGCGCTGCCATCAGCGGCTTCGCACCGGCGGTCGGCCCAGCGAGGCAGGGGCGGGCGAGCGTTCACTGCAAGCCTACGTCCCTGCCATTCACAAGCGCGAGCCGCGGCGTGGCGGGTTGCCCCGATCCGCGCCGCGATCGAGGCACGAAGCGACACGTCCCTCGCGAGCGTCGCGGGGGCCGAGCTCGCGCCGCGCCCAGGCACCCGGGCCGGGCGGCGGCGCGCGTGACCTCAGCCGGCGGCCATCGCGGGGGCCGGGGCGTCGTCGCGCCGCACGCGGCGGAGGATGAGGTCCTCCAGCCAGCGCTCGAAGGTGTTGGCCTCGCGCTCGTCCGGGTCGTCGCGCGTCACCTCGACGCCCTTCTCGGCGCGGCCGCCGCTGCGCTCGATGATCGTCTCGACCAGCGAGGTCCACGTGTACGTCTGGATCGCTCCGCCCACGGTCTCCATGACCAGGAGGTCGGCGAGGGTCGAGGCGCGGTTCCATGTCTGCACCTCGAAGCGGACCGCCCCGTCGCCAGCGGGCTCGGCCACGAAGCGCACCGCCCCGGCGAGCGGGTGGCCCTCGAGCGTGGCGAGGGTGATCGCGCGGGGCGAGACCTCCTCGACGCGCACCTGGACGTGCCCGCGCAGCGGCAGGGCCATCGTGAGGGTCGCGCCCGGCTCGATGCGCGTCGGGCTCTCGGGCTCGGCGCCGACGACAACGGTCTCGCGGGGAGCGAGCTCCGGGAATTTGTCGCGCAGCAGCGCGATGAGCCCCTCGGCGTCGAGGCGCGAGCCGCGGATCACGGCGCGGTAGAGCTTGCGGTGCATCGGGCCGATGCCCTCGGAAGGCAGCCGCTCGGGCAGCGAGTCGCCGAGCTTGCCCAGGCTCTCGTCGAGGGGCATCGGCTTGACGCCGAGCACGTCGAGGGCGTTCTCGCGCCCCTCGGGGATGACGTTGCCCTCGATGACCATCGTGATCTGGTCGGCGCCGACAGGCGTCTCGATGCCGAACTTCGCCGCGAGCTTCGCGCCGGTCGACTCGATCCACGCCGGCAGCGGGACCCGGGTCGGGTGCCTGTCGGTCATCGCCTCGAAGCGGTCGAGCAGCTTGTTCATCGAGGTCACCTCGGGGCCGGCCAGGTCGAGCTCTCGCCCCGCGAGGTCGGCGCGCTCGGCCGCGATGGCGAGCGCCTCGCCGCAGTCCTCGCACCAGACCGGCTGGAACGGATGGTCGCCATTGCCGACGAGGGGCACGACCGGCAGCGTGCGCACCATCTTGAGCAGGAGCGAGACCTGCTCGTCGCCAGGGCCGAAGACGTTGCCGGGGCGGAGGATGATCCACTCGCGCGAGAAGGTGCGGGCGATGTCCTCGCCCTTCTTCTTCGAGCGGTGGTAGTCCGACTCGCCGCTGTCGGCGCCGAGCGACGAGACGTAGACGAAGCGCAGCACGCGCGCCCGCTCGGCCTCGGCGACGATGTTGCGTGTGCCCTCGACGTTGACGCGCTCGAACGTGACCTCCGGCGGCCGCTCGGCGACCACGGCCGCCAGGTGAATGACAGCGTCGCACCCCTCGGCGGCGCCATGCACCGAGGCGGCGTCGCCGATGTTGCCGTCGAAGGCCTCGACGTCGCCCTCGAACGCCTTGCGATCGTCGCTCGCGTGGCGCGACAGGAGCCGGACGCTGTGCCCTCTCCTCAGGAGCCGCCGCACCACCTCCGGGCCCACCACCCCCGTGCCGCCGGTCACCAGAACCTTCATCGCCCGTTCTCCTTGTGCACCCATCAGGTGGCCGACCACAGGCGAAGGCTGTGCCAGGCCGCGCCTGCGGTGTGCCCGACATTTGCCTGAGCGCAGCGCATGAGCCCCCGCGCGACCGCCGCGCCGCGATCCGCGACCGCCGCGCCGCGATCCGCGACCGACGCGAAGCGCCCCGCGATCGCCCCGCAGCGGCCGGCCGCCGGTGCGAAGCGCCCCGCGGTCGCCCCGCAACGCCCGGCGACCGGTGCGAAGCGCCCCGCGGCCGCCCCGCAACGCCCGGCATCTGCTGCGAAGCGCCCCGCGGCCGCCCCGCAACATCCGGCATCTGCTGCGAAGCGCCCCGCGGCCGCCCCGAAGCGACCAGCGACCGATGCGAAGCGCTCCGTGGCCGCCGCGCCGGGGCCGCTCGTGACGCCCGATGGCCGCTACCTGATCGTGCGCGGGCGCCTGTGGCGCCGGGCCAACCCCTCGCTGCCGGAGGACACGCGGAAGCGCCTCGTCGCCGAGCTCATGGCGGCCCGGCGCGAGGTCGGACGCGCGCTGCGCGCGGGCGACGAGCGGGCGCTGCGGGCGGCCCGCTGCCGCGTGAACGAGGCGAAGATCGCCCTGGGCGAACGGGGTCTACCGTGGTGGAGCGACGGAGCGCCCGACGAGAACCGTCGCCTGGTCGCGTCGACGGGCTACGCGCGCTGGTACGGCGAGCTCCTTCGAGGGGACGCGCCGGTGCGATAGAGTCGCCCCGTGCAGGGCCAGCCAGAGCTTTCCGCCACGCCCCCGGGAGCGCCGCGCCGCGGCCGCGCGCCCGCTCGGCGGGTGAGCCCGCTGCGCTGGCTCGGCATCGCGTCGGGTCCGGCCGCAGCCCTCGCGATCGCGCTCATCCCGAGCGGGCTCCACGCCGTCCCCGGCCATGGCCACCGCCCCGCGTACGCGGCCGCCGTCGCGGCGTGGATGGCGCTGTGGTGGCTCTTCGAGGTGCTCCCCATCGCGTACACCGCGTGCCTGCCGCTCGTGCTCTTTCCGCTGCTCGGCGTCTTCGGCCGCGGGCTCGCGGGCGACGCGGCCCGCGCGGTCGCGCCGTTCTTCGACGCCTACATCTTCCTGTTCCTCGGCGGGATGGCGATCGGCGCCGCCATGGAGCAGTGGAACCTGCACCGGCGGGTGGCGCTCCACATCATGCGGGCCATCGGCGCCGATCCGAAGCGGCTCCTGCTCGGCATGCTGGTCGCGACCGCCTCGATCTCGCTCTGGATTTCCAACACCGCGACCGCCGTCATGATGCTCCCGATCGGGCTCGCCCTGCTCGCGCAGCTGGAGGCGGCGGCTGGAGGGCGCCGGCTCTCGCACTTCGGGACGGCGATCATGCTGGGGGTGGCCTACGCCTCCAACGTCGGGGGCATCGGCACCAAGATCGGCACCGGCGTGAACTCCATCTTCTGCGGCTTTCTCGCGGACAAGCTCCACCACGACATCAGCTTTCTGCGGTACATGGCGCTCGCCTCGCCGTTCGTGGTCCTGTTCGTCCCGCTGCTCTGGCTCGCGCTCTGGCGCGTGGGCAAGCGGGACGGGCTCAGCGCCGGCCACGCGCGCGACGTGCTCGACCGCGAGCTCGCGGCGATGGGCCCGATGAGCCGCGGCGAGAAGACGGTCGCCGCCGTCTTCGCCCTGGCCAGCATGCTCTGGATCCTCGGCGACCCGCTGCGCGCCGCGATCGCGCCGCAGCTCCAGGCCGCGCTCCGGGGCCTCGACGCCGCGCTGGGGTCGGGCTCCGCGGCCTACAAGGTGCAGGGCAAGCACTACGAGGCGGCCGTGGCGGTCCTGGCGGCGTTGAGCCTGCTCGCCCTGCGCGCGCTCTCGCTCGCCTCGCTGCGGCGGATGCCCTGGGGCACGCTCGTCCTGCTCGGCGGCAGCTTCACGATGGCGGCCGGCATCGAGGCGGGCGGGCTCTCCGCGTGGATGGCCGCGAAGCTCGCGGTCGTCGCGGAGGCCCCGCTGCTCGCCCAGATCGGGCTCGCCAGCGTGGCGACGGTCGCGCTGTCGGCGCTGGCCTCCAACACAGCGACCGTGAACGTCGCCCTCAACGTGCTCCCTCAGGACCTCGGCGTGCTGTTCGCGGCCACGATCGCCGCGTCCTGCGACTTCATGCTGCCCGCCGGCACGCCGCCGAACGCCATCGTGTTCGGCAGCGGCTACGTGCGGCTCCCGGTCATGATCAAGACGGGCTTCGTCCTCGACGTCGCCGCCGCCCTGCTCATCACGGTCTATGTGTACGGCTACGCGCGGCACCTGATCGGCGGATGACCCGCTGCCCCGGCCCGTGGCCGGCGCCGCCGCTCGAAGCGCAGATCTCGAATCGCGGCGGGGAGCCGGCGCCCGGCTACCGCGTGCAGAGGCAGGTGGTACAGCCGGCCCACCGACAGACGCCGCTGCCGGGGCCGTCGCATTTTGCGTCGCAGTCGCTGTTCTTGACGCACTCCCAGCATGCCGCGGGCTCCGCCTCCGTGGCCGCCGCCGCGGGGGTCTCCGTGGCCGCCGCCGCGGGGGCGCCGGCGGCGCATACCCAGAGGCCCACTCCGGAAAGCAGGAGCACGGAGGCAAAGGCTCGTCGAATCATCCTCGTCATGGTGAGCTCCTTTCGATCTCGCCGCCTCGGACAGGGCCGAAACGAGGAGATGTTCAGGAAGGTAGCTTACCGGCGCGCTGTCCTCCGGTCACCCAGGTTCCTCGACGAGCAGCCGGGATCTCGGTCGATTCATTGGCATTGGACAATTCAGCCCTCATCGCCGAGCGACCGCGGCAACGATCTCGCGTTCGAGGTGTAAGATTTCACTCTCCGTCTCCCCGCCTCCCTGTGAATTTTCCGAAGGATTCGAGGGGATGTCTCAGCATCCGGACGTCACGCGCTCCTCGACGACATAGGCCCTGGTCCGCGACCGTTCGAGAAACTTCAGCTCGTCCGCGACGACCAGCTCGCCGGAGCCTGGTGCGAAGATCAGGGCCGCCCAGGCGAGATAGGCGGCCCGATCGGGGAAGACCAGCTCTGTCACGACGTCGAAGTCGATCGCGGCGTCTTCCTGGTTGAGCTCGTCGCCCCGCACGAGGTAGTTGCGCTTGTAAACGATGGGAGTGGGCGCCAGGCCGCAGATGAACGGCACGTGGTGCTTCTCGTAGTGATCGATGAAAGCTTGTGTGTCGATGCCTTCCCTCTTGGTGAGAAAGGCCAGCACCTTCAACATGTCGTCTCCTCCTGCTGCGCTGGCGGACGCCCTTGTTCGCATCCGGCGCCGGCAGCGCCGCGCTCGGCGCGGCGACGAGCTGCCGCTGCGATGGCCGTGCCTGGCGCGACCACGAGCGCCTGCGCAGCATAGTGGAGGTGCCGCGCTCGGTCCACCCGCGCGCGCCCGGCCGCGTGACGGCGCCTCCCGGCGGCGGAGGCCGCTGCTCACCTGGCGCGCGAGGGCAGCTTCACAGGGTGGCGTCGTCATTGCCTCATGTGGAGATGACGCCGGCGGAGCCGCAGGACATGACCCGACCGCCGCCAGGCGACGTGCCTGGCGGAGCAGCCCTCACTGCGCGGGCTGCCAGAGCTCGACGGGGTTGCCGGAGGGGTCATCGAGCAGGATCTGGGAGCCGCCGACTCCCCTCACGATGTCGTTGCGGAACCGTAGTCCGGCCGCGCGGAGCCGGGCTACCTCGGCGCTGAGATCCGCCACTGGCAGCTGGATGCGGTTCCAGCCGCCGGGGACAGGCTGGCGCCCGTCGGGCATGGGCCGCGCGCCGGAGCTGGCCTTCCCGCTGAGCAGGAGCCGCAGGTCGCTGCGGGTGACGGACGCGAACGCGGGTCGGGCGTCGGTTTCGAGCGTGAAGCCGAGGTACGTCGTGTAGAAGGCGATGGCGGCGTCGACATCGTCGATCATGTAGCGGACGGTGACCGTGCTCATGGAATCCAGTCCTCCTCGCGGTGATGTGCTCGTCAGGGGGGTACAGCTGGACAGCCACGCCATCCACAGGACCGACGAGGCCTTGAACGCCGACCTCGCGAAAACCGATCTTCTTTTTCTGCTGAGGCACATGAATCGCGGGTCCTCCGTTCCTCGGGGACAAGATAGCTGCGCGCGCGCAGATGACCATGAGGCGCGCGGGCAACGCATTGTCAACCCCAGGTTAACGACCTACCCTCGACGCCGTGGACCTCTTCACCGGTGTGATCCCGTTCGTCTGCGTGGCGGAGGCGGGGGGCTTCCGCGCCGCGGCCGCGCGCCTCGGCGTCACGGCCGCCGCGGTGAGCAAGTCGGTGGCCAAGCTGGAAGCCGAGCTCGGGGTCGTGCTCCTCGAGCGCACGTCGCGCCACGTCGCGCTCACGCCGGAGGGCGCGATGTTTCTCGAGCGCTGCCGCGCGGCGATGGCGCAGCTCCAGGCGGGGCGCGAGCAGGTCGCCGGCGCCCAGCGGGAGCCGCACGGCACGCTGCGCGTGACGTTGCCGCCGGTGCTCGGTCGCAGCGTCCTCCCGGTCGTCGCGCGGCTGTCGGCGCGTTACCCGCGTCTGTCGATCCGGCTCGTCGTCACCAACCGCCTCCTGCGGCTCGCGGAGGAGGAGATCGATGTCGCGCTGCGCCTGGGGCCGCTCGCGGGCTCGTCGCTCATCGCGCGCGCTCTGCGGACTCCGCGCTGGATCACCGTCGCCGCCCCGGCCTACCTCGCGAGCCGGGGTGCGCCGACCTCGCCGGCTGACCTCGCGCGGCACGAGTGCATCAAGTTCGTGCTGCGCGGCAAGGTCGTCGAGTGGAGCTTCCGCGCTGGCCATGACGCCATCACCGGCGCGACGCCCTCGCGCATCCTGCTCGACCAGAGCGATCTGCTCATCGACGCGGTAGCGCACGCGGTCGGGGTGGCGCAGGTCCTCGATTTCATGGCCGCGCCGCTGCTCGAGGCGGGGCTCCTCGTGGAGGTCCTGGCGCCGTTCGCGACCGACGGGCCACCGCTGCACGCGCTCACGCCGGCGCGCCGGGCCTCCGTCCCGCGCGTGCGCGTCTTCCTCGACGCGCTCGGCGACGCGCTCGGCCGCGGCGCTCATGGCCTTCGGAGCCCGTCGAGAACGGGGTGAAGAAGGGGTGACTCCGACCCGGCCGACGTGATCACGAGGGCGCGTCGATCAGCCCGAGATGACCTTCGTGCACGTCGCGAGCTCCGGCTGCCCCCGGCCGCCAGGGCTCGGCCGGCCCGGCTCAAGCGTCGGCGACGCGCACCACGAGCTTGCCGAAGTTGCGCCCCTCGAGCAGGCCAATGAACGCCGCCGGCGCGCTCTCCAGCCCGTCGACCCGGTCCTCGCGCAGCTTCACCTGGCCGGCGTCGACCCACGCGCCCATGTCGCGGCGGAAGGCGTCGAAGCGGTCGGCGTAGTGGTCGAGGATGACAATGCCCTGCATGCGGATGCGCTTCTGCAGCACCGTCGACATCGTCTTCGGCAAGCGGTCCGGGCCGGGCGGCGGAGCGTCGTCGTTGTAATGGGCGATCACGCCGCACACCGGCACGCGCGCGCCGAGGTTGAGCAGCGGCAGCACCGCGTCGAACACCGCGCCGCCGACGTTCTCGAAATAGACGTCGATGCCGTCCGGGCAGGCGGCGGCGAGCCGCTGCGCGAGCCGCGGATCGCGCCGGTCGAGGCAGACGTCGAAGCCGAGCTCCTCGACCGCCCAGCGGCACTTGTCGGCGCCGCCAGCGACGCCGACCACGCGCGCGCCCTGGAGCCGGGCGATCTGCCCGACCACCGCGCCGACAGCGCCTGTCGCCGCGGCCACGACCACTGTCTCGCCCGGCCTGGGCCGGCCTATATCGAGCAGGCCGACGTAGGCGGTGAACGCAGGCATGCCGAGCCCGCCCAGCGCCAGCGACGGCTGCGCCATCTCGCCGAGCGGGACCAGATCCTGGCCGTACGACAGCGCGTAGTCCTGCCAGCCCGCCCTGCCGAGCACCAGATCGCCGGCGCGGAATTGCGGGTGCCTGGAGGCGACGACGCGGTTGACCGTGCCGCCCACCATCGGCTCTCCCAGCCGCACCGACGGCGCGTAAGCAGGCCCGATCTCGTTCATCACCTCGCGCATGTACGGATCGAGCGAGAGATACAGCGTGCGCAGCAACACCTGCCCTTCGCCCGGCGTGGGCACGGCGGTGTGTTCGAGGCGAAAGTCCTGCGGTGTCGGCAGACCGCGCGGGCGCGCGGCGAGGACGATGCGACGGTTGACGGGTTCGCTTTGCGGCATGGCTTGCTCCTGTGGCGTGGGTGGAAGAGCTCCGGCTGGACCGCCCCCGCGCGCCGGACGGCAACGGCGAGCGCGGACCAGCCAGAGCAGCGGGCAATTTCACGAGTAGACCGGTCGTCTAGAAACGGGGAACAGAAAAGGCGGGAGCGCGCGCGCATCTCCCGCCTCAAGCGTCGTGCGCCAGGCCGAGCAGCTGCCGCGTGCTGGCCATGGCGGTGTCCAGCGGCGCGCGGTGGCGGGCGATCTTGGCCAGCAGGCTCGCGCCGAGCCAGGTCTGGTAGAGGGTGGCGGCGACCGCCTGCGCGTCCGGCGCGGCCGGCAGCGAGCCGTCCGCCCTGCCCGCCTCGATGCAGCGCGCCAGGCGTTCGACCACGCCCCGGGTGCCGCGCTCCAGCGCCGCGCGCATGCTCTCGGACAGATCGCTGACCTCCGCGCCGAGCTTGACCGCGAGGCAACGGCCCTGCGCCTCGTCGCCGGTCTGCGAGTCGATCCAGTCCCGGAAGTAGACCATCAGCCGCTGCGCGGCCGTGCCCGGCTGCGCCAGGAGCGCGTCCATGCGCGCCAGATAGTCGGCGAAGTAGGCCTCGAGCACCGCCTCGCCGAAGGCCTCCTTGGAGCCGAAGTAGTGATAGAACGAGCCCTTCGGCACCTGCGCCGCCGCCAGCACCTCGGCCAGCCCGACCGCGGTGAAGCCCTTGCGCAGCAGCAGCGGCTTGGCCACCTCGAGGATGTGCTGGCGGACGTCGGTGACGGCGGCGGTCGCGTTCACGGAACCGTACTGTAGCGGCTATTAGACCGGTCGTCTAGTCCCCGCTGCGCGGCGCCGCCGCCTTGCGACGGGCGGCACCCGGCTTCACGACGGCCGGCGCCGGCTTCGCGACACGGGCGGCGCCCGCCTTCGCGACGGGCGGCGCCGGGGCGCGGCGCTCATCCGCCATGTCGCCGATGGCCGAGCGTCACTGCCCGAAGCCGTCGTTCGCGTGAGGCGCGTTGTTCACGCCGTCGCTCCCCTGACGGAACGACCGCGCGGAGGAGAAGTCTCGGGGGTCGCCGTTGAGGAAGGCGCTCCCGCTGGTGAGCGCGAAGACCATGCCTTCATGGCCAAGGCCGGCCGACAGGCTCTTTCCAGGCGCGGACACCGCGAGATCCGCCTTCCCATCGTTGTTGTAGTCGCCCGTGCGAACGACCTTGCCGAAATGGTCGCCGTCACCATGGAACTCGTCGCATATCGGGGAGGAAAAGGCGAATCCTACAGACTTCTCCTGGGTCCAGTGCCGGCGAGAGAGGATGGAGAGCCCGCTGGACATGCTGTACAGGATGTACGCCGCGCCGGTCCCGGAGTACCCCGCTCCCGACTCGGACGGGGCGCCGATCACGAGATCATCCCCGTGCTGGCCGTCGAGGTTGCCGGTCGCGAGCGCTTGACCGAACCACAAGTGCTCGTTCCCTGCGTTTCCCAGGAAGGACGGGAAGAAGCGCTGGTTGCCGAAGGTCGACAGCCCGTTGTTCGTGCCATAGACCACGCTCACGGATCCCTGAGATACATCGTACCCGCCGAGCACGGGCACGCGGTCCTGGGGCGTGCCGATCGCCAGGTCCGCGAAGCCGTCGTTGTCGAAGTCTCCGGCTGCGAGCGCATCGCCGAAGCTGTCCTCGTTGTGGTATTCCCCCTGCAGGCCGTCGTACCCTTGCCGGAGCATGTAGAGGTCCCTGGCCGCGAAGCCGGACGATGTGCCGTAGATCAGCGCGACGAGGCCCCTGGAGTGCCATTCGCTCCCGATCGCGAGATCGTCGTGGCCATCGCCGTCGAAATCGGCGGCCGCGAGCGTCTCGCCTGCCCAGAAGATCTTGTTGGACGGGCAGCTGCTCCCCGCGGGCGCGAGGCAGCGACGGATGGTGCCCGCCTTTCCGTACCCCAGCCCTTGCGGCGTGGCCGAGCCGTAGATGATGTTGACGCCGCCGGTGGGGTAGTCTTCCCCCGGCGCGGGGTAGCCTTCCCCCGGCGCGCCGACGGCGAGGTCGTCGATGCCATCGCCGTTGAAGTCGCCCGACGCGAGCGCGGCGCCGAACGCGTCTCCCGCCTCGGGGGTCCCGGCCACGCCGATGGAGCTCTGGGTGATGAGCTGTGCTTTTGCGTTGCCGTCCGTGCCGCCCGGCTTGAGCCCCGCAGCGATGAAGGCTTGCCCCGGAAGACCGTAGATGATCGCCACCGCTCCGGCAGACGTCGAGCCATCCACCTCCCGTGCCCGGATGCCGATCGCCAGGTCGGTCCACCCGTCGGCGTTGAAGTCGCCCCAGGCGACCGCCTTGCCGAAGGAGTCCTGTGCTGCCGGCGCGACGCCCGCGAGCCCGAGCGACGCGATCGAGAATGTCTGATCAGCGCGCCCCGTGCCCGCCGCGCCGGTCGCGGAAGCTCCCTCGCTCGATCCATAGATGACGTGGACCAGGCCGGCATTCTGCGCGTCACCCACATCCTCGGCGTGCGCCGAGATGACGAGATCGGCATAACCATCGTGGTTGAAGTCGGGCTCTGCCGCCTGTGCCGCCGCGCCCGACCAGAGCACGCCCGCCGTCGCGAGGAGCACCGAGGCGCCACGCCGCGGCAGCGCGTCCGGGGCCGTACCGGCGCGGGCGCTCGAGGTGGCACGCGGCGGCATGAGAGGTAGAAGAGAGAACGCCTGCTTCGTCATCGTGAGGCCTCCGGGTAGCTCGCGGCTTGCGTCGCGCTGATGCGCGTATCCGCGAACGCACAGAAAGAGAGCACGCGTCGTGCCGCTCCTTCGGGTCGGCCATCCGGCGGGGAGACGGCACGCCGGCGCCTCGATGCCCGCACCTGCGGCGAGGGGCAGCCGGACTGCACCCGCGGAAATTCATGAGGTCGAGGCACCTGCAGCTCGCTGCGAGGATGTCGGAGGAAAGCCCAGCTCTCGGGCGGCCACGCGCTCCGCGCATCACGGCGCGAGGCGACACCCTCCTCCAGCTGGAGGCTGCAGCCTCCAGCGGCGCGGAGCTGGTCGAGCAGGCAGGCCGGGCGCGTGTCCCCGCGACGCGTTCGCCCGATGGCCGGACGATGCGCCATCCCAGGTCGCCTTCACGCCGGCCGCCTGCGCAGAGCGGTGCGCGGGCGGCGCGGTCGAAGGGCGGATCAGCCGGCGCCGGCGGAGGCCGGGGATCTGGATGATGAAGCCCGCCGATGGGATCGTTTTGTTGGGGAGCTCGGCCGATGTGGATGATCCGGCTCAGGAGGCGTTCCTGAACGTGATCGCCGAGATGGGTGCGGGAGAAGGGAGCCCAGACGCTGCGGAGACGTCAAGCCCCAGCTGCGGGACCTGCGCTTGGGCTGCCAGAGCGCTCTTCGATGCGCTCCGCCCCCCCTGCGTCGCGCCACCGGGTGCTCAAGGCCGAGCGCTCATCTCATCGACACGTTCACGTCAGCGCTGCCGCTGCTCTGGTACCCCTCCACGACCATCGAGACCTCGTACAGGTTCCCCAGGTTCATCCCCAGGCCCGCCCACGCATTGAAGTGGTTGGCGACGGTGATGGTTCCGCTCGTGCGCTTCGACGTACGGACGCTCCAGTACTGATAGAAGGTCGCGTTACCATCGATGGAAGGCTGGTTGACGCGCTGGGTCCGATAGATGTCGTAGGTACCGCCATCGCTCGTAACGGTGCCCATGCGCCCCTCGCCGCCCGGCGGACGCCAGCTGCCCCAGCTATCCACGATGTAGTACTCCACGAGCGGGCTCCTCGTCCACCCATAGACACCGAGGTACGAATTGCCGTTCGGCCGGTAGTCGGCGCTGTAGGTCACGATCTGGTTCTTCGACCCGGGTCGCAGACCTTTACGGCCCAGCAGGTTGTTGATGTTGCTCCATTCCACGCTGAAGCCATCATTGGTGTTGGTCTGGCAGCCGGTCCCCGAGTCCTTCCAGTACTCGAAGGCGTAGCCGCAGTGGGTGCCATTCTGATTGGCGCAGACCCTCTGGTCGGCTGCCGTGCACGTGCTGCCGCCGCCGCCCGCCCCGCCGGAGCCGCCCGCCCCGCCGCTGCCACCGGCCCCGCCGCTGCCGCCGGCGCCGCCCGCCCCCGAGCTGCTGCTGCTGCTGCTGCTGCTGCTCGAAGAGACGCTCGAGCTGCTGCTCGACGAGACGCTCGAGCTGCTGCTCGACGAGGAGGAAGTGCCCGTGCCGACCGTGCCTCCGGTGCCGGTGACCGAGGCGATCGAAGGCCGCCCGGAGCCGCTGCCGCAGAACCCCCACTCCACCGAGCCGCCTCTCGGCACCGCTCCGTTGTGGCCCACGTTCGTGGCAGTGAACTGCCCGCTCCCCGGCGTGACGTTCACGTTCCACGGCGTGCTGTTCGTCGAGCCGTTGAGCGCGACGCCCACGCTCCAGCCGGTGGTCGCCGGTGCGCGGTTGTTGTTCGTTACCTTCACGCTCGCGCAGTAGCCGCTCCCCCAGTCCGACTGAAGTGAGAGTACCGCCGCCATCGAGCCGTCCGCGCTATTCACGGCGGAGTCGAGCTGGTCGACCTCCTCACCCTCGATGGGCATGACGCTGCAAGCGAGCAGACTGAAAGCGAACGAAGCGGAAATGTAGCCAAGCAGGCGAGTGACGCGCATTAAGATTCTCCATGACAGGATCGTTCGAGTCGCAGGCTTCTACTCAAGACGAAGAAGTAAACAAGCGAGACGCCTGCGAGCTCCACCGAGCCATTGGTTAGAGTTCAAGATTCCCGGCAACCATGTTCTTGATCACGGCTGCATCTGCGGGGTGTGCCGACAATATGCCTGGCGTACACGAGGATTGTCGGAGAGACACTCACATGCGGGCACCCCGCGCGAGGGGGGCCTACATCGGGAAAAGCAAGGGCAACCTGGACGCGCAGCTGCAAGAAGCAAGTGATCCGGCAGGTACCTCCCCCCCCTGCGTCGGCCCTGGCGCGTCCTGCGACCGACCCTGGCGACCGGCCGAGGACGCTCCGGATCGCCAAGTGGGATTAGACTATTGATACAAATAGGGGGAGAAAGTCAAGAGTCTTTTCTAACCCCGAGGCTGTTTTGCCCTGCAGCGTCTTGCGAGATACAGCCACGTTGCGCGCGGGGGTTCGGTGATAGAACCAGGATTCGTTCACTCTCCTGGAAAAGCGACACCATATCGATGATCGAGCCATGCCGCCGATGGGGCCCTCTGCTCGGCACGTCAGCCCACGAGCGCTCGTCCCTTTCGACTCGGCATCGCCCCCGCGGTGGCGGGCGGCCTTGCGCGCCGCGCCCGCCTCAGGCGGATCAGGATCATCCGGTCTTACGGTGAAACTTCACGAAGAGCCGCACCGGACCGTAAGGGTGGACCTGATGCAGCGAGAGCCCAGGGCGCTCCGGGTCCAGCAGCATCTCTCGACCGCCGAGCTCGTCGATGCGGTGCCGGAGCCGCCCGGAGACAATGTGGTTCACGCCACACACACCGGGTCTGGACGCATGGGATCGACTGGGGCTCTCTCGCCGCTGAGCTGCCCTCCCAGGCGCTGGCGCGAGGCGAGGCTGTCGCCTGCCGCGGCGGACGCTGGAGGCCGACAGGGGGCGCCTGCGGGGCAGCAGAGCGTCACTCGCTGGGCTTCGCCGGGTTGGACGTGATGGGCGCTGCTCGAGCGAACGAGGTCAACAGATCGATGACCTCCTCCGCGCGTTCGATCTGCGGAAAGTGCCCCGCCCCGCTCACGGGCTTGAACACGGAGCCGGGCATGCTCGCGGCGTAACGCCGGCCGTAGTCGAGATCCACGATGCGGTCGCTCTCGCCCCAGACGACGAGCGAGGCGACGGAGAGCTGTCCGAGCCTCGCGTGCAGCGTCGGGTCGTGCATGAACGGCTCCCCCGCGTAGACGCGGAGGGCTCGCTGGTTGTCCGGCATGTGCTTCGCGGATTCCGGGCTCGCGAGCCGGGCAGCGAATCGCGCTGGATCGTGGAACGAGAGCGCCAGCCGGTCCTTCGGCGGCACCGTCATCGGGTCGACGATGGTGCGCGCCGGCGATCCGGTGTCGATGCCGACCGCGTTGAGCAGCGCGACCGAGGCGACGCGCCGCGCGCCGCGCAGCGACATCTCCGCCGCGAGCCAGCCGCCGAAGGAGTTGCCGACGAGGACGACGTCGGAGACATCGAGCATGTCGAGGAGGGCCAGATACGTGAGCACGAGATCATCAACCCGCGCGATGCGCTCTGGCCTGACAGTGCCCGCGAAGCCCGGGTGCGTCGGCACGAGGACGCGCGCATCCTTCGCCAGGCCTTCGGCCAGCTCGGCCATCGAGCTCGGTCCGGCGCCGCCGTGCAGCAGCACGAAGGTAGGTCCGCCTTCACCGCGATCCTCGAGCGTGACCGGCAGCGTGCCGGAGAAGAGCGACACCTGGTTTTCGTGATTTCGCATGCTGTACACCTCCACGTCACGGCCAGTCTATATAAACATGTTTACTTGTCAAGCGCCCCCGGGGAGAATGCCTCGTGACCCCCGGTTCTCCTGGGGCGAGCGGGCCTGCACGTGGGCCGGCGCGCGGGCCTGCGCGTCGCCACGTCCCGAGGTGGATATGGACGCCGGGCAGGCTCGCGCCCGCCTTGGAACCTTCCTGCCGGTGGAGATCATCGCTCGGCCCGCCGGGGCTCGATCCCCTCTCGGGGTCCGGGGTCGGCCTGGCCCGTTTACCTGGTCGACGCCACAAATGCAGCGCGTTAGCATCCGGCCATGGCGGTGAAGCTTCGAGACCTCGGCCTGGCGATCAAGCGGCTACAGATGCGGCACCACCGCTCGGTCGACGCCAGCCTGGCGCCGCTCGGGATCACGCTCGTGCAGTGGGACGCGCTGCGCCATATCGCGAACAACCCCGGGGCGTCCTCTCATCAGCTCGCTGAGCTGACTTTCCAGACGGATCAGGCCTTCGGCACGCTGTCGGCCCGGCTGCTCGAGCGCGGCTTGATCGAGCGACAGGTCGGCCCGGGACGCGCGATACGCCACCATCTCAGCCCGACCGGGGCAGACCTCATGAAGAGAGGGACTGCCGTGGTCGACGAGGTCCTTCGAGCGTCGTTTGCGTCGCTCACGCAGGCGGACGTGGAGCTCCTCCATCGCCTCGTCGTGCGCGTGCTCGAGTCGCCCCTGGCAGTCGGTACGACACCGCCGGAGCAGGATGAAGAGCGTCCGAGCAGCCGACCGGCTCGACCTGCGCGCAGGTCGAGCCAGCGCCGCGACAGCTGACGTTCGGGGGCTCTCTGCCGTTCTCCCCGCCTCCGGCTGGCCCCTCTCTGGGTCGGCTCACCGGAGGCAGGATGCGACGTCGCCCGTGCGGAGCTCAGGACCCCTTGCGCCGCGCCGAGTCCCACCCGCGCCGCACGGCGCCCTTGGCCTCATCCCAGGTGCGCCCGCTCTTGAGGTCTGTCCACTCCTCCTTGAGCTTGCTCTCGACCCGGTCGTCCCAGTCGTGATGCTCGGTGTACTGGCCCGCGGCGCCCCAGCCGTAGCGCAGCCCCGGCTCGGCGTCATCCCAGTCGCTGTTCGGCACGTGGCGCGGGGGAATCGGCTCCTTGCCGAGCGCCTGCTTCACCGTGTCGTCGACGTCCTGGTTGAGCTCCTGTCCCTTGTTGTTGGTGAAGTCCGCCTTGGTCTGCTCCCAGTCGCGCCGCAGCGCTTCCTTCACGCGCTCCCAGCCGGACGTCTTGTGCTCATCCCACCACCTCGGATTGCTTGCCTGGGCCATCGGTACCTCCATCGATTCCGTTGAACGTGCGCCGGCTCGAGCGCCGAGCACGCCGCGGCAGGGCGTGGCGATACACGAACGGTGCCGCCGCGATCACCTTCCGGAAATCTGATGTACATACGGGCACTTGCAGCGCGGCGCCGGACGTCCGCGCGACGGCCCTGCCCGCTCGCCGGCGTCCGCAGGCAGGTCGCATGCGGCAGGCAGTCACAGGCCTGAGACGAGATGCCACAGCGCGCCCTCCGCCCTCGCCGACGTCCAGGTCGCCGTCAAATCGCGGCAGGGCCGGCGCGCGTTCGTGTATAGGTCGTGGTCATCGCGCCATCGTGAGCGAGTGAGCAAGGGAGAGCGGTGCGCATGAAGATTGCTACCTCAGCCTCCACCGCGGCGGCGGCCGGCGAGGCGTTCGACGAGGCCGTGTCGGCGCTCCGGGCCAGCCTGGGCACAGCGCCCGACCATATCTTCCTGAGCTACACCGAGCCGTACGACGTCGACGAGCTCGCGCGCGCCACCGCGGCGCTGCCGGCCTCGGTCCGCGTCCACGGCTCGAGCTCGTGCCTGTCCGTCATGACCGCCGCCGGGGTCCACGGCGCGCCCGGCCCAGGCCTCGCCCTGCTCGGGATCGCCGACGCCCAGGGCGCCTACGGCGTCGCCGCCGAGCGGATCGGCGCTGCGCCGCGCGCGGCCGGCGCCCGCGCGGCGCAGCGCGCCATCGAGGACGCCAGCCGCGCCGGCGAGCTCCCGGCCCTGTTCTGGCTCACCTCGCAGACCGGCGCGGAGGAGCAGGTCCTGCTCGGCATCGAGGACGTCGTCGGCGCCGACGTGCCCGTGTTCGGCGGCTCCTCGGCGGCCGACTCCCTCGACGGAGCGCAATCGCAGCTGGAGCGCGGCCGCGCCCACAGGGACGCCGTGCTCCTGACTGCCCTCTACCCGTCCGGGGAGATCAGCCATGCGTTCAGCAGCGGCTATGTCCCCACCGAGCACCGCTGTCGCGTCACCCGCGCCGAGGGCAGGCGCCTGCCCGAGATCGACGGGCTCCCGGCCGCCGAGGTGTACAACCGCTGGACCGGCGGCCTGATCTCCGGGCAGCTCGGCGGCGGTTCCATCCTGGAGCACACAGCGCTCCACCCCGTCGGGCGGCCCTCGGGCTGGATCGGTAAGGTCCCCCAGTTCCTGCTGATTCACCCGAGCACCGTGGAGAAGGACAACTCCATGACCTTCAGCGCGAACATCAACGAGGGGGACGAGCTCGTGCTCATGAGCGGGTCGCGGGAGAGCCTCATCGGCCGCGTCCGCTCCGTCGTCGACGCCGCGCGGGAGTCCGCGCCGCCCTCGTTCCGCGCGCAGGGGGCGCTCGTGATCTTCTGCGCGGGGTGCATGCTCGCCGTGCGCGACGACATCGACCGCGTGGTCGAGGGCATCGTCGCGTCGCTCGGCGCGACGCCGTTCCTCGGCAGGTTCACCTTCGGGGAGCAAGGGTGCTTCGCGCGCGGCAGGAACCAGCATGCGAACCTCTCCATCTCCGTGATCCTCCTCGGACAGTGAGGCGCGATGGAAGACGAGGCCGCCCGCGAGACGATCGCCGAGCTGCTGCGCGCGCGTGAAGAGGAGCGGGCGCTCCGGCTGGAGGCAGAAGGGCTGGCGGAGGCGCTCCTGCTCTTCACGGAGCCAGGCACCTTCGCGGAGACGCTGGCGCGCGTCGTCGAGGTGATCGCAGAGCGTCTCGACGCCGCCGCCGGGCTCGTGATCGCCTTCGCCGAGGGGGCTGACGGCGAGGTCATCGCCGCCACCGATCCAGGGCTGTCGCTGACCGCGTGGCAGAGCGGGCCGGCGTTCACCCGCGCCCTCGCGGGCCGGCCGGTCGTCAGCTTCGACGTCACCCAGCTCGCCGAGTGGCAGCGCCAGCCGGAAGCCGTCCTGGAGCGCTACGGCTCCGCGCTCCACGCGCCCCTCCAGGCCGGGGGGCTGCAGGCGCTGCTCGTGCTCGCCCACCCCGCGCGCGCCTTCTTCGGCGCGCGCCACGTCAGCCTCGTCCGCCGCCTCCTGCCCGCGGCGGCGCAAGCGCTCGCGCGCGCCCGCGCCGAGGAGGAGCTCGCCCGGGCGCGCGAGCGCGCCCACGAGCGGGAGATCACCGAGAAGCTCTCGCTCATCGAGCACCAGCGCGCCGCGATGCGCGCGCTGTCCATGCCGATCCTCCAGGTGTGGCGCCAGATCCTCTGCGTCCCGGTGATCGGCCTCGTCGACGAGGAGCGCTGCGCAGACCTGATGGAGAAGCTGCTCGTCGCCGTGAAGGCCACGAGGGCGCGCGCGGTGATCATCGACGTCACCGGGCTCGATCGGATGGAGGCGAGCGCGCTCGCGCTCTTCCTGCGCGTGGCGACCGCGGTGAGGCTCCTCGGCAGCGCCTGCGTGCTGGCCGGCATCGGCCCTGAGGTCGCCCGGGGCCTCGCGCAGGAGGGCGAGGAGTGGCGCGCTATCGTGACGTACCGCCGCCTGCAGGACGCGCTCCGACAGCTGCTCCCCTCCTCGCCCAGGTAGGCGCGGCGCGCGGCGCGCGACCACGAGGCGCAGTGTTTCGGAATAGGCCACGTCGATGATCCGTGTACGATGGCCGGTCATGACCAAACAGGCGGGGCGGGGTGGGCCACGGCTTCGCGCAGCACCGAGCTTGTCCTTCTGGGTCGCAGGACCGCTGGTCTTCGCGCTGCTCGTGTTCGTGGTCCCGGGGATCTGGATCGCGGCGTGGGCCATCGAGGGCGCGATCCTGACGAACGAGCTGGGGGTCCACACGCGGACGCACGACGAGTGGACCCGCCGCATGAACGACCGCCTGATCGAGGCGGAGGCGAGCGTCGCCCGGTATGGCCGTTTCCTCACCATGGCGCTCCAGGAAGACCCTGTGGGCTCCCCGGAGAGGTTCGACGCCCTGGTCGGGCCCGCGCGCGACGGTGGGATGGTGTCGCGCAAGGCGGGCTTCGCTCCGGGGCGCGATGCCGTCATCTGGCTGCCCGCAGGTTACCCGCTCGACGACAGGGAGAGGCTCTTTTTCCTGGAGACGAAGCGCGTGACCGAGCTGTATTCGGCGGGAGCTCCGGGGGAGCCCGTCAATACATGGTTCATCCCCGCCCGGAACGGGCTCGTGATGTACTGGCCCAGCTACACGAGCTACATCGACCAGGTCGACACGACCGTGGACTTCGTCAACTCGGCGTGGATGGCGCTGGTGCTCCCGGCGAACAACCCCGAGGGGAAGCCGCGCTGGACGCCGACGAGCTACGACCCGGCGGCGCGCCAGTGGATGGTGAGCGTGGTGGTGCCGTTCTTCCGCGCCGGGGCGTTCGCGGGCAGCGCCGGGCACGACGTGACGGTCGACGCGGTGATGAACAGCTTCCGGGAGCTCTCGCTGTACCCGGGGACGGAGCACGCCCTCGTGAGCGGCGATGGAACGCTGCTCGTGTCGAGCGTGCACCAGAGCGAGATCCACGAGAGCAAAGGGACGCTGACGGTCGACTCCGTGGGCGACGCGGCGCTGAAGCGGGCCTTCGAGGAGGCGAAGCGCGGAGACGGCCGGGCGGCGCGCGTCGTCAGCGACACCGCCGAGCGCGTGATCGTGGCGGCGCGCATCGCGGCGCCGGACTGGTACCTGCTCACCGACGTGCCTCGCGCGGCGATGCTCTCGTCGGTGAAGGGGCTTTACTGGGACTACCTGCTGATCGCGGCGATCTCGATCCTGGCGATCGTGGCGCTGCCCGTGCTCGTGATCATGCGCGTGACCTTGCCTTCCGTGCGGCAGCTCGTCACGGCGGCGGAGCGCATCCGTGGCGGCGACCTCGAGCAGCGCTTCGAGGCGTCGGGCACCCGGGAGTTCGTGCATATAGGCGGCGCGCTCAACGCCATGGCGCAGCAGCTCCGCGAGTCGTTCGCTGCCCTGGAAAAGACGAACGAGGAGCTCGAGCAGCGCGTCGAGCAGCGCACCGCCGAGCTCCAGGAGGCCAAGACCGCCGCGGACGCGGCCAACCGGGCGAAGAGCGACTTCCTCGCCAACATGAGCCACGAGCTGCGCACGCCGCTGAACGGCATCCTGGGATACGCCCAGATCTTGAAGCGCTCCACGCGCCTCGGCGAGCAGGAGCAGCGCGGGGTGGACGTCATCTCCGAGTCAGGCGCCCATCTGCTGACCCTCATCAACGACGTCCTCGACCTGGCGAAGATCGAGTCGCGGACGATGGAGCTCCACCCCAACGATTTCGACTTCCCCTCCTTCCTGCGCGCGACGGTCGAGATCTGCCGGATCCGCGCGGAGCAGAAGGGGATCGAGTTCGTCTACAGGCCCGGCCCCGCGCTGCCCGGGGGCGTGCGCACCGACCAGCGGCGCCTGCGCCAGATCCTGCTCAACCTGCTCGGCAACGCGATCAAGTTCACCGAGAAGGGCCGCGTCACCTTCACGGTCACGGAGGCGCAGGGCGGAGAGCAGGACGCGCGCGACGAGCTCCCGCAGGACGGTGCGAGCCGCGGAGCGCAGGCCGGGAAGCGCACGATACGGTTCGAGATCGAGGACACGGGCAGCGGGATCGGCGCCGAGCACCTGGACCAGATCTTCCTGCCGTTCAAGCAGGTCGGGGACAAGAAGCGCCACAGCGAGGGCACCGGGCTCGGGCTGGCCATCAGCCAGCGGATCGTCGCGCTGATGGGCAGCTCCATCCAGGTCAGGAGCGAGCTCGACAAGGGCAGCGTCTTCTGGTTGGAGCTGACGCTCGCCGAGGCGCCGAACTGGACCGAGGCGGCGAGGCAGACCGCGCACGGGCAGATCGTCGGCTACAAGGGCGCGCGGCGGAAGCTCCTCGTCGTGGACGACAAGCGGGAGAACCGCGCCGTCATCATCAACATGCTGGAGCCCCTCGGGTTCGCGGTGACGGAGGCGAGCGACGGCCAGGAGGGCCTCGACAGGACGGCGAAGGAGGGGTTCGACCTGATCATCACCGATATCGCGATGCCCGTGCTCGACGGCTGGGAGATGATGCGCCGCATCCGGAAGATGCCGGAGCGCGCGGGGACGATCCTCATCGCGTCGTCCGCCAGCGCCTTCATCACCGATCAGGACAAGAGCCTGGATGCAGGCGCGGACGACTTCGTCGCCAAGCCGCTGCAGATGGAGGAGCTCCTCGAGAAGATGCAGCGGCACCTCGGGCTGGAGTGGATCCACGAGCGGCAGGACGGCGCGACCGGAGAGGCGGAGGCCAGCCCCAGCTCGGGGGTGACCCCTGCCTTCGGCACGGCGGATGTCCCCCTGCCCCCGGCCGAGGATCTCAGGGCCTTGCGCGATCTCGCGCACAGGGGGCTCGTCAACCAGATCCAGAAGTACGCAGACAAGCTCGATCAGTCGAACCCGGCGCTCGCGCCGTTCACCAAGCATGTGCGCCAGCTCGCCAGGGACTTCCGGCTTGAAGCCATAGAAGAATTCGTCGGCCGGCACCTCGACAGCGGCTCCCCGTGAGCGCCGCTCGAGGGCCGTGGGCCCTCGAGCCCCCAGCGCCGCGCCAATGCGCCGCGCCAATGCGCCGTGGACACCTCGACGGGGCTTCGTCCCTGGCCTGACCGGCCCTGTGTGTGAGCGTGTAGCCGGATCGACGCCAGTGATCCCGCAATGGCGGCGCGATCACACATTCACGTTTTTTATTGTGAAAGACTTCACTTCACGTACGTTGAAGAAATGCTGCCCCAATGCTGCTTGCGCCGCTTCCTGGCTGTATGCACCGGTGCTACGGCCACGCTCCTCGCCGCCGCTCTCCCCGCGGCGGCCGCGACACCGTTCACGACCTTCGAATCGGGCCAGGTCCGCCCCATGGCTCTGTCCAGGGACGGCAAGCTGCTCTTCGCCGTGAACACGCCCGATAACCGGCTGGAGATCTTCCGCGTCCACGCCAATCGTTTGCAGCTCAGAGCGTCTGTGCCCGTGGGCCTCGAGCCGGTCGCCGTGGCTGCCCGTGGTGAAGACGAGGTCTGGGTGGTGAACCACCTGTCCGACAGCGTGAGCGTCGTCGATGTTCGCGACGCCGAGAAGGCGCGCGTGGTTCGTACGCTGCTCGTGGGCGATGAGCCGCGCGACATCGTATTCGCCGGGCCGCGGCGCTCGCGGGCCTTCATCACCACGGCGCACCGCGGGCAGAACATCCCCTTCGATCCGCAGATCACGACGCCCGGCGTGGGGCGCGCGGACGTCTGGGTGTTCGACGCCGACCACCTCGGGCCGTCGCTCGGCGGCGCGCCGCTCTCCATCGTGACGCTCTTCAGCGACACGCCGCGCGCGCTCGCGGTGACGCCGGACGGCAAGCGCGTCTACGCCGCCGCCTTCCACTCGGGGAACCGCACGACGAGCATCGACGAGAGCCTCGTGCCGAACGGCGGGGAGGCCGAGGGCGGCCTGCCGTGGCCCAACACGAATTTCGAGGGCATCCCCCAGCCGGAGGTCGGGCTGATCCTCAAGTTCGACGGGGCGCACTGGGTCGACGAGCTCGGTCGTCCCTGGGACGACGCGGTGCGCTTCTCGCTGCCCGACAAGGACGTCTTCGTCATCGACGCGACAGCCAACCCGCCGCGCCAGGTGGCCGGGCCAGGCGGCTTCTTCACGGGCGTGGGGACCATCCTGTTCAACATGGTCGTGAACCCGGTGAACGGGAAGGTCTACGTGTCCAACACCGACGCCCACAACGAGGAGCGCTTCGAGGGGCCGGGCCTCTTCGCTGGCCACAGCGTGCGGGGCCACCTGCACGAGAGCCGGATCACCGTCCTCGGCCCGAGCGGCGTCGTCCCGCGGCACCTCAACAAGCACATCGATTACAGCAGCTGCTGCGCGCCCGTCTCGAGCAGCGAGAACGCGAAGAGCCTGGCGCAGCCCACGGAGATGGCCGTGACGAGCGACGGCAAGACGCTGTATGTCGCGGCGCTCGGCTCGGACAAGATCGGCGTCTTCGACACGGCGAAGCTCGAGAAGGGCACGTTCGTGCCCAGCACGGCGAACCAGATCCACGTCCCCGGGGGCGGCCCGACCGGGCTCGTCCTCGACGAGGACAGGCATCGGCTCTATGTGCTCGCGCGCTTCGACAACGCGATCTCGGTCATCGACACGCGGACCCGCCACGAGGTCGCGCACGTGCCGATGCACAACCCGGAGCCTCCGAGCGTCGTCCGGGGGCGCCGCTTCCTCTATGACGCGTCGCTGAGCTCGAGCCACGGCGACTCGTCCTGCGCGAGCTGCCATATCTTCGGCGACTTCGACAGCCTCGCGTGGGATCTGGGGAACCCGGACGGCACCGCGCTGGTGAACCCGGGGCCTTTCTGCACCGATCTCTTCGGCCAGGACCCGACCCTCCATCCGATGAAGGGGCCGATGACGACGCAGAGCCTGCGCGGCATGGCGAACCACGGGCCGATGCACTGGCGCGGCGACCGGACGGGCGGCCATGACGAGCCCACCGCGCAGCCGGACAGCGGGGTGTTCGACGAGCGGGCGGCGTTCAACAAGTTCCGGACGTCATTCGTGGACCTGCTGGGGCGAGACGAGGCCATCTCGGAGGAGGACATGGACGCGTTCGCGGACTTCATCCTCCAGGTCACCTATCCGCCGAACCCCATCCGGGCGCTCGACGACTCGCTCACGCCCGATCAGCAGGCGGGGCGCGACTTCTTCGGGGGGCCTGTCTCGAGCATCCTCGGCGCCTCGTGCATCGGGTGCCACGCCGTCGACCCGGAGGCGAACCCCAACGACTTCGCGCCGGGCTTCTTCGGCAGCGACGGCGGCTCGGCCAACGCCAACGAGTCGCAGCTCTTCAAGGTGCCGCACCTGCGCAATCAGTACCAGAAGGTCGGGATGTTCGGGATGGCCGAGTCGTTCGTGTTCCCGTTCGGCGGCTCCAACGCGCACATGGGCGACCAGGTCCGCGGCTTCGGGTTCCTGCACGACGGCGCGGTCGATACGCTGTTCCGGTTCAACGCCTTCTCCGATTTCGTCCAGACTCCGGAGACGCCGGGCGGCTTCCCCGTCGGCCCCGAGGGGGACGTCATGAAGCACCAGGTGGAAGCGTACATGCTGGCGCTGGAGTCGAACCTAAAGCCGATCGTGGGCCAGCAGATCACGCTCACGTCATCGAACGCGGCGGTGGCCGGGCCGCGGATCGACCTGCTCGTGGCGCGCGCGGACGCGGGCGATTGCGATCTCGTGGTCAAGGGCCGGTCCCACGGCGACGAGCTGGGCTTCCTGTACACCGGGGGTGGCCGGTTCGAGGCCGACCGCGAATGCGAGCCGCAGCGATCGGAGGCCGAGCTGCGCCTGCTCGCGAGGGGGCGCCGCGGCGAGCTGACGTATACGTGCGTGCCGCCCGGCTCGGGGGAGCGGATCGGCATCGATCGCGACGGCGACGGCTTCCGCGACGGGGACGAGCGGGACGCGGGGAGCGACCCGGCCGACGCGGCGAGCGTGCCGTGACAGAACATCAGGGGATGCTGTCGTAGCCGTCGAACCGCGTCGAGCGGCTCTCGCGGCCGTGGCGCATCTCGGCTGGCGGCTCCCCGTGCCGCTCATGTTCTCCGCGATCTGTCCTTCCAGCAAATCGCCACGTCCTCAGCTGCAGTGAGGACAGCGCGAACGCGACCGTCCACCACGGGATCACGCGGCTGCGGAGCGCTGAGCCCATGTTCGGTGCGCCCAGTGCGGGCTCTCCCGACTTGTCGAACATCGTTCGGATGCCATTCTAGCGCCATGTCTACGTCTGGTACGCCTGCTCCGAAGACAGCAAAGAAGCCCAGTGGCAAGCCCAACGTGCTCATCCTCTGGGGAGACGACATAGGCGTCTGGAACATCAGCTTCCATAGCCGCGGGATGATGGGGTATCGAACCCCGAACATCGATCGGATCGCCGAGGAGGGGCTCGCCTTCACCGATTACTACGGGCAGCAGAGCTGCACCGCTGGCCGGGCGGCGTTCATCACCGGCCAGAGCCCGATCCGCACCGGGCTCACCAGGGTGGGGATGCCCGGCGCCGACATCGGCCTCCGGCCCGAGGACCCCACGATCGCCGAGCTCTTGAAGCCGCTCGGCTACGTGACCGGGCAGTTCGGCAAGAACCACCTCGGCGACAGGGACGAGCACCTGCCCACGAACCACGGCTTCGACGAGTTCTACGGCAACCTCTACCACCTGAACGCCGAAGAGGAGCCGGAGCACCCCGACTACCCCGAGGACCCGGCGTTCCGCGAGAGGTTCGGGCCGCGAGGCGTGCTCCACTGTTTCGCCGACGGGCGCATCGAGGACACCGGCCCGCTCACGCGCAAGCGGATGGAGACCATCGACGACGAGATCACGGACCGGTGCCTGGAGTTCCTCGAGCGCGCCCACCGCGACGGGAAGCCGTTCTTCATCTGGTACAACACGACCCACATGCACTTCCGCACGCACGCGAAGCAGGACGTGCGGGGGAAGAGCGGCCAGGGCGTCTACAACGACGTGATGGTCGAGCATGACGAGTATATCGGCAAGCTCCTCTCCAAGCTCGATGAGCTCGGGATCGCCGACGACACCATCGTCCTGTACTCGACAGACAATGGGCCCCACTTCAACACCTGGCCGGACGCCGGCATCACCTGCTTCCGCAGCGAGAAGAACACGAACTGGGAGGGCGCGTTCCGAGTGCCAGCGTTCGTGAGGTGGCCCGGGAAGATCCCAGCCGGGAAGGTGCTCAACGGGATCGTCTCCCACCAGGACTGGCTGCCGACGCTGCTCGCCGCCGCGGGCGTCACCGACATCAAGGAGAAGCTCCTCCACGGCCACGAGGCCGGCGACAAGAAGTTCAAGGTGCACATCGACGGCTACGACATGCTGCCCTACTTCACCGGGCAGGCGACGGAGAGCCCGCGAAGGGAGTTCTTCTATGTCGGCGACGACGGCGATGTTCTGGCGATGCGCTATGAGGACTGGAAGCTCGTCTTCATGGAGCAGCGCGCCACGCGCTTGGAGATCTGGGTCGAGCCGTTCGTCTCGCTGCGGACCCCGAAGATCTTCCACCTCCGCCGCGACCCCTTCGAGCGGGCCGACGACGGCTCGAACACGTACTGGGACTGGGTCCTCGACCATGCGTTCCTCCTCGTGCCCTGCCAGGCCTACGTGGCGAACGTGCTCAAGTCGTTCGAGCAGTTTCCGATCCGGCAAAGGCCGGCGGCGTTCAATCTCGACCGCGTGATGGAGAAGCTCAACCAGAACCGCATCAACGGTGACTGATGACGGGGCGGCCAGCCCCTGCTCGAGGCCTGCGCGCGGATCGGAGCCGCGCGCTGGCCGCTCCGCGCGCTCGCTCCTACAAGCGCTCGATGAGGATGCTCCGGGTCTTGTCGTCGAAGTTGTGGGGGGCGAGGTTCGCGTCTGCCGTGAGGACGCGCGACGCGGACGAGTATCGCCAGAGCCCGTCGTAGATCGTCAGCTTGAAGCCGGAGGGGACGCGGACGGAGCTGGCCCTCTGGTCCCATGGGGTGCTGTAAAACAGGGAGGAGCCGACGCCGTACACGACCGAGGCGCCCGAGAAGTTGGCGTGCTCGTAGAAGGTGACCACGTCCAGCTGCGGGTCCGAGGCGTTCGCGACGATGAGGCTCGAGATGGTGTTGTCGAAGCCCGCGGCCACGAGATCCGTGTCCGAGGTGAAGACGCGCGCCTCGCGCCCGAATTCGTGGTCGATGAAGACCGTGACCCGGAGCCCGGCGGGGACCCTGATGGCGCTCGCGCGGTTGTCTCCGATGATCGTCGTGTCCGGGAGGTTGTGGCGGCCGATCCCGAAGCCCTGCGAGATGCCGGCGAAGCTCGAGAGATCGTGGAGCACGACCTGGCCGCTGGGGTGGACGGTGGGGCCGCCGGCGATCGTCGCGTCGATCCACGCGCGGTGGCGCGCGACGTCGACGCCGAGGAGCCTCGCGTGCAGGTTGGTGCCGTCCTGCCCGTTCGAGGCCGAGAACACGGCGACCTGACGCCCGTCGACGAACCACGGGCCGCCGGAGTCGCCGCTCCAGCCCGAGCCCGTCACGCCGGTCGCCAGGAGCTCCTCGTCGGAGTACCAGCCGTCGATGTGGAGGGTCGCCTTCTTGAGCGACGGCGCCATCACCAGCGGCGTGCCCTCGCTCCCCCAGCCGTAGGCCGTCGCGTCCCTGCCTGTCGCGACCGACGTCGCCTGGGCCAGCTGGACGAACGGTCCATCGGCATTCTCGGTCAGGTGGAGCAGCGCGATGTCGGCCTTGGCCGAGGGCACCTCGACGGCGTCGACCGCGATGCGCCGGCCCTCGCGGTACGTGTTGCTGCCGACGCGCACCGCCGAGGTCTCGCCCTCGTCCGCGATGCAGTGCTGCGCGGTCAGCACCCAGCGCGGCGCGACGAGGCTGCCGGTGCACTGGTAGAAGTCGCCGGTGGTCCCGCGCACGTCGAAGACCTGGACGGCCCAGGGGCTCGCCTCGGCGACCTCGCCGCCGACGATCTCGGACGACTGCGAGTCGAGCGGCTCGAACGGCTCGTCCGACACGCCATCAAACGAGCAGCCCGTGGAGAGGCCGAGCGCGGCGACTGCGCACGCCGCGAGACCAAGCTGATGACCAAGTTCTCTCTTCTTCATTCTGATTCTGCCTCCACACCATGATTCTATTTAAACGATCGTTCGCGCCGAGGGAGCCCGCCTCCGCAAGGCGGCTGCCAGCGCCATCGAGGTCAAGCCAGCATTCGTCAGCAAGCAGATGACCGGGGCCTGTGATGACGGCGCTCCCGGCGCGACGCCGGCGTCTCCGAGCAGACCCATGGGCGCATCGGGCCGAATGCGGTGGAGGGGCCACCGGAAGGCCGAGGCGGGCGTACGAAACCGCCCGCGACGGCTCAAGAATCACGTCCGGAGCATGCCGCGTTACCTGGAGCGACGCCAGACAGCGATCTGGAACGGCCGCGTTCGAGGCGTGGAACAACGCCCCATCCCGCTGTTCGCATCGAGCTGCATCTTTATGACGAGCGCGCTGACCTGGTCAGCGCCGTGATGCGGCGGGGGTCAGGGGCGGATGGCCTGCAGCGCGGCGGTGCGGCCCGGCGCGGCGGCCGACATCATGTCGATCAGCATGCGCGCCTCGGCGGGCCCGAGGGCGCCCAGGTCGCGCAGCACCTTCGTGCGACTCAGGCCCCACAGGAGTGCGGTGACGACGACGCTGGACAGGCGGCTCAGCGCGGCGATCACCGGCGGACGGAGCGTGTTCCCGAGGTCGCGCACCAGGCGCAGGCCCGCCGCCAGCGCGTCCGCGTGTCGCGTCGCCTCGCGCCAGGTGAGCCCCGCGCCGCGCCGGACCACGAGCACGCTCGCGGCCATCAGCGGCGCCACGAGCGCCGCGTGCGTGCGCAGCCAGCTGTGCATGTCGGCGTCGACCACCGTCGGGATGCCCGCGTCCGCGAAGACGCGCGCCCACGACGCCTCGCCCACGGTGGTGCCGGCGCGGATCTGCGGCGCGAGCACGCCGTCGCGGAGGAGCGCGAAGACGCCGCCCGGGAACCCGAACGCGAACCGCGCCGCGCCGACCGCGTCGCGCAGCGGCTCGAGCGGCTCGAACGTGTTGAACATGAACATCACCGTGCGCGCGGCGCTGCGGGCGAGGGCGGGGAGGATCTCCGCGACCTGCGGCGCGAGGACGGTGACGAGCACCAGGTCGTAGGGGACGCCCTCGTCGAGCGCCGCGGTCACCCGCACCGGCGCGCGGTCGCCCGAGGCGAGCACCACGGCGCCGTCGCGCTGGAGCTGCGCGAGCCGCGCGTTGCGCGCGACGACGGTGACGTCGTGTCCCGCGCGGGCGAGCTGGAAGGCGAACGTGCTCCCGATGGCGCCGGGTCCGAGAATGGCGATCTGCATGGGGCGCAACATGCGGGGCGCGGGGAGCACCGTCAACGCGCAGCGGTGGCAAGCGGTTTTCCACGGATGCAAAACGGGTGGCGCGTGACGCTCGCGCGGCGCGCTCCGGACACCCGGACCCATTGAACATACCAAGTCACGACGGGCCGGCGGCAGCTCTCATGATGGGTGAGCCTCCTTCGCTCCTCTTTCAAAGGCATGCTGTGTATTCATGCCGAGCATCGACGACCTATTTCCTCGCGCACCGGACCACCCGGACCGTTGACGGTGCCGGAGGCTAGCTCAGCTGCCCCCGAGCCCGCGTCCGGTCTCCGACGGCAGCTCCGGCCGGCCTCGATCGACCGCAGGCGAGGACCAGGAGCGCCTCCCTCCCACGCACCGGGCGGTGCGATTTCCAGACGACCCCGGAAAGCTCCGCGCAATTCTGGATATGACCACACGCGTTGCTGCCTCCGAAGACACCTCCCGCGATCCCACCTGGAATTCCGTCCACACCGCCGCCCTTCACGTCCTCCCCCGCGCGCTCCGGCTGCTGGGGGTCGACGAGCCCGACATCGACGACCTCTGCCAGGAGGTCCTGCTCGCGGCGTACGAGAGCCTGGATCGGTTCGATCCCGCCTACCCCGCGTCCGCCGCGCCATCGCCGCCGCTCGAGAGCGCCTCCGCCGGCGATCCGCCGCCGTGGGAGGGACGGCACCAGAAGGGCAGCAGCGCGGAGGCCCGGTGGGTGTACGGGATCGCGTGGCGGAAGGTCAGCCACTACCTGGACCGCGCCTACCGCCGCCGCGAGTTCCCGAACGGCCTGCACCCCGCGCCGTACGGCCAGCCCGTCGATCCCGTGCCGAGCAGCGAGCAGCGCATCGCGGAGCGAGAGCGGCTCGCGCTCGCGATCGAGGTGCTCGGCACGATCGCCCCGGAGCGGCGGATCGTCCTCGTCCTGCACGAGGCGTACGAGGTGCCGATCGTCGAGATCGCGCGCGAGCTCGCCATCAACTACAACACCGCCTGCAGCCGGCTGCGCCTCGCCCGCGAGGACTACCGCGCCGCCGTCCGACGGCTGCGCCCGGAGCAGCGACAGGCGCTGCGCGCCTGCTGGCTCCCGTTCCCGCTGGCGTCGGCCTTCCTGACGCACGATGAAGGCGCGAGCGACTCCGCACCGCACGCGCTCGCGCCGCACACGCCCGCGGCGGCCATACCGCAGGCGCCCTCGCCGCAGGTGCCCGCGCCGCCCGTGCCGCCGGCTCCCCCACCCCGCTCGCCTGCGGCGACCTCGCCCCTGCGACGGACGCTCGCCCAGCTCGGCCCTTCCCTCGGCACGGCCGCGGCGGGCGGCGTTGGGGTCGTCGCCCTGCTGGTCGCCCTCGCCCCGCCGTCGCTCCTCTGGGCTGGCCGCTTCGGGACGCTGCTGCCCGAGATACTGCCCGCTCGCAGCGCCTGCCTCGCAGCGACCCCACCACCGCACGCGCCGGAGCCGCCGCCCGGCCCGCCCGTCCCTCCCGCAGCCGAGGCGCTCCATCGCCCGTGCGCCGCCACGCCGCGGACAGCGCCGCCCGCCAGCGAGCAGGAGGCCCCGAAGGACATGTTCGAGCAGGAACGCCGGCTGATCACCTTGGTGCGCGAGACGCTCACCGCCGGCGATCCCGCCGGGGCCCTCCGGCTGCTCGCCATGCACGACGCGCGGTTTCCCACCGGCCGGCTGAGGTCCGTACGGGAGCGGCTGCGCACCGTCGCCCGCACGCGCCTCCCGCAAGCGGCGCAGAGCCCGTCAGGAAGCGAGCCCTCGCGATGAGCAGGCCCAGCATCGGACACGCGCTCGGCGCACGCTCGGCCCGCTGCGCCCCCGGACCGCTGCGGGGCGCGCGCCTCGCTCGCCTCACGGCGCATGCCGCGGTGGCCGCGGCCATGGGCCTCCTCCGCGTCGCGGACGCGCACGCCGCGCCGGAGCCGCCCCCGCCGGCGGTACGGCTCGAGGTCGTGCGCGGCCCCGGCACCGAAAGCTGCCCCGACACGAAGTTCCTGCGCGCGGAGGTGGCGCGAGGGCTCGGCGCCGACCCGTTCCAGGACGACGCCCCGCAGGTGATCACGGTCCGCATCACCCGGGAGGGACCGGAGATCGCGGCCTCGCTGGCGCTGCGCGACAGCGACGGAGAGACCCTGTGGGCGGATGGCTTCGGCACCCGGAGCCCCTGCGACGAGCTGCTCGCCGGCGTGGCCCTCGCGATCGTCGCGCAGCTGCTCGGCGCGCCGGAGCCGGCTCCCCCGCCGCCCGAGCGCTCCCCACCGCCCGAGCCGCCGCCAGCCGACCCCTTGCGGCCCGAGCCCTCGCCGCCGCCTCCGCAGGCGCGGCGCGCCGCGCCGGAGAAACCTCGGCGGGCCGGGCTGCCGCAGGCGCGATCGCGGCCCGAAGCGGCGCCGGCGCCCGCGGAGCGGCCGCGCCTCGAAGCGGGGCTCGGGGCGACCCTGGGCCTGGGGATCACGCCGGGGGCCGCGGCCGGGATGACGCTCTCCGTCGGCGTGCGCCGGTCCGGATGGTCGGTCGCGATCGAGGGGCGAGGGCTCGTGGCCCTGGCGCAGGACGTAGAAGCGGTGCCCCTCGGCGCGAGCGCCTTCACGGCGGCTGCCGTGCCCTGCCTTCGCGGCGTCCGCCTGTTCGGCTGCGGGGTTGCCACGCTCGGCGTCGTCCGGTTCGTCCCTCGCGACCCGTGGAACCTGGCTTTACGCGACGACGCGCTGCTGGGCCTCGGGGCGCGACTCGGCAGCGACTGGCCCCTCTCCGACAGGTGGTTTGCGCAAGGGTATGCCGAAGCCACCGTGGTCGTGGCGGACGCGGTGCTCCGGCGCCAGGGCGATCCGCGCAGAACCCCTGGATCCCTCATGTGGTCGTCGCCTCCGTTCGCTGCGGCGCTCGGGCTTGGCGTCACGGCAACGTACTGAACCATCTCGCCCACGTCGTACCGTCCTCGCGAAAAAAGCCAAACCGACTCATTTTTTGAAACGAATCCACAATGCTCGACGTAATCGGTTATTTTGCGAACATCGCCCGTTGTCAGCGCAAGGGCGCTTTGGGTACGTTGCTCGGCATGCGAATCGTCCCGTTGCTGCTCGCCGGAATCCTCTTGTTGCCAGGCTGCCCCGGTGACCCGACCATCACCGGTCCTTGTCAGCCCCAGGAATACGGTCACCCAGGCTGCCCGTGGCCCGAGGAGGGCGGCGGCGGGGGCGGGGGCGACGGAGGAGGCGGCGGCGGTGGGGCCGGCGGCGAGGGCGGAGACGGCGGCAGCGGCGGGGCCGGCGGCGACGAGACCGCCTGCGCCGGCGACTGCATCCCGCCGGCGCCGCTCGGATGGTTCGGTCCGGCGCTCCTCTGGTACGGCCCGCGGGACCAGGCGCCGGACTGCCCCGCCGCCGCGCCGAACGCCAGCTATGAGGGGTTCGCCGACCTGGCCCCCGCGCCGTTCGCCTGCGCCGCCTGCCTGTGCGACCCGCCCGATGCGGCAGCGGCCTCGTGCCAGCTCCCGGTGGGCTGGTCGGCGCACGCTTCGGCCTGGTGCGATGAGGCCCCCAGCGCCGTCGAGACCGCCTTCGCGGCGCCCGAGGCCTGGGACGGCGCCTGCACCGCCGAGAACGCCATCCCCGCCGGCCAGGACTGCGGCGGGCAGGCGTGCGTGCAGTCGCTCTCGATCGACGCGCCCGCCGTGACGGTGACCGCCGCCTGCACGGCCAGGGTGGACGAGCCGCCGCCGCCGGCGCGCCTCGATCCGTGGCAGACCCGGGCGCTCGCCTGCGTGCCCGGCGCCTACAGCGAGTGCCCGGGCGACCGGAGCACCTGCATGCCGTCGCCGGGTCAGCCCGGGGAGCCGCCGCCCGGCGGCTTCCTGACGTGCGTCTTCCACGAAGGCGACGTCACGTGCGAGGAGCCTTATCTCGACCGGCACGTCTTTTATGACGGCGCCGACGACACCCGCGGCTGCTCCGAGTGCGCCTGCGGGGAGCCCGAGGGCGCCTCGTGCACGATCATGGCCTCGGTCTACAGCGACGGCGCCTGCGCCGACCTGCTCGCGTCGAACATCGTGAGCTCGACGACGCCGTTCTGCGGGGTCACGCCGCCCGGCGTCGGCCTCGGCAGCAAGTCCGCGGAGGTCGTCGCCGTGGATCCCGGCGCCTGCGCCCCGAGCGGCGGCGAGCCGTTCGGCGAGCTGCTGCCGGCCGCGCCGTCGACGTTCTGCTGCCTGGCGTAGGCAGCGCACCGGCACCGGGCGATGGATCCCGGGAATGCTTGAGCCCTCGCACGCGACCTGAGAGTGAGTCCAATCTGGTAATGCGCGGAGAGCACATCTTCTCCGGAGGGGCTCCGCCAGCCGCGCGTACGCGGGCGTCTCCTCATTGGAGCGTAAGCGCGGGCGGAGGCGAACGGACGCCTTATTGAACTTGCTTAGTAACACGTGGGGGCACACCGAGTTCACATCGCATGACGAATCCGGGAAGCTGACCGGAATTCATCGGGGTGGGAGGCGGCTGCTTCGGCCGATGCGGTCTCCTCCGCATGAACCTGGCATGCCGTTTGAGAATCCAGCATGGCTGCAACCACCCGAAAGACACCCCGATGCCCTCAGTAACCCATGAAGCCTTGTGGAGCTGTTCAAGAATCGGCCGAGGGTGGCCGCCGAGACGCTGCAGGACGCGCTCGGCGATCCAGCGAGCTCCACGTAAATTCAACACCGGGTTCGATTCCCGGCGCCTCCACTAAGAAGACACGGCGAGAGCCGTGGTAGAGTAGCCCCCGGACCGATTGGTCCGGGGGTCCTCGCCAGATCCGGACAAGGAGATTTCCACCATCCGGCTCTTCCGCCGAGAGGGCTCAGGGAGACGTCCAGAGCTGGACGCGGATCCTCGGCCTGGGCAGCTGTTGACGCTCAGGCTGGCTGATAGCTCGTCGAGCAGGCTCCTTGATGGCCATCGCGAGCGTGCGCGGTTGAAGCCAAGTAGGGCGATGGCCATCTCTCAGGCGTGCGCCGCTGGCAGTCTCGTGATGGCCATCATCGCTTGACGGCCGGCGTCGGCGCCCGCGAGGAACTCCTGTGCCGGCGCCAAGGACGCACCGGTCGTCGCGGTCAGCTGCCGTCCGTCCCCAGGTCGCCGACGATGTGGGCCATCACCTCGCGCTCGACGAGCTTCTTCATGCGCCCCGCCGCCGGTAGGTCTCCCGGGGCTCACGGACAGCCACAACGGAAAGACCAGGAGCCGCTCGCCGGGACGGCGGCCGAGCGCCCCCCGTGCCGGGGGCAGAGGCTCCGACGGCCTCGCGGAGGGATGGCCTCGCAGAAGGATGGCTTCGCAAAGACGGAGCTCCACGGCCCGCACCCAGCCAGCGGGGCAGCCCCTCGGAATCCGAGTTCTCTCGGCCCCGCTCTGATGTCGGCGTAGTCTGGCTGCGTGCCCGAGCGACGGCGTCGCCCGCGTTGCGCGCTGCCGGCCGAACTCTACTGCGTGTCCACACCCGTGAGATAGCCGCATTAGTGCGCGGGTTAGGACGTTGGTCGAGCGCGGGCGCGGAGAGGACGCGCTCGGTCCAGCTGCGGACCAGAACACGGCGCTAGGACACAAAATCGTCCTGAACGTACAGCTGATGCTCCGGTGCGCCCATGAGCGCTCCCCTCGTTTGATTTTTGTAAGATCAGGGGCCTGCAATCCGACCACAGAGTAGAGAGGTGACTCTGGCATCTGGAGGTGCCTGGAGGTGCTTGTGCGGGGTAAGCGCGCCGATTTGCAAGAGATGCTCGGAACGCATGAGGGTCTTCGCCGGCTTCGCGGGTGGATGACTCCATCGCTGCGGAGGGCACTCGACACGGACGAAGAGATCGATTTCGTTCAGAACGAAGTCATCCTACAACTGTGGAAAGAATGTTCTCCGGCACCTGACGTTACGCGAAGGCAAGAGATCGACGACTTGGAACTGTGGGTCGCCGGCGTCGCCCGCCACGTCGCAATAGACTGGTTACGGAAAGGGATTCGGCGTCGACGCACCGGATTAGACGCATTCGTTGAACACAACGGCAACAATGATCTACTAGGCGAACAAAGTCTCGCAGATGAGGAATTTGCCTCCTCTTGCGACACCGAGTCTGACTGTCGGCATGATGATGTCGCACACAGACAGCGCCTATTCCAAGCTAGCTACAGAGATTTGCGGCGCATTACCATAGAACGCGGATTACGAGATGGTATCCAGCCAGAAATCATCGCCAAGCGTCTGGGCACAACGCGCAACCATGTATATCAGATATCATTCCGTTTCCGGTCCGAGCTGGCTCGTCGCAGCTCTCTATCAACGGACCCGGGGCGCGTAGGTCGCGCTATCAAACAGATAAGCGACGCCGGTGGCTCCGACGCACATCATCTCGCCCGCTTCGTGATCAGCCGCGTCACTGAGACTCATTGCGAACGGGAGTCCGCCGAACTGCTCGCCAACGCTGGGCGCGGACGTCAGGGGCGCGTGCCTCGTCCGCTTGACGGCGACGTCCTCCTCCTCGCCCTCGTACTGTGAGACGAGGACGACGGGGGCACCCGGCATGCAGATCCTCTTGTGGTTCCAGACCAGCATGTGGTCGGAGATGCCGAATTTCCGAGCAGTACGCCGGAGGGAGAGCTCGTTCGTGCGGAGGATCCGCTCGATCTCCGCATGAGCCTCATGTCTGCAAACTGCACAAGCCATGTACGTCAATAAGCATGACGTGTAAAATCGAACAAACAAGCAACTGCGAATTGCCCATGTCAAGGTTTTACGATGGGGAGACGAAAAGAAGGGCGTCGAACAGCCTGGCAGAGTCATCCTTGACGCCGTGATCCTCACGGCTCCACGCTCATGCTCGGGGGCAAGCACATGAGGCGATGGATCTGCGTTCTCGGGTTGCTGGGATCCGGTGGAATGGTGTCGGCTATGGGATGTGGAGCATCGCCAGAGGTGGACGAACCTGAAGCGGCCAGCGGCGAGGTCGAATTGCCTGACTCCCTTGACGAGTGCAACCGGGCATGTCGGAACGGACAGCAGGCGATGGAGCAGTTTTGCGCCCAGCTACCACCGGATCCTCGCTTGAGGGCGGGTTGCTGGGCGGCGGCGAAGGGTAGCTTGGTCGCGTGCCTCGGCTGGTGTTACTGGCACTACGGTACTTGAAGAGGGCGTCCGCTTGACACCCTGCGGGAGGGGGCGGCAAGGTGCGTCCTATGCAGGACGACACTCCGCTCGAACCGATCGCAGAACGCCGCCTCTCGGTCGTAGGCGAGCCCGGCCGGATGGTGACCGTGACCATCGGCAAGCCGGCGCAGAAGGCGTCCGGTGACTGGGCCTGTCCGGTCGATATTCAGGGACTACAGGAAGCGGTGCGAGACTCGGCCTACGGCGTGGACGCCGTGCAAGCTCTACAGCTCGCCTTCGAGGGAGCTCGTCAGACCCTCAAGAAGTCCGGGCTTCCCGTCACCTGGTGCGACGGAGAGCCCGGAGAGACGGGATTCCCCATGGCCGTGCCGTACATCTTTGGCCGCGCCTTCGAGGACAGGATGGAGCGTCTGATCGAGGATGAGATCGAGAAGGCCGTGGAGGCGAAGAAGAAGGGGGCGTCCGGCTGAAGCCCCCTCCCGGACCCATTCGGGGAGGGGGCGTGACCGCGGGTCTCGATCGCCGATTACGGTCTGAGGGCGGGGCTACACCGGGTCGTCCTCGTCCGGGGAGGCGTGCATGTGGGCCAGCGACCCGACCCAGATCGGCGACCCGACCCAGGGCGACCCGACCCCCACTTCATCGCGACGCGTGCGCCCAGCCCCGTCGCGGAGCGGGACGCCCTGATCAGCTCGCGCTGGGGTCGGCGATGCGGCCGACGAACAGGAGGCTGCCGGTCGCGTTGTCGCGGATGAAGAACAGGAAGGGATTCACCAGCGCGAGCGTCGCCGGCGAAGGCGCCGACTCGTCGCCGACGATGACCGCTGTCGCGGCCGCCGCCTCGGTGCCGGCCTCGTTCACGCCGACAAACGCCTTGTGGATGACGTCCTGGATGTAGGGCTCTCCCTGGGCGTTGATCCCGGTGAAGTCCGCGGCGCCGGGCGTGAACGCGACCTCCATCCCCATCGCCTTCAGCGTCTCCTTGAGGCTCAGCTCGTATTCGAACTTGAACTTGGGCATCGTGGTGACGACCAGGTGCTCGCTCATCGCACCGACGATGCCGTCGACCTTCGCCGCGTCGAGCGACGCCTCGAACGCGTCGAGCGTGCCCTTCTCCGGCAGGATGATCACCATCGACAGCTCGTCCCCGTCGTAGGGCATCGCGACCGCCTGGTAGCCTTCGCCCTCAGCGTACGGTATCTCCAGACCGCCGTGCATCAGGGGCACGGTCACCTCGCTCCCGTCGGCCGTCACGAACTGGCCGTCCTCCGTCGCGGTGGTCTCGAACGGGGTGCGCCACGCCGCGTTGAAGTAGATGGCGTTCGTGAGGACCAGCACCGTCTCGGGGGTGATCGCCTCGACAGGCACCAGCTTCTCGATCTTGCCCTCGGTCTGCTCGCTGACCCAGCCGTTGATGAGATCGACCGACTCCTGCCGCTGGCCCAGGAAGTCCACGACGTGCATTCCGGCGCCGTAGTTCAGCGCGAGCGTGTCCAGGAAGGGAGCCTCGAACGGGTAGCCGATCTGCCCCCAGAGCGCGTTCACGACATTGAGGCGGAAGCCCTTTCCGTCGGCGCCCTCGGCGCCCTGACCGCGGCTCTCGAGCTCCTGGTCGAGCCAGTTGAACGCCGGGTGGAGCTTGTCCTGCCCGAGGTCGAAGTGCAGCGTGCCGGCCATCGCCGTCTCGGTCTCGCCCTTCGCGCCGGCCCACGTCATCGCGAGCGCCGTCGAGATGCTGTAGGGCGAGTAGAAGACGTTGCCCGGCTCCCCGCGGAGCTGCTGGTAGAGGTCGAGCGAGAATGCCGAGTTGCCCGAGACGAGCGCGGCCCCGTCCTCCGCCGGCACGTCCGGCGTCGAGATACGCTGTTTGTCCGAGGCGACCACACATCCGGGCTTGTCTTGGCACGCCTCGCCCCCAGGGTCGGGGTCCGGGCCCTCGAGCGGGTCGGAGGACGTCTCGCAGCCGAGGATCGCGGCCAGAGACAGGACGAACGGCGGAGCGCAGGTTCGAAGGGTTCGTAGCATGCCGCCCCGCCGAGCATTCGCCGTGCCGCGCCGGCCCCCGAAGCGCGGGCTCCCGCGTCCCGAGGCGACACGCGCGGCTCTCCCGAGGCGCCGCACGCCGCGCGCGGCCGACCCCTGACATCCGGCGAAAGGGCTGGCCCGGTCTGGCACACGATCCCGGCCCGCGCCCGGAGCAGGCGGCCGCGTGTCCTTGTATCGATCGCTCCCCCGCCTGCGCGCCTCATCGCGCGGCGCCGTGGCACGCCGCGGTGACGGCGCGCCCGGGGCTGGACGACGTCCCCCGGAGGTTGCCAGGTGGACGGCGGCGACGCTCGATGAGCTGCAGACAGGACTCTCGCGGGAGCCCGATCTGCCCTACGAGATCTACGCCCAGCGGAGCCCATGGTGGATTGGCTACAGCGATGAGGTCACGCCGGGCGTGTGGACGTGGGCGAACGGGAGCTCGACGTACACGCTAGTACATGGGAGCGCGATCCGCGGTGACCACGGCGGCCAGCCCGGAGCGCCAGACGCAGTCGGGGTTAACGAACCCGGCGGCGAGGAGCATGGTGAACTGGTCGCCGAGCGTCGTATAGCGGTCGTGAGCCGTCACGTGATCCATGAGCTCGTCCATCTCCGCGTCGCTGCAGTTCTCACGACAGTAGGTCAGCCAGCCCGCCCAGTGGATGGTCTGCTCCGTCGGGTTCGAGAAGAGGAAATGATCCCCGATGCGGATCCTGCCACCGAGGGCCAGGCCCCGCCAGATGCGCCGGAAGAGAGAGACCTGATCCTGCACATGGTGCAAGCTGATATTGGATATCACGAGATCGAAGCTGCCCTCGTCGAACTGAACGTCCTCGAAGCGCGACACGATGAAGCGGAAGCGCGCCGCCGACGAGGGATGAGCTGCAGCGAGCCGGGCCTTCGTGAGATCCACCATCTCCACCGCAGCATCGACGAAGGTGATGCTCGAGCGCGGATAGCGCGCGGCGAGCTCCAGCGACAGCCTGCCGCTCCCACAGCCGAGCTCGATGATGCGGCCGGCCTCGTCGGGCAGACCGTCGAGCAGGCGCGTGAGCAGCTCCGTGTAATTGGGGCAGACATGTCGAATGTGCGCGTCGTAACGCTCCGCCATCGCGCCCCAATAGCCGAATGCCGTCGTCTCGCTCGGTCGCAGCATGATTCCCTCCGGTTGACGTTTCGATGAAGAGGCCAATGGGCAGATTCACGGCTGCGGCCTGCCCAATCCAGATCTCGTCAGCGCTGACGCCTGGGTCGCTCCCGCGTGGGGCCGAAAGCCCTGTGAGCGACATTCCAGCCGGGTCCGTAACGACGAATCGACGCTCGCGTCCGCCCCAGAGCGGCTCGACACGACCATATGCCCGCCCTGAAGAGAGACGTGGCTTCACCGCTTCAGTGTTGGCCGTTTCGTCGCGATGCACAGCGACGGCTTATACCACGCAGATCCACCGCTACGTCCGCCGTGTTCGTGCGAGGGGCGCGCTCGCGCGCGACAAGCCCGCCGCGACACGTCGCCCGAGCGGTCACCTTCGATCGCGGAGCGCGGCGCCTACGACGGACTCCAGGGGCCCGTGGCTCGTATTTTTCCAGGGAGGGTGCTAAATCGGAGAGAGAATTCCCCGTCGCCTGAGAGGCCGGGAGGGCGGCGTCTACCGCAAGCGATGCCAGAGCTCGGGCGCGTCCGCGAGGGGTTTGCGGCCGAGACGGAGCGGCGATGACGCGGTTTCGATGAGCATCTTCAGGATCCGGGTGCTCCTGCCGTCATCGCGTCGCAACCGGCCTGTGGACCCGGAAACCGCTCAGCCATCCACGCCTGCCACGACGTCTCGGCACGCGCCGCTGCGTCCTTGGCCTGGTCGCCGTACAGGTAGATGCGGATCGGCAGCAAGAGCTGTCCGCCCATGGGCATCGCGAACATGTGCGCGATCCCCGGCGCCGGCTCCTCGAGCCGGAGCAGCAGCTCCGGGAACTCACGCGGACCGACGCGCTCGGCCACGCCGGCGAGGGGCGGCGCGCCGGCGGACGTGCTCACTCGCTGTCCCTCGGCGGCGCCCGCGAGCCCGAGCCCACCGACCAGCGCGTCCCATCCCGCGGCCCATGCCGCGACGTCGGGCCCAGGGGCGACGCCCATCAGCTGGAACGCCACGCTGGGCAGGCCGCGGAAATGCGACAGATAGAGCCGCAGGATGCGGAAGAAGGCAGCCCAGCCATGCTCGTGGCCCTCGAACTGCTTGTCCCAGTCATCGGTGCTCGCGAACCAGCTATGCACCACGCGCACGACGCACGTCCCGCCGGACTGCGCCTCGACGATCCACTCCGTCCCGACGCTCGGGGTGCCCGGCCCCATGTCATCCGGGCTCTCGGCGGCGAACCGGCGGGGCGGATCCCAGGCGGTGATCTTCGCGACCGAGTCCATGCTCGATCCCGGGCCGAAGTGAGAGACGGTGGTGCCGCCTTCGCGCTCCTCCACCTCGCTCGGCACGAACCACGACGAGATCCCGGGCCCGGTCGCGATCGCCTCCCATACCTCTTCGGGACTGCCGGGGACCTCGACCTCGGCTTGCACGGACCGGCGTCCAGACGCCTCTTTTCTCACTGGCATGTTGGCTCCTTTCGGGATGTCTCGTTCGGTGTGGGTGTGGGGTGAGCGACGATCACGAGGCGGTGCGGCCGCCCGCCGGGCGCCGACTCATCGTGGTATCGCGCGACGAGCGACGTCACGGCCCGGGTGAGCTCGTGGCTGAAGGCGGCGCGCTCCGCCGGAGACCGGAAACGAACCTCTGTGTCGATCGACAGGGTGGCCAGGTGCTTGTCGGCCTCCCGCGCCCGCCGCACGAGGTCGCTGACCTCGCGCACGACGCGGGCGCCCAGCGCGATGAGGTAGCTCGCGGAGAGGCGATCTGCAGTGCGCGCCGGATCCGCAGCGGCAGGCCCGAGCGCGCCGGGCGACACGACATAGGACGCCGCGCTCGCGACCAGCAGGCGCTCCGTCAGCCCACCCCACCGGCGCGTCTCGGCCACGCGCACGAGCCCGTGCGCCTCGAGGGCGCGCAGGTGGTAGTTGAGCTTCTGGCGCGCGATCCCGAGCCGCCCGGCGAGCGTCGCCGCGGACGCCGGCGCCGCCAGCTCGGAGAGCAGCCGGCTCCTGACAGGCTCGAGCGCCGCCACCGCCGCGGCCGGATCCTCGATGACGTCGACGTCGAGCATGAGACTGTACCTACCCTTGACAACTTTTCTTGTCAAGGGTCGCCCGCCCTCCCCTTCCCCGGCGCGGCTCGCTGGCCGACGCTCCCCGCTGCGTCGCGCGACCGGCTCGGATCCGTGGTACTTCTCTTCCCGACGGTCCTCCGCTCGGCGCGCGCGCCCGAGGCTGCGTCGAGCGCTGCGGCCGGATCCACGCAGGGAGCCTCGATGAATGATCTGGCTGCTCAGGCGAGCGAAGCACTCGGGCGCTCCGGCGCGGTCCGCGAGCGCGAGCGCGAGCGAGGAGACGGATGGGCCCGGGTTCAGATCGAGCTGCACGACGAGGCCAATCCGCTCGTCGTCGACGTCGTGGCGAGCACGCGCGCCGCCCCTTCCAGGGTTCTTTACATGCTCCCCGGGGGCGGGCTGAGCTTCGCGAGCAACTTCTTCACGCCGCGCGACCGGAACATCACGCACTTCATGCGCGGCCACGGTTACCTGGTCATCGGCGTCTCGCCGCGCGAGGACGGCCTCGACCCGGCGTCACCCGCGTCGAACGACGCCTCCCTGGCGCGATGGGGGTTCGCGAAGCGCAAGCAGGACATCCACGGCGTCATCACCGCCGTCGACCGGTGGCTCGGGCTGCCGCACGACGTCCTCGGTCACTCGGCGGGCGGCGCGCACGCGCTCGACCATGCGGCGACGTATGCCAATGGCCCGGGCAAGGTCATGGTGCTCGACACGACAGGTCCCTATGATCCCGTCGCCGAGCCGACGTACGCGGCGAACGCGCTGGCGACGCTGGATGCCTACGAGCGGCTGCTCGCTCAGGGCCGGTTCACCATCGACGCAGCCGGCGGGCTGAGGGCGCTCATCGCCGCGGCGGCCAGCGACCCGCTGGGCGATTCAGGCGTGCCCCGCGCTGTCGGTGGCGGCTCCACCGGGAGCTTCACGCGGGCCGGGCTCGTGCACTACGGCCTCATCCACACGAGTCGGCTCCCGGGGCCCACCACGCCGCTCACGGGGCTGCCGCAGAGCTGGTTCTACGAGCAGGGCCACCTCGCCGGTCAGTACACCTTCGCGGCCGACCCGCAGCAGGATCGGTTCGAGCTGACCCACACGCCGCTGGCCGTGTTCGAGGACGCGATCGCCGCGCTCGGGAGCGGGCTCGTCACCACCGCGGGGATGCGCGATCTCCTCGCCATCTGGTCCGGCGCTCCGGCCTACGTCATCGACTGGAGCAACATCCGGGCGAAGGTGGTCTGGGTCAACACCGAGCTCGGCAGAGGCGCTCACCCGCGGGGCGCGCAGCTCATCGCGGAGGCCGGCAATGCGGACGTCCGCTTCCGCGTGGTCCCCGGGTACGGGCACGCCGATCCAGTCTTCGGCCGGCGCGCCGAGGCCGACGTCTGGCCGCTGCTGCTGGAGTAGCCGGGCGCGCGGTCAGGCGCTGCCGGCGGCGAGGAGGTCCCCCGCCTCGATCTCCCGGTAGATCGCCGCCAGGCGCTGCGCCCAGGCCTCCACGCCCTCGGCGCTGAGCAGGCCGTCCTGGCGGATCTCGAGGAGCACGGCCGGCAGGCCGCGGGCCTCGCCGTACACGGGGATCCCGTAGTCTCCGCCGTCGGTGATGCGGTACGGCTCGTTGTCGCCGACGCAGAGCCCGGGCTCGCGCCGCATCGCCTCGAGGAACAGCGCGGCGAGCCGCCTGTCGCGCCCGTAGAGGACGGCCGCGTGCCAGGGCCGGTCCTCGCCGAGCATCGAGGGCGTGAAGCTGTGGACGCTGAGGATCGCCGTGGCCTCCCCGCGGCCCCGCCGCGCGTCGAGGAGCGCGGCGATCGCGTCGTGGTACGGCCAGAAGCACGCTTCGGCCCGCGCCCTGGCCTCGTCGGCGCCGATGGTGTTGCCGGGGATGGGCACGCCGCAGCTGATCTCGGGGATGGAACTCGGCGAGCCCAGCGGCCGGTTGCAGTCGATGACCAGGCGCGAATAGCCGGAGAGCACGAGCGGGGCGTCGAGGAGCGCGGACAGCCGGCGCGAGAGGAGCGCCGCGCCGATGTCCCAGCCGGTGTGCTGGCGGAGCGCTTCCTCCTGCATGGCGAGCTCGGGGAGGCTCCGCGGGACCGCGTTGGAGGCGTGATCGCAGAGCAGGACCGCGCTGGAGCGGCCGTCAGGGTTCACCACCTCGAACGCGGGCGGCTCGTCGGGCGCAAGGATGCTGAAAGCAGGCGGAGGGGAGCTCATGGCGTCTCGCCCGAGACATAGCAGACCCGGGCGACCCCGCGCCGCGCGCGATCAGGAAGGCGCCGTCATGCAGGCGCGCAGCGCGAGCTTCGCGCGGTGCAGGAGGACCGCGACGTGGCCGGCGGAGATGCCGAGCGCGCGCGCCACGTCCTCTCCCGGCTGCTCCTCGAGCATGCGCAGCGTCACGACCGCCTTCTGGATCTCGCAGAGCTCCTCGACGCACGCGCGCAGGCGGACGTGCTCCTCGGCGCGCGCGATCGCCTCGTCGGTCGCCAGCGCTTCCCCCGCGGCCTCCGGGTGCGCGTCCACGTCCTCGTGCGGCCGCGCGCGGAAGTGACGGCGGCGCCGGTTGCGCGCGGCGTTGCGCACGATGCCGGCCAGCAGACCCCCCCACGCGCCCGCGTCCTCCGGGAGCTCGCCCCGGTGCGCGAGGGTGAGCAGCGTGCAGAGCCCCTCCTGCACGCAGTCGACAGCGTCCTCGGGCGTCACCCCCTCCCCGCGCGCCAGCGCGGCGAGCGCCGAGCGCTCCGAGCGCACAAGGTGCGATACATGGCCCAGGATGTCGTCCGCGTGGTTGAGGGCGTCCATGGTCTACGCAGGTCAGGTCTCGAGCCGCGCCCACATTACAGCGTCGAGGGCTGTAATGGATGCCGGTGTCGAGACCTGGCCAGGCATGGAGGATCGCGCAATGTCCACGAATGCTGTCCACGAGGTCGACGATCTGAGCTTCGACGCCGAGGTGCTGGAGGCCGGGGTGCCTGTCCTGGTCGAGTTCACCGCGACGTGGTGCCCGCCGTGCCGCGCGCTCGCGCCGATCCTGCACAGGCTGGCGGAGGAGGGCGCCGGGCGCCTGAAGGTGGTGGCGGTCGACGGCGACCGCTGCCCGGCGCTCGCCCGCCGCTTCAACGTCCGCGCGTTCCCGACGGTCGTCGCGCTGGACGCGGGCAAGGAGGTGGCGCGCCACGTGGGGCTGACAACGAAAGAGAAGCTCCTGAAGCTCGTCGAAGGCCGGGGGCTCCCCGGGGCGGCGCGGGGGGAGCGGGCGCCCTCGCCGGCGTGACGGCGAGACACGGCGCCCTCACCGCCGTCACGGCGTCACGGTCGCTCTCCCTGGCCTGGTGAGGCTGCGGCGGGCGAGCCCGATCGAGCTCGCTCCGGGGGGTCGCGCGGGCGGCGCGGTCCGCCCGCGCGCTACCGTCGTTGAGTGTCGCGGTCCCGCTGCGCGCCGCGATCCCGATGCGTGCCGCGATCCCGATGCGTGTCGCGCTGCTGGTCGGCGGCGGGGAAGCTGACCCTGCGTGTCGTCTCCTCGGTCCCGGAGACCTTGAACGGCCCCACCGGGAGCGGGTCGCTGACCGGCTTGCCGTTCTCGTCGAGGAGCGTGATCGTCCCGACGTAGTCCTCCGCGGTGACCTGCACGCTCGCGTCGAACCGCTCGCACGGGACCACCTGCCTCGTGACGTGGTTGTTCTCCGTGCTGATGAGCATCAGCTCGACCGCCTCGGCGCCGTATGCCTTGCACTGTTCGGCTTCGGTCTTGTCCTCGATCGCCCAGTGGACGGTGACGAACCCCATCTCCTCGGGCTTTGCTTCTCCAGGCTGTCTCTCTCCAGGCTGTGTCCCGTCGGCCGCATTGTCCATGCAAGCGACCAGCGTCGCTGCACAGACCGCTGCCACAGAGTAGATATTTCGCATGCCTACCTCGCTGTGCTCGGCGCACTTCCGGCGCCGCGCCCCGCGCCCAGCAACGCAAGTGCCACACGGACATCACGGCGCGGCGGCGAGCTCGGCGCGCGCGCCGGCAGGGCCGCAAGCGCGGGATCGCCCGCGCTCCAGCGCCGCGGCGCGCGGGGCGCCTTCATCGAGCCGGCGAGCGCGGGGCTCCGGCGACGGGCACGCGCTGCGCGGTGGCGAAGGTGAGCACGGTGAGCCTCCGGCGAGCACACGAGCATGGGTATCTGTCAGCAGGCGGAATCGACCGGTACGTTGAGCCCCGCGCTGGAGCGCACCTGTCGCTCGGCTTGCGCGGCCGTCCGCCTGGCGGCGTCTGCCCGGCGGCGGCGCGCCGTGTCACGGCAAGTTGGCGTCCATCCAGGCGAGCCGCTCCCGCAGGAAGTCGCGCATGACCTGCAGCTGGCCCTCCCACGTGGGCACGGTGGGGCCGCCGACGAAGCCGGTCTCCGACTCGATGACGCTCGACACCGGCCACTTCGCGTAATCGCGGACCACGGCCTGCGAAAGCGGCGCGCTCAGGCTGTTCATGCGCTGCTCGATCGACGCCTCGGACAGGAGCGTCCCGCGGAGCTCCGTGTAGCGCGCCCTCACCTGCGCCATGAAATTCGGGTCCGCGGTGAGCTTCTGATACCAGTTGTTGACGTTCCTCTGGCCGCTGAAGCGCCAGCCCGTGTCTCGCTCCGACTCCGGCGTCGCGCTCTTGGCGCCCACGCCGCCGAGCGCGAAGTTGTAGTCCCACAGCGGGCCGGCCTCGAGCTTCTGATCGCGGTCCTTGTGATAAAAGGCGCTCCGCACGTAAGCGTCGACGTTGAGCGTCAGCTCGCTGATGATCAGGTAATCGATGAACGACGGCACGTCGATGTACGCCGAGTAATCGCCGATGGGCGTCTGATGAACGGTGTCGTGGAACTGCTGGATGTACTGCGTCAGCCAGGTCTTCTGCTCGTCGTTCAGGGGGTCGGGGTCCACCACCTCGAGATCGACCCAGCACGTGCCGCCGCTGTCGCCCCCCGGACGCGGGCCGCCGAAGCCTCCGAACCCCGGCAGGGGATCCGAGCCCGTGCAGGTGAGCAGCGGCTCCTCGGCGGCAGCCTGATCGAACTTGAAGATGTAGCCGCCGCTGATGTCGGGCAGCCCCCGGTCCTCCTCCTCGAGCTGCGCGAGATCGGTGCGGACCTTGTTGTTCTTGATCGTCTCCGAGACCCAGTAGATGCCCTGGTAATCCGCGTCGCCGAGGGGGCGCGCGTCGTAGTTCAGGTAGACCTCGGCGAACTCGCTGCGCGGCGCCTTCAGCCCCATCTCCTGGCCGAGGGAGTAGGTGAACGGATTGCGGATCAACGTGCGGTCATAAAAGGGCGGGATCAGCGCCCAGTCCGAGTCGGCCGGCATGCCGAGCACCGAGTAGTCGAGGTCCTTGCCGTCGTTGTCCCACAGCTCGAGCTTGTATGGCGTCTGCGGAAAATTCATCGATGATTGACCGCGCACGTGATAGCCCGCGCGCATCGCCATCGTGGGCAGCGAGGCGATCGAGGCCACGCCGTTGACCGGCTCCCAGATCATCACCGCCGCGTCGAAGTAGACTTCTTTATCGGTCGGCTTGCCCATGCCGTAACCGTCCACGACCATGATCGGAAGGTCGGAGGTCGCGTCGATGGTGCGCGCAATGTAGAGGCCCGTGCTCACCGAGCCGCGCGCGGCGCCCCCCACGAACACCTGCGCGCGAACCTGCGTCGTGGCCGTGAAGGTCACGGGCTCGCCCGTGTACACCGTGGAGGCCGCGGTCGGCGGCTGCCCGTCCACCGTGTAGCGGATCTCGCCCCCCTCGACGGTCGTGGTCATCCCGACCTGGATCTGGTCCCTGAACGTCTGGCTCGGCGTGGAGAACGCTACATCGCCGACCAAAGATGGGTTCACCGGCGTGTTGTCATCGCCAGAGCTCCCGGGGCCGTCGGGTGCCTGGCCACAGGCAACGCACACAGCCACGAGGACGAGCGAGACAGAACGGTGAAGCCAGGCAAAGCGCGTGCGTTTGTCCGTGTTGCTTTTTTTCACTGTGGACCTCATCAAGAATCCAAGATCTCGTCATTCTACTGACACACAGGGCTTGCGCGCTACCCGTTTCTCGCGCGGCGCTGCGGGGCGCAGGCCAGCGCGGCGCCTGCGGGAATTATGAAAGCTGCCTGGAGCGCATCCCCTGACACGGCACCCCTGTTTCCCTGGTTGCGCGGGAGGCCTGCCGGATTGCCAGGCCGGAGAAGCTGCCGTGGGCCGCGCGGCGCAGGGTGGACCCACGCGCGAGCCCAGCTGTGCTCGCGCTTGCGGTTCATTCTGGACTGATCGTTCCAGAATGATCAGCCCAGATTGAGCCGCAGGGACGAGGGTCAGCCGAGTCCGGCGGGGTCCCCGGAGCGCGCGACGAGCAGGGCTTTCGGGCTCGGCGACCCGGTAAGAGCGCCCGCGCAATCAGCGACGAGCTTGGGTTATCGGGTATCGGCCGGCGCTGGCCGATGTCGCCCTCATGGCGCGGGCGCGACCTGAACATCGATGTTATCGGCGTCGCATGGTGGACCATCCCTCAGAAGATGCTTGAAATTTGCGGCCGATTTGGACATGTTCACCGCCGGCCGGACGCAACAGGCGCCGCGTGGCGGCTGCGTCGAGCCCGGCGCATCGCACCTCGGAAGGCACAACCGTTCATGCACACGCCCGAGAACGCTCACGACAGCCGCCGGGAGGCTGCGTGGGGCGTCGTCTACGGCGTCGCGGCCTACAGCTCCTGGGGCATCGTCCCCGTCTTCTGGAAGCAGCTCCGCCACGTCGGCGCGGTCGAGATCCTGGCTCACCGCACGGTGTGGAGCCTGCTCGCGTTCGCGGCCCTCACGCTCGCCACGGGGCAGCTCCGCGCGCTCGGCGCGGCGCTGCGCGACCGGCGCGTCGTCGGCGCCATGGCCGCGACCGGGGCGCTCGTCTCGGCGAACTGGGTCCTGTTCATCTACGCCGTCGCCGTGGGGCGCGTGCTCGACGCGAGCCTCGGCTACTTCATCAACCCGCTGCTCAGCGTGCTGCTCGGCATGGTCTTCCTGCGCGAGCGGCTGCGCCCGGCGCAGTGGCTCGCGCTCGGCCTCGCCGCCGCGGGCGTCGTTCACCTCGCGGTGCGCGCGGGCTCGGTCCCCTGGATCGCGCTGGCCCTGGCCGGGACGTTCGGTGTCTATGGCCTCCTGCGCAAGGTCGTCGCCGTCAACTCGCTCCCTGGCTCCACCCTGGAGACCCTGTTCATCGCCCCGCTCGGCGCGGCCTACCTGGCCACCCTCCATGCGCAGGGCGCCGGCGCCATGGGCCGCGCCGACCTGCGGACTCACGTCCTCCTCGCCGCGACCGGCATCATCACCGCGCTGCCGCTCGTCTGGTTCACGAACGCGGCGCGCCGGCTGTCGCTGACGACGCTCGGTTTTCTCCAGTACCTCGCGCCGAGCGGCCAGTTCCTGCTGGCCGTGCTGGTCTATGACGAGCCGTTCACGACCACCCAGGCCGTGAGCTTCGCCTGCATCTGGGCCGGGCTCGCGCTGTTCAGCGCCGACGCCGCGCTGCGCGCGCGCCGCGCCCGAAGGGGCTCGGGCTGACGGCCATGCTCGAGCCCAGCTGCGCTCCTGGGGCTCATTCTGGACTGATCGTTCCAGAATGATCAGCCCAGAATGCCCGCACGCGCGAGGGTCACGACATCCCCGCAGGGTCCCGCGCCGCGCGATGAGCAGGGGCTGAACTCCCGTGTACCCGGGGACACCCCCGGGTGACGACGTAGTCTAGCGGTCGTCTCGGGCGGAGAGCACCCGCCTGATCCGGCCGGCGATACCCCGGCTCCGGGCGATGACCGTCACCTGGCTCCTGCTCGCCACCGCGTAGCGCGTCCCGTCGAGGTGCTCGGCCACGCCGTTCGCTTCCTGGAGGATCAGGGCGCCGGGAGCGTGGTCCCACGGCAGCAGGCGGTAGTAGACGCAGAAGTCCTTCTCGCCGCGCGCGACGCTCGTGTACTCGACGCAGGCGCAGCCCGCCTCGGCGGCCGGACGATAGGCCCCCTCGGCGCGCGCCTCGACCTGCGCGCGCAGCTCGCCCGGCATGAAGCGGGCGTAGATCGTCCCCGCCGGCGCCCCCGCGCCATCCGCGGCATCCACCTCGAGGCGGGCGCCGTTCAGGTGAGCGCCCGCGCCCTCCTCGGCGGAGAAGGTCTCTCGCCGCGCCGGCAGGTGGATCCAGGCCGCGCGCGTCGCGCCGCCCCTCAGCAGCGCCACCATGACCCCGAAGCGGTCGTTGCCCTCGACGAAGTTGCGCGTCCCGTCGAGCGGATCGATGAGCCAGCTCCAGCCGTCCCCGCCGAGCGCGCCGAGCAGCCGCGGATCCGCGTGCGCCGCCTCCTCGCCGACCGCCGCCGACCCGGGCAAGAGCCCGCGCAGGCCCCGCGTCAGGCGCCGCTCCACCTCGAGATCCACGGTCGTCACGACGTCCGCCGGGTCCGAATCCGTCGCCTTCGCCGTCACCTCACCCGGCGCGAGCCGCCGCCAGAACGGCAGCATGTGCTCGCCCGCAACCTCCTCCAGGAAGGCGCCCACGCGCGCCGGATCGGGGATCGACATCGCGGGCACCCTACTTCCCCTGGCGCCGCGCCTGCCAGCCAAAGCGGCGCGCGCCTCGCCGTGCGGCGCCAGCAGCATCGCCTGCGGATCCAGTGCTCCCGGAGCAGCACAACGCGGCGCTCACCCCGTGAAATGAAGGCCGCCGAGATGCCGGCACACCCGCTGCATACCGAGCGCGCCATGCATAGACGTCAGTTCTTGGGAGGCGCTGCGGCCGCCGTGTCCGGAGCGCTCCTCGCAGGCAAAGCCCACGCTGCTGGGCCGAGTGTCATCCGTGTCGGCGTGCCCGGCGTCGGCGTGGGCAACCGCCCCGTCACGGGAGGCAGCTTCTTCTCCTTGCTGCACCTCCAGGGCAGCCTCGCCGAGGAGTTCAAGAAGGACGGCATCGAGGTCAAGTGGAACTTCTTCCGCGGCGCCGGTCCGGCCGTGAACGAGGCGGTCGCGAACGACCTGCTCGACATCTGGACCCACGGGCACCTGCCCTCGGTCGTCGGTCGGGCGAGCGGCCTCAAGACGCGGCTCCTGGCGAGCGCCAGCCGGCGCGGGCACGCGTACCTCGTGGTGCCCTCCGACTCGCCCATCAACGGCGTCCGCGACCTGCGCGGCAAGAGGGTCGCCTTCCAGAAGGGCACGGCCACGCAGCTGTCCGCGAACCGGATCCTCGAGGGCCACGGGCTCACCGAGCGGGACATCCGCGCCATCAGCATGGACGCTTCCACGGCCAAGGCGGCGATCGCCACGAAGGACATCGACGCTGTCTTCGGCGGCACCGACTACCTCTCCCTGCGCGACCAGGGGATCGCGAAGATCGTCTACTCGACGAAGGGCGACTCGCCGACCTACCCGAGCAACTCGGGCATCGTCGCGCGGGAGGGCTTCATCAACGATCACCCCGACGTCGTGCAGCGGATCATCACGCTCGCGGTCAAGTCCGCGGCGTGGGTCGCGGACGAGAAGAACCGGACGCAGATCTTCCAGCTGTGGTCGAAGTCGGGCACGCCCTTCGCGAACTACAAGGAAGCCCAGCAGGGCGAGGACATGAAGCAGAACGCGAGCCCCCTGCTCGACGAGTACGTGGTCGCCCGCTACAAGGCGGCGGTCGCCGACTCGAAGAAGTTCGGCCTGATCAGGAACGCCTACGACGTCGAGCCGTGGATCGACCGGCGCTTCCTCAACCGGGCGCTCAAGGACCTCGGCCTCGAGCGCTTCTGGGCCGAGTGGGACGCGAACGGCAAGCCGAAGGGCTGACCGCGCGAGGGCGCGCCGCGCGCCCGGCGAGCGTGCCCGGACCCTCCCGCGCGGCTTCCGGAGAGAACCCGGCTATCCACCGCTCGTGCTGGTGGCGGCCCTGAGGATGGTGTGCCAGCTCCGGCCACCGTTCGGTCGCGGATCGACGTTGGCGCCGAGCGACTCGTCGTTGGCCCCTTGATTGCGCTGCCCGAGCGACGCGAACCTCCTCGCGCCGCGCAATGTCCGCTCGATCCAACGCAACGGGCCGGAAGTCGCGCTGGCGCTCCTCTCCCGGGTCTCACTCAGGTTCCGCTGAGGCCGCGCTTGCGTCGACACCTGGGGCCGCGCTTGCGTCGGCGACAGGCCGACCTCGCTCGTGCGATCCATCGCAGCCTCCGGCCTGTTCATCGGCCAATTCGTATGATCGGTGCCGTGCTTGAGCTCGAAAACCGCGTGCTGGATGTAGTTCTGGAGCCACCTCCTCAGGAATGAGCCCACTTTGCTGTGCCCGCGGGGCGCTTGCACGGGCTTGCTCAAGGTCTGGCGCCGCGCCACCGCCGATGAGCCCGTCGGCGAGCTCGTCGCGAGACCCGACTCGTCGATGAAGGTAAGGGGGTCGTGCGCCGCGTAGGCGTACGCGTGGCACTCGAGCAACCGCGTCACGCAGAGCTCGGGCTCCACGAGCGCATACGGGTCCGGCGTCGCGAAGCTCCCGAGCGAAGGGACGTACTCGCGCGCCCCCATGTGCACGAGCCCCGTGTCGGGATCGCGCAGCTGCCCCGTGAACCCGAACACCAGCTCGGTGCTGTCGAGCCCGGACGACCCGTCCTCGATGTCCGGAGCGAGCGTGCCGAACGGCGTCGGATCGGCCGAGAGAACCGCCTCGCCGCGCTCGTCGACCACACGCCGCACCACCCCGAGCTGGTCGTCGACGAGCCCGAAGACGCGCGTCTCGTTGACGAGGAGCGCGACGCGCCGATCCTCGAGGCGCACGAGGCTCTGGCGCTCCACCCCGTCGTCGCGCGTGGTCCGCGTGGGATACACGACGAGCGACGCCGGGACTTCGCGGTCCCCTTCGCGACGGAGCGCGCGCCTGGAGATCCGCTCGCCGAACGCGTCGTACCCGTAAACGACGGCCCCTCCGTCGACCTCGACGCGCCGGAGCCGCCCCCACGGGTCATACGCGGCGCGGCGGAACGGCCCGAAGGAGACGAGCCGCCCGAGCTCGTCCAGCTCGCCATCGCCCCCGTCCGGCAGCGGCAGCACGTCGCGCCCTGCCTCACCCATGAAGGGGTGCGCCTCCGTCCCCTCGCCGAACGCGTCGACCTGGCCGGACGGAGTGTACGCGTACGCGTGGGCCACGCCTGGCGCGACCGCCCCGAGGAGCTCGCCGCGCGCGCTGTATGTGTACGAGGTGACGCGGGGAGCTTGGCCGCCGACGTCGCCCGCGCGGGGGGCGGCATCCCGCGCCGCGACGATGCGCCCGTCCGCGCGGCGGTCGAAGGTCACGTCCTGCAGGGCCCCACGATCGCACGGAGTCGGGCCGTCGCCCGCACACGCGCGGAGATGGGTGAGCTGCCCCGAGCTCGGGTCATGGCCGACGTGACGGTGCAGGCGGGCGGACGGGACGCGGTAGCCCGCGAGCTCGCCACGGGCGTCATAAGCGATGTCCGCGAGGAGCGTGACCGCCGCGCGCCCGCCGGCCGACCACGCGATCGACGAGGGGGCGCCACCCGGGATGCGCGCGAACTCGAGCGTGTTGCCGAACGGATCGCGGTACGAGGCGAGCGTGCCGTCGAGGCCGTACGAGAGCCGCTCGTCGTAGGCGCGGCGCGCATCGTCGGCCTCGAAGGTCGTGCGCCGGCCCGTGACGCGACCGTCGCGACCGTACTCGAACGCCGTGTAGAGGCGGTGCCCGCCCACGCGGTCGATCACCGTCGCGCCGACGAGGCGTCCCACGAGCGCGGGCTCTTCCGGTTCGCCGTCGCGCGCGTCGTACGCGAGCGAGATCTCGTCCCAGCCCTCCGGGCGCGAGGAGGACGACGCGAACAGGGTGCTCGTGCGGTCGAGCGCGTCGTAGGTCGCCTCGATGCTCTCCGAGGCTGTGAACGCGCGATCCCAGGTGCGCTGCTCGATCACGCGCCCGCGCGCGTCGCGGATCCACAGCCGCGTGATGCCGCCCGGCAGCGACGTCATCGCGATGTCGCCAGCCGAGTCGTAGGCCACGCGGCGCGGCGCCGCGGCCCCCGCGAGCACGATCGCGCGCAGGCCCCCGCGCTCGTCCCGCTCGTAGCGATGCACCTGTCCGAGCTCGTCGACGATCCCGTAGACCACGTCCTCATCGCGCGCGATCGTGAGGCGCGTCTCGACGGCTGCTCCCGATCCTGCGCCGAGGTCCCTCTCCACGCGCTGGCCCCACGGCTCGTGGGCGATGCGCGTCACGAGGCGCGCCGCGTCGGTGCTGGCCACGACGCGCCCGAGTCCGTCGACAACGGTGCTCGTCCCGCGCGCCGCGTCCTCGGGCGGCGAGGGAAAGCGCCCCTCGTCAAAGGCCGGTCCGATGCCCATCTCGCTGGAATACGGGAGGGCTTCGAAGACGCGGTCGCCGCGGCGCCCGTGGCGGGCGAACCAGACGATGCGTGCGCCCCCCGCCTCGCGCGCCACCGCCTCGCCGCGGATGAGGCCGTCGGCGCGGAAGGCGACGAGACGCTCGACGAGCGCGCCGTCTGCCGCCGCCGCCGCGCGCCGCTCCGTGAGGCGAAGGAGCGCGGGGTCCTGGTCGCGCGCATCCCGGTACGCAACCCTGACCTCCGCACCGCTCGAGCGCGCCACGCGTACAGGGCGATGGAGGGCGTCGCGCTCGGTGAGCTCCACGTCGCCCTGGGGCGTCCGGACATGCGTGGGCAAGAAGCTCCGCGCCGGGATGACCCCCTCGGCCCCCGGGGCGAGCGCCGTCAGCGCGCAGCCCGCCGGGCCGTAGCAGTACTGCGTCGCGTGGCCGAGTGCGTTCCGCGTCTCGACCAGCAACACGCCGGTCGCGTCGTAGACGCTCGTGTCCAGGGATCCGAGCGCGTCCGAGGTCTCCACCACATTGCCGAAGACGTCGTACCGGGCGACCTGCACTCGCGCCCGCGGCGCCTCCAGCGGCGCCCGCACCGCCGCGGGCAATGCGGCGAGCGCCTCTGCGTCAATGAGGAGAGGCTGGGTCGTGCGGACCGGCAGCGGGACGTCAGGGCCATAGTCGTAGGATGTCTTCTCCAGCACCCGCCCCGACGGCTCCGCGAGCAGCGACCGCTCCCGCACCGCCGTGAGCACGCCGCGCGCCTCCCAGCCCGCGTCATACGTGAAGGTGTTCACATGGCGCCGCGCCGGCACCTCCGTCCCGTTCGGCCCGACGACCGCGGACGCCGACTCCTCCTGGCGGACGAGCCGGTTGTAGGTCGTGTCGTACGTGAAGGTCTGCGTCACGGTCGCCGCCTCCGCGCACGGCCCCGCGACGCACGCGGGCGGGCAGCCCTTCCCGCTGCACCGCGTGTCCCGCGCGCTCGTCTGCCGCAAGAATGCCGGCGTCTTCGGCCCGGGCGCCGGTGGCACCAAGGCCCACGTCTCGTCGTGTACCCAGAGCAGCGCCTCCACCTCGTAGGGCTCCTCATCCCAGGTCTCTGCCGTCTGCGACGCCCCCAGGATGCCGCTCGGCCACGCGCTCGCGCCCGCCGCGATCCGCGCTGCCTGCGCGCCCGAGAGCCGCGGGTGGAACGACTCCTCGGTGCGCAGCTTGCCGGCGAAGAAGCGCCTCACCGGCGCAGCCGCCGACGACACCTGATAAGCGCGCCGGCGAACGACGCTCGCCGAGCTGTCGTCGCCAACATCGAGCTCCTCGCATTGCCCGAAGCCCGCGAAATCGCGCTCTCGCTCGTTGAAGTACGGCGCGTGGTACTGAAACTCGTGCACCCGCGGCGCCTCGGCGCCCGCCGCCGTCAAATGCCGCTTCGCCACGGTCACCGGATACGGCAGCGCCCGCACCCGCGCGTCGTCCCGGCCGAAGCGCCGCGCGTCGCGGATCAACTCGTCCGTGCTCGTCGCGTACTGCACGGCGTGCCTGAGCCCAGGGCCCTCCTCCGCGTCCGACAAGAGGTCAGGACCGATCAGGTTCTTCACCCCGTCTCGGTTGAAATCGATGATCTTGATCCGCCCTCCGCTCGCGTTCGCCTCGTAGACGAGGATCTCCTCCACGCCGTCGGCGTCGATGTCCAGGACCCGGGTGTTCCACTTGTTCGCCGGATCGACCGACACCCCTTCGTCCAGCGGGATTCTCCGCTCGGCGGCGAAACCCTCCGCTCCTTGTCCGAGCCACACACCGAGCTCGTTGGCCGCCGCCGTCACGTTGACAAGGTCCATGTCCCCGTCGCCGTTGACATCGATCAGCCACATCGCGTTGATGTTCTGGCTCGCCGAGAGCCCGGGCACCGACACGAACCGGCCCTGCGCGCACACCGGGTCGTTGACGCTCGGGTCCCCGAACAAGAGCGTTCCCGTCGCGAGCTTCGCCACCGACGTGGAGCCTGATGAATACGCCGTCACCTTCCCCTGGTTCTCGTAGACGCAGATGCCCTTCTCTCCGCCTCCGCTCGACCGGATCACCGCAAAGTCCGTCAGCCCGTCGCCGTTCGCGTCCAGGAAGCGATACGCCGGGTTGTCGAGCTCCGTCCCCGCGCCCTGCCGGTACGGGAAGGTCAACCCCACCAGCGGCTTGAACGACAGCGCGCTGGCGCCCGGCTGCGTCACGTTGATGAACGCCGTCCACGTGCTGTCCGTCGACCCGGCCACCGTCGTCAAGAGGTCCGCCTTGCCGTCGGCGTTCAGGTCCACCGCCTGCGTCCGGCTGCGCGCGAACCGCGAGAGCTCTACATCCACCAACGTCGAGCTCGCCGCCGCCGCAAAAGGACGCGTCCGGTCCGCGCGGCCCGCGTGGTGCGCGAGCTCCGTTCGCGCCCCCGACGCCGTCGCCTGCACAAAGTCCGTTCGACCGTCACCGTCGAAGTCGCCCGGCAGAAACACGCTCGTCGCCTGCGCCGCCGCGTCGAACCGCGGAACGTCGCTCCGCGACACCCCGCCGATGGTTCGCTCCACCGTGAGCGGCGTGCCGCTGGTCGTGAACAGGCTCGCCTCCGCGAGATCTCCGCCGTTGTACGACGGCACGCTGGTCCCCTCGCGCGCAGAATACCGCACGATGTCCGCGAGGCCGTCCGAGTTGATGTCCATCAGCTCCGAGCCACCGCTCGGACCGAAGCCGAACACGTCCGGCACGTCCATGTCATAGACCAGCTCGTGGCCGGACAGGTCGTCGGCTCCCCACCCCGTGTACCGGAACCGGATCAGCGGCTCGGCCGCCGTCGACCGGTCGAACGGTGCTTCGCTTCGCCCGAACCGATAAACGCCGAGCAGCTTGCTCTCGCTACTGAGCGCCGCCGCCACGCGCTGCCGGTCAGACTCGAAGTCTTCGCTCGCCAGCGCCTGACAATCCGCGTCCGTCACGAGCTCGGGGCCGCTCTCGCCGTGCACCGCGTGCACGAAGCACCACGTGTACATCGGCTCGCCGTCGAAGCTCGCCGACAGCTTCGTATAAAGCTGCCCCGGCCCCTGCGGGTAGCCCATCAGATGGCTCACCCGCCCTTCGCTTCGCGGCACCGACTCCAGCGTGTACACCGAGCGCCCCCCGGCGAACCGCACGCTCCTGAGGTACGAGCGCTCGGCTGCCTTCGTGTACTCGTACGACACCGCGTCGCCCGCCGGCGAGATGGCGTGCACGAGCGGCCACCGCGTCGGGAAGAACCCCGACGCGACCGCCACCCCCTCCGCGACGCTCGCTTCCTCGCTGTAGATCTCCCGTCGGCCGTCTGGATACACCACCTCGAACCCGGTGAACGCCACGCTCTCCAGCGCGCCCGACGCGTCGCGCATCGCCACGGTCCCGCCCTGCGGATATCGATAGAGCCGAACGGTCGTCTCCGCGGCGTCGAGTCGGTACTCGATCCTCGTCCTGCCGCTCACCGTCTCCTTCTTCACCCAGACCAGACGCTCGGCGCCCAGCGACAGGCGCGCCGTCACATCCTGCGTGTCCGCCTCGCGGCCTCGATACGGCACGCCCAGGTCCGTCGTCATCTCGATCGAGGGCACGCTCAGGCTGAACCCCACGCCGAACCCTTCCGAGAGGTCGACAGGCGCTTGCGTATACGACAGCGCCACCCCCGCATCGGAGGATACGCGCGTCGGCAGCGCTGGAAACGAGAGGCTCGCCGAGAGCTCACCGCGATCCGGCGAGACCGTGACGCCGAGCCCGAGCTGCGGTCCCAGCTCCGAGACATCGCTGGGCGACCCGCCCGCTGACGACACCTGACGCGAAAGCTCCTCCTCGGAGCTCGTGACGTCGTCCCCGGGAACGTTGCCCCCGCATGCTACCAGCGCGAAGGCGAGGCCAAAAGAGCACAAGGTTCTTCGTTTCATCGTGCGTCATCCATCGAGGTGTGTCCCTGCACGCGCTCAGCATGAGGGGCAGGAAAGCACGAGGCGGATTCGAGGCATCCGACTTGCCCATTCTGACAGGCGCGTCCGAGTGCCCCGATCCGCCGTCGTGCTCACGCTTGCATCACCGCTTGCGACCAGGACCTGCGAGCGGTGTCGATGTCACCGGTACCCAGTACCGGTACCGGTCGTACGAATCGCGCGACGCGGCGTGCCGGACCCGGAGTCGGGAGAGCCTCTCGGCTCCCCCTGGCGATACGACCCCGGCACGCGGCGCGCTCACTCGAACGGATTGCTCGAGTCGACGTCCGGCTCGGGGAGACGCTGCGCGAATGCGTAAGACATCCAACCTCGGACCCTGGGATCAATATTCGCTATGGTTCGAGACAGCGAATCAAATTGATTTATCTCTCGCTGAAATATCTCGACTTCTGCGTGCTGCGCTTGAACGTGCTCACCCAACGAGAACGTGTTGGACAGACGATCCCTGAAATTCGGATTATTACGAATTTCTCGCCTGAGTAGCGTAGCCGGCCGATCGCCAAGCCCGGCACCGGTAAGCGTGTCGAGCAATTGATTCACCTGTCTCACGGCCTGGGCATAGTTTCCGTCCTGCGCCAGAGGTTCCAGCTCCGCATCGAGCTTCTCTCGTTCGTGGGAGCTCCACCCAGACGATGAGTCATGCGAGCGCCGGCTGCTTGAACCATGACCGCCCGAGCTCTTCTTCGAGCTGCTCGAATGGTGGCCAGACTTCGACGAGCCGTGGTGACCCGACGATGACGAGCCACTCTTGCTGCCGTTATTGCCCATGAGACCCGCTTCGTCGGTGAAGTTGACCGGATCGTGCCCCACGTACGTGTACGGGTGGCACTCCATCAGGCGGTCCACGCAGAACTCCGGCCGCATCAGCGCATACGGATCCGGCGTCGCGAAGCTCGCCAGCGTCGAGACATACTCGCGTGCGCCCATGTGCACGAGCCCCGTGTCAGGGTCACGCAGCTGGCCGGTGAAGCCAAGGACGATCTCGGTGCTGGCAAGGCCCGAGGAAGCGTCCCCGTTGCCCCCCGCGAGCGTCCCGAACGGCGTCGGGTCGACCGAGAAAACCACCTCGCCACGCTCGTCGACCACGCGCCGCACGGCCCCGAGCTGATCATCGAGGAGCGCGAGCACGCGCGCCTCGTTGACGACGAGCGCGGCGCGCCGATCGCCGAGGCGCACGAGGCTCTGGCGTTCCACGCCGTCGTCGCTTGTCGTCTGCGTGGGATAGACGACGAGCGACTCCGGGACCTCGCGCTCCCCCTCGCGGCGGAGCGAGCGCTTCGAGACCCGATCGCCGGCGACCTCATAGCCGTAAACGATGGCCCTGCCGTCGACCTCGACGCGCCGGAGGCGCCCCCAGGGGTCGTACTCGGCGTGGCGGAACGACCCGAACGCGACGAGGCGCCCGAATTCATCCACTTCGCCAGAGCTTCCCTCCGGAAGCGGCAGCCCGCCGCCCGCTGCTTCGACGCCGAACGGGCCCGCCTCCGCCCCCTCATCCAATGCGGCGACCTGGCCGGACGGCGTATACTTGTAGGTGTGGGTCACGCCTGCCACGACAGCCCTGGTCAGCTCGCCTCGGGCGCTGTACTCATACGACGCGACTGCCGATGCCTCTCGCGCGGCGATGATGCGCCCGTCCGCGCGACGGTCGTAGGCGACATCCTGAAAGGCTCCGCCCGCGCACGACGCATCGCCCGCGCACGCCTCGAGCTGCACGAGCTCCCCCGTGCTCGCGTCATAGGTGAGCTGCCGGTGAAGCCGCGTTTGCGGGATACGGTAGCTCGCGAGATCGCCGCGCGCGTTGTACGTGATGTCCGCGAGGAGCGGAACGGCCGCGCGCCCGCCAGCGGACCACGCGATCGACGAAGGAGCCCCCGAGGGAGTGCGCGCGAAGGTGAACACACTGCCAAACGGATCGCTGTAGGAGGCAAGCGTCCCGTCGAGGTCGTACGTGAACCGCTCCTCATACTCGCGGCGCGCGTCCTCGGCCTCGAACGTCACCCGCCGGCCCGTGACCTGACCATCGCGGTCGTACGCGAAGGCCTCATGCACGCGGTGCCCGCCCACGCGGTCCAAAATCGTCGCCTCGCCGAGGCGCCCGATGAGCTCGGGGCGCGCCTCATCCCCGTCGCGACCGTCGTAGGTGAGCTCAATCTCGTCCCAGCCGTCCGGACGCGACGACGACGACGTGGAGATGGAGATCGGGCGGTCGAGCGCGTCATAGGTCGTCTCGATGCTCTCCGAGATCCGGAACGCCCGGTCCCAGGTGCGCTGATCGGTCACGCGCCCGCGCGCGTCACGGATCCACAGCCGCGTGAGGCCACCGGGGAGCGATGTCATCACGACGGTGCCCGTCGAGTCGTGGGCCACGCGGCGCGGCGTCTCGGAGCCCGCGAGCACGATGGCGCGCAGACGCCCGCTCTCGTCCCGCTCGTAACGATGCACCTGCCCGAGCTCGTCGACGATCGCGTAGATCTCGTTGTCGCGCGCGACCTCGCGCCGCGTCTCGCGGCCCGCTCCCTGCCCTGCGCCGAGGTCCCGCTCGATCAGCCGGCCCCAGGGTTCAATGGTGACGCGCGTCACCAGACCCGTCGCGTCCGTGCGGATCGTTCGGCGCCCGAGCCCATCATAGACCGAGGCCTCCCCGCGCGCCGCGCCCTGCGGCGAAGGGAAGCGACCCGCATCGAACGCCTCGCCAACGGACATTTCGCTGGAGTACGGGAGCGCGTCGAAGGTCTGATCGCCGCGGCGCCCGTAGCGGGTGAACGAGACGATGCGTGCGCCCCCCGCCTCGTGCGCCACCGCCTCGCCGAGGGCGAGGCCGTCAGCGCGGAAGGCGGCCAGGCGCTCGATGTGGGAGCGCCCCGCCTCCGCGCCTTTCACGACGATGTGAACCAGCGCGGGGGATTGCGCGCCAGCGTCGCTGTAAGCGTAGTGGCTCTCTGCACCGCTGGAGTGCGCCACGCGCACGAGACGATGGCGGGCGTCGACCTCGTTGAGCACCACGTCGCCCTGGGGCGTCCGGAGGTGCGTGGGCCAGGGGCTCCGCGCCGGGACGACGCCCTCGGCCGCCGGGGCGAGCGCCGTCAGCGCGCAGCCCGTCGTGCCGTAGCAGTACTGCGTCGCGTGACCGAGCGCGTTCCGCGTCTCGACCACGAAAACGCCGGTCGGGTCATAGATGCTCGTGCTCAGGAGCCCCTGCGCATCCGAGCTCTCCACCACGTTGCCGAACACGTCGTAGCGGAACGCCTTCACCTCCGTGCGCGGCGCCTCCAGCGGCGCCCGCACCGCCGCGGGCAATGCGGCGAGCGCCTCTGCGTCGATGAGGAGGGGCCGGGTCGCGCGGATCGGCAGTGGAAGGTCGGCCCCATAGTCGTACGACGTCTTGTCCAGCACCCGCCCCGACGACCCCGAGAGCCGCGATATCTCCCGTCGCGCCGTCAGCACGCCGCGCGCCTCCCAGCCCGCGTCGAACGTGAAGGTGTTCACATGGCGCCGCGCCGGCACCTCTGTCCCGTTCGGCCCGACGACCGCGGACGCCGACTCCTCCTGGCGGACGAGCCGGTTGTAGGTCGTGTCGTACGTGAAGGTCTGCGTCACGGTCGCCGCCTCCGCGCAAGGCCCCGCGACGCACGCGGGCGGGCAGCCCGCCTCGCCGCACTGCGCGTCCCGAATGCTCGCCTGCTGCAGGAACGCCGGCGTCTTCGGCCCGGGCGCCGCCGGCACCAAGGCCCACCTCTCCTCGTGCACGGCGAGCAGCGACTCGACCTCGTACGGCTCCTCATCCCAGGTCTCCGCCGTCCGCGACGCCCCCTCGATGCCGCTCGGCCACGCGCTCGCGTCCGCCGCGATCCGCGCTGCCTGCGCGCCCGAGAGCCGCGGGTGGAACGACTCCTCGGTGCGCAGCTTGCCGGCGAAGAAGCGCCTCACCGGCGCAGCCGCCGACGACACCTGATAAGCGCGCCGGCGAACGACGCTCGCCGAGCTGTCGTCGCCAACATCGAGCTCCTCGCATTGCCCGAAGCCCGCGAAATCGCGCTCGCGCTCGTTGAAGTACGGCGCGTGGTACTGAAACTCCTGCACCCGCGGCGCCTCGGCGCCCGCCGCCGTCAAATGCCGCTTCGCCACGGTCACCGGATACGGCAGCGCCCGCACCCGCGCGTCGTCCCGGCCGAAGCGCCGCGCGTCGCGGATCAACTCGTCCGTGCTCGTCGCGTACTGCACGGCGTGCCTGAGTCCAGGGCCCTCCTCCGCGTCCGACAAGAGGTCAGGGCCGATCAGGTTCTTCACCCCGTCTCGGTTGAAATCGATGATCTTGATCCGCCCTCCGCTCGCGTTCGCCTCGTAGACGAGGATCTCCTCCACGCCGTCGGCGTCGATGTCCAGGACCCGGGTGTTCCACTTGTTCGCCGGATCGACCGACACCCCTTCGTCCAGCGGGATTCTCCGCTCGGCGGCGAAACCCTCCGCTCCTTGTCCGAGCCACACACCGAGCTCGTTGGCCGCCGCCGTCACGTTGACAAGGTCCATGTCCCCGTCGCCGTTGACATCGATCAGCCACATCGCGTTGATGTTCTGGCTCGCCGAGAGCCCGGGCACCGACACGAACCGGCCCTGCGCGCACACCGGGTCGTTCACGCTCGGGTCCCCGAACAAGAGCGCTCCCGTCGCGAGCTTCGCCACCGACGTGGAGCCTGATGAATACGCCGTCACCTTCCCCTGGTTCTCGTAGACGCAGATGCCCTTCTCTCCGCCTCCGCTCGACCGGATCACCGCAAAGTCCGTCAGCCCGTCGCCGTTCGCGTCCAGGAAGCGATACGCCGGGTTGTCGAGCTCCGTCCCCGCGCCCTGCCGGTACGGGAAGGTCAACCCCACCAGCGGCTTGAACGACAGCGCGCTGGCGCCCGGCTGCGTCACGTTGATGAACGCCGTCCACGTGCTGTCCGTCGACCCGGCCACCGTCGTCAAGAGGTCCGCCTTGCCGTCGGCGTTCAGGTCCACCGCCTGCGTCCGGCCGCGCGCGAACCGCGAGAGCTCTACATCCACCAACGTCGAGCTCGCCGCCGCCGCAAAAGGACGCGTCCGGTCCGCGCGGCCCGCGTGGTGCGCGAGCTCCGTTCGCGCCCCCGACGCCGTCGCCTGCACAAAGTCCGTTCGACCGTCACCGTCGAAGTCGCCCGGCAGAAACACGCTCGTCGCCTGCGCCGCCGCGTCGAACCGCGGAACGTCGCTCCGCGACACCCCGCCGATGGTTCGCTCCACCGTGAGCGGCGTGCCGCTGGTCGTGAACAGGCTCGCCTCCGCGAGATCTCCGCCGTTGTACGACGGCACGCTGGTCCCCTCGCGCGCAGAATACCGCACGATGTCCGCGAGGCCGTCCGAGTTGATGTCCATCAGCTCCGAGCCACCGCTCGGACCGAAGCCGAACACGTCCGGCACGTCCATGTCATAGACCAGCTCGTGGCCGGACAGGTCGTCGGCTCCCCACCCCGTGTACCGGAACCGGATCAGCGGCTCGGCCGCCGTCGACCGGTCGAACGGTGCTTCGCTTCGCCCGAACCGATAAACGCCGAGCAGCTTGCTCTCGCTACTGAGCGCCGCCGCCACGCGCTGCCGGTCAGACTCGAAGTCTTCGCTCGCCAGCGCCTGACAATCCGCGTCCGTCACGATCTCCGGGCCGCTCTCGCCGTGCACCGCGTGCACGAAGCACCACGTGTACATCGGCTCGCCGTCGAAGCTCGCCGACAGCTTCGTGTAAAGCTGCCCCGGCCCCTGCGGGTAGCCCATCAGATGGCTCACTCGCCCTTCGCTTCGCGGCACCGACTCCAGCGTGTACGCCGATCGCCCCCCGGCGAACCGCACGCTCCTGAGGTACGAGCGCTCGGCCGCCTTCGTGTACTCGTACGACACAGCGTCGCCCGCCGGCGAGATGGCGTGTACGAGCGGCCACCGCGTCGGGAAGAACCCCGACGCGACCGCCACCCCCTCCGCGACGCTCGCTTCCTCGCTGTAGATCTCCCGTCGGCCGTCCGGATACACCACCTCGAACCCGGTGAACGCCACGCTCTCCAGCGCGCCCGACGCGTCGCGCATCGCCACGGTCCCGCCCTGCGGATATCGATAGAGCCGAACGGTCGTCTCCGCGGCGTCGAGCCGGTATTCGATCCTCGTCCTGCCGCTCACCGTCTCCTTCTTCACCCAGACCAGACGCTCGGCGCCCAGCGACAGGCGCGCCGTCACATCCTGCGTGTCCGACTCGCGGCCACGGTACGGCACGCCCCAGTCCGTCGTCATCTGGATCGACGGCACGCTCAGGCTGAACCCCACGCCGAACCCTCCCGAGAGGTCGGCGGCCACCGAGCCATACGACAGCGCTACACCCACCTGGGATGAAGCGCGCGACGGCAAGGTGGGAAACGGAAGGCTCGCCGAGAGCTCACCGCGATCCGGCGAGACCGCAACGCCGAGCACCGGCCGCGCCCCTAGCGCTGATACATCGCTTGGCGATGTGGCCGTCGACGACGCCTGGCTCGAGAGCTCCTCCCCGGAGCTCGTCACATCGTCCCCTGGCACGCTGCCCCCGCACGCGATCAGCACGAAGGCTAGCCCACCTGACCATGATAATCTTCGCTTCATTGTCAATTCGCTCCCTTCAACGATCAACCGCCAAGACCTTCTCGACGAGCGCGCGCGCGGCTCCCTCCGCGCCGATGCGCCCGTCGGCAAACTCCACCCAGACCGGCGCCAGGGCCGCCTCCGCGGCGCGCACGCTCGCCCGATCCACCGAGACCGCGGGCGCGCGCAGCGCGCTCTCCTGCTCCACCTGCTCGGGCGCGCTGGCGTCCGCGCCGCCCCCGGTCCCGCCCGGCGAACCCGAGAGCGGCAGCTTCCCGAGCGCCGCGAAGATGCGCTCCTGCCCCTCGCCGCGGAGATAGGCGACGATCCCGTCCGCCGCGGTCGTCTCGCGATCCTTCAGCGCCGGCGCGCGCTGCACGCCGTACGTGCGCCGCACGCCCCTGAGCGGCGGCCCACCGCGCGCGAGCGACGGCAGCGGCGCCACGCCGAGGCGCTCGCCGAGCTCGCGCCGGAGCGCGGGGATCCGCCACTCGCCGAGGACCGCGAACGGGGCCTGCCCCTCCACGAGCAAGCGTGCGGCGCAGTCCGACGCGCACGCATGCGGCGAGAGGCCGTACGTGAAGCGCAGATCACCGAGGAGCGCGAAGGCGTCCCGCGCGGTAGTCTTCGCCTCCTGGGACGGCGCAGCAGGCCAGAAGACGTCCGAGAAGAACGGGAGCAGGTGATAGACCTCTTCGGGGAGGGCGAGGCCATACGACACCTCCCCCTTCGCTTTCATCGAGAGCGCCTGCGCCATGAGATCCGGAAAGCTCGCCGGCGGCTCGGCGACGCGGCTCCTGTCATAGGCGAGCACCGCATAGTCCGCGGCGAAGAGCGGCGCGTCGCCCGCCTCCGCAGGCTCGAAAGGACGGAGGACGAGGTGCGCGCCTCGGGCGCTGGCGAAGCCCTCCTCGGCGAGCGGCCTGTAGGTCACGCGCACGCGCACGCCCGGCTGCCGCTCCAGGTAAGGCTTCAAGAGCTCCTCGACGCGCGCGCCGAAGTCAGCGCTCACCGACTGCGCGAGCTCGAGATCGACCCCCCTGTCGACCTCGGCGCGGCGCAACACGACGTACGCGAGCGACAGCGCAAGCGACACGATCCCCACCGCCGCGGCCGCGGCGACGATTCCCTTCCTCTTGGTCATGGTCCTTCTCGCCCTATTCGCCCGTGGGGTCCCACAGCGTCGCCGATTCGACGGTGCAGGCTCCCTGCCTCAGGCCATATGTGATCTCGTCGAACTCCGGCCTGTCGAAGATGATCTTCGCCGTCCCTCCCGACAGCCGCGAGGGGCAGCGGAGCACGTGTCCGAAGTTGACGACCCTGGTGTTCACGAAGTTGAGCTGGCCCCTGCCCGCCACCGAGAGCATGACCGACTCACGATCGAAGTAGCCGGGAGCGCTCGTGAACGTGCTGTCGACCGCGAGGAGCCCGTCCTCGCTCCACGTCGCGCGGTCGTCGCTCCACGCCACCGCCATGGGGCCTGACACGCGCATCCCGACGACGAACGCCTGCACATCGGCGCTGAGCGTCAACGCGCGGAAGTTCGCGACCGAGCCCCCGATCCACTCCCCCCGGAGATCGACGAGGTCATCCGCCGTGAGCCCAGGCTGGGCGAGCGACTCGATCGTATGGACCCCGGCGACTGGCCACGAGACAATGGATACGCGTGCCCGGTCGGCCGACACCCCATCGGTGAAGGCGCGCACGCTCGAGCTGTGAAGCGCGAGCGTGCCTCCCGAGAACACGATGCCTTTGTAAAACACCGGCGCAGCGTCGCCGCCGATGACCACGTCGCGGACCCGCAGGACGAGCCCTCGCGCAGCGCTGCCCGCCGCCTGCACGCCCACGCGCGCGAGCGGCGCCGGCGGGCCCGCGGTGCTCCCCGTGGGGGCGCGCGACACGAGCCGGAGATGCTCCAGATCGACCGTCAGATCCCCCTGCACCAGGACGGCCGGCTGCGCTTCGGTGCACGCGGCGCTCGAGCCGAAGCCGCAGGTGGGTTGCGCCACGCTGATGATCGATCCCTCAGGCTCGCCGACCATGCGCACCCTGCGCATCCTCGCGGGGAGCACCGCCGCATCCAGGGTGAACGGCGGCCGGCTCACCGTGGCGCGCTCGCCCACGTGGACCTCCAGGGCCTCGGCGTCCACCGCGCAGCTCCGCGTCAGGGTGGCGACGGTCGTGGTCGACAGGTCCGTGCCCTCGCGGAGCTTGACCGAGCACGTGCGGTCCGGCACGAGGCACGGAAGCGAGACCAGAGGCGGGGCCGTGCCCTCGCCCTTGCCGGCGTTGTAGGCCGCGATGAGCCGCGCTAGCCACGTCCCGCCGCCGTCGTGGCCCGCGAGGCCGAAATGGCGCTCCCAGGTCTCGCCCGCGGTGCAGATGGGCAGATCCAGGACGACGCCGCCGAGCGGCGCGCGCCGGCTCGTCGTCCCGTTGAGCTCGAGGCGGTCCGTGGAGCGCCTTCGCTCCCCGTCCAGGCACCCGCCGGTGCTCGGATCGAGCGAGCCGCTCTCGCACTCGAGGTAGCCGTCCCTCAGGACCTTGTGCGCCGGGATCCAGTCCGCCGCGCCACACCGCTCCAGGCACACGTCGAAGAACGGCATGTCGGGCCGGATCTCTTCGTCTTCCGGGACGACGTCGGTCGACTCCGAAGCGCCAGGCACGGCGAGGAGCGTCCTCAGGCCGGCGAGCCCCCTTGCGCGCTCGGCGTCGGTGAGGTCGTTGTAGGGCCGCCCGTCGAGCGACTCGACGAAGAACGACGTATCCCCCTTCTTGACAAGCACCATCCACCGGAACTCCACGCTCGGCAACCAGGCCGAGTGGACCTCCCAGCCGTCGTAGGGCTCGGTCGCGCGCTCATTCGCGCACGAGAGCTGGATCGGCGTGGCGCCCGGCTCGGGCGTCCAGCCGGGGCTCCCCAGAGGAGGGGCCGGCGCGCGCCGCGCGCGCTCGGCGATGCCGAGGTGCCTCATCAGCCCCCCGCAGCGGTTGGGAATGACGAGATAGCGCCCGGGTCCGGCCTGGGGAGGCTCGCCATCCAGCCGGTACTCGAGGCGCGACAGGCCCTGCGTCCTTGGCTCCGCGTAGACGTTCGCATCCGCGGCGATCCGATCCGGACACGCGATCATCGGCGCCGTCGCGCCGATGATGACGTCGGTCCTCTCGGCGATCGCGCTCCGCCTCACGCCGAAGAGCTCGCGCACCGCGCGCTCTTCGAGGCACCCCTCCAGGCGGAGCAGGATCGTCGTGCCGTCATCCTGCGGCAGCTCGGCGGCATACCGCATCTCCGAGCCCGCCGCGCCGAGCGCGCGGTAGCGAAGCAGCGTCGGCCTGGCGGCGGCCGCCAGGGCGTGCTCGCTCGTCATCTCCGGCTCGCTCGCATCTCCGCACGCGCTCGCGACGATCGGAACGAGCGCCCACAACCATGTTCGCTTCATCATCTTGGCCTCGCCGCGCGCAGTCACGGGTGGAACTCGCTCATGCAGGCGTCGACCGCCCTCGTGTTCATCGCCGTGTTGGAGACGTACGACGCCGGAAGCCCCACCCCCCTGCACAGCGCGGCGGCCGTCTGCGCGCCGGCGATGACGGTTCCGGCGACGTCGGCCGCGCAGAGCGCGTTCACGTCCTTCACCGGGCGGCCGGCGACGGCGTCGATCTGGTTGCACGCGTTCGTGAAGAACGTCCGGTTGCGGTTCCGGATCTCGCAGAAGTAGATGCTGCACTGCCGCTTCAGGAGGTCGTTCTCCGCCGCGCTCCGGTCGGCGAGGAGCGCCATGTCGCGCTTCATGAGATCGAGCTTCTGCAGGAGCGTCATCTCGTTCGGGACCGCAGGCAGCTCGGCGCGCGCGAGCATGTCGCGGAGCCCCTCGTGGCTCCTCTGCAGCTCCACGCGAACGTCCCTGCCCTGGTACTCGTAGAGACCGCTGACCCAGCGATCGACGAAGTCGAGGATCGTCTGGCTCCGCAGCACCGCGCGCTCGTACCCCTCGTGAAGGCGCGTCACGGCCGAGGGGAGCGGCCCCGAGCAGAGCCCCGTCGTCTCGCTCCCCGGGAGGCAGAACATCGACGCCATCCCCTGGTAGGAGCTGACGAGGAGATCCTTCTTTTGCACGAGGCCGCCGAGGAGCGCCGCCGAGTCCTGGAGCGAGCTGTCGGCCATCTCGATCTTGCGCGCCAGCATCGCCTTGAGCGGCGGAACCGCCCTGTCGCCGGGGGGCGCGGCCTCCGTCGCGGCGCCGAAATAATCCGCGAGGATGTCGTTGGAGACGGCCTCCGCCGCCGCGTCGATGGCCGCCGGCGAGGGCGACGACACGACACCGCACGTGGCGTCGTGCCCTCCGTGCAGGTAATCCGCGTAGCATTGCGCCATGCTCTCGGCGTGCCCCGTCAGGCTGAAGTCCGAGGCGTCGTAGCTCATCTCGAGCCCCTCCCACCGCACGCGCGTGAAGCTCGCCTTGGCCATGCCCCGGTGCATGCAGAACGCCTCTCGGGGAGCGAGCTTCGTGGTGAGCTCGCCCTGGTACCGATCTTCGAGCTGCGCGAGCTTGCGGCAGTGGAGGAGCCCCTCGAAGAGCGCCGCCGCGTTCCTCTGCGACGGGAGCAGGCCCACCGTCGCGGCCTTCTCGAGCTCGTGGAGGCCGTGGTCGACATCGCCGTCCGGGCGATGCGCCTCGCACACGCCGTTCAGGAAGTGCACCGGCGCGCGCGGCCCCACCTTGACCTTGAGATTACCGTCAACCCTCTCGATGGGATAACCCTGCCGCGGGAGCGCGTCCCACTGCGACGGATCGCATCGACCGGACCAGATCTGCGCGCGGAGGTGCGTCTTCCGCTCCTGCAGGTCGCACGACGCGAGGTCGCGCGAGCACTCGTCGTCCTCTTGGGCCGCCGCCATCCTCATCCCCGGGAGCGTCGCGAACACCGCCGCAATGCAGAGCGGGACGTACGACGCCAAATCCTGTCGAACCATCGGCCAGACTCCTTCTATCCTCAGAGAGCTGCTTCCGTTCGCCGGCCTGCGCTTGAACGTCAGCGCACCGGCTTGCGCACGAAGATGAACCCGAGCTTCAACGACGGAGCACCTTGGCTCAGGCAGCGCACCAGGTTCTCGTCGGCGGTGATCTCGTACGTGCCCACGAGCGGATGGCCCACGAACGGATACGCGTTCTGGATCAGGCCGTCGGTCAGGCGCCGCTCGAGCCCCTCTGCGGTGTACGGCCCGCGACGGAAGCGGAGGTACTCGTCGTTCATGAGATCCATGTCCGAGCCGCCGTACACCGGGATCAACGCCGCGACTGGCCGCTTCACCACGAGGCTCGGCACGATCTCGCTGCTGTCCTTCGACAGGCGCGAGAAGACGGTGCCAAACCCGAGGTGGGTCATCTGCATCTGCTGAGAGCGGCACGACGAGCTCGAGACCCCGGCCAGCACGTGCACGAGGCGCATCGGCTCGCGCTCGTTCATCGTCATCTCGTCCCAGAGGACGAAGTTGCCGAGGTTCCGGCTATCCTCCTGCGAGGCAGCGAAGGGCGAGATCTCGAAGCGCGCGCGTCCATTCTCGAGGAGCTCGGACACGAGCCCGCTCGTCTTCTCCAGCGTGAACTCGGCCACGCTGCCGGCCATCGTCTCGGTGCTCCAGGCGAGCGAAGAAGGCCGGCAGACCTCGCTCGTGCCGACCGTCCCGCAGTCGCTGAGGAACGAATCCAGCTCGGCCGCCGTCCCGATGAACGTCCTGTCCGAGGACAGGTGCCCGACGTCGCCGGCGAAGTCGCTCAGCACGTTGTAGCGGTTCCGGTACAGATTGTAGGTGAAGTTGACGTTCTCGACGACACGGCGCTTGGCCTCGAGGAACTCGGTCGCTCCCCGCGTGAGCTCCGCCTGCATGTTCTCGAAGTCCCAGAAGAGGACCTCGGCGGCGTGGTTCACGGGCGCCATCTCCACGAGACCCATGATGCGAGCGCGGCTCTCCAGCACCGCGTCGCGCATCTCCCGCTCGATGGCCAGGAGCTCGTGCTCGAGATCCCTCGCCTCTTCCACCATCCGGATCTGCCGGCGGAGGTCCTCGATCTGCGCGAAGGTCGCCGCCCTCTCGTCCTCGATGACCGACGCGAGGAACGCCATCTGCCCCTCCGAGATGTTGATGGTGTTCTTCCGGATCTTCTCGCGGATGTCGTTCAGCACCTCGCGCGTCGCGTCGTAGTGCCCCTCCAGGTCGTGCACCTTCCCCTGGTAGTGGCTGATCCGACTTATCTGCGCCTCGATGGACGATCGCATGGCGAGGAGGTTCTGCTTGTCCTGCTGGATCCTGCTCGCCTCGATCTCGAGCTCCCCGAGCGCGAGGGTGAGCCGCTGGATCTCGATCTGGGACTGCTCGCGCACGTTCTCCTGCTCGTCGATGTCGAAGTCGACGAGCGCCGACTCGTCCGACTTGGTCTGGAGATCGGCCACCAGCGCCGCGCGGTCGGCCCGCAGCTTCGCGACCGTCGCCGCGAGCTCCCCCCGGTCCAGCCTGCACTGGATCGCGTGCAGCTTCTCCTCGCCGGTGATCTCGACGACCTCCTTGTCGAGCTGCGCGAGCTGGACCGAGATCTCGGCGAGCGCCCGCTTCTTCGTCCACTCTTCGATGAGCTTGTGGATGTCGAGGGCGTTGATCTCCCTCCTGAGCTCCTCGACCCGAACGTTGAGCTCGTGCCTCTCCTGCGCGATCATCTGCTCGAACTGCAGCTCCCCGAACTGCCACTCGTAGACCTGCGCTGCCGTGTCGGCAGCGACCTTCGCCGCCGCCGCTGCCGCCTCGACGAAGCGGAACGTCTTGACGGGGAATATGCCCATGATGCCGGTGTCGCCGTCCGGGATGGCCGCGAGGACGGCCGCCGTGGCCGAGAGCGCGAGCGCAGCCCCCTTCAGCCCATCGAGGCCGTTTTGTTCGGCCATCGCCGCGTCGAGCGCCCGCATGCGAGCGTTGATCTGATCGACCGTCGTTTGCCACATCTCGCGCTGGTGGTCGAAGATCTTGAGGTTTTGATTGTAGAGCTCCTCCGCGACCCGCTTCAGGTTCTCGTCCTTCGTGGAGCAGCTCGTGCCAGAGCCGTCGATGCACGCCCTGATCTTGTCGATCTCTTCCTTGCTCTTGGTAGAGAGCTCTTTCCGCGCCACGCAGATCTCATCGATGAGCTCCTGCTTCGGCGTCTCGACGGACGGCGGGCTCGCGCACGATGCCCCGGAGATCGGATCGGTGAACCCTTGCGCCGCCCCGCTGTAGAACGCGAGCTCGGCGTCGATCGAGCAAATCTGGTGCACGACGGGGACGCGCATCGATTGAAACACCGTCTCTTGCGAGGTCCGGAGCCGGCTCGTGACGATCTCGGAGCCGTCGATGCGCTTCTGCTCCAGCGCGATCTGCCGCTCGATCTGCGCCTTACGGTTGTCGACGAGCTCGAGCTCCTTGTCGTCGGACGCGATACGGTTCGAGAGCTCGTCGATCTGCAGCTCGAGGCCGTCGCGCTGCATCTCGAAGTTGAAGGCGGCGAGCGTCATGTCGATGTTGAACTGGATCTCGGATATCTGCTCGCGCACCGCGTCCTGGTCGAGCGCGAGCAGATCCTGCTCGCGCTGGCCCCTCAAGAGCACGATCTGGTTCTCTAGCTCCTTCGTCTCGCGCTTCAAGGCCAGCTCGAGCACGCGGATCCTCTGCTCGAGCTCGAACGTCGATATATCGCTCTGGAGCGCGCTCAGCTTCTGCTGCACGTCGTTCTTGAGCTGCTCGGCCATGTCCTGGAGCTGCGCCATCTTGTACACCTCGAGCTCGATGGCCCGAGAGTGCTTCATGTTGGCCATGTCGAACTTCTGGTTCTGGAGATCGGTGTATTTCCGTGCCCACGCCTCGAGCATGCCCTGGATGTTCAGGTCCTGCTGCTCGATCGCGGCCTCCTGCATCCGCAGCTGCTGGCCGAGCCGCTCGACGCTGACGAGCGGGAAATCCTCGGGATCGATGTCGATGTACAGATAGCCTTTGCGCACCGACTCGAGGCGGAGCGTCACGTCCTTCTCGATCGCGGCGAGCGTCGCGAGCTCGGCGGTGAAGAGGTCCCGATCGGGGAGCGAGCCGTTGACCTCCATGACGAGCCAGAACGCTTGATCGTAATACGTGGCTGCCTTGTAGTACTCGCTCCCCTTGTCCCCGTCCGCCGCGGGCGCGTCGCCGAGCGCCTCGCCGACCAGGTAGCTCATGTGGTCGAGCCGCGCGACGGAAGCCTCGCGGTACCAGACGTCGCCCGCCGCCACGAGCAGCTTCGCCTTGAGCCCCTGGAGCTGCGCCATCGCCTTGAGATACCGGTTGAAGGCGATGTTCCTCTGCTCCTCGCCCGTCCCCGAGCTCGTCTGCCGCGGGAGGCGCGCGATCCCTTGCTCCACGATCTCGAGCCCCTTCGTGGCCTGCGCGAGGAGCTCTGCGGGGCTCGTCAGCGTGTCGCCGGGCGCCCCGCCCCCTTTCGCGTTGAGGAGCGGCAGCCCCGTGGCGCGAAAGCGATAGACGTTCGCGCGCTGGTAATAGCACTCAGCGTCGCAGACGCGCACCGTCATGGACTCGGGGCACGTCCCCCTCGCGCCGACGAGCGCCTCGAGCTCGCCGAAGCTGTCCTCGAGGAGCGCCATGTTCGCGCGGTACTGCGCGATCTTGAGCTCCGAGACGAGGCGCCCCACCTCCGCGCGGATCGCGGTCTCGTTCGAAGGGACGCACTCGATCTCCTGCGCACGCTCCTGGGCGCGCGCAGCCGAAGGCAGCAGCAAGAGGCCAAGGGCGAATGAAGACAGCAGTCTTTTCATGGATTGCTCCAACAAGCTTTGCCGCGGGGCTAAAGGCTATTGATGTACCCGATATAAGCCTTCGAGAGCCCCGAGACTCTCTCGACGAAGGCCATCTGGGTCGGGTCGCTCGCGCCCGCCGCTTCCTTGAGCGCGCCGTACGCTCGTGCCGCCTCGGTCAGACAGGCGTCGACGCGCCCGGCGTACTCCGCGAAGTTCTCCGGCGTGAGCGCGTCGGGGATCGTCGCGCACACGCCGAGCCTCTCCTGGGTCGCCCAGTCGAGCCCTGGCGTCCGCGCGATCTCGCGGAGGGTCTCCGCCACGGCGCCGAGGAGCGCCGCGTGGCGCTCGAGCGTGCCGTGCGCCGCCGCCACGTCGGCGTCGACCCCGGCGGCGCTGGCGTTGGCGCGGATGCGGTCGATCTCGCTGCGCTTCGCGCGGAGCCGCGAGATGAGCGGCTGCCCCGGAGGCGTCGTGGCCGGCGCCCGCTCGAGGCCGAGCGTGTCCCGCTCCACGAACTCGTAGAGCGAAGCCGTGTCCTCGACGGTCTTCTTGAGCAGGAAGATCTCGCGCGTCGGGAGCTCCACGGCCGAGTCCCGGAGGGCCGCCGCGTACTGCCGCTCTTTCTCGGCGAGGCTCTGCGACGTAGCGTCGATCTCCGCCTCGACGCGCGAGCGTATCCGCTGGTCGATGCCGGCGCGGAGCATCGACTCGACCTCGGCTTTGCGCACCGCCTTGCGCATCGCGCAGAGGTTCGCCGGGATCTGGTCGGAGAAGGGCCCGGCGTGGAACGTCCGGGCCTCCTCGAGGAGGGTGTCCCAGCCGGCGCGGACCGGCACGGGGAGGCCGGAGTCGGCGCCGAACCCGACATAGCGCGCGTGCTCGATCGCCCGCTGGTACGACAGGCACTTCTCCTCCCGCGTCTGCCCTTCCAGGTACGCGAGGCTATGGGCCACGAAGAGCTCGAGGTGCACGGTGCTCGCCATCTGCAGGATCTCGTCGCTCCGGCCCGCCGGGGCGCCTTCGGGCTCGCGGTAGCTCCGGAGCGCCCCGACGAGGAGCTCGAGGAGCGCGACGCGGCGGTGGAGCTCGCGCGCCGTGGCCGGCGCGACGCCGGCGATGGGCAGGAGGCGCACGGTCGTCGAGGAGCCGGTGACCTCCTCGATCGGCACGGCGTCTTCATCGATGATGCCCCCGCCCGAGCTGCCGCCGCCCGACGACACCGGGCGCAGCTCGCTCGAGGCGAAGGAGAGGAGCGCTGTGTCGAGCGGCCGCCCCCCGGTCGCCCGGCGAAACGCCTCGTCGACATCGACGAACGACGGCACCTCGATCGCGGGGCCGCTCGGGGTCGGGAGCGAGGCCGCGTGGGAAGCGAGCGACGCGAGCGACGCGACGGGCACGATGGCCAGGGCGACACGCCAGGTGCGCTTCTTCACGGCGTCCTCCTGCAGTACCAGGCCGGCCTCGATGGATTGCAGTACCTCGCCATCCCGTCCTGCCAGAGCGTCTCGACGTGCGCGGCTGTCCGGGCGAGCTCGTTCCGGTTCGGCTGCGCGAGGGCGTCGTCCAGCGCGGCCCTGCCGGCGCGCTCGGGCGCCTCCATCGCCGTCCAGAAATTCGTACCCAGAATCAGCGATGTAGAGAGATCCCTGAGCTCGATCACCGTTTGCTCCTTGCGACTCACGTAATCCTCCATCGACATGCCGCCGATCGCGGCGATGATCTCCGCCTCGATGACCGCGATCTCTCCGCGCTTCTCCGGCAAGATGAGATCTGTGAAGTGGGTCGTCCTGGCGCCGATCGTGCCGAGGATTTGCGATTTCCACGTCGCGTCGTACACGAAGCTGGGGAACGACTCGTCCCCCCCGACGGGCTGCTCTGCGACCTTGACCGCATTGGCGCCGAAGAGGCCGTTGATGCGGTCCTTGATCCCGAAGAGGTATTGCCGCCCCACGTCGATCTCGGTCAAGTTGAGGCCGCAGCGCGTCTCCACGCTGGACGCCGTGGCCACGAACGCCTTCATCTGATCGCCGAGCTGCGTCATCTTCTCGCCGAAGCGGTCGCGGAGCCCGTCCGGCCCCGACGACTTGTAGAAGAGCCCCCGCAGGCGCTCCACCGCGTACCGCCGGCCGTAGCGCTCCAGGCTGGCCGGCGTGTGCGACGACTCCTCGCACCCTTTCACCGCCTCGAGGGCCGCCATCATCTTGGTCGCGTGGTACGTGTACTTCATGTCGTCGGACGTGCCGAACGAGTGCTGCTCGCGGTAGAGCACCTGCTGCTCGGTCAGGAACGCCTCGAGGAGCTCGCTGGCGCGGACCGCGGCGTGGCACCGGAGGCTGTCGGCGCCGGTCCGGTTCGACAGCCCGAAGTGGGCCATCCCGAGGAAGTACCGCTCCTGCGGCGTGAGCCCGAGGCTCTCCACCTCGATGAGATCGACGATCTCCTGGTAGTTTCCGCGCGCCGCGAGCGTCTCGTAACAGAGGCGCTTGTTCTGCGTGAACACCGACCCTTCCGAGGCCGCCGCCGCGCACGCGGGAGGCGGCGCCACGTCGGCGTTCGCGGCGCCGGCCGAGCCGACGACGCAAACGGCGCCGGCGACGATGCTTGGATAGCGGATCTTCATCTCATCACTCCCATCGAGGCGGACGTCAGCGCTCCCGTCGGCAACCCGAGGCATCGGCCCCAGGATTGCCGCCGGTCTCCACGAGGCAGATGATCGAGGCGTAGTTCGCTGGTATCCAGTTGTCACGGATCATCGCAGCTATGTAGTCCGCCCAGCTCGCGTCTCCGACGCACGGTCTGCCGCTCCTGTGGCAGGCGCGCGAGGTGACGTTCTCGATCTCGTAGAAGCAGCCGCTGGTGTGGTCAGAGCACCTCTTGAGATAGCTCGCGTGCTCCGCCTCCAGCGAGCGTCGTGTGTAGTTCCTGTCCTTGTTGCCGGTGCTGTAGAACTCGCCGGTCCACCACGCGAGCCCCTCAGCCGCAGGGCACGGGCCGACCTCCACGGGCGTCTGCCAGCATCCGTAGGCCCAATCGTAGCTCGCCAAGAGCTCGTCGCGCGACGCGGGCGTCGCGTTCGCCACGCGGTCGTTCACAAACCTGTAGAGGCCGGTCCGGGCCGCCCGATCGCGGTTGCCGTCGATTTCGCTGGTGAAGTACGACCGATCTTCGCCGAAGACATTCCCGCCGTCCAGGTTCATGCGTCGCGGGTTGCTCCTCTTCCCGTCGCCGATGGCGCGACCGAGGATGTCGTGAAGCGAGTCGGCGCTCCCGCCGAATACGTAGCCGGCGAGCGACGCCATCGTCCTGGCCTCGACCTCTTCTCTGGGGGATCCCGCGCCGTTGTGCGCCTCATAGATCGTCGTCGTGTTCTGAAGCTCTCCCTCGTTCGGCTCCCGCCCGAACACCCAGAAGAACAATTCCACCATCCTGGCGCGCCCGGGGCCCCAGCACCCGACCTCCAGCATCCGTGTCTGGCTGGCCGGAGCGTTCGGATCGATGAAGAGGTACGGCACGGCCGCCCTCGGGACCGACTGCGCCGGCGGCGCCCCTCCGGCGAAGAAATTCGCGGCCCTCGGGCACGTGAAGCGAACCAGCGATTTGGCGCCGTTGAGCTGGAAATAGCGGGCCGAGGGCGACTGGTCGGCCGTCTGGAAGATCTTCACGTTCCTGTCGCAGGCGAGGTGCGGCTGCCGGTCAGGATCCGAGGCGGTGAAGCGCGGGTCGCTCGTCGAGAGCTCCTCGAGCGTCGCGGCCGGGTCGAAGCCGAAGGCCTGCTTCATCATGTCTGCGTTCGAACCGCAGTCGATCGCGTAGCCCTTCCCGCCGGCGATCAGGTAAGGCGTCACGCGCGTCCTGATCCCGGTGAACGGGTAGCGAACCAGGTAGAGCTCCGCCTCGGCGCTGTAGCTCGCCTCGCTTGGCTGCTGCGGGAGATCGCGGCGGGCTCGCGGGAGCGCTCGCCCGGTGCTCGAGTGGCAGTTGATCTCCCGCGCGGCTATCTCCTGCGCCTTCCAGACATCGAGGACGGCGCGGTTGATGGGGATGCTCACCTGTTCGATGTTGCTGCCGTCCGCCACCGTCCACGAGAGCGCCGAGAGCAGGTTGCTGCAGCCGACGCTGTAGATCGTCCCCGGATCGTCGCGGAGACGGAGGTAGTACTCGGCCTCGCCCTTCCCCAGATCGGCGTCGACGCGCCGGTAGACCTGGAAAATTTGCTGGCGTGTGACGTTGGGGTTTGCGTCGCAGCGCAGCGTATGGATGGGAACTTGCCCGCCCGCGTCGCGTTCGATCTGCGCCTTCATGGCGTCAAACGAGTCGTAGAAGGCGGCCTGGTTGAGGTCGAGGGTCCGCGGGTACCCGAAGCCCTCCAGGATCGGCCCGTAGTTCGAGCCGCAGCCGATCTGGAACACCACGTTGGGCTTGTTATCCTTGAAGCTCACGACGACCGGCACTTCGCGCGGCAGGTCATCTGCGAGGTCCGGATTGTCGTAGACGAGGACCTCCGTCACGTTCGCCCCGATGATCGCCGACGCGGCAGTGCCCTTGATCGACTCGTCTACCGCGGGCTGCGCCTCGCTGGCGCAGCCAGACACCCAGCCCAGCGAGGCGGCCGCCAGCGCCGCGACGCACCGTTGTTGTACGATCTTCACCCCGTCCTCCGCCTTTTCGTCCTACCCCGGATCGTCGCGCTGACCGGCGCGACCCGAGCCCATGCCCAATCGCGCAGAGCCGTTCGATCCCGGGTCCTGACTATATTGTAATTATGCTACGCAAATCCGCTCTGAGCGCCTCTCAGGACTCCAGTCGCCAGGCTGCCCTCGGCTGCCTGGCGGCTGGAGGTTTTGAGACGTTCTGAATGAACGTGTGGACCCTGCGAGCGCAGCGCAAACTCCAGCTTGTTGCCTCATGTCGACGGCGTCGACGACGCCGTGGGCATGAATTCGCCGAGTAAAATTAGAGTAGAGTTGCGTCTGCTCTCGCGGATGGTGTGCTCCCCGCCGCCCGATCCGGGGAGCTCGCTGCACTTGATGCCGCCACGGGGAGCGCCCCTTCAGATTATTTTGTTATGGCCTCCCCGACCCGTTCGCTTACCCGCCACCCGAGCATCGCTCCACGCACGCGAGCCGCGCACAATGCCGAGCGGACGCGGCAATCGCCGTGGGTCGCTTGGCGCCTGTGCCGCCAGGGAGCGGAGGAGACGGGGGGTCGACGGTGGTCCCCTGCGATGCGCTTCCGTCGCGGACGAATCCGTACCCACTCGGTGACTTCAGGGCGGGTGTCGCCGTCGCCGCCGGCAGCGCCGACGGAGCGAGCCTCGGCGGAGCGAGCCTCGACGGTGACGGCGCAGCTCGGCTGTCCGCCCGAGCCTCCAGCTCCAGCGCGTCAGTCGCGCCGGCAGCGCCGCCCGGCCACGCACCCATGGTATTTCGGCCGCTGGCAGAGGTGCTCTCCGCTGCGAGCGGCAGCCGCGCGGAGCCGGCGTGGAGGGCGGCGCCGGCGTGGTACGATCACCCCAGCTCACCCGGCGTGCCGGCGCGCGCGGCGGGGGGCGCGTCGCGACGGCACGGAGGAACATGCGCCCCGAAGAGACCCCACAAGACACCTACCTCTCGCAGATCCCCTCATGGATCGACGGCCCCGCGGCCTGGTACGGCCCCGCGATGGCGCAGGGCGATGTCTGGCTCGAGCACCTCACGCCGGCCGAGGTCGAGGAGGTCGAGGCCGCCGTGCGGCGCTTCGCCGAGACCGGCGCCGACCCGGCCCAGCTCCGCCCCGAGGACTTCCCGCTGCCGTCGCTCGCCGCGCGCCTCCGCCGCGTGCTCGACGACGTGCTCGACGGCCGCGGCTTCGCCCTCCTCCGCGGGTTGCGCGGCGGCTGGCTCGATCGCCTCGAGCGCGGCGACCTCCGCGCGGCCGCGATCGCGTTCCTCGGCATCGGCAGCCACCTGGGGAGCGCGCGCTCGCAGAACGCGAGCGGGCACGTCCTCGGGCACGTGAAGGACCTCGGCCTGTCGAGCCAGGACCCGAGCGTGCGCATCTACCAGACGCGCGAGCGGCAGACCTTCCACACCGACTCGTGCGACGTCGTGGCGCTGCTCTGCCTCCGGACCGCGAGGGCGGGCGGGCTCTCGGCGCTGGTCAGCTCGGTCACGCTGTACAACGAGCTGCGGCGGGCGCGCCCGGACCTCGTCGAGGCGCTGTTCGCGCCCATCGAGACAGATCGCCGGGGCGAGGTGCCGGCGGGCGAGAGGCCTTATTTCCGCATCCCGGTGTTCAACTGGCACGCTGGGCTCCTGTCGGCCGTTTACCAGAGGCAGTACATCGAGTCGGCGCGCCGCTTCCCCGGCGTCCCGCCGCTCACGGCGCGGCAGGTCGAGGCGCTCGACCTCTTCGACGCCCTCGCCAACGACCCCGCGCTCCACATGACCATGGAGCTCCGCCCGGGCGACATCCAGCTCGTGCACAACCACACGCTGCTCCACGACCGGACGGCCTTCGACGACTGGCCCGATCCGGATCGCAAGCGGCACCTGCTCCGCCTCTGGCTCGCCCCGCCCGGCGCGCGGCCGCTGCCGCCGGTGTTCCGGGAGCGGTACGGCGCGCTGACGCCGGGCGACCGCGGGGGCATCGTCGTGCCCGGCGCGCGCCTCCACGCCCCGCTCGCTCCGGCGTGAGCGCCGGGCCAGGCGCGCGAGGGCCCGGCGGCGCTCACTCCAGCCGGTCTGGGTCCGGAGCTCCCCACGTGAGCTCCGGCTCGCCGAGGAACTCGGGGGTCCCGACCACGTCGACGATCAGCTCGCGCAGGCTGCGCCCCGAGCGGCCGAAGTCCTTCGATAGCGCCACGATGCGCGGCGCCACCGCCGCCGGAACGCCCGTGTTGGCGCTCGAGAGGGGATCGGTCGCGTAGTGCAGCGCCATCTGCGCGATGCAGCGGTGTACCTCCGGGAGCTCCTTCAAGATCTCGAGCAGCTCGCGGACATCGCTGTATCTGGGCTCGCCTGGCACGCCGGTCACCCAGCCGGAGGTGTCGAACGGCTGGCCGCCGTCGTCCGCGAGCTCGCGGCCCATGCTGTCGAACCGGAGAAAGGCGAACCCCGGCGGGTTCAGCTGGCTGTGGCAGGGGCTGCACGCCTTCGAAGCGGTCGCCTCGATCAGCTGCTCGCGGATCGAGCGGCCGAGATCGAGCTCCTCGGGCGGCGACCCATCGGGGAGCTCGGTGCAGAGCAATGCGGAGCGGACGAGCCAGCCCCGCTTGACGGGCCAGGTGACGGGGAACGCGCTGCGGAACGTGCTCATGATCGAGGCGCTGGTGAAGAGCCCGATCCGGTTCGGCGAGCCGTACGGCACGCGCGTGGGCTCCTCGCCCTCGACGCCGCTCATCCCGTAGTGCTCCGCGAGCCGCGCGTCGACGAAGGTGTATGGCGCGAGCATCAGCGTATCGAGGGTGCCGTCCTCGTCGAGGACGACCGCGCTCCCGTAGGCCGCGACCTCCTTGCGCATCGACGCGAGCAGCGGGTCGTCGGCGGGCTGGCCCTCGGGGGTGAAGGCCCTGAGCAGCTTCGAGCGCAGCCACCAGCCGAAGAAGCGCCCCACGCCGTCCCTGGCGCGCGGATCCTGGAGCATCTCGCGCGCCAGCGCCTGGACGGCCTGCGCCTCCACGGGAGCGCCGAGGCGCCCGCTGATCTCGCCGGCGAGCGCCGCGTCGTTCCACAGGAACCTGGTCAGGCGCGGCGCGATGACGTCCGGCGTGGCCGGCGGGATGTCGGGGAGCTCGGGAGGAATGATGTCCTCGCCCCCGGCGCCCGAGCCCCCGACACCACCCGAGCCCTCGGTCCCGCCAGAGCCACCGACGCCCGATCCGGCCTCGATTGGCGCCTCGTCGCTCGGGGATGAGCCGCACGCCACCAGGCCGCCCGCGGAGGTGGCGGCCAGCAGCACGGCTGCGGCGCCGAGCCCGAGGGCCGCGAATCTCCCACGGCGCAACGATCCACGATTCAAGGAAGTCATAGGAATGGAGGGCAGTCTCTCACGGACTCCCATCGAGGGATGAGGAAGATCCGCGCCTGACTTCTGCTCCCTTCTCGCTCTCCCTCCTGCCGCGGCGCGCGGATCCGGCCGGGTCCGAGCTCCGGGAGGCTTCGCCCGGTCGTGCCCGCTCGAGGCCTCGCCCGGCCGCGCCCGCTGGAAGCCTCCGCCCGGCCTCGATCTCATGCGTCGCGCACGCCGCGAGGCGCTCGCGCACGCCGCGAGGCGCTCGCGCACGCCGCGAGGCGCTCGCGCACGCCGCGAGGCGCTCCCAGGACGCCTGCGCCTCGCGCTACGTCGCGCCGCGGCGTGCGCACGCCGCGCACACGGCGCCGGCACGCACCTCGCAGCGCAGGCCCTTCCCATGGCTCCCTTGCCTCCCGCCCGAGCGGCAGAGGAATGTCCCGGCAGCGGCGCCGGGCGCGCGGGGGGCGGCGAGGAAGCGGCCCTCTCCGCCACCGCGCTGCCCGCCCGCAGCGCCGCCGCCCGCAGCGCGCGCCGCCGGGCGCTGCTCCACGCGGTGCTCGGCGCCTTCGGCCTCGCCGCCCTCGGTGTGCTCATCCGGCACGTCGGCGCGGCGGAGATGCTCGCGGCGGTGACGCGCGCCGCGCCGTTCCTGCCCATCCTCGTCGCGCTGGAGGCCGCGCGCGTCGGCTGCGAGACGCTCGCGACGGGCGCGCTCTGCCCGCGGCGGAGCGTCCCGCCCGTGGAGCTCCTTCGCATCCACGTCGTCTCCTACCCCGTGATGGCGCTGATGCCGGCCGGCCGCGCCGCGGGCGAGGCGGTCAAGGCGGCGCTCCTCTCTCCGCACGTCGGCGCCCCGCGCGCGGCCGCGATCGCCGCGGCGAACCAGTCGCTCGCGCTCCTCTCGGCGGCCCCGCTGTCGCTCCTCGCCGCCCTGGCCATCTGGCGCATCGGCGGCGGCGCCTCCGCGCTCGCCCTCGGTGTGCTCGCGCACGCCGCGCTCCTTGTCGCGAGCGGCCTGGGCGTCGCTTTCGCGGCGCGGCAGCGCGCCGCCTTCGCCTGGCTCGCCCGCCGGTTCGCCAGCGCCGGCCACGCCGCGGCCGCCTTCCAGGAGGCCGTCCGCGAGCACGCGCCCGTCCCGGCCCGGCCGTTCGCCGCCTGCGTCGCCGGCCGCGCGATCCAGGCGGCGCAGTACGCCGTGCTCCTCGCCGCCGTCGGCGCCGGCACCGGACCCATCCGCGCGCTGGCCGCCTACGGCGTGGGCGCGGTGGGCACGGCGGTCGGCGACCTCATCCCGGGCCAGGTCGGCGCCACCGACGGCGCCTTCACGCTCGCCGCCCCGCTGCTCGGGCTCACCGCGGGCTCCGCGATCGCCATCTCGGTGCTCGTCCACCTGCTCCAGGCGGCCTTCGCGCTCGCGGGGATCGCCGCCGCGTTCGTGTGGCGCCGCAGGCCTCCGGCGCGCTGAGCCGCCCCTCGCAGGGTGGGAGACAGCCGCCGAGGGACTGCGTACCGCAGGTCATGAATCCCGCCGGAAGATCTGCATTTTATCGAATTCCGCCGGACCTTGCTCCTCCTATCCTCCGAGCGGCGTCGTGAGCGCCGCCCGCGGCGAGCTGGGCCCGGCTGACGAGGGCGAGGCGCCGTGGCGAGATGAGCGAGATGAGCACGAGCGGCGGGCCGAGACAGCGGCGGGCCGCGAGCCCGGGCCGCGCGACAGACATGCTTGGCTCACCGGCTCGCGCGTTCGTTGGGCAGATCCCCGGTCACGAGCTCGTGCTGCAGCACCACTTTACGGATCTGCCCGACGCGCTCGCTGGCCTGCGCCACCTTGGTGTCGAACAGCTCCGCGTGGGCGACGTCTCCCTGGTCGCGGGCGTGATCCGATACGTGCCGCATCAGCATGATGCTCTCCTCGATGGTCCGGACCGCGTTCCAGAGCGAGTCCTCGACGTACCGGGTCACCTCCGATAGCAGGGTGCTCAGCGTATACCCGTGGCCCGTGTGGCACCGGAAGCGCGTCATGCCGTCTTCCTTGAGCTGCACGAGGACGCCGTGGCACTCGGGGCAGGTGTACGGCGTGACCGGCCCCAGATCCATGATACCGAGCGCCAGGGCGTTTTCCTCCCTCGCGATCTGGACTTCCAACTCCAGCTCTCTGGGCATGTTACCCCCTCCTTTCAACGCTGCCGGCTCCTGCGAAAGGCGCGCGAGCAGCGGCGCGAGCGCGGCGCTCTTCGCCACATGATTCACCGTCACGTGCTGGAGCGCGCTGCGCGGCATCGAGGGGTAGAACGCGTCGCTCGGGTCCTGAACCACCGTCGTGCCGCCGCACGCCTTGACCGCCCACAGGCCGGAGGTGCCGTCGTCGAGCCTGCCCGTGAGGATCACGCCGATGACCCTGGCCCCGAACGCGAGGGCGGCGGAGCGGAACAGCGGATCCACGGCAGGGCGGCACATGTTCTCGTGCGGGCCGCGGGTGAGCCGGACCCGGGAGCCGTCGACCAGCAGGTGGCGGTCCGGCGGGGCGATGTAGATGCGCCCGCGGCGGATCTCCTCCCCATCGGCGGCGTGGGCCACGGGGAGCGCGCTCGTCCGCTTCAGGATGTCGGGGACGAGGCCCGGGCCATCGGGCGAGAGGTGGAGCACCATGAGGATCGTCGCATCGAGGTCCTTCGGGAGTCCCTGGACGAGCTCCTTCAGCACTTCCAGCCCACCGGCGGATGCGCCGACGACGATGATGTCCTTCCTGGGCTGCTCGTCGTCACGCTTGAGCACGGGGATCTCCGCGGCGAGGTCGTCTCATCAGACGGGAGGATGGCGCGCCGCCCTCGAAACGCAATAGCCGCCTGCTCGATCGGGCCGGCGCGCCGCGCGACCTCGCGCTGGCCGGCCGCGCGGAGACCGGGAGCGGAATGGATGACCGGCAGCTCCGCGACGAGCTCGTCACCATGTTCGTGGCGGGCAACGAGACGACCGCGCACGCGAGGAGCTGGGCCTGGTACCTGCTCGACCAGCACCCCCCTACGCGGCCGGTCATCGTCTGGCCTGTATTCATCGAAAAACCCCACGACGTGCTGCGCGCAATCTGCGGCCCAGATTGCCAACGCGTGATGGGTGCCTTCATCCAGGAGCCCTCCGCGGCGGATGGTGATGAACCGTGGATCGCGTTTTTGGGGAAGAATCACGGTGCTCCTCCTTGCACTGACGCGGGGCCCCCACCACCGGAGGCGCCTGTCCGACCTGAGCGACGCCTGGCCTTCTGCCCGCGAGCGCTCGTGACGCTCTCGATCAGCGCGCGCAGCTTTGGCTGCTCCTGCGTGCGCGCCGGAAAGTACAGGTAGATGCCAGGTCCCTCCGTGATGAACGCCTCGAGCACGCGCTCCAGCCGTCCCTCGGAGAGGTCGCGCTCGATGGCCTGGTCGGGTACGTACGCGAGGCCTGACCCCGCGCACGCGAGCGCGACCATGAGCGCGATATCGTCGACGACGATGCCGCCGGGAACATCGACCGTGATCGCCTTGCCTCGACGCTCGAGCTCCCAGCGATAGACGGTGCCGCTCGCGATGAGGCGCTGGCGGATGGCGCGATGATGGACGAGGTCCTCCGGCGTGCGCGGCCGCCCCGCCTTCTCGAGGTAGGCCGGCGAGCCGACGATCGACCAGGACGAGTGGCTCGTGATCGGAACCCGCACCATGTCCTTCTCGACCGCGTCGCCGAGCCGGATGCCGGCGTCGAAGCCGGCCGCCACGAGGTCGACGAAGGCATCGTCGAGCGAAACCTCGATGGACAGCTCCGGGTACGCCTCCCGCATCTGCGCCACGAGCGGAGCAAGGAGCCGTGCGCCGATCATGCGCGGCGCGGTGATGCGGAGGTTCCCGGAGGGACGCCCGCGGTAGTCACCGAGCGCGGCGAGCGCGCCTTCGACGTCGGCGACCGCGGGCTGCAGGCGCTGAAAGAGGCTCGCCCCAGGCTCCGTGAGCGCGACGCGCCTCGTGGTCCGCTGAAACAGCACCACGCCGTACCGTCGCTCGAGGAGCTTGATCTTCTGGCTCACGGCGGTGGGGGTGACGCCGAGCGCCGCGGCGGCGGCGGTGAAGCTCTTGCAGCGGCCCACGGCGAGGAACGTCGTGAGCCCGTCGAGCGCGTCGTTCATGCCCGATTATGAACCGCAGGTTCATAAAGCATCAATCGTTTTGCGCATTTTCTTCATGACCGGGATGCCGCATCTTCGTTCTTGCGAGGGGGGCGCACCCCCCGGACCACGAAGAGGAGATCCCCATGGAAACGAGCGAGAACAAGCGTGTTTGGTTCATCACGGGAGCGTCGCGCGGAATCGGCGCGGAGATCGCGAGCGCGGCGCTCGCCGCCGGCGATCGGGTGATCGCCACCGCGCGCGATCCGAGGAGCATCACGGACCGCTTCGGGCGGCCTGAGGCTCTCCTCCCCCTTGCGCTCGACGTGACGGACGAGGCATCCGTCGCCGCCGCGGTCGAGGCTGCCGTCGCTCGGTTCGGCCGGATCGATGTGCTGGTGAACAACGCCGGCTACGGCGTCGTCGGCGCGATCGAGGAGACCCAGGGCGACGAGGTGCGGCGCGTCTTCGAGACGAACGTGTTCGGCCTGCTCGCGGTGACGCGCGCCGTGCTTCCGCAGCTCCGGAAGCAGCGCGCCGGCCTGATCCTGAACCTCTCGTCGGTGGGCGGCTACCAGTCGGGGGCTGGGTTCGGCATCTACTGCTCGACGAAGTTCGCCGTCGAGGCGATCTCGGAGGCGCTGCACGCCGAGCTCGCGCCGCTCGGCATCGCGGTGACGGTCATCGAGCCGGGCTACTTCCGCACGGAGTTCCTGGAGGCGAAGTCCGCCGTGGTAGCGGGAAAGGTCATCGCCGATTATGCGGAGACCGCGGGCAAGGTCCGGAGCTACGCGAAGGAGGTCAGCCTCCAGCAGCCTGGCGACCCGGTGCGGCTCGCCCGCGTGGTCGTCGAGCTCGCCGGCGCGAAGAACCCGCCGCTCCGTCTCCCGCTCGGCACCGACGCCATCGCCGCGATCGAGGCGAAGAACGCCTTCGTGACGCAGGAGCTCGCCGCCTGGCGCGCGGTCTCGGCGTCGACGGACTTTCCTGCATGAAGCTCGCGCGCCCGAGCGGTGCTGGCCGCTCGCAGGGTCGCGGGCGGCTGGTTCGCCCTGCCGCTGGCTGGCGCGGCGTGAGGCCGCCGATATGACGCGGAAGGGCGCGCCCCCGCTCGTGCCTCACGCGCCCAGCTCGAAGAGCTGCATCGCCACCAGCGCGACGCAATCGGGCTCGCTCGAATCCGACACGATCTGACGAAGCTCGTGGAAATACCGCACGTGCAGGGCCCGCAGCCGCTCGAGGTCACGGCGCGCGACGCTGACGAGGTTGTAGGAATACAGCCCCGGGTCGCCGCGACGCTGCCGGAGCGCGGCGACGTCGAGCCAGTGCGATTTCAATCGTTGTCGCGGCTCGGCGGCGCCGCGGGTCATGTCGACCGTCTCGGCCGTGGTGGCGTACCGCCCTTCGCGCCACCGGATCAGTCCCGCCCGCGACAGGGCTTCGCGGCACGCACGCACCTCGTCCTCCGGGAGCCCGAGGCGAGCGGCGACCCAGGCGTCGTCATGGCAGGGGAGCGCCGCGTAGCTCGCGAGCTCGAGGACGCGCAGGACGGCGTGAGACCAGGGTAGCTCCGTCGCTATCCGGCGGCGCTCCTCGAGCACACGGAAGTCGCGCGCCACCGAGGGCAGCTGTCCCGGATGCACGAAGAGGGCGAGGAAGTCGAGGAGCCGCTCGGTGGTCGCGTCGACGAGGGCCAGCACATCGGGGAGCCGGGGCTGGGATACGCCCGCGATGAAGCGCGACACCTGGGACGCGCTGCGCCCTATTCGGGAGCCGATCTCTGCGTTGCTCAGCCCTCCCTTGATGACCTGAAAGAGGGTGGCCGTGAGGGCCGGGTCGGAGACGGCGACGTCGGCGCCGAAGGCTGACTCCTGGCGCACGAAGCCCGAGAGCTCGCGATGGACGTCAACGCCGTTGTACGTCGCGACGCGCAGCAGGGTGGGGAGCGTGGGAAAGCGCCGCCCGGACTCCCAGCTGAAGGCGACGTTCGTGTCGTACCCGAGCCGGACGCTCAGCTGCCGCTGCGAGCGCCGGCCGCGGAGCGCCCGGCAGAAATCCCTTGCGATTTCCTCATATTGCGCCCTCTTGTATCGCATTTATGCATCGATGGTAGCACATCGGAGCGATAGATAATGCGTATCTGCGCTACGCGACGCTTGCGCTGGCTCCTGCGCTGCGGCAAGGGGAGGCGACGGAGGCTTCGATGAACGTACGACTCGCTTGCTGGCTCCTGGCGGGGCTGCTCATGGGGTGCTCGCCCGGTGGGGGGCAGACGGGGGAGATCGGCTCCGATCCCTGTGACTCCCTCCCGGTGACGGCTGGTCGGCCCGTGGAGCATGACCTCACCGCCCCGACGCCCCTCGGCGTGAGCGGCCAGGAGGCCCTCGACGCGACAGGCGGGGCCGGGAGCTTCGACGTGACATGGGCCGACGGAATGACGAGCGCCGTGAGCTGGTCCCTCGTCGCCGACACCGAGAGCTCACCGGTCGTGGCGTACATCGACCGCAGCGGCGAGTGCGCCGACGACTATCTGCGGGTCCTCGTGATCGGGCATCTATCGAGCGCTGACGGCATCCTCCACCACGAGCAGCGCGGGGAGCTCTATCGGGGCGACGACGGGGCCGCGGACCTTCGCTTGTCGTTCATCTTCGACGAGAACCCGTTCCCGGGCGTGTACGCCGGCGGTGGCTCGGGGGACAGCTGCACGGGGTGCAGCGGCGCCTTCGACCTCGCCGTCGAATCGCGCTGGGAGGCGGGCGAGTCGACCCCTCGGGGCCATGTGTACCTGCTCGAGAACGGGGCGCTGCTCGGCGAAGTCGGCGCCTTCTGAGCCCGATCCGCGGTGCGCGCGTCCGTCTTTCACCCACCGGAGCGGCCTGCGCGGCGCGAGGGCAGCGCAAGCGGCGCTCGGCCGACGCGTCGCCGCTCCTGCGGCAAGCGAGCTCGCCTCGATCGGCGCATGCCTTCCTTCATCGCGCTGCGCGGGCCGTGAACGCGAGTTGACGGCTGTCCGGCCGAATGCGCTCGTGGCGACGCCGCTGGAGCGCGGCCCATCTTCGTGCTAGCGCGAGGATTTTCAACGATGACCATTGCCTCTTTGTTTCGCCGGCCTCGCGCCGCATGGGCCGTGGACGCGAGTGTCGCGCGATCCGTGAACGCGAGTTGACAGCCGTCCGAGAACGCGAGTTGACGACCGTCCGATCGAGGCGTTCGTCGAGGCGCTCGCAGCGCCCTCGACGCCCCTGTCACGCGCTCGGCTCGAAACGGACCTCTTTTCACTATTTAACACAAGATTCAGAGGATGAGTTTTTGTTCGCCGGAGCTTGACGGTTGCGCTCGCATCGAACAATGTTCCGCCTGCATCGAAGCTGGCGCCGCTTGGACCGCTCGCCACCGGCTTCGGGGCGCGGCTCGATCTGGGCCGCGTCCAGCGGGAAGATTGCTTGGGAAAACACGTACAAACCATGAGTAAATTCATGGGTTTGGCTGCCCTGCTGCCGTCGCTGATCGGCTGCACCGCGGCAGCTGGAGACGAAGGTTATCGGGCAGGATAGGAAGACTCGCAGAGCGATGTCGGCATCGCCGAACAGCGCTCGATCGATCCTGGGATCATCAATTGTGACACGGGCACTCGAGATGTCCGATCGCGATGCGAGATGGCCCTGAATCGCCTGAGCTCGGAGCTCGACGCCAGAGGCATGGCTCCGCCCGCGAGGAGAGCGCGCGTGATGGCCGGCGTGAAGCGAAGGCGCGGGGCTCGGCGGGTCGGCGGCGTGGTCTTTCCGTCATCAGCGCCAGGGGAAGGTGCGGTCGGGAGGGTTCGGCTTGCAGTGTCGGGCTCGTTCATCTCGTCCCCCCTCGGTGCGACGCGGCGATTGATGGATTTAGTGACGGATTTAGTGACAGATGTAGTGACGGAGACGATCGGCGCAGATTGGAGTCGCGATGCACGCTTCCCGTGTGCGCGAGCCCTGAGCCGGCGCTCTCCTCGTTTCAAAGAAGAAGGTTGGTTCATGATGCTGGTTTCCAAGAAGATCAAGTTGAGAAGTCTCGCTGGGATGCTCGCTGGTTGCGTCGGTCTGGTCGCCGCTCAGGCGTCGGCAGGCGTGGTCGTGGGTAAGCCCACCCCGCACGGCAACACGGCGTACCCCGAAGCCGGGACGACCATGGCACGGGCAGGGACCTTCACGCTGGTCGGCGCGCTTCAAGAGCACGTCAAGATCAGCGGCGAGGCGGAGCCCACGTTCCCCAGCACGATGCAGGGCGCCGTCTACTTGATGAACGGCACGAGCACCACGCCCGAGCGCGTGTACCAGTTCCCGGGAGTCGCCCAGTTCAACCTCCAGGCCGGGAGCCAGCTCGCCATCGCGAGTCGCTTCCTTGCATTCGCGACGCGTGGCACGAGCTCCTCCAGCTCTCCGCAAGCGAACTCCGTGTACATCGCCCGGAACAACAACGGCTCATGGGCGGAGTGCCCCCTGATCAGCGGTCAGCGCAACTGCAATGGCGCGGTGCGCGAGAACGGACAGAACATCAGCCGCGCGCTCACCCGCATCCCGCTCACGTACCCCGCGGACAGCAGCTTCAAGGACATCGCGCTCGCCCTGTCCGACGACTACCTCGTGATCGGCTACAAGCGACACAGCGTGCTCGAGATCTACCGCTACAACACCTCGACCGACGCGTGGGTCCTCGAGCTCTCGCTCGACGAGCCGGACGAGCGCTTCACCGGCGCTGCGGTCGCGATCGAGGGCGATAAGGTCGCGGTCGGCTCGCCGTGGTCCGACGGCGGCGACGCCGGGGCGGAGCTCGGCTCGGTCCGCATCTTCCGCAGGAACGCCAGCAACAGCACCTGGAGCTCCGTGGCGATGACGAGCGGCTATTTCTCGAGCGGCGCCTTCGGGCGGAGCCTCGCCATGGCCTCCGGGAACCTGGCTGTCACGTCCGGCGCGACATACCCCGTCAACGGCGTCACGCCGCAGCAGCACCTCTCGTTTTACCGGGTGGCGACCGACGGCACGATCTCCGCGCACCAATCTCTGCAAACCGCCTACCCGCACGTGCACCTGGCGCTCTACGGCGACACGTTGGCCAGCACGGTCGGCGGTGGAGACGAGGGCCTTTCGCTCTACAAGCGCGATGCCACGTCGGGGCAGTGGGCATACGAAGCCGGTCTGATTCGCGACTTCTACAAGAGCGTCAACAGCTCAGGCCTCGGGTACGGCGGCATCGATCCCATCGGCCTCGTCGGTGACGACCTGGCGCTCGGCTGGCGCGCCTTTTCGGGCCTGCTGGGCGGCGTGATCCACGAGAAGGCCAGCCTGGTCGACGCGTGCCGAGATCCTCTCAACCTCGTGAGTAACTGCTCTTTCGATAATGTGACCAACACCGCGCTCGCGGGAAGCCAGAGCAGCAGCGGCTGGCAGCTCCTCAACTGGAACGGTGCCTCGGCGTGGGCGGACTTCAACGGCCGCCAGATGCGCATCAACGTGCAGCAGCCCGGCTCCGACATGTGGCACATCCAGGCTCGGACCACGGTCAACTTGCCGCAGGCGGGGCGCTACCTGCTGACATTCCGCGCCAAGGCGGACGACGTGCGCACGTTCGTGGTGAACCTGGGACGCAACGGGAACAGCGACAACAACTGGGCGAGCTACGGTCGCGTGACCGCGGCGGCGGGCCCTCAATGGGTCATCTACTCGTTCGAGCTCCCGAGCGTCCCGCAGGATCCCGCAGCGTTCCTCGACTTCAACGTCGGCAACGCAGGGACCGCGGCCGTCACCGTGGACAGCGTGAAGCTCGTTCGTCTGGCGCCGTAAACACGTCGCGCAAGTCGCAGAAGAGGGGCTGGCGAGAGCTGGCCCCTCTTCCTCTTCGCGTCCTGAGCAGGCTGCGCCCGCGCGTCGCGCGCAAGGCTGCGATTTACTGCAAGATCACCGAGACGGCTGCCAGGCCATTCGGGTCTCCCGAGCTCGTTGCGGTGCGCGCGCCGGTGGCGCTGGCGGTCGTGATGACCTGGTCTTGAATGCTGTTGCTGTCGACGTCCGACCGCTGGGTCAGCCCGGCCGGCGTGGACCATGTACCATAGCTGTAGCCGCTGAAGAAGGTGACGAGGATCCCGCCGGGGCTCGAGGGCGTCACGCTGGGCGCGCTGATGGAGGGCCCGGTGGCGCTCGCGCCGGCCGACGCGACCGCGCTGCTCACCCCCGAATAGCAGGCGAGGTGAATGTCGACCCAGACGCCCACCGGAACATCGAACGTGTACTCGGCAGGCTCGCTCGAGCCCACGACTTTCGTGTACACCATGGCGTGGAAGGGCCCGTCGCTCGTGGACGACGACTGGTCGTGCACGAGCGTGAAGCCCGATGGGGGGGTCACGTCCGGAGGATCGGCGACGACCTCGAGCGCGGCGAGGAGCAGGTCGCCCGGAAGGCAGCCCTCGGGGAGCGCGACCGTCGTGCTGTCGATCGTCGTCTCGATCGATCGGAAGCCGCCGTCGCTGAACGTATAGGCATACGTCGTGCCTTCGTTGAAGCCGAGGACATCGTAGAAGTATGCCCCGACGAACAACGTGCTGCCCGACACGGTGAGGGAGGATCCGAAGAGATCGACGGGACCTCCATCCGCGGCGACGAGCTTGAGCTCTTCTTCTGCCCACGAGGTGCCGGCGCGCAAGAAGCTGTGCACCGCTCCGGCGTCGGAGCCGAGATCGTTGTCTGAAGACGCTCCCACGAAGGCTCTATTCCCCGATCCCGTGAGCGCGACCTTCGCCCCGAAGTCACTCAAGGAGCTCGTGCGCTCGGAGGTGAGCTTGGCCTCCTGCGTCCATGTCGAGCCATCACGCGCGAACACGTACGCAGCGCCGGAGTTGAAGGCGATATCGTCGTCGTTGGGGGCCCCGATGAGCGCCCTGTCCCCCGCGAGGGCGAGGGACTTTCCGAAATAGTCGTCCGGCTGCCCATCATCGGCGGCGAGCACGTCCTCTTGTGTCCAGGTGCTCCCGACGCGCACGAACGAGTAAACTTTTCCGGTGCCGGTGAACGGCGCCCCGATGAGCGCTCTGTTCCCGGACAGGGCGATCGACGAGCCGAAGTAACCAGGCGCGGTCGGGTCATCGGCGACCAGCTTGTCCTGCTCGGTCCACGTCGTGCCGCTGCGCGTGAAGACATACACCGCGCCTGCGTCCGTGAACGCATCGTCGTCTCCGCTCGTGCCGATGAGCGCCGTATCTCCATCGAGCGCCACGGCCACGCCAGAGAAGTCGCTCACCCCCACGTCGCTCCCGATGAGCTTGGCCTGCTGGGTCCACGTCGTGCCGCTGCGAACGAATACATACGCCGCCCCTGCATCCGTGCCGTTCGCGGCATTGCTCTCGCCGCCGACCAGCACCGTATCTCCAGAGATGGAGACCGAGCGGCCAAAGTAGTCCCCCGGGGCTCCGTCGCTCGCGGAGAGCTTGGCCTGCTCGGTCCACGTGCCGCCGCTGCGCACGAAGACGTAGGCAGCCCCCGTGTGCCCGTCTTTCCCGAGCGCGCCGATGACCGCGGTGTCACCATCGATGTCGCTCGAGAAGCCGAACAGGTCTGCGCTGTCCCGGTCGCTGGCCAGGAGCTGCGACCGCTGCGCTGCGAGCAAAGCCGAATGGGCCGCCTGCGCCTCCTCCGGCTCTCGTCCGTCCGTTCGCTCTGCGTCGCTGCATGCCATTGCCATGCTCCCGATACCGAACAGAACGAGGCGCTGTGCCCACAAGCGTGTTTGTCTTCTCATCGACCACTCTTCCCTTCATCCCCCATTCATGGAGTCACACGTCATTCCAGGGTGCGGACTCTATGGGCCAGGAGAGCCGTCGCGCAAGAGGCTCGCCCGTTTCCAGCGTATGAATCGCGCTGAGATGAACTTTTCTATCTGGGGCTGGGGCTTGGCAAGCGTGATCAAAACAGGCCGCGCTACTTCCTTCTGCGCACCATACGATCTTGTGATCGCTCGCCTCAGGCCGGGCCATTGAGCGCATGAAGGCCACCGGAGCCGAGGCTTCTTCGTCTCGATGCCAGGCTCCGGCGCACGGTGCCCAAGCCCATGCAACGCACCGCTCCTTCGGGCGGAGATTCGGCGGCGACGAGGCTGTCGAGTTGCAGGTGATTGCCGAGTCGCTGGGCGGAGAGAAGATGGAGAGGGAGAGATTCACAGGGAGGCGGGGAGGCGGGGAGGCGGGGAGGCGAGAGCCGGGATCAGTCGTTCGCCGGCGTGTTGAAGTTGACGAGCAGTCCGACGTCCAGGTCCGTCAGCTTCAGGTACATGAGCACCTGAGCTTCATGGACTGGCATCACGTGCCCAGTTGCGCAGAACTGACGTCCCCGGCCCCCGCCCTACAAGACGAGCGACATGGAGGCAGCCGTCCCCGCGCGAGCTCGAACGATGGTCCCCATCTCTCGCCTCCCCTTGTCTGTGCTCTCTCTCTCGCCTCCCCGCCTCCCCGCCTCCCTGTGTACTCTCTCTTTTTCTGTCTCCCGCCCAACAGGCCGCTGCTGCCGGCGGCGCTGCGCGCCGCGGCAGACCGGCAGGAAGCTGGGCAGACGGGCTTGCGCCTGGCGCCGGCCCGGACCCAAGCCGCTTGCCGCGCAGGTCGCCCAGCCATACGCATGCTCACGGGAACGCTGCACAGCACCGTTACGCACAAGGCCCATCGGGCCGGGCTTGGGAGCTTGCCCCGAGTCGTCATCCAGCCGCCGGCCAGCGCGCGGCAGACCAGCCCGGCCAGCGCGCCTGACCCCGCCGGTCAGGCGCCGGCGATGAAGCTGTCCTGGTAGCCCGGGTCCTCCACCGCGAGCGCGGCCGGCGTGGCCGTGAGCGGGCGGGTGGTGTCGAGCATGACCGCGAGCTCGCTCGTCTCGCGGGCCCCGAGGCTCGCCTCGTACGCGCCCGGGTGCGGCCCGTGCGGGACGCCGGCCGGGTGGTGCGAGACGCTGCCGGGGCCGACGCCGCGGCGCGAGGTGAAGTTGCCGCGGCAGTAGAAGAGGAACTCGTCGCAGTCGACGGACGAGTGGGGGTACGGGCACGGGATCGCCTCGGGGTGGAAGTCGACCGGGCGCGGCACGAAGCTGCAGAGGAGCGCGCCCCGCGCCGCGAACGTCCCGTGCCAGTCCGGCGGCAGGTGCACGAGCCCGACGCGCGGCTGGAAGCTCAGGATCGGGAACACGAACGGGTACACCGCGCCGTCCCAGCCGACGACGTCGAGCGGCGAGCGCTCGCAGGCGAAGCCGTGGAAGGCGCCGCCGCGCTTCACCACCAGCGCGCGGATGCCCTCGTCGAGGGGGCCGACGAGCGTGGGCCGCCGGAAGTCGCGGTGGGAGTACGGCGCGTCCATCCGCAGCTGGCCGACCTCGTTGCGCCACTGGCGCGGGAGGTGGAGGTCCGCGGCCTCGATCGAGAGCCACCGCTGGGGCGCGGGGTCGGGGATGAACCGGTAGAAGAGCCCCTTCGGGACGACGATGTAGTCGTCCTGCTCGAAGCGGAGATCGCCGAGCATCGTGCGCAGGACGCCGCCGCCCTGAAAGACGAAGAACAGCTCGTCGGCGTCCGCGTTCGCGAAGTACACCGGGTCGGCGGCGTCCGGCTGGGCGACGCCGATCACCACGTCGTCGTTGAAGAGCAGCGGCACGCGGCAGTCGACGGCGGGCCCCCCGCGCGGCGGCAGGTCCTGCGACCGGTAGTGCCGCTTCGCGAGCGGGCGCGGCGGCGCGGCGACCGGCAGCGCGAAGCCGTGCTCGGCCCGCGCGACCCGGTGCTCGTGCGGCCGGCGCTCGTGGTAGGCGATCGTGTACGGGCCGTCGAAGCCCTGCCGCGTCAGGCACTCCTCGTAGCGGAGCTCCCCCGCCTCGCTCCGGAGGGCGATGTGGTGCTTGCGCGGGACGGCCCCGACGACGACGCGATCGAGCATCAGCCGTGCCCCTCGGCCTTCTGCTGCCGCTCGATGCTCTCGAACAGCGCCCGGAAGTTGCCGGCGCCGAAGCCGCGGTCCCCCTTGCGCTGGATGAGCTCGAAGAAGAACGGCCCGGCGTCGGGGTCGCGGTGCGTGCCCGAAGACTCCTTGAGGAAGATCTGGAGCAGGTACGACCGCGCGCCGTCGCCGTCGACGAGCACCTCGAGGTCCCGCAGCGTCGCCACGTCCTCGTCGAGCTCGCCGATACCGAGCTGGCGCACGCGCTCCGGCAGCATGTCGTAATAGGCGCCCGGGGTCGGCATGAACTCCACGCCGCGCGCGCGCATGCCGCGCACGGCGGCGAGGATGTCGTCCACGGCGAGCGCCACGTGCTGCACCCCGTCGCCGCGGTGCTCCTCGTTGAAGACGTTGATCTGAGAGCTCTTGAAGTGCGGCCGGTAAGGCTCGTTGTTGGCGAACTTCACGCCCGAGCCCGGGTCCCACATCACGGCCGAGCGCAGCCCCGAGCCGTGGCCGGCGTCCTTCGTGACGTCGTTCGTGTGAAACTCGATCTTCCAGAACGGCTCCAGCCCGAGCACGTGCTCCATCCAGAGCAGGGCCGGCGCCATCGTCTGGAAGTTCGAGGTGATGTGATCGAACCGGGCGATCCCGAACCGGTTGTGGCCGCCGCGCGGCGCGTAATGGGCCACGCAGCCGGGGAACAGCGCGGGGTAGTCGCGCCGCTCCACGAAGCGGAAGGTGGTGTCCCCGAACGGCGTCGTGATCGAGAACGAGGCGAACGTCCCGCCCCCGTCCGTCACCCGGTGGATCTCGTCGATCGGCGTGCCCCCGCGGCCTTCGAGCAGCCGGAAGGCGCGGTCGATGTCCTCGACCTCGAAGACGATTGTGCCCACCCCGTCGGGGTGCTTGCGCAGGTAGCGCCACGCCCGCCCGCCCTCGCCCGTCGGCTGCGAGCAGACGATGGCGCACTCGCCGGCCTGGAAGACGACCGACCGCTGCGCCGCCGCCGCGTTGAGCTCGGGCGAGCTCGCGGCGAGCTCATGGAAGTCGAGCTTCTCCGTGTAGAACCTGCGGCTCCGCTCGAGGTCGCGCACGTAGTAGTGCAGCGCCTCTACCCTCTTGATGCCGATCGACTCCACCTTGGTCATTCCGTTCCTCCGTCGCGAGGGGTCCACCAGGCTCGAGATCCGCGCGGGGCGCTCATCCGGCCACCACCCGCTGCGCGATGCGCCCGAACAGGCTCTCGCCCGAGCGACTCAGCATCTCGATCATGATCGTGTCTCCCGGTCTCATGAAGGGCGTCCTCGTCGTGCCGTGCTCGAGGGTCTCGAGCATGCGCTTCTCGGCCAGGCACGACACGCCGCGCGCCGGATCCCGGTTCGAGACGGTGCCGCTGCCGAGGAGGGTCCCGGCCGTGAAGCTGCGGGTCCTGGCGATGTGCTCGATGAGGTCGAAGAACGAGAAATGCATCTCCGGGCCCGCCTCGGGATCGCCGATGAGCGCGCCGTTGTAGGTGGAGCGGAGCCGCAGGTGGACGCGCCCGTCGCGGAGCGCGTCGCCGAGCTCGTCCGGGGTGATCGCGAACGGGGAGAACGCCGTGGCCGGCTTCGAGCAGAAGAACCCGAAGCCCTTCGCGAGCTCGGCGGGCACGAGGTTGCGCAGCGTGACGTCGTTGGCCAGCAGGAACAGGCGGATGTGCCGGTGGGCCTCGTCGCGGCGCGCGCCCTGCGGGGTGTCGCCGAGGACGGCGCAGACCTCGGCCTCGAAATCGAGGCCCCAGGCCTCGTCGCGCAGGACGATGTCATCGGTCGGCCCGAGGAGGACGCCGGAGCCGCCCTGGTACACCAGCGGATCGGTCGTGAGCGTCTCGGGGGGCGCGGCGCCGCGCGCCTTGCGCACCAGCTCGATGTGATGGATGTACGCCGACCCGTCGACCCACTCGTACGCGCGGGGCAGCGGCGCGGCGAGCTCTTCCACGGCGAGCGGGGCCACGGCCGCGCCGCCGCGCTCGATGTCGTCGGCGATGCGGCGCAGCGCCGGCTCGGCGCGATCCCAGTCGTCGAGCGCGGCCTGGAGCGTGGGGAACGCCGCCCCGGCGGGCGCGTAGGCGAGGCCGTCCCGGCGGACGACGATGAGCGTGCCGTCGCGGCCGGGGCCGCGGAGAGAGGCGAGCTTCATGCGGGTGTGAGCTCCTTGTGGTGCCCCGGTAGTCTCTTCGTCTCCGCTGGCCGACCAGGAGACCCGTCGCGCCTGCCCGGGCTAATTCGCCCTTGCGGGCCGCGCATCAGAGAGGCGGTTGAACGGATCCGCAGGACCACCGGATTGGATGTTGTCTCGACGCTCCACGATCTCGTCCAGCGCGCCATGGAGGTGCCTGCAACGACGTCGTACCCGATCCCTCTGGCTCGCGGCATGGGCAGACTGGCCTATGCCGCGATGCGAGCCTCACGCCGGAGGGGCGCTCCGCGGGGCTCGAGCTCGGGGCAGGAGGGAGGGCGCCTCGATGCCGGGGCCGTTTTAGATAAGTGCTCGGACGGGAATGATACGATGCCGCGAGGGAGCTATCCCGGATCTCCCTTGGGCGCCAACGATGGCCGCCGGCCAGTGCGACCCGCTCGTTGTCGTCCTCCGCTCTCCGTCTCTCGTCTCTCGTCTCTCGTCTCTCGTCTCTCGTCTCTCGTCTTCGTGCGCGTGCGCGTGCGCGTGCGCGTGCGCGCTCCATTCTCTTCTCCCGTCATTGAGGGACGTGTAGCGGCACGGCCGAGTAAGGGAACGCGCACGCGCACGCGCACGCGCACGCGGAGGCCAGACGGAAGACGGAAGACGGAAGACGGAAGACGGGGGACGACGGGGGACGGAAGACGGAAGACGGGGGACGGTAGCGGATCGTGGACGGGCAGCTCCCATCGCTCCGGGGATCACTTCTGCAGCTGGACCCCCAGAAACAGGGCATTCCCCTTCGCCCCTGAAAGATCGCTTCGTTGATAGCCGAGCGCCACACGCGCAGCGTGCCCTTCGATGATGTAGCCCATCTGCGCATCGATGAGCAGATAGGGATCCGCCCCCTTCGGCTTCGCTTGTTGCAGTCGGACCAGGGGCTGCAGCTTCCCGACGCCGATGTTGCTCGGCGTGAGGTAGCTCGCGAGCACGAAATAGGAGTAATCAAACCTCTCGAAATCGCCGAAGTACTTGTAGACGGCGCCTTCGAGCGTGACCGTTCCCGCCGTGCCGAGGTTCTTTTCGAACAGGAGATCGGCGTTGACCTCGCCATAGGTATCCTTGCGCGGGATGCCTGGCGGCGCGTCCGTCGCAGGGGGAGGCAACGATTCGACGGAGCCTTCCCTCTGCACTTCACCGGCCACGCCGAGCGCGAGGATGCTCTTCTCTCCGAGGTACGTGGATCTCTGGTAATAGGCCGGCTCGGGGTCGAGCAAGCTGATGTTGAGCCTCGCCGTGTAGAGCGGGCTCACCGAAGAGTCATGCAGGTTGAAAGCACCCACGTAATATTTGAACAGCCCGCCCGCCACCTTGCCCCAGGCGGTCACCCCGTCGTTGCGCCCGAGAGGCCCCTGTCTTGGCCCGATCGGCGGCGCATAGGGCTCGAAGAACCCGGGATAGTTCCACGGCCCCATCGACCACGGCCCGGAAAAGGCGGAGCGATCCGACGGCACGATCATGCGACCGAGCCAGACGTTCAGCAGATCATGAAACCTGAACTTGGCGATGGCGTCACGGAGGGTCGCGCTGCCCGCGATATTGCCCCCGGTCGGGGTCGGCCCGAACTGAGCGACCACCGCGCCCTGCACCCCGATGAACCGGTTGATCTCGCCGGAAAACGACAGATCCAGCTCTCCGTCCCCGAGCAGCCGGTCCATCTTCTCGCGCGCGCTGGGGTTCTGTAAGCGACCTCCGACGCGGGCCCAGGCCGCGACGCTGAGCGGATTCTTCCAGGGCTCGTCCTGCGTCGGTGGCGCCGCCGGCGCAGCTGGGCCGGGCCCGGCAGCGCCAGGCAGCGCCGGCGCGCCGGCGCGGGCTTCCGCCGCGGGCGCCAACGCCGCGCTCGCGTCTGCAGCAGGGCTCACGGGCCCGGTCGCGGGAGCCGCGCTCGGCGGGTCTTCGCCCGTGGGCGCCGGCAGCGCTTCGGGCTGCGCTTGTGCCCATGCCGGGCGATCGAAGGCGATGATGCCGAGGACGACGGCCAGGAACCCTGCGCCAGCATCGCCCCGGCGTCTCGACGCTCTCGTCTGTGTGCTCATGCGTTCCATTCTTGTGAGGCCAGCGTCAGGCCATCCGAGGTCTTGAAGGTCTCAGCCACGATCACGCCCCCTAGCCGATCTCGTACACCGTGAGCCGCACCCGGTCGGCCAGCCGCTCGCCCACGGACAGGGCCAGCATGGCGTTCAGCCGCAGCAGCCCTGGCGCCGAGGTTCGCATGCGGATGGCGGTGCGGAAATAGTAGAGCCCGGGGTCCACGGCCTCGCCGCGCCCGAGCGCCGCCAGCACCTCCGGCGGCCCGGCGCGGACGCCTTCGGAGAGGATCTCCACCGTCCCATGGCCGGCGATGTCGAGGAGATAGTGGGCGGAGATGTCCATCCGCCCGTCGGCCCAGATCGTCTGCCAGTCGCCGCCCGGCAGCACCCGGCCCTCGAGGCCGCCGGCCACCGTGCCGCCGACGATGGGGATGAAGCGACGGCCGGGCGAGCTCGGATTGACGGTGACCGGCGGGTCCACCGCCACCTCGAGCGTCATCAAGGGGATGAGGGGCGGGCTCACGCGAGCGGCTCCGCGGCGCGCTTCAGGCCGGTCAACACCTTGTAGCGGGCGGCGATGGCCTCCAGCTCGCCGGGGGCGAACACATCCTCGATCCGGTCGAAGCCGTCGGGCGCGCGCTCCTGGGCGATCTGCATGCACTGCTCCGGACCATTGCCGCGATTGGCCGCGACGATGGCGGCGGTGGCGGGCAGGCGCTCGGCCTCGTAGGCGGCCAGCGCTTCCACCGGATCGGCGTGGGCGGCCAGCGCGCGGACCAGCGCGCGGGCGTCCAGGATGGCCTGGCTCGCCCCGTTCGAGCCGATCGGATACATGGGATGGGCCGCGTCGCCCAGCAGCGTCATGCGCCCATGGCTCCAGCGCGGCAGCGGATCGCGGTCGACCAGCGGGAACTCGTAGATCGCCTCGGCGCGCCGGATCAGGCCGGGCACATCCAGCCAGTCGAAGCGCCAGTCCTCGAACCTGGGCAGGAAGTCCGCAGGATCGCCCCGCCGATTCCAGTCCTCCCGTCGCAGGCTCTCGCCGACGGTGAGCTCGGCGATCCAGTTGATCCTCTGCCGGCCGTCCGGCCCCGGCGGGGAGATGGGATAGGCGACGAACTTCTGATCCTGATGCCCGGCCATGATCATGCTGGCGCCGGTGAGGAAGGGCGCCGCCATCGTCGTCGCCCGCCACAGGATGCGGCCGCCATAGACCGGCGGCCCCTCGTCCGGATAGAGGCCGGCGCGCGCCGCCGAATGGATGCCGTCGGCGCAGATTAGAATGTCGGCGGGGACCTTCCACGTCATGCCCTCGCGGCTGAGGAAGCGCGCCACGATGTGGCCTTCGCCCTCTTCGTGGCCCGCGAGGCGCCGGTCGCAGATCACCCGCTCGGGGCCCAGCCGCTCGACGGCGGCGTCGAACAGCACGCCCTGCAGGGCGCCGCGGTGCAGGGAGATCTGCGGCGCGGCGTGACCCGCGAAGCGGCCGCGCGGCTCGCCCCAGATGCGCTGTCCCAGGCGGTTGAAATAGACGAGCTCCCGGGTCGCCACCCCCTGGGCCAGCAGGACCTCGACAAGGCCCAGCTCGTCCAGCACCTCCGCGGCGTGGGGCAGGAGGTTGATGCCGACCCCGAGCGGCAAGATGGTGGGCGCGGCCTCGAACACCGTCACCTCATGGCCCGAGGCGTGCAGCGCCAGAGCCACGGCCATGCCGCCGATCCCGGCGCCCACGACGATCACTTGCATGATATTCTCCCGCAGACATGCGGCTCGACGCCGCCCCTTGTTGAAGCCGCCGCCATGCCTCAATCACCGGCATGGCGGCCGCGGAGGGTCATCACCGCCGCCGCCACCCCGGCCGACAGCACCACCGGCACCATGGCCATGGCCACGCCGGCGGGGCCCCAGCCCTGGCCCAGCAGGTGGCCCGCCATCAGCGGCCCGCCGATGGAACCCAGCCGGCCGGCGGCGATGGAGGCGCCGACGGCCAGCCCGCGAGCCCGCGCCGGGTAATAGAGCGGGATGACGCCGTAGAGCGAGTATTGCGCGCCCAGCAGGAAGAAGCCGGCCAGTCCGGCCAGCACCAGCACGGGCAGCAGGCTGTCGGCCCCCGCCAGGCCGAACAGCGACAGCGCCAGGGCGGGATAGGCCGCGATGATGGGTAGGCGCGGCCCGAGCCGGTCCACCAGCACGCCGATGACCCAGCAGCCGACGACGCTGCCGGCATTGAAGGCGAACGCGGCGCCGGCCCCCCCTACCCCGCCCAGGCCCTTGGCCGCGACCAGCGAAGGCAGCCAGTTCAGCAGCAGGTACAGCACCAGCAGCGTCAGGCCGAAGGTGATCCAGGACATCAGCGTGACAAGCAGCCGGCCATGACCGAACAGCGCCTCCACGCCGCCCGGCCGCTCTGCGCCGCCGGACGCCGCCGCGCGGCTGTCGGGCATCAGCCGCGCGATGGCCGGCAGCAGCAGCAACGGCAGCACGCCGCCGGCCACGAAGATGCTGCGCCAGCCGAAGCGTTGGAGGAGACCGGCCGCGAACAGCGCTGCCAGCGCGCCGCCGGCCGGCATGCCGCTGAACATCAGGGTGGTCGTGCGGGTCCGCCGGTCGGGCGGGGCGATCTCCAAGGCGACGGCCACCAGGGTGGGCATCGCCGCCCCCAGGCCGGTCCCGGCCAGGAACCGGTAGAGACCCAGCGACAGCGGTCCGCCCGCGACCACGGTGGCCAGCGTGAACAGGCCGAACACGCCGACGGCCATCATCAGCAGCGGCTTGCGGCCCATGCGGTCGGCCATCCAGCCGCCGCCCAGCGCCCCGCAGACCAGCCCCGCCATGCCGGCCCCGAACACGACGCCCGCCTGCCCGGGCGTCAGCCCGAGGTCGGGGATCAGCAGGGGGGCGGCCACGCCGATGGCCTGGATGTCGAACCCTTCCAGCAGGGCGATCAGGAAGCACAGCGACAGCGTGACGACGCCGCTCGACGCGCGAGGGGGCGAACCACCCATGGGGAAATCTCTCGTTTCCGTCCCGTTGTCCGGGATTGTTGCAGCTGGCCGCAGCCTGAACGACGCTGGTTCAAGCGAAGCCCGACTCAGAACTGCGAGAAGAAGCTCCAGATCGACTCACCGGAGTTGTTCGCCGGTGTGTGGCCCCCGCTGAACTCACACCAGACGACGGGATAGCCCGCATCGCAGCCCTCGTAGCTGACGCAGGGGCTCGGCTCGGTCGGTGTGGTCTGCTGATCGCAGTGGTTTCGCTCGAGGAAGACATCGCGCGCGGACCGGCCGTTCTCGAGCGGAACCACGTTGTCGGCGTCGCCGTGGGCGCCCCACATGGCCACAGGGCTGTCGCCGTCTTCGCAGCCGCTGTAGAGCGCGCCGGACATGGGGGCGATGGCGCGGAAGACGTCGCCCATCGCGCAGCCGATCGCGTAGGACATCATGCCGCCGTAGCTGAATCCGGTCGAAAAGATCCTGCTCTGGTCGATGCAGAGCTCGCCGCGGAAGCGGTCGAGCATGGCGCGGAGGAACGTGATGTCGCGGCCGTCCCTGTTCTCCCAGCCCTGGTCGATGCCCTCGGGCGAGACGAAGATCGCCGAGCCGCCGGCGCGGCTCTGGAGGCCGTAATAGCCGCCGCCGAACCCGGTCGCGACCTGCTCGGCCGAGCCGCCGCGGGGATGCCAGGCGAAGATCAGCCGGTAAGCATGGCTCGGGTCATAGTCGTCCGGCAAGGCGAGGATGTACTCGCGCGTCGCGCCCCCGACATCGATGCTGAAACGGCCGCTCGTCGGCGCCGTCGCGCTACCGCAGCCCGCGCTTTGCGTCTCCCCTCCAGCACCGACCGAGCCGGTTCCGGCGGCGCCCGCGCCGCCCGCGCCCCCTTCTCCAGAGGCCGGACGCCCGCCGCTGCCGCCGACCCCCGCCGACGGGCCCCCCGTCGCCGACGGGCTCCCCGTCGCCGACGAGCCCCCCGTGGCACCGGAGCCGCTGGTTCCGGGCCCGGTGAGCCCTCCGGCGCTGCCGCTGCCGGACGATGCCTCGGCCGTCGCATCCCCCTCCCCGGAGCAGGCCAGCGCTGCGAGCGCCGCGAGCGTCGCGAGCGCGACGAGCCCTGGCGTGGTCATGCCGAAATTACGAAGCGTTTCCATTCGTCCTCGCCTCTGTTCGGAGATCGGCGTCGTTCCTCGCATCACCCGATGCAGGTGACCGCAACGACTTCGTAACCCAGGTCCTCCGGTTCGAGGCATAGGCATACTCGCCTATGCCTCGACGCGAGGTCACGCCCACGGCGGCGGCTGGACGGTTCGCGCGAGAGCCAAATTCGCTTGGTGCTGCAATTATTGCCTGTGGAGGCCCACGCGCCATTCCTCCCCATGGGGAGGATCAAGCCTCATGAGGCCCACCGGCCAGACGGGCGTCGCCGAGCGCGTACAGCGCAGGAGCGATGCAATGGCCGAGGGTCGCACGGACAGCGGGCGCGCCGTGGAGGGCTCGTGGAGGGAGCGGCGTCGAAGAAGGCGGGGAGCGCTCCCCGTGCGCTCAGCGCGGGCGGCGCTTCGTACGACCGAGCAGCAATCCCAGCGCCGCGAGGAGGAGCCCCGCCTGGGCGCCAGAGTCGCTCGCGTCGCTGCCCAGCGCGCAGCTGCAGCCGGAGTTCGAGCTCGAGCTCTCTCCTCCCGTCGAGCCGTCAGCTCCCGAGCTGGCGTCCTGTCCGTCCGCCCCCCCGGACCCGGTGCCCATCGCGCCGCCGCTGCCCACGCTGCCGCCGGCGCCACCTTCCACCACCCCGCCCGCGCCTCCGGTCCCGGCCGCGCCGCCCGCACCGCCGGCTCCGGCCGCGCCACCCGCACCGCCGGCCCCGGCCGCGCCACCCGCACCCCCGGTGTCACCACCGGGAACAGCGCCGGGACAGGCCGCCGTCTCGGGATCCTGACCGCCGACCCTGTCGAGCCCGAAATAGGCGGCGACGGCGGGTCCGTCGAACGGCACGGAGTGCCCGACGCCGTCCATCGAAAAGGCCTCGTAGACCGTGTAGCCGCAGGCGCTGTTCCAGAACTGGCGCGTGGTTCCCCTCTCTGGAGTGTCGGTCCCGTCCGGGGTCTCGTTCAAGCCCAGGACGTTCGTCCACTCCTTGACGTCTTCCGCCATGTTCTTGTAGCTGAGGATCGTGTCGGCGGTGCCATGCCAATGCTGCAGGCGCGGGCGATGGCCGGTATAACCGGGGTAGTACGAGCGAACGAGGTCTCCCCACTGCTGCCCGGTCTTCGTGACGTTGCCGCCCCCGCAGGGCCCGCTCCACTGGGCGCTGTTCCCCGTCCCGGTGACGTCGTTGTAGCCCTCGGCCCAGCAGCCGCACGGGACGCCCATCAGCGACACGCCGGCCATGAACACGTCGGGGTACACACCCAGGAGCGCCTCGGTCATGATGCCGCCCGACGACCCGCCGACCGAGTACACGCGGCCCGCGTCGCCGTCGTACTTCGCGAGCGTGTATTTCACCATCTGGACGATGGCCCCCGTGTCGCCGCCACCGTCGTGCTTGAGCGATCTCGTCGAGCCCGCGTCCCAGCAGTTCTGCCCGGTGGCCTCCGGGAAGATCATGATGAAGCCACTGGTGTTCGCTATCGAAACCAGGCTCGACATCTCGCTGAACGTCCCCTGGCCGTTTCCCTGGCAATGATGGGGAGCGACGACGATGGGAGGCCTGGTCGCCAGCTCGTCAGGCACGTAAATGTACATGTTGACGTAGCTGGGGAGGCCGTCCGCCCCCCATTCGCTCTGGTTGACCTTTTGCAGCGATGCCCCGCGCGCAGGCAGCGCAGCGAGCAGCGCGAACGAGAGCGACGCGAACCCGAGGAGGTGACGTTGGAACTGGTTCATCAGGCAGAGATCCTTTGAAAACGCCGACCTGGTACGCGAGCCAGCGCCGCTCTGGCTCGCGGCTAGAACTGGCTCAGAAAGGTCCAGACTTCCTGGGGCATCCACGACGTGTCCTGCCCGGCGTCGTTCGGCGACGGAGTGTGACCGCCGTCGTAATCACACCAGCGGGTGGGGTGCCCCGCGGAGCAGCCCTTGTAGTCCGAGCAGGCGTGGCCGCCTCTGGGAGCCTTGGCCAGCGGCTCCACCGTGCATCCATTCTGCATGGCGAAGAAATCGCTGTTGGAGGTCTGTCCTGCTCCGCCGCTCTCCTGCTGGCCGAGCGAGGACATGAAGGCGACCGGCTGACAGCTCGCGGGCCGGGCGACACCGCCGCCGGAGTGGACCACGGCGGCGCGGTAGACGTTCGGACGCGCGCAGGCCAGCGTCCACGCCATGGCGCCGCCCTGGCTGAAGCCTTCGAGCTCGATGCGCGAGGTGTCGATGCAAAGATCGCCCGTGACCTGCTCGAGGATGTCGTCGACGAAGGTCACGTCGTCGTCGGCTGACCAGAACCCGCCGACAGCGTCGGGCGCGATGAAGATGGTGCTCCCTTCGGAGAGCGACCAGAGCCCGAAGTACGAGGGGGCAACCTGGCCGCTGTTCCCCGTGGCCCCGTGGAAGGAGAGAATGAGCCGGTACGGGTGGCCGTTATCGTAATCGTCGGGGGCGTGCAGGGTGTACTTGCGGCTCTTCCCGCCGCTCATCACGGCGCCAGCGCCGTTCTGGAGCGTGCGCATCTTGCCGCAGCCCGCGGACTTCACCGCGTCACCTCCGTCTCCACCTCCGCTGCCGCCGGCCCCGGCTGTGACGGCGCCGCCCGCGCCGCCCGTTCCACTCGCGCCCGCGCCCCCCGTGCCACCGGCGCCCGCGGTCGCTCCGCCGCTGCCGGCTGCATCGCCGCTGCTCGTGCCGCCGGAGGCCGCGCCGCCGCCGGAGCCACTCGCGGAGGTCTCACCGGCGGCCGATCCGCCGGTGTGCCCGTCGTCGCTACAGCCGAGGCTGAGAGCGGCGCAGAGGCCCAGCCCGCCCCAGATCGGCAGCAGCCAGCGCGAGCGAGGGTGAATACAATCAGAGCTCATAGAGCCAATACCAGACGACATGGGTGCTCTCCTTGGTTGACATTCAACCCACGAGGGTCACGAACCAGGCGCGGACCCGGGCGCGCTGGCCCCCTCGACGCCAGGTCATTCCCAGTTCTTGCGCTGGGGATTCACCCAGGGCGAGGTGCACATCACGCAATCATCGCCGTAGAAATAGTGCTTCCCACCGGCGTCGTTGTAGATCCAGTAACGGAGCCAGGCCACGATCGCTGGCCGCTGGACGCCTCCCACGTCGCGCGTGATGTACCCATGATCCGCGCCCATCACCGTCGCCAGGAACGTCTGGGTCTGGGACATGTCGTAGGTCTTCTGCTGCATCGGCAGCCCGATTGTGTCCTGCGTTCCGCTGGTCTGCAGCATGGGCCCGTGCAGGGCCGCTGTCGCGATGTGGCCGTGGATCGAGACGACGGTGGCCACGGCCTCGTGACCGCCGAGCTCCACGGCGGCAGTGCCGCCGACCGAGTAGCCCATGGAGACGGCATGCTCCACGTCGATCTTGCCCTCGTAGACGCTGCCCACCTTGCTGTTTTGCTCGATGATCCATTCGAGCCCCTCCAGCATGGCCGCGCGGTTGTTCGGGGCGTTGGGGCCGCCCGTGAGGAGATTGGCGCCGACCACCACGAAGCCGTGAGAAGCGAAATTCGACAGGAGATCCGTGTAGCTGGTCACCTGCGTGTTGATCCCGGGCCCAAAAATGATCGGCGCGTGCAAGAAACCGCCCTCGGCCAGGCGTTCAGGCCTGAATACCGTGTGGTTTCCGCTGGGCCCCGAGTTCCGCTCCACTGTCGTCGCGAACGGCCCCTCGGCAGAATAATCCGTGATCGGCGGGAGCGGCGAACCACCGGCCCCGCCCGCTGCGTCGCCGCCGTCACCTGCTCCGCCCGCGCCCGCGCCCGCCCCGCCCATTCCACCGTCGCTGGTGTCGGCACCGCCGCTGCCACTGGCAGCGCCACCCGACCCAGCGGTCACGCTGGTCGACGCCCCGCTGGTGGCTGACACGCTCGAGCTGCCGGCGCCGGCAGCCTGTGCCGCGTCGCCGCCATCTTCGCTGCACGAGAGCAGCGCGACGCTCGTGAGCAAGCAGAAGACATTGAAGCGCCTGACGGCTTTCTTTTCGTTGTACACGAGGCCTCTCTGGTTGCGTCACGTCAGCGCGAAACGCTTGCTTCAGGCCGACGGTGGCGAAATTTGCAGGCAGGTGGTTGCCAGACGTCCCGCCTCGGAGCGCGCCCGATGTCATCCCAGGCCGAGCCGGACGGCTGCTCCTTCCCCTGCGTGCGCCTCGTCTGGAGCCATGGCGCGACCGTCGAGGTGAACGCGCATGAGGACGCAGCGCCCGTTGCGCATGACGGCCTATCCAGAGCAAGGCGCAAGAATATCCGGAGCGCCAAATGTGAGCGCTCACATGGTCGGCGTCAATCAAAAACTGGCGCGCGGCGATCGTCGGCGGGCGCGAGGTCCGCGCCTGGCCGGGGAACGGAGCTGGTGACGCAGCATGACAGCGCCTTCGAGCCTCGTGCGCGCGTCGCCGACCCCCGCCACACCGACGCATTGCGGCGCAGGCCTGCCGCCGCGCCGACGCCGCCGGAGGGGCGAGCAGCATCGCTCCGGCAGCGAGTCGACGGCCTCCCTGGGTCCTTGTCTGTCTGACCCGAGGTCTCCAGGGACGGAGGGAGAGCGCCATCCTGCCATCCCATGAGATCGCGCGCCCGACAGCACCTCGCGGCAGCCGACCTCGTGTGATCCTCCCTCCTGCCCCGAGCTCCAGCCCAGGTTCGTTTGCGCGGCCACGGTCGGCGGGCGCGGGAACGAGCACGGTCGACGTCAGGGGACGTCACGTTCGCAGGATGCCTGACCCACAGATCACCTGCGTGGATGCCCTGCGCGGAGGACGCGGGGCGGAGGAGGCGAGCGGCGCGCGAGGCGGCCCGGTCACCCCTTGACAGGGTACCGTTCGATCACGCCCACTGGTGTGCGCCCGCGCCGTCGTCGCGTCGTCGGGGTGGGTTGCGGAAACGTAAGGCGCATGGTCACTGGTCTTGATCTTCACGCAACCTTGCATCGTATCGTGATGGAGGCCGTGGGCACCGTGCCCTCCGCCCAGCGCGGGAGCCTCCTGGCCCGGGACGGGGAGCAGCTGGTCTACAAGGCCTCTGTCGGACTCGCTGGCGTGCTGGCGAGCCCGCAGGAGGTCGCCGGCGGCGCGGGGCCGGCCACCGTGATCGCGACGCTCGGCGCCGCGGACAGCACCCGGATCATGGCGGCCGCCGACTGGTACAGCGAGCACCTGCCGGGCGTGTCGGCGCTGCACCTCGTGCCCGCGGGCGCGGTCGTCGTCCTCACCCCGGTGCGCGCGCAGGGACAGACGATCGGCGTGCTCGCCGTCGAGCAGCCGGACGGGCAGGCGCCTTCCGGCGAGCGCTGGGCGCGGCTCCGCGCGCTCGCCGCGAGCGCCGGCGCGGCGCTGGAGCGGCGAGAGCTCTACAACGACAAGGTGCAGTCGGCCCAGGAGGTGCGCGTGGTCGAGGCGGTGCTGAACGCGGTGGCCGCGCGCACCAGCACGCATGAGCTCATCGAGATGATCTCGAAAGGGATCAAGAGCGTGCAGCTCAGGCCGCAATGGCGCTCCGTGCACCTCGTCCTGCTGAGCGACGCTCCCCCCGGGGGCGCGCGCGGCGACGCCCCGGCCCGCGAGATCCGCATCTACCGCGTCTCGCGCCAGTTGCCGCTGGCGTTCTGGAACAACGTTCGTGACGGCGCCGTCATCGCGGGGCGCAGCGTCGGCATCCACGTGGACGTCCGCAACGCCCCCGCCTCCAGCGCCGTCGAGCAGCGCGGGATCCTCGAGGAAGGCATCGACCGGGGCGTGCACGGCATCGCCGTGGCGCCGATCACCCCGGAGGTCATCGAGCCGGCGATCCGTCGGGCGGTGGCGGCCGGGATCCCGGTGGTCACGATCGACACGCCGCCCGTCGAGGGCAGCTGCGCTCAAGCCTACGTCGGCACCGACAACGTGGTGGCGGGGCGGCTCGCCGCGGAGATGATGGCCCGGCTGCTCCCGGGCGGAGGCAAGGTCGGCGCGATGACGTTCTGGCTCAGCGCCATCAACAGCCGCGAGCGCATCGAGGCGTTCCGCGCGGCGCTCTCCGGCGCGCCCTTCGACCTGCAGCCGCCGGCCGAGGACCGGTTCGACATCGAGCTCGGGCGGCGGATCGCCCGGGAGGCCGTGCAGACCGGAGAGATCGCCGGCGCCCTCGGCGTCTGCGCCGAGAACGGCCTGTCGTGGGGTACGGCCGCGAGGGCGCTGGGGCGGGCGGGGGAGCTCAAGATCGTCGCCTTCGATCTCCTCACGGACACGCTCGCGATGCTCCGGGAAGGGACCATCCACGCGGCCCTGGTCCAGCGCGAGCACGAGATGGGCTACCGCGCGGTGCGGCTCGTCCACGACATGCTCTCGAAGGGCGTCGAGGCGGCCCTGGCCGGGCTGCCCACGCGCGCCGGCTCCGGGGGAGGGTCCGCGCTGCGCTTCATCGACACAGGCATCGACGTCGTGACCCTCGAGCGCACGCCCTGGTCGCTCCCCCTCTCCGACTACCTGGCCCTGGACGCGAACCGCAAGGCGGCGAAGCGGAGGGAGCAGCTCCCCCACGAGAGCCGCGCGAAGGAGCTCCTCCTCGTCACCGTGGACGCGGGGAGCCACGATCACCGCGAGGAGCGAGCCCCCCTCGACGCGAGATCGATGGTCGGGCGGGTGCTGAGCACTGCCCGGCCGGTGATCGTCGACACGCTCGACACGCACGCGAGCGAGCTCCACGACGCGCCCGATGTCGTCGAGGCGCGCGGGAGGGGGGCGCACACGCTGGTCGGCGTCCCGCTGCTCGCCGGCGGGTCCGCCTTCGGCGCCCTGGTCCTGGAGAGCGGGCGCCGGGCGGCGTGCTCGCTCGACGACCTCACCATGATCGAGCGCGTCGCCGACACGATGGCCGTGGCGCTCGAGAACACGCAGCTCGTCCACCGCATCATCGAGCGGACCCATGAGCTCGAGCACGCGAACCGGCACCAGGAGTCGCTGCTCGACACGATCCGCGAGCTCTCCAGCCCGGTCGTGCCCATCGCGCGGAACATCCTCGTGATGCCGATCGTCGGGACGATGGACGCGCAGCGGTCGGGCCGCTTCATCGAGTCGATGCTGCAGGACATCACCGAGCACCGCGCGCGCGTGGTGCTGGTCGACGTCACGGGGATGGCGTTCGTCGACGCCGCGTCGGTGGAGCACCTCCTGCGCGCGGCGCGGGCCGCGCGGCTGCTCGGCGCCGAGGTCGTGCTCGTCGGCGTCACGCCGGCGGCGGCGCGCCTGATGGTGGAGCAGGGCGTGGACCTCGGGAGCGTCGTCACCCGCTCGACCCTGGAGCTCGGGTTCACTTATGCGCTGTCGAAGACCGGCGGACAGATCGTCTATCGCCGCTCAGCGTAGCTCCAGCCCTTCTGAGCCGACCCTGAGCCGATGCTGAGCCGACCCTGAGCCGATGCTGAGCCGATGCTGAGCCGATGCTGAGCCGATAAAGGACGGCCAGGAGCCGGACCGCCGAGCCCAGGCATCCTGACGTCGAGGGGCACGAGCGGTCCTCTGTGGGCTCACCGCCGGGGGGAACGGGCTACTTCTTCATCTCGGCGAGCGTGGCCTTGAACTGCGCGACGTTGTCCTTGTTGATCACGTCGACGCCGGTGTCGACTACCTTGCTCGGGGGGATGGCGGCGATGGCCGCGTCGCCCTTGGTCGCGAGCTCGTGGAGCCACTTGCTCCCCAGGTAGCCGAACTGGAATGGCTTCTGCACGACGGTGCAGGCGACGGTGCCGTTCTCGATGCCGGCGAGCGTCGCGTCCTCCTCATCGAACACGGCCGGGATGACCTTGCCCTTCTTCCCGAGCGCCTCGACGGCGGCGACGATGGCAGGCCCGTTGTACGACCAGAGGCCGGTCGCGACGTCGAGGTCCGGGTGGGCGTTGATGATGTCCTCCACGTTCGAGCGCGCCTTGGCGAGATCAGTGTTGTCCTCGCGCTTGTCGACGAGCTGGATGTTGTGGGGAGTGACCACGTCCTGGATGCCCTTGAAGCGCTGGGCCGCGTTGTCGACCGCGAACATGCCGACGAAGACGGCCATCTTCCCGCCCTTCGGCAGGAGCTTCACGATCTCGTTGCCGAGCACCTTGCCGGCCTCGTAGTTGTTGGTGCCGATGTAGAGCAGCCGTTTCGACTTCGGGGCGTCGGAGTCGAACGTGATCAGCTTGACTTTCTCCGCGATCTTGTTGAGCACGGTCACCTGATCGTCCGGCGCCAGGACGCTCACGCCCACGGCGTCGTAGCCCTGGCTGGCGAGGCTCTCGAGGAGCTGGTTCTGCTCCGCGGGCGTGCTGTTCTGCGGCACCTTGATGTCGACCTGGATCTTGGCCTCTTGCTCGTATTTGTGGACGCCGGCGAACGCTATCTTCCAGAAGTCGCTGGAGCCGTTCGTCACGAACGCGAGCTTGACCACCTTGGCCGTGGCTTCTTTGTCTTTGACGTCGCCCTTGCTGCTGACCTCACCCCCACCTCCCTGATCGCAGCCTGCGATCAACGCCATCGACAGCATGGCGAACGCTGCACACGTGAGCTTCCCGAAACCTATCTGATGTTTCACGGCAGTTCTCCTCGGTTCGTCCGCGCCAAGCGTGCGTCGAGACGACGTCGCGGGTCCGCGACATCGGTGATGCCCCGGAGCGATGCTAGCGACTCACCGCGACGATGTCGCGCCTCGTGTGAACGACCCAGGACGATCATCGAGGCGACGCGCCGGGTCACCTGTCCCGGCATGGCGCGGGGGTGTGCGAGCCCACCGGATCCAGAGAACAGGTGACGTGAGGCACAGGGGATGTTCGGCGCGAATCTCCTGATTGTGGGTTTGCTGCTGAGGATGTGTCCGCAAGGCGTCGGCGTGGTGCGCGCGAGGCGCACCGAGGGCCATGTCGGGAGCGCGCGGAGGTTGCTTTCGTCAAGCCCTTTCTACCGGCCCGACCGAGCGCCACCACCACGCCAGGACCGGCGTCCTCGGCGCGCGCGCCGACAGGCGGCGTGCAGACATCTCCTCGAGGTAGGTACCCACACGAGCGCTCTGCCTTGCGGTCCGGAGGGGCCCCGCACCCCCGCAAGCGCTCTGCCTTGCGGTCCGGAGGGGCCCCGCACCCCCGCAAGCGCTCTGCCTTGCGGTCCGGAGGGGCCCCGCACCCCCGCAAGCGCTCTGCCTTGCGGTCCGGAGGGGTCCGGACCCCCCTTGTGGCACAACGAGGAGGGCGGTCGCGGGGGCGCTGGCACAGAAATCCGTCAAGAACTGCGAATTCTGGCACAATTTTGCCCCGAGCCTCGCCCCGCCGAGCGCCCTCGAGGGGTCCGGACCCCGGTGTGTCGCAATGCATTGCGGTTGAGCCAGGGCCGGACCCCCCTCCCCTGGCACAGAACTGCGCGATCCTGGCACAGAACGAGGGCGTGCTGCTCTCCGGGTCCCCCCGGGGCGCTCCCTCCGGCCACGGTCGAGGAGCCGTCCCGGCCTTCGTCCGCCCGTCCGCAGGCCACCCCTCCGGCCCTCGCACCGAGGCGGCGATCCCGGCGATGGCGCGGATGCGCTGGCCACCCTCCGGCGGTTCGTCCTAGGGTGTGAACCTCATGATGGCGGAAAACACCGGTGGCCCCGGACGGGACGTGCTCACCCAGAAGGAGGCCGAGGAGCGCGCCGCGCGCATCGGCAGCGCGCGCTACGAGCTCTCGCTCGACCTCTCGCGCGGCGGCAGCGGCTACCGCGGCGAGGCGATCGCCTACTTCGACGTCCGCGGCCGCGGCGACACCTTCATCGACTTCCGCGGCCGGCGTATCGAGCGGCTCGAGATCAACGGCGTCGAGGTCGAGCCCGAGTGGTCCGACTGCCGCCTCCGGCTGCCGGGCAAGCTGCTCGACCCGGAGACGCGCGTGCGCGTCGTCTACGAGAACGACTACGACCACACGGGCGACGGCTTCCACCACTTCCGCGACCCGGAGGACGGCGAGGACTACCTCTACACCGACCTCGAGCCGTTCAGCGCGCACCGCCTCTTCCCCTGCTTCGACCAGCCGGACATCAAGGCGAGCTACCGGCTGTCCGTGACCGCGCCCGAGGACTGGGAGGTCATCGGCAACGCCCGCGTCACCCGCACGTTCGCGGCGGGCCCCGGGCGCTCGACCCGCGTGTTCGAGGAGACCACCCGGTTCAGCACCTACATCTTCGCGCTGATCGCCGGGCCCTACAGCGGCGTCCGCGACGAGCACCGCGGCATCCCGCTCGGGCTCTACTGTCGCAGGTCGCTCGCGCGGCACCTCGACCCCGAGGAGCTCTTCACCGTCACGAAGCAGGGCTTCGACTTCTACCCCGACTTCTTCGACTACCCCTACCCGTTCACCAAGTACGACCAGATCTTCGTCCCGGAGTTCAACGCCGGCGCCATGGAGAACGTCGGCGCCGTGACCCACAGCGAGCGGATGATCTTCCGGGACCCGCCGACGGACCACCAGCGCCTCACGCGCGCCGAGGTGCTCCTCCACGAGATGGCCCACATGTGGTTCGGCAACCTCGTGACCATGCGGTGGTGGAACGATCTCTGGCTGAACGAGAGCTTCGCCACGTACATGGCGTTCCTCGCCATGGAGCAGGCGACCCGGTTCCAGCCGGCCGTGTGGAAGGCGTTCAACGTCATGAAGAGCTGGGCCTACCGGCAGGACCAGCTCGTGACGACGCACCCCATCGCCGGGGAGCTCGCGGACACGGAGCACACGTTCCTGAACTTCGACGGCATCACGTACGGCAAGGGCGCGGCCGCGATGAAGCAGCTCGTCGCGGCGATCGGCCTCCCGGCCTTCCGCGACGGGATGCGCCGGTACTTCAAGCGCTACCAGTACGGCAACGCGACGCTGCGCGAGTTCCTCTCGGCGCTGGAGGAGGGCTCCGGCCGCGACCTCGGCGCGTGGTCGCGCGTCTGGCTGGAGCAGGCGTCGCTCAACACGCTGACGGCCGAGTGGGAGCCCGACGGCGACCGCATCGGCCGGCTCCGCGTGCTGCAGACCGCCCCCGAGGACTACCCGACCCTCAGGCCGCACCGCATCGACGTGGCGCTCGCGCGCGAGGAGGGCGGCGTGCTCGTCGTCGACTCGGTGCCCGCGGAGATCGACGGCGCGACGACCGACGTCGCCGCGGCGCGGGGGCAGCGGGCGCCGCTCTTCGTGTTCCCGAACCACAACGACCTCACGTTCGCGAAGATCGCGCTCGACCCGGGCTCGCTCGAGTTCGTGCGCGAGCACATGGGCCGCGTCGAGGATCCGCTGCTGCGCCAGCTGCTCTGGTCGTCGCTCTGGAGCATGGTGCGCGACCAGAAGCTCGCCTCCCCCGCGTACCTCGCGCTCGTGCGCGACAAGCTGCCCGCCGAGCCGGACCTCTCGCTGCTCGAGCCGGTGCTCACGAACGCGGTGACGGCGCTCGCGCGCTACGTGCCGGACTCGCTGCGCGACGCCGAGGCGAGCGCGTTCACGGGCCTCGCCCTCTCGGCCCTCCGGGCGGCGCCGCGCGGCGACGCGCAGATCGTCTGGGCGCGGGCGCTCCTCAACGCCGCCTACTCGGCGCCGGATCTCGCCCTCGCCGCCCGCCTCGTGGACGGCGAGCTCGAGGTGGAGGGGCTCGAGATCGACCAGGACATGCGCTGGACGGTCGCCGTGAAGTGGGTCGCGCGCGGCCTGGCGGGCGCGGCCGAGCGGCTCGAGGCCGAGCGCCGGCGCGACCCGTCCGATCGCGGCCAGCGCGCCGCGCTGCGCGCCGAGACCGCGCGGCCGGACGCCGCGGCGAAGGCGGCGGCGTGGGAGCGCTTCCACGAGGGCGGGTACGGGTCGCTGCACCTCACGAGCGCGGCGATGTCGGGCTTCAACTGGTCGTACCAGCGCGCGCTGCTCGAGCCCTACGTGCAGGCGTTCTTCGAGCGGGTGCAGCAGGTCTTCGAGACGCGGACGCACGAGCTCGCGTCCGCGTATTTCACCCACCTGTTCCCCTCGTACCGCGTCGACACGGACATCCTCGGCCGCGCCGACGCGCGGCTCGCGGCCCTCCTCCAGCAGGCCCCGGACGGCGCGCCGCGGCTGCCCATGCTGGTCCGGATGCTCCGCGAGGCGAGCGACGACCTCGCGCGGGCGATCGCTTGCCGGGAGCTCGCGGCGGCGAGCGGCCAGGCCGCCGCGGCGTCCCCGTCCGGGGCGCCGGGGGCGCGCTGACCGAGCGGGGCGGCGCGGGGCGGCGCGGGATAAAGGCGAAGCGGCGGTCGAGGCGGCGATGATGGTGCAGCTCGGCAAGGCGTCCGTCGCGTGGACGCGCGCGGACCTCGAGGCGAAGATCGAGGGTCACGCGCGCGTCCTCATCGACGTCGGCACGGGCGACGGCCGCTTCGTGTACCGCTCGGCCGGCGCGAACCCCGACACGTACTGCATCGGCGTCGACCCCGCGGGCGAGCGGATGCGCGAGGTGTCGTGGCGCGCCGGCCGCAAGGTGACCCGGGGCGGCCGGCCGAACGCGCTCTTCGTCGTCGCGTCGGTGCAGGCGCTGCCGGAGGAGCTAGCCGGGCTCGCCCACACCCTCACCGTGAACTTCCCCTGGGCCTCGCTGCTCTCGGCGCTCGTGCTGCCGGAGGCGCCGGTGCTCGAGGCGCTGCGCCGGCTCGTCCGGCCGGGCGGCGAGCTCATCGCCCTGCTGAACCAGAGCGTCTTCGACGATCGGGCCTACGCGGCGCGGCTCGGGCTCCCGGAGCTCTCGGACGCGCGGGTGGAAGACGCGCTGCGCCCCGCCTACCGCGCCGCGGGGTTCGAGATCCGGGGGAGCGAGATCGTGGAAGGGGACATGCCCCACCAGACGAGCTGGGGACAGCACCTCACGCTCGCGTCGGGCCGGAGGACTCGCCTGCTCACGGCCGAGGCGATCGGCTGATCTCGGCCCGGCGCAGCTCGCTCCATCACGCCGCCACTCCGCCGCTGGCCACCAGGACACCGAACAGTTTGAAACCCCGAGAATATTAACCACAGAGGCACAGAGGCACAGAGGACACAGAGTTTTCTTGTTGTTCCTCTGTGTCCTCTGTGCCTCTGTGGTTCAAATCTCTTCATTCCTGGGCGTTTCAAGCCGATCGGCGCTCTAGCCGCTACCCCGCTGCTCCGCGACTCCATCGCTCCGCGACTCGACCGCTCCGTTGCTCGGCCCCGTCCCCGTGGGCTGCCTCCGCTCGGTCACCCGGCGGACGGTCTGCGCCGTGTTCCTGTCGTCCTCGCGCCGCGCGATGTCCGACAGGCTGATGACGCCGACCAGCCGGCCGTCCGCCTCGGTGCACAGGACGCGCGACTTGTGGTGCTGCCCCATCAGCTGCTCCGCGCGCTGCACGTCGTCGTCGGGCCGGCACGCGATCACCTCGCGGCTCATGACGTCGCCCGCCTTCGTGCTCAGCGGGCGGTTGTCGGCCAGCACCCGGATGGCGAGATCGCGATCGGTCAGCGTCCCGAGCACCCTCCACGCCTCGTCGCAGACAGGGAGGAACCCGACGTTGGCGTCGCGCATCTTGCGCGCGGCCGTCTGGATCGTGTCCTCGGCCATGATGCACTGGACTTCTCTCTTCATGATCTCCTCGCACAGCATGCTTTCCTCCTCCGGATTCGGTCGCGGCGTCCGGTGGCGGCGCCGCGCACACGTGGACCTTAGGGGGCCGGGGCCGGCAGAGGATGGAGCAGCAGGATGAATGAGGCGTCGGGCCCCGCTGGACGTCGGTGACGCGGGTGACGCTGGTCACGCCGGTCGGCTCGGTCACACAGGTCAGGTCGGTTCCGGCCGGCGGGCGCTCGGGGCAGCACAACGGCAGCGCGTCGCGCCTCGGCGCCATGCATACTGGGGCGCGAGGCACCATGTCGGAGCGGATCACAAGGGCGGTCATCCGCCGGGCCCAGCCCGCGGACGCGGCCGCCATCGCGCAGGTCGAGGTCGATTCATGGCGGGCGGCCTACCTCGGCCTCGTGCCGGCCGCCGAGCTCAACACCCTCTCCACGGACGCGCGCGAGGTGAGCTGGCGGCGCATCCTGAGCCACGGCGCCGCGACCGGCACGCGGGCGTGGACGCTCTCTGCCGAGGGCGCCGTGCTCGGCTTCGCGAGCGCCGGGCCGACGCGCGACGAGGACGACGATCCGTGCAATGTCGGCGAGCTCTACACCATCTACCTCCTGCCCGCCGCCTGGGGCCGCGGGCTCGGCGCCGCGCTCCTCGACACCGCCCAGGCCGACGTCGCCCGGCGCCGCCACCGGACCATGACGATCTGGGTCCTCGAGGGGAACACGCGGGCGCGCCGCTTCTACGAGCTCTCCGGCTTCACCCCCGACGGCGCGCGGCGGCGCGCGCGCGTAGGCGCGGGCAGCCTCCCCGAGGTCCGCTACCGCCGCGCGCTGTAGCGCCCAGGAGGCCCTCCGGCGGCGGCCTCGGGGCCAGGGGACCCGTCAGCGGGTGGCGTGAGCCTCGGCGCCCGGGCCGAAGCGCACGACGATGCTGCTGTAGCCGCCCCGCGGATCGTGCTCGGAGGTGATCTTCCCCCACGGATACTCGTACGGCGGCGGGCCGAGGATCGAGTCGAGCCAGGCGTCGTGGCTCGCCTTGCGCTCCGCCTCCTCCCTGTCGGACCAGTCATTCCAGAACGCCTTCGACTCCGCGCCCACCTCGAAGAGCTCGACCGACGAGAGCTTCCCGCTGCAGAAGTGGAGCGTCATCCGGAAGGTCCGGAAGCCGATGCGCTGGCGCGACGTCCGGTATCCGCTCCACGGCTGCGTCTGGCTCAGGGCGTTGGCCGTCCGCGCCAGGGGCGAGGACAGGAACTGCGCTTCCAAATACGAGGGACCGATGCGAATCCCGGATGAGAGCTCGATCTCGCCCGTCTGTCGATGGATCATCCAATCCTCCGGCCGCTCGGCGCAGCATACACCACAGCTCCCGGCCCCGTGTGGCCCAGCGGCGTCTGCCGACGGCCGGACGCGGCTGTAGCATGAGGGCGGACTCCGCCTCTCCCGGGTGGGTGATCCACGGATATGCGGCTCCCGGCGGCGCTGTTCCAGGCCGCCAGCGAGCAAGCCCTGCCGCGGCTCACGCGCGACACGACAGCGCCGCCGCTGTCCTCCTGTGTCGACGCAACACCCACGTGCCGTGCGCGGCCCGCACGCTGCGCTTTTGACATGGGCATACCTCGACGCGGAACGACGCGGAACGATGACGGCTTTTCCCACTCATGAAGACCGGATACCCGGTAATATCGGCCACCTCTCGCACCTGGTCCATCCGAGGTCATCAGAGGTCTTCTTGCCACGCTGCCCATCCTGTCATCGCCGACTCGCAGCCCTCGCCGCCTGCCCCGTGGACGGCGCCATGGCGCCGCGCCACGCCGCGCCCGTCGATCTGGACGCCGAGATCTCGCCGTCGCTCGCGGGCTACCGCGTCGGCCTGCCGCTCGCGGCGGGCTCTTTCTCGGTGATCTGGGACGCGACGCGGCTGGACGACGGCGCCCCCGCCGTCCTCAAGGTCAGCAGGGCTCAGCCGCTGCTCGCGCGCGAGCGCTTCCGCTGCGAGACGTGGGCGCTCGAGCAGCTCGGCCCGCCGGTCTCGCCGCGCCTGCTCCAGAACGGCGTCCTCGAGGACGGCCGCGCGTACATCGTGATGGAGCGGCTCCAGGGCGAGACGCTCGCCGCCCGCCTCGAGGGCCTGCCCGCCGCGCTCGACCTGCGCTCCGCCCTCGACGTCGCGCTCGCCGTGCTGGGCTGCCTCCAGGTGGTGCACGAGCGCGGCCTCGTCCACGTCGACCTCGCGCCCGAGAACATCTTCCTCGAGCCCGGGGGCGGCGTGCGGCTGCTCGACTTCGGCCTCTCGCAGCGCGAGCGCGGCGTCGTCTGCCACCCGGCGGACAGCGCGCTCACGACGCTGGGCACCATGCTGGGGGCGCTCGAGTACGCGTCGCCCGAGCGGCTCCGGGCCGAGCCGATCGACGGGCGCGCGGACCTCTACGCGTTCGGCGCGCTCCTCTTCGAGCTGCTCACGCTGCGCGCGCCGTTCACGGGCGACCGCGCGAGCGTCGCGCACGGCCACCTGAGCCGGCAGCCGCCCCGCCCGGGCGAGCTCGCGCCGGTGCCGCCGCCCATCGAGGATCTCGTCCTCGCCTGCCTCGCCAAGGAGCGGGCGCTCCGCCCGCGCGACGCCGCTGGACTTCGAGCGGCGCTCGCGGCGGCGGGCGCCGCGGCGCTGGCGGCGGACGGCGACGGCGGCGGCGCCGCGCTCGCCGCGAGGACCGGGGGCGATGATGTCGCCTCGATCTCGACGGACCGGCACGACACCGTCGTGCTCGCCCTCGAGGCCCGCGGCGCCGAGGACGAGGTCCGCGCCGCCGTGGCCCGGCACGCGGGGCACCTCGCGCGGCAGCGCGGCTACCGCTTCGTCGCCATTTTCCCCGGACCGAAGGAGGCGGCCGCCGAGCGCGCGCTGCTCGCCGGGCGGGAGATCGTCGCGTCCGTGGGCGCGCCCCTGGCGCTCCACGTCGCGCCGCTGAAGCTCCGGCGCGAGGCGGAGGGCGTCCAGGTCGTCGCCGGGCTGGCCGTCGAGCGGCCCGAGTCGTGGCTGCCAGCGGAGCCGTGGCGCGGGATCGCGCTGAGCGCCGAGCTCGTCACCGCCCACCCCGGCTTCGACGTCGCCGCGGCGAGCGAGGACGGCCGCTACTTCTTCGCGCAGGAGGCGCCCCCGCCGTCGAGCGATCGCGACGCCGCGCGCGCCGCGCCGCCGCTCGTCGGGCGCGCCGAGGCCCTGAGCGCCGTCGAGGAGAGCCGCCAGCGCGCGCTCGCGGGCCTCGGGCCGGGCCTGTGCACGCTCGTCGGCGAGCGCGGCGCCGGCAAGTCGCGGCTGGTCCAGGAGATCGTCGAGGCCAGCCGCCGCGCGCACCCCGGCGCGCTCGTGATCTCCCTGCGCGCCGAGCCAGAGCTGCGGGCGCGCGCCGCGCGCGCGGACAGCGGCCGACCCGGGCAGACCGCGGCCGCCCTGCTCGCCCAGGTGCTCTGGGCGGGTGAAGGCGCCGAGGACGGCGCGGGAGGCGCCGCGCGCGCTGCGCCCCGCGACCCGCGCGCGTTCTGCGCCGAGCGGCTCGGCCAGCCGCTCGGCGGCGAGGTGTGGCCCGCCGTGTCCGCGTGCCTCGGGTGGACGACGGGCGGCTCCTCCGACCGGCCGCCGCCGGCGCGCCGCGGCAGCGTGATCCGCGCGCTCGCCGAGGGGCTGCGCCGCCGCGCGGCCGAGCGGCCGGTCATCGTGATCCTCGACGACGCGCACCTCGCCGACGGCTTCACGCTCGACGCGCTCGAGCTCGCGACGCGCCGCGAGGCGCCGCTCGCGCTCTGGGTGCTCCTCGCCGGCGGGCCGGAGCTCGCGGCGCGGCGCCACGCGCTGAGCGCCCGGAAGAGCGCGCGCGACGACGTCGCGCTCCCGCCGCTCGACGACGCCGCCGGGCTCCTGCTCTGCGCGGAGCTGCTCCGGCCCGCGGAGCCCCCGCCGAGCGCCGCGCTCCGCCGCATCTGCGCCTGGGCCGGCTACAACCCCCGCGGCCTCGTGGAGCTCACCCGGGCGCTGAAGCGCGGGGGCTTCGTGCGGCTGCGGGCGAGGTCGAACAGCTACCAGCTCGCGACCGCCGACCTCGACAAGCTCCCGCCGTCGCCCGCGTGGCAGTGGTTCGCGGCGCGGCAGCTCGAGGCGCTCCCGCCGGAGCTCAACGCGTGCGCGAAGCTCTGCGCCGTGCTCGGCTTCGAGCTCTCCGACGACGTCGCGGCCGGCGCGCAGCGCTCGCTCGAGCGCGAGGACGCGTCGGCGCCGCGCGTCGACGTGGCGCGCAGCCTTCGCGCGCTCGTCGCGCGGGGGATCCTCGCGCCGCGCGACGCCGCCCGGGGCGAGGACACGCCGTGCGGCGGCGCTCGCTACGCGTTCCGGAGCGCGCTCCTGCAGGAGGCGATCTACGCGCTCCTGACGGAGGAGCAGCGCGCGCGCATGCACCGGCACGCGCTCGCCGTCTGGGAGTCGCTGGCCGAGGCGCGGCCGAGGGCGCCGGACCTGCTCGAGCCGATCGCGCGCCACGCCGCGGCGGCGGGGGCGCGCGCCCGGGCGGCGCACGCGTACCTGATCCTCGGCGATCTCCAGCGCGACCGGCACAACAACGCGGTGGCGGACGGCCATTACTCGTCCGCGCTCCTCTGGGCCGACGGCGACGATCAGCGCCAGCGTTACCTCGCGCTCCTCGGCCGCGCGCGCGTGCGCTACCGCGTCCTGCGCACGGGCGAGGCGCTCGACGATATCCGGTCCGCGGGCGCGCTCGCCCGGACGATGAAGGACCCGCGGATGATCGCGGAGGCGCTCCTCGAGGAGGCGACGGCGCTCGACTGGGCCGGCGCCTGGGAGGAGTCGGCGGCGCGCGTCGAGGAGGTGATCCCGCTGCTCGACGTCCGCGAGGGCCACGCGGACGCCGCGCTCGCCGCGCGCTTCGAGGTCGCCGTCGGCCGCGCGTCGTTCCGCAAGGGCAACCTGGACGACGCCCTCGAGCGGCTCACGCGCGGCGTGGAGGTCGTCCGGGAGGCCGACCACGACACGTACGTGATCGGCCTGACGCTCCTCGCCTGCGTCCTCGGGCGGTGCGGCCACCTCGACGAGGCGGAGCAGCGCTTCGACGAGGCCGTGCGCAGCTGCGAGGAGCGCGGCGACAGGGTCCACCTCTGCGCGGCGCTCGTCCGCCGCGCGGAGCTCTGGCCGGCGCTCGACGCCCCGGACCGCGGGATCGCCGACCTCCGGCGCGCGGTCCAGCTCGCCCGGGAGGAGGCCAACGCCTGGGCGGAGCGCGAGGCGACGATCAAGCTCGCGGAGCTCCTGTACCTCTGGGGTCGCGAGGACGAGGCGCTGCCCCTCGTGCGGCAGGTGCGCTTGCTCGACGAGCAGTTCAAGGACCGGCCGGTCTTCAGCAGCGCGCTCCTGCTCGCGCGGATCCACGCGATGCGCGACGAGCACGCGGAGGCGAGCCGGCAGCTCCGGTGGCTCCGGGCGCAGGGCGCGGTCGCGGACCTCCCCCACTATGCGCAGGCCCTCCTCGGCGTGATGCAGCTCGCCGTGAGGGACCCGAGGCAGAGCCTGGAGAGCGCGCGCTCGCGGGCGGCGCTCCGGGAGGAGGGGGAGCCGGCCGGCGATCTCGGGAGCGGTCTGAGCGCCGACCAGCGCGTCGAGCTCCTCTACTGGCGTGCGCGCGCGCTGCTCGATGCCGGCCGACCGGACGACGTGGCGCTGCTGATGTCGCGCATCGCGCCGCTGCTCGCCGAGAGCAGGGCGTGGCGCCCGCGCTTCGCGAAGCTCCGGTCGGGATACGGGCAGCTCGCGGGCTAGCGGCTCGCCTCCAGCTCGCGGGCTAGCGGCTCGACTCCCCAGCGCTTCCTCGCCCGAGCTCGTCTCTGGTTCTGCGCGACGGAAGCTGTCCGTGGCGCGGGGACCGCCGGACTCACCTGCGCTCGCTCTGCGGATCATTCTGGACTGCTCGTTCCAGAATGATCGCTCCAGAGTGAGCCGCCGAGGCGAGGGCACCTGGGCTCGACCACGGCGCCGTCGCTCCACGGCTCATTCTGGACTGCTCGTTCCAGAATGAGCGCTCCAGAGTGAGCCGCCGAGGCGAGGGCACCTGGGCTCGACCACGGCGCCGTCGCTCCACGGCTCATTCTGGACTGCTCGTTCCAGAATGAGCGCTCCAGAGTGAGCCGCCGAGGCGAGGGCACCTGGGCTCGACCACGGCGCCGTCGCTCTGCGGCTCGTTCTGGACTGCTCGTTCCAGAATGAGCGCTCCAGAGTGAGCCGCCGAGGCGAGGACACCTGGGCTCGACCCCCGTGCCTGCTCGTGGGGCGAGGCGATCCGTCACCTCGGGTCGATGCGGAACACCTCCCCGGTGAGCATGACGACATGGATCTCGCCGGCGGCGTCCTCGCCGAAGGAGGCCGCCGGCAGGCTCGACGCGAGGTCCGCCGTGATCTCCACGTGATCCCGGACCCTCGATCCGTCCCACCGCAGGCTCCAGAAGCGGTGCGTCCCGTAGTCTCCATAGACATACCTCCCCTGGAGGCACGGGATCGCGGAGCCGCGGTAGACGTAGCCGCCCGTGATCGAGCCGCCCTCTCCGCTCGAGTGGCTGTGCTCCACGACGGGCGCGACGCCGACGCGGGAGCACCCGGCGGAGACGCAGTGATCTCCCTCCATCGTCGGCCAGCCGTAGTTGCGGCGCCCGGTGCGGGCCGGCTCGATGTTGAGCTCCTCCCACGCGTTCTGCCCCACGTCGGCGATGTAGAGATCCCCCGTGCGTCGGTCGAAGCTGATGCGCCACGGGTTGCGCAGGCCGTGGTCCCAGATGAGCGGGTTCACCCCTGCGCCGGAGAGGTTGCCGGACGGGCCGAGGCCGGTGTCCACGTCGATCCGCAGGATCTTGCCGAGGGGCGACGCGAGGTCCTTCGCCGGAGAGGCCGAGTAGGGCGTGACGGCCGAGTCGCCGACGGACGCATAGAGATAGCCGTCCGGCCCGAAGGCGAGCGTGCCACCGGCGTGGTTCCAGCCGCCGTGCTTCGTGTCGAGGAGCTTCCGGACGGGCATGCTCCCCGCCGACGTGTCGGCGACATCGTGGTTCGCGGCGGAGCGGCGGAACTCGGCGATCGTGACGTTGCCCCTGGGCGCGGCGGTGTAGAAGAGCCAGAACCGACCGTTGCTCGCGTAATCGGGGTGGAATGCCATCCCGAGCAGCCCCCCTTCCGCGGTCGGGCTGGGCGTGCAAACGAGCGGGTTCGCGCTCGCCGGACGCGACGGCGGGCACGAGGTCCCGCCCCGGATATCGAGGAACGGCGTGGACCGGAGGACACCGTCCTTGATGAGGCGGACGACGCCGTCCTTCTCGAGCACGAACATCCTCGAGGTGTCGCCCGGCGGGCTCGTGAGGAAGAGAGGCGTCGTCAGGCCAGACGCGACCGGCGTGAGCTTCAGGCGGGGCACCCCGGCGCACGTGGCGCCGGAGCTGCCGCCGCTGCCCGCGCTCGAGCTGCCGCCGCTGCCCGCGCTCGAGCTGCCGCCGCTGCCCGTGCTCGCGCCGCCCACGGGACCTGCACCCCCGGCGCCCGCGCTGCCGGCGGTGGGGCTCGCGCCGCCCGCGCCGACGCTCGCGGTCGTGGTGGTCGCGCTCGCGCTGCTCGCGCCGACGCCCGCGCTGCCGGAGCTCGCGCTGCCGCTGGTCGCGCCGCTGCTCCCGGCGCCCGACGGCGGCCGCACGCCCTCGATCCAGGCGCGGACCGCCGCCAGCCCCGCCGCGTCGACGACCTCCGACGCGATCGGCGGCATCTGCGCCCGGGTGCCGCGGTGCGCCATCCGGCGCACCACCGCGCTCGAATCGGGATCTCCCGCCGTGATCCGGTGGACCACGCCGGGCTCCCAGAAGCTGGGCGTCACGCCCACGCCGGTCGCGTACGTGTCGGTGCCCTCCACCGTCGTGTTCGCGGCGAGCAGGCGTGTCCGCAGGGTCGCGACGCCGGTGCTGTTGTGGCAGTTGCCGCAGTTCGCGTGCAGGTAGCCGAGCGCGGCGGCCGCCTCCGCGTCGCCCGGCGGGCGGAACCCCCGCGGCATCGGCACGGTGAGCCACCCGGCGTTGCTCAGCGACCTCATGGTCTCGCCGGTCCCGTCGTGGCTCAGCTGCAGCGCGCTGAAGCCGAGGATCCGCTCGGGGAGCTTGCCGTGGCACTCCCAGCAGTCCGCCGTCCGCGGGATGTCGTGCGACGTCCCGCGCGCGTCCTCGACGCCGTCCTCGACGAGGAACGCGTCGTTCCTCGACGGATCCCACGCGTACGCGGCGAACACCCAGTCGTCGATCCCGGGCCCGAACCGGTGGATGAGCCGCGTCTCCACGGCCACGCCCTCGGCGCGGAACTCCTTCCAGAAGCGCGTCCCCACCGGCAGCGACCAGTGGTCCATGTCGCTCGTGTCGATGGCCGAGCAGCGCGGCAGGTACACGAAGCGCCGCTTGCTCGCCCCGTCCGACCAGAGCTCGAACGCGGGGCGGAACTCGAGCGTGTTCGCCGCGCGCGACCGGGTCGCGATGTCCACGTAGAGCCCGGTCTCGGAGAGCCGCGCCGGCGGCGCCGGATCGGGCGGCAGCGCGGCCGGATCGGCGCACGGATCGCCCGACGAGCTCCAGGCGCCCGTCGAGCTCGACGTGGCGGCGCTCGAGCTCGCGGCGCTCGCGGTGCTCGACGCGCCCGTCGTCGCGCCGACGCACGGGGCGCAGTGCGGCCCCCCGCAGTCGACGCCCGCCTCCAGGCCGTTCATCCGGCCATCCGAGCAGGTCACGTAGCAGACGTCGAGCCGGGGGCGCTGCTCCACGCTCTCGATCTCGCTGCTCCTCAGGCTGGTGGCGTGCGAGGACGCTTCGTCGAGGAGCACGCCGTGGTTCTGCGCGGTCCCGAGCACCCAGGACTGGACGAGCGACGACACGTCCGCCGTGCGGGCGCCGACGCCCGCCTCGGCCGCGATCGTCGCCACGCTCTCCGCGTCAAAGCCGCTGTCGCCGAGGCTCGTCCAGGTGACGGTCCGCTCCTCCCAGGGCGCGGTGACGCGGTAGACGCCGATCGTGCTGCTATCGACCTTGTGAGTCTGATGTAAGCTCAGCGTGGCAGAGGTGACCGTCGCGCCAATGGGCACGGGCGAGAGGTCGAATCGAACGAGCGACCGGCGCGCGCCGGTGCTCGCGACGGAGCCGGTCGAGAGGTTCGGAGAGGTGGAGTCGTTCCACCTCGCAGCGTTTTGCCACAGTGTCGCATCTCTCACCGTGCCGAGCGTTCCGCGCCGGATCGAGACGCACACAACGCCGTCGGTCGAGAGCGCCGCGGCGGATGCCCCGAGCGCGAGCGAGTCGTCCGCTGCGACATCGCCGTTACCGCCGGCGCCTCGCTCCCGCGCCGCGTCGGGCCCGGCGCTGCAGCCGAGGGTCGCCGCCGCGGCGCCGGCGAGGACGCCGCGCCTCACGAGGGGATGAACGCCCGAGATCGCCGTCAAGCGGCGGGCGCCGCGGCGCGAGCGGCCGGGCGCGAGGGACCGTGGTTTCATACAGCAAGAACCTCCTTGTGGGGTTGCCGCGGGGGTTCTTCACCCGCGGGTGACGGCGTGCGTGCGCGAGGCGCTCGGTGGCCGAGCGGGATCCACGGGCACACCTCACCGTCGAGGGGCGCCATCATCACATCAATGAGCGTGCCAGCGAGCTCATCATAACGCAAAGCGTTACACCCGATGATGCGCAGAGGGCAGCGCGACACGCCGCAGGCGAGACGCACAAGAGGCGCGTGAGACGCAAGACGCGCGAGAGACGCAAGACGCGCGAGAGACGCAAGACGCGCGCGAGAAACGTGAACGATGAACCATGGCAGTGCGCGCGACGCGCAACGCATGGAGCGCGCTCCTGCTTTGCCGCTGGACACCATCCTACATGAGCGCCCGAGATCACGCCGCGCGCGGAAGTAGAGGTTGGATCCAGCGCGAGAGCGGCGTAACATGACAGGTTGTGTCATCCACCGAACCAACGCAGAGCGCCTCGCTGTTCCTCTGCATCACCTTCTTCCCGAGCGAGCGGCTGGCGACGGCGGTGCTAAGGCTGGTGTCCAGCTTCTGCGGCGCGGTGCTGGACGACGCGAATGTGAGCTCGCGGTTCTACATGGCCGCGCACGAGCTCGCCGAGAACATCACCAAGTACTCCACCGGCCCCCGCGTCAGCCTCGAGCTCGCGCTGGAGGAGGACGAAAGGTCACACATCATGAAGATCCGCGCGCGCAACGAGGCGTCGCCGGAGCGCCTGAGGGAGGTCGAGAAGCGGCTGCTCGACCTCAAGACCGCGAGCGACCCGCTGAAGCACTACGATGAGCTCATCACCGAGACCGCGATGGTCGAGGGCGTCTCTGGCCTCGGCCTGGCGCGCGTCCGCGCCGAGGGCGGGCTCGACGTCGATTACAAGATCGAGGGCAACGAGCTCACGATCATCGCGCACGCCCCGCTCGAGCGGTGGAGGGTGAATGAGCAGCCTAAGGGTTGAGCCCGTCGTCATGGACAGCTTCGGCATCGAGCCGGCGCTCGTCGGCGACCGGCGCGACCAGCTCAGCGTCAAGCTCACCGGGACGGGCGACATGGCGGCGGCCGCGCCGCTCGGCAGCTATTGCAAGGAGCTCCAGGGCGAGGTGAAGCGCCTCTCGCTGGCCGCCGTCGAGTTCGATATCCGGGCCCTCTACTTCCTGAACTCGAGCTGCCTGAAGGCGTTCATCGCCTTCATCTGCGGGCTCACCGCCCAGGGGCTCCAGTGCGAGGTGCGGTTCGTGACCGACGCGAGGCTCGCGTGGCAAAAGCGGAGCCTCACGGCCCTCGAGCGCATGTCGCCGAGCACTGTATCGATCACCGAGAAGGTGAACTGAGAGCGACAGGCCATGGCGGCGAAGCGCCCGACGATCGCGCTCGTGACGGACTATCTCACGGGCGAGTACCAGGCCGAGGTGCACTTCGGGGTCGAGCGCGCCGCCGAGGAGCACGACGTCAACCTCCTCGTCGTCTTCGGCGAGACGCACGCCCGCCCGGGCTACACGATGGTCCCGTCGAACACCATCTACCCGCTCATCAGCGCGGCGACGGTCGACGGCCTGGTCATCGTCTCTTCGGCGCTGACCAATCACCTCGGCATCCAGGGCACCCACGAGTTCTGCCGTTCTTACGCGCCCCTGCCCGTGTGCAGCGTCGGGCTCGCGCTGCCCGGCATCCCGAGCGTCACCGTCGACAACGCGAGCGGCGCGGAGACCATCGTCGCGCACATGGTCGACGACCACGCGTGCCAGCGCGTCGCGTACATCAGCGGGCCGGCCAACAACGAGGAGGCGACGCTGCGCGCCGACGCGTACAGGCGGGTGCTCGCGGCGCGCTCGCTCCCCTACGACGAGCGGCTGTTCGTGTTCGGCGACTTCCTGATCGACGGCGGCCGCAGCGCGATGCGCGAGCTCCTCGCCCGCAGGGTCGACTTCGACGCGGTCGTCGCCGGCAACGACCACATGGCCCTCGGCGCGATCGACGCGCTCAAGGCGCACGGCCTCGACATCCCGAACGACGTCCTCGTGTGCGGGTTCGACGACGCCGCCGTCTCGCGCGTCACGAAGCCGTCGCTCACGAGCATCCGCCAGCCGATCAAGCAGCTCGGGGCGCTCGCGCTCCAGACCGTCGTCCGCATGCTCGCCGGCGAGCGCGTCCCGGAGCGCAGCCAGCTGTCCGTCGAGCTCACGCGGCGCGAGTCGTGCGGCTGCGGGTACTACGCGACCCTCCCGCGCGCGCCCTCCGCCGCGCTCAGGCCCGCGGCGGAGGGCGCGCGCGAGCTCGCGGCGACGCCGGCCGAGCCCGGCCCGCCCTCGCTGGCCGGGCAGCGGGAAGAGATGGAGCGCTTGCTCGCGAGCGCCGTGACCGTCCCCGGCGTATCGTGGACGACCTGGCCCGGCGCGCTGCTCTCGGCGCTCGAGGAGGAGCTCGCGGGGCGGGAGGGGCGCTTCGTGCAAGCGCTCACGGACGTGCTCGACGAGGCGGCGCGCGAGGGCGTCGCCCTCGACCAGTTCCAGGGCGTTGTCACGCTGCTGCGCGCGCGGCTCCGGAAGGCGTCCCAGGGCGCGCAGCACGACGGCGCCGAGCGCCTCTGGCACGCCTGCCGCGCCCTGATCGCCCAGGCCTCGGTGCGCGCGGAGGGCGAGAGGCGCCTCTACCTGCAGCTCGCCTCGGTCAACCTCAGCTGGACGGGCAGGTGCCTGTCGACGTGCCTGAGCCTGCCCCTGCTCAGGCGCACGCTGGCGGCGGAGCTGCCCAGGCTGGCGCTCACGCGCGCCTCGGTGTCCCTCTACGACGACCCGAAGCGCGCCACCCTGACGTCGCTCTTCCTGATGGAGAGCGGCCGCGAGGTCGAGCCGCCGCGCGGGAGCTTCCCGGCGCGCTGCCTCACCCCGCCCGGCTTCCTGAGCTCCCGCGAGCGCTGGAGCGTGTTCGCGATGCTGATCACGTTCGGCGAGGCGGAGCACTTCGGCATCGCGGTGCTCGGCAGCGGCGCCAACGAGGTGGTCTACGACGCCTTGCGCCTCCAGCTCAGCTCCGCGCTGAAGGCCGTGGCGATGCACCGGGAGATCGTCCGCCAGGTCGAGATCCGCGAGCGGCTGGAGCAGGAGCGGCTCCACCAGGAGAGCCTCGTCGCGGAGCACATCCAGACCAACCTGCTGCCGCCGCTGCTCGCGATCGAGGGGCTCGAGCTCAGCGCGATCATGAAGCCCGCGGCCGAGGTGGGCGGCGACTACTACGACGTGATCGCGACGCCGGGGGGCGGCTGGCTCGGGATCGGCGACGTCGCGGGCCACGGCCTCGCGGCAGGCCTCGTCATGCTGATGATCCAGAGCATGGTCGCGGCGATGACGCGCGGCGCGCACGCGACGAGCCCCGCCGAGGTCGTCTCGGCGCTCAACCAGGCGATCTACGACAACGTCCGCAACCGCCTGCGGCGCGACGAGCACGCGACCCTGGTCCTGCTCCGCTACGAGCGCAGCGGGCGCGTGACGTTCGCGGGCGCGCACGACGACCTCATCGTGTGCCGCGCGAGCACGCGGCGCTGCGCGTGCATCCCGAGCTCCGGCGTCTGGATCGGCGCCCTGCCCTCCATCGACGCGGCGACGCGCGACGAGGAGCTCCTCCTCGAGGACGGAGACGTCCTCGTGCTCTACAGCGACGGGGTGACGGAGGCGCGCAACGCCCACCAGGAGCAGTTCGGGCTGGAGCGGCTCTGCTCCACGATCGAGGCCGCCCAGGCCGAGCCGGTGGACGCCATCCGCGACCGGATCCTGAGGGACGTCGAGAGCTGGTGCTCGAGCCCGGACGACGACGTCACGATCGTCGTGGCGAGGTACCGCGCGCCGGCGTGAGGGCGCGCACCGGGGCCCGGGGCGCCGGCCTCAGGTCGTCGCGCGCGCGGCGGCGCCGCCGCGGCTGCGCCTGGCGAGCGCGTGGCGCACGCCGGCCCGGAGGTCCTTGAGCAGGATGACCCGCTGGAGGTCGGCGCCGAGTTGCACGAGCGCCCCTGCGATCGCCGGCGAGATGCCGACGAGGATGCACTGCGCGCCGAGCAGGCGCACGGCGTGGGCCGCGCGCAGGAGGTGCGCCGTGACGGCGCCGTCGATGAGCGGGACGCCCGTGAGATCGAGGATGACGAAGTCGGCGCGGTGGCGCTCGATGCCCTGGAGGAGCGCGCCCATGATCTGGGCGCTCCGCGCCGGGTCGATGTGCCCCACGAGGGGGACGACGAGGATGCCGTCGTCGATCGGCAAGACCGGCGTCGACAGGGCCGAGATCGTGTCGAGGAGCCGCTCGCGCGTGGCGAGCAGCTCGGCCTCGGCGCGCCGCAGCGCCTGCTCGGCCTGCTTCTGGGCGGTCACGTCGATCCCGACGCCCACCATGCCGACGACGCGGCCGCTCGCGTCGCGGTAGGGGACGTCGTTCTCCACCGTCCAGCCCTCGGACCCGTCCTCGAGCCTCCAGTGGAGCTCCACGTTCCGGCTGGGCTCTCCGCTGGCCATCACGGCCTCGTCGCTCTCGTGGTAGGTCCGCGCCGTCTCCGCGACGAAGATCTCCTCGTCGCGCCGCCCGACGATCTTCTCGGCAGGGACGCGGTGGTGGTCGGCGTAGGCCTTGTTGACCAGCAGATACCGGTGCTCTCGATCCTTGAAGAAGATCATCGCCGGCAGGGCATCGAGCAACGCCGCCTGCTCCGCCGGCCTCAGCGAGAGGACGTCGACGAGCTCCTGCCCGGCGGCGGCGCACGCCGCGGCCTGCGCCGCGCCGGAGCGGTGGGTCTCGGGCAGCTGCTGCTCCAGCTCCACGACGCGCCTGCGGAGCGTGACGACCTCCTCGGAGAGCGGACCCTCGTCATCGTTGTCCGGTCGCGTCCTGTCGTACGTCGTTTCGGCTGACCACATACGTTGCCTGTTCGCCCGGGGGGTTGATGCGAGGCGCCTGTGCAGAGCGCTGTCCGGGAGCGCCCGGGCGGCGCGGCGCCGACGCCGGGACGGCCGCGCCTCGCCGGGCGTGGCCGCGCTCCGCGCGACGCCCGCGCGCTGGCCAGACGCCCCGTCGAGCTGCGGTGACTCCTTGCCGAGCCGAGGGGAAAGCTATCCCTTCGCGTGTTTCTGGACGGTTTCTTTTATGAACAATTTCAGCGACTTGCGCTTCCGGAGCGGCGGCCGCCCGAGGTGGCGGGCTCGCCGCGGAGGGGCGGCGCCGGGCGCGCGGCGGCCTGCGCCCCCGCGAGGGTGCCGTGCACCGCGGCGATGAAGCGCGGCGGGAAGAGCTCGGGGTCGGCGAACCACGACGCCACGCTGCTCACGGCGCTGCCGCTCCCGGAGCGCTCGTCCGCCACGGCCCCGGCCAGCAGCCACCCGACGCCGAGGGCGAGCCGGGTCGGCGGCAAGCCCGCCTCGCGCACGAACGACAGGGCGAGCGCGCGGCAGGCCTCGTCTGGCAAGAGCGCGCGCCGGGTGTCGCGCAGCAGCTCGGCGGCCTCCAGCAGGCGGCCATAGGACGCGGCGCGCCTCGGGACCGCGCGGCACAGCGCGCGGTGGAGCACCCGGAGGTGCTGCTCCAGCAGCAGGCTGGGCATGCCGCGGTTCGCGAGCAGGCCGGCGAGCCAGCGGATCTGGCGCTCGACGACGGGGCGCGGATGGGTGGCGAGCGTCACGAGGAACGCGCTGTCGCTCCGGGTGAAGCGCCGCCCCCGCTCGCCGTAGCGAAACCCGTAGTAGGGCGTCAGCTCCAGGGAGAGCTCACCGGCGCGCAGCGCCGCGTCGATCTCGCGCGGGTCGTCGGGGAACGGGGTCGAGCCGGCTTCGGGGTTGAGCGGGTGTCGTGCCATCGGAGGGCGCGGAGCGGCGGACGGCCGAGCCCGTTAGCCCGTGACGCGCCCCTCGATGATACCCCCGTCCGCCGTGATGGCGACGACGACCTCCGAGTCGACGAACAGCGATACGACGGGGCCGACCCAGGCGTCGTTCTCCCAGACGGCCTCCCACGTCCCGGCCATGGGCGGGATGCCGCCGCGCCGCACCCAGATGCGCCCCGCGCTGCCCGCCCAGGCGCGGCCCTCCGCGTCGACCGTCACCGCCGACAGGGCGCGCCGCGGCTCGATGTTCTCCGTGAAGACGCTCTGCCCGTACCGCCAGACGACGCTCCCCTCCGCGCCGACAGCGACGCCCACGCCGAGGTCGGGCCGCCCGGCGCAGGCGACGAACGCCCGGGCCGGCGGCGCGGGGATGCGCTCCAGGTGCCAGTCGAGCGGGGCGTAGAGCGCGACGAGCCCCTCGCCCGTCGTCGACCGGCCGACCAGCATCCACCGCTCGTCCTCGACGCGCGCGACGGCGGCGAGGAGCGCGACGCCCTCGGCCGGCAGCGGCCGCAGCCAGCGCTTGGCGATGAACGCGTGCAGCAGCGGCCGCGGATCGTTCGGCGTCGCCGAGACGAGGATGCCCATGTCCTCGAGGTCGCCGCTCAGCGCGACGTGGCTCTGCGGCTCGCCCGGCAGCTGGAAGACGCCGGTGACGCCGCCCGTCGTGTACACCGCGAGCGTCGAGCCGTCGCCGCCGAGCAGCCAGCGGCCGGGCCCGATCCGGTGCACGAAGCGCACGCCCTGCGGGCTCGGGAGGCCGCCGGACGACGCCTCGCTCCAGCCGGTCCCGTTCCAGAAGAGCAGCCCGCTCGTGGCCGCCGCGAGGCACCGGCCGTAGCCGTCCCAGGCCACGCTCCGGATCACCGAGTCGAGGCTCGGGTGGTGGAGCACGCTCCACTGCCACCGCTCGATGACCGTCACCCGCGACGGGGCCTCCCGCAGGGCGCGCGGCGGCTGCGCGCTGATGAGCTCGGCCTCGATGGCGCGGTCCGGGCTCGGGCGATCGGCGGCCCTCGGCTGGCGCGGCGACAGCATCGTCTGGCCGAGCTCTCCCTTGAGCTGCACCGGCTCCTTCAGGTGCGTGGACGGGATCGTCATCGGCGCCATCTCCTCCGGGGCGCGCGCGCGCTGCTCGCTCGCGCCCGCCACGAGCCGCTGCTCCAGCGCCGAGACGGGCGAGGCGGGGCGGAGGTACGGCGACAGCATCGCGGCCACGGCCACGGCCTCCTGGAGGCGCTCCTGCGCCTCGCCCGCGGACGCCCAGCGGAGCGCGAAGTCGATCGACTTGCTCGCCTGGTCGTTCCCGCGCAGCGCGGGGTGGAGCCACCGCGTCTCGAGGATGCTCCGGCGCGAGCGCGCCATCGCCGCCATGAGCGCCTGCGCCTGCGACTCCGCGACGATGTACTGCTCGCCCGTGAGCACGAAGAAGATGACGGACGCGAGGTTGAAGATGTCGGTCCAGGGGCCGATGGTGCTCGGATCGGCCGACAGCATCTCCGGCGGCGCGACCCCGGTGTTGCCGACGACGCCGGCCATGATCGTCTCGCGGATGCCCCGCGGCCGCGCCATGCCGAAGTCGCTGATCTTGAACAGCTCCTCGTCGCCGGAGCCGCAGCAGAGGATGCTCTCCGGCGTGAGCTGCCGGTGGATGACGCCCACGTCGTGCACCGCCGACAGGCCGCTCGAGATGCACTCGATCGCGCGCGTCGCGCGCGCCGGATCGAACGCGTAGCCCGTCGCCTGGATCGTCCCCTGCACCCGCTGGCGGAGCGTCACGCCCTGGATGCCGCCGTGCACGTACTCGATCGTGATCCAGGGGAGGTCGAGGGTCTTCGTGCCGCGCCGCACCTCGAACGTGCCGGTGTCGATCAGCCGGACGACGAAGGGCGTCGGGGGGACCTGCTCGTTGAGGCGGCCGAGGGACACCGCCTCCTTCTTCACGATCACCGCCGCGGACGGGCCCAGCTGCCTGAAGAGCGACGGCCGCAGCATCTTGACGACCACGGGGGTCTCGCCCTCGGGCGCGGTGCGGACCGCGTAGTACGAGACGAACATCGCCCCGGCCCCGGCGCGCGACACGATCCGGTAGCCGATGCTTGGCGACAGGTCGCTGGGGATCGTCGCCCCCTGCAGACCTCCGAGGGCCTCTTCATCGCTGGGTATTGTGAGCACGTGAACGACCATAGCGCACCCGGCGCGCCATGGAACAACTTGCCGCGGGGAGGCAATGCCGGGCCCGACGTCTCTGCAAAAGGCGCGCGGCGCGCCCTGTAAGGCGGCGCGGGCGGCGCGCGTTGCACGGGCATGAAGATCCAGAGCTCTCTGTCGCGCCGGTTGTGCCTCGCCGGTTTCCTGCTGTCGACCGCGCCCCTGCTCGCCGCCTGCGCGGCGCAGGCGACGCCGCCCCAGGCCGCCACGCCGGACGTCAACTCCATCACGGTCATCGGCCGAGGCGAGGTCAGCGCGAAGCCCGACGTCGCCCGCACCCAGCTGGGCATCGAGGTGATCGCGCCCACCGTCGACGAGGCGACGAAGACGGCCGCCGCGCGCATGACCGAGATCCTCGGGGCGCTCAGGAAGGCGGGCCTCGCCGACAAGGACATCCAGACCAGCAACTACTCCATCCAGCTCGTGCGGCAGTCCGATCTGCCGCCCGGGATGCCCTTCCCCTACCCGCAGCCCGCGGCGGTGCAGCCCGCGCAGGCCGCGACGACCGCCGCGGCGGTCGCGCCCGCCGCGGCCACCGCCCCCGCCGCGCCCGCCGCGCGCGGGCCGAAGCCGGCGCAGCCGAAGCCGGCGCAGCCGCCCGCGCCGAAGGCCCCGCCGCCCGCCGACCTGGCGCCGCCCCAGCCGCCTCCGCCGGCGCACTTCTACCGGGTGAGCAACACGGTGACGGCCGTCATCCGCAACCTCGATCAGGTCGGGCCGGTGCTCGACGCCGTCGCGGCCGCCGGCGCGAACAACGTGTGGGGCGTCTCGTTCGACGTCGACAAGACCGACCCGCTCGAGGCGCAGGCGCGGGAGAAGGCGATCGCGGACGCGCGGGCGCGCGCCGAGGCGCTCGCCCGACTCCAGGGCGTCTCGCTCGGCCGCGTCGTCGCGATCAGCGAGGTCGTCGAGCAGGGCCACATCTACGCGCCCCGCGCCAGCCTCCAGTCCGCCGCGTACGGGGGCGGCGGCACCCCCGTCTCGCCCGGCGAGGTCCAGTTCGGCACCCAGGTGAAGGTCGTCTACGCGCTGGAGAGCGCGCCGGCGACGAGCCCGCGCAAGTGACCTCGCGGCGCGGGCGGTACGCGCGGAGCGCGCCGGCCGCGCCTCCCCCGGCGGCGCCGGTCCCGGCGAGGCCGTCTGAATGCAGCTACATGCGCCGCGCGTCGCCCGAGTAGATAGAGTTCCAGCGTCGGGCCCGGGCCCCACGCGCTCGGACCCGGCTCCCCACGCCCTCGGACCCCCGCACCGCGCCACCATGACCGCTCCGCCCTGTCTGCCCCTCCGCCGCGCCGCCGCCTCCGCGGCGCGCCCCCGCTCCTCCGCCGCGCTCGCGCGCTCGCTCGCGGCGGCGGCGCTCGCCGCGTCGGCCACGGGATGCCTCGTGATCTCGCCGCCGGAGTACGACGAGCCCTCGAAGACAGGGCCGGTGCTCACCGCGGTCTTCCCGCCTCAGCACATACCCATCCACATCGTCGGGCCGAGGGTCGTCAAGGATCTCGGCGTGACGGTGCTGTCCGAGGACAACGGCGATCCCGTGTTGTTCACCCTCTACATCGATTATGGACGGCGCAGCTTGAGCGAAAAGCCGTTCCGGAAGCTCACGACGCTGAGGGAGATCGAGGCCGGGACCATCGCCGGCGGACAGCGCCCCTTCACCGTCTCGTGGGACACCTACGATTTCAATCTCCCGACAGACGGCATGACGCCAGAGAAGGAGTGCCACACCATCACGCTCATGGCATCGCACGACTTCAACCGGTGCGATTGCCCGGCCGACACGGACGACATGAGCTCGCTCACCTGGCAGGTCATCAACTGCGACGCCAACGAGCCGGGCTGCCCCGCGGCGTGTCCCGCGCTGGACTGCAGTGGCAGCAACGCCGCCGAGTGCCTCTTCTGCGATACGCCCGAGTTCCATGACGCCTGCAGCCGCCCCTGACGCCGCGGCGGCGTGGTACATGGGGCCGATGATCGCTCCGCCTGACGTCCAGCCGTCTTCCGCACCGTCGCCGCGCGGCGGGGTCGTCCGGCCCGCGCGGCGGCCGCCCGGGTGGGTCGCCCCCGGGCCCCGGCCCGTGACGCCGGATCGCCCGGAGGTCTGGCCCGGCCCCGGCGAGGACCTCTGCTATCTCTCGGGCGACTTCCGCATCCTCCAGCGGCTCGACGGGCACCGGTGGTCGGCCGACGACCTCGTGACCGCGTGGTTCGCGGCGGAGCAGGTGGGGCACGCGCCCCCGCGCCGCTTGGTGGACCTCGGGTGCGGCATCGGCACGGTGCTCCTGTTCACGGCGTGGCGCTTCCCGGACGCGCTCTGCGCGGGCGTCGAGGCGCAGGAGATGAGCGCGTCGATGGCGCGGCGCTCGGTCGCGTGGAACGGGATCGATGGCCGCTGCGAGGTGCGGTTGGGGGACCTGCGCGATCCGGCGTCGCTCGAGGGGCTCGGGCCCGCGGACCTCGTGACGGGGACGCCGCCGTACCTGCCGGTCGGCACGGGCATCGAGTCTGCTCGGGTCCAGTGCGGGCCGTGCCGGTTCGAGCACCGCGGCGGCGTGGAGGACTACTGCCTCGCTGCGGCGCGGCTGCTCGCGCCCGGCGCGCCGTTCGTGGCCTGCGCGGGGGCGCGGCAGCGGGGGCGGGTCGAGGCGGCCGCGGCGGCCGCGGGGCTCGCGCTCGAGGCGTGGCGCGATGTCGTCCCGAAGGAGGGCAAGGCGGCGCTGTTCTCGGTGTACGCCCTGCGCCGCGCCGCGGAGGCGGCGCCGCGCGCCGACGAGCCGCCGCTCGTGCTGCGCGGCGGGAACGGGCGCTTCACGGAGGAGCTCGACGCGCTCCGCCGGGCGATGGGAATACCTGTCTGACGCCTGCTCCGCGCACTACGGATCTCGTCAATCTCCAGCATACCCACCCTGGGCAGGCCGCTTGGGCGTGGACTGCGCAGCACGACCGCGGTAATCGTGCGCGATGAGCCTTCGGATCACCCAGGTAGATGCCTTCACCGGCAAGCCGTACCGCGGCAACCCGGCGGCCGTCTGCATCCTGCCCGAGGCGCGCCCCGCGGCGTGGATGCAGGCCGTGGCGCGCGAGATGAACCTCTCGGAGACGGCCTTCCTGGTCGGCCGCGGCGACGGCGGCCACGACCTCCGCTGGTTCACGCCGACGGTGGAGGTCGCGCTCTGCGGGCACGCCACGCTCGCGAGCGCCCACGTGCTCTGGGAGACAGGCCTGCTCGCGCCCGACGCGCAGGCCCGCTTCTCCACGCAGAGCGGCCTGCTCACCGCATCTCGCCGCGACGACGGGTGGATAGAGCTCGATTTCCCGGCGAAGCGCCAGGAGCGGGCGGAGCCGCCCCCGGGCCTCGAGCAGGCGCTCCGCGTGCAGCCGATCTACGTCGGCAGGTACGCGACCGACTACCTCGTCCTCGTCGGCTCGGAGGACGAGGTGCGCGCCGCCAGCCCCGACTTCGGCCTGCTCGCGACGGTGCCCGCGCGGGGCGTCACGATCACGAGCCGGAGCTCGTCCAGGGACTTCGACTTCGTCTCGCGCTTCTTCGCCCCCGCCTCGGGCGTCAACGAGGATCCGGTCACCGGCTCCGCCCATTGCTGCCTGACGCCGTTCTGGGCGGCGCGCCTCGGTAAGGCGGAGATGCTCGCCTATCAGGCCTCGGCGCGCGGCGGCGTGGTGCGCGTGCGCTTGCGCGGCGATCGCGTCGATCTGGGCGGCCAGGCCGTCACCATCCTGGAGGGCGAGCTCCGCGCCGAGCCGAACATCCGGGGCGAGGGCTCGCCCCCTTCCGACTGCCCACCTGCCCGCTAGTATCGCGCGTCAGAGAGCCCGCCAGAAAAACCGGTCGATGGCGCCTGGACCTCTTGCCCGCCGAGCGCAAATGCCCGGAAGCATCGTCGGGAGAGGCAGCCTCGCCCCGTCCTCAGCCCTGCGCCGTAGGCCACACGACGATGCTGCCGACATTGACCTCGGGCGGCTGCTCGATCGCGAAGGCGATGGCGCGGGCGATCGAGTCCGCCGGGATCGCGATGCCATCGGCGGTCGACCGGATCGCGCTCCGCGTTGCCTCGTCGGTGATCGTGTCCGCGAAGTCCGTCGCGATCATGCCGGGGGAGATCTCGGTGACGCGCAGGTTCGGCCCGGACTCCTGGCGCAGCGCCTCGGTGATCGTGCGGACCGCGTTCTTGGTGGCGGCGTAGACGCCCATGGTGGGCACGACCTTGAGGCCGGCGACGGAGACGACATTGACGATGTGGCCGCTCTTCTGCCGACCGAAGACGGGCAGCGCGGCGGCAATGCCGTGAAGAACGCCCTTGAGGTTCACGTCGATCATCGCGTCCCAATCATCGACGTGCAGCGCGTCGAAGCGCGAGATCGGGGCGATGCCCGCGTTGTTGACGAGGACGTCGAGCCGTCCGAACCGGTCGCAGGCGAGGTCCACCAGCGCCTGGAGGTCCGCTCGCCTGGTGACGTCGGTGATTCGATGGATCGCACGCCCCCCGGCCGCCTCGATCTCTCCCGCGACCGCCGCGATCTCCGCTTCGCGCCGGGCGCCGATCACGACCCGCGCGCCGCGCGAGGCCAGGAGAATCGCTGTGGCCCGGCCAATCCCTCTGCCGCCGCCCGTGATCGCGACGACCTTGCCCTCGATGGTCATGTGATGCCTCCTCGGTTGGGTTCGAACAAGGCTAGTCGGGCGAGACCGGTCGTTCCATGATTGTCCGGCCATGATTTTGTCGCGATCGTCCAGAGAGACGCTGGATCCCCTTTCCGATGTGCTGTCGGCCCTGGGCGTGCGCAGCGTCAGGTCCACGCGGCTCGAGGCGTCGGGCGACTGGGCGCTCGCCTTTGCCGGCAAGGCGAGGCTGAAGTTCGTCGCCCTCATCAGCGCCAGGGAGGCGTTTCGACCTGCCCTCTACACGGAGATCGGCGCCAGGAGGGCAGCCAGGGTCGGACTCCTGGCGGGCGGAACCAGACCGTCAGCTCGGCTGCGACACGAGCGGCAGGGGCATGGTCTGCGCCTGGAAGAGCGGCCGTCCTTCGCGCGACCCGAGCGCGCCCTTCGCCGCAGGGCCCGACGCCGCGCGCGGACGAGCGGGGCGAGCGGGCTTGTCGCGGGGCTCGGGCGCGATGGCGGGCGCGGGCGCCGGCGCCGCCTCGGCGGGCAGGCGCTCGACCGGAGCCTCCCACGCGTTCCGGGTCCCGCCGGCCTCGTTGGCCTGGAAGAATACGGCGCGGAGCGCCCTCCCCTCCACGTCTGTCTCGACCGCCATCATCCAGAACCACGGGCCCCCCGGCTCGACCTCTTGCCCCATGAACGAGAACGCGGTCTGGCGCGGCTCCGAGCGGCGGTTGTGCTCGGACCGGGCCGCCTCCAGGTGCCGCTGCGAGGGCTTGTCGGCCGGGCCGCGGTACACGCGCACCGCCACCCCCTCGATGTGCGGCATCAGGTAAAGCCCGTCGCGGTAGACCGAGAGCCAGGGGTGCTTGCCGCTCTCCGAGAGCCGGCAGAGCGCGTGGCCGAACCGCTCGTGCGCCTTGCAGCCGATTCCCCAGCTCGTATCGCCCTCTTCGCGGTTCGCCTCGCTGAACGCCTTGTTGCGGACGTCGACCGCCGTCTGCGCCAGAAGGACGAGCCGGCTCTGGTGAAGGACGGGATTCAGCTCCCAGGGCAAGGTCGGCTCCATCGGGACTGGCACGGTACGCGCGTTCACTCGAAAGTCAATCGGTTCGCTGTGCTAGAGGGCGCTCTCGCGCGCGCTCGTGCCGCGCGCCGGAGGTGTTCTGTGGGAGAGGCGATCGTCGGGGTGAGCGCCGCGGAGCGGCCGCAGGTGGGCGTGGGCGTCATGCTGGTGCGCGAGGGCCGCGTGCTGCTCGCGCGGCGGCGCGGCAGCCACGGCGACGGCAGCTACTCCTGGTGCGGGGGCCACCTCGAGCTCGGCGAGTCGTTCGAGGACTGCGCGATCCGCGAGGTGCGCGAGGAGAGCGGCCTTGTGGTCGAGAAGCTCTCCTTCCTGTGCCTCAGCAACATCCTCGCCTACGGCAAGCACTACGTGGACATCCAGCTCCTCGCCGAGGAGTTCAAGGGCGAGCCCGAGGAGCGCGAGCCCCACAAGATCGCCGGCTGGGCCTGGTACCCGCTCGACGCGCTCCCCGAGCCCCTGTTCCGCCCGGTGGAGCTGGCCATCGCGAGCTACCGCAGCGGCCGACGCTACAACCCGTGACCCCGCTGTCTCCCGCCCCTTCGGCCCGCCCGGCCCGGCGCCGCCGCCCTCCCGGGGCGCTATTGACTTCGGTTCAATAGGTGGTATGCATGGGCCCGGCGCTCGTGCCCCGGGCGGCGCTGTGGCGCGCGGGGATGGTCTCCTCCATGGCCGCGGCCGACACCGGAGGACACGCCGGGACGAAGGAGAGCACGATGGTCACCGAGCAGTCGTCCATCAGACCGCGCAAGCCGCCCGTGCCTTTCGAGCAGGGGCTCACGCGCCACTGGCTCGGCGGGGCGGCGGTGCCGACCCACATCGTCAACGCGGTCAACCTGCTGTTCCCCGCGGGCGAGCGCTTCTTCATCCGGAGCGTCGCGCGCTACGCCGACCGGGTCGACGACCCGTCGCTGCGCGCCCAGATGAAGGCGTTCTTCGGGCAGGAGGGCCACCACGCGAAGGCGCACGAGCGGTTCTTCGATCTGCTGCGCGGGCAGGGCTACGAGATCGACAGGTTCCTCCGCGCGTACGAGCGGGTCGCCTACGACGGGATCGAGCGGCTCTGCTCTCCCGAGCTGCGGCTCGCGGTCACCGCGGCGCTCGAGCACTACACCGCGATCATGGCGGAGGACGCCCTCCAGGCCGGGACGCTCGACCTGGCCCACCCGACGGCGCGGGCGCTCCTGCTCTGGCACGCCGCCGAGGAGATCGAGCACAAGACCGTGGCCTTCGACGTGCTGAAGGTGGTCAACCCGAGCTACACCCTCCGCCTCCTCGGCTTCGCGGTCGCCACGATCACGCTCTCGATGTTCTGGCTCGCCGCCCTGCTCGTGCTGCTCGCCCAGGAGCGCCGCCGCCCCGCCGAGCCGGGAGACCGCCTCCCCTTCCCCAGGCGCCGGTCGGTCCTGAAGGACGTATTCCTCCGCGGGATCCTCGAGTATGTGCGCCGCGACTTCCACCCTTCCCAGAACGACAACACCCATCTCGCGCGGGCGTACCTCGCCGGGATCGGCGTCGCCTGAGCGTCGGAGCGCGTCGGAGCGCGTCGGAGCGCGTCGGAGCGCGCTGGAGCGACGCCATGCGCGCCCACGAGCACAGGCACGCGATCGACGGGGCGGGCCTCAGCGCAGGGCTCGTCATCGCGCCGGGCGCGCGCCAGATGCCTCGGCTGCTTTGCGCCCGCGAGCCGCTGCTGCCGAGGCTGCCGCGGCTGGAGCCGCCGCTCGCTCGAGGCGCCTGACCATGCTGGCGAGCGCAGCGCTGCCCGCTGGACCAGGCGCGCTGAGCAGCGCGGTGTCCCGACACAATCTCGACATCGTGCTTGACGCCGCCCGGACGCGCCCCCAGCAGAACCCGTAGACCGTGGCGCTCCCGCAACACGTCCTCCGGCAGTCGCGTGCACAGCGCTTCGCAGCTGCGACACGTGTCGCTCTTCATTGATAGGCATGAGCAGGGCACGTATCATGCGCTCCATGGCAGACGCGGCGGGCGGCCCGCCTGGCTTCAGATCCGGAAGCGAGAACGGCGGCGATCCTCCGCCGACGCCGCTCGTGCCCGACGTCGCGGATACGCTGCAGGGCGTGGACACGGTGGTGCGCGACCGGTCCCCCGTGCGGGCCGAGCCGCCGGTGGAGCAGCACACCGACGGCTCGACGCTCAGCGACGAGGACCTGGCGCTGGCCGCCACGCGCTCGAGCATGCACGACGGCGCAGGCCATGTTCAGGTGCCACCCGACGGCACTTTACTGGGCGGCGTCTATCGCATCCTCGGGCGTCTTGGAGAAGGCGCGATGGGCGTCATCCTGCTCGCCCGTGACGAGCAGCTCCAGCGGGACGTCGCCATCAAGCTGCTGCGCCCGGAGCAGCTCGACAACGCGCAGATGCAGGCCCGGCTGCTCGCGGAGGCGCGGGCGATGGCGCGGGTCCATCACCCGAACGTCGTCGAGATCTACGCCTTCGGCGAGTACGTGAACGCGCCGTACTTCGTCATGCAGTACGTGCCCGGCGTCACGCTCGACAGCTACATCCACAGCAAGGGCGGCCGGCTCGGCCTCGACGAGGCGCTGAGCATCCTCGACCAGGCCTGCCTCGGCGTGTCGGCGATCCACGCCTCGGGCATCGCCCACCGCGACGTCAAGCCGAGCAACATCCTCGTCGGCCACGCCCTCCGCGTGGTGGTGGCCGATCTCGGCCTCGCGAAGCGGATCCCCCGCGGCGACCGGATCGAGCTCGCGTTCTCGGGCACCCCGGCGTACCTGGCGCCCGAGGTGGCGCTGGGCCGGCAGCTCGACCCCGCGCTGCTGCCGCGGATCGACGTCTATGCGCTCGGGGTGGTGGCGTACTACCTGCTCGCCGGCCGGCTGCCTTTCCAGAGCACGAGCACCGTCGATCTGGTGATGCAGCACGCTTATCAGCCGCCGATCCCGCCGAGCGAGCTCTGCCCGGATCTCCCATCGTCCTTCGACGCGCCGGTGCTCGCGGCGCTGGCCAAGGAGCCCGACCAGCGCACGGTGAGCGCCGAGGCGCTGCGCGAGGCGCTCCTCGACGCGCGCAGCGGCATGCCGGCGTACGCGAGCTCGACGCGCGTCATGGTCGCCGACGACAGCCCGCATTTCCGCGCTTTCCTCGTGAGCGTCCTCGCGCAGGCGCTGCCGGGCGCGCACATCGAGACAGCCCCCGACGGCACGGCGGCGCTCGCCGCGATCGAGGCGAACCCCCCGTCGCTCGGCGTGTTCGACCTTGACATGCCGGGCCTCGACGGCATCGCGCTCACGGCGGCAGTAAGGAAGCTCCCAAAGGGAGATTTTCCGATCATCGTGGCGACCGGGACGGGCGGCGCGGCCGACTGGCAGTGCCTGTCGCGGCTCGGCGCCTCGGCGTTCCTCGTCAAGCCGTTCGACGCCGGGCAGCTCATCACCCTGGCGCGCGCGTTCGTGGGCGTCGCGGATGAGCAGAAGCGCCGGCAATGATTACTAGAACGACGACCACGACCGCGGCGCTGGATGGAACGGCGCAGCGCGGCGTGCGCCGGCGCGAGCGCGCCGGGGCCCCGCGGGGTCGGCGGCGTCGAGGCTCCTGATGAACGACAGCGAGATCAAGGTCCTGCTGGTGGATGACGATGAGGTGGATCACCTCGTCACGCGCCGGCTCCTTCGCGACATTTCCCGGACCCGCTACGACGTGACGTGGCTGAGCACGTCGGACGAGGCGATCGATGCGCTGCTCGCCGGCGGCTACGACGTTTGCCTCCTCGACTTCCGGCTCGACGCCCGCACCGGGCTCGAGGTGGTGCACGAGGCGAACCACGTCGGCTGCTCGATCCCCATCATCATGCTGACGGGCGTCGGCGACGAGGCGATCGACATGGCCGCGATGTCCGCGGGCGCGGCGGATTACCTGGTGAAGGGGCGGTTCGACGCGCAGATCCTCGAGCGCACGATCCGCTACGCCATCGAGCACAAGAGGAGCCAGCTCAAGCTCAAGCAGTACGCCGACACGCTGGAGGAGAGCAACCGGCAGCTCCTCCAGATGCACGAGGAGCTCGCGGCGAAGAACGCCCAGCTGGTCCGGCTGAACGAGGAGAAGAACCGCTTCGTCGGCATGGCGGCCCACGACCTCAGGAACCCGCTCGGCGTCATCCTGGGCTACAGCGACTTCATGCTGATGACGCACCGGCGCGGCGAGCCGTCGTCGCTGCTCCGCGAGGGCGGCGTCGAGATCATCGAGATGATCAGGAGCTCGAGCAAGTTCATGCTCTCGCTCATCAACGACCTGCTCGACGTGTCGATGATCGAGCTCGGCAAGCTGAACCTCGACCGGAAGAGCACGGATATCGTCCAGCTCGTCGAGTCGAACGTGGCGCTCAACATGGTGCTGGCGGGGCAGAAGAGCATGAAGCTCGTCGTGGAGAGCGACGAGAGCGTCCCGCGGGTCGACGTGGACGTGCACAAGCTGGAGCAGGTGCTCAACAACCTCATCAGCAACGCCATCCACTACTCCCCTCCGGGCACGACGATCCGCGTGCGGGTCCAGAGCGCCAGCGCGCCGGCCGGCTTCGACGGGTCGGGCCGCGAGGTGCTCGTCTCGGTGCAGGACGAGGGGCCCGGCATCGCGCCGGAGGACGTCGGCAAGCTGTTCCGCCCTTTCGGTCGGGCGCGGACGGTCAGCACCGGCGGAGAGCGCTCCACCGGCCTCGGGCTCGCCATCGCGCAGCGCATCGTCGAGGGGCACGGCGGGCGTATCTGGGTCGAGAGCGTGCTCTCGAAGGGCGCGACGTTCTTCGTGGCGCTCCCTGTCTCGCAGAACACCGACGCGGCCTGAAGGGAAGCGCGGGAAGCGCCGGGCGCCGGCCGGAGCCGGCGGCCGCGCTCAGCTTCCCTGCGGGAGCTCGGCGTCAGCCGGCCGGAGCCGGCGGACGCGCTCAGCGCCCCTGCGGGAGCTCGGCGTAATCGAGGTAATCGAAGTCGGCAGGCAGGCTCTTGCCGGTGAGGTCGTGAGCGCACAGCGCGGCGAAGGCGCCGGTGAAGCCGAGCCCGAGCGAGGGGCCCTCGTCCGACAGGATCGACGCGTCCAGCACCGTCCCGAGCGGGTCGAAGCGCTCGCCGTCCCGCGAGTACGAGAACTGGAGGTCCTTGCCGGAGAGCTCGAAGCGGAGGTGGAGGCGGGGGGACGTGAAGGCGAGCGGGCGCGCGAGCCAGGTCAGCTTCCCGTGCTCGCTGCCGAGGAGCGCGAGCGAGCGCCCGACGCGCTCGTCGTGGCTGAGCAGCGCGTAGAAGAAGTTCTCGTCGCTGTACATGCACATGAGCCCCGCCATCTGCTGGAACGAGGTCGGCTGGAACTCGAGGCAGGTCTCGACGCGGCAGCGGAGCGACTGGATGCGGCGCCCGACGACGCTCTGCCGGTGCAGCGATTGCGGCGACTCGCGGCCGTGGACGCGCAGGTAGCCGGGCCGCTCGCGCAGCGACACCCAGCTCTCGTCGGGCACGTCGCGCAGCGTCTGGTACGCGACGCCGAGCGCCTCCCTGTCGAAGTGGTCCCGCACGGGCGGCTCCTCGAAGGGGTGGTCCGGCAGCCGGGGCGCCTGCACGCGGACGGCGGGCGAGCGGGGGCCCTCGGTCCCGTCGAGCGCGAGCCACCCGTCGTCGGTCCAGCGCACCCGCTGCAGCGCCGTCTCGCGGCCGAGGATGCAGCGGCGCGCGTTCGGGAGCGGCCTCCCGACCAGGTGGGCGATGTACCACTCCCCGGTCGTCGTCTCGACGAGGCTGCCGTGCCCGGCCTTCTGCAGCTCGAGGCTCGGGTCGAGACGGGAGGTCAGGAGCGGGGTGCCCGGGGCGACCTCATAAGGACCCTCGATGCGGCGGGAGCGCGCCAGCGTCGCGGCGTGGTCGTAGACGGTGCCGCCCTCGGCGACGAGCAGGTAGTAGTAGTCCCCGCGCCGGTAGAGGTGCGGCCCCTCGACGAGGCCGAGGCCGCTGCCGGAGAAGATCCAGCGGCGCTCCCCGACGAGCCGGCGCCGCTCGAGGTCGAGCTCCTGCAGCACGATGCCGGGGAACTGGTCGTTCCCGGGGCGATGGTCCCACACCATGTTGACGAGCCACGCCTTGCCGTCCTCGTCGTGGAACAGCGAGGGATCGAAGCCGCCGCGGTTCAGCTCGGCGGGCTCGGACCAGGGCCCCTCGATGCGGCTCGCGGTGACGTAGTAGTTGTGCGCGTCGACGAAGCCGTGACCCCAGGTCTTGACGTCGGTGAAGACCAGGTAGAACACGCCGTTCGCGTGGGTGAGGCAAGGCGCCCAGATGCCCCCGGAGCGCGGATTGCCGAGCAGGTCGAGCTGGGAGCGTCGGTCCAGGACATGGCCGATGGGCCTCCAGTGGCGGAGGTCGCGGCTGTGATGGAGCCGCACGCCCGGGAACCACTCGAAGGTGGAGGTGGCAAGGTAGTAGTCCTCGCCCACCCGGAGGATGGAGGGGTCTGGATGAAAGCCCCGAAGGACAGGGTTCTCGATGAAGGTCGTCTGGTTGGTCATCGCTGCCGCCGCGGTTCCCGGAAGTGAAGTCGAGTGCTGCTCGTCTGGAGTCGGACGTTGCGCGGAGGCCACGCCGGGTCGCTCGGGCTCTCGTGCGCCGGGGCATCTTGCAGCGGAGGGGCTGGCGAGCGCAACGAAACAGGGCAGGCCGGGGCAGGAACGCCCGGCGCGTCGATGAGCCCGGAGGGGCGCTCGGGCGCCGCATGCGCGCGACATGGCGGCGCGCGGGCGCGGGTCCACGCGCGTGGGCGCGGTCAGCCGTCCGGCTCGGGAGCGGAGCGCGGCGTCATTCCGCGTGTGACCAGCGCGTCACAGAGACGCAACGACAGGCGACGTCGCGCCGCCCCGCGCGTCGCGGCACTTCGCATCAGACGGAAGCGAGCGCTGCGGGCGCTGTCGTGTGGGCAGGTGGCTCCCGTGTGAGCAACCGGCGCCGCGCTCCGCCCCGGCGCCACGGTATGTCGCGCGAAGAACCGCTTTCCCCTCCCTTCCTTCAGCGCATTCCACATTGAGCAGGGCATCCAGAAGGTGGATAATCCGGCCGTTGCAACTTCGCGGTCCATGGTAGCGCGATACCGCGAGGACCGACCCGATCGCTGGATGCGCCGTGCCGGACGCACCCTCGACCGATCGCCGGAAGCTAGCGGCGCCGCCGCCTCTGGACCGGGCCGTTCAGACCGCGGCTGAACCGTGTAGGACACATCGATGTGCGCAAGCTCCGTACCTCGAGCGAGGTACCAGGGAGGAGTAGTAGTGGCGAATAGAGCTCGTTTCAGAGGCGTGCTGTCGGCGCAGGCCAGCGTGATGGCCGCGCTCCTCGTGCTGTCTGGAGGACAGGGGTGCGGGGGCGACGAGAACAAACCCGATCCCCAGGAGCAAACCCCGCCGGACGAAGGTAACGAGAACCCACAGCCCGATCCGGACCCTGATCCCGATCCCGACCCTGATCCCGATCCGGACCCTGATCCCGATCCCGACCCTGATCCCGATCCGGACCCCGATCCCGAGACGCCAGCGGGGCCCACCGAGTTCGTGTCGGCCGACGATCCCTTCACCGAGGGGTACCTCGGCGAAGAGGAGGAGGAGGAAGAAGAAGAGGAAGAGGAGGAGGAAGAAGAAGAGGAAGAGGCCGGCCGCGACGTCGAGGAGGGCGACATCTACCGCGTCCTCGGCGGCGGGCAGCTCCTCAACCTCAACACCTACCGCGGCCTGCAGGTCATCGACATCGCGGACCCGACGCACCCGAAGTTCCTCGGCCAGCTGCAGATCGCCGGCACCCCGGTCGAGATGTACGTCGTCGGCGATCGCGCGGTCGTGCTCCTCAACGACTGGGCCGGCTACCAGCTCAAGGCCGACGGCCTCACCGTGGAGCGGCGGACGGGCGGCAACCTCCTGTTCATCGACATCGCCGACCGCACCGCGCCGAAGCTCCTGTCGCAGGTCCCCGTGACGGGCCGCATCATCACGAGCCGCCTCGCGCGCGGCGCCACCGCGAGCTCGCTCTACATCGCCTCGAACGGCTCGGAGCTCGTCGAGTACACCCCCGGCGGGTGGCATTGGGTCAACAAGACGATCGTCAAGAGCTTCGATGTCACCCCCGCGGCGCTGGTCGAGCGCAGCGAGATCGAGCTCGGCGACACCGTGACCGCCATCCACGCCGAGGCGGACGTGCTCCTCGTGGCACGCAACAACTACGGCTGGTCCGGCGAGCCGAGCGACATCTCCGTCATCGACATCTCGAGCAGCGACGGGTCCATGGTGGAGCGCGGCAGCGTCACCGCGAGGAGCTACGTGCGCTCGCAGTTCCACATGGACTTCCGCGACGACACGCTGCGCGTCTTCTCCGGCCCGCGGTGGTCCGACGGGACGTCGGCGAGCTACCTCGAGACGTGGAACGCGGCCGACCCCGACAACCTCGTGCCGGTCGACAGCGAGGACTTCGGCGCCGGGCAGTCGCTCTACGGCGCCATCTTCATGGATGACCGGGCGTTCGCGGTGACCTACCGGAACCAGGACCCGTTCCACGCCTTCTCCATCGATCCGAGCGGGAACGTCGAGGAAAAGAGCGAGTTCGTCGTGTCCGGGTGGAACAACTTCTTCCGCCCCGTGCTCGACGCGACCCGCATCATCGGGATCGGCGTCGACGATCAGAACGGCCGCCAGCTCTCGGCCAGCCTCTACGACATCACCGACCTGAATAACCCGACGCCCCTCGTGGCGCGCGCCACGGTCGACAGCGCCACCACCGGCTGGAGCTGGTCCGAGGCGGACTGGGACCACCGCGCATTCACCGTGCTCGACGAGGCCGTGGACGTGGTGGCGCCGACCGGAGAGGCCGAGACCGGCCTCGTGCTGCTCCCGTTCTCGGCGGGCCGGTACGTGGACGGCTACTATCGGCCGTTCGCCGGCGTGCAGATCTTCACCTTCTCGGACACGACGCTGACCCGCCGCGGCTTGATGGAGCACGGGACCCCCGTGCGCCGCACGTTCCGCGCGGGCGACGAGGCCACGGCGAACGTGTCCGACGAGGAGCTCACCCTCTACGATCAGGACGCGCTCGACACGACCGAGAAGCTCGGGCGGCTCGAGCTCGCCCCTGATTACGTGAAGGTCCTCGCGTTCGGCGATTACCGCGTGCGCATGAAGGTGCCTTACGACCTCTACTGGAACCCGCCGGCGAACCGGATGATCAAGGCCGAGGTCGTCCCGACCACGGGGATCGCCCAGCTCGCGGAGCCGGTGGCCACCTTCGACCTGCCGATCAACGCCGAGTTCCATCAGGTGGGCGACCTGCTCGTGTCGCTGACCACCACCTTCGAGAACTGGGTCGGCAAGGTGACCCACGTCGAGGTGATCGACATGTCCGATCCGACCGCGCCGCGGCGCGCGGGCACGCTCGACACGGGCGATCTCCCCACGACGGGCACCTACTACGGCGACGCAAGGTCGTTCCCGACCGTGCACGCCGGGCGCGACGCCCTCGCCTTCCTGCGCGTCATCGGCCACACCGAGGATCTCGGGGTCGGCTGGACGTGCCAGACGCGCCCGGCGACCTCCTCGAACTGCATGGGGCAGGAGGGTTGCGCGTACGTGGCCGGCGAGCGGCTGTGCCGCCATATCGGCAGCGACGACTACTGCAGCGGCGGGTTCGCCGAGTGCACCGACCACGTCGACGCGGACACGACGTGCACCCCGATCGAGGTCCCCCAGGGGGCTGACATCCCGGGGGTCACCTCGACGTACTGCTACGAGTACGTCCCGCGCCGGAGCTGGGCGCAGGTCGAGGTCAACGTGGTCGACCTCTCCGACCCGGACCACCCCACCTTGACGCAGCCCCTCGCGCTTCCGTACGACAACGAGGCCGTCGACGTCCTCAACGACGACGGGGAGCTCTACTTCAACATCAAGCGCTCGGTCGGCGCGCCGGACGACCCGCGCCCGCACACGCAGTACTTCCTCACGCACCTCGACCTGACCGACCCGTCGGCGCCCGCGCTCGATCCGGGGATCAACGTGCCCGGCGAGGTCCTCGCGATCCAGGGCGGCTCGATCTTCGCGAACGACAGGGTGTGGGGCGATCAGTACATCGAGACGGCGATCGCGCGGCTCGAGCTGCACGAGGGGCTCGCGTACCTGCAGGAGTACCAGCGGTTCCCGAACCGCCGGGTTCACGCGATATCCATCGACGAGCGTGGGCTGCCCGTCGTGACCCACAGCCTCATCTGGCGGCCGACCAACAGCTGGTGGTACTCGGAATCGGATCCCAACTACAAGCTGACCACGCTCTCGCCCCTGGCCGAGGGGGAGACGCCGCCTCCGCCGCCGGAGAACGAGAACCCGACGCCCCCCGAGTTCGACATGCTCTCCACCGTCCGCATCGCGCCGTGGGCGTCGCTGCGCGGCACCACCGACCTGCGCGCGCTCTTCGAGGTGCCGGGCGGCGTGCTGGCGATCTCCCTCGAGCAGCCCGAGGCGCCGAAGGCGCAGGCGTTCTTCCCCACCTGGGGCTGGCCCGAGCGGTTCGTGGCGAGCGGGGAAGAGGTCCTCTTCGCCTCCGGCCGCTTCGGCATTCACCAGCTCGATCGCGAGACCGTCAACCTCGTCCCCTACCTGGGCGAGTGATCTGACGACGAGGCGAGCCGGCCGGCGCGCTCGGCGCCGCGCCGGCTCGCCAGCCGCCGGAGCCGCCTTGCGGGACGAGCGGTCCCGCCGGCGCGGCCGGGCGATCAGAACCCGATCATGAACATGTGAGCGCGCACCTCGGCGCCGAGGCGGAGGTCGGCGATCTCGGCGGCGAGCGGGTCGCCGCCGTCGCCCACGCCCTTGCGGACGAGCAGCCGCGCCTCGACGCCTGCCCCGGCCCAGTGGCTGAAGAAGTGCGCGCCCGCGCCGACGTGGGCCCCGAGCAGGGCATCGGGCGTCCTCGCGAGCTGCGTGACCGGCGCCCAGAGGTCGAGCCCCGCGCGCGCGAAGCCGTAAGACCCCGTGAGGCTCCCCTTGCCCGACGCGAACGCGTAGGTCGCCCCGGGGTGAAAGCCGAGGGTCGTGAAGTCGAGAGGGCCATGGTCCATGCGGAGGATCGAGGGGTCGAGCGCGATGCCCCACTGCCTGCGGACCCGCACGCGCACGGCCGGACAGCCGCCTATGTGCGCCGGCGATCCCCGGCCGGTCCACACGCCGAGACATCCGCCGATGATGCCGAGCTCGATGCGGGGGAACGTGACCGGCAGCGGCCCGACCCACGGGGTCACCGGAGAGGGGGTCTGGAGGTATGGATCGGGCCTCGCGCGCTCCTCGGCGAGGAAGCCCGCCTCGAGCTGCGCGCGCGCCCTGACCTCGGCCTCGAGGCGTAGGCGCGCCTCCCATTGATAGTAGGCCTCCCATTCCAGGCGGGCTTGCGCCTCGAGGCGAGCGCGCGCCTCGGCCTCGGCGCGGGCCTGGGCCTCGAGGTCCACGGCCGGCGGCTGAACCCGCACGGGGGGCGGATCGATCCGCACCGTGCCGCCGATGCACCAGGGCGGAACACAGGGGTTCGACTGGGCCGAGGCCGCGGACGCGCATGCGAGGACAAGGAGCGCGATCGCGAACGCGACGAGGCGGCTGGCGAGGCGGCGGGGGAGCGGGCTGCGCGGGCGCATCAGAAATCCCAGAACCCCGCGCTCGGGCCGAAAATGACCTCCCACCCGGCGTGCGGCCCCTTCAGGCCGGACACCTCGCCGCCGAGGCCGCCCCGCACGAGCCCGCGCGCTTCCACGAACCACCCCACGAACCCGCCGCGCCCGATGCGGGCAACGCGGAACTGGGCCCCGAGGCCGACGTGGCCGCCGAGCATCACCGCCGGCGGACGGGCGCCTTCATCGAACGGGAGCGTCACGTCGAACCCGGAACGCAGGTAGACGTCGACGCGCTCTCGCCGTCCCCAGATGAGGACCACCGAGGGCTCGAGCGTCACGGCGGAAGTGCGCTCGCCCTCCGGGATGTCGATCGAGTCGTATGCGGCGGCGATCTCGAACGCGAGCGGCTCGCCCGGGCGCAGCCGCGCGCCGAGGCCGACGGCTTGCTGCGTGTACTCGACCCCGGCGACCGCTCCGAACCACCTTCCGGCGGCGAACACCTCGAGCAGCGGCAGCCGGAGCCGGACCGGGTTCGGCTCGCGCTCCACGCCGCGCTGGATCCACGCGCGGCGGCGCTCGTCCTCGACCTGCCGCGCCGCGGCCGCGCGCGCCTCGGGCTCGAGGCGCGGGCGGGCCTCTGCCTCGAGCCGGGCGCGCGTCGCGAGCTCGAGCTGCGGCGTGAGAGGGGGCGGCCGCAGGGGCGCCGCCGGCGCGGGGGGCGGACACGTCCCCGGAAAGCACGGGATCTGCGCGAGGAGGGCGCGCGGCGCGAGGAAGGCCGACACGAGCGCGAGCGCGGCAGGGAGGCGGGGGATCATGGATGCGCGAGGTCGACTCCTCAGGGGCCCGGCGTCGCAGGCGGCTCGCGCCGGGCCGTGCGTCCCGGCGGGAGCACGCATGTTCACAGATTCCCGTCCGCGTTCAAGGAAGCGATGGCGCGGCAGCACGGCGACGACGGCTGCCGGCGGCCTCGCGCCGCGGCGCGGGAGGCGCGGGCGGCGCGAGGGGAGGCGCGACGGGCGCGCGAGGGGAGCCCGCCGCGCGCGAGATACGGAGAGATCCGGTTTCGCGGAGCGCCGGACAACGCTATGGACGAGCCCCATGGTCGAGCAGAGCACAGCGGAAAACGAGGGCGGGCAGCCGGAACGCGCGGAGCCCGTCGAGGAGCGCGCGCCGGACCAGAGGGCGCCGGAGGCCGCCGGAGAGGCGGCGGGCGGCGGCGGCGGCGCGGAGGCCTCGACCGGCGGCGGCGCGGGGGCTGCGGCCGGCGATGCGGGCGCAGCGACCGCGGAAGCGGCAGCGGCCGCCGCTGTGGCGATGGGTGACGCAGCGACCGCAGCGGCAGCGCCCGCTGGCGCGGCGACCGCAGCGGCAGCGCCCGCTGCCGCGCGGCCGCGACGGGTCATCGACATGCGCCGACCGCGACCGCCGGCGCCCGCGCAGGAGACCCCGGCGCGACGGCCAGCGAGCCCGGGGGAGCGCGGGCCTGGCGCCCGTGGAGCGGGCGAGCGCGGGGCGAGCGGCGACAGAGCGCGCGAGCGCGGGGCGAGCGACGGCGGAGCTGCCGAGCGCCGCCCCACGGACAGGACCAGGGCGCCGCGGGATGGGGCGGCCCAGCACGAGCGGGCAGGCGCCGAGGGTGCCGCTGGCGCCGCGCACCCCCGTTCGACCGCGCCGGGGGCCGCCTCGCGCGAGCGCCGCGTGCCCGCCGAGGCGAAGCCCGCGCGGAGCGACGCAGCACGGGCCGCCGCGCCCGCCGGGGCGAAGCCCGCGCGGAGCGACGCAGCACGGGCCGCCGCGCCCGCCGAGGCGAAGCCCGCCCGCGCCGCCGGAGCGCCCGGCGCTTCCCAGAAGGCGTCCCGGCAGCCGGAGCGCGCCGGGGCGCGAGGCGCGACGCCGGTCGCGCCGCCGCCCGCGGCCCCCGAGGCGACAGCGGCTCCCGAGCCGCGCCCGAAGGCGGCGTGGGTGCCTCCCCCCGCCGCCGCCTTCCCGCGAAAGAAGAAGCCGGCGCTCACCGCCAAGGAGGCGATGAAGGCCAAGGTGCAGGCGCGGTCTGGCAACAAGGCAGCAGCGAAGCCCGCAGCGGACGCGGCGGCGGAGCGCTCGAAGAGCCACGCCGCCGAGGCTGCCCGCGAGGAGCGTGGGGCGTCCGCCTCCTCCACCGGCGGCGGTGCCGCGACAAGGCCGCGAGACGCGGCCGCCAGATCCCGCGACGCCGCCGCGAAGCCCCGCGACGCCGCGACGAGGCCGCGCAGCGCCGCAGCCAGGAAGCGTGACGCCGCCGCGGCAGCGCCCGGCGACGCCGCGCCCAGGTCCGCACGCCGCGACCAGGAGCAGGCGGCCGCGGACGAGCCCGCCAAGAAGCCCGGGCTGCTCCGCCGGCTGCTGAACCTGTTCCGGCGATCCGGATAGCCGCGTCGCGATCATCCCCTCGACAAGTCGGCTCGGGAGCTGGCGACTCCCCTCGAACACCCGAGGCATCCCCTCGAATTCTTCGGAAATTCACGGGGAGGCGGGGAGGCGGGGAGAGAAATCTTCAAATACTCCCTGTCTCCCCGCCTCCCCGTTCAATTTCCTCGCTGAAAAGGGCTGCAAACGAGGAAATCTCAGCTCGAACATCCGACTTCTTCCGCCCCGCACAAAACAACTCCGACTCCCGCTCACGGCACCAAGCTGCCTCCGGGCCGCGGCGCGAGCGCAGATTCAGGAATCGCCCAGTAGGCCCCCTCGACTGCATGCTTCATCCTGCCGGCGGAGGCGCCCGCATGAACAAGACTGCAGTGAGCAAGCTGAACGATCTCATCCAGCTAGACGCCGACGCGGTGCTCGCATACCAGCAGGCGCTCGACGCCTGCGAGGTCTCCGAGATCCGCCGGAAGCTCAAGGGCTTCCAGGACGATCACCAGCAGCACATCAACGATCTCGCCGAGCTCGTCCGCGCAGGCGGCGAGGAGCCCAGGATCAAGCGCGACCTCAAGGGGTTCCTGATCGAGGGCTTCACCGCGATCGCGAGCCGGGGCGACCGCAGCGCGCTCCTCTCGATGCTCGGCAATGAAGAGCTCTCGAATCACATGTACGAAGCTGCGCTCAAGACGGATCTCCCGGACGAGGCGCGCGCCGTCGTGGAGCGCAACCGCGGAGACGAGGCGCGGCACCTCGCGTGGATCAAGGAAGCGATCGCCGAGCGCCTCTGGGAGACCAAGGAGGGCGCGGCCGCCGTCGAGCAGGAAGAGCGCCGCAAGTAGCGCGGCGCCCGGCGCCCCCCTCGCGCGCCCTCAGAGCAGGCGCACCCGGATCGCGTGCGGATCTGCCCGCTCCACGCCGCCCGCGTCCTTGTTGGTGATCGGCGTGATCGACTTGAGCTTGCCGCTGTCCCCGGCCTGGATCAGCTGGATGACGCCGACGCCGGGCGTGGTGCCCGTCGAGGCGTGCGGATCGCCGCTCAGCGGCGTCGGGCCGCGCAGGGTCACGAAGGCGCGGTTGCCCGACGGCGAGATGTCCATGAGATCGGGCGCTGGATCGCTGGCGTAAGGCTCCTTCAGATCGACGGTGCCCACGTGCGCGCTGGTCGCGACGTCGAAGACCTCGGCCACGCCGCGGATCCGGTCCAGCGCCCACACGTTGCGGCCGTGCTTCGTCAGCACCATGCCGTGGGCGTCGCGGTCCGGGGAAGCGTCGGTGAACACCACCTCGGGCAGCGGGGTATTCGGCGCGTTGGTCGCCGCGTACCCGGTGAGCGGGAACCGGTACACGTCGAACTGGTCGAGGTTCGCCGCCGTCCCTCCGCCGGAGTCGATGAACATCGAGCCTCCGGCCTCGATGCCGCCGCAGCCGTTCCCGTGCACCGTGGCGACGTCGTACTCGCCCACGATGCCTATCGGCGTCGCCGCGGGGTCGACGACGAACAGGCCGCCTCCGCGCAGCGTGATGAAGCCGTGGGCGCCCGTGGCGTCGATGATCGGGCAGATGGGCGCGTTGTCGGGCCGGATGTGCGGGAACTGGCACGGATCGCCGCTGGGCGCGACGCACCTGGCCAGGTCGAGGGTCGCGCCCGGGTCCCACGCGAAGGAGCCCGCGGCGTAGTCCGTCGCGATCCGCTCGAGCAGCTTGCCGTTCTGGTTGGCCACCAGGATGTACGAGTCGTCCGGCGCCGGCACCGCGGCGTGGGCCTGCCGCGCCCCGTCCGCGCCCGCCGAGGTGCGGAGGCACGCGACAGGGGCGCGCGTGGCGGCGTCGAAGATCGCGACGTGGCCGCTGGCCACGAACGACAGCACCGCGTGCGTGCGCGCCGCATTGAAGAAGAGCATGTGCGGCCGCACCGGATTGGCGCCGGTCTGCCCGAGGCACAGCGCCGCGGTCGCGCCGCCGAGATCGAGGACCTCCGCAGGGACCTGCCTGATCCCGGAGCCGCTCACCAGGCTCAGTCCATTGTAAATGTACACCGTGCCACCGTACGTCAGCCCGTTCGTGTTGGACTGATCGACGGCCCAGACCTCGAAGGGCTGCTCATCGCTGGCCGCCTCGGTCCCGGCCTCGATGTCGGCCTCGCTGGCCGCGAGCCCGGTGGAGCCGACCGGCTCGACACAGGCGGGTAGCAGACACAGGCCGACCGTCGCCCCCAGAAGGGGGCCGAATGACATCTTCATGGCTCGCTCTCCCGGCGTGGGTTGGAGGCCGAAGCCTCTCGTCCAGCAGCCTGCGGATGACCGTGACTGGGCACCACGCGAATGAGTATCGAGCATTACATGGCATACCTGGACGCCGCAAGGGCTACCTACATGGTGCGCACGGCGCTGCCGCGGTCGTAACTGCTAGTCGCCTTCCCGCTTCCCTTCCCGCTCGCCCTCGCTCCTCGCGGCGGGGCCGAGCGCCGACGCGTCGCTCGGTCCCGCCGTCGCCATCGCCATGGACGCTCGCGCGCTCGCCCTCGCGGTGCCCGTGGTGAGGTGCTCGATCGCCATGCCGGCCGCCATGGCCGCGGCGAAGGCGAGGACGGCGTGCGAGCCGGTCGCGAGCGAGACGAGCGCCGGCCCGGGGCAGTACCCGGCGAGCCCCCAGCCGACGCCGAACAGCGCGGCGCCAGCGAAGAGGCGGGCGTCGAGGTCGGTGCGGGTCGGCACGACGAGGTGGTCGGCGAGGAGCGGAAAGCGCGGCGCACGGGCGGGTTCGCCGCGCGCCGCCGCGCCCTGCCGCCGGCGAAGGGCGCGGTAGGCGAGGAAGTGCACCGAGATCGCGCCCGCCATCACGAACGCGAGGCTCGGGTCCCAGTCGCCGGCGACGTCGAGGAAGCCGATCACCCTGGACGGCTGGGTCATGCCGGAGACGCCGAGCCCCACCGCGAACAGCGCGCCGGCGAGGAGCGCGAGCGCGTTCTGCCTCATCGCGCCGCTCCGATCGCATGCAGGCTGACGTAAACGGTGATGGCCGCGGTCACCATGAACGTCATCGTGGCGCAGAGCGAGCGCACCGACAGGCGGCTGAGCCCGCAGACGCCATGGCCGCTCGTGCACCCGCTGCCGAGCCGCGCGCCGTAGCCGACGAGCAGCCCCGCGACGACCACGAGGCCCAGCGACCCGCCGCCCTCGCCGGCGGGGAAAGCGCCGGGGTACGCCGCGGCGAGCGCGAGGCCGCCGAGGAGGAGGCCGGCCAGGAAGGCCGCGCGCCAGGCCGTCTCTCCGGGCCTCCGAAACAGGAGCCCTCCGAGCACGTCGCTGACGCCGGCGACTCTCCCGTTGAAGAGGAGGAGCAGGGACGCGCTGAGGCCGATGAGGGCGCCGCCGACGAGCGGGCCTGTCGCGAACGATTCGTGCATGATGAGACCTCTCGGGGTGACGGCCCGGCAGCTTAGCAACCCGCGGCGAGGTCCATCCACGACCATCCAGAAGGAAACACAGCGCTGCTCACGGGCCCCGGCGTCGACTCCACCGCTCCGGCTCCACGCCGCGCCGGGACAGGCCAAGATCCAGATCTTCGCCAGCGCGGCGCGCGCCCGCGTCGAGATCGAGAATCAAGGCGCGTGCGCCGAGATCCCGGCGGGAGGAAGCCCGGAGTGGACCGTGCGGTGGTATCTTTGCGCGCTGGCTGCCGCGGCCGTGGCCGAGCCGGGGGATGCCGGGATCGCGGCGCTCGTCGCGCAACCCGTGAAGTGGGCGGGCGGCCGCCACAACCCGCCTGGCGCGCGCGCTGCGCGCTGACAGCGCGGGTGGGGTTGAGAGCGGGCGTATCGCACACGGCGCTGGCGCGGATGTGGTCGGGGGCGAGATTGTGCCGGATGCCGGGGGGTGCTGGTGTATACTCATCGGTCGATGGCCCAAGCAGGCTGGGAGGCGGTGGAACCGGCTTCGTGGCGCAGGATTCCGCGGGTCGGGGACGTCATCGGCGGCAAGTACCGCGTCGAGCGGGTGCTCGGGCGCGGCGGCATGGGCCTCGTCGTCTCGGCGCACCACGTCTCCCTTCGCCACCGGGTCGCTCTGAAGTTCCTGCTCCCGGAGGGGCGCACCACCCCTGACGCCGTCGAGCGCTTCTTCCGGGAGGCGCAGGCCGCGGCGGCCATCACCAGCGAGCACACAGCGCGCGTCATCGATGTCGGCTCTCCCGACGAGGAGCTGCCGTACTTCGTGATGGAGTACCTGAATGGCATCGACCTCGAGGCGCTCCTGGAGACGCGGGGCCCGCTGCCCGTCGAGCAGGCGGTGAGCCACGTGATCGAGGCCTGCGACGCGCTCGCCGAGGCGCACGCGCTCGGGATCGTCCACCGCGACCTCAAGCCCGGCAACCTCTTCCTCGCGAGCCGCAAGGACGGATCGACCCTGATCAAGGTGCTCGATTTCGGCATCTCGAAGGCGTCCGACGCGGGCGTCTTCGGCGCGAACGCCAAGCTCACCGCGTCGTCCGTGGTGCTCGGCTCTCCCCGCTACATGTCGCCCGAGCACATCCGCAGCACCCGGACGGTGGACGCCCGCAGCGACATCTGGGCGCTCGGCATGACGCTCTACCAGCTCCTGACAGGGCGGCTGCCGTTCGAGACCGAGTCCGTGTCGGCGCTCTTCGTGAGCATCGTGACGGACCCTCCCGTCCCCCCGCGCGCGCACCGGCCCGAGATCCCGGTCGAGCTCGAGTGCGTCATCCTGATGTGCCTGGAGAAGGACCCGGCCCGCCGCCCCCAGACGGTCGCCGAGCTGGTCACGCTGCTCGAGCCGCTGGGGTCGGAGCCCGCGCGCCGGAAGGTGGCCCGCATCCTGCGCAGGGCCATGGGGAACGAGACCCTGGACGGGCTCCCGGCGCCGGACCGCCCGAGGGCCGTCGACGAGGAAGCCGAGACCCTGAGCGGACCGCGCGAGGCCGCGCCGGCGTCCCGGTGCATGGCGATCGAGCGGGCGAGCGAGCGGGCGAGCTGGCCCACGCCGTCGTCGCCGCCCACGCCCTCGTCGCCGCCCACGCAGCCGTCCCCGGCCGACGCTTCGCCGACGACGGCGCGGTCGCCGGAGTCGCCGCCGTGGCCGTCGCGGGCCTCGTTGCCGCCCGTGCAGGTGTCCGCTGCCGAGGCGCTGCCGGCGACGGCGTCCGCGGCCTCGACGCCGTCGACAAGGGCGTCCGCTGTCGAGGTGCTGCCGGCGACGGCAGCGCGCCCGGACGCGGCGCCGGCATCCTCGCCCGCGCCGCGCGAGAGCGGCCCCGCAGCGGACGCGCGCCGGCGGCCCGCGCGGCGGCGCGCTGTCGCGCCCGTGGTGGCGCTCGTCGCGATCCTCGGGGGCGCGGCGGCGCTCGCGTGGCTGGGGCGCGCGGCGGCGCCGGTCGCTGGCGCTCCGCCCGCCGGCGAGGCGGCCGCGCCGGCCCCGGACGGGCCTGCCGCGCCCGCGCGCGAGGATCCCGGGCCCTCGTTCTTCCCGCCGTCCGTGGCCGTCATGCCCCCCGCGGCCGCCGCGGCGAGCGGGTTCGCTGCGGCCGGCGCCGCGCTCGCCCCGCTGGGCTCCGCAAGGACGCCGCGGCCGCGCGCGGTGCTCGCGCCGTCGGCCCTGCCGGCGGTCAGCGTCGAGCCCGCGGCCAGCGTCGAGCCCGCGGCCAGCGGCGAGCCAGCGGCCAGCGGCGGACCGGCGCCGGCGAGATCGGCGCGCCTGCGTGAGCACCGCTAGAGTACCGATCAGCTTGAAACGCCCGGAAATGAAGAGATTTGAACCACAGAGGCACAGAGGACACAGAGGACCAACAAAAAAACTCTGTGCCCTCTGTGCCCTCTGTGCCTCTGTGGTTCGTTTTCTCGGGGTTTCAACCTTTTCGGTGTCCTGACGGCATGCGTCGAGCGCCCTCGAGTATGCGCGCAGGCCGGCCCCCGCGCGCTCGCCGGTGGAGGCTCGCCGCGCTCCCCCTCCTCGTGAGCGCGCTGCTCCACGCCCCCGCCGCCCGCGCCGACGGCGAGGGCCAGGCCGACGAGGCCGATCTCCACTTCGAGATGGGCCGCGATCTCTACAAGAAGGGGCAGTTCCACGCCGCCCTCGAGCACTTCCTCGCGTCCAACCGGCTCGTGCCGAACCGCAACGTGGTCTTCAACATCGCGCTCACGTACGAGGAGCTCGGCCGCTTCGCGGACGCGCACAGGTACTACGACGACGCGCTCGAGGGCGAGGCCGACGCGCAGGTCGTCGCCGAGGTCCAGGCCGCGCTCGCGCGCGTCGCCCCGCACGTGGCCGTCGTGCAGATCGTCACGTCGCCGCCGGGGGCCAGGATCTACGTCGATCGCAAGGACCTCGGCGTGCGCGGCATGGCGCCGCGCCGGCTCGCCCTCGCCGAGGGGCGCTACCGGATCCTCGTCGAGCTCGCGGGCTACGAGCCCGTGGCGGTGGACGCGCTCGACGTGAAGCTCGGGGAGGCCAAGGAGGTGCTCCTCGTGCTCCGGCGCATCGTCGGCACGGTGCGGGTGGGCGTGCGCGGCGCGAGCGAGGCCACCGTGCACGTCGACAGCGAGGGCGCGCCGCCCGCCTGCACGGCCCCCTGCGACCTCGACCTGCCGCCGGGCCGCCACGTGCTCTATTTCGCGCGCTCGGGCTACCAGGCGGCGCCGCAGCAGCTGAACGTCACCGCGCACGAGACGGTCCCGGTCACGGCGGCGCTCAGCCCGCTCACGGGCTCGATCCTCGTGCGCGCGGGCGAGCCCGACGCGCTCGTCGAGATCGACGGCCGGCCCATGGGCTTCACGCCGTCGGTGATCCAGGGCGTCCCCGTGGGCCGCCGCCGCGTCCGCGTCAGCCTGCGGGGCTTCGCCCCGGTCGAGCGGACGCTCGACGTGGCGGCCGGCCAGCAGGCGGCGCTGCTCGACCTCACGCTGGAGCCGCTCCGGGAGGTGTCGTCGGCCTCGCGCGTGCTCGAGCGCATGGAGGACGCGCCGGCCTCGGTCAGCGTCATCGACCAGCAGGAGCTGCGCGCCTTCGGGTACCCGACCATCGCCGAGGCGCTGCGCGGCACGCGCGGCGTCTACCTCTCGAACGACCACGTGGTCTACTCGGCCGGGATCCGCGGGCTCGGCGAGCCGCTCGACTACGGCAACCGGCTCCTCGTCCTCTCGGACGGCCACTCGACGAACGACAACGTCCTGAACGCCTCGTTCGTGGGCTCGGACGCGCGCGACGACCTCCACGACGTCGATCACATCGAGGTCGTCCGCGGCCCGGGCTCGCTGCTCTACGGCACGGGCGCCCTCTCCGGCATCGTCAACCTCGTCCCGCGCGGGCGGGACGAGCCCACCGGCGCGCACGTCACGGCCGGCACCTACTACGACAGCGTGGGCCACGCGCGCGCGGGGTTCCACTACAACGCCGGCAAGGAAGCGGGCGTGCGGGCGAGCGTCACCGCGGCCCGCTCCGACGGGTTCGATGTCCCTGTCGCGCTGCGGGAGCCCGGGGACGGCCCGCGCGTGCGGGTCGCCGAGCACACCGAGGCCTTCCGGGCCGGCGGCGCCCACGGGCGCGCCTGGTACGGGCCGCTCACGGCGCAGTGGATGTACCACACGCGCGAGCAGGTCGTTCCGACCGGCTACGTGGGCACGCAGCTGAACGACCCCCGGACGAGGTACGAGGACACGCACATGATGGCCGAGGTGCGGTTCGAGCCGCGGCTCGCGCCCGACCTCCAGCTGATGGTGCGCGGCCACGTGAACCGCTTCGTCTGGCACGGCCGCTACGCGTTCGACGAGCTGATCTCCGAGAACCAGTACGGCACCTGGCTCGGCGTCGAGGCGAGGGCCGCGTGGACGCCGCTCCGCTGGCTGAGGCTCACCGGGGGCGGCGAGGTCCAGACGCACCCCGAGGCGACGCTGCACAACGTCCGCGACGACCCTGCCGCCGTGATCCTGGACAAGCGCGCGAGCTACAGCTTCGCGGCCGGCTACCTCATCGCCGACGGCTCGCCCGCCTCGTGGCTGCGCCTGTCGGCCGGCGCGCGCGTGGACGCCTACAGCGAGTTCGAGCCGATCGTGGTCCCGCGCGCGGCGATCATCGTCCGGCCCGCGCCCGGGGGGGTCCTGAAGATCATGGGCGGGCGCGCCTTCCGCGCCCCGAGCATCTCCGAGCAGTACTACAAGGACGACGAGACGCAGGTGGCCGCCGTCGACCCCCAGCGGCGCCTCAGGCTCTCCCCGGAGTCGATCCTCTCGGGCGAGGTCGAGTACTCGCAGCGCCTCGGCGACGAGTGGGTCGCGCTCGGCGCGATCCACGCGAGCCGCGTCTCGGCCATCATCTCCTTCGTGGAGGACAGCCCCGGGGTGGTGCGGTACGAGAACAGCAGGTCGGCGGCGACCGTGGCCGGGGGCGACCTCGAGCTGCGCCGCGAGTGGCGGCAGGGCTGGATGCTGTCGGCGAACTACGGCTACCAGCGCGCACAGCGCGCCGGCGGCGAGCGGCTCATCAACGTCCCGGAGCACCTCGCGTCGTTCCGCGGCGTGATCCCGGTGGTGGACAGGCTCCTCTCTGCCGGCTTGCGGCTCAACCTGGAGGCCCCGCGGCAGATCCCTCGCGGCGGGGGCGACGCGACGGGGACGGCGATCGTCGCGGATCTCACGATCTCCGGGGAGAGCCGCCGCTTCCATACCCGCTACGTGTTCGGCCTCTACAACGCGATCGACGCGCGTTACGACTACCCGGTCGCCGAGACCTACCGCTCGTCCACGAGCCGCCAGAACGGCCGGACCTTCCTCGGCGAGATCACGGTCAGCTATCCGTAGCCGGATATCCGTAGCCGGACTCCCTCACGGCGCGGCGGCGCGGCGGCGCGGCGGCGCGGCGGGCCGCACCTCGAGCCCGCGGCCCCGGAGCAGCGAGAGCAGCGCGCGCCGCCGCTCGCAGCGGCGCGCGCTTCGCCGCACCACCGAGCTCGCGGCTGAGCTCATCAGGCTGCTTGCCGGGCGGCTGCCGCACCGGCGCCTCCTCGTCGTCGGCGATGCGGCCTGTGCCACGTGCTGGTCAGCACCGACGTGACGATCGCGCCCGAGGACATCATCGAGCACCACGCCAAGCGCTGGTCGATCGAGACCACCTTCCAGGAGGCCCAAGGCAAGCTCGGCTCGTGCCCAAGTCGAGACTAGCGCCCCGCCACCGTCATCCGCGACACGTGCAGCGACGGGCACATGTTGGCCGCGCGGCGGTCGATATCGCTGCCGACGCCGCCGATCCGCTGCAGCAGCTCGTCGAAGTTGGCCGACACGGTGATCTCACTCACTGGAAGCGTCAGCTCGCCATTTTCGATGAGAAAGCCGCTGGCTCCGCGCGAGAAGTCGCCGGTCACCGGGTTGAAGCCGAGCCCCTTCATGTCGGTGACGTAGAGGCCGCGGACCACGTCGCGGCGCAGCGCTTCGGGGGATTGCGAGCCAGGCAGCAGGATGAAGTTCGAACTCATCACCTTGGGCGCCCCGCCGACCGCGCGGCTCGCGCTCGCGGTGCTGCGCCGGCCGAGCTTGCGCGCCGCGTACGTGTCGCAGAGGAAGGTCCGCAGCACCCCGTGCTCGACCACCACGTTGCGCCGCGACGGCAGCCCGTCCCCATCGAAGGCGTGCGAGCCGGGGCCGCCCTCGATCAGGGGATCATCGACGATGTTGATCAGCGGCGAGGCGATGAGCGTGTTTTCGCGCTCGCACAAGTAGCTCTGCTTGCGGTAGATGGCCCCGCCGGAGATGACCGAAAACAGCGCCCCAATCAGGCCGCGCGCGGCTTCCGGGTCGAAGATCACCGGCATCTCGGCGGTGGCGATCTTCACCGGGCCGAGCTTGCGCACGGCGCGCCGCGCCGCCTCGCGGCCGACCTCCTCCGCGGGGAGCATGCGGCTGACGAAGCGGTCTGCCGTCCAGTAGTGGCCGTTGCGCTTCTTGCCGCCCTCGTCATCGCAGATGGCCTCGACGTTCAGCGACTGGTTGGTGCCGCGGCTGGCGCCGGCGAAACCAAGGCCGTTCCGGTCGACGCAGGCATAGGCATAGGCCCCGGCCGAGCGGCTGTAGGTGGCCCCCTCGGAGTTGGTGATCTTGTCGGAATAGGTGAGGGCCGCCGCCTCGGCGCGGCAGGCCCGGTCCAGCGCGTCGGCGGCGGTGACGAGCAGGGCGTCATCGTCCCACAGGTACAGCTCGGGCAGCGGATCGCGGGCCAGCTCGTCGCGGTCGGGCAGGGTATTCAGCTCGTCGGGCTCGCTCAGCCGGCACATGGCCACCGAGTCGGCGATGAAGTCGCGGAGCGCCGCCGCCGAGAAGTCCGAGGTGTACGTCAGCCCGGCGCGGCGGCTCGTGAAGAGGCGCAGCCCCAGGCGCTTGTTGCCAGCCTCGTGGATCAACTCGGGCTTGCCGTTGCGGACCTTGACCTTCAGCTCGACGCGGTTCTGGGCGATGACCTCGGCGGCGTCGGCGCCGGCGGCGATCGCCTGGGCAGCTACTTCTTGCACGAGCTGCTTCAGGGCTTCACGTTTGTCGTTCATGAGGCGTGTCCCATCAAAGGCATGAGGAAGGTTCGTCAGGTCTTGGTGCCGCCAACGGTGATCGCGGCGAGCTTCACGGTCGGGGTGCCAACGCCGACAGGCAAGTTCTGCCCGCGCTTGCCGCAGTTCCAGATGCCATCCGAGAGCTGGAAGTCGTTCCCCAGCATGGTCACCCGGGTCAGGACGTCCGGCCCGTTGCCGATGAGGTTCACCCCCTTGAGCGGAGCCGTGAGCCGGCCATCCTCGATGAGGTAGCTCTCCGATAGGGAGAAGACGAAGTCGCCGGGGCCGATATCCACCTGGCCGCCGGAGAAGCGCTTGGCATAAATGCCGCGCTTCACCGAGCGCAGGATCTCGTCCGGGTCGTGGGGCCCCGGCTGCAGGTAGGTGTTGGTCATGCGCGGCATCGGAGCGTGGCTGAACGACTCGCGCCGCCCGTTGCCCGACGGTTGCTGGCCGAGCTGCCGCGCCGAGAGCCAGTCCTGCATGTACCCGCGCAGCAGCCCGCCCTCGATCAGGACATTCACCTGACCGGGGTAGCCCTCGTCATCGACATTGATGGCGCCGCGGCTGTGGCCGATGGTCCCGTCGTCCACCACGGTGCACAGCTCGGAGGCCACGCGCTGCCCCATCCGCCCCGAGTAGTTCGACGTCTGCTTGCGGATGAAGTCTGCCTCCAGGCCGTGCCCCACCGCCTCGTGGAGCAGGATGCCCGAGTCTCCGGGCGCGAGCACGACCTGCATCTCGCCGGCCGGCACCTCGCGCGCATCCAGCATCGCCATCGCCGAGCGGGCCGCCTCGGTGGCGTGGAACTCCGGCGGCTTCCGAGCGAAATACTCCATGCCGAACCGCCCGCCGCCGCCGCTCGATCCGGTCTTCTTCTTCCTCCGGGGGACGTCCTCGGCCACCACGCTCACGGCGAAGCGCAGGAGCGGCTTGATATCGTGACACATGCGCCCGTCCGCGGTGAAGAGCAGCACGTGGCGCAGCTCCTCGGCCAAGCTGCACTGGACCTTGACGATGCGGCTGTCGTACGCCCGCGCGCACCGGTCGGCGCGGTGCAGGAGGTCCAGCTTGGCCTCGGGCAGGCCCTCGATGCTGGGCTCCGCGACAGGGTAGAAGGAGGGCACCGGGACCTGGCGGATCGACTGGGGGGGTGGGCTCGCCGTGCTCGCCGCGATCTGCCCTGCGGTGCGGGCGGCCTCGGCCATCGCCTCCTCGGTCAGCTCCTCGCAGTACGCGTAGCCCGTGGCGTGCTCGTACAGCACGCGCACGCCCAGGCCCAGGCTGATGCCGCGGCCGACCGCCTTCAGCTTTCCTTCCTCGTACACGTAGTGGGACGCGACCCGGTATTCGAAGTAGAGATCGGCGTAGTCTCCGCCGCGGGACAGGGCCACGCCGAGCAGGCGCCTGGCGATCTCGCCATCGATGGGGGTGGCGCCCTCGGGCGAAAAGGGGGCGATTAGCTTTGTCATGGTTTCAGCGCTTCAGGTTCGCAGCGGCCTCCGGGACTACTGTATACGCGCCGGAGCGCCCTCTGTCTTTGCACCCTGCTCTCTCCACACATATTCCCTGAACATGATCTCAGAGAGCAAGGCAATCGAGAACGCAGCCCAGAAACCCGCCCCATACCACATGAAGAAGGTCACGGCCATCCACTGCCCAGTGTACATCGGATGGGCGATCCGTCGATAGGGGCCATGCTCGATGAGCTTCGACGGAAGCGGCGCTGGCCCGATCTTGGCCCCCTGCGGGTTGAGCTTGGCTGCCCATACGGCGATGCCTAGACCCAGAAATCCCGGAATCAATAGTAATTGTTTCTCTCCGGGCGCCTCATGTGCACCAGTGAGCCAGCAAACCAAGACAACCATCGACAGGGTCGCTAGCACTCTGAAGATCGTCAGCATAGTTCGATTCATTGGCTACCTCTCTCGCCGAATATCATGACTTGTTATCGCGGCTCCAATGGCATCTCTCATCGTCAGATCGGGCACGGCGCGGCCGGCGGGTGCATCGGAGCTCCGCCGCCGGGCTCGAGGTCGCGCCGCGCCTCCACGGCGCGGATGAACTTCGCCTCGTCGTCGACGGTGATGCCGATGCATGTAACCTTCCGACTTCGACGGAACATCCCCTCGGCCTCCACAGGTCTGCGCAGACGAATGAGCAGCTCAGGTGCCCCCATCGCGGTGCACCGGACATAGCCCGAACGCCGATCTGGCTCGCCTGAGGCCGGGAGACGCTCGATGGCCTCCACGTCCTTCAGCGAGACCCGGACCTCCGCCCGCAGGCCGACCCGGACGAGCAGCATGCCGCGAACGACGAGAACTCGGCGCAGGCGCAGCGCCTGATAGTCGCCGAACAACCAGACGATCCCGTAGACGCTCAGCGCCAAGAGCACATTGGACGCGACCGCGCTCGTGTCGTGGAGGATCAGGTGAACGGCCGCGAGCTCCCCGAGCGCGAGCAAGAGGAGCACGCCGAGGACCGCGCCGTAGCCGCTCTTGCGGTGAACGGTGAACGCCTCGCCGGAAGCGGGAGCGGAGGGCGCGAGCCAAAAGAAAAAGAACGCACAGGCGAGGAGCGAGAGCTCGCGAGCCAGCAAGTCTGCAGCGGTCGTGCTCCGAAGGGAGCTCCTGAGCCCCTCGCGGAGCCGATCGAAGACATCGTCGGAGGTGCTCTCGTGCTCGCCCTCGAACGCGACGCCGAAACCCGAGAGCGCACGCTGGAAAGCGGGCCAGTCATCGACGGAGATACCGAGACTCTGACCCTGCCTGGTCGTCCCATAAGGCCCCTCGAGCCGCGTCGGCTCCTTGAGCTCGACGAGCATCCGTGGCCGTCCGAAGAGCACCAGGTTGACGTAACCAGGTGTGCCACGCGGGGGCGCCGCGCTCAGACAGCGCACCGCGGCGATACTGGAGAGCGGGATGCGCGCGCTCCGTCGCAGACCCGCCCTGACCCGAAGCGCGTCGCGGTCGAGGAGCATGGGGCGGACCGCTGTCGCCCGGTGATCGGCCACGATCCACAGCATCGCGTAGAGGCCGGCCACCATGAGGGCCCACTTGACAGGAGGGTAGAAGCCGGAGAGCAGGACGTGGACGATCGTCGTCTCGATGGCGATCACCATCAAGAGCACCGGGAGCGCCACACCATAGCCGGCCTCCCGTCGATAGGGGTGGAGCGTCTGCCCGGGCGCGGCGACCGGGCGCGCGCGCCAGGAGAACAGCGCATGGTAGAGCAGCGACACCTCGGTGGCGACGATGTCGGAGAGGCGACTATTGCCCGCGGCGGCGCGCACGGCTGCGAGGGTCCGCTCGTGAAAATCGCCATCGGCGCCCGCGGTCCGGAAGCTCCGCCTCGCGCGGAGCACCACGTAGACGACCCAGCCCGCGACGAGGATCTCGAGAGGGACCGAAAGCGCCGCTGCCAGCCGCAGGTAAGGGAGGACGACGGCTGGTCGAACGAGGAAGGCACCGAGCGCCGTGAGGAGCACCGAACCCATGAAGATCGGGATCACCGAAAGCACGGGCCACCGCCGGTACACGAGCAGGAGACAGAGAACCAGGACGACCGAGGTGACCCCGAGCAGCGCCGTGAGGATGCCCCCGTCTGGCCCTGAGAGGAGCTCCCCTAGCCCGGCCTCCGCGCTCGGCAAGGCGCGTTCAACAGGCATCGCTCACCTCTAGGTCGAGAGGGGCGCCGAGCCCGAGCATCGGCGCCCATCCCCCACGGCGGGGAGCTCGCGCTCAGAGCGTTGCCGCGATCCGCTTGACATCGTGGAGCAATTGAATTGCATCGTTCCGCTTCGCGTCGGGCGCGCGCTCCTGAAGGTACTGGTGCAGATCGGCGAGCTCTCGCTCGGGCATCCGACCGGCCGCGAGCTTCAGCATCATAGGGTAGCTGCGCTCGGGGAAGTACACGTCCTTGATGAGCTTGATCAATGTGCTCTCACTCTCCGCGCTGATGACGCCTTCCTTGACAGCGCTCTCGAGCGCGACTCGGATATTGACCATCGGCACGGAGTAGGCGCGCCCATCGTCCCCGTCGAAGACCATCGCGACCTCGTCGTCGGCATCGATCTCGCCGGTCTTGTACATCTCGTAGATCCTCCCCACCCCGATCATGCCGAAGGGGTAGAGCTCCGCGGCGCGCAGCGCCCCCATGCTGGAGGAGCCGAGCATGACGACCCCCGCCTCGATCGCGGGGAGCATCTCCTTCGGGGAGATGGCGAAGCTCTGGAAGAACTTACCGTCAATGACACCGACGATCTTGGGAGGCGACTGCATCAGCGCGTCGATGTCGCCGCGCCGGATGGGGGGGCGATAATCGGCGTCTAGGATCTGCCGCGCGTCATGGACAGCAAGGCTGGGACCGACATAAATGACGATCTGATCAGTGGATACCGGCATGGAAGTTTACCTCTTGCGCAGGCTCGATGCGCGGTGTGCGTTCCAGTGCTTCGCGCCTCGCTTTCCGACGCGACCGTGATCGGCGGCCCAGGATTCGAGGCCTGGCACGATCACGCGCGTCACGGGGATGCCGATCTCGGGGTTGGTCACGTCGACCTCGATGGCCAGGTTGAGATCGCATGCACGAAGGCCGTCGAGCATCGCTTTGATGTCGTCCAGGGTGTCCTCGGTCTGGAGCGAGGGGATATCTGCGAACGACCTCTTGTTGCTCGTCTCCATGTGGAGCCAGTTCTTCCGGTTGATGCGCGACACCCGCTTGGCGTGCGACATGTATTTCGATGTCTTCTCCTCGGCGCTGGTCATGTCCTCGCGGACCCCCTGGATGTCGACGACCCGGCTCTGCGCGGCCTCGGTCAGCGCGCGCAGCGCGGCGACCCGGCGATCCTGGTGCGCCCCTACGCCGATATGGGCGCGCGGAAAATCCGGCGAGACCTCCTCCGAGACCGTGACCACCATGGTCGGGACACCGATGTCCGAGGTGATATCCCTCAAGGTCGGCGGCAACCCAGCGGCGACGTACATGTCACAAACCTGCCGCACCTCACCGTCGAGGGTGCTCGGATCGATGACTGGATAGCGATCGCCGTCATCCGAGAAGGGTTGCTCGTCCTTGCCCCCCCACTCGAGGCGGGGGAGCCCAGCTTTCGCTCGCTCCGCCTCGAACCGAGCGCGCGGCAACCAGTGTGCCAATATGGTGGCGATCGTCCATGCGTCACGCTCGATGACCTCGCAGAGCGCCTGTGCGATCGCCTCCTCGTAGGTGTTGCCGGACGCGAGCCCGTTCGTCGTACAGATCAAGTAGGCTCGGACGGCCTGGTCAGCGGCGTGGATGCTGTTGTAGCCTGCGAGATCCGCCGGCACGAGGATCTCTTCCCCCGTGAACAGATCGTGCCCCTCGGTCCAGAGGATCTCCTTGTCCTTCGTATACGTCGGGTGCATGACGATCCCGGCCGCCTCCGGGTCGAGCGCCCGACGCTGCTTCGAGATGGAGTTGTACGAGGTGCGAATGAACGGCCGCTCGAAGGTGAGGCCCGCGTGACGCTCGAACGCCTCCATGATAGCGCCCACCTTGGCGCCGATGTGCGTCGCGCCCTTGCCGTTGTACACGGACAGCATGTCCCGGGATTTGGGGACGACCGAGCTCCAGACAGGGATACCGAGGCGGTCCAACCCGGTGATGTCTGAAATCCTCGTTATACCGACGGCCCTCATGAGCGGCTGCACTCGCGCCAGCGTCTCCTCGGGCATGACTATTCTGTGGAATCCTGGTCGTTTTGGTGAACTCTTTAGTCGCATTTCATTCCCCATCTGACGTGGCGGACGCAGCGGACGATGCTCCCGCTCGGAGGCGGCCCGATGGCCCGACGTCATCGAGCGGAGCATACACGCCGGCCGAACGAGGGTTGAGGTAAGGGCGCGAGGAATCGATGCCAGTGGCATCAAGCTCCCGCAGGATGTACAGGAGGCGGATCGAGGCGTCCTCGACCCCATCGCGAAACGCGCGCACGAGCCCCCGCGCGACGATGACGCAACGGTGCTGACCGAAGCTGGTTCGTACCGGCCCCTCCGAGGGTGGCTCTTCCGCGACGCCCACGCCGGAGGCGATAGGACACGCGAACGCCGGGACCCGTTCACCCAGATCAGGGCGCAGCGCGTCCACGACGTCCTTGAGCATCCCGCGCGCGCGCGGGTACTCGTCGCGCAGCATGAAAGCGACAGCCGCGTCCGGGCGCGTGTATGCAAGGGGATTGTTGAGCACCTTCACGGAGAACTTCGTCAGGGCGGCGCCCATTCCGCCCGTGAGCGCCGCGATGAGCGCGGGCGCCCCCTGGGGGCGCACATCGAAATAGATCCGCAGGAGCTCCCGCTGGAGCTCGTGCGTGGCTGGCCCGCCGTCGCCCACCGCCATGTAGTATCCTGGGTAGGCATAGGGGCGGTCATTTGGGAAGCGGAGCGTGACCTCGTCGCCTGGGCCAAGGCGCGTTGGCTGCTCAACGATGTCTCCCTCGCGCGCCAGGAGCGAGATGCGGTTCTTTTCCACGACGACCGCGCCACGTTCTGTCCCGCGCACGCGCCAGCCGGGATCGGCATACCCCTTCCCTCGGTTCGCCGTCCGGAGCGATGCGCCAAACTCCGCGTCCTCGCGCAGCACGATAGGGCTCGGCGTGAGGCCCTTGCGCCGCGCGTTCCTTGTCTCGCTCGGATCTCCGAGATAGTAATACGCGTAAATGAAATTCGATAAGCCCTGCAGGACCGCCGGCCAGGACGGCGAAGCGGGAGGTGGGAGCAGCTCATGGCTCAGGTCGAGAGCGGGGAGCACCGTCGCGTCGGGGACGTGAGCATAATCGCTCTCGCTCGTCACCGACACCTCCGCCGCGATACGGCGGAGGACCTGGTGGTAAGGGCTCGCATCGCAAAGTGCCATCATGAGAGCTGTCCTATGACGATGGCCTTCGACTTCTCGGGGGTACCGATCAGCGCGCGGCCCACCTGCAGGCAATAGGAGGCGCTGCTCGGCAGCATGCCCATGACCTCGAGGGTCGCGATCGCTCGGTAGAGCAGGAACAACCCTGCGAACTGGACGATCTTGGTCAGGCATCCGTTCGGCCCTTCCAGCGCCCGTCCTGAAGCCGCCGCGTAACAGGACACGAATGCGCTCGACGCGCGGCGGACCTCCGCAAAGGGGACGGCGGCGTTGCGCACCCACGATGCGAAATCCTTCTCCTTGCTCGGCTGAATGGAGGCGACCCAGTGATACAAGAACTGTCCGACCAGACAGCCAACATCCCAGAGCGGATCGCCCCAACCACCGAGCTCCCAGTCGATGAACGTCAGCTTCGGCGCTTGCGCGGAGCGGGCGTCGACCATGATATTGTCGTCCTTGAAATCGCCGTGAATGAGGCACTCCGGGTGCCAGGCGTCGCGCAGCGACCGCAGCGGCCCGTTGATCTCCTGCGCCGCGGCGAGGAACCCCGGAAAGCCTATCCCGACGGCGTGCGCGAAATTCGTGGGTGAGAGCCCCCCATAGGTCGGGGTGGGGTTCTCCACGTGCTTGGGGCACGCCCCCTCTGCGGCGAGGCCCGAAGCCTTCGAGGTCGCATGCAGCCTCGACAGCCCCTCGGCCACCATGCGCACGAGGCTACCGTCCTCCGGAGGGCGCGCCATGCAGAGCTCTCGCATCGAGCGTTGGTGGGTGAGACCCGCCGTCACGGTCACGTTCGACGCCTCGTCATGGTGCAGGAGCGACGGCAGCAGATCACGCACGCCGCGCAGATCTTCGCGCCCCGAGATCAGCGTGAGCAGCATCCCCTCGCGCCGGTGGGGCATCGGTCTTTTCACGAACAGCGCCGAGCCGTCGTCGAGCTCCACCAAGGCGGCCATCGCGCGGTGGGACATCGGAGATATTTTCGTGATCCTGTGCGCGCCGAGGAGCCCTCGCGAGTCGAGCCAGCACGCGAGCTCTGTCTCACTCCAGAAGGGGAGCCCGCCCTGAAGCCCATGACCGGGTTGCTCGCTCATCCATCCGTCCTAGTCACGCGTGAGAGCACAGCGCCGTCACAGCGCCGAGCGCTATGACGGCGCCATATCACCTTCGACTATCGATCAGAGGAACGTCGCCGCGAGGAGAGCGACGAGCGACCCCTGAGCCTCAGGGCTGAAGTTGTTGTTCATGTAGCTCTCGAGCGCCTCCGGGGAGACGTCCTCCCCGAACAGATCGATCTCTTGGCCCACGGAACAGCTCTGCTCTTGCTCGTTATCAATCATGTAGTCCCCTTGCCGGTATCGTTAAAAAAGAATCTCACCGGCATGCCAAGGCCAGCAGGTCCTGGAAAGGATGTCAAGACGCAGTCGTGCTCATAGGCCGCGAGCTATTCGTCCTGGGCGGATGCCATCGCCGCCGGTCCTTCCGACGTCTACTATGGACGGCGCCCCGTCGTGGGTCGATTGCCGCGGGGATGGGGAGGGGACGTCCGGAGGAATGGTCACCGCGCTCCGCTGGCGGAAAGAAGTTTACAGCGAAGGGCGATGGGGCACTGCCGAGGGCCGTCCGGTCGGGGTACCGACTAGCTGCTCCACGCGCCGCGCCGATCGTGGTATGGGGTCGCTCGCCGTGACAGATCAGCTCAGCGCCGATCGAGCTTCTCGTCGCATCGTGGGGAAGCTCGAGCAGGAGTTGAAGGACGCCATCCTCATGGTCACCCGCGACCGGAAGGCGGCCGAGCGGGCAATGGTGCTCCGTCCACTCGACAAGGAGAGCCGCCTATGAACCTGGTCTCCATCGCAGCACGCAATGCGTTGCGTAACCGATTTCGAACCCTGCTCACCATCCTCGGCACCGCGGTGGCCGTGCTCGCGTTCGTGCTCCTGCGCACGGTCCTCACCGCGTGGAATGTCGCGATCGAGCACGCAGCCAAGGACCGGATCGCGACGCGACATACGGTGTCGTTGCTCATGAGCCTCCCGAAGCGCTACGCCGAGCTGGTGAAGGAGGTGCCCGGCATTCCCTCGGTCAGCTACGCGACGTTGTTCGCCGGCAAGGATCCGCGCGACCCGAACAACGTATTCGCCTCCATGGCGGTCGACTCGAGCACCTTCTTCGAGCTGTACGACGAGATGGTCGTCACGCCGGTCGACATGGCGCGCTGGCGGTCCGATCGCACCGGGGCGATCCTCGGCGATGTGCTCGCGAGGAAGCTCGGCGTCAACGTCGGCGACAGGATCAACCTGGTCGGCACCATCTATCCCGGGGACTGGCAGTTCACCGTCTCGGGCATCTACCAGGCCACGCGCAAGTCGATCGACCGCTCCCAGTTCATCTTCCACTGGGACTACCTGAACGACTCTCTCCCGGACCTGCAGCGAGAGCAGATCGGCTGGGTGATGGCGAGGATCGATGACCCCGAGCGGAGCGCGGAGATCTGTGCCGCCGTCGACAGGCTCTTCGCGGACAAGGACATCCAGACCGTGACCACGAGCGAGCGAGCGTTCAACCTGTCCTTCATGGCGATGCTCTCCGCGATCCTCACCGGGCTCAAGGCCGCCTCCGTTCTCATCCTGGTCACCATGCTGATGATACTCGGCAACACCATCGCGATGGGCGTCCGCGAGCGGACACGGGAATACGGGGTGCTTCGCGCGCTCGGTTTTCAGCCGCGACACATCTGGACCTTCATCCTCGGCGAGGCGCTCACGATGGGGGTGCTCGCGGGGATCCTGGGCCTCGCCGTGTCCTACCCCGTCGTCGAGATCGGGATGGGCCGCTGGCTGGAGGAGAACATGGGCGCGATGTTCCCCTACTTCCGCATCGATCCGACCACGATGGTCGCGGCGGTGCTCCTCGCGTCCGCGCTCTCCGTGACCGCGGCGCTCATCCCCGCCTACCGAGCCTCGAAGTTTTCGGTGGCTGATTCGCTCCGTCGCGTGACCTGACGTCGAGGCAGCCAGAAGCCATGATCCCCATCTCCTATAACCTCCGTAGCCTCGCCGTGCGCCGGACCACCACGATAGGAAGCGCGATCGGCCTCGGCCTCGTGGTGTTCGTCTTCGCCTCCTCGATGATGCTCGCGAACAGCATTCGGCGCACCCTGGGCCGCTCGGCGCGAGACGACGTGGCGATGGTGCTCCGCAAGGGGTCCCGCTCCGAGCTGCCGAGCGGTATCGAGGAGCAGAAGGTCGCTGCCGTCCTGAGCAGCCCCGAGGTCGCGAAGCGCCCGGACAACACGCCCGATGGTGTAGGAGAGGCGGTCGCGGTCATCCTCCTCGGGAAGCTGGGCGCCGAGGGAATTTCCAACGTGCAGGTCCGCGGGGTGCCGGACGACGCGCTGGCCTTCCGCTCCACCGCGAAGATCGTCGAGGGGAGGCCGGCGCAGCCGGGCACCGACGAGGTCATCGTCGGGAAGGCCATCGCCGGGCGCTTCCAGGGGCTCCGCGTGGGCGACACCTTCGACTTGCGGAAGAACCGACCGGTCAGGGTGGTCGGCGTCTTCGAGGACGGTGGCTCCTCGTACGAATCCGAGGTCTGGGCCGATCTGCACACGGTGAGCGCAGCGTTCGGCAAACAGGGTACCGTCTCCTCGATCCGGGTCAGGCTGATCTCGGCCAACACGCTCGACTCCTTCGCCGCCAACATCGGTCAGGACCGGCAGCTCGGCCTCGTGGTGATGCGCGAAAGCGAGTACTACGAGAAGCAGTCGGAGGTGACGAGCCTCTTCGTCACTGCCATGGGCACGCTGATCGCGGTGCTCACATCGCTCGGCGCGATCATCGGCGCGATCATCACGATGTACGCGTCGGTCGCCAACAGACAGAGGGAGATCGGCACGCTGCGAGCGCTCGGCTTCTCCCGGCGGAGCATCCTTCTCTCGTTCCTGATCGAGTCGAGCCTGCTCGCGCTGCTGGGTGGGCTGTTAGGGGTCGTCGCCTCCCTGTCGATGGGCTTCGTGCGGTTCTCGATCGTGAACTTCGCCACGTTCGCGGAGATCGTATTCACGGCCGAGCCGACGCTCGGGATCCTCGTGCGCTCGCTGCTCCTGTCCGTCGGAATGGGGCTCCTCGGAGGCCTCTTCCCGGCGGTGCGGGCGGCGCGGATGAGCCCGATCGAGGCGATGAGAGGCTGACCGGAGCGCGACCCTATCGCCGGCGGCCTGGTCTGCATTTCCATCAAGCCCGAGAAGAAGTGGGACCATGCCAGCATCCGGCTCGGTCTCCTCGAGAGTCACGGATTGGACACGATGGACGTAACACGATGCTCGATGCTCGATGCTCGATAGCCTCGGCGGCGAGCCGCTTCGCGACGAGCTGGCCTCCGCGCATGCGCGCTACGGCGAGGTGCTCGGGCGCCAATGAAGCGGTTGACACGGGCGAGAGTTCTCGTATCCTGTACGCTGCCGCCATGGAAGCCATCACCATTCCCGAGAGACCCAAAAATCCAACGCCTCTCGCTGCTCGCATCGGCATGCGCATCGTGGCTTCCCCGTTTTCGAAGGTCCTCGGGACGGCGCTCGATAGAGTCCTGGGCGCCAAGGAGATCGAGTCGGATCGAAGCGCGGTCGCTCGCACTGCGACGCTGACGCCGCGCGCGCTCGCAGCCCTCTTCTCCAACCGCATCTGCGCCATTCACATCCCGCAGTTCGTGAGCAGAGAAGCGTGCGACACGCTCTCGAACAATATCTTGAAACAGGATCTCGTGAACTGGAATGTCCGCGATCCCAAAAAGGTATACAAGAAGAGCGACGTCGACACCCTCGGAGTGCCGTTCAACGTGGCAGCTCGCAGCCAGGAGGAATGGACGGATTATTTTACATCCGCCGTATCTGGCCCTGAGGTGATGCGCGCGCTTGCGGCACCGCATCCATTTCCGATCGATTCGTTCCGCGATCTGATCAACAAGCATTGGAAGCACGGCCTCAAGCTGAAGGAGTACAAAGGGCATCCAATGAGGCCCTCGCTCATCCGCGTGATGCACGACAACGCCGAAATGCGGGAGCGTCCGCTCAACTGCCACGCTGACAGCGCACCTCTGCTGAGCAGTCAACAGGGCGTTTTTTCGGTCAATATCTACCTCAAGAAGCCCACGAGAGGCGGCGACCTCTATATCTGGAATCCTCGCCTCTCGCTGGTGAGGCATTGGAGTCTCATCAGCAATTTCTTCCTGGCGCCTAGCTACATGGACGAGGAGCTGCAAACCTACGTCCAGGGGCTCCTTCCTCCTCCCATCCGTCTGAGTATCGAAGCTGGCGATCTTGTGATGCTCAATACGGGGCGACCGCATGCGGTGACGACGATGCAGGGCGGCCCTCGGGTTTCGATCCAGGCGTTCCTCAAGTACAAGCGGCAAAGCCCGGTCCTGATGTGGGCGTGACCCGCTCAGCGCTCCTGCCCGACGCTCGCGCATGCCGAGCCCGCGGTGCAGGTCGAGCCGCCCCCGTTCCTTTCGAAGCAGCGGCTCCTCTGGCGACCTCTGCCGATCTCGCCATCAAGGACCTCGGTCGAGGCGCGGCGGCGCGGCGGGCCGATACTCCGCCGCGCCGCCTCAGCCGCCGAGCCCTCCCGGCCGCGCGCTCGCGAAGATGGCGATGTTCCGCGGCGTCACCTCGGGCGCGAAGACGACGGCCGCCTCCACCTCATGGCCCCGCTCGCCGAGGGCCATCGCCCGGTCCAGCGCGACCGCGACCTCCGTCAGCCGGGCCAGGAGGTACCGCGGCAGCGTGAGCCGGCGCATCCGCCCGAACGCCGCCCGCGCCGCCGCCTCGCGCGCGTGGAGCTCGGCCTCGGTCGCCGGGGCCAGGCCCCGCAGCGCGAGCGCCCGCGCCGCGAGCTCGCGCAGCCCGCCGTGCGCGCGCCGCCGGTTGATCCCGCGCATCTCCTCGCCCTGGGCCACCTCGAGCCCGCGGCCCCGGAGCAGCGAGAGCAGCGCATGCCGCCGCTCGCGCGCGGCGAGCTCCTCGTCCAGGCTCGCCTCGACCCCGGCGCGGCGCGCCGTGAGGTTGGTGAGGCCGAGCGCCTCGCGCCGCAGGACGAGCCCCGCCGCCCTGCCCGCGGCCGAGAGCGGGGCGCGGGCCGGCGCGCCGATCTTCTGCAGGCAGCACGAGACGAGCGCGAGATCGCAGGGCGCCTCCGCCGCCGCCACCACCATGCGGTCCCCGAGCTCCCCGCAGGCGTGCAGGCCGACGGACAGGTCGTCCGGGGCGAACGCGAGCGCCTCCTCGCAGGCGTCGAACGCGACGAAGCGCGCCCGGCCCCCCGCGGCCAGCGCGGAGGCGGTCGCGACGCGATCGGGCTCGCGCTCCAGGCCGACAGCGTCGCGCTCGAAGCGCGCGGCGGCCAGGCGGGTGAAGTGCCCGTGCCCCGCGCCCACGTCCACGAGCCGGCGGGCGCGAGCGGCCATCGGCGCCACGGCGCCGAGCAGGGCCTCGAGCTGGAGCCGCTTGCGCGCGGGCACCGCCTTGAGCTCGTCGAGGGACGCCGGCGCCAGCGGCTGGACCGGCCGCCGCGGCAACCTCGCGGCCTCGTCCGCGGCGCGCGCGAGGGCCTTCAGGCTCGGCGGCGCGCCGTCGAGCCCGTCGATGCACGGCGCGAGCCCCTCGGCCTCGCAGCGGGCGAGATCCCCGTCGGCGAGCGAGAGGAGGAACCCCGTCCAGCCCCGCGCCTCGCACCAGGCCGGCGGCGCGCCCTCGTCGACGCGCGCCTCGACGATGTCGAGCGCCGGCACGAGCACCTCGAGGGCGCGCTCGAGGCGCTGGGCGACGGACGGAGGCCGTGTCGACGGGAGCATGCGGGGCCGGAGCAGGGAGCAGCACTACCGGATCGGCGCGGCGCACGGAAGGCGGCCTGATCGCTGGCGGCGCTCGCGGGCGGCGCGCTGGCCGGCGGGGGGCTTGCGGCCGGGCACCCCCGCTCCATGAGAGGCCCATGGATAACCAGAACAAGAAGGGCACCGAGGGCAAGGACCAGCAGCACGTCGACGAGCGCACGCAGCGGCGCGCGGGCGAGGCGCAGCACGGCGGCAAGAGCTCGCAGGAGAGCGCCGAGGCGTACCAGAAGGGCGAGAACCCCGGCGGGACGCACCAGGGCGGCGACACCGAGGGCGCCGTGGGCGCGACGCACGGCCACGGCGATCTCGGCGGCAAAGGCGCCACCGGCGGCGACGAGGGCGAGGGCCGGCCGAACCCCTACGAGGACATCGGCGTGAAGAAGGGGCGGGACTGACCCCCGATCCTTCCGTGCTCCGGCCCAGGGAAGAGGGCGCGCATGGTAGCGTACTCAAGACATCATGCGGCTGCTCGCCTTCGCGCTCCTCTCCCTCTGGACGTGCGGTTGCGCTCCGGCGCTCTCCACCTTCCAGCCAGCCCACGTGGCCGACAAGGGCCATGTGCAGGCCGAGCTCGGGCTCGACGTCTCGGTCCCGACCGGCGCGATCGCGTCGGTCGTGGACGCCGGCGTCGTGCTGGCGAACATCGCGGAGTCGCGGGAGCTGACGGAGGGCGAGCGGCAAACGCTCTTCGAGGCGGGCGGCGCGCTCGCCCTGAACCCGCCGTCGGTCACGCCGCACATCGGGGTCGGCTACACGGCGCTCGACCGCTGGGAGCTCAACCTCCGTTACACCGGCAGCGCGTTTCGCCTGGGCACCCGGTATCAGCTCCTGAAGCGCGACAAGCACGGCGTCGACCTGACGGCCGGCGCCGGGGTCGGGCGCTACGTGATCGATCTGCCTGTCGGGAGCATCCTTGGCCTGGTCGAGCTCGAGGACTTCACGCGATGGCAGATCGATCTGCCGATCCAGATCGGGACGGCGGGCACATGGTACCGGGTCTGGGGCGGCCCTCGGCTCATGTTCACGACGTTCGACACAGCGCTCGTCGTGGATCTGCCCGCCTTCACCGGCTACCCGGGCGAGCGCGAGCTCGCGTCGTTCTCCGGCACCGGGCTCTACGTGGGCGGCCAGGCGGGCGTCGCCCTCGGCTACAAGCACGTGTTCCTCGGCTTCGAGCTGACGCTCGCGGAGATCTTCTCGAGCGGTGAGCTCGCCGTGCTCGGAGAGCGGGCGGTCGCCGTCGATCTCGACAGCTTCATCATCTACCCGTCGATAGGGCTGATGCTCGAGTTCTAGCGCGGTCTCCGGCCGCGCCTGGGCGAACGCTCCGGCTCGGGAGGCCGCCGGCGTCGACGCGCGGCGCCGGGCGCGACCGCCAGCGCGATACGACACCTTCTCGCTCCCGAAAAGCCGACGAAACCGGCGCCGCGAGACAATGGCGGGGCCCCGCGGCGGCTCGCGCCGCAGGGTGGTGCTCTCACCCCCGGAGGCATTCCACGTGGTGACCCCAGCCGATCTCGCCATCAAGGATCTCGGCCCCTGCCGGTACCCCTCGCCCGTCGCCGAGAAGCTCGGCGAGAAGGCCACGGTGTACGTCGGGGAGGCCGACAAGGTGCTGTTCGACGATCGCCTGTCCACCGTCCTCGCGGGCGCCTCCGGCCCGCGGCCGCCGGCGTTCGAGCTGGCCGGGCCGCGCAACCGCGTCTTCTGGGATCCGCGGGAGATGCGCGCCGGCATCGTGACGTGCGGCGGCCTGTGCCCCGGCGTGAACAACGTCATCCGCGGGCTCGTGCTCACGCTCGCGCACAGCTACGGCGTCCAGCACGTCTTCGGCTTTCGTTACGGCTACGAGGGGCTGGCCGCGCGCTTCGGGCATGCCCCGATGCGCCTCGACCCCCCCAATGTCGAGGAGATCCACCGCATGGGCGGCACCGTCCTCGGCACCTCCCGCGGCAACCAGGACCCGCACCAGATGGTGGACACGCTCGAGTCCCTCGGCATCAACGTGCTCTTCGTCGTCGGCGGAGACGGCACCATCCGCGGCGCGATGTCGCTCGTCAGGGCCATCGAGGAGCGCCGCCTGCCGATCGGCGTCATCGGCGTGCCCAAGACCATCGACAACGACATCCACTTCATCGACCGCAGCTTCGGCTTCGAGAGCGCCTTTGCCGCCGCCGTGGACGTCATCCGCAGCGCGCACGTGGAGGCCTCGGGGGCGAAGAACGGCATCGGCCTGGTCAAGCTGATGGGCCGGCACTCGGGCTTCATCGCCTGCACGGCGGCGCTCGCGTCGGCGGACGTCGACGTGGTCCTCATCCCCGAGGTCCGCGCCGAGCTCGACGGCCCGTGCGGGCTGCTCGCGCACCTCGAGCGGCGGCTGGCCCGCCACGGCAACGCCGTCGTCGTCGTGGCCGAGGGAGCCCTGCAGGAGCACTGCTCCCCGAGCGCGGAGCCGATGGCGACCGACCTCAGCGGCAACGTCAAGCTGAAGGACATCGGCCTCGTCCTGCGGGATCGCATCAACGCGTATTTCCGGGCGCGCGGGGTCGAGGCGACGCTGAAGTACCTCGACCCGAGCTATCATATCCGCAGCGTCCCGGCGTCCCCGTCGGACAGCGTGTATTGCTGGAACATGGCCCGGAACGCGGCCCACGCCGCGATGGCGGGCAACACCGAGATGCTCATCGGCCGGTGGCACGGCCGCTTCGTCCACGTGCCCATGTCGCTCGCGGTCCGCATGCGCAAGCAGGTGGAGCCGACGGACGACCTGTGGATGGCCGTCGTGGAGGCCACGGGACAGCCGCTCTCGTTCTCCTAGCCCGGTCCCCCGGCCGCGCGGGAGGGCGCGCGCCGCCCCCGGCGGAAGCACGCCCGGCGCCCCGCTGCGCGCCGTCACGCGGACCGCGCCGCGCGCGCCGCGATGAGCACCCCGATGCCGTCCAGCACGCAGCGCAGACCGAACTCCAGCCCGTCGCCCTCGGGCGGCCCGAAGGCGCCCGAGGACATGGCCTCTCTCACCGCCGGGTAGCGGTCGCCGTGCTTCTGCACGAGCTCCACCAGGAAGGCCCCCCACGCCTCGTCCGTCACGCCGCCCTGTTGCCGCCGGGACCTCTCCACCGCGTGGTGCGCCGCGGTCCGGACGTGGCCGAGGACGACGAGGAACGCGTCGAGCCGCTCCCCCGGGGCGAGGCCGGTTCCGGAGAGCGCGCCGAGCGCCGAATCCAGCCAGCCCAGCTCGTTCGGCCCCATGAGCCGGGGGTGTCCGGTGGCTCCCAGCGCCCAGGGGTGCCGGTGGAAGGCCGCCCACACATGCCGGGCCCACGCCTCGATCTTCGGCCGCCACCCGCCTGCCACGCCGTCCAGGGCCGGCGGCTCACCGATCGCCGTGTCGATCATGAGGTCGACCAGCTCGGCCTTGCCCGGCACGTAGCGGTACAGCGCCATCGTCGTGAAGCCGAACTCGCTCGCGACCCGCTGCATCGAGACGGCCGCGAGCCCCTCGGCGTCCGCGATCCCGATCGCGGCCCGCACGATGCGCTCGACGCTGAGGCCAGGCTTGGGCCCGCGGCTCGGCCGCTCCCGCTCCCCCCAGAGCAGCTCGGCGCTGCGCGCCCCGTCCCCGGGCGGGGCGTCGCCGTTCGCTTCCCTCCCCGCCCCCGCGCGCGCGACCGCCGCGCGGTCCCGCGGTCTTCCCTGACGCCTCTTGACGGCCATCCCGGAACTGCTTATCCCATAAACTAAATGGTATACGACATAAACAGTTTGCCCTTCGGGGCGGCGACCGAGACGGCGATCGAGGCGGCGACATGATCCCCGCCCTCCTGGCCGGCGTGGCCGGTCTCCTCGCAGCGCCGGCGCTCGGCGGGCTGGCCTACCGCGCGGCGCGCCAGCGCCGGATCGCCAGGGCGCTGGAGATCCACGCCCCGAACGGGATCGTCGAGGACCGGTTCGTCCGGATCGGCGGCATCGACCAGTGGATCGGGATCCGGGGCGAGGACCGGGACAACCCGGTGCTGCTCGTGCTGCACGGCGGCCCGGGCTCGCCGTACTCGATGTTCACGCCGATCCTCCGGCCGTGGGAGCGGCACTTCACGGTGGTCCAGTGGGACCGGCGCGGCGTGGGCAAGACCCTGGGACGCAACGGCAAGGCGGGCAGCGGGGAGATGACCTTCGGCCGCATGGTCGACGACGGGATCGAGGTCGCCGAGCTCCTGCGCGCGCACCTCGGGCAGGACAGGGTGGTCCTGCTGGCCAGCTCGATGGGCACGCTGGTGGGCGTGCCCATGGTCCAGCGCCGGCCCGACCTGTTCTCGGCCTATGTCGGCACTGACCAGAACGTGAACATGGCGCGCAGCGAGGTCCTTTCCTACGAGCTGACGCTCGCGCGGCTGCGCGCGGCGGGCAACGCCGGGGGAGTCGCGGCGCTCGAGGCGATCGGCGCCGATCCGTCGCGCTGGGATGTGCGCGGCTGGAACGCGAAGCAGCGGTGGGTCATGAGGACCGATCCGATGGTGCGCGACCTGGACCGGAGGCTGTTGCTCCCGCTGATCCTCTCCTCGCCGACCTACACGCTCCGCGACATCGTTCACGTCGTCGCCGGCCTCGAGTTCGCCGCGGCCCGGCTGTTCGACGAGTCCATGACCTTCGACGCCCGGCGGCTGGGCACCCGCTTCGAGGTGCCGTTCTTCCTCTTCCAGGGCGAGGCCGACGTGTACACCATGACCTCGCTCGCCGAGGAGTACTTCGCCGAGGTCGAGGCGCCGCACAAGGCGTTCGCGCTCATCAGGGACGCAGGGCACTTCGCCGCGTTCACCCGGCCGGAGCAGTTCCTCACCGAGCTGCTCACCCACGTGCGCCCGCTGGTCACCGCGGCGGCCGCGCCAGGCCAGCAGTACGCGCGGGCGGACAATCCGCTGTAGAGCTCCGTCTCCGACACTCCCCGTGCCATGATGGCCGCCATGAACACCTCGTCGCTCTCGCGCTCGCTCGCGCTCGTCACCCTCTCCTGCCTCGCCAGCTGTCACAACGAAGCCCCGGCGCAGGCCCCGGCGCAGTCCACGCCCACCGCGGTCACGTCCGCGACCCCGACGGACCCAGGGACCGCCGCCGGAGACGGCAGCGGCGCCGCGTCCGGTCCCCGGTGCGAGACGGACGCCGACTGCGTCGTGTCGTGCGCCCGCACCGAGGACTGCTGCGACCAGCTCTGCCCGCCGTGCGACCAGGCGTTCCACCGCGACGCGCTCGCGGCGCTCCAGCAGTGGCGCGCCCAGAGCTGCGCCGCCGTGAGCTGCCCCGTCGCGAAGTGCATGGCGCCGAAGGAGGACTCGGTCGCCCGCTGCGCGTCGGGGCAGTGCCTCGTCCAGCGCGTCCCGCGCGCCCCCGAGCAGTGAGCCGCCCGCGCGGGGTGGAAGCCGCCCCGCGGTGAAACCCGGGCGACCTCGCCTGGGCGCAGCTCACGCTGCGTTTTGCCACACGCCGCAACCGCGCCACACCGGTCGAGCTCGACGGGCGCTCGGCGCCGCGCGACCAGGAACAAACCACCTCTGCAGCACGCCCATCGCCGGGCTCGCCCACCCTGGCCCTGTGTTTGCAACACCTGAATCCCGGCAGAAAGATTCACGATCCCGGCGGCGCGCCTGCTCCAGCCCACGGCTGGAACCCGTATTGAACGACGGATCAGCTCTCGCCGAGATCGCCGCGGGAGGTCCCTTGGGCATCGAGATCCAGCAAGATCATTTCAAGACCGTGGATTACGGCCTGTTCAAAGCGCGCCTCCAGCAGAACCTCACGGCCCTGGAGATGGTGCTCAGCAGGCCGGGGTTCGGCCTGGGGGACACGACGATCGGCACCGAGCTCGAGTTGTTCCTCGTCGACCGCGAGGCGCGCCCCGTGCCGCTCGGGCCGGAGATCGCCCGCGCGGCGGCGAGCCCGATGATCACACCGGAGATGGGCGCGTTCGACATCGAGCTCAGCACGCAGGCGGTGCCGCTCGCCGGCCGGCCGTTCTCCGCCCTGCGCGAGCAGATGCGCGCGACCGCCGCGTCGATCCGCCAGCGCGCCGAGGCGCGGGGCGCGCGCGTGGTCCCGGTCAGCATCCTGCCGACCTTCCGCCGGCAGGACTTCAGCCCCGCGACGATCACGAACCTGCCCCGCTACCGCGCGCTCGCCGCGGGGCTCTGCCGGCTGCGCAAGGCGCCGTTCCATATCCGCATCGACGGCGCCGAGCCGCTGGAGCTGATGTCGGACGACCCCGCGATGGAGGCGGCGAACACCGCCTTTCAAGTCCACCTCCGGGCGAACCCCGACGAGTTCGCGCGGCTGTTCAACGCGGCCATGATGATGACGGCGCCCGTGCTCGCGGCGTCCGGCAACTCTCCCATCTTCCTCGGTCACCGGCTGTGGCACGAGACGCGGGTCGCCGTGTTCAAGCAGGCCGGCGACGACCGCCCGCCGGACCCGGACACCGACTGGAAGAAGCCGGCCCGCATCGGCTTCGGCACCGGCTGGGTGCGCGAGGGCGCGGCGGAGCTGTTCATGGAGAGCGTCGCGCTGCACGAGCCCATCCTCCCCGTGTGCAGCGACGAGGACGACCTCGCCTGCGCGCGGGCCGGCGGCGTGCCCCAGCTCCACGAGCTCCGCCTGCACCACGGCACGGTCTGGAACTGGAACCGACCGGTGTACGACCCGGCCGGCGGCGGCCACCTGCGGATCGAGCTGCGCGCCTTGCCGTCCGGCCCCACCCTCGACGACATGCTCGCGAACGGGAGCTTCCTCCTCGGGGGCATCCTCGCCCTCGCGCCCTCCGTCACGGAGCTCCTGCCTTCGTTCCCCTTCAGCCTCGCCGCCAGGAACTTCTACCACGCCGCGCAGTACGGCCTCGACGCCGAGCTGGTCTGGCCGACGGGGCCGGGGGCCGCGCCGAAGGGCATCCGCGCGCGCGATCTCCTCCTGTCGCTGCTGCCGCAGGTCGAGGAAGGGCTCGCGACCGCGGGCGTTGACGCGGCAGAGGCGCGCCGGTTCCTGGAGGTCTTCGAGCGGCGTGTCGCGAAGGGCGTCACCGGGGCCGTATGGCAGCTCCGCGCGCTGGAGGCGATGGAGGCGCGCGGCGCGCCGCGAGAAGAGGCGCTCAGGATGATGCTGGAGCGGTACATGGCCGAGGTCGACTCCGGAAAACCCGTGCACGCCTGGACGATCCCCGGCGTCGCCGCGACGTGAGGGCGTCATGACGTGGAACGCGACAACGGCCCTCGCGGAGCAGCTCGACAGAGGGCTCTCCGCGCCGGGAGCGATCGACGCGGCGCGGTTCGCGTCGTTCCTCGAGGTCCAGAAGAAGCTCGGGCTCGTGCACGGCGCGCGCGCGCTGTGCCGCCACCTGCGGCCCTACCTCATCTCGGAGCAGGACTACGCCGCTGTCGCCCGCGCCGCCGAGCGGATCGCCGCCGCGCTCGAGCGCGTCGCGCGGCGCGCCCTCACCGACGCTGCCCTGGCCGAGGAGCTGGGGCTCTCCGCGGACGAGCGCGCCCTCGCGGCCGTGGATCCCGGCGGGGGGCCGTTCCTCACGGTCGGGCGCCTCGACATGATGGTGACCGAGGGCGGCTTTCAATTCATCGAGCTCAACGCCGACTCTCCGGCGGGCATCACCGATCAGCTCCTCGTCGAGCAGACGCTGATGGAGCTGCCCCACATGGCGCCTTTGCGCGGCCGGGCGGGCCTGCGCACGCCCGCGCCGCACCGCGGGCTGATCCGCGCCCTGCTCGAGGGGTACGCCGCGTGGGGCGGGCGCGCGCCGCGGCCCACGATAGCCATCGTCGACTGGGCCACCGTCGACACGTCGGCCGAGTTCAAGGTGCTGTCCGCCCTGCTCTCGGCCGACGGGCACCGGACGCGGATCCTCGATCCGGACGAGCTCGAGTACGACGGGGCCCGCCTCTCCGCCGGCGGGGAGCCGATCGACCTCGTCTACCGGCGGGTGATCTCGCAGGAGCTCATCGAGCGGCGCGGCGTCGATCATCCCCTGGTCCGCGCCTACCGCGACCGCGCGGCGTACGTGGCGAACTCGCTCCGCACGAAGCCGCTCAACAAGAAGGCCGCCTTCGCGGTCCTCAGCGATCCTGCGTTCTCTGGCCTCTTCTCGCCCGAGCAGCGGGCCGCCATCGCAGCGCACATCCCCTGGACGCGCCGGGTGAGGCCAGGCCGGACCGCGTGGAAGGGCCGCGAGGTGGATCTCGTCGAGCTCATCCTCGGCGAGCAGGAGAGCTTCGTGCTGAAGCCGAACGACGAGTACGGCGGCAAGGGCGTGCTGCTCGGGTGGCAGACGCCCCCCGCCGCGTGGAGGGAGGCTGTCCGCGGCGCCGGCGAGCAGCTCGCGATCGTGCAGGAGCGCAGCCGCTCGCGCACCGCGCGCATGCCGACGTTCCGCGACGGGATCGTGCAGGAGGAGGTCTATTTCGACCTGTGCCCCTTCGTCTTCGCTGGCCGCATGGAGGGCGCGATGGTGCGGCTGTCGGCCTCCGCGGTGAGCAACGTCTCCGCGGGCGGCGGGGTCACCGGGCTCTTGATCGTTGACGATGCGCGCGCGCCGCGGGAGGATACACGCCATGTGTGAGCTCCTTGGCATGGTCTCGAACGTGCCGACGGACATCGTGTTCTCGTTCACGGGGCTCGCGCTGCGCGGGGGGCAGACAGGCCCGCACGCCGACGGCTGGGGCGTCTCGCTGTACGACGGGCTGTTCGCGCGGACGTTCCTCGAGCCTCACCCGGCCTTCTCGAGCCCCCTCGCCCGGTTCATCCGCGAGAACCCGATCCACACGGCGCTCTCCATCGCCCACGTGCGCAAGATGACGCGCGGTGGAGCGGCCATGAAGAACACGCATCCTTTCATGCGGGTGCTCCACCGGCGACACATCGTGTTCGCGCACAACGGCACCCTGCCCACGGTCAGGGATCGAAAGCTCCACATCGAGACGCCCATCGGTGACACCGACAGCGAGCATGCCTTCTGCGTCATCCTCGAGGAGCTCCGGAGCGCCTATGGCGCGCAGTACCCGACCGACGGGCGGGAGCTGGGGAAGACGCTGTACGAGCTCGGGAACGAGCTCGGCAGCGATGGAGTCTTCAACTTCCTCTTCGCGGACGGCGAGCACCTCTTCGCCCGTTGCGGCGACAACCTCTCCTGCATCATCCGCCACGCCCCCTTCGGCGAGGCGACCCTCGTGGACGCGGACCTCAAGGTGAACTTCAACGACGTCCACGGCATGGGCCCCGACGCGCGCATGGCCGTCGTGGCCACCGAGCCGCTCACGCGCGACGAGCTCTGGAGCAAGGCGACCCCCGGCACGCTGTGGGTCTTCCGCGCGGGCGAGCTCCTGGCGACGTTCGCCGACGCCTCCGCGCGCGGCTCGCTCGCCGAGCAGGGCATCGCCGAGCAGGGCCAGCCCTGCTGAGCTGCGCTGGCCGGAGAGGGGCCGTCTCCGCGGCGCCGGCCGGCGGCTCGCTTCAGCTGCGCGGCCGGACGAAGAGGCTCCGGAAGAAGTCGCCGATCGTGTGCTCCTTGTAGTCGCGGAACTCGCCGGCGTCGAAGTAGACGCCGCCGCACACGCTACAGGTCTCGTACCAGATGTGCGCCTGCTGCGGGTCGACCATGCGCACCATCGGCGTCGTGCAGCGCGGACACGGCACCTTCCGGATCTCGTTGTTCTTCCGCCCCACCGCGGGATCGCCCGTGTCGATCTGCTGGGAGCCCTCCATCGCCTTGAGCGACTCCTTCTCGCGGCTGTCGAACCAGATGCCGCCGCAGGCGGTGCATCGGTCGACGTCGATCCCGCCGTAGGTGATGATCTCCATCGAGGCGGTGCATTTCGGGCAGTTCACGTAGGGCTCCAGCGCGGCCGGCGCCGCGATCTGGGGCGAGGCTACCAGAGGAGCCGGATGCCGTGAAGGGCGGAGCGGCCGGCGGCGCAGCTCATGCGTAGGACTCCGGCGCGAGCCGCACCTTCTGGATGAGCTGCGGATCGTGGCCGAGGAGGAGCTCCGCGCCGCGCTCTCGCGCGATCTGCTTGAGCCGGCGGATGCTGGCGAGCGCGGCCTCGTCGTCGACGCTCTCGCCGGGGAGCACCTCGTCGGTGAAGTTCTCCGCGAGGTCGCCCGCGTCGCCCACGAGCACGAGGCTGCCGGTCTCCTCCAGCGCGACGACCACCGACTGGTGGCCGGGCGTGTGGCCGCGCGTCAGCACGACCTCGAGGCCGGGCATCGCCTCCCAGTCGCCCTCGACGAGGTCCCAGCGCAGGTCGGGCAGGTCGTAGTCGCGCTCGAACCAGGCGGGCCCGTGGTCCGGGCTGAACGCGTACGCGTGCTCCGCCCGCTGCACCGAGATGCGCGCGTGGCGGAACATCCCGAGGTTCCCCGCGTGGTCGAGGTGCATGTGCGTCAGGATGACGTGACGCACGTCCTCTGGCCCCACCCCGATCTGCTCGAGCTGGTGGGCGAGCTCGTGCTCGGGGAGGATGACCGGCGGGCGGATCCCGCGCTTCGTGTAGTGCTCCTCGCGCAGCGCTGGGTCGTGGACGAGCGCGCTGTTCAGCCCCGCGTCGACGAGCACGTGCCCCCGCGCCGTCTCGAGCAGGTAAGCCGAGACCGGCTCGGCGAGGATGAAGCGCCCCCCGCGGTCGCGCGTCGAGACCGTCTTCTCCAGGATCTCGAAGCCGCAGAGCAGCACATGGAGCCTGGAGACTTCGGTGCTCATCGCGCGGCCTCTCCTCGTCTCCTCGTCTCCTCGTCTCCTCATCTCCTCATCTCTGATTCCGGCGGAGCTACGCCGCGGGGTGTGCCAGATTCGAGTACTTCGTGCAAAAGAACATGTACACGCCGTAGGCGCACAGGCCGGCCGCGACGAGCACGAGCAGCGCCGTCCCGAAGGGCGACTCGGCGACGGTCGAGAGCGCCTCGCGGACCCCCTTCGACTGGCCGGGATCGTGGGCGATCCCGGCCTTGATCAGCGCCACGCCGATGATGCTGAAGACGACGCCGCGGGAGACGAGCCCGACGCGCGCCATGCGGAACACCCAGGTGCGCTCGGGCGGGCTCATGGCCTGCGTGCTGAGGTCCCTCGCGAAGCGCGACTTCATCGCCTTGCGGAACTGCTGGACGGCGACGCCGATCACCACGAGCCCCGCGATGCCGACCAGGACGCCCCCGAACGGCTGCTCCATCAGCTTGCCGACCCAGGTGCGCGACCCGTCGCCCCCGCCGCTGCTGCGGCCGAGCGCGAGCTGGAACGCGGTGAGCGCGAGCCCCGCCGAGATGACGCCGCTCACGGCCCAGCCAACGCGCTCGGCCGTGCCCTTCGCGTCCTTGCCGACGTGGCCCGGGTCCTTGAGGGCGAGGACCTCGCGCCACAGCGCGTACCCGAGGAGGCCGATCCCCACGATGAACAGCAGCGCTTGCCCGAAGGGTTGCTCGCCGAGGACCCCGACCGCCTCGCGCCCGCCGGCCGTCCGCCCGCCGCCGCCGAAGGCAGCCTGGAGCGACAGCGCGCCGATGAGCACGTAGACGAGGCCCTTGGCAGCAAACCCGAACCTGGCCAGGGTGCGCACCCAGCCGTTGTTTTCAGGCTGAGTGAACATTTCTCTCTGTACCGGAATTCCCATGGTTTTCAGCTCTCCTGGGAACTCGCTTGTGCAGCGGACATGCCACCGATCGAGCGCGGCGCATCGGGCGCATCGGGCGCATGGCGCGGCTCGAGCGCTCGAGGTCTGGGGCGCGCCGCCACGCCTCGCCTCAAGACTGCCTCACCGGCGGGCGCCGCGCGTCGGCCGCGGCGCGAGGCAGCGCCGATCGCCTCGTCGCTGAGGGTCAGTGGCGCGCACGTCCGAAGGCCAGCAGACAGCCTGTCATCGACCGCGCGCCGCGGAGCGTCAGTTCGAGCTCGACTTCGTGCTCGTCCTGTCCTTCACGATCTGCTGCAGCTGCTCGAAGTACCGGCTGTCGCGGCGGATGGCGATGCCGAAATCCAGCGTCCCGAGCTTCTTCTTGGAGTAGCTGACGTAACGGGACATCTCGGGGTGGGCCTCGAGGTCCTGGGTCATCTTCACGTAATGGGGGTGTGGCATGTAGATGAGATCGGGCTTGTAGGCCTCGAAGAACCTGTCCGCCGAGAACGGCTCGAGCGCGAAGCGCCGGTCGTTGAGGCCAGCCATGTCGAGGATCGTCTTGTCGAGGTTCATCGCGCCGAGCATCCCGACCTCGGTCGTGGCGATGACGAGGTCGTCGGGGAGCGTCGAGACGCGATCGATCGCGAACCAGTACTTCTGCGGTCCCGAGGTGCTGCCGTGCTTGACGACGTCGAAGTGTCCGAGCCGGTTCGCCGCGACGGCGCCCGCGAGGTCCTTGCCGGCCGTGGCGAGCGGCGTGGAGAGGTGCAGCCAGAGGATCGCCAGCGCGGCGACGGCGGCGACGGGCAGGGCGGCCGGCGCGGGCTGGCCGAGGGAGTCGGAGAGCGTCCGCGCGAGCCGGACGGCGCTCCGGCAAGCGAGGTAGATGAGGCCTGGCAGCGGCGCGTAATAGAACCTCTGCGAAAACCCCATGATCGGGACGACGAACAGCCACGAGTAGGCGAGGCACACGAGCGTCGCGGCGAGGACCCCCCTGTCGAACGCCGAGGAGGCTGCCCACCACGCCGCCCACCACGCCCGACGACCTGTCCTCTGCCCCTCCTCCGCGGGCGTGACGGGGGCCGCCTGACGCGCGCCGAGGCCCACGAGCACGTCGAGCGCGATGACGGCGAAGAGCGGCCAGAAGAAGTCGAGCCAGTCGAGGAGATCGATGGTCGGCCGGCCGCGGTAGGCGCGGAGGATCCCTGATCCGTAGAGGTTCGTCGACTTGGCGTAGAAGGGGAGCGGGACGGGCGAGCCGAAGTACAGCCTGGCGGCACCGAGATGAAGGGCGAGGATGCCCGCCGTCGCGGCGAGGGCAGCGAGCCCGAAGCGCCGGCGGGCCCGGTCGCGCTCGAGCGCGACGAGCGCGAGCGGGACGAGGACGGCGTACGCCGTGAGCTCCGGCCGCACCGAGAAGGCGAGCCCGCCGAAGGCGCCGAGCGCCGCCCCGCCGGCGACCCGGGCCTCGCCGAGCACCCGCTGCGCGAGGAGCAGGTACGCGGTGAGGAAGCAGAGGCCGAACGAAGTGTCCATGCCGCTCACGAAGTGGTCGGTCAGCGTCGAGCGGGCGACGCAGAACGCGACGAGGGCGAAGCAGGACAGGCGCGCGCCCTTGCCGTCGCCGGCCGCGCGCAGGACGAGCAGGACGAGCAGGACGAGCAGCACCGGGCCGCAGACGAAGCTCTGCAGCATCGCGGCGAGGCTCGTGTTGCCGCCGGTGATGAGGTGGAACGGCACGGCGGCGACGACGAAGGCGAGCGAGGTGAGCCCGTAGGCCGGCGGCCCCTGCGGGTTCCACGAGATACCGTGCCCGGCGACGATGTTGTGCGCGTAGCGCTGGAACATGTACGCGTCGTCCCAGAGCGTGCTCACGTCGAAGTGCGCCGCCGTCTTGCAGGCCATCAGCGCGAGGCAGAGCGCCATCGTGATCCAGAAGCAGGCCGAGGCGAGCCTGCGCACCGCCGCACGCGGCGGCGAGGGGAGGCGCTCCACCAGGTCTGCTGCCGCGCCCTGCCCTGCCGCTGAGTCGGCGGAGAGCTCGGCTCGTTCGCCCCCGGGCAACGTGGTTTCCAGATGCGCTGTCATCGTGCCAGGAGCGCCTGTCCCGCTCCTCCGTGGAGCGCGCGGCGCGCGGCCACCCGCGTCGCCTCGGGCTCGTCCCAGCCATCGGCGGGCAGGTGCTCGCCGTGGGCCCAGAGGACCGCTGTCGCCGGAAGGTTCGCGCCACCGAGGCGAGCCGCGTACGGAGGCTCGAGGCGCTCGGATCCCTCACGCGGCTCGACGCGCTGCGCCGTCCGCGTGCGCCACTTCGTCAGAGGCAGCATGCGGCGAACATAGCCACAACCGCAGCGCGCCGTACATCTGGAACCGGCGTGGTAAAGCTGCGCAGCCGAGGTCCCCGGGGGCGGGGCCGTCTGGAGCCCAGCACCGCCCCGTCGAGGGTCGCCTCGTGCTTCCGTTCCGCGAGCCGCTGGGTCCCGCTGCGCGGGCGCCTTCGCCGGCCTGGCGGCATCGGAACGGGGCAGCCGTGAGCGAGCCTATCGCAGGCCCCGGCGGAGGGTGCCCTTCGCGCGGGGTGACGAGCCCCCTCCGCGGGGGCCGGCCGCCTCGGATCCCCGGTAGAACTCCGAAAACCCCGAGTTTTCCAGGCTCGGAGCACAAACGAAAAAAGCCCGCATGACGTTCGCCATGCAGGCTTTAGAATCTTGAAGCGTCGTCTCGCTGCGACACGCTGCTCACACCCGAGCTCCGGGCGCGATGCTCGTCACGTTCCATGGAGTATGGTCAAGCCGCACGACCTATTAGTACCGGTTAGCTCCTCCGATTGCTCGGCTTCCACACCCGGCCTATCAACCTCGTGGTCTACGAGGGGTCTTTAGGGGCCTTGCGGCCCGGGACACCTAGTCTTGAGGCCGGCTTCCCGCTTAGATGCTTTCAGCGGTTATCCGTTCCGTACATGGCTACCCGGCTATGCCCTTGGCAGGACAACCGGAGCACCAGAGGTACGTCCACCCAGGTCCTCTCGTACTATGGGCAGCTCCTCTCAAGTGTCCTACGCCCACGGCAGATAGGGACCAAACTGTCTCACGACGTTTTAAACCCAGCTCGCGTACCGCTTTAATCGGCGAACAGCCGAACCCTTGGGACCTGCTCCAGCCCCAGGATGCGATGGGCCGACATCGAGGTGCCAAACCGCGCCGCCGATATGAACTCTCAGGCGCGATCAGCCTGTTATCCCCAGAGTACCTTTTATCCGATGAGCGATGGCCCTTCCATACAGAACCACCGGATCACTAACGCCTGCTTTCGCACCTGTTCGACCTGTCGGTCTCACAGTTAAGCTCCCTTGTGCGTTTGCACTCTACGCCTGGTTTCCAATCAGGCTGAGGGAACCTTCGCACGCCTCCGTTACTTTTTAGGAGGCGACCGCCCCAGTCAAACTGCCCAC
>NZ_CP150329.1:0-3445000 GCF_051530195.1 Sorangium sp. So ce321 | reverse complement strand
CGTTCCGCAGCAAGCAGTGTATACCCCCGCCGCGAAAGTGTCAACGCCCTCGTTCGAGAGGGCCGACGGCGGAGGAGGAACCGAGCGACCTGAAGAAGAGGAGGCTTGTTCTGTTCACCGCCCCCTCCAGGTTCTCCGCACCGCAGCGCGGTAGCACCGCAGCGCGCCAGCTCCAGCGGCTGTCCCTAGTTAATGCTTGACACCGGCGTGTCAACCATGGTGCCCCAGCCCACCCGCCGAGCATGCTCGGCTCGGTGAGGAAGCGGATCGACGTGCGGCGTCCCCGAGCCAGACGCCGGGCGGCCACAGCCGACTCAAAACTTGGCCCCCAGCGCGACACGGACCGTCGCGAGCTTGCCCTGCTCCAGACCGAACCCGAGCGGCTCGTCCAGCGCCACGAGCAGCCCGGCCCGGAAGTACACGCCCGACGTGGGCGGCTCCACCCCGACGAAGGGCTCGGCCGCGAGCTGCAGCTTGTCGGTCTCCGTGAGCGGGAACGCGGCCTGGAGCCGCGCGCCGACCCCAAACCCGCCCAGGCTGCGCACTTCCGCCTCGTTGCCCTGCTCGATGAAGAGCTCCGTTTCGCCGCCGTCCGTGGGGATGGCGAATACCGCGACGAGATCGCTCCGCACATGGAACGCCTCGATCAGGCGCAGCTCGATGCCGCCGCGGGCCCGCAGGGGGACGTGCTCGAGGAGCGCCCGCTGCGAGTCGAAGTACCCGCGCACGGCCAGCGCCGCCGCGGCGGCCGCCTTCGTGTCGTCGGACGGATCCTGCGTGATGGGGATGGAGGCCGCGAGGCCGCCGATGAGCATCATCATGGGGAGGACGCTCGCGGAGTAGTGGAGCCCTATCGAGGGGTTGCCGAAGAAGAACCCCTCGAGCTCCGGCGCGACGGTCGCCGCGTCGCCCTCCGCCGGGCCCGAAGCGCTCGCGTGGCTGCTCCCGTAGGCAAAAGGCAGCTCGGCGTCGAGGTGGAGCCCCGCGACGAGCTTGATCTGGGCGACCACCGCGAAGGACGCCGCGAAGGAGCTCCCCTCCGCGCCGCCGCTCGTCAGGTCGCCGCTCACGATTTCTCGTGGGAGATTCGCCTCGATGGTGCGGGTGAGCACGTCCGCCTCCAGGCCGAGACGGAAGCCCTGGGACTTCGCCCACTCGTCTCCCTTGACGGTCTCCGCAGCGAGCGCCGGCGCGGCGAACGAGAGCAGGAGACAGAGGGCGGCGAGGGACGATGCAGGCTGGCGCATGCGGACAGGGTATCGCGTAAGAGCCTGTGGCAACAGTACTCGAGCTGCAACGCCCCGCCGCCTACCACCTCGGGACCAGAGGCGCGGAAGACACTCCTTGGTCGCGAAGCAATCCGCGGTCTCGGTGGGGATCGTCGCGCGCGCCTGGTCACGTGCCGAGCGCGGCGAGCCAGCGCAGGGCGCGCAGCCCAGGCATGAAGCAGTATTCGCCGCCGCGCGTGACCACGAACCGGGAGAGACCCTGGACGCGGCGGCGGACCGGCCAGCGCGGGATGGTGAAGCCGCCGCCCCCCTCGCCGGTGCTGGCGATGGGATCTCGGTCGGCGCCGGCTCCGATGAACTCGCTGTCGTTTATCCAGACCGACTGCACGAACTCGAACTGCCGGCGCAGGTGCGCGCCGATGAACAGGAACACCTGGCCCCGGTCGGCGCCGTCGTCCTCCAGGGCCCCCTCCGGCAGCGGCGGGCCGTAGGTCGTGCGGCGCCGGAGCACGCGGTGGATCCGCACCGTGTCTCCGCCCCCCAGCGCGTCGCGCGGGTTCGCGCGCCGGATGTGCGAGCCCGGAGGGGTCTTGTACCCCTTCGGATCGTCACGATGGAGGAAGGCGTTGTTGCGCGTCGGGTCGGCGCCCAGACCGGGATCGTCCTTTGCCGGGCAGAGCGCCAGCGGCGCGCCGCTCCGCCGGCGCCCCATCATCTTGGCGGCGAGCCACTCCTCCTCCTCGGGGGTCACCGAGCTCGCCTTCAGGAACTGGCGGAGCGCCGCGACGCGCTGGTGCACCTTGCGCAGGACCGCGTAGGTGCCGTTCCTGCCCAGCACCTCGGGCGTGGGCATGGCCGGGAGGCCGCCCAGCTCGTCGGGATAGCCGAGGAGGAACTCACCCGCCTTCAAGGGGGGCTCGTCGGGGTTCGTGCCCGGGATGCCGCTCCCCTCGATCGCGGGTTGGCTGATACCATCCATGAACCCGAAGGGCTCCTGCCCGCTGGGCAGCACGTGGCAGTCCTCGCGCCAGATCGCCGCGAGCCCCGGCAGCGCGCCGATCGCCTTGAGCGCGCGCTCGATCCGCGCCGCGAGGCGCTCGGCGTCCGGCGCGATGGCGGCGAACACCACGTGGACGTCCGGCGTGCCGAGGGGCGCCTCCCAGAGTGCCCAGGCGCGTGGGTCATCCGTCTTGTTCTCGTCGAGCACCACGGCGCCGTGCTCGAGATCGAGATCGGACGGCTCTAGCCTTCCAGCCTCGTCTGCCCGCATTCCCTCGCGAATCAGGAAGCCATAGTAAATCCGATAGGACAGTGGAATATCCACCGCCGCGATAAGGCTCCAACGTGAAGTTTCAGTCCGTAGCTCCACATGACATCCTACTCACCCAGGCTTCCCCTGGCGCCCCCACCCAAGTCGAGACAAGAGGACCGCCTGCTCTTGCGCTTCTCGTCCGTGAGCTGCAGATCATCCAGAGGACGCCCCATGCATGGGGTTGTATGCCATGAGATGCCTCCCGAACCAGCCGTTCGGCCACGACGGATAGCCGAACAGAAATGATATCTACCCTGGAGAAGCATTCTAGTACAAAACAGCCGCCGGACACGAAAGTGAGATGACATGAACCGGACACGGAATTGCGCAGATATTCGACCGCTTGCAGAAGCGTTACCGAGAGCGGACGAAGAGATAGAGACAGGGAGATTTGGTACGGCGCTCCCCAGATCACGTGGGTTCACGCTCATCGCCAAGGTCATCCCAGGGCGGGAGGATGTGGTCCGCGCACACGGGAAAACCGTCGAAAGTCTGATAAAGGAGCAACCCCAGGCGTTCGCTCCGCTCGCGCTCCATTATCTTCGCTGGGCCCTTTACAAAGAAGGTGACACCACGTGGTTCATTTATATCGGCTTCTTCGACACGGACTTCGACAAGTATATAGAGGACGCGGTGCTGCTGTTCAAACAGGCAGGCATCAACACGATATTCGAGCAACTCGAAGGTTTTCCGGCAGACTGGAAGGAAAATCCTGCCTCCTTCGCCAAGTTCGCTCGTGAGCACGCAGCCCAGCCATTCATGGAATACGCGGAGTATCCGGACGCCACCGGAGTGGAGGTGGTCAAGGCGCTCAAAGTCAAGTGCGCCCTCTCCGCGGTGCTCGACCAAATGCAGTGAGCTGATCCTCTGGTTGCGAGACAGGGAGCAGAATTCCCGCTCCTGTCGCGATTCACCAGCGCAGATCCAGTTCTGGTGAATTCAAAGGGAAGAAACATGGAGAAGATCGATGCCCGAGTCAGTCAGCGACCTGCTCGAACTGGATGACATACAGAGCGGGGTCTTGCGCCCACGGCCTTCGCCGTACGTGGCGACGTACCTCTTGCTCCGCATCGACGACCGCAAGGCAGGGCGGGAGTTGATGAGGCGGCTCAGCAATGTGGTGGCCTCGGCCGCCCACCGCGAGAGTCCGGCAGCCGACACCTGGGTGAGCGTCTCGCTCACCTTCCAGGGTCTCAAGGCGCTCGGCGTGCCGCAGGAGTCGCTCGATAGCTTCGCGTGGGAGTTCCAGCAGGGGATGGCCGCGCGTGCGCGTCAACTTGGAGACACCGGCGATAGCAGCCCTGAGCACTGGGAAGCACCGCTCGGAGCTCCGGATGTCCACGTCGTGATCACTGCTCTGTCGCCGGACGCGCGCGGCCTCGAGTCGGCGCTTGAGCGCGCTCGAGATGCCATCCAGGCGTTGCCAGGAGTTGCGTTGATCTGGCGCCAGGATTGCTATGCGCTGCCCGGTCCGAGGGAACATTTCGGGTTTCGGGACGGAATGAGCCATCCCGCGATCGAGGGCAGCGGCATTCCGGGAACCAACCCGGCGCAGCGTCCCTACAAGGCAGGTGAATTCGTCCTGGGGTACCCGGACGAGCTGGGCGGCACCCTGACGCCCCAGCCCGAGGCGCTGGGCCGCAACGGTACCTACGTGGCTTTTCGTAAGCTGTACCAACGCGTGGCGCTGTTCCGCCGATACGTGAAGGAGAACTCTTTCAGCCCGGAGGACGAGGAGCTTCTAGCGGCAAAGATGATGGGGCGCTGGCGGAGCGGTGCGCCCTTGGCGCTCAGCCCATCCAGCGACAATCCCGGGCTGGGAGACGATCCGCTACGCAACAACGCATTCCTCTATGGAGACGACCCGACAGGCTTCAAGACGCCTCTCCAATCACACATTCGCCGGGTGAACCCACGAGACTCGACTGTGGCGGGTATAGTCAGCCTGCACCGGATGATCCGGCGTGGAACCGTCTATGGTCCTCCGCTCGCGGAGGGTGTTCTGGAGGACGATGGTGTCGATCGGGGGCTCATTTTTGCCTTCGTTGGAGCGCACCTGGGGCGGCAGTTCGAATTCGTGCAAACGGAGTGGGTCAACAGCGGCGTTTTCATCGGGGCGGGCAACGCCAAGGACCCCATCGCCGGATCGAATGAGGGGGACGGCGACTTTACGACTCCACGACGGCCGGTCCCGCGGCGCCTCCACGGATTGCCGCGGTTCGTCGTGACAAGGGGCGGTGAGTACGCGTTCATGCCAGGGCTGCGAGCCCTGCGCTGGCTCGCTGATCTCCAGACATGAGCTGCGCTTTCACCCGAAGATGGTACCAGACGGGGCGGCCCCGCGCTTGCGCCGAGAACTGAGGACTGTGCTTCCAGAGGCACCACGTCGACAGCCTGAACTCGTTTAGGACGGCATCGTCGATGTGCGTCGCCGTACCAATGATGCTGGCGTGCGTTTTGCGGATGTTTGCGGATGGATGAGCCCACGAGGTGGCAAGGCCACGTTCGCCGTCGGAACGTGCACGAGGAGGCAGACGATGTCAGCCCACGCTACCAAGCCAATGGGGCTTTTTTTCGGGTTGATCTTCTTGGCGATCGGGATCGCGCCGGGCGTACGCGCTTCGACCCTCCAAACCACGTCCGGAGACATCGCCGTCTCCAATCTGGACAGCTCGCTCCGCGCGGCCTGGAGCGACTATCTCCGATTCGCCCGAAAAAACGGCGCGCCGGATCGCATCGTCCGACTCGAGCAGTTGAGGGCACAGTTCCTGGGCGACATAGAGTCACCGGATCGCCTCGAGCACCTTGCCGCAGAGCTCCGTCGTCATGAGCCCGAAGCCGGCGAGACCTACCTGTTGTCGGCGAGGATCGCGGCGTACTTGCATCGATTCGAGGAGGCCGAAGCCGATCTCCACCAAGCCGGGCGCCGCGGCGTCCTGGCGGCCATGACCGAGCCGGTGCGCCTCTCGATCCAGCAAGCGACCGGCAAGCGTTTGGCGGAGATATTGGCTGTACGTCGCAGAAGGGCGCAGACCATCTCCGGCATCGACGAGCTCCTCCCCCTTGCGGCCTTGCTCGCCGACCTCGGCGAGTACGAGGAGGCGGACCGCGTGTATGCACGGGCGCTCGCCCAGCACCGGGATGTTTCGCCGTTTACGCCGGCGTGGGTCTGCTTCCAGCGCGGGGTGCTCTGGGGCGAGCGCATGCCCTCGCCGCAGCCCGAGAGAGCTCGGCGTTATTACGAAATGGCGCTGGCGTACTTGCCAACTTACGTTCCGGCGCGCGTCCACCTCGCCGAGCTCTACGCCAGGCGCGGCGGTCTCGCCAAGGCGGAGGCCCTCCTCACCCCCGGGGCACGCCGCGGCGACCCGGAGTCCAGGTGGCGCCTTTCCCAGGTCCTGAAGGAGCAGGGCCGCGCCCAGGAAGCGCAGGAACAGTTGCTGGGGGCCAGGGCCTCCTACGATCGGCTCCTCGCGCGGCACGAGCTCGCCTTCGCCGATCACGCCGCCGAATTCTACCTCGGTGATGGCAATGACGTGCTCAAGGCGCTGTCGCTGGCTCGCCGCAACCTGGCCAACCGGCCGACGCTCCGCGCGTTCGAGTTGGCCCACGAGGCCGCCGTCCGCGTCGGTGAACGACGACTCGCCGCCAATCTGCTCGCCGAGGCCCGGGCGCGCCTGGGGAACACGAAGGCCTTTCAGGTGTCTCCTCTCTCGCGTGCAAGAATCGGGCACCCGACCGCGGCGCCGAGTGAAAGCATGACTCGTCCGAGGAGAGCTCCATGACACGGTTGGACGACGCCGCGTTTTCGGCGGAGAAGAACCCCCATGTGCCATAGGCCCACATCGAGTGAAGCGGTCGCCCGCCGCCGGCGGAATACGGTCATGCCGCTCCTCCGTCTCCTGGTCGGGAGCCTTGTTCTCGGGCCCCTCGGCGGTCTTCCGGCCGTCGCGTCGGATCACATCGACGGGCCGCGATCCATCGGCGATCCGGCGGCGGACCTGAATGATCTGTACGCCTTTCAGAGCCCGGAGCGAACCGACCGCACGGTGCTCATCGCCGACGTGTTCCCGTTCGCGGGCGACTCCGCGTTCTTTTCCGACGCCGTGAACTACATCATCGCGATGCGCCGCGCCCAGGTCGCCGGATTGGGGAACGAAGCCCGCTTTCAGGCCGCCAAGGAGGAGCTGCGGTTCACCTGCAAGTTCGAACCGCTCGAAGCCTCAACGAGCGGCGGCAAACCGCGCCAAAGGGGGGCGTGCACGTTGCCTGGCGGCAGGACCTTGCCGCTGGTCGTCGGCGACGAGCGAGGCGCTTCCACGCCCGATAGCGTCTTCCGTATCTTCGCCGGGCTGAGGTCGGACCCCTTCTTTTCCGGTTGGGGGCCGCCGCCCCGCAACGCGATACCGAAGGCCATCCCCAACGCCCTCCAGGACAACAACGTGCTGAGCATCGTCATCGAGCTCGACACGACCAAGGTGCTCGATCCGCGCAAGGGATCGCTGTTCGGGGTCATCGCAGAGACAACGCCCGGCGCCGCAAGGGGGGGGTTCACGGGGGACATCCCGCGGATCGACCGGGTCGGACGGCCCGAGGTGACCAACCTCCACATGTTCGTCGATGGCGAGATCGACCTGCGGGACCTGTGGAATCAGGAGGATCCGTTCGCGGTCGACCCGAAGCGCCTGCCGCTATACAGAGATCGCCTGCTCCTCTCACTCGATCTCTGGGACAGGCGAGACGGCAAGGTCGATTGGACAGAGGCCGGGCGCAGGGCCCTCGCGAACGTGCTCCTGGACGATTTCCTCCTGATTGATGTGACCAAGCCGACCACCGACGACAGCCACCGAGAGATCGAGCACAGCACGCTCGATGGCAAGAAGTACGCCACGGGCGGGGGCAGGACCCTCGACGCCCATATCATGAACATCTTCATCTCGTACGAGGTCAACCGTGGCAGAGGGCCTATGCTCCACGGCGGGGCCAAGGGCGCCACGCAGCCGGGGGGGAAGGCGTTCCCCTACGTGCAGCCCCCCAACGTGACGCCGATCGAGATCACCCGCGCAGTCAACCTCGCCGCCGGCAGCAAGGAAGTCTGGAAGGTGATCGGGCGTTTCGACGGGCTGATGGACTGGCACCCGATGGTCGTGCGGTTGGAGACGGTCGGGAGAGGGGTCGGCCAGTTGCGGAGGAGCTTCATGACGGACAGATCTGAAGTCGTCGAACGGCTAGAGGAGCTCGACGACGCCCGGCGGCTCATGCGGTACACGATGGTGAGCGGGTTGCCATCCGCGGATTACACGGGGGTCATACAGGTCAGGGACAAGGGCGCGGGTTGCACGGTCGAGTGGCGGGTGAGCTACCGGCTCAAGGGCGCGGCTGCTCCGGTCATAGATGCAACGGTCGATACCATTATCTCCAAGGGCCTCGAAGGCTTGAGGACGCGTTTCGGCGTGCTCCAATAAAGCGATTTATCGTCTCCCGAGATGAGCGAACCAATCGGCCGGAGCGACGGGCCGCCCACAAGCTGCGCACCATGAACTGAACTGAGATGTTGGACGCCCAGCCACGCAACAACCTGCGCATCTGTTGGGGGCAGCGCTCTTTCAGGCGATTCGGAGCACGGCGGGAGGGGGCACGCGGCCAGACGAGCTCCTCCCGTTGTCTATTCTGTGGCGGGCGCCGCGCCGATGCTCCGCTCCTGCCGCTGACCTGCTCCGTTGGTTCCGCGGGCGGGTGAGGAGTCGTGTAACACGGCTCAGCTCACCACCACAGCGCGGCCATCTGCGGTGTAAATCACCGCCTCTGCCGCAGCGAGCGCGGCCGCCGACGGCGCTGGCTCTATCGACGGGCGACGAGCCGCCACCTTCTTCGTCGAGCTCGTCGAGCGCACGAAGGGCCAGAAGAGCTGCTCGGCCCAGGGCTCGACCGGTGCGTCGTCGGGCAGCCCGAAGCCCTCCTGCCGCGCGTGGGGGATCATGAGCGTGCCATGGATCACATCGAAGCAGATGAGGGCGACGCCATAGTTCTTCATGGCATTGCCGTGGCGGCCGACGCCGTGGTGGACATGGTGGGTGTCGGGCAGCGAGATGACGCGCTCGATCCCCCACATGAAAGGACGCGTGAAGCGATTGCGCTGGAGCGGCAGATCCCAGCGGAGATCGCAGTGCTCCATCAACACCATCAGAGTCCTAAAGGCCAATCCAGCCGCGTAGGCACCAGGCTGGCCGAGCCAGATGACGGCCGGGCCCAACCACGCGCCCGGCACCAGCACATGCCACAGCCAGTTTTGCCGGTAACCGACGCCGATATTCATGTTGCGCGGGACGTGGTGCGGTTTGTGGATACGCCACAGCCACGGCCATTCATGGCTCTTGCGGTGGAACCAGTATACCGCGTACTCGTCGACGAGCACGTAGATCGGGAAGGCGAGCCAGAAGCTCACGCCCGCGAGCGCCCCCTCGGAGCGCGGCCAGAGCGCCTTGAACGCCCAGATCAACGCGGCGAAGGACGCGCCGCGTACCAGCAGGAAGTTACCGAGACTCACGAGGCTCGCGCCGAGCTCCCGCATGGTGAGCACGCCGGGGCGCCGGTACAGGCCGAACGCGATCTCCAAGGCGGCGAAGACCGCGATGAGAGCGATGGCGATCAGAGCACTTCCGAGCATGATGCCTCTCCTTCCGCGCGTCGTGTCCGGGCTCGAGCGCCCGCCGAGGTGGCGAGGGCGATCGAGCCACGGTCCAGGAACTTGTCGCAATGCAAGTGGTCCGGCGGGATCGTGCCGCGCAGCACGTCGAGCGCGCCGTCGATCATCCCGGGCGGACCGCACAGGTAGGCCGCGCGATCGGCGTGGGCCACGGCGACCTCACGGAGGTAGTCGGTGACGTGCCCCTTCCGCCCTGTCCAGCTCGAGCCCGCGGGCTCTCGCGAGAGCACGGGCACGAAGGTGAACCGCCCTCGCCATCGCTCCTCGATCGAGGCGATGGCGTCGAGCGCGTAGAGGTCCTGCCGGGTGCGCGCGCCGACGACCAGCGTCACGTCGCGCGCAAGCCCGTCCGAGATCCCTTGCTCGAGGATCGCGCTGATCGGCGAAAGGCCAGTGCCTCCTGCCACACACAGGAGCGGCCGCTCGGCCTCGTGGTAACGGAAGCCGCCGTGTGGCCCCGAGAAGCCGAGGCGCGAGCCCGTGCGATCGGCGGCGAAGAGCCAGTCGGTGAAGGCGCCGCCCGGGACGTGGCGGATGTGAAAGAGCGCCCTTCGCGGCGAGGCCCGAGCCGGCGCCTCGGCGAACGAGTAGCAGCGCGGCTCACCGAGGCCCGGGACGCCGGGCAACGTGAGCTGCGCATACTGCCCGGCCACATAGCGGATCTCCGCGGCGAGGCCGACCTCGACCGCGAGGATGTCGGGCGCGAGCGGCCTCACGCCCGTGATGCTCGCGTCAGTCTGCACCGGCTGCACCGGCGCCGGACCCGCCGAGCGCTCGCGGCCGATGCCCGGGACCTCGACCGCCACGTCCTCCGACTCGGCCAGGCTCTGGCAGGCGAGGACGAAGCCGGCAGAGAGCTCCTCGGGCGTGACGTGGCGAGAGATATCCTTCTTGAGGCGGACATGCCCCCTGGTGAGTCGGCACTTGCAAGTACCGCACTCGCCCACGTTACAGATCCGGGGGAACGGGATATTCGCGCGCGCGGCTGCGCTGAGCAGCGTCTCTCCGGGCTCGATGGTCGCCGCGCGCTCGCTGCCCAGGACATGAAGCGTTCCGCCTCGGCCGCGCTTTCGGCGGACAGATGAAAATCCGAACATGATGTGTTCTCTCTCTGTGGATGGCCACCCAGGTCCGCGGCGCCTGGCCGCGAGCTCGGGTCGCTCTTCGCTGGGCCGCCCCTTCCTCGTGCAGCCCTGAGCGCGCGGATTTCATGGGCGGCGACCCACGAAAAGCCCAATCAAGAAACGGTATGAGTCAGATGGCCAGCGCGAATATTCCGCTGAATCCGGGGTCGCGCGCCTCCTCCTGAACCAGCCCGCCCGCCGAGGACAGGTCAGACGCGGCTGCAGAGATCGATGAGCGATCGCCGGAGCCACTGATGGGCCGGGTCGGCCTCCTGACATACGTGCCACATCATGAACAGCGGGATCGGGCGGATGGGCAGGGGACAGCTCACCACCCGGACGGGGAAGTGCTGCTCGAACAGCCGTGCCAGGGGGAGCGGCAGCGTGCAGACGAGGTTCGACTGCGAGACGATGAACGGCATCGATAGATAATGGGGGACCTGCACCTGCACGCGCCGCGATCGCCCCACGACGGCCTGGGTATGCTCTGCCAGGTCGGTCTGGCCCTCGCGCGGCTCGAGGATGACGTGCTCGAGCGCCATGTACGCGTCGACGGTCAAAGAGGGCCCCACGGTCGGATGATCCTGGCGCACCAGCGGGACGAGCTCGATGTCGAGCACGCGCTCTCGCCGGAACCCCTCGCCCGGGATGACGACGTGATCCAGGACGAGCTCGACCTTGCCGAGCCGCATTTCATTCTGCAGCAAGGCCCCAGGCTCGCGGCGGATCTCGATCCGGACGCGAGCGCCGAGCTGCTCGAGCCACCGCAGAAACCGGGGCAAGAGGACGGCCTCTCCGAGGTCGCCGAGCCCCAGCTTGAAGGTGTGGCTCGCCGTGTAGTCGAAGGCGTCAGGCTGAGCGAGCGAGGCCTGGATCAGGTCGAGCGCCCTCCGGATCGGGCCGGCGAGCGAGAGAGCGCGCGGCGTCGGAGCCATCTCCTTGCCGCAACGCACGAAGAGATCGTCGTCGAGCAGGAGCCGCAGCCGGGCCAGCGCGCTGCTCACGGCTGGCTGGGTCATGCCGAGGCGCTCGGCTGCGCGCGTCACGTTGCGCTCGAGGATCATGACGTCGAGCACGGTCAGCAGGTTCAGGTCCACGGCGCGCAGGCGAGGAAGCGGCGGTGCGCTCATGCGGAGAAGGTAGCGCAGCCCCGCCACGCGCCGCGGTCGGCCCGCGGGGGCGAGCTCCTCCGCGCGCGCCGCCTCGAGGTCGACGGCGCGGCCCAGGGCGCTGGCCAGCGAGCCAGCCACGACGGCCGGAGTCGAAGGGTCGGTCGCCGCGATCTCTCCGGCCTCTGGGCCGGCCGGCGGGGCCGCGCCCCGGAGCCCCCCCGCGCTCCGGAGCGCCCGCCGCTGCGGTCGCCGCCCCTACTTCTTCGCCTTCTCGTCGAGGAAGCCGGTCACCCACGCGAACGGAGCGTTCCAGTTGATCGTGATCTCGTTCACGCTCCAGGCCTCGATGTGGTCAACGAAGCACCGCTGCGCGACGCACCCCTTGAGGCCGGCGCTCTGGACGTGGGGATCCTGGAGCGAGGAGTTCGGGCCGCCGGACACGGCGCCGGGCGGCGCGCTCGGATACTTGCTGTTCGCCTGGTGGGCCCAGAAGCGGTGGTGCGGGTTCTGGAGCGGCCTGTCGCCGTAGCCGGTCACGTACGACTGCCCGAGCGGGTTGCGCCCGAGGAGGTAGTCCATGCCGAGCACCACGCCGTCGAGGTACTTCTGCTGCTTCGTGAAGTCGTGGGCGAGCGCCACCACGACCATGTTGTTCAGCACGAAGGAGTTCGAGCCCCACTCGTACTTGCCCGCGGGCGTCCGCTGGACGAGCGTCCGGTAGCCCTCCTTCTCGGCGATGGCGAGGTACTGGTCGGCGGCCTTCACGATGCGGGCCCTGAGCTGCTGCTGCCACGCCGCGTCGACGTTGCCGGGCACGATCGCCAGCGAGATCTGGCCGAGCGCGTCCGTGACCTTCCAGCTCATCGACGAGGCCACCCCGTCGACCTCCGCCGGGAACCGCGCGTTGAGCGGCGAGGCCTGGAGGTACTGCTTGTACTCCGGCTTCCCCGTCGTCACGAAGAGCTCCGCCGCGGCCCAGTAGAAGTCGTCCTTGACGTCCGTGTCGTCGTAGGGCCCGCCGCCCTTGTCGCCGCCGGGGGGCGCAACCAGGGCCGGGTTCTGCTTGGCCGCCGCCCAGGCGCGCTCGGCGGACTTCAGGCACCTCGCCGAGAACGCCGCGTCCACCGTCTTCCAGACGCGCGCGCACTGCGCGGCCGCGGCGGCGACGTTGAGCGTCGCCGCCGTGCTCGGCTTGTGGAGCGAGCGCGTCATCTTGTCCTCGTGCGGCGCGGTGCCGAGCCCGGTCCACGCGTCGTCGTGCATCTTGTGGTGGACCATGCCGGCGAGCGGCTTGCCTTCCGGCACCTGCATCCCCAGCAGGAACTCGAGCTCCCAGCGCGCCTCGTCGAGGATGTCGGGCACGCCGTTCTTGCCCTCGGGGATATTGAGCTTGCCGTCCGCGAAGTCGGCGCTCGAGGCGCCGAGGTGCTTCGTGCGCTCGTACCAGTCGAGCAGCGTCCACACCGAGATGCCGCCGTTGACGACGTACTTGCCGTGGTCGCCGGCGTCGTACCAGCCGCGGGACGCGTCGAGCGCATAGTCGCAGCCGCTGCCCTGCAGGCAGCGCGTGCTCTTGTCCTGGGGGTGACCGGCCGGGCGCGCCAGCTCGGGCTTGCCCGCATACGGCATCTTGATCTCGATGCCGCTCCGGTTGTGGTAGAAATACGCGAGCGCGTCGTACTTGAGCTTGCTGTAGATGCCGGCGCCGATGTCGAAGGGGAAGCTCTTCTCGTCTCCCACCTTGAGCACGTAGCCCTCACCCGCCGCGTTGAAGGCGGTGAAGTCGATCAGGTGGACGTTGTCGCCGGACGCGCCGTCCTTGCCGAAGACCTTTGTCTGGCCGCGCGAGACCGACTTGCCGGAGCCGTCGAGCAGCTCCCAGGCGAGCGGCGCGGTCGCCGCGTTGCTCACGGTGGCGATCTTGACCGCGCCCGGCAGATACCCGACCTGATTCACGGCGATCTTCGGCGCCGCCGCCGCCGTCTCGGCCGCGGCGCCCCGGAACTCCGGATCATCCAGGCGGATGTCGTCGATGCAGACCTCGAACGGCTCCTTGGCCGACGCCATCTCGCCGCCGATGTGGAAGGCGAGCTCCGCCGTGGGATCGTCGGCCTTCGCCATCGAGAACTTGCCCGTGTAGGTCTTGGGCGAGGTCCCGAGCACCACGGTGTCCGACCAGTATTCCTCGTACGGCGGGCCCGACATGCCGACCTTCGGGCGCGCCTTCGTGGGCGAGGAAGCCCAGGCCTTGTACTGGACCGTGTAGCTGTGGCCCTTCTGGATCACCATCTCCCGGTGGCGGAACTGGGCGTCCCAGTTGTTCGCCCCCTTGTTCGTCACCGTCACGCAATAGGCGCCGTTCTTCACCTCGGCGCCGCCAGCGCCCGGCGCCGTGAACGAGGTGGTCCAGGGAAGGCTCTTGTTGTCGTCGAAGTCGGAGGCCTTGAGGAGGTTGGTCCGCGCGGGGTCGGCGCCCGGGCTCGCGCCCTCGCCGGGGGTGGGGGCGGCCTCGGCCCCGGGGCCCTGCGACGTCGCGCATCCAGCGCTCAGCGCCAGCGCGCCGAGCACGAGCGCGGAGGCCCGGCCCGTTCGGCTGAGGATCGACTGCTTGAGAAGGGGGTCGTTCATGAGTCCTCGGTTCACGACTGGGGGCAATCGACGCATGAAAGCGCGACTTCCGTCCAGGTTGTCAAGCGCAATCCTCGCCGGCGCGCGAAATCCGCGTCTGTCGCGGCGCCGCGGGCGGCGCCAGGCCGCCTGCGGCGCGCGGAGGCGCCGGCAGACGCAATGGCCTGCGTTCGCTGGCCGCGCGGGCGAGGGCGCGCCGCGGCCCCGAGGCCACGGGCGCCGGGCGCGCGAGGTCCCGGCGCGGCCCTGAGACGATTCGCCTCACTTGCCTTCGGCGCGCCGCAGGCCGTCATGATGTCTCCACAGAGGACCACGCGAGCGCGCCGCCGTCGGGGTCGATTCGCGCTGGTGTTGGTGGCGGAGTCGCACTAGGCTCTGCTCGGCCTCGCGTCGCACCAGGATCGCGGCGGAGCACACCAGGAGACGACATGGCAAAGCACAGCTTCTCAGTCCCCTTCAGCGGTTCCTCTCAAGACATCGTCGCGAAGGCCAAGACAGCGATCGAGAAAGCCGGCGGCCAGTTCAGCGGCAGCGAGGGCACGGGCGACTTCTCGGTGCCCACGCCGGCCGGGACCGTGAAGGGGACCTATGCCGTCGAGGCGCAGAGCTTCTCCGTGAAGATCACGGACAAGCCGTTCATCGTCCCCGGGAGCGCGATCGAGTCCCAGGTGCGCAAGTTCCTCGAGAAGGCCTGAGCGCCCCCGCCGAGACACGCCGGCCCGCCCGCCCGTCTCGGCGCATTCCCCCCACGATCCCGCCCTCATGGCCCGCTCGCGCCTCGCCGCGAGAGCCCCGTTCCACGACTCGCATCGAATGCCGCTCGCCGCGAGAGCGCCGCCCCACGCACCGCCAGTGCCGCGCGCGGCAGGCTCATCCATCGGTTCCGGAGGGGGCATATCGGCTCGAGCGCGGCGCGTCACGCGCACGACGCGCGCTCAGCCGTTGGCGGGAACGGGAAACGGGAAGAGGAAGAGAAGAGCAGAATCGACCGCTGCCGCACCTTGCGGATCGGAGCGCCGCCAGTAAAGAACCAATCTGGAACGAGAGGAAAACGCGCTTTGTTCGCAGCAGCCCGCGCAGAGCGTCGGTGTCGGCGGTATGAAGGGCGGTGTTGTGCGGGGGGACACCTCCCCTCGATGACGGGGAGGTACGCGTTGCTGAAGCTCCGAGAGCGGAATGTGTGGCTTGGACGGGCCGCGGCGGACAAGGCGGAGGCGATACGGACCGTCGGCCGCGCCATGGTCGAGTCCGGCTTCATCGAGCCTGGCTACATCGACAGCATGCTCCAGCGCGAGCAGGTCGCGGCGACCTACCTCGGCAGCGGGATCGCCATCCCCCACGGGCTGCCGGCCGCGCGGCACCTCGTGCGCGCCACGGGCATCGTCGTCGTGCAGTTCCCCGACGGCGTGGCGTGGGCGGACGGCGAGCGGGCGCGGGTCGCCGTCGGCATCGCCGCCCGGTCCGACGAGCACCTCCAGGTGCTGGCCAACCTCACCGGCGTGCTCGGCGACGCGAGCGCCGCCGACCGGCTAGCGCGGACCAGCGACCCCGGCGAGGTGATCGCGGCCCTCAACGGCGAGGCGAGCTCCCCCGCGGCGCCCCAGGCGGTCGCCCCGGCCGGCGGCAGCTCCATCGAGGTGAGCTCGCCATCGCCCCACGGCCTGCACGCGCGCCCCGCGACAGCGCTCGTCGAGGTCGCCAAGCGCTTCCGCGCCGAGATCGCGGTCCGCCACGGCGAGAAGACGGCCAACGGCAAGAGCCTCGTCGCCCTGCTCGGCCTCGGCGCTGTCGGCGGGGCCCGGCTCACCGTCTCCGCCGCTGGCGACGACGCGGCCGCCGCCCTGGAGGCGCTCGGCGCGGCCTTCGCCGGCGGGCTCGGCGAGGCCGCGGCGCCGCAGGCCCCCCAGGCGGCGCCCGCGCGCCCCGACCGCGCGCCGGCAGCTCACGACCGCGCCCCGGCCGCAGCGCCGCTCGACTACGAGGGGCGCGTCGTCGCGGGCATCTCCGCCTCGCCCGGCCTCGTCGAGGGACCGGCGTGGGCCTTCCAGCGCGAGCGCATCGCCGTCACCGAGACGGCGGCCGACCCCGCCGTGCAGCACCGCCGGCTCGACCAGGCGCTGGCGGGCGCCGCCGTGGACCTGCAACAGCTCCACGACGAGCTCAGCAAGAAGGCAGGCGCGGCGAAGGCCGCCATCTTCAAGGCGCACCTCGAGCTCCTGGAGGACCCGGACCTCGTGGCCGTAGCCCACGCCCGGATCGACGCCGGGCAAAGCGCCGGGTGGGCCTGGCGCAAGGTCTACGAGGAGGGCGCGCACAGCCTCTCGCGGCTCGACGACCCGCTGCTCGCCGCCCGCTCCGCCGATCTGCGCGACGTCGGCCGGCGGGTGCTCCGGTTCCTGGCCGACTCGATCGAGAGCGCCGCGTCGCTGCCGAGCCACCCGGTCGTGCTGCTCGCGGATGACCTGTCGCCGTCGGACACCGCGAAGCTCGATCCGAAGCAGGTGCTCGGCCTGTGCACCTCGGTGGGCGGGGCGACCTCGCACACGGCGATCATCGCCCGCTCGCTCGACATCCCGGCCGTCGTCGCCGCCGGCCCCGCGGCGCTCGACGTGGAGGACGGGGAGGCGTGCATCCTCGACGGCGACGCGGGCGTGCTGGTGGTGCGCCCGACCGCGCGCGATCGCGCGCGCGCCGAGGTCAGGCGGGAGCAGGTGCTCGAGCGGCGCGAGGCCGAGCGGCTCGACCGCTTCAAGCCGGCGATCACGCGCGACGGCCGGCGGGTCGAGGTGGTCGCCAACATCGGCGCGCCCGGCGAGGCGCAGCAGGCGGTCGACGCCGGCGGCGAGGGCGTCGGGCTGATGCGCACCGAGTTCCTGTTCCTGAAGCGCGAGTCCCCGCCGAGCGAGGACGAGCAGGCCGAGGCCTACACGACGATGGTGCGCGCGCTGAACGGGCTGCCGATCATCCTGCGCACGCTCGACATCGGCGGCGACAAGCACGTGCCCTACCTGTCGATGCCGGCCGAGGGCAACCCGTTCCTCGGCGTGCGCGGCGTCCGGCTGTGCCTCGCGCGCGAGGACCTGTTCCGCACGCAGCTCCGCGCGATCTTTCGCGCCTCGCGCGAAGGGCCGGTGCGGCTCATGTACCCGATGATCTCCATGGTGGAGGAGCTCGCGAAGGCCATGGAGATCACCGAGGAGGTGCGGCGCGAGATCGGCGCCGACCCGATCGAGATCGGCATCATGATCGAGGTGCCGTCGGCGGTGATGATCGCCGACCGGCTGGCCCGCGAGGTCTCGTTCTTCTCGATCGGCACGAACGATCTCACCCAGTACGTCCTGGCGATGGACCGCCAGCACCCGACGCTGGCGTCGCAGGCCGACGGGCTGCACCCGGCGGTGCTGCGCATGATCGAGCTCACCGCGGCGGCGGCGCGCGAGGCGGGCATCTGGGTCGGGGCGTGCGGCGGCATCGCCGGCGACCCGGCGGGCACGGTGGTGCTGGCGGGGCTCGGCCTCGTCGAGCTCAGCGTCAGCATCCCGAGCATCGCCGCGACCAAGGCGCTCCTGCGCAGCATCACGATGGCCGGCGCCGAGGACATCGCCCGCCGCGCGCTCGCCTGCGGCACCGCCGCCGAGGTGCGCGCGCTCGTGCAGGGAGCCCAGGGGGCCGCGGCGTGAGCGGGGCGGGCGGCGGAGCGGGCGGCGGGACGTCGCGCCGCGACGGGCTGGTGACGGTGACGCTCAACGCGGCGCTGGACCAGACGCTGGAGTGCCCGGGCTTCGCGGCCGGCGCGGTGAACCGGGTCGCGGCCCAGGCGCTCACCGCGGGCGGCAAGGGCATCAACGTGGCCGCGCTCCTCGCGGGGCGCGCCGCGGGCCCGGTGACGGCGGCGGGGTTCCTCGGCCGCGACAACGCGGCCCCTTTCGAGGCGCTGTTCCGCGAGCGCGGCATCCAGGACCGCTGCCTGCGGCTGCCCGGCGGGAGCCGGGTGAACATCAAGGTGGTCGACCGGCTCGGCCCGGGCGGCCCGAAGGTCACCGACATCAACCTGCCGGGCCTCACCGTGCCGCCGGAGGCGCTCTCGCGGCTCGTGGGCGAGCTCGACGCGCTGGCCCGGGAGAACCGCTGGTTCGTGCTGGCCGGCAGCGTCCCGGCCGGGGTGCCCGACGACTTCTACGCGGAGATGGTGCGGCGGCTCAAGGCGCGGGGCTGCTCCGTCGCTGTCGACGCCAGCGGCGCGCCGCTGCGCCACGCGGTGGCGGCGCGGCCCGACATGATCAAGCCGAACCAGCACGAGCTGGGGGAGCTGCTCGGCGCGCCGCTGTCGGGGGGGCGCGCGGAGGTCCTCCGGGCGGCGCGCGAGCTCCAGCGGTCCGGCGTCGGGCTGGTGGTCGTCTCGCTCGGGGCCGACGGCGCCCTCCTCGTCGACGCGGGGCGGGCGCTCCTGGCGGTGCCGCCGCCGATCGAGGTCGCGAGCACTGTCGGCGCCGGCGACGCCATGGTGGCTGGCGTGCTTTCGGCGCGGCTCGGCGAGGGCGGCGACCTCGAGGCGTGCGCGCGCCTCGGCACCGCGTTCGCGGCCGGCAAGCTGGCCCAGGTCGGGCCGGTGCTGCCGCCCGACGAGCGCATCCAGGAGCTCCGCGCCGCCACGCGCATCGAGCGTCTCGACCCTGCCTGACCCAGTCCGGAAAGAGAGCCTGTCCATGGAGAAGCTGGTTGCGATCACGGCCTGTCCCACGGGAATCGCCCACACGATCATGGCCGCGGAGGCGCTGCGGCGGGTGGCCGCCATGAAGGGGCACGACCTCCGGGTCGAGACGCAGGGCTCCGAGGGCGTGAAGACGCCGCTGTCGGACGACGACATCGCCGCCGCGGGCGCGGTGATCCTGGCGGCCGACATCCAGGTCGACGAGTCGCGCTTCGAGGGCAAGCCGGTCACGCGCGTGTCGACCGCGAGGGCCATCCGCGACACCGAGGCGGTGCTCGACGCAGCGGTCGCCGCCGCGAGCGGCTCGGCCCGCGCGGCGAGCGGCTCGGCCCACGCGGCGAGCGGCTCGGCCCACGCGGCGAGCGCCTCGGCCCACGCGGCGAGCGCCTCGGCCCACGCGGCGAGCGCCTCGGCCCGCGCCGCGACGCCGGTCGCGAGCGCGCCGGCCCCGGCGGCCAGCGCGGCCGCGCCCGAGCTGGCCGCGTCGCCCGCCAGAAAGGGCCTGCTCGTCGCGGTGACCGCGTGTCCGACCGGGATCGCGCACACGTTCATGGCGGCCGAGGCGCTGACCCGCGCAGCGCGGGCGGCCGGCTACGAGATCCGGGTCGAGACCCAGGGCTCTGTCGGGGCGAAGAACGCCCTGACGGCGGAGGAGATCCAGAAGGCCGACGCCGTGATCGTCGGCGCCGACACGCACGTGGCGCTCGATCGCTTCGCGGGCAAGCGGCTGCTGCAGACGTCGGTCGGCGAGGCGCTGAAGAAGGCGGATCAGGTGGTCACGAGGGCGCTCTCGCTGCCCGAGCCAGAGGTCGCGCCCGATCTCGGCCACCAGGTGGCGCAGGCCAAGGCGCAGCTGAAGGAGAAGCAGTCGGGCCCCTACAAGCACCTGCTCACCGGCGTGTCGTTCATGCTGCCGCTCGTCGTGGCCGGCGGCCTGATCATCGCGCTTTCCTTCGTCTTCGGCATCGAGGCCTTCAAGGAGCCGGGCACGCTGCCGGCGGCGCTGATGCAGATCGGCGGTCAGGGCGCGTTCACGCTGATGGTGCCGGTGCTGGCGGGCTACATCGCCTACTCGATCGCCGACCGGCCCGGCCTCACGCCGGGCCTCGTCGGCGGCCTCCTGGCCTCGCAGCTCAACGCCGGCTTCCTCGGCGGCATCGTCGCCGGCTTCCTCGGCGGCTATGTCGCGCGGTGGATCCGCGACACGGTGCGGCTGCCGGCCAACCTGGAGGGACTGAAGCCGGTCCTGGTCATCCCGCTCCTGTCGACGCTGGTGGTCGGTCTCCTGATGATCTACGTCGTCGGCAAGCCGGTCAGCGCCATCATGACCGGATTGACCGACTTCCTGAGGGGGATGGGCGGCACCAACGCGGTGGCGCTCGGCGCGCTGCTCGGCGCCATGATGGCGATCGACATGGGCGGGCCCGTCAACAAGGCGGCCTACACCTTCTCGGTCGGCCTGCTCGCCTCGAGCACCTTCACCCCGATGGCCGCGACGATGGCCGCTGGCATGGTGCCGCCGCTCGGGCTGGCGCTGGCGACCGTCATCGCCAGGAACCGCTTCACCGCGCAGGAGCGGGAGGCGGGCAAGGCCGCGGCCGTGCTCGGCGCCGCCTTCATCACCGAGGGCGCCATCCCGTTCGCCGCCCAGGACCCGGTGCGCGTCATCCCCGCGGCGGTGCTCGGGTCCGCCGTCACCGGCGCGCTGTCCATGGGGCTCGGCTGCGGCCTCCGGGCGCCGCACGGCGGCGTCTTCGTGCTGGCGATCCCGAACGCCGTGTCGCCGCTCGGCGTCTACCTGCTGTCGATCGTGGCGGGGACGGTGGTGACCGCGCTGGCCCTCATGGTCCTGAAGAGGCCGGTCGCGCAGCCCGTCGCGCCCCCGCCCGCGCAGCCGTAGCCGCGCGCCCTGGTCCGAGCCGTAGCCGCGCGCCCTGGTCCGGCCCGCGGCGGCCCTTGGTCCTCGACGCGCGCCGCGCGGCGGTCACCGCTCGACCAGCAGCACCGGGCTGCCCGAGAGGGCGAGCGTCACCTTGCCGCCGCTCACGTACAGGGGGGGTGTCACCACGCCGTCCCACACGTGGACGTCGAACCCCCTCTCGGTCGCGAGCTCGGCGCTCGCGCTCGCCTCCTCCGCGCCGGCCGGCGTCACGGCCCAGAGGGCGATCAGGCGCTTGCCGTCCTTCCGGAAGGCGGCGCCCCGCGCGCCCGCCGGCAGCGCGAGCGCCTTCGTCGCGCCGTCATCGTACGACGCGCCGGCGAGCACCTCGGTGAGGGTCGTGTACGCCATGCCGAGCTCGGTCTTGGTCGCCTCATCCATGCTCGTGAGGGCGCCTATGTCGTTGTAGAGCCCCATGAGCTCGAACACGTCCTCGCTCCTCACGTCGCCGTTCGAGAGGATGAACCAGTCGACGCCGCCGATGCCATGCGCCTGCGCCATGGTCATCACCTTGAGGAGGTAGTTGCGCGCGTACGTCGGGTTCCCCAGGTCCGGGTACTCCGGCGTCGACGCGAGGGGCGCGCCGGTCTCCGACACGTTCCACCCCTGCACCTCCACGCCGGCGTCGGCGAGCACCGCGGCAAAGGCTTCCTTCGTTGCAAGGAACTCGTCGACGGACGCGTCCGAGCTCTTCCGGCTGAAGATGGGATAATAGTGGAAGTCGACGACGTCGATGTAGGCGCCGCCCTTCTCCGGGTAATCCGGCGTGACGGCGCCGCCGTCGGGGTTGTCGGTGTAACGCAGGATCGCGGAGAGGAACGACGGATAGCCGATGCCCCCCGTCGCGATCCGCGCGTCCGGGTCGGCCCGGCGCGCGGCCTCCTTCGTGACGCGCAGCATCCGTATGTAATCGAAGATCGACCCGTTGAAGCGGGGGAGATCGGCGGCCCTGGGCGGCTCGGTCTCCCACGTCTGGGTGACGCTCCAGTCGGCCACCCAGTCGGGCTCGTTCCACACGTGCCACAGGTGGATCCAGGGCTTGTAGGTGTCGACGGTCCGGTACACGTACGACGCCCACGCGTTGGCCGGGTTCACCGAGCCGTCGGGCAGGAAGATCGGCTCGTGGAGGCTCTTCGGGATGTAGTGCTCGTTTTCCCATTCGGCCGCGCCGGGCGGCGCCACGGTCATGTCCAACGACTCGGAGCCGATGAGGAACCCGATGTGATCGGCCATGCCCAGGGACGCGTACGTCTCGATATCGCCGACCTCGATCTCGTATCCCCACGTCGCGAGGTGGGCCGCCGGGAGCTTGACGCGGATGCTGCGGGCGCCCGCGCGCGCCGCGAGGGTCGCCTCCTCAGCGTCGCCCCAGGCCGCGTTGCGGTGGCCGAGGTTCACGCCGTGGCGAAACGCGAGAGGGAGCCCCGCGCCGCTCCCGCCGCCGCCGGCGCCGCTCCCGCCGCTGCCGGGGCCGCCCGTGCCGCTCCCGCCTCTACCGGGGCCGCTCCCCCCTCCGCCGGGCCCGTCATCGACGCCCGGCGTGCCGTCCCCCGAACCACACGCGATGAGCGCGGAAGCGCACAGCAGAACGAACTCTCGGCGCATTGACGATCCTCCTCCCGGCGGGAGCCGGGCGGCCAGTATAAAGGGTTCCGTCCCTCACGCGCCGTCCGCGGCGAGGTGGACCTTGAGGACGCTCTCCTCGGCGGGCACGCCGAGCCGGAGGGGGAAGCCGTAGTGGCCGGTCCCGCGGTGCACGTAGAGCCGGTCCGGGCCGCGGGCCCACAGGCCGTGATCGGGCATCGTCACGAAGAGCCGCATGGCGGTCCAGGTGCCGCCGAGGCTGACGATGCCGACCTGCCCGCCGTGGGTGTGACCTGACAGCACGAGGTCTCCCTCCCCCTCCCCGAGGTGGCGGAACGCGCCCGGATCGTGGAGCAGGATGAGCCGGAGCGCGCCGGGGACGCGCGGGTGCTGGGCGCAGACCTCGGCCATGCGCAGCGCGCGGTCGCGGTAGTGGAAGTCCATCCCGAGGATCTGCACCGGCCCCGCGGCGGTCTCGACGAGCGCCGCGTCGTCCACGAGCAGGCGCGCGCCCGCCCGGGCGAGCGCTGTCGCGACGTGCCGGGGCGCCTCGTGATCATGGTTGCCGTGGCACGCGAACACGCGGCCCTCGAGGGCGCGGAGCGGGGACAGCGCCTCGGCGAGGTGCTCCGCTGTGCCCTGCGACTCCATGGTCAGGTAATCGCCGGTGAGCACGACCAGATCGGGATCGCGCTCGACCGCGCGCTCGCAGATGCCGCGGAGCCGCGCGACGGACATGAACGGACCGAGGTGCGGGTCGGTGATCTGGACGATGCGCAGGGGGCGGCGCGCGCCGGGCGCCTGGTCGCGCGGCAGTGGGTGGCGGCGCAGCCCCTCGACGCGAGCGCGGTCGACGACGAGCTCGACCTCCTCGCGGCGGGTGGTGAGCGACTGGAGGATGCCGATCCCCGCGAGGGCGAACGGCGCCCAGAGGCCGTACGGCGTCGCGCCGAGCCCGCCCGCGATGGCCCACGGGAACGACAGGAAGATCGCCGCGACGAAGTACGACGCGGGGATGCTCACCAGCGCGCGGTAGGCGACCGGGCGCATCCGCGGGCGCGAGAGCAGGAAGAAGTGCAGGTACACGGCGGCCTGGAGGTACGCGAACACCGGCGCGAGCGGGCCGACGTGCCGGAAGAGCGCGCAGGAGATCAGGGTGTGGAGGCCGACGAGGACGCCGACGAACCGCGCGTAGAACCGACCTCGGCGGCGCCTCGCCGCCGCGAAGACGACGATCCAGGCGAGGACCGAGGCCACCCAGAACAGGACGATGGGGGACGGGACCTTCAAGCGACAGCTCCAGGCGACTCAGGCGTACAGCGCCACCGCGGCCTGTCCCGCCTGGTCGGAGCCCGAGTCTCGCGCGTCCAGCGTGCCCGCGCCAGGCGCCGGCGCGGCGACGCCTCCTGCGAGGCGCGCGAGGCGCCCGAGCCGCGCCGTCGGGCGGCGTTGCGGCACAGGGACCTTGCTGGTAGGCAGGCGCGATGCTCCTCCTGGTGAGGCACGCGCTGCGCGCGCTCGATCCCGGCGATGAAGGCGGCGATCCTGGCAAGGCCTTCCGGTGCTCCGAGGGGCATCGCCGCGAGGGTTGCTCCCGATGATCCCGTACACGACACGCGATTGGCTTCATCTGCTGGTCTCCCCGCGCGGCTCCTTCTCGCCGGGCGTCATGCGCCGCGTGCTGGCCTTCGGCGTCATCGCCGCGGCGCTCTGGCTCGCGGACAGGTACGTCCCCCGCGTCGGCCTCTCGATTGGCTTTTACGAGGTCGCGGGCGCGGTGATCGCGCTCATCCTCGCGTTCCGCACGAACACTTCCTATAACCGCTTCTGGGAGGGCCGCACCCTCTGGGGCTCGATCGTGAATGCGAGCCGCAACATCACGCGCATCGTCAGCGCGCACGCCGCGGTGGAGCCAGCCGTAGCGCGCGAGTTCGCCGTCTGGGTGGTGGTGTTCGTCCACGCGACGCGGCGCTCGCTCCGCGGGCAGTCCGAGCGCCCGGAGATCGAGCGGCTCCTCCCCGCGGCGCAGCTCGAGGCCCTGAAGGCGCATGCCCACCCGCCGCTCTACGCCGCGCAGCAGCTCTCCGAGCGCCTCGCGGCCTTCGGGCGGGCCGGGAGCCTCGAGCGCAACATGGCGGCGTGCGCGGAGGAGGAGCTGAACGTCCTGGTCAATTGCCTCGGGGGCTGCGAGCGCATCCTGAAGACACCGACGCCGCTCGGCTACGTGCTGATCTTGCGGCGCGGCGTGGCGCTCTACCTGGCCACGCTGCCCCTCGCCCTGGTCAACGCGCTCGGGTTCATCACGCCGATCGTGACGATGATGGTCGCCTATCCCGTCCTGATGATCGAGGCGCTCGGCGAGGAGCTCGACGACCCCTTCGGCCACGAGCCGAACGATCTGCCGCTCACGCGGGTCTGCGACACGATCGAGCGCAACCTCCTGGGCTCATCGCCGCTCGAGCTGGTGATGGCCTCGAAGGCCGAGAACTACGAGGACTGAGCGCCGCGCGGCGCGTGTGGGGACGCGCGCTCCGGGCCGCTCTCATCCGGCCCCGGCCGCTCTGGCCGGGCGTACAGGCGGGAAGGAGTATTTACATACTCTCCCTCATCTCCCGCCCCTCATCCTCTTGAACGATTCTCCTGCCTTCATCCTCTTGAACGATTCTCCTGCCTTCATCCTCTTGAAGGTCTGCATTCAAGGCGAGCTCGCCCGGTCTGCATTATCGCCAGACGCACCGTTGCCACGGCGCGGCGCGGGTACCAGCTTCAGCGCATGGCGCAGCCCGCAGTGCTCGGCAGCGAACCCGCCCACTACCGGCGTTTGAACCTCGACCCCGACCGCATTCAGGCCTGGGAGGACGGCCTGCGCACCGACCCGGGCGCACGCAGCTTCGAGTGGTGGTACCACGACTGCCGCCTTGACGACGGCACCCGCATCACGATCGAGCTGCACACGAAGCCGCCGGTGGTCTCGCCCTCCACGCCGCTCATGCCGTTTGTCTCGCTGGTGATGCTCCGCCCCGACGGCTCGCTGCTGGTGAAGAGCACCGTCGCCGCGCCGGAAGCGTTCTCGGCGTCGCGCGAGGGCTGCGACGTACGCATCGGCGAGCACTGGTGCCGCGGCGACCTGCGACGCCAGGAGGTCCACGTGGAGCTGGAGGGCACCGCGATCGACCTGGAGATGATCTCCGAGCTTGCGCCCTGGCGCCCTGCCACCGGCCACATGCTCCTCGGAGAGGATGAGTCGCGCTACATCGCCTGGCTCCCGGTGATGCCCCGCGCGCGGGTGACCGCGGAGATCACCGCCGGCGGCCGGCGCGAGCGGCTCGGCGGGGTCGGATACCACGATCACAACTGGGGTAACGTCGCTCCCGCGTCGGCCATCGATCACTGGTACTGGGGGCATGCCCACATCGGCGAGTACACCGTGGTCACGCTGCGCGCGGTCAGCCACGCCAGGTACGGCAAGGCGGTGCTTGTCGCGTTCCTGCTCGCGCGCGGCGGCGAGGTGCTCGCCAAGGGCACCGAGGGGCTGGAGCTCTCGGCCATCGACGAGGCGCGCGACCCGGGCACCGGGGTCCCGGTGGCCAGCCGGCTAATCTACCAGATCCCGGCCGGCGATGCGCGCTACCGGGTCGAGTTCGCGCGGCGCCGGGATGTGCTGGCGCTCGGCTTCGGCGACGCCGGCGGCTACCTGCGCTTCGTGGGTGACGCGCGCATCGAGCGCGTCGGAGACGCAGGGACGCACGAGGAAGCCAGCGGAGACGGCCTGTGGGAGGTCCTGTCGTTCGACCCGCGCCCGCGCCAGGCCGCTTGAGCGCTGGCGCCGCAGTCCCCGGGTTGAAGGCTGACGACCGCGGGCCGCCTGGCACCGTCGAGCTCCCGACATCGAGAGCTCGGAAAGTCGGGACCGAGGAAGAAGGCGCCAGCATCGAGATCTTGCTCGAATGCGCAACTCGAATGCGCAAAAGGACGCGTCATGCTCGCGCCGACCAGCAAAACGGCACGCAAACGTGCCTCTGCTCGCGACCTCCACCCGCGGGAACGGCGTCGGAGCGCCAGCCCTGCGGCGCGGCACGAGACGTGCTGGATGTGCTAACTAACGTGTGACCAGCGTGCTACCTGCCAATACTCGACGGCTGAACGAGCTCGGTCGCGTGGTTGGCGGCGTCGTTCGGTGGTCGCTCGTGCACTGAACGCTCTCCCTGTTCGCACGACGAGAGACGACCCATGAGACTGCTCGCAACGGCGCTATCTACCTGGAGTGCTTCCCTGCTGTTCAACATCACCCCCGCGAGCGGATCGCCTTCGGCCGACGGCGGCCCTGCCGAGGGCAGCTGCGGCGACGTCAGCGGTGCGCGCGGCGACGCTACCCGGAAGCGCGAGCCGAGCTTCATCGATTGTCGTGGGGCGATCGCCTATACGTTCAGCACCGCATTGCCGGACACGCGCTGCGAGGGCCCAGGACTCGTGATCTTCGCGGACTCGAACTTGGAGGCGCTGGGATGCGCCGCCGCGAGCGCCGCACTCCAGGGCGTTCAGCTCGCCACGGCGGGGGCGGCACGAACGTACGCGATATGCGTCACCAGTCCCTTCGGGAGGTCGACCCAGCACGTCGCGGCGTACTCTCAGAGTGACGCCAAGACGTGCGCGCGCTCCTATGTGTGCGGGGCCCTCGGCGACTGCACCGCCGCCCCGAACGCATGTCGGTGACGTCTTCATTGCGGTACCGTGGTCGCAGGTCCGGCCCCGGGGTCGGCGCTGGCAGCCTGGTGCCCGCCGTGGAGTTACGTGGAGTTACGTGGAGCGCTGTACCTGGCGTCACCTGCTGCGCCGGCTCGCGGTGGTCCCGCTCACGCCGGGCCCACCGAGATCCACTCGGTTCCACAGCAGCTTGGCGTCGTTGCCCGATCCAGATCTGAAGCTTCTTCCTTGGACGCCGCTTGACAGGCCGCTCCTTGCTGTGATGCCGTGTCCCTCAGGTCGCGCATGTACTCGACGTCATCTGTCGTGTCGCATCGCTCCGGTGGACGCGGCACGTGGTGCGCTCGTCAGAGCCGGTGCATGCGTTGTACTCAGATCGTGCTGCTTGTGGGACTCGCATCCCTCCTCTCGTCCCGCTGCTGCATGGCTCCTCAGCCCTGCGCTGCGCGCCGAGGAGCTCCTCGTCGACATCCCCGCAGGCACCCTCGACGGACACCTGGGGGTCTCGCCGCCGCTCAGCCTGCGGAGCGAGTCCGTCGTCGATCTCGGCCCGGTTTCTGCCCCATGCACGCCGCGGCCATGATCTCGCTACAGGTCTGATCTGCGCGCAAGGGCACCGAGCGCGACCGCACGAACCACATACGAACGAGCGACAGCGTACCAGGAGGGGTCTCATGACGATGATTGGGCGAAATTGGGCAGCGGCCATCGGGCTCATGCTGATGACGGCGGCATGCGGAGAGAGCGATACGGACGAGGCGAGGGCAGCCACGCCCATCAAGCGAACACCGCTTCCTCAGAACGAGTTCGTCCCGGTGAAGATCGAGGCCACGATCGACGAGCTCGTCGCCGAGATCAACAAGAGCTCGATCCAGACCATGCAGGTCGCGGTGTTGCTGAAGTCCCTCAACGACTTCTTTGCGCCGATCGCCACGGGCGCGAACCGGGCCATGGGTGAGCTCGGGGTCTCCGGGAGGGTCACGGGGAACGTGCTCGGGTCCACCAGTGCTTCGGCAGATCAAGAGCAATTGATGAAGCTCCAGACCGAACAGATAAAGCAGGCGGTGGAGGAAGGCGCCGAGGGGATGGCCATCACGCCCTTCGGCGAAGGCAACGCGGCCGCGATCGACGAGGCCATCGCGAAGGGGATCCCCGTGGTGGCGCTCGACACCGACCTGGCGAGCTCGAAGCGCGCGTTCTACATCGGGATACTCAGCAGGTCTGCCGGGGCCACGGCAGGGAATACCCTGCTCGAGATGCTGCCCGAGGGGCGGCCGGGCACGGTGCTCATCCACGGCTGGGCCGACCCGAGCTGGGCCGACGGCGTCAACCGGACCCAGGGCGCCAAGGAGGCGCTCGAGGAAGCCGGTTACGACGTTCTGGTACATCAGTCCATCTATGATGACGAAGCCAGGGACGTCGAGGTGATGAAAGGCGAGATCGAGGACGCGGACCCGCCCGTCGTGGGCCTGATGGGGATGTTCAGCGACTCGTATCGATGCGTGCTGGCCGCGGACGCCGTGGACGCGCCGGAGCTCCCCATCGTCGCCTTCGACTTCGCGCCGCAGACCGCCGACTACATGCGCCAGGGTCGCATCAAGGCCACGCACGTCCAGCGTCAGTACTACGAGGGGTACCTCGGGCCCTATATCGTCTACGGCATCAAGAGCATCGGCCTCGACGCGACCAAGAAGATCCTCGCGCCTCAGCTCCTGGGAGATCAGTTCGACCTCGGCGTCGACGTGGTCCCGTCGGGCAAGGTCAACGCCTACATCGACTTCCTCGACGAGATCGGCGCAGAGCAGTAGCGGTGTCGCAGATCGAGGAGGACCTCGCGCGGCTCCAGCGCGTGCTCGGGCGCGGCGACGCGGCCTACCTCGTCGTGGCGGGCCTCGGCGGCGTGCCGCGCCGATAGCCCGGCGAGCACGGCGCCGCGCGCGGTCGCCGCTGCGCGCCTTGACCCGTCCTGCGTGCGCCCGCTGGCTGGCGCCCCGGGTGATGGGCATACGGATGCCGCCGGCGGGGGTTCCAGGCTCCGGATGGCCATCAAGGCGTCGGCTCACAGAGCGACCCGAGAGGCGCATCTGCCGGGCGCGATGACAAGGCGCACCGTCCTTCGGGCCGTCATGAAGGAATAGAGGCCCAGCGTCCTCCCTACCCGCGCACGCTCCTTCTCTTCAACGAACGCGCGTCCGGAGCGCCCGTCGGCAGCCGCGAGAGGCCCCCTCGCCACGCCCTCGCCACGCGGACGTTGACAGACGAGAGGGATCGGCATATCAGTAACCTATTGGTTACCTGACATGCACCGAGCCCGCGCTGACGCCGACGTCTTCCGAGCCATCGCCGACCCGACCCGGCGTGCGATCCTGGATCGCCTGCGCGCCGGGCCCGCGCCGGTGAACGCGCTCGCCGCCGACTTCGCGCTGAGCCGACCCGCGATTTCCAAGCATCTCCGCGTGCTCCGCGAGGCGCGCCTCGTCACCGAGCAGCGCGCGGGGCGCGAGCGGCTGTACCAGCTCCATCCGGCTCCGCTCCAGCGTGCTGCCGGGTGGCTCGAAGGCTACCGATCGTTCTGGCAGAGAAACCTCGACAGCTTGAAGCGTTACCTGGAGGAAACATGACGACCGCCACGAAGAAGCGCGCCGCCCGAGCCATCGCCGACGTCACCCAGGGCACCATCCTGGCGACCGTGGACATCGCCGCGACGCCGGAGCGCGTGTTCCGCGCCCTCACCTCACCGGAAGAGGTGAAGCGCTGGTGGGGCTCGGAAGAGACGTATCGCACCACCGGCTGGGCGGTGGATCTTCGCGTCGGCGGCAAGTGGCGCGCGGATGGGCGCGGCTCGGACGGCAATCCGTTCTCGGTCGAGGGCGAGTTCCTCGAGATCGACCCGCCTCACAAGCTGGTGCAGACGTGGAAGCCGGAGTGGGACGGCGGGCACGTGACCACGCTCACGTACAGTCTGGAGCCCATCGCCGAGGGGACGCGCGTCACCGTTCGTCACGAAGGCTTCGCCGGACGTTCCGAGTCATGCCGCATGCACGCCGAGGGCTGGGAGAGCGTGCTGGGGTGGCTCGACGAGCATGCCGGGAGCGAAGAGGCCAGCGCGCCGCCTCGTTTCTTTGTCTGCCGGCTGCTGCCGCCGCGACCGACGTTCCCGATGGACATGACCGCCGAGGAAAGGGCGGTGATGCAAGAGCACGTCGCGTACTGGACGGGACACCTGCACGCGGGGACGGCCATCGTGTTCGGACCGGTGGCCGATCCCGGCGGGCCGTGGGGGCTCGGCGTGGTGCGCGTCGCGGACGAGGCCGCGGTGCGGGCGCTGGAGGCGGGCGATCCGGCGATCCGGTCGGAGCGCGGGTTCCGCTACGAGGTGCTGCCGATGCTGCAGGCGGTGACGCGCGGTTGACACCGCTGCGCCGGTGACAGGTGCGGCCGAAGCCGCGCCGCTGGGCAGCTCGAAGCGCTCCGCGGCCATGTTGCCCCCCGCGTCACGCCTGCAGCACCCGCAGCGACCCCCTCACCACGCCGTAGCTCCCCTCGGTCCGCAGCCCGCGCGCGACCTCCGCGGGCGCGACGTCCCCGGCGAGCAGCCGCCGGTACGCCTCCACCGCCCGCCGCGCCCCCTCGGCGTCCTCGCGCACGAGCTCGATCCGGAACCGCCGCACCCCGCTCTTCGCGAGCTTCGGCACGAGGTGCGCCGCGCTCTGCGGCGCCGCATGAAATACGGTGTTCCGACACCCCACGTCCGCCTCGAGCGGGTGATCCATCCCCGCCCGATCCCGCAGCGACAGCGCGTGCTCCTCGCACGGCCGGCCGCAGGTGCGGTGATCCTTGCCCTCCGAGAGCGTCGCCGCGATCACGCAGTGTTCCATGTGGAAGAGCGGCATCGGGTGGTGCACCACCACCTCGGCGAACGGCGCGAACGGCGAGTCGAGCAGCGCCACGAGCTGCGCGGCGTCGAGGTCGAACGACGGCGTGAACGCGGCGAGCCCCCGCGAGAGGACCTCGCGCGCGGCCAGCTTGTTCGTCACGTTCAGCGAGAAATCGCCGATCCGGGGCACGCCCGGCGACGCGTCGAGCAGCGCGCCGAGGCTGCGGACCAGGATCGCCGCCGGCCCGAGCGACAGCAGGTACCTGTCGATCTTCTCCTCGCCCGGTTTGCGGATCCGCGGCGGCGCGACCGCCACCGAGGCCCCGGCCGCGATGAGCTCGCGCGCCGCCGCGCCGAGGCCGACCATCTCCAGGAAATCGAGGTACACGCCGCTCGCGCCGGCGTCGAGGGCCGCGCGCGCCTGGACCACGTTGCGGCACAGCACGAAGAGGCCCGGCGCCGGCGGCTCGACCGCCGGGGGAACGGCCCCGGCGATGATGTCCTCGGCCGGCTCGGACGCGCACGCATGAGGCCGGTGCGACGCCGCCAGCAGCGCCGCGACGAGCGCCCGGCGGGCGCGGTTGAGCGCCGACGGCGGCACGAGCGCCGGCCCGTCGAGCGACAGCCCGACGCCGCGCAGGGCGAAGGGCGTGTCCCCGAGGCGATCGAGCTGCTTCCGCAGCGTGGCCTCGTCGAGCGGCGACCGGTCGGCGCGGCCGAGCGGCGCGTCCACCTCGACCGCCGCCGACGCGCCGCCCTCGGCCACCGCCGACAGCCGCGGGCGCTCGCCGAGGCGGCCCTCCAGGTGGACGTCGATCGCGACGCGGCGCTGGGCGCGGTCGAGCGCGTCACGGACCTCGCGCGCAGCAGCCGGGTCGCTCGTGCGGAAGACGCGGCGCCCACGGAGCGACCGCGCCCCGCGCAGCACGTCGTCCGGCAGGCGCCGGTCAGGGCCGAGCCAGACCTCGACGTCGCCGCCCGCCGGCGCGCGCTCGACCTCGCGGCCGTCCGCCCACAGGCCCCAGATGCGGCCGCCGATCTCGCCCTCGCCGGCGAAGCCGCCCTCCACGAGGATCCCCTCGCCGCGCGCGAGCGGCCGGGCCGCGCGCACGACGACGACCTCGTGCCCGCGCCGGCGGCCGGCGCCGCGCGCCTCGCCCACCTCGATGCCGCGGTGGTCGCACGTGCGGCCGTCGACGAGGCGCTGGTGGTCGACGCCGCGCAGGAAGCCAGGCCCCGAGCCGCGCGAGAACGCCTGGAGCGCCGCCTCCCGCTCCGCTCCCCGGGGGCCCGCTCCCTCCCCCAGCGCGGCGTCGATCGCGGCGCGGTAGAGCCGCGCGGTGGCGCCGACGTACTCGGGGCCCTTGAGGCGCCCCTCGATCTTCACCGAGGCGACCCCGAGGGCGACGAGGTCGGGGATGACGTCCGTGGCGTCGAGGTCCTCCGGCGAGAGGAGGTAGGCCGCGTCGCCGAGCTCGCGGAGCGCGCCGTCGACGACGAGCCGGTACGGCAGGCGGCACGCCTGGGCGCACGCGCCGCGGTTGGCGCTGCGGCCGCCGATGGCCTCGCTCGTCAGGCACTGCCCCGAGTACGCGATGCAGAGCGCCCCGTGCACGAAGACCTCGAGCTCGACGTCGGTCGCCCGGCGGATGGCCGCGATGTCGTCGAGCGAGAGCTCCCGGGCGAGGATGACGCGCGCCGCGCCGAGCGACCGGGCGAGCTCGACGCCGGCCGCGTCGGTGCAGGTCATCTGCGTGGAGGCGTGGATCGGGAGCTCGGGCGCGAGCGCCCGCGCGAGGCGCATGACCCCGAGGTCCTGCACGATGATCGCGTCGGCCCCGGCCGAGGCGCAGGCCTCGACCGCGGCGCGCACCGCCGGGAGCTCGTCGTCGAACACGAGCGTGTTCAGGGTCACGTAGCCCTTCACGCCGTGGGCGTGGAGGAAGCGCATCGTCTCCGCGAGCTCCGCCGCGTCGAAGTTCGCGGCCCGGGCGCGGGCGTTGAACGGCGAGGGCGCCGCCGCGCCGCTGCCCGCGGCGCCGCCCCGGAGCCCGAAGTAGACGGCATCCGCCCCGCCGCGCACGGCGGCTTCGAGGGCGGCGCGGTCGCCGGCCGGGGCGAGGACTTCAGGGCGTGCGGGCCGCATCATGCGGGCGGTTCTAGCAAGGGGCGCGGCGGTTGTCCCCCCTGGCACGCGCGGCGTCCTGATGAGCCGGCCGGACCGCAGCCGCGCGCTCGCCGCGCTCGCCACGCCGCGCTCGCCACGCCGCGCTCGCCACGCCGCGCGCCGTGCGCCGCGCTCCCCACGCCGTGCGCCGTGCTCTGCATTGCGCACACCGCGCCCTGCGTGCCGCGATCGCCTGCGATTCGAGCAGCGCGAGCGCACCTCTCTGCGCCTCGGCTCGGCGCGCCTACACCGCGGCGCATCCCGCGGCGGAAACGAGCAAGAAAACGCCTCGCCTCACACACCGCGGCGCGCCCGTGCGCCTTGACCTGGCTTCCCGACGTGGGGCACGATCCCGCAAGAGCCCACCCGACCAAAACGCCATCGGGTCCTCGCCCGCCGGCGCGGCCTCGGTGGCCGGGTCGGAGGAGCGGAGCGACGACTTTCCCACAACAACCAGCGCGGAATTCGGGAGCTGAACGTCGGAGAGGCGCTTGCATTTCCCGCCCGCCCATGCGTCGCGACGGCGCATGCCGCAAAGGGATGGCGATGAAGAGAGACGGATTTCGCTTCAGGTACGCGCCCTCACGGGCCGTCGCCTGGCTGCCCGCCGCGATCCTCGCGGCGACGTCCGCGTGCGGCAGCGACGGGGCGCCGGCGCAGATCTGCGACGTTCCCTATTTCGACTGCGATGGCGTGTGCATGGCGCTGGGGTCCGATCCCGATAACTGCGGCGCGTGCGGCAACGAATGTCCGGCCGGGGCGTCGTGCGTCAACGGCGCGTGCGAGGAGCCGGCGCAGGGCGGCGGCGGCGCCGGCGGCACCGACGGCACCGACGGCACCCCCGCCGCCGGCAGCGGCGGCGGCGCCCCGGACTGCGGCGGCGAGCGCTACATGAAGCGCTGCGACGACGTCTGCGTCGACACGCGCACCGACCCGGACCATTGCGGCAAGTGCGACAAGCAGTGCGACCCGGGCCGCGCGTGCGCCGGCTCGCTCTGCCAGCGGACCTGCCTGGAGGGCTTCACGGACTGCGCCGGCAGCTGCGTCGACCTCAGCGCCGATCCGCTGCACTGCGGCGGCTGCGACAGCGCCTGCGATCCCGGGCGCCCGTGCGAGGAGGGCACCTGCGGGTGCAGCGTGGCGCCTTCCGAGGACATCGGCACCGTCGCCCCCCAGCAGGTGACCGGCACCACCCGCGACGCCGCCGACACCCGCGCGCTGAGCTGCTCGGGGCCGAACGCGCCCGATCAGACGTTCCTGTTCACCGCGCCCTCCGCGGGGACGTACATCTTCGACACCTTCGAGGCCCCGTTCGACACGGCGCTCGGGGCGCTCTCGGCGGACACCTGCGCCGAGCTCGCCTGCAACGACGACGCCGAGGGCATCCAGTCGCAGATCTTCGTCGATCTCGCCGAGGGCGAGCGCATCCTCGTGGTGGTGAGCGGCGCGAGCGGCGCGGAGGACGACTTCACCCTTCGCCTCACCCAGCCGGGCCCGGTCATGTGCACGCCGACCGCCCTGGAGCCCGTCGTCCCGCAGACGGTCACGGGCACGACCGTCGGGCTCGAAGACTCGGTGTCCTCTGAGTGCGACTACACGTCGAGCGCCGACGCCACCTACACCTTCACCGCCCCCGAGGCGGGCGCCTACGTCTTCACCGCGCGCGCCCCGGGGGAGGTGATCCTCGAGGTCCTCGAGGACGGCACCTGCACCGGCGAGTCGCTCGCCTGCGAGAACGCCTTCAGCGAGTCGACCATCACGGCGGAGCTCGAGGCCGAGGAGACGGTGCTCGTCGCCGTGTCGAGCCCGGGCCGCTCGCTCCGCAGCTTCACGCTGGACGTCTTCGAGGCCCCCCCGTGCCCGGGCCAGGACCTCGGCTCGACGGTCCCGCAGACGGTGACCGGGAGCAACGAGGGCCTCCCCGACGTGCTCTCGGCCTGCTTCGTCTCCACGACCGGCGGCGAGGCGACCTACAGCTTCACCGCGCCGAACGACGGCGTGTACCTGTTCGACACGCAGGGATCGAGCTTCCCCGTCCTGATGGATGTGCGCACCGGCGCCTGCGACGGCGAGTTCGTCACGTGCGCCGACGGCGAGGCCACCCCTGCTCGGGCGACGGTCCCCCTCTCGACCGGCGAGACAGTGGTCATCGTGCTGGACACCTACGGCGAGACGGGCACCTACGAGCTCGAGATCAGCGAGGTGCCGTGCCCCCTCATCGATCTCGGCTCGACGGCGCCTCAGACGGTCACGGGCACGACCGCCGAGTTCCTCGACCTGCTCGAGCCGTCCTGCGGCTACAGCGGGGGCCCCGAGGCGACCTATAGCTTCACCGCCCCGGCCGACGGAATCTACACCTTCGACACGGAGGGCTCGACGTTCGACACGATCCTGGACGTGCGGAGCGGCTCGTGCGCCGGCCCCTCGCTCCGGTGCAACGACGACGTGGACCCCTCCGGGGAGGTCACCACCTCGAGGGTGAGCGTGCTCCTCTCCGCCGATCAGACCGTGATCGTCTCGCTGGACAGCAACTCCACGAGCGGCGAGTACATGCTCACCGTCACCCAGCAGGAGGCGCCGCCGTGCCCCCTCATCGAGCTCGACAGCACGGTCCCGCAGACGGTCACGGGCAGCAACGTGGACTATCCCGATCTCCTGACCCCGGAGTGCGGCTCGGGCTCCGGCGGCGAGGCGACCTATGGCTTCACCGCGCCCGCCGACGGGTACTACACCTTCGACACGGCAGGCTCCTCCATCGCGACGATCCTGTCCGTGCGCGAGGGCGGGTGCGGCGAGGTCGAGACGGACTGCGTCGCCGGCGGCACGGCCTCGCGGCTGCTCGTGTGGCTCGACGCCGGCGCGACCATCGTGATCAGCATCGACACCGACGGCGCGGAGGGCGAGTACACGCTCAACGTGGGCCAGTTCGACGGCACCGGCACGTGCGACGCGCCCGTCGAGCTGGAGCCCGTCCTCCCGCTGACCGCGACGGGGACGACCCTGGGGAGCCTCGACGCGAAGAGCGCGAGCTGCGGCGGCTCGCTGGCGACCGAGGTCATTCATTCGTTCACCGCGCCCGAGGCGGGGACGTACATCATCGACACGTACGGCTCCGAGTACGACACGGTCCTCGCGGTGTTCGACGGCGATTGCTCCGGCGAGGAGCTCGAGTGCAACGACGACTCGGCCTGGGACGGCGGGGTCACGTCGGAGCTCTCGGTGGCGCTCGAGGCGGGGCAGACGATCACCATCGTGGTCGACGGCTACGAGCGAAGCTCGGGCCCCTACGAGCTCCACGTCGATATCGACCCGTGATCGTCGACGAGCGCCGCGCCCCCTCCCCGGACAGAACCGGAGCGGACCGCGCGGCGCTCGCGTACACTCCGGGGCTCGGCATGGATCAGCCCGTCCCCCGGGACAGCAGGGCGCGGCAGGCGGACGTCGCGGGCGCGCTCGCGGGTCAGGTCTTCGACGCGCTCGGCGCCCTGCTCCGCGGCTTCGAGGACGCGGCCCGGCGCGACGGGGCGGAAGCGCTCGAGGAAGCCTTCGCGCGCGGCCCGGAGCACCTCCACGGCGGGCTCCTCACCGCGCTCCTCCGGCTCGTGTTCCTGCTCCACGCGGAGGACCGCGGGCTCCTGCCGGTCGATGACCCGCACTACGCGGCGCACCTCGGCGTGCTCTCGCTCTTCCGGGAGCTCGCGGCGGAGCGCGCCGCCCGCCCGGCCGCGCTGCAGCGGCGCTTCGGGGCGTGGGCGCGCCTCGTCGCGCTGTTCCGCGCCGTCTTCCACGGCGTGCGCCGCCCCGAGCTCACCCTGCCGGCGCGGCGAGGCCAGCTCTTCGACCCGGAGCGCTACCCGTTCCTGGAGCGCGCGGGCACCGGCGCGCCCGGCCGCGCCGCGCCCCTTCCGCGCGCGGGCACCGGCGCGCTGGGCCACCCCGGGCGCGCCACGCTCCGGGCGCGCGCGGGCCCGCCAGCCGAGGGCCGCGAGGCGCCGCGGGCGGTGGACCGCGAGGCGACGCGGGCGCCGTCGGTGGACGACGGCACGGTGCTCGCGGTGCTCGAGAAGCTCCTCGTGCTCGACGGGCGGCCGCTGTCGTACCGGACGATCGAGATCGAGCAGCTCGGCGGGCTCTACGAGGCGCTCATGGGCTACCGGGTCGAGCGCGCCGCCGGGCCGACGGTGTGCCTCAGGCCGGACAGGGTGTGGGTGAGCGCGGCCGAGGCGCTCGCGCAGCCCGCGGCGCGGCGGGCGGCGTGGCTCGCCGAGCGGGCGGGGCTCTCGCGGCGCGAGGCGGGCCACCTCGGGCCGGCGCTCGCCGCCGCGCGGACCGAGGCCGACCTCCTCGATGCGCTCGGGCCGCTGCGCGCGAGGGACGCCGAGGTGCTCGGCGCGGGGCGGCTGTTCCTCCAGCCGGTCGCCGAGCGGCGGCGGACGAGCTCTCATTACACCCCGAGGGGCCTCTCGGCCCCGATCGTCGCGCGGACGCTCGAGCCGCTCCTCCGGCAGCTCGGCGACGATCCGCCCTCGGAGGCGCTCCTCGGGCTGACGGTCTGCGATCCCGCCATGGGGTCCGGCGCCTTTCTCATGGAGGCGTGCCGCTACCTTGCCGACCAGGTGGTGGCCGCCTGGACCCGCGAGGCGGCGCGCGGGGACGCCGAGGCGGCCGGGCGGCTCGCCGGCGAGGGCGAGGGCGCGGTGAGCCTGGCGCGGCGGCTCGTGGCGCAGCGCTGCCTGTACGGCGCCGACAAGAACCCGTTCGCGGTGAGCCTGGCGCGGCTGTCGCTCTGGCTCGTGACGCTCGCGCGCGACGAGCCGTTCACGTTCGTCGATCACGCCCTCCGCCACGGCGACTCCCTGGTGGGGCTCGATCTCGCCCAGCTGCGCGCCTTCCACTGGGAGCCCGCCGCGCCTGTGTCGCCGTTCCGCGAGGCGATCGACGCCGCGGTCGAGGCGGCGCTCCGGCTGCGGCGGCAGCTCGCGCCGGCCGTGGGCGCGGACGCGGGCCACGATGACGCATTGCGTCACGACACCATCCTGATGCAGGAGGCCGAGGCGGCGCAGGAAGCCGAGGCGGCGATCGGCCGGGGGCGGCTCCTCGGCGACCTCGTGGTGGGAGCGTTCTTCGCGCACGAGAAGGACAGGGACCGGCAGCGGGAGCGCGATCGCCGGGCGGAGCTCGCGGCCGCGTGGCTCCGCGGCGGGCGGCCGCCGCCGGAGGAGCTCCTGGCCATGCAGCGGGCGCTCCGGGGGGAGGGCGCGCCGGGCGGCTCGCCGCCGCTGCCGGCGTTCCACTGGGCGCTGGAGTTCCCGGAGGTGTTCCAGGAGGCGCAGGCGGCGGACCCCCTGTCCGAAGGCGCGAGGGAGCCCGGCGCGGCGCGCGCGTCCGACCGCCTGTCCGAGGGCGCCCGGGAGCCCCGCGCGGCGCGGCTCGACGCGTTCGTGGGCAACCCGCCGTTCCTCGGGGGCAAGCGGATCTCGACGGATCACGGGGACATCTACGCTGCGTGGCTCGAGCGGCTGCACGGCGCGACGAAGAACACCGACCTGGCGGCCCACTTCTTCCGCCGCGCGGCCGCGCTGCTCGGGCGCCGCGGGACGGTGGGGCTCATCGCCACGAACACCATCGCGCAGGGCGACACCCGGAGATCGGGGCTCCAGCCGCTCGTCGAGGGCGGGCGGGCGGTCATCTACCATGCGGTCCGCAGCGCCCCGTGGCCCGGGGACGCCGCGGTCCACGTCGCCGTCGTCCACCTCGCGGTGGGCATGTCGCCGGGCGACGGCGCGCCGCCGCCCCTGCTCGACGGCCGCCCTGTGCGCCACATCAACTCCCACCTGCGCGCGATGCCCGAGCGCCCCGACCCGCGCCCGCTGCGGGCGAGCCGGGATCTGTGCTTCATCGGCTGCTTCCTCCGCGGCGGGGGCTTCGTCCTCACCGAGGGCGAGGAGCGCGCCCTGCGCGCGGGCGATCCGGCGGCGGGCGAGGTGCTCCGCCCGTTCCTCGGCGGCGAGGAGGTCAACTCCTCCCCTTCGCACAGCCCGCACCGCTACGTGATCGACTTCGGCGAGCGCGGGCTCGACGAGGCCGGCCGCTGGCCCGAGCTCCTCGCGATCGTCCGGAGCCGGGTCAAGCCGGAGCGGGATCGCCTGAGGAGCACGGGGGTCGACGCGGGCCACAGGGCGCGGTGGTGGCAGTTCGCGAACCCGCGCCCGGAGCTCCGGCGCCGGATCGCGCCGCTCCGGCGGTGCCTTGTCGCGGCGCGGGTGACGAAGCACCTCTGCTTCGCGTTCCAGCCGGTCGACCGGACGTTCTCGGACCAGCTGTGCGTCTTCGCGATCGACGATTGCGCGCGCTTCGCGGTGCTCCAGTCGCGGGCGCACGAGGCGTGGGCGCGCCTGCTCTCCTCGACGATGGGAGAGGGCCTCCGGTACGCGCCGTCGGACTGCGTGGAGACGTTCCCCTTCCCTCGCCCGGAGCACCTCGACCCGGGCGGCCTCCTCGACGCCGCCGGCGAGCGCCTCTACGCGGCGCGCGCCCGGCTGATGGTCGAGCTCGGAGAGGGCCTGACCGCGATGTACAACCTCCTCAAGGACCCTGCCTGCGCGCGCCCGGGCGTCGTCGAGCTCCGCCGCCTCCACGAGGAGCTGGACCGCGCCGTCCTCGCGGCGTACGGGTTCGACGACATCGAGGTTCCGCCGTACACCGCGCCTTCCTCGCCCGGCGAGGGGCGGGCGGCGGGCGCGTTCGAGGACCGGGTGATCGACCGGCTGTTCGCGCTCAACGAGGCGCGCGCCGCCGAGGAAGCGCGGGAGCGCGGAGGGGGCGAGTAACCACTCCACAGCTGCGGGATCTCTCGAGGTCGCAGCCGCCGTGGGCCGAGAGCGGGTCGCCGTGGTCGGGATGGCCCGGAGTCCGTTCGTGAAGAACGGCGCGGCAGCTCCTCGATGAGGGAGTGGGTATGGCCACCTCGATCACGGCAGGTAGTAGCCCATGAGGCGCGCCGCGTGGAATGGCGGGCCCAGCGCGAGCGCGCAGCGCAGGCCGCCTCGGCGGCGAGCCCGGGCCACGCCGCGCGAATCGAGCCCGGGTCACGCCGCGCGAATCGCCGGGGCGCGGCGCGCGCTTCCATGGTATGCGGGAATACACGGCAGCGCCGTCTCCCTGGATATACCGATGAAGCTTAACGAACGCCTCGCCGCGCTCGCCGAGTCCGGCATCGTCACTCTGGTGCTCGATCCGGAGCGCCTGCGCTTCCTCTGGGCCAACGCCTCCGCGCTGAAGCTCTGGAAGGTCGAGAGTCTCGAGGAGCTCTCGTCGCGCGACCTCTCGGACATGTCCGCTGCCGCCCGCGCCCGCCTCGCCGGGTACGTCGCGCGGCTTCGAGAAGGGCAGACAGCCGAGGAGACGTGGACCGTCTACCCGGGCGGGGAGCCGGTGCCCCTCCGCGCTTTCTTCTCGGGCGTCGAGCTCGACGACGGACGCCTCGGCCTGTTGATCCAGGCGCTGCGCGTCGAGGACACGGCGCAGGTGGCGCTCGCCCGGAGCGTCGAGGCGCTGCGCCACGCGTCCTCGATGGTGACCCTGCTCGACGCCGCGGGGAACGCGCTGCTCCACAACCCGGCGGCCCTGCGCGCGTTCGGCGAGGGCGCGCCGTTCGCCGGGCGCTTCCTCGATTCGGCGGTGGCGGAGGCGCTGCTCGAGGCGGCTTCCCGGGGCGAGGTGGCCTCGCGCGAGGCCGCGGTGCGGACGGCCCAGGGCGAGCGATGGCACCTCGTCGAGGCCCGGCAGGTGCCCGATCCGGTGACCGGCGAGCCCGCGGTCCTGGTGCAGCACGTGGACGAGACGGAGCGGCGGACGGCGGAGCAGACGGCCGAGGCGCAGGCCCGGTTCGCCGCGGAGCTCGCGGACGCGCTCGAGACGGTGCAGCGACAGAAGCAGGAGATCCTGATGCTGTCGGCGCCCATCCTCGAGGTGGCGACGGGCACGCTGGCGCTGCCGGTGATCGGCGCGCTCGACGGCCCGCGCAGCGAGGAGATCGCGGCGCGCCTCCTCCACGCCGTCGTGGAGCGGGCCGCGCGGTGCATCATCCTCGACCTGACCGGCGCCGCGACGGCGACGGCGGGGGCGGCCGAGTACATCGCGCAGCTCGTCCGCTCGCTCCGCCTGCTCGGCACGAGGCCGATCGTCACCGGCGTCCCTCCGGCGCTGGCGCAGGCCTTCGCCGAGATCGGCGCCGACCTGTCCGGGGTCATGATGCTGCGGAGCCTCCGCGACGGGATCAGGGCGTCGGCGCGGCGGGCCTTCAACTGAACGATCGTTCGGCGCGAGGCGCGCCTGGGCGGATCAGAAGGCGTCGGTCTCGACCGTCACCACCGCTTCCTCGAAGGTCTCGGGGCTCGAGAAGAACGGGAAGGTCAGCGTCGGGCCGCCGAGGATCGCCTCGAGATCGTCGCCAACGGCCGTGAGCGTCACGCCGCTCCCCTCGCCCAGGCGGATGCCGGTGACGGCGTTCTCCTGGAGGATGTTGCCGTGCCACGCCGACTGATGCCAGTAGTTGAACGTGGTGAGCGGGCTCGACGGCGCCGACGGCTCAGGCAGGGTGACGGGGCCGTCGAGATCGAACGCGAGGCCCAGCGGGCGAGGCACGGAGATGGCCAGGTCGGCCTGGGAGCCCGAGGTGTTCGTGATCTCGTACGACATGAAAGGGGTGTAGCGCGCGTTCACGCCGAGGAGGCGAAGGCGAGCAGCGAGGATCGGGTGGGTGGTGGCGAATGCGATCTGGTAGAAGTTGCGATCTCCAGTGCCGGTCGGGGGGACGACGCCGACCCCGAGCTGCGCGAAGATGCCTGGCCGGGCGAGCCCGCCATTCACGCTGATCCCGGCGCAGTCCGCCGCCTGCGCGACAACGATGGCCATCCCGGGGACAGCCTCGATCACGATGTAGTCGTCCGGCACGAGGGGCGCGACGGAGGCCAAGGGGGCGAGCCCCACACCGGCGAACTCGTCGCAGTCGAGGTACCGAGCGGCGAAGTCGGGCGAGAGGGAGCTCGCCTCCTGCGCAGCGGCGAGCTCCGCGGCGGCCGCCTGGTCGTCCTGCCCCCCTGTCGCCCCGCAGGCTGTCGCGAGCATCAGCGGAACTGCCATGATGAACTTGCTCTTCTTCATCGATCCAGTCGACTCCAGTCCGGGACTGCTCCCGGGCGGATGCTTCCATCGCTCCGCCGCCGCGTCGATGGCCATCGACGGGCGGGATCATGCCCGGTCCGCAGCGTCCTCACGAACGCCGCTTCCGGGGCGCGGCGACGCGGGCCTTCTTCGCAGGCGCGGCGACGCGGGCCTTCTTCGCAGGCGCGGCGACGGGCGTGCTCCACGACCACCCGAAGCGCTCGAGAGAGATGTTGCCGCGATCGTCGAACTCGACGCCTTCGGCCTCGAGCAGCTTGCGCTGGAGCGCGCCGCCCACCGGATCCTTGATGGTGACGGCCGCCCGATGGCGCGGGCGGCTCCCGAGCACGCGTTGCCAGGGCACGCCCGCGCCCTCGCCCGTCTCCTTGAGGGCGGCGAGCGCATAGCCGACGTGACGCGCCGCGCGCGGGTGTCCAGCCATCGCGGCGACGGCGCCGTACGTGCATACCCGCCCCGCCGGGATCCGGCGGATGACCCGGTAGAACGCGTCCCACCAGGAGATCGTCTCGGGGAGCGCCGCAGGCTCCCGGCGCCCACGGCGTGGCCCGGGGATCACCGTGAGGCGGCGGCCGCCCTCCGGAGCTTGCTTGCGCGCGCGGCGGTCCTTGGTGGTCACCCGGCGGGCCTACCACGGATGGGCCGCGTCCGGGACTGCGGGCGCGCCTCGCCGTCGCCCCGCTGCCGTGCACGGCGGATCGGGCCAGCGCGCGGGCCGATGAGCGGCCATGCTGCCCGAGGAGGATCGCGTGGCCAAGATCACGCACAACAACTACTTCGATACGGTGGATGAGGTGCTTGACGTCACCGACACATTTGGATTTGCTGCTCCCCTGGGCGCGGGAATGCCTTGCATCCCCGCCCCGCGCCCCTCGGATGGTTCAAACCGACGGTCCCAACAACAAGAGATCCAGCATGATCGATCTGTCTGCCTTCCCCATCACGCGCAAGTGGCCCGCGCAGCATCCCGACCGCATCCAGCTCTACTCGCTGCCCACGCCGAACGGCGTGAAGGTGTCGATCGCGCTGGAGGAGACCGGCGTGCCCTACGAGGTCCACCGTGTCGCCTTCGACACCAACGACCAGCTCTCGCCCGAGTTCCTCTCGCTCAACCCGAACAACAAGATCCCGGCGATCCTCGACCCGCAGGGGCCGGGCGGCAAGCCGCTCGCGCTGTTCGAGTCCGGCGCGATCCTGCTCTACCTCGCGGAGAAGAGCGGCCAGCTGCTGCCGCAGGACGCGGCGCGCCGCTACGAGACGATCCAGTGGGTGATGTTCCAGATGGGCGGCGTCGGCCCCATGTTCGGCCAGCTCGGCTTCTTCCACAAGTTCGCCGGCAAGGACTACGAGGACAAGCGCCCGCGCGACCGCTACGTGGCGGAGTCGAAGCGGCTGCTGGGCGTCCTCGACGGCCACCTGCGCGGGCGCGCGTGGATGATGGGCGACGACTACACCATCGCCGACATCGCGATCTTCCCGTGGGTGCGCACGGTCGTGGACTTCTACGGCGCGGGGGAGCTGGTGGGGTTCGACGACTTCACCGAGGTGAAGCGCGTGCTCGGCGCCTTCGCCGCGCGGCCGGCCGTGGTGCGCGGGCTGGACATTCCGCCGCGCAACCCCTGACCGCCAGCCTGCGGGAGCGCCGGGGCACGACGCCCTGGTCCTGGCCGCGATGGGCGGCGGACGACGACGATCACTCTCCCGCTCGACTCCGCTTCACAGGATCCAGAGGGACTGATAGTTTCTGCCTTCGATGCGGCGAGGTACTTGGCTATCGAGCCCCGCTGGCCGTGGAGCGAAGGCGACCCCTTTAATGCCTGGATAGTCGGCGAGCTCAGCATCGCCGCGGTCGGGTCCGTCCGCCACGGCTCCTCGATATTTATGCTGGCAGCTGTCCGCAAGCTCACCTCCTCCGGGGCCGGTCGGGCGAGCTCGTCCACAGCTTCGTAGGGTCGAGCCTGATGGCCGGCCCTGGATCGGCACATGGAACGCCCCTCGGGTCGTTGTGATCACGAGTTCCGGTGCGAGCCGTGATCACAAGGTCGGCTTCCGGGAATAGGTAATGAATAGCCAAGGAGGATACGTGCGTCCAACTTCACTTCAAACTTTCGCTCTCATCATCGGATTCGTTGCCGTGGGCTGCTCGGGATCGGACGACTCCCCCGGAGAGGCCGGGTCGGGCGGCGGCTCGGCTGGGACGGGCGGCTCGACCACGACCAGCACGACCACGGGCAGCGGCACCGGCGGTGCGGGTGTCACGAGCGGGTCGACCGGCGTGACCACGGGCAGCACGACCACGACCACGAGCAGCACGGCCACGGGCGGACCGGCAACGACCGGGACCGGGGGCTCGGAAGGCCCCGCCACCTCGAGCTCAACCGGGGGCTCGGAAGGCCCCGCTACCTCGAGCTCAACCGGCACACCTGCCGCGTGCACGGAAGCCGACAAGGAGGTCTGCAGCGATGACATCGGCACGCACTGCGGACTCACCTACGAGTACTGGAAGGACCGGGGGGAAGGATGCCTGGTCAACAAGGCTGACGGCTTCAGCGTAGAATGGCGCAACATCAACAACCTGTTGGGCCGTAAAGGCGTGAGGCCGGGTGGGAAGGACCACGTCGTCACCTACGAGGCCGACTACCGGCCAAACGGCAATTCATACCTGGGCGTCTACGGGTGGACGACAAGCCCGCTCATCGAGTATTATATCATCGATAGCTGGGGCAACTGGCGTCCGCCGGGCGGAGAAGGGCTCGTGGGCACCGTCGAGAGCGACGGAGGCACCTACGACATCTACAAGACGCAGCGAGTCAACCAGCCTTCCATCGAAGGCAACGCGACCTTCTATCAGTTCTGGAGCGTCCGGAAGGAGAAGCGCACGAGCGGAACCATCACGGTCGCCAACCACTTCAACGCATGGGAGCGCCAGGGACTGACCCTGGGGACCTTCTATGAGGTCTCGTTGGTCGTGGAAGGGTATCAGAGCAGCGGGAGCGCTGACGTGAAGGTCTCCATCGAATAGGCGTTGATGCTCGAGCATCGTCTCGTTCATTAACTGGAAGACGTGAACATTCACGGGCTGGGAGGGGCTCTGAATCGCCGGCGCCAGGACATATGATCGGCGCTTTCCCGTGATGTGAGGTGGCAGGTCGCGGTGTCAAGCGGCGCGTGGCGAGCAGCGGCGCGACCGCCGGCATCGGCGACCTGCAGGTTCTGGAGTGGACGCTTTTCCTTTCCCCTCGGCTCATCCGCAGTCGGCGACGAGCTTTTCGCAACGAATTTTTGACCCGCTTATCTGCTCGGAAGCCACTCGTCATGCAGTGCACCCAGCCGCTGGCTGACGCCCCGACCGGGGCTCGCCGCGCGGCTGCGGGAGCATGCCCTCGGCATCCAGCGGTCACCAGGAGCACCATGCGAATCAACGATCAGGCAGGCCTGTCCACCGTGTCATTCGGCAAGATTTCGCAACGCACGTTCGGTTTCCTCTCATGCGCTACGGCCCTCCTGCTGGGAGCCTGCAGCAGCGGCGATCCCGACGCCGGGGGCACCGGCGGAGCCGCAGACGTGGGCACCGTGGGATCAGGGGGAGCGGGCGCCACCCCCTCCGTCACCAGCGGCGGCGACGCGTCCACCTCCACCGCGACCGGCGCCTCCTCGTCCACCGGACAGGCCGCCGTCGGCAGCGGCGGCGGCGCCTCGAGCGGAACGGGCAGCACACACCCGAAGGATCATTGCGTCGACGGCTTCGATCCCCACCCCAGCGACGCGACGATCAAAGACGGTCCGGCGGAGTTCTCCAAGAACGGCCAGATCGACCTCACGGTTCAGCCGGAAGTCATCGCCTGGATGGAGCAGAACGAATGGCAAGCCGCCCACTTCGAGTGGCACAGCATCCGGCGCTGTGGCGGCGGTGGGTTCGGCGGCGGGCAGAGCAGGGTCGATATCTGCAACTCGTCGGTCCCGGTTCCGTCGGACCAGGAGTGCAAGACCACGGGCGACGGCTTCCAGTTCCTCGCCATGCATCGGCACATGATCCAGTCGCTGAAGCAGCTCTGGCCGAACCACTCGGAGCAGTTCGATGGGTTCGAGAAGTTCCCCACGACGGCGGAGGAGCTGCCCCAGCAGTGGAGAGCGGACTTCAGGCCCTGGAGCGCCACGACGCTCGCCAACGCGAAGATCGCCGACGAGATCGACAAGCCGGAGAACCTGAGCCGCTTCCCGGACGAAGGCGCGTTCGGTATGTGGCTCCAGTGCTTCGCCGGGCAAGCCATCCCCGGCGCGAGCGTGTCGGCCAGCGGCCTGCACGGGGATCTCCATTTCAAGTGGGTGCGCAGCAACAACACCGACCACGGCCTCGGCAACCAGTTCACGAACATCGACAACTACATGTTCTGGAAGCTGCACGGCTGGATCGACAACGTCTGGGAGAAGTACCGCATCGCCAAGGGGCTGTCGCCCACCGACGAGGCGCTGAAGGACGCAGTAGCGGCCCAGTGCTACGAGATGGACGCGATCGCTCGTGTCATCAATCCTGAGCTGAACCCGGAGCCGGAAGAGCCCCTCCCCACCGAGTCCGGCGTGTTCCACACCACCATCCGTCCGATCTTCGAGAGCGAGGTCCACAAGTGCAGCGGTTGCCACGCTGCGCCGTCGACCGGTCCACAAGCAGGTCTGTCGCTCGGCGGCGACATCAGCTCGACGGACATCGTCGCGGGCCTCGTCAACAAGCCCTCCACGCACGGCGGGCAGTTCAAGCTCGTGGTGCCGGGAAATCCGGACCAGAGCTGGCTCTACCTCAAGGTCGCCGGGACGGCTGGGAGCGCAGGATGCAGGCCTTCCGGCGCTGCCACCTGCAACACGGGCGTCATGCCGCAGGCCGCGGACGGGAGGCCGACCGTGACGAGCGCCCAGCTTGCGGCCCTCCGCCAGTGGATCCAGGACGGCGCGCCCGCGCCGACGAAGATGTAGACTCGCCCCGATCCGCCTCACCCACGGCCCGCTTGCCCCTCGTGAGCGGTCCGTGGGTGGCAGCTCGCGCGAAAGCTCGCGATCGAGCTCGTCATCGCTGGGAATGGCCGCTCTCCGCGCCCTGGCCGGCGCTGCTCATCGCGCCGTCGTGTCCTCCGCCGACCCGCGTCCCTCGGCGCGGTGCTCGCCGATCACCTCGATCGCGCCCACGATGGCGTCGTTGAACGCCTCCAGCTCCTCGGCGGGGATCCAGTACTCCGCGTGAAGGCGCGAGCCGACGATCTGCACGTCGTACTTCGCAAGGAAGTCCGATCGCACGGCGAACCGCGTCACGTAGCCGACCTTGCCGTCGGCGGTGTTCCATCGGCTCGCGATCTGCGTCGCGTACTCCTCGTTGCAGACCGGGTAGAAGATGGGCTGTTCCGGGAGGCGCGGCGGGAAGCGGCGGTGGCCGCTCGCCGCGATGAGGTCGAGCTCGGCCTGGCCCACGGGGCGGTAGAGCGTCGTGGTGGGGGTAACGGGCGTCATGACCGGCAGCATACAGCCAGGATCAACGCGCGTCTGTGATTCGATCCCGAGCCCATGCTCCCCCCGGCTTCATGTCGGAGGCTGTGGCCTGAAGGCCCCGGCCTTCAGGCGTGGAGGCTCGCCCCTCCAGCGAGACGCCCCGGGTCGAGCAGCGCTATCGGCCGCTCGGCGGGGAAGGTCGACACCCTCGAGAGGAGCCCGCGGGTGCTCTCCTGGACCGCGAGGAGAGCGACCGCGCTCTCGCCCGGCCCCCGGAAGCGCGCGTGATCGTCGATCTTTTCCGCCGACGCACATGCGCGAAAGCAACGCCACGCGAGCCCGAGGCTCACGGCGGCCGACGAAGCCGGGGCGGCCGGTCCTCGTCCGCCGCGAGATCGTCGGCACGCCCATTGCTAAATCCAAGAATGCGAATCAGCGGCTCGCGGCGCGCTGCCTCGGACTGGCGCCGCAGGATGGTCGATGCTTCAGGCGGCCGACGCGTCGGGGGACGCGCGTGCCGCGCGGCGCGCATCGATCGCGACCATGGGCATGGCTCATCGGCCGAGGCACGCCGCGCCTCCCCGAGAGAGCCTTTGATCAAGAAGGGAATGAACATGTACGACCACGCTCGGAAGACCACGCTGTCCCTCCAATGGCTCGCCTTGCCCGTCATGACGGCGCTGCTGGCGGGATGTCTGACGGTCGATGAGGACACGGAGCCTTCACACGAAGACTCCGCCTTGGAAGGACGCCTGTCTCCCAGCGGATTTTCCTCTCCGTCGTTTGCCCCCCTGGCCGAGACCGACTGGGAAGTGGAGGGGTTCGCCCGCGAGCGCGGCATCTCGTACGCCGAAGCGCAGCAGCGGCTCGGCTGGCAGACGCTCGCGCCGCAGCTCGACGAACAGCTCCGCGCCGATCTGGGTGACCGGCTCGGCGGCGTCTGGGTCGACGTCGCCGGCGGCGACCGGATCCTGGTCGGCGTCGTGCGCGAGGCCGTCACCGACGCAGCCGCTGTCGTGCGGGACGCGGCCCGGAAGATCGGCCTGACCGAAGGCTACGACATCGTCCCGGTCCGCCGCTCTCTGGCGGAGATCGAGCGCGTCAACGAATGGCTCGGCGCCGAGATCGAGAGGGTCAACGACGGCGCGGCCGCGACCCTGACCGCCGGCCTGCGCACGGACCTCAACGCGGTCGAGCTGCAGGTACCGGCCGAGGGCCGGCTGACCGATGCCCAGCGCGACCTGGTCGCCACCGCGAGGGCGCGGCTCGGCGACATGATCGTGGCCGGTTCGTACGCCGGCCGCCCCGCGGCGCGCGCCTGCGTCTATCCTTATTGTGACTCGCCGCTGCGCGGCGGTATCCGGATCACCAACTCCGGCACGGGCTGCACCGGGGCGTTCATCGCCAGGAGCAAGGTGGACGACGTGCTCTACCAGTTCACCGCCGGGCACTGCGCGTACGACAACTACGACGACTGGTCGACCCGCTTCACGGACGCCTCCAGCCATGTGGTCGGCCCCGTGCATCACTGGGAGTGGCACAAGGGGGGTGACATGGCGATCTTGCGGATCAAGAACGTGGCCGGGTGGGATCCGGAGCCGTGGGTCTACGTCACGAGCGGGCCGGATACTACGACCAACACGGCGTACAAGATCACCTCCGACCACGTGAGCGTGCTGGGCATGCGCATCTGCACCACCGGCGCGTACTACGGGCGCAGCGACTGCGGGTACGTCACCCAGCTCGGGGTCACTGCCACGTACGACGGCGTGACGGTGCGCAAGCTGGGTCGGGGGTCGTTCTGCGGGATGGGCGGCGACAGCGGCTCGCCGATGTACGCCTCGCACGTCGCCTACGGGCTCCAGGTCGCTGGCTACAGCGAGTGCGACAGCCTCTATCAGGGCATCCGAGCCGCCGAGTCGGTGCTGAACGTCAATGTCTTGCACGCCGCGCCATAGCAGACCGCTCGTTCGCCAGCATGACGCGACGCGCTCCTTGCGCCGGCTCGGGCTGCGACCGGGCTCAGAGGGCGAAGCTACCTGACGCCTCGGGCTGGTAGACGATGCGCTCGATCCGGAGGCGTCGCGTGCGGCTCGGCGTGGGCCACTCCACCTCGTCGGCCGCTCGACAGCCGAGCAGCGCCAGCCCCACCGGCGCGAGCACCGAGATCCGGCCGCTCTTCACGTCGGCCGTCCCGGGGAACACGACGGTCACGCAGAGCCGCTCCTCCGTATCGAGGTCGACGAGATCGACCTTGGAGTTCATGGTGACCACGTTTGGCGGGATGTCTCCCGGCTTCACGACGTCCGCGCGCTCGATCTCGATCTCGAGCGCCTCCAGGTCCGGGGAATCGCCCCCGGGCCGCGCGCGGAGCGCTTCGAGCAGCCGCGCGAGCCGGTCGCGGTCGAATTCGGTGATGACAATGGGGTTCGAGTGAGGTGCCATGAGCTGGGATCTCCTTGTATCGTCGACGCGATGCGGGCTCGGCCGGAGGTCTGCGCCGGGCGGGCTGGCCGGCGCGAGCGCTCGTCCAGATCACTCGTGCAGGCGCCCTCGACGCCAGCCCGCTTCATCCCGGGAGCGGCCGGCGAAGGGCGCCGGAGGACCGCTCCCCTACGAGCGTGCGGGCGACCTCGGGCAGAGCAGCCGGGTCCGCAGGGGGACGAGCGCGCCACGCGCGGCGTGGCAAGGCCACGAACGCGACGCGACGAGGTGCAGGCAGGCGTTCATCCCGTGAAGACCGTAACACGACGGTCCCCCGCGGGCCACGACAAGGGGGGTAGCGCGTCCGGTCACGAACGAGCTCAGGGGAACGGCGCCCGCAGCGAAAGGCCGGGCTCACGGCGCAGCGCTTCGCGAGCCGGAGCCCGCCGTACTTGCCGCGTCTGGGAGCGCTGCGCGCCGTCCACAAGCGAGACGCGGCTGGCTCCGATGGATGCTGAGCGGCGCACGTCGCCTGCCGGAGCATCGAGGCGCGGACCGCGCCGACGGACGTGGCGCGGCGCCGCAAACGGGCGTCTCGCCCGGGGGCGCCGTGCGGTGGACACTCTGGTTCCTCGCCCACTGTTCATGTACCCTCGCCTACGTAGGGCAACCAACGGGCGGAGACGCCGGCTCCCGAGGCGCGCCTCGCGCCGTCAGCAGCGACGAACGCGCCGCCCAGCGCTCCCCCGGACACGAGCACCGGCGAAGAGCGCAAGCCGACGGTGCAGGCGCAGGATGGCCGGAGGACATCGCAGCCCCGTCCAGTCGAGTCGGGCAGGGCCGCTGATGGGCACAAGGCGACCGGTCCCGAGCCTGCGCCCCACGTGCCGAGCGCACCGGAAGCAGCGCAGGAACCAGTCTACCCCCTTCCGGGCGTACCCGTATCCAGGGATGGGGCCGGGGTCGCGCCGGAGAGGCCCTTCCACGATCTGTTCGCCCGTCGGGTCCTGGTCGAGGCCTCGGCGAAGGCGAAGAGCTGCGCGACACCCACGGGCCCCACCGGGAGCGGCGTCGTGCAGGTGACGTTCGCGCCGAATGGCCAGGTCGGTTACGCGATCGTCGTTGGTCAGCCGTTCGCGGCCACCGACGTCGCTTCCTGTGTCGCCTCGATCTTCCGAGGCGCGGCGATCCCGTCGTTCTCCGGGGGCCCCGTCACCCGGTCACAGTCGTTCTCGATTCCATAGCGCCCGCCGCGCAGGTCGTGGCTCTGTGGTCGCAGCGCAACGACGAACGGCAGATCTCTGTGGACGTGGAAGCCGGCGTGGGCCCCGGGAGCCGCCCCGGCCCTCAGGGATCCGAAGCGAGGAGGTACGCCCCATTCCATCCGCTGAACACGATGTCGGGGAGGCCGTCGCTGTTGAAGTCCCCGACGCCGAGATCGAGGACCGCGTCCGGCGTGGCGATCACCTCCGGGGGGGAGAAGTTGCCGTTCCCCTGGCCGAGGTAGATGGAGATCTCCGCGGTGCTGTGGTGGGCGATCACGAGGTCGCGGTTGCCGTCGAGGTTCATGTCGGCGTTCTGGATCTCCACGGGGTTGAGCCCCGTCGCCGCGGTGGCCTTGCTCCCGAAGGTGCAGCCGCCAGCGCCCAGCAGGCGCACCATCTTGTGCTCGCTCAGGGCCACCACCACGTCCTGGATCCCGTCCTCGTTCCAGTCTCCCACCGTCAGCGAGTGCGCGAATCCGCTGGACCCGACCCCCAGATTCAGCGCGATCGGGGCGCCGAACGCGCCGGCCCCGTTGTTCTTGCGCGCCTTGAACGTGAGATCGGTGTCCACGCCGTCAGCGTAGAGCAGGTCGAGGTCCCCGTCGGCGTCGCAGTCCGCGAGGCGGAGGTTGATGTTGAACCCGCTGGAGGCATGGCTCTGCGGCGCGCCGAAGCCGCCGGCGGCGCCGAGCCGCACCGTGTAGCTGTTCGCGCCATTGGCGGTGACGACGTCGTCGCGCCCGTCACCGTTGAGGTCGCCGACCGCCGTCTTGAGCGGGCTGTCCCCCACCATGAAAGAGCTGAAGCTTCCCCAGCTCGGGCTCCCGCCGCCCCAGCGGACCCGCACCCGATCTTCATGGGTCACGGTCGCGAGGATGTCCTTCAGCCCATCGCCGTCGAAATCGCCGATGGCGACGTCGGTCGGTCCGTCGCCCATGGTGTACTGGAAAGCGCCAGGGAACCCGCCGCTCCCGTTGCCGAGCTTGATCCGGATCTGGTCCCCGAGCGCCGAGGCCACCACGAAGTCGAGGGCGGTGCCCGCGTTGAGGCGGCCCACGGCGATCGCATCGCCGGAGTTGGGCACATCGAGGACCTCCACCGGGCCCGAGTAGCAGAGCTCGCTGGGCGAGTGGATGCCGTCGTTGCAGACGGCGAGCGCCTGGGAGGCCTCGCCCACGAGCGCGCCCTCCCCGTCCGCGCCGGCGCCCTCCTCGGCGTCGCCTGCGCCGGCGGCGCACCCGGAGGCCGCCGCGGCGATGAACATCGAAAGAAGAAGAATGGCTGTCTGGATCCTGTTCGTACGCATGATCGAGTGTCTCCCGGCAATCGCCGCCTCGGCCTCGCCACGGCCAGGCGTTATCGCAACCGGCGTACCAGCGGAGAAGCCCCGGCGATCACCCGGGTCTCCCCGCGCTCCCCTGGCGGAGCGTCACGGCGGCGCGACGCGCGGGTGTCGCGCCGCCGTGACACTGTTACGGGCCCGGTACAGCACCTGCTCCATGCTCGCCCTCATCGAGCACGGCGTGCCGCGCCCGGGCACATGACCTGGCTCATGGATTTGCTCGGCCGCTGACTCGCCTCCACCGGTGTGACCTGATGCTCACGATGGTCATCGTCCCCTGCCTGCGCACAGCCATTTTACCGGCCCTGCGGTGTAGAGGTTCACGATGCAAGCGAGCTCTGCGATGAGCCGATCTCTGCGGTGGCCCGACCTCCGGGGCGCGATCTGTACGTGAGTGTCAGTCTGCGGCGACCAGGGCGTTTGGTGCTAGCCGTCGACCCAGGTCCTGACTGTATGCTCCCCGCATGCGGAAAGAAAGCGCTGTTGGCGGCTCACCCGAGGCGCCGCTGCCGGGGTACGACGCCGACGACATCCTGCACCAAGGGCCGCACGTGATCGTCTGCCGGGCGCGCCGCGCCGGCGACGGGTTGCCGGTCAGGCGATCGCGAAGGAGCTCGCTCACGCGGGCGTCGTCAGCGTCCTCGGCGTCGAGGAGCGCGGGGGGGTGCCCGTCCTCGTCATGGAGGACTTCGGCGCCACGTCGCTCGACGCCGTCCTCCGGAACGACGCGCTCGACTTGCCGACCACCTTGCGCATCGGCACCCGCGTCGCGGGCACCCTCGCCGCGCTGCACCGCGCCGGCGTCATCCACAAGGACATCAAGCCGCACAATATCCTGGTCCGCCTCGATCCACTCGAGGTCAGGCTCACCGACTTCGGTATCGCCACGCGCCTCTCCCACGAGGTGCTCAGGGCCGAGAACCCGGACGTCGCCGAGGGGACCCTCGCCTACATGTCCCCCGAGCAGACGGGCTGGATGAACCGCAGCCTCGACTGCCGGACCGACCTCTATTCATTCGGGGTCACCCTCTACCAGATGATCACGGGCTCCCTCCCGTTCGCCGCGTCCTCCGCCATGGAGCTCGTGCACTGTCACCTCGCCAGGGCGCCCGCGCCGCCGCTCTCCGTGTCACCGCACGTCCCCGGCGTGCTCTCCGATATCGTGATGAAGCTCCTCTCCAAGGCCGCGGAGGAGCGCTATCAGCGCGCGGAGGCGCTCCAGGCAGATCTCGAGGAGTGCCTCCGGCGGTACGAGGCCGACGGCCGTATCGATCCCTTCCCGCTCGCCGCGCGAGACGCGGGCGGAGAGCTCTGCATACCCGAGAAGCTCTACGGCCGTGAGGCCGAGACGGAGGCGCTCGCGGCCGACCTGCGGGCGCGCGGCGGCCGGCGCCACCGAGCTGCTCCTCGTCGCAGGGCACGCCGGCGTCGGTAAATCCGCCCTCGTCCACGAGGTCTACAAGACCCTCGCGCGCCGGCGCGGCGACTTCGTCTCCGGCAAATTCGGGCAGCTCGCGCAGCGCGCCCCCTATGCGGCCATCGCGCAGGCGTTCGGCGAGCTCTGCGGTCACATCCTGTCCGAGCGAGAGGAGCGCCTGTCGGCGTGGAGGGCCCGGATCGCAGCCGCGCTCGGCGCGAACGGGCAGGTCGTCGTCAACGTCGTCCCCGAGCTCGCGCGCATCATCGGCCCGCAGCCCCCGCTCCAGCCGCTCGGACCGAGCGAGTCGCAGAACCGCTTCAACCTCGCGTTCCAGAGCTTCGTCCGCGCCGTCACGGACGAGCAGCTCCTCGTCGTCTTCATCGACGACCTGCAGTGGGCCGACCCTGCCTCGCTGAAGCTGCTCGAGCTCCTGCTCACGGAGCCGGAGGGCGCCGAGGGGCGCCGCGGCCTGCGCCTGTTCGACGTCGACCTGCCCGGCGACGCCGCCGCGCTCGAGGCGGCCTCCGGCGCGGAGCTCGCCGAGGTCGCGAGGTGCCTCGGCGACCGCCGGATCGAGGACATCGGCGCGGGCCAGGAGCTCACCGACCCGGACAGGCTCGCGGAGCTCAAGCTGCTCGCGTGCCTGGAGACGCCGGCCTACCTCCTGGACCCCCGCCTCTACCAGCTCGTCGTGGCCAGGATGGCGAGCCTGTCGCTCCGGCACGGCAACTCGGCGCTGTCGAGCTGGGTCTACGTGACGTACGGCTTCATGCTGGCCGCGTTCCTGGGCCGCGTGCGCGAGGGCTACGAGGTCGCGCAGGCCGGCGTCTCCCTGGACGACCGTTACAACGTCGCCGAGCTCAAGGCGAAGACCTGGTTCCTCTTCGCGGCCACCATGATGCTCTCGAGGCCGCACCGCGAGGCCCTCGACGCCTACCAGCGGGCCCTCGACGCCGCGATGGAGACGGGCGATTTCCTGTTCGCGAGGTTCGCGTCCAGCCACATCGCCGTCATCAAGCTCAGCCTGGCGGACGACGTCCCCGGCATTCGTGAGGAGGTCGAGCGGTTCCTGCGCTTCGCCCGCCGCACCCGGGATCCGGTGTGCACGGCGATGCAGACCGTCGCGCGGCAGATCATCGAGAACCTCGCGGGGCGGACCTTCGGCCGCGCCTCGCTGAGCGACGCCTGCTTCGACGAGGAGGCGTTCGCCCCGACGCTGGAGGGGCCGGGGCTCGCGACCCCCGCCTGCTGGTACTACACGAGCAAGCTCGCGCTCGCGTTCCTTTACGGGGATCACGAGGGCGCGCTGGAGATGGCCCTCCGCGCGCACGAGCGGCTCGCCGGCGGGGCCGGTCAGTACTTCGCGATCGCCGATCTGCCGCTCTATACCTGCCTCACCATCACGGCGCTCGGCCCCCGGGCGAGCCGGGAGGAGGGCGACAAGCTCGCCGCGCTGCTCGCCTCGAGCCACGACAAGCTCGCCGCGATCGCGCGGGACTGCCCGGAGTTTCGCCACATGGCCCTGCTCGTCGCGGCGGAGCGGGCGCGCCTCGCCGGCGAGGAGACCGATCGCGTCCTCGCGGCGTACGATCAGGCGATCGACGCGGCGCAGGGCGCCGGATACGCTCGTTACACGGCGCTCGCGTACGAGCTCTGGATGACCTCCCGCTCTCCTGGTCTGTATACTGCCGCGCTCGCCGGACCGCGCGCTCGCGGCGCCACCATCACTACCAAGGACCCACGATGCTCACGCTCCACCAGGGCCCCGCCGCCTGGGGCACGCCCAACATCAGCCCTTTCTGCGTCAAGCTCGAGACATGGCTGCGCATGGCCGGGCTGCCCTACCAGGTGCGCCCGTCCGAGATGCGGGGCGCTCCCAAGGGCAAGATGCCCTACGTCGACATCGACGGCAGCAAGATCGGCGACTCCCAGCTCATCATCGAGCACCTCCAGCGCGTCCACGGCGACAGGCTGGACGCCCACCTCACGCCCGAGGCGCGCGCCCGGGGTCACGCCATCCGGCGCATGGTCGAGGAGGGTACCTACTGGGCCCTCGTCTACGCGCGCTGGGGCGAGGACGAGGGCTTCGCCGCCTACCGCCCCACCTTCCTGAAGTTGCTCCCGCCGGTCATCGGCGGCCCCATCTTCAACCTCATTCGCAGGGACGTGCTGAAGACCGGGCGCGCCCAGGGCACCTTCCGGCACAGCCGCGAGGAGATCCACGAGATCGGCAAGGCCGACGTCAGCGCCCTCGCCACCCTGCTCGGCGACCAGCCCTTCATGCTCGGCCCCGAGCCGAGCTCGGTGGACGCGACCGTCTACGCCTTCGTGCTCGGCCTGCTCCGGTTCCCGGCCGATTCGCCGTTGAAGCGGCACGCCGCGGCGCAACCGAACCTCGTCGCCTACTGCGAGCGCATGCGCCAGCGCTATTACGCGGACTGGACGCCCCCGCCTGAGGGAGCGCCCGTGACGTGAGCGCGCGGCCGCCGCGCCCGGGGCGCCTTCTCGGCGCCGGTCGCCTCGGCTACCTTCGCCGGGTGTTCACGCGACGCGCTGGCGCTGACGATCTCCCCGGCCTCACCGAGGTCTTCGTCCGCTGCTTCAACGCGCCGCCGCTCTCCGACGGCTGGACGATGGAGACCGCCGCGCGCAAGCTCCGGGAGATCCATGATACGCCGGGGTTTCTCGGCGTGGTCGCCGAGGAGGACGGGCGGGTGCTCGGCTTTGCCCTGGGCAACCTGGAGCAGTGGATCTCCTGCCCCCATTACTTCCTGCGAGAGATGTGCGTCGAGCCCGAGCGCCAGGGCGCGGGCGTCGGCACCTGCCTCCTCGAGGCGCTGCTCCGCGACCTGGAGCCCCTCGGCGTGCAGGCCGTCTACCTGCTCACGACGCGCGGGACCCCCGCGGTCGAGTTCTATCGGAAGCACGGCTTCGAGGTCCACGAGGGGACGCTCGTCCTCCTCAAGGCGCTCGACGGACCCGGAGCGTGAGAGTGCCTCGACGGCTGGCGGCGCGGACGCTCATCACTTGAGCTTCGAGTGGTCGAGGTTGACGTTGTCGAGCCACCAGCGGTACGTGCGCCCATCCCCGAGGGGGCCGTGGATCCCTTGCAGGGTCCCCTTGTACTGGAGGCCGCCGGTGACCTTGATGATGTACCTGTCGCCGGTCACTCCGTCGCGCTGCGCGACGGAGGTCTCGAAGGAGACGGAGGCGGTCCTGTCGATGAGGTCCACGTCGATGTTGTGCGCGTTCTCGAGGCAGACTTTTCCTTTTTCGTCGTAAACCGAGCCCGGGGTGGTGATCGGCCCCGTCTGCTCGTAGCGCTTCTCGTACTTGCGTAAGTGGCTCATCGTTCTCTCCTTGCAGTCGTGCGGCGGACTGATGGGCACGCGATGTGCCACGCCTCAGCAGGTGACCGGCGCGGCGGTGAGGCACGAGGCGCCCCCGGTTTCTGCGAGAACACGCGTGAACGCGCGATCGCCTGTGCAGGTGGGGCAGATCCGAGGAGGTCGGCCGAGGGACGCACGCGCCTCAGGCGGCCGGCCAACGTCGGCCAGAGGCCGGCCAACGTCGGCCAGAGGTCGGTCCCATGGCGCCTCGCCGCGGACAGCCGGCTGGCGCCGGCGGCGCGGAGCTGATGAAGGCGCTGGCCGCTCCGCCGCCCCTCGGGCGCTCTACCCCTCAGGGCCGCCGACCCGCTCGCGCGGTCAAGGCGAATGCCCTTCTGTCACCCACGCCGCGCCTCTCGGAAACTCGAACTGATCGAGCGACTCGGGTCGCATGGTGATGCTGTACCCCGGCGCGCCGGGCGGCATGTAGCGGCCTGCCTGGATCACGACCGGATCGACGAAGTGCGCGTGGAGGTGATCGACGTACTCGAGGAGGCGATCCTCCAGCGACGCGCTCACGCAGATGTAGTCGAAGAGCGAGATATGCTGCATGTACTCCGAGAGGCCCACGCCGCCGGTGTGAGGGCAGACCGGGACGCCGAATTTGGCCGCCATGAGCAGCACGGCGAGCACCTCGTTGACGCCGCCCAGCCGCGCGCCGTCCACCTGGCAGAACCGGATGGCGCCCGACTGGAACAGCTGCTTGAACATGACGCGATTGTGGGTGTGCTCCCCCGTCGCCACGCCGATCGGCGAGATCGCCCTCGCGATCGCGGCGTGGCCGAGGACGTCGTCGGGGCTCGTCGGCTCCTCGATCCACCACGGGTCGAACGCGGCGAGGCGCCCCATGCTGGCGATGGCCTGGCCCACGTCCCATACCTGGTTTGCATCCATCATGAGCTTGCGCTCGGCCCCGATCTCCTCGCGGACGATCTGCGCCCGGCGGACGTCGTCCTCGATGTTCGCGCCGACCTTGATCTTGAAGTGAGAGAAGCCGCGCGCGAGCCCCTCGCGGCACAGGCGGCGCAGCTTCTCGTCCGAGTACCCGATCCAGCCGGCCGAGGTCGTGTACGCGGGGAAGCCGCGCTCCCGCATCTCCTCTTCCCGCGCCCCGCGCGTCGGCGCGCTCCGGCGGAGGATCTCGAGCGCCTCCTCGGGGCCGAGGACATCCGTGATGTAACGGAAGCTCACGCAGCGGACGAGCTCCTCCGGGGTCATGTCGACGAGCAGCTTCCAGAGTGGTTTGCCCACCATCTTCGCCCACATATCCCAGGCGGCGTTGACGACGGCCGCCGTCGCCAGGTGGATGATCCCTTTCTCCGGGCCGACCCAGCGGAGCTGGCTGTCGCCGGTGATCTCGTCCCAGAACGCGCCCATGTCGGCCGTCATGGCGTCGACGCGCCTGCCCACGAGCAAGGGGCGGAGCGCCTCGATCGCCGCCACGCAGAGCTCGTTGCCACGGCCGATCGTGAACGTCATGCCATGGCCTTCGAGCCGGTCCGGGCCATCGGTCCTGAGCACGACGTAGGCCGCCGAATAGTCCGGTCTGCGGTTCATGGCGTCCGAGCCGGCGAGAGACAGCGAGGTCGGAAAGCGGATGTCGCGGGCGATGACCTCGGTGATGCAGACGGACATGGATCCCCCCTTCGTGGCCACGCCGGACAGCGCGCGTGCCCTCGCGGGTCCGATGCCGACCGAGGCCAGCGGATCACGCCGGCCGGCGCCTCCGGGATGCGCGGGCTCCGTGAGCTGCCGGCGCTGTCCTGGCTCCGCCCGCCGGCTCAGGGCGCTCGAGCGGGGAGCAGCGCGCCGGAGCGGCGCGCGCGGCTCACCACCGCGTCGGCGAGGCGAGGCCGCTTCGACCAGGTTCGTGGCCGGCGCGACCAGGCGCGATCCACGGCGGCATGTTTACCTCCTTTCACGCGTCGACCCGGGGATGGTCGACGCGCTTCGTCACGATGCTTGGAGGTATCTCATGATGCATGGAATTCGACTCTCGAGCAGCACGAGGAGCCATCAGCTCGCCGTGCTCGTCACCGCGGCCCTCGCCGTCGCGGGGTGCCACGTCAACGCGGGAGATGACGACCACGACGGGAGCGGCGGCGAGCCGGCCAGCACGGGCTCGGGCGGCAGCGGCGCCGCGGACGGCAGCGGCGCCGCGGGCGGCGGTGACGCCACGGGCAGCTGCGGAGGTCCGGAAGGCGATGGCGGCGCAGGCGACGGCCTCGCTCCGACGCACAGCGGCATCATCTCCATCCAGGATGTGTCGATCCTCGGTGCGCCTCAGGCGGGGCACGGCCTCACGGTGCAGGTCCTGTTCACCGCGGCGAAGCCCCCTCGTTACGAGGAAATGCCCGGCCAGATCGCTGGATGCAAGGCCTGGGTCCACGACGTGCAAACCGATCCGCCGCCGCCGCTCACCGATCAGGGCGTCGTCACGATTGCCGGGCTCAAAGGAGGGTCGGTCGATTGCCGCTTCGAGGGCAATGGCTACGTCTGCCCGACGCACCGCGGAGCGGGCCAGGCGAGCGTGACAGCCGGGGAGATGGGCACCGCGTCGTACGTGGTCCGTGGCGCGGAGTTCTCCGCGGCCGACGTGGGTCGCTACCTGCGTGTGGGCGGCGCGGCGACGGGCGGGAACAACGGGGCGTTCCCCGTCGTGGCGGTGACGTCGAGCGAGGCCGTGGTCGTGGCCAACCCGCGCGCGGCCGAGGAATCGTTTGCCGCCGACTACCTCGTGCTCGCCGGCGCAGGGCCCGTCCCAGGCAACCCGAACGATCCCATCGAGAGCGGCGATGAGATCACCGTGGGCATCGAGCCCGGCGGCGAGATGGCCTTCACGTTCCCCGATGCAGGACCCATCGTGGCGGGGGAGGCCTTCCAGCTCGACGACGCCTCGCGGGCCGCGCTCGGCGCGGTGCCGCTCGATGGCACGCCGATGACCCTGGGCTGCGGCGGGGAAGGCGGGAGCTGCGGCGCCGCGCAGGGGACGCTCGTGCGGTTCACCAGCACCGACGGCAGCGTCGATGGGGCGCCGCCGTCCGCGATGCCGCCCCCCGTCGGCAAGCAGGTCGAGGTCCAGTGCGTCACGCTGGCAGGGGACGGCTCCATCACGGTCCCGGCCGAGGTGATGAAGCTGCTCCAGGAGGCGCACCAGGCGTCCCCCATCACACGCATCCGGACCGCGTTCATGCGCGAGGGCGTGGCGAGCGCGACGAACCCCGGGCCAGGCCCAAGGAACACGACCTATGTCGTGGCCGGCCACGGGATCGTGGGCTTCACGAGCCCCTGAGCCCGCACGGACCAACACGCTCCTGATCGCCGCGTCATGCCTGACGCGCCCACGGAGTCTGCCGCTGCACGGATCGCCGTCCGCGGGGCGCTCCCGTCACTGGCATGCTACATGCTGGCGCCGGGCGCATGGTGCGACCCAGACCGACCGTCGTGGCGGGAGTGCTCCAGCGAGTCGTGGACCATGCGCTGCGGGACGGCGTGCGGCTCGACGCCATCCGCCGCGCGGCGCGCCTGCCGCCGGCGCTCACCGAGGACCCCGGGCGACGCGTCGAGTTCGACCACCTGGTCGACCTGTGGACGTATCTGGGGCAGACGCTCGATGACCCATCTTTGCCGCTCCGGGTGGCTCGAGCGGCGGCCATCGAGGATCTGCACGTGCTCGGCTTCGCGATGATGACGGCGCCGTCGGTGCGTGATGCGCTCGACACCATCGCTCGTTTCGGCGCGCTGCTCACCGACTCGGGTCGTTGGGAGATGACGGAGACATCGAGACGTGTCCATCTCCGGTGGTACCGGATGCGGCCCCTCACCCTCGGGCACCGGCTCTCCAACGAGACGGCCGTCGCGCAGGGCCTCGGCTGCCTGCGGCGGCTCGCCGGCCCCGACGTCACGCCCGTCGAGGTGACCTTCCGCCATTCGGCGCCGCCTCGCCGGGCCGGGCACAGCGCGTTCTTCGATTGCTCCGTGCGCTTCGACGCGCTGCACGACGGGCTCTCGTTCCACCGCGAGATCCTCGACGCGGTGCCCCCCTCGGCCAACCGTACGCTCTGGGAGTACCTGTGCGGATCCGCGAAGGGGCTGTCGGCGCAGCTCGCGCCGCGGTCGCTCGTGGACGCCGTCCAGCAGGAGGTCGTCCGCGAGCTGTCGAGCGCCGGCGGCGGTATCCCGTCGCTTCCGTGCGTGGCCCGCGTCCTCGGCACGACGGAGCGGACCTTGCGCCGGCGCCTCGAGGCCGAGGGGACGAGCTTCCGCCGCCTCGTCGAGGAGGTGCGCCGCGAGCGCGCCGGCAGCTTGCTCCGGGGGGAGGCGGCCAGCGTGACCGAGGTCGCGCTCCAGCTCGGCTTCTCGGACACGACCGCGTTCAGCCACGCGTGCCGGCGATGGTTCGGCAGCGCGCCACGCGCGCTGCGCGGGAGCCTCCGGGCCACGCCGGAGGTGGACCCGTCGTTGCCGCGTTGACGAGGCGGGACGCCCGACAAGGTTGAGCCCCGGAGCCCGGCGTCCGTGTCGAGCGCGCGGAGCGCGGCGCCCCTTGGTCGAGCTCGGCGAGCGCGGCGGCCCAAGGACGCAGGCCGCGCGCCGATGAGGGGCGCGCCGCACCTCGAGCGCGTCGTCACGGTGTGCAGTGTCGCCTGGCACACCGCCACCTGACATGCCATCAAGCACGGATGCATATCCTACCATCGATTGCCTTATCCACGGATGGCCGGCGGCGCACCGATTGCAATGTCTCTGGAATGTATCGGCGCTTGTCCCTCGGTCCGGTCTTGCTCACCTCTCTCGTGCTCGCGGCGGGCTGCGGCGGCGCGGGGAACGACGGCGGCTCTGGCGGCGGGGGCCCGGGCGGCGGCGGCTCCGTCGCGGGCAGCGGCGGCGGCTCCGTCGCGAGCAGCGGCACCGGCGGCGAATTGCCGGACCGCTGTACGCTGCCGCAGGACCCCGGGCCCTGCGACGCGGCGATCCCGAGCTACTGGCACGACCGCAGCACCGGCGAGTGCGTGCCGTTCACCTATGGTGGATGCGATGGCAACGAGAACCGCTTCGAGTCGCTCGCGGCGTGCCAGGAGGCCTGTCCGGGCACCGCCCCGGACAGGGATGCATGCGCGGCGCCGGGCGATTGCGTCCTCGCGCCGCCGCGCTGCTGCGCGTCCTGCGACCCGGTCGACGCCAGCGCGTTCGTCGCCATCCACCGCGACGCGGTGGCGGATTTCTGGAATGCCAGCGGGTGCGGGGAGACGCCGTGCGCGCAGTGCACGGACGTCAGCGAGGCCGAGCGCACCTCCCAGTATTTCGCCGCCGCGTGCGAGAGCGGGCGCTGCGTCGTCGTCGACGTGCGCGAATCCCCGCTGACGGAGTGCACGCAAGACGCGGACTGCGCCCTGCGCGACGGCGTCGGGTGCTGCGAGTCGTGCGACGGGAAAGGCATCGTCGCCCTCAACCAGAGCGCGGATCTCCGCGCCCTCGTTTGCCCGGCAGAGCCCGTCGCGTGCCCTCCGTGCGCGCCCGTGTATCCGGAAGGAATGACCGCCGTGTGCTCGGAGGGCAGGTGCAAGCCGCAGCCCTCCGAGACGCCCTGAGGGCAGCGAAGGTCGCCGCGATCCCGGAAGGACGCGAGCGATGGGCGGTCAGGGTCGAGCGATCGCCGCCGGAAGCGGGGCGCCCGGACACAGCGCTCAAGGCGTGTGGAGCAGCGCCTTCGTGCGCGGCGCGGACAAGCTTGTCCTTCACGCCGCGTCCCGCTCTTCGAGCGGCTTGATCACGATGCGACAAGCGCTCGTGACGCCTGACGGCTATCCGCACGGCGCACCTCCCTCGCGAAGGCGTACAGCAGGAAGTAACAGAACCCGAGCATCGCCGCGGTGAGCAGCGTGTACCTGTCGTCGTTCCAGGAGGTCCACCTCCAGATCCCCTGGCTGAGCGCCGCGAGGCAGAGGAGGGGGATCTCGAGCTGCCGCTTCCGCCGGGTGAGCGGGGCGCTCAAGAGCATGAACGTGTAGTAATAGCAGGTGATCTGGGACAGCAGAATGATGAATATCTGCCCCAGGCACCCGGCCACCCAGAGCGAGCGCACTCGCCTGCACACATGGACGAAGAACCCGAGGCTCGCGGCGATGACTGCGTAGCCGAAGAGCCGGTACTTCGCGTAGCGTTCGCTGCGCATCTCCTTCCATGTCTCGAATGGATCGAGCAGCGATGTATCCATCGTGTACTTCATCCTGCCGGACTCGACCCCCGTCCCGAACCTGTGGGCCACGAGGACGCGGAGGCCCATGTGGTTCGTCACGGGGGTCTGGTCGTGCACGCGGAGCGTGTGCTCGTAGAACTGGCGATAGGAGTCGCTGCCCGAAACGCCGACGCTCACGGTCAGCAGCGCGGCCGCGGCGAGGACGCCGCCGAGGAGCACCTGCACGTGCGAGCGAGCCATGCGCTTGTGCCGGAAGATGTAGACCCCCGCGACGGCGAGCCACCCGATGACGACGAGGCCTGGGAAGATACGAAGCAGCCCCGCGTAGACCATGCTCGCGCCAGCGAGCCTGTGGTACCTCTTCCGCGCCAAGCAGGCCGAAAGGACGACGAAGAAGAGCCAGTCATGCCGCAGGAATGCGCCGCCCGTCCAGAAGAACGGCGCCGGCGACTGGCACCCCCAGAAGATCGCGGCCAGCGCGCACACCCGCCACCCGAAGGCCCAGTAGAGGGCGGCGAAGACGCCGATCAGATAGGCGCTGTCGAAGCAGGTCAGGAGCTGCATGTACCCCTTCGTCGCCGGGTGGAGCTCGGCGAGGATCCGCCCCATGACGGTCCAGACCGGCGGCGGGTTGTAGCCGTGGTCCCGCTGCATCGCCTCCCAGTAGCCCTTCTCCGAGGCCGTGCGGAAGAACCGCACGTCAGCCTTGAAGGCGCTCCAGCGCGTGGAGGAGAAGTGCGCCTTGCACTCCTCCGGAGCGGCCAGGGCCCCGGACGCGTGGACGAGGAGGTTGTCTGCTCCAATGTTCCTGATCTTCCTGTCCGGGTGGCGCACCTCGGCGCTCATGTCGAGCGTGACCAGCTGCCCCGTGACGTCGTCCGTATAGGTGACGACCCCGATCTCGTCCTGAGCGATGACCGTACACTTGTACAGGTTATCGTAGCCCATCTCGGGGAAGTACTTGGCCCCCAGGTAGTAGTGATAGTACTCCCAGCGGTGATAGAACGAGGGGTAAGCGAAGCGAAAGCCGTCGAAGTACGCGACGACGGCCATGATCGACAGCCCGGCGGCGACACGCTTCTTCCATCGCTCTGCGACCGGCCGGCGCTGACGCGCGCGGTGAGCCTCGTGGAGGAGGCACAGGACAGCCGAGACAGCGATCGCGCCTTTCGTGATGTCGATGGCGAGGGAGTAGTCCGAAGCGCCCCAGCGGAGCAGGGAGCAGAGCGCCACGGCGACGATGATGCTCGCGAGGCACCAGGCCATGGACCAGCGGCGCTCCTGTGCCCGTGCGGCTGCTCGTCCTTGGTCCGGAGCCGTGGTGCTCACTGGAGCCTCGCTCGAGGCTGCGCGGTTTGACGATTCCACGGGAGCTGCTCGGCGCGATCTGACCGAGACGCGGCCGGCGCCGGGGAACGCGGCCCGGGGCGCGCAGGAGTGGCCGCTGCTTCGTCCGTCACGCGGGTCGGTCCGCCCGCCGCGCCCGCCCACGGTCCGTCTCCCAGCTCTGTGCTGCACGCGGAGAGCAGCAGCACCATCACGATCGACGAGGCTCGGCGGATGTTGATCTGGGCCCGGTAGCTCATGAGTACCTCTGAAGCTAGGTCTGCCAATCTCATCGATTTCATTCGATGGACGATGGACGAGCCGACGCTCCCGGGTCGATCCTCGGACCGAGCGCCGTTGTCCTGCTCATGCGCGGCATATCCCGCAGGTCGTGGGTGAAGGTGCCCGCATCGAAGATCTGTAAATTAAGACTATTTACTTGTCAACCGTCCGAGGGCGCGCGCCGTTCTCAACGTCTCACCGCGCGCGGTTGCCCTCCCTCAGGCTGTGGAGTGGACGCGTCTCCTTCGGTGCATCGATAGGGCCTGCCTTCCCAGGCTGGTCCACAGACTTCGTCGCGATGCCCCCCCCTTCATCCCGAGGCTACTTAAAAGTCACCCTCCTTCACATAGGGGTGGCTCCACAGCGTCATCTGCAGGAGACACGACTTGACCCAGGCGGCATACATCTTTTCCACGTCCCCGGCCGGATGCCCCTGCTTCGCGAGGAAGGGCCGAAGGGTGAACGTCACGGGAAAGACGAGCGCGAACAGGTCGCGGAACGGGACGATCGCGGTCGACGGCGCACCATCGGTCGCGTTCTTCTTGGAGCGATGGTGTCGAAGGCCGATCTCATGCTGGTAATCGAGCCAGCTCTGGTCGTACTGCGCGCGCGCGGTGTCGAGGATCCATTGACCGAAGCGCTTGCGCACGGCGCCGAGGTAGTCGCCGAGCGGCTTGCCGTCCGACCTGGCGGAGAACGAGGCCAGGAGGTGCGGCTGGCTCCCGACGAAGCCGTACCAGACGTCCAGGATCGCCTCGACGTGGTCCTTCACGACGTCGTGCGACGTGCGCAAGTACTTCACGTCCTCCTCGCCGAAGAGGACGCTCGCCTTCATCCGTTCGAAGTCGGCGAGCGTCACAGGGGACGTCGCGACCGCCGAGGTGCCATGGGTGTAGCCGGGGATGCTGCTCATGATGGTCGTCTCCTTCTCGGAGCAAAGCTCCGCTCTCGCCGTCGGCCGACATGGCCGCGGAAACTCGTGATTCGGTCCGTCTCGGAGCAAAGCTCCGCTCTCACCGTCGGCCGACATGGCCGCGGAAACTCGTGATTCGGTCCGTCTCGGAGCAAAGCTCCGCTCTCACCGTCGGCCGACATGGCCGCGGAGACTCGCGATCAGGTCTCGCTAGAAGAGTTCGCTCAGACGCGTCGCGTGAACTGCTCCCAGAGATCTCTTCGAGCCGTCTCGGCCGCGCGCTCGTGCTCAGGGCAGTCGAGCCGAAGCTGCTCGTTCGCGAGCGGCGCGTCCACGAAGGCGCAGTGGTGCGGCGACGCTCCTTCACGGACGTTCGGGCGGAAGTGCGTGCACGTCACGCACATGCCGCTCACCGGGACGAGCCCCTGCTCTTGCAGGGTACGGATCATCTTCACCACGCCCGAGAAGAACGCTCGCTGCTCGTCCGGCGCGAGATCGTTCAACGCGGTCGCCATGAACTCCGGCCACGAGCGCGCCCGTGCGCCGAGCGTCGCCCCCTTCTCGCTCGGCGTGAGCAGGCTCGCGCGAGGATGACGCGGATCCGGGGACTTCGTGAGGAGCTTCTTCTCGACGAGCACGCGCACGGAGTCGCTGATCGTCGGCAAGGTGACGCCGAGGCGCTCACCCAGCTCCGAGCCCGTGAGCGGGCCGTGCGCCACGAGCGCCGCGAGGATCTGCCCTTGCGTGGCGGACAGCCCCTCCTCGTTCGCCTGCTGCCATGCCTGCTGCTTCATCGCGAGCCCGATCTTGTGCAGGCCCGTGGCGATGCGCGACGAGAGCGGCTCGGTGTTCTCGTCGAAGTAAGGCAGGCTCTTCGAGCTCATGGCCAAGGAGTAACTTAGGACTCCTAAGTTGTCAAGCAGCAGCTCTGCCCGGCGCTCGAACGGCGACCCCGCAGGCCGTGGCCCGCGCACGCCTCGACCCGGGAGGCGCTCACGCCGCCATCGAGGCGCAGGGCATCCCCGACGCGAGCGGCCAGTTCAGCCATGTGGGGTTGCCCTGCCTCCCGCACCGCCCAGCCGATCGCAGGGCGCAGTGCGAGCCCATCGTCGTCCCGAGCTATCCCGACGACACCGGCGAGGAACGCCATGTCGAGCTCCGATCCCATGGAACGCCACCGGAACGGCGCTGCCGAGATCCCGGAAGGAATCAAGCGTCGCCCATGACGATCCGCGGCTTGACCCGATACCCCCCGGCGGCGACGATACCCTGGATGAGCAGGCCGATCGTATCGGGAAGGGGCAGCGCCTCCGGGCGGCGGCTCCCGGGCCAGGCGCGATGACGACGCGGGTGTTTCTCGTACGCCACGGGGCCACCGTGCTCACGGCGGAGGATCGGTTCGCCGGCGAGACCGACGTGGCCCTGTCCGACGAGGGGCGCGAGCAGGCCGGCAAGCTCGCCGCGCGGCTCGCGAGCCAGCCTATCGAGGCCGTGTACGCGAGCCCGATGAGCCGCACCGTCGAGACCGCGCGGATCGTCGCGGGGCCTCACGGGCGCGAGGTGCACCACCGCGAGGCGTTCCGGGAGATCTCGCACGGCCGTTGGGAGCAGCTCACGCGCGCCGAGGTCGAGGCGCAGTATCCCGACGAATACGGCAAGTGGGAGCACGACCCGTACACGTTCGCCCCGGCGGGGGGAGAGACCGGCCTCTGCGTGACGGCGCGCGCCCTGCCGGCGCTGCTCGAGATCGTCGCGGCGCACGGCGGCGCCCACGTGCTCGTCGTCTCGCACAAGGCCACGATCCGGCTGCTCATCAGCGCCCTGCTCGGCTTCGATCCGCGCACGTACCGCGACCGCCTCGACCAGAGCCCCGCGGCGCTGAACATCCTCGATTTCAAGGACCCCACGCGGCCGCGCCTCACCCTGTTCAACGACACCTCGCACTACGCGACCACGGCGGCCGAGATCCCGGGCATCCCGTCGAACCGGCTCTCGAAATGGTGGGACGCGCCGGCCGGCGGCAAGGCGCGCGGGCAGTAGCTGGCCCTGGTTGCCGCGCAGGACATCGGGGCAGCGGCCGCAGCCGCCGTCCAGGAGCGGTCGGGGGCTTGCCTGATGGCGCGCATTGCTGCGACGCCGGGAAGCGCGCCGCCCGGCATCACGGTGCTCGGGCTCGCAGGTCCTCGAAGACGCGCCGTTTGATCACCCTCCTGCGCGGCTCGTCGACGAGCTCGTGCGCGTCGTGCGCGTCGTGCGCGTCGTGCGCGTCGTTCTAGTGTGTAATATTCCGATATCACGGTCACGGTCGGCAGGTGCGAGAACCAGCAGGACCGACGTTGCGGACGCCACGTTCCCCGGACGTCAGCTCCCAGTTTCACCCGGGCTGCCCCGCGAACCGTGGCACCGCGATTTTTGCGCTTGAATCGCCGTCATGGACGGAAGAGTGAGCCGGCGCTCGCTCCGGCCGGGGGCGAGCGAGAGGACCATCACCCGTGGATGCATTGTCTTATCAGTCACTCTTGACGGGCGCCGTCGCGCTCATGGTCGCACGCACCTTCTATGTGCGTGTCAAGAAGGCCCCTGAAGGCAACGAGACGATGGCGCGCATCGCGCGCCACGTCCGCGAGGGGGCGATGGCCTTCCTCGCGCGCGAGTACAAGGTGCTCGCCGTCTACGCCGCCGTCGTCTTCGCGCTCCTGGCCGCGACGCTCGGGCTCCTCGCCGCGGGCGCCTTCGTTACCGGCGCGTTCCTGTCGCTCATCGCCGGCTTCTTCGGCATGAAGGCCGCGACGTACGCCAACGTCCGCACCGCCGAGGCCGCTCGCGCGCACGGCAAGCCCACCGCGCTCGTCACCGCGCTCGACGGCGGCGCCGTCATGGGTCTCTGCGTCGCGGGGCTCGGCCTCATCGGTCTGGGCGGCATCTACGCCCTGTTCCGCAACGACGAGCACCTCGCGACCATCGTCCACTCGTTCGCCGTCGGGGCGAGCTCGATCGCGCTCTTCGCCCGCATCGGCGGCGGCATCTACACGAAGGCCGCCGACGTCGGCGCCGACATCGTCGGCAAGGTCGAGGCGAACATCCCCGAGGACGACCCCCGCAACCCGGGCGTCATCGCCGACAACGTCGGCGACAACGTCGGCGACATCGCGGGCATGGGCGCCGACATCTACGAGAGCTACGTGGCCGCGGTCGTCGCCGCGATCGCGCTCGGCCTCACGATGCCGATCGCGAAGCTGCAGCAGCTCGCGCCGTCGGCGAGCGAGCAGGCGCTCCGCGCGATGGCCGTGTCGCTGCCGCTGCTCCTCGCGACGATCGGCCTCGCGGTCTCGGTCGTCGGCATCCTGATCACGCGCACGCTCAAGAACCTGCCGCCGGCCCGGGTGCTGCGCCTCGCGCTCATCGTCCCGCCGTTCCTGGTCGTGCTCGCGGCGGCCGGTATCCTCCCGGGGCTCGGCTTCAGCTCCGGCGCCGTCATCACCCTCGCGGCCGGCGCGGCGGGCGGCGGCATCGTCGGCCTCGTGACCGACTACTACACGTCGATGGGCCCCATCCACAAGGTGGCCCAGAGCTCGCTCACCGGCCCCGGCACCAACGTCATCCGCGGCATCGCGGTCGGCCTCGAGAGCGTCGCGATCCCCCTCATGACCCTCTGCGCCGTGGGCTGGATCTCGAACCACTACCTCGGCCTCTATGGCATCGCGCTCGCCGCGGTCGGCATGCTCGCGGGCACCGCGATCGTCATGACCGTCGACGCGTACGGCCCGATCGCCGACAACGGCGGCGGCATCTCCGAGATGGCCGGCCTCGGCAAGGAGGTCCGCGACATCACCGACGAGCTCGACGCGGTCGGCAACACCACCGCGGCCGTCGGCAAGGGCTTCGCGATCGGCTCGGCGGTGCTCACCGTCGTCGCGCTGTTCGCCGCCTTCAACATGGAGGTCGACGCGGTCCGTCGCGCGAAGGGCCTCCCGGAGCTCGTGCTCTACCTGACCGACGCAAAGGTCCTCATGGGGCTCCTCTTCGGCGCCCTCCTCCCCTGCCTCGTCGGCTCGCTCACGATGACCGCGGTCGGCCGCGCGGCCGGCGCGATCGTCGAGGAGATCCGCCGTCAGTTCCGCGAGATCCCCGGCCTGCTCGAGGGCAAGCCGGGCGTCGAGCCGCAGCCGAAGGTCATCGTCGACATCGCCACGTCGGCCGCCATCCGCGAGATGATCGCGCCCGGCGCGATCGCGGTGCTCGCGCCGGTCTTCGTCGGCTTCGTGGCCGGCCCCGAGGTCCTCGCGGGCACGCTGGCCGGCGCGCTCGTCGTCGGCGCGGTGCTCTCGCTGATGATGGCGAACGGCGGCGGCGCCTGGGACAACGCCAAGAAGCACATCGAGAAGGGCGGCCTCGACGGCCACGCGAAGGGCTCCGACGCCCACAAGGCCGCCGTCGTCGGCGACACCGTCGGCGACCCCTTCAAGGACACGTCGGGCCCCGGCATCTCGATCCTCATCAAGGTGATGGGCGTCGTGTCGCTCCTCATCGCCCCGCTCATCGCCTGAGCGGACGTGTCGTGTCGGCGTGACAGGAGGATGGCCGGATGAGGATCAGCCGCCGCTCGCAGGTGCCGCCGTTCGCGGTCATGGAGGTGCTCGCCGCCGCCAACGCGCGGCGCGCGGCGGGCGAGCCGGTCATCAGCCTGTGCGCGGGCCAGCCGGGCTCGGGGGCGCCCGCCGTCGTGCGCGCGCGGGCGGCCGCGCTCCTCGCGGACGGCGACCTCGGGTACACCGAGGCGCTCGGCATCTCGGCGCTGCGCCGCGCGCTCGCGGAGCACTACGGCCGCTGGTACGGCGTGGACCTCGACCCGTCGCGCGTCGCGCTCACCACCGGGTCGTCGGGCGGGTTCCTGCTCGCGTTCCTCGCGGCGTTCGAGCCGGGCGACCGCGTGGCGCTCGCTCGCCCGGGCTACCCGGCGTACCGGAACATCCTCCGCTCCCTCGGGGTGGACGTGGTCGAGCTGCCTTGCGGCCCGGAGAGCCGCTTCCAGCCGACGACGGCGCAGCTCATGGCCGCGCACGACGGCGGAAAGCTCGACGGCCTGATCCTGGCGAGCCCGGCGAACCCGACGGGGACGATGGTCGACGCCGCGGAGCTCGACGCGCTGGCGCGCTGGTGCGCGGCGCATGAGGTCCGGCTGGTGAGCGACGAGATCTATCACGGCCTCGCGTACGGCGCGTGGGCCGGGCGCCAGGCGACGGCGGCGCGCCACGGCGACGCCGGCGCCATCGTCGTCTCGAGCTTCTCGAAGTACTGGGCCATGACGGGCTGGCGCCTGGGGTGGCTCGTGCTCCCGCCGGACCTCGTCCCGCCGGTCGACGCGCTGGCGGGGAACCTCGCGCTGTGCCCGCCCGCCCTGGCGCAGCACGCGGCGCTCGCGGCCCTGACGCCGGAGGCGTACGCCGAGGCGGACCGGCTGGTGGAGGGCTATGCGGCCGCGCGCGACCTGCTGCTGCGGCGGCTGCCCGAGCTCGGCTGGAAGGTCGCCCCGCCCGACGGCGCCTTCTACCTGTATGCCGACGTCGGCACGGACGACTCAGTCGCGTGGTGCGAGCGGCTGCTCGCCGACACGGGCGTGGCGCTCACGCCGGGCACGGACTTCGATGGCGCAGGCGGCGCGCGGTACGTCCGGCTGTCCTTCGCGGCCCCGGTCGAGCAGGTCGACGAGGCGGTGACGCGGATCGTCGCCTGGCAGCGCGCGCGGTGACCGCATCCGCCGGCGGCCGGCACCGCGGGCGCCGTGAATCCCAGCTCGGCGCCCAGTACGGACATGACGGCGATATCTGGGGATTCACGTCCTCGTCCTATTCCGCGGTCGACAGCGACGCTTCTATCACCGTGCTCGTCGACCTCGAGGTCGGCGACGCCCGCAGGGTCGTCGATGACCTGTCAGATGTCCTGATAGCGCGCTGAGCCGAGCGGGGCGCGGTCGCCGCGAGCCCGACACGCGCGATCGTGCGCACCGGAGCCTCGAGCGCCAGGCGCTGACCGCCGCTTGCACACTCGAGCCTCCGTCGGCCGGGGCTCCCTGCGCGGAGCCGGGGTTGTCGGGAGTCGACGCCGCGGCGCGGAGCGCCGTCGATACGCCGCGAACGGGCCTCACGCTTGCATCATCATGGCCGCAGCCTGGATGGGGTGTCACCCATCGAGCCGCTCGCATTGAAAAGGAGTCCATGATGAAGCTGGTGAGAGCTCTTGGCGCGCTGGCGCTGTCCAGCATCGCCCTCGGCACGACGCAGTTCGCTGCAGCGGAGACCACAACGCCGATCCAGGATCTCGTGATCGTCGAGGAGACGGCGAGCCCGGAGCTCGACGCCTCCCGGGTCGTCGTGGTCCCATATCGCGCTTACCGGCCGTACGGCCTTTATGGCTACCGGCCGTACAGCGCTTACGGCTACCGGCCGTACGGCCTTTATGGCTACCGGCCGTACAGCGCTTACGGCTACCGGCCGTACGGCTATCGGCCGGGCTTCCGGCCCTACGGGTGGTATCGGCCGTGGCGCTCGCTCTCCTCGGAGGTTGATGCAGCTCCGGGAGGGGACATCCCCACGCCTGCGGTGAACCTCCCCGACGATCGGTGATGGCGCGCTGCTCGCAGCGCCGAGGCGCCGCGGCCCAGCCCCGGCGCCTCGGCGCCGCGCGGCAGCGCAGGGCCTGAAGGCGCGTGAAGTCGGAAGGGATCCTCATGGTTGGAAGAGCACGAAGTCGTGGGCGCACCGTCTTCATCGTGGCCGCCGCCGCAGTCCACCTCGGCTGCGTCGTCCTCGGGGCGCTCCACGTCGATCCGCAGAAGGCGGGGGGACTCGGCGGGGTGATCGCCTATCATGGCGCGCTCTCCGGCGCCGGTAGCGGCTACAACTTCTTCGCTCCCGCGGTCAGCGCGCTGCCCTGGGCCAGGTTCCAGGTCACGGACGCGAACGGCGCGGCCCACGCCGAGGTGCTGGAGTCCGGAGCCAACCAGGAGGCGGATCTCCGCGTCAGGAGCATCCTCTCGCTGTTCTTGCAGGCGGAGGACGAGGCGCTGCGGCGCTCGCTCGTCGCCTCGTGGGCGGGTAAGCTGTTCGCGAGGCACCCGGGGGCCAAGAGCGTGGTCGTCCGGCTGGAGACCTGCGATCTGCCCTCGATGCAGCAGTACCGCGAGGGCCGCCGGCCGGCGTGGGACCTGCTCTATCAGGCGAAGGTCGTCCCGCAGTCCAGGGTTCCGGCCGCCCGGCAGAGAAACGGCGGTGCGCCGTGATGGGGCCGCGCGGGCTGTCCTGCAGAGCGGGGCTCTCCCGCGTCGCCTCGCTCATCGAGCGCTTCGCGCTCGCCCCTGCGTCCGCGGAGCCCCTCGCGGCGCTCCGCATCGGGCTCGCGACCGTGCTCCTCGTCCAGGCGGCGCTCGTCGCTCCCGCCCTCTTCGAGCTCTACGGTCCAGCAGGCATCCTCCAGGGCCCGCTGCGGGAGGCCTTCGCCCAGATCGATCTGCCGGGAATCGGCTGGCTGGCCGAGCGCCTCGGCCCTTTCGGGGTCCGCGAGACATCGCTCCTCGCATGCACCGGCGCCGTCTACGTGCTCTCCCTCGTCTCGCTGCTCTGCGGGTTCCGGACGAGGGCCTCTGCCCTGAGCGCGTGGATCACCCACAGGATGCTGATGGTGACGGCGGACGCCACCGTTTACGGAGCGGATCTCTTCGCCAACATCTTTCTCTTCTATCTCGTCTGGATCCCGTCGGGCGCCGCGCTGTCCATCGATCGATGGATGCGCGACCCGAGCCGCGCGGCCGCCGAGCCGACGCCGGCCGCGCGGCTCGGCCTGCGCGTCATCCAGCTGCACCTCTGCATCGCGTACCTCGCCAGCGGGCTGGAAAAGGCGTCGGGCACGTCGTGGTGGAACGGCGAGGCGATCTGGCGCTCGGTCATGCTCCCGGAGTACCGCCAGCTCGATCTCTCCTGGTTGGCGTGGCATCCGTGGATCGCGCAGGCCGCGGGGTGGGCGGTGCTCGGCGTGGAGATCGGGTACGCATTCCTGATCTGGCCGCGGCTCACCCGGCGCGCCATCATCGTGGCCACGGCCCTCCTGCACCTCGGGATCGCAGCGTTCATGGGGCTCGGCGTGTTCGGCGCCATCATGCCGGTATTCACCCTCGCCGCCTTCGGCGTGCCGGCGGACGCCCGCGCCCCGGCGCCGTCGCGGAGGCGCTCGCGCACGGGCTCGACGTGCCCGTCGTCCTGCACGACGACGAGCTCCCGCGCGCTCACCGGGCCGCGATCCTGACGGGTCGGCGCGGCGCGGGCGATCGCGTGCCCGTGCCCGACGACCGAGCCGTGCGGGCCCGGGGCAACGGGGGCCAGCCGAGCGGGCGGGCGTGCAACACGGGTACACCCCCGGTGGCATGGCTCGTGAGGCTCGGCTGCCCGGGCTGTGGACCACCTCTGCCATGAATGGGAAGCGAAAGAGAGACTGGTTCGATTGGATGCCCCTCGCGGTGCTGGTGCCGATGGGCCTCGTCCTGCTCTTGAGCTTTCATGAGATCCGAGCCATCCATCGCAAGAACGTCACGTCGGCCCTGCAGGCGGTGCTCTCGACGGCCCGTGAAGGGCTCTTGACGTGGGCGCGGCAGGCGAAGGCCACCACGGGGTTCTGGGCGAGCAAGCCGAGCGTACGGCGAGCGGTCGCCGCACAGCTCGAGCAACGCCGTGAGAAGATGTCGCTCCACGACAGCCCGCTCCTCCATGAGCTGCGGTTCGAGCTGGATAACGTCGTTCAGCCGACCGGATGCCTCGGCTTCGACGTCCTCGCGAGGGATGGTACCCACATCGCGTCCGATCGCGACGATTTCATCGGTACCACCATCCTGAGCGCGCACGATCCAGACACCATCGCCGCGGCGATGCGCGGATCCATCGTCATCGGCACGCCCTTTCCCCTGTGGTCTCCCGTCCCTGGCAAGATCGTCCCCATGCTCCTCGTCGCGGCGCCGGTGCGCGCCATGGCCGAGGGAGGGGAGATCATCGCGGCGCTCGTCTTCCGCATCGATCCTGGGAGGGAGTTCGCGGAGATCGCTCAGCAGGGGCAGATCGGACCAGGAGGGGAGACCTACGCTTTCGACAAGCGCGGTCGCATCGTCACGGAGCTCAGGTTCGCTCAGAGCTTGCGCGACCTGGGTCTCCTGGCGGCCGGCGAGCGAACGAGCCTCAACGTGGAGGTGCGCGATCCCGGAGGCGAGATCCCCGAGGGTTTCCGGCGCACCTTGCCGCGAGCGGAGCAGCCGCTCACCCGTATGGCGGCCAGCGCCATCGCGAAGAACGCCGGGGTGGATGTCGATGGATACCGCGATTATCGCGGTGTGGAGGTCGTCGGCTCATGGCTGTGGGATCCGGAGCTCGACCTCGGCCTCGCGTCCGAGGTCGACAAGGTCCATGCATACAGCCTGTACGATACGACGCGCCGCGTGGTCCTCGTCGCCTGCGCCCTGATACTGCTCACCACCCTCACGATGACGACCCTCTTGCATCGGCGCGCGTCGGACCTGGCGGACGGCGTGGTGCGTGAGCAGCGTCTGCGCAAGGAGCTCGATGAGCGTGTCCGTCGGCTCGACTGCGCGGAGGCGGAGCTCAAGGACGCCGTCCGGCTTCGTGAGGAGTTCCTGCGGTTCGCCTCTCACGAGCTGCGTACCCCGCTGACGAGCCTTCGGCTCCTGTACGAGCACATGCTGCGACCGCGTTCTCCATCTCTCGTGCAGAAGATGGGCGCGAGGGAGATCGAGCGCTTCCTGAAGATATCCTCGCGTGAGCTCGCCCGGATAACGCAGGTCATCGACAACATGTTCGTCATCGCGAGCTTCGCGACCGGTCCGCCGGCGCTTACCCTGGAGGTCGCAGAGCTCAACGAGCTCGTGCGCAGGACCGCTCGGCAGGTCGCGGCGCAGCTCGAAGCCGACGGGTGTTCCCTGGAGCTCCGGCTCGACCGGCCTGTATTCGGCTACTGGGACGAGGCGCGCATCGGGCAGGTCATCACGAACCTGCTGTCCAACGCGTCGCGGCACGGGGTTGGACAGCCCATCACGCTGTCGGTCAGCGTGCACGCCAGCTTCGCGGTGATCTCGGTCCACGACCGCGGCGTCGGGATCACGCCGGAGCAGCGGGAGAGGCTCTTCGAGCCATTCCGATGGAAACCGGACGCGCACGGCGGGCTCGGCGTCGGGCTCCACGTCTGCAAGCTGATCGTCGCGGCGCACGGCGGCGAGATCCTGGTCGAGAGCGAGAACGGCGCGGGCACGACCGTGTCCGTCCGGCTGCCGCTGCCTCCCGAGGTCGGGGAAGATGACGCAGCACGAGCGCCGGCGTTCAACGGGACGACGACGTAGGCGCGTCCTGGAGCCCCGGGCGTGATCGTCGTGCAGCCGATCGCGTCCGAGGACGTCGCCGCGGCCCTGGCCGATGTCACGCTCGGGGCGCCCATCAGCGGCACCCTCGAGGTGGCCGGTCCCGAGAGGCGCCCGCTCGCCGAGCTCGTACGCAAGTATCTGAGCGCGAACAAGGACCACCGCGACGTGGTCGTCGACGCCGAAGTTGCCCGCATCGTCGCTCTGGTTCTCCAGCGGCGTTCCACCGAAGCCGATGCCGCTGTTGAACACCCCATGAGCACCGTGTTGTCAGCGCCGTCCACTGCGATGGATTGACCGGACTCCTACTGGCCATGGACGTAGCGAGCGCTGGCGACGTGCGTTCCGGTCGTGTCCCACTGCGCCACGAAGGTGTCCGTGCCGCCCCCGAAGCCCAATGCCCCTCCGCCCGCGGTCATGGATGATCGCCGCCATGCTGGCGCGCGAAAGGCATTGACCGGATGCCCGACCGCTGAGACGTTCGAAGCCGAATGATCACCCACGCTGCTCCCCCCGGCTCTCCCCCCGCGCCCGCGCAGCGCCCGCCCGCGGGGCTCGTGCCGCTCGAACGCCCCGGCTTCGGCGCGGGCCTCAAGGCCATGCTGGGCGGCTACGGTTACCTCTTTCGCACGCCGGACCTCTGGCCGCTCGCGCTCGTCCCCACGGGCATCGCGCTCGTGCTCACGGTCGTGCTCGCTATCGGCGGCGTGAGGCTCGCGCCCTCTCTCGTCGAGTCGATCGTGAAGGAGCCGGGGACGGGGGTGCTCTGGACCGTGCTCATGGTCGTGCTGCGGATCCTCTCGCTCGCGGTGGTGCTCGTGGCCGCCCTCGCCATCTCGTTCGGGCTCGCGAAGCCGCTCTCGGGGCCCGCGCTGGAGCGGATGGTGCGCAGGGCCGAGGCCGACCTCGGGGCGCCCGTGTGGCCGGAGATCGGCTTCTTCGCCGACATGTGGCGCGCGCTGCAGTCGTCGCTCGTGGCGCTCGCCTTCACGCTCCCGATCGTCATCGTCCTCGGCGTCGTCGGTTTCCTCTTCGCGCCGGCGAGCGTCGTCGTGATCCCGCTTCAGCTCGCGGTGACCGCGCTCGCGGGGGCCTGGGACCTCTGCGACTCCCCGCTGTCGATCCGCGGCGTGCCCGTGGCGGCACGGATCGATTTCGTGCGCCGGAACCTCGCCGCGGTGATGGGCTTCGGCTTCGGCCTCGCGCTGCTCTCGTTCTTGCCTTGCTCGCTGCTCATCGTGCTCCCGGCCGGCATCCTCGGGGCGGCTCGACTCGTCGTTACACTGGAGCGGTGGGAGACCACGAAGCGACCGCCGCGCTGAGCTCGGGCGGGCGGCGCGCCCAGGATCGTGCGCGTGATGGGTTTCAGATCGCTACCTTGCCTTCGAGGTAGAACACACACGCGCCCTCCCTTTGGCCGTGGCGGCGTTCGGGTCGTCCTTCTTGAACGCAGGCTGGCCCGTGCGGACGCAGTGCTCGAGGCTCGAGCTTCCGCCAGCTCTCCGGCTCCCCTGTGCCGCATGCTTTTACCGCGACGGAAACCGTCGAGCCGTTGGGCCCTCCGGACCCCGTCGGCGATCTCATGGAGCTGCACAAAGACGCTGGGATCCAGCTGCGTGTCATGGCCAACTCAAGCTACGGCACCGCTACTGCGTCACGCCGATCGAGTCGAGGAAGGCGTTGTACTCTTCGACCTTGTCCCACGGGACCACGTCGAGGCCGACGTCGAGCCGGCTCTCGTCGACCATCCGAGGGGCGAGGATCGCCCTGGTCGCGTCGAGGCCGATGATCTTGATGCCGTAGAGGATGTAGGGCACGAGGTACCCCGCGTAATACTGCCGCTGGGTGTGCGTCGCCTTGATGAGCCCCCGGCGCATGAGCTCGACGGTCTTCGGCTCGAAGTCGAAGGCGACGACGGGGAGCTCCGTCGCGCCCGCGGCCTCCGTGGCCATCGCGCACCGGTACGAGACGCTGTGCAGGCCGAGCAACCCCACGACGGGCGGGTCCGCGGTCTCGATCTGGGCCTTCATCGCTTCGACGTCAGCGACCTCCCCCGGCGGGGACCAGGTGATCGGACGCACAACGACCGTGTATTTGGCTTTCTCGAGGACGCGCCGGGCCCCGAGCATTCGAGTCATCCCGTCGACCCAGGACGGGTCGTCGGCGCCGTGGATCACCACCGTGCCCGGCGCCGGGGGCAGCAACGCGAGCAGGGTCTCTCCTGCCGTGACGCCGGCCAACTCGCTGATGGTTCCGACATAGATGGAACGCTTCGAGCCCTTCGCGTCGGTGTCGAGCGTCACCACAGGAACCCCGTCGTTGACGGCCTCCTCGATGCCGGCCGCGATGGCGTCGCCGAAGGGCGAGACACCGATCCCTTCGGCGCCGTCCGCCACCGCCTGTCCAATCTGCTCCCCCTGGGCCTCCGCCCTCTCCTGCTGATTGCTCCCCTGTCCGCTGGGCCCGATCACGTTCCCCGTGACCCCGAGCTCGCCCATCGCTCGGTTCGCCCCCGTGGTGATCGGCGTGAAGAACCCGCCGAGATCCTTCAGCAGGATCGCCATCTGCATGGGCTCGATCGCGCCCTCGTTGATCTCGTCGACGAGCGCGTCGAGCGTCGCCTCGACCTCCTTCGCGGTGAACTCGCTCCTGGGCGTCGGCGCGCGCTGGATGGGCGAGGCTTGCTCGCCCTCGCCGGTGGTGTCAGCCGATCCGCATGCCGCCGTCATCAGCGCGAGCCCGAAGGCCGCCGCCCAGCGTCGTCCAATCCTGTTCATGATACCCCCCTCATGCTCCGTGGTTCGTCCTGTCGTACGCAGCATCGTTACGTGAAGCTCTATCTCGCGGGGGGCTCATCGCCCGCCGAAGCAGCCGACGGCGACCGGGGCGAGATCGACCAAGGCGTCGCCGTCGACGGTCCACAGCTGCATGAAGTAATGCCTGTTCGCCCCGTAGTCGTCGAATTCGTACTCGGCGGCCGCGCCGACGTAGCGGAGCGGGATGCCCGCGCGAAGCTTGGTCATCGCCGCCGGGAGGTCGCGCCACGAGGCCGCCTCGTGGGCCGGGTCGTTGAGCTCGCGGATGATCTCGTGCAGATCGTATCCGGAGGTCGGGATCGCCCCGCCCTTCGCCTGGGCGTACGCGAGGCCCATCGCGATGAGGACGACCCCGTCGTAATAGAAGTGCGCCGCGGGCAGCGGCGCCTCGCCGTCCCAGAAGCTGGAGAAGCGCCCGATGAAGGTCGCGGCATTCCCGGTCGTGCAGTCGATCACCTGCGGGCCCTGGGGCATCGGGCGGCACTCGCTCCGCAGGCTGAGCGACGGCGAGACCCCGACGTATCCGTCGAGGGAGCCTGTCGGGATGTTGGCGAGGAGCACCTCGGTGCGCAGCGCAGGGCCGAGCAACCAGGTGCCCGGGCGCCCGGAGACGGCCCATTCGGTCACGATGGTCGAGCCGGTGGTGGGATACGAGGCCAGGAGCGTCCGGCCGGCGTTCGCGCCGAAGGCGGACTCGATCTTGCTCGCATACGTCTGCTGGCCTGACGTGAACGTCACCGAGGGGAGGATCCTCCCCCCGAGCGCCGCGAAGTGGGTCGTGAACTCGCTGCTGACGGTGGTGTTGTAGTCGTCCAGCGCGGCCAGGGTGTTCACTGTATCGATGCCCTCGTCGAAGGCGAGGCGCGCCAGCGTGCAACCGACGTCGAACGAGGAGGGGGCGAGCCGCATCCAGCCTCCCATCACCTCGCTGCGCGCGACGGCGGGCGCGGCATAGCCCGGCAGCATGTGGAACACGTCGAGCGCCTTCACATCCCGCGCGATCTCGCGGGCGAGCCCGTTCTCTTCCGGCCCGATCAGGTAGCGAACCTGATCCGTGTAGAGCAGCTTGAGCAGCTCCTCGAGCCCGCGCTCCAAGCTGGAGTGGCTGTCTCGGCTCTGGAGGTGGAACGGTTTCCCGTCGACCCCCCCCGCGGCGTTCAGATCCTGTATCGCGAGCAACATCGCTTGCTCGAGGTTGCGGCCGATGGCCGACTCCCTGCCGGAGAAGGGCAGGAGCGCCCCGAGGAGGATCGCATTCTCGGGGTGATGGGGCTCTTCCGGCGCGCATGAGGCGGAGAAAAGGGACGCGAGCCCCACGACCAGCCCGGTCTCCAGCCAGCGCGTGCGCCGCGGGCGAGGCGCGGAGCACACGCCCGCTCGACGGATGTGATGCGGCGCGACGAGCATCCGAAGGTACATTCTTCCCCCGGGGAATACGCCATCACATCGAGTTTCGTTCTGTCAAGGGCACAGGAGCGCAAACGACGAGCATTGGAGCGGAGACTCACACATCGATGCAATACAGAACACATCGGCCAATACCGGTTCTCATGCATCGCGGTGTTTGTCCGTGGATCGCGGCTGTCAGGCCGAGAGGTGAGCGCATACGCGAGGACGGAGGGACCCCTGAGCGCGGCGAGCCCCAGCTCACGATCTCGTCGGGTATAGAGCGGGGATGTTCCCTTCCCACACGACGAGGCGGCGCGGCCCCACGATGCGACGCCGCAGGCGCGGGCGGGGCCGCGGGCTCCTCTCTCGCCGGCTCCTCCGCCCTGGGAAGCTCTGGTTCACGGTCGGGCAGCAGCGCCGGATCCGCGCGCAGGCGGGCGCGGTCGCCGGGGCGCGCGATCAAGAGGAGCATCGCCTCGGTGAGCAGGTTCGCGGTGGTCTCGAAGCCGGCGGCGACCTTGCGCAGGTACGCCCTGCTCTCGCGGATCGTCGCGCGGATCTACTCGAGCCTATCCGACTAGGCGGACTGGTCGATTGCCCGTAGCGTCTCGCGGAGCGCCTGGGCCTCGGCCCCCTCGAGGATCACGGACGCCGACAGGGGCGTGGGCACGTGTTCGCGAAACTCCACGGGCTGGAAGGCGGCGAGGGCACCGGACGCGGTGTAGGCGAGATCCAGGCGCACAGCGGAGGTGTCCGGCTCGCCCTCCGCGTCCAGGGCGAAGGGGAGCTTCGCGATGGCGGCGAAGTCCCGCCTCGCCAGGGCGGCGGTGAGGGCTTCGGCAGGGCAGGTGAAATAGCGGAAGCCTTCCTCCACCTTCTCACGCGTAGGGGAGTAGACGAGCTCGCTCAGGATCAGCCATTTGCGACGGGTGGTGAAGCGGGTGTCGGCGCGCAGCGAGTCGGATAGATCTTTGATCTCCATGGCTCCGTTCATACCGCAAGCGGGGCCAGGAATCTTCCCCTAGTCGCAGGGGCGGGGCACGCTCGGCTCGCGCTCACTGGCAGGAGACGCGCTCGGCTGCCAGCACCTGCCTCGACGGCGTGGGCAGGGGCCCAGGGCCGTCGAGGCATGGCCGAGTTGCCGGAGGGTGAGCATGGCGCGGGCGAGGCGTCATGCGCGGAGGGCGGTCGGGACCTCGTAGGCGAACGAGCCGCGCTCATCGAGGTGATAGGCGGAGACATCACGGTCGATCTTCCGCCCGCCGGCGCTCGTGAACATGCGCCGGGGAAAGACGCGCACGCGGGCCTGCGCGGCGCCGGGGAGCAGCTCGAAGCGGCCGGCGCTGAAGCCATGGAGGCGGGTCACGCCGCGGCCGGCGGGGCCGTCGTGCTCCTCGAGACCGAAGAGGGAGGCGCCCTGCAGGGCGTGACGCGCGTGGCCGCCGCCGTGGGCGGTCGAGGTGGCGGTGCCCTCGTGCATGTGGCCGAAGAAGTGGGCGGCGAAGCGACCGGCCGCGTCGACCTCCTGGCGGAAGTCGTGGCGTGCCTGCGGGTGGAGCCACTCGGGCGGGTGGTGGGTGAGCAGCAGGTTGATGTGGTGGCGCTGCAACCACTCGGGGGCGTACTCGTCGCAGACGACGTGGAGCTGGCGTGGGTCCACGGCGAGGCGCTCCTGGTAGTCGCCGCCGGTGAGCTGCAGGAAGGCCGAGTTGAGGCCGATGACGCCGAGCTCGACGCCGTGGAGCGACAGCGAGTACGAGCTGTCGCCCGGCAGCATGCCGAGCTTCCGGCGGTCGCGGACGTGCCACCGGCAGGAATCGACCCAATCGGTGTAGGGTTTGAAGACCTGCGCGAGGTGCTCGCGGTAGGCGAGGCCGTTCTTCTCGTCGAACACGTGGTCGCGCAGGCGCGAGTTGGCGTGCCACTGCGAGAGGGCGAGCACGTACGGATCGAGGTCCTTGGGGCGCTCCAGGTCGTGGTTGCCGGGCACGGTGATCAGCCGCGGCTGCGAGCCGAGCTGGTCGAAGCGCCGCCACAGCCTGTCGAGGGTAGCGTCGAGCTTCTTGAACTCGTCGGCGCTGCCGCGCTGGGTCAGGTCCCCGGTGAACAGCACGAGGTCCCACGGGCCGCACAGGTCGTGCAGGCGCGCGAGGTCTTCGAACAGCGCGGCCATGACGTTCGGCCACAGCCAGCTCGTGCCGCTCATGCCCTGGTGGAGGTCGGTGAGGTGCAGCCAGCCGAGCGAGGCGGGCCTCGCGGGCGTGGACGGCGCTGGCCGCGGGGCGCTCGGGCCCTTCTCGGGAGGGGGGGTCGAGCGTGACAGCTTGGCCGAGGCGTCGAGACCCGGAACGGCCGGGCCGACGGTCGTGGCGAGACCCTGAACGGCCGGGCCGACGGTCGTGGCGAGACCCTGAACGGCCGGGCCGACGGTCGTGGCGAGACCCTGAACGGCCGGGCCGACGGCCGTGGCGTCGCGTCCGGCGGTCGGCCGCGCGGGCTCCGGCGCGGGGGGCGCGGCCGGGGGTTCTTCGAGCTCGCCCGCGTCCGAGTCCGCGGCTTCTCCGGCGAGCTGGGCCCCTTGCCAGAGCAGCACGTCGGCGCCGTGGGGCGAGATCGTGTGTTCCTCGAGGAGCTTGCGGACGCGTGCGCTGTAGTCGAGGTACCCGGTCGGCTTGCCGAGCGCGATGGGCGGGCCGCCGTCGATCGCGGCGAGCCCCCGCGCCATCGTCGCGGTCGCCGGCGGGAAGCGCATGGGATCCCGGGCGTGCAGGAGCATCGACGGGAACAGCCAGCCGCCGCCCGGCAGGCTGCGCCCGCGGCGGAGCGCGACCAGGTGCTCGGCGAGCCAGGCGTCGTCGGCTTGCCATAAAGAAGGCACCGCCGCGTTGACGCCGTCGAGCGCGGCGGCCAGCAGGTTCGCGTTGTTGCCGACCAGGCCGGTGGCGAAGCGATTGTTCACGTCGCGGCCGTCGACGTGGTCGGCGTTGAAGAGCTGGAGCAGCCGCCGGAGGCCGGTCTCGTCGAGCCGCCCGAGGGAGCCCTCGATCAGCATGCGCACTCGCGCAAGCGCGCCCTCCCGCCGGGCGATGCGCTCCGGGTGCAGCTGGGCCCGCGTCTGGCGCAACACCTGTTCGCGATCGAGCATAGGCGGCGACTATACCCCGGCGCGGCTCCCGTCGGCCGCCTCGCGCGAACGGGCGTCGCCCTGGCCGGGCGAGGCCACCTGAGCGATCATGCCCTCGTGGGAGCCCTGCTCCTCTCCGCGTTGGGTGTCGCGCTGAAGCCCGGCCTCGGCGGGGCCGGGCTTCGATGGGCGCCGCGCGCCGTCGCCCTCCGGGATGAGGTGGCGGCCCGGGTCGTCCACGAGACGATCGGTCGCCTGCTCGGGCTGCCGGTGGCGACGGCGCCGCGAGAGGGAGAGGCCAACGAGCGCCGCGGAGAGGAGGGCGACACCGCGGCCCGAGCAGGCTGCCTGCCCGATGCTGCACGCGGCGGCGGCCGACGGCTCCTCGTCGGGCGCGTCGGTGTCGGTGTGCGTTGCGGCTCGTGGATCGCGAAAGGACGCCGGCGAGGCGCCGGGCATGTGGAGGTCCCCCGCTCGCGTCCATGGATTCAGGGGCTCGCCCGGGGCGAGCGCCGTGAGCGTGAGGTCGTGCTGCTCCTCGTCCTCGGCGTTGACGGGCGCCGCCTCGCCCGGCGACGCGCCGAGGAAGGCCGGCGCCTCTGCGGGCGACGCGCCGAGGAAGGCCGGCGCCTCTGCGCTCGTGACCTTGAACAAGGTGTCACCGATGGCGACGTGCCAGTCCCCGTCGAACCAGCGCCCGTGTCCGAGGTCGCTGCTGATCTCCTCCGGGGCGGCACCAGGCCGCCCGATATAACGCTTTTTGTTGTTGAGGAACATGACCTCGCCGGTGCCGCTGATGCCGTCGTGCCCGATGCGCAGCTCCTGCTGATCGAACTGGCTCGGCGTTGCGAAGTTGCTCAGCTGGTACTCGTCGCCCGAGGGAGTCCGCAGCCATACCTGGTTGACGGCCCCGTCGCTCTTCAGGTAGGCCGCATGCCCTGCGTGCAGCAGCAGCCCTGCCGCATCGCCGGTCCTGGAGTCGCCGAGGAACACCTCAGCGCCGTCGGCCGTGTAGAGGTAGCTCGAGCTCACGGATCCGTTCCACCACCGGCCGGCGACGTTCGTCCCGTCGGTGATCGGCCGTTGCAAGTAGCCGGGATGGTTCCCGAGGCGGATCTCGCCTGGCCCGCGGATCCACGGCTCTTCGTGCGTGCTGTAGTAGATGTCGCCTGACGCCGTGATGTCCGCCTGGAACGGCGACGCGCTGCCAGGGTCGAGCCACAAGCTCGTCTCGATGCCTGTCGACAACGTGTGCACGATGGCCTCGTCGTCGTCGGCCCTCGTCCACAGGAGCGTATCGCCGTTCACCGCGTCGAGCCGCGCCGGCCGCCTGTGCGTCCGGTCCAGCATGTTGTCCTTCCACAGGAAAACGGATCCGTACCACGCTTGCAGCGCGGCGCCGGTCGGCGTGAGCGCCGCGTAACCAGGCTTGTGCATCCAGTCGGGGTGGGGCCGGAGCTCCCCGAGCCACGTCACCTGCTGCGTCATGCGATCGACGAGGCCGATCTGGAGCACGTGATCCATGAACAGGACGCGCGTCGCGTCGAAATCGACGATGGCGCCGGGGGCGCGCTGGACGGCCGTGAGCTTCGGGCTCCGCTCGACGTAGACGCGCGGGAGCGCCCAGTCGTAGAAGCCGAGTCCCCCGCCGATGGTCGGCCCGTACCAGACGGGGCCCACGTCGTCCGTGGCTTCGAGCCTGATCGTGAGCACCTCGCCCGACTGAAGCGGCGATGACAGGTCGTGCAGCACGTGCATCCTCCCTGGCGACGTCTTGACGCCCATCAGCACCTCATCGCGCACCTGGCTCCGGACGCGCGCCTTGAACTGCGTGCAGGAATAGGGAGGCGTCCCGACGCACGTCGCAGCGATGCGGGTGTCTCCGGTGAGCGTGCGGTTCGCCCGCGGGTTCGTCACCCACACCCTGGGCGGCGCGTATTTGTGCACGGTATACTGCCTCGTCGACGTTCTTCCGAGCTTGTCGTACGCGGTGAACGTCAAGGTGTGAGGGCCGTAGGGTATCGTGCTCGTGTCGATCGTCGCGTAGTAGCGATTGTTGTAGTCGTTGAAGGTGAGAGGGGTCGTCACCCCTGCGTATTCCGCTTCGACGGAGTAGACATCTTGGTATGGTATCGCGGCGATGCTGACGGCGATGGTGTTGAGGTCGGATATCGCGCTCTTGTAATCCCTTCTCCAGGTGGTTCGCCCGAAAAACTGAATTTGGTCCAGGACCACCTCTGCCAGCGCGGAGGTGGTCGAGAGGGACATCCACGATGCAACCGCACAACCGACGAGCGTCCGAGGGAAACGCATGGGGCCTCCTGGGCTAGTACGCGGCTCTGATGCCGCCGCGGTTCGGTCCATTCAACCGGCCGGGCCCGCGACGCGGCGCATTACGCCTATCCGGTACACCGCACGTCATGACCAAGGAAAACGTGCATGCCGCCCTGGGCTCGCCGGGGAACGAGCCGGCAGCGCGCAGTGACCGGGCGAGGCCCAGAGGACCGATCAGGTTGATTTTTCGACAACTCTGGTCGCTTCGATGGAAGGCTCAACGGTCTCGTCGGGCCATGATCTCGTCCGCGTCCGGAGGTGCGGATGGAACGATGGTCGCCGCCGGTGGAGCTGTCTCGGCAAGAGCAGGCGCTGATGAAGCGGCTGACGCGCCTGAGAGTACGGCTCGGCTTCTCGGGCAGCACCGGCACGAGCTGTTCGGCCAGGCGCGCGGGCGGCGCGATGTCGTCGACGCGCGTCCAGCGCCCCTCCGCCTCGCGGCCGATGAGCGTCGCCGGGGTGTGCTGATCCTCAGAGAGCGAGAGAGAGCGAGCCTGCGGCCGCGCTTCCCGGCAAGGTGGGCGCGCCGAGCAGGGCCGCGGCGGCCGGGCGCACGACCTCGTCGAGCGCGCGACGGAGGACGGCGGCGGCCTCCGTCGCGCCGAGCCGCCCGTGGGCCGTGAGCTCGGGGCTCGCCGCGGCGCCGCTCGAGAAGCCGGCCAGGACCTCCTCGGCCGCCGCGAAGGCGTCGATCACGGCGGCGCGCACCTCGGCGCCGCCCGTGGCGACGGCCCACGCGACCGCGCGCCAAGCGAGCTCGGCGTGGCGCGCCTCGTCCGCGGCGATCACGGTGAGCGCGGCGCGGACCGCGGGATCCTGGGCCTGACCGAGCTGCTCGGCCGCCAGCACCGCGGCGAGCGTCTCGCCGACGCAGCCCTCGCGCGCGGCGCTCGCGGCGACGGCGGCGAGGTCCTGGCTCACCGCGACCGCGCCTCCGAAGGGGAACGCCGAGGGGCCGACCGGCGCGCCGCCGTACGCGCCGGCGAGCGCGAAGCAGAGGCGCGCGTGGCGGATCTCGTCGAGCGCGGCGTGATGCGCGGCTTCCACGAGCTCGGCCGGGGCCCCCACGGCGAGCAGCTCGAGCGCAAACCGCCCGAACGAGGCGACCGAGGCGTGCTCCAGCAGCGCGTCGCTCGTCCACGCGCGGGCGAGCTCAGCGCGCGCCTCGGCGGAGAGCCGGCGGACATCGCGCGTCGTCTCGTCCGCGGCTCGCGCGGCTCGCCACGCCACGCCGGGCACCGCGGCGGCATGGAGAGAGCGCGCGCCGACGAGGAACGGCCGCCCGCTGCTATTGGCCATCGTGACGCATTCACCCGGGGGCAAGAACGTGTAGCAGCACTGATTCGTCGCCGGGTCGATCTCCGGCCCGCTCACCAGCAGCGAAGGAATCAGGCAGCCGTTTCTCGGGAGCTGGGCCACGACGTCCTCGTTCGAGGGGCAGCCGCCGTCGTCCGACGCCGGGAAACAGGCCCTCTCGAGTATCGACGAGACATCCCCGCCCTGTCCCCCGGCCCCGCCCAGTCCTCCGGCGCCGCCCAGTCCCCCGACCCCGCCCTGTCCCCCGGCCCCGCCCTGTCCTCCGGCCCCGCCCTGTCCTCCGGCGCCGTCCTGAGCCCCGTCGGAGCCGGATGGCTGCGAGGACGTGCTCACGGTACCGCCGCAGCCCACGGGAGCGAGCGACGGTGCGGCCGCGAGGGCGAGGAGACGCACGAGGCGAGCGGCGAGGACACGTCGAAAGACCAGGCTCGAATCCATAGGAGACCCTCCGTAAAAGGCGGCACAATGGCAGTAGCGCGCAAGACCGTGCAAGCCGTGCGCCAGAGTGACAGGCCAGGTTTTTGCGGCTTTGTCACGCCTGCACAGGGCCAAAGTATGCCTATATGTGCCGGCGCGGAGGCGAGCCCCTCGGCGAGCTGCTCCGCTGCAGCGCTCGAAGAGGCGGTGACCTGCGCGCGCCCTCGCCGGCTCGTGAGGAGGGGCTTGTGTATTGGCCGAGACCGCGGAGGGCGGGTCGCACATCGCTCCTGGCGGTCCGAGAGAGCGCAACGGGCAGTTCACGCCGGCGAGGGTCCGATCATGGCCCCTTGGCTCAAGGGAGTGTCGCCGCGGCTTCCGGTCAGAAGCGCTGCCGGGGCTCCGCTCGTACCGACATGCCACGGTGGCGGGACGCGCCCATCAACCATCCGCACCGGCACCTCGAGGGCTTGCTTCGCCTCTTCATCCTCGGTGCGGTCGTGAGCTCAGCCCTGGCCCGTAGCGCCTCCCGGTTGCGCGGCCACGGTCGGCAGGCGCGGGAACCAGCGGGATCGACCTAGCGCGCCGCGCCGGCCGGTCTCCGGCCAGCTCCGGCCGGGTCCAGCGGCGAACCGCCGCTCGCGCGCTGCGCCGCCGGGCCTCGCGACAGGAAGGCCCGGACCTCCTCGGCCAGGCGCGCGGGCGGCGCGATGCCGTCGACGCGCGTCCAGCGCCCCTCCGCTTCACGGCCGATGAGCGTCACCGGGGTGTGCTGCTCCTTGATGGGCGCGCGCCCGCCCAGCGCGTCGAGCACCCGGCCCACGCGCTCGCGGCTGCCCGTCAGGAAGACCCAGCCCGGCCGCCGGCCGAACTGCTCCGCATAGCGCTTCAGCCGCTCCGGCGTGTCCGTCGCCGGATCGAGCGAGATGGAGACGAGCCGCACGTCGCGCTCCAGCGCGTCGCCGAGCTCGGCCTGGAGCCGGCCGAAGATGGCCGTCATCGGCGAGCAGATCGTCGTGCAGGTGGTGAAGATGAAGTTGACGGCGAGCACGCGCCCCTTCGCGAGCTCGCGCAGGCGGACCGGCGCGCCGTCCTGATCCACGAGCTCCTCGTCCGGCACCGCGACGCCCGGCGCCGGCGCCGAGCGCACCGCCGCGGCGACGCCCGACCCGCCGACCGGGGGCACCGGGCCCCTGCCGGCCTCGACGTTGCCCGCAGGCTCGCTCCCGCGGCTGCACGAGGCGACCGCGAGCGCGCCGGCGAGGAGCAAGGCGTTTGACATGGAAGACGAGAGAGAGCGCATATCGGCCTCACCGCGGATCCCTGTCGGGCCGCACCGAGCGGCTGCCGTCCGAGCGCCGCCCGCCGCCCGCCAGCCGCCAGCCAGCCGCCACCTGGAGGGCGAGCGCCGCGCGCAGGCGGCGCCATCTGCCAGGAATGGCCAGCAGGTCTTGAGCTTTGTCTGCTCGGTCCTTTCAGGTCAAGGACCTTTGCGATGCGCTGGAGATCTGGAGATGCAGAGTCGAGGCAATCAAGTGCCCCGGGCGCTTCGCCGTCAGAAATCGACGCAGACGGGCTCGTCGATCCGCAGCACGGACTCCTGGTCGAAGCGCCGTTTGTACTCCTCGCGGATGGCCTCGATGCTGTCCAAGGCGGCCTGACCGCCGTCGTGGAGGAGCATGATCAGCCGGCTGTCCTCCCGGATCAGCTCACCGGTCGATGCGAGGAACTGGCCGTCGATGTCGAACTGCGTCAGCCCGTCCCCGAAGCGCGGGGTCACGACCTCATCGACGAACCCCTGCCACTCCTCCGCCGTGACCGGGGGCTCGTCGCCCCGGTCGAGGCCGAAGAAGAGCTCGGTCCGGATCATCAGATCCCCGCTGTCGCACGTGACGTCGGCGCCGGGCGCGGGCCCCACGTCTTCCGCGGCGCTGTCGCACCCGGTCGTCGCTAGGAGCACGGCGAGGAGGGGACGCGCGAGCAATCGGCTGGGCATGAAGGCTTCCTCCGAGGTGAAGGCTGTCGGGCACAGGCCCTGTGCGCCCGGCAGCCTATCACAGCCGCCGCAGAGGAATGCGCGGGGAGAGGGCTCGCTCCACGGCCGGGGGCGGTGGGACCGAGGAGCGGGGAGCGGCTGGCCGCGCTCAGTACATCAGGTTGCCCTGGCCGAGCACGAACGTGATGCCGTCGCCGAACTCGGCCCGGGCGGTCGTCACGCGCGCGAGGGCGTTCGTGATGCGGTTGAGGCGCTCCGCCGCCGAGGCTGCCGCGATCCCCTGGTTGATCTCGGTGCGCGCGAGGGCCAGCTGGCTCAGCGCAGCGGGGTACAGCGCGCTCGGGCTATCCGGGTCCCCCATCACCTCGAACGCGTCGTCGATCTCGACGCGGGCGAGCTCCATCAGCTTCTGCTGCACGTCGGCGCGCGTGTTCGAGAAGCGGCTGACGAGCGTGAGCGCGGCGTTCAGCCGTTGCTTCGCGATGTCGACGTTGAAGGCGCCGTTCAGCGCGCGCAGGAAGCGAGAGATGGCGACGGAGTCCGTCGGCTGCAGGTTGAGCGGAGACCCGAAGCGCTGCTCGAGCTCCTTGGCCGCGGGAGAGTTGTTGAAGGTCGCCGACGCGTAGAACGTGACGGCATCGTTGATGTCCTGCGCCCCCCTGGAGTTGATCTGCAGGTTGTTGTGGAAGAAGGGCGGCGTGTCCGCGGCCTCGATGAGCGGCGGCGGGTTGAAGGTGCCGTCGCCGAAGGCGTCGGGGGTGCCGCTGTTGAAGCTGTCGAAGTTGGGCTGCGCCAGGTCGCGCCCGCCGAAGCCGCCGTCCTGGAGGTTCCGGTCCTCGAAGCTGCCCACGTTGAGCGGCGACGCCAGGTCGCGCGTGCCGGTGTTGAAGTTCCGGTTGTTGCCGGTGTCCTGGAAGTTCGCGCCGGCGTTGTGGTGGCACACGTTGCAGCGGCCGCGGTCCGGGTCCATGAACGCGAGCCGGCCCTCCTCGGCCTCGGCGTCGCGCAGGCGAACGCGCGCCAGATCGAGCTCGTTCTGCCGGCCCAGGCTGAGCTGGAAGGCCAGGGTCACGTCCTCTTCTTGCGGCGTCGGCAGGCGGAAGTCGACGCCCGGCTCGCGGTCGAGGCTCCTCGGAAAGTGCTGGGTGACCGCGTCCTTGAGGAAGCCGCGCAGCGTGCCGTCGCTCGAGCCGTCGCCGCCCCAGCCGGTCCGCTCCGCGGGCGGGTTGGTGGTGCCGTCCCCAGGATCCGCGCGGATGCTGGTGCTCAGGGAGAGGACGTGGTTCACCCCGCGCGAGACGAACCGGTGCGCCGGATCGATGAAGCCGTCCACGTTCTCGAGGATGGCCGCGTCGTCCAGGAGATCCGAGGTCTCGAGGTCGGCGAGCTCCGGCTCCCGGTTGAAGACGAAGAGCGGATCACCCGGGTTGCTCCGGTTCAGGGCCGTGATGAACGGCACGTCGATCGTCGTGTTGTTGGCCACGGGGTGGCAGCTGCCGCAGGTGCGGCCATTGCCGTCGAACGTCTCCGTGAAGAACACGGCAGCGCCCGCGCAGACGTCCTGCGAGACGAGCCCGGCGACGACGCGCGGGTCCTGCGCGCACTGGGCGAGCCGGTCCCCCAGGGTGACCGATTGAGAGACCGTGTCGAGGTGCGCGGCAGCGCCATCCTCCGCCTCCGAGCACCCCGCGGCGAACAGAGCCACCCCGCCCCCGAGCGCCATCGATAGCAGAATTCCAGAGCGTCCCATCGAGATTTCCTCCACTGCGAGCGGCAGCTTCGACCTCGTGACTCACCCCACGAGGGGCCACCGCCAGGAATGCGGCGCGTGCCGCCCCGCGCGCGACGCTGGGCCCATGAGACGACCAGACGACGCGCGGAGCGAAGACGAGCGATGCGCGATGCGCGATGATGCAGGGGAGCCGCCAACGGTATCCACCGTTCAGCGCAGCCCGAACAACAGCGCACGTCTTGGTAATGAATCTTTACAAAGTGAACCGTGCCACTCCGCTGTGCCCTGGTGAATGCCGGCGCCACGGTCGTCCTTCGCTCGAAACGCGACCGACTGCGTCGTTTTCCTGCTGACCCCTCCTGCCGGACCGACGCCGTGGTCGAGCCTGCTCGGTCCAGCCCAGGCTCGCGCAGATGCGGTCAGCGGCGGCGCCCTGCTCGCACCTCGGTGTCGGCCTCGCGCTCGGCCTGGCCGTCACCCCGGACGATCGCCTCACCGTCTTCAGCTTCGGATCCTACGATCTGCTCGGGGAGGAGGAGGAAGGCGGGCTCGCTGTCGTGTTCGGCGTCGAGTTCTATCGCCTCGACCTCAGGTACCAGCATCGCTTCAAGGACGGCGAGCTGCGGCTGGGCGTCCTCCTCGGGCTCGATCGGACGGCTCTGGACGGCAACCGCACCGCGCGAGATCGCATGTTCGCGACCCGGGCCGACGTCACCTATCGAGTCCATCCCGACGCCGAGGTCCGCCTGGGCGTGGACCAGTCGATGGACTCGTACGTCACCGACATCGTCGGGTACACCGTCACCCGCGGGGGCTCCCGGCGGCTCGAGCAGGCGTTCGGCTCGCGCGACGACACGGCGCTGGGGGCCCACGCCGTGACCGATGAGGATCTGGCGCTCCTCGAGTCGCTGACGGCCGGCGTGTACGTGGAGGGCAAGGCGACGAAGGCGGGTGTGACCAAGGTGTTCCGGTGGAGCTTTGTCGCCCATGATTTCTGCTCTCCGGGGTTCGATGAGGCCGCTGAAGAGGTCTCGGGGGCGACATTTCGCGTGGGCTCCGGCGCGACCGAGCGGGTCGACCTCGCGATCCGCGGCGATCACCTCTTCTTCGATCGCCTGGAAGCGGGGGCCGAGGTGCGATTCGACCCCATCGCCGGAGCGGACACCGATCCTGCCTATGGAAACGCCGACGGCGAGGTGACCCGGGAAGAGCTGGTGCGCGTGCCGCTCTCGGCCATCGAGGGGGCTGACGGCGCTTATCTCGCCGAAGCGCCGATCGACCTCGCCACCTGGATGTACATGCTCATGGACCACACGGCGTACCTCGGCGGCACAGAGGCGTGCTCGCCCTTCGATCGGGAGGACGCCCGATGAGGTGCGCGCTCGATCCTGGCAAATCCGCCGGGCCAGCGCTCGAGCCCGGCGCTCAGCCGCCGGCGCCGGCGGCGCGGGGGAGCACCACGACGAACGTGGTCCCCTCGCGCTCCGTCGATCGAACACTCACCCGGCCGCCGTGCGCGCTCGCGATCTCGCGAACGATGTAGAGGCCGAGCCCGACGCTGCGCGACCCCGGCCTCGCCTGCGCGCCGCCCCGCTGCATGGGCTCGAAGATCTTCGCCTGGAGCTCCGGCGGGATGGGCCGCCCCGCGTTGTGCACCTGGATCTCGAGCGCGCCCGGGAGCACGGCGGTCGTCACCGTGACCGGCTGGTCCGGCGTGCCGTACGTCAGCGCGTTGTTGACCAGGTTCGTGAGGATCTGCGCGATCCGGTCCGGATCGGCCAGGCCCAGGCCGTCCCCCGTGCGCCGGTGCTCCACCCGGCGCGCGGGCCAGGCGAGCATCACCTCGTCGAGGCAATCGGCCGCGACCTGGTGCAGGTGGATCTCGCGGCGCGCGACGCGCAGTCCGCCGCCGAGCCGCGCCTGCGTGAAGTCGAGCAGGTCCGTGATGAGCCGGTTGGCGCGGTGGGCGGCGGCCGCGATCCGGCTGGTGGTCACGCGCTGGAGCTCGGCGTCGGCGTCCTCGAGCAGCTGCGTCCCCAGGAGGACCGCGTTCAGCGGATTGCGAAGATCGTGGCTGACGATCCCGATGAGCTGCTCTGCCAGCAGCGCGCGCTGCTGGGCCTCGCGCTCCTGCTGACGCAGGCCGGTCACGTCGCGCGTGAGCCCGAGGACGGTGACGATCTCGCCGCGCGCGTTGCGCTCGGGGACGAGCTGGGTCTGGAGCTCGCGCGGGTGGCCGCCGTGCACCTCGTAGGTGAACGCGAGCGTGCCGTGGCGCCCCGCGAACGCCTCGTCGATCGCCGCGACCCAGGCGTCCGTGTCCGCGCTCGCCATCCCTGTCGGGTCGATCGGCTTGCCGATGAAATCCACCACCGGCTTCCCGGTGAGGCCCTCGGCGGCGGGGCTCAGGTACACGAAGCGGCGCGCCCGATCGAAGCGCACGATCACGTCGGGCGAGTTCTCTGCGAGGGTCCGGAACTCGTTCTCGCGCTGCCGGACGGCGTCCTCGCTCCTCCGGCGGTCCGTCACGTCCTCGATCACCCCGGAGAAGTGGACCGGCCGGCCACCTTCGTCGAAGAACGAGCGCCCGGTGGAGCGGACGATCCGCTCGACGCCGTCGTGGCCGAGGAGCCGGTACTCGACCGAGTACGTCACGCGGCGCCCCGGATCGATCGCGGCGGCGTACGCGGCGGCCTCGGCGGCGCGGTCTTCCAGGTGGATGCACGCCGCGTACGCCTCGGGCGTGACCTCCTCGGAGGGCGGAAGCCCGAGCAACGCAGCCACGTCGCGCTCGTAATGGCGGGCGCCGGTCCGCAGGTCGACGGTCCACAGGCACAGGCGCGCCGAGTCGAGCGCGAGCCGCAGCCGGGCCTCGGCGTGGGCCCGCGCCTCTTGCGCCTGCCGCTCGCTCGCGAGGAGCTCCTCCGCGCGCCGCCTCGCGAACAGCAGCTCCCGCTCGTACTTGCGCCGGTCCGTCGCGATGAACACGGCCACGTCGACCGGCGGCCGGACGTCCGGGGCCGCGCCGGCTTTCGCCTCGCGGCGGGCGGCGTTCACGAGGACGGGGAGCACGCGGCCGTCGCGCCGCACCACCTCGAGCTGCACCTCGGCGACCGATCCCTGCATCTGCAGGAGCGGCATCCAGTGCGTGTGGTGGAACAGCTTGCTGCCCATCGTGAGCAGGTCCTGGAAGCGCTTGCCCAGGAGCTCGGCCGCGGTGAACCCTGTCCACCCGCACATCGTGCGGTTGACGCGCTGGATGGTCCCGTCGGCGGCCGTCGTGAGGAGGCCGCACGCCGCCAGCTCGTAGAGGTCGAGCGCGTCGCCGGAGCCGTCCTCGGGAGAGGTCATCGGCCGGTCCGGCTCACGCCAGGAGAAACTCTCGCATGGCGTCCACGACCGGCGTGGGCGCGCTGAGATGAGGACAATGACCGATGTTGTCGACGACGCGGAGCGTGCTGCCCGGCAGCGCCCTGTGCAGGTAAACGCCCACGGAGCGCGGGGCGATCAGGTCGTCGGAGCACTGCAGGATGAGCGAGCGCGCGGTGAACCTGGGGAGATCGGCCCGGTTGTCCGAGAGGAAGGTCACGCGCGCGAAGTGCTTCGCTATCTCCGGGTCCGTCCTGCAGAAGCTGTTGGTGAGCTCCTCGCTGAGCTCCGGCCGGTCCGGCGCGCCCATGATGGTGGGGGCCATGGCGCTCGCCCATCCGAGGTAGTTGCTGTCGAGCGTGTCGAGGAGAGACTCGATATCGGCGCGCGTGAACCCGCCGATGTAGTCGCCGTCGTTGATGTAGCAGGGCGACGGCCCGACCATGACGTGCTCGCGGAAGCGCTCCGGCGCCGCGATCCCGGCGAGCAGCCCGATCATCGCGCTCACCGAGTGTCCGACGAACACAGCAGGCCCCCTCGCGACCGCCCCCAGGATGTCGAGCACGTCGCGCGCGTGCCCCTCGAGCGAGCCGTACTTCTCGTGATCGTACGCGGACAGGTCGGAACCGCCGCAGCCGGCGAGATCGTACAGGATGACGCGGTAACGGTCCTCGAACGCGCCGGTGAGGTGCCGCCACATGTTCTGATCGCACCCGTAGCCGTGCGCGAAGATCATGTCGACGTCCCCCCGGCCGAGGACGTTGACGTTATGCCGCCTCAGGATGCTCACGAGCGACGCTCCTTTTGTTGGGCCTTTCATGGCATGACAGACGGTCCCCCGCCACCCGGAGGGGCGAGCGCAGCGGCCTCGCGCCGGCGACATTCCTCGACGCGGGGTGATCCGCCGCCCCCGCGCCGAGCTGCCCCGCCGCCGGGCCGACGGCCTCGTCGCGCTGCGCCGCGGGGGCCGCGCGGCCCGGCGACACCTCACGCCCGCCCATGCACGCTCTCGAGCGCCCGGCGACTAGGTCATGTTGTAAGCGACCATCGCGATGCCCGCCGCGATCATGACGATGCCGCCGATCTGCAGCGTCGTGAGGGTCTCGCGCAGGTAATAGACCGAGAAGACCGAGATGATCAGGAACCCCCCCGACGACATGATCGGATAGGCGATCGACAGGTTGATGCGCTTCAGGGCCAGGACATAGAAAAGGATGTTCGAGGCGAAGAGCACGAGCCCGAGCACGAGGTGGTAGTTCGTCGCGAGCGCGAGCCCCTTCTGGACGAGCGACAGCCCCTCCATCGACGGCACGCGCCGCGAAGCGAGCTTCATGAGGATGTTCGCGGTCGCGTTGAAGACGAGGGCGATGATGAGGAAGAGGTAACCTTGAGCCATGTCTCTTGTGCGGCGCGCGCCGGCGCGCCGCCATTCCCGGCAGACCTCTGGCGCAGCAGGCGGCATGGATCAACCGTGAAGCGCGCAAGCCTTTCATCGCGCAAGGTTCGGTGAACCTAGGGCGGCGCCTGACGGCGAAATCGCCGTGGTCGGCCGCCTGCCCCGGTGCGAGACTGCCGCCCGCCATGAGCTCCGACCACCACGAAGCGCCGTTTGCCCCGACGATCGCCGCGGTGGGCACGGCCCTGCCGCCGCACTATGCAACGCAGGAAGAGACGTGCGCCGGGCTGCGCCGGCTCTGGGCCGGCAAGGGCGACGCGCTCGCGCTCGTCGAGCGGGTCCGGCGCTCGATCGAGGTGCGGGGGCGGCACCTCGCGCTGCCGATCGACGAGTACTATGCGGCCTCGACGTTCGCCGAGCAGAACCGCCGCTGGAACGCGTGCGGGATGGAGCTCGGCGAGCGCGCCTGTCGCGCCGCGCTCGAGCGGGCGGGCATCGGGCCCGAGGACGTCGACCACATCGTCTTCGTCTCGGTCACCGGCATCTCGGCGCCCAGCCTCGACGCGCGGCTCGTCAACCGGCTCGGCTTCCGGCGCGACGTCAAGCGCACGCCCGTCTTCGGCCTCGGGTGCGTGGCCGGCGTGGCGGGCGTCGCGCGCATCACCGACACGCTGCGCGCCTTCCCGGCGCACACGTCGCTCCTCTTGTCGGTCGAGCTCTGCTCGCTCACGCTGCAGCGCGACGACACCTCGGCGGCGAACGTGATCGCCGCGCAGCTCTTCGCCGACGGCGCCGCGGCCGTCGTGGCGCGCGGCGCGCAGGCCGCCCGCAAGAGCGGCCGGACGGGCGGGGCCGCGGTGCTCGACTCGCAGGCCGTCTTCTACCCCGAGACCGAGCACATGATGGGGTGGGACGTCGTGGACAGCGGCTTCCGGGTCGTCCTCTCCGCGGGCGTGCCGACGCTCGTGCGGGAGCACGTGCGCCGCGACGTCGACGCCTTCCTCGCGCGGCACCGCCTGTCGCGGGGCGATGTCCGCCACTGGATCGTCCACACCGGCGGGCCGAAGGTGCTCGAGGCGGTCACCGAGACGCTCGAGCTGCCCGAGGAAGCGCTCGCCTGCTCGTGGCGCTCGCTGCGCGAGATCGGCAACGTGTCGTCGGCGTCGGTGCTGTTCGTGCTGAGCGACTTCCTGGACGAGGCGAGCGCCCAGCCCGGGGACTACGGCGTGATGATGGCGTTCGGCCCCGGCTTCTGCTCGGAGATCGCGCTGCTCCGATGGTGACCTCGGAGCTGCTCTACCTCGCCTTCCTCGGCGCCGTGTCGATCGAGCGGCTGGCCGAGCTCGTCATCTCGCGCCGCAACGCGCGGCGCGCCTTCGCGAAGGGCGGCGTCGAGGTCGGGCAGGGGCACTTCCGGGTGATGGCGCTGATGCACACCGCCTTCCTCGCCGCCTGCGCGCTCGAGGTCGACGCGCTCGACCGGCCGTTCCCCGGGGTGCTCGGGCTCGCGGCGCTCGCCGCCGCGCTGCTCGCGCAGGCGATGCGGTACTGGGTCATCGCCACGCTCGGGGAGCAGTGGAACGTGCGGATCATCGTGGTGCCGGGCGCGCGGCCGGTGTCCGGCGGGCCGTACCGTTACCTGCGCCACCCGAATTACGCGGCCGTGATCGTCGAGATGGTCGCCATCCCGCTCATCCACGGCGCCTGGCTGACCGCGCTCGTCTTCAGCGCGCTCAACGCGGCCGTGCTCCGGGTGCGCATCCGCGCCGAGGAGGCGGCGCTCGGGCCCGCGTACGCGGCGCAGATGGGCGACCTGCCGCGGCTCGTGCCGGGCCGCCGCGCGACGGCGGAGCGGCCCTCCGCGCCGTGAGCGCGCGGTGCGACATCGCCGTCGTCGGCGGCGGGCCGGCGGGCCTCGCCGTCGCGATCGGCTGCGCGCAGCGGGGCCATGACGTCGTCGTCCTCGACCAGGCGTCGTGGCCGATCGACAAGGCGTGCGGCGAGGGGGTGATGCCCGAGGGCTGCCGCGCGCTCGCGGAGCTCGGCGCGCTGTCCGAGCTCGATCCGGCCGAGCGGGCGCCCATCGAGGGCATCCGATACATCCGCGCGGACGGCCTTCGCGTCGAGGCGCCGCTGCCGGCGCCCGGCGGGCTCGGCGTGCGCCGCACGGCGCTCTCCGCGGCCCTCGCGGCGCGGGCGCGGGCCGCCGGCGCGCGGCTCGCCGCGGGCGAGGCGCTGTTGCGCGTCGAGCGGGCGGACGGCGGCGCCCGGCTCGTCACGCGGCGGGGCGTCGTGGAGGCGCGCTACGTCGTCGGCGCGGACGGGCTCGGCTCGCGCGTGCGCCGCGCGCTCGGCTGGGACGCGCCGGCCTCGGGGCCGCGCCGGCTCGGCCTGCGCCAGCACTTCCGGCGCGCGCCCTGGTCGTCCTTCGTCGAGGTGCACGTCGCCGATGGCGTCGAGGCGTACGTGACGCCCGCGGGGCCCGAGCGCGTCGGGGTCGCGTTCCTGTGGGACGGCGACCGGCTCGAGGGCCGCGCGTCGGCCGAGCGCCTCGTGCGCCGCTTCCCGGCGCTGGCGGAGCGGGTGGCGGGGGTGCCGGCCGACTCGACGGCGCGGGGCAGCGGCCCGCTCGAGCGCGCGTCGGCGCGGCTCCACGACGACCGCTTCGTGCTGGTCGGCGACGCGGCCGGCTACATCGACGCCATCACCGGTGAGGGGATCTCGCTCGCGCTCGTGAGCGCGGCGGCGCTGTCGACCGCCCTCGACGCGGCCCTGCGCGGCGGCGGCGCGGCCCCGCTCGCCGGCTACGAGCGTGTGTTCCGGCGGGCCTTCCGGCGCTACGCGGTGGCGACGCGCGCGGTGCTCTTCATCGCGCGGCGCCCGCGCCTCCGGGACGGCGTCCTTTCCGCGCTCGCGCTCGCGCCCGGGCTCTTCCGGCACGCGGTAGGCGCGGTGCTCAGTCCGCGCTGAGCCCGGGGCACCCCGGAACGGCGCGGCGCCGTTCGCCGGGCGCGCGCGCCTTGTGGGACCAGGACCGCTCGGATAGGCTCCCGCCCGCTCAGCGCACCGGCGCGAGCAGGATGGGCCCGGATGATCCGGCGAGAAGGAGCCTGCCAAGTGCAATTGCCTGCTTTGGGTGTCGCAGCGGAGAGCGTGAAGGGGAGCGCCCATGTCTCCCCTTCTTCCCTCCCCCGGGTCGCGGGCGTGGGACGCCGCCTGGCCGCGCTGCTCGCGCCCGCGCTCCTCGTCGGGTGCGGCTACACCGAGTTCGAGTGGCAGGCCCAGCTCGACAGGTCCGAGCGCCTCCAGCGCGACCTGCAGACGAGCCAGCAGCGCACTCGCCAGCTCGAGGAGGAGGTCGCGCGCGGGGGCGCCGCGGCGCCGCCGAGGGAGGATCCGCTGGGCGCCGAGGGCCTCGACCTCGGCGCGGGGGCTCCGCGCGGCGACGCGGCCGCGGCGCGCCCGGCGTCCGAGCGCGACAGCGGCGTCCTGCGGGCGTTCCTCGCGGTCGCGTCCGGGGATGTCACTGTCGCGCCGCGCGACGGGCGCGTGGTCATCTCGATCCCGACCCGCGTCCTGTTCAAGGGCAACCGCGACGCGTTCTCCCCGGCAGGGGAGAAGACGCTGCGGGACATCGCCACGATCATCCGCGGCCAGGAGGCGTTCAAGGGCCTCGGCTACCAGATCGTCGGCCACACGACGAGCGGCGCGCCGACCGTGGCGTGGCGCAATGGCTGGGACGTGACGGTCGCCCAGGCGCGCGCCGTGCTGCTCTTCCTGGCGCAGCCCAAGGAGGCCGGCCTGCCCATCGCGCGCCTGAGCCTCGCGGCCCACGCCGACCTGGCGCCTGCCGACGCGGGCGGCGGTGCGCCCGCGCAGGCGGCGGATCCGCGCCTCGAGATCGTCGTGGAGGGGACAGCGCAGTTCGTGGAAGGCCCGACCGGCGAGGCGCGCCCCGCTGGCGCAGCCCCCGCGGCTAGCGCGGCTCCCCCGGCTGGCGCGGCTCCCCCGGCTGGCGCGGCACGCCCGGCCGGCGCAGCCCCCCCGGCTAGCGCGGCCCCCCCGGCTGGCGCGGCGCGCCCGGCCACCGCGACCCCCCCGGCCCCTCCGGCGGCCGGCGCGAAGGGCACGGACGACACGTACCCCTGAGGACGCCCCGCGCGCCGCCGCGGCCTTCCCGCCGCGGCGCGCCCGTCATGCCCCGCGCAGCGCCTCGACCCTTCTCCTGAGCGCCGCGGCGTCCCCGAGCTCCCCCGCGACCCCGCGCACCGCCTCCGACGCGGCGCCCGCCGCGACGCCATGGACGCGCGCCCGCAGCCGTCGCCCGCTCGCGACGAGGTAGGCCGCCGCGAGCGCCGCGGCCACCTCGCGGTCCGCGCCACCGCCCTGGAGGAGCGACTCGGCCAGCGCGCAGAGCGCCTCGACCGCCTTGGCCACCTGGGCGCCGTAGATGGGATGGGCCGAGTCGACGCCCTGCTCGCGGCACGTCGCGAGGCACAGCGCCGTGCTGGTGAGCCGTCCGATGTCGGTCGGCTCCCCGCGCTCCCAGAGCCCGGACGCGAGCTGCTCCTCGAAAAAGCGCCCCAGGTCGTCCCCTGGGGTCCCCGCGGGAGCAGCGCTCGGGACCGGAGCGGCGACCGACCCGGGCCCGGACCGCCGCTGCGATCCCGCGGCTCCGCCCGGCGCCACGGCGCCCACGGAGGCCTCGTCGCGCGCCGAGCCGGCCGCGCCGCCCTCGGGCGCCGGCGCTGCGCTCGGCTGGAACAGCCCCTTTGCGCGCGACCAGAGGCCGCCGGAGCTCGACTGCGGCCTGAGCGCGGGCGCCGCCGCGGGCGCCGCGGGCGCCGCCGCGACGGGCGCCGCGGGGGCTCGGGCCATCACGGGCTGCACGGGGGCCATCGGCCTGGCCCCGCGGGACATGGCCATCGGCGCCCCGACGAACGCGGCCGCCGCCATCACCGGGCCGCGGTGGCTGGACATCCCCCACCCCGCCGGAGCGCTCACCGGCACGGGCCGCGCCTCGGGCTGCCCGTGGGCCCGCCGATCGCCCGTGCGCCGCTCGATCACCACGAACGACGCGTGCTTCGACGCGACCCGGTGCCGCACCGCGAGGTCCACGATGCGCTTGCGCATCGCCTCGGCGCGCTTGCCGGACAGCCCGCGCTCCGACTCCTCGAGCTCCCGGACCCGCGCGCCCGCCCACAGCGCCTCGAGCCCCGGCCGCGACGCCTCCGCCGCGAGCTCCACCGGCACCTCGAGGTAGAAGCGCTCCCCGCGCAGGCTCCCGCGCAGCTGGAGGCGCCCGGTCCCCGGCGCGCTGTAGCGGCCATGGAGCACCCACGGCTCGCCGTCGACGAGCGCGGGGAGCTCGGCCGGCGCGAGCTCGCCGACGTCGACCCCCTCGAAGCGCGCCTCGATCCCGGCGACCCGGACCGCCGTCGCCCGCGCGAACTGCGCCGTGACCTTCTCGTCGATGCGCTCGCCCGGGTGGATGAACTCCGCGGCCCCCTGCGTCCGGCGCGCGAGATCGCTCACGAGCAGGTCGCTCACGTTCGTCCCGATGCCGAACGTGTAGATCCGCACCCCCTTGCCCAGCCCGGCGACCTCGTCGACGATCTGGGCCTCATTCCCCACCTGACCGTCGGTCAGGAGCACGACCACGCGGTCCCGCTCCGCGTCGCCGAGCATGCCCACCGCCGCGAGCAGCGGCTGCAGCATCTCCGTGCCGCCCGACGCGACGAGTCCCTCGACGAACGCGTCCGCGCGCTCGAGGGTCTGCTGCGTGAAGGGCACGAGCCACTGCTCGAGCGCCCGGAAATGGTTGGAGAACGCGATCACCCCGAACCGGTCCCCCTCGGCGAGGTGCCGGAGGCAGAGGCGCAGCGCGCGCCGCGCCTGGTCGATGGACTCGCCCTGCATCGAGCCCGACACGTCGACGACGAACACGACGTCGCGCCGGGCGGACGACCGCTTCGCGTCGAACAGGTCGGGCACCACGGTGAGCGCGAAGGTCCCCTCCTGGCCCGGGGTCCTGTCGCAGACGAGGCCTGCCTGCACGCCCGGCGCGCCCGCGGCGAGCAGCACGATGTCCCGGTCCAGCGCCGCCCTGTCGCTCCGGAGCGCGACGCGCTGGCGATACCCCTCCTCGCGCCGCACCTCGACGGCGTGCGACGGGCTCTCGATCGCGACCTCGCGCCCCAGATCGAAGGCGATATCGAGGGTGATGCCATAATCGACCCGCGCGATCTCCGGGGAGATCCGATCGGCGTCGGGGACGAGACCCGTGGGCGCCGCGCCGCCGTGCGCCGTCCGGTCCCCCTGCGGCGCGCCCGGGATGTACCGGGGCGCGACGAGGGTCGGGATCATGAGCCGCAGCGCCCCCTCGTCGGCCTGGAGCCGCTGCACGAAGGCGACCTCGACGACCGTCTCCTCCCCGGGCAGGAGGTTGCCGACGCTCGCCGTGAACACGTTGCGCCGCTCCTCGTCGAGCAGGGCCGCGCCGTGGCCCGTGGCGATCGCCTCGTCGTAGGCCTGGAACGCCGCCTCCCGCTCCTTGACCTCCCCCTCGAGCCTGCGGCCGGCGCACTCCATGGCGAAGCCCGCGATGGTCGCGTCGCCCGGCAGCGGGAAGGTGTAGATCGCCTCGATCGGCCGGCGCTCGTCGTTCCTGTAGCGCTGCCGCACGACGAGGCGCGCCGCGCCGCCCATGACCTCGCCCGAGAGCGAGACGCCGAGCAGCGGGACCGGGTGGCCCTCGGAGGAGCGGAGGCACGACATCGGCGCCGGGAGCGACGGATCGGTGGACGGGTTCATCGCGAGCCTTTCGGGGCAGGGGTTGCGTGACGGGACTCGATATCGAGGGCGATACGGCGCGAGCGCTCCGGCGCGTCGCTGCGCACGTGCAGCTCCACGCCGTCGGCGATCTCGACCCGCTCCCAGCGCTCGCCGCGCGGCGCTCCGGCGACCTGGGGCGGCGGCGCGGGCGCGCCGTCCGGGCCGGCGCAGCGGGTGATCGCCGTGGGAGGCGCCCCGGGAGGCGCCCCGGGAGGCAGCGCCCCCGCCGCGATGCGCTCGATCTCGTCCACGCCCGCGCCCGCGAGGCGCGCCTGGATCTCCTCGAGCGGCCAGTGCGCCTGCTGGAGGGCCTTGATGGCGCGGAGCCGGGCGAGGTGCTCGCGCCCGTAGGCGGTGTCCTTCCCGCGGAACTCGGGGGCCGGCAGCAGGCCGCGCTGCACGTAGTACCGCACCGTGCGCGGCGCCACGCCCGCCTCACCCGCGAGCTCGTCGAGCTTGTACGTCGTCACGGGGAGCATCCTGCATCGCGACACTAACGCTGTCAAGTAGACAGTAGCAGCAGGTATTCGACGCTTCTCACCTCACCCGGTCACGCGTCTCGGTCGCGTCGAGATCGTGCCGAGGGGAGCTCGCGCCCCGTTCGCTCGTATTTCCTCATCGAGGACACCAGCCGGCGTCCATGGACAGTTCCGGCGACATGTGATGTCCTGAGAAGTTCGGGCGTACCGACCTTTGCGCGAAGGAGCGGGTGCCGTGAGGGCATCAAGTGTTCTGAGGCGGAGGACGAGGAGGATCGCGGATCGCATGAAGCTTACAAAATTTGCACTCTTTGGGATGATCGCTCTCGCGGGGTGTGTGGGAGAAGAGGGGAAGGAGGAGGAGGAGACCGGGCGGGTAGAGCTGAGCCTGATCGGCCAGGCGGCGTCCGGGAACACGTACCGGCTGCGCGACGGGATCGTGATGGTCCAGGGGCCTGAGGACACGATCTTCTTCAACACGGAAGACGACCCGAACCGGTTCCGGCTGAGCGCGCAGGTGCCGGTCGGCAGCTACTTCACCTTCCTCCAGGAGGGGTGGCGGCTCGAGCGCCTGAACCTCGACAGCACGGTCGATCAGGTGCAGGCGCAGTTCCTCTCGCCGAACCCCCAGTGGTTCGACGTCTTCCCGGACCAGAACACGACCGTCGCCCTGCGCTTCCGCACCGGCGGGGACGTCGTGGTCCTCGATCAGGGCTCGTTCGACATCGTGATCGACGTCGAGGAGCAGCCCGCCGAGGCCACGCTGTGCGCGAGCGACAGCGACTGCGCGTCGGGCCAGACGTGCTGCCTCGGCGGCTTCATGGGCACCTGCGCCCAGCTCGAGCCGGGCGCGACCTGTCCGCTGCCCGACCTCACGGTCTCCGCGGACGTGGCGCAGTTCAGCCTGAGCATCGGCCACGAGGCCTTCCCGGTCGACAGCTGCGCGATCGTCGAGGGCTGCGTCGGCGGGGCGGGCGATCGCCGCCTGATGCGCTTCTCGACGCAGACGCCCAACGTCGGCGAGGCGGACATGATCCTCGGCGACCCGACCTCCGTTCCGGGCTTCGAGTTCTCCTCGTGCCACGGCCACTACCACTTCGAGGGCTATGCCCGGTACGAGCTCGTCGACGCGACCGGCACGGTCGTCGCGACCGGCCACAAGCAGGCGTTCTGCCTGCTCGACAGCTCGCCCGTGGGCATCCCCGGGGCGCCGGCCACGCCCCGCTACCACTGCGGCTTCCAGGGCATCCAGCGCGGCTGGAGCGACGTCTACCACTCCAGCCTCGACTGCCAGTGGGTCGACATCACCGGCGTGGGCGCGGGGGACTACCTGCTCCGCATCTCGATCAACGCGGATCGCACGCTGCCGGAGAGCGACTACGGCAACAACACGGTCGAGGTCCCGGTGACCATCCCCGACGACTCCCCGCCGGGCCCCGCGGACCCGCTGGCGGCGTGCCCCCTGCCCGAGGCGGGCCCGGAGCGCGACTGCGGCTGGTCGATCGCGCCCGGGTTCGAGGGCGTGGCCTGCACCCCCGGCGAGCCGATCACCGTGGGCTGCGGCTGCGCGGGCGGCACGTGCGCTTCCGATCCGATGATCCGGGTCTGCGACGGCGCCTCCGGCTGCACCCAGGCCACGGCGCTCGTCTCGGTCGACGACACCTGCGGCCGGTGCCCGCAGACGCCGTTCGTGTGCCCGGAGAGCGGCGTCTACACGGTGCTCGTCGGCTCGTACGGCGCGGGCGCGCCGTTCACGTGCGACGTGGCCGCGGTCGCCGCGGTCACCCCGTGACCCGTCTCCCGGCTCACGGCCTGCCCGCGCGCGTGCTACGAGAGCGCCGCGCGGGCGGCGACGCGCTCGCGGGGTGACGGCGCGTCATCCATCGAGCGCGTCGCGTGCCTGGCCGAGGAGACGCGATGGACCCCATTCGAGAGAGCGATCTGCCGCCCGTCAAGGAGCTCACCCGGGCGTTCTTCCGGGCGGTGAATCCCCACGTCGAGCCGGCCGAGTTCGAGGACAAGTGGAAGGCCGCGCTGCGCTCGCCGATGCGCTTCATGCGGAGCTTCCCGCAGGCGTGGCACGTGGATCTGCTCGACGTCCCGCGGACCAAGGTGCCGGGCGGCCGCTGCCTGTGCTTCGGCGACGCGCACCCCGAGAACTTCGGGCTCATCACGTTCACGGTGGGGCCGCGCTACGTGTTCAACGACCTCGACGACTCGGGCCCCGGGCTCGCCGCGCTGGACGCGCTGCGGTACTTCACCGTGCTCCGGCTCCTGCTCGACGACAGGAAGGCGCTCGGCGAGCTCATGGAGCTCTACGAGGACATGATCCAGGGCAAGGAGCCGCTGCGCGAGCTGCCCGAGGCGCTGTACCCCGACGTGGCGGCCAGGGACGCGCGCCAGCTCGCGAAGTGGACCGAGGGCGAGGCGTTCCGGTTCGACGACGCGGCGCTGAAGCTGTCGCGCGCGGACTCCGGCACGGCGGGGCGGCTGCTCGAGGCGCTCGGTCAACTCGACGCGCTGGCGGACGTCGAGGCGCTCGAGCTCGCCCACCGGGACCGGGACTCGGGCGGCTCGGGCGGGCTCGAGCGGTACCTGGTCCTCGCGCGCGAGCGGGGCGAGGAGCGGCGGCTGCGCCTCCTGGAGCTCAAGGAGACGACGCACGCGGCGACGAGCTGGAGCTGCTTCCTGCACGAGGACGAGGACAGGCTCGCGCAGGCGAAGGCGTCGGTATGGCAGGGCCTCGAGGTGCCTTTCTATGTCGAGGTGCAGGTGGGCCGGAGCGTCTACCTGCTCCGGGACCGCCTGGGGCGTGCCTCGATCGATATCGAGAAGCTCGCGAAGCGCGATCTCCGCGCGGTGCTGGAGGCGCAGGTGAGCATCCTCGCGCGCCAGCACGCGGCGGCCTTCGCCGGGCTCGACCTGTGCAAGCTCGACGACTGGCTGAGGGAGAGCCTCCAGGTGCTGTCGAAGCGGTGGCTCAAGGCGTACGAGCGGGCGCGGAGGGGGTGACCGGAGGGCGCGGCGCCGGGCTCAGGGGATGATCTTGCGCCGGCGGAGGTCCTCGAAGATCCCCCGGAACATCGCCTCCGTCTCGACGTGCTCGTGGAAGCCGGCCCGGCGCGCCCTGGAGCCGTCGGCGATCACGTCGTAGTCCCACGAGAACACCGCGTCGCCGAAGCGCCAGGACGACACGTCCCTGTAGGGGTGCCGCCCGAGCCCGTGCTTCTCGATCATGGCGTTCCAGAGCGGCTCCTTGTCGGCCATGACGTCCGCGAGGGGCATCGGCAGCGGGGGCGCCACCTCCAGGTCGAACATGCGGGCGATCTTCGGCCACATCTCGCTCCAGCGGAACGTGTCGCCGTTGTTGATGTTGAACGCCTGATTCCGGCCCGGCTCGCTGGTCGCCGCCCAGACCGTGGCCCGCCCGAGGAGGCGCGCGTCGGTCATCTCGATCAGCCTGTCGTACGCGGCCGGCTTGCCCGGGAAGCGCAGGGGGAGCCCGAGCTCCTTCGACATCGCCGCGTAGACCGCGATCACCATGGCCAGGTTCATCGGGACGCCGAGCGCGACCCCGCACACGACCGACGGTCGGATGGCCGACCAGGACCAGGCCTTGCCCTTCTGTCGCGCCTCGAGGAACGCCTGCTGATCGACGTTGAACTCGGGCGGCATGTGCGGCGCGTCGGTCTCGCGGGCGGGGGTCTTGAACGGGCCGAGGTGCGCCCCGTAGACCTTGTAGCCCTGCATCAGGCTGATGTGCTGCAGGCCGGACGCGACCGGCTCGATTGCCTCGACGACGTTGACGAGCATGGCGAGGTTGGGCGGCACGAGCTCGGCCCACGTCGGTCGCTCCTGGTAAGCGGCGAAGAAGACGTGCGTCACCTCGGCCAGGCTGCCGACCTTCTTCCGGCAGTCCGCTCGATCGAGCAGGTCGACCGCCACGTGCCGGACGCGGCCCGCGGGCTCTCCGCCTCGCCGCGACAGGCCGATGACGTCCCAGTCGCCGAGCGACGCGAGGTGCTCGACGACGTGGCGACCGATGATCCCTTGCGCTCCGACGACCAGGGCGACCTTGTTCTGCATGCTCATGGCTTCCTCCTGCCTCGATGTCCGGGCGCGCTCTCCTTCGGTGCTCTCGAGCGCAGGGGAATGGTGGAGCGCCGGGGCTGGGCGGAGAACGGGCTCGAGCCGCGAAGCACCTTTCGATAAAATCGAAAGGTGAGCGCGCTCCTCGAGATGCAAACGTTCCTGGAGATCGTCGACCGGGGCAGCCTCAGCGCCGCGGCGCGCGCCCTCGCGACGGTGCCGTCGACCATCAGCGCGCGGCTCACGGCGCTGGAGGAGCGGCTCTCGGTCCAGCTCGTGGTCCGCAGCACGCGGCGGCTCCGGCTCACCGAGGAGGGCGAGCGCTACCTGGTCGACTGCCGCCGGATCCTCGACGAGATCGAGCGGAGCGAGGCGTGCATCCGGCGCGGGCAGGGCTCGTTGCGGGGCAGCCTCCGGATCACCGCGCCTTCGGATCTCGGGCGCGGTCGCCTGCGCCATGTCCTCGAGGCGTTCACGGAGGCGCACCCGCGCATCAGCGTGTATCTCCACCTCTCGGACGAGGTCGTCGACCTCGTTCGCGGGGGCTTCGATGTGGCCTTGCGCGTCGGGCAGCTCCAGGGAAGCAGCTTGACGGCGCGCAGGCTCGCCACCGGCCACCGGGTCGTCTGCGCGGCGCCCGGCTACTGGTCGCGGCACCCGCGACCGAGCACGCCGGGAGAGCTCGCCCAGCACGATTGCCTGCTCTGGACCCCGGAGGGCCGGAACGAGGCGACATGGACGTTCGCGGCGGACGGCGACGGGACGCAGGCGATCCGCGTGACCGGACGGCGCAGCTCGAACGACGGAGCGCTGGTCCGCGCGTGGGCGCTCGCCGGGCTCGGGGTCGCGCAGAAGTCCTACTGGGACGTCGAGCGCGATCTCGAGGCGGGGCGGCTCGAGTCCGTCCTGAACCGGTTCGTCCGCGCGGCCGATCTCTCCATCGTCTACCCGAGCGGCCGCCATCTCCCGCGCCGCGTCCGGGCCCTCGTGGACCACCTCGTCGAGAGCTTCCGCGGCGCATGAGGAATGAGATCGCGGCCCGGCGCTACTCGCTCGGTCGGGAGCGCACGATCTCGGCTGCCCGAGCGAGCCACTCTGCAGGATCCCGGGCGTGATAGGGGTGCTCCGAAGGCTCGATGTTGTCGAGGAACTTGCGGTAGATGACCGCCTGGCGGGCAGCGGCGACGGGCGCGAGCCATCCGGCGGCGCGCTCCGGGTCGGATCCGGGGAGCGCGGCGCGCCACGCGCGGCTCCAGAGGCCCTGGATCGGGCCGACAGCGCCGGGCGGGATGGCGGCGAGGAACGCCGGCTGATCGAGCAGCGGGTGCCCGACGCCGCTGTCGCCCCAGTCCAGCAGCGCGGCCGACGTCGCGTCGCCGCGCGCGTTGCCGGGGTGAAAGTCGCCGTGAACGAGCGTATCCGGCAACCCGGTCTCGGCCAGGCGGCGGAAGCGCTCCGGCAGGTCGTCGACGAACCCGGCGAGGGTCGTCCGATCGCTGACGGCCAGCCCGGGCGTCCGCTCCAGCGCGTCCGCGATGAGCCGGGCGAGGGCCGGCGCGCGCCAGTCCGGCAGCCCCAGCGCCAGGAGGTCGTCGACCTGCCGGCTCATGTCGCGCTGCAGCTCGACGAGCAACGAGACGAGTCGCTCCAGGATCGGCAGCTCGGCCTCGTAGAGATCGTCCCCCGGGAGCTCCCGCATGAGGATCCGCCGGCCGTCGTGGCCGAGGAGCGCCGGCACGCGCCGGCCCGCCAGCTTCGCGACCACGGCGCCCTCGTGCCCGAAGAACGGCGGCACGTGCTTCAGCCAGAGCGTCTGGCTGCCGGCCTGGAGCCGCCACAGGCTCGACAGGTTCCACGATCGGATCTGCTCGGCGGGCGCCGTCTGCTCCAGGCCGTGAGCGCGGAGGACCGAGTCCGCCCAGGCGCGGTCGCCTGAAGGCCCGCCCGGCCGAGCCCACGGCTGCCGGAGCGGGTGGTCGTCGAGCGCCCCGCGCCATGGCTCGAGGCCGGGCGGCGGCGCGTCGACCTCCGCGAGGTAGGTGACGGCGCCGCCGTGCGGATACGGGAGCTCGGCGGCGAGCATCCTGAGGACCGTCACCTGGATGCCGAGGTGCTCGCGGGCCCCTCGAACGACCGAGCTGGCGTCCTGCCACCAGGGCGTCGCGACGGGATAGGGCGGCAGCGCGCCCAGGACCTCGCCCGCCGCGGTGACGAGCACGAGCCGGGCGAGGCGCGGCGGTTGAGGCGGCATCCGGCGAGGATAGCGAAAGGCCGCGCCGGGGACACGCCGCCCGGTACTTCGCGTCGCGCGCGAGCCATGGTCGGCGCGCCCCGGGGCGGTTGGCCCTCATCGAGGGCCGCAGGTCGCTCTGTCTCGCTCATTCAAGAGGGCACGCCAGCACTTCCGGCGCGCTCGTGCCGTGCGTGCCGACGCCCGAGATGATGTTGCCCTCCGGGTGGAAGAGGACCGCCCCGCCTGTCGGGCCCGACAGCCAGCATTGCTGTTGGATCGAGATCGATTGTCTCCCGCGCGAGGCGTCACAGCGCGCGATCTCGCCGCCGCGGATCGTGACGTCGCTGGCCTCGATCCTGATCCCGGGGTAGGCGCCCGACGTGCGACGCAGGACGTTGTTGAAGATGAGCGGGCTCTCCAGGATCACGCTCCCGACCCGGGCCGAGCCCGCGGGCAGCGACGTCCGCGAGCTGAGGTACATGCCGTAAAACCCGTTGCCCCAGGACCAGAGGTCCTGGAGCTCCACGCCGGTCCCCGCCTGGATATGAACACCATGGGTGCCGTTGTAAGCAGACCTGACCCGCTCGAGCCGGATCCCCGTCGGTCGGTACGCCTCGACGGGGCTCGCCATGACGACGCCGGCGCCGCCGTTGTGGTGGAAATAGCAGTCCTGGACGAGGACGTTGGCGGGCACCGGGCTGGGGATGTCGGGGGGAGCGCTGACCTGGGTGGCGATCCACAGGCCGTGTCCGTTGTGGACCGCCGGGGATCCATCGCCGGGATGAACCAGGCTATGGTGGACCTCGCAGTTCCGCACGGTCACGTTGGGGCTGATGATCTTGATCGCGGCGGCCGAGACCGGTCCGTCGATGTTCTTGATCTCGCAGTTCTCCACGAGGATCGGGGGCGTTTCATGGTACCCGGCGATCGATGCCAGGTAGATGCCGCCCTTCGGCACGCCGTCCACGATCACGTTCCGGATCACGCCGCCGGATCCCATGGCCAAGGTGATCCCGTCCAGGTTGGCCGGTTTGCAGGAAGGCAGCTGGGGCGTGAGGGGAGCGTACCGCATGATGACGTTCTCCACCTCGCAGTCCGAGCAGCGGTTGAGCTGGATGCCGCTGTTGGCCTTCTTGCGCGGCCCCTCGGTGAGCTCGATCTGCAGGTTGCGGATCCAGAGGCCCCAGACCTCCTCGACGCCGTCCCCGCTCCTCGCGGCCTTGTGGACCTGGATCGCCCCGGGGAGCTGCTCCGGGTTGCAGGGGACCGCCACGAGGGTCGCTGTGTCGGGGTCGCCGGGGCCGGCGTCGGGGGACAGCTCCGGCCCCTCCAGGCTCAGCGCGTCGTGCTGGGGTCTCAGCGGCGTGCGCAGCACGTAACGCCCGGCGGGGAAAGCCACGGTGCGCCGGAACGACCGCAGCGACGCCGCGCACTCGATCGCCCGCGCGATACCCGGGCTGTCGTCGACGGTGGCGCTGTGGTCGACGGAGGTGTCGGCGGAGAACGGCCATTCCGCCGGCCTTGCCAGGTAGGGCAGGACATCGACCACGCCGCGCAGGCCGACGGAGCCGGGCAGGCAGCAGCCCTCGCCCTGGCAAGCGTTCAGGTCCTCGTGCAGCACGGCGTCGCCATCGCATACGCCGCTGGCAGGGCAAAAAGGTCCGGTGCAGACCGGCGACGCCGTCGCGTAATCGGGACAGCTCGTGCCTGTATCCTGATCTGCCGTGAACGGCTGTTCGCTGTAGGACGCATCGAGGCTGCAGACATCCGGGTACGCGGCGCGCCTCACCGTGACCGGGTGATAGCCCCAGTCAGCGCCGGAGCCGCTGGACCAGGCAGGGGGCAAGGCCGCCCCGGCCGGGGCGGAGGCGAGGGCGAGCAAGGCTCCGATCCAGGCCCTCACGAGCCGCTGTGTCGACAGCATACATTGCTCCGTTCTTTGCGTGGGGTCGTGTAGTTACTGTCCAACGGAATGAGCAAGTACAGAAGTCGAGCGAAGCCTTGCTGAGCAGCGCGAGCGGGCTCCCCGCGACGCGGGGCCGGCGCGCCGCGGGCTGCCTCCGGCACGAAGGATGTTCCTGGGTGGGTACGATGCATCGATCGGCCCACGAGGCGGCCTATCGTCGCCGGAGAGCGTGGGGTCGTGGGGATGAGCGAGGCACCGGTGCCGGGAGACGGCGGACTGCTCATTCATCGTGGATTCCCTCGGTTGGACTCGGCTCCGGGGAGCGACGACGGCACGGCGGCCGGCGCGCGCGATCCATGGCGACGTCACGACGAGAACTGCCGACGACCCGGTACACCGCGGCGACGGCCGTGCGATGCGACCGCGCGCCGGCCAGATGTCACGAGACATGTGGCTGGCGAGCACCTCCCGCGCGGCGACGGCTGCGACGGCACATGGTTCTGTCGACGGACGTGCGCGACGGTGAGCGAGCGAGTCCACCGTCTGCCCGGCAACGGCAGGGGCCATGTGCACCGGGTGCCGCGGCATCAGCGGTGGCGAGCCGTGGCGGAGCTAACAGTATCACGCCGGAGGGCCTGGTCGAGGCCGGCTGGCTCCGTCGGCTCGCGCTCGATCTGGTGCACCGGACGTAACCGCTGCGCCGCTGCCGGCGCCCTGCGTTCGAGGCGATCCTCGGCGCGAGCAGCCTACTTCCTGGGCTCGGCGAACAGGCCTCCGTCCAGCCGCCGGAGGCTCGATGGCAGGGTGGACAGGGGGCCCGCGAGGATCATCGTCGTCCCCATCACGCGGAGGCTCCCCGCCCCTCGCGACAGCTCCAGGACGGCGCCTGTCGCCACCCTTCCCGGAGACTGGAAGGCCTGGGTCACCGTCCTGGCCGTACTTCCGACGCGACCGACGGGCTCGCGCGGCGTCCGAAGCGTTCCAGCAGGCATCGCCGGCGTCGTCTCGGCGGGCGATCTCGCCGTGTGGTCTGCCGAGGGACCAATGCTTTTTTTACGAAGCGTGGCTTGCGCGGCGAGCGCTACGAGGACCCGAGCGTCTTCCTCATACCGAGGCTGGTGATCTCGTAGCCGAGGGTTTCATAGAGCCTCCGGGCCCGCGTGTTGTGCGCGAAGACATGGAGCTCCAGATCCCGAGCTCCCAGGCCGCTCGCGACCTCCTCGGCGAGCTCCATGACCCGGCGCCCGACGCCCCGGCCGCGGGCCTCCTCTCGTAGCTGGATGTCGTAGATGACGACGCTGCGGAAGCCGTCGACGTCGGTCACCGCAAGCCACAGGTGTCCGACCGCGGCGTCCCCCTCCACGACGGTATAGATGTGGTGGTCGGGTGTGGCGAGCCCGCGCGGCAGGAGCGCTTCTACCTGGGTTCGCGCGTTGCGCCGCGCATCCTCCGCCCGTGCGCTCACGGCCACCGCGCGATCGTCCGCGTAGCCCTCGATCGCAAGGCGGGTGAACGCTTCCAGCTCGCTCACCTCCATCGGGCGCAGGGTGATGGGCAGACGAGGCATGCCGCGAGGCTACCACACACCGCACGGCCAGCGGCAGGTGCTGAGGGCGGACAGCCTCGCGAGGCGGTCTCCCCCTCGAGGTGCTCGTGAGCCCTGCCTCGGCGGCGCCTGCCAGGAGGGCGAGCGCTCGTCGATGCGCATCGAGCGCGCGACGGCATCGCATGGCTCAGAATCTTCCGAGGCCGCCCACCTGGACTGGGATTCAACCCGAAGCCTGTCGAGAGCTGCCCGCCTGAATTGAGAAAGTCACCGCGGAGCCTTCCGCGACCGCCGTTCTGAATTGTTTTCGACACCACGGCAGCGCCCTCTGTCGTGCGGGCTTGCCCCGTCCCCGAGCTGCGCCACGGCGGCTACCCGCTGCGAAGGCGCCACCTCCGTCACCTGTGCGTCCTCCCTCATCGCGGGCTGGCGCAGGCGCCGCTGGACGCTGGACGCTGGACGCTGGAGCAGATCAAGGAGCTCCTCGGCGGCTCCCACATCAGCGTCCCCCAACGCTGCGCCCACCTGGCGGACTGCGCCCCCGGCGCAGCAGCCAGGGAGACCCAACAGGCCTCTGGTGCACGGGCCGTTCGATCAGCCCACAGTCAGCCCACGACGCCTGAGGCCGATCCTACAAGTGCCCGAAATCACAGGGCACCCCCGGCGAGAATTGAACTTGCGACCTTCGGTTTAGGAAGGCCAAGCACTTCTGTTGATGATCTCGGCGACCCGCGGGAAGTTGGTGAAGTTTACCGATGAAATCCGCACCCGATGCCGGTGAAGACGACACCGGATGCCGGTGAAGTTCACCGGTGAAGATGCCGCTCAGTGCTTCTTGGTGCGGCGCTGCTTGGTGCGGGTGGCGTTCAGCTCCTTGGCTTCCTTCAGCCGGTAGCTCTCGGCCTCGATCTCGATCACCTCGGCACGGTGCACGAGCCGGTCGACGAGCGTGACGACGCACGCGGCGTGCGGGAAGACCTGGCCCCAGTCGGCGAAGGCCTTGTTCGTGCTGAGCAGCAGCGGCTTCTGCGCGTCGTAGCGACGGGTGACGACCTCGAAGAGCAGGTCGGCGTAGCGGCTATCGTAGGAGAGGTAGCCGACTTCATCGATGCAGAGAAGAGAGGGGACCGTGTAGCGCCGGAGCCGGCGCGCGAGGGCGACCGAGGACTCTTGCGCGGCGAGGTCGGCGAGCATGTCGCTCGCGGTCGAGAAGCGCACCGTGTGGCCGCGGACGACGGCCTGGTGGGCGAGGTTCTTGAGGATCATGGTCTTGCCAACGCCGTTGGGGCCGACGAGCACCGCGTTGTGGCCGGTGGCCAGGAATCCCAGGCCGAAGAGGTCGTCGACAGCCTCGCGGTCGATCTTCTTGGGCCAGGACCAGTCGAAGTCGGTCATGGGCTTGAAGGCGGCGACGCGGGAGTTCTTCATGCGGCGTTCGAGGCTGCGCTTGTGGCGCTCGCGCTCCTCAATGGCCAGCACCTCGCGAAGCCAGGGCTTGTCGGCGAGCTGCTCCCAGCAGGCGAGCAGGCCAAAGAGGCCGAGGCTCTTGAGGCGGTCTTTGGTCTCGGTGGGCGTCAGGTCGGTCATGGCGTCGAGTCCTTCTTCAGGGCGTCGTAGGTGGCGAGGGAATGCGGTGTGACGACGAGGGCGGCGTGCTGGCCGCGGGTGACGGGGATTGAGACCGGAGGCGGCAGGTTGCGCTCGGAGCGGCGGCGGTCGATCACCTGGCGGACGGCACCGATGTGGATGGTGTCGCGCTCGAGCACCTCGACCAGGGCCTCTTCGAGCTCGGCGGCGCCGATGGCGTCGAGCAGCTGGAGAAGCCGGGCGATCGCGCTGCCCACGTTATCGCCGCGCTCGGCGACGATGCGCAGGAATGCCTGGCTGCTGCGGGCGGCGCGGGCGAGGCGATCGAGGCCGCGGTGCTCGCGGGCGCGGCGCTTCTCGTCGACCAGGCGCTGGATGTGCTCGGGCTGCTCGATCTGCTGGCCGCGGTCCCACGAGCGGACGTGGGTCGCGACGATCTCGTTGCCGTCGGCGATGCGCACCTGATCGAGGTCGGCGAGGACGACGAGCGTGCGACGCGTCCGGTCGTGGGGGACCGAGTAGTCGTTGAGATCGAAGCGTGCGTAGGGGGTCTTTCCGACCTCGACCTCGACGCGCTCGTGGTCCGGAAACGGCGTGTCGGGGTGTCGCAGCAGCACGCTGCGCTCGTCGTCATAGGCCTGACGCACGGTGCGGGCGCGGTCCTCGACCCAGGAGCGATCGAGCGCCGCGGAGGTGGTCCACTCGGTCGCTTGTCGGTTGAGGTCGCCGAGGTCGGCGTAGGTCCGGGCCTCGAAGAAGGCCTCGCGGACGTAGCGGATGGCGCGCTCGACGCGGCCCTTCTCGTTGCCGCGCGCGACGGCGACGGGGCGCGGCTCGAAGCGGTAATGCGCCGACAGCGCCAGCAGCGTGGGGTGGAACCGGATCGCGTCGCCGTGGCGCTCGACGACGGCGCTCTTGAGGTTGTCGTAGAGCAGCACGCGCGGGACGCCGCCGAAGTCGGCGAATGCCTCGACGTGCCCGCGCACGAAGAAGGGCATCGCCGCGCCGGGGAAGAAGCGCAGGAAGATCCGTCGCGAGTAACTGAGCACCATGACGAAGGCCCAGAGCGGACGCAGCGCCCGGCCGACAGCCAGCTTGCCGAAGTGCGCCCAGTCGACCTGCGCTTGCTCGCCGGGCAGCGTGCGCAGCCGCTGAAATGCCTCCGCCGGCTTCTTGGGGCGCAGACGGCCGATCACCCGGCGCAGATGATCGGGACCGCCCGGATAGCCGCGCTCCTTCAGCATGACGAAGAGGCGACTGGAGCGCAGCGAGGGATACTTGCCGAGCTGCTCGACGATGAAGGGCACGAAGGGGTCGACCATGGACGGGCGCGGCGCGACGACCTTCGGATCAACGCCCGCTTGCCCGAGCACGCGCTGCACGGTGGTGTGGTGCAGCCCGAGCTGGCTGGCGATGGTGCCGACGGGCCACTTCTCGCCGTGGTAGAGGCGCAGGATCTCGGCCTCTTTCTCCTTGGTGTTACTGAGCACCGTTGTTGATGCGGATGGTGCGCTTGTCGATCCAGCTCTTTGATGGCGGGGCGGCCGGCCCACCGCAGCGGACCATCGCCGAGGCGGATCATGCTCGATGACGGCGTTGTCCGGGGGCGGCCAGTTGTCAGGACGTTCTCCGGCCATGCATTGCGCCGGTCCCGATAAAATTCTCAGCGCAGCTCCTGCTGCAACGACAGCGGCGGCGAGTGGCGGCTCCCACGGCAGAGAGGGCGTGGTGCATTCCGTTCACGCGTCGAAGATTACCAACACGACTCTTCACCCGTCCGCCCAACCAACGGGGTAGGTCAGCGGCAGGAGCGGAGCATCGGCGCGGCGCCGGCCACAAAATAGGCGACGGGAGGAGCTCGTTTGGCCGCGTGCCCCCTCCCGTCGTGCTCCGAATCGCTTGAAAGAGCGGAGCCCCCAACAGATCGTCCATCTGGACCTCGATGTCAAAGGCTGGCTCGCCTCGCCGCCCACCGTAGACCGCGCGCGGCCAGCCCGCTGCCCGCGTTGCGACGCTGCGGCTTGCCCGCTGGGGGCCGGGTTGGGGCTGTGGGGGCACGGAACGCGATCGCGGCAGGTGCGCGGGCCGCTGGCTGCCGGTGAGCGCGGCGGGCTCGTCACGATCGAGGTGCGCCGTTATCGATGCCGCCGCTGCAGCGCCGCAATCACGGTTGTGCCGCGGGGCGTCGCCCCGCGACGGCACTTCGCCGCGACCGCGATCGGTCTGGCCTTGCTGCTCGTCGGCGCCGTCGGTGCAGCGCTCATCGAGGTGCGGCGACGTGTCAGCCCCTGGTCTGCCAGCTTCGATGCCGATGGCTGGGTGACCGTGCGGCGCTGGTTACTCGCCATCGACCAGAAGCGCCTCTTTCCGTCGGTCCGCCCCAGTCCCCTCGCTTCTTCCCTGCGGCAGCGGGCCGAGCGGGCCGCGATGACGCTCATCGCGATGGCGCCTTGTGCGGCCGAGGTCCCCGAGGCTGCCGTCATGGCCGGCGCCGCGCGGGCCGCGTGATGGCGAGCGGCGTGCTGGCCGGGCTCATGTCGGGCCCCACCCGGTTGGATCCTCGGTTGGCGGAGCGCCTTGCGCTTGGATGGCTGTGCGGCCGGTGCGGTGTCACCGGCGCGGAAAGGACACGACGTGCAAGACCCCCTCAAGCCGAAGGACCACGCCGAAGCGGTGGCGCTCTACCGCAGTGAGATCATCGGCTCGCTCATGCACCGCGAGCTCGACCGCGGAGAGCTCGCCGAAGCGCTCGCTGACCTGAGCAAGCAGCGGTTTCGCCCCCCGCGCGCCCATTCTCCGCGCTCCTACTCGGTCCCCACGCTCGAGCGCTGGTACTACGCGTACAAGACCGAAGGTCTCGAAGGCCTGCACCCCAAGCCCCGCAAGGACAAGGGGCGGGCTCGAGAGCTCACCCCTGAGCAACGGCAGATGCTGCTCGACATTCGAGAAGAGCACCCGAGCGCGTCGGTCTCGCTCATCCTCGACACCCTGATCGCGGAGGGCCGCATCGACAAGGGCGCCATCTCCGCCACCACGGTGCGACGCCTGTATGCCGAACACCACCTCGATCGCGTCGCGCTGCGCGAGCGCACGGGCGGCAAGGTGCGGCTGCGCTGGCAGGCCGAGCACCCCGGCGCTCTGTGGCACGGCGACGTGTGTCACGCGTCTCCGATCCTCGTGAGCGGCAGCCCGGCGCCGGTGCGGATCCACGCGCTGCTCGACGACGCTTCCCGGTACATCCTCGCCATCGAGGCGATGAGCGGCGAGCGAGAGGTCGACATGCTGGCGCTCTTCATCCGGGCGCTGCGCAAGCACGGCGCTCCCGACGCCCTCTACCTGGACAACGGCTCGACCTACCGCGGGCACACCTTGCACCTTGCGTGCGAGCGACTCGGCACCACCCTGATCCACGCCCGTCCCTACGACGCCCCCGCACGCGGCAAGATGGAGCGCTTCTGGAGGACGTTGCGACAGAGATGCCTGGACTTCACCGGAGCGCTCGGCTCGCTGCACGACCTCAACGTGCGGCTCTACGCCTGGGTCGACGAGCACTACCACCGCACACCGCACGCGGCGCTCTTCGGAAAATCCCCCGCGCAGGTCTACGAGGAGTATCCCCACGTCACCGACGACCTCGACGAGCGGAAGCTGCGCGACGCGCTCACGACCCAGGCCCGCCGGCGCGTCCGGCGCGACAGTACGCTCTCGATGGATGGAGAGGACTGGGAGACCGATCTCGGCTTCCTCGCCGGCCAGCTCGTCACGGTGTCGCGGTGCCTCGTCGCGCCGAACGAGCCGCCCTGGATCGAACACGAGGGCAAACGCTTCGCCCTGCACCGGGTCGATCCGGTGAAGAACGCGCATCGACCGCGATCGGCCTGCAACCTCGATGTCGCTCACGAGGCGCGCGTCCCCTTCGACCCGCCGAAAGCGCTCCTGGACAAGGCGCTCGGCCGAACATCCCGCGATGACGAGGAGGGATGACCATGGACTTCTGCAGCTACTTCAGCTTCACCGCAGAGCCATTTTCCAAGGAGGTCGAAGACGGCGAGCTCTGGCTCCCCCCTTCCAAGCAGATGGTCCTCGAGATGCTCATCGAGGCGGTGCACGCCAGAAAGAGCGTGCTCCTCGCCGGTGACCCAGGCGTCGGCAAGACGTGTCTGCTGCGCGCGCTCCGTCATGCCCTTTCGCCGCAGACGTTTCGCTTAACCTACTGCGCCAACGTGACGCTTGGACGCCGGGACTTCTATCGCCAGCTCTGTCTGGCGCTCGGCCTCGCTCGCTGCAGCACCGCTGGAGACGTCTTCTATGCAGTCAGCACTCACGTCGAGGAACTCGCGAAGGAGCGCGTATTCCCCGTCTTCGTCCTCGATGAGGCCCATCTACTTCATCAGGACACGCTCGATCATCTTCACATACTCCTTAATGTGCGCCGTGAGGCGCTGCCAAGACCGGGGACCGCAAGGGGTCCCCCTCGCCCAGGTCGAGCTGGGTGAAGAAGGGCGCCGCGAACGTCCCCGGAGACTGGAACGGGGGCCTGCAACAGCCGAGCGGCGTAAACAGCCGGTGAAGGAAGCTTCGGCGACCGAGGCCGGTGACCACAGGTGCCAAGGTGAGACCCGCATGGACCGTTGTCCAGGCAAATCGAAGTCGGTGTTAGAACCCTCTGTACGGAAGGATGCCCCGCCTCGTGCGGGTTTGCAGCCAGAGCCCGGTAGCCAATTGAAAGCACCTGGGTATGCCCGGCATGGGCATGCCGCCCCCCAGCCTCGAACGGGGGAGCGGTCCGCGCTGCCAGGGGCAAAGCCGACCACCTACAGCACCATGGGTCAGGGCAGTGAACACGGGAACCCCGAGCCGAGCGCTGGCGGAAACGCCAGCAAGCTACCAGGTCTGGCAATGTCTCGTCCGGGGGGCGGAGCCTCCGTAGTAGTCGGAGCGCGGGAGAGCCGCGCACATGGCAAAGGGAGGCAGTCCATGGGTGAAACGCGCATGGCGCCGGAGAAAGCCGTGTATGCGGCGCCTCAGTCCGATCAAAACTGGCTCCGGAGCGTCCAGCGCGAGCTTCACCGGCGAAGTAGAGACGATCTGGACTACGTCTTTCGTAAGCTGTGGGGATTCATTACAGATCCTCGCACCTTGCGATGCGCCTTCCATCGCGTCGCCCGCAATCGCGGGAGTCGCACGGCGGGCGTCGACGGAGTCACGGTGGTCAAGCTCGGACGAACGAGCGGTGGCAGCGATTCCTTCGTGCAGGGACTGCGCGAGGAGCTCAAAGCTCACCGTTTCCGCCCGAGCCCTGTCCGACGGGTGCGGATCCCTAAGGCAGGTGCCCCGGGGAAGTACCGAGCCCTGGGGATTCCCACCGTCAAGGATCGCGTCGTGCAAGCAGCGTTGAAGAGCATCCTCGAGCCGATCTTCGAGGCGGACTTCTTTCCCGTCTCGTATGGTTTCCGCCCCGGCCGCGGGGTCCACGGCGCTCTCGAGCATCTACGGATGCTGTTGCGGCCAAGGCCCGTGCGCAAGGGTGGGATCGAGCATCGGCGTCCGTATCAATGGGCCATCGAAGGAGACATCAAAGGCTGCTTCGATCACATCGGGCACCACGCGCTTATGAACCGGGTCCGCCGGCGCATCGGCGATGCCAAGGTGACGAGACTGATCGCAGCATTCCTCAAGGCCGGCGTCCTTTCCGAGGAGCAGTTCTCCCGAACGGAAGCCGGCACTCCCCAAGGTGGGATCCTGTCGCCATTGCTGGCGAATATCGCACTCAGCGCGATTGAGGAGCGGTATGAGCGTCATGTGTGGCCACGCCGCACCCCGACGGTACAAACCGATCCTGCGGGGATCACTCGACGAGCAAACGAGAGACGCGCCACCGACCGGCGGCGCGGCCTCCCGATCCTCGTCCCCATCCGGTACGCGGATGACTTCATCATCCTCGTTGCCGCCCCGCCCGGCCCGCAGCAGTATGCGGATGCCGAACGGGTCGCGAACGAGGAGAAGGCTGCACTGGCCAGCTTCCTGAAAGCCGAGCTTGGACTGGAGCTTGCAGAGGCAAAAACGCTCGTGACTCCTGTCACGAAGCCGATGAGCTTCCTCGGGCACCATGTCCTCGTCCGACGCCACCCCGGACATGGCCGGCAGGTGAGCGCGAGCCTCGTGCCGAAGGAGCGCAGCCAGCGCCTCCGGGAGAAGATCAAGCAGCTCTTCAAGAAGAGATCAACGGGCTCTTCGCTGCGGGGTCAGCTCCAGAGGCTCAACCCCATCCTGCGGGGTTGGGCGAACTTCTACCGGCACGCGTGGGGAGCGAAGAAGGTTTTCAACTTCCTCGACCATTACGTGTGGTGGACGATCGCCCGATGGCTTCGTAAGAAGCACCGCATCTCCCTGAAGCGCTTGATCCTGCAGTACGGGCAGCGCAGGTCCGGGGGACGAGGCGTGCGATGGACGGATGGAGGGGTCAGCCCTTTCGACACGTCCACCGTGCGCGTCGAGCAGTACAAGCTGGGGTGGATGCGCGAACCGTACTTCGCCACAAACATGGAGGGAGAGCCCGGTGCATAACGAAAGGTGCACGCCGGGTTTGGACGGGGGCGGCCGGAAACCGACCCGGCGCAAGCCGGGCACGGCGCCGGCCGCCCACCGAACTACGCGTGGGATAGCCGCGCACTGCTTTCGCTCGTCTTGCTTGGCTTGCCCGAGCTCGGCGAGCGACTCCGCGTGCGCCGCAATCGCTCCCTGTATTCGCGCCTCCACTACCGATTGACCATCGACCCGCTCACGCCGGACGATACGGCCGACTATCTGCGTGTACGTCTCAACCGAGTCGGCTGCACGAAAGAGCTCTTCACCTCGGACGCGATCGCGATGTTGCACGAGGCGGCCGCCGGCAGCCTGCGCGACACCGACCGACTCGCCACGGCCGCGCTCCGCGCCGCCGCGCGCAAGAAGCGCAAGCTCGTCGAACGCGATGTCCTGAGCCGCATCCTGCAGCTGGACGCCGAGGAGGCCGGGTGAACCCCGCCCCTCTGGCGGAAGGGGACACGCGGCGGCCCGACGACGAGGGCAGCGCAGCCGCCGCCCTCGTCGTTGCCCTCGCGCTCGCCCGCGACGCGCTCACCGCGAACTACCCGGACGACCTCGATCCGCTGTGCCCTCGCCTCTACGCCGTCGACGTCGTGCTCCACCACATCGACGGGCTGAGCGACGCCCTCGCTCGCCACCGCGCCGTCCTCGACGGCGATGACCGCCTCCCCACCCACATCGACTGAACTGAGACCGCCGGCGCTCTGCGACCGCCGAGGTAACCCGGCGCCTCGCCTCGCTGCAACCGTGGTGAGTAGAGATCCAGCTCGATGATGGCCATCAGGGAGCCGGATCTTCCGGCCATCAAACAGCCTGCTCGGCAACACTTGGCGATCACCGCCGCCTCCCGTCACCGCGGAGGCCCTTGAGGGACGCGGGGTGCGCGTCGGTGAAGAGCTGGCCGAGCGCGCCGCTCGCGCATGGCCCAAGGCGGAAGCCGCGCTCCGCAGAGCGAGCAGCGGCCGACATCTCGGATTGAATCGTCATCGTCGTCCTTTCGGCCGGAGGTGATCTCCGGCGCGAGCTGGGACGTCGACGCGGCCGCGGCTTGCGTCACCCCGTGATGCGTCACTTTCTGCGCGGAGAACTTGTCCCGCTGCCGGTCGCGGTACCGAGCCTGACGAGCGGCCTGGAGGCGGCGAGCGCGAGGCCGGGTGCGGTAGGCGGCGCCGGCGCGGCGGAGCGACTCACGACGCCGGAGCGGGCGGCAGTCGATGCAGAGGCGCTGGCCGCGGTCGCAGCGCCGGCAGAGGCAAAGCTGGACGCGGCAGCGGGTGCAGAGGGCGAGGCGGTAGGCGGACGACGGCAACGGGCTCCATGCCGCCGTTTTCTGGACCTGGAGCCCGGCTTGTGATGAAGGTGGGGGACTCCGTAGGCGGAGCTCCAGAAGGCTCGAGGGTGGCAGCCCTCGGGCCTTCGACTTTTCGGCGGGCGCACCGTCTACGCCGCCGAGGCGAGCATGGCCCAGATCGGCGTGGGTACCGGCGGTGAACGGTGAACGCCGGCGATTACGTGGCCGCGGTCTTCACCGATCCGACGCGGGACGCGATGATCACCGACAGCGATCCTCGCCGAGAGCAGGAGGCTACGCGCCCTCCTGGCCCGGTGCGGCGTGCCCGCTCGCGACCTCGACGACGTCCTCCAGGAGTGCCTCATCGGCGCCATCGTGGCGGCGCGCGAGGGCCGGTACAGGCCAGGGCCCTCGACGGACCCGGCGAACACGCTCCGGCGGTGGCTCGTGGGTATCGCGGTCCACCAGGCCGCGAAGTACCACGAGAAGGCGTACCGCTGCAGGGAGGTCGCCGTCGCGGATCCGCTGCCGCTCGTCACGGGCGAGGAGCCTTCCCCTCACGGCCCCGTCGAGGCTCGCTCCGTTCTGGAGGTGCTGCGGCTGGTGCACCCCCGGGAGCGCGCGGTGCTCGTCCTCGTCGGGACCGGCGAGGCCGTGACGGAGGTCGCCCGCGTCCTGGGGGTGCCCGTCGGGACCGCCTTCACGCGGCTCCGCCGTGGCCGCAGGCGCTTCGCCGCGGTGCTCGCGCGCTGGCGTCGTTGAAGCGGACCTCGTGTCCCGGAGACCGCTGCGTCCTCGCTGGCATGAGCCGCAGGTACGCGGTAAATTTTCTGTGTGGGCGCCACAGTTCCGACTCACCTGGCCGAGAACCTACGCCTCGCGTTCGACCTCCACGAGGCAGGCCTAGCGTTGATGCGGCAGAACCTCCGGCGACGGCTGCCCGAGGCGACCGAGACAGAGATCGACGAGCACCTTGCCGCTTGGCTACGGCAGCGGCCGGGGGCGGAGTTCGGCGATGCAGAGGGGCAACCTGTCCCCTGACCGCGACCCGCCCGCTGAGCGCGCGGCCGGGTGCGATGCGCCGCATGAGCGCACGTCGAGGACGCGGGCTACCGTCGGCGGGAGTTGCTGCGTGGGCCCTGGGGCGGTGGGGCAGCCGCCTCGGTACAGTCGCGGGGCGTTCGAGCAAGAGCGCGCCGTTAGACCTTGGTCAGGGACGCCGGCCTCCGCGAGTTCGGCTTGGCTCGGCCTGGGAGCGAGGTTCTACTGCCCAGTCTTGCGCGCACGGAGGAACGGCACGAGATCGATCACGCGCGCACGCCGCCGCAGGACGAGACAGGGCGGCGCGTCCTCCAAGGGCCAGTCGAGTTCGAGCAAAGCGTCCTCGTCTTCGTGTACGCGGCCCAGCAGCAACTCGGCGTACCAAAAGCAGAGCCCGTAGTACTTGATGACGGTCGCCTCCGGCAGATGCCGCCGGTGGGTAGCGAGCCGGTTCGCTTGGTCGACGAGTTTCTCGAGCTGCTCGCGCATGGTGCGGAACTCCTCCAGCAGAGCGACCTGGCCAGGGGTGGGTTCCGTCGGAAGGGACAGGGCTGCCTTAGCGCCTCCTCGGCGCCGCGACGATAGGTTGTTCATGCTCACCATGTCGCCATACGACCGACGCGAGTTGCCTGGTGGAGCAGCAAGTTTCCTGACACAGCAGTGTTCCGACAGCCGGGAGCAGCACCTGTTTCATCAGTGCGGTAGGTTTTTCGTGTGAGGCTTCGGTTCCAGCTCACTTGGCTGAAATCCTCTACTTTGCTCGCGAGCCTCACTAGAACAGGGTCGCACTGACGCAGCAGTGTCTCTGGCGACGGCTCGAACTGCACGAGGCAGCCGTAGCGCTGAGTTCGGCAGCGCGCAAGCGCACCGGCGCGTGGAGCCCGCCGCGTCTTTCTATAACCGCGTCTCGCTTGAGCGCTGAGCGCACCAGCACGCCGTCGTCGCCGTGTTGAACAGGCCTCGGGCTAGGGTCTCTGCAGACTTGCAACCGCCTCGGGCACTCGGCGAGCTGTCGCAGTTCGCAGCGGGAGGCCTCGGGCGGCGGGCGACTCGCTCAGCGCCACGCGTACGTCCGCGGCTCGCGTAAAATTTCCACCTCGCCGCCGCGGTCCTCAACCCAACGCTTCTCGGCGATCAAAATCGCCGTGCGACGACGCTCGAAGAACTCCTCCAGATCGCCAAGTACGAGTGCCTCATGCGCCGTCTCATCCACTAGGTGGCTGCGAAGGAGCTCTACGGGACAATCGCCCCGTAAGAGTGCCGCGCGCAACTCAGGCAGTTCGTGGGGAGGACACACGACCCTGTTCGCCGGTGAGCGGAGTGCGGTCGAGAGGTGTTTGTGCTTGGCTTGCCTCCGTATGAAAACCGGGACTCCCTCTGCACCTTGTGCGATCAACATGCCGATGTTGTCGCTCCCGCGTGCAACCAGCGTGAACGGATCGTTGAAGGGCCGGTTTTGGCCGTCTCTCGGTCTCTGGTCGGCGAGCACGAGCGCCGTGCCTCGGCTCCGCGCCCACGCCATGGAGAACACCCAGCACTCCTTCGCTTTCGGTAGCTTCTCGTCGCGTGCGCGGGGCGGGTCCGCGTGAGGGAGTCCAAGGCGATGGGCGAGGGCGCGCCAGTCGGCGCGGATCATGTGCGCGGGTGCGCCGCCAAATCGCTCGTCGAGGCAGACTTCCGCCGCCCATGCGGCGAGCTTGTTTTCCTGCGCCGGCTTCAGCGAGCCGCCCGCACGGTCAAGTGCACGGGCAACGAGCACTAGAATCTGGGTGTAGGGAAGCGAGCCTGGACCCGTGATGCCTAGCCTGTCCCCGAGCAAGCGCACCGTACTGGCCACGCGCTCTCCTGCGGTGTGGACCAGTGCTGGATGCGCCTTTATCTTCTGCGCGAGCTGTTCCGGATCAACCTCCGTGGGATCCAGGTTCGACACCGCTGCGACCACCTTGAGGAGCGCGTCGTCCTCCAGTTCCCCCCAGCCGCGAGGCTTTAGCTCCTCCCGGACAACCTCGATCTTTTCGCGCAGGTCGAAGCCTTTGCTCCAGGCGAGCGCACGCGTCATGTCGGCGTCGCCCATCGGCGTCCCCCCGTTGTTCACCCGCTTAAAGGTCAGGGTCACCACGCCGATGTCGTCCGTCGCGAGCGGAACGACGGGAATCAGGTAGTCCGTGAACGCGGAGCGCAACGCTCGCGCTCGGTTCGTGTGCTCGCGCGAGAGTGAAGTTCGTGCGCGCCACTCGTCGTAGGCCGTGTCGTCGAGGAGCACGGCAAGGGGCAGCAGAGCTCGCTTGTTGTCTTCCCCGGCAGGTAACAGGGACAGGTTCGGGTTCGTCTCGGCGGCGTCGCTCTGGTGATCGAACGTGAACTCTTGCTCTTCGAGGTCGAACAGGATGGACCAGGGTGTTCCGTCGGGGGCCTCGCGCACGTCCGACGCGGGCAACGGAGGTGCCTTACCCTCGCGGGTCCAGAAGCTGGCTGCCAACGCCGCGTAGAGTGTGGTCATGCGCTGACGGCCATCGAGGAGGTACTGCGGCGCGGACGCCTCCGATGGCGCGAGGTGGTAAGGGCCGATCGGGTTTTCCGCTGCCAGCTTGTGGCTGGTGCGCCAGACCATCAGGGCTCCGGTCGGCAGACCTAGGCGGACGGAGCTACACAGCGCCAGGCGCTGCTCTCCGGTCCACTCAAAGTCTCGCTGGAACGGCGGGATGCAGAGAGATCCCACGTGCAGCTCTTCCAGAATGACAGGAAGCCGCTCGACGCTGGGGTTGCGGAGGTAAGACTGTGCCATCAGATCCTCTCCATGATCTTCGCGAGGAACGCCTTGACCTCGCCAGTCTCGTCCTGAAGACATCGCTGGCTCCCGTAGAAGCTCGCCGAGAAGCCCGCGCCGAAGCCGTCTAGTAGTGCCGCTTGCTGGAAGGCGTCGAGCGTGTTCCACACGCTGTCGACCGTCCTTACGACGTCGGCTTGGGGCGGTCTGTTCCGGCGCAAGCGCCCTTCTTTCATGTCGACGAATCCGCGCACGTCCGCGTGGAGCTCGGTAAGCGCAATGGCCGCTAGGAGCCGGCGTCTCCAACTCCCTTCGGCGCCGGTGCCGATCGCAAGCGTCGCCCTCTCGGCTGGTGTTCGCGCCCTCTGGATCACGCGCCACGCGTCACGGCCGAAGCCGTCGCGGGCCCAGGTAAGCACGGCCCCAGGAGGCGCGTAGTTCTCCGCGGCGCGCCGGCTGAGGACGAATCCGAAGTGCGAGGGCTGTCGCTGAAAGGTTGTGGTTAGAACCGTGAGGTTCTGGCGAACGGCATCGGCCACTTGCGAGTAGGCGCCCGGCTGCGTGGCGTCACTGTCGCACAGGTACATGGTGCGGAAGACCTCCCGCGACGCGCTGTCCTGGACTGCTTCGATGCGCTGCGCCAGCTCGTTTATTCCACCGGCAGTCTCGAACACGACCCAGCCGTGTCGCTCAGCTTCGTCCAGCGCGCGTCGCGTGGCCTCGTCGGCAAAGGCGAGGAGGAACGCTCGGTCATTCCTGCCGTTCTCCAAGAGGACGCGCAGCGGGCGGCCAAGCAACGCGAACGCCTCGGTAGGGGTGAGCTCGATGGGAACCTGCCCGAACCGCGCGGGCCCCGTCGGGACGACGGCAACGCGCTCGGACGGGCCGCCTTCCGAGGCACGACGCTCACTCTCATCCCAGGCGAAAAGGACCTCCTCCGCTAATTCGCCTGGAAGCGTCCTGGCCCATCGGTCCCACGCCGCTCGGTCGTCGGGGACGATTCGATGGCGCCCCAGTAGCCCAAATGCGCAGATGGCGAGGAGCACGAGATCGTCGCGCGGCTGCGCCGTCAAAAGGGACGAGTCCAGTTCAACCTCCACGGGAACGTGACTCCTGTGCGCCAGCTCTCCTTGCTTGAATGAGTTCCCGCCTCATGACACCCATGGTATCGAACGCCTGCTCCAGTCTCGGTGTCGTGGGACGCCCCTCTGGATCGAGGGGAACGTCCTCGATGGTGGCAGCGCCATCTTTCCCGGCCTCAACCCAATAGAGGCGCACCGCGGCCGGCAGCGCTCCGACCGCTGCGGCGAGCGCCGCGATCAAGAAGACCTCTGAGTGCGTCTCCAGGAGCACGGACGCGGCAGGCTGCGCGCGCAACACGTCAACGATCAGGGCAACAAGCCCCCGTTGTAGCCGGGGGTGCAGGTGACTCTCCGGCTCCTCCACGCAGAGCAGCCCCCCGTCTCGGCGCAGGTGCTCGAGGGCGACCACGAGCGGAAACACCTGCTGAAGCCCCTCTCCCGAGTCGGGAAAGGGCACGGCGTACGACGGCGCGCCGACAGGCTCGAGGACCAAGCGCTGACGATCGGTGCCCAGAAACTCGACGTCAACGCGGCACTGGGCGTGAGTGAGGAACCAGGCGGAAACGGCACTGCGCAGCTTGGCATCGGAGGCGACGCGCGCGGCCGCGCCCTCGCCGCTCCCAGTGAGGACGCCTTGCGCACCGAGGGACGTGCCTTCCCGCGTGGGCGCCTGGCGCGTCGCCTGCAGCCAGATGACGCCATCGAGCGCGCCAGCCAGCCCGTCGCGGTGGCGATCCATGAGATCGCCCGCACCGGTCCGCGGGATAAGTCCGTCGAACACTAGCCGCTGCGGCCCCTGCGGCCCAACGTACTCGGCATCTCTGGGATCCTGAGCGGCCAGGTCCACACGCTCGAAATCCACGCGCTCGTCCGGCGTGGAAAGTTCGATCCGCTGTATGGTGGAGACGGCCCGAGAGTTGAGCCATCGAAAGGTCCAGCGCCACGCCGAGCCGTCGGACAATCCGACGCCAAGGACGAGATCGCTGTCCGCGTCATCGGGGAGCGGCCCGCGCCACCGCACCTCTTGGAACCCGGCCCGGCGCACCGGCTCGCCGAGGTCGAGACCGAGGCGGCCCGGGGTCCGGCTCGCGGCGAGTAGCGCCGGAACGCGCACGAGCGCGCTCTTCCCCGCGTTGTTCTCGCCGTAGACTAGGTTGAGACGCAACAGTTCCGGTCGCTGAGCATCTCGGAAGCCGCGGTAGCGGGCAAGCTCGATAGCCTGGATCTGCGGTGCCACCCTCGCCAATTACCACGGTGGTCCGGGGGATGCTACTTCGGTCGTGGGTCGAGGTCAGAGCCCGTCGTTGTCCCTCGGGGTTCCTCCTGGCGAACGTCTGGGCTCGATCGGCACGCTACGCTCGGGCGCGACACCGGGTTCGTCCGAGTTCCCGGCCGTTCGCTCGTATCCGCCCAGCCAAGGGCATCGTGACCGTCCGGGCGGCGCCGGTTACCTCTCCCCTCGCGAAGGAGGAAGGGATGGCGACGAGGGTGGAGTGGGCCGAGCGGGTGGAGCGATGGGAGCGGAGCGGGCTGAGCGCCGAGAGTTTCGCACGGCGCGAGGGGTACAAACATAAGCAGCTGTACTGGTGGCGCTGGAAGCTGCGGGCTGACGGGGCCTCGCAGCTCTCGCCGCCGTCGTCGACCGAGCCGCCGCGGTTCCTGCCGGTGCACGTAGTGGCCGACGTGTCGCCGGTCGTGACTGAGCCGATCGAGATCGCGCTGCCCAACGGGCGTGATTCGACCCCGCCACGCTCGAGCGCGTGCTGGCGCTGGCGGCCGAGGAGACGCCGTGCTGACGCTGCCGCCGTCGGTGCGCGTCTACGTCGCGGCGGAGCCGGCTGACCTGAGGAAGAGCTTTGATGGTCTGTCGTCGCTGGTCGCGCAGCGCTTCGGAGCCGACCCGCTCTGTGGACATCTGTTCGTGTTCAGGAATCGGCGAGGCGACCAGATCCGTGTCTTGTTCTGGGATCGCACTGGATACGCCATATTTGCCAAGAAACTCGCTCGCGGCCGGTTTTACCTCGCCCGCGACCTGCCCAAGGGCGCCACTCACGTCGAGGTCGAGGCGGCCGAGCTGTCGCTGATGCTCGAAGGGCTCGACCTGTCCCAAGCCGTACGGCGCAAGCGCTGGAGGCCCGGCGGGAGAAATCTTGACGCCTCGAAGCAAGGCTTGATGGATGCGCGAGGCCTGCGTATCCAGCGCGCCTCGTGAGCCTTCCCCCGCAGCCCCGAGCAGCGCTCCCTGCCGATCTGGCGGATGTACGACGTAAGCTCGAGCAGCTCGCGGCAGCCGGGCAGATCCCGGAGCTGATCGAGCTCGTGCTCGGGCTTCTGGTGCAGCTGCGCGACAAGAACACGGCGCTGTCGGCGCGGCTGGCGAGCGCCCTGCGCGAGTTGTACGGACGTAAGAGCCAGAAGGTCTCCACCGAGCAGCTGATGCTGCTGTTCGCCGAGCTCGGGGCCGAAGCGCCGCAGGGGACGGCTGGCTCCGAGCCCGCGTCGGAGCTCGGCGCGGAAGCACCGCCGCAGCCGGAGCAGGGGCTGGTGCAGCAACCTCCTGAGCCGCCGAAGCCGCTACGGGGACACCGTGGGCGCGCGCCGCTTCCCGCACACTTGCCGCGCGAGACGCGCGTTGTGCCCGTCCCTGAGGCCGACCGGAAGTGCCCGCAGTGCGGCGCGGACAAGAAGTGCATTGGCCATCGTACGAGCGAGGTGCTCGAGTTCGTCCCTGCACAGTTCCGGATCATCGAGGAGCAGAGGGAGAAGCTCGCCTATCCGCGCTGCCCCGAGCAGGGAGTGACGACGGCAGACAGCGAGAAGGTGATGGATCGGGGGCGTCCGGGTCCGGGGCTGCTCGCGAGCATCATCGTGGAGAAGTTCGAGGACGCGATGCCGCTTTACCGGCAGGCGCAGCAGTACGCTCGCTTCGGCGTGTCGCTGTCGCCGTCGACGCTGGGAGAGTGGTCGGCCTTCGCGCTCGACGTGCTCACCCCCGTGGCCAAGAGGATCCAGGAGCGCGTGCTGGGCGCGTGCTACGTGCGCGCCGACGACACGGGCATGCGCGTGCTGGATCGGGATCATCCGGCCGGGGTGAAGCGAGGCCATATCTGGGCCTTCGTCGGGGCCGAGCTCGTGACGTTCGTGTACGCACCGGACTGGCAGCCAAAGCACCCAGCTGCGCTGCTGCAGGGCTTCACTGGCTATCTGCAGGGCGATGGCTACGCAGGCTACGCCGCGATGCTGCGCGGCGGCGACGACGGCGAGCGGATCGTGCCCGAGGAGCGCCGGCTCGGCTGTGGCATGCACATCCGCGCGAAGTTCGAGAAGGCGGCGCAGGGCGATGATGCGCGAGCCGCTGTGGCGCTTGCGTACTTCAAGGCCATCTACCGTATCGAGGCAGCCTGCAAAGCCGAAGCGCTGTCCATGGAGGCACGCCTGGCGCGACGGCAGGAGCTGTCGCTGCCCGTGGTCGACGAGCTGTACCAGTGGATTCACGAGCTGCATCTGCGGCTCGTGCCGAATACGCCACTTTACGTCGCAACTCAGGACGCCATCAACCAGGAGGCGGCGTGGCGGCGCTGCTTCACCGATGGGCGCCTCGAGATAGACAACGGTGAAGTCGAGCGGCAGCTAAGACGTGTAGCGCTCGGAAGAAAAAACTACTTATTCGCGGGCTCGGATGAGGGAGCGAAACGCCTCGCGGTCGGCTACACGCTCTTCGGCTCGTGCCGGATGCATGGAGCCAACCCGCTCGCCTGGGCGACGGACGTGATCGGCAAACTGCAGGCGGGCTGGCCGCGCGAACGGCTGGACGAACTGCTGCCCGCCGCCTGGGCGCAAGCGTCTCTCGCGTCTCCGGCTGCTGGCGACGCCGACGCATCCTGAGCGACGCCGACCTCGATCTTCGACCCGGCGGGGCAGAGCACCTCGCCGGTCCTCTCGTGCCCGCCCAGGTCCGACCGGGCCGTGGGTAGGCGCTGCCCCGCGCCCAGCATCGTCGACCCCGGCGAGAGCCGCAAGTGGCCACGACCATGGCGATGGGTGGCGGTTACCCTCCTCCGCGCGCACCCGGCTCCCGAGCTCGCGCGCGACCGCGGCCAAGGTCTGCGCCCCGGTCGGGTGCTGCTTGTTCGGCGCGCTGCTCGCCGTGGCCACGAACAGTCGACCGCCACCCGCCGCCTCGGCTGCGTAGTCCACGAGCGACCCGATCGGCGCCGCGAGTGCCTGCGCGCGGTCGGTCCACTCCGTCGTGTAGGTCGCGTCCGCGAGCACCACGGCCGCGACCTCGGCCCGGTCGCGCGGGTCGGCGAGCAGGCGCTTGACGATGTGCCCCCCGGCCGAGAAGGCCGCGAGCACCAGCGGCCCGGCCGGCAGCCGGAGCGCGCGCCGGCAGCCCGGGAGGCGTCGCCCATCTTCTCGCGCACGTAGCTCTCGGCCACCTGGAGGTCGGCCGACATGGCCGACAGCACGCTCGTTTCCTCGTCGCCGGCCTCCCACTTGGCCGAGAACTCCCGTCACGCGTCGAGCTGCCGGCGCACGTTCGGGAGCTTGTCTCCAACGCCCCAGGCGAGGAGCGCGTCCCAGCGCCGCCGGAGCTCGGCGTAGGTCTCCTTCGCCTTCTGCGAGACCCACCACGCGCCAACGTCGTCCTCTTCGTTCTTGCTCATCGCAGCACCTCCACGAGCCACGGCGGCAATGCGCCGCCGAGAAGCAGTTCCGAGCCCCGCGCGAGCTCGTCCACCAGGCCGACCTGCTCGCCGTCCCGAGTCGCCTTCCGGTGCACCGGCGCCCAGAGCTGCGACCAGTCCTTGTGGTCGTTGTCATGCACGCGGCCCGGCTCCTGCCAGACGCTGCCGTCCTCCCGCCGCAGGCCGTAGCTCACGGCCTGGCTCTCTCTGAGCCCCGGCTCGAGGATCCGCTCCTTCCAGGGGCCGTCGAGGAGCGCGGCGGACTTCGGCCCGATACGCTTGCTCCACTCGCGTGCCTGCGCCTCGAGCGTCGGGTAGCGGTCGACCAGCGGACGTAAGCCACGGGGGCGAGCGGCGCGAGATCACCCGCCGCGCTGCGGGGCGTGTCGCAGATCGAGCGTCTCGCCGGAGGCGATGCGGTCCTGGCAAACCGCGAGCACCTCCAGGAATGCCATCTTTTCCCGCACAGCGCGTCCGTCGCCCCGTTACGGTCCGAGCTCTTGCCATCGGGCCTATCCATTGTCCGTGAACTCGTCCTTCCAGCCCTCCACGGCCTCGGTGCCGTGGTCCTTGGAGGCGCAGCGTGCAGCAGGGCGTGCGTCGCCCGCTCGCCTGCGCTCCGGGGACGCGGTATTCTTGCCGAATGGCTGCCACAGACCCGACGCGATTGGCGGAGAACCTACGCTTGGCCTTCGAGCTGCACGACGCAGGTGTGGCACTGATGCGGCAGAATCTCCGGCGCCGGCTGCCCGAGGCGAGCGAGGAGGACATCGACATGCGTCTTGCCGACTGGCTAAGGGAGCGCCCCGGCGCCGAGTTTGGCGATGCAGAGGGGCGGCCTGTCCCCTGGCCGCGACGCGCCCCGTGAGCACGCTTCAGGACGCCCTCGGCCCAGGATCTCGTGGACATACGCATCCTGTTGGCGATAGCGCGGGATACGGACATCGCGATGGCGCGATCTGCCGTCGAACTCATCGATCGAAGGGGGTTCGCGCGAGGCCGGGATCTTCGCCGGCTCCTGGAGGACGTGCTGACCGCCTGACGGGTAGCGCGCTGGATCAGAGGATAAGGTCGCGCACCGCCGCCAACTTGAATTGAAATTCAGCCTGGAGCCTCTCGAGAGCCTCCGGCCAGAATTGAAATTCAACCCGGAGCCTCTCGAGACCTGCCGATAGAATTGAAATTCAGCCTGGAGCCTCTCGAGAGCCTCCGGCCAGAATTGAAATTCAACCCGGAGCCTCTCGAGACCTGCCGACAGGATTGAAATTCAACCCGGGAGCCTTCCAAGCACCTCCCAGCGAATCATTCCAGCACGGCGGCAGCCCCCTCCCTGGTGCGTCCATCCCCGTCCCCGAGCTGCGCCACGGGTCCCGCAAGGTGCGCACGCACGGCGCTCCAACCCCCGCGCGCACATCGCTCGCGGCCGGCTGGCGCATCGGTCTGTGGTCCTCCCGGCGGTTCGCGCAGCGCCTGTGCACCGCTCGCTGGCCGCCACCTCGTCGCGTCGGCGCCGCACGCTGCGGTCCGCGACCCGCACCAGGCGATCGAGGCCGCAACGCCATCCGCCTGCGGCTGCCCACTCATCAGGTGCGTAGCCAAAATCCCTCAGGATTTCGAGCACCCCCGGCAAGAATTGAACTTGCGACCTTCGGTTTAGGAAACCGCTGCTCTATCCACTGAGCTACGGGGGCAGGGGCAACAGCCGCTACGGGCGCCGGACCCTGGCACACCTCGCTTCACGCATCAAGCCAGATCCCCCGCCCACCTCTCGTCCAGCCCGCTCCCCCGCCGTCGCGCGCTCTCCGCCAGCCCCTGCCCCCCGCGCGCCGCGATCACTTCCACGGCTCGCCCCAGAGCGCCGCCCCGATCGCCAGCGCGATCCCGCCCCGCGCCAGCGCCGCCCGCAGCACCGCCGCGGCACGCTCGCGGTTCCCCCGCACCACCCGGGAGATCTGCCGCGTGCCCCGGTAGGCGTGGGTTGGCCTCACCACCTCGACCTGCACCTCTTCCCCGAGGCCGAGGTCGATCCTCTCCCCCATCCCCCGCCCGCCACCCGCAGCGCTCCTCCCCCTTCCGGTCTCTCCTTCCCCGAGCTCCCCGAGGTCCCCCACCCCGTCCTCTCCGAGCTCCACCTCGAGGTCTCCCGCCTCACCCCCCGCCCCCGCCGCCATCGGGCCCTGCGGCAGCGTCAGCACCCTCGCCAGCGCCACCGCGTCGACCACGAACAGCGCCCCCACCGTCGCGAGCCCCATCGCTGCCACGGCGCGCCCCAGCTCGGGCGCCACCGGCGCCCCGAAGAGGGCCCGCGCCGTCGGCACGGCCAGCGCGATCACCATCGAGGTCGCGGCCCACACGGCGCGCCGGTCGGCCCTCGCCACGATCGAGCCTGCGCGCGCCCTGCCGACGCGGTTCGCCGCGAGCAGCACCGCCGCGAGCGCCGGCACGAACGGCAGCGAGAAAACGGCGCCGAACGCCGCCCCGATGATCATCCCCGCCGGACCCAGCATGAGCCCGATGGTCATGCCATTCACGACGCCGGCCACGCCGATGGACCACAGCGCGAGCAGGCTCGCCGCGATCGGCCCCCGGCGGGTCCACCGTCCCGGGCCATCCATGCACGCCGCGTCGTCCCCCCACCCCGCGCCGGCGCTCGACGTCGCCGCCGCGCTCCCGGCCCCGACACCTCCGATCCGCCTGGTCAGGTAGCTGCCCAGCAGCGCCGCGACCACGGGCGTCACGCCCGCGAGCAGGTAGCGGGGCGCGTCGTCGGCGACGTGGAAGCTGTCCGCCGTGAGCCAGCCGCCCACGAGCCCGATGGCCCCGAACGGGACCACGAGCGACACAGGAGCATCGGGCGACATGGACTCGGACGTTGAACGCGGCATCCTGAAACCTCCGGCTCGTTCGTTCCCCTTCGACGCGCTTGCCCTCGGGAAGCTTCCAGCGCGCTGGCTCGCCGCCCGACCTTCCATCCAGCTCGCCCTGCGCCCCCTCAGCCCGCCCCCACCTGCGCGTGCGGGTAGTGGCTGAGCGCCACCAGGTTGCCCTCGGGATCGCGCGCGTACATCGAGTAAGCGCTCTCCCGCTCGATCGCCACGCCCGCCTCGGCCAGCCGGCGGCGCCACGCCTCCCGCTCGGACGGGCCGATCCCCAGGGCGACGCAGTGCCACCCTGGCGCCTCGTCCGCGCGCGTCGGCCCGGCGACCGCTGCCCGTTCCACGGCCAGAAAAGCGCCGCCCCCGAGCTCGAGCCACAACGACCGCGGCGCTCCGGCCTCATCCGTCCAGCGCCGAAGCACCGGCAACCCGAGGACGCCCGCGTAGAACCCCTCGGCCCGCTCCAGATCGCGCACGACCACGGCCAGGTGATGGACCGACAGCGACGGGAGCGGCTCGCTCATGCAGCGCCCTCATCTCAGCGCCTTTCGCGCGGCACCGCACCTGAAAAGCCGCGCGTCCCTCGCCTCGCCGGCGCCGGGCGCGCGACCGCCGCCGCGACCTCGCCGCCGCGACCTCGCCGCCGCGATCTCACCGCCGCGACCTGCCTTGCCCCGGCAGGGCGCCTCGTCTATGGTCCCGCTCGCGGACGCTCCGCTCGGGGAGTCGCACAGTCCGGTAGTGCACGAGCTTTGGGTGCTCGTTGTCGCGGGTTCAAATCCCGCCTCCCCGACCCTTTTCAACGAACCCCTTCCCCTCGCGAGCCCGGCGGGCCTCGGCCTTGCCCCAGGCGGGCCTCGGCCTTGCCGCTCGCCTCTCATCGCGCTCGCCCCGCCTGCGTCTTATTTGGCCCCCTCGGGCTCGCCACGCATAGTCCCCCCGATGTCGACGCACGGAAAGATCATGCTCGGCGCCTGCCTCTCCCTGTTCGTCCTCGCAGGGTGCGGCGGGCAGCAGGCGACGGGTCGAGCGGCGGCTCCGGCGCCGCGTGCGCCGAGCGCGGCCCCGGCCAAGCAGGCGGCGCCCGCTGGGCAGCTCGCCCGCGCCGACGTCGAGCGCGTCCTGGTGCAGGGACCGCCCTGGATCCTGCGGCGCGTGCCGGTCGAGGAGGTCATCCGGGCAGGCGCGTTCATCGGCTGGAAGATCCTCGCGCTGCCCCCGGACTGGAGCGGCATCGATCTCAAGCCGGGCGACGTCGTCACCCACGTGAACGGCACCGCGCTCGAGCGCCCTGACGACCTGTTCGCGGCCTATCGCGCGCTGGCCAGCGCGAACGAGCTCAAGATCGCGTACGAGCGCGAAGGCGCCGCGCGCGAGCTCGTCATGCCCATCTTCGGGCCCCCTTCCAGGGAGACCGTCCAGGCCTTCGAGAGCGACAGCCCGCCGCGCCGCCCCACCACGGCCCGGCCGCGGGGAACGACGGTGATCGAAGAGGAGACGGACAGCGGCACGTCGTTCGAGAGCGACGAGCTGTGAAGCCAGCGCCGGTCGCGGCGTCCCCCGCCGCGCCGGCGCCTCGACGCTCGCCAGCACCGACCGGCTCTCGCCAGCACCGACCGGCTCTCGCCAGCACCGACCGGCTCTCGCCAGCACCAGCCGGCGCTCCACCCCGCTCACCGGCCGGCGCCGCTCTTCCCACCGCGCCAGCGCCCCCGCGCCGGCGCCGGTCGCAACATCACATGTCGAGCGCCAGCCCCAGGACCCACGTCGACGTGCCGACGTGCATCTGCGGGCGCGAGCCGAGCCCGTCGAGGTTCGCGTACATCCACTCGCCAAACAGGTACGTATGGTTGATGCCCGTGGACTCGTCGAGCTGGGAGGAGGAGCGCCGGTCTAGCCAGTTCAGCGCCAGCGCCCCGCCGAGCGCGAGGTGCGTGCCCCAGGTGATGCCCTCTCCCGCCACGCCCTCGTGCTCCGCCGTGCCGGAGGCCTTCCCGGCGTACCACACCCCCATGCCGAGGCCTGCCTTCGCATAGGGCACGAAGGGGATGCCTGTCTTCCGCATCAGCTCATCGAACCGGACAACCGCGGACAGGTGCATGGGCATGACGGTGAGCGACGTATTCTCTGCCGACCGGTCGGCCGTGCCGGCGACGAACCCCTTGTCCGAGGCCGACGTGTACCCCCAGCCGAGCCCCGGCCCGATCGCGCCCACGTAGGGGATGCGAAGCGGCAGCCAGTCGAGCTCCAGGCCGAAGTAGAACAGGGAGCCATCCCCGAAGGTCGTCGCATAAGGGCCCGTCCCGCCCCCGGAGAACTCCTCGTCCACCTCGGGGGAGTAGGCGCCGAAGCGCACCTCGAACGCGAAGCTCTGAGGCGAGCCGTACCGCTCGCTGTTGTGGATGCTCGACCGGTCGGCCCGCCGCCAGTCGGTGTCGGGGGCGCGCACCTGCGCCGAGGCGGCGCTGGCGACGAGCAGCGCGGCGCCACCGGCGAGGCACGCCGCGGTGATCCGAGTGAAATGGAGTTTCATCCATGCTCCTGCGTGGAGGGGCGCGCGCGCCGCCGCCGAGTTCTGCGCCACATTCCCAGGGCAGCGCCGGCCACCATCGCGCCGAGTGGCACCGAGAGCCACCGGCCTGCCCCGACCGGCCCCGCGACACTGCAGAAGCCCCCGCCCGCCTGGCCCCCGGCCTCCCGGTACAGCTCGAAGAAGCTGTCCACGTCCACCGGCACCCCGCACGCAATATTCGAAAGCACGCCTGAATTGCCGACGCTGTCGTAGGCCGCGACGCCCACCGCGTAGGGGACGCCGTTCTGGAGGCCTTCCGCCTCACCCGCGCCGGTCTTTCCTGCGCTGCCGCATCGAGAGAGCGAGGGGTCCGGGACCTCCCCCGGAACGAGCTTCGTCGAGCCGCACGAGGAGCTGCCGCCCGCTGCCGTCGAGCCGGCGTCCACGCCGCCACCGGCACCGGCGTCCACGTCGCCTCCACCGCCTGTGGCGCCACCGCCGGTCCCCGTCGAGCTCACGATGCTGTCATCGCAGAAGAGGTAATGGCCGAGCGTATCCGCGTCATCCGACGGCGAGTACTCGACGATGAGCCGGGTATCGCCGCTACCTACCTTCACACCCTCCGGCGGTCTGGGGCCAAGCAGATCCACGTGGGTCTCGGTCCAAGTGGCAGCGTCGTCCGCCGCTACGGTTTCCTGCGTCTCCCTCAGGAGCATGAAGTGAAGCACCACTTTGCGCGCGCTGGTGCTCGAGCTGTTGTCCTTGCAGTCCGTGACGCCGAGGGCTTCCGCGATCTTCTTGGCAGGTACCTCGACGGCGTTGTCCTGCGTGAGGTCGGACTGCTCGCTGACGAACCTGCACAAACCGCTGCTGAGGCGCTCCCGGGGGTCCTTGCAGTCCGCCTCTTGGCTCGCCCAGATGGACAGCACATCGTCGCGCTGGTAGCTCCCCTGCGACAGCGTGACCTTGAACTTCAGACCGTTGTCCGTGAGGCAGTCCTGGTGGCTGATCCACAGCGGGAACTGCGAGCTCGGGCGCCGCTCATCCTCATTCATGCGCTCGACGACTGGACCGATCCCCAACGTCGCGCCGGCCCGGCTCGCACCCCCGGCGAGGGCCGCCGCCGCGAGGGCCCCCGCGCACAGCCTGGCCCGGAACCGCCGCCCTCGCGGCGGTGGCCCGAAGAGAAAGCTTGTCTTGTCCATGCGCGCGTCCTTTCAGCACAGCTCGTACCACGCCGCAAATACCTCGCACGGCCTTTCAAGTCAGGGGAAATCACGCGCACCGCCCCAGCCGGATGACGAGCTGGCCGGCGCAGCTCGCCGTTCCTGACAAGTTGTCAGCGGCACCTCCGCGCCGCCCGGCAGTGAAGCGCCGCCCGGCAGTGAAGCGCCGGCGCTCCTCGCCCGCCGCGGCCGGACGAGCCGCGTGGCCATCGATACACGCGCGTTCAGCGAAGCTCGGCTAGGTTGAGCGCGGTGGATCCGACAGACGCCGCTCCCCTGGAGCCGAGCGCGAACGAGCGCGCCTCCGCGCCGGAGGAGGTGCGCCCCGGGCAGCTCAACCCCCGCAAGGAAAGCGCGCCTGCGCCCGGGCCAGCCCCGTCGGTGCGCCCGACCTCGAACCGGCCCAGCCGGCTGCCGCCGAGCGTCGCCGCGCCCAGCACGGACACCGTCGTCCTCGGCGTCGCCCTCACCCGCGTCGAGCTGCACCGGACCGCGCTGCTCTTCTGCCTGCTCTTCCTCGCCGCCCTCATCTTCGTCGTCGGCCGCTCGGCGCGCGACGCGCTCTTCCTCACCAGGTTCCCCGTCACCTGGATCGCGCCGATGTGGCTCGTGTACGGCGCCGCCTCCGCGGTCGCCGCGCTCGCCTACGGCCGCATCGCCCGCCGCCTGCCGCGCGCCCGCCTGTGCGTCGCCTTCGCCCTCTTCGGCGCGGTGACCTTCGCGGTGCTGCGCGTCCTCATCGGCCAGGAGCTGCGCGCCGCTTACCTCGTCTTCTACATCTGGTCCGAGATCATCGCGAACTTCACCGGCGTCCTCGTCTGGGCCGTCGCCCAGGACCTGCACGACCCCCGCAGCGCCAAGCGCCTCTTCGGCCTGATCGGCAGCGGGCGCGTCGTCGGCACGGTCGCCTGCGGCTTCGCGACCGGCGGCGCGGTCACCTGGATCGGCACCGAGAACCTGCTGTTCGTGCTCATCGCGGCGCTCCTCGCCATGGCCGCGCTCACGATGGTGCTCGAGCGGCGACACCCGCTGGAGCGGCCCCCCTCCGGCGCCGAAGCGCTCCTCCAGGCCCGCCTCCCGCGCATGGAGCTGTGGCGATCGCGCTACGCGCTGGCGATCGCGCTCCTGACCCTCGTCCTCTTCGCCGTCCTCACGGTCGGCGACTACCAGTTCAAGGCGATCGCCCTCACCGCCTACCCCGACCGCGACGATCTCGCCCGGTTCATGGCGTTCCTCTACGGCGCCGTCGGCGTGCTCGGCCTCGTCGTGCAGCTCGGCGTCACGCCCTGGGTCCTCCGGCGCCACGGCGTGCTCGGCGGGCTGCTCGCGATGCCGGCCGCGTTCACCGCGAGCACCGTCGCGCTGATCGCGAGCCCCTCGCTCGCCTTCGCCGCCATCCTCAAGCTGAGCGACAACGCGCTCCAGTTCACGATCTACGACGCGACGACGCAGCTGCTCTTCTTCCCGTTCCCGCCGGCGCTCCGGGAGCGCGTGCGGACGCTCGTCTCCGCCATCGCCAAGCCCCTCGGCTACGGCCTCGGCGCGCTGGTCCTGCTCGCCCTCGCGCCCGCCGCCGCGAAGGGCCCCGCGCTCGTCGACGACGCCGCGCTGATCGGCCTGTACTCCCTCCCGATCTGCGCCGCCACCATCGCCCTCATCCCGATCGTGCGGCGCGGCTACTTCGACGCGATGCGCCTGACCCTGATGCGCCGCCAGATCGACACCGACGGCGTCGCCTACGGCCCCCAGACGCGCGCGATCCTCACGGAGGCGCTCTACAGCCGCGCCATGACGCAGGTGCTCTTCGCGGTCGACCAGCTCCGGCAGCTCGACCCCGACCTGGTGCGCGAGGCCGTCCCCACGCTCGCGCGCCACGGATCGGCCAGGGTGCGCGCGCTCGCGGTGCGCCTCGCGGCCGAGCTCGGGCACGAGGCGGGCCCCGACCTCGCGCGCGCGGCGATCCACGACCGCAACACCGCCGTGCGCGTCGCCGCCGTCGACGCCCTCGCGGCGCAGCTGCGGGAGGACGCCCACGACGAGCTGCTCGCGCTGGCCGGCGAGAGCCCCGCGCGCGGGGTGGCAGCGCCCGCCTCCGCCGAGGCGCCCGGCGACGAGGAGCTCCGGATCGCCGCGATCGCCGCGCTCCTGCGCTACTGCGGCCTCGACGGCATGCTCGAGGGCGCGCCGCGGCTGCGCGCGCTCCTCGAGAGCCCGTCCCCCCGCGAGCGCGTCGCCGCTGCCCGCGTCCTCGGCCTCGCCGGCCGCGCGTCGCTCCAGCGCGCGCTCGCGCGCCTCCTCGGCGATCCCGACCCCGCGGTGCGCCGCGCGGCCGTGCGCGCCTCGTCGAGCGTCGCCGATCCGCGCCTGCTCCCCCTGCTCGCGGACGCGCTCGCCGAGCACGCCCTCGCGTCGGCCGCCGCCCGGGCCATCGAGGCGCTCGGCGACGCGGCGATCCCCGAGCTGGCGGCGCGCCTCGACGACGACAGCACGCCGCGCGCCGCGCGGCTCGCGATCCCGCGGGTGCTCGCGCGGCTCTGCAGCCAGGGCGCGCTCGACGCGCTGCTCGCCCACATCGACCACCAGGACGAGGCCCTCCGCCAGAAGGTGCTCGCGTCCGCCTCGCGCCTGCGCCTCTCGCTGCGCGCGCCGCCGGCCCCCCTGCGGGTCATCCGGGCCTGCATCGACGACGAGACGGTCGAGCACGTCCGCACGCGCGAGGCGTACATCGCGGTGCGCCCCCGCGTCGCCTCCCCGCTGCTCGATCAGCACCTGCTCCGTCGGCTGCGGAAGGGGCTCATCCGCGTGCTCCGGCTGTGCGAGCTCGCCTACCCGCGCGAGGTCGTCGCCCTCGTGCGCACGCACGTCTTCGGCCCCGACCCGGCGCTGCGGGCCAACGCGTTCGAGGTGCTGGAGTCGCTGCTCGATCGCCCGCTGCGCGAGCGCCTCGTCTCCCTCGTCGACCGCCTGCTCGAGCTCTCCGTCGCCTTCCCCTCACGGCCCATGCCGCCGGAGGCCGGCGTCGTCTCCTGGGTCCGCCGCGAGCTCGCCCGCGGCGAGCCCTACAGCGCCGCGCTGGCGCTCAACGCGGTCGCGCAGCACGCGATCTCCGGCGCCGCCGCGGACGCGCTCGCCGCCACGCACGATCCCGACCCGCTCGTCCGCGAGGCGGCCGCCATCGCGATCGCCGTGACGTACCCGCCGGGCGCACGCGAGCGCCTGAACGCCTTGCGGGCCGACGTCGATCCCGCGGTGGCGCGTTACGCGCGATACTGGGCGGTCACCGGCGGCACCGGCATCGACCCCGAGGACGAGATGTACACAACGATCGAGAAGATCCTGTTCCTCCAGCGTGTCCCGCTTTTCTCGCGCGTGGCCGGCGACGATCTCGTGGCGCTGGCGCGCGGCTCGCTCGTCGTCTCGCTGCTCCAGGGCGACGTCATCTTCCGCCAGGGGGAGCCTGGCGGCGCGCTCTACTCGATCATCTCGGGCGAGGTGCGCCTCACCCTCGACGGCCGCGAGATCGCCCGCCTCGGCGCGCACGACGTCTTCGGCGAGATGTCGCTGTTCGACAACGAGCCGCGTGGCTCGACCGCGGTGGTCACCGAGGACACCGAGCTGCTCCGGGTGTCCGCCGAGGATTTCCACGAGGCGGTGCGGGAGACGGCCGAGATCGCCGACGCGGTGATCCGGGTGCTGAACCGGCGCCTGCGCGAGGCGGATCGCAAGCTGGCCGACGCGCACGCGCGGCTGTCGCTCCTGCCGAAGCCGCCGCCGACGCTGAAGCCGCCGCCCGCGGTGCTCGCGAGGGAGCCGTCCGCCGGCGGCAAGGAGACGCCGGCGCTCGACGACAGCGACCTCGATTGAGCGCCGGCGCCGCGCCGCGTAGCACGCCGCGGCGGCGCGCAGGAACATGGCTTGCATTCGGACGTGGGTGACGTGGGTGACGTGGGTGACGTGGGTGACGTCGGTGACGCCGATCGCGTCGATGGACCTCGATGGCCATCAATGCGCGGCCGCGGGGGCACGTCTGAAGGACGAGCGAGAGACGTCCTCGGGCGCCCGAAGCTGCCCCGACCTCTCTCTGGCATCCCCCTCGAGAAGGACCCATCATGCTCCCGATGCCTCTTCCGCCGTCCTCTTCCCGCTTGCTCCCTGCGCCTGCGGCGGTGCCGGCCTCTGCCGGGGCCATGCTCCGCCGCCTCGGAGGCGCGCTGCCGCTGCTTGCCGCGCTGATCGCCGCGCCGTCGAGCGCCGCGGCGCAGGGGCTGCCGCAGGATTACCCCGGCACCGCCGGTGAGACCGCTCCTTCACAGGCGCCCGAGACCCAGCCGGTCCAGGTGCAGGTCGGCGTGAGCGCCGAGGTCGCGCTGGACGAGTACGAGGACACCGACCCGAGCGCCCTGGTCGAGTTCCACGAGCCGCTCGCCCCGTACGGCGCGTGGGTGGACGACTCGAGCTACGGCCGGGTCTGGGTGCCTTCCGCGGTCGTGGTCGGCCCTGATTTCGCGCCGTACCAGACCGCGGGTCACTGGTCGCTGACCGACGACGGCGAGTGGATGTGGGTCAGCGACTACGAGTGGGGCCACATTCCCTTTCACTATGGCCGCTGGGTCTGGATCTCCGCCCACGGCTGGGCCTGGATCCCAGGGCGCGTTTACGCCCCCGCGTGGGTCGCCTGGCGCGTCGGCGACTACGGCTATGTCGGCTGGGCCCCGATGCCGCCCACCTATTACTGGAGCGGCGGCGTCGCGGTCTCGCTGTGGACCGTTCCCCCGGCGGCGTACGTCTTCTGCCCGACGACGCACGTGTTTCACCGCCACGTTCACACGCACGTCGTGCGCGATCGCGAGGTCGTCCGGCGCATCGCCGCGCACTCGCACCCGTACAGGCCGGCGCGGCCGACCGTGGGCAGCCCGGGGCGCAGCGACGCCCGCTCGGGCGGCGCGGGTCGCCCGAGCTCGCCGCACGGGATCCGCCCGGGAAGCTACCGCCCCGCGTCGCCCTCGCTCGCCGAGGCTGGCGTCCCCTCCAGGGCCGCGCCGAAGCTCCGCAGCAGGCCGGATCCGCGCGCCCTCGCCTACGCGCGCAAGAGCACGTCGCCGGGCGCGCGCCTCGCGCCTCAGTCGTCGCGGCGTCTGGCGGCGCCCCCGGCCCCCGCGGTCGGCGACCGGCGCGCGGCGCCCTCGCTGCGCACCCCGAGGTCGGTCGACGGCGATGCTCCGGCCCCGGTCGCCAGGCCTGCCATTCCGTCGCGGGGCCCGTCCGGCGCCCTGCCCCGCGCCGGCGCCAGCGAGCCGCACCGCTCCTCGAGGGCGATCGCCGCGCCCCCTTCGCCTGCCCCGCAGCCGCGGATGGCCCCGGAGCCGCGCGTCGTCGGCACGCCGCACGTCGCGCCCGCGCCCCGCGTCGTCGGCACGCCGCACGTCGCGCCCGCGCCCCGCGCCGCCCCGCGCCGGTCGACGTCGGACGCGACGCCGGCGCCCAGGTCGTTGCCGCCGGCCGCGCCGGCGCCGCAGATCATCGCGCCAGCCGCGAGGCCGCGGGCGCTCCCGAGCGCGCCGTCTGCCCCCTCACGCCCCAGGATGCACATCCCCTCGGGCCCGACCCCGGGGAGGGCGGCGCCGGGGCCGGGTCGCCCGCGATCGAGGTAGCGCTTGGCCCGCGTCTTGCGAGATCCACGAGCAGGAGCAGATCCGATGACGTTCTCCGCTGACTTTGTGAAGCATCGTTCACTCGGGCTGTGGTCGTTCCTCCTCGTCGCCGCGCCCCTCGCCCTGGGCGGCTGCATCATCGTCGACGAGGACGGCCGCGATCACGGCCACCACCACGACGACTGGGACGATGGGGACGACGTGGACAACGAGAGCCCGCCGCCTCCCACGAACGACCCGATGCTCGTCTCCATCGACACGGACGCTGTCCTGAACAGCGAGCCGGGCGAAGGTGTCGGCATCTTCGTCGAGTACACGGCCGGCGGGACGTGGAAGCTCTGGACGACCTGCGACACCAACCAGTCCAAGGTCGTCTGCAGCTTCGACCTCTACGCGTCCGTGGACACGTCGTCCGAGCTGTTCGACATCGTGGGGAGCGACCTCGAAAAGACGGACGCGACGCGCCTCGTCGACGAGGGCATCGCGTACTTCCACGCCGAGACCGGCGCGGACATCGACGCGATGACGTTCACCACGACGAAGGGCGCCGTCGTCCGGCTGGAGGCCTACCTCGACGGCGCCCAGGAGCCTCGCTTCGTCTACTGGTTCGGCGACGGCGTCCTGCACGAGGGCGCGCCCAGCAACCCGCTCGACTTCGAGCCGACCGAGCCCTGACGGCGCGACGGCGGCCGCTCCTCCCGCTGCCCGCGCGGCAGGAGGAGCGCCCGGCGCGGGCGAGCGCCGCTCAGGGGGCCTTGCTCGGCTGGACCGGCTGCCCCTCGACGTCCCACGCCTCCGGCTCGCCGAGGCCGATCGCCTGGAGCTGCGGCAAGATCTCCTGCCGCGGCCCGACGACGACGATGGTCGCCCCCTTCGGGTCGACCGCCCTCGCGAGCTCCGCGAGGCCTGCGAGCGTCGCCTTCTGTCGCGCCTGGCTCGCCGTGGCGTCGAACGTCTCCGGCAGCGCGAGCCGCGCCAGCGTCCCGTAGCGGAGGGCGGTGCGGTTCACCGTCTCGTAGGCCGAGACGAGGTCCGCCCGGTCCTGCGCCTGCACCTTTGCCAGCTCGTCGCGGGTCAGGCCGGAGTCTGCCATCCTGGCGAGCTCGCCCAGCATCTCCTTCAGGGCGGGTCCGGTCGCCTCGGTGACCACGGACGCCCGCGCCACGAACCCGCCTGGCTGCCGCGTTTCGCTGAACGACGACGCGGCGCCGTAGGACCACCCGTGGTCCTCGCGCAGGTTCTGGTTCAGGCGCGACGTGAACGAGCCGCCGAGCGCTGTGTTGATGAGCTGGAGCAGCGGCCGTCGCGGGTCGCTCGCGGCGACCCCCTGCCGCACGACCGCGATCACCGACTGCGGCGCGCCCGGGCGGTCGACGAGCACGAGCCGCGGCGGCTGCCAGGACGGCGTCGCGGCCGCCGCGGGCGCGGCCGCCGTGGACCCCTTCCCAGGCTGCGCACCGGGCGATGCGCTCGCCGCCGCGCCCCTCGCGGCCGGCGCGGCGGTCGCCGGCGCGCCCTTCGCCGACCATGCGCCGAGATCGCGCGAGACCGCCTGCATCACCTCGTCCCGGGTGATGTCGCCGACCACGGCGATCACCGCGCGGTCGGGGCGCCACGCCGACTTGTAGAACGCCTTCACGGCCGGCAGCCCGATCGACCTGGCATCCGCGAGCAGGCCCTCGACAGGGTGCCCGTACGGCGTCCCCGGCCCGAAGAGCGCCGACGACGAGACGAGCGACGAGACCCGCGTCGGATCGTCGCCGCGCTTCCTGAGATCGTTCTGCCAGAGCGCGCTGACGCGCTGCCACTCCCTGGCCTCGAGCCGCGGGCGCGCGACGACGTCGGCCAGGATGGAGAACGCCTTCGCGAAGTTCTTCTTCAGCACGGAGAGCGACGCGACGCTCCCGTCGGCGCGCGCCGCCACCGAGAGCGTCGCGCCGAGGTCGTTGATCGCGCTGGACAGCTCGACCGCGTTCCGCTGCCCCGCGCCCTCGTCGAGCATGTCCGCCGTGATGTGGGCGAGCCCCGCCGCGCCCCGCGGGTCGTCCGCGGATCCCGACGAGACGGCGACGGATACGGAAACGATCGGGAGCGTGTGGCGCTCGAGCAGCCACACCTTCGCGCCGTTCGGTCCGTCGAGCACCACCGGCGCCGGCGGCGTGAACGGCCGCGGCTCCGGCAGCTCCGGCTTGGGCCCGATCGGATCCGCCGGCTGCGCGGCGGCCGCCTGGGCCGCGGGGCGCGTCGCCTCGGCCCGCGCCGGCGGCTGCGCCGGCGCCTTCGGCCCGCAGCCGAGCGCGCTGGCGAGCAGCGCGATGATCGCACCTGCGTGCCTCGCTCTCATTTCGTCACCGCCTTCTTCGTCTCGTCCTTCTTCGTCTCGTCCTTCTTCGTCTCGCCGCTTCCCTTCGGCACGACGCGCAGGATCACCCGCGCGTCCGGATCCAGCGTGCTCTTCGCCTGGGCCTGCAGCGACTCCGCGGTCACGTCGCGGTAGCGCTTCAGATCCTGATCGACGAACCCGGGCTGGCCCGTCCACGTCTCGTACCGGTTGAGCGTCGAGGCCCGCCCGGCGACCGACTCGAGCGCGGTCACGAAGGCGGTCTCGTACTGGTTCTTGGCCCGGTCGAGCTCCTCGCGGCTCACCCTGGCGTCGCGCACCCTCGTGAGCTCGGCGTCGATGGCGGCCTCGAGCTTCTCGAGCGGCACGCCCGGCCGCGCGATCGCCTCGACCGTGAACGTCGAGCCGAGGTCGCTGGAGCCCTGCAGCGCGCTCACCTCCTGGGCGAGCGCCTTGTCGTAGACGAGCGCCTTGTAGAGGCGGCTGGCCTTGCCCTGCTCGAGCACCGTGGCGAGCAGGTCGAGCTCGGCGTCGCCGGGCGCGAAGCGCGCGGGGCTGTGCCAGGCCATCACCACCTTGGGGAGGTTCACGTTGTCCTCGATCGTCTCCCGCACGACGCCCTTGAGCTTCACCGGCGCCGGCGTCGTCGCCGCGGGGACCGGCTGCCCCGAGATACCGCCGAAGTACCGCTCGATGACGTCGCGCGCCCGCTGCGGATCGAAGTCGCCGGCGACGACGAGGGAGACGTTGTTCGGCACGTACCAGCGCCGGAAGAACGCCGTCACGTCGCCGACCGTCGCGGCCTGGAGGTCCTCGTGCGAGCCGATGACCGGGTGATGGTACGGGTGTCCCTTCGGGTACATCAGCGAGGGCAGGAGCAGCTCGACCTTGCCGTAGGGCTCGTTCTCGCTCGTCTGCCGCCGCTCGTTCCGCACCACGTCGCGCTGCGCGTTGAGCTTCGCGGCGTCCATGCTGTCCGCGAGCGACGCGAACCGATCGGCCTCGAGCCAGAGCAGGAGCGGCAGCGCGTGGGCCGGCGCCACCTCGTGGTACGCGGTCCGGTCCTCGCTCGTCCACGCGTTGTTCCAGCCGCCCTCGGCCTCCATCCACGCGTCGAACTGCTTCGTGGGGACGCGGCGCGTGCCCATGAACATGAGGTGCTCGAACAGGTGCGCGAAGCCGGTGCGCCCCGCCTCCTCGAACCGCGAGCCGACCTTGACCATGAGGTTCAGGGCGACGATCGGGAGGGCGTGGTCCTCGTGGAGGATCACGGTGAGGCCGTTCTTGAGGGCGTACTTGGTGAAGGGGACGTCGAGCTTCGGCGGGGGAGCGGCGGCGGGCGGCGCTTCCGGGGCGGCCTTCGGAGCCGCCGCCGGCGCGGCCGGCGCGGCCTTCGGGGCCGCGGCCGCGGGCGCCGCGGGCGCGGCCTTCGGAGCCGCAGCTGCGGGCGCCGCGGGCGCGGCCTTCGGAGCCGCGGCCGTGGGCGCGGACTTCGGCGGCGAGGGCGTCGCCTCAGGCGGCGCTGCCGGTGCGGTCCTCGGCCCGGAGAGGGAGATGGCCGCGGCCACGGCGGCCAGGATCGGCCCGGTGGAGCGCGGGAGCGGCGGGTGACGCGCGCGGGTCTGCATGCGCCGAGGGTTGCGCCGGTCGCGGGCGGGACGCAAGCGGGCTCGACCGGAGCTCGACCCGAGGAGGATCGCTAGTCCCGCGGCACCCAGCGCGACAGGACGACGCCGGGGATCGACGCCGCGAAGGCGATCGCGAAGAACGCCGTGAACCCCACGCGGGCGGCCAGGTACCCGCTCACGCTACCCGCGAAGGTCGCGGAGACCGACATGAGCGCCGACCCGATCGCGAAATGCGACGACTTGTACCCGTCCACGCAGCGCCGCATCAGGAACACGACGAGCACCGCCGTGCCGACCCCGGCGACGAGCTGCTCGAGCGTGACGAGCGCCACGATCCACGGCAGCGCCGGCCGCGACCAAGCGAGCGCCACGTAGAGCAGGATCGCCAGGCTCTGCGCGAGCGCGATGGGGAAGATGGTCCGCGCCAGACCCCAGCGCTTGATGAGCACGCCGCCGAGCGTCGAGCCGGCGATCGACGCCACCGTCCCGATCCCGCCCACGTTGCCTCGCGCCGCCGTGTCCAGGCCGAGGCTCTTGAGCAGCGGCGACGACATCGCGAACATGAGCGCGTCGCCCGCCCGGTAGCAGAGGATGAACGCGAGGCTCGACGCGATCCCGGGCTGCCGGAGGAACGCACGGAACGGCTCGGCGTAGCGCCGCAGCCCGGCGGCGGCGCCGGGCGCGATGGCAGCCTCGGGCCTCGCGGCGGCGGCCGGGCGCGGCAGCCCCACGCCGTGCGCGCCCGCGAGCAGCGCGAGCCCGATCGCCGCGACGCCGAACGAAGCGCCGAAGGACGCCCACCCCGCGAACGCGACGAGCAGCGCGCCCGCGAGCAGCGCGAGCCGGTAGGCCCCGACCCGCAGCCCGGAGAAGGCCGCCTGCGCGTCCTTGTCGAGCGCCTGCAGATAGAACCCGTCGACCGCGATGTCATGCGTCGCCGCCGCGACGGCGACCAGCCCGAACAGCGCCGCGACGAGCCCGAGCGCGCCGCTGTCCGCCGCCGCGGCGAGCCCGAGGAGGATCACCGCGAGCGCGATCTCGGCCCCCACGAGCCAGCGCCGCGAGCTGCCGTGCAGGTCGACCAGCGGGCTCCAGAGGAACTTGAGGTTCCACGGGAGCCCGTAGAGCGACACGAGCCCGATGATCTCCAGGCTCGCCCCCGCCGCCGTGAAGAACTCCCCCGCCACCTTGTGCGCGATCGCGTAAGGCAGCCCCTCGGCGAAGTAGGTGGACGAGATCCACAGGCCCCGGCTCGCCCCGCGCGCGGCCGCGCCGGGCGCCCCCGCGGCGGCGCTGCGCCCCGCAGCCTCCGCCCGCTGCTCGGGCAGCGCAGCGCGCGCCGGGACCGCGGGTTCGACGGACTTGTGGGATGTGACGGCAGCCTCCACGCCTTCTCCGCGCCCTCTTCGCGCCTTCTTCGCGCCTTCTTCGCACCTTTACACGCAGCGCCCCGGGGCAGAGCAAGTTCCAGGGAGCTGGAAAGCGCGGACCGTGGCGCCCGACAGCGCGGACGTCGAGACGAGGGCGCTGTGGACCCCATCGCGAGCGACGCTGTGGTATCGGTCCGCCATCTGGTCTAACGGTGAACTGCATGCGACGGGCTCGCGCTCCTTCGGTGTCCCCCTGCCGTAACGGCCGCGACGCCGATCGCGGTGCCCCGTGGCGGCTCGGCCGTGCGGCCGCGCTCGCGCGCGCCGCCCTCGCGCCGATCCGGCAGCCGCCCTGCCCATCTCCGGTCTTTCCGAGGGAGCGAGCGTGAACGAGTACACCCGGCGCGAGGAGGTCCGCGCCACCTTCATCGCCTCGGCCATCCTCGTCCTGTGCATCGCCGCGGCGGTCCTCCGGCTCGTGACCGTGGAGGGCAGGCTCGTCCCGGACCCGGGCGCGCGGCGCCAGGCGGAGGACTCCGAGGCCCGCATCGCCCCCGCGCGCGCGTGCGCCCTCGCCGGCGAGAAGCTGATCTCCGAGATCGAGGTCTTCAAGAAGCTCGCGAAATCCGCGCGCATGCCCGACCCGGCCGAGAAGCCCGGAGCGATCAAGCAGCTCGACGCGGTGGACACGCGCGACACGCGCGGCACGCGCGGCCCGGGCGAGACGCCCGTCACGAGGACGCGCACGCTGCGGAACACGCTGCCGCCGCCGAAGCCCAAGGAGCCCGACAAGCAGCTCGCATGGGCCTCCGCCCAGCCGCTCTACAAGCAAGCCAAGGTCCTGGCGGGCTGCCGCGACGCGACGGACGCGATCCTGGGGGCGCGGGTGAGCGCGATCCCCGCCTGGGACGCCATCGCCAAGGCGGCCGCGATCGCGCCGCCAGGCGCCGCCGAGGGCGAGCAGTTCGAGGCGGCGAAGCAGCTGCTCTCGCTGCTCGCCGAGATCCCCGCCGACAAGGTCGCGCAGGCAACGAAGGACGCCGAGGCCGCGTTCAAGGCCACCGCCGAGCGCGACCGGGAGCGCGCCAACACCGCGATGGTCCGCGAGCCGCTGCCGCAGGGGGTCTTCTCGCGGCGCGTGGCCGTGAGCGTCGGCGTCGGGCTGACCGTCTGCGCCCTGCTGATCAGCTACCTCGGCGTGCGGGCCGCCTCGATGCGCCGCCTCGCCACCCTGCTGCCGCTGCGCGACGCGGTGCGCAGCGGGCGCCCGGGCATGCAGGCCGCGGAGATCCTGAAGACCGCGGCCGCGCACAACAGCGGCGAGCCCGGCATCGTGATCGGCGCGGCCATCGGCGGGCTCTCCGCCGCGCTCCTCGCCCCGAAGGACGCCGATCTCTTCGTCGCCGGCGTCATGGCCGGCCTCCTCATCGGCCTCGGCGCGCAGTGGGCCTTCCGGCTCGCCATCGGCGCGAGCCGCTGGCGCGCCCGCGCCACGGAGCTCGCCGAGGTCGAGAAGCCCGCCATCCCGATCGTGCTCGCCCTGAGCGGCGTGAAGCCCGGCCTCGAGCCGGAGTTCATCCAGTTCCTCCGCTCGCTGCCCCCCGCCGACGCCGCCGCGGCGGTCGAGAAGCTCGCCTCGCAAGCCGAGGAGCGCATCCTCGCCGCCGCCGACGCGGGCACCGCCCTCACCCCGGGCAGGCCGCCGCCCGGGTGACGCCCGCCGGCGCAGGGAGCCCCGCCGGCCCCCCGCGCCGTCGCCGAGCTCCCGCGCGGCGTCGCGGCGCCCCGCGCGGAGGCGACCCCTTGCACCCGGCGCTCGATCCGCACGCCGTTCCATGGAATGGAGGCCAACCCGACATGAGACATCCTCTGCAGGCCCGCCGGCCCTCCGGGCGCTGGGCGCTCCTCTCGTTGCTTGCCGCCACCTGGTGGCTCGCCGCGCCCCCTGCAGCGGCGCAGGACAGCACCGCCCCGCCGGCGCCTCCGCCCGCAGCGCCGGCCGTCCCCCCGGCCGGCGCGCCGCAGGCCGATAGTCCCGCGCAGGCCGAGGGCCCCCAGCAGGTCGCCGGCGCGCCGCAGCCGCCGGCGGAGGCCCCTCAGCAGGTCGCCGGCGCGCCGGCGACGGACGGCGCCGCCGGCGCAGGCGCGCCGGCGACCGGCGCGGGCGGCGCGGCCGCCGACACGGGCGATCGCGCCGAGCGCGGCCCGGCGCGGCGCGACAGGCCGGGGGCGACGAGCAGCCGCGCCACCCCGTCGAAGAAGCGCCGCGGCGACATCAACCCGTGCATGACGCCCGACCCGGGCTGGGGCGTCTACGACCCGTGGTCCCGCGCCCCGTCGATCGGGCAGATGATCATGCCCCACCGGGGCGGGGTCACGAAGCGCGGCGGCTTCGACGTCATCATCCATTTCCACGGCCACGAGGCGCTCCGGAAGGAGTTCGTGAAGACGGCCGAGGGCGCCGTCCTCGTCGGCATCGACCTCGGCATCGGCTCGGGCTCCTACTCCAGCGCGTTCTCGGCGCCGTACGTCTTCGAGAACCTGCTCGACAGCATCGAGCGCGCGGTGGCGAAGAAGACCGGCAAGAAGAAGGCCTACATCCGCAAGCTCGGCCTCTCTTCGTGGAGCGCGGGCTACGGCGCCATCGAGCAGATCCTGCGGCAGCCGGCCGGCAAGCGCGTCGACGCGCTGGTGCTGCTCGACTCGCTCCACGCGGGGTACGCCGACGAGCAGCAGCACAAGCTCAAGGTCGCGCAGCTCGAACCGTTCATCGCGTTCGCCCGGCGCGCCGCGGCGGGCGAGGCGTTCATGTTCATGAGCCACTCCTCCATCCTGCCGCCCGGCTACGCGTCGACCGCGGAGACGGCGAACTTCATCGTGCAGCAGCTGCGGGGCAAGCCGCGGGGCTCCTCGCGCCGCGACGTGCTCGGCCTCGACATGATCCAGCGCTACGACCGCAGCGGCTTCCACCTCCGCGGGTACACCGGCGACGACAAGCCCGACCACTGCGCCCACCTCGGCCTGATGGCGGACATCATGCGGGTCCACATCAACCCGCGGTGGAAGACGCCGAAAGGGCGGCGCTAGATGGGCGGCATCGGCGTCATCATCAACCCCCGCTCGCGCCAGAACCTGAGCGACCCCCGCGCCGCCGTCCGGCTCGCGCGCACCCTCGGCGACCACGGCGTCGTCCGCACCGCGCGCACCCGGGAGGACCTCGCCCGGATCGCGGAGGACTTCAGGAAGCTCGACATCGACGTGCTCGGCATCTCGGGCGGCGACGGCACGAACCACGTCACCATCACCGGCTTCCTCGACGTCTACGAGGACGAGCCGCTGCCGCCGATCGCGTTCCTGCGCGGCGGGACGATGAACACCGTGGCCAACGCCGTCGGCGTCCCGCGCGGGCGCCCCGACGGCCTGCTCGCCGGGCTCATCGCCCGCTACACCGATCGCGGCCGGCACCCGCTGCGCTGGATCGAGCGCCACGTGATGCAGATCGGCGCCCACTACGGCTTCATCTTCGGCACCGGCTGCGTCCACGGGTTCATCGCCGAGTACAACCGCAGCGAGGAACGGAGCGCGATCTGGGCCGCGAAGGTCCTCGCCCGCGCGAGCGCCGCCGTGCTCCTCAAGACCGACACCCAGGTCGCCGCGCGCTGGGAGGGCCGCGTCCACTTCGAGGACGGATCGTCGTTCCCGGACCGCGACTACCTCGCCGTCGCGGCCGGCACCGTGGACCAGATCGGCCTCGGGTTCCGTCCGTTCCACCGCTACGACGAGCGCCCGGAGAGCTTCCACATGCTGGGCATCCACACCACCGCGCTCGGCTTCGTCAGGAAGCTGCGCGACATCTGGCGAGCGCAGCCGATGGGCGAGGCGCACACGTTCGAGAAGATCGCGCGGCGCGCGGTGCTCGATGCCCGGTCAGGCGTGGTCCGCTACGTGTGCGACGGCGATGTCCATGAGCACGTGGGCCCCCTCACGGTGCGGATCGGTCCCCGCGTAAAGATCCTCGTGGAACACAAGTCCGGCCATCGTCCTGTCAGTGTTCGTCGCACGTCGCACGACGTGTGGGGTCCGCGCGAGAGCGCGCATGGTCGCGAATTCATGCGCGGACGAGCGCGCTGACGAGCACGCTGGCCACACGCTGACCGCGCGGCTCCGCCTCGCTCGCCGCCGCGCGAGACCATGGCTGTGGGAGGCGGGCAACGTTAGAATACGCTCGCTCCATGTCGCCGCGCTCAACCTCCGCGCCCGCCTCATCGACGGGCTCGACTCTGCGGGCTGAGGGCGTGAGCCGCTCCTCCCCTTCTACTGCGGCCTTCCCGCGCGCGAGCGCTCCCGACTCGGACGCCGCGGACTCGGACGAGCTGTCGTTCCTGTCGGTTCCTCCCGCGGCCATCGCGCCGTCGCTCGGCCCCGGCAGGTCGACGCGGCGCATCTACCGCGAAGGCGACATCATCGGCGGCAAGTACCGGCTGCGCTACGTCCTCGGCGAGGGCGGCATGGGCATGGTGTGGCTGGCCCGCAACGACGTCCTGCACATCGACGTCGCGATCAAGTTCATCCGGCGCGAGGTCAACTCGACCGAGGCGACCCTGCGCCTCCAGCAGGAGGCGCGCGCCGCCGCGCGCATCGACCACCCCTCGATCGTCCGGGTGCTCGACTTCGGGGAGTCCGAGCACCTCGACCCCTACATCGTGATGGAGGTCCTCCGCGGAGAGCAGCTGGTCGAGGCGATCGAGCGCAGGAAGCGCTTCTCGCCCGCGGCCGCGCTCCGCATCCTCCTGCCCATCGCGAGCGCCCTCGCCGCGGCGCACGATCGCAAGATCGTCCACCGCGATCTCAAGCCCGAGAACATCTTCCTCGTGAAGAACGACCGCGGCGACGTCACGCCCAAGATCGTCGACTTCGGCATCGCGAAGGTGTGGAGCGAGACCGCGGGCGGCGACGTGACCAAGGCGGGCACGGTGCTCGGCAGCCCCGACTACATGTCACCCGAGCAGGCGCGCGGCATCACCGACGTCGACGGGCAGACCGACATCTGGGCCTTCTCTGTGGTGCTCTACGAGACGATCACGGGCCAGCGGCCGTTCCAGGGCGGCAACTACCACGACCTCGTGGCGGCGATCCTCGTCAAGGACGCGCCGCCGATCACGGAGCTCGGCGCCGGCGACGCGACGCTGTGGAGCATCATCGAGCGCGGGCTCGCGAAGGAGCGCTCCGGTCGCTGGCGGACCATGCGCGAGATGGGCGTGGCGCTCGCGCGGTGGGCGACCGAGAACGGCGTCGACGAGGACGTGACCGGGACGTCGATCGCCGTTCACTGGCTGAGCGACGGCGGGCAGCGGCCCCTCTCGGACAGGCCGGCCACACGGGCTTCGAGGAGCGGCGCCGACCACGAGACGCTCGTGCAAAAGGACGCCGCGCCGAGGGACGCCGCGCGCCCGGCCGCCAGGCGGTGGCTGCTCGCGCTCGTCGCGCTGGCGGCGATCGCGGTGCTCGGCGCGATCGGCCTCGCGCTTGTCTCCCTGCGCATGTCGGGCTCGCGGGACGGCGACGCCGCGTCCTCGCCGGCGGCGCGGCCCGCGGAGCCGCGAGGCCTGCCGCTCGATCAGGGCGCCGGGGGCGCGGGCGCCGCCGGCGAGGGCCGCGCCGCCGGTGAGGGCCGCGCCGCCGGACAGCAGCCCGACGGACAGCAACCCGCGGCCGGCGATCCCCGCCGTAGCCCGGCCGACGGCGGCGCCGCGAGCGCAGGGCAGCAGGAGGCCGCGACGCCTCCCCGGCCCGCCGGCTCGCGCCGGAGCGCGCCGTCGCGGGCGAGCTCGAAGACTCCTGGCGCCGCCCTGCCGGTCCCGGCTCGGCCGAACTTCTGAAGCCGATGCCCCCGCAGGCGAGCTCCACGCGCGAGAGGCGACATCGCAAGGCCACGCTCGGCGGACGCTGGCCGCTGCTGCTCGCGCTGGCCGTGCTCACCGGCGCCTGCTCGCTGCTCGCGGACAGCGCCCTCTCCGACAAGCCGTCCGAGGCCGTCGCGACCGGCTCCGGAGGCGGCTGCGCGCCGGAGTGCCCGGCGGACGCCTGCTGCGGCGGGGCGTGCGTCGACCTGAGCCAGGACGCGCAGCACTGCGGCGCGTGCGGCGTCACCTGCGGCGCCGGAGAGTCGTGCTGCGGCGGGGCGTGCACCGACGTGCTGAACGACCCGTCGCACTGCGGCGCGTGCGGCGACAAGTGCCTGAACACGCTCTGCGTGGGCGGCCACTGCTCGTCCGAGTGCGTCTTCGGCTTCGACAACTGCGACGGGAACATCGTCACGAACGGCTGCGAGGTCGACCTCACCAGCGACGCCGAGCGCTGCGGCGGGTGCGCCCTCCGGTGCCCCTCCGGCGCCATCTGCACCGAGGGGCGGTGCGCCTGCGCGCAGCCGCTCCTCGACTGCGACAACCGCGAGGACACGGGGTGCGAGATCGACGGCTCCTCGAACCCGGCGCACTGCGGCGCCTGCGGCGTCACCTGCGGGCCGAACATGGAGTGCAGCGCGGGCGCGTGCACGTGCAAGCCGGAGTACGCCGACTGCAACGGCTCGCCCGACGACGGCTGCGAGGCCGCGCTCGGCACGAGCGAGGACTGCAGGGGCTGCGACGACGCCTGCGCGCCCGGCACGACCTGCGACCTCCTCGGCGGCTGCGCGTGCGCGGCCGGGCTCCTCGACTGCGACGACGTGCCCGGCTGCGAGTCCGTCAGCACCGACCCGGCGACCTGCGGCGCCTGCGGCGCGCGGTGCGACCCGGCGACGCCGTACTGCGACGGGAGGGCGTGCGCCGCCTCGTGCGCCGCGGGGCTCGCCACGTGCGGCCTCTCGTGCGTCGACCTGCAGACCAGCTCGAGCCACTGCGGCGCGTGCGACGTCGCGGCGGGGCCGCATCAGCACTGCGCCGCGGGCGCGCTGGCCTGCGACGACGGCTTCGACGACTGCGACCCGGCCGCCCCGGGCTGCGAGTCCGAGCTCGCCCGGGATCCGCAGCACTGCGGCGGGTGCGGCGTCGCCTGCAAGCCGGGCGCCGCGTGCGTCGCCGGCGCGTGCGCGTGCGAGGGGTTCACGCCGCACGACTGCGGCGACGCGTGCCGCGCCTGCTGCTCGAACGAGGACTGCTCGGACGGCGACGGCTGCACCACGGACGTGTGCGCCGAGGGCGGCACGATGTGCCGGAGCACGGGCTGCGCCGCCGGACAGCAGTGCTGCAGCCTCGTCGCGTGCAGCCAGTGCTGCACCAGCGCCGACTGCAACGGCGACGAGACCTGCTCCGGCGGCGCCTGCCTCCCGCCCTGCGCGACCGGGCTCGTGGCCTGCAACGGGGCGTGCGTCAGCCTGGGCTCGACCGATCACTGCGGCGCGTGCGGGAACGCGTGCCTGAGCGGGCGCGAGTGCCGCGACGGCGCGTGCACGCCCGCGTGGGTCGTCATGACGAAGGCCGGCGCGCCCGCGTCGCGGCAGATGGCCGCGGCGACCTGGATCGGGAGCGCGCTCTTCGTGTGGGGCGGCCGCACGGCGGCCGGGGACGTGGACGACGGGGCGCTCTACGATCCGGCGCGCGACGTGTGGTCGCCGCTCGGACGCGAGGGCGCCCCCTCGCCGCGCGTGCTCGCCTCCGCGGCGTGGACCGGCTCCCAGGTGCTCGTGTGGGGCGGCGGCTCGTACGGGAGCACGTCGGGCCTCTCGACCGGCGCCGCGTACGACCTCGCGGCGCGGACCTGGCGCGCGATGAGCGCCACGAACGCCCCCGCCGCGCGGCTGGCGCCGATCGCCGTGTGGACGGGGACGCGCCTGCTGATCTGGGGCGGCTCCGCGGGCGGCGCCCCGGTGGCCGGCGGCGCGCTGTACGACCCGCTCACCGACGCGTGGACGCCGGCCGCGAGCGCCGGCGCGGCCAGGGCGCGCGCCGGCGTCGCGTGGGCCTGGTCGGGCACGGAGCTCTACCTGTTCGGAGGGCAGACCGACGGCGAGCCGACGAGCGAGGGGCACGCCTACAACCCCACGACCGACGCGTGGCGGGCGCTGCCCAGCGCGGGCGCGCCGAGCGCGCGGCAGGACGCCTTCGCGGTCTGGATGGGCAACCAGCTGCTCGTCTGGGGTGGGCAGAACGCGGGCGGCGACGCGCTCGACGACGGCGCGAGCTACGATCCGGCGACCGGCGCGTGGCTCCGCATCGAGAACGCGGGCCGCCCCTCGCGGCGCAGCCGCAGCGAGCGGCGCACCGGCTGGACGGGCTGGGCCGGGACGCGCGCGCTCATCGCAGGCGGGCGGAGCGGCACGATGTTCAGGAGAGACGGGCAGCTGTACGACCCGCTGACCGGCTGGGGCGCGGACATGTCGCCCGCCGCGAGGCAGCACAGCTACGGCGTGGGGGTCTGGACCGGGACCGAGCTCATCCTGTGGTCCGGGCTCGACGGGTTCTCGCTCACGTCCGACGGGGAGCGGTTCAGGCCATGACGCCGCGGCGGTCGCGAGCGCTCGCGGGCCCCCTCGCGCTCCTCATCGCGGCGGCGGGGCTGCTCTCCGCGCCGGCCGCCGCGCAGAGCGCGGCCGACGTCGCCGTGGCGCGCGAGATCTTCATCGAGGCCTCCGAGTTCGCCAAGCAGGGCCGCTGGGAGCAGGCGCGGGAGCGGTACGAGCGCTCCCTCGCGATCAAGCGCGCGCCGATCACGCTCTACAGCCTCGGGGTGGCGCAGCAGCAGACGGGGCTGCTCGTCGAGGCGCTGGAGAGCTTCCGCGCCTTCCTGGTCGAGCCGTCCGCGCCGGCGACGCGGGAGTACGAGCGGCTCGCGCGGCACGCGGTGGAGGACCTGGAGCGCCAGATCTCGGCGCTCGAGCTCAGGCTCTCCCCGAGCGACGTGGCCGGGCTCGTGGTGAAGCTCGACGGCGGCGTCGTGCCCGCGGCGGCGCTCGATCGACCACGGCCGCTCAACCCGGGCAACCACACGCTCGCCGTGAGCGCGCCGGGCTACCGCGAGGTGCGGCGGAGCGTCGCCGCGGCGCCGGGGAGCCGCGTGCTCGTCGTGCTGAGCCTGGAGCGAGAGGCCGCCTCGGCCACCGCCGGGCCGCGGGCGCTCACGGCGAGCGCTCCGGTGAGCGCCGCCTCGAGCTCCGCGCCCGACGACGCGACGAGCCGCGTCGTGCCGATCGCGCTGATCGCCGGCGGGCTCACCACGGTCGCGGCCGGGGTGGCCATCGGGCTCCTCGGGGTCGCGAGCGCGTCGGACGCGCCGACGCGGGACGGGACCGCGGCCGACGCCGCGCGCACCCAGGCGCTCGCGGGCGACATCATCGCGGGCGCCGGCCTCGTCGCCGCCGGCGCCGGCGTGCTGGTGCTGCTCCTCGACCGCGGCGCCGCCGCGCCGGACAGGCAAGCCCCGCCGCGCGCCGCTCTCGGCCCGCGCGGCCTGACGCTGCGCTTCTGACCTGCCGCGCGGGGCACGACGCTACGCCTCCGGCATCTCGCTGCAATCGAGGCTCACCACGACGAAGGCGCCGTAGTTCAGGACCGTGAGCGAGTCCTCGTCGAGGATGAGCACGCGGACGCACTGGGGCGGAGAAGGCGCGAGCAGGTCGGCGTAGGGGTCGAGCGGCGCCTCGTCCGCGGGCGGCAGCACGGTGTGCAGGAACTCGTGCAGCCGCGCTCGATGGCCGACGATGATGCTCGCGCCCGGGGGATCCGCGCCGCCGGACGCGGCGCTGGCGAAGAGCAGGCGGCGCGCCGCCGGGGACACGACGAGGATCGCCGCGTCCGTCACGTCGACCGCGCTGCACGTGCACAGCTCCTCCACGCGGTCGCTCACGGCCTCCTCCACCGTCTGGAACAGCCGGAGCCGCCGCCGCTGTCCCTCGGTGAGCCCTGTCTCCTTCAGGTAAGCCTCGAGGCTGCACCCGCGCCTGTTCCGCTCGCACCCGTAGGTCATGCCGCCCGCACCGTGCCTCTGCCTGCTCGACCGCCGCTGTCAGCCGGGTCGGACAGCTGTCACGCCTCCCCGCACGGGCGCTCATGCACGGGATTAGCCAACGCCCGCTGCACCGCCGCGCCACCGCAGCGCGCGCCGCGGATCCCAGGGTCTCCCGGCTTCACGGGCAGCGACCAGGACGCACGCGCGCGCCGCGGAGCGGGGCCGGCGCAGCAGCGCCGGCGCGCCGCGGAGCGGGGCCGGCGCAGCAGCGCCGGCGCGCCGCACGGGGCTGCGCCGCCGCCGCGTCCGCCCGCACGTCGCGCGCGGCCCCGGCGCTACTGCGCTGCGGGCGCGGCGAACTTCGCGGTGAGCTCCACCTGGGCCACGCTGCGCTGGGCGTTCTGCTGGCCCGCGGCGCCGGGCGGCACCAGCAGCGCCTGGAGCCGCTGCGAGGCGTCCGCGGTGCCCGGCACGAAGCTCGAGGGCGACCAGGTGAGCGAGACCTTGCCGGAGGACTCGAGCCGGTCGATCGTCAGCGTGACGTCCCCGTTCGGGCCGGGCAGCTTGAGGTCGGCCCCTTCCGCGTACTGGCGCGTGTCCACGCTGAGCGAGACGCGATCGCCCTCCACCTTCTCGATCTTGAACACGCGGTACCGCAGCACCGGCAGCTGCGCGCCGGACGCCACGGTGCGGTCGGTGACCATCCAGTAAGCCCCGGGGCCGACCGGCTTGTCCGGCAGCGGCGGCGTGACGAGCGCGATCGCCTCCCCGAGGGCGCCCACCAGCGGCTGGAGCCCGGGATCCGCGTCCTTCGGCAGCTCGATCTTCTGATTGCTGGTCACGTTCGCCGGCGAGAGGTCATAGCGCAGCGAGCTCCCCTTCAGCTTCGCCAGCGCGTCCGCGAGCTCCTTCGGCGGGCCGCCGACCGACATCGACGCGAGGGTCGCCGACGTGACCTTCGCGAGCACCTTCGTCGGCGCCGCGCCCGCCGCGCCCGCCGCGGGCGCCTCCGCGCCCTCCTTGGGCTTGTCGGCCGGCTTCTCCGCCTTGAAGCTCACGCCGAGCTCGAGGTTCGGCAGCCCCTGCGGCCCGCCCATGCGCAGCCCGAGCGTGATCGCGACCTTCTGCTCGGATTTCGGGTCGATCTTCGCCGCGAGCCTGGCCCTCGGCTCGCTGCCGGCGTCGATGACCTCGATCTTGTAAGGCACGTCCTTCGGGAGCGCGGCGGCCGCGGCGGCCGACGAGAACACGCCGTTCTCCGGCGGGCCGTCCGTCGCGCCTCCGGGCGCCGGCCGCGCCTCGGGGCTGCCCGACGCCGCCGCGGCGAGCTCCTCGCCGAGCTTGCCCCCCAGCACCGGCTGCGGCGGGCCGGCGTCGAGCGCGCCCGCGTCGACGGTGACCTGCGCCTTGTCCTTATCTCCGTCGCAGCCGGCGACGAGCGCCGCCAGGGCGACCGCCGCGAGCGTCGAAGCCATATCCCCGCGCCACCGAGTGTGCATGACGGCGGGGTGTAGCCAAAACCCGCGCCATGTTCCAGCGCGCTCTTGCGCCGGCCGGCCGCCCGCCGTCGCGGCGGCGGCGCTCCTGGCTCAGCCTCAGCCCCGTCGCGCGGGCTTGAGGCCGCCGATGAGCTCCAGGAGCTCGAGGGGCCGGAACGGCTTGGCGTAGTAGGCGGTCGCGCCGAGCTGCTCGGCGCGGGCGCGCGCATCGGGGTCGTCGAGGGCGCTGATCACGACGATCGGCAGGCTGGAGGTGCCCGGATCGGCGCGGAGGCGCGCGCAGACCTCGAAGCCGTCCATGCTCCCGGGGAGCATCAGGTCGAGCAGCAGCACGTCGAACGGCTCGGTCAAGGCCCGCTCCACCGCCTCGGGGCCGGTGCCGACGCCGACGACCTCATGGCCGCTCGCGCCGACCAACGCCTCGATCATGCGGCGGATCGCGTCCTGATCTTCGCAGAGGAGGATTCGCATGGTCGCGAGCCCACGGAGGGTCGCACCCGCACCGTCAGGCGGTCAAGCGGGAACGCCCCCCGGCGCGGATCCTCCTCGCGACAGGTCCTCGCCTGGTTCCTCGGGGCTCCGCCCCGCTCCGCACCCCGGCGTCCGCTTCGCGGCCGCTCTGGTTTCTGGCTCCGCGCCTCAGCAATCCCTGGCGGGATTCCTGACGCGCGGAGCTAGGCGCGGCGAGGAGCGCCCTCGGGGCGCGCGTCGCCGGCCGGCGGGCGCAGCGCGAGCTCGATGCCCACGCGAGCCCCGCCGCCCTCGCGGCCCTCGGCGAACGCGCGGCCGCCGTGCGCCTCGGCGATGCGCTTGCACAGCGTCAGGCCGAGGCCGAGCGAGCCGCGCTCGGCGCCGCTCTCGCCCCCTTGCGCCCTCTCGCGCCGGAAGAACGGCTCGAAGATGCGCGTCTCTTCCCCCTCGGCGAACCCGGGCCCGCGGTCCTCCACCTCGAAGATGATGCTGCGCTGACCGCCAGGACGGACCCGCAGCCGCTCGGCCCCGCCCGCGTGCGCGCGCGCATTCTCGATCAGGTTGGCGAGGGCACGCGCGAGCAGCGTCGCGTCCGCCTCGAACGCAGGCGTCCCTTCGGCGACCTCGAGCAGCGTCGGATCCAGCCCGGCGCGCTCGAGCGCGCGGATCGCCGTCTCGGCCGGGCCGAGGCGGGTCACGGTGAGGGCCGCGAAATCGAGGCGCGAGCTGGCCAGGAGGTCGCCGACGAGCGCGTCGATCTCCATGACCTCGCGGTCGAGGTCGTCGAGCACCGACGCGCTCGGCGCGCCGCACTCGCGGGCCATCTCGGTGAGCAGGCGGATCCGGGCGAGCGGCGTGCGGAGCTCGTGCGACACGGCGGCCAGCAGCTCCCGCTGATCGGCGAGCTGGCGCTCGATGCGCGCGGCCATGTCGTTGACCGCCTCGGCGACCACGCTGACCTCGCCGTGGCCGTGGCGGTCGAGCCGGACGCGGCTCGACAGCTTGCCGCGCCCGATCTCGTGCGCGACGTGGGCCAGATCGACCAGCGGGCGGGCGAGGCGGCGCGAGATGAGGCCGGAGGCCGCCCACAGGACGATGGCCACCGCGAGCAGGGGCAGGGCGAAGCGGAGCGACGCGCCCGAGCGGCCGCGCCCAGGGCAGAGGAGCACGGTGCCGAGCGGGCCGGCATCGCCGTGGACCTGGGCGACCATGACCTGCGACCGGCAGGGCTGGCCGTAACGCGCGAGCCGCCGCCCTGTCGCGTCGAGGAGCTCCAGGTCGGTGTCGAAATCCTCGGCGATCACACGGGCGAGGGCGTCGCGGGCCACGGGATCGCCCCAGACCCGATGGAACTGGTGGTCGACGAAGGACTGGGCGCGGGCGTGCTCGCGGCGCCAGCCGGAGTTGCCGACGCGGTTGATGGCCCCGGTCGTCGCGATCGCGGCGACCGCGGTGATCAGGATGGTCGCGCCGAACCACATGAAGATCCGGCGGTGCAGCCGCGCGTTCACGAAGCGGCCGAGCGAGACCTTCCGCCTGTTCTCGGACAGCCAGGAGCGACAGCGGTTCACGTGCGGTCCTTGGCGAGCACGTAGCCGACCCCGCGCACCGTCTTGATGAGCTTCGGCGACCTGGGGTCGTCGGCGAGCTTCTGCCGCAGGTGCGAGATGTGCACGTCGACCGTCCGCCCGCCGACGTTGACGTCGCCGCGGCCGGCCTCCTCGAGGAGCGCCTCGCGGGCGACGACGCGACCGGCGCGCCGCGCGAGGGCGACGAGGATGTCGAACTCGATGCCGGTGAGATCCGCGGGCTTGCCCGCCACGGTGACCACGCGGCCGGGCACGTCGATCGCGATGTCGCCGGCCACGATCCGCTCGCCGGCGGCGTCGGGCGTGGCGCGCCGGAGCACGGCCCGGAGGCGCGCGAGCAGCTCGCGCGGGCTGAACGGCTTCGCGATGTAGTCGTCGGCGCCGATCTCGAGCCCGACCACGCGATCGGCCTCGTCGCCGCGCGCGGTGAGCATGAGGATCGGCATCGAGCTCTTCTGCCGGATGCGGCGCACGACCTCGATGCCGTCCATGCCGGGCATCATCACGTCGAGCAGGACGGCGTCGAAGGTGCCCGCGGCGAGGGCGGCGAGGCCGCGCGCGCCGTCGCTCGCGACGGTCACCGTGAACCCGTTCTGCTCGAGGTAGCTCGCGAGCAAGCCGTGGAGCCTGGTGTCGTCATCGATGAGCAGGAGCCGCAGCGCCATGGATTCACCCGGGTGGGCGGGGCGGCAGCGCGCTGCCGCCGCCTCGCCTGTGTCCACTTATATCTCAGCGCTCCACGCCGGTGTCAGCCTCTGGCGCTCCGGCCCGCGCGGGCGCGGCGCTCCGCGACGAGGGGCGCTCGGCGCGCTCGGCCTGCCGCGCGGCGTCCACGCAAAGGGACGCGACGTGGCGCTGGAAGGCGTCGCGGCGGGCCTCCGCCCGGCAACGCATCGAGGAGAAGCCGTGGGCGTAACCGACGACGGTGCCGACGGCGAGCAGGGCGATCGTGATCTGACGTCGCATCATGGTCTCATCGCCTCCTTCACGCCCACTCGCCGTGGGTCCGGTACGGATCGGCGCGGTGGCCGCGCCACCCGCCCCTGCCCGACCACATGTCGCGGAACGCGGACGGCCCGATCTCGATCAGATCGGCGAGCTGCTCGCGCTGCCGGTCATCGAGCACGGCGTGGACCTTCCCGAGCGCGCCGACCGACGCCCTGCGCAGCGCCTCGATGGCGGTGTCGTGCCGCGCGAAGAGCTCGCCGAGGCGCGTCTCGTCGAAGCTCGGGCTCCGCACGGCGGCCGCCACGTCCGCGCGCGTGCTGCGGATCTCGCTCCGCTGCGCGGCGGCGGCGTCGCGGAGCTCGTCGATGGCGGAGACGATCACCTTCTCCTGCGACGGCGTGGTGCCGAGCCGGTCGAAGAGGAACGACAGGAAGAAGCGCCGGCGGAAGCCGAAGCCGCCGAAGCCGCCGAAGCCGCGCCGGCCGTGGGAGCGCGGCCCAGCGCCCCAGGGCGCGCCGCCGCAATCGTACCGGTGACCGCGCCGCAGCGCTGCGATCAGCCCGATCAGACAGGCCGTTCCAACCACGAATCCCAACATGATGAGTACCCTCCGTGAGCGTCTCCGCTGTCGTTCCGTGCACGGGGTATGTGCGCGCGGCGCTCGGTTCCTCCGAGCGCGAGCGCGACCCCGGCCGCAGGGACCGGGGCCGCAGACGCGCGGCCCCGGGCTGCGAGGCTCGAAGCCGCAGACGCGCGGCCTCGATCCACGTCGAAGCTGCGCAGGGCGTGTGAAGGGCGTGCGGGACCGCGCGTGAAGAAGTGTGTAGACGGCCGCGCGCGGCGTCGCGATGGAGCGGCGCGCCGTGCCGCGACGGAGCGGCGCGCTACGTCCGGGTGGACGGCTTTCCGCCCTCGGGCAGCTCCACCGGCCCGAGGTCGTCGAGGTCGTCGTCGAGCTTCTCGGGCCTCTCGGAGGCCGAGACCGCCCACGGGTTCGTGCGCTCGCTCTCCGCCGCGCTGGCGTCGTCTGCGTCGCCGTCCTCCGCTTCGAGGTCGTCGAGCGACTCGACCCCCGCCGCCGCCGACGCGGCGCTCGGCGCGGGCGGCGTCGACGCGCGCGGCGCAGGGGGCGCGGGCGGCGTCGACGCGCGCGACGCGGGGGGCGGAGGCGGCGTCGACGCGCGCAACGCGGGGGGCGGAGGCGGCGTCGACGCGCGCGCCGACGAGGCGCCGGGGTCGCTCGGCAGCCGGCCGCGCGGAGGCTCGACGCCCTGCGAGGCGCCCGCCGCGGGCGACGGCCTCGCGACGATCGCGCTCGGCGGCGTGATGTTCCCGGCGGCCCTCGCCGCGGGAGAGCCGCCCGGCGGGCTGCTCACCGACGCCGGGAGGGTCCCCGGCGGCGAGCTTGTCGTCCCGGAGGGAGCCACGGCCGGAGCGGCGCTCGCGGCGGGCTTGCCGGCCTGGCCGAGATCGGTCGCGCCGCCCGGCGAGGCGGGGGCCGGCGCCGACACGGGCGCGGCGCCGGACGAGACGGGCGCCGGCGCCGACACAGGCGAGGCGGAGAGCGACGTCGCCGGCTTCGAGGCGGGCGCGGCGCCGGACGAGACGGGGGGCGACGCCGCCGCGGGCGCGCCGGGCGCGGGCGCTGCCGGCGCGCCCGCGGCGCCCGGCGGAGACGCGGCGGCTGCAGCGGCGGCGGCCGGCGGAGCGGCGGCGATCGCGCCGCTGCGGCCGGTGGACACCTCCGCCGGCGCCGCGCGCGGCGTCTCCGCCTTCGGCGCGGCGGCGCGCGACGCGTCGAAGCGCATCGCCTTCTGCGCGAGCTGCACCACGGGGAGGATCTCGCGCGGGGGGATGTTCGCGGCGATGACGTCCGGCCCCGCGATCGCGAGCTCGCCGTCGGCGTGGAACGGCACGCCCGGGCGCTCGCGCTCCTGCTTGAGCCGCGCGTTGTCGATGGCGACGCGGACCTCGAGCGGGATCCGGGTCTGCCACAGCCGGCCGTCGATCGCCGTGCGCACGTCCCACGGCGTCAGGATCGGCGTCCTCCCGATGCCCTCGAACGGGCTCCGGTCCGCGAGCAGCGCCTTGAGCAGCCAGGCGACGATCTCCTGGTGCTGCGGCGTGTCCTGGTCCCACGGCATCGACTCACGGAAAAACTGCCAGTACCCGCCGGCCGGGCCGTACACGGCGATGTCGCGCGGATCGAACGCGGCCTCGAACGAGCGCGGGGTGATGTCGCCCTCGTCGATGACGGAGTCGATGAGGGCGCCCTGGAAGTCCGGCGTCTTGCGGCGCGCGGCGCGCGGCGAGAGGCCGGTCAGCGACGTCGTGATCTGCTGGCGAACGTCGCTCCGCTCGCGGAACCAGCCCATCCGCTCGACCGCGCCGAAGCGCTCGCGCAGCTTGACCGGCGTCCACCACGGCAGGTCGAGCTCCCGCAGCCGCGCGATCAGCTCGGCCACGAGCTGCAGCGCCGGCTCGCTCGCGAGGTGCACGCGCGCCTCTCTCCTCAGCGTCTCGTCGTCCTTGGTGTCAGGATCTCGGTGCTGCAGCGATCGCTCCGCCATCGTTCCTCCGTGTCCCCCTGGCCGCTCTGCTGCATACCAGAACCGGATCGGCGACGGGCAGCCCGCGCGCGCCGCCGCGAAGGGCGCTCCCGCTCGGCTCGATCCGAGCTTCTTCGACGCGCCACGGCGAACCGCCAGTGTGTCGTTATGCAACGACGCGCGAACGTCTCGGATCCGGGCTAGGCTCTCGCGGCCATGCACGACGCGGTGGAGGGCGCCGGCGAGCGCGCTGCGCGAGGGCTCGATCGGCTGGACCGCCCCGGGCGAGGGCTATCGCCGTGGGCGCGCCGCGTCGCGTGGGCCGCCGCCGAGGCGATGCTCTGCGATGAGGACGAGCGCGGGGAGCTCGTCCCGCCGGGCGCGGGGGTCTGCGAGCGCGCTGTCGCGGCGCTGGATCTCTCGCTCGGGCAGGCCAGCCCCGAGACCCGGCGCGGGTTCGCGCTGCTGGCCGCCTGCCTCGAGCTGCTGCCGCCGTTCGTGATCGGCGCCCTCGGCCGGATGAGCCGGCTCCCGCTCGGCAGGCGGCTCGCCTACCTCGAGGCGCTGGAGTCGAGCCGCGTCGGGCTCCTCGCCATGCTGCTCCTCGCGTTCAAGGTGCCGCTGTGCATCCCGGCCTTCGAGGAGGGCACGGAGCTCGCGCTGACCGGCCTCGACCGCGAGAGCACCGCGGCGCGCCGCAGGTTGCCCGCGCTCCGCCCGGCCGCGGACGCGCCGCCCGCGGCCCTCGCGCGCGCGGCGTCGCCCGACGACGCCGCGCGCGCGCAGCCCGCCGCGCCGGGCGCCGAGGGGGCGGCGTGAGCAGCGCCATCGCGTCGAGCGAGCCGATCGTCAGCGGGCGCGACCTGCCGGACGGGTTCGACGAGGCGTGCGACGTCGTCGTGGTCGGCTCCGGCGCCGGCGGCGCGGTCGTCGCGGCGCTGCTCGCCGAGGCGGGGCGCCGCGTGATCGTGCTGGAGGAGGGCCCCTACTACCGCCCTGACGACTACCAGCGCTGGAAGCCCAGCGAGTCGCTGCGGCGGCTGTTCCGCGAGGGCGGCATGCTCACCGCGCTCGGCGTGGGCCAGACGCCGATCATCTCCCTCACCCTCGGGCGCGCCGTCGGCGGCTCGTCGGTGGTGACCGGCGGCGTCTGCTTCCGCATCCCGGGCAGCGTGCACGCGCGGTGGGTGCGCGACCTCGGCCTCGACGAGCTGTCGGAGCGCGCGCTCGAGGCGGCGTACGACAGCGTCGAGCAGCGGCTCCACGTGCGCGAGGTCCCCGAGGCGCTGCGCTCGGCGTCGACGGCGCGGTTCGTCGAGGGGGCGCGGCGGCTCGGCATCCCGATGCGCCCGCTCCGCCGCAACACAGGCGACGCGTGCGAGGGGAACGGCCGGTGCAACTTCACCTGCCCCGCCGGGGCGAAGCGCTCGGTGGACATCGCCTACCTGCCCTCGGCCGTCGCGGGCGGCGCGCGCGTCGTCGCCGACGCGCTGGTCGAGCGGATCACCGTGGCGCGCGGGCGCGCCGCCGGCGTCGAGGGTCGGCTGCTCGGCGGCGAGCCGGGCGCGCCGCCGCGCCGGTTCCGGGTGCGCGCGAAGGTCGTCGTCGCCGCGTGCGGCACGCTGCACACGCCGCTGCTCCTCGGCACCGCGGGCGCGTTCAGGGCGAGCGGCGCGCTCGGCAACGACGTGACGCTGCACCCCGCGGTGCGCGTGGTCGCGCGGTTCGACGACACCCTGAACGGCTGGGACGGCGCGCTCCAGAGCGTCTACTCCGACCACTTCGACGCCGAGGGGATCAAGCTCGTCGGGGTGTACTCGGCGGTGAACGTGCTCGCGGCCGGCCTGCCCGGCGTCGGGCCCGCGCTGCGGCGGCGCGTCCGCGCGCTCCCGCGCTGCGCGGTGTTCGGCGCCATGATCCACGACGAGGGCGGCGGCCGCGTCCGCCGCGGCCTGGGCCGGGAGCCGCTCGTCTCGTACGCGATGGCGCCGCGGGATCTCGCGCGGCTCCGCCGCGCCATCACGATCCTCAGCGAGATGGCGCTCGCCGCCGGCGCGCGCGAGGTCTACACCGCGCTGCTCGGCGCCCCGCCGATCACGTCCATGGACGCCGCGCTCGCGGACGAGCGCGCCCCCGTGGACGCGCGCCGCATCGAGTGCATGGCGTTCCACCCGCTCGGGAGCGCGCGCGTGGCGAACGATCCGCGGCGCGGCATCGTCGACCAGAGCGGCGAGTGCTTCGAGCTGCCGGGGCTCTTCGTGGCCGATGGCTCCATCCTCCCCACGAGCATCGGCGTGAACTCGCAGGTGCCGATCATGGCGATGGCGACGCGCATCGCGTGGCGGATGGCCGAGCGGTTCCCGCGGCTCGCGGCGGCGAGCCCCGCGTAGGGGCAATGGCGCGGTGCTAACGTGTCGGCCCCGACCTACAGCCGAGGTTCCAGCATGCAGGCGATGATCGATCTCCGCTCCGACACCGTGACCCGACCGACCGAGGCCATGCGCGCGGCCATGGCGGCGGCCGAGGTCGGCGACGACGTGTACCGGGAGGACCCCACCGTGCGCCGGCTCGAGGAGCGCGTCGCGGAGCTCACGGGCAAGGAGGCCGCGCTGTTCGTGCCGAGCGGGACGATGGGCAACCAGATCGCGCTCCTCTGCCACACGCAGCGCGGCGACGAGGTGATCGCGGGCGAGGGCGCGCACTGCGCCTTCTACGAGAGCGGCGCCGCGCCCGCGTGGAGCGGCGTGCAGTTCGTCTTCGCCGGCCGCGGCGGCCTGTTCACGGCGGGGGACGTGGAGGACGCGATCAAGCCGCCGCTCTACTACCTGCCGCGCACGCGCGTCGTCGCGATCGAGAACACCCACAACCGCGCCGGCGGCCGGGTCTTCCCGCAGGACGACGTGCTCGCGATCGCGAGGGTCGCGCGCGCGCACGGGCTCGCGCTCCACCTCGACGGGGCGCGCATCTGGAACGCCTCGGTCGCCTGCGGCAGACCGGTCGCCGAGCTCGCGGCGCCGTTCGACACGGTGAGCGTCTGCTTCTCGAAGGGGCTCGGCGCCCCGGTCGGGTCCGCGCTGTGCGGCAGCGCCGACGTCGTGCGCGCCGCGCTCCGCTTCCGGAAGATGCTCGGCGGCGGGATGAGGCAAGCCGGCGTGCTCGCGGCCGCCGCGCTGTACGCGCTCTCGCACCACCAGGACCGCATCGCCGAGGACCACGAGGCAGCGCGCGCGATCGCCCGCGCGCTGCGCGAGGTCGCGCGCCGCGCCGCCGCGGAGCCCTCCACCGCGCCGCCGCCCGCGACGATCGAGGAGCCCGAGACGAACATCCTCTACATCGACACGCCCGGCGTCCCGGCCGAGCGGCTCGTCGACGCCGCGCGGCGCCGCGGCGTGCTCGTCGGGGCGGCGGGCCGGAGCGCCGTCCGCGCCGTGACCCACCTCGACGTCGCGCCCGAGCAGGTCGCGCTCGCGGCGAGCGCGCTCGCCGAGGCGCTCGCCGAGGCGCTGGCGCAGCCGCTCGATCGCGACGGCGCGGGCGTGCGCGCATGAGCCGCCGCGCCGCGAACGCCTCCGCGCCGGCGCTCGCCCTCGCGATCGCCGCGCTGCTCGGCCCCGCGTGCGCGCCGGCGCGCGGCGACGCGTACCTCGCCGCGATCGCCGCCGGCGAGCGCGCCTACCACGCGGGGCGCTACCGCGAGGCGGCCAGCGCGTTCGACGGCGCGGCGTCGCGCGCGCTGCTCGTGAAGGACCGCGACGAGGCGCGGCTCATGCAGGCGCGCGCCTTCGAGCGGGCGGAGGCCTGGGGCGAGGCGCGCGCGTCGTACGAGCGGCTGCTCGCCGACTCGCCGGACGGGCCGCGCTCGGAGCGCGCGGAGTTCGAGCTCGCCGATCTCGCGATCGAGCACGGCGACGCGGACGCGGGCTTCGCGATGCTGCTCGCGGCGACGCGGCGCCACCCGTCGCACGGGCTCGCGCGCAACGCGCTGAAGCGGCTCATCCGGCGCGAGGAGGAGCGCGCCGGAGCGGGCGGCGCGCTCGCCTGGCTGCGTCAGCAGGCCCCCGCGCTCCGCGGGACGGAGCTCGATCAGGACGTCGCCTACCACGAGGCGCTCCTCCTCGAGCAGGGCGGCGATCGCGAGGGCGCGCTGCGCGCGCTCGTCGCCGCCGCGCGCGCGCACCCGTACCCCGCCGGCAGCCTGACGGACGACGCGCTCTTCCACGCCGCGGAGCTCGCCGCCGCGCTCGGGCGCCCCGAGGAGGCCATCGGCTACCTGCGAGAGATGCTCGCCGCGCGCGAGTCCGCCCTTACCGGCAGCTACGACCGCGGGAAGTTCGACGACGCGCAGCTCGAGATCGCGCGCCTCTACAGCGAAGCGCTCGGCGACCGCGCGGCCGCGCGGCGCGAGCTGCGCAAGCTCTACACGGACCACCCCGCGTCCATCCTGCGCGACGACGCGCTATGGACCGAGGCGAAGCTGTGGCGCGAGGACGGCAGGGCCGAGGAGGCCTGCGCGACCGCGGCCCTGATCGTCCGGGAGCTCCCCGAGTCGCGCTACGCGCGCTGCGCGCACGCGATCTGCCCGTCGCTCCCGGCCGCGAAGAGCCCGTGCGCGGACTACATCCTCCGCGAGCTCGACGGCAAGAAGGAACCTTGACGCCGGGGCGCCGCCGTGACGGCGCCCGCCCGCGCTCAGGGGTCCTCTTCGTCCGCGGGCTCCAGCTCGGCGTCGTCGTCCTCGCCCTCCTCATCGTCGTCGCCGAGGTCGTCGTCATCGGCCTCGTCGAGGTCGTCGTCGTCCTCGCGCGGCTCGTACTTGAGGTCGATGCCGATGTCCCCGAGCTGCGTCTCGAGGAGCTCGAAGAGCTCGTCCACGTCGTCGCCCCCCCACTCATCGAGCACGTCAGTCAAGAACTCAAAAAAATCACCGCTGTCCAGACGACGCTCGATCTCTTCGACCTGCTCTTCCGAGAACGCCTCGAGGACGTCCTCGCGCAGCGCTTCGGTGTCGCCTTCCTCAACGGCATCCGCCGCAGAGAGGCGGATCTGCTTTACGGCACGCTTGTCGAGGTGAATCTCCATGAAGGTGGCTTCGTTTAGGCGACCCTCGCAGCTGCCGTCAAGCGGCGTATGGCGTCGAGCTTCAAGAGACCGCTCGGCTCGCTCCCCCGCACCCCCTTTTCCGGGGGCGCGCCCCGCGGCGCAGAGGCCCCCGGGCGCCGGCGCCCCGCCGCCCGCGCCGCGGAGGAGCGTTGCCCGCGGCAGATCTCTCGCGTATCTCAAGCAACTCGTGCGTCTACGACCTCCGCCCGGCGCGCTTCCGGTCGCGATCATCGCGGCCGGCGCCTTGCTGTCCTCGACAGCCGCGGCCGCGCCTCCCGGAGGCAAGGTCGAGGGCGCGCTCCCGCGCGCCGCGCCGACCCCTCCCGCCGGCGCCCGGACGGCGGGAGCCGTGGACCAAGGCACCGGCGGCGACCCCGCCGCGCCCGAGGCGGACGACGCGATCGAGGCGCAGGAGGACGGCGCCGCGACCGCGCAGCCTCCTCCCCTCAGCCCGCGCGTGCAGCTCGCGACCCGGCCGCCGCCGCTGCACGTCGAGTACGCGCAGTACGGCGTCGCGCTCGCGGCGGAGATCAGCCTCGACGCCGGCGCGGCGTGCCCGCGGTCGGGGCCCCTGTACTCGTGCATCCTCGGCAGCGGCGGCGGGCTCGCGATCCGCAGCGGCTACCGCTCGCCTGGCCCCTGGTACTTCGGCGGGGCGTACCAGTTCACCAAGATGGACTCGAGCAACCTCTACCGGCTTGGAATCTTCCAGCAGCTGCGCGCCGAGATGAGGTACATGCCGGACATCGGCTACCGCGCGGCGCCGTATTTTTCCGCCGGGATCGGCGGCGTCGTCTACGGCAACGAGTGGGGCGTCGAGACGGGCGGCGCGCTCATCTTCGGCGGCGTCGGCGTCGAGCTGGAGGTGTCGCGCCGGGCGGTGTTCGGCGTGAGCTGCGTGTACCGGCCGGTGCTGCTCGCGGGCTGGAAGGACACGGCCAACTACGAGCGGGCCACCGCCATCGCGCAGTTCGTCGGCTTCGAGCTCCTGCTCGAGGTGCGGACCGAGCTCGGTCGGCGCTGAGCGGCTCCCCTGCCTGCTCGAGAGAACGCACCGTCTACTTGACTCGACCGTCGCTCCGCGGTCCCCTCGGCAGCGTGATCTGCGATGTGTGCGGTCGCGAGAATGCTGGCGATCTGACGTTCTGTCAGGATTGCGGCCGACGGCTCAAGGCTCGCGAGGCGCGGGTCGCTCCGCCGACGCCGCCGAGCGGCTTGCCGCAGGTGTCGCTCCCGGCCCTGTCCGCGCCAGCGCAGCCCGAGGAGGCTCCGGCGAACGACGCGCGCGCGGCCGGCCGTACGCCGGGGGCGCGCCACGCCCCGGGACGACTTCGCCCGGAGGCGCCGGTGTTCTCGTTCAGCCCGATCAGCTCGGCGAGGACGGAGCCCGCGATGCAGGCGGTGCACGGCCGCGCGGAGGTGACGTCCCGCCCGGCGCGCGAGGGCGCCTCGACGGTGGCTTCGGGCGCCCTGGGCAGCGCCATCCAGATGGCGCCGGCCCTGCAAGCGCCGAGGGTCACGGACCGGGTCGACGCGCACGTGCCGCCCGCGACGCCCACGATCACCGACGCGCTGCTGGGGCTGTCGTGCGCGAGCTGCGATGCAGACAACCCCCCGGGCTACCGCTACTGCGTGACGTGCGGCGCGCCGCTGCACAAGAAGGACGGCGCCGCCTTGGCGGTCCCCCCCGCCTTGGCGGTCCCCCCCGCCTTGGCGGTCCCCCCCGCCTTGGCGGTCCCCCCCGCCTTGGCGGTCCCCCCCGCCTTGGCGGTCCCCCCCCCAGCGGTCCCCCCGCCCTCGACGGACCCGGCGCCCCGGAAGGCAAGGGGCAGCGACCCGGACGCCGCGCTCTCCCCTGAAGCGCCGTACGTTGCGCACCCGCCGCTCGAGAAGATCGAGACGACCGCGCGCGGGCTCCAGGACGCCGCTCTCCGGCACCCGCCCCCGCCCGACGCCGCTCTCCGGCACCCGCCCCCGCCCGACGCCGCGCCGCGCGACGATCGCGCCGGTGGGTCCGAGATCCAGCGGCAGGCCCCCGGCGGCTCGCCGCCGGGCAAACCGGCCCCTCCGCCGCTGCCGCCCGTCGCCCTGCCGCCCCCACGGCTGCCCGCTCCGCCAGCCGGCGGGGGCGCCCATGACAAGATCGTCGGCTCGCCGGTGCTCGACATCGCGTCGTCGCGCCAGACGCCCGCCCCGCCGGTCGAGTGCGCGCGCTGCCACGGCCAGTGCATGGCGGGCACCCGGTTTTGCAAGTACTGCGGGGCGCCGCTCGACGGCGAGCGGTCCACCTCGGAGCGCCCTGCCAGGGCCGTCGCCGACCGACCGTCCGCCCCGGAGGTCGGGCGCGACCCACCGCGGCTGCCGCAGGGCGAGCCCGCCAAGCCGAGCTCGACCGACACGGGCAGCACACCGCCGCCCTCTCAGATCCCGCTCGCCCCGCTGCGGGCGTCCTACTCGGTTCGCCCGCCGGCGTGGGTCCCGGCTGACACCCGGCCCGCCCGGGCGCCCGAGGGCAAGCTCATCGTGATCGTCGAAGACGGGACCGAGGGGAAGAGCTTTCCGCTCGCGGGCACGCAGATCGACATCGGCCGCAGCGAGGGGGACATCCTCCTCGAGGACGACCAGTACGTCTCGCCGCGGCACGCGCGGATCATTCCGCAGAGCGGTTCCTGGGTTCTCCGGGACCTGGGCAGCGTGAACCGCATCTACCTGCGCATCAGGAAGACGCACGCCCTCCGAGATGGCGACTTGCTCCTCCTGGGGCTCGAGGTGTTACAGTTTCAGACCGTGAGCGACGGGGAGCGAGGCCTCGGCCATGCGATCCAGCATGGAACGTTGCTGTTTGGCTCGCCCGCCATCCACCGGCGGGCGAGACTCTGCCAGAAGACGGTGGAGGGCGTGACGCGGGACGTGTACCACCTCTACCGGGATGAAACGGTGATCGGACGGGAGACGGGAGACATCGTGTTCACGGCCGATCCGTTCCTCTCGCGACGCCACGCCGCCATCCGGAGGAACCCGGCGACGGGCGAGTTCACGCTCACCGACCTGGATTCGTCGAACGGGACCTACGTCGCCATCCGCGAGGACGTCAGCCTCGTGGATCGCGATTTCGTGCGCATCGGGCAGCACCTGTTCCGCGTGGATCTCCCCCGATGAGCGACCAGACCGTCCGCGAAACGCCCACCGAGGCGCTGGAAGTCGATGGGCTCCCGAGCGCAGCGTCGGTAGGGGCCGACTCGAGCGGCAACGCGGGCAAGGCCCTTGGTGACTCCCCGCTCGGCGCCGCGTCGCTCGAGTCCGGCAAGGCGGGGTCTGTGGAAGCAGGCAAGCCCGTGAACTGGAAGCCGCCCCCGCCGCCCAAGATGCGTCCGGCCACGAGCGCCGCGCGCGAGCAGAAGGCTGGCATCGCTGTGAAGCCCGTGAAAGCGCCCAGCACCCCGATCCCCGACAAGGTCGGGAGGAAGCTCCCTCCGCCGCCGCGGGTGCGGCTCACCGCGAGCGGGTCGCGCGACGAGGACTCCGATGGCGGCGTGACGAGGTCGGACGACCTCGCGGACGCCGTGACCCCCGACGCGCCCGCGGCCGCCGCCCGGGCAAAGGCCGCCCACGCGGCACCGGCGATCGCGACCTCGTACGGCGACGGCGCGTTCGACGAGACCCCCGCCGCGGAGGCCGCGCACGGCGACGGCTCGGCAGGCGACGAGGGGGGCGAGGGCGCGGGGCGCCCCGAAGACATGGACAGCGAGGCTGCAGCGCCGGACGAGCCGCGTCGCCCCGAGGTCGTGCTGCGGCTATTCGGCCGGACCGACGTGGGCCAGGTCCGCGAGCACAACGAGGACAACTTCATCGTCGCGGACCTCACGAAGGCGAGCCGCGGCCTGATGGAGATGGACCGCTACCAGGTCATCGGCGAGCGGGGGGCGCTGCTCGGCGTGTGCGACGGCATGGGCGGCGCCGCTGCCGGCGAGGTCGCGAGCCAGCTCGCGGTCGACATCATCTACCAGCGGATGAGCGCCGGCGGCCCCCCGCAGAACCACGACGAGCTCGCGGCGCGGCTGGTGCAGGCGATCGAGGCCGCGGGGCTCAGGATCTTCAGCGAGGCGAAGCTCGATCGGACCAGGCGGGGGATGGGGACCACGTCCACCATCGCCGCGCTCATGGACGATCACCTGTTCCTCGGCCAGGTCGGCGACAGCCGCGCGTACGTCCTGCGCGGCGATCGGCTCGTGCAGGTGACGCGCGACCAGTCGCTCGTGAACCAGCTCATCGAGGCCGGCCAGCTCACGGAGGAGGAGGCCGAGACGTTCGAGCACAACAACATCATCCTCCAGGCGCTCGGCACGGCGGACTCGGTGCAGGTCGATCTCACGTACGTCGCGCTCAAGAGCGGCGACACGCTGATGCTCTGCTCCGACGGGCTCTCGGGCATGGTGCGCAACGAGGAGATCCGCGAGGTGCTGCGGACCGTCGACGACCCCATCGAGGCCTGCAAGGTGCTGACGGATCGGGCCAACCAGGCCGGCGGCCACGACAACATCACGGTGGTGGTCGCGAAGTTCGACGGCGACGGGCTCGCCCCGCCGGAGCTCGAGGACATCGAGGAGCTCCGCTACCAGAAGTACCAGCTGCCCGAGCACCTCCTGGCCCAGAACTCGGTCGCGTCCGAGCCGGCGCGCAAGGTGAAAGAGCTCGACGAGAAGAAGATCTCGCAGCGGCCTCCCTCGCCGAAGTCGTGGCTGAGCAGCTCGGACGGCGACATGGGCGAGGAAAGCGACGAGTACGATCGCGCCTTCTCCGTCCTGGCGCCGGACGACGCCCTGGACGAGCGCAACGCCCGCGCGCCCGTCCAGGGCGACGAGCCGATCATGATCCCGACCGACGGAGCGCCGCAGTGGCTCGTGATCTTGATGATCGTGAGCGCTGTCGCGTGCGTTACCATCGCCGGCTACTACCTGCTTCGTTAGGCCGCGCGCGGCGCACGCGCGCGCGCCTCCACCGCCATGCTGCGCAGCAACGACAAGCGTGCCCGGCAGACCCCGGCCGCCCCGCAGGAAGGGTCGCCGCCGCGCCCCCCGGACGCGGACGGGGGCGTCGACGTGCAGACCGCGCAGCGCATCGTCAGGGATGCCGTCGTGCAGGCGATGCAGCGCGAGGACAAGGCGGTCGCGCTCGTGCGCGCGAAGGCCGACGAGGCGAGGCGCCGGGTGGCGCGCAACAACCTGCTCCTCGGGCTCGGCGTCGTCGCGGCGCTCGTGGCGGTGGCGGTGGCGGGCGTGGTCGCGTACCGGTCGCGGCGCGCGGCGGACGCGCTGGCGCGCGAGGTCGGCCTGGGGCGCGCTCCCGCGGCGCGACCGTCGGGCGCGATCCCGGAGCAGGTGCTCTCGGGCCGCGCCATCTTCGAGCAGAACCGGCTGGCGCTCTACGTGATGGGCTACATGGCGGATAACCGCATCGGCGGTTGCTGCTCGGCGTTCGCCATCGCGCCGAACCTGCTCGCCACGAACGCGCACTGCGTCCGCGACTGCCGCGCGCGCGGCGGCACGCCGATCGTCACGCAGAACGACTCGATGGGGAAGACCCGCCTCCGCATCGTCGCGATGTCGGCCCACCCGGCGTACAAGTCCGGGCAGGCGGGCGCCGGCTCGCCGGACGTCGCCCTGCTCCGCATCGACGGCAAGGCGCCGCGCGCGGTGACGCTCGCGAACGACGCCGAGCTGCGGGCCATCGGGCCGGGCGACGACGCCTACGTCATCGGCTTCCCCGGCCGCCTGATGGACCCGCTGAGCCCCTCGGCGACGTTCCTGGAGGGCCGCATCGGGCGGGTGACCGGCCTCGACGACGAGGCGACGACGCCGGATCGCGCCGTGCTCATCCAGCACGACGCGGTGACGCGCGGGGGCAACAGCGGGAGCCCCATCTTCAACCAGTACGGCCACGTGATCGGCATCCACGCGGCGCACATCGACGACGAAGACGACGTGACGATCGATGGGCGCAAGACGAAGGTGACGCAGAGCTCGCCGTTCCGGATCGGGATGCGCATCGATCTACTGCAGGGGGTCCCCGCGCCGTGATGCTGCGCGTCGTGCACACCTTCGGGCGCAACGCCGGGTCGGTGGAGCTCCATGACAGGCGCGTGGTGCGCTTCGGCCGCGCGCCGGACAACGACGTCGTGTTCGACCCGAACCACGACCGCGACGCGAGCAGCCACCACGCGGAGGCGCGCCTCGAGGCGGCGGGCTGGGTGCTCTACGATCTCGACAGCCGCAACGGGACCTACGCGGGCGGGCAGCGGATCAAGCGGCACCCGATCGCCTCGGGCGACGAGATCACGTTCGGCGCGAAGGGGCCGCGGGTGCAGCTCGAGCTGGTGGAGCGCCGCGCGCCCGGTCCTCCCCAGACGCACGCGGCGCCGGCGCACCCCGCGCTCGCCGCGGCCCCTCCGGCGCCGCCCACGGGCTACCCCGCGCCCGCGGCGTACCCTGCGCACGCGGGCTACCCCGCGCACGCCGCGCCTTCCGCCGGCCACGCCGCGCCCGCCGCCGGCCACGCTGCGCCCGCGGCGTACCCCGCGCCCGCGGCGTACCCCGCGCCCGCCGGCGCTCACCCGGGGCGCGTGCCGGCCGCGCCGCCGGCTGGCTCGCGGCGGGTCGGCGAGCGGACGATCGCGATGATGATCTCCTCGGCGGTGTCCGCCGCCACGGGGCGCTCGAAGCCGCGCGGCACCGTCGAGATCAACGCCATGCTCCACAAGGAGGTGCACGCCGCGACCGCCGGCCAGCGCCGCACGACCTACGTCCTCGCCTCGCTCCTCGTCGTCGCGCTCACGAGCCTCGGCGCGCTCATCATTTACAACCGCTCCTCGCACGACGAGATCAGCCAGCTACGCGCGGAGCTCGCGCGCCTCCCGCCGGAGGACCCGCGGCGCAAGGAGATCGAGCAGCGCCTCGGGACGCTTCACCCCTCGAACGCCAACTTCGGGCGCAACCTCCACGATCGATCCAGAAAGGGGATCTTCATGCTCGCGTCCGGGCGCGAGGGGTTCTGCACGGCGTTCGCGGTGCGTCCCTCGATCCTCGCGACGAACGCGCACTGCATCACCGCGGCCAAGCGCCGCGGCGGCACGATCGTGGCGCTCGAGAACGAGGGCCGGGGCCAGGTAAGCTTCGCCGTGACCAGCATGCGGACGCACCCGCAGTACCGCGACAGCGCGGACCAGCTCACCCCCGACATCGGCGTCGTGTCGATCGCGGGGCGCGCCGCCGCCGTGCTGGAGCTCGCGACCCGCGAGCAGCTCGCCGCGGCCGGCGCGGGCGACGACGTGTACCTCATCGGCTTCCCGGAGCGGCTCACGGACGCCACGAACCCCGTCGCCACCTTCCTCGCCGCCAACATCGGCCGGATCACGGGCGCGAACGGCCGGCCTGCGCCCGCCGCAGAGGCCTGGCTGATCCAGCACGACGCCCGCAGCACGAGCGGCATGAACGGGAGCCCCATCTTCAACGGCGATGGCAAGGTCATCGGCATCAACGCTGGCGGGTACCTCGAGGGCAACGACGAGACGATCTCCGGCCAGAAGACGGAGGTGGTAAAGGCCTCCCCCTACAAGTTCGGGATGCGCATCGACCTGCTCGACGCCATCCTGCGCTGACCCCCGCGCGAGAGAGATGCTCCGCCACGCGCTCCGCCGGCTCCTCTGGACGCTGCCCACCCTCGTGGGCGTCTCGCTGCTGACCTTCTTCGTCCTCTCCTTCGTCCCGGACCCGACCGACGATCCGCTGCTCGCCAGCTCGCTGTCCAGCGCCGAGCTGGCGCGGCTCCGCCGGGAGCGCTTCCTCGATCTCCCGCGCTTCATCAACCTCGAGCCGCGCGACGTGCGCCTGCGCGCCCTCGAGGCAGCGCGGGCGATCGCCGACGGCGGCGATGACGCCGCGGCCGCGGCCGACGAGCTGCGGCGCCTCGGCGGCGCCGCGCTGCCGCACATCCTCCCGCTCGACGCGCTCGCGCCCGAGCCGCGCACGCGCGTCGCCCTCGCGCTCGCGCCCGTCGCGGCGCGGATGGGCCTGCCGAGGGCCGAGGAGGCCGCGGACCCGGCGCACGCGGTCGCCTTCTGGACGCGCTTCTGGGACGACCGCGGCATCGAGTTCCGCAGCGCGTCGGTGCGGAGCGGGGTACGCCGCCTGGTCCGCTACGGCTCCACGTCGCGCGCCGCCGAGCTGCTCGAGCTCGACACGTTCGCGCTGCAGCCGGTGATCGCCGCGCTCCAGCCGCCGCGCGACGCGGAGACGTTCGCGCAGGCGCAGGCGCTCGTCGACGTCGCGGCGCACATCGCCGAGGTCGACGACCGGATCGCCCCGGGCGACGACCTCGCGGAGGCCCGCGCGTGCGTCACGCGGTGGAAGTCCTTCTGGAACGTGTACCGCAGCGACTTCGAGGTGTTCACCGGCCCGACGCGGCTCGCGGCGACGGTGCTCGAGACGCGCTACGGCAAGTGGGCGCTCGGCGCGGTCACCCACCGCCTCGGCGTCGCGGCGACCGGCGAGCCGGTGCTCGACGAGCTCGCGCGGCGCGCGCCGGTCACGCTCGCGCTCGTGTTCGGGGCGATCGCGCTCGCCTACGCGGTGGCCGTGCCGCTCGGCGCGCTGAGCGCCGCCTCGCGCGGCCGGCGGAGCGACTCCGCGGTCGCGGCCGCCGTGCTCACGCTCGCCGTCCTCCCGACCGCCGTCGTGGCCGTGGCCGCCGCGCTCCTCTCGGGCGGCACGCAGTCGCTGCTCCTGCCGACGTGCCTCATCGCGCTGTCGCTCATCGCCGCGCCGACGCGGCAGCAGCGCGCCGCGCTCGTCGCGGTCCTCACGCAGGACTTCATCCGGGCCGCGCGCGCGCGGGGCGCCGGCACCGCGCGCGCCATCACGGTCCACGCGCTGCGCAACGCCGTGCTCCCGGTCGTGACGCTCGCCGTCCTGGAGCCGCCGATGGCGCTCGGCGGCGCCTTCGTCGTGGAGCGCGTCTTCGAGCTCCACGGGCTCGGCGAGCTCACCCTGCTCGCCGTGCAGGCGCGCGACGTGAGCTGGCTCATGGCGATCTCCATCGGCGCCGCGGGCATCGCCGCGCTCGGCGTGATCGCGACCGATCTCGCGTACGTGCTCATCGACCCGCGGCTCGGCCCGGCGGTGCTCTCCCGGAGGGGCGGGGCGTGACCCACGCGGAGGCGTTCCTTCGCCGGATGGTCGGCAGCAAGCGCGTCACCGCCGGCGCCGTCCTGCTCGGCGTGCTCGCGCTGCTCGCCATCTTCGCCGAGCTGCTCGCCGCCCCCGCGCCGATCGCCCGCTTCGGGCCGGGCGGCGCCGAGATCCTCCCGGCGGTCACCGAGTCCGCGACGCTCGAGTCGCTCACCGAGGCCGAGCTCGGGGCGCGCTTCGAGGGCGGCCTCGCGATCTGGCCGCCGATCCGCTACGGCCCGGAGCAGCGCACCGACGCCGGCCCGAACGCGTCGCCATCCCGCGCGCACCCGCTCGGCACGGACTTCGAGAGCCGCGATCTCGCCGCGCGCCTGATCTACGGCGCGCGCACCGCGCTCGGCCTGTCGCTGAGCGCGGTGCTCGTGGGCATGTTCCTCGGCGTCGTCCTCGGCGGGCTCGCCGGCACGCTGCGCGGCTTCTGGAACGACGGCCTCGTCCGCCTCGTCGAGACGGTCGACACGTTCCCGGCGATCCTCGTCGTGGCGATCGTGCGCGCCATCGAGCGCGAGCCCTCCGCGCTGTCGCTGGTGCTCGCGGTCGCCTTCGTCCGCTGGGCGGAGATCGCGCGCCTCGTGCGCGCCGAGGTGCTGCGCGCGTCGAGCGAGGAGTACGTGATGGCGGCGCAGGCGCTCGGCAGCACGCGGCTGCGCGTCTTCTACCGCCACATCCTCCCGAACGCGCTCGGCCCCGCGATCGTGAGCTCCGTGCTCGGGGTGGCGTCCGTGGTCCTGCTCGAGGCGGCGATCTCGTTCCTCGGGATGGGCGCGCCCACCCGCGTGGCGTCGTGGGGGGAGACGCTGGGCCAGGCGGCGCGCCACCCGAGCGAGATCCGGCTGCTCGTGTTCCCCTTCGTCCTGCTCCTGGCCACGGTCGGCGGCTCGTACCTCATCGCCGACGCGCTGCGCGACGCCGTCGACGCGCGCACCGTGCGCTCGCGCAAGCCGCGCTGAGGTCGGGGCGGGGCGGCGAGGCGGCCGCGGGCGGCGCGGCGCGCATTTCACGCCCGAGGCACGCCCGGTTCAGGCCTGACCTGCGCCCGGCTCGCACCGGCCAGCGCTCGGCCAGCGCTCGGCCAGCGCCGATTGCGCCGAAATCGGCCTCATCTGCGCGATCTCGGCGGCGGGGGTCTCGCGCCACTCGATCTCGATGGAAAGGCCCGCTATGAATTCGCCCGCCATGGCTGTTCCCGAGATCAGCGAGCAGGAGTTCGAGCGCGAGGTGCTCCGCAGCGAGTTGCCCGTGCTCATTGATTTCACCTCCACCCGGAGCACGCAGTGCAAAGCGGTCGCGCCGGAGGTCGACGCCATCGCGCGCGAGCTCGAAGGCAAGGCCAAGGTGGTCAAGGTCGACATCGACCGGTCGAAGCGCATCGCCACCACGCTGCGCATCCAGGCCGTCCCGACATTCATGGTCTTTCACCGGGGCCGCCCGGTGGCCGCCGAGCAGGGCGTCATCGACCGCAAGCAGCTCCGCGAGCTGCTCGATCCGTTCCTCCCGCGCGCCGAGGGCGCCATCCGGGCGGCCGAGCTGGCGCAGCTGATCCGCGAGGGTCAGGTGGTCGCCGTCGACACGCGCGAGGGCCCGGCGTACGGCCGCGCCCACATCCCCAGCGCGGTTCACCTCCCGCTGGATGAGATCGAGGGGCGGCTGGCCGAGCTCCACATGCTCCCGGGCGCGCCGGTCCTCTACTGTCGTGCCGGCGACAGGTCGAAGGAGATGGCCGCGAAGCTCGCGGAGGAGGGCGTCCCGGTCGCGTTCCTCGAGGGCGGCTTTCTCTCGTGGGAGGCCGAGGCGCTGCCCATCGAGCGCCCCGACTGATCCCTCCCTCGCGCACAGCGCCGCGCGCTCGACGCGCGGCGCTGTGATGCGATCAGCGATGTCCGACGTCAGCCCTTGGCGGCCGAGAGCGCCGCCGAGACGACCTCGCGCACGGGCACGCCGTGCGTCCTTGCCGCCGCGGCGCAGTCGTCGAACTCCGGCTTGATCTGCGGCGGCCCGAACGGCCCCTCGCTGATCTTCACCCGGATGGCGCCATACGCGGTCTTCACCGTCGTGATCCGCCGCGGGCGCTCCGTGCGCGCGACCGGGATCTTCCGGAGCCCGATGCTGGTCGTCTCGCGCAGGAGCGCCGTCGCGACGGCGTCCGCCTGCGGGGCGGCGGCGAGCGCCGCGATCGTCAGCGCGGGGCGGCCCTTCTTCATCGTGATCGGCGCCGCCCACGCGTCCAGCGCGCCTGCCGCGAGCAGCGCCTCGATCGCGTGCCCGGCCACCTCGCCCGTCAGGTCGTCGACGTTCGCCTCCACGATCACGTGCGATGCGCTGCCGAGGCTCTCCTCCCCGCCCGAGCGCGTCCCGAGGACGACCCGCAGCAGGTTGGGGCGGTCGGGCAGCTCTCGCGTGCCGGCGCCGAAGCCGATCCGGTCGGGCGCGAACGTCGGCCAGCGCTCGAACCGGGTGGCCAGCGTCGCGATGATGGCCGCGCCCGTGGGGGTGACCAGCTCGGCGTCGAGCTCGACGCCGTAGGTAGGCACGCCGCGGAGGCACGCGACCGCGGCGGGCGGCGGCAGCGGGAGGATCCCGTGCCGCGCCTTCACGAACCCGCGCCCCATCGGCAGCGGCGACCCGACGACCTCCGCCCCGATGTGCACGATGGCCGCGGCGGCGCCCACGATGTCGACGATCGCGTCGACGGCGCCCACCTCGTGGAAGTGCACGTCTTCCAGGCGGATCCGGTGGACGGCGGCCTCGGCCTCACCGAGGCGCCGGAAGATCCGGCGCGCCAGCGCGGCGACGGGCGGATCGAGCGGCGCCGCGGCGAGCATGGCGTCGATGGATCCGTAGGTGCGCTCCGGCTGGGGCGCCTCGACGTGCACGTCGAACGAGGTCGCCACGATGCCGCTCCGATGGGCGTGCCCGCGGTGGAGGTGGAAGCCGTCGAGGGGCAGCGCGGCGACGGCGCGCTCGATCACGAGGAGTGGCACCCCGAGGTCGAGCAGCGCCGCGATGGTCATGTCGCCCGCGATGCCGCTGAACGCGTCGAAGAACAGGATCTTGCCTGCGCCCGCGCCTTCTTCGAGGAGCGGCGCGCGTGGGTGGTCGTGGCCGTGCGCGTGCTCGTGACCGTGCGCGGGCGCATGGTCGTGGCCGTGCGCGTGCGCGTGCTCGTGACCGTGCGCGTGCTCGTGGCCGTGCTCGTGCTCGTGGCCGTGCGCGTGCTCGTGATCGGGCGCGTGCTCGTGGTCGTGCGCGTGCTCGTCACCATGCGCGTGCTCGTGACCGTGCGCGTGCTCGTGGTCGTGGTCGTGCCCGTGTCCCATGTCTCGCCTGCTCCGTTCAGCGGGCGTCGGCGCGTCGCGACGCTCCCGCGGTCGCGCTCGTTCCGCGCTCACTCCTTCGGCAACATGCGATGGACCACCATCGCCGCGCCGAAGCCGCTGTCGATGTTGACCACGGCGACGCCGGAGGCGCACGACGTGAGCATCGAGAAGAGCGCGGTGAAGCCGCCCAGCGCCGCGCCGTAGCCGATCGACGTCGGGACCGCGATGACCGGCGCCGCCACGAGCCCGCCGACCACGCTCGGCAGCGCGCCCTCCATGCCCGCGACGACGATCACGGCCGACGCCTTGCGCAGCTCCTCGACGCGATGGAGAAAGCGATGCAGCCCCGCGACCCCCACGTCGTACAGCCGCTTCGGCTCGAGCCCCACGGCCCGCAGCGTCTCGATGGCCTCCTCGGCGACCGGCACATCGCTCGTGCCCGCGGTCACGACGGCGACCGGCCCCGCGGCGCGCTTCGGCGCCGGAGCGACCTCGATGGTGCCGGTCCGCGCAATGGGTACATAACGAAACGCGGGCAAGAGCGACGCGACGGCCGCCCCCTTCGCGGCGTCGACCCGGGTCACGAGCACGTTCTGCCCGGCCCCCGAGATCTCCTGGGCGATCAGCGCGATCTGCTCGGGCGTCTTCCCTTCGCCGAAGATCACCTCGGGCACGCCCTGCCTCAGCGCGCGGTGGTGATCGACGGTCGCGACACCCAGGTCCCGGAAAGGCAGCCCCCGGAGCGCCTCGAGCGCCTCCTCGATGGCGAGCTCACCAGAACGAACGCGCTCAAGCATCTCTCGGACGAGGCGCGGCTCCATGTGCGCAGCCGCTTAGCGCGGCAGCGCCGCCACCGCAAACCTTCCGCCTCGTTCGCCCGCTGTGGCCGGCGGCTCGGCCCGCGGTGCGTCTCCTGCGCGCCCCCGCGCCCGCCCCTCCCGGACGCTCCCCCGGCGCCCTCCCCCGGCGCCCTCCCCCGGCGCCCTCCCCCGGCGCTCTCCCCCGGCATTCCTTGCTCCGATGCACCTCCCCTGGCCGAGGAGACGCGCGCGGCGCAAAGCGCGCGCAAACCGCCCAGGCTCTTTGCGCAGGAGGGGGCGGCGGGGCTACTTTCCGCGCCGCGTGCCCGCCTTCGTCGCTCCCCTCGTCGGCTTTGCTCTCGGCGCGCTGCTCGCCTGGTTCAGCGCCGCAGCCCCTCACCGCCCGGGCGCGCTGCGCGCGGCCGAGCCTCGGCTCGCGCCGGACCCACGCGATCGGCCGCTCGCCCTCGTCACCCTGTTCGCCGTCCTCGTCTTCGCGCCGGTCTGCGCCTACTTCCTCGTCTTCGCGCCGGACTGGAGCTTCGCGTACCTCGTCGACACCCGCCGGATCCCGTCCGCCATCGACCTCGTGCTGCTCCTCCTCGACGCCGCCTCGGTGCCCGCCGGGTTCGCCGCCGCGCAACGCTTCGCCGCGAGCGCCGGCGGCAGGCCCACCGCGCAGCGCTCGGTTCGCGCGGTCGCCGTGTTCGCCGGCGCGCCCCTCGCGATCGCCCTCGTCGCCGTCATCGCCCTGGCCCGGCGCCTCGCGCTCGACGGCACCTACCGCCAGGTCGAGGGCGACTTCGGCGTCCATCCGGTCGCCGGCGGCCCCCTGGGCTACGCGCTCCTCTGGATGCACACGATGCTCGCCGCCGGCTTCGCGGTCACCGTGAGCGCCCTCCTCCGGCGCGAGCTGCCGGGCGGCGGGCACAAGGCCGAGTCCGCCCGCGCCCCGCAATCCCGCGCCGTCCCGACCGAGCCGGCGCCGGTGGTCGATCCGCCCCGGCCCGCCTCCACGCGCCCGCAGCGCCGGCTCGGCCTCGGCAAGGGCGGTCGCTCCAACCGGCCGGACTGAGGCCGCGCCCGCGCTCCAGCGGGTCGCCTCACCGCGTTGCCTCACCGCGTTGCCTCACCGCGTTGCCTCACCGCGTTGACGGAGCCACCGCGCTCCAGCACCCTGTCGCCCCATGTCCGAACGAGCCCGCGTGGATCAGCAGATCGAAGAACTGATGGAGCTGGCCGATCAGGTCGTGACACGCGCCAGGAAGGGCGGCGCCGATGTCGCGGAGGCGATCGCCCGCTCCGGGTCCGAGCTCTCCACAAAGGTGCGCCTCGGCGAGCCTGAGCTCGTCGAGGAGGCCGTCCACAAGAGCCTCGGCATGCGGATCATCAAGAAGCAGCGCGTCGCGCTGACCTCGACCTCCGACCTCACGCCCCGCGGCATCGATCGTTTCGTGGCGGACGCGCTGGAGCTCGCCGACATTTCCCAGGAGGACGAGTTCGCCGGCCCCGCCGATCCCCAGCTCATCGCCACGGGTCCCTTCCCCGCGCTCGACCTCTACGACCCTTCCGGCGGGGGCGTCACGGCCGCGCAGGCCATCGACATCGCGCGCCGCGGCGAGCAGGCCGCGCGCGACGCCGATCCTCGCATCACGAACAGCGACGGCGCGACGTTCTCGCGGACCGCGAGCGCCTTCGCCCTCGTCCTTTCCGGTGGCTTCCGCGGCGGTTACGCCGGCTCGTACGCGTCGCTCGTGGTCTCGCCGGTCGCCGACGACACCGGCGACAAGAAGCGCCGCGGCTTCTACTTCAGCGCCCGGCGCTACCTCGCCGACCTCGACGCCCCGGACGCGGTGGGCCGCGAGGCAGCCCGCCGGACGCTGCGCAAGCTCGGCGCCCGCAAGGTGGCGACCTGCGAGGCGCCGGTCGTCTTCGACCCGGACGTCGCCCGCTCGATGCTGGGGCTGCTCGGTTCCTGCCTCATGGGCAGCTCGATCTGGCGCAAGTCGAGCTACCTCGTCGGCCGCGAGGGGACGCGCGTCGCCAGCGATCTCATCACGGTGGTCGACGACCCGCTGATCCCGCGTGCGCCCGGCTCGCGCCCGTTCGACGGCGAGGGCGTCCAGGCGCGGCGCAACGTCGTGGTCGAGCAGGGCATCCTGAAGACCTACCTGTGCGACAGCTACAGCGGCCGGAAGCTCAAGCGCCCGCCGACCGGCAGCGCCTCGCGCGGGGCGGGCGGCGGCGTGGGCCCGTCGACGTCCAACTTCATCCTCCAGCCCACCTCCACGCCCGCGGAGGAGATCGTGCGCTCCACGCCGCGCGGGCTGTACGTCACCGAGATGATGGGCTTCGGCTTCAACGCCGTGACCGGCGACTTCTCCCGGGGCGCGTCCGGCTTCTGGATCGAGAACGGCCAGCTGACGCACCCCGTCAGCGAGGTCACGATCTCGCTGAACCTCGACGAGCTCCTCCAGCGGATCGACGCCGTCGGCGACGATCTGGATCTCCGGACGGCGACGGCGGCCCCGACGTTCCGGGTCTCCGCCATGACCATCGCTGGAAGCTGAATGCCTCCGTCCGAGGAGCCTGCGCTCCTCGAGCTCACCCGTTTCCAGGAAAATCGGATCCGGACTCGACAGCGGGCTGAGAGCGACCGGTGAACCGGCCCCAGGTTGCGCTGCGGGAGGGGGGGACTCCGTCCGCAGCCGGTCGCTCCGCAGTGCTGCGGCTTCTGTCGGATTGCCCGACAGCCGGCCGCGGCCGTCCTCGCCTGGCCTCTCAGCCGGGCGCAGGACGGCCGGGGCCCTCGCTCAGCGCGAGGACCCGCCAGCGGCCAGACTGCGCGGTGGCTCTTCCGATGCCGCGCCGGCGCCCGCCTGGAGGGGCGTCCCTGTCTGCGCAGCGGCTTCAGGCACGAGGAAGGCCTTCAGCTGCTGCGCGTCGTTGCGACCGATCCGGCCCACGAACGAGGGCAGGCTGATCGGCTCGTCCGACAGGGCGACGAACGTCCCCTGCGAGTTCGCTCGATGGAGCGCCTCGAAGAGGGAGGTGGCGTCCACGTCACTGGACACCGCCCGTACGTCGACGATGTACACGTCCGCGGGGTCCGCCCCCGCGTAGATCAGCGCGTCATAGGGGTGGCTTGCGTGCCGTATGGGCACACCTTCCCCGAGCGACCGCGCCACATGGGTCATCGTGTCCTTCGTGCCGATGACCATCATCGACCTGGAGGTCGCCTTCGCGAGCTCCCGGGGCACCGAATAGCCCCATGCGCGGAGGAACTCGGCCACGTCCGCCGCCTTGAAACGCAAGTGTCTCCCTGGCGTACGGAAATGGGCAATCCTCCCCCGATCTACCCAGTTATGGATTGTCTTCAAGTCGACCTCGCACAAGGCTGCGAGGTCGGATGCCGTCAACAGCTTTTCACGAACACCAGCCATCGCCGAACTCCACGCGAAAGGCACCTGCCGCACAGCTCGCGTTCACAGCGCGGCAGCGTCTCCTCAGGTGGCGGCCCCCCCCACCCGTCTGTCTACTCGATTGAAACCTAGCTCTCACAGACGGGTCCGTCACCCGCTTTGCTCGAATTTTCTCGGCCCCTTAGAGAGAACGCCCCGCGCGGAGGCAGACTCCCCATGCTTCAGGGGATCTCCACGTTCATTATGTTCACGCAACCGGGTGTAGGCCAGAGGGTCACGAAGGAGCCAGCCGATCCATCGGGAGCGCGGGGCCCTATGCGAGCCAGGCTCATCCCCGCTCTGGGCTCCGGCGAAGCGGGCGACCTGGACACGACGACACCTCCTCCATCCTTTAATTTGAGCGGTTCTCCCGAGTTTGACAGCCCATGGCTGCCAAGTTTTGGCACGCGGAGCAGCATCGTCTCGGGAGGAGCCGGAGGATCGAGCTCATCCTCTGTGACGTAGCCCTCGTTGACGACCAGCGCGTAAGCGCCGGCTTCCAGGGAAATGGAGGGCAATTCAGTCTCTCCGCCCACATCGGCGAGCACATACCCTGTGAGCTCAGCTGTGACCTCACCATCGTTGTAGAGCTCGACCCACTCCTGAGCCGGCTCGGCCCCTACCGGGTTTGCCAGCACCTCGTTGATGATCACGTGAGGCATGGGCGCACGCGTCATGGCTGAGAGCGTCCGTCGCTCCACCCGTCCGGCGTTATCGATGATGGCCACGGCGAGCTCCACGGGCGTGAGGGGCGGCACGGGCGCGAGGACGAACGGCTCGCCGGGCGCCAGCGCCAGGACCTCGTCGAGCCCCGCCCCCGCGACCGCCCAGAGCAGCGGCGCGTCCGCCGAACGGACGTGAATCCGATCGTCGGCGACCCGAGCGCAGCCCGGCCCCAGGGGCACTTCGTCCAGCGCGCACGCCACTGCCATGGGAGGGAGGGGATCCGATTCCAGCGCAAACGGTCGCGGGTCGAGGCTCACGATCGACGGCTCACCCGCGAAGGCGACGGGCGGGCCGACGAGGCGAAGGTCGTCCGCCTGCCTGGGTGCGGCGGGCGCCGGCTCGCCCTCGAAGCGCAGGCAGTGCGCGCCGATGCCATCGGCCGCGCCGCGGCGCAGCTCGCCCGCCGGTCCGCCCGGGGCGAGCTGCGCCGGAGCGACCCTCTCCGGGAGGGGCGCATCGCCGCACCACACGCCGAACGTGAGGCTCGCCCCGGCGTCGAGCGGGGGCCAGAGCCGCGGGAGCACAGGCGGCGAGCCCTCCGCGGCGATCTGGATGTGGTGCGAGAAGGAGGGGCTGCCGCTCGCCACGGCGTAGGTCTCCCCGGGCGCGAGCGGGGCGAGCGGCGCCACGGTCAGCCAGAGGTCTCCCGAGGGCGTGTCGCTCAGCCAGGCGATCGAGGGGACCACGCGCTCCGAGAGCGCCTTCGACAGCTCGCCTTGCTCGATCTGCCGGACGTGCGCCGCGCCGATCTTCCCGCGGATGATCAGCGCGCGCGCTGGATCGACGCTCGCGGCAGAGGCGCCCGGGAGGCGCACCCGCAGCCGCAGCACCGGGGGCGCGGCGTCCGGCGGCGCGGCGGGCTCGATCTGGAGCTCGGGGGCTACGTCCGTGTCGCCGGCGGTCCCGGTGACCTCGTCTTCATCGAGGCGAGGGGGAGCCGCGAGCTCTGGCGCGCAGGAAGGGCAGCCCACGAGCGGCGCGAGCACGAGCGGCAGGGCGTAGCGGGCGCAGGGCGTGCACGAGGGGCGGGTCAGGCGACGATGGGTCATGACGCCGAGTTCGGCGGGAGCCCGCTGCCGGTTGCCCCGACGTCGCTTTTTTTTTCGAGGCCGCTACCCTCGCCTCGCATGGCCCCCGAGGACATCAAGAAGCTCCGGCAGGAGCTCGGCTGTACCGCCCGCGAGCTCGCCGGAGCGCTGGGTATCGAGCAGGAGACGGTGCTCGCATGGGAGCACGGCGACCTCTTTCCGACGAAGCGCTTCGTCGGGATGATGGAGGAGCTGCGGCGCAAAGGTCCGGAGGCGATCCCCCGGAAGAAGAAACGGCAGGCGAACGTCTCGCCGCTCCAGGTGCTCGCCGACCCCGAGCTCTGGCGGCTTTTCCGCAAGCTCCTCTCCCACCCGGAGCTCAGGAGCGCGGCGCTGAAGCTGGCAGAGGCTTATCAGGATCCGGCGGACGCTCCACCGTCGTGAGCGGCGAGATGAGCGGCGGGCCGACGCACTCGAAGGTCAGAGGGAGGTGACGGCTCAGGCGTCTTCCTCGTCCTCGTCCTCGTCCTCGTCATCCTCGTCGTCGTCCTCGTCCTCGTCCTCGTCCTCGTCCTCGTCCTCGTCCTCGTCGTCGCCCTCTTCGTCTTCGTCCTCTTCGCCTTCCTCGTCCTCGTCCTCGTCCTCGTCGTCGCCCTCTTCGTCTTCGTCCTCTTCGCCTTCCTCGTCCTCGTCCTCGTCCTCGTCCTCGTCGTCGCCCTCTTCGTCCTCGTCCTCTTCGCCTTCCTCGTCCTCTTCCTCGTCCTCGTCGTCGCCGTCTTCGTCTTCGTCTTTGTCTTTGTCGTCCTCGTCGCTCTCCGCGTGACGCACTTCGTCGTCCGCGACATCGCTCTCGTGTCCGACGGCGACCTTCGCGCCAGGCTCAGCATCCACGCCAGAAACCGGACTCTCCACACGCACCTCGCTCTCTGTGGCTTCCATCGCAGCATCTCCCTCCCGCGGCGCAACAGGCGACACGCCGACGTCTTCCGGTAGGCTCTCCTCCGCGCTGGCGACGCTCGTCCGGATCGCTCCCTCCGCGCCGGCGAAGCTCTCCTGTTCCGATGTCGCCACCGCCCCCTCGGGCGGCTCCTCGCCGAGCTCGCGCTCGTAGGCGCGGCGCGACTCCTCGGTCAGCTCGGTGAACTCGCGCAGGGTCGGCAGCTCGCCGAGCGCCTTCAGGCCGAAGAACTCGAGGAACTGCGCCGTCGTGCCGTACAGCATCGGACGCCCGGGCTCGTCCTTCTTGCCCAGGATCCTCACGAGATCGCGCTCCAGGAGCGACTTGAGCGCGGCGCCGGAGTCGACGCCCCGGATCTCGTCGATCTCGGGCCGCGTGATCGGCTGCCGGTAAGCCACGATCGCGAGCGTCTCGGTCTGGGCGCGGGACATCTTGACCGGCTTCTGATCGGTCACCTCGCGAACGAAGGGCGCAAACGCGGGGCTCGTTCGAAAGACATACCCGCCGGCGATCTCGTCCAGGCGGAACCCTCGCCCATCGTACTCCGCGACGAGCTCGGCCAGCAGCTCTCGCACGACGCGGTGCTCTGCGTTCGCCGAGCGCGCGAGCTCGCGGGCCGGCACGGGTCGCTCCGCCACGAAGATGAGCGCCTCCAGGACTCCCTTCAGGTGCTTGCGCGCGACCGCGGAGAGCCCCGGCGCCGCGGTCGCGCTCCGGACCGGGGCAGCGGCGCGCCGCGCCGGGTCGCCGAGCTGGGCCCATGCGACGGCGCGGAAGCGCGCGACCGGATCCTGCCGCACCCCCTTCGGCGCTCGCGGCTCCTTCTTCGCCGCCCGCCCCCGCTTCGCTCCTCCAAGCCACGCGTGCGCCGCCGCCCTCAGCCGCGCCGGTGTGCCCTGTCCTCTCGCCCTCGCCGGCGCGCCCTGCCCTGCCGTCTTCGGCGCCCGCGGCTCCTTCTTCGCCCCCCGCGCGCGCTTCGCTCCGCCGAGCCACGCGTGCGCCGCCGCCCTCAGCCGCGCCGGTGTGCCCTGTCCTCTCGCCCTCGCCGGCGCGCCCTGCCCTGCCGTCTTCGGCGCCCGCGGCTCCTTCTTCGCCTCCCGCGCGCGCTTCGCTCCGCCGAGCCACGCGTGCGCCGCCGCCCTCAGCCGCGCCGGCGCGCCCTGTCCCGTTGCCTTCGATCCGCGCCGCCGCTTCGCCGCGGCATCAGCCACCGTCACGGCCACTCCCTGCGTCTACCTCATCCACCCCTGGCGGCGGCGCCGCGACGCCGTCCGACGACGGCCGGTCGCTCGCGTGCGCGACCGCATCGCGGCGCGTCCCGTCCAGAGCGGCGCTTGCATCCGCCTCGGCCGCTGGCTCGACGTCGGCGACGTCGGGCGCGTTGCTCGTCTCCTCCGCGGGCTCAGCGCGCTCCGGAGGCGCCGGTTCGTCGCTCGGCTCCTCGGCTGGTCCGACAACCTCAGGAACCGCAGGCTCGACGCCCTCCTCCGCGGGGGACTCCAGCACATCGAGCGCCGCAGACTCCTCGGCTGGTCCGGCAAGCTCCGGCTCCGCAGGCTCGATGCTCTCCTCCGCTGCGACCTCCACGACCTCGAGCGCCGCAGGCTCCTCGGCTGGTCCGGCAAGCTCCGGCTCCGCAGGCTCGATGCTCTCCTCCGCTGCGACCTCCACGACCTCGAGCGCCGCAGGCTCCTCGCTCGGCTCCTCGGCTGCCCCGGCAAGCTCCGGCTCCGCCGGCCCGACGCTCTCCTCCGCGGGGGACTCCAGCACATCGAGCTCCGCCGCCTCTGCGACGTCCTCTACGACGTCGAGCTCCGCAGGCTCGCCACTCGGCTCCTCGGCTGGCCCGGCAAGCTCCGGCTCCGCCGGCTCGGCGCTCTCCTCCGCGGGGGACTCCACGACGTCGAGCTCCGCAGGCTCGCCACTCGGCTCCTCGGCTGCCCCGGCAAGCTCCGGCTCCGCCGGCTCGGCGCTCTCCTCCGCGGCGGACTCCAGGACATCGAGCGTCGCAGGGTCTTCGCTCGGCTCCTCGGCCGGCCCGGCAACCTCAGGCCCCGCCGGCTCGACGCTCTCCTCCGTGGTGGCCTCCACAACCTCGAGCGCCGCAGGCTCGCCACTCGGCTCCTCGGCTGACCAGGCAAGCTCCGGCTCTGCGGGCTCGACGCTCTCCTCCGTGGTGGCCTCCAAGACCTCGAGCGCCGCAGGCTCGCCACTCGGCTCCTCGGCTGACCCGGCAAGCTCCGGCTCCGCAGCCTCCTCGCTCGGCTCCTCGGCTGACCAGGCAAGCTCCGGCTCCGCAGCCTCCTCGCTCGGCTCCTCGGCTGACCCGGCAAGCTCCAGCTCCGCGGGCCCGACGCTCTCCTCCGTAGTGGCCTCCACGACCTCGGGCTCCGCAGCCTCCTCGCTCGGTTCCTCGGCTGACCCGGCAAGCTCCGGCTCCGCAGCCTCCTCGCTCGGTTCCTCGGCTGACCCGGCAAGCTCCGGCTCCGCAGGCTCGACGCCTTCCTCCGGTGCGGCCTCCAGGACCGCAAGCTCCCCGGCCTCCAGCTCGGCCGACTCGCCACTCAGCGCCTCAGCTGACCCGGCAACCTCGGGCCCAGACGGCTCGACGCCCTCCTCCGCTGCGGCCTCCACGAACTCGAGCTCCGCCGCCTCCGCAACCGAAAGCTCCACCGTTTCGAGCTCCGCCGCCTCCGCAACATCCTCCCGCGCCGGCTCGCCGCCCCCCACCACCTCCGCTGCCTCTCCCTCACCGGCAGGCGGCACTTGTTCCGCTTCGCTCCCGGCCGCCTCGATCCGCTCCGCCGCGGGCGCGCCGTCCTCGGGCTCGAAGCCCGGCGGGGGCGCGCCGTCCCCCACCGAGAGCTGGATGTGGATCGGCGCCAGCGGGTCCGTCTGGTGGACCCGGATCAGCCTCAGCTTGCACATCTCGAGCACGGCCAGGAACGTGATCACGACCTCGAAGCGAGGGATGACGCCCCCCTTCGAGACGCTGTCGAGCAGCAGATCCTCGAAGCGCATCGCCCGCCGCGCCGAGAGCTTCTCCGTGAGCTCCACGATGCGATCCGTGATGCTGATGCGATCGAAGACGACCTCGTGATCGATCTGGACGTTCGTCCGCTTCAGCACCCGCTCGAACGCGTCCAGCAGGCCGAAGATCGTCGTCGACGCGAACGGGGCCGGCCCCTTCGGCACCTCGCTCTCGCTCATGCCGCGCGTGAACACGTCGCGCCCCAGCGTGCCGCGCTCGGCCAGCTCGGCCGCGGCCACCTTGTACTTCTGGTACTCCAGGAGCCGCCGGACGAGCTCCTCGCGCGGATCCTCCTCCTCGCCGGGCATCCCGTCGTCGTCCTGCCCCGCAGGCACGCTCGGCAGCAGCATCTTCGACTTGATGTGCGCCAGCGTCGCCGCCATCACGAGGTACTCGCTCGCGAGGTCGATCGACAGCGAGCGCATGATCTTCAGATATTCGAGGTACTTCTCCGTGACGAAGCTCACGGGGATGTCGAGGATATCGAGCTCGTGCTGCTGGATGAGGTGCAGCAGCAGGTCGAGCGGCCCCTCGAACGAGGGGAGCGTGACGACGTACTCGCCCTCGCGCGGCCCCGCGTCCGCCCCCTCGCGGGCCGCCGGGGCGACCTCGCGGGCCGGGGAGGCCGCCTCGCTGGCCCGAGAGGCGGCCCCGCCGGCCCGCGAGGCCGCGCCCCCGCGGGCGGCGGGCGCAGGAGCAGCGCCCGCGTTGCCGCGCCCTTTGCCGCCGCGCGCCCTTGCCGCGCCCGCCTTCGAACCGCTCACGCGGCGACCGTAATCGCAAGGCGCCGGTCGGTCCACGCCCGAGCGTCCCCCGGCGGCGCCACCGGCGGAAACGCCGCTCCACCGGACAATTTATGGCGAGAGCGGTGCTAGCATCAGCGCTGTCGATGAAGCCGTCCCCCGCGAAGAGCTGCCCCTCGTGCGGTGAGCGCTACGACGCGGGCGTGCTCTATTGCCCGCGCGACGGCACCCCGCTCGCGAGCTCGCGCAAGAGCCCCTCCTCCGCCGCCCTCGAGCGCGACCCCTACGTGGGCCTCACGCTCGGCGGGCAGATCCAGGTCCGCCACCTCATCGGCATCGGCTCGATGGGCCGCGTCTACCGCGCCTTCCAGGCGGGGATCGAGCGCGACGTGGCCGTCAAGATCCTCCACCGCGAGCTGAGCACCAACGCCGAGCTCGTGACCCGCTTCCACCGTGAGGCCAGGATCTCGAGCCGGCTCGTCCACCCGAACGTCGTCCAGGTGCTCATGACCGGGAGCGTCTCCTCCACGGACGACCCCCGGATCGGCGGCGAGCTCTACCTCGTCATGGAGCACCTCGACGGCCTCTCGCTCCTCTCCGCGCTCGCCGCGGCGGGCGCGGGCGGCGAGAGCGAGGCGCTCCCGCTGCCGAGGGCGCTCCACATCATCCTCCAGGTCTGCGACGCCGTGGGCGAGGCGCACGCGCAGGGCATCGTCCACCGGGACCTCAAGCCCGAGAACATCATGCTCGTCCGCCGCGGCGAGGACCCGGACTACGTGAAGGTGCTCGACTTCGGCATCGCCCGCCTCGACTGGGCCGACAAGGCGATGACCACCCAGGCCGGGCTCATCTTCGGCACCGCCAAGTACATCTCGCCCGAGGGCGCCGAGGGGCAGCGCGTCGGCCCGCCGGCGGACGTCTACTCGATCGCGACGATGCTCTACCAGTGCCTCGCCGGGCGCGCGCCGTTCGAGGGCGACTCGCCTGTCGCGCTGCTCGTCCAGCACACGCACGCCCCGCCGGCGGAGCTGCGCAGCATCGCGCGCTCGAGCTACGTGCCCGCGCCCATCGCGCAGGTCGTGATGCAGAACCTCGCCAAGAAGCCGTCCGACCGGGCCCCCGACGCGCGCGCCCTCGGCCGCGACCTCGCCCTCGCCGTGCGCGCGAGCGGCCTCGACCCGGACGAGATCGCCGCCCAGCCCGGGCTCCTGCGCGCCAGCGCGGTCATGAAGCTGGCCTCGAAATCGCGCACCAAGTCGCTCGACCTCTCCCCCGCCCTCGCCGCCCAGATCGGCGGCATCCCCGCGCCCACGCTGGAGAGCGCGCACCTCAGCGATCTCGAGCCGCTCCGGACGCAGGCAGAGGCAGAGCGGTACGGGCCCCCGGCGTCGCACCGCCCCGACGAGGAGCGCGCCTCGTCCAGCGGCGCCGAGCGCTCCTCGTCGCCGAGAGCGAGCGGCGTGGAGCGCTCATCGTTCGACAGCGCCGAGCGCTCGTCGAGAGCGAGCGGCGTGGAGCGCTCATCGTTCAGCAGCACGGAGCGCGCCTCCTTCACCAGCGCCGAGCGCTCGTCCTTCGGCGGCGCCGAACGCACCTCCTTCGTCGGCGACGAGCGCGCCTCCCACAGCGGCGCCGAGCGCGCCTCCTTCACCAGCGCCGAGCGCTCGTCCTTCGGCGGCGCCGAGCGCTCCAGCGGCACCCAGCGCTCGTCCTTCAGCGGCGCGGCATCTTCCTGGCCCACCCCCGCGGCGGAAGAGCCCGCGCGCACCGCGATCGGCCTCGGCATCGACCCCGCGCACGACTCTGCGCCCGCGCCTTCGACCATGCAGGGCGTCGAGTCCGCCGCGCGGCCGCTCCCCCGCCGCGCCGTGATCGCCCGCGCCGCCGCCCTCCTCGCGTGCGCCGGCGCGGTGGGGATCGTCGCGTTCGTCGGCGGGCGGCACCTCGGCGCCTTCGGGGGGCCGGCCGCGAGCGACTCCATCGAGGCGCACATCGAGCGCGCGCGCGACTGCATGGGCAGGCACGCGTGGGACGCTCCGCCCGGCGAGAACGTGAAGGACATCCTCTCGCTCGCGCTCGCGCGGTGGCCAGGGGACGCGCGGCTCGCCGCGCTCCGCCGCGAGTCGTCCGAGCGCATCGTCACCGACGCCCTCGGGCGGAAGTACGCCGGCGACAGGGCCGGCGCGATCCGGCTGGCGAAGCTCGCGATCGAGCTGCACCCGGAGCTCACCACCGCCCAGCACCTCGTCGTCGAGCTCTCGGGCAGCCCGCCGGGCACCGCCCCGGAGCCGCCGCCCCAGGTCTCCCCCGAGAGCTCCGCGCTCCCGACCGCGGGCCCCGGCCGCAGGCCGCCGTCGCGCCGCCCCGCCCCGGGCCGCGCCGAGCCGTCGGCGCCCTCGGCCAGGGGCGCGCCCCCCTCGCCGGCCCCGGGCGGCGCGGGCGCGCCCCAGAGGCCCGGCGCCGCCCCGCCGCCAGCCAGCGCCGGGCCCGCGCCGGCCTTGCCTCCCTCGCCGCCGCCGCTGCCCGCCGATTCCCTCTCGCCGCTCCCCTCTTCAACGGGTCCGTGGCTATAATCGAGCGCAGGTGAATCCAGGCCGTTGGTACCCCACGTCGCGAGCGCCCACCAACGTCCGCGCTGGGGAGGGCCATCGCGCGTCACCGCCGCACCGACGGAGAGCGCGGCCGGCGCATGGCGCACGCGGCGGCGCGGGCGGCGCCGCGCTCGCCCTGCTCCTGCTCGCGGCCCCCGGCCGCGCCGACGAGAGCAGGGCCGCGCGCCGGGCCGCCGCCGCGCGCGAGCAGGACTTCCCGTACACCATGGTCGAGGTGAGCGGCGGCGTGATGACGCTCCCCGGCGCCGACGTCTGCCCCATCTCCGGGTCGCCAGAGACGTGCGAGCGGGGCGAGACGAGCGTCTCCTTCGGCATCCACAACCTCTACCGCTGGGGCGACATCGGCTTCGGCGCGGGCATCTTCTGGGCGGCCACGCTGAGCTCCGAGGCCGCGCGCGGCGCCTCCTCCCTCGAGCGCGATCACTCGCGCCGCTACTTCATGCTCGACGGGGTGTTCCGGTACTACGGCATCCGCACGGACACCTGGGAGGGGTGGGCGGGGGTGACGATCGGCGGCGTCGTCGTCAACGACTCCTGGTCGGTCGAGGCAGACCGCAACCCGTACTCGGACACGGCCTACGTCGGGCCCAGGGCAGCGACGATCGGCACCGAGGGGGTCGCCGCGGGGCTCGCGATCGGCGGCGAGTGGACCTTCGCCGACAACTGGAGCCTCGGGGGCCACCTCCGCTACTCGAGCTGGTTCCTCCCGGAGCAGCGCAAGGTCTCGCCGACGGGCGATCGCGCCTCGCTCTCCGAGCGCGTCGACATGTTCAACATCGGCGTCCTGATCGCCTACCGCGTCGCGCTCTGACGTCGCGGCCACCGCGCCCACCAGGGACGAACGCCGCGCTCGCGCGCGCTCCGCGCGGCAGTTGACGCGACATCGCCAGGTCTGTACGCCTCGTCGGCCGTACCCACCCGCGAGGAGCCACGATGTCGCTGAATCTCTCGAAGGTCGGCCACACGACCCAGCCGAGCGCCTTCACCATCAACTGGAAGACCCTGGCCACCTACGCGCTCGGCATCGGCGCCAGGCGCGAGGAGCTCGAGTACCTCTACGAGGGCACGCCGGGGGGCATGAAGGTCTACCCGACGTTCGGCGTCATCCCGACCCAGGGCACCGTGTTCGAGGCGCTCGAGGCCGTCGGGGCCGAGCTGCCGCTCATCGTGCACGGCGGCCAGACGCTCCGGGTCCACCGCCCGCTCCCGACGAGCGGGACGCTGTTCACGACCGCGACCCTGGCAGCCGTCTACGACCTCAAGAAGTTCGCGCAGGTGATCGTCGAGACGAAGACCACGCTCGAGGGCCAGCCGCTCTTCGACACGGTGTGGTCGATCATCGTGCGCGGCGTCGGCGGGTTCGGCGGGCCGCGCCCCCCGCACAACGAGTCGGAGGCCCCGGTGCCCAAGGACCGCGAGCCCGACTGGGTGATCGAGCAGGCGACCACGCCGGAGCAGGCGCTGCTCTACCGGCTCTCGGGCGACGAGAACCCGCTCCACGCCGACCCCGAGGTCGCGGCCAAGGCGGGCTTCGCCCAGGGCCCCATCCTGCACGGCCTCTGCACGTACGGCTTCGCGGCGCGCGCGATCATCCAGGGCGCGGCGGGCGGCGACGCGAGCCGGCTGCGGGCCTACGGCGCGCAGTTCCGCAAGCCGGTGTGGCCCGGCGACACCCTCGTCACGCGCGGCTACGCGCTGGACGGCGGCAAGGTCGCAGTGGTCACGTCGGTCAAGGAGCGGCCGGACCCGGTGCTCACGAGCGCCTGGGCGGAGATCGGCTGACGGCCGGCGCGGGCGCGTGCTAAGGCCGAGGCCCGCATCAGGGAAGCGATATGAGCAAGACGACCGAGAAGGACAGGGCCAAGGACGACGAGGATCTCGACGAGGACGAGTCGCTCGACGAGGACAAGGACGACGGGGAGGAGGAAGAAGCAAAGGCCACCGCGGTCCACGGCCGCGACGACGACGACGAGGACGACGGCGCCGAGCCGGAAGATCCGTACTGGTGGACGCCGCACGCGGTGCTCAGCGCGCTCGTGCTGGTCGGGCTCCTCGGCTTCTTCGGCATGTTCAACAAGACGCCGCTCGCTCGCCTCGCGGCCCCTGTCGCTCCGGAGCCCGAGGAGCACCACGTCGCCGCGTCTCCGCCGCCCACGCCTGCTCCGACGCCTCGCCCGGCGCAGTCAGCGCAGGCGCCGCGGGAGATGTTCGGCGCGAAGCACCTGCTCGTCATGTACAAGGGGAGCCGCCGCGCCCCCCCGACGATCGAGCGCACGAAGGAAGAGGCCCAGGCCCGCGCGACCGAGGCCATGAAGAAGGCCAAGGCCGACCCGAGCAAGTTCGCCGACCTCGTGAAGGAGTACTCGGACGAGCCGGGCGCGGACAAGCGCGGCGGCGACCTCGGCAAGTTCCCGAAGGGCGCGATGGTCCCCGAGTTCCAGGCCGGCCTCGAGAAGATCAAGGTCGGCGAGGTGAGCGACCTCGTCGAGACGCCGTTCGGCTTCCACGTCATCTTCCGCACGCAGTGATCGCCGGGCGCCTCACGGCGCCCGCCAGCGCACAGGGAGCCCCGCGGCGCCGTGACGCCGCGGGCCCCGCTCACCGCGCCGCGGCGCCGTGACGCCGCGAGTTCCCGCTCACCGCGCTGCGGCGCTCACGGGGCCGGCGCGGTGACGAGCTTCTTCAGCCGCGCCGTCTTCTCTTCCTTGGTCAGCGTCATCTTGGCGTGCTCGTCGGCGGTCATGCCGCTGCGGAGCACGCGGGCCTCGTCGCCGACGCCGTAGACGCTCTTGTCGGCGCGGGCGAAGATCCACTCGGTGGCGGGGCTGTCGCCCTCCTTGTGCATCAGGCGCACCGCGCCGTCGCCGATGCCCTTCTCCCGGGCCGCGCCCGGCAGCTTCGCCAGCGTCGACAGCACGTCCTTGGCCTGGTCGACGTCGCCGCGCACGACCGACAGCACCCGGTAGCGCTTGTCGGCTTCCTTGTAGTAGCCGAACGCGCCGGGCCCCGCGCCGTCGACGCCGAGCACGTCCTTGGTCTCGTAGCGGATCCCGAGCGCGATCATGTTGTCCTTGGGCAGCGCCGCCGCGGCCGGGGGCAGCGCCGGCTCGCCGGGCAGCTTCGAGCCGAGCTCCTTCACGAGCCCGGGCAGGACCTTCTCGCTCGACGACTTGAGCGCCGCCTCGGCCAGCGCCTCGTCGTTGTACGTGATCTCCGCGAGGTACTGCCCGCGCCAGAGGTAGGCGTTCCCGACCCCCATCGCGGCCGCGCCGCCGCCGTCGATGGGGCGCGGCGTCGCCTCGTCGACGGGGTCGCCGTCGCCGACCGTGCGCTTCGTGAACATCCCGTAGGCGCCCTCGGTGGACCCGAACTTCGAGAGGTGCACGTCGACGGTCGCGGAGCCGCCGGTGCCGCTCACGTACCGCGCCTCGACCACGCGCCGCACGCCGAATCCCTTGTAGATCTCGCACTCCCCGTCGAACATGTCGCAGATGCTGTCGAGCGGCAGGGACGCCGATTCGCCGAACGTCTTCTCGGCGCCGTTCGGGTCGAGGCAGAAGCCGCCCGTCATGCGCGGGAAGAACGGCGCGCTCGCCGCGTCGCTGATCTTCCCCCCGCCGTCCGAGCAGGCGGCCGGCTTGGCGGCCGCCGGCGGCGGCGGCGGCGCGCCGAGGCGCTCCTCCTTCTTGCTGCAGCCCGCGGACAGCGCGACCGCGAGCGCCCCGGCGAGGAGCGCGCGGCACATGCGACACGTGCGATACGTGCGACACGTTGAAGACGCGCTGTGGGCAAACAGGACTCTCGATGAACACCTTTCCGGCGGGAATCGCATGGCCCGTTCGCCTTGCACCTTTTTTCATAGCGCCGCAATCGTTAGCGCCCGCCGCGCTGTGTTTTGAGAGATTCGCCATGGGATTCGATGACTTGGCGCGCGGCGGACGGGGCATGCGGCTTGCCTTTGCCCGCTCTTCGGTGCGTTCTTCCTCCTGTTCGCGACCTCCTCTGTGTGATCCTCATCGACCGCGGGCTTGCTCTCCGGGGGCGCGCGCGCGGCGCCGCGGCGGAGCGCGCGGCTTCACCCTCCCGGAGCTGCTCGCGGTGGTCGTGCTGATCGGCATCCTCGCCGCCACCGCGTCGCCGAGCTTCGTCAATGGCATGCGCGATCGCCGCGTGAACCGCACCGCCATGGAGATCAGCGGCCTCTACCGCCTCGCGCGCCACCAGGCGATCGGGCGCGGGACGGCGGTCCTCGTGCGGTGGTCGGGGTCGGCGCGCGAGTTCGAGGTGCGACAGGCGCGGATCGAGGGCCTCGTGCCCGGCTCGCAGCTCTCGAGGAGCTGCCTCAACGTGGCCAACTGGACGGACCCGGCCCAGACCGAGCTGGTCACGAAGCTCAACGTCACGGACGTCGAGCTGGCCAACGTGGAGCTCCGCGATCCCACCCCCCCCGACGGGGTCGCTCACAGCGACGCCGACATCTGCTTCACGGCGCGGGGGCGGACCTTCGTCCGCTACGACCCCGGCGCCGGGTTCGTGCCGCTGCTCGGCGCGATCCGCGTGAACGTGACCAACAACGGGACCGGGCTCCTCCGCTCGGTCTTCGTCCCGCCGAACGGCGTCGCGAGGCTCGGCCTGTGAGCGCGGGGCACGCTGGTCCCCACGGCCGGGCGGCGAGCGCCGGCTACACGCTCATCGAGGTGATGGCGGCGCTCGGCGTGCTCACGATCGGCGCCACCGGGGTGCTCGCGCTGCAGAAGGCGACGCTCATCAGCAACACGAACGCGCGCAACATCGCGATCGCCAACAACATCGCCATGACCTGGGCAGAGCGGCTGCGGGTGGACGCGCTGCAGTGGAACGATCCCGGCGGGGTGCCCGACCGCGACGGCGACACCGACTGGCTCAGGCTGATGACCACCGCCCCCTTCCCGGCGAAGGTGACGCCCACGCTGATCTCGGCGCTCGGCGCGCCGAACGCCGACGTGTTCGGGACCGACATCTACGCGGGCGACCCGTCGCAGTCCGCGTTCTGCACGCACGTCCGCTTCAGCCAGTTCACCGACGCCACGACGGGCGCGCGGCGCTGGGATACCCTCATCCGGGCCGAGATCCGCGTCACGTGGGAGCGCAGCGGGAACCCGATCGACTGCACGGTCGCCACGGCCACCGTCGACGCGGAGCCGGAGCGCTTCGGCGCGGTCTACGTCACGACCGCCGTCCGCCGGAACACGACCGAGAGATGACCGCGATGCGAGACCGACGCACTTCCCCCCCCGCGCGGGCGCGCGCTTCAGGACAGCGAGGCTTCACGCTCGTGGAGCTGCTCGTGGCGATGGCCGCCGGCCTCGTCGTGTCGCTCGCGGCCTTCCTGCTCTCGAAGAACGCGACCCGCTTCTTCCAGAACGAGGCGAGGGCCTCGGCCTCGCACCTCGCGGCGACGATCGGGCTGAACCGGCTCGCCGCGGACCTGCAGCGCGCCGCCTACCTCTCCGCGCGCAACATCCAGACAGACAACCAGCTCTGCGGAAATCGCCCGGTGACGCCGAGCGGCCTGAGGCACCTCGCGGGCATCGCGATCCAGCGCCAGGGGTCGGTGTTCCTTCATCCCTCGGAGCTCGGCCAGAGCATCGTCAACGGCCTGTGGCCGGACGCGCTCGTCATCGGCGGCAGCTTGAACACCACCGAGGTGTTCGCGTCGCGCGTCGTCAACGACAACGGCACCTGGTACGTCCAACTCCTCGACAGCGCCGCCCTGAGGCGCACGAACGATCGCGCGCTGGGCGGCGGGCTGAGCATGGAAGACATCTTCCTGGAGGGCCGCATCCTGCGGATCAGCCGCCCGAGCCAGAAGCATATCTATGCCGTCATCGATCGTCTGGAGCCGGGAAACCTCGTCTACCTCAAGTCTCCTCCCGGCGTGACGACGGTGGAAGCCACCACGGACAACTGCGGCCTGCCCCTCACCGGCGGCAACGCATGGGTGAGCGTCATCTCCCGCGTCCGCTATGACATCCGGAGCCTCGTCGGCAAACCGACCTCCTATGCCCCGCTCGTGGCGCCCATCACACCGGCGCTCACCGGCGACAACGGGCGCACGGAGCTCGTGCGGGTCGAGCTGGACGACGAAGATCAGGAGATCCCGGGGACGCTCGAGGTGATCGCGGAGTACGCCGTCGACCTCAAGTTCGGGATCTCCGCCGTGCAGGCGACCCCCGTACTGCAGGACAGCGATCCACAGATCACGCGGTATCCGATCGCCGCGACCGACAACGCGAGCGTGTACACCATCGCCGCAGCCAACGACCAGCCGGGCGCCAGGCCGCAGGACGTGCGTTCGGTCCAGATCCGGCTGTCGACCCGCACCCGGGCGCCCGACCGCGACGTCGGCTTCCCGGTGGGCCCCGATGGCCGCAGGCTCAGGTTCCTGATCCCCGGCATCGTCGCCGGCGTCAACACGCCGACAGACACGGTGCCTGCCGGAGCCTCTCCGGTGTTCGCCCGGATGCGCACGCTCTACGCCGATGTCGCGCTCCCGAACCAGGCAGAGCCAAGATGATGAAGAACGCATGCATCGCCCGCTCCCGCCGGCGCTCCCGCGAGCGGGGCGCCGCCGTGTTCATCGTCGTGCTGGTCATCACGATGCTCACCGCCATCGGCCTGTTCGCGGCCCACGCCGCCACGCTGTCGACCATCGCGAGCGGCCATCAGCGCCGGATGACACAGACCCACTACCTCGCCGAGTATGCGATGCAGCTCGCGCTCGCCGAGATCGAGCAGAGGGGCGGCCTGGGTGGCCTGTCCACGGGTGTGGACTGCCTGGGAGCACCCATCGATTGCAAGACGATCAACTCGCGCGAGCTCCAGGGCAGCGCGGCGGAAGGCCTCCTCGAGCTCGACGGGTCCGGCGCGCCAGGGAGCCTCGGTCGCACGGACATCCGGTGGAGCTTCGAGGTGGAGTTGACCGACAGCATCCCGCATGCGCTGGGGAAGCACGAAGGCACCTCCCAGACCGAACAGACCCAGGTGGGTATAGGCTACTGCACGGTCGCCATGAACGGGCGGCTCATCGCCTGGCCTGACCCTGGCAGCACGGCCGATGAAGGCGAGGTCGTCGCCACGGCGGGCGCCCAGGAAGCCCTGTCCCTCGTAGCCCATGTCCTCTGCCCGCTGCCGCGGTAGTGAAAGCGACGAACCGGAGCGCACGATGCGAAACCTGACGAAGGTACTTGTCACGATGGGCTCCGCGGCGACGGTCGGCCTCCTCGCCCCCCGCGCGCGGGGGCAGGCCGTCGATGTCGAGCCGCCGCTCCCCAACGTCCTCTTGCTCGTCGACACCTCGGGCTCGATGGAGTGGACCGTGGCGGGCGGAGAGCCGGACTGCAATCCGCTCCATGCCCCTGCCTCCGAGGACCGGAAGAGCCGCTGGGCGAAGCTCGTCGAGTCGCTGACGGGCCCGATCAACGACTTCTCGTGCTACGCGCAGCCCCGCACGAGCTCCGAGTTCGTCGACGAGTTCAGCCTCGGCCCGGAGCCGCCCTACGACAGGAACTATTACATCCCCTTCCATCGCCTGCTCTCCGCGGGCTGCACGAAGGGCCCCGGGGCGGACTACAACTCGCTGCGAGAGCACCCCTACGACGACGCGGCCCAGGCCTGCACGACGGCGTGGAATCAGCAGCCGTCCGGCCTGCTCGACGTCTACCGCGACCGCATCCGGTTCTCGCTCATGACGTTCGACACGCTCCCCGACGCGAGCACCGGGCTCCTCTCCGGCTCGCCCGATCCAGCGGGCGGCATGGAGGGGATGTGGAGCTACTTCCTCGAGTTCCAGAGCGGCGCCGGGTACCCGGCGCGGGGCAACCCGCCCGACTGCGCCGTCGAGGACATCGAGGTCGGCGCCAAGAACCCGGCCGCGCCGCTCTGGGAAGGGCCGCTCGTCCCCCTGCCCTCCTACACGGCGGACATCACCGAGGTCCGCACGACGAACGAGCGCATCCAGAACGCGCTCATCGCGACGCGCCCCTACGGCGCGACGCCGCTCGCCGGGATGCTGACCGACGCGCGCGACTACATCCTCAACGAAGCCTCGATATGGGAGGGCCGGCCGCTCGGGCCGCGCGACGACCCGTACATCAGCGGCGGCTGCCGCAAGACCTCGGTCGTGCTCATCTCCGACGGCGAGCCGAACCTCGACCTGCGCCCGACCTGCGCGCAGGGCCCGGGCCCGGGCCCGGAAGGGACGGGCTGCCCCTACGAGGAGCCGCACACCGTCGCTCACTCGCTCAACACCCACGTGAACCCGAACCGGCGCGTGCGGACCTATACCGTCGGGTTCGGCCTCTCCACCGCGGCGGGCACCGACTGCTCGACGATCGCCGAGTCCGACTTCCTGCCCGCCGGCCGCTGCGACAACGCCGCCGGCGCGCTCAAGGCGTGCTGCACGCTCGCGCGCATCGCCATCGAGGGCGGGACCGACCGCGGCTACTTCCCGGACGACGCCAACGAGCTCTCCTCGGTGATGTCGCAGATCTTCGCGCGCATCGCCGCGAACTCGACGAGCCGCACCCTCCCCGTCTTCGCCAACGCGGTCACGACCGCGGACACCGGCAGCGAGGCCACGGGGGTCGCCTACCAGTTCGGCTCGTCGTTCAGCCCGCCGCCGGACGGCTCGCTCTGGAGCGGCAACCTCGAGCGCAAGCGCTTCGTCTGCGAGGCGGTGAACGGCGTGATGACGACGCAGATCGAGGACGTCGACCCGAACAAGGGCGACGACTTCGCGGCCAACGTCAACGCCAACGACCTCTCGCGGCCGCGGAGGTTCTTCAGCGTGGTCGCCCAGCCCGACGCCGCGCTGAACATCTGGTCGGAGCGGAGCATCCGCCCGTCGGCCGCGTCCGCGGACGGGCTCGGCAGCTACACGGGCACGGTGACCGGCGGCGGCTCCCCGGCGACGGGCTCGGTGTTCGCGACCGAGCTCTCCAACGCGCCGCGCGCGCTCGGCTTCGATCCCAGCGTGGCCACCGTCGCCCCGCAGTGCTCTGGCGGGCTGCGGGCCAACACCGTCGCGCTCTGCGCCGAGCGCCTCGTCGCGTGGGAGGCCGGCGAGCCGATGCCCTCGGACGTCGCCACGCGCGACGGGAACGAGCTCGGCAGCATCTATCACTCCACCCCGATCGTCGTGGGGCCGCCGCGCGAGTCCATCCCCGACGAGTCGTACCGCGCCTTCGCCGAGGACCCGGATCAGGCGAACCGGCCGCTCATGCTCTACACCGCCACGACCGACGGGCAGCTGCACGCCTTCCAGGTGACGGCGGCGAACGCGGCCGACCCGCTCAAGGTGGACCGCGTCGAGAACAACGAGCTCTGGTCCTTCCTGCCGCCCCACGTCCTCCCGCGGCTCCTCCAGACGTTCAACCAGCAGTCGATCCTGCTCGACGGCGCGCCCGTCGTGAAGAACGTCGTCTTCGAGCGCACGGGCGCGCAGGCGGCGGCCGGCAGCTCGACCTGGAACACCGTGCTGCTCGCCTCCGGCGGCGCGGGCGGCGGCTTCTACTACGCGCTCGACGTGACGAACCCGCGGGAGCCGCGGTTCCTGTGGCAGCTCTCCAGGGACAACAACAACGACGAGCTGTTCGGCGAGACGACGCCGACGCCGGCGATCGCCACGGTGGCGATCGAGACCAACGGCTCGCTCCGCGAGGTCGCGGTCGCCATCCTGCCCGGCGGCTCCGCCCCGCTCGACACGAACCAGAGCGCGTGCGCCCGGAAGAGCACGACGCACCCGTTGTTCCAGCCGACGGGCAACCTGGCGGTCCGCGCCTCGGTCCGGTGCTGGGGCCACAGGAGCACCACCGGCGAGGTCGGCCCGGCGCGCTCGCTCACGATCGTCCGGCTCGACACAGGCGAGGTGATCCGCACGTTCCGGGGCCTCGCCGCCGAGGGGCCGGCCGGGCTCGCGTCGCGGACGACGGAGGTCGACTTCGACTCTCCGATCACCGGCATCCCCGTGCCGTTCCCGTCGGGGGTCGGCGAGGTCGCCGAGCGCATCTACATCGGCGACGCCGACGGGACGCTCTGGCACGTCCGCCTGGCGAGCAACGACCCGGCCAGCTGGACCGTGAACCTCGCCTGGGACGCATACTCGTTCGAGAACGACACCGCGGCGAGCAGCCAGCCGATCGAGACGACGCCCGTCGTGAGCACCGACCCGCTCGGCAACACGGTCGTCCTGTTCTCCACCGGCGACCAGGAGGCGTTCACGGCGGGCGGCACCATCGAGACGCGCGTCTGGTCGATCACCGAGAAGCCGGTCAGCAACAGCCTCCGCTTCACCGAGAACTGGGTCGTCCCGTTCACGGACGGCAAGCGCGTGACCGGGCCGCTCTCTCTCTTCAACGGCTGCGCGTACTTCGCGACGTTCACGCCCGCCGCGCCCGGGACCTACGCGTGCGCGGACGGGTTCGGCTCGATCTGGGGCGTCGACTACCTGCGCGGCGCCGCGGCGAACCCGGCCGCCTACCCGAACGCCTGCCTCGTGATCGATCCGCTGTCGCCTCCCCAGCACTTCGAGGATCAGACGCCGGGCACCGTCGTCTTCGGCGTGGCCGTGACGCAGAAGCCGACGTGCATCGAGACGGAGACGTTCTCCGATCCGTACTTCGGCGCGCAGACCATCGTCCGCCAGTCGACCCCGCCCGAGTACCAGCTCGTGTTCCACACCGGCGCCGCGGGCCAGGAGGACGCCCAGGGGGCCGAGACGCGCACGAGCACGAGGTCGCTGCAGGCGCCGCGCCGGATCGTCAAGGTCGACTCATGGGCGACCCTCGTCGAATGAAGCGAGCCGGTCTTCTTTCGCGTGCCGCGGCGGCGCGCGCCGCCGCGGCGCTCGCCGCGTGCGTCGCGTGCGCGTGCGCCGCGCTCGCCTGCCGCAGCGACGCGGGCGCGCCGGCGCCGGCGCCGCCGCCGAGCGACGCGTCGGCCCCGCGACCGCCGGTCGACCAGGCGCTGCCGGGCGAGCTCGCCGAGGGCGTCGAGCAGGCGTTCGGCCTGCCCATCCCGCGGCGCATGAAGGTGCGCGCGCGCTTCTCGGACGCGGTCTTCGCGGTCGGGGAAATCCCGGCCGAGCGGGTGGCGAATTACGTGCGCACGCGCGTCCTCGCGGGCAACGTCGAGACAGGTCCGGCGAAGACGATCTTCTCGCGCGCGACGGTGAAGAGCGCGCCGCAGCGGATGATCCGGATCGAGGTGGTCTCGCGCGCGCACGTCTCGGAGCTCGTCGTCCGCGACGAGACCCGTCCGCCTCCGGAGCGGGGCCTGTCCGTCGAGGAGCGCTGGCGCCGCAACGGGCTCACGCCGGACGGCAAGGTGCTCGATCCCACCCGCCTCGAGTGAGCGCGGCCCGCGCCGGCCTCGACGTTGTGCGCCGCGAGGGGCCGCCGCGCCAGTCGACATCCTCGACCTTTCGAAGTAGATCGCGCCCGTGTCGACCAAGCCGCTCCCCACCGCTCCGCTCCGCAGGACCCCGCTCTACGACGAGCACATCAAGCTTGGCGGCCGCATGGTCCCGTTCGCCGGCTGGGAAATGCCGGTCCAGTACAAAGGCGTGACCGAGGAGCACAGGGCGGTGCGCACCGCCGCCGGGCTCTTCGACGTCTCGCACATGGGCGAGATGATCCTGAGCGGCGAGCACGCCGGGCAGGTGGTCGACTACCTCGTCACGAACGACGTCAAGAAGCTGGAGGACGGTCAGGCGCTCTACACGTGCGCGTGCAACGACGCCGGCACGATCCTCGACGATCTCATCGTTTACCGGATCGACCCGCGGCAGTGGCTCATCGTCTGCAACGCGTCGAACCGCGACAAGATCTCCGCGCAGTTCCGGAGCGCGGCGCAGAACCACTGCAGCTTCGAGGACGCGTCGGACCGCACCGCGATGATGGCGCTCCAGGGGCCGAAGGCGCTCGACATCGTCGCGCTCACGGGCGGCGACGGCGCGGCGCTGCGCGAGCTGCCCTCGTTCCACTTCCGCGACGCGACGCTCGCCAACATCCGCTGCACCGTGGCCCGCACCGGCTACACCGGCGAGGACGGCATCGAGATCTTCTGCTCCCCGTCCGACGCACAGCGGCTCTGGCGCGCGCTCGTCGAGCTCGGCAGCCCGCTCGGCCTCGAGGCGACGGGCCTCGGCGCGCGCGACACGCTCCGCCTGGAGGCGCGCCTGTCCCTCTACGGCAACGACATCGACGAGACCACGAACCCGATCGAGGCGGGCCTCGGGTGGGTGGTGAAGCTCGACAAGGGCGATTTCGTCGGGCGCGCCGCGCTCCAGCGCGTCAAGGAGGAGGGGCCCGTGCGCAGGCTGGTCGGCTTCGAGATGGTGGGGCGCGGCATCGCGCGCCACGGCTACCCGCTGCTCGACGCCGGCGGCGCGAAGGTCGGCGTCTGCACGAGCGGCAGCCCGGGGCCGACCGTCGGCAAGAGCATCGGGCTCGGCTACCTGCCGGTGTCGATGGCCACCGTCGGGACCACGTTCCAGGTCGACTGCCGCGGGCGCTCGGTCGAGGCGGTCGTGGTCAAGACGCCATTCTACAAGCGGGCCTGAGCCGCGGCGCGCGGCCGCGAGCGCGCGAGTCGGTGCGAGTCGATCGATGAGCGGCGCGGGGCGACCAGAGACCCAGGTTGGCAAAGGGAGAAGAAGTCACATGGCGAGCGATGATGTCCGAACGGACCGGCGGTACACGAAGGACCACGAGTGGGCGAAGCAGGAGAACGACCAGGTGGTCGTCGGGATCACCGCCTTCGCGGTCGATCAGCTCGGCGACATCACGCTGGTCAACCTCGACGTGAAGCCGGGCGACACGATCACCGCGGGCAAGGCCTTCGGCACGATCGAGAGCGTCAAGACGCTGAGCGATCTGTTCGCGCCGGTGAGCGGCAAGGTCGAGCGCGTGAACAGCGACCTCGAGAACCGCCCGGAGCTCGTCAACGAGGACTGCTACGGCAAGGCGTGGATGATCGTCGTCTCGCCCTCGGACCAGGGCGAGCTCGGCGGGCTCATGGAGCCCGCCGCGTACGCCGAGCTCCTGAAGACCGCGGCGCACTGAGCGCCGCGCGCCCTCGTCACACTTCCCGCATCACCCTTCCCGCTGCACAAGACCATGCGTTACCTGCCCCATACGCCCGAGGAAATCAGCGAGATGCTGCAGGCCGTCGGCCTGTCGTCGCTCGATGAGCTCTACAGCGCGATCCCGAAGGAGGCGCGGCTCACGCGCCCGCTCTCGATGGATCCTCCCCTCGATGAGGCCTCGCTCATGCGGCACCTCGAGGAGCTCGCGCAGAAGAACCGCGCCGGGCGCATGCTCTCGTTCCTGGGAGCCGGCGCCTACGAGCACCATTTCCCGCCGGCGGCCGACCAGCTGCTGCTCCGGAGCGAGTTCTACACCGCCTACACGCCGTACCAGCCCGAGGTCTCCCAGGGCACGCTCCAGGTGATCTTCGAGTTCCAGACGATCGTGAGCGAGATCCTCGGGCTGCCGGTCGCCAACGCGTCGATGTACGACGGCGCGAGCGCGCTGGCGGAGGCGGTGCTGATGGCGCGCCGGCTCACGGGGCGCGAGCGCACGGTGCTGTCCGAGGGCGTGCACCCCGACTACGTCGGCACGGTCGAGACGTACGTGCACGGCATCGGGACCGGCAAGGCGTCGCTGGTCCGCGTCGACGTGGGCCGCGACGGCACGGCGGACATCGACGCGCTGACGCGGTCGATCGACGAGACGACCGCCTGCGTGGTGGTCGGCTACCCGAACTTCTTCGGCGTGGTGGGCGACATCCGGAAGGTGGCCGAGGTGTGCCACCAGAAGGGCGCGCTGCTCATCACGGTCACGCTGGATCCGTACGCGCTCGCGCTGCTGGAGTCGCCGGGCGCGCTCGGGGCCGACATCGCGGTGGCGGAGGGCCAGCCGCTCGGGCTGCCGCCGCAGTACGGCGGGCCGAACGTCGGGCTCTTCGCGTGCAGGAACGACCGCAAGTACCTGCAGCAGGTGCCCGGCAGGCTGGTGGGCGAGACGGTCGACAAGCACGGGACGCGCGGCTACGTGCTGACGCTCGCGACGCGCGAGCAGCACATCCGCCGCGAGCGCGCGACGAGCAACATCTGCACGAACAGCGGGCTCTGCGCGACGGCGGTCACGATGCGGATGTGCATGCTGGGCAAGCGCGGGTTCGTCGACGCGGCGAGGCAGTGCCTCGCGAAGGCCGAGCACCTCAAGCGGGAGATCGCGCGGCTCGATGGGTACGCGCTGCCGCTGTCGGCGCCCACCTTCCACGAGTTCGTCGTGCAGGTCCGCGGGGGCGACGCGGGCAAGCTCACGCGGGCGCTGGCGGAGCAGGGGATCATCGCCGGGCTCGATCTCGGGCGGATCGACGCGCGGAGACGGGACGAGCTGCTCGTCGCGGTGACCGAGCGGCACAGCCGCGCGGATCTCGATCGGCTCGTGCAGGGGCTCGCGGCGTTCAAGGGCTGAAGCGGCGGGCGGCGGGCGGCAAGGTGGCGCCGAGCTGCCCGGCTTCCTTGCCGGGAGCACTCGCCGGGGGGGCCACCGCTTCTCGGTCGAGCGCCACGACGAGCGCGCTCGCCGGGGCTTGCCGCCCCTGCCAGGTCAGCGCCAGGCGACGTCGCGGCCGCGGTCCTGCGCCGGCAACGGGTTGGGCCACAGCGGCAGGAGCGACTGGCGGTAGACGGTGAGCCGCAGCAGGTCGATCCCGGCAACGGCGCCGAACGACATGGCGTTGTCCGTCCCGTAGCTCCCCTGCAGCGACAGGCTGATCCCGAGCGGGCCGCCCAGCGTGAGCGCGCCGGCGACGCCGGTGGAGCCAGGGCCCCAGAAGCGCCGGTAGCCGCCCACGTCGAGGGCCAGGCCGAGCGGACCGGCCTGGAAGCCGCGCGTCGCGACCCGCGCGAGCAACGCAAGATCGATCCCGCTGTCGAGGATCGGCGTCGCGCGCATCAGGCCGCCCACGATGATGGGCGCGTCCGGCGTGGTCCCGACGCCGATGTCGAACGACAGCGCGCCGTCAAAGACGAGATCACTGTCGCCCTGCTTCCAGCCGACCGCGCCTGCGCCGAAGAAGGTCCACGCGGATGTGTCCGCGCGCGAAGGCGATGACCAGGCGAGCGGGGCAAGCAGGGCCCCCAGGGCGACGAGACAGGTGATCGGCGAGCGCACGCGGAGCGAGCTACCACGAAGCGCCGAGCGGCGATAGGTCAGCGCGCGCCGCCCCGCCGCTCGACGATCCGCCGCGCCACGAGGGTCGCCACCTCGGGGTCGAAGAGGAGCGTGTTGTGCCCCCGCGCCTCCATCACCCGCACCTCGCCGCCCGGCAACGCGTGCGCGATCGGCGAACGAACCAGCGTGTCGGCGCCCGCGACGATCGACAGGTGCGGGATGCTCGACCGCGCCGTCCCGAGGAGGACGCGCCGGAGGATCGGGCTCGACACGTCGAGGTCGCGCGCGCCGCCGAAGCCGAGCAGCCCGGCGCGAGGGATGCCGCCGAACGGGCTCGCCATCGAGATGGTCTGCACGATCCGAGGGTCGCCGACCTCCTGCGCAAAGAAGCGGCACACGATGCCGCCCATGCTGTGGCCGACGAGGTGCAGGCGCGCCCCGTCCGGCAACGCCGAGACGATGGCCGCCAGGCGCTCCGACAGCGCCTCGACACCGGGCCCAGGCGCGTACGACATCGTCGCGGTGTGGACCGACCCCGCCGAAGCCTCGGCGCGCACCGCGCCCGGCCGGCCAGGCGCCCGCGGCGCGCGCGACGTGGCCGCATGGCGCTCGATCGCCGTCCGCAACGGCCGGAGGACACCGGCGGACGCGAAGAGGCCGTGCAGGATGATCACCACGTCGTCACCGGCGCGCGTCCCGGCCGGGATCACCGGCGCGAGCGTGTCGTACGGCAAGAGGACCGCCTGCCTCGCAAACGACGCCACTTCCCTGCCGGTCGCCGCGAAGGCCGCCGCACGGAGCCACTTCACCACGTGGTGGCTCTTACCATGGATCCGTCGCGCGACGTCCTCGTGGCCTCCCGACGCGCTGTGTCGCGGGCGGCCGAGGACGCGGAACGTCGGTCACGGCCGCAGCAGCCACACATGGAAGCTGCGGAAGGTCCCCTGGATCGACCGGATCCGGACGAGATCGCCCGGCGCTGCATCGCGCAGCGGCACGCGGATCTCCGACCAACGGTCCGCCGGGCGCTCGGGCACCTCGACGCGCGCCTCGCCGCCTTCGCCGCGACCGACCGCCACGCCGAGCGCGATCGGGCCGCCCCCGTCGGTGCGCAGCGCGAGCACGGCAGGACCGCCGGCGGCCGCGCCGATCGAGAACGACTGCTCGCGCCCCTCGGGGATGAGCCTGCCCGCGTCGAACCGCGGCGCGCCGTCGGCGCCGTCCCGCAGCACGGCGCCGACGACCCAGCCGCCGCGCGGCGACGGGAACCCGTAGCCGTGCGCCCGCTCGTCGATCAGGTCCGCGATGTCCACCTCGTCGACGGCGCCGGCGCGGCGCTCCCCCGGCGGGGCGAGCGCCGACCAGTCCGCCTCGTAGATCACCTTCTCGTCCGCGGCGCACATCACGTTGTCCTCGATCTTCACCGCGTCGACGCGCCTGCCGAAGACGTCCGCGAGCCCGCCCCACCAGGAAGGGTACAGGGCGAAGACGTCGGGCCGCTCGGCGGCGTCGAGCCGCTCGATGAGCTCGACCACGGCAGGCACCCCGTGCACCGAGGCCCGCGCGAACGGCATGCCCCGGTAGCCGCCGAGCCCGAGCCCGTCGATGGCCGGGATCCCCGACAGGTACGGGATCGCGCCGGCGTCGCCGAGCAACACCCGCCGCGGCCGCGGCGCGCGCGCGGCCAGCCGCCGCGCTACCTCGACGTGCTGCCCGGCGATGTTCGCCGACGAGCGGGCGAAATGGTCGATCTGCCGCGCGAACCACGGCGAGGGCGCGGCGAGCGCCGCGAGCGCCAGCGCCGCGGCCACGCCCGCCGCGAGCCGCCCGCGCCGCGCGAGCGCCTCGGTCCCGAGGGCCGCGGCGACGAGCAGCATCGCGAGCGTCGGCGCGGCGTAGCGGAGGTTCTGGTAGCGCGCCGTCGCGTTGAGCGCGACGAGCAGCAGCGACCCGTAGGCGCCGATGAGCAGCGGCACGGCGAGGCGCCGCGAGCGCCGGTCGAGCGCCGCGACGAGGCCGAGCAGCGGCAGGAGGAGCGCGCAGGACGGGCCGCCGAGCGCGCCCTCCAGCGCCTGCACCCGCAGCGCGGCGAGGTTCTTGATCACCTCGACCGCCTTCTCGAGCGGCGCGGGATACGGGTTCGAGAGGATGAGCTTGCGCACCGCCCCCGCGGCGCCCCACTCGCCCGTGAACGCGCGGTTGGCGGCGGCCTGCGCGCCGAGGAGCAGCGCGGTGGGCAGCGACGCGCGCGCGAGGGACGCCGCCGCGCCGAGCGAGCCCGCCGCGTGGGCCACGGCGACCGCGAGCGGCGCCGCGAGCGCGATCGCCTCGGGCCGCGTCGCCACGAGCAGCGCGGCGAGCAGCCCCGCGCGGAGCTGCTCGGCCGGGCGCCGCGGCGGCGGGGCGAGCTCGGCGCGCCGCACCGCGACGAGCGCCCGGCCCAGCACGGCGCCGAACAGGGCGACCTCCATGCCGGAGAACCAGCTCCAGTCGAGCAGCGGCACCGCCACGACGAAGAGCGGCGCGAGCCAGCCGACCCAGCGGGCGGAGGCGGCGCCGGGCCCGCGCGGCTCGAGGAGCCACCGGAGCGAGCGGCAGAGGTCGAGGAGCGCGGCGCACGCGACGAGCGCGGCGAAGAGGCCGAGCCAGGCGCCGCGGAAGCCGAGCAGGTACCCGGGCGCGAGGACGAGGGGGTACGTCAGGCTGGTCCCGCCCGACGAGTAGCCGTTGCCGGGGATCCACGAGAACGGGTGGCCCAGGGCCGCGGCGCGGGCGAACCCGAAGTGGATGTAGACGTCGTCGAGCGGCGCGGGCCACGCGCCGCCCGTCCTGGCCAGCGCGGGGCCGTAGAACGCCGCGGCCGAGCCGAGGACCGGGAGCGCGGCGCTCGCGTGCCACAAGAGCAGCCGGGTCCGCGGCGGGCGCCTCACGGCCCGGGCGGTACCACGAAGGGGGCCGGGACGGCGCGCCGATTCTGGTTAGACTGCGGGCCATGGTGCTCAGAGCTGTGGTGGACGAATCGATCGACGCCGCCCACTGGGAGGCCGTCGAGGAGGCGGCCGAGCTCCTGCAAGAGGAGCAGTTCCAGGCGGCGCTCGTGGCGCTGCGCGACGTGATCAAGGCCTCGCCGTCGAACCCGTACGCATACAACCTGCTCGGCCACGCGCTCTACGAGCTCGGCCAGCTCGAGCCGGCGCGCGACGCCTACCGCGCCGCCGTGCGGCTCGCGCCGAGCTTCCTCGGCGCGCGCGTGGCCCTGTCGCACGCGCTGCGGCGGGTCGGCGACGTCGAGGGGGCGATCGCGCAGGCGAAGGAGGCGCTCCGCCGCTTCCCGAAGGACGGCGAGGCGATGCACGCGATGGGGCTCGCGTACGCGGCCCGCGGGAACCGCGCGCTCGCGCGGAAGCACCTGCAGGGCTTCCTCGACGCGGGCCCGGAGGTCGAGGCCGCCATGGAGGTGCGCCAGGTCCTCGAGATGCTCGGCGTCGGCGACGACGACGAGCCGCTCCAGTTCGAGTAGCCTCTGCCGGCGCGCGCGACGCGCGCGGCGTTCCCCGGAGGAGAGACACGCGATGGCGACCACCCCGCACTTCGATCTCATCATCATCGGAACGGGGCCGGGCGGCGAAGGCGCCGCCATGACGGCCGCGAAGAACGGCAAATCGGTCGCGGCGATCGAGCGCTACACGCGGGTGGGCGGGGGCTGCACCCACTGGGGCACGATCCCGAGCAAGGCGCTCCGCCGCGCCATCTACCACATGAACCTGATCAATCAGAGCCCCATCTACAAGCGGATGGATGTGGTGCCGGAGTACCCGTTCGGCGAGCTCCTCGCGACAGCGAACCACGTCATCGACGAGCAGGTCGACCTGCGCGAGGGCTTCTACGACCACAACAACGTCCGGCTCATCCCGGGGCAGGCCAGGTTCGTCGACCCGCACACGATCGAGGTGGAGACCGACGGGACGCAGCACCGGCGCTTCACGGCCGACACCTTCGTCATCGCGACCGGCTCTCGCCCGTACCGGCCCGACGACGTGGACTTCAACCACCCGCGCATCTTCGACAGCGACACGCTGCTGCGGATGGATCACACCCCCCGGAGCATCACGATCTACGGCGCGGGCGTCATCGGCAGCGAGTACGCGTCGATGCTGCGCAACATGCAGGTCGCGGTGAACCTCGTGAACACGCGCGCCAAGCTGCTGGAGTTCCTCGACGACGAGATCACCGACGCGCTCGGGTATCACTTCTGCAGCACCGGGATCCGCGTCCTGAACGGCGAGGAGTACGAGAAGGTCGAGGCCACGAAGGAGGGCGTCGTGGTCTCGCTGAAGAGCGGGAAGAAGCTCCGGAGCGAGGTCTTCCTCTGGGCGAACGGCAGGAGCGGCAACACGACCGACCTCGGCCTGGAGAGCGTCGGCATCACGGCGAACAAGCGCGGCCAGCTCGAGGTGAACGAGAGCTTCCAGACGAGCCAGCCGCACATCTACGCGGTCGGCGACGTCGTCGGCTTCCCGGCGCTCGCCAGCGCGAGCTACGACCAGGGCCGGTTCGCGGCCAGCCACATCTGCGGCGAGGCCGACTACAAGCTGGTCCGGGACATCCCCACGGGCATCTACACGACGCCGGAGATCTCGTCGCTGGGCAAGAGCGAGCGGGATCTCACGGCGGAGAAGGTGCCTTACGAGGTGGGGAAGTCGACGTTCAAGACGCTGGCCCGCGCGCAGATCACGGGCCAGCAGGTCGGGATGCTGAAGCTGATCTTCCACCGCGAGACGCTCGCGCTGCTCGGCATCCACTGCTTCGGCGAGAACGCGGCGGAGATCATCCACATCGGGCAGGCGATCATGTCGCAGCCGGCGCCGAACAACACGATTCGCTACTTCGTGAACACGACGTTCAATTACCCCACCATGGCCGAGGCCTACCGGGTCGCGGCGCTCGACGGGCTCGGGCGCGTGTTCTGACGGGGAGGGCGCCGCCTCGATCCGCGTGGGCGATCAGCACGTCGCTCGGCGTCGGCAGGCTGGCTCCCCGTCGAGGACACGCAGCCGTCGAGCAACCACGAGCTCCCGAGCGCCCCGGGACCAGCCCTACCGGCGCTCGCCGCTCGGCGCTCGCCAGGGACGTCCAGCGCGGGCAGACCCGCGCGAGCGCTCGGGTCCGCGAGCGCTCGGGTCGGCGGTTGCGAGCGCCCCGTGCGGCGGTGATACTCTGTCCGAGGAGCACGCTGTCATGGCCGCCGCTGCACCGCTCATCATCCCCCCAGCCGACCGCGCCGGCGCGGTCGCGCCAGAGGGCTCGGAAGACCAGCTCTTCGTCGTGCATGACGTCTCGTGGGAGGAGTACGAGGCCCTCCTGGCGGTCCTCGGCGATCGTCCGGGCGTGCGGGTGACCTACTGCGAGGGAGTGCTGGAGCTGATGAGCCCGGGCGGACCGCACGAAGGGCGGAAGAAGATCCTGGCCCGCCTCGTCGAGACCTACGCCGAGGAGGCGGATCTGCCGCTCAGCGGATACGGCAGCATGACCGTCCGCAGGCGATTCGCGAATCGGGGCGTGGAGCCGGACGAATGTTTCGTGCTCGGGACCGTGGAGGACGGGGGAATCCCGGAGCTCGCGATCGAGGTCATCGAGAAGAGCGGGACGATCGACAAGCTCTCCGTCTACGCCGGGCTCGGCGTGCCCGAGGTCTGGTTTCTGAAGAAGGGTAAGCTCTCCGTCCACCTGCTCGGCCCGGATGGCTACGCCGAGGCGGAGCGAAGCCGGTTCCTGCCGGGCCTCGATGTAGCGGAGCTGATGCAGTTCGCGCAGCGCGCGGGGGACCAGACGACGGTGGTGCGCGCGTGGCGAGCGAGGCTCCGGGAGCGGGGCGCCAGGTAGCTCGGTCCGCTGAACGTCGAAGAGCCGTCGCCAGAGCAGGCTCGCGGCTCTCGAGCGTCGCCGAGGGCGGTCTCGGGACCGAGATCGGGGGTCCGGGGAGCCGCCAAAGGCGGTCTCGGGACCGAGATCGGGGGTCCGGGGAGCCGCCAAAGGCGGTCTCGGGACCGAGATCGGGGGTCCGGGGAGCCGCCAAAGGGGTCTCTAGGCCGGAACCGACGGTCTCGAGATGGTTCCACCCCTCGCCTCGTCATATCGAGACCCTCGCCGGCGGTCTCCGGACCTGACTCGCCTATCCCCCGCCCCGCGCCCGCGCCGCGCACGCCGCCGCGAGCGCCTCCGCCCCGACCTCCCGCGCCGCGATCTCGCACGCGCGCCACGCCGCCAGGCGCTCCGGCCCGGCCGCCCCCCGCGGCGCGGCCGCGACGCGCGCCTCGACCGAGCGCGCGAAGGCGTCCATCGCCGCCTCGTCACCGCGCGCCGACAGGAGCGCGCCGAGCGTGAGCGCCGCGTGCGCGGTCTGCCGCTCCGCGCCCGGGTACATCACCTCCGCGAGCGCCTCGGCGAGCGCCGGGGCGTCGCGGCGCGCCGCCGCCTCGCGCGCGAGCACCTCCGGCGACGCGGGCTCGGCCCCCGCGACGCCGAGGCGCCGCTCCAGGTAGCCGACCACCGAGCGGGCGACGCGCTGGAACGAGGCGAGCCCGTCGGTCGGCACCTCCAGCACGCCGCCCCCGGCGCGCGCGCCCTCGACGTCGAGGTCGAGCACGATCACGAGATCTTCCCGCTCGCCGAGGATCAGGAGGTCGGGCGCCCAGTCGAGCGAGCGCTCCTCCGCGAGCCACGCCGTCGCCCGCGCGACGTCGCCGCGCGGCAGGAGCAGCGTGCCGTCCGGGAGCGCGAGGCCGTCCGCCGCCGCGTAGAGCGCCGCGACGTCCGGCGGCTCGGCGAGCCCGGCAGGCCACGCGCCCGCTTCCGCGCCCGTCGAGGCGGGCCGCGCCTCCACGCCGGCGTGCGCGAGCAGCGCGGCGACGCGCGACGCGAGATCGCCGCCCGCGCTCACGGCGCCGGCACCCGGCCGTGAGGCGCGGCCGCGAGGTTCTCGAGGAAGCCGTGGGCCTGGGCCGCCGCCGCGGGCACGTCGAAGACAACGAAGTGACCGTCGCTCTGTCTGGCGACGGGCCACTGCGCGAGCACCCCCGAGGCGCGGCCGCCGGCGAGGTTGCCGGCGAGCCCGCCGGGCGGCACCTCGACCGGCCGAGGGCCGCCGAAGCCGTACTCGCGGATCGGGCGCTGCGGGGGCGATTGCAGCGGCAGGCCCATCGCGAGCGCGTGCATCTCGATGCCGCGCGGCGGCGCGTAGGTGTCGCCGGTGCCGTCCGGATTGATGCCCTCGGTCATGTAGATGCTCTTCGGCGCGAAGCCGTCGCGGGGCGCGACGAACAGCCGCGCAGCGTAGTGGATCGGATCGACAACGTCGACGATCGACTGCGCGAGCGAGATCGCCGGGTGGAACTCGTTCACCTCGCCCTCCTCCTCTCCCCGGAGCCCGAGGAAGACCGACTTGACGAGCCCCGCGATGCTCGGCGGCGGGTTCGTCTTCTCGAGCAGGGTGACCGACATGACGGCCGACGCCCCGGAGAGCACCCCGCCTCGCGCCGAGTCGTCCGCCGCGAGGTAGAGCGGGCCGTTCAGCCCGCCCTGCGAGTGCCCGAAGAAGAGGATCTTCGACGCGTCGAACCGGATCTCCTCCCCCGCGCTGGACACGCCGGCGGGCACCGCCATGCGCGACTCGGTGAAGAGGCGCGCCCGCTGCACCTCGTCGAGCGCGGACTGGCGCGCGTTCGTGCGCGCCGCGGCCACGTTCTGCACGTTGTAGAAGAGGAGTCCGGCCTGCCCTGGCTGCTGCGGCGCCTCCGGGCGCGCGCCGTGGAAGATCTGGTCGACGCCCATGACCGCGAGGCACCGCCGCGCGAGCTCCAGGCCGGTGTGGCTGCGGACGTAGGACCGGTAATCGCCGCCCGTGCCGTGGGCGTACAGCACGATCGGGTAGCCGGCCTGCGGCATGGGGCAGCGGCTCGCGGCCGGGACCGTGATCGAGAAGCGCAGGTCGAAGTAGCCGGAGACCACCGGCTCGCCGTCCTTGATCCGGAAGCCGCCGCCGTCGTCGTGGCTCGCGTACGGGGCCCGGCCCACCTGGTAGCTCGGCGAGGGCCCGTAGACGCCCGCGTACTCGTCCCACGTCCGCTGGTGGTTCACGAGCCGCCAGAGCGCGGGCCGCGCCTGCGGCGGCGGGACGTTCGCGAGCAGGTGATCGCGCAGCGCGAAGAGCTCCTCGGTGGGGTCGGAGGTGGTGAAGACCGCGAGGTGAACGACGCGCGTCCTGTCGACGCCCGCGGCCTCGAGCTCGTCCACCGCCGGCGCGAGCGCCTCCCGGGCGGCCGCCACCCCGGCGGTGGCCGGGTCGATCCCGAGCGCCTGGCGGAGCTCCGGGCTCGCCTCCACCGGGCCGCCGCCCTCGCCGCGCAGGGCGTCCGTGACGACGAGCGCGTACCGCGTCCGCGGCCGCAGCGGGAAGCCCATCACGGGCATGAAGGCGAGGGTATTGGACGGCCAGTAGACGCCCGCCTCGCGCCGGAAGTAGACCGAGATCGGGCGCCGCTCACCGCGCGCCGGCGAGCCCGGATCGACGTCGATGAGCTGCACCGCGCCGAGGGGGCTCATGGCGAAGGCGGGCGTCGACGGGAGCGAGGAGACGTCGATCGGCCCGGCGAAGCGCAGGAACCCCGCCGCCGCGGGGGAGAAGCCGTCGAGGACCGAGTCCATCTCGCGGACGTACTCGTCGAGGATCCGGATCCGACGCGGGTTGTGGTAGCCGTCGAGCCGCACCGCGCCGCCCTCGCGGCGCAGGTCGCTCGGCCACGGCGCGTCGAAGAACCGCTCTCCGCGGAGCTCGCCCTGCGCAGGCGAGACCCAGATGGACGAGACGCTCGGGCCCGCGTCGGCGCAGCCGAGCGCGGCGACGAGCGACGGTGCCGCGATCACCGCCGCGGCGAAGGAGGGACGCATGGCGAAATGGTGGCGCACGCGCTCGTCGAGATCGACCGGGAGCGCGCGCGCTCGAGCGGCCGGACAGGCGCGGCGCGGCGCTGCGCTCCGCTCCGCGCGGGACGGCCGAGCGCGCCCGCTGCGCGCCCGCCATCACCAAGCGGACGCCACAGCGGGCCGCGTCCGGGGTGACTTCGGCCTGTGCTTCATATATATATGATTTAGGTGCTCCGCATGTCCCTGGAAGGCAGACTCGCGCTCGTCACGGGCGGAGGTCGCGGCATCGGCCGCGCGATCGCCGAGCGGCTCGCGCGCGAGGGCGCGCGCGTCGCCGTCGCGGGCCGCACGCAGGCCGAGATCGATGAGGTCGCGGCGGCCGTCGGCGGCGTCGCCGTCCAGCTCGACGTGGGCGACCGCGAGGGCGCGCGGGCGGCGCTCGCCGCGCTCGAGGCCCAGGTCGGGCCCGTCGACGTGCTCATCAACAACGCGGGAGCGGCCGAGAGCGCGCCGTTCGACCGGACCACCGACGCGCTCTGGGACCGCATGTTCGCGGTCAACGTGACCGGCGCCTTCGCGCTGTGCCGCGCCCTCATCCCGGGGATGATCGCGCGCGGGTTCGGGCGCGTCGTCAACGTCGCCTCCACCGCGGGGCTCGTGGGGTTCGCCTACTCGACCGCGTACTGCGCGTCGAAGCACGCCATGGTCGGGATGACCCGCACGATCGCGCTGGAGATCGCCCGGACGCCGGTGACCATCAACTGCGTCTGCCCCGGGTGGGTGAACACGCGGATGACCGACGAGGCGGTCGCGCGCATCGCCGCGAAGACCGGCCGCGGCGAGGACGCGGCGCGGCGGTCGCTCGAGGCGATGTCGCCCCAGGGCCGGATGGTCGAGCCCGAGGAGGTCGCGCTCGTCGTGTCGATGCTCTGCAGCGACGAGGCGCGCGGCATCCACGGCCAGGCGATCCCGGTCGACGGGGGGCAGGTGATGCGGTGAAGGGCGGCCTCGCGATCGTCCAGCCCGCCGGGTGGCCGGCGCCGCGAGGCTACGCGAACGGCGTCGTGACGCGCGGCAGGACGCTGCACGTCGCGGGGCAGATCGGGTGGGACGCGGCGTCGGGGCAGTTCCGGAGCGACGACATGGCCGAGCAGTTCGCGCAGGCGCTCGACAACGTGCTCGCGGTCGTCGCGGCCGCCGGCGGCGGGCCGGGCGACGTCGCGCGGATGACCGTCTACGTGACCGACCTCGACGCGTACCGGAGCGCGCGCCGCGCCATCGGCGCCGCGTGGCGCGCGCGGTTCGGCAAGCACTTCCCGGCGATGGCCCTCGTCGGCGTGGCGGGGCTCGTCGAGCCGCGCGCGCTCGTCGAGATCGAGGCCGTCGCGGCGGTCGACGAGCCCGGTGAGGGCGCGGCGCGCCACGACATCCACGCGCCCGGCGCGCCCGACCGGGACGAGGGCGGCCTGTGAGGCGCGGGGCGCCGGCGAGGCGGCCGCTCGCCGTGGTCCCCCCGCCCGAGAGCGCGCGCGGCGACCAGGCGGCCGTCCGCGCCTGGGTGCGCATCCTGGCGGTCCACAAGCGCGCGCTCGCCGCGATCCGCGAGGACCTGGAGCACGAGATGACCCTCCCGCGCTTCGACCTCCTGGCCAACCTCGTGCGCAGCGACGGGCAGACGCTCGCGTCGCTCTCCCGCAGCATGCTCGTCACGGCGGGCAACCTCACCGGGCTCGTCGACCGCGCGGCGCGCGACGGCATGGTCGAGCGGCGGGCCGATCCGAGCGACCGCCGCGCGTGGCGGGTGCACCTGACCCCGAAGGGGCAGCGCGCGTTCCGCGACGCCGAGCGGCGCCACGCGGCGCGGGTCGCCCGGGTGTTCTCCGGGCTGAGCCCGGCCGAGATCTCCACCCTGACGCGGCTGCTCGACAAGCTGCGCACCACGCTCCGCGAGCCGGACATGCCGGCCCCGTCCCGCCCCGGCAGCGCCGCCCGCGCGCACGCCGAGCGCGGCGCGCGCAGCCCGCCGCGGCGCACGCGGACGAAGCCCTGACCGCGCGAGACACGCCCCCCGAAGCGCATCGAACCAACCAGGAGAGGCCCCATGACCCTCACCCCCCGCTCCTTCCAGCTCGAGGTAAGCCGCGGCGTCGCGGAGATCACGCTGAGCCGCCCCGAGCGGCTGAACTCCCTCACCTTCGAGGTCTACGGCGAGCTCACCGCCACCTTCCGCTCGCTCGAGCGCTCGGCCGCGCGCGCGGTCGTGCTCACCGGACAGGGGCGCGGCTTCTGCTCGGGCGGCGACGTCGAGGGGATCATCGCCGAGCTCTTCGCGCGCGACGCGCGGGGGCTGCTCGAGTTCACCCGCGTCACGGGCGCGCTGATCCAGAGCATCTGCGAGCTCCGGCGCCCGGTCGTCGCCGCGGTCAACGGGGTCGCCGTCGGCGCCGGCGCGGTGATCGCCGCCGCCTGCGACCTGCGCATCGCCGCGGCGAGCGCCCGCTTCGGGTTCATCTTCCCGAAGGTCGGCCTCTCCGGCGCCGACATGGGCGCCTCGTACCTCCTGCCGCGCATCGTCGGCCACGGCCGCGCCGCCGAGCTGCTCTTCCTCGGCGACCTCATCGGCGCCGACGAGGCGCTCCGCATCGGCCTCGTGAACCGCGTCGTCCCCGACGGCGAGGCGCTGCAGGCGGCGCGCGACTGGGCCGAGCGCCTCGCGCGCGGGCCGGCGTTCGCGCACGCGATCACGAAGCAGATGCTGGAGAGCGAGCGCACGATGCCCCTCGCCGCCGCGATCGAGGCCGAGGCGCAGGCGCAGGCCCTCTGCATGGCGCACCCCGACTTCCGCGAGGCGTACGAGGCGAACAAGGCGAAGCGCCCGCCGCGCTTCGAGGGCGCCGACCCGGGCGACGCCGCGGCGCCTGCCGCCGCCGACTCGGACGCGGCCCCCACCCCGAGGTCCACCGGCCAGGCGACGCCCCGCTCATGACGAAGCTCGCGCTCTCCTCGGCCGATCTCCCGGTCTTCTTCGAGGAGCGCCACGCGGCGCTCGCGGCGCGGCTGACCCCCGAGGCGCTCGCGCCGCTCGCCGGGGCACGCGACGCCGCCGACGTGGCGCGCCGCATGGGCGAGCCGCTCGGGCTCTACGCGCACCTCGTCCCCGAGGCGCTCGGCGGCGCGCCCGCGGGCGCCGGCCGCGCCGCGGACAGGGCCGCCATCGACGTGCGGTCGCTCGTCCTCGTCCGCGAGGCGCTCGGCCAGGTCTCGCCGCTCGCCGACGCGATCTTCGCGGTGCAGGGGCTCGGCTCGTACCCGGTCGTGCTGGCCGGCAGCGACGCCCAGCGCCGCGAGATCCTGCCCGACGTGCTCTCGGGGCGGCGGATCGGGGCCTTCGCGCTGACCGAGCCCGAGGCGGGCAGCGACGTCGCCTCGCTGCGGACGGAGGCCCGCCGCGAGGGGGACGGGTGGGTCCTCGACGGCGAGAAGGTGCTGATCTCGAACGTGCCGCTCGCGCATCACCTCGTGGTCTTCGCGCGCACGGGCTCGGCCGCTCCGCAGCACGGCGGCGGCGCCGGCGGGCGCGGCGCCGGCCGCGCCGCGATCACCGCGTTCCTCGTCGACAGCGGCGCGCCCGGCGTCTCCGCCGAGCCGCTGCCGATGTCGGTCCCGCACCCGATCGGCCGGCTCCGCTTCGAGGGCTGCCGCGTGCCGGACAGCGCGCGCCTCGGCGAGGTGGGCGGCGGCTTCAAGCTCGCGATGCAGACGCTCGACGCCTTCCGGATCTCGGTCGGCGCGGCGGCGAACGGGATGGCGGCGCGCGCGCTGCGCGAGGCGATCGCGCACGTCACGCGCCGCAGGCAGTTCGGCGCGCCGCTGTCCGAGCAGCAGATGGTGCGCGCCTACCTCGCCGAGATGGCGACCGAGCTCGACGCGGCGCGCCTCCTCGTCGCCCGCGCGGCCCACAAGCGCGACACGGCGCCGGAGGACGCGGGCGGCGCGGCGGCGCGCGTGTCGACCGAGGCGGCCATGGCGAAGATGTTCGCCACCGAGGCGGCGCAGCGGATCATCGACCGCGCCGTCCAGCTGCACGGGGGCATGGGCGTCATCGAGGGGACCGAGGTGGAGCGGCTCTACCGCGAGATCCGGCCGCTGCGCATCTACGAGGGGACGACGGAGATCCAGAAGCTCATCATCGCGAAGGGGATCCTCGAGCGCGCGGCCGCGGAGCGACCGGCGGACGAGCCCCCTCCCGGCAGGGCGCCGTAGCGATGTGGAAGCCGCCGGAGAGGCTCCGCCACGCGCTGCCGCGCGACGAGCCCCCGACCGCGGCCGAGGCGGCGCGCGCGCGCCTCTTCTCGCCGCTCCGCCTCGCCTCGGGCCTCGAGCTCGCCGAGCGCTCGTGGGTGCCGGCGATGGTGCCGTGGCGGGCGACGGAGGACGGGCTCGTCACGCAGGAAGTGCTCGACTGGTACGGCCGCTTCGCCGACGGCCAGCCCGGCGCCCTCGTCGTCGAGGCGACGGGCATCCGCGACGTGCCGAGCGGGCCGCTGCTCCGCGCCGGCCACGATCGGTTCATCCGGGGGCTGAAGGAGCTCGTCCGGACGGTCCGCGCCCGGAGCGGCGGCCGGACGCGCGTGTTCCTCCAGCTCATCGACTTCCTGCGCATCCGCAGGCGCCCGCCGAGGGACAGGTTCCTCCGGCAGTTCCTGGAGATCACCGGCGCGCACCGGGCCGCGCTCGCCGAGGCGCTCGGCGAGCCGGGGCTCTTGGACGCGCGCGCGCCGGAGCTCGAGGTGCGCGAGCGGCTGCTCGCGCTCGACGACGACCGGCTCGCGGCCGTGCTCGCGCCGCGCGAGCTCGAGGCGCTGCGCTTCGGCGAGCGGGAGCGGGTCACCGACGTCGCGCTCCCCCACATCCGCGACCTGCCGCGCGCGCTGCCCGGCCTGTTCGCCGACGCCGCGGCGAGGGCGCGCGAGGCGGGCTTCGACGGGGTCGAGCTCCACTACGCGCACGCCTACACCATGGCCTCGTTCCTCTCGGCGCTGAACACCCGGGCGGACGGCTACGGCGGCGACCGCGAGCGCCGGGCGCGCCTCCCGCTCGAGGTCTACGCGGCCGTGCGCGCGGCGGTGTCGGCCCGCTTCACGGTGGGCTGCCGCTTCCTCTGCGACGACGTCATCGCGGGGGGCAACCGGGTCGACGACGCGGCCTTCTTCGCGCTCGCCTTCGCGCGCGCCGGCATGGACTTCCTGTCGCTCTCGACCGGCGGCAAGTTCGAGGACGCGAAGCAGCCGAAGGTCGGCGAGGCGGCGTACCCCTACACCGGCCCGAGCGGGTACGAGTGCATGCCGACCGCGCTCTCGGACGCGGTCGGGCCGTTCGGCCGGCAGATCCCGAAGCAGGCGCAGATCCGGCGCGCCGTGCGCGAGGCCGGCCTGGAGACGCCGGTCGTCGTCGCGGGCGGGATCTGCACGTTCGCCCAGGCTGAGGCGATCCTCGCGCGCGGCGAGGCGGACCTCATCGGGGCCGCGCGGCAGACGCTGGCCGATCCGGACTGGTTCCTGAAGGTGCGCCTCGGGCGGGGCGGCGAGGTACGCCGGTGCATCTACTCGAACTACTGCGAGGCGCTCGACCAGCGCCATCGGCCGGTGACGTGCCAGCTCTGGGATCGCGAGGGGCTCGACGAGCCGGGCGTCGCGACGACGGACGGAGGGAAGCGGCGGCTCACGGCGCCGCGCTGGGGGCGAGGGGTGGGCGAGCGCGCTTAGCGCGGGGATGGCGAGGACGGCGAGACGAGACGAGAAGGGACTCGCGCACGCGCACGCGCACGCGCACGAAGGACGGCAGACGGAGGACGGCTGGCGAGGGACGGAGGACTGAGGGGAGACGAGGGATGAGGGACGGAGGCTGGGGGCGAGTGAGCGAGAGGAGCCGTGACGATGGACGCACCGACATTCCCTGACGAGTTCAACCTCGCCAACTACTACCTTTTCGACCGGCTGCGCGAGGGGCTCGGCGACAAGGTCGCCCTCCTCTTCGGCGATCAGCGGCACACCTACGCCGACGTCGCCGAGAAGGTCCGCAGGCTCCGCGCGCATCTCGCCGTCGAGGACGTCGCGCCCGAGCAGCGGGTGCTCATCCTCCTGCACGACTCGCCCGCTTTCGTGTGGGCCTTCTTCGCAGCGCTGAACCACGGCGCCGTCGTGGCGATGGGCAACCCCGAGGCGCCCGCCGCCGACCTCGCGTACCTGGTCGAGTACACGCGCGCCGCGGCGGTCGTCACGATCCCGCGCGTGGCCGAGTCGATCACGGACGCGCTCGCCGCCGCGGACCTCCGGACGCTCGTGCTCGTGCCGGAGGTCCCGACCGGCGGCGACCTCGAGGCCGAGCTCGCTGTCTCGCCGGCCCTCGATCCGATGCGGGGGATCTCGCTGCGCGACGCCCTCGCGCAGGGGCGCGCCGCGCTCGTCCCGAAGACCGCCCTGCAAGGCCCCCGCCCCACGCGGCGCGACGACGTCGCCATCTGGCTGTTCACGTCGGGCTCGACCGGCAGGAGCAAGGCGGCAATCCATACGCACCGCGACTTCGCCTTCAACACCGAGTGGTACGCCAAGCGGACCGTGGGCTACCGAAAGGACGACATCACCGTCTCGGTGCCGCGCCTCTTCTTCGGCTACGCCACGGGCACGAACCTGATGTTCCCCTTCGCCGTCGGCGCGACGGCCGGCCTCTTCGTCGAGCGGCCGACGCCGGAGTCGCTCGCGCAGTACATCGAGCTTTACCGCCCCACCGTGGTCACGAACGTGCCGACCATGATGAGCAAGCTGCTCGACCACGACGACGCCCGCGCCGCGCGCGGCGAGCCGCGCCTCGACCTCTCCAGCGTCCGCTTCCACCTCTCCGCGGGCGAGGCGCTCCCGCCGGCGCTCCTCGAGCGCTTCCGCGCGCGGTTCCACGCGGACATCTACGACGGCATCGGCTCCGCCGAGATGTTCCACATCTACTGCACGAACCGCCCCGGCGACGTGCGCCCCGGGTCGCTCGGACGCGTCGTGGAGGGGTACACGATCAAGATCCTCGCCTCGGACGCGGCCGGACCTGGCGCGCCCGAGCTCGCGCCCGGCGAGACCGGCGTGATGTGGGTGAAGGGCGACTCCGTCGCGCTCGGCTACTTCCAGGATCGCGAGAAGAGCTGGGGCACCTTCCACGGCCACTGGTGCCGCACCGGGGATCTGTTCCGTATGGATGGCGAGGGCTACCTCTGGTTCAGCGGGCGCGCCGACGAGCTCCTCAAGGTGGGCGGCGTCTGGGTCGCGCCGGTCGAGGTCGAGGAGTGCCTGAGCGAGCACCCGGCGGTCAGCCTCGCCGCGGTGATCGGCGCCGAGGAAGAAGGCCTCGTGAAGCCGAAGGCGTTCGTCGTCGTGCGCGACGACGCGCGCGGCCGCATCGCCACGGAGGAGGGGCGGGCCGCGCTCGCCGGGGAGCTCAAGGCGTTCGTGAAGGACCGGCTGAGCAAGCACAAGTACCCGCGGTGGGTCGTCTTCCTCGACGACGTCCCCAGGAACGACCGCGGCAAGGCCGACCGCAAGGTTCTCCGCCAGCGCGAGGCCGCCGGCGAGAACCCGGCGGGGCTGTAGAGGGCGAGGACGTGCCGGCCGCGCCCCGCCTCGCCGAGCTCACGACGGCAGAGCTCGCCGCGCTCCTGTCGGCCGGCGCGCCGTGCGTCGCGCTCGTGCCGGTCGGGTCGGTTGAGCCGCACGGCCCGCACCTGCCGCTCGGCACGGACACGCTCATCGGCGAGGCCGCGGCCGAGCTCGCCGGCCGGCGGCTGTGGGAGCGAGGCGTGGCCGCGCTCCTCGCGCCGCCCGTCGGCTATGGCGTGACCGACTTCGCCGCGGGCTTCGCGGGCGCGATCTCGATCCCGGCGCCCGCGCTCACCGCCTTCCTGCGCGCCGTCGCGGAGGCGTACCTGTCGGCGGGCCTGTCGCACGTCTGCTTCATCAACAACCACCTCGAGCCGGAGCACGACCGCGCGGTGCGCGCCGCCACCTTGGACCTGCCCCCGGGCCGCGCCTCCGTGGCCTGCCCGCTCGCGCGCCGCTGGGCGCGGACCCTCTCCGACGAGTTCCGGAGCGGCGCTTGCCACGCGGGCCGCTACGAGACCTCCCTCGTCCTCGCCGCGGCCTCCGCGCTCGTCCGGAAGGACATCGCCCTCGGCCTGCCGGACCTCGGCGTGAGCCTGTCGGAGGGCATCCGGGCGGGGGCGAAGAGCTTCCGCGCCCTCGGCATGGACGCCGCCTACACCGGCGCTCCGCGCGAGGCCTCCGAGGACGAGGGCCGCGCGCTGCTCGATCTCCTCGCGACGATGATCGTCACGGAGGTCGAAGAGGGTCTCTCCCGAGCGACCGTACCGGACTCCCCTTCTGGACAGGGCACTGGCAGGTAATCCAGCTGACCGAGCAGGCCAGGAAAGCTGCGCAGGCCGAGAAGGCTGCGCAGGCAGATCGGGCCGGGCCAGGCTGAGAAGCTCAGTCGGCGGAGTGGTCGGACAGGCAGTCAGGTAGGCGGAAGCAAGCGAGTCTGCTCCGTCACCCCCGCTCACACGCAGCCAGTCGGTAAATATCCGCCAGCGCGCCACGCCGCGAGAGCGCGACACCGCAAACCGCGCAAACAGCGCAAACAGCGCAAGACGAGCGCGCAGGGGCTAGACAACCGCCAGCGAAGCGCGCGATACTGGTCAGTTTGCGCTGACTCACAACTCAGCATCACGAGACTTTTCACAACAATTTTCGGTTCGCGATTGACGCGTTCCGTTTGAAGACGTAAAACGGTATCGTTTTCCTCGCGTGCCGATCGAAGCCAAGACGATCCGACCGCTGACCTGCTGATAGGTGAGGCGGCGCGCAGGTGGATGATGGGTTTGGCAGGAGCGCGCTTTTGCGCTCCTGCACAGGGGCATCACATGTGGCCTCGCGGGCGGAGCTCGCCTGGCGACGCGGATCGGAGAGTATCATGAGGAATCGCACGGTCATTGGCGGGTCTCGGCATCTTCTCCTGGCTTCCCTCGTCGCCGCTTCCGGCGCGGCGCTCGCCGGGTGCGTCGGCGCGGACGACGCGGGGGACGAGCCGCTCTTGGAGGCGCGGCAGGCGGTGACGACCTGCGTGACCTTCGAGCGACCCGGGACGACCGGCGGCGTGGTCAAGGACGTGGGCATCCATGAGGCATACCCCGCGTACTCGGACTACAACGCGGGCAACATGGTTGTTGGCGTGACCTCCGGGGACAGCCCGAAGCGCATGTACGGGCTGCTCGGGTTCAACCTCTCGTCCATTCCCTCTGACGCCGTCATCGTCTCGGCGAGCCTCTCCGTGAACCTCAGCGCCGCGACGGCCGAGGCGATCCGTGTACACCGGGTCACATTGCCCTGGGAGGAGACCACCGCCACGTGGACCACGCACGGGAGTGCATGGGACCCCGAGGTCCTGGGGACCGTCACGACGAAGGCGGGATACGCCTCCAGCCGCCCGTCGACCAGCATCACGGCGCTCGTGCAGAGCTGGGTGAATGGCACCGTCGCCAACAACGGAGTCCTCTTCGAGCAGACCGCGAATCGCACCGACATCCGAACCAGCGAGAACGCAGACACCCAGTGGGAGAAGCGGAAGCCGACACTCACGGTCTGCTATGACAGCGCGACGGGCTCCGGGTCGAGCTCCACGTCCTCCAGCACCTCGGCTTCCAGCACCTCGGCTTCCAGCACCTCGGCTTCCAGCACCTCGGCTTCCAGCACCTCGGCTTCCAGCACCTCGGCTTCCAGCACCTCGGCTTCCAGCACCTCGGCTTCCAGCACCTCGGCTTCCAGCACCTCGGCTTCCAGCACCTCGGCTTCCAGCACCTCGGCTTCCAGCACCTCGGCTTCCAGCTCGGGCTCCGGCGGCGCCGGCGGCGCGGGTGGGGCCGGCGGCGCCGGCGGTACCGGCGGCGCGGGTGGGGTCGGCGGCGCGGGCGGCGGAGGTGGAGGCGGCGTGCCTGGCCTGCCGATAAGCTGCAGCAGCAGCACGCCGGGCGCGGGCGCCAACTGTGGCGTCGAGGGCAACGACGACTGCTGCTCGACCCTCCCGGTGCCAGGCGGCACGTTCAACCGGCTCAACCTTCCGAGCCTGCCGGCCACGGTCAGCGACTTCTATCTCGACAAGTACATGGTCACCGTGGGGCGCTTCCGGCAGTACATCGAGCGGACCGGCGGCCCGACGCAGGCCAACCCGCCGCCCGCCGGCGCGGGCGCCCACCCGAAGATCCCGAACAGCGGCTGGGACCCGTCGTGGAACTCGAAGCTCTCGGCCAACACGAGCGGGCTCAAGACAGCGCTCATCTGCGAGCAGTGGGACTGGCCGTCGTGGAGCAACGCCCCGGGAGTCGAGGAGAAGAAGCCGATCGTCTGCGCGACGTGGTACGAGCTGTTCGCGTTCTGCGCGTGGGACGGCGGCCGGCTGCCCACCCAGGCGGAGATCAACTACGTGTCTGCCGGCGGCAACGAGCAGCGCATCTACCCCTGGGGCGGCGCGAACGTCGAGGACATCGAGCTCGACGACGCCTCGTGGTGCTGCCAGGGCGACGGCACCGTCGCGGGCGCCTGCAAGACGTCTTATCCCTCGCTCTACCCGTGCAGCCCGTCGGACCTCACCGACGTCGGCAAATTCCCGAACGGCGCCGGGCGCTGGGGCCACATGGACCTGGCCGGCAACGCGTACAAGGCCACCCGCGACGGCTCGGATATCTATCAGCTGCTGGTGCCCTGCAACAACTGCTCGCGGCTCGACAACAACTCCAACGCGCGCTTCATGCACGGCGGCAGCTTCCTGGCCGCCGGGTACAAGCAGACGACGGACTTCCAGGCCTCCTACCGGGGCGACGATCGCCGCTACTACGTCACCGCCATGTGCGCGCGCGACCTGTGAGCTGAAGCGGGGAAAGCGCGCTGGACCGAGCTCTTCAGCTCGCGTCCGGCGCCGCCAGCCGGCCATCACCGGGCTGCATCATGGTCAACCCGAGATGCCGTCGTTCCTGAGCACCGCGCCGAGGACGCTGCCCGCCGCGAGGCGCTGCTCCGGGCGCCGCCATGAGAGAGCGGCCCGCGCTCGATTCCGCTGCCGCTCGAGACGAGCTCGGGGCGGACGCCGTCGGTGCGCCGGCAGGTTGTGCTGGAGCTCCGGCGATGCGGAGCGCGGAGCGCGGAGCCAGGCGTGCGGACAATCATGTAGGCAAAAGCGCGCACCTCTGCTCGGGCGCCATTCATGGCTCCATCCATGATTGGACTGAGTGACAAAATGCACCACCGATCCGCGCGCTCCACGTGACCGCTGGACGCGGACGCGGAAACGTGGGCAACATCGCCAAACAGGCCTCCGCGGCGCTCGACAATGCTCGACAATGCTCGACAATGACGACGATGCCGACGGGCCCGCGCAACGGTATCAAATTTTTGCACCGGCACCACAAACAGCATCAACAGGTCTTCGACAGCGCATATCCATTCGTTGATGGACGCGTTCCGATCAGAGCCGTAAGCTGGTATCGTTTTGCTCGCGCGCGGTCGCGCGGCTCTGACGGCAGAGCGATCCGACGGCTGACCTGATGAAGAGGATGCTTCACGGCGCACAGGCAGATGTGGCTTTTTGCGGCGCGCACGCTGGCGCTCCGGCGCGACGGCATCATGAGCGGCCTCGCGGGCGGAGCTCGCCCGACGACGCGGCCCGGAGAGCATCATGAGGAATCGAACGTTCGTGAGAGGGTCCCGGCATCTGCTCCTCGCCTCGCTCGCCGCCTCCGGCGCGGCGCTCGCGGGGTGCGTCGACGCGCCGGACGCTGGCGGCGAGCTCATCAGCGAGGCGGAGCAGGCGGCGACGGTCTGCGTGACGCTCAAGCGCACCGGGGACACGGGCGTGGTCAGGGATGCGCTCATCCATGACAGCTATGCCGACGCCACGCTCACCGGAGGCGACATGTACGCCGGCGAGAGCAATGGGGCGCACATGCACGCGCTGATCGCGTTCGATCTCTCGTCGATCCCCCGCGACGCCATCATCGTCTCCGCGGACCTCTCTCTTCACATGGGCGCCGCGGTCCCCGAAGTGATGCGCGCGCACCGGGTCACGAGGGCGTGGGACGAGAGCAAGGTCACGTGGGACTCGCACTCGGCGGCCTGGGATCCCGAGGTCCTGGGGACCGTCACGGCGAGCTCGGGGTACGTCTACGGCTACCACACGCTCAGCCTCACGGGGATCGTGCAGAGCTGGGTGAGAGGCGCCGTGCCGAACAACGGGGTGCTCTTCGAGCAGACCGCGAATCGTACCCACGTCAGGACGAGCGAGAGCTCGCTGGATAAGCGGCCGTATCTCGATGTTTGCTATGACAGCGCCACGGGGAGCGGCTCGACCAGCACGACGAGCAGCTCCAGCACCAGCTCCACCACGGCCTCCAGCACCAGCTCCACCACGGCCTCCAGCACCAGCTCCACCACGGCCTCCAGCACCAGCTCCACCACGGCCTCCAGCACCAGCTCCACCACGGCCTCCAGCACCAGCTCCACCACGGCCTCCAGCACCAGCTCCACCACGGCCTCCAGCACCAGCTCCACCACGGCCTCCAGCACCAGCTCCACGACCACCACGACGTCGACCTCTGGCGGAGAGGGCGGCGCCGGCGGAGAGGGCGGCGCCGGCGGAGAGGGCGGCGCCGGCGGCGGAGGAGGCGGCGTGCCTGGCGAGCCGATCAGCTGCCACAGCAGCACGCCGGGCGCAGGCGCCAACTGCGGCGTCCACGGGAACGACGACTGCTGCTCGACCATCCCGGTCCCCGGCGGCACGTTCAACCGGCTCAACAACGCGAGCCTGCCGGCCACCATCAGCGACTTCCACCTCGACAAGTACACGATCACCGTCGGGCGCTTCCGGCAGTACATCGAGCAGACCGGCGGCCCGACGCAGGCCAACCCGCCGCCGGCCGGGGCGGGCGCTCACCCCAGGATCCCCAACAGCGGCTGGGACCCGTCGTGGAACTCGCAGCTCACCGCCGATACGAGCGCGCTCCGGACCGCGCTCATCTGCGATCCCTACGGCTGGCCGACCTGGAGCGACACCCCGGGAGCCAAGGAGAAGAAACCGATCGTCTGCGCCACGTGGTACGAGCTGTTCTCGTTCTGCGCCTGGGACGGCGGCCGCCTGCCCACCCAGGCCGAGATGAACTACGCCTCTGCCGGCGGCAACGAGCAACGCCTCTACCCGTGGGGCGGCTCGACCGTCTCGGATATCACGCTCCAGGACGGGTCCTGGTGCTGCCAGGGCGACGGAACCCGGGCGGGCGACGGAACCCCCGAGAATAGCTGCATCACAAACTACCCTACGGACTCCAGGCAGTATCCGTGCGCGCAAACGGACATCACGGACGTCGGCAGCTTCCCCCGTGGCGCCGGGCGGTGGGGTCACCTGGATCTCGCCGGCAACGCCTACAAGTCCACCCGCGACGGGGCCGACATCTATCAGCTGCTGACGCCCTGCAACGACTGCTCGCGGCTCGACAACGGCTCCAGCACGCGCTTCATGCACGGCGGCAGCTTCCTCGCCGCCGCGTTCAAGCAGACGACCGACTACCAGGTCGCCTACGCGAACAACTCGCGGCGCTACTACGTCACCGCCATGTGCGCGCGCGACCTGTGAGCTGAAGCCGGGACAGCGCCGGACCGAGCGCTTCGGCTCGCGTCCGGCGCCGCCAGCCTCGGCGAGCGCCAGGCCGCGTCAGGGTCGTGCGCCGACGCAAGCGCAAGGTGGAGCGAACACAGGCGCTGTCAGCCTGCCGACGCGCGCGACGGCGCGCCGAACTTGGCCCTCGGCAGCGCCGCCTGATACGCGCGCTCCGTATGCGCGTGCGAGGCTTTCTCCTGCTGCCGACGATTGCGCTCTCCGCGCTCAGCGTGAGCTGCCCGCGCCCCGCCTCCGAGCCAGCCACGACGTCCCCCGCCCCCGCCCCCGCCTCGGCGGTCACCGCGCCGACCAGCGCCACGGTGCCCCCCCTCGCGGCCCCGGCCCCCGCGCTCGCAGATCCGGCGACCGCCGCGGATCCGGCCGGGCACGCGGCCACGCCGGGCGCGAGCGCCGCGACGGATCCGGCCGCGAGCGCCTTGACGGATCCGGCCGCGGACCTGGCCGCGCCGGGCGTCGACCCGCTCGCCTTGACGGCGCTGCCGCCGCAGCTCGTCGACGACGGCTCGGACGAGCTGCCCCGGCTCGATCCGCCCCCGGCCACCCCGCAGACGCCGGCAGAGGAGGTCGACGAGCTCGCGAGCATCGCCAGGGAGACATGGATCTTCGCCGAGCCGCGCTGGACCAGCCGGCGCATCGGCTACCTGCGCGCCGGCGCCGTCGTCGCGCGCCGGCCGGAGCCGTCCGGCAGAGCGTCGTGCGCCGGGGGCTGGTACCGCATCGAGCCGAGCGGCTACGTCTGCATCGGCGCCAGCGCCACGCTGAACGTCCACGACCTCGCGGTCGAGGCCTCGTCGCGCCGCCCCCTCCGTCGATTCGCCGCGGCCGCGCCGCCCGCGCCGCCGCAGCTCCCCGGTGAGGCCACGCCCAGCGCCCCGCACGCGGCGCTCGCCGCGCTGGATCTCCGCGGCGAGGCCGCGCTCACGGCGCCCACGGACGCCGACGCGCCCCTCGGAGCCCACCCCGGCGCGGCAGGCGCAGCGCCCGGGTCGCTCGCCGGCGTCCTCGACGCCACCCCCGCGGCCCACCCCGGGGCGGCAGGCGCAGCGCCCGGGTCGCTCGCTGGCGTCCTCGACGCCACCCCCGCGGCCCACCCCGGCGCGCCGGACGCGGAGCTCGCCGCCTGGCTCAACGGGCTGCCCTACACGTACGTGATGTCGCGCTCCCCCACCCCGCCGCTCTACGCGCGGCTGCCGAGCGACGAAGAGCAACGCAGCGCCGAGCCCGACCTCGGCGCGCACCTGCGCCGCGCCGCGACCGCCGCGCGCGCGCCCGACTTCGTCGCGCCGCCGCCCGCCGACGCGACGCCCTCGGTCCTGCTCTACGGCCGGCCGGCGCCGGGGCTCGCCGGCGATCGCCGCTCGCCCGACGCGCTCGTCCTCGGCCACGCCCGCACGCGCTCGGGCTTCGCGCTGCTCTCGACCTTCGACCACGACGGGCGCCGCTTCGGCCTGACCACCGACCTCACCGTCCTGCCGCTCGACCGCACCCGCGTCATCCGGCCGAGCGCTTTCTCGGGGCTCCAGCTCCCCGAGGACGCCGGGCTCCCCGTCGCCTTCGCGAAGCGCCGCCACGCCGCGCGCCTCGTCCCGGGCGAGCGCGGCGGCGTCACGCGCGCCCCGCTCGGCTTCCGCGAGGCGATCCCGCTGTCCGGCGCCTCCAGGCGCGTCGGCGGCGTCGACTACCTCGAGGCGCGCGACGGCTCGCTCGTCCGCGCCGACGACGTCGTGCGCGTCGATCCGCTCCCCGGCGCGCCCGCGTGGGCGGTGCGCGGGCGGAAGTGGATCGACGTCTCCATCAACCAGCAGAGCCTCGTCGCCTACGAGGGCTCCCGCCCTGTCTACGTGACCCTCGTCTCGACCGGCGCCGACGGCCTCGGCGACCCGAAGACGACGCGCTCGACCGTCCAGGGGCTGTTCCGGATCCACACGAAGCACGTCACGGTCACGATGGATGGTGACGAGGAGGACGAGGATCCGTTCGACTTCCGCGACGTGCCTTTCGTCCAGTACTTCACCGAGGGGTTCGCGTTCCACGCCGCCTACTGGCACGACGACTTCGGCACGGCGCGCAGCCATGGATGCGTGAACCTCTCGCCGCTCGACGCCGCCTGGCTGTTCGAGTGGACGACCCCCGAGGTGCCGGCCGCCTGGCACGGCGCGCTCTCGCTACGGAAGGGCACGCTCGTCTCCATCCGCCCCTGAGCGGCGTCGCTCGCTGGCGCTGCCCCTTCCGTGCCGTGCGAAGGCACGCTACACGGTCTGCCATGGCCGCCACGCAGGAGCCCGTCTCGCTCGATCAGCTCATGGCGATCGATCCGCTGCTCTCCGACGAGGAGCGCATGGTCCGCGACTCCGTCCGCCGCTTCGTGCGCGAGCGCTACCTGCCGCGCGCCGCGGACCTCTTCGCCCGGGAGGAGTTCGCGACCGACCTGATCCCGGAGATCGCCGCGCTCGGCCTGCTCGGGGGCTCGCTGACAGGGTATGGCTGCGCCGGGATGAACTCGGTCGCTTACGGCCTCGCGCTGCAGGAGCTCGAGTACGGCGACAGCGGCCTGCGCAGCTTCGTCAGCGTCCAGGGCTCGCTGGCGATGTTCCCGATCTGGAAATACGGCTCCGAGGCGCAGAAGGAGCGCTGGCTGCCGAGGATGGCCACGGCCGAGCTGATCGGCTGCTTCGGGCTGACGGAGCCAGACAGCGGCTCGGATCCGAGCTCGATGAAGACGCGCGCCCGGAAGGACGGGAGCTCGTACGTGCTCACGGGCACGAAGATGTGGATCACGAGCGCGCCGCTCGCGCACCTCTGCGTCGTGTGGGCCAAGGTGGATGACGGAGGGCCCGAGTCGATCCGCGGCTTCGTGGTGGAGCGGGGGATGAAGGGCCTGGAGACGCCGCTCATCCACGGCAAGATGAGCCTGCGCGCGAGCCCGACCGGCGAGATCGTCCTGAACGAGGTGCGCGTGCCGGAGGAGAACGTGCTGCCGGGCGTCGTCGGCCTGAAGGGCCCGCTGAGCTGCCTGACGCAGGCGCGCTTCGGCATCTCGTGGGGCGTGCTGGGCGCCGCGCGGGCCTGCTACGAGACAGCGCTCTCCTATTCGCGCGAGCGCGTCCAGTTCGGCCAGCCGATCGCGTCGCGGCAGCTCATCCAGGCCGAGCTCGTGGAGATGGCGACGGAGATCGCGAAGGGGCAGATCATGGCGCTGCACTTCGCGCGGCTGAAGGACGCGGGCGGCATCAGCCCGGTGCAGGTCTCGCTGTGCAAGCGGAACAACGTGGGCGCGGCGCTCCGGGCCGCGAGGACCGCGCGCAGCGTGCTCGGCGCGAACGGGATCCTGCTCGACTACCCGGTCATCCGGCACATGCTGAACCTGGAGACCGTGTACACGTACGAGGGCACCGACGAGGTGCACTGTCTGATCCTCGGGAACGCGCTCACGGGGCACAACGCGTTCTGAGGGGGAGCCGCCCCGGGCGCGCGTCCGTGTGCTGATCGCGTGAGTTGATCGCGCGCGCGAGCGCGAGGAATGCGCCGAGCGCCGCGGACACGGACGCATCGCGCCGGCGGATGAACACGGTCGCCACACGTCCCTTGTTCGCCGGGAGGGGGTGAATCGAGAGGGCGGCGCCGAGGGCGCTGCGCGCTACCACGGCGCGGCAGCATCGTGCGGGAGATGCCGGCGCGCGAGCTCGCCGGGACGCTGGCGCGGGAGATGCTGGAGACCCGGTCGGGCGGGGCCTGTTGAGGCGAGCCGCGGAAGCGGCGGTGGGGAGCTGGGATACGGGTCGAGCCGGGGATCGCGCCCCTACCCCGCCTTCGCCGGCGCCTTCCTTCGCAGCCCGACCAGGAACAGCTCCACGCTGTTCGCCCGCGTGCCCTCGGGCCGGATGCTCCGGACCTCGTCGCACAGGTTCCGCAGCGCGTCGCGGGCCTTCACGAAGTCCTCGCTCATGAAGATCTTGCCGACGAAGGCGCCGCCGGGCGCGAGCAGCGCCTCGGCCACGGCCACGGCGCGCATGAACAGCTCGTAGCTCCGCGCCTGATCGGCGATCTTGCTGCCGCTCGTCGCGGGCGCCATGTCCGACAGCACCACGTCGTACGGGGCGAACTGCGCGAGCGCCTCGTTCGTCAGCGAGAGCGCGTCGCCCTGCACCACCGTCGCCTGCGGGCCGAACGCCGCCGTGATCGGCGAGAGGTCGACGGCGAGCAGCTTGCCCGCCGCGCCGATCCGCTGCGCGGCGTACATCGACCACGAGCCGGGCGCCGCGCCCAGGTCGAGCACGCGCTGGCCAGGGCGGAGCAGCCGCACCCGACGGTCGATCTCCTCGAGCTTGAAGACGCTGCGCGCCGGATAGCCCTGCGCCTTCGCCGCCTTCGTGAAGGCGTCCGGGCGCTTGTACGGGTTCCTGGGCTTCTGCGGCACGAGGTTACCGGAGGGCTCCGCCAGCGGGGGGCGCGCGCTCGCTCAGCGGCGCGCGCGCTCCCCACCAGCAGCCGGGGATCAGCCGCCCTTCTTCTTGGTCGGCTGCTGCGCCGGCTTGGGGAGCCCCTTGCCGCCGCGCTTCTTCACGGCGCCGCGGATCGTGACCACCTGGTTCTTCGGGCCAGGGACGGGGCCCTCGATGAGGATGAGGTTGTCCTCGGGCAGGAGCTTCACGATCTTGAGGTTGAGCGCGCTCACCGTCTCGTCGCCGTAGTGGCCGGGCATCTTCAGGCCGGGCAGCGTGCGACCGGGGGTCATGTTCGTACCGATCGAGCCGCCGTGGCGGAAGTACTCGTGGGTGCCGTGCGAGCTGACCGCCCCGGCGAAGCTCCACCGGCGGATGACGCCGCTGAAGCCGCGGCCGCGCGAGCGGCCCTGCGCGTCCACGCGCTGGCCGACCTCGAAGATCTCGTCGACCTTGAGCGCCTGCCCGAGCTCGTACTTCGCCGCGTGCTCGGGGCTGCAGCGCAGCTCGCGCACGATGCGCTTCGGCGTCTGACCCGACTTCTTGAACGCGCCGGCGACCGGCTTCGTCGTGTGCCGCTCGGCGCGCTCGCCGAGGCCCAGGACGAGCGCGCTGTAGCCGTCCTTCTCGAGGGTGCGCTTGCCGATGACGACGCAGCCCGCCTGCACGACCGTGCAGCGCAGGACCTCGCCCGTCTCGTTGAAGATCTGCGTCATGCCGATCTTCTTGCCGATGATGCCGGGATGCTGATTCATGATGCGGTTGCCTTCTCGCTCCGTCTGGGGGTGGCTCGGACTGGCTCCGCGCGGCGCGCGCCGCGAGAGCGATCCCCTCGGCGCGCCTCGATGCGAGCCGGTTCGGAGCGAAGAACCGGGGCGGTTACCCGCCGGGCGCGTTGGGGGCGCACAGAGTACTCACGGGACCTCCGAAGGGAAGCGAAAGTTGTCGCCTCGGTTGTGAAGCGGACCACAATCCGCACCGTTCTGTGGTTTCGAGCGTTTCGAGCGTTTCGAGCGTTTCGAGCGTTTCGAGCGTTCGAGCGCACCGTCGGGCCGGGCTGAGCCGACCGGGAGCTCGGCATGAGGCCCAGCGCAGCGGGTCGAGCGCCATCGCCGTCCGCGCGGCTCGAGCGTCGCCGGCGCCCACCCCGCCGCCCGCCCTGCCCCGGACAGCTCCCTGCCCGCGACCCCTCGCGATCCGCGCCGCGCGCTCGAGCGGAGGCCTCTCGGACATTGTCCTTCCCGGCGGACATTTCCTGACTCTCCCTGGCATCGCCGATCCCGGAAGCGGCCTCAAGCTATGTCGTCGGAGGTCATGGATGACAGACATCATCGCTCACGGTGAACCGCGCGACGTCGAGCGCCTCATGGAACGTTACTGGTTTCTGCTGAGGGGCGGGGAACCCGGCGCCGGCGACGACAGCGCGGTCACGACGCAGGTGGTCCGTGACGGCGAGTTCGTCGTGGTGAGCGTCGAGGCGACGGCGCTCGGCTGGCCCGAGGGGACGCTGCTCTTCCGGTTCAGGTCCGAGACAGCGCCCTGCGTCGAGTGCGTCGATCGCGCGGCCGCGATCGCGCGCCAACGGACCCACGGCATGCTCACCTCGAGCGACGTGCGCGAGATGCTCCGCTTCGCCGTGGCCCGCTGCGCGGCCTCGGGCATCGACCTGGTCCACGCCAGCGCGCCGGGCAGCGCGGAGGTGCCCGCCTCGGGGACGCGCCGCGCGGCGCGAGCCGCGGAGAGCGGCGCGAAGCGCTACGACGCCGAGCTCTGGCTCATCCTCTGACAGCACCCGCGCGCCGGCGAGGGCGCTGAGCCCGCGCGCCGGCGAGGGCGCGGCCGCGTCACGCGCCGACCACGTTGAGGGTCGCCTTGACCATCCCCATCCAGCACTGAAGCACCATCTTCCCTTCCTTCTGCGGGGTGACGGCCACCTCGACGGGCGTGTTCAGCGGCAGGTCCTTCTCGACCTTCAGATCGGGAATCGCGATCGCCTTCAGACACTCGCTCTTCGTCGTCCGCGTGAAGCGGAGCACGACGGGCTCTCCCTTCTTCAGATCGACGGTCGACGGGGAGAAGCCGCCGTCCGTGACGGCGATGTCGACGCGCTTGACGTTCGCCGGCGCGGCGAGCTCGGCGGCCGCCACGGCCGGCGTCTCCTCGGCGGGCTTGCTACAGGCGAGCGACGGCAGGGAGAGGGCAAGCGCGGCGGCGAGGAGCTGGCGACTCATGGTCAGCCCGTTCTTACCCAGCGGAAAAGGCGCGTCAAGCCGCCTCCAGGCCTCCGCCCGGGGCGAGCGAGGGGCGCTTCGACATCGGCGACATCAGCGGCAGAAGAGCGCGCGCGGGCGGCCGGTCACCGGTCGCCGGTCACCGGTCGCCGGTCGTCGGTCACCCATGCCGGCCCGAGAGGATCTGCAGAATCGACGAGAAGAGGTTGATGAAGTTGAGGTAGAGGTCGAGCGCGCCGCCGACCGGATCCTCCTCGTCCGAGTGGAGCAAGCGCGAGGTGTTGTAGAGGACGTATCCGCCGAACACGAGGACGGAGACGCTGGAGATCGCCAGTCCGAGGAGCGTGCTCCCGAGCAGGATGTTGAGGAGCATCGCGCCGAGGACGACCATCGCGCCCATCACCAGCCCGCTGGCCAGGAACGAGAGGTCCTCCTTCGAGAGGAGGACGCCGAGCGTGAGGCTGCCGAACGTGAGGACCGTCAGGATGAAGGTGTCGCGCACCGGGTCGGACGACAGGGTGCCGCCGAGGCCCGCGGCGACCTGGGCCATGTAGAGCGCGGGCGCCGTGGTGACGCCGAGGATGGCCGCCATCCCGAAGAGCGCGAGGACGTTGACGCCGGGGATGTGGCGCACGGCGCGGGCGCCGAACATCACCCCGAACACGATGGCCATCGAGATGATCGGGTGGTTCGCGAAGAGCTCGACCACCGGCGGCATCGCGTTCTCGAAGGCCCCCTCCTCCACGTCCGGCGCCCCGATGTACAGCGCACACATGGCGCCCACGGAGGACACGAGCAGGCTCGCCGTGAAGAGCCCATACACCTTCTTGAGGAAGTTGATCCGAAGCGCCGCCTTCGGGTTGGCCGCGACGCTCGCCCCGTGGGCGCTGGCCTGGCGTGTATTCATCTGCTGCGCTCCTCCTCCAGGGCGATCCGCCGCTGGGCGATCTCCTAGTCGTGTACCATTCACCAGGGCCGCGCAACACCCCTGCGATGAAGCTCACGGTCGTCCGCTGCCTGCGAAAAATCTCATGCCAGCGGCACGGCGCGCCGCCCGCCCGGGAGGAGCCTCCGGCGCCGGGCGCCCTGGGCGAGGTGGGCGAGGTGGGCGACGCGCCTGTCGAGCCCGCCCGTCCAGCAGGCTGACGACCCGGAAAAGGGTGCTGTGGAAAGGAGGAGAGAAATCACCAGAGCTCTCGTCCGTGGACCGCAACGACCGAACACGCCCCATCCTCATCGTCGCCTGGAACAACGCTCGTCGCCAGGCGCACGCGCGCACGCCGGACATGGGAGCCGGACATGGGAGAACAATACGCCGTCCACCAGGAACGCTTCGTTCCATACAGCGCAACCGACGTGGGCGTCGCAACGCGGCAGGCTGTTGTGTCGCGCCGCACGCTCGTGTACGAAAGGACGGCGCAAGACCGCGAGCGCGCCGCGCAGGGCCAGGAGGACGAGGGTTCATGAACGTGACGACGATCGCCGTTGCCGAGGTCGAGCCCGCGACGGCGCCCTTGCCGGGCTTCGACGGCGAAGCGGCGGTGCAAAGCCTGCTGGTCTCGCCGATCGAGGCCTCCTACCGCCACCGCCTGCCGGTCGTGGGGCGCACAGACCTGCACCCGCTCGTCCAGGCAGCCTATACCGCCTTCACCCAGCGCTATCCGCTCGTGATCTCGCCCGACGTGATCTGGTTCTGCCTGGCGCGCGGCTTCACGCTCCACCTCGCCGCGAACGACGAGCAGCGCCGCCGCTTCCTCCCCGAAGATCACGATTTCGAGCTCGTCGTCGAGCGGCCGGATTTCACCCTCGGCACCGTGAACCCGTGGCCCGTATTGTTTCCGGACTTTTCCCGGCAGGTTGCCGCGCGGGTCGGCTCACTGCGAGATCTCGTGGCGGCCAATTTCTCCACGACGGGCCCTGTCGAGCGGGTGTCGTCCGAGTTCACGGTGGCGACCCCGCTCGCGCCTCATTACGACTGGGAGCCGCCGTTCCCGGGCGACCTCGTGTACCCGCATCGCGGGATCCCGCGCGTGTACCTGCTCGGCACATCCGACGACTGGCGCTGGGTGCGCCAGCGCGTGGCGATGCTCGGCGCCGTCGGGCAGGAGCGCTGGATGCGCGCCGTCCTGCCCGTGCTCGACCAGATCGCCGCCTCGTCGGAGGGGCGCGCCGACCCGTCGTTCTGGCGCGCCTTCTTCAGGTACGAGAACCAGGCGGACGAGCTCACCGGGTGGATCCACGTGCTGTTTCCCTACCTGCGCGCCTGGCCCAACGACTACTTCACCCCGAACCCCTATATCGACTCATGGCACGACCGATGGCTGCGAGCGGAGGCCCGCAGCGACGCCCTCGGCGGGCTGGGGAACCCGCAGGGCCCCGGGCTCTCCGAGCTGCCTCCCGGCCTGACGAGCGCGCAGCTGCGCTTGATCGACGGGAGCCGCCGCGAGCACCCGATGGAGTTCATCAGCGGCCTGATCGGCGTCACGCAGGACCCGCACTCCCTCGCGCTCATCCCCGACTTCGCGTGGGCCGTCGCGCACCAAGCAGCCGAGTCGACCGTCCACCGCGCCGCCGAGGCCTCGTGAGCCGCGCGGCGCGCGTGGTCGCGGCCCGCGCGCTCGCAATGCGCCCGCGACGACGCGACGGACCGCAGCCAGCGCTTCGGCATGGACGGCCGGCCCACCCTGGCCTAGGATAGGGAGTCCGCGACGGGGCGACGCCGCGCGTCGTCCATCTCGCCCGACACGGAGGCTCCAGTGCCCGGAGGTAAATTCGCTCTCCTTGAAGTGCCGGATCTGAATGGCGGGCAGCCGTCGTACCTCCGCCTCGGGGCCGCCGCCCCGCTCGGCGAGAGCGCTGGCGACGACCTCGCCGAGCGGATTCAGACCTTCACCGACGACACGCGCAAGCGGGACGGCTCGCCGGGCTTCGTGCCCGAGGGCGAGCGCCAGGCCGAGACAGCGAAGCTGCACACGAAGGGCGGCTGGCGCGACCACTCGGACGGCAACCGGATCTCGACCACCAAGGGCGACAAGGTCGAGGTCATCGGCGGCAACTACCGCCTGCTCATCCTCGGCCACGGGGAGCACCAGGCCGGCTGGGACATCTCCGGCGGGCACATCACCGAGGTCAGCGAGACCTTCGGCGGCGGCACCACCATCGAGTGGGTGCAGAACTACGGCGGGACGTGGAAGGTGGTCGAGACGACCATCAAGGGCGAGGTGCACACGACCTACCACGGCGACGTCTACGACAACTATTACGGCAAGATCAAGCAGAGCCAGACGGGCACGGACACGTTCCCCACGCTCCAGGTCACCGACGACTACCTCGACGACACGAACCCGCCCTCGCCCCAGGCGATCCCCACCGAGAACCCCGAGATCATCGACAACACGTGGGCGAAGAGCATCTCGTCCTACACCGGCTCGGAGAAGCTCCCGGTGCCAAAGATCACGAACGAGACCTGGGCCGAAGTGATGGTCTCGAAGACGAACGCCACGTCGATGACCGACGAGACGACCGTCAAGGAAGCGTCGACCTCCACCATGAAGGCCGAGTCGATCACGTCCTCCACCACGGTCGACGGGACCATGGAGGACACGACCAAGGCGAAGACGATCAAGAACGACACCACGGCGGACAAGATCATCTCCGTGACGCACGCCGACACCAAGGACGAGATGTACGGCGACGCCGACTCCTACACGAGGGGCGACAGCAAGACCGTCGTCGACGGCATCGAGACGACCATCAACCTCGGCATGGTCAACGAGGTCGTCCTGGGGGCGATGGTCGAGACGACGCTCGGCGGAGAGGCGACCTTCACGGCCGGGGGGACCGTCGAGGTGACCCTCGGCGCCAAGGTGGAGCTCAGCATGACCGCGAGCGTGGACTTCTCGGTCGGCCCCAAGCTCGAGCTGGGAACGGCGGGGGTGGAGCTGCACCTCAGCAAGACGGAGGTCGCGCTCACGCACAAGGTCCTCTCGGCGTTCAACCTCTTCTTCTGAGGGCGCGGGCCGCGAGCCCCGCGCTCCGCGCTGCCCACCGGATACGGAGCTCCCATGGCCGACGATGGCAAGTACGGTATCCTCTATGTGCCTGATTTCGGCGACGGCATGTCGTCGTACCTGCGCGTCGGCGCGACCCCGGACGACGACTACACCTGGCGGGATGAGACCGACGGCAACCGGATCACGACCACCCGCGGCGACAAGGTCGAGGTCATCGGGGGCACCTACAAGCTGACGGTCCTCGGCCGCCGCGAGTTCAAGGCCAGCACCGAGGTGGAGGCCGGGAGGATCAAGGAGGGCGGCATCACCTTCCAGGGCCAGAGCGAGATCGACTTCGTGCAGGGCCCCCGCGGCGCGCGGAGGATCCGCGAGGCGACCGTCAAGGGCGAGGTGCACACGACCTACCACGGCGACGCCATGGAGTACCATTACGGGAGCAAGCTGGTGAGCCGCACCGGCGACCCGAACACGCCCAGCCCGATCGAGGATTACCCGCCGCAGATGACGGAGAACCCGACGGTCATCGACAGGACGTGGGCGAAGAGCATCTCGTCCTACACCGGCTCGGCGAAGCTGCCGGTGCCCAAGATCCACGAGGAGACCTGGGCGGAGACGATGGAGTCGAAGACCCACGTCACGACGACGACCGACGAGACGACCGTCAAGGGACCATCGCGAGATACGATGAAGGCCGGGTCGATCAAGTCCGCCACCACCGTCGAACAGACCATCTCGGATACGACGAAGGCCGGGACCATCAAGAACGACACCACGGCGGACAAGATCATCTCCGTGACCCACGCCGACACAAAAGACGAGATGTACGGCGACGCCGACTCCTACACGAGGGGCGACAGCAAGACCGTCGTCGACGGCATCGAGACGACCATCAACTTCGGCGTGGTCAACGAGGTCGTCCTGGGGGCGATGGTCGAGGCGACGCTCGGCGCGGAGGTGACGCTCTCGGTCGGGGCCACGGTCGACGCCACGCTCGGCCTGGAGGCGTCCATCAGCGTCACCGCGACGCTCGAGGCCACCGCCGGCCCGTCGCTCCAGATGGGGCCGGCGCGAGAGAAGGTCTCCCTGGACCGGACCAAGGCCGCGCCCGTCCGCACGAACATCGCGGCGGTCCACCTCTTGGTGTGACGCCGAGGAGCGGCGAGCCCACGGATGGCGAACAAGAACCTCACCCCCTTCCTCTTCGGCAGCAAGGTCACCTCGCGCCAGCCCCCCCAGCCGGAGATGACCCTGATCGTCCGGGCGAAGTTCACGCTCAGGCCCGGAGCGCCGCTGTCCTTGCCCGAGGGGCACCCGGTGCTCGCGCAGGAGACGCTGCGGGGCGACGTGTTCCACGACGACGATCACGACCAGACGGGCGAGTGCCTGTATCCGAGCGATCTCGCGGACTACAAGCCGCACGCCGACGTGCTCCTGCTCGGCTCGTGCCACACGCCGAACAAGGCGCGCATGACCGAGTGTCCGGTGCGGTTCGGCGTCGGGTCGTGGTCGAAGATCCTGCGCGTGGTCGGCGACCGCGTGTGGATGGACGGCCTCCTCGGGCCGGCCATGAGCGATCCCGTGCCGTTCGAGCGGATGCCGCTCGGCGATAGATACAGCTTCGGGGGGCCCGGACACCCGCTGAACCCGGTGGGCAAGGGGCACGGGACGCGCGAGCTCCCCAACGTCGAGGCCGCGGACGACCTCCTGCTGTCGCGCTCGGATCGGCCGGCGCCCGCGGGCTTCGGGCCCGTGTCCCCGAACCGCCCCGACCGGCGCGCGAAGGTCGGGAAGAACTACGGCAAGGCGTACCGCGAGAAGCGCGCGCCGTACTTCGCCGACGACCTCGACTGGACGTACTTCAACGCCGCCCGGCCCGACCAGCAGCTCCCCTACCTGCGCGGCGACGAGGAGCTCCTGTTCCAGAACCTCCACCCGGGCGCGGAGGTCTTCCGGTCGCGGCTGCCAGGGCTCCGGATCCGCGCCTTCGCGAACGACGCGGAGCGCGGGTTCCGCGAGGTGCCGATGCACCTCGATACGCTCCTCGCCGACCTCGACAAGGAGGCCCTCTTCCTCACCTGGCGGGGCCTCACGGAGGTGACGGACGACGACCTCTCGCCCGTCACGACGCTCGTCGCCTCCGAGCCGCTCGACGCGGCGCCGCTGCCCGAGGCGCACTACCGCGAGATCCTCGCGCGGTTCGAGGCGGATCCGCTCGAGATAGACGAGCAGCTCTCGCCGGAGCTCAAGGAGGAGTGGCGGGCGCTGCAGGCCCTGGAGCGACGGAAGGGCGCCGACGCGGCGCCCGCGCCGGACGCGTCGGGGCTCGACCCCCTGTCGGCGCTGCTCAAGGCGCGGCTCGGCGACGTCGCCAGGCCGCAGCAGGACAGGATCCGCCGCGCGATGGCGGCGCTCGCGGGCGTCGCGGTGCCGGGGGGGAAGGTCCTCGGCAGCGTCATCGCGGAGGCGCTGCGCAACCTGCCCAGGGCGTCGCCGGCCCTCCCACCGCTGGTCGCCGGCGCGGCGCCCATGGTGATGGACGCGGCGCTCCGGACGGCGTTCCGGAGGGTCGCGCGGGCCGTCGAAGAGGCGAAGTCGCTGGCGGCCACGCGCGGGACGCAGGTCCCGGGGCTCGCGGCCTGGGACAAGCTCGTCGACGACCCGAAGCTCTCGGCGATGGGCCTCTCCGCGGCCCCGCCGCGCGCGCCCGGGCAGCCGGGGCCGGGGAGCGACCTGTCGGACCAGGACCTGAGCGACCAGGACCTGAGCGGCGTCGACCTGACCGGCGCGAACCTCACCGGCGCCATCCTCACGGGGGCCAACCTCCGGGGCGCCAGGCTCGCGCGCGCGACGCTGAAGCAGGCGGTGCTGTTCGGCGCCGACCTGCGGGAGGCGGACTTCACGGAGGCTGACCTGAGCCTCGCCACGCTGCAGGGCGCGTGGGCCGAGCGCGCCGTCTTCCGCGGCGCCACGCTCGAGGGCACCTCGTTCGACGGCGCGCGGCTCATGGAGGCCGACCTCTCGGGCACCCAGGGCACGCAGCTCGTCTTCTCGCGGGCGGACATGACCGGGGCCATCGCGCGCGGGGCGACGTGGGCCGTGGCGTTCCTGGAGGGCACCGTGCTCGAGCGCGCGGACCTGTCCAAGGCCTCGCTCACGCGGTCGTTCGTGTCGAAGGTCAAGGCGACGTCCGCCACGTTCGCGGGCGCCACCCTCACCGGGACGAGCTTCTCCGGCTCCGACCTGACCGGGGCGAGCTTCACGGGCGCGCGGGGCGACGGGAGCGTGTGGCTGGGCGCGACGCTCACCGGCGCCGATCTCAGCTACGCCGTGCTGACCAGCGCCCACTTCACGGAGGCCACGGCAGGAGAGGCGAGCTTCTTCGGCGCCAACGCGCGAGGCGCCCGGTTCGACCGGGCCGACCTCACGCGCGCCGACTTCACGCGGGCGAACCTCTTCGAGGCGGACCTGCTCAAGGCGCAGGTCCCGGAGGCGAAGTTCGTCGACGCGAACCTCTACGGCGCGACATTCTACAAGACTGCGGGCTCTGGCTGCGATTTCAGGGGGGCGAACCTGAAGAAGTCGACCCTGGAGCGGGATCGATGACCCCGGACGAGCTGAAGGCGATGGTGCAGGCGGGGGAGCCGCTCGAGGGCAGGGCGCTCGGCGACATGGATCTGCGGGGCGCCGACCTCCGCAAGGCCCGGCTGCGCGGCGCGAAGCTCGGCCGGCTGCAGCTCGGCGGCGCGGATCTCTCGGGCGCCGATCTCCGCGGCGCCGAGCTGGCCTGGTGCGCGCTCGCCGGCGCGGACCTGTCCGGCGCCGACCTGGAGGGGGCCGTCGTCGTCCAGAGCGACCTCTCGGGCGCGGACCTGTCCGGCGCGAACCTCACCGGGGTCAACCTGGTGCGGGGCCAGCTCGGCGGGGCCAACCTGAGCGGCGCGCGCATCGAGGGGGCGAACCTGGCCGAGTCGCGGCTCGCGGGGGCGGAGCTCGGCCGGGCGACGCTGTCGAACGCGCGGCTCGACCTCGCCGACCTGTCGGGCGCGGCGCTCGACGGCGCGACGCTCTCGCGGTCGTCGTTCACGCGCGCGAACCTCGAGGGCGCCTCGCTGGCGCAGGCGCGGATCGAGGGCTCATCGTTCGCCGAGGCGAACCTGAGGCGGGCCGACTTCACGGGCGCCGAGCTCGACACGGTGGTCTTCCTGAAGGCCGATCTCCGGGAGGCCGTGCTGCCGAAGAAGCTCACGAAGACGGTGTTCGACGGCGCGCGCCTCGGCCAGCTCGACCTCTCCGGGGCGGACCTCGCGGGCGCGGCGCTCGAGGGGATGGACTTCGCCGGGGTGAGCTTCGAGAACGCGGACCTCACGCTGTCGTCGCTCCAGGGCACGAACCTCCGGGGCGCGAGCTTCCGGGGCGCGACGCTCGACCAGACGATGCTCGCGAACTGCGATCTCACGGGCGCGGACTTCCGGGGCGCGACGGTGAGGTCGTGCATGCTGTTCAGGGCGCGGCTGCCGGGCGCGGACCTGTCGGGCAAGGACCTCGAGATGGTCGTCTTCACCGAGGCCGATCTCTCCGGCGCCAACCTGTCCGGCTCGCGGCTCGTGCGCTGCGTCCTGGAGGGGGCCGACCTGACGGGCGCGAACCTCACGCGCGCGCTCGTGTCGCAGACGTCGCTCAGGTCCGCGCGCGTCGAGGGCATCACCTTCGAGAAGGCGATCTTCGATTGCGTGGACTTCTCCGGCGTGGATCTGCGGCGCACGGCGCTCGCTGGACTGACCATCTCGCGGTGCTTCTTCGCGCACGGGGACCTCTCGGGGATGGACCTGTCGGGGTGCAACCTGTCGAACTGCGACTTCACCGCGTGCAACCTGGAGCGGACGCGCCTCGACGGGGCCATCCTGACGAACTCGAACTTCAGGCTGGCGAACCTGCGGCAGGCCTCGCTGGCGGGCGCGATGGCGAAGACCGCCTTCTTCGGCGAGAGCGTGCTCGCCGGCGCCGGGCTGACGCAGGCGATGCTCCGCAACGCGATCTTCGTGAAGGCCGATCTCTCGGGGGCGAACCTCGCGGGGGCCGACCTCCGGGAGACGGTGATGCACGAGATCCGCGCGGCCGGGGCGCTCTTCGTGGGCGTCAAGCTGCACTACGCCGATCTGTCGCACGCGGACATCTCGGGCGCGGACTTCTCCGGTGCGGACCTGCACTGGGCGAACCTGCACCACGTCCGCGACGAGAAGACACGGTATCTCGATGCAAATCTCGCCACGGCGAGGCGCACGGACGTCGATCGGCTGGAGGCCGAGGCCTGGATGCCGCCCGAGCGGCGCTCGTAGAGGAGGAGCCATGTCGATGGGAGCCATGAAGGACGGCGATCGCGGGGCGGCGGTGCGGGTGGACGCGCCGGCGGGCGAGGAGCTCGAGCGGCGGGCGCGCGGCGCGGAGGTGCCCAGGATCGGCCTGGCGAGGGCCGGGGCCGCGGCGCCGGAAGGCGCGGCGCTGCCGGCGGCCGGCGGCGCGGCGCTGCCGGCCGAGTACCTGGGCCCGGCCCGGGTCACCGCGGCGGAGGGGGGCGCTGTCGCGGCGGAGCTGCCGGGCGGCCAGGCGGTCGCCGTCGAGATGGCGCTCGCGCTGCCGTACGAGCCGGCGCTGGGGGACACGCTGCTCGTGATCGGGCGGGCGGAGCGGTACTACGCCATCGGCGTGCTCCACGGGCGGGGGCGGACGGTGCTGTCGCTCCAGGGCGACGTGGCGGTGCACGCGAGGGAGGGCGCGCTCTCGCTGTCCGGCGACCGGGGCGTCGAGATCCGGGGGCCGGAGCTCGACGTGCACACGGGCAACATCCGGATGGTGGCCGACGCCGTGGTCCAGAAGTTCACCTCGGTCTACCAGCGGGTGAGCGCGCTCCTCAGCGTGCAGGCGAGCGAGTCGCACACGGTCGTGGAGAAGACGTCGTTCACGAAGGCGAAGAACGCCACGATCCTGACCGAGGAGACGGTCACGGTGAACGGCAAGCAGATCCTCTTGGGCTAGGAGGCCAGCGCGATGTTCCGGATTGCGAACAACAAGGGTGCCGGCATGAGCGCCGGTTTACCAGACGTGTGCTTGTCGCCTGTGCTCGGGCCGTACCCCTTCCCCAATTTCAACCCGAACGCGATGATGTTCCCGTTCTCGTTCAACGTGTGGTTCTCGATGATGCCCGCGCTGAACATGGCGTCGATAAGCCCCATCACGCTGGGCGACCAGCTGGGCACGCTGCACCCGACGTTCATGGGGCCAGCGCGGCACACGATCGGCGACCCCGCGGTTCACATCAACTTCCTCAAGGGGACGTCGATGCTGTGTCCGAGGACAGGTAACAGGATCAACTGCGTCCTGGGGGTGCAGCTGTTGCCGAGCTTGACCAACGTCCGCTTCGGCTACAGCGCGGGGAGCGCCGCAGGGGCCCGGTCCGCTGGCGCCTCCGTGCTGGCCGACCTCGACGCGCTCGTGGCGTCGCTCCATCCGTGCGGGGGCGAGCCGTCCGTCGTCGAGAGCGCCTGGCTCGGGCCGGGGGTGGGCTACCTGCGTATCCGCAGGTTCTCGCTGGACGTGCCCGCCCGGGTCCACATGGCGGTGAGGGCGCTCGAGGCGGAAGGGCTGGAGACGCTCGTGCTGGATCTGCGGGGCAACCCCGGAGGGGCGCTGACGGCGTCCCTCGAGCTCGCCGGCGATTTCCTGGAGCCCGGGAGCGTCCTCGGGAGGACGATCGACGCGGACGGCGATGAGGTCGTGTACCGATCGAACCACCGCAATCCGTGCCGCGCGCCGCTGTGGCTCCTGGTGGACCGCGGGACGGCATCGGCGGCGGAGCTCTTCGCCGGCTGCCTGCAATGGCACGGGCGCGCGCTCGTCGCCGGCGAGCGCACGTACGGCAAGGGGACGGCGCTGAAGGTCGCCGCGGACCCGGCGGACGGCGCGCAGGTGCTCGCGCCGGCGGCGATGATGGTGCTGCCGGGCGGAGAGTCGATCCAGGCGACGGGCGTGCGGCCTGACGTCGAGCTGGCGGGGAGCGAGGCGGAGGGCGAGCAGGCGTCGCTGGCGCAGTTCTTCACCAGAGATCTCGCCGAGGTGCGGCGCTCCTCGCGGAGCGCGCCTGTGTGAAGGGCTGAAGCGCCGCATCAGCGCCCACCGCGTCCCCGGACCTCGCGCCTGGTTCCGTGATGGAGAGATACGCGCCGTGCTTCTTCGATATAGTCCAGGACAGAACCGAGGGCACGGATGGGCTGTGATATAGATTACGGTGATATCGCTGCGGAGAACGAGCGCCTGAAGCAGCGCGTCCGGGAGCTGGAGCAGGCGGACGAGGAGCGGGCTCGCCTCCAGGAGGCGTTCCGGCGGAGCGAGGAGCATGTTCGCCTCTTCCTCACCTACACGCCGGCCGCGTTTGCCATGTTCGATCGAGACATGCGCTACGTGATGGCCAGTCACCGCTACGGGGCGGATTTCGGCCTGGACCATCGAGAGCTCATCGGCCGGAGCCATTATGAGGTCTTCCCCGACGTCCCCGAGCACTGGAAGGTGATCCACCAGCGCTGCCTGGCAGGGGCCTCGGAAGGGAAAGATGAAGAGCCCTTCCCGCGGGCCGACGGGCACGTCGAATGGGGGAGCTGGAAGATCTTCCCGTGGCACACGATGACCGGCGAGATCGGCGGGATCATGCTGTTCACGGAGGTGATCACCGAGCGAAAGCGGCTCGAGGACACGCTCCGGACGCAGGCGAAGACGCTCCTGGAGCTGTCGGCGCCCATCGTACCCATCAGCCAGGGCGTCCTCGTGCTGCCGCTGGTGGGCGCGCTGGACGCGGCGCGGGCGCAGCAGATGATGGAGAACCTGCTGGGCAAGGTGGTCGAGCGGCAGACGCGGGTGGCGATCATCGACGTCACGGGCGTGCCGATCATCGACACGAGCTCGGTCAACGCCCTCCTGCAGGTCGCGCGGGCGGTCCGGCTGCTCGGGGCGCAGGTCGTCCTGACAGGCATCCGGCCCGAGGTGGCCCAGGCGATCGTCGCCCTCGACCTCGACCTCGCGGGCATCGTGACCCGTCGCGATCTGCAGAGCGGGATCGCCTTCGCGACCACGTCGGGCCTGACAGGGGCGTCGCCGTAGCCGCGGTGAGACGCCCCGGCCCGGGAGCTATCACGGCTGCGTGGTCTCGACGGACTGCACGTCGAGCTGGATGAATTGACCGACGAAAGGCTCGGGCGCCGGGGGGACGCCGTCCACGACCAGATGCTTGAAGTTGGCGATCTGCTTACCATTTTGACCATCGCCGAGGAAAGATGCGGTGGCTCCGCCCCTGACTGGAATGGTCTTCGTATGGTCGATGATGAACGTGTCGTGACCCACGTCGGGGTTGTCGTTCAGATAGTAGACCTCGGGCGGGTCGGAGACCGTGATGCTGTAGATGTTGTACGTCGCGTTGTCGGGCGAGCCGCCCACGCGAAAGTGCATGCCGTCGGGCGTGCCGTCCCGGTATTTCATCGGCTCGACGACGCCGCGGAGTCGGACAGTCACTTGATAGAGGGTGTCGGGCGAACCGCCGAACGTCCTTGTCTCGTCGACCCTCGCGGACACCGCACACTCGTCGCTGCCACCCGGGTCCTGGTCGCACGGCATCTCCCAGCGAAAGCCGTCGATGCTGGCGGCCGCGGCCCGCGGGTCTTCGCCGCCGCTGCCGCCGCTGCCGCCGCTGCCGCCGCTGCCGCCGCTGCCGCCGCTGCCGCCGCTGCCGCCGCTGCCGCTGGCCTCGCCGGAGCTCGCGCTGCTGGAGACGCTCGTGCTGGTGCCCGTCGCGGCTCCCCCGCCCGAACCCCCGGAGCCCGCCGAGCTGGAGGCACCCTGGTCGTTCGCAGGAGGGTCGGCATCGGAGCCGCAGGCCAGGAGGAGCAACATCGCAGGGATCGCGAGCAGAGAGATTCTCATTTCACACCAGTCCGGCGAGAGCGCCGGTATAGAAGTTAGTATCGCCGAACATTGTCTCGTTCATCAACCGGGGTACCACGTGATTCGCGGGTCATCGGGCGCGCGCACGTGGTCGAAGGCGGCATCCGCGAGTCGCGCCAGATTGTACTGCGGCCGCCAGTCGAGCAGGAACCTGGCCTTCGTGTTGTCCAGCCAGGTCGAATGGTACGGCGTCTTCACCCGCACACTGGGCAGGCCCCGGGTCGTCTCCAGGTAAGACGCCAGCTCACCGTAGTCCACCGGTTCATCCATGCAGATGTTGAAGGTCTGCTGGCGCGCCTTCTCATGACCGATCGCCTTGAGGATCGCGGCGACCAGATCCTCCACGTGCACGAAATTACGCTTCACCGGCTTGCCGTCAGGGTCGAGCATCACCGGGACGGCGCCTGAGCGGACGTGACCCTCCGCCGCCTCGGCCCCGACAAGATCGCGCCACCTCGGCCCCCCGAACACGTCGTCACCGAACGACAGCTGGGCCTTGAAGTCGTCTTTCTCCATGATCCACGGCGCGCGCAGGCAGCATCCATTCAGCCCGTACTGGAGGTAATATTGCTCGAGCATGACCTCCTCGAGCACCTTGGAAAGCGCATAACAGCCCGGGTAAGCGCTGTGCTTCTGCGCCTCCGTGACGGGGGCGGGGTGCGGATAGAAGAAGTGGCCCATCCCGGCGTCGCCCCCGACCAAGATGAATTGCTCGAATGCAGGGCTGACGCGGCAGGCTTCGAGCAGCCAGAACATGCCCTTGATGGCCACGTCCATGATGCTCTCGGGCGTCTCCTTGCTGGTCGCCAGGTGCAGCACGTGGCTCACGCCCTCCACGGCCTCCCTGGCCACGGCGCGATGCTCGAGCGACCCACGTACCACGTCCAGGCGCGCCGTCCGCTCCAGCATGCGGTTGTGACACAGCGCGCGGACCTTCCAGGCCTCGAACCTGGGCTCCGACAGGAACCTGCGGATGAAGGCCTGGCCCACCTTGCCCGCCGCCCCGGTGACCAGAATCGTCTTTGTCTCACTCATTCCATCGCTCCTCGGTCTCCAGCATCATCTCTGGACTGTACGTCGCCGGCCCTTGCTGCTCATGAAGCGCGCCGCGCCGAGCGGATCAGCACCTGCTGCAGGACGATGAAGCTCAGGAGCAGCAGCCCGATGCTGATGTGGTGCCAGGGGGACGGCAGCCGTCCATCCAGATTGAGCACCGCCCGTACGATGCCCGTGATCATCACGCCCATCAGGGTACCGACGACGCTGCCGATACCGCCGGTCAGCAGTGTTCCACCGATCACCACCGAGGCGATGGCTTCGAGCTCCACGCCGGCGCCGATGTTCGGCTTCCCGGCGCTGTCGATCAGCGCCGTCGTGACCCCGCCGAGGCCCGCGCACAGGCCGCTCAACGCATACAACCACACCGTCGTGGCGCCCAGCGGCACTCCCATGAGCAGAGCAGCTTGCCTGTCCCCGCCGATGGCCAGGACGTTCCGGCCGAAGCTCGTGCTCCGGCTCAATAGCACTCCCAGCGCGAGGACGACCAGGAACAGCAGCGCCGTCGCGGCGACCCAGGTCCGCTCCAGGCCCGGGATCGCCAGCGAGAAACCGAGCTCATCGACAATCCAGTCGAACGTGGGGTGATCGATGCCGATGGGCTGCATGCTGACGACGAACGCCATGCCCCGCGCGAAGAACATACCCGCCAGCGTCACCAGAAACGGGGGCAAAGAGAAGCCATGGATCAGATACCCCGTCATGGCGCCGAACGCGACCGACACAGCGAGACCGACGCCAAGGGCCAGCAACGGATGGTAACCACCTGCTACCAGCGTGCCCACGAGGACCGTCGTGAGCGCGACGACGGATCCGACCGAGAGGTCGATTCCCCCCGACAGGATCACGAACGTCATGCCCACCGCGCAGATGCCCATCGCTGCGTTACCCTTGATCAGGTCGACCAGGAAACGCAGGCTGCGTGTTGAATCGTAGAACACCAGCGCGCCCGAGTAGAGGGCGACCAGGAGGACCGCGGTCACGATGAGCGGCAGGTGCCGCCGATCCCAGCCACGCGCCGCTACTGCCACCGCTTGCCTCCGAACAGCGCGATGAGCCGCCGGCGCGACTCCTCGGAGATCAACAAACAGCTCAGCAGCATCACGCCGGCCTTGGGCATTGGCTCGATCTCCGAAGGGACGTGCTGGCTGTACATCGTGACGGAGAGCGTCTGTATCAACAATGCTCCTATCAGGGTGCCGCCCAGATAGAAGCGCCCACCGGTGAGCGCCGTACCACCGATCACCACGGCGAAGATGGCGTCCAGCTCCCGAAGGCGCCCCACGCGATCGGGGTCGGCCGTGGAGATGTACGATGCGGCCACGAGCCCGGCGATGCCGGCGCACAGACCAGAAAACCCGTACAACCAGAGCTTGATGCGGCGGTCGCCGACGCCTGCGAGGCGGCTGGCTCGCTCGTTGTCGCCGATCGCTTCCATGAACAGGCCGAGCGCCGTCTTTCGGGAGAGCAGCGCCGCAACGACGAACACGACGGCTACCAGCAACATGGAGAACGGCAAGCCAACCAGGTGACCATTGCCGATGAACGCGAACGTAGCATCCGCGTGAGTCACCGGCTCGGCGTGGGTGATGAGCATGGCGACGCCGCGGGCACCGACCATGCTGATCAAGGTCGCGATAATGGGCTGGATGTTGAGCAGCGTGACCAGCGCGCCGTTGAATAAACCAACGCTGCCCGCGACGGCCAAGGACACCAGCGCTGCCAGCAGCGGTGGATACTGGCCGTCCTTCATCAGGATCACGCAGATGGCGCCAGACAACGCCATGACCGAGCCGACCGATAGATCGATGCCCCTGACGGCCACGACCAAGGTCAGGCCGATGGCGAGGAGCATCACCTCCGAGCCCTGGTTGAGCAGGTTGATGGGTGTCCCGTAGTAAGCCCCGTCGCGCTCGACGATCGAGAAGAAGTTCCTGGACAGGATGAAGTTGAACACGAGGAGCGCTAGCAGGCCGAGCAAAGGCCAGGCTTCGCGGCGTCTCCGCCTGAGCAGCAGGGCACCGGCGCCGCCGGTGAGGAGCATGATCCCGATGCCCGTGAGGCTGGCATTGGTGCGCAGCGCCTCAGAGATCTTCTCGAGCATCGGGCGGTGCCTCCTTTTGCTGAGCAATGGCCTGGATGATCGACTCAGCAGTCACTGAATCTCCCGCGAGCTCGCTCTGCTGCTTGCGATCTCTCAGGACCACCACCCTGGAGCAGTTGCGCGCGATCTCCTCGAGCTCCGAGGAGATCAGAACCGTGGCGACTCCCCTCTCGCTGAGCGATTTCACGAGCCCCTCGATCTCCAGCTTGGCGCCGATGTCGACCCCACGCGTGGGCTCGTCGAGGAGCATGACTCGTGGTTGCATGGCCATCCAGCGCGCCAGCAGCACCTTCTGCTGATTGCCGCCTGATAGCAGCTTGATGGGCGTCTCCGGGGACGGTGTCTTGATGCTCAGGGCCCTGATGTAGTGCTCGACCAGACGTTCCTGCTCGCGGCGCGGGATCACCCGCAGCGCCCCCTGGGAGGCCTGCAAGGCCAGGATGAGGTTCTCGCGCACCGAGAGATTGGGGACGATGCCATCCACCTTGCGGTCTTCCGGGCAGTACGAGAGCCCCGCCCGGATCGCGTGCCGTGGCGTCTTGAGCTCGAGCTCGCGGCCGTCCACCCGGAGCTCACCGCGGTCGGCGGGCTCGATCCCGAACAGCATCCTGGCGGCTTCGCTTCGACCGGAGCCGAGCAACCCCGCCAGACCCACGACCTCGCCAGCGCGGAGCGCGAGGTCGATGGGTCCGATGACCCCCTTTCGTTCGAGGCCGCGTGCGGCGAGCACCGGCTCCGCGGTGCTCGCCTCCACTCCAGGGCCGGTACGACCGCCTGGCGCGGGCCTGTCGGGTGCGCCGAGCTTCACGCCTAGCATCGCCTGAACGAGCTCCAGGCGAGGCAGCGCGCTGCTCGCGTATTGCCCGACCAAGCAGCCATTCCTGAGCACCGTGATCCGATCGCTGACGGCGTAGACTTGATCCAGAAAGTGGGTCACGAAGAGTATCGCCAGCCCCTGCGCCTTGAGCCTCCGCATCACGTCAAACAGCCGCTGCGCCTCCGCTTCGTCCAGGCTGGAGGTCGGCTCATCCAGGATCAGGATGCGGGCATCTATGGCGAGCGCGCGGGCAATCGCCACCATCTGCTGTAGTGCGGTGGGCAACGCGGCTACCGATCGCGTCACGTCCAGGTCCAGCGCCAGGCGCGCGAGGGCCTGGCGAGCCTTCGCGCGGACGGCGCGCTGGTCGATCAGACCGAAGCGCCGAGGCTGACGGCCCAGCATGATATTGTCCGCGATGGAGAGGTGCGGGATCAGGCTTATTTCCTGGTGCACGGTGCTGATCCCCAGCGCCTCTGCGTCACGTGGAGAGGTCGGCCGGATCGACGCGCCGTCCAGGCGCAGGGTCCCGGCGTCGGGGCGATAGACGCCGGTCAACAGCTTGATCAGCGTTGACTTGCCCGCCCCGTTCTCCCCCATCAGCGCCTGGATCTCGCCCGCGTGCGCCTCGAGGTGCACGTCATGCAGAGCGCGAACACCGGGGAACGATTTGCTGAGGCCCTCGACGGAGAGCAGTGCTTTCGAACCAGCCATGCGGCTGCTACTCCGGAGGTGAGGGCCGTTCAGTCAACGAGCTCACGAGAGGGTGACGTTTGCGCCGAGGCCGCGGCACGCCGGCGCCGCTGCCTGGTCAGTAGGGCCGCGAGCTGATGAGCGCGGCCGCCTGCTCGCGCTCGAAGACCTGGCCGGGGACGATCGTCCGCTTCGGCACCTTCTCGCCGCGCGCGATCTTCTCGATGGTATCGAGGAGCAGGGGGCCGTGCATGGCGCTGCACTCCACCGTCGCGTTCAGCTTACCATCCATCATGGCCTCGAAGGCCGGCTTCACGGCGTCGATCGACACCACCAGGATATCTTGCCCGGGCTTCAACCCTGCCGCCTGGATCGCCTGGATGGCCCCGAGCGCCATGTCGTCGTTGTGAGCGTAGACGGCGTTGATCTCCCCCTTGTGGGCCGCGAGCAGCGTCTCCATCACTGTCTTGCCCTTGGTACGCGTGAAGTCACCGCTCTGGCTCGCGATGATCTTCATGTCCGGATGCTTCGCGATGACCTCGGCAAAGCCGGCTTTGCGCATCACCGCCACGTCCGCCGCCGGCGTACCCACGAGCTCGATGATGCGCGCGCTGCCGTTCGTCTTCTTCGCAAGCCACTCGGCCGCCTGACGCCCCTCCCAGACGAAGTCTGCGACCAGCACCGTCGTATACAGATCCTCGTCGGCGTCGACGCCCCGGCTCGTCAACACCACGGGGATCCCGGCGCGCTTGGCCTCTTTCAACGTGGGCTTCCATCCCAGCGACTCTTGAGGCGCAATCACGATGATATCGACGCCCTTGGTGATGAACCCATTCACGGCGTTGACCTGGTTGTTGTGCACGTTCTGGCCGTCTGCGAAGAGCAGCTGGATGTGGCGCTTCTCCGCTTCCTCCTGGATCGACTTGCTGTGCGCGACTCTCCAGGAGCTCTCGGCGCCCGTCTGCGAGAAGCCAACCACGATCTCGGACAGCTTCTTCGGCGCCCGCCCCGCGGTGTCGGTGACCGATGCCGACTTCGAGGTGGCGCGCTCGGCCTCACTCTCGCCGCGGGCGCAGCCGACAGCAAGGGGTGCTGAGCCCACGATGGACAGGAACATTCTCCGTGAGACTGGGTTCTGGGGCTTCATGCTCTTCTTTGCTCCTGCTGCCTCTGGTGCGCGCGGGGCGCTGACCGGCCCTACGCCGGAGAGTGTTCACGTCAGGTTCGTGAGCGGCCCGGTGCAGTACCGCGGGTCGCCGAACGTGGTCCGGGTATCGCCGAACAGATTCAAGATCGAGACGAGCAGATCGTTGTGCGGGCGGTTCGGGTAACGGAGCCAGCGCCCGGCGCGCATGCCGCCGCCGCCGCCGGCCAGCAGGAACGGCATGTTCTCCTTCTTGTGACTCGGCGGATCCGAGAGCTCGGACCCGAAGAAGACGACGCTCTCGTCGAGCAGCGAGTGCCCGCCCATGTCGATCTTCTCCATCTCCTCGAGGAGGTAGAGGTGCTGCTTCGAATACCAGTTGCAGATGCGCTCGCACTCGTCCGGCCTGAAGCCGCCGTCGTGCTGGTAGAAGTGGTGGTGCTCGGTCAGGTTGAGCCAGGGGAAGGTGTGCTTCGCCTCGGTGTCGCTCCACTGCAGCGTGCCGACCGCGGTGATGTCGCAGGCGAGCGACATCACCAGCATGTCCATCATCAGCTTGCCGACCTTGGGGATCGCCGCGTCGGTCGAGGTGTCCTTGATCGAGCCGGTATCGGAGGAGTTGAGCCCCGTGCGCGGGTTGTAGTCGGAGGTGTCGACCTTCTCCGGCGCCTTGCACGCGCTCGTCTCGACCGGCACGTTGTTGATGCTCATCTCGATCTCGCGGATCTTCGTCAGGTGCTGGTCGATCTTCTGCCTGTCGGCGGCGCCGAGCCGCGCGGACAGGGCGGAGTAGCGCCCGTCGAGGAAGTCGAGGATCGACTTCTTGCGCGCGAGGCGGCGGGCGGCTTCGTTGCCGGCGGTGGGGTCCAGCGAGCCGAAGAGCTCGGTGAAGATCTCCATCGGATCGAGGCGCGGCGGGATCGGCTTGAACGGCGCGGCGTTCTCGAAATTCGCGGCGTTCATCGGCGACAGCAGGCCGTGGGACTTGCCCGTCGCCCAGCGCACCGCGATCTGGATGCTCGCCTTCGCCTTGATACCGGCGGAGATCTGGGAGGCGATCACCTGATCGATGGACGGCCCGTTCCCGTAGCCGCCGTTCGTGGAGCCCTCCTGAGCGCTGCCCGTGAGCCAGGCGATGATCCCGGCCTGGTGCTGCTCACCGCGCGCGCTCTTCATGTCGAGGCCGTCGACGACGAGCAGCCGGTCCTGCACCGGCGCGAGCGGCGACAGGATGGGGCCCAGGGTGAAGCTCGTCTCGCTCCCGGTCGGCCGCCAGCGATCGATCACCGTCCCGCCTGGCGTGTAGACGGCGAGGAAACGCTTGGCGGGGGCGGGGGCCGCGCGCGCCGTGCGCTCGGGGCCCATGATCTCCAGCCAGGGGAGCGCGATGGCGATGGCGCCAGCGCCCCGCAGCACGGCACGTCGGCTCAAACGAAAGTTGGACATGACCATCACTCCTGGTGAGCAACCGAGATGTAGTGGAAAGCATCCGTCTGCGTGAGATCGATCAGGAGCTGCTTCACGTTGTACCCGGACGCCTTGAAGGCGGTCGTTATCTCCTGCTTGGTGCAAGCGTCCTCGGCGCGCAGGGTGAGACCGTAGGCGTACTCGGTCCAGCGCGTCGCGAAGCAGCCATGCACCTCTTCGGTCTCGGCGAGCTCCTTCACCAGCTCCGTCGGACCGCTCACCGTCTCCGTCGAGCCCGGGAGCGAGCCGCTCGCGTCGATGGTGACGTCGTTCTCTGTCGTGCGGAACAGCCCGACCGCGTCGTAGTTCTCGAACGTGAAGCCGACCGGATCCATGAGATGGTGGCACCCCCGGCAGACCTCATCCTGGCTGTGCTGGCTGAAGCGCTCGCGCGCCGTCGCGCCGGAGTACGGATCCGGCGGCTTCACCCGCTCCAGGATGTCGCCGGTGGGGAGCGGGATCTTCAGGCACATCAGCTTCTGGAGCACGAACGAGCCGCGGACCACGGGGTTCGTCGTGTTCGCGTGCGTCGTCCCGGCCATCATGCCCGCCTGGGTGAGGAGCCCGAGGCGCTGGGTCGTGTCGAGCTGCACCTGCTGGAACTCGTCGCCTGTCACGCCGGAGACGCCGTAGAACGCCGCGAGAGGCCCGTTCATGAACGTGTACGGGGCCGTCAAGACGGACGCCCAGGTGCCGGTCCCCTCGAAGATCTCGTGCTCGAGGAACCGCTGCGTCTCCTCGCGCATGAGCGAGCCGATCGTCTTGGAGAAGGTCGGGAACGCCTCCGCGTTCCGCTCGAGATCCGCGAGGTTGCTGATGGGGAGCAGGTTGTCGAAGAAGAACCGGATGGTCTTCCGAGCCCGGGGGTCTTCGAGCATGCGCTCGGCGTGCGCGCGCACGCCTTCCTTCGTCGAGAGCTCACCTGCCTGCGCCGCCATGCGTAGCTCCTCATCAGGCGTCGTGCCCCAGAACAGGTACGAGAGCCGCGTCGCCATCTCGTCGCCCGTGGGCCGGCGGAGCTCGGGGTGCTCCGGGTCGGATGTGCCCCACTCGATGCGGTAGAGAAAATCTGGCGACTGGAGCAGCGCCTCGATCACGGTCGCGATGCCGACGTCGAACGTCGCATCCGTCCGCCCGACGCTGTACAGCGCGAGGAGCTCGTCCGCCTCGCCGGCGGCGAGCGGCCTTCGGTAAGCGAGCGGCGCGATCCGCTCGACGATGGTGCGCGCGCACGCTTCCTCGCCCTCCGGTCTCACGTTGCTCGCGCAAGGGGCGAGCTTCGCGAGCACCTCCGGGGAGGCGGTCGCGCGCCGGGCGACGCCCTCCGCGACGGTGCTCAGCTGCTCGGCCAGCAGGCTCGAGACCGACAGCGCGTCCGCGTCGTTGCCAAAGCCGTTTCCGACATCCTCGCTCGGCAGCGAGAAGGCCGGCTGGGTCGTGTCACCGAAGAGGTCGCGAACAGTGTTGTTGTACTCGAAGCGCGTCAGCCGCCGCAGCGGCGCTCGCCCGGGGCGCACCGTGCCGTCCTCGCACGCGATCGGGGCGGGGCTGGAACCCTCGGGATCCCCGGCACCAGACTCCTCCAGTATCCCCGTACAGCCGCTGGCCAGGACCAGCACGATCGGGATAGCCGACCGAGAGCCTCGGAGAGGACGTGCCGGCTCGTGACCTGAGGGCCTAAACATCGTTGTCGCTCCTCGCCCGCTCTGGGCACGCATGAGTTCCATAGATAAACAAGCTGCAAAATGACCAGAAGATCATCGCCGCCACGTTGCACGCGCTGGCGCGTGCTCGTACTCAGGCAGTAGCAGTTCGCCCTCGAACCGGCTCACCACGAACGGAAGTATTGCAGGGGTGAAGTTTTCCTGTCGAAGCGTGCAACTGGTCGCGCCGACGAAGCACCCCTCGCTGCGAGCCGTATCCCGGTGGAGCACGTGCACTCGGACCGGCGACGCTGTCGGGCCTCCGTCACTCCGCAGCCGAGCTCAGCTCCGACTCGGTCCCCTCGTCAGAGTTCACCCCGCGCCTCCCCTTTCATGCCATAAGCGGACAGGGACGTGTCGTGCTCCACGAGCGATGGCACGCGTTCCGTTGCCCGGCTGAGCCGCCGCTTGACCGTGGCCAGCGATACACCGACCGCTTTCGCGATCTCCGGCAGGCTCATGCCGTCCATGTGGCGGAGCACGAACGCGGTCCGGTCGTCCGCGCTCAGCGTGTCGAGGATCGCGTAGAGGCGCGCCAGCGCCTCGATCTTACGTCGCCCCCCGGCGCCTCGACTGACTTCCAGGAGCCGTAGTCATCGCGAGCAAGCGCTTCATGGTGAACACCTCGCCGGATAGGCTGGACATAGCCGCGTCAAGGCCGACGAGCCTCCTCCGGCACGGAGGCTCGCCAGAGGCGGTCGAGAGCGTACACTGCCTCCGGTGGTTGTGAACCATGCTTAACAAAAGCTACACCGGCAGTGTCGGATGCGCCGCCTTCGCTCCACCGCCGGCCGGGCCGAGTTGACGCGCTGGCGCGGCTCCCTTACGCACGTGCCGTGTCATCCCGCCGGCCTTCTCCCCTCCTCCTCGCCGCCGCGCTCGCGCTCGCAGCCTCCGCATGCTCCAGCCGGTCGCAGGACCACGCGCCGCCCGCAGGCAGCGCCGCGCCTGGCCCGGCCGCCGCGGCGTCCTCGTCGTCCACCGCCGACGCGGCGGCGCCCGCCGCTCCAGCTGCCGCCTCCGCGGGCAGCGCGGGCCCGATGGTGACCGTTCCGGCCGGCGAGCTCGTCGCCGGCACGGCCTGCGGCGACCACCCTCGCCTCCCCGCGGAGGAGCTCGCAGGCGTTTCCATCGGCGTCGGCGAGTTCACCATCGATACGTACCCTTACCCCAACGACCCTGCCCAACCTCCGCTCACCGGCGTCACCCAGGAGAAGGCGAAGCAGCTCTGCGAGGCCCGCGGGCGACGGCTGTGCACCGAGCTGGAGTGGGAACGGGCGTGCAAGGGGCCGTCGAATGGCCGTTATGAGTACGGCGACCGGTTCGACGCCAAGGCCTGCCCGAGCGGGCTGGGCGCCATCCCCGCCTACGCCGCTCACGAGCGCTGCGCGAGCGGCTTCGGGGTGCGAGCGATGCACGGATTCGTCTGGGAGTGGACCGCGAGCGCGTGGAAGCGCGGGAAGGAGGAGGGCAAAGCCGTGCTCCGGGGCGGTCACGGCAACCAGCCTTATGCCCACATGCGTTGCAGCGCCGTCCGGGCGGCCGATCCGGCGACCTCGGAGGCGAACGTGGGCTTTCGCTGCTGCGGCGGGGCCGTGAACCCGGCGGAGGTGGTGATCCCCGCGCCCGAGGAGGCCCCGCCGGCGCTCGCGCTCGAGGTCGCGCCGGACGAGGCGCTGCTCGGGCGGCTCGAGCGGGCCCTCGTCAATGCCCAGCTCAAGGACGCCGCGGGCGTGACCTCTGCGTTCGCGAAGGTGTGGCGCTGGCACCCGACGCCGAACGAGGAGCTCATCGTGGCGAGCTACGAGAGCAAGAAGGAAGGCGGCGCGGGCCTCGTGCAGCCGCTGGTCATCCGGCTCTGCGACAAGACGGTGCAGCTGCTCGGGCGGCTCGCCGGGCCGGTCGCCGAGATGGAGGAGCCCTCGGTCGCGGACGACGCGCCAGGAACGGTGAGCTTCACGGTGAAGACCGGAGACGACGCGGGCGAGGCGCGCTTCGTCTACCAGTTCGCCCAGGTGGTGACGCAGGCGCCGTCCTGGATCAAGGCCGGCACGACGCTGGACGCGCCGGCCACGAGCGCAGCGCCGAGCGCGCCCGCGCCGGCCGCCTCCGCGCCGGCCGCAGCGGCGTCGAGCCCGGCGCCGCGTACATCAGGGCCGTGAGGGGAACGCACTACCAGGAGCGTGCCCGTACACCACGAGAGTCGGAAGGACGTGAGCGGCTACCCCCGGGACGCGGACATCACGCGTCGCGTGTGGCGCGGTGCTCGCGGCGCGACCGCCGGCGCCTCGAGCACACCGCCAGCGCGAACAGCGCGGCCAAGGTCCCCTTTCCGCTCTTCCCCCCCGCGCCGCTGCGGCCCCCCGTGACCGCGCAACCGACCTCCTCCGTTTGCCCTCCTGGACAGGGAAGCCAGAGCCGACATTCCTCGCCCGCCTTCACGCAGAGCCGCTCGCCGCCGGGCCCGGAGCAGGCCTCGCCGAAGTGACCGGCCTCGAGGCCAGCCGCAGCGCAGCTCTTCCCCCCGCCGGGCCGGGGTGCGCAAGCCATTGCAGCGGGACAGTCCGCGTGGACCTCGCAGGGCACCGTGCACGCGTCCACGGTCGGATCGAGCGGCGGTCGCGCGGGCGGCGGCCCCTCGTCGAGGATCGCTTGCACGAAGGCCGCATGCACGTCGACGCGCGTGTTGGTCCCCGTCGTGCACTCCGGATCGCCGAACGAAGTGACGCCGATGAGGCGCTCGGCGCCGTCATCGTTCAGGAAGACCGGACCGCCGCTGTCGCCACCGCACGACATCCCCGGCTCGGCCGCAATGGTAAAGGTCCCCGCCTCGACCGCGGTCACCCGGGCAACGCCGCTGCGCCGGCTGCCTGTCTGGCCCTCCTCGTCGATACCGAACCCCACGACGCGCGTGGGCCGCCCCAGGACGTCCGGCGGCAGCGCCGACAGGTCCAGCCGCACCGGCGCGACGGGCGCGTCCTCGGCCAGGATCAGCGCCCCGATGTCATTCTCTCCAGCGCTCCAGCCAGGATGCAGCCGGCCCGCGACGGTGCGCACGCGCTCGGCAGGGGACGCCTGCGCCACCTCGGGCGCGAAGACCGCCGAGAGCACCTGCGGGGCGTCCGCGTTCTCCACGCAATGCGCCGCCGTCAGGACGACCCGCGGAGCGATCAGCGTGCCCGAGCAGACGACCAGCGAGGCGTCCTCCGCCTCGCCGCATGTCGGCGCCACCGGGACGATGGCCCCCACGGCCGGAGAGCCCGGATCGAGCGCTCCGCCGGTCACGGCGCGCCGATCCTCCCCGACGGAGGGCTCGAGTGGCCCACCGCAACCGCCCGCCGCAACGAGGAGCAGCACGGCGGCAAGCCCGCGCGGCCGAGGAAGCCTCACGCCTCATTCCTTCGAGAAATCACCCTGTGGAACGTCCGATGGCGCGCCGTCGCTGCTCCAGTACCTCCACGCCCCGACCTTCTGGTCCTTGTCGTACTGGCCCTGCACCGCCAGCACGCCATTCGGGTGCCACTCCGAGTAAGGGCCGTGTGCATGGTGCTCGAGCAGCGTCCCTTCGGCCCATTTCTTCCCATCGGAGCGCCACGCGGTCCACTTCGTCTCCCGCGAGTCGCTGGCGTGGATCTCCTCGCGGTTCTTCGTGCCCTCCTCGTGATAGAGGGTCCACAGGCCCTGCTTGATGCCGCCGCGGTAATCGCCCTCGAGCTGCTTCACGCCGGTCTCGAAGTAGCTCACCCAGCCGCCTTCCATCTTGCCGTCGACGTAGCTCCCTTCCGTCTTGACCTTGCCGTTCTTGTGCCACTCCACCCAGCGGCCGTGCTTCTTGCCGTCGGGCTTCGCGCACCACTGCAGGGTCCCCGCCGGTGGAGCGCGGCCATGTAGCTGCGCTCCATCAGGACAGGGACCGGGGGAACGATCGCAGCCAAGGGCGGCGACGCCCGCGATGACGGCCAGGGCCACGAGGGGCCTGCGACGAGACCCTAGTAGCAGGTGCCGACCCCGCTACAGCTACAGTTGTTGCTCGCGAAGGTGTAGTCGTCGGAGGCCGCCTGGAAGGTCCCGAGACCGTAGTCGTGCTTCGCGCAGTCCTGTGTGTACGCCGTCGTGCCCACGCACGCGGGGGCGCTGGTGATACCGCACCCCTGACCGCAGCGGCCCTTGCAGCCGTTGCCGCTGCCGCCGTTGCAGCCACAGCCCCTGCCGGCCTGGCGATAGTAGCCGGACCCGATGTACTGACTGCCACAGGAGCACGAGATGTGCGTCCAGCCGTGCTCCGAGACGTAGCGGTAGGGCGTGAGGACCTCGCCGACAGGCACGATCTGCATGAAGCTCGTCTGGCGCACCGACGTCTCCTCGACCCGCGTGCGCTGCCCCTCTGGCGGCACGGACCTCGTGAGCCCCTCGAGCAGAGCGTCGAGGAGCTGGGCCTGCGCAGCGTCGAGCGGGCTGCCGCCTGGCATGAAGTCGCCCGTGCCCTGGTTGTAGTCGACATGGAAGGCCACGAGCGAATCACCGAAATCGTAGGTCACGTCGACGACGTTGGCCTCGGCCTCGTCCACCAGCACGCGCACGGACGCCGCGCCCGACCGGCAGGTCGCTTCGAGCGTGTCCGCGTCGTGCTGGACCAGCGCAAAGCCCTCCTCCCCCGGAGCCTGCTCCAGCGGCTCGCTCGCGCAGCCCGTCACCATGGATACAGCCAGCGTGACCCCGCAAAAGAATCGCTTCTTCATCTGACTCTCGTTTCCGCGCTGCTCGGGTGAGCGACCACGCCCGGAGATGTTAAAACGGTCGCTCGTACCAGCTCAACATGAAATCAGGCTGTCCGACAGCGGCTCCGGCTGCCGACGTGCAAGGATGCCGCGGGGGTCCGCCGCTGGCGCGCATCATCGCCTCCCGTGCAGAGCCCACGCCCCAGGACGACATGACCGCAATGACGGCCCAAGGTGAACCGCTGTAAGACGAGGTGCGGGCGCGCCCGCCCGCGCCACGCCGGCGAGCCTCCCCCCGCCGGACCGCTCACGCCACAGGCGGCGCCGCCTCCGGCACGTCCGAGCGCCAGCGGCGATGACGCGTCGTTGTTTCATTCGAGACACCTCCCCGCCAGGGTGCTCGGCATAGCGTCCCAACTTCAATCCACCCACAGAGGGAAGTGTCTCATGATGAAGAAGGGCGCCAGAACCAACATCACTTTGGCGCTTCTCGCGCTGCCGGCCGCTGCGATGAGCGCTTGCTCCGGCGGCGACGAGTCGGTGAAGCCCGTGGCCCCGCCGGCCCCGCCTGCCGAGGGAGCCGAGCAGCACAGCGTGCAGCTTGGCCCGCGGCCTTACTACCTCGTCGAGGACATGGACGAGGGAGAGCTGAAGGAGGCGCTCAAGGCGTGCTCCGACGGGCCCTTCGCGCGCACCGACTTCTCGATCGGCCATCGCGGCGCCTGCATGCAGTTCCCGGAGCACACGAGGGAGTCGTACGAGGCCGCCGCCCGCATGGGGGCCGGCATCGTGGAGTGCGACGTCACGTTCACCAAGGACCGCCGGCTCGTGTGCCGCCACGACCAGTGCGATCTCCACACGACGACGAACATCCTGGCGATCCCGGAGCTCGCAGAGAAGTGCTCGGAGCCGTTCGTGCCGGCCGACGCCGAGGCCGGCACGCCCGCGTCGGCGAAGTGCTGCACGAGCGACATCACGCTCGCCGAGTTCAAGCAGCTCTGCGGCAAGATGGACGCCGCGAACCCGGACGCGACCACGGCCGAGGCGTACATGGCCGCGACACCGGACTTCCGCACGGACCTGTACGCCGCCTGCGGCACGCTGCTGACGCACGCCGAGAGCATCGAGCTCTTCTCGAGCCTGGGCGTCAAGTTCACGCCCGAGCTCAAGACCCCGGGGGTCGAGATGCCGTACGAGGGCGACTACACGCAGGAGGACTTCGCGCAGCAGATGATCGACGACTACAAGGCGGCCGGCGTCGACCCGGAGAGCGTGTTCGCGCAGTCCTTCAGCCTGGACGACGTGCTCTACTGGCTCGCGAAAGAGCCGGAGTTCGGCGCGCAGGCCGTGTACCTCGACAGCCGCGTCGACACGCCCGAGGGCTACGAGGCGGCGGTCTCCGGGATGCAGCGCCTCGCGGACCAGGGCGTGAAGATCGTCGCGCCGCCCTTGTTCGCGCTCGTGACGCTCGACGGGAACGAGAAGCTCGTGCCGTCAGCGTACGCGACGGCCGCCAGGGCCGCGGGCCTCGACATCATCACGTGGACGCTCGAGCGCTCGGGCCCTCTGGCGAGCGGCGGCGGCTACTATTTCCAGTCGGTCGTGGGTGCCATCGACAACGACGGCGACACGATGGTGATGCTCGACGTGCTCGCGCGCGACGTGGGCGTCCGCGGCGTCTTCTCCGACTGGCCGGCCACCGTGACGTACTACGCGAACTGCATGGGCTTCTGAGCCGAGCGGCCGGCGCCGGCGGCGCGCGCCCGACCCGGCGAGACCCCGCCGCTCAGGGGCGCACCGCGAGGTACACCGTGCTCCAGAGCTGCACCGCGTTCGACTCGTCGTGGTGCGCCCGCTCGGCGCCGAACGGGACCAGCCGGTAACGGCCGCCCTCGACAGCCCAGCTCCAGAGCTCCCACGTGCTCGCCTCGCGCGAGGCGCGGATCACCTCCCAGAGCGCGCTCCGCGCCCGCTCCAGCGCGCCCCGAGCGCGGGTCGACGACAGATCGCCGCGGGCGAGCTGCCGGTCGATGCCGGCGGCGAGCATCGCCTGCTGCCACGACCAGGTGACCGTGCCGTGGTAATGGCCCGCCGTGAACAGCCCGCGCACCGCCGGGTCCGGCGCGAACGCAGGGTTCGCGACGAGGATGCCCACCGGCGTCCGCAGGCCGGCCGGGAAGGGGCGAACCAGGCGGCCCGCGATCTCCTCGAGCGCTTCCGGCGACGGGTCCGTGAACAGGAGGACGAAGCCGTCGTCGGAGTGCATGACCGGAACGGGCCGGCCCTCCCCGTCGAGCGCGATCGCCGGGAACGAGAGCGTCCCCGAGAGCGACGCGACCACCGGCGCCGGATCGATGCCCAGCGACGCCGCGTAGGCCGCCGCGCGCCGCCTCGCCTCGGCCTCGGGCAGCTCCACGCGGAAGAACGCGCCGGCGTCCTTCCACGCGCGCGCGAGCCGCTCCGCCCGGGCGGAGCCCTCGTCGTCCGGCCCCGCGCCGAGCAGGGGGCTCGCGAGGAGCCGCGCCGAGGCGCGGAGGGCGGCGGGCACGAGCGCGACGTTCACGTCGTACGGGATCCGGCCGAACGCGAGCCCCTCCCTGCTGTCGCGCCACTCGCCCACCGACTCGCCCTCCTTGAGCGCGATCAGCGCCCTCGGCTCCCGCGTCTCGGCGAACGGGGCGGCGAGGCGGAGCACGAGCGCCACGTTGCGCGCGAGCGCCTGCGCGTACGCCTCGCCGCCCGGCGTCCGGCGCGCCAGGAACGCCGCCGCGCGCGCCCGCCCCGGCGCGCTGCCGAGCAGGTACTCGGCGGCGAGCGGCGCGAGGAGGAAGTCGTCGTCGACCATCTTGTAGTCGAGGACGGGCTCGCGCAGCGCGAGGCCGGCCTCGCGCAGCGCGTGGCCGGCCTCGCGCAGCGCATAGATCGACTCGCGCCGCGCCCCGCCGCGCCCCGCCGCGAGGCGCAGGAGCGCCGCGTACTCGCCGATCGCCTCCTCGTGCGCGACCTCGCCCTCCGGGCTGAGCCGGTCGAGGACCGAGCCGAGAGCCGCCTCGACGACCGCCGGCTCGAGGACCGGCAGGAGCATCCTCACCGCGAGCAGGGTGTCCCGGCCGAAGTACGTGAGGAAGCGCCACGACCCGGCGAGCAGCTTCTCCCGGTACGTGAGAAAGGCGAGCGCCTGGCGGTGGCGCGGGTCGTCGCCGGCGCGCTCGTTCGCGATCTCGTCGAGGGGCACCGGCGTGAGCGGCGCCTCGTCCGAGAGCGCCGTCACGCGGAAGCGGAGCCCGCGCGGCCCCGCCGCGAGCTCGACGCGCCCGTCGAGCCCGAGCGCGGCCGTCGCGCCGTCCAGCGGCTCGATGAGGAGCTCGAGGTGGTGCTCGCCGTCCACCGTCGTGCGCCGCACGGCGATCGACCCGCAGGCCGGCGCCGAACGCGCCTCGACGTCGGCGCGGAGCCACGCCGGAAGCTCGCCGTCGCGGCCCACCTCGCGGACGGTGCGGATGCTCCCGAGGACCAGCCGGTGCACGCGCAGCGCCGGGGCCGCGCTCACGAGGAGCGCCGAGACGCCGCGCATCCCGCCCGGCCGCTCCACCCCCGAGACGCCCCCCTCGACCGAGAGCTCGACCGGCGCCGGCAGCGCGTCGAACCACGCCGCGACCCCCATGTTCCCCGCCGGGAAAGCGACGATGAGCCGCGGCGACACACCCGAGGTCACGAGGAGATGGGCCGCGATATGGCCACGACGGAAGAAGTGGTTGTGAATGGCGCCTTCCTGGAGCGCGAAGGCCAGGAGCTCGGGTGGGCGCGGCGCGGGCGCGCCGGCGTCGGGCGCGGCGGAAACGCCGGTAGCGCTGGAGGCCCCCGACGCGCAGGAGGCGGCCAGGAGCGTTGACAAGGTCGTTCCCATCATGAAGCGCGCGGTCCTCGTGAGCCTCGTCGGCCTCGCTGGCACCGCGAGACCCTAGCTAGCCGGGACGGGCCTGCCAAGGACTAAGGATCTTCCTGCGGCAGCTTGGTCACCTCGCCTACACGAACGTCACATATCGCGCGTTTCGCTGGAAGTTCACAGACTCAGCAGGACGCCCGGCGGGACATCGCCAAACGGCCTTCGCGGCACGGCGCCGGAGAACCGGAGAAACGGGGCGAACACAAAAGAAAGAGTTCACGCTTTTGTTGCCCTGTGATAACCCATCCGAGACGTCGGTTGTTGATAGTGAGTTCGCAGCAGGCGACTGGCCTGCCAACAACGATGACTAAGGAAGGGGGTTCGAGATGGACGAGAGCATCTCCGGCCAGGGCGCGGCCGGCAGCAACGGTTCCGATCGAGAGCAGCTCAGCAACCCGCGAGAGGGCCTTATCTATACATGGGTCGACGGCAGCCTCGGCGTGGTCGAGGAGGTCGTGCGCGCGGGGTTCGGCTTCCTCGAGGACGTGCGCACCGAGACGCAGGAGCGGCTCGGCGCGACGCTCGACCTGATCGAGGGCATCGATCGCAGCGTGTTCCGGGTCGCGCGCAAGGCGCTCGGGCGCATCGACGGCATCGGCGCGCGCGCCATCACGAACAGCGAGCACGGCTGGGTCGCGCTGCTCGGCGCGCTCCGCCGCACGTCGCAGAGCGCGGCGGGGCTCGCCTCGGAGACGGCCGTCTCCATCGTGGGCGAGCGCCGGGCGACACAGCAGCTCGTCATGCCGTCGTCCTGAGCTCGGCGCTCACGAACTGACGCTCGACGAGCCGGCGATAGAGACCGTCCTGGGCGATGAGCGCCGCGTGTGCGCCGCTCTGCACGATCGTACCCCCATCCATCACGAGCACGCGGTCGGCGCCGATCACCGTCGAGAGCCGGTGGGCGATGATCAACGTCGTTCGCCCCTTCATCAGCGCCTCGAGCGCCGCCTTCACGAGGTGCTCGCTCTCGGCGTCGAGCGCGCTCGTGGCCTCGTCGAGCACGAGCAGCCGAGGGTCCTTGAGCATGGCGCGGGCGATCGCCACACGCTGCTTCTGCCCGCCGGACAGCTGCACGCCGCGCTCGCCGACCAGCGTGCGATATCCCTCCGGGAACCGCTGGATGAAATCGTGCGCGTTCGCCGCGCGCGCGGCGGCCTCGACCTCCGCGTCAGAGGCAGCCTCCCGTCCATAACGGATGTTGTCGGCCACGCTCGTGGCGAAGAGGAGCGGCTCCTGCGCGACGATGCCTATCTGCCGGCGGAGCCAGCTCGGCGACAGGTCGCGGAGGTCGCGCCCGTCGAGGAGGATCCGCCCCTCGTCGGGATCATAGAGCCGCAGGAGCAGCGAGGAGATCGTCGATTTACCCGCCCCGGACGGCCCGACCAGGGCAATCACCTCTCCGGGGCGAACCGAGAGATCGATGCCCTTGAGCACCGGCACGTCCCGGCGCGTCGGGTAGCTGAACCGCACGCGCTGGAGCTCGAGGCCCCCCTGGACGGAGGCAGGCTGGAGGCCGCCGGTGGCCGCCATGGCCGGCTGGCGATCGAGGAGCTCGAAGATGCGCTCGACGGCGCCGGTGGCCTTCATGAAGTCGGCCCAGAGGTCGCTGAGGCCGCCGAGCGCGAAGGCGACGACGATCGTGTAGACGAGGAACGACGTGAGCCCGCCGAGGGTGAGGCGGCCGGCGACCACGAGGTGGCCGCCGTACCAGAGCACGAGCGCGACCGCGCTGTAGCCGGCGAACATCACCACCCCCATGAAGCTGCCCGAGGTGCGGATGCGCTTTCTCGCGAGCTCGAACGACTCGGTGACCCGGCCGGCATAGCGGTCCACCTCGCGCTTCTCGCCGGCGAAGGCCCGCACCGTGCGGATGCCCGAGAGCGCCTCCTCGGCGACCTCGCTGGCGCGGGCGAGCGCGTCCTGGACGCTGCGGGAGAGCCGGCGGACCCGGCGGCCGTAGGCCACCGAGCCGAGCGCCACGACGGGCACCACGGCGAGCATGAGGAGCGTGAGCCGCGGCGAGGTGTAGAAGAGGAACGCGACGCCGCCGATCACGGACGCGACGAAGCGCAGGGCCATCGAGACGTTGAGCGTGACGGCGCTCTGGAGGACCGTGGTGTCCGACGCGAGGCGGTTCGTCAGCTCGCCCGTCCGGTGGTCGTCGAAGAACGCCACCTCCTGCCGGAGGAGGTGCTCGAAGAGCTGCGACCGCAGCCGGGCCACGACGCGCTCGCCGGCGGTCGCGAAGAGGACGTACCGCAGCGCGATGGCGGCCGCCTGGACGACGATGAGCAGCGCCAGCCAGAGCGCCGCGTCGTCGATGGCCTGGACGCTGTTGACGGCGTTGCCCGGGCCGAGCGCGTCGTCGATGATCTTCCGGATCGCCTGCGGGAGCAGGAGGCTGATGCCGCTGCCGATGGCCAGGAACAGGGTGCCGAGCGCGAGCGCGCCGAGCTCGGGGCGCGCGAGGAGGAGGAGGCGTCGGAGGTGCGCGCGGCCGGGGCGCCGGTCGTTGCCTGGGCTCTGCATGGCGGGCGCGAGCGTAGCAGCCGCGACGGAGGCGGTGCTCCCGCGGATCAGCGCTCCCCGGCGCCGCGCCCCGCGCCGCGGCCCTCGGCGCCGCGCCTCGCCCGGCGGCGGAGCGCGATGGCCAGCGCGACAAGCGCGACAAGCGCGGCGCCCAGCCCGGCGACGGCGAGGAGCAGCCCCCGCCCGCGCCACGGGCGCAGCGGCCCCGGCGCGGCCTGCCCGGGGCCCTCTGCTTCCGCTGGCCGCCCGTCGGTCGAGCCCTGCGCGCGCGGGAGCGGGACGAGCGCGCGCCGCGCCGCCGCCGCGTCGGCGAGGGCGCGGCGGACGCCGGCGGCGTCGAGCGCCGCGTCCGCCGGGATGAGCGCGCGCAGCGCGGCCCGCGCCCTGAAGAACGGGGCGCCCTCGCTGCTCCACGCGGCGGGCGAGGTGTCGAGCGCCTCGTCGAGCGCGGCCGGGATCACCTCCTTCACGATCGCGTCCACGGCGCCGGGCGACGCCGGCCTCGCCAGCGCGATGTAGCCGGCGTCCTGGATGCCGCGGCGCAGGCTCTTCAGGCGCATCGAGGGGAGCACGCCGGCGAAGCCGAGCGAGCGCGCGGCGAACGCCCCGCGCTGCGTGCCGGGATAGAGCAGCATGCCGTCGCCGAGGCAGGCGTCGCCGTCCCGGTTGTGGAAGTTCTCGGCGACCGTGAACGGGTCGACCGGGCCTCTGCCGCCGCGGTTGCCGTCGTGCCAGAACGCCGTCTCCCAGAGGAACCAGCGGTCCACCTCGTGCGAGGCCGCGATCCAGCCGTCGGCCATGAGCCCGGTGAGCGGCGCGTCGATCATGAAGGTGCCGGTCCGCGGGAGCGCGCCGTTGTACACCCAGAGCCGCTTGCCGGCCTCGCGCGCGGCGCGCGCCCACGTCGAGTCGAAGCGGTTGGCGGGCGTGAGCACGAGGTCGACGTCCTGCTTCACGGGGTCGACCTCGCCGCACGAGTGCCCCACGAGGATGCGCGACGAGAGGCGCGAGCCGCGGATCAGCCGGCGCCACCCGGGCCCGCGGGGGCTCTCGCACTGCTCGTCGACCGCGTACAGCATGACGTCGTCCACGGCCGGCGGGAGGAGCTCCGCGACGGCCTCGACGCGGCGGAGCGCCTCCTCCCCGGGATCGCCGAAGCCGCCGTAGGCGCCGAGCGCCACCGCGGCGGGCGGGACGCCGGCGCCCGGCCCGCGGTAGCCGCGCTCCTTCGTGTAGAGCGAGCCGTCGATCGCCGCGCGCAGCCGCTCCACCTCGGCGGGGCTCCGGACCGACGCGAAGCCGTCGACGTGGTGCTCGTGGAGCAGCTGCCAGAGCTGCTGCTCGACGGCGGGTCCGTCGCCGACCCGCGCGGCGACCTCGTCGGCCTCGTAGAACGCGATGAAGTCGACCGGGCTGTACGGCAGCGTCGCCGGGGCGACCTCGAGCCGGAGATCGAGCGACGCGAGCTCGCCGTGCGACGCCGAGCTGACCACCACCTTGCCCTCGTACGCGCCGGAGACGGCGCTTTCCGGGACGTGGAGGTCGATCCAGACGGCCCTCGTCTCGCGCGCGCCCACCTCGAGCGGGTACGGCGCCCAGGGCGGCGCGAGCTCGACCGGGATGAGCGCGTCGGGGAGGAAGCCGAGGTGCCTGTCGTCGGGCGGCCGCGCCGCCGGGCTCCACCCGAGCGACTCCGCGGGCCTCTGCTCGTTGCGCGATCGCCGCTTGATCTCGACGTAGTGCTCGACGAAGCGGTCGATCGCGATCGCCGGCGCGGGCGCCGTGCCCGGGACCGGCGCCTGCTGCCGCGGCGCAGCCGGCGCCTGCTGCTGCGGCGCAGCCGACGCCTGCTGCTGCGGCGCCGGCGCGGGGGCGCCTCCGCTGACCGCGGGCCCGAGCCCCGAGAGCTCGACCTTGACGCCGCGCACGGGCTCCGCGCCGGCCTCGACGATCACCTGGAACGCGACGACCTCCGCGCGGAGCGCGCCGAGCCGGATCGGCTCGCCGGGCCGGAAGATCGCGTTGCCCTCGCCGCGCGAGAGCGGCAGGCCCACGTCCTGCCGGCGGACGCGCGTGCCGTCGTCGGCCACCCAGACACGCGCGCGCTCCTCGGCGGCTGCCGCCCTCGGAGGCAGCGCGGTGTACCAGAGCGCGGTGAGCAGCGCGGCGGGGAGTAGCGGAACGGATCGCGGCATGACGCTCGGCTTTCCTGAGGAGGAGCGGCCGCCTGGATCGGCGGGAGCGCCATCGTAGGAGCGCGGCCGCTCGCCCCTCAAGCGCAGCGTGCCGCGCGGCGCGAGCGCGACCCGCCACCGCGCCCCGCGCGGCGGTTGACAGGGCCGGCTGGCTCGGGCCATCTCGCGCCGTGGATCTCACGAGAGCCGCACTCCTCGCCGGCGGCGCCGCCGTGGCCGGCGTCATCAACGCGGTCGCCGGCGGCGGCACGCTCGTGTCGTTCCCCGCGGCGATCGCGGCCGGGCTGGCCCCGCTCGCCGCGAACGCGACCAACGCCGTGGCGCTCACGCCCGCGTCGCTCGCGTCCGCGTGGGCGTACCGCCGCGAGCTCTCCCGGGACTACCGCGTCCTGCGCGTCCTCCTGCTGCCGTCGCTGCTCGGCGGCATCGTCGGCTCGGCGCTCCTGCTCGTGACGCCGCAGCGCGTCTTCGACGCCGCGGTGCCCGGGCTCGTGCTGCTCGCGACGCTGCTCCTCTTCTGGCAGAACCTGCGCCCGGCGCGGCCCTCCGCGAAGGGCGGCGCGGGCGCGGGCGCGGGCGTGTCGGAGGAGTTCGCCCTGCCCTCGCGGCCGTGGCTCGTGTTCCTGCTCCAGTTCCTCGTGAGCGTCTACGGCGGCTACTTCGGCGCGGGCATCGGCATCATGATGCTCGCGCTCCTGTCCTCGTTCGCGGGCAACGTGGACATCCACCGGATGAACGCGATCAAGACGGTGCTCGCCAGCCTGATCAACGGCGTCGCCGCGATCGCCTTCGTCTTCGCGGGCGCGGTCGACGCGGTGGCCACGCCGATCATGATGGCGGCGGCGGTGGTCGGCTCGTTCGCCGGCGCCGCTGTCGCGCGGCGCATCGAGCCGAGGAAGGTGCGCTGGTTCGTGGTGGTGCTCGGGCTCGTGCTCACGGCCAAGCTCGCGTGGGACCGGTTCGGCCCGGCGGCCGAGCCCTCCGGCGCGGCCTGCCCGGACTCCCCCCCTCAGACCGTGGATCGCGGCGCGACGGCGGCGCGGACAGGCCTCGCGCCGACGAGCAGCGGATAGAGCACCCCCGCGAGCGCGCCGCCGCCGAGCGGGGCGAGCCAGAACAGCCACAGCTGCGAGAGCGCCCACCCGCCGACGAACAGCGCCGGACCGGTCGAGCGCGCCGGGTTCACCGAGACGTTCGTCACCGGGATCCCGATCAGGTGAACGAGGGTGAGCGCGAGCCCGATGGGGATCGGCGCGAACCCGATCGGAGCGCGGAGATCGGTCGCGCCGAGGAACACCATCACGAAGCCGAACGTGAGGACGATCTCGGCGACGAGGCTCGCGAAGAGCGAGTAACCGCCGGGCGAGTGCGCTCCGTAGCCGTTCGAGGCGAACCCGGCGCTCAGGGCGAAGCCGGCGGAGCCGCTGGCGATGATGTAGAGGATGCCCGCGGCGACGATGGCGCCGGCGACCTGGGCGAGGAGGTACGGCAGGAGATCCCTCGCGGGGAAGCGCCCGCCGACCATCAGGCCGATGGTGACGGCGGGGTTGAAGTGGGCGCCCGAGATGTGGCCCACCGCGTAGGCCATCGTCAGCACGGAGAGCCCGAACGCGAGCGCCACGCCCAGGAAGCCGATCCCCAGCCGGGGATACGCGGCCGCCAGCACGGCGCTCCCGCAGCCGCCGAGCACGAGCCAGAACGTCCCGAGAAATTCCGCGGCCGTACGCCTGGACAACGACATCTCCATCTTTCTTCTCTCCTGTGACCGGCTCCCTCCGATGCGGCGCGAACCGCAGCGGCGGCCGCGCCCGGCCGCGGAGCCGCCCCGACGGCCCGGGCAGGCCGAGCGCTCGGCCGGCGGTCTGCCGCCGGGACGACGCTCCACCTGCGCTCTGTCGATGTTGGATGAGCGCTGGCGGGCCGCGTTGCTGCGGGACGGCTCGACCTCGATCCACAGGGTCGCGCGCGCCTCGCCGGCGGCGACGATCAGGCGGGCGCGCGCTCTGTCGGGCGGGCGCGCGCGGCCCCCAACGAGCACGAGGCTCCCGCCGGCGGCAGCGGCGGGAGCCTCGTCGTGGGGACCATCGACCGGGCGCGGTCGGGGATCAGGCGCGCTTACAGGCCGACGAGCTGGGGCGGGCAGCTGTAGGTGTTGCCCATGTGGGTGACGTCGGTCTGCTGCCCGGACATGCTGTCCCGGTCTCCGGAGATCGTGTTCCCTGCATTGGTGTTCTCCAGGACCACATAGTTGCCGCCGAGGTCATGGGCCTTGTTCTTCATGTCGTTCACCGCGCCCTCCTGCAGGTTGGCGTTGCTGGTGAACTTCCCCGAGAACGAGCCGCCCTGCTCTCCGATCACCGTTCCGACGAAGCGGCACCCCTGCGGGGCCGGCTGCTTGGTGACGATGATCCTCTCCGCGCCCGGGTTGAGCTCCACGGCGGCGCAGGCAGGCAGGATCGAGCAGGACAGGAGGAAGAGGGCAAACGCGCGGTAGATCGGGGTTTTCATGACTGGCACCTTCTGCCGATTGCTACGGGCGCGCAGCGGCACTTCTTCCTCGCCGCGCCGCGAGGAAGGCAGGATCCCGACGCCGCGGTTTGCCGACGGCGCCGGTGTGCCGGCGGGGTGCTCCAAGAGAAGAAGATGAACCACAGAGGCACAGAGGGCACAGAGGGCACAGAGGAGATAGGGAGGGAGAGAGAGCAGGAAGGAAGAGAACCCCATCCTCGATCTCTCTTTCTCCCCTCTGTGCCCTCTGTGCCTCTGTGGTTCGTCCTCTTCCTCTCGTGACGTCAGGTCACGGCCGAGGCGAACCTCACAGGTGCTCGAGCCGCCGGAGCCGGTACGCCCGCCCGTCCCACAGCGAGAACGGCCGCTCGCCGCTCGCCAGCACGTCGAACCCGTGGCGGGCCGCGAGCCGCGCGACGTCGGCCGCGTCGCGCGCGAGGTCGCCTCGGTACGAGTAGTTCAGGACGACGAGCTCCCCGCCCGGCCGCAGCACCCGTCGCGCCTCCGCGACGTGCCGGTCCACGGCCGCCTCGCCCGCCGCGACGAGGTAGGGGAACGAGTCGACCGCGTACACGAGATCGAAGCGGGCGGGCGGCACATCGCCGAGATCGACGCCCGACGAGACAGCGAGCACGACGTTCGGCAGCCCCGCGCAGCGGCGCCGCGCGGCCTCGACCATGCGCGGCGCGACGTCGAGCCCCCAGGCCTCGCGCACCCGCGGCGCGAGCGCCGCCTCGAAGCGGCCGATCCCGCAGCCGATCTGGAGGATCGCGCGGTCCTCCCCGAGGAGGCCCCACCGCTCGAGGAGCTCGACCACCTCCCGCGTGGCGCGCTCGAGGAGCTCCGGATCGCCGAGGGAGTACGCCGCGACGCTCGCCTCCTCCGAGCGCGCGCAGAGGTCGTCGAAGAGCTGCGCGGTGCGCGCCGGCGCGTCCGCCCCGGCGCCGCCGCCCGCGTCCCGGTGCGCGCCGAGGATCTCCGCCACCGTCGCGCACGCGGCGCGCCGCTCGTCCAGGCAGCGGTGCAGCGCCTCGAGGCGCGCCGCCGGCTCGCCTCCCCCGCCCTGCCCCGCCGCCGCCCGCGCCGCCTCGATCGCGCGCTCCGCGGCCGCGAGGTCCCCCGCGGCGCCGAGCAGCCGCACGAGGCCGACCTCCGGCGACACATCGCCGGACATCACGGCCTCCACCGCGCCGTCGAGCGCGCCGCGCCCGGCCTCTCGCCCGCCGTCCCGGCCGACCTCGCCGGCGCCGCGGGGCCGCAGCCGCCGGCGGTACGTCCAGCGATCGACGGCGCCCCACTCGTACTTGTACGGCTCGCGGCCGCGGAGGAAGTCCACGGTCCGCGCGCCCTCGCGCGCCGCGCGCTCGATCGCGCCCGCGAACATCGCGAGCCCCGGGCTCAGGACGGCGAACTCCGGATCGAAGCCGCTGAGGTACCACGCGAGCCTGTCCCGCTCGGCGAACCCGTAGAACGAAGCGATGATCCGCCCGTCGAGCCGCAGCCCGTACAGCCGCAGCGCGCCCCTGGCGCACATCCCCGCCGCGACGGCGCGGTGGAACGGCCAGAGCGACTCGTCCAGCACGCCGCCCTCGCCGCGGGACGTCCAGCGCGCCCTGTGCGTCGCGAACAGCGCGTCGAGCAGCTCGTCCACGCTCGCCGCGTCGGCCACGTCGACGCGCACCTCGCCGGCCTTCGCGAGCCGCTTCCGCGCCCGGGCGACGCGCGCGCGGATCCCCGGGAAGAGCAGGGCGTCCGGCCCGGCGTCGTCCGGGATCGTCAGCCGCGGACACGCCTCGTGCTTCTCGACCTCGTCCGACCAGCCCGGGGGCGCCTCGACGGCGAGCAGGGGCGACGACGGGCGCAGGTCGCCGAGCTCCGCGACGTCCCAGGAGCCTTCCCGCTCGCGCAGGCACCCGAGCACCGCCTCCGCGACGGCGCGCTCGTACCCGGGCGCGGCGAGGACGTCGAGGTAGTCGGTGATGCCGGCGCCGAGCAGCGCGACGAGGCGCTCCCCGCGGTAGTGGTGGATCGCGAGGGGCGCCAGGCCGACGAGCCCCTGCTCGGACCAGAAGGCGAGGGCGAGCACCTCCTCGGGGCCGAGCTCGCGGCACCACGGGATCAGCCACTCGGGCCGCTGGAACGTCGTCGCCGCCGGACAGCGCTCCCACAGCGCATTCCACGGTTCCCGCAGCGCCTCGAGCTCCCCGCGGCGGTGCAGCACCTTGATGTCGAGTCGTTCGCTCACCTGGCCTCCGAGAGGCGGGCTCTCCCCGGCCGGCGCCGCGCGAGCGCGCTCGCCGGGCTCCCGGCTCCTCTCGGCGCCGTATCCTCGCAGAGGCGAGCGGCCACGCAACCGCCGCGCGCTACCCCGGGGACGGCTCGCCGAGCACGCGATAGAGGCCGCCGTCCGCGTCCTCGGCGACCGCTCGATGCCCGGGCACGACAGGGACGAGCCGCTCGGCACGAAAGGGATGTACGTCGGGTGCAGGACCGCCGACAGGGCGGCGGTCGCCGCGCCGGCGCGCGGCTGAGCGCTCTCGATCGGAAGAAAGCTGCACGATCGCAGCGGACCTAGCATTGCCGCGCGATCATGTGTGCCCGAGCACAGGGTGCGGCCGGTACGGCTCGGCGAGCGCCCGCAGCTCCTCGGCGTCGAGCTTCAGCTCCACGGCCCTGGCCGCGTCGTTGATGTGCGACAGCTTGGTCGCCCCGACGATCGGCGCCGTGACCCCGGGCTGCTGGAGCAGCCACGCGAGCGCCACCTGCGCGTTCGGCACGCCGCGCTTCGCGGCGATCTCGGTCACCTTCTCGACGACGGCGAAGTCGGAGTCCTGGAAGTAGAGCCGCTGCGCGAACTCGTCGCTCTTCGAGCGGGCGGTCTCCCCCTTGCCGTCCTTGCTCCGGTTGCCCACGAGGAACCCACGCGCGAGCGGGCTCCACGGGATGACCCCGATCCCCTCGGACCGGCAGAGCGGGATCACCTCGCGCTCCTCCTCCCGGTAGACGAGGTTGTAATGGTTCTGCATGGCCACGAACCGGCTCAACCCGAGCCTGTCCGAGGTGTGGAGCATCTTCGCGAACTGCCAAGCGTACATCGACGAGGCGCCGAGATAGAGCGCCTTGCCCGCCTTGACGACCTCGTTCAGGGCATCGAGCGTCTCCTCGATGGGGGTGTTCGGGTCGAACCGGTGAATCTGATACAGATCGACGTAATCGGTGCCGAGCCGGCGCAGGCTGTCGTCGATGGAGTGCCTGATGTGCTTGCGCGAGAGCCCGCGCTGGTTCGGGTCGTCGCCCATGGGGCTGTTGACCTTGGTCGCGATCACCAGCCTGTCGCGCGAGGGGCCGATCTCCTTGAGCGCGCGGCCCAGCACCGCCTCGCTCTCGCCGAGCGAGTAGACGTCGGCCGTGTCGAAGAAGTTGATCCCGAGGTCCAGCGCCCGCTTGATCAGCGGGCGGCTCGCCGCCTCGTCGAGCACCCAGTCCCGCCACCTGGGCGAGCCGAAGGTCATGGCGCCAAGACAGATCCGCGAGACCTTGAGGCCGGTCGAGCCGAGGTTTGTGTACTCCATGGGCGAGCTCCTTGCGCTGCGGGTCCGTGGTTGACGTGAGGTGAGTCCGGCGCGGCGCGGCGCGGCCGAATGCAGGGCCTGTGCCCCGATCGGCCCCAGGAGCGCGCGGATCGGCGCCGATGCGAGGCGGCGCCGGCTGCTGTCTCGAGCGCAGCGCCTGCTGATCCGGTGCTGCTGGGGGAGCATCGCGGGGGCGCCCGGCGCCCTCGGGCGGGCGTGGTCCGGCATTTGGATGAGCCTCGCGCCGAGGGACATTCATCCATGGCCGAAGCCCCGGTGACCTTGCTCTTGAACGCCGAGATCCCGGCGCCCGTTGTGTCTCGCCTGCGCGCCGTCTCGCCGCGGGTGCGGGTCGTGACCGCGGCGCAGCACCGCGCGCGGCCCGAGTGGCTCGCCGAGGCGGAGGTGCTGCTCACCTCGGTGGCCGACGGCCGCCTCCTCGGCGAGGCGCGGGCGCTCCGGTGGGTCCAGACGCTCGGCGCAGGCGTCGACTGGGCGCTGACGCCCGAGGTCGTGGCGCGCGAGGAGCTCGTCATCACGAACGCGAGCGGCATCCACGCCCAGCCCATCGCCGAGCACATCTTCGGTCTCATCCTGATGTTCGGTCGGAACCTGCACCGGGCCGCCCTGCGGCAGCGCCAGGCCGAGTGGAGGAGCGACGACCTCCGCGAGGGCCTCGGGATGCTGTCCGGCAGCACGCTGGGCGTGCTCGGCGTCGGGGCCATCGGGGAGAGGACGGGGCAGATCGGCGCGGCGTTCGGCATGCGGGCGATCGGGGTGAAGCGCACGCCGGCGCCGGTCGCGGGGTTCGAGCGGATCTACGGCGTCGACGAGCTCCACACCTTCCTCGCCGAGTCGGATTACGTCGTGAATGCGCTCCCGCTCACGCCGGCGACGCGCGGGATCATCGGCCCGGCCGAGCTCGCGGCGATGAAGCCGAGCGCGATCCTCATCAACATCGGGCGGGGCGGGACGATCCAGACCGACGCGCTGGTCGACGCGCTCCGGTCGCGCCGGATCGCCGGCGCCGGCCTGGACGTCACCGATCCCGAGCCGCTGCCGCGCGATCACCCGCTCTGGCGACTCGAGAACGTGCTCCTCACGCCGCACTACTCGGGCGCGCACCCCGGTTATACGGAGCGCGCTTCGGAGATCTTCCTGGAGAACCTCTCTCGGTACCTCGACGGACGGCCGCTCATCAACGTCGTGGACAAGCGGGCGGGCTACTGATCCGCGCGGCCGCGCGGCCGGTCAGCCGTCCGCGCGCGCCACGACGAAGACGAGGTGACGTTGCAGCCGGATCCCCTCCGGCGCGCGGCGGCGCTCGAGCTCGGCATCGAGCGCTTTCCTGACCCGCTCGACGTCCGCCGGGGCGAGGTTGGACAGGAAGTTGCCGAAGGAGCTGGCCAGGTTGAACGCGACGACATCGTCCGTGGCCGCGAAGTGGTCCGTGAAGGTGCGGATCTGGAGCTTCGGCTCCGGGAAGCCGGCGAGGACGAGGGTGCTCTTCAGCTCGTCGGAGGTCACCTTGTACGTGGTGCTGCCGGACGTCTCCGCGGTTCCGGTCAGGCCGAGAGAGGCCAGCACGCCGCTCAGCACCCCCTCGAACTCGTGCGGGCGCTCCCGGACGGCCGAGCTGATCCCGAGCCGCCCTCCCCGCTTGAGCACGCGGCGCGCCTCGCGCAGCGGGCCGAGCTTCTCGGGCAGCCAGTGGAGCACGCTGTTCAGGAAGACGACATCGAAGCTCCCGCCGGCGAACTGCGAGAGATCCTCGGCCTGGCCGACGCTGGCGCGGAAGCGCGAGCTGCCCTTCCTGTTCGCCAGCTCGACCCGGAGCGGCAGCGGATCGACGCCGACCACGTCGCCGGACGGACCGACGAGCTCGGCGACGTGCGCGCCGAGGCGGCCGGTCCCGCACCCGACGTCGAGGACGCGCTCGCCCGGAGAGACCTGGAGATCCTCGATGAGCAGCTTTCCATGGTTGAACTGCAGATCGCTGACGCGATCGTACGTCTCCGCCAGAGCGGCTGAATCGAGCGCAAGGCTGACCATCATGGCTCCTTCTGTCGGTGAGAGGAGGTGGCGCTCGGCGGGGACGGCTCCGGAAGGGAGGTCTCCCCTGCGAGCACCACGCGTCTGCTATCGAGGACAATAGTCCGCCATAGCGGCATGATCAAGGGCGATCTCGGCCGCTGCGCGCGATGGCGGCGAGCCGTCGGAGGCGTCCGGAGAGCGCCGGTCCGTGGCGGCGCGCGGCGCGAGGGCGCCCCTGCCCTGGACGCCACCGGCGCTCACGGGCGGATCAGGATCGTCTCGACGATGCCGTAAGCGTGGTAGGGTGCGCGCCTACCTTCGACGGAGGATCGACACATGGCCTGGCTCGAGCAGTACCGCGCGCTGGCACGGTACAATCGATGGATGAACGACAAGCTCTTTGATCTCGTCGGCAAGCTCGACGACGTCGAGCGCAAGCGCGATCGCGGCGCCTTCTTCAAGTCGATCCACGGCACGCTGAACCACATCCTGCTCGGTGATCGCCGGTGGATGGGCCGCTTCACCGGCGACGAGGAGCGCTTCGCGCCCCGCGACGCGAGCGGCAGGGTCGTCGAGATCACCTCGATGGCGCAGGAGCTCTACGCCGACTTCGACGATCTCGCCCGTGAGCGCGCCAGGACGGACGCAGACATCCTCGCCTGGGTGCACCAGCTCGACGAGCGCGCGCTCCTGGGAGACCTGACCTGGACGGCGACCGGGACGGTGAAGCCAAGGTCCCATCCGCTCTGGTGGGCCGTGGGCCATTTCTTCAACCATCAGACCCATCACCGCGGCCAGGTGACCACCCTGCTCATGCAGATGGGGATCGACCCCGGCGTGACGGATCTGATCGCGATGCAGGCGATCGAGGCCAGCGCGCCCTGACAGGCGCGGTCTCGCGGCGCGCGCGCACGAGAGCACGAAGCACCCTGGAGAGCAGATCGGAAGCCGAGGTCGTCGCGATCGCGGGCGCCAGCGTTCCCGAGAGAGCGACCACGGCCGCGGCGGCAGCTCGCCCATGAGCACACCGACGTCAGCCGAGCGCGTTCCCGTGGCTCGGTGCCACGAGCAGAGCGTGGTCCATGATTTCATTGCAGCAGCAAATGTCAGGCCCCGGTGCATCTCCATCTGTCCGTAGCAACATCATCTGTCCGTAACGACATCATCATCGGGCGGACAAGCGGGCGGCTCGCGTAGATCGCTGCAAAATAATCCGAAGGGGTGCTCCCCGTGGCGGCATCAAGTCCCGTGAGATACCCGGGTCCGGGTGTCGAGCTTGAACTTGTGCTCTGGGTCGAGGCGCGCCGCCTGGTGTCTGCTGTCGACCGGGGAAGGTCTACCATGCTGCTCAATTCTACTTTCATTGCTCCCAGGCTGTCGCTCGTCCTTGTCGCCGTCGCCGCGAGCGCGCTCGGGTGCCTCGACGCCGGCTCGCCGCAGGGTGAGGTCGATGTGGGGCACAACGAAGCTGCCGCTTGCGCAGGCTCTCCGGAGTGGCAGGAGGGTCAGTGGTACGACGAGGGTGCCATCGTGAACTATCAGGGGGTGGCCTACATCGCCGAGCACGGCAATCCTGGCTACATCCCGACCGTCAGCACGTACTTCTGGGAGCCGTACTCCGGCTGCAGCGAGAGCCCCGACCCCGGCGGCGACGCGTGCAGCTATCCGCAGTGGCAGGAGGGCCAGTGGTACGACGAGGGCGTCATCGTGAGCTATGAGGGGTCGGCCTACGTCGCCGAGCACGGCAATCCTGGCTACATCCCGACCGTCAGCACGTACTTCTGGGAGCCGCACCCTGGCTGCAGCGAGAGCCCCGACCCTGGCCCTGGCCCTGATCCTGGCCCTGGCCCCATCGGTGCGCTCCCGGCAAAGGTCGTCGCTGGCTACTATCCCAACTGGACGCCTTCGCCCGTACGCATCCGGGACGTCAACAGCAATTACAACGTGATCTACCTCTTCGCCGCGACGCCCGTCGGCGGGTCGCCCGGCACGACGGGCGCCGTCGAATGGACGCCGCCGCGCAATGAACGGGGAGCGGCAACGAACCTCAACGCGGACATCCAGTACGCGCGGACGACGCAGGGTCGCAAGATCATCCTCTCTGTCGGCGGCGCCCGCAACGGCATGAGCTTCCCGGACCGACAGAAGTCGCAGACGTTCGTCGATAGCATTGTCGATATTTACAACGACCTGGGTGGGTTCGACGGCATCGACTGGAACACCTTCGAGGCCGATCAGAATCCTGACACAGCCGAGATGATCTGGATCAGCCTGGAGCTGAAGCGACGCTTCCCCGGCTTCATCATCACCGCGCCTCCGGCCCCGTGGAACGAGCGCGACAAGAGGTTTTGCAAGGAGATGGTGGACGCCGGCGCCATGGATTATGCGGCCCCGCAGTATTACGATGGCCCCGAGCTGGACCAGCAGGCTTACATCGTGAATAACGTGAACGAGTGGGTCAGTCTGCTCGGTCCGACGCACGTCGTCGTGGGGTTCGGGATCTGGGACCAGACGAACTACATGTCCATCGACGAGGCGATCCCCACGTGGAATGAGGTCGAGGTCAACCACCCGACGCTCCGCGGGGCGTTCGACTGGCAGATCCACATCGATGAGAGCCTGGGGTGGCCGTTCGCCGACCGCATCGGGCCCCTCGTCACAGAGTGAGGCGGACTCTCGGCCGGGTGCGGCCGCCGGCGACAGGCCCCGGACGGCGCGGCGCGCGTCGCCCGGCGACAGGCCCTGATCAGCGCGACGCGCGTCGCCCGGATTGGCGGTGATCCAGGGGCGTCACCGGGCGGCGCGCCGTCGCCCGTCCTGCCGCGCCTGGGCCGCTGCTTTCGCCTCGAGGAGCGGGTTGCGCGCCTCCGCGGCGCGCAGCCGCTCGAAGCGCTCGACGCGCGCGCGGTCGCCGCTCTGCCGGAGCGTCCTCGCGAGCACGACGCTCTTGGCGAGCCGGATGAACCGCAGGCGGTGCGCTGACGTCACGTCCTCGACGTCCTTCCTGCCGGCCCCCGGCCCGAACTCGCGGTCGTACGCGGCGCGCAGCCGGTGCTCGCCGTGGAGGCCGAGCGCGTCCGAGAGCCCCTCCAGCGCGGCGCGCTCCGCCGGGGTCGCCCAGGAGAGGACCCTGGAATAGGGCGTCGCCATGGTCTCGTGATCCGGCTTGTTCACGAAACGCCGCAGGAACACGTCGGACGTCGCGACCGGCACGTCGCTCGTCGCCTGGTGAAGGAGGGCGTACGCGAACGCCTCGTTCATGCCCACGAACCGGTTCTGGTCGTAATCGGCGCCGTCCACGCGCTGGCCCAGGCGGTCGACGCCCGAGAGGGCGGCGAAGAAGAAGCTGCTGAAGTCGGTGTAGTCCGCCTCGTTGATCTCGGGCGTGCAGCCTGACGCGGGGCGGTCCCTTGTCGCCGCGAAGAAGCCCACGACGTCGCGCTCGACCAGCTCGCCGTCGGGCCTGCCGCCCTCGAAGAGGAGGTTCGCGAACGAGCCCGAGAAGCACTGGGCCATCACGAGGACGACGGGCATCTCGTCGGGCAGCTCGTCCATGCGCGCGGCGAGGTCGCGCACCGACAGCCCGCCGCCGCCCCAGAGGTCGAACACGTTGTTGTCGAGATCGCGCCGCGGATCCGGGCTCCCGTGGCCGGCGAAGTAGAGCAGCAGCGGGTCCCCCCGGCGCGAGGCGGCGAACCTGCGCCAGAGCGCGTCGAAGCCGGCGCGGGTGGTCGCCCCGTCGATGCGCGGCAGCCTGGGCGCGCGGTAGCGCATGCGGAGGCCGTCGAGGAACTGGACGCTCCGCGTGCCGTGGCGCCCGTCGGCGAAGAGGACGCGCCGCTCCACCGCGGCCGGGAGCAGCGACTGGAAGTACCGGATGTGGCCTTCGATGGCCACCTGGTTCATCGCCGGCCGCGGGCCGCCGCCCACGACGAGCGCGCGCCAGGAGGCAGGCTCGGGCAAGGGCGCGGCCGGCTGGGCGAGCAGCGGGGGGGCCGGCTGGGCGGGCAGCGGGGCGGCAGACGTGGCCGGCAGGGCCGGCGGCGGGGTGGCAGACGTGGCCGGCGCGAGCAAGGCGGACGCGGCCGGCGCGGGCGAGGGCGCAGCCCTGGTGAGGGGCGCCGGCCGGGGCGCGGGCGCCGGCCGAGACGAGCGCACCGAAGAGGCTGCCGGCGCCGGCCGAGGCGAGCGCACCGGAGAGGCTGCGGGCGCCGGCCGAGACGAGCGCACCGGAGAGGCTGCCGGCGCCGGCCGAGACGAGCGCACCGAAGAGGCTGCCGGCGCTGACGCGAGCGCCTCCGATGCAGCCGGCGCTGGCCGGGGCGAGCGCGCGGCCGCCGCCGTCGTGGTCGCCGTGGCGGCGGCGAGCACAGCAACGCGGAGGAGCAGAGGGTACGCGGCGGTCACTTCTCGGCCTCGGCAGCGGGCATCGCTGCGCTCGACTCTAGGTAGCACCCGCCCGGCGATCGCGCAGCGGACGGCCTCCGTGGCGCGCTGCGGCGCGGTCATCCGCTTCGCCCGGCGGCGTCGCGCCGCGAGAGGGACCGGCCCTGCCGAGCAGGTCATCGGTCCTCTCCAGCGCTCGCCGCGCGCCTACTTGGCGAGCTTCATCACGACGCCGCGCCGATCCGTCCAGTAGATGCTGGTGCCGTCGACCGCCAGATCGTTCGGCGCGACGCCCGAGATCACCACGGCCGACTCACCGCCGCCGACAGGCACTCTCCTGATCTCGCCTGCGCCCGCGTTGACCCAGTACACATGGGCCTTGTCGAGCGCGATGTAGTACGGGGATGGCTGGCCCGTCGCGAGCGCCACCGGGGTGCCCCCCTCCTTCGGCACCTTGTTCACGGAGCCCACGCTCGGGCCCTCGCCGGGGGTGGTCCAGTACACGTGGGTCGCGTCGAGCACGACCTCGTGCGACTCGAAGTATCCGGTGGCGAGGGCCACGGACGCGCCCCCCGCGATCGGCACCTTCCGGACGGAGCTCGCGTCCGCGTTGGTCCAGTAGACGTGCGTGTCATCGACCCTGACGCGGCGAGAGCCGCTGCCCAGGGCGAGCTCTTCCGCGGGCCCTCCCTGGATCGGAAGCTTCATCACCGCGTAGTTGTCGCCCACGTAGATGCTCGTGGCGTCCAGGGCGAGGCCCACCGGATCTTCCAGCCCTGCGGTGGAGAGCAGCACCGGGGTGCCCCCGTCCAGCGGCGCGCTGTAGACGCCGGTGGGCACGTCGTGCTCGACGCCTGCAGAGGGGGAGCAGGTCCAGTAAATGCCCGCCTCGCTCACCGCGAGCCCGGGCGTCGGGCAGCTCTCGACGAGGAGGACCGGCGCCCCTCCCGCGATGGGCGCTCTCATGATCTCGCCCGTATCCTCGTGCGTCCAGTAGACGTGGGTCGCGTCCACCGCGATGGCGAGGGGATTGCCGGCCGCCTCGGCCAGCACGACAGGCTGACACGCGGCGTCGCTGCACGGCCCCCCCTGACAGCCGTGGCCGCAGGCGCCGCAGTGCAGCCCATCGCTGCTCAGGTCGACGCACGTCCCATCGCAGCACGAGGCCCCCGCCGCGCACGCATTCCCGCACGCGCCGCAGTTGGCCGGGTCGGCGCCCGTGTCGACGCACGCGCCGGAGCAGTCCGTCGCCCCGCCGGCGCAACCGCCGCCGCTCGCGGCGGAGGCGCTCGCCGCGCCGCCTCCGCCGCCTTCACCGGCGCTGGTGCTCGCCGCGTCGCCGCCCCCGACGCCGACGCTCGCCGTTCCGCCGCTCCCGACGCCGACGCTCGCCGCATCTCCGCCGCTGGCGGCGATGCTCGCGGCTCCGATGCCCCCGGCGCCGCCGGTCCCCGTCGCGCCGGGGGCGCTGAGCTCCAAGGCGCACCCGATCGCGAGCACCGGAGTGCCCGAGGCGAGCGCCGCGCGCGCGACGGCGATCGCAGCGACTCCCCGCCCGCGGCGCGGCGATCGAGCGTACCTCCGTGAGGGGGTGGCCTGTGGTCTGTCTGGTTGCATGTTCATCGCGCTCTGCGCACCGCGCGCAGCCTCCCGCGGGATAGCTAAGGCTCAGCCGGCGAGCTGGTCAAGCGAGCTCCCCGTCTGGACTCGATACGAGCGATCGTGCCCCTCCATGGAGGACGGAAGCTCCGTTCATCATCCACGTTGGCCCGGAGGACGCTCGTGGATGCCTGGAGGAGGGGGATCCTGGGATAGGGCCTCGACCCGGACCGACAGGCGGGCACGGCAGCGGGCGCCTGCAGGCGAGGCGTCGGGCCGGTGCGCAGGGGCGACGAGAGGGCCTGTGGTCACTCTCGATCAGGATGCGGTTCAGGCCGGCAGCATTTCGCCGCAGACGAGGCAGATTGCCCCAGCGCGCCTGTGCTCGACCGCGGCTGAGCTCCCCTCTCTCCGCCTCGGTCATGGACTCGCCGCCGGGGCTCGGGCGCGCAGGTCGCGCGCAGATCGCGCGCGGTCCAGAGCATGGCGACGGAATGGGCTCATCCAGCGCTGTAGTCGTCGTCCGTGAAAGACCCCTCAAAGGCATCTCACGGCTGAGCTCGACCATCTCTTGCCCTTATCATCTCATGGTCCGCTGGCACGCAGGTTGCCGCTCCCGGCGAAATCGACGTACGAGCACAGGAGAGTGACCATGTCGGCCAATTCATCGAAGACGACCATCGATCATGACGAGATCCGCCAGTGGGCCGAGTCGCGCGGAGGCCGCCCGGCGACGGTGAAGAGCACCGAGAAGAACGGGGAGCCGGGGATCCTCCGCATCGACTTCCCGGGGTACAGCGGCGAGGGCACCCTCGAGGAGATCGAGTGGGACGACTTCTTCGCCAAGTTCGAGGAGTCGAACCTCGCCTTCGTGTACCAGGAGACGACGGCGGACGGGCAGCCGAGCAACTTCTCCAAGCTGGTGAGCCGCCCCGACGACATGGTCCAGAAGGCCAAGCCGAAGTCGGACTCGGCGAAGGGCAGCAAGGCCAAGGCGAGCAGCGCCAAGGGCGCGAAGGCGAAGGGCGACGAGGGCGAGCTGGACGTCGAGATCGAGGTCCAGATGGATCTCGACAAGGAGCCCGGCGGCGCCGAGCAGCCGACCCGCGGCAAGCAGGCCCGCGCCAGGGGCGCCGAGGGCGAGCAGGACATCGAGGTGGAGGCCCAGATCGATCTCGACGACGACGACGATTCGGGCGAGGCCGGCGGAGCCGAGCGGAAGAAGCCCCGCGGCAAGCAGGCCAGCGCCAAGGGTGCCGAGAAGGGCGCCGAGGCGAAGGACGCCGGGGAGGACGACCACTCGTCCCACATGACGATCGATCACGACGAGATCCGCGAGTGGGTGGAGGCGCGCGGCGGCCACCCGGCGACGGTGAAGCGCACCGAGAAGAACGGGGAGCCCGGCGTCCTCCGGATCGATTTCCCGGGGTTCAGCGGGGAGGACTCCCTCGAGGAGATCTCGTGGGACGACTTCTTCGCGAAGTTCGAGGAGTCGAACCTCGCCTTCGTGTACCAGCAGGCCAAGGCGAGCGGCGAGCCGAGCTACTTCTCCAAGCTGGTGAGCCGGCCTGACGACATGGGCGGCAGCAAGGCGAAGCAGGGCAAGTCGAAGTCCAAGAAGGCGGCCTGAGCCCGGGAGCCCCCGTGGCGGGGCGCCGTGGTGAGGGTCGGATCCGATCGACGACGAAGGCGGGAAGGCGGGAGGAGCCCAGCGAGGCTCGTCCCCTTCCCGCCTTTCCTGTGAGCGCGATCCGAGCGGCTGCGGCCGCTCCCGGGTCAGCGCTGGCCTGCCGGCGCGCCGGCGCTGCGCTGGGGCCGTGAGGGCGTCGAGCGCGCCGGAGCGCTCCTTTCGACCGCGGCGCTCCTCCGCTGCCACGCCGCGCCGTGCGCGAGCAGCGTGTCGCGGAGCTCCGCCGGCGCGCCGGTCAGCTCGCCCCCGCGGCGGCGGACCACGTAGAAGACCTTGCGCGGCAGCTCGGGTACCGGGCGCGCGACGAGGCCGCGCGGGAGGCGGCAGCAGGCGTTGACCACCGCGACGCCGACGCCGAGCCGGACGAAGTGGAGCATCAGCTCCCAGCCGTTCGCCTCGACCGCCGGCTCCCACCGGACGCCCGCCGAGAGCAGCGCCTGCGCGAGCAGCGCCCGGTGGGGCCGCGAGGGGCCGGGGACCACGAGCCGGGCGCCCTCGAGGTCTTGCAGCTTGATCCGGCGCTTCCGGGCGAGCGGGTGCGCGTGGGGGACGACGAGGACCTGCTCCACCTCGGTGAGGCGGTCGGCGGCGAGCCCGTCCGGCGTGCCCTCGAGCGGCGCGACGCCGAGGTGCGCCTCGCCCGTCGCGATGGCGTCGAGCGTCGCCTCGCGGTCGCGCGTGAGCAGCCGGAGCGGCGCGGCGGCGCGCGCGGTGAAGGCGCGGATCCCCTCGCCGAGCAGGTAGAGGTACGAGCCCTCGCCGGCGCAGAGCACGACCGGCTCCCGGCTCTCGCCGTTGCGGAGCACGTCGAGGAACGACCGCGTCCGCTCGCCCACCTCGCGCCCGAAGGCGGCCACGCGCTTGCCGTCGGCCGTGAGCTCCAGCCGCTGCCCGCGCCGCTGGTAGAGCGCGACGCCGAGCGCCTCGCCGAGCTTGCCGATCTGGGCGTGGAGCGCCGGCTGCGAGATGTGGAGCGCCCGCGCCGCGCGCGTGAAGTTGAGGTGCTCGGTGAAGACCACGAAGGCGCCGAGCCAGTCGAGGTTGAGCATGCGGGGAGGCTATCGCGAAACGCGATAGCGTATCCAGAAATACAGCTTCCGGGTGATAGCCGGGGGTCTATGCTCCGGGTCGTATTCCTCTGGTCGTCCTTGTCCGGCGCCTGCGCTGGACAGGGTGTCTACCGGAGCGCCCCCGCGTGGAGGGCGGCTCCGGCTTGAGCTTGAAGAAGAGAAGGGAGCTTGACGATGGGCCGCGATCGCATGACCGACACGAGCAAGAAGCTCTCCTGGCTGCTCCGCCACGGCGCGCCCTCGCTGGGCATCGCCATGGACGACGCCGGCTGGGTGGCCGTGGACGACGTGCTCAGGGCGCTCGGGCTACAGCGCTCGCGGCTCGACGAGGTGGTGGAGAACAACACGAAGAACCGCCTCGAGCTCCGGGGCGACCGGGTGCGCGCGTCGCAGGGGCACTCGCGCGAGGGCATGCCGGTGACGCTCGCCGGCCTCGAGGCGTCCTGGGAGGAGGTCCACGGCGACGCGCCGATCTGGCACGGCACCAGCGTGGACGCGGTCCGGGGCATCGCGCGCGAGGGGATCCGCCCGGCGGCGCGCACGCACGTCCACTGCACCGACGCGCTCGACAGCGCGGTGGGCAAGCGGGCGAACGTCGACGTGATGCTCGAGATCAGCCCCGCGCGGCTGAGGGCGCGGGGGATCGGCGTGTTCCGCAGCCAGAACGGGGTGATCCTCGCGCGGGAGGTGCCGGTCGGGTGCGTCGTGGGGCTCGTGCCGATGGTCGCGCGGGCGAGGCGGGAAGCGGAGGCGCTGCGGGGGTTGCTGTTCGGGGGGTAGCGGCGGAGCTGCCCGGGAGCGCCGATGGGAGGCGGGGAGAGCGGGCCAAAGACTTGTGGAGAATCCACACATCCGTGCGGCATGGGCCGCAACGCTCCGCACGAACTGCCCGGGCTCCTCAGGAGACAGGAGACAGGGCCAACCTTGTGCGATCAGCATCAGCGAGGCTCCGGTCAGCGTTGAAGCCGCCGACGACGCCGACATCGGCGCCGGTCGGGACGTTCGCGGGTTCCGAAGGCTCTCCGCAGCGGGGCCGGACATCCTTACCGCCAACCTCTCCGCGGTTCTCCAGCTCGACGAGCTGGCTCGGCGAGAATACCTGGCCGATTAATTTGTCTCCGGGAAAATCCGAAGGGGTATAGAACGCACACCCCAATACCGTCGCGCCTGAGGGGAGTCCAGGTGCAGCTTGCGAATAGCCTCGACCTCGGAGGAAAGTCCGGCGCCAGGCCGCGCGGCCGCATACGGACGCAACGACTATTCAGAGTGAAGGCAAGGAACGCCAAGCGTGAAACTTGAGCTCATGGCACGACAGGTGCAAAGGAAACGTGCAAAGGAAACGTGCAAAGGAAACGTGCAAGGTCAATGTTCTCGTGCGGAAACTTTGCTCAAACGCAGAGCATGGCACTCGTGCGCCTCATGGACAATAGAGAATAGCAGGAGGTCATTATGCAATGCAATGTATCGCGGTCAGTGAAGATTGTCTCCTTTGTGTTTATTGCTTCAAGCGTCGGCTGTGTCGATAGTGCGGACGAGTCGTTCAACTCGGAGTCGGCGGCGCAAGCTCACCTCGGCATCGAGCCGCCTGCGTCTACATGTGATTCGTGGTTCGAGTATAACGACGGTCTCGATCAGTCTAGAGTTGCTTCATCGCTCCTGGGCTGGCCTCCCGTATGGCCTATAGGGAACCAAGGGGTGAGCTTAGCCTTCCCAAGACCCCTGCCGCCGGGGGACCCCCCACCGGACGGCTGGGCGGCGGCGGGTGCGCAGGGCCGACCTTGATAGATGGGACGTTCATGAACGACCAGCTCGATCCAGCGGGAACCGTCCCACCGCCGCAGGCCATCATAAGAGAATTCGAAGAGGTTATCCGGCTCGCCCCAGAGACCGTAGGGAGCATCCGTGCCGGTCTCGGTGCGGATGCTGCGCCAGCCCGTCGACGGGTCGTAGAGATAAACGCTCCCGTCGCGGGTTGCCATGGCCAGGGTCCCGCCGGCGTTGTGGACGAAAGCGGGACCGCTCGTGATCGTCGGGCTGCTGATATTGTACCAGGTGCCTCTGCGCCGGTAAGGGATCTTGCTTCTTGTTCCGTGTGGCGACCGCGATCCAGTCGATACGATGATTCATCATGCACGGACCTCCAGCGGCGCTCGCGCGTGCGCACCTGGAGGCGGCGATCGCCGGGTTCGATGAGCGCGAGATCGCGCTGAGCGCTGCGGCGGCGCGCGGGCGGCTCGGGCAGGTGCTCGGAGGCGACGAGGGGCGCGCGCTCGTTCTGGAGCCCGATTGCGCCATGACGCGCCTCGGTGCCAGCCGTCCGGATCGGATGACGTCTCGGTTCGCTCCCGGCTTCGGCGTCCTCTGACGGCAGCAGCCGCGGCCCGCACCGTCGGGCGAGCGGCGTCGAAGCCAGAGAGCCGGGCTCGAGGAACAGGATTGGTGGCCACGGCGGCGCGCGACGACGGTGACGCTGGAGAAGCGGGACGCCGGCGCTCTGGCTCCCGGGGGCCCTTGGCAAGCCCCTTGTCGCGCCCTACGACTCGCAGTGGCGCGCCTCGGGGGGCGAGCCGCCGGCGGTCGGACTCGTCAAACCCAGGGGAGGTTATATGAAGATCTACGGAAATCCGATGAGCACGTGTACCCAGAAGGCGCTGATCGTCCTGGCGGAGAAGGGGCACGACGCGCAGCTCGTGACGGTTGACCTCATGAAGGGCGAGCAAAAGCAGCCCGAGCACCTGGCGCGACACCCCTTCGGCGTGGTCCCCGTGCTCGACGACGACGGCTTCATCCTCTTCGAGTCGCGAGCGATCATGCGCTACCTGGATCAGTCGCTCTCTGGCCTCTCGCTCACCCCGGGCGACCCGAAGGGCCGGGGCCTCATGGAGCAGTGGATCAGCGCCGAGCAATCGTACTTCAGCCCGCATGTCCTCAAGATCATGTACCAGTGCATCTTCGGGCCCATGCGCGGCACGCCGCCGGACCAGGCCATCGTCGATCAGGCGAAGAGCGACATCAAGAAGGCGTTCGGCGTCGCCGACACGACGCTCGCGAAGCAGGAGTACTTCGTCGGCTCGGGCTTCTCGCTGGCGGACGTCACCTGGATGCCCTACATGCAGTACCTGTTCATCGCCGGCGTCGGAGACATCGTGGCGGAGCATCAGCACGTCAACGCGTGGTGGAAGCGCGCCAGCGCGCGTCCCTCGTGGGTCAAGGTCGCGCGCCAGGCCTCGCCGCAAAAGAGCTGAAGCCGCGCGCCGCAGCGACGCTAGCTCGCCCAACGACATGGCGCCGGCCGGGACGCGCGGTGCTTCCGTTCCGTGACGACGCAGGGCGCGCCGTTGGCTGGAGCCATGAAGAACCCCTGCTGCTTCGCGCCGGGGATGCCGCCCAGGAGCTCCATCCGCAGCTCCGAGAGCATCTTGGCGAGCAGGAACCGCATCTCCTCGAGGGCGAGCCCGCGGCCGATGCATATCCGATCTCCACCGCCGAAGGCGCCCCACGTGTACGGATCGGTCCGCTTGCCCAGGAAGCGCTCCGGGGAGAACACCTCGGGATCGGGATACACGTCAGGCGAGCGCTGCAGAAGATAGGCGCAGTGCACCAGGATCGTCCCCGCCGGCAGCAGGAACCCGTCGATCTCCATCGGCGTCTTCAGCATCCTGACCCCGTTCAGCGGCGTCACCGGGTGCAGGCGCAGCGTCTCCTTGAGCGTGGCATCCAGGTAGAGCAGGGCATCCAGCTTGCCTCGGGAGAGGGGGCCGTCTCCGACGACCTCTCGCAGCTCCTCCGTCAGCCGGTCGTGGACGTCCTCGTGGGTCAGGACGCGCACGAACGCCCAGGAGAGCGTGTTCGCCGTCGTCGAGAAGCCGGTGTAGAGCAGGCTGAAGACCTCATCGCGTACGACCTCGCGAGAGAGCGACGTATCGCCCTTCCCGGCGAGCTCGAGCAGCATCGCCAGCACATCCTGTCGTCCGGTCACCACGGACCTCCCGAGGTGGCCGCCGATCCGCTCGTCGATCAGCGAGCGGATGGCTCGGTCCGCCTCCAGCACCTCCTCCCTCCGGAAGCGCGCGCCCTCGGTCCTCGGCATCATCGCGCAGAGCTGCTCTCGATCGCGGGGCGCCATGTTCCCGCAGACGATCTCGGCGATGATGTTCGAGGTCAGCCGCTGGAGCTCCAGGAACAGGGAGAACGGACGCCCGCGCGGCCACTCTGCGATGCACCTGGTGGACACCTCGTCGATGAGCGCGGTGTAGTCCCGGCTGCCGTTGAACACCGGATGAAGCTGTGAACGCCTGCGCTTGTGGTCGCTGCCTTCGATGTAGCCGACGGACGCCTCGTTCGTGCCGAAGAAGAGCTTGTTGGCGGCGGCGCCGCTCACCGCGGAGCCGTCGGCCTGGTACATGAGTCGGATCTGATGCGGCCTCGTCAGGAACACCCAGTAGCCGTTGTTCCCGGCGCCCTCTGTCGGACCGTTGCCGAGCTCTCCCAGCTTCAGCGAGAAGATGGTCCCGTGCTCCTTCGACAACGCCTCGAGGCAGCGGTAGGGATCCTCGGCGTACAGGCGGAGGTCCTCCTCCGCGGAGCCGCTCGAGCCTGGAGGAAGCCTGTCTACACTCTCTCTATGCATCATGTGCTCTCCTGATCGGAGCTGGAAGCTCCGTGTCTCGCGTCAGCGCGCATTCGGCTCGACCTGGCCGCTCCGGCCAGCTCGAACGACGCTCCCGGCGCGTCGGCGCGGGCGTTGGTCGCCGCGACAGCCATCTTGATATCCTCGACGAGCCGATCGATGGTGGCAGCCCCGGTCATGTGGTGCAGGATGCAGGCGCGGATGACGGTCCCGTGGTCTGGCAGCTTCGTGGTCGTCAGGTATGTATTTCCGTACGAGCAGATAAGCTGGCACAGCCGCTCGTTGATGCGGTCCTCCTCGGCTGACGCGCGCGCGCGCATCTTGAAGTTGACGACCGGGAGGAGCACCTGGTGCCTCCTGATCACCTCGATCCTGTCGATGTGCCCGAGCTCTGCCGCGAGGCGCTCGGCGAGATCGATCTTCTCGTCGAGGCAGCGTTCGAACGCTCTGATGCCGTGGAGCTTTATCGGGAGCCACGCCGCCAGCCCGCGGATCTCCCGCGACAGCTCGGGTCCGTAGTTGCAGAAATCGATGAGCTCGGGGTCCCTCGTGAAGCCGGGCAGGTAGGCGGCGCCGTCGATCTCGAACGTCCTCCTCAGGTGCGCCTGCTCCTTCACGAGCAAGGCCGCGAGCCCGTGCGGCAAGAAGAGCGACTTGTGCGCGTCGACCGAGATGGAGTCGGCCTCCTCGATGCTCTTGAGAGCCTCCTTGCCTCTCTTTGTGATGCCGAAGAACCCGCCGAAGCAAGCGTCGACATGGAGCCAGACGCCCTGTCTGCGGCAGAGCTCCGAGATCGTCGCGAGATCGTCGATGGCGCCGGTGTTGGTGGTTCCAGCTGTGGCCACGACGCAGGCGGGGGTGAGCCCCATCGCCCTGTCCTGCTCCAGGCGCTCCTCCAGCTCGCTCGTGTCCATCGAATAGTCATGGCGCACGCTGATTATCCGTACCTGCGACCGCTGCAGCCCGAGCGTCCCGGCCGCCTTCGTGACGGAGAAATGGCCCTGCGCGGACGTGTATATCGTCGGGTAGCTGCTCCCGGCATCTCTGCTCCGGCGAATCGCGCACACGAGGCCCATGAGGTTCGCGATGGATCCGCCGGTGGTCAGGTAGCCGAAGGCGCGCTCGCCGTAGCCCAGCATGGCACAGAACCACTTGATGACGTTGGCTTCGAGCTGGATGAGGCCTGGAGCGGCGATCCAGACGCCGGCGAACCGGTTCGTGGCCCGCGCAATGAAGTCGCCGACAGCAGCCTGAAACAATCCGCCTGATGGGATGTGCGCCATGAAGCCGGGATGGGAGTGAATCGTGCCGCTCGGCATCGCCTTGTCGAAGATCTCGCCCAGGAGCGCGTGGAGGTCCGTCCCGTCCTCGGGGACCTGGTGCTCGCGGAGCTCGGCCGCGACGCGCTTGCCCTGCGCGTAGGCGTCAGCGTCGAGGGAGTCGTGGGCATACGACGCTGGGAGCTCGCCGCTCGAAACATCCCTGTGGTACTTCAGAATGTACGAAGTCGTGGTGTCGACGAGCTCCCGCATCTGCTCGGCTGAGAGCTCGAGCCCGCATGACGCGGCGCGCGCCGGGCCGGTCGAGGCGGACGGCGCCCTCGACCTCGCGGCATACGACTCGATGATTTTATCGGCCTCGGTCTCGACGTCGAAACGCTGGACGAGGGCGTCCAGGATGCTCTGTTGATCTCTGTGCTTCACGATGACCTCGTCGTAGGGGAGCCTGGAGAAGGCCACCATGCAGTAGAGCGGCGTGAACTCGCCTGGGTACCGTCGGTAGAGCTCCCTCTCCAGGCGGCTGCGGACGTGGAACTTCTTCTCCCCGGTGTGGGTCGAGAGCTCCCGGAGGTTCGCCAGCGAGAGCCCCGCGACGGCGTCGCACGGCGATTTCCTCGCGGCGGTGAACGCGGGCAGCGTGTTTGCGACGGCGCGCTCACGATCGTCGCGGAGGTTGCGGTCGAAGATCTCGAAGAACGTATGAACGTCCTCGAAGCTGCAGTTGATGCCTTGCCCGTAGAACGGCACCATCGTGTGGGCGGAGTCCCCGAGGAGCACCGCTCGTCCGTGGTGGAAGGAGCTGCACTTGATCGTCCTCAAGGACGCTGGAGGGCGCCTGAAGAAGTCCTCGGTCGTCCGGGGCAGGAGCTCGACGGCGTCCGAGAAGTGGCGCTCGAAGAAGGCGCGGACGTCCTCGTGCGTGCGAAGATGCTGGAACGCGGGCAACTCCGGGCTGTCCGAGAACTGCGGCATGAAGAGCGTCGTCGTGTAGGTCTTGTCGACGTTGGGCTGCGCGATGAGCACGAGGTCGCCGCGAGGCCAGACGTGCAGACCGTCATTGAGGCTCTCTGGCACGCATGGGTCCCGGCGCCGCTGAAGGAGCGCATGCTCGCCGCGAGCCGTCGGCGGCATGTGGAGCTCGACGTAGCCGTGGGCGATGTGCTCCTGCGAGGTGTCGACGCGCGCGCCGCTCCTCGACAGCTCGTACCTGACGAAGCTGTTCGTCCCGTCGCAGCCGACCAGGATGTCTCCTTCGTCCTGGATGAGGGCGTCCTGTGCCATGAGGCTGGCCCGAGCGTCGTGCGCGTCGATTCGAACGCACTCGTGATTGAAGGAGATGCGCGCCCCGGCGCGCTCGGCCTCGTTCAGCAAGGTCCTGTGTAGCACCGCTCGAGGTATCGAGAGAAGATGGTGTTCAGGCCTCATACCGTAAGGCTGATACGAGAGAGAGCTGTCCTCGTGGTGGACCACGCGCTGATGCATCGGCACTCCGTGCGCATAGAGCGTCTCCCGCAGGCCGGCGCTCAGGCAGCGCAGCCCACGCAGCGTCAGGGTCAGGTTGAAGGAAGGTCCTCCGTCCGCGCGAGAGCGCCGCGGATCACCGTACTTCTCATAGATGTGGACGTCGAAGGACCGCCGCCGGAGCTCCAGCGCGGTGAGGCATGCGATGGGACCGCCTCCGATAATGATCGCTCTCATTGGAACGCCTTTCATGTCTCCTCAGGTAAGAGACGCAAATTATCCAGGGGGCGCGGCTGCTGCCTTGCGGCCGCCGCGTCAGGGGCGCTGCGACCGCGCTGCCGGTGCCCATTGCATCGGCCATACCAGGACGAGGCACGCCGGCGATACGCGCGAGCGAGCGCGCGTGGCGCTGGGTATGGGCGCGCCGAGGCGCTTTGGCCTTCCTGGCCAGCTTGCTTGGTCAGGCAAGTCATTGCGTCTTCGTGCAACGACCGCTCGGTGGCGAGCATGCCTGCTTGGCGTCATCGATCGATTGAGGCGTCTCATCGAGCGACCGACGCGCCGTCCACCGCTTCGGGAATCCGGGCCGCGACCAGCCTGCCGGACAGGGCAGCGTCCGCGGTCATCGTCCTGCGACCTGAGCGCGTCGCCGGGGAAGCGTGGAGCGCGCCGCGCTGGAGGAGGGCCCCCAGAGCGCTGGGCTCTGCGAGATCCGCTCGCCTCAGGCGAAGGATGTGGTGGTTGCAGCTGCTGGCGAGAGCCGAGGTCAGAAGGACGACGCACGAGACGCGTACAAGCCCGCGGAATCAGCTTACATGGTCAGCAGCGTCGGCATGTAGCCGACCTCGGTCGATATCTTGTCCAGCAGCCCAGACATCACCGCCCCCAGCGGCAGCGTCAGGCTCGAGCCGACCGCCTCTTTCCACGCCATGGCCTGCTCGGGATCCCTCAGTCTGCTCCAGAATACCCGCCGTGATTGGTGGCGCTCCGCCGCGATGTCGGGCACCCGCGGCCAGAAGTCCGGCTCCCCCGGCTCGAGCTCCTCGACGAGGGCGCCGCGCCGGCGCACCCTCTGCGCGGCGTCCTCGAGCTCGCCGAGCGCCTCCAGCGCCTCGGCGTAACGCTGCTCGGCGATGATGCACGTCGCCAGGTTCGAGACCTCCTCGAGCTGTCGCAGCCCTTCCTCCGCGAGCCTCCGTACCTCACCAGGTGCCTGACCGCAAAGCGCGCCGAGGTGGGCGAGCCCCACCTGGCAGAGCGGGGCCGCATAGGCGTCGCCCGTACGGGCGAGCGCCACCTCCATGCCGCGACGGTACGCGTCCTCCGCCTCGCGCAGCGCGCCGGTCACGAAACATGCGTCCCCCAGGAACGCGTAGGCCCAGCCGACCCCCGTTGCGATGTGGAAGCGCGCCGAGAGGTTGACGGCGTTGAGGAGCAGCACCCTCGCCCTGTCGGGACGACCGACGTGGAACTGATGTCGCCCCGCGAACATCGTCCCGAGGTACAGGTACAGTCCACCGAGCGAGGTCTTCTCCGCAGACGCGAGCAGCCGCGTCGTGAAGACGATGCCCATATCCCACTGGCAGCTCGCCTCGCACAGCGCCGCGTAATAGAAGAGTGAGCCGAGGGTGCGGACGGGATCCTTCAGCTGGTCCGCGAGGCGCGCGCTCGAATGTATCCGCTCCCATGCCTCCTCGTATCGCCCCATGTAAGCCAGCGAGGTCCCGAGCAGCCCCTCCGAGTGGGACAGCTCGGTGTACTCTTCGGCTTCCTGCGCGAGCTCGCATGCCGTCGTGAGCACCTCCGCCGCTGGACCGAACTTACCCATCGCGGACAGGGCGCGACCCATGATGTTGGACGGGATGTACTGGTACTGGCGGAGCGATGGCTCTTCCTTCACCGTCTCCAGGCAGCGCACGCTGTGCTCCAGCGCCTTGGGGAAGTTACCCTGGGCGTAGTAGATCCGCGCGTACGAGCTGAAGAGCGCGGCCGCCTGCGCCGGGCTCGGCTCGCCCAGCATCGCAGCGCAGGTGTCGAGGTGCTGCAGGATGTCGGACGCCTGTCCGAGCAGACAAGCGACGCGGACCAGCTCGTAAGCCGTGCGCATGAGCAGATCGCCGCGCTCGGAGGAAGGCGGCAGCGCGGTGAGCAGCCGTGACGCCTGCCCCAGATGCGCCGCGGCGCCTGCCGGGTCGTGCTGCTCGTAGGAGGCGAGGCCCGCCATGAGGTACGCCTCTGCCGCCGCCTGAGACTCACCCGCTCTCGAGAGGTGGTACGCGCGCGCCCCGGGCGGCTGCCCCTGCTCCTCGAGCCGGCGAGCGATGCGCCGGTGGATATCGGGGCGCTCCGCCTCGGCCACCGTGGCCTCCAGCTCCTCCCGGATCGTGTGGTGCACGAACGTGCAGCAGTCGGCCGTGATCCTGCAAAGATAGAGCTGCTCTGCTCTGGCCAACGCTGCCCTCACCTCGTCCTCTCCCATGAGACCGAGCGACGGCAGGAGCGCGACGCTGAACTGCCTTCCGAGGAGGGCGGCGACGCCGAGCACCCGGGTCACGCTGGGGTCGAGGCGGCACAACGTACGCTTGAGGACCCGCGAGACCGAGTCGGGCGGCACATAATCCGTATGGATCCTGGGCGATAACCAGAGCGGGCCGTCGTGCGACCGGGAGAGGTATCCCTCCAGCTCCAGATTGGCGACCACCTGGGTGATCAACAGCGGGCTGCCAGCGGAGAGGAGCGGGACGGCTCGCTGGAGCGTGGCGAGATCCTCTTTCGCGCTGCTCCCGGTCAGCGCCGCGAGCAGGGCGTCGTTGTCGGCTTTCGCGAGCGCCTCGACGAGGATCACACGCATCCCGAGCTCGTCGACCCGAGCCCTCGCCTCCGGGCGGCTGCTGCCGAGCAACAGCACCCGCGCGCCTGCGAGCTCGCGCGAGAGGACGCTGAGAACGCGAAGCATCCCTTCGTCCATCCAGTGCAGATCCTCGATCACGAGCACGACCGACACCTCGCGGGCGAGCTCCGTGAGCAGGTGCACCGCCGCGCCGGCCACGCGCGCCGCGCCGCTCGGCCTGATGGTCGAGGGGCGGCGCACCCCCCTGCCGTTCTGGAGGGTCGGGCGGTGGAGCTCCGGGACGAGCTCGCCCAGCAGCGCCGCGTCTCCTAGCATCGCGTCCTCGATCCGCCGCTGGATCTGCCGCTGTGCGAGCGCCGGGAGGGACTCGACCGCATGCGCGACCTGAGCGAGCGCTTCCCTGAGCGGTGCGTAGGGGACCAGCTCACCGAGCTGGCGGCAGCGGCCATAGCCCACCAGCGTGGGCTCGACGTGCACCGATCGGCTGACGAACTCCCCGAGGAGCCGCGTCTTGCCGATGCCGGCCTCGCCCACCACGGCCACGGCGTGTCCGCGGCCGCAGCGCGCCTCCGCGAGGCGCTCGCCAAGCAAGGCCAGCTCACGCGTCCGACCTACGAAGGGAACATCGCGGCCCGTAGGTGAGCCCGACATGACGTCGCCGTCGATGACCTCGTCGGGACCGCCGTGCAGGATCGCGTAGTAGACGTCCTTCAGACGGGCGCTCAGGAGCGCGGCGCTGGGGTAGCGCCGCTCCACGTCACGACGAAGGAGCGCGCCGACGAGCCCGGTCACCCCCTTCGGGATCCCTGGATCCAGCACCTCCAGCGGGACGGGGTCGTACGACAGCTTGGCCCGAATGAGCGCCGAGAGATCGGCGAGCTGGTAAGCCGGGGCGCCGGCGAGCAGCTCGTAGAAGATCGCCCCGAGCGCATAGATGTCGATCTTCGGGCCGAGGCGGGGTCTCCGCTCCTCGAAGCACTCCGGCGCCATGTACTGGACGGTCCCTGCGCCGATGCTGTCGAGGTCCATGAGCCCCGCGTCGCTCAGGCGAGCGAGCCCGAAGTCGAGCACCTTGACGGCCGGCGCATACGCGTCGGTGATCACGATGTTGTTCGGCTTGAGATCGAGGTGCAGCACGTCCTGGTGGTGACAGTACGCGAGCGCGTCCGCGATCTTCTCGACGATACGGACAGCCTCGAGGGCGTCCAGCCTGCCTCGATCGCGGCAGTAAGCGTCGAGGCGGGTGCCGTTGACGAGCTCCATCAGCAGGTAGAGCCGACCGTCGTCGAGGAAGCCGTGGCCGAGCACTCCCACGAGCGACGGGTGATGGAGCCGCATCAGCACCTCGAGCTCGTTCTGCTGGTACCCGAGCTCCTGCGATGAGAGCTTCGCCGTGGGGACGTTCGACACCTTGACGGCGACCGCTCCGCCCGCCGCCGTACACGCCCTGTAAACCTTGCCGAACCCGCCCTCGCCGATCAGCTCCTCGACGGTGAGATCACCGATTCTCACCCCCCTGTCGAGCTTGTGGTAGGACACGAACCCTCCCGCGTCGTCCGCTCAGCGCTGTGCCGTCGGACGTCATCCGCCGTCGTCGGAACGTTTTTTGAAGAAATCAGCCAGGCGCCTGCGCACGTCCTCCGGATCTCCAGCGCTCGAGTAGCCATAGATGGCCTCCAGACGCAGCGCGTCGTCGATGGGGCGGCCGATCACCTCCAGGATGGTCTCCTTGGCGGAGCGGACAGCAATCTGGCCGTTCTCCAGGATCATCCTCGCGTAGCGCTCGGCCTCGGCGAGCAGCTCCTCCTCCGGCACGACACGGCTGACGAGACCGATGGCGAGCGCCTCCTCCGCGTACACTGCCCTCCCGGTGAGGACGAGCTCGAGCGCGCGCCCCGTGCCGAGGATCGCCACCAGCCGAACGATGCCACCATCGCCGTGATGGAACCCGCGCCGGACCTCGAAGCTGCCGAACTGGGCGCTGCGCGACGCGATCCGGATGTCGCAAGCGAGGGCGAGCTCGAAGCCGCCGGCGAGCGCGTGCCCGTTGACCGCCGCGATCACCGGCTTGTAGATGCGGTGGAGTCCTCTCGTGATGCCCCCGAGCCCCGTCGACGCGTTCCGCCGGATGTCCAGAGCGCTCCGTCCGAGCCACTCTGGAATGTAGGATCGCAGATCGGCGCCTGCACAGAACGACGGCCCGTTGCCCGTCAGGATCGCGACATCGACGTCAGCGTCCCCGTCGAAATCCCGCCAAACGCGCCAGAGCTCGGCGTTCGTCTCCCGATCGATGGCGTTCATCGCGTCGGGGCGATTCAGCGTGACCCACGCGATCCGGTCCTGCTTGCGGTAAAGTACAGTGTTCATGCTTCCTCCGTAGGTGAGGGCCTGCACGCCCTATCCCGTCGTGGAGCCCGCTCGCCGGCGCGCGCCGAGGAGCCCCGCCACGGCGAGCCGGATGGCCAGCGGGCCCTTCCAGCGCGGGCTCACGACCAGCCGGTCGAGCGTCTCGTCGTTGGCCATCGATTCGATGATGCGCTGCTGCCGCTCCGCGACGGACAGCTCCTCGTTCTTGGCGATCCGGTAGCGGTAGAGGTCATCCGCCGTGGTACAGAGCAGGCGCTCGAAGAACACGGCCAGGTTTCCCCAGTAGAAGTGACGATCCATGCGGTCGGTCGAGCCCATCGCTCTCAGCGTGTGGAGGTCGACCTCGCCGAGCGCGTGCCTCAGGCTCTTCCGGTTCTCCTGGGCGGCTCCACCGATGCTGGAGGCGGGCATATTCCAGTCGTGGTAGAACATATCCTTGACCTCCAGCCGCTTGTCACGGACCATGTTGTCGAAGAGCACGCTGTTCTTCTGCGGCAGGAGATCCGCGGAATAGTGGTAGTCACAAACCACGCCGTCGAGGCCCGCCCCGGAGCGAGCCGCGCCGGCGTGGGTCGGATTGATGAAAAGTCCGACCACGTAGACCCCGTTCGCCTTCATCGTCCGGTAGACTCTTCTCCACATGTCGAGCATGTCCCTGGAAGCGACCCCTTTCTTGTGGTCCTTGAGCCAACGGCTGTCGAGCGTCTCGATCCCCATCAGGGCGAGACGGAGCCCCGCCCTGGAAGCAATCGAGGCGAACTCAGGATGTCGCGCGACGGTGTCGCCCCTGATGAACCCGCCGAACGACATGCCGTAACCGCGCCGGACGATCGACTCCAGCAGCTCGACGGTGTGCGCGTGGTCGTGGCCGAAGTTGTCGTCGGCGAAGAAGACCTGGCGGACGCCCAGCCGCTCGAGCCGGTCGAGCTCATCGAGCACCCGGTCCACGCTCTTGTATCGTTGCTTGTAATCCCAGAAACGGTTGATATTACAAAAATCGCACCGGTGCGGACACCCCCGAGAGATCTCGAGCGTGGCCGCCGGGCCGCCCGCTCCGAAACCATGACGGTAGGGCGTCAGATCCATCCGCTCCCACGCGGGTATCGGAGAGTCATCGAGCGGCATATCAGGCAGCGCGGCGGTGGTCCGGCGGACGGCGCCGGAGGCGTCCCGATACACGAGGTTGGGCACGTCCTCGAAGCTCTGCGCGCCCTCGGCGAGCAGCTGCATGAGCCGCGGGAAGGCGCGCTCCCCCTCCCGGACCACGACGAAGTCGACGCCGAGCTCCACCCAGCGCTCGGCGAAGGCGGACGCCTGGTTGCCCCCGAGGACGACCTTGACGGAGGGGTTCAGCCGCCGCGCCAGGCGGATCGTGACCTCGGTGTCGAGCGCCTTCAGCGGCGTCATCACCGTGATGGCGATGACATCGGCGCGCGCGAGCCGCGCTTTATAATCGCGAAAGCTCGCGGGCGCTACGTAGCCGTCAAAAATCTCAACGTCGAATGGCATGGCGCTGACCGTCGACGCCAGAAGGGGGTAAATGAGGGATGGGACCTTGACGATCTCGCCCAGCGTATCGACCGGAAACGGCCACGAGTCGAAGAGTGTCTTCGGATGAAGGAACAACAGCCTGATCTTGGATCGTCCCGGCATCAGCATACCTCTGGGGCTGCAATGGCGCTGCGCACCGACGCGTGATGCGTCGGCGGCGATCGCGGTCAGTCCTCGGCGGTCCAGGCGGGCGGCGCGCGCGAGGACCCACCCAGTCTAGTAGCGAGCCGCTTCTCGACCATGGCCGGACGCCATAGAGCGCGTGCGTTCGGCGCCGGCGAGCGTCGGCCAGAGTGTCTCGAACGGCTCTGGCCAGGGCGCACGGCGACGACGGCGTGGTCCGTGACGCCAGTGTCGCCGAAGCTGACGACCCGTAAATTCGGAGAGCCGGTCAGTCCCCCGCCGGGCCGTCTCACGGGGATGTTGCGCAGCCGGACGTCGAGCTACGACGAGGACGGGATCCGACGCTGCCGCACCGAGGTGATCGCGCGGGATCTCCGCTTCACCGGGCGCCGGCCCATGGCGCCCCCGCCGCCGGGGCTCGAGGACGGCTGAGCCAGCCGAACCCCGCCGTCATCACGCAGCCTGTTCACGCGAGGCGCGCCTCGGCGAAGGGAGCTGCACGAGGGCAACGCCCACGATGACGACCCCCAGCGCGGCGAGGAGCGCCGGAGTGACCGCCTCGCCCAGAAAGACCGCCGCCAGGAGGAAGCTCCAGACAGGGACGAGGTTCAGGAAGATGGTCGTGCGCCCCGCGCCGAGCTGCTGAATGCCGCGATACCACAGGACGAACGCCACCACGGTCCCGAACGCCGCCATGTACCCGATCCCCGCCGCGCTTCCGGCGTCCAGCAGCGCGATCTGGCGGGGGACATCCACGCGGACGAGCGCGTACGCGCAGAGCAGCGCCGCGCCCAGCATGACGGCGTAGGCGGTCGCGACCAGCGGCGAGAAGATGGCGACGGCCTTGCGCCCGAGAATGGAGTAAGCCGCCCATACGACGACGGCGCCGAGGAAAGCGATGTCGCCTGTCGTGCCCCGCCATCCCAGCGCCGACACGCCCCCTCCTCGACCGGCGATCACGATGTACAGCACGCCCAGGAAGGACACCACCATCCCTACGAGCTTCTGGGGCGTCAGGGGCTCCTTCAGGAACACGCGCGCCAGGAGCACGGTCCACACGGGGGCTGTCGCGATGATCGCAGAGCCGTGGGTGACCGTCGAGTACTTCAGGCCGAAGAAGAACAGGACATTGTACAGGAGCACGCCCGTCACGCTGCAAAGGGAGATGATCTTGAACCCCCGCGCGCTGGCCGGCTCCCACCGCTTCGAGACGGTCAGGAGCAGCGGGAAGATCACCGCCGCGATCGCGAAGCGCGCCGCCGCTACGAACGTCGGATCGAGCCGGTGCACGGTGGACGACCCCACCACGAACACCCCGCTCAACAAGAGCGTGGCCAGGACGACCTGCAGGTAAATCATGCCGCTTCGTCGAGCAGTAACCACGTGCACTCCGTGTAGGTATCGTACTCTTGCTTCGAAGCCGCTCCGGTCTCGAGCGCTGCCTTGAGCTCCTTCTGGAGCTTGCGTAGATCCGTGAACGCCTCGTGGACATCGCCCGCCGCGATCTGCGCGCGCGCGCTCCTCAGCCGCTCGAGGAAGCGGCCATGCCCGTCGCGATCCTCGACCAGGCGTGCCATCGCCTTGATCTGCGCGTGGCTCGCGAGGAAGCTCGAGACCTGTTCCAGGATCTGGTTGCGAAGCGCGACCACCTCTCCGCTCCTGGCCCCGACGAGGAGGGACAGATCCGACACCGCCGCCGCGTCGGCGCGCCCGGCCTCCACGCGGTGGACGACCTTCGCCACGGCTGGCCGGAAGGGCGTACCAACGAGATCCGCGTGCAGCAGCCGGACCGCGAGGATCGCCTCTGCGGCGGCCATCGCCGCGACGAGCCAGACGTCCTCGCCGCCGTCGGCGCCCTCCTCCCGCAGCGTCGCCACGATCTGCAAGGCGGCGGACGGCTCGAACCCCACCGGGCGCTCCGCGGCGCTCGTCGCCTCTGGCTCGAGCGACAGGCTCCCGGTGTCCTGGTTCCAGAGGCCATCAGCCGCCGCGTCAGAGAAGCGGAGCCGCGCGATCGGCAGCGCGGCGACCTTGCGATCGGTGTGCCCACGCGCGAGCCCCGCGGCCTCGAGCTCGTCGAAGATGCGCTGCCGCGCCTCCCCATGGCTCGCACCGTCGAAGAGGCCGGACTTGATGGCGACTCCGGTCTTGATGACCGGCGGCACGAGCCAGCGGCCCAGCCCGGGGTGGACCCCGGCGGGGGTCAGGCCGAAGCGGATCGGAAGTCCGATGGCGCGGCCATACGCGAGGTCGGCCGTATCGTGCGCCGGGTTGATGAGCACGGCGCCGGTCCCGAAATCGGGCTTCACCCAGTCTGCAATCAGGACGGGGAGCTGGTCTCCCGTCAGCGGGTGATGAACATACCGCCCCAGGAAGCCTGGCTGGCGTCGCCTCCCTGCCCGGCGCGCGAGCCGGTGATCCCGGTGGATCGCGACCGCGCACGCGGCGTGGCAAGGTGACCAGTCCGTGATGAAGACCTCGACGGCGCTCTGCTCGTCGCCGACCAGGGGGAAGCGAAAGATCGCTCCCGGAGTGGCGCGCACGGCGTCCTGATGGCGCCTGGAGAGCGCCGACCCGAACACGTCGCCGCTCTCCTTCAGCGCCGCGACTGCCCCCGGCGACGGGACGTAAAGCACGTCGGCGCCGGCCTCGTCCTCGGAAAAATGGATGAGGTCTTGCTCGAGGAGCGCACCCAGCGCCGCGAGCGAGGCCGGGCGCCCAGCCTCTGACGGCTCGCTGGCCGTGGACGCCTTCGCTCGCCGGAGGAGGGCGGCCATGCCCTCGCACCTCCTCTTGTCCAGGGGAGGACACCGCTCAGAGAGGCAGACGATACGCGTCATTCGAGCACCCTCGCGTGGTCATGGGACAGGCCGTTCGCCCTCACGAGGCCGCCCGGAACACATCGATCCTCGATGTGCCCTGGAACATGTACTGCGGCTGGTACTCGGAGATGACGCAATCGACCCCGATCTCCTTGCAGTAGGTCTCGCCGAAGTGGGATCCCGTCGCGGCAAAGAGGACCAGCTTCTTGCCGGCCTCCTTTACCCCCTGCAAGATGCTATCTAGGGTCGCCGTCGTCAGCGTCATCCCCGTGGCGAGCACCAGGTCGCACGCGTGGATCAGCTCGTTCGTGTGCTGGCCGTCGCACACCTTCACGCCCCCGAGGCCACGCTCGATGAGCGCGGGATCGAAATCGCTCCCGATGACCCTCACTCCTCGTTTCAGCAGGTGAGGGAAGAAATTGCCCATGACCCCGACGTTCAAGACTCGCTTGCCGGCCGGGTCGCCGAGGAGATCACAGACTTCCTCCACGATGATGCGCGCGCGCTCGACGGTCTTCTCGTGCGCGTTTCCGGAGAACTGGTACGTCCTCAACGGGCGCCGCTCGAAGTTGGCGTAGACGGCGTCGAGGACCGCGATGCTCGTCGGCCAGTGGTCGGTCACGATGTGCCGCGTGTCCGCCCCGAGGAGCGCGTCGTCGACGGGGGCGTCCCCGTACGCGCTGTACGCGCAGCCCTGCCAGAGCGTCTGCGCGTACACCATGCTGTACGCCAGGTCGCGCTCGTGCTCGTTCGGGCGGTAGCGGTAATCGACCCGCCAGAGGCCGCGCAGCGCGAAGATCTCGGCGGACATGCCGCGGCTGCGCTCGATGGCCTGCGCCCGCAGGCGCTCAAAGATGATGCTGTCTCTCGGTGATCTCATGGTTCCTTGTGCTTCTTTCTCCACCGCGTCTCAGGATCGCGTCGACCCATGCAATGATCTCCATGGCCTCCCGTGGATCCGGCGCTGGACACCCCTGCAGCGGATACCTCGTCGAGGCCTCCCCGAAATGGCACAGCGAGGGCAAGAGCGCGTCGTCGATGGCCCAGTCCAGGTAGTCGTACGATGCGCCCCCGTCCCTCCCCATGAGCGGGTGCTGGACGGCCCAGTTCATGCTGATGGTCACGAGGGCCGGGTAATCCGCCCTCATGCGCTCGATCTGCCGCAGGAAGGCGCGCCGCTGCGCGTGAGATTCTCCCATGCCGAAGAGCAAGGAGAAGCCCACTTTGATGTCGCTGCTCGAGAGGATGTCCAGCATGTCACGGGTGCGGTGTAGCCAGGGCTTCCGCTTCCGGCCCGTGTCCTTGCTCATTCCGCCGATCGCGGTCGGGTCCGGTGTCTCGATCCCGACGAACAGGTAACTCAGGCCGGCCGACCGGAGGAGCGAGAGCTCTTTCGGCCTCGCGAGGACCTGGTCCACGGTCGCCTGGCCGCCGAACCGGAACGACGCGAGCCTCGCCGCCTTGCCCTCGCAGAACCTGTGGATCAGCTCCGGGTGCATACCGAGCAGGGTCGAGTCCTCCACGAAGCCGCAGGGCTCCTCGCCCGGGTGGTCCTCTTCGATGACCTGCGCCGCGGCGGCCATCTGGCGGAGGAGGCGCAGGTCGCTCGTCCGGAAGTCCCGAGGGGGACCGACGACGGACACGCGCTCGCTGCAGAAGGCGCAATCATAGATGCAGCCCCTGCCGATATCGCTGAAGAGGTGCGCGGTGGGCTGTCGATCGAAGACGTCGAACCGCGCCTCTACCCCGAACGGCTGGCACGGCGGGACGAGCTCGACGTCGGTCATGGGCCGCTCGCGCGAGGCCACGACGCGCGCCGCGCCATCCTCGGCCGTCCCGGCGATCCAGCGCCCGGGCGCCTCCTCGAGCTCGTCGATGCGGCGCCGCGCCGCGGAGGCCGGGGCACCGGCGCCGACGACGCTCGAGACGAGCTCACCCATGGCGGCCACGAAGAACTCCCCGTCTCCGGACAGGACGACATCGAAGACCGGTTCGATCGCCCCGCGGGCCATCAGCCGCAGGGGAGACGAGGCGTGGTGGCGTATGCTCCGGGTGAGGGGGTCGCGGTAGATCGTCTCCGACGCGTGCCGCCCGCCGAGCACGATACACACCTCGTCGCCGAGCAACGCCTTGATCCTCGTCGCGCAGGCGATGGCCCCTGGGAGGCACACCGTCATCGCCCCGAGGAAGACCAGGTTGGGCCGCAGCTCTTGCACGAGCGCGTCCACCTTCGCGAGCGCGGACGGCAGGTCGTGCACGAGCAGGGCAGTCTCGCGCCGGCTGCGGCGGTCGGTTGCCCAGTTGCTCGCGGACCAGGGGCTCTCGACGCGGGTCGCGCGGTGCGCGGCGACCCGCATCGCGTTGTATAGACTCGCAGCGTCCTCGCTCGACAGGGCGCGCCCGCCGACGCCGCCAGCCTGGAACTGAGGAGCGGAGAGGGCAAGAACGCGCAGGTGTGCGCCGGAGTGATTGCTCATGAACACCTCGACACGCTGCTCGCGCTCCGCGGCAGGCGTGCGCCGGGGTCCAGAGCACGACGCGTGCCCGGGGCGAGCCTCGCGCGTGCCGCGGGAAATCGAGGCCCCGCCGGGCCGAGGCGCCTTCGCCGCGGAGCTCCGATTGCGCGATCGAGCAAGGCGGCGCGCTATCAGGCAAAGCCGCGGCGCTGCGGGCGGCCCGCGCGGTCAGCCGGGTTGAGCTGTGAGGGACGGGGCGACTCGTACCGCTCCCCTCCCCGGGCCGGCGCCGCCGCTCGGGCGGAGGCATCGAAGGAGAGCAAGGCATGGGCGCGCCCCATCAACGCCGAGGCGGAGGCTGGGGAGGACCAGTCTGCATGTCGGCCCCCGTGCGAGCGGGGTTCGGCCACGCGGCCCGGGGAGCTTCCAACGACCGCGGGACGCACTGTTTTGGCGGTCGACGGACCGTCGGTCAGCACAAGTGCGGGCCGACGGTTTCTTCCGTATAGCCCTCCTCCGCGCCGTCTGCAAGGTCGTCGGTCGTTGGCCAACCGACCCCTGTGGCACCCTACGCAGGCGGACGGTCCGTGCGAGGTTATTACCGCCCAGTCTCGTTGATGCTCCAGCCCCTCGCACCGAGCATGCTGCGTGATGGTGAGGAGTTCTGCGCCGCGAAGATGGCCATCATGGAGGGGGCTCGCTCCGCGTAGGCAACGAGGGAGGAGGACGTCCACGGAGCCACGGCCCCGAGCCTTCCGGTCATCCACCAAGAATTCTCATCAGAGAAGCAACCGGTACATGGCTGCACCCTTTCCGAGTACGGCTCGGGAATTACCAGCCATCGTTGCTCCCACGCCCGCCTCACGACGGGGTAGGTCCACCCGAGGAGCGGAGCAGCGGCGCGGTGCCGGCCACAAAATAGGCGACGAGGAGACCTGATCTTGGCGGACAGCCTCCTCGTCGTGCTCCGGTTCTCTTGCCCAGGAATCGAAGCGGTCGCAGTGTTATCCAGAGCGCCATCGACATCAAGCGCTGGCAGCAGCAACCCCCCACAGTCGTCGAAGCGCGCCCCGCTCGCTGCCCCGCCTGCGGCGCCGCGAGTTGTCCGCTCGGGGGCGCGATCCGGCTCCAAGGCCACGGCAGGCGCGAGCGACAGGTCTGGGGCCCTGCCAGCCCGGACCAGCCCCCCGAGGTGATCTCGGTGGCCGCCCGCCGCTACCGCTGCCTCGGTTGCAGCGCCGTGCTCCTCGTCGTTCCTCGCGGCGTGCTGGGCCGGCGCGTGTACAGCGCCGCCGCGATCGGCTTCGCCCTCGCGCTCTGGGGCCTGGCGCTCGCGACGGCGATCGAGGTCCGGCGGCGCGTCGGCCCGTCGAGGATCCTCGGCGAGAGCGCCGTCACCGGCTGGGCCACGCTGCGCCGGTGGGCGCGCGAGGTCGCGCAGCGACGTCTCTTTGCTCAAGCCCCCGACCCAGGGCCGTCAGCGTCCCTCCGAAAGAGCGCGGCGACCGCCGCGGCCTCGCTCGCGGCGAGCGCGGACCCAACGACCCGGGCGCTGCCGATCGAGCACCGCGCCTTCTTCGGCGCCGCGCACGCGGCGTGAGGGGCTCTGCCCTTTCGGAGTCGGAATCGTACAGCCCACCTGAGAGGATCGCTGCCGAAAACGCCGCCGATCCCGGACAAGGACCGCACGCCAGCAAGGCGCAGAAAGGACCTGTTCGAATGGCTCTCGGCCCCGCCGACCACGCCGAGACCGTGGCGATCTATCGCGCCACGGTCATCGGCCCTCTGATGCACCGCGTGCTCACCCACGGCCAGCTCGCCGCCGAGCTGCGCACGCTCAGCGAGCAGCGGTTTCGACCGCCGGGCGCGCACAGCACGCGCACCTACTCGGTGCCCACGCTCCAGCGCTGGCTGTACGCCTATCGCTCCGCTGGCCTCGATGGCCTGCGTCCGCAGCCACGCAGCGATCGAGGCTTCGCGCAGGAGCTCTCGGAGGAGCTGCGCGCGCTGCTGCTCGATATCCGGCGCGAGCATCCCGATGCCTCGGTGCCGCTCATCCTCAAGACGCTCGTCGATGAGGGGCGCCTCGAAGCGGGCAAGGTCTCCGAGCCCACCGTACGGCGCCTGTACGCGGCGCACGGCCTTCGCCGCCGCGCCGCGCGCGCCGAGGGCGAGCCGAAGACGCGGCTGCGCTGGCAAGCCGAGCGCCCCGGCGCGCTCTGGCACGGTGACGTCTGTCACGTGACCGGCTGCACCGTCGGCGGCAAAGCGATGCCGATCCGCATCCACGGGCTGCTCGACGACGCCTCTCGCTACGTCGTCGCGCTCGAGGCGCACACCACCGAGAAGGAGGTCGACATGCTCGGCATGACCGTCGACGCCCTGCGCCGTCACGGCAAGCCCGACGCGCTCTATCTCGACAACGGCTCGACCTACCGCGGCGACATCCTCAAGACCGCGTGCGCGCGGCTCGGCATCACGCTCCTGCACGCAAAGCCCTACGACCCCGAGGCGCGCGGCAAAATGGAGCGCTTCTGGCGCACGCTGCGCGAAGGGTGCCTCAACTACCTCGGTGCCGTGGCCTCGCTCGTCGACATCAACACGACGCTCCGCGCTTTCCTCGACCGGCGCTACCACCCAGCGCCGCATGCGGGCCTGCTCGGCAAGAGCCCGGCGCAGGTCTACGCAGTCCGTCCCGCCGGAGACAGCGCGGTCGACGAGAAGGCGTTACGCAGCGCGCTTACCGAGCGTACCCGGCGCCGCGTCTCGGGCGATAACATCGTCTCTGTCGACGGCATCGCCTGGCAGCTCGATCAGGGCTACCTCGCTGGCCAGGTCGTCTCTGTGGCCCGGTGCTTCATTGCGTCCGACGAGCCGCCGTGGGTCGAGCACGAGGGCAAGCGCCTTGTGCTGCATCCGGTCGACCCGCAGCGCAACGCGCGGCGCAAGCGGCCGCCGTGCGGTGGCCCTGCGGCGGACAGGCCGACGCGCCCGGTGGACTTCAACCCCGCGCGGACGCTCGGCCGCCGGGCGGAGGGTGGCGAGGACACGAGCGAGGCTGGAGGTGGAGCGTGAGCGAGTCGTACGTCCGCTTCTTTACCCTGTCCGCCGCGCCCTTTTCCAAGGAGATCCAGGATGGCGAGCTGTGGCTGCCGCCCTCGAAGGAGCAGCTCGTCGAGGAGGTGTGCGAGGCCGTGCACGAGCACGCCCAAGTGCTGCTGGTCGGCGAGCCTGGCGCCGGTAAGACGTGTGTGCTGCGGGCCGTGCGGCATCGGTTGCCCCAGGCAGGCTTCCGGCTGACCTACTGCCACAACGCCACGCTGGGCCGTCGCGACTTTTATCGTCAGCTCTGCCACGCGCTCGGCCTCAATCCCGCTGCGACCGCGGCGGCTGTCTTCTATGCCGTCAGCGCGCATGTCGAGACCCTCGGCCGCGAGCGCATCCATCCCGTCTTCCTGCTGGACGAAGCGCACCTGCTCCACCAGGACACTCTTGATCATCTCCACATTTTGCTTAATTACGAATGGGACAGTCGTGCCCTGTTGTCGCTGATTCTGGTAGGGCTCCCGGACCTCCAAGATCGGCTCGAGCTGCGCAAAAATCGCTCGCTGTACTCGCGCATCGAACGGCGTCTGTCAATTGGCGCCATGGTCCCCAATGACACCGGCGAGTACGTGCGTCTGCGGATGAGCCGCGCCGGCGCCGACCGCGAGGTCTTCACCGCCGACGCACTCACCCTGCTGCACGAGGCGGCCGGCTCGAGCCTGCGCGAGATCGACCGCATGGCCACCGCCGCGCTGCGCGAGGCAGCGCGGCGCAAGAAGAAGCTCGTCGAGCGCGAGGTGATGGCCCACCTCGTCGGCGACTTGGGCACGGACGGCAGCTGACGCTGACCGCGATGACCGGTGCGTCCTCGGCGCCGGCGCAGGAGTGCCTCGCCGGCGCCCCCGTCGACGGTCAAACGAGGATGGCCATCACGAGGCCGCCAGCGGCGCACGCCTCGGCGATGGCCATCGCCCTCCTTGACCCCAACCGCGCACGCTCGCGATGGCCATCAAGGGGTCTGCTCGGCGAACCATCAGCCAGCGTGAGCGTCAATAGAGGTGAGCTATGGCTTCACGTCGTGCGACCGCGTCGGGCGCGAGCAAGCTCGGGAGGGCTCGGCGAAGTTCGCGAGCGCCTGTCAGAAACCTGCTGATGGCTCACGAGCCGACCCGTAGAATGAAGGATCTCTGGAGCGTCAAGCTTCGACCACTTGGACCCCGCGCTGCCCTTCAACTGCGCGGCTCGTAGCGCACGTCAAGGGCTTGCATCTGTAGAATTCCGTGGCGCGGACCCATGTCGTAAGTTCGCGGCGTAGTGGTCGCCGCCGACGAGGAGCGCGGCACGCGGCATGAGGTCGAACGCGTCGGCGGACGAGGCGTTGAGTGGAATCGGGGGCCCCGCGGCGCGAACGCGTCGAGCAGAGGCTCGGGTCGGTGCGGTCGGCATCATGAGTCCAGGCGCCGCTTGGGCTGCCTCATCCCATCTAATGGGCCGCCTTCATTCCACAGCTTGCGGGGCCCTTCGAGGCCGGAGCCGATCCAGCCCTTCGCGAAGGACGAGCGCCACGCCGCGAGCGGCCCCCCTGGTGCGGGGCAATTCGATGAGCCTCCGGCGCTCGATGCCCACAGGCGCGAAGTCGAGAAGATCGAGGCGCACGCGGCGATCGTCGCCGAGGCCGTCGAACTCGGGGCTGGGCGCGAGGCGGACGGGCGAGGACCTCGGCGTTTGCGAGGGAACCGCCCCGGCGCGCACATCGAGGCAAGCGCACGCCTTGCAATATGGCCGCGGCGGGCACCCGGATGCGGGTGGTCGACATACGGTGTAGAGCGTGCGCTCGGTGGCGACAAGCACGAGCTCGGCGAGCAGGGCCGGGGTGGCGAGTTGTGCTGTTCCTGCTGGGCGGCTACTCCACGAAGCGTGGCCTCAGCGATCAGCTTCACTCCCACGATGCTTTGTGTTAAGCTTAGCGCGTTCTCGCGCAAAGGAAATCGAGCATGACCACAGAACAGAACGAAGAGCAAGTGGATCCGGAGAAGGCAACAAAGATCCGGGAGTCGCTGGCGCTGTTCCCGCTACCGAGAGTGGTAGCTCGGTACTCGCACGACTATGATCTCCCAGAGGATATGGCTTTGCGGGTTGTCGAAGAAATGAAGCGATTCTTGGCGCTTTGCGCAATGAACTCGTCTGCTAGGTACGGAATGCGCGGCATCGTCGACGACGCGTGGCACACGTTTATGATATTTTCACGTGACTACTTCGCCTTCTGTGAGGCCATCGCCGGAACGTATATCCACCACGAACCTGAGGAACGTGGCAGTGATGATGGCCTCGAACAGCGGCTCGCCCTCAGCCGGGACAGCTACCGTCGGACGCTTGCGGATTACGAGAAAGTCTTCGGTAGCGAACCGCCCATTGATATCTGGCCTCGCGTTCAGTCCGGCGAAGCACTCCATGAACCAGCCTGTCGCAACGCATGCGGCAGAAGCTGCAGTCGATGCGGGCGCGGCTGCGCGAGTTGTGGGCACGGCTGCTCAAGATGCAATAGGTGTGGGCGCGGCTGATGGCAAGCGTTGTAGTCTTCGGGAAAATACCACCACTGCAAGGTGGCGTGGCAGTTCAGACCTTAGAGTTCGTGAGAGCTCTTCGGGCTCGGGGCCACAGATGTACTATTATCACCACCAATCTTGATGCCGACGCCGACTTCAATGAGGAATTTACGGCTGCAGACTGGGTGGAGTTCGATAGGCGCCTTGCTGGAGCCGCAGTGATTCGCATTGATTCCACGTCTCCAATTGCACACATCCCTCGATCCTCAGCGTTGGAAACTCGTCTGCTGGGAGCGGGCGCTGAAGTTGTTGCGACGGCTGACCTTGTGATAGGTTGGTACTTTCAGCCGTTCGGCGTGGCCGCAGCGATGGCCGCGAGCAACGCGAGGAAACCATGTGTCATAGTTCACGCGGGAAGCGATCTCAGCCGGCTTTGTGCCAACCCGGACTTGCTCGCCGCGTATCGGTTGCTGTTTCGCGGTGCTTATCTATTAAGCGTCTCGCCGCGCTCGCGTCCATTGCTCGAAGAAAGGTTTCCTCTAACTGACGGATACCGGATCGTCGATGCTTTACCAGGTGCAGCGTTGCCCAGTTATTTCAACACCCGACCCAAGAGGCGTCCACAAGGCGTGTCAAGTCCATTCAGGCTTGGAGTTTACGGAAAATGTGGGCAGCAAAAAGGTCATTTTGATCTACTTGCAGCACTGTCCATCCTAGGACACGAAGGTGTCGAGCTGGAAGTTGCGTTCTGTACGGGCGGTCGCATAGGGGTGATTTCTGCGCTTCGAGATGAAATCCGCCGAAGAGAGCTCAGGAAAGTAAACATTGGTCCACTGATCGCACCGTGGCAAGTTCCTGCGTTTATCGATTCCTGCGACGCGGTTGCATTTCTTGAGCGTGATTTTGAAGTCAATATTCATGGTCCGCAGATCCCGAAGGAGGTCATGTGGCGTCGACGGGCTTTGGTCTGCTCTGCAGAGATCGTTGCAAAACAATGGTTCTCTAGGGCTATGGTTCCTTGGGTCAACTATGTTCCCGCGGGAGATCCAAAGCAGCACGTAGCGTTAGCGGCGTCGCTCGCTCGCCTTGTCCGTGAGGGACAGGCTCGAGAAATTGGTGCCTCGGCTGGGGGCCTCATTCGACAATTTCTCGGTCGTGCCCCCACGACGGATACCCTGTTGAGTACGCTTGAGCATTCAGGTTTGCTCTAGTGCTCCGACGATTCTGTTGAACCAGTCGGCGCCGAAAACTTGCTCGGCGTCGCGGACGGTGAACTTCCAGTTGATCTCGCGGCGCGCCCGGTCCGCGGCTGCATTCCACTGCCGGACGCGGCGGCGTAGCTCGGCGAGGGTTGGGATGCGGTTGCGACCGAGGCACTCCCTGGACACGAGGCTGGTTTCGGTCTCCGCGGCGTTCAGCCAGCTCGCGTGCTTGGGCGTGAGGTGAAGCGCGAAACGCGAGGCAAGCGCGCGACCCCGCTCGGCTCCGAATTCCTTGATGAGCGATGCAGGGGTGTGAGTATTGAGGTTGTCCAGCACCAGGTGAATCCGCATCGCCCGCGGGTAGGCTCGGGCGATGCGGTCGGCGGCGAGCGCGAAGGACGGACGCGTCCGGTCCTCGGTCGCGTGGGTGAGATGGCGCCCGAGGTTGAGAGGGTCCAAGTTCGGCTGCCGATCGTGGGGCAGGTGGGGGGACGGGACGTCTCGGTCCCCGAGCACGAGCTGCCGCTGGATCTCAGGATCGAGATGAAGTGGGAGGAGCTTCAGCCGTCTTCGGAGCTCAACCCGTGCTGGTCTAGACTTTCCGGGCAGCGGTTATGAGTTTCTGTTGGAGCCACCCAGGGCGACCCAGGGCGAAGTAAGGGCCTGCTCCGGCAAGTGTTAGGGCAAGGGCCTCCGAAAGGGCTTCTTCCGGATCTTCAAAGTCCAACAAATCTGCTCCAGGCCCGGGATCATACCCGGTGATCGTGGATATCCGCCCGTGGACCGAAGGGGGGATCTTGGGCCCAAACACGATGCGCCACGACGGGCGATGCAGGATGCGGGCCAAACTTTCGACGGCTTCGTACGCGAGCCACCTAGCAGCCGGTAGGTGATTGATCAGCCCTTCATATATCTCAATGACACTTTGCTTTTCACTGGGAAGAAGCCCGTTCATCTTGCTAGGCGGCGGTACCGACTTCATGAGCTTCGCCATGGCGAGCGCACCGTTGTTCGGCTCATCTTCGAACGGTGCCTTTCCTTCCAGTAGCTCGTACAGAAGGCACCCAAGCTGATATTGGTCGGTTTCGGCTGACCCAGGTTCCCCTTGAATTTGCTCTGGAGCAAAATAGAGCAATGTGCCGTGTCCCTTGCCAGTAACTTGACGTGTTGCCTCCTGCGCGAACTTAGCAAGGCCGAAATCACTTAGTTTGACCTGTCCAGTCGTCGATATTAGAAGGTTTGCCGGTTTTATGTCCCTATGAATAATGTCCTTTTCGTGGGCGTGCATCAGAGCCTTCGCGGCGCAAAAAGTGACATACAGGGCAAGTGCTGTCCGGGTTAAGTTGTCCTTGCGCTTAGGTAGATATTGGCTCGCGAACTTGCGCCCATCCACGCCAGGGAGGAACTCCATCACCACGAAAGGCACGCCGGCTTCTTCTACATAATCGAGTACCGATACGACGTGGGGATGGTTGAAGAGGTGGGAGGCTGCTCGGGTCTCCTGACGCAGCATCAGCGTAAACTTCGGGTCAAGCTGTGCAAGGTGAGGTAGTGTACATTTGACGGCCACGCTGCGGCCGAGGACCGTGTCCTCAGCCTGCCAGACCTCCCCCATCCCTCCCTGGCCAAGGCGGCGCTGGAGCTTGTACCGCCCCCCAATCGACTGTCCTACCGTCCATGACATGTCGGCGAGGTTAGCCCAAGCCGGCGGAACTGTCTCCACGATCCCCACCCCTGTCCGTGCGGCTTCCACGGCGACCGCGGGAACCGCTGCGTCTGCTCAGACCGTACGCGCTACGGGGCGCGGCTGGGCGGGCCGCTGCTCGATCGCATCGACTGCACATCGCGTTGCCCCGGTCGACGTCGCGCACCTGTGCGCGCCGCTCCGCGCGGCGGAGGGCGACGGATGCAACGGTCGCGTGTCGCTCCAAGCGCCGAGAGCTCCGCGGCGGTGCGGGCGCGTGTGGTGGAGGCCCGGGCCGCGCAGCGCGTTTCGAGGCGGGGGAGCTCGTCGCTGCGCGCAACGCCGAGCTCGGCCTGCGCGATCTCGCGCACGTCGCCAATGCCGGACGCGGCGGGCGCGCGCGTGCTCGCGTCGGCCGTGGAGCGCCTCGGATTCGCGGCGCGGGCATACACCAAGGTGCTGCGCGTGGCCTGGTCGATGAGCTCGAGCGTCGCTTGTCAGTCCCGGCTCCGTACCGTGGTCCCCGTCCCCAGATCGCCTGGGTTTTTCTGGGAGCACCAGGACGGCCGCCGCCTCGGCGAACGCCCTGTCCTCGCGCTGCAGCTGCTTCTCCAGCTCCCGAACGCGCCGCGACGGGGGCCGGACCGTGCCCAAGCTTGGCCGGCCCGCCAAGCGCCTCCAGCGCGGCCTTGCCCTCGCGGGGATGGACCACTCCGCTCTCCGCTCACGGTGACCTCACCCGCGTAAGCGGATCAGATCGGGCGCCAACTTCTCTGACACCCGGGGGAGACTCAGGGTTGAACGCGCGTCCGTTGAAGTGCGGACCAACGTTTGTTCCGTGAACCCTCCATCTGCATCCTCTGCAAGCTCATCGGCTGTCCGCCACTCGAACTCCCCGGGGGCCCTGCGCTCAGGCGGATGGTCCTCGCGAGGTGATCTATCGTTTCGCGTCAGGCGGCCACATCGATGGCCGACCACGAGAGAGAGCTCCGCGACGTTCGCGAGCACCTTCCGGTGCGCCTCGGTATCTGGCACCTTTGCAGCGCGACCAGCTTCCGACGGGCTCGCGCGCGTGTTCGCGAACGGTCATGCGCCATTCTCGGGAGCGCGGCTGCTTGACGATTCCTCGGCGCGGACGCATCTGCGACGGACGGGCGATGAGGCCAGGGATCGATCTGCTGATCGCTGACGTCGATGGCACGCTGGTCACTCCGGCAAACGAGCTCACGGCGCGCACGACGGTCCGAGCTTCTTCACGTCATCGAGGCGCATCGCCGCCGTCTCCTCTCCGTATCTCCGTATCAGCCTGCGCGCGTGCGCGACCGGAGCGCCGCGGCAGCCTCCGCCACCCGCTGGGCCGTGAACCCGTACTCCTCGAGGACCTTGGGGCCGGGCGCGGAGGCTCCGAACCGGTTCACGCTCATGATGGCGCCCTCGAGCCCGACCCAGCGCTCCCAGCCCAGCGGCGACGCCGCTTCGACGGCGAGGCGTGCCCTGATCCGCGCGGGCAGCACGCCCTCGCGGTACTCGGCGCTTTGCTCCTCGAACAGGCGCCACGACGGCATCGAGACCAGCCGAGCGCGAATTCCGGCGTCCTTCAGGAGCTCGGCCGCCTTCACGATCAGCGCCACCTCCGAACCGCTCGCGATGAGGATGATCTCGGGGTCGCCCGCCGACGCGCCGTGATCGAGCACGTACGCGCCGTGGCGGAGCATGCTCGCGGGAGCGAACACCGAGCGATCGAGCGTGGGTACGCTCTGGCGGGTGAGCACGATCGCCGTCGGGCGGTCATGCGCTTCGAGCGCCACTTGCCAGGCCCAGCGCGTCTCGTTCGCGTCGCACGGCCGGATGTCCACGAGGTTGGGCATGGCACGCAACGCGGCGAGCTGCTCGACCGGCTCGTGTGTCGGCCCGTACTCGCCCACGCCGATGCTGTCGTGCCTTCTCCACCGGCTCCTTACGCTTCGCGACGCGCCGGGCTCGGCAGCTCGGCCTCGCGCCGCTACGAGCCGGCTCTGGTGGGCGTCCAGCCGGGCGGATCGCTGGCAGGAAACGAGTCCTTGGACGCATCATCCACGACGTCCAGCACGGTCGTGACCGGCGGGGCCGAGGTGGTGTCCTCTTCATCGCGGGGCCTCCTCTCCGCGCGCCGCCCCCGGGCACCGTCACGCCGCTTCCGGCCGCTCTCGTCAACTCGCACGCGACTATGCTGCATCGCGGAGCCTCCGCGACGCACATACCACCGCGCCATGAGGCGGCAACCCCGGCCACGCTCGGCTGCTTCGCCGGCTCCGCGGCCGCCTCGCGCAGCACCTCGCCAGGCGTGCGCCCCCCGTTGTGGGCGATGGCCTCGATAACCGGCGGTCCGGGCATCCAGCAGCCGCGAGAGCTACCGACGCGTCGAAGCGAGGCTCGATCGGTGCGCGCGCTCGATCCAGCGCGCCTCGTGCCCCCGTGCCCCCTCCCTGGCGGTCGGGCGCGGGCTCCCCGCGCCCGCCCTGTGGTACCCTCCCGCGCATGGGTACCGCGAACGCCCCCGCCCCCCGCCTGCGCGCTGCCCTGCGCTGCGCCCCTGGCGCGGCCCTCCTCCTGGCCGCCTGCGGCCCCGCGCCCGGCTTTGGCGAGCCGCGCGCGCCGGAGCCGCCGCCCGCCGAGACGGTCTACATCGTCCTCCAGGATCCGCCCCCGGCGTCGGTGGCGGTGGTCGCGGACGGCTGGGTCCCTGACGAGCCTCGCGGTGCGAACCCGTTCGAGCGGACGCGGACCTGGATCGGCGATTACGACTGTCCGCAGGGCACGACCGAGATGACGTTCCGGATCCTCCGGGTCAAGGGCGACCGCATCAAGGCCGTGTTCGGCTTCCGTCATGCCGAGTCCGGCGCATCCGGCAAATACCTCATGCTCGGCCGCTACGACGCCGAGACGCGGACTGCCTCGTTCTCCCCCGGCGCGTGGCTCGAGCGCCCTCCCAATTACGTCACCGTGAGCATGAGGGGCGATCTCGCGCTCGATGGCTCGCTCTTCGCCGGCCGCATCGAGCACCCCGAGTGTGGCGCGTTCCGGCTCCGTCCAGCGGGCTAGTCCCGCGTCCCCCCCCGGATTTTCGCCCCCCGTCAGGCCCCCGGGCAGATCGGATCAGGCTGCCTCGCGCGCGCCGTGGCGTGTTCCTCCTCGCCATGACTGGCGCCTCATACACGGACACCGGGTCACCTTCTGCGCCATCGCCGCAGGTGAGCGGTCGCAGCAGGTGACCGGCGGCCTGGCCGCGCGCGGGACACTGTAGCCCCCGTCATCGGGCGTCGCGGCCCGCAGCGGGTTCGTGATAGGGTGCTTCAACATGGGGGGCCCCGCGGTCGGGCCGCCGCCGCGAGGCAGGCGCCATGGCGCGCCGCGTCCGGTGACTCGCGAAGGACCCTCGATAGACCATGAAGACATCGGCTGTGCGACGCATCCCCGGCCGGCTCACCGCCGCAGCGTCGCGTGTCCTCGCCTCGGCGTGCCAGCTCGGGCCGTCCGTCGCGCGGCGATCGCCGCGCGGAGGCGCGCCGGCCGCTCCGCTTCAGCCACGGCGGCTCAGGCTGGATGCCGGGGAAGGTTCACCGACGAGCACGTACGCGATCGACGACGCTGGACGGCTCGCGCTTTGGCCATGGAGATGTGCGCGCGCGCGTCCTGGAGGAGTGAACGATGGATTCCAGTGAAGCCGGGACAATACTGATCGTTGACGACAATCCGCGGAACCTGGGGCTCCTGTCCGACACCCTGACGGGCTCGGGCTTCGAGGTCGCCGCGGCGGTGGACGGCGTGCGTGCGATCCGGCTCGCGAAGGAAGGGATGCCCGACCTCATCCTGCTCGACGTGAAGATGGATGGGATCGATGGATTCGAGACCTGCCGCCGGCTGAAGAGCGACCCGACGACGAGCGCGATCCCGGTCATCTTCATGACCGCGAGCACGGACCTCTCCTCGGACAGGGTGAAGGGCCTGAACCTCGGGGCCGTCGACTACCTCGCCAAGCCGTTCCTGGACGCGGAGCTGCTCGCGCGCGTCCGGGTGCACACGAAGCTCAGGAAGCTGACGAAGAGCCTCGCGGCGCAGGTGGACGAGCGCCTCGCGGCGGAGTCGGCGCTGCAGCGGCTCACGCACGAGCTGGAGCGGCGCGTCGCGGAGCGCACCGCCCAGCTGGAGCGGGCGCTGGAGGGGCTCACGCAGGCGCAGGCCCAGATGGCGACGGTCATCCGCGCCGCCCAGGCGGTCTCGGGCGAGATGGTCCTCGACGACCTGCTCGACCGGCTGATGCGGCTCACGCTCGAGCACGCCGGCGCGCGCAAGTGCGTCCTCGTCCTCTCGCGCGAGTCCGGGCTGGTCATCGAGGCCTCGATCGCGAAGGATCAGGACGCGGTCCGGCTCGGGCTCTCGACCCCGCTCCAGCCGGACGCCGATCTCGCCGTGTGCGTCGTGGAGGAGGTCGCGAGGACCCGGGAGTCCGTCTTCCACTGGGACACGAGCCGCGAGGCTCGCCTCGCCGGCGCGCCTTATCTGGAGGGGAAGCCGCCGAAGTCGATCCTCTCCCTGGCCATGATCTGCCAGGGCGAGCTGATCGGGGTCCTGTACATCGAGGGCGACGCGACGCCGGAGCCGCTGTTCGCGACGCAGCTGGAGACGCTCGGGCTGCTCGCCTCCCAGGCGGCGATCGCCGTGAAGAACGCCCTGCTCTACGCGCACCTGGCGGAGATGACGTCCGCGCTCCGGCGCTCGAACGAGCGCCTGGAGACGGAGGTGACGCGCCAGACCGAGGAGCTCCGCCGGACGAACGAGCGCCTGCAGCTGGAGCTCACGGAGCGCGCCCGGGCCGAGGAAGCGCGCGCGGCGCTCCAGGCGGAGATCATCCAGACGAAGGACGCCCGCCTGGCGGAGCTCTCCACGCCGCTCATCCCGATCACCGATCACATCATGGTGATGCCGCTCATCGGGACGATCGACTCCCCGCGGGCGCAGCAGGCGCTCGAGGCGGCGCTGAACGGCGTCCAGGCGAACCGGGCGCAGGTCGTCATCATCGACGTCACCGGGGTGACGGTGCTCGACTCTGCTGTCGCGAGCACGCTGATGAGCACGGCGGCGGCGCTGCGGCTGCTCGGCGCGAGGACGGTGATCACCGGCATCCGCGCCGAGCTGGCGCAGACGCTCATCGACCTCGGCGTCGACCTCAGCGCCGTCGTGACCAGGGGGACGCTGAAGAGCGGCATCAGCTACGCGCTGAAGCAGGCCGGCGCCGGCGCGCAGCGGCTCTGACCCGGCGCCACGGCCCGCCACCGGACGGCCTGCTCCCGGGGAGGCCTCGGTGAAGGAGCGCGCCTGTCGCTGCGCCCGCCTGCCGCTGCGCCCGCCTGTCGCTGCGCCCGCCTGTCGCTGCGCCCGCCTGTCGCTGCGCCCACGTCGAGGCGTGAGATGCTTCAGCGCCCGGCGGACAGCTGCGCTGCCATCGCCGGGCCGGCGAGGGCCGCCCGGTACCCGAGGTAGCGCCCGAACGCGCGCATCGCCTGGTTCCACTGCTTGGGCTGCTTCACCCGCATCTCCTTCACGCCCACGTCGGCCAGCGCGTCTCCCACGGCGATCCACCGCGGATCGCGCGTCAGCGCGTAGGCCGCGCCGAACACGGGCACGATCAGCAGGTTGAGGTCGGCGGTCCCGCTGTCGTCGTACGCGTCCGTCTCGCAGCCCCACAGGTAGCGGAAGGCGCGCCGGTCCGAGGTCAGCGCGCGCTCCTCCAGCCAGCCTGCCGCGCGCGCGACCACCTCGCGCACCCGCGGGTCGCCGGTGAGCGCGCGGTAGTCCATGAGCGCGTCGACGAGCAGCGCGGTCATGAACGGCGAGCCGCCGCGCGGGCCGCGCTCGCACTCCGACGGGTCGGCGCGGTTGAGGTCGTGCTCGAACGCGCCCGACGCGCCCTGCTGCTGCCACGTCACGGTGCGGTCGGCGAGCCCGCGCAGCGCCGCGAGGAGCTCCGGCCGCGGGTCGAGCGCGTAGTAGCTCGACAGGGTCATCATCGCCCAGGCCATGTTGCGCTCGGTCACGCGCAGCACGTCCTCCTTCTTCCCGCCCGTCAGCGCGGCGAGGTTCTGCCGGAGCGCCTCGCCCGTCGCGAGCACCGCCTCCTTCGCCGCCGGATCGCCGGTGAGCAGGTAGTCGTCGAGCATCCCCTGGCCGAGCGTGCGCCGGAGGACCTCCCACGAGAGCGGCTTCGCCGGCGTCCAGTCCTCCGTCTCGCACACGTGGACCGCGAGCCGGCGGTCGGGCGAGAACCTGAGCTCGTGCTGCCGGTACCAGACGGCCTCGGCGCGCGCGCGCCTGTAGCGCGCGACGTCGCCGTTGCGGAGGAAGCGCTGGTAGAGCGCGTGCGGGCCGTCGTAGTACGTGCGGTGCGGGCCCGAGCAGCTGACGCCGTACGAGTCGTACGCGGGCGTCATGCGGTCGAGCCCGCGCTCGATGCCGCTCTCGAACCCGGGGAAGCGGCGGTCGTCCATGGCGGGCAGCTGCGGCCCGCACACCTCGCTGGCCGCGTACCACGACGGCGGCAGCACGGCCGCGATCGGGCCGTCCGGGTCGGGGAGGAGCGCCTCGTCGAGCACCGCGGCCGGGGCGACCGGCGCGCCCTGGGCGACGGGCGCGACCGGCGCGACCGGCGTGGCGCGCTGCGCGGGGGACCCCGGCGGCGTGCCGGCGCGCTGCGCGGGGGACCCCGGCGGCGCGCCCTCGGGAGGGAGAGCGGGAGCGCCGTGATCCAGCGTGTAGATCGCGCGCTCGCCCGGCGAGAGCGACGCGCGGAAGGCGATGAGCGCGCTGCGGATCGAGCCGCCCTGGGGCCAGACCGCGAGCGGCTTCGCGCGGAGCGGGACCGCCGCGCCGCGCCCGTCGCGCAGGCGGAGGAGCCGGACGTCGCGCAGCGCGCCCGGCGCGAACGGCACGGCCGCCGACACGGCGACCTCCGGTGGCGGCGTCGCTCCCGGCGGTCGCTTCGCGGGCGCGACGGCTGTCGCTGGCGCGCTGCCCCGCGCGTCCGCGACGAGCAGCAGCGGGACCGATCCCGCGCGCGGGGGCGCCGGCCGCGCGACGGCGTTCTCCTCCAGGACGGCCCGCACGCGCGGCTCCGCCCGGCGCGCGACCGCCACCCGACCTGATAGCCGGCCGCAGCTCGTCCAGAGGAGCGGCGCAGCGAGGACCAGCGCCGCGAGCGCGCGGCCGAGGCCGGCCGGCGCCGTTCGCCGCGCGTTCGGATCTGGCGTGGTCATGCAGCCTCCGATGCCCCGGAGCCCTCGCGCGTCGCCCCTCCGCCGCGGCGTCCCGCTCTGCCAGGCCGTCCCGCGCCGGCGGGGCGCTCGACCTCATCGGCCCCCGGATCTTCGCTACATCGCGCGGGCCGCTCCGCGCCGGCGGGAGGCGCGGGCGCGCGCCGGCGGTTGAGCGGCGCCCTGCGCAATTCGAGCAACTCTCCGGCGGTCGCGCGGCGGCGCGATCGCGGCGTTGCGCACCGCCGCGCCGTTTCCCCGGAGCAGCGCGCGTCGCGCGGCCGGCACACCGGGTGCAAAGCCGCCAGCGGCGCGCGGCCGGCGGGAGGACATCCGCGAGCTCATCGAGCGGCAATCGCATGTCGCCGCCGCGCAGCTGATCAACACGTTCGTGAGGAGATTGAACAATGCACCTGCACCCACACCGCACCTTGATCAGCGCGTCCACGGTCACACTCCTTGTCATCGCAAAGAGGAGTGGACTCGGGCGTGCTCTCACACGGCGCCACCGGATCATCCCGCTCGCGCTCCTGATCGCGTCGGGCTGCGGCGGCGTGGACGACGCCGTCGACCTCACCGACGAGGCGCTCGGCGCGGCGGTCGCCGCCTCCGACGGGGCCGCGACGCTCGCCTGTGACTGGTCGCCCCACCCGGGATACTCCATCTCGAACGTCACGTTCGAGATCGACCCCGGCATGGACGCGGCGCCGGCGTCGGAGAACATGGAGGAGAAGTGTCGGGTCTGGGAGCCCTACGCCACGCGCCACGGCCTGGCCGGCGTCCAGCTCCGCATCACGGCGAACGATCGCACTGCGCTCTGCACCGTCGACGATGCGTGGCACGACCGCCCCGAGGCGCAGGCGCTCGTCCTGATGAGCACGCAGGGGTTCCAGAGCAGGTTCGGGACCACGACATCCCCACAGACCGGCGCGTGGACGACGTACCCGGTGAGCATGTGCGGCTGGGTCGCGCAGCCGCTCCCGTCGATCACGAGCACGCTGGACACCGAGATCGGGATCGGCGACTTCTACGCCGCGCCGACGGGCGGCCCGGCCGCGCGCCGCGTGGCGTTCACGGCGCCGCACGGCGGCGGCATCGAGACGTGGACGGGGGAGCAGGTGCAGCACCTGTACTCGCTGCATGCTGCCTCGGCGCACTTCTGGCTCGTGCGGAGCGTCGGGAACAACGCGCGTCGCTGGCACATCAACTCCGACGACCTGAGCTTCAAGAGCTTCCGCGGGCTCCACGAGCTCCACGAGGGGTTCTCCCCGGCGAACGGCGAGCAGGTGCGCGACCAGGTGGTCGGGTTCCACGGGTACACCCCGACGGCGACGTGCAGCGCCGACGCGCTGATCGGCGGCGGCGCGCCGCTGGTACTCCGCCAGGGGCTCGTGTCCGCCGCGGCGCTCTGGGCGACATACCGCGGCGTCGCGATCGACGCGATCGCGGACTTCACCGGCACGACGCGATGCCCGCGAGGGATATCGAGCGAGAATTACGCGAACGAGCTGTCCGATTTCGGCGAGGGGATCCACATCGAGCAGAGCACGACGTTCAAGGGCAGCGAGGCCCGGCGCAATGCGCTCGCCGAGGCGGTCGCCCGGTACTTGCTGGCCTACAACGAGACGCAGCTCACCCCGGCGCTCGGCGGGGAGGCGTCGAGCGCCCTCTCGGACAAGGACGTCGGCCTGGGCGCGACATGGACCGTGCCGAACGGCACGCGCGTCGGGTCCGGCGGCGCGTACGGCGCCTGCCAGTCGAGCGGCGACCGCGGCCACGTCGACTGGTTCGTGCGCACCGGCTCCGGGCTGATCCGCGCCGGCGGGGGCGCGCTCGTCTGCAACGGGAGCCATCGGTTCGAGCCCGACGCTGGCTTCCAGCCGGTGAGTTACCTGAACTCGACCGGCGCCCCCGTGAAGGTCCGCGTGGTGGGCGTGGCTTACACGAAGAACATGACCGCAGCGAGCATCCAGCTCAAGGCGACGCTCGGCGCGATCTGAGCGCGCAGCCGCGGCGTGAAGGCCGCCCAGGGGGCCGGAGCGCAGCGGAGGACCTGGACGAGAGAGAGCATGGCGCGACTGGCTCACACGACGGCGGACACGCGGCCACGCTGCCCGGGAATTCGGGTTTGAATTTCAATTCACCCGGGAGGTTCCCGGCAGCCTCCGGTTTGACTTTCAATTCACCCGGGAGGTTCCCGGCAGCCTCCGGTTTGACTTTCAATTCACCCGAGAGGTTCCCGGCATCCTCCGGTTTGACTTTCAATTCACCCGAGAGGTTCCCGGCAGCCTCCGGTTTGAATTTCAATTCACCCGAGAGGTTGCTGCGCTTGCCGTATCCGGCGCCGGCCCTCAGCGAGCTACCAAGGAGCAGCCACGATGGTCGCCTCGCTCGCCAGCCCCCTGAGCCGCGCCGTCGCCCTCGGGATGAGCCGGGGGCCCGGGTCGTTCACGAGACGCTCAGCGGCCAGGCGCTCTGGAACGCAGCGCCAACGTCGCCAGAACCGTCCGCCCAGGACGGCCCTGCCCCCCGCCGGGGGATCCAGCATCGTCACCGCACACGCCAGCCAGCGCAGGCGCCGCGGGCCGGGTGCGCTATCGTCGCGGCGCGCTCGTGGGCGCGAAGGAGAAGCGAAGATGCTCGGATGGCGATGGCTCGGAGCGCTCTGTATCGCCGGGATGCTCTCGGGAGCGACCGGCTGCAAGGACAAGAACGAGCGCTGGGAGGGGGCGCAGGAGGCCGCTGAACAGCGCGCCGAGGAGAAGGCCAAAGGTGACACACCCAAAGCGGTCGAGGGCGGCAAGCTGAACGCCTTCTTCCCAGCCGACGGCGTCGAGGGGCTGAAGCGCACCTTCGAGCAGGAGAAGGACGGCTTCGTGCAGGCCAAGTACGCCAAGGAGGGCGCCGAGGCCACGCTCTCGATCAGCGACCTCGTCCAGAACGAGGACGCTCGCAAGAAGTTCGCCGACGCCACCGAGAAGCTGGGCAGCGACCCGCTGACCACGGTGGGCAAGAACCAGACGACGGCGCTCGTCGCCAACCGCTGGCAGATCAAGGTCTCGTCGCAGGCCCTGGATCACGCCGCGCGCAAGGCCCTGCTCGAGAAGTTCGATCTCGGCGGGCTGCGTTCCTTCAATCCCCCCACCAAGTAGCCACCGGAGAGAGCCCATGAGCGACAGCGACGACCCCATCTTCAAGCTGGTCAACGACCTGCCCGGCACCAGCGTCACCGGCGCCGTGCTCCACGCCCTGGACTGGATCGCCCCCGGCCAGTGGAAGAACATCACCAACTTCGACGAGCTCATCGCCGACGAGACCGGCGAGAGCGACCAGGACCTCATCCAGCAGGTCGGCCAGCGCGCCATCCAGCTCTACACCGACTCGTCCAATGGCTACCAGAAGGCGGTCTGGTGCTTCCAGATGGTGGACAGCCTGGACAAGACCATCGCCGCCGCCTCGGCGGTGAACCTCATCGGCCAGAAGTTCGATCTCGGCTTCCTGAAGGCCATCACCCCGCAGCCGGAGGCGGCCCAGGCCGTGGATGCAGGCATCAAGTTCGCGTGCGAGCTGGCCTCGTTCGTGTTCGTCAACGGCATCCCCGGCGACGGGGTGGCCGACTTCGCCAAGGCCATCGGCAGCTACGGCAAGAGCGACGTCATGCGCCTGGCGGCCTTCGCGGCCATCGACTGCGTGCTGCCGCTGGGGCCGAACTTCCTCGAGAAGATCACCGCCGCCGTCTCCGGCTCGGCGCTCACCGACAGCAAGCTCTACAACGCCGTCGCCAAATACCTGCCCGGTGGCGGCCCCGATGAGCACAAGGCCCTCATCCAGAAGAACCTCGAGCAGGCCGGCGGCAAGGTCACCCAGCTGGTGCAGGAGAAGGGCATCACTCAGGCCGGCGTCCTCGACAAGGTGCGCGAGCACATCGCCTTCTCGGACGACAAACTCGACGTGGTGGCCGCGGCGCTCGACGTGATGACCAGCTACTACGAGCACACCGGCATCCAGTCGGTCGCCCGGCGGGTCATCTCCCGCGCCTACTCCGAGATCTGAGCGAGACGCGGCGCAGACGCCGCCGTGCTCACCTCCCCGCGCCGCGGGGAGGGTGCATGGCGGCGCCCGTGCAGCCCGGAATCGCCGGGCGCGCCGCCCGGCGCCGCGCCGCCGGGGAGGCCGCGCGCTGGAGCGAGCACGACCGGCCCGTCCGAGGGGCGCCGGCGCGGACGTGCCGGGCGGGCCGGAACGGCGCGCTCGAGGGGGCGGGGGCACAGGCGGCCCCTCGCCCTCGCGTTCGCGGGCCCGTCGGCATCTCACGAAGCGGACCCCGACAGTGCTAGGGTGCCCCGCGTGCCGACGATCTTCACCAAGGGCGATCTCCTCAACACCCCGGACCTTCATGCGTACGCGCACGGCGTGAGCTGCGTGGGCGAGATGGACACGGGGATCTCCGTGACGTTCAAGAAGCGCTGGCCGGGCCTGCTCCCGGCGTTCGAGCAGCGGAGCGCCGAGCGGAAGTTCCAGCTCGGGGAGGCCTTCGTCTGGAGCGAGGGCAGCGACACGGTGTACAGCCTCACGATCCAGGAGAACGCGACGAAGCGGCCCGCGCTCGCCGCGCTCGAGCGCGCGCTCGCCGCGATGGTGACGCACGCCGCCGGGGCGGGGATCGAGCGGATCGGCGTGCCGCGCGTGGGCGCCGGCAAGGCCGGCCTCGAATGGCTGCGCGTCAAGAGCGTCCTGGTGAAGGTCGCCAACGACAAGCCGGTCACGCTCGTGGTCTACGAGCAGTTCGTGCGCGCCCCGGGCGCCTGACTCCAGCGCTGGAGCCGGCCTTCCGACGGTCGCCTCCGCACATCGCGCTCCGCGATCCACGCCGAGGGTCGTGCCTCGCCGCCCCTCCCTGCGCGGCGGACACCTCCGCGGCGCGCGCTTCGCGATCTCGTGGGCACGCTGGCCGCCAAAAGCTGCCGCGATGCTGCTATACCGTCGCGCCATGATCAAAGAGACGACGGTCACGGGCTTCACGCTCAAGGGACGAGAGATCCTCTCCTCGTACGCCAGCTTCACCATCGAGGGCGAAGTCACGGCGAAGGTCACGCGCGGGGAGGAGACGTGGACCATCACCGAGCGCAACGGCATCCCCAAGGGGACGTCGGACGGTGAGAACGAGGCGGTGTACATCCCGAACGACAAGGCGCTCGAGTCCATCGAGAAGAACATCGCGCCGCTGCTCCCGAAGAAGGTGGTGATCAAGAGCCCCAGGGACCTGCTGGACGCCGCCGCGGCGTTCGACCTGGAGCTGGTCAAGCGCGCCGGCCACAACAAGAAGGCGTGGGGCGGAAACGCGTGCCTGGCCGCGTCCACCGCCTTCTTCCAGACGTTGCTGAAGGCGAGCGGCTACGAGGCCTGGGAGATCTTCACCACCGACCAGACCCGGACGTTCCACTTCCCCAACATCGCCTTCAACATGGTGTGCGGCGGCGAGCACGTGCCCGGCACCAAGCAGGACATCCAGGAGATGTTCTTCTTCGCCATGAAGGCCGGCTCGCTCAAGGAAGTCTTCGACACGGGCACCAAGTTCTTCCGCCAGTTCGAGAAGAACCTGGTGCGCGACGGGCTGCCGACCGGCACGGCCAAGGAGCGTGGCTTCGTGTTCCCGGTGAAGGACAACTTCGAGGGGCTGACCCGGATCAAGGAGTGCGCGGGCCAGCTCGGGCTCGGCCTCGCCGAGTACGCGATCGGCACCGACAACGCCTTCAGCGAGGTGCAGAAGGGAGAGGAGCTGATCGCTCAGGGCATGTACGACATGCGCTTCTCAGGCACCGGCAAGAAGACGCGCGAGGAGCTGGTCGACTTCGACGGTACGGTCGTGAACAGCGCGGACAACTTCGCCACCATGGAAGACCCCGGCTCCGAGCACGACGTGGCCGCCCACAAGCTGATGAACGCCCGCTTCGGCGATCGCGTGCAGATCGTGCTCGACGATCTGGTGGTCACGCAGCTCCGCTTCATCATCCCCTACCTCTGCGGCAAGAAGCGCGAGGAGCGCGCCGGCAACAGCGTGCTGATCAAGCTCAACCAGGCCGGCACCTTCACCGAGACGCGCCTCGCCATCGAGGTCGTGCTCGGGCTGGCCGACGCGAAGCAGGTCGAAGAGTTCCTGACCGCGCGCGGCGATCTCTCCTGGATCCTCGACGAGTGTCAGAAGGTGGGCGTCAAGAGCCTGGGGGAGGCGCTCGACAACATCAAGGCCTGTGGCTTCTCCGCGTTCGTGTCGCATCGCTCCACCGAGGGCTCGAGCGAGTTCTTGCCCTACCTGCCGCTGATGTACGGCTCGCTCACCCGCAAGCTGTGGTTCAAGGCCGGCGCGCCGAACGGCGAGCGGAACCTCCAGAACTACAATCCCATGCTCCGCGCCGAGGAGCAGATGCACGCCCGCGGCATCAAGACCGAGGTGGCGGGCTGGGGCGGTCTGCCGGACGGCGTGAAGGTCCCGGCCGCCGCGCGCTGAGCGGCCCCGAGGAACGCCGGGCTCCGGGTCTGCCGCCGGGAGCCCGGCGCAGGCTTCCCCGCCTCGGTTCGCTGGCGCGACGTCATGACATGGACATCGATCCCGGCATGACGCCGTCTCGGTCCGGAGACGGCGTGATCCTGCGATCCGCGCTCGGAGATTCCGGCTCGACGGCGCGGGGGTCGAGGTTATCGTGCGACCCCGCAGCGCAATCGGGCCGACCCGCGGAGGGGAAGATGAACCAGGGAGAGCGGCAGGACGCAGCCACCTATCGCGTCGTCGTCGATCACGAGAAGCAGTACACCGTCTACCCTGTCGAGCGCGCGCTCCCGCGCGGGTCGTGGGAGGCCGGCAAGCAGGGATCCATCATGGAGTGCCTCGCTTATATCGAGCAAACATGGGAGCGCCTGCGCGCCCCGGCGGAGGGATGCGCCTCGGCGGATTTTTTTCTATCCATCCCGCGCCCGCGCGAAGCGCGTTGCTCGAGGAATGACACACAGGCTTCCTCGACCGGGAGGCCGTGGGCCAGATAGTCAGGTGAGGGCTCCGGCGAAGCTGTCGCCGGCGCCGTGGTCGCCGAGGACGCGGGCGGGCTCCTCCGCTGCGCGGCGATCGAGCGGGGCCGCCGCCTCGAGGCGTCCCCGCACCTCGCGCCGCCGTCGAGCCTCGCGCCGCCGTCGCGACGGCAGCGATCGTGCGGGCCGGACGTCGTGATAAGCGTCCCGCACCATGCAGGCGCCCGACACCGACTCCCCCGCGCCCTCGGAGCCGCTCCAGGAGAGCGCCCCGCCAGCCCCGCCAGCGGCCCCCCCGCCGGCGGAAGCCCCCGCGCGTGCCGACCGCAGCCCCGACGCCAGCCCGGCTCGCGGCGCCGCCTCCCCGCCCCCGCCGCCCCGCCGATGGGCCGTCGGCCTGCTCAGCGCCCTCCACGCCCCCGTCTTCGCCTGGGCCGCGCTCGTCCTCCCCTTCCGGCCGTGGACGCTCTTCGCCGTGGTCACCGCCGCGCTCGCGCTGCTCCACGCCGCGACCGCCGTGCTCTCGCTCCTCCCCCACCCGCTCGCGCCGCGCGCCTTCCGGGTCACGTCATTCGTCTCGCTCGGCTACCTCGCCCTCCTGAGCTACGGCCTCCTCTCCTCGGCCGTCTACGTCGCCTCGCTGAACCGCGGCCTCGGCACCGGCATCGCGGCCGCGCTGCTCGCGGTCTGGGCGGTCGTCGCGCTCCTCACCCTGCCCTTCGCTTGCTGGGGCGTCGCCTCGACCGGCGGCCTCCCTGCCCTCCGGCGGCGCTCTTCCCCGCGCGCCGCGCTCGCCGCGATCGCCTCCGTGGCGGTGCTCGCCGCGCTCGCGCTGCTCTTCCGCCACCGGACCGCCAAGGCCGACGTCCTCCCGGTGCCCGGCGGCGCCCCGTCCGGCACCGGGGCCGCGCTGCGCGAGGCGCTCTCGGGCTTCGACGCGCTCCCGGCGGCGCCGGCCAAAGCGCCGTCGCTCATGACCACGGAGCCGGCCGCGTGCGCCGCGCCCCCCGAGCCCGGTCGCCCCACCCTCGTCGTCACCCACCTCGCGCACCTCGACGCCGCGCGCGAGCCCCAGCGCGCCGACGCCGCCACCCGCTGCCTCCAGCCCGCGCCCGGCGAGGACGCCGTCGCGGCGCTGCGCGGCGCGCTCGCCGGCGCGCTGCGCGGCCCGCTCAAGATCGACGTCGTCTCGGCCGTGCAGCCGCTCGGCTCCCCCGGCCCCGGCCTCGCCGGGCTCTCGCTGCGCCCCGGGCTCGACGGGCTCTGCCTCGACGGGCGCTGCCTCATGCCGTGGCAGCTCATCGCGCTCGACGCGTTCAACACGAACGCCCCGCTCGCCGGCGTCCCCGACTTCCGCTTCGGCGTGGACCTCGCGGTCCTGCGCCGCGCCCTCGGCGAGCCCGCGCCGGGCGGCGCCGGCGGCCCTGACGGCGCGGGCGCGCGTGTCGACGACGCCGCGCTGCGGAGCGGCCTCCTCCGGATCGAGACGCTGAGCTACGCCGTCGATCGCGCGGGCGCGCTCCACCTCCTGTCCCGGCTCGGCGAGCCCGGGGTCGAGCTCACCGAGGCGACCGCCCGGCAGGCGGCGGCCGCGGCGCAGCGCTACATCCTCGGCGCGCAGCGGAAGGACGGCATGTTCCGCTACATCGTCGATCCGTTCACCGGGCGCGCCTCGTTCGACGGGTTCTCGATCGCGCGGCAGGCCGGCACGACGCTCGCGCTGTGCGAGCTCGGCGCCGGCGCCGAGGGCGCGCCGGCGCCGGCGGAGCTCAGGACGGCGGTGCAGCGCTCGCTCGGGATGCTCGCGAAGCTCGAGCGCCGCGCCGGCGCGGGCGACGCTGTCGGCGCGCTCTTCTACCCCGCGGACAGCCGCGGGATGGTCGCGAACCTCAACCCCACGGCGCTGAGCCTCGTCGCGTTCCTCTCGTGCCGCGACGCCGTCAGCGACGCGCGCGGCGCGCACGACGCCCTCATCGGTCGGCTCGCCCGCATGGTCCTCGCGACGCAGCGGGACGACGGCGGCTTCGCGCCGCAGCTCGACCTCGCGCGCGTCGCGCCCGTCCTCGGCCCGACGCAGCTCTACGAGGGAGGCCAGTCGGTGCTCGCGCTGGCGCTGCTCGAGGAGCTCGCCGCCCGCGAGCCGCTCCCCGGGCTCCCGCCCGCGGCCGAGGTGCGCGCCGCCGTCGACCGGGCCATGGACTACTACGCGAACCGCTACTGGGACCATTTCGCCAGTGATTTCGTGTACATGGAGGAGAACTGGCACTGCCTCGCGGCGCGCGCGGCGCTCGGCCGCCACCGCCGCGACGACTACGAGCGGTTCTGCCTCGACTACGTCGCGTTCAAGTCGCGGCTCGTGCTCGACGAGGAGAGCGACGTGGCGCCCGATCTCGTGGGCGGTTACGGGTTCGGCAACGTGCTGCCGCCGCACAACACGGCGACGGCGGGGTTCGGCGAGGCGCTGGCCGCGGCGATGGCGGTCAAGGCGGCGCGCGGCGAGGATCTCGCGCCGGATCGAGCGCTGATGGAGCGGGTGCTCGGGTTCCTCGTGCGGCAGCAGTGGTCGCCCGCGACCTGCTTCGCGTGCAGCCGCGAGGTGGTCATCGAGGGCGGCTTCAGCGAGAGCATGGCGTCGCCCCGCATCCGCATCGACTACGTGCAGCACGCCTGGGCCGCGCTCGGCCACGGGGGCAGGGCGCTGGGGCTCCTGCCCGGGCGGAGCGCCCCGCAGGCGGGGCCGCTGTGAGCGCGGGCGCAGGCGGCGAGGCGAGCCGGAGCGCGGGCGCAGGCGCAGGCGACAGGACGACGCCGGGTGCGAGCGGCGCGGTGAGCGCGGGCGCGGGCGGCGGCCCGGGACGGGGCGCGGGCGCTCGCTGGGCCGACCGCAGGGCGTACGCGTACGGCGTGACCGCGGGGCTCTTGCTCCTGATGCTCGCCCCGCTGTTCCGCCGTCCTCCCGTGGACAGCTTCCCGCTGTCGACCTACCCGATGTTCTCGTGGGGTCGCCACGACGCCCGCACCGCGGTGGAGCGCGCCGTCGGCGTGGACTCCCGGGGCGGCCGGCGGCCGATCCCGCCGCGGCTCGTCGGCAGCGAGGAGGTGCTGCAGGCCAAGGCCACGCTGGCGCAGAGCATCCGGCAGGGCGCCCGCGCGACGCGCGCGCTCTGCCGCGGCATCGCCGCGCGCGTCGCGGAGCAGTCCGGCCAGGCGGATCTCGTCTCGGTGGAGATCCGGACCGACACGTTCGACGCGGTGGCGTTCTTCGAGGGGCAGGAGGCCCCGATCGACTCGAAGCTCCACGCGACATGCAAGGTGGGCGCGCGATGAGGCGGCTGCTCGATCGCCTCGACCGCGCCTTCTTCGCCGAGGCGCCCGCCGAGCGGCTCGCGATCGTGCGCCTCCTGGTCGGCGGCTTCGCGCTCGTCTACCTCTGCGTCCGCGCGGTGCACCTCCAGCGGGTGGGCCACCTGCCCCCGGAGAGCTTCAGGCCGGTCGGCGTGATCTCGGTGCTCTCCGCGCCGCTCCCCCTCTGGGCGGTGCGCGGCCTCCTCGGCGCTGCGATCGCGGCCGGCGCGGCCTTCGTGGCCGGCTACAGGTTCCGCGTCGCCGGGCCGCTCTTCGGCGCGCTCCTGCTCTGGGTGCTGAGCTACCGCAACTCCTGGGGCATGGTGTTCCACACCGAGAACCTCCTCGTGCTCCACGTCATCGCGCTCAGCCTCGGCGCCGCGGCCGACGCGTACTCGCTCGACGCGCGCCGCGCGCGCCACGCCGGCGCCCTGTCGCCGCCGGCGCCGGACGGCCGCTACGGCTGGCCGCTCCGGCTGCTCTGCGCGATCACGGTGACCTCGTATTTCATCGCCGGGATCACCAAGCTCCGGAACAGCGGCCTCGACTGGGCGATGAGCGACATCCTCCGCAACTACGTCGCTTACGACAACGTGCGCAAGATCGCCCTCGGCGACACGCACTCTCCGCTCGGCGGCGCGCTCGTCCGGTATCGTTTCCTGTTCCCGCCGCTCGCGCTCGCCAGCCTGGCGATGGAGCTCGGCGCGCCGCTCGCCCTGTTCAGCCGGCGCGTCGCCGTCGTCTTCTGCAGCGCCGCCTGGCTCTTCCACCTCGGCGTGCTGCTGACGATGGCGATCCTGTTCCCCTACCCGCTGCTCGGCATCGCCTTCGCGGGGTTCTTCGAGCTGGAGAAGATGCGCGACCTGAGGCGCCCGCGCCGCGCGGAGCCTGCCTGAGGCGCCCGCGCCGCGCGGAGCCTGCCTGAGGCGCCCGCGCCGCGCGGGCCTACTTCGAGGGCTGGATGTCGTGAGAGGCTCTCGCCAGGGCGAGAGCCTCGCGGGGACGTCGCGTTCGTCCGGCCACGCTCAGTCGCCGAGCGCCTCGACCATCTTGTCGCCGTAGCGCTTCCCGAGCGTGCGCTGACCCGCAAGATCGAAGTGGTACTGATCCATGGCCGCGAGCCCGCTCGCGGAGATCACGAAGGAGTTGGGGATCCGGCCCGGGAGCTGGCTCACGACCGTGTTGTGGCCGCTGCAGCAGCCGCTGTAGAGGAGCTCTCCCGCGAGGAACGGAACCTCCCCCAGCCCGAGATCCGCGCGCAGGTCGGACACCATCCCGGCCACCTTGTCGAGCCACACCGCCTGGCCGCTGTCGGACTCGCCCTGGTGGAAGATGATGCCGCGGATGGTCCCCTTCTCCTGCCCGAGGTGAGCGCGCTCGATCACCCATTCGTAGGCGCCGTTCCAGTGGTTGTCGGGCGGGATGCGGAACTCGCCGCGCCGGCTCGAGCGGACGCCCTTCCGGAAGAAGTCGATGTCGACCCCGCTGATGGCGTTGGGCACGAGCCAGATGGTCGCGGTGGGGTATGCCTCCGCCAGCGTCTTGGCGAAGTAGTCGCCGGGGCCTACCCCCGCGTTGCAGCCGTGGAGCGGCGGAGACGCCGTGTACCACTCGTTGTACGTCCGCCCGAGCCCCGAGCAGTTGTCGTAAGCGAGCACCTTGACCCGGGGGTTCTCGGTCTTGTCCTGGGCCTCGGGCTTCGGCACGCCCTCCATGTTGGACTGGCCGATGAGGAGGAAGACCATGTTGTTGTCCTCGGCCGGGCCGCCGCCCGTCCCGCCGCCGCCGGTGCCCGTCGCTGCGCTGGAGCTGGTGGTGCTGCCCGCGCCGCTGCTGCTGCTGCTGACGGCGTCGCTGCCCCCCGTGCCAGTCGCGCTGCCGCTGCCGCTCGCCGACGTGGTGCTGCCCGTGGTGCTGCCCGTCGAGCCCGCGCCGCCGCTCCCCACGCTCGTCGTCGCCCCTCCCCCGCCCGTCGACGCAGACGCGTCGCCGTCGTCATCGGAGCAGCCCGAAGCGCAGAGGAACGCCGAGAGGACGAGGCCAAGATAAACAGACTTCATGCTGATGTACTCCGATGGAAGATTTGATGCCCTGATCCCCGCGGAGCGGGGCCCTGATGATCGCGGGCCCCCGTTGCCAGATCAAGCGCGCCCGCCGCGCGCTCGCGCTTCGCGCCCTCGAGCCGGGCCGAGTGTTACCGATCGTAGCGCGACATCACCGAGGTGTTACGAATCGTAGCGTGACGCGGCTGGACGAGGCCGCCCGCGCGCCGCCCGGCACCGACGGCGGGAAGCGCTGCCCTCCAGCGGGTCTCTCAGGGAGTCTCTTTGGTCGATCCCGAGTCCGATCCATGCAGCAACGAGCCGGACGCGCTCGCAGCCCCGCTCTCGCGCGGCCACGGCGCGCGTCGAGACCGTGTCATGCCCCGTCCGCCTGGCTCCGGGCGTCCGACCTGGTCTCGCTTGTGAAACATCCCGCCGAGAGATTCCGGGCGAGGAGCAGGCGGTCGGCACAAAGCTCAGCGGTTTCGGCACCTTACGGCCGTTTCGCCGCCGAGGGCGGCTCCGGTGTGGCCCAACTTCATGCCGGTCTGCCGCGGCGCGCCGCGCTGCCGGCAGCAGCGGCTTGTTGGGCGGGAGACAGAGAAAGAGAGAATACACAGGGAGGCGGGGAGGCGGGGAGACGAGAGAGAGCACGAACAAGGGTGGGAGGCGAGAGATGGGGACCATCGTTCGAGCTCGTTCGCATCGACGCAACCCGAAACAGCCGGCGCTGAGACTGCTGGTTCGAACGACTGATCCGGCTCTCGCCTCCCCGCCTCCCCGCCTCCCTGTGAATCTCTCCCTCTTTATCTTCCTCTCCGCTCAACGATCAGTCGACTGGTCAACCGAAGCCGCCGGACCAGGTCTGTCGAGGACGTCGCATTGTGACCTCCCAGCGGCGCAGAAGCCCGCGCCAACCACGTCCGGACTTCCGGCGGGCGGCCCCTCGAGTCGCTACACCGCCTCGTCCGCCGTGTCGGCGAACGGCTCGCACACGACATAGAACTTCTTCCCGCTCGGATGGATCGCCAGCGTCCCGAAGCGCTTGCAGGCAAAGCACTCGCGCGCGTCCGTCATGTCATCTTCTCTCCGCGGACAGCGCACCTTCCCCGGCGTGGCCCCATCGCCCTCGACCTCGAGCCACGACAACCTCTCCGGTGCATCCAGACGACGACACATGGCGCCCTCCTCCCGCGGCCTTCGGCCGATGACGGGCCTCATTGCAAGCCACGAGCCGGGCGAGGGCGCTCCGCGGCTCAGGCGCCGCCGGGGAGCGCCGCGCGAGCCCGCGCCACGGCGCTTCTCGGGAGAGCTGAAGGCGCACAGGCGCAGGACGCGCAAGGTGTGCGCCTCCGCGCAATCTGCGCATCTCACGGCGGGCCCGGCGGCCCCTCTCCGGGGAGCAGCGATGGCACATGGCATGCTCCCGTCCTCGACACCATGGCTTCTCCTGCCCAGAAGATGACCGCCCGCTCCTCTGGCAATCTGCCCATCGCGCTCGTCCTCCTCGGGAGCGGCGCCCTGCTCTGGCTCCGCGCCGCGCAGCGCCCCCCGGGCGCGCTGGCGCTGCTCCCGGCCGTCGACGGCTGCCTGGTCGTCGGGGTCGTCGGCGTGCTGCTCGCGCTGCTGCACGGCGTCCCCTACCGGACAGCGCTCCTGTCGGTCGCGGCCCCGATCGCCGGCGTGCAGCTCCTCGCCAGCGAGCTCGCGGGGTTCTCCTTCCTGCCCGTGCTCGGCATCGAGCTCACCGCCTTTGGTCTGCTCGGCCTGCCGCTCTCCCGCTTGCCCCGTCGCCGCCGCGCGGCGACTCACCCGGTCCGCTCGCTTCACACGGCGCACTCGTCGCCTTCATGAGCCACCGCGGCGGACGGCAAGGCTGCTCGCACAGTTGCCTCCCGCCCGGGAGCGGCGCGCGGATCGGGATCGACCGCGACGAGGACGGCACCCGGGACGGCGACGAGTGAGCGGCCGGCGCTCCCCGGCGCTCGGCTCCGCGTGAGCCCGCGTGAGATCGGGCCGCTCCGGCCGCGCGCAGGGGGGCGCGGCCGGAGCCGACGGCGCGGATCAGAACTCGAACTTGTCGAACGAGTTCAGGTCCTTGCACGCCTCGACGAGGCGCGCGGCCACGCCCTTCTCGCCGAGGTGGAGCCAGCCGCGCGGGTCGATGTACTTCTTGTTGGGCTTGTCCTCGCCCTCGGGGTTGCCGAGCTGCGACTTCAGGTACGCGCCCTTGTCGTCCATGTACTTCTTGATGGGCTGCGTGAAGGCCCACTGCGTGTCCGTGTCGATGTTCATCTTGATGACGCCGTAGGAGACCGCCTCGCGGATCTCCTCGCGCGACGAGCCGGAGCCGCCGTGGAACACGAAGTCGACCGGCTTCGCGCCCGTCTTGCGCTCCTTCTGGATCGCGTCCTGGGAGTTCTTCAGGATGGGCGGGCGGAGCTGCACGTTGCCCGGCTTGTAGACGCCGTGCGTGTTGCCGAACGACGCGGCGACCGTGAAGTTGCCGATCGGCTTGAGCGCGTCGTAGGCCGCGAGGACCTCCGACGGCTGGGTGTACAGCTTGGAGTTGTCGATGCCGCTGTTGTCGACGCCGTCCTCCTCGCCGCCGGTGACGCCGAGCTCGATCTCGAGCGTCATCTTGAGGGCCGCCATCTGCCGCAGGTACTTCTGGCAGATCTCGAGGTTCTCGTGGAGCGGCTCCTCGGACAGGTCGAGCATGTGGGAGGAGAACAGGGGCTCTCCGTTCTTCTCGAAGAACTGCTTGCCGTACGCCAGCAGGCCGTCGATCCACGGCAAGAGCTTCTTCGCCGCGTGGTCCGTGTGCAGGACGACCGGCACGCCGTAGGCCTCGGCCAGGTTCCGCACGTAGTGCGCGCCCGCGATCGCGCCCGCGATGGCGGCCTTCTCACCCTTGTTGTCCAGGAACTTGCCGGCGAAGAAGTGGGCGCCGCCGTTCGAGAACTGGATGATGATGGGGCTCTTGGCCTCTCTGGCCGCCTGGAGGGCGGCGGTCGTGCTGTGCGAGCCGATCACGTTCACCGCCGGCAGCGCGCACTCCACGCTCTTCATGTACTCGAACAGTTCCTGAAGAGCGGAACCAGTGATCACGCCGGGCTTGAGCTTCATCTTGGACATGGCTGGTTGAATCCTTGTTCGTTGCGCTGGTGTCCGCCGAGCATGCAACGCGGCAACGGAAAGCGGAAGGGTGGATCGGACCCCAGGGGCGGGCGCGTCCCGGTACCATCGCCCAAGCTCCGGGAGCAAGCGGATTCTCCCGTTCGGCACCAGCGCGGTTGAAGCGTCGCGTCACCGCCGCTGATGAGCAGCAGAAGAAGCAGCCCCGAAACGTCCCTGAGATGTCAAGCGCAACCTGTGCGGCGAGGCGACGTCAGCACAAAACATTCATGAATTCAACAGGTTAACATCACCTGGGCGGGCGGCTGGCGATTGACGCCGCCCGGGAGGTACGCCATGTCGCAGGACACCCCATGACCATCGAATCCGCAACGATCGCGAAAAGGGTTCGCTCTCGGGTCGCCTGGCTCGGCCTGCTTGCGTCGCTCCTCCCTCTGGCAGCCGGCTGCGGTGACGACGAGCCCAGTTCTCCCGGCGGCACCGGGAGTGGTCAGAGCGCCAGCGGAGGCGGCCTCGGCGGCGAAGGTGGCCTTGGCGGCGCAGGTGGCGCAGGCGGCCTTGGCGGCGCAGGCGGACTTGGCGGCGCAGGCGGACTTGGCGGCACAGGCGGCCAGGGCGGCGCAGGCGGCCAGGGCGGCGCAGGCGGCCAGGGCGGCGAAGGTGGGCCAGGTGGCGCAGGCGGCCTGGGTGGCGCAGGCGGCCTTGGCGGCGAAGGTGGGCCAGGTGGCGCAGGCGGCCTGGGCGGCGAAGGCGGCCTGGGCGGCGCAGGCGGCGGGGAGCCGGGCGAGGAGCAGCGGGTCACGTCTCCTGGCGGCGAGATCGTCGTGACGTTCGACGTTCAGGACGGCGTCCCTTCCTACTCGGTCGAGCGAGCGGGGAGAGCCATCCTTGCCGACTCGGCGCTCGGCCTCGACCTTGGCGACCTCGGGCCGCTCGGCCGCGGCGCGCGCGTCGCCGGCGCCGACCGGCGGACCGTGGACTCGACCTGGAACCCGGTCTGGGGCGCCGCCTCCACGATTCGTGAGCATTACAACGAGCTCACGGTCCACCTGGCGTCGGACGCCCCGGCGAGGCGCCTCGACGTCGTCTTCCGCGTCTTCGACGACGGCCTGGGCCTGCGGTACGTCATCCCCGAACAAGACGGCCTGAGCGAGCTCACGGTCACCTCCGAGGACACCGAGTTTCGCTTCGCCTCGGACGGCACCGCCTGGTGGACGCGCGCCGATTTCGAGGGCGACGAGTCGCTGTACAACCGGGGCGCGCTCAGCACCGTCGCGAACGCGAACACGCCCATGACGGTCCGGCTCGCCGACGACCTCTACGTGGCGCTGCACGAGGCCGATCTCGACGACTATGCCGCCATGACCCTCGAGGCGCTGCCGGGCGCGCCGCACGCGTTCCGGAGCGCCCTCGTGCCGGCGCAGAGCGGCCCGGAGAGCACCGCCGTCAAGGCGCGGGTCACCGTGCCGTTCGAGACGCCGTGGCGCACCCTCACCATCGGCACCCGCGCAGGGAGCCTCATGGAGTCGCACCTGATCCTCAACCTCAACGACCCATGCGCCATCTGCGATGGCGACCTGGCCTGGCTGCGGCCGGGCAAGTACATGGGCGTCTGGTGGGAGATCCACAAGGGCCTGTCGACCTGGGAGCCGGGCGAGCACGTCGGCGCCACGACCGAGAACACGCAGCGCTACATGGACTTCGCCGGCGAGCACGGCATCCCGTTCGTCCTCGCCGAGGGCTGGAACCAGGGCTGGGACGGCAGCTGGACCGACATGGATTACACCGCGTCGAACGACCGCTTCGACCTCGAGGAGGTCGTCGCGTACGGGGCGGCGCGCGGGGTCGGCTTCGTCGCCCACATGGAGACAGGCGCCAACGTCGATGGCTTCGAGGCCCAGCTGGACGAGGCGTTCGCGCTGTACGAGTCGCTCGGCATCCACGCCATCAAGACGGGGTATGTAGGGAACATCCCGGGTCATCACCATTACAGCCAGCGCATGGTGAACCATTACGCCGACGTGGCGAGGAGGGCCGCGGAGCACCAGATCATGGTCGACGCGCACGAGCCCATCAAGCCGACCGGCGAGGAGCGCACGTATCCCAACTTCATGAGCCGCGAGGGGCTGCGCGGCATGGAGTACGAGGCATGGAGCGACGGCAACCCCGCCTCGCACACGCTGACATTGCCGTTCACCCGCATGCTCGGGGGCCCGGTCGACTACAACCCGGGTATCTTCGAGGTCCTCTGGGCGCCAGAGAAGATCCCCGAGAGCCCCTTTGCCGGGAACCCGCCCGCGCGGGTGCACACGACGCGCGCCCACCAGCTCGCGCTCTACGTCATCCTGCTCAGCGGGCTCCAGATGGTGACCGACGTCCCCGAGCACTACGAGGGGCGCCCCGAGTTCGCCTTCATCGAGCAGGTGCCGGCGACATGGGACGAGACCCGCGTGCTCGACGCCGCGATCGGCGAGCACATGACCGTGGCGCGCCGGAGCGGGGACGCGTGGTACCTCGGGAGCGGCACGGACGGCACCGCCCGCGCGCTCCAGATCCCGCTCGACTTCCTCGGCGGCGGGACCTTCGTCGCCGAGACGTACACGGACGACGCCGAGGCCGACTACGACGCGCGCCCGGAGCTCGTCGCCCGCAGCCGGTTCCTCGTCACGGCCGGCGACACGCTCGTCGCGGCCATGGAGTCGAGCGGCGGCCAGGCTGTCCGCATCCGCCCGGCGACGGCCGAGGACACGGCGAGCCTCGAGGCCTACCGGCAGCCGAGCTACGCCGTGGAGAGCATCACGGTGCCGGAGGAGGTCGTGCAGGGTGACTTCGTCCTGGTGACGGCCGAGGTGACCAACACCGGGAACCTCGTCGGCGGCGAGACGATCGGCATCTCCGTGGACGGCGCCCTCGCCGACGCGCGCGTCGTCCGGATCAACGCCGACGCGACGGTGACGGTCGCCTTCGAGATCCAGATCTCGCAGCTCGGCGCGGTCAGCGTGGCCGTCGGCGACGCGGCGCCCGAGCTCGTGACGGTCGTCCCGCCGGACGCCGCGCCCGCCCCGCCGGACGACCTGCGCGTCACGGGCACGAGCGCCGACACGATCGCGCTGGCGTGGGAGCCCGCGCCGGAGGCGGTCGCCTACCGCGTCTACCGGCACCTCCCCGGCGGGCTGTACGGCGACGCCGCGCACGCGGAGGTGGACGGCGCCGTCACGACGTTCACGGACACCGGGCTGACCGCCCACCAGGCCTATTCCTACATCGTGCGGGCCGTCCACGCGGACGGCACCGAGTCGCCGGCGTCGAACGAGATCGTCCAGGCGGCGACCCCCCGCACGGTGGCCGTGACCTTCCGCGTCCAGGCGCCGCTGGAGACGCCGGCCCTGTCGGCGATCTACGTGCCCGGCAGCGTCGACGCGCTCGGCCCGTGGAACCCGGGGCTGGTCGCGATGACGCACACGGGCGGCGGGCTCTGGCAGACCACGGTCGACATCCCCGAGGGGACCGAGCTCCAGTACAAGTACGCCCGCGGCACCTGGGAGCGCGTGGAGTGGTGGGGCGGCATCACCGGCACGAACAACCGCGCCGTCTCGATCCCGATCGGCAGCAGCGGGCAGGTCGTCGACAACACCTCCACGGCGTGGGACGACGGCTCGGTCCCCGACACGCAGAAGGGGATCCGGTACTGGCGGGATCCGCTGGTGGCCGGCACCGCCCCGGCCGACGGGGCCGTCGTCCTGGCGGCGCCCGCGATCGAGATCGGCTTCTCGCGCGACGTCGATCCGCCCGACGCCGGCGGCTACGAGGGCGCGGTGCAGGTGGCGCGCGACGGCGAGCCGGTCGCGGGCGCCGTGGACGAGGCCGCGCCCGGCAGCCTGATCTTCACGCCGGCGGAGCCGCTCGCGCCGGGCGACTACGAGGTGACGGTCTCGAGCGTGAAGAGCGTGCTCGGCGTGGACGGCGTGCCCATGCAGACGCCGTATACCTTCGGCTTCACGGTGGAATGACCCCCCCACGGTAGACTCGGGCTCGTCCGCGCAGCCCGCCCGGAGATCCGCATGCAGGCCCAACCCGCGTCGCCTGAAGAGCTCCTCGCCTCCCTGGAGGAGGCCTCGCAGGACCTGCTGTTCCCCAGCGAGTCCGATCACCCGCTGCGCCCATCGCGGTGGGACGTCGACGCTTCCTCGCCGGCCGCGCTGCTCGCGGCAGAGGGCCTCGCCGCGGACACGGCGGTCGAGGTCACGACCGCGGGCGACTTCTTCGCGCCCGTGCTCGAGCCGCCCGAGGAGGCCGGCGAGGCGGCGCAGGCCGAGGCGGGGCGGTACCGGCGGCTCGTGGAGCTGCTGGAGCGCCACGTGACCGAGCTCCGCGTCTACCGCGTGGGGCGCGTCGCGATCGATGTCTACGTCCTCGGCCGCCACCCGTCGGGCGCGTGGATCGGCCTGAAGACGAAGGTCGTCGAGACGTGATCGACGGAGGGCGCGCCGCTCAGCGGCCGCGGGCGGGCCCGTCGTCGGTGCGCGCCTCGAGCGCCCGCTGCACCGCCTCGGGGACGGCGGTCAGGACGTCGTAGCCCGCGCGCCGCTCGATCTCGTCGACCGTCGTCCGGTACTGCCCCCAGCCCTCGTCCAGGATCCCCGTCTCGTTCGGCATCACCGCCGCGATGACCCGCGTCGACGGGCCGATGTCCTCCGGCCCCTGGCCCGGCTCGAGGACCACGGCGACCTTGAAGAACGCGCCCGGCACGGCGACGTCCTTGCCGATGGTGGGCGGGCGCCCGCGCTCGTCGAAGAGGCCGCCGGCGATCAGGAACAGCACCCGCCTCTCCTTCTGCGCGAGCTCCTGGCACGCCTCCTCGAGCCGGAGCCACGGACCGGCGTTGAGGTCGTGCCGCTGCGGCAGGATGTTGGTGAGGAGGAAGGTCGCCTTGTTGTCGTCGGGGGTCCGCGTCCGCTCCTCGGAGCGGACCATGTGGCCCCGATCGAAGCCGGAGCCGGTGTAGTCGTCGTGCTGCACGCGGTACCACCCGTCCGGCAGCGCGCTGTCGGCGAGGAACTTGCCGCGATGGCGGGGCGCGTCGCCGAACGACGCGGCGTCGAGCCGCCAGCTGACCCAGTTCGCGACGTTCCTGGACCGGTTGTACGAGAGGGCGTACTGGGGCTTGATCATCAGGTGATCGTCGGTCGCGGGCTCGGCGCGGGCGGCGCGGGCTCCGGTGCGGACCGGCACGCCGAGCTCGAGGTGGGGGCTGAGCGCAGGCGCGCGCGCGGTGGGCGCGCCCCTCGGCGGAGCGCCGTTTGGCGGCGAGGAGCTGCTGGGTCGGCCGGGCGAGGGAGACGGCCTCGAGGGGCGGTCCTCGCCTCGATCCAGGCCGAGCTCCTCGAGCCCGCGCTCGAGGCCGCACTTGACCCCCGCCGCGCTGAGCCCGGTCACGACGAGCGCGATGAGCGCCCGGGAACCCCAGGACTTCGGTTTTCGCCTCTTCGAGCCCACGTCAGCGCTTCCAGCCATCTACCTACGGCAGCGGCGGCACGAACGTCCAGCGCCACGCGCAGAGCGCCCCACGCGAGGAGCGCCGCGCGCCGCGCGGGCGACACGTTTCGCTTGAGCATGCAGCCGCGACTCTCCATGGTTTCAGGGAGCCTGATGGAGAAGCCGGTGGACAGGGCTCTGCGACGCCGGAGCGCATCGAGCGCCACGCCCACGGCGGCACCGCGCGCCCTCGCCGCGGCCGTGGTCGTCGGCGCGCGCCTCACCCTCGCCCCCGCGGAAGCCACGGCAGAGCCCGCTGCGGCCCAGGTACCCGCCGCTGCGCCTCAGCCACCCGCCGCTGCGCCTCAGCCACCCGCCGCTGCGCCTCAGTCACCCGCCGCTGCGCCTCAGCCACCCGCCGCTGCGGCCCAGGCCGCCCCGCAGATCACGATGCCATCGCCGCTAGGCCCCACGGACCCGCCCTACCCGCCCGGCGGCGTCGGCGATGCGACCGTGGTCCTCCGCATCACGGTGCACGCCGATGGAACGGTGAGCGTCGTCGAGGCCGAAGGCGAGGAGCCGTTCGTCAGCGCCGCGGTGGGCGCGGCGCCGTCCTGGCGCTTCGAGCCCGCCCGTCGCGACGGGCGCCCCATCAACGCGCGCATCCTCTTCCGCGTGGCGTTCCGCGCTCCTCCACCCGTCACGCCCGTCGCGCTCGCGGCGCCGGCCGAGCCCCCGGCCGCTGCGGCGGGCCCGGCGCCTCCCGGGCAGAGCGCCGCGCCGGCGCCGCCCTCGCGACAGGCGCCGCCGGAGGCCATCGACGTCGTGGTGGTGGGCGAGCGCGCGGCGCCGATGACGACCTCGATGACGCGCGAGGAGGTGCGCCAGATGCCCGGCGCCTTCGGCGACCCGTTCCGCGCGATCGAGGCCCTGCCGGGCGTCACGCCCATCGCCTCCGGCGTGCCGTACTTCTTCGTGCGCGGCGCCCCGCCGGGCAACGTCGGCTACTTCGTCGACGGCGTGCGCGTCCCGCTGCTCTACCACGTGGCGCTCGGCCCGAGCGTGATCCACCCGGCGCTCGTGGAGCGGGTCGACCTCTACTCCGGCGGCTTCCCGGCGCGCTTCGGGCGCTACATCGGCGGCGTCATCGCCGGCGAGACGAGGGAGCCGGCGCGCCTGTTCCACGGCGAGGGCAACATCCGCCTGTTCGACGCGGGCGCCCTGGTCGAGGCGCCGTGGGCCGATGGCCGCGGCACCGCGCTGGTGGGCGGGCGCTACGCGTACCCGGGCGCGCTCCTCTCGCTGTTCTCGCCCGGCGTCGAGCTCGGATACTGGGACTACCAGGCCCGCGCCACGTACGACCTCTCGCCGTACGACAGGGTCGGGCTCTTCGCCTTCGGGTCGCACGACTACCTCGCCCAGATCGAGGACGACGGGGAGACCGACGTCGTGCTCGCCGGCGACTTCCACCGGCTCGACCTCCGTTACGACAGGTTCTTCGCGAGGGGCGGTCGCCTCAGGCACGCGGTGACGCTCGGCTACGAGGAGAGCTCGAACCAGGACGGGGAGCGGGCCGGGCGCACGCGCCTCGTCGGCACGCGCACCGAGCTGTCCGCGCCCGTCTCGGAGCGGCTGACGGTGCGCGCCGGCGCCGACGCGCAGCTGGAGCGGTACGACATCGACATCCGCGAGAACGACGGCGACTTCCCGAGCCGGAACGACAGGGCGCTCGCGCGCCTGTTCACGAGCCGGGAGGACCTCGCCGCGGGGCTCTGGGCCGACATCGTCGTGCGCGCCACGCCCGCGCTCGAGGTCGTCCCGGGCCTGCGCGGCGACCTCGTCGCTTCCGAGGGCGCCGCCGACGCGACGGTGGATCCGCGGCTCGCGACGCGGCTGCAGGCGACGCCGAGCGTCGCCCTGCTGAGCGCCTTCGGCGTGACCCACCAGCCGCCGAGCTTCCTCGGGGCGGTGCCCGGCCTGCAGGTCGGCGGCCTGCGCGGGGGCACGCAGACGGGGCTGCTCGCGAGCGCCGGCGTCGAGCTCCGCCTGCCCGAGGGGTTCAGGGCGACGGTCACCGCGTTCCGGAGCGGCTTCTTCGACCTGAGCGACGCGCTCGGCAACCGGCCGCCGGGCACCGACGTCGGGCTCGCGCAGCGGGCAGAGCTGCGCGCTACGGGCAGCACCCACGGGCTGGAGATCCACGCGCACCGCAGCCTGTCGAAGCGGGTCGGAGGGTTCGTGTCCTACACCCTGTCGCGCTCGGTCCGCCACGTCGGCCGGGAGAGCTTCGACTCGGCCTTCGATCGCCGCCACGTGCTCAACGCGGCCGCCGCGGTCGACCTGGGCCGCGGGTGGAAGCTCGGCGGCAGGGGGGTGTTCTACAGCGGCATCCCGATGACGCTCGACTACGACATCTGGGGGGGCGACGGGAGCGGGCAGCGGCCCGATAACGACGACGAGGATCTCCCGGACACCGAAGAGGACATCCGGCGGCGGGAGCAGCTGCGCGAGCAGATCGCCCAGTACGTACGACGGCTGAGCCTGCCAGAGCGGCTGCCGGCGTTCTTCCGGCTCGACCTGCGGCTCGAGAAGCGGTGGGTCCTCCGGGAGGGCCGTTTGGTGTCGCTCACGGTCGAGGTGCTCAACGCGACGGCCGGGAAAGAGACGCTGCAATACGAATGCTCGATCCTGCGCGGGTGTGAGCCGGAGGAGCTCGGGCCCATCGTGATCCCGAGCCTCGGCGTCGAAGCGAGCTTCTGAGCGGCATCGCGCTTGCCTGGCCGTGAGAGGCGAGCGCGATGCCGCTGGCGAGCCGAGCAGTGCGCCGGCGGCGCGGTGGCGCTCGGCGCGCTCCGCTGCTGGGCCGCGCCGGTGCGTGGGCTCATGAAATGCAGCGTGACCACCAAAATCGCATACCATCACATGGGTCCGCGTCAGGGCGACGATGAAGGCTCCTGGCCATGATGGCGGCGAAGAGCCGTGAAGCACGGCGACAAATTATCACCGGCACAGCAATCGCGCCGAGGACGTTTGCTCCGGCATCTGCACGGAAACCCCGGCCCATACAGGCCTTCATCTACGCAAATCATTGCGGCACAACGCAATGATTCGCGGGGCGTTCACGCCACGCAACGGCCCGCGCGGATCCGGTGTTCACACGGAGGGCGGCCGGACAGCAGCGGACGGCAGCGGACCGCAACGGACCGCAACGGACCGCAACGGACCGCAACGGACCGCAACGGACGGCAGCGAACGGCAGCGAACGGCAGCGAACGGCACCGGACAGCAACGGACAGCAACGGACAGCAACGGACAGTAAGCGGGCAGCAAATCGACGGCTCAGGGCATTGTTAAATGTTGTTGAGCGGCAGCGCACAAGACGATCGTGCGCTACGTTAAGTGGTGCAGCTGCTTGCTGGTCCGATGTTTGCGAGCACTGCGAGGCGGTGATGGAGCGAAGACGCCACGGACATCGCACCGCGAGAGACGTTGCCTCACCTCCAAGCACCTACCGCAACCATGAGGGTCAAGTGATGAATTTGTATTCCCGCGCACTTAGCACGGTTCTCTTCTCGGCGACGCTCGCGGCCACCGCTCTCCCGGCGAACAAGGCCGAGGCGTCGTCGTCGAGCCAGGCCACCAAGGTCGAGCGGCTGGTCTTTCCGGTGACCCTCTCCGACGGCAACACGTACGAAGTCGTCGGCTACCTCTACTATCGCGGCCACACCAAGTACCGTCCCCTCCAGGTGCTTATCCACGGCCTCACCTACACCCACGAGTACTGGGACATCCCGTCGATCGGCGGACGCAAGTACTCTTATGCCGAGCACATGGCCAAGGAGGGGTATGCCGTCCTGGCGCTCGACATGCTCGGCGCCGGCGAGAGCAGCCGGCCGGACGGCGACTTCCTCGACCTCGCCGAGACCGCCGAGAGCGTGCATCAGGTCCTCACGGAGATGCGCACCAGCGGCGGGGTCTTCAAGACGCCTTTCCGGCGGATCGCCCTGGTCGGCCACTCGAACGGCGCCATCATCAGCACGTTCGTTCAGAGCACCTACAATGACGCGGACGTCCTCGTCAACACCGGCTTCGCCTTCACGCCCCACCCGATCCCGGTGCCCAACGAGGCGATCTCGGCGATGCTGCAGAGCCCCTACATCGCGATCCCGACGGAGATCCGCACCGACGTCTTCTACGACGCCGCGAACGCGGATCCCGCGGTCATCGACTTCGACAACGCGAACATCGCGGACACGTACACGCGCGGCCAGTTCCTGAGCCTGCTGGCCGTCTCGGGGAACCCGCTGCTCGCAGGCATCGACGGCGTGACGAGCCCGGTGCTCATCCAGTTCGGGGAGGCCGACGAGCTGCAGCCGGCGTCGTACGTGGACTCCGACGCGGCGCTCTATACCAGCGCCGAGCGCGTCACGACGGCGATCGTGCCGGACTCAGGCCACATCCTGAACGGCCATTTCGGCACGCCGGCCGGCTGGGAGCAGATCGACTGCTGGATTCACCACAACATGGGCTGGTAGCGCTCGAGCTGCTCCTCCGGCCGATCCCGAGCGTCCCGCGCTGCGCGCCTCGGGGGCGCGGCGCGTCACCCGCCAATCGACAACAAGATCTGCTCGGTAGCTCGGCGCGCGACAGGCACCTTCGACGCGGTGACGTGCTCTGGGCAGGATGGCCCGTCGTCCTGGCGAGATGGGCTCGGTCATGTGGCGCTCGACGACCGCCGGGACCGCCGAGGCCGGGCAGCCGCTGCCCTCGCCCGCTCGATCGGCACCTCGCCGTCTTGGCGTCCGCCGCCCGGGATCTATGCTGCTCGCATGCGCGAACGGCTCGCCAACACGCTCGGGGAGGTCTTCTGGACCGACCTCCGCGCCCACGCAGCGCGCGACGCGGTCATCCTCGTCGCCGCCGACCTCGACCTCCTGGACGTCGGCGAGGCCGTGGCCTCGAACGACGCGGCCGCGGTCCAGGCCTGGATCGCGTCCGGCAAGCTGACCAAGCCCACGGCCGAGGACCTCGCGCGCTGGCCGCTCCAGGCCGAGCTGCGGTTCCTGTCGCTCGTCGTCGCGCCGTTCGTGCTGGTGCGCCGGCCGCCCTCGCCGCCGCTCTCCTGAGGCCCGCAGAGCCCGCCGGGGGGCACCGCGCGGGCGGGCGGCTCGGCACGCGCGCTGCTCTGGCGTCGCCCCGATGAGGCGCTCCATGGATAACGACGGCACTTCGAGCATCCCTCCCGGCGCAGGGCTTGCGCCCTCGCGCAGCATGCGCGCCAGGTTCCTCCGCGAGGTCGCCGAGGCGGGCCTCCCGAGCGACCCCGGGCCGCTCGAGCCGGTCACCGAGGCCGACCTCGCGGAGCTCCCCGCGACGGCGCAGCGCTACCTGCGCTTCATGCGGGTCGTCGGCCGGCCGCGCGTGTGGTCCTTCCGCGCGCGCTGGACGGGCGTGTTCCGCCGGGGGCCCGACCAGCCCTGGAAGCCGTGCGAGGCGTGGCAGTACGACTCGCGCCTCGGGATCGCGCGCATCTTCCACATGCGGCTCCGCTACGGGTTCGTGATGCTGCTCGTGCGCGACACGTACGTGCGCGGGCAGGGGCGGATGCTCGGGCGGATGCTCGATACCTTCAGCGTGGTCGACGAGGCCAACGCCAAGATCGACACCGGCGAGCTCGTCACGTACCTGAACGACGCCATCCTGTTCGCGCCGTCGATGGTGCTCGGGCCGGAGACGACGTGGACAGCGGTCGATGAAGGAGCGTTCGACGTGGCGCTCACGGACCACGGAAGGACCGTCACGGCGCGCGTCTTCGTCGACGAGCGCGGCGGCGTCACCGACTTCAGCACGACGGACCGCTATGTCCAGGATCCCGGGAACCCGAAGGAGATGGTGCAGGCGCGCTGGTCGACGCCCGTCAAGGGGTTGAAGGTCGTCGACGGAAGGCCGGTGGCGTGCGGCGGGAAGGCCGTGTGGCACCTCCCGGGCGGGGACTTCGCGTATGCCGCCTTCACGCTGGCCGACGGAGGTATCGAGTTCGACGTCGCGCCCGGATGACGACCGCTGCGGCCCGGAGGGTCGCGGCGGTGGATGTCGAGGGCGCGCGGCGACGAAGGTGCAATGACGATCTCGGGCGCTGCCATCGCCTCAGCTGACGGCGGCCCGCACCTCGCCTGCGGCGGCGAGCAACGCCCCGTCGCCCCCCGCGCGCGCGAGGAGCGGCGCGAGCTGCGCGAGGCCGCCCCAGCCGCAGAGGACGCTGCTCAGGGTGCTCCGCGGCGCGACGTCTCCCAGGGTGGTGGCGACCATCCAGGCCGCTTCCGCGGGCGCCAGCCACGGGGCGAGGAGTACCATGTGCGCGAGCGCATCGCTGTCCGGATCGCCCCGGTAGAGCGCCGCGGCCCGTCGAGCCGCCTCGGGGCGCAGCGACTCCGGGAGGTGCGGTGCCACCGCCGCGAGCGCCGCGAGCGCCGCGTGAGCGCCGAACTCGTCGACGCCGGCGGCTGCGGACGCGACGGTCTCCTCGGCGCCGAGCACGGCCGCCGCTGCAGCCGGCTGCTCCCGTACCATCGCCGCCCGCTGATTGCCTGACAGCGCGCCGACGAGCGCCAGGAGCTCCGCCCGCAGGACGGGGCGCTTGCCCGGGGACGCCGCCGCGGCCACCCGCAGGAGCGCCGGCGCGCCGTAGGCAGGCGACTCCAGCCACTGCATGACCAGCGCCCGTGCTTGCTCGGTGTGGCCAAGCGTGGCGAGCCTCGCCGCGAGCGCCCCCGCAGGCCAGAGCGGCACGTCCTCCAGGAGCGCCAGGACCGCCGGCTCCGGCAGCCATGAGGTGAAGGCGTCCTGCGACGTGGGGTCGAGCGGCGGCGGCGCCCCCTCCGCGTCCGCCATCCACCGCTTCCAGCACGCGATCACCTCGGCGATGGCGGGCTCCCGCTCCTGCGCAGGGAGCCATGGAACCAGCCGCGCCATCAGGCCACAGCGCTCCTCGGGCGCGGCAGCGCCCAGGCTGCGGCGCAGCGTCAGCGCGATGTCCGGCGCCAGCCCCTCGTCGCCGACCAGCCGCGCGAGCGCGCTCGCCGGCTGATCTCCGCGCCGGGCCCGAGCCACGACCTCCTCGACCCATCCAGGCGCCCCCGAGCTCGGCAGCGCGGAGCCGAGCAGGGCCAGCTGGTCGCGGCGCAGCAGATCGGCATCGTCGCGCTGGGCAACGAGCTCTTGCCGGCGGAGCACCTCCAGCGTGGCGCGCGCGAGCTCCGGTCGCTCGCGGGCGGCGGCCTCCCGCGCGACCGGGACCAGCTCGCGCGCGGCGGCCGCCGGGCTCAAGGGCTGAGCCGCGCATACAACGCCGGCCGCGAGATCGAGCGCCTCCACGATGAGCCTGTCGCTCACCTCGGCGGAAGCGCGCTGCGCCAGGCAGCAGAGCGCCGCGGCGCGTGCCGCGTCGAAGCCCGCCAGCGCCCCGTCGTCCGTGAACAGCGGAGCCGGCGCCCAGCGCGCCTCCGCGACGCGCTCTTCCGTGGCCGCCATGGCCAGCGCGCAATGTGCGATCGCCCCGAGCGCCCTCGCCGTCCGGTCCGATGCTCCGTCCACGTCCCCGGGGTGCTCCACAGCGAGCTCCAGCGCCCGCCGCGCGCGGCGCAGATCCGCGAGCACCTCCGCTGCGCGCGACGCCGACGTCACGCTCGTCCACGCGGGATCGGCGAAGCGCCTCAGGTCTTCCGCGCCGGCGCCGGCGCGCGTCATGTGCGCGGCCGCGTGCTCGCGCAGGTAAGCTGGGGCGCCAGCTCCATCCTCGAGCGCCGCGCGCGAGAGATGGAGGAGGCGCGCCTCGATGAACGCCCCCTCCGCCGCCGTCTGCCGCTCCCACGCCGCCCGCAGCGCCTCCTGAGCGAACGTCGCGCGCCGCTCCGTCGAGATCCACCGCACCATGCCAGCGAGGTCTTCCCGCGCTGCGTGGAGCGCCCGGACGGCCCCCTCGCCGGCGACCTCGTCGAGCACCTCGGCCTCGGCGGGCCCGAGCAGCCGCGCGAGCGCCGCGAGCGCCGCCTCGACGCGCGCACCGTCGGGTCGGCGTCGCAGCGCGCTTCGCACCGCGGCGACGCGCGCCTCCGGCCCGCCCTCGTCCGCGGCCGCCCAGCGGGCTGCCAGCGCCACGCCCAGCGCCTCCGCCTCCGCGAGGGTCCACGCCTCGACCTCGACGAACTCGGTCTCCGCGGCCCTCCCCCCGAGCCGCGCGCACCACGACCGCGCGTCGTCGAGCCCGCCTGTCGCGGAGACCAGGACGCGCGTCCGCTCGCCCACGTGCTGCAGCACGTCGATGTCGGGCTCACCGGACGTGAGGACCACCTGGTCGAGCCCGTCGAGCACCACCAGCCAGGGCGGCTCGTCCTCGTCGCGCCCGCTCGCGAGCTCCTGCGCAACGGACTGGCGCAGGCGCGCCGTGTCGGCGGGCGCCGGCGGGCCCTCTTCTCCACGCATCAAGGCGTCGAGCAGCGCGAGCACCGGGTGGCTCAACCCGAGCCCCTGGGCGCGCCCGGCGGGCACGAACACCGGCGCATGCGCTTGCTGGCGCGCCTCGGCCGCGAGCGCGGCGCAGAGCAGCGTCTTGCCGGCGCCGGACGGGCCGTAGAGCACGCAGGGCCGCGCGTCCTCGTCGACCAGCCACGCCGCGAGCGACCGCCGCGCCCGCGCCTGGCCTGAGGACCACTGGACCGGCCAGGCGAGGGCGCTCAGAAGAGCGGCGAGCGCAGGCATGGGGGCGCCGAGCGCTGTCTCCGCGGCCTCCAGCAGCGCGGCGCAGGGGGCCATGGCGCTGGCGTCGCGCGCCGGGGTCATCTCCCCCTCTTCTTGCTGTACACGCCGTACTGCCCGCGCTTGCCCTTGGCGCCGACGACGGAGCCCGTGATGCCGAGCGCCTCGAACATCTTACCGCACCGCTCGCAGGGATCGACCCGCCCCTGGTTCCTGTCCGCGTCGTATTTGCTCTCGAACGTCTCGATGCTCAGCCCTTCGTCGTTGAATCTCTTCTTTATGCGCGCGTTGACCTCTTGATCGACCTGTTGAGGATTCATCCGCTCCTTCATGGGCGTCTTCTTCTGCTCGGCCGCCACCTCCGCCCGGATGGCGCTGGACATCTGCGTGAGCGCCTGCGCCTCGGCGCAGGGCTTGTCGCTGATGTGCCCGGGCGGGCTCACGTTGCCGCCCTCGCCCGGGTTGCGCCCGTCGTAGAGGACCTTGCCGCTCCCGTCGACGATCCGCGAATAGATGAGCCCCTCGGGATCGACCAGCGAGGTGGGCCGGTTCAACGCGTACCGGAACGGGTTGAGCCCGCCCTGGAGCTCGATCGGATCGGGCGAGATGTACCGTCCCGCATCCGGGTCGTAATAGCGATGCCAGTTGTAGTGGAGCCCCGTTTCCTCGTCCGCGTACTGGCCGAGGAGACGCAGCGGTGTCGTCGCCTCCAGAGAGGGCGCGGGCGTGGCCTGCCCCCATGGCGTCCGGCGGAGCGTCGCGGCCAGCCGGCCATCCCCCTGAACGAGGCGCTCGGGCGAGCCGGTGAGGTCGTTCAGGTAATGCATCCATGCGCCGGCGCGCGCTCCGTCCGAGCGCAGGTGCACGTCGCGGTGCGCGAGCGGTGCCCCCTCCCCGTCGAACACATAGGTCCGCTGGGATACTGCCGCGCCAACCTGCCGGATCTCGTGCACCAGCGCGGTGCCATCCCAGACGAAGTGGGTCGCCTCGGCGACCGATTGTCGCCCGTCCGGAGCCTGTAGCCACAGGGCCTTCTGGATCCGCCGGCTGAGTGGATCGTACGCAAAGCGCACCGCGGCCCCGTCAGGTCGGCGTACTTCCATGAGGAGGCCTCGCGGCGACCACGCGTAATAGGTGACCCGCTCACCACCTCCGGGCCCGGGCTCGCGCTTCTCCGCGAGGCGGCCTTGCTCGTCGTAGCGGTAACGCGCCCCCCCGCGCGCGATCAGCCGGTCGCCTTCGTACCGGCGCGCAGGGGCTTCCTCGCCCGCCTCGTACAGGTTACCTGTCTCGTCATAACCGAAGAGCGCCTGGCGGGCATGCTCCGGCACGGCCGCGAGGAGCTGGCCCAGCGCGTCGTACGCGAAGCTCGTGGCGCCGATCTCGGCATCCCACGCCGTCGCGAGCTCACCCGCGGGGGTGTACTCCCACCGCTGTTCAAGGAGCACCCCTGCGTCGCGGGGCCCGATCCAGTCGGGCTCCCCTGGCCGCACCGGGCGCCGCGCGCTCCCCGCGAGCAGCCGCCGCCCGACGAGCCGATCGAGCGCATCATGGTGAGACTGCAGCCGCGCGCCGCCCGAGAACAGCCGCTCCACTTCGAGCCCCGTGGCGCCGTACCGGATCGTGACGCGCTCGCCTCCGTCGAGATCGATGTCGGCGCGCTGCGCCGCTCGATCTCGCCGGCACGTCATCTCGTGGCCCAGCGACGTCGTGCGCTTCACGACGGCTCCGAGCAGGTCGTAGTCCGTCTCGACCTCGATCGACCGTCCGAACGCCGTCTGTACCTCGCGCGTCACCCAGCCGACCGCGTTTCGCTCGAAGGTGAACGTGCCGACGTCGCTCTCCGCGAGGACCAGCTCGCCCCGCCCGTTGTATTCGAATCGCTCCTCCCGCCCATCGGCGTCGGTGCGCTGGATGACCTGCCCGGCGAGGTCGCGCGCCACCTCGACGCGCGTGCTCGGCCCGCTCTCGATCGCCATGAGCCGGCCGCACGCGTCGTATTTCGAGCGGAGCTCGCGCCCGTCAAACGTGTGCTCCTGGACCGGCAAGCCGAATGCATCGTAAGCAATCGTGTGAAGCTCGCCACGGGTATTGCGGACCTCCACGAGCCGTTCGAGCCGGTCGTAACGAAGCCTGACCGTGCGACCGTCAGGTAAAACAGCCTCGGTGAGGACCCCCGTGCCGCCGCGTCTGAGCTCGGTGGCCCGCCCCAGCGCGTCGATGGTCCCGATGAGCGCACCGCGGCCATCGTAGCGCGCCCACTCCACCGTACCGTCGGGCGCTGCCACTCCGCTCAATCTGCCCGCCTGGGTCCACGTGAGCCGGGTGACGGCGCCCTTGGCGTCGGTCTCCGACGTGCGCCGGCCGAGATCGTCGTACGTCGCGCGAAAACGCGCCCCCTGCTCGCCCGCCACCTCGACCAGGTTCCCGTCGGGATCATGGCGGTAGCGCGTGCGGCGGCCGTCGGGGGCGACCGTCTCCTGCAGAAGACCCCGCGCGTCGTACCGAACCTCGAAGCTCGCCCCGATCGGATCGACCCACACGATGCTGCCGGGGCCGTAATTCACCTGCGTGATGCCGCCCTCGGGATCGGTGATCCTGCGGATATCGCCGCCGGGAAGCCGCTCTATCAGCGTCTCCCGGCCCAGCGGATCGACGATGCGCGTCTCGAACCCGAGGAGGTCGCGCTCCCAGCGCGTCGTGGCCCCTTCCGGATCCGTGAACGAGCGCAGCTGCCCGCGCTCGTCGTAGGCGCGCGTGAACACCCGACCCCCCAGCACCGCCTTCTCGGCCTTGCCGTGGGCCGTGCCCGTATAACGGTGCGACGTCACCGGGTCGATGACCTCGGTGTAGCCATCGTCGCCATACAGGAAGCGGTAATGGTGGATCCCACGGGCGGGTGTTCCGTCGTGGAGCACTTTCGTCACCGACGAGGCGAGGATCGTCTCCTCTCCGCCCGGGATCTCACCCCAGGTCTCGACACAACGGGCCGCGTCGTCGTAGCGGTAGAAGAAGGTGACCCCCGTCGGGGCCTCCTGCGCGCGGAGCAGATTGCGGTCGTCGTAAACATAACGGGTCGTATGGCCATCGGCGTCCGTCGCGGCGACGAGCCGCCCCACGTCATCGTAGGTATACCGGGCGAAGATGTACCGCTGGCGAGACGAGGTGATCACCTCGAGCGCAGCGATCTGCCCGCGCTCGCCGGGCCGGAGCGACACCGAGCGGCCCACGCTGTCGACCAGCGCCGCGAGCCTGCCGCGGTCCCACTGCAGTGCGATGCGGTTCCCGTGGCGATCCTCGACGGAGGCGAGCCGGAAACGCCGCTCGAGGCTGTCCGCGGGATCGCGCTCGAACCGGCGCCGGATCCCGTCGGGGGCATCGAGCACGAACCCATGATCTTCACGGTGGAGGAGCCAGCCGTCCGCTCCGAGCGCGGCGGCATCGGTCGGAATGGATCCAAACTCGATCTCGGCGCTGTCCGGTGTTTCAACGAGGCACCGCCGCGAGCGCAGCACGATTTCCCAGGAGAACGTGTGGCTCCACCCGAAGCCCAGCCCGCGGTCGCGATCGCGCGCCGTGCTCGAATACGCGCGCGCGAAAACGAACGGCAACGGGCCAGGAAGGTAGAGATCCGTCTCGGGGAGGGTGAAGACCCGTCCGGTGATCACATCCACAGGATCGCCCTGCGCCACCTTGCCGCTGTTCTTGCCGCCGTGATGGTTCGGGCATCCTCCGCCGTCCTGCCCCGGCAAGCCGCAGGACGAGGCGCTCTTGCCGCCGCCGCTCGCGCTGGAGCCGCCATTGCCTCCGCCCGCGCCCTGTCCCCCCGCGCCGCCGCCGCCACCCCGACCGCTGCCGCCGCCACCGCCACCGCCACCGCCCATGATGAAGACGCCAGGGTTCATCCCAGGGATGGCGGGGATGTTGGGGATGGGAGCGGTGCGGGCCATGGCCCGATGGTGTCCCCGCACGCCCCGGGAACGCAACGGCCGAGAGGTGCCGGCCCGCAGGCATCGGCTCGATCCCTGGTCATCGCTCCACACCGTGTTTGCGGTTCCCTGATATCCTCGCCCGCATGCGCCGGTTCGAGTTCGTGCAGGGGACGAGCGCCAAGTTCTGGATGGCCGACGTGGACGACACGACGTTCATCGTCGTCTATGGCCGGCTCGGCACCGCCGGGCAGCGCAAGGAGAAGGCGTTCCCCACCGCGGAAGCCGCGGCGCGCGAGCACGAGAAGAAGGTCGCCGAGAAGCTCCGGGAGGGCTACCAGGAGGTGGCCGCGGAGGGCGGCGCGCCCGCCGGCGGCGCCCCGGCGGCCAGCGCCGAAGAGGCCGCGCCCCCGCCGCCGAAGCTCGATCTGCCGCCGCGCGTGCGGCCCGGCGAGGCCACCGAGCCGCGACGGAAGGCCGCTGTCCACGCGCTCTCCGCGCTCGCGGCCGCGCGCGGCCGGCGGAGCTGGGCCCTCGGGCGCGCTGTCCGCCGCGCCCGGCGCGCGCTCGAGGCGCTGGGCGGGCTCGACCCCGCGACGGACGCGGCGCTCTCGGCCGCGCTCGACACGCTCATGGCCCGCGTCGTCGCGCCGAGCGCGCCGGATCGGCTGCCGCTCGTGCGCGCGATCGAGCTGCTCTCCGAGCTCGACGCCGCGGCGTTCGCGCGCGCGGTGCGCGACACATGGAAGGCGCCGCCCGCGACCTCGCCGGCCGCCGGAGCGCTCGCCGTCCTGAAGCGGCAGCTCGAGGAGCTCGGCGACCCGGAGCTCGGCCTCCGGCTCGGCGCGCTGCTGGTCGACCGGCCGCACCACGGCTCGATGAGCGCCGAGGCAGGGTGGGCGCTGCGATGGAAGGCGCTGGCGCCGCACCTCGAGGCGCACCTCGGCCGCACCGGGCGGTCGCTGAGGGACTACCTCGCGAGCATCGACGCGGGCAGCGACCCGCACGTCGCGCAGCGCCTCCAGCGGATGCGCGCGGCGTGAGCTGCGCGGTGGGCTCGCGCCCGCCGCGCCCGCAAGGCCGCCGCGCCCGCCGCGCCCGCAAGGCCGCCGCGCCAGCAAGCCCGCAAGGCCGCCGCGCCAGCAAGCCCGGCGCGCCGAGCACGCGCGCGGCGCGCGAGGCGGGGACGTAGGCGCATTCGCCACACGGAGGCGCGCGACACTTCCTTCATCGCCGGACCGACTCTGCTTGACCTGATCCGCGGGGATCGCGATTCTCTCAGGCCATCCGCAGCGGGAGGCGCCTTGGCGAGCTCACCGAACCCGATCGACATCGAGAACGTCAAGCAGCTCGCCGCAAGCGGCTCGCCCGCCCTGGCCGAGGTCCTCGAGGCCTACCTCGAGCAGCCGGAGCCCACCCCGGACGCGCCCCCCCGCGAGGGCGCGCTCACCTTCCAGGCGTTCCTGCAGCTGCTCGCGACCGCGCAGGGCATGCGCACCCCCGAGCAGCGGCGCGAGCGGGCGACCGACGCGTGGAAGCGCTTCCTCGCGCAGGTCGATCCCGCCCCGCCGCCGCGGCTGGAGCTCGCCGACCTGCTCGTGCGCATCTACGAGGAGGGCACGGACGCAGGCCGCAGCGCGCTCTGCGACCTCGCCCGGAGCGCGCCGCTGGTCTTCGGCGCGTGGGGCGGGCTCAAGCGCATCTACAAGCTGGCCGAGGCGCGGCTCGACGCGGAGCTCTTCGGCACGCTCGCCTTCCGCTTCGACACCGAGGTGGCGCGCGGGGGGCGGCGCGAGGTCTCCCGCGGGACGCTGATCTACATGCGGCGCCGCGCGTGGCGCTTCCTGCGCGAGCTCGGCCGGAGCGTGCCGGAGCTCTACCCGCAGTTCGCTGTCGAGGTGCTCCGCCACTACCCGCCGGACACGAGGTTCGGCGACCTCTGGGTCGCGAACCACGTCTGGGCGCACGGCACGGGCAAGTACGACGGGCGCTCGTTCCACGGCGGCGTCCCGCCGAGCGACATGGTGAAGCACCGCGCCTTCGGCGATGCGTGGAAGCGATCGCCCGACCCGCTGATGCTCCTGCTCTCGACCTGCCAGGCCGATCCGCCGGCCAGGTTCGCGATCCAGGGGCTCAGGAAGGACTTCCCCGAGGCGCTGCGGAGCGTCACGCCCGCGTGGCTCGCGCGCCTCGCCTACCGGCCGCTCGCGAGCGCGCACGACTTCCTGATCGAGACGCTGCTCGGCTCGCCGGAGCTCCACCAGAGCAAGCTGCGGGGCCTCGGGCTCCACGACGCCGCGCTCGCGCTGCTCGACTCGCCGAGCGCCAAGGCGCGCGCGTTCGCGATCGAGTACGCCCGCGCGCACGCCGCGGATCTCGACGCGGAGCGCCTCGCCGCGCTGCTCGCCTCGGCGCACAAGGAGACGCGCGCGTTCGCGGCGTCGGCGCTGCAGGGCAGGGGCCCGCGCGCGCTCGGCCACGCGTTCCTGGGGCGGCTGCTCCGGCACGGCGAGACCGAGGCCTGGGCCGCCAAGGCGCTGAGCGAGAGCTTCGACCGCGCGGAGCTGCCCGAGGGCTTCCTCGTCGACATGATCTACGGCGAGCCGGCGCAGAAGCGGTGGGCCGCCGCGTACTTCAAGGCCAAGTACCGGCCCGGCGAGCCCGGGACCGGCTTCTGGGTGCGCGTGCTCGACGACCCGCGCCACGAGGACGACGACCAGGCGACGAGCACCGCGCTCGACGCGCTCGGCAAGTACCCGATCGCGGCGATCGGGACGCCGTGGCTGCTCACCGCGCTCACGCGCAAGCGCCTCGGGGACACCGTGGCGACCTGGCTCCGGAAGGCCGACGCGCTGCCCGATCTGACCGCCGAGGGCGTGGAGCGCCTCAAGGGGCTCGTCTTCAGCGCCGAGACGCGCGCGGTCGCGCTGGAGGTGCTCGGCAACCCGAAGATCGTCACGCCGCGGCAGCTCACCCTGCCCTGGCTGCTCGCGCTCGCGCGGCGCGCCGACCCGGCGCTGAACGGCTTCGCGCGCAGGTACCTCCTCGCGCACATGAAGCCGCAGGACTTCGATCCGGGGCAGGACGCGAGCGGCCGCGGCGACCGCGAGGCGGGCACCGCGAAGCTGTTCGCGCTCGCGCTCGGCGAGAAGGAGCCCGAGCCGATGCGCGCGTTCGCGCAGACCTACCTGCGCTGCCACCACCCGGCGCTCGGGCCCGAGCAGGGCGAGGCGAAGGAGCTCGAGCTGAAGCCGGCGCTGAAGCGCTCGGCGTTCACCGCCGAGCGGATCTGGCCCGCGCTCTTCGACAAGCGGGAGGACGTGCGGCGGTTCGCGGCGCTCGTCACGCGCGCGGAGCTCCGGGCGTGGGGCTACCAGACGCGCGTCTACGAGCTCGCCCACAGCGACGCGAGGGAGGTGCGCAACATCGCCTTCGACGCGCTCCGCAAGGCGGGCGACCCGTCGGCCGATCCGGCGATGACGCTCGCGCTGGAGGAGCTCGATCCGGCGCAGGTCTTCGCGCTCACCGAGAGCCTGAAGAAGAGCGCGCGCGAGCTCGGCCTGTCGCTCATCCTGAAGCACTACGCGCGCATCGGCGGCCCGGAGCGCCTCGGATGGCTGATGCAGAGCGCCGACCGCGAGGTGCGCCTCTTCGCGGTGCGGATGCTCTGGGAGAAGCACCGGCCCCGCGACCTGCCGCCGGGCTGGCAGCCGCGCGCCGCGCGCGGGGACGCGGACGCTCCGGCGGAGCCCCCGGAGGATGCGGGGAGGTTCGCCGACGTCGAGGCGCTCCGGCGCTTCCTTCGGTACGTGCTGTCCGGCATCCCCGCGGGGCGGTCGCCCGAGCCGGGCGACGACGCGGGCCCGCGGCGGCGCCTCTCCGCGAGCGAGGCCAAGCGGCACGTGATCGAGATCGTGCGCGATCTCGCGGTCGAGGACGCGGCGTTCGCGGCGCTCGTCGCGCCCGTGATCGCCGAGTTCACCGGCTCGGTCGCGAAGGGCGAGTGGCAGGCGTGCCTGGCGGCGCTCATGCGCCTCAGGCGCGCGCACCCGGGGCTCGAGATCGAGGGCCTCGGCAGCGTCGGACAGGAGAGCGCATGAGCCACGCGATCGGCCACTTCGAGAAGGTCCGCGCGCTCGCGATCGGCCCGCGGCTCCTCGCCGTCGGCGGGGTGCGCGCGCCGGCGCCGGTCGGGGCGGGCGGGACGTCGACCGCGCGATCGCCCGCCGGCGCGAGCCAGGTGACGCTCTTCGATCACGTGACGAACAAACCGGCGCGCTCGATCGACGTGCCGGCGCACGTGCTGGGCCTCGCGTTCGCGGGCGACGTGCTCGCGGCGGCGTGCTCCGACGGCGCGCTGCGCGTCTTTCGCGTCGGCGCGGGCGCCGGGGGCGAGGTGCTGGCGCTCGACGCGCACCCGGGCGGCGTCACGGCCGTCGCGGCGGCGCCAGGCGGCGCGCGCCTCGCGACCGTCGGCGCCGACGGCGCGCTGCGCGTCTTTCGCGTCGGCGCGGGCGCCGGGTCCCCTGCCCCACCGCCCGGGAGCGCGGCCGAGATCGCGTCGTTCGCGCTCGCGGCGGCGCCGCTCCGCGCCGTCGCCTTCGACCCCGCCGGCGAGCTCGTCGCGGCCGCGGGCGACGACGGGATCGTCCGCGTCGTCACGCTGTCGACGGGCGCCGTCCGCGCCATGCCCGGGCACGAGGGGCCGGTCGCGGCGCTCGTGTTCACGCCGCGCGACGGGCGGCTCGCGTCGGGCGGCGACGACGGCACCGTGCGCCTCTGGTACCTGGTCGGCGACGTCGAGTGCGAGATCCGCGGCGCCGACGGGAGCGGTCACGCGGGCGGGGTCCGCGCGCTCCTGTGCCTGCCCACCCCGCCGCCGCAGGAAGACGGCAAGGAGAGCGGCGACCGCCTGGTGTCCGCGGGGGCGGACGGCGCGATCCGCATCCACCGGCTCGAGGACCGGCGCAAGCCGCGCACCCTGGAGACGAGCGCGATGCCGCTCCACGCGCTCGCGCTCACGCCGCCCGCCGAGGGCGGCTCCGGGCGCCGAGGGTCGCGAGCGCAGGCCGGCCGCGGCGCGGCGGACGCGAAGGAGGCGCTCGGCGCCCTGTTCGCCGCGGGGGACCGGCGCACCGTGTGGCGCTTCCCGATCGAGGCGGCCGGCGCGCCCGCCGACGGCGCCACCGAGCTCGCGCACGGCTTCGATGTCCTGGCGCAGGCGCTCTCGGGGGCGCGGCCGGGCCGCGAGGGCGCCGTCAAGACGCTCGCGGCGCTCGACGAGCCCGAGGCGCTCGAGGCCGCGCTGCGCGCGCTCCGGTCGGACCGCGACGCCGAGGTGCGCGCGCTCGCCGCCCGCGAGCTCGGGAAGCACGGGCGCCGCGGCGCGCGCGCGAAGCTCCGCGAGGCCCTCGACGACGAGCACGCGACCGTGCGCCTCGCTGCGCTCGAGGCGCTGCGCGCGACCGACCGCGACGCGCCGCTGACCCCGCTCCGGGCAGGGCTCGAGGCGCGCGCCGCGGACGTGCAGCGCCGCGCGCTCGTCGAGGTCGCGAAGCTCCACGGCAGCTCGCCGCTCATCCCGGGGCTCATCGCCGAGAAGCTCGCCGGGCGCGACGCGTCGGTGCGGCTGACGGCGCTCGACCAGCTCCAGAAGCTCCACCCGGACGGCCCGGAGCCGCTCCGCGCCGCCTTCGAGCGCGGCCCGGCCGACCTGCGGGTCGAGGCGCTCATCCGCGCCGCGCTCAAGGGCTGGCTCTCGGCGCCGGCGTTCGCGCCGGTCGCGGCGCGCGCGCTCGACGACGAGGACGCCGAGGTGCGCCGGATCGCGTTCGCGGCGAAGGTGCTGGAGCGGCGGGCGCTCGCCCACGCGCTCGAGGCGCGCGACGAGGACCTCGGCCGCGCGGCGCTCGACATCGCGCGGCGCGCCGCCGAGGTGCTGCGGCGCGCGAGCGCCGGCGGCGACGAGCAGCCAGCGCCCGACGCGAAGTCGAAGACCAAGGCGGCGGACGAGGCAGCCATCGCGGCAGCGCGCGCGCAGATCCCCGGCGTGGGGAGCCCGGGCGCCGAGCCCGCCGAGGCCGACCTCGAGCCGCTGCTCACCGCCCTGGCGTGCCGCACGCCGGACACCGCGGTGCGGGGGGCGCGCGGGCTCGCGCAGCTCGGCGACACGCGCGCGCTCGGCGCGCTGCTGCAGCTCACGCGCGAGCAAGACCCGTCGCTGCGCCGGCAGGCGGCGACGGCGCTCGCCGAGCTCCGCGACACGCGCGCCGAGAAGCGGCTCATCTGGATGCTCGACGACGCCGATGGGGCGGTCCGCGCCGCGGCGCTCGACGCCTATGCGCGGCTCGAGTCGTCGGCCCCGCTCGCCGTGGCCGAGGCGTCGCTCCGCTCCTCGCAGGAGGACATCCGCGTCCGCGGGCTCGACCGGCTGGTGGCGCTCGCCGGCGAGGGCAAGGGCCCGAAGCCCCCCGAGGCCGAGGCGCTGCTCGCCGATGCGATCGAGGACGAGTCGCCCAAGGTCCGCGGCGAGGCGTTCCGGACGCTCTGGTCGTGGCACGCGTCGGACCCGCAGACGGCGCTCGACCGCGCCCAGCTCGCGCGCTTCCCCGACCTGCGCCTGCGCGCCGTCGAGGAGCTCAAGGCGCACGGCGAGCAGCCGTGGGCCGCGGAGCGGCTGCACGGGGCGATCGGCGACCGCGACGCGAGCGTGGCCCAGGCCGCGTACGAGGCGGTCGTGAAGCTGCGCGGCAAGGCCGCCGCGGAGCCGCACCTCGCCGCCATGGCGTCGATCCACCCCTCGGTCCGGGAGAGCGGCGCGCGCGGGGCCGCGCACGCGCCGGGGAGCGACGCCGCGCGCAGCGCCCTCATCCGGCTGCTCGAGGACGATCACGCCGGGCCGCGCACGGCCGCGATCGAGGCGCTCGACAGGCTCCTGCCCGGCGAGGCGGGGCCGCTCCACATCGGGCTCCAGTCGAGCCACCTCGACCTCCGGGTGCGCGCGGCCGAGCTCTGCGCCGCGCGGCGCGACGAGCAGCTGCTCAACCCGATGCGGGCGCTGCTCGCCGACAAGTCTCTCTTCAAGGAGCTGCCGATCCAGGTCCTCGGCCCGCTCCGCGCCCGCGCCGCGACGGCGCTGGCGACGCTCGGCTCGCCGCGCCTCGTCAAGTACTTCGCCGCAGAGCTGCTCAAGGACGACTACCCCGACGTGCGCGAGCAGGCGGCGCGCGGGCTCGCGATGGCGGCCCGGCGCGGCGAGGAGGGCTACCTGCTCGACGCCATGGGCCACGTCGACGTCGCGGTGCGGTCGTGGGCCGCCGACGGGCTGGCGCGGCTCGGCGACGTGCGGGCGCTGCCGGTGCTCACGGGCACGCTGCGCCACGAGCACCCGCCCATCCGCGTCGCGACCATCATGTCGTTCGCGGCGCTCGGGCCCGAGGGCTACGGGGGCATGCTGCAGGGCCTCGAGGACAGCGCGCGCGAGGTCCAGGAGATCGTCTTCGCGATCGTGCTCGCGCGCGACCTCAGGGCCTTCCGCCGCGGCGATCCGCCGGATCTGCTGACGAGCGCGCTCTCGTCGCAGCGCTCCGACGTGCGCTTCGCCGCGGCGCGCGCCCTGGAGCTCCGCGCCGAGCCGGAGGCGTACCTCGCGCACCTCATCGAGGTGCTCATGCCCGCGCGCCCCGACGCCGCGGCGCAGCCGGACCGGGACCGCGCGGCCGACGGCGAGAAGCCCTCCGGCATGAAGGACTGGCCGCCCGAGGTCGCGCGCGGCCGCATCCTCGTCGGCCTCGCCGAGGCGCTGGCCAGCGACAACCCGGAGCAGCGCTACGCGGCCGCGCAGGTGCTGCGCCTCCGGCGCAAGCCGGTCGAGTACTTCCGCGAGGCGAAGCGGGTGGCCGCGCTGCGCCCCGCGGGGGCGCCCGTCGTGGCGGACACGACGCCGCGCGCCGCCGAGGAGACCGACACGACGCCCAAGAAGGGGTGGCTCCGCCGCCTCTTCGCGTTCGCGCAGCCCGGGCAGAAGCAGGGCAGCAAGCAGGACATCGCCGCGGTCCCCGAGGGCGAGCAGCGGCGGCTGCGCTGGCTCGCGTTCGGCGCGTACATGGGCCTCCTCAGGCAGGTCGCGCCCGGCGACGACGAGGCGCACCGCACCCGCCGGGACGCCATCGACCGGATCGTCGACGTCTGCGCCAGGGGGCACGTCAGCACCACGGCGGCGGTCCCGCCGCTCGTGCGGGCGCTCGACGACCCGCACCACCTCGTCCGCAGGGCGGCCTTCGCGGGGCTCAAGGCGCTCTTCCCCGCAGGGGCGCGCGAGCCGCTCGCGCTCGGGCTCGCGTCGGCGTCGGCCGACGTGGCGCGGGCCGCGCTCGACGAGATCGCGGCGCGCGGCGACGACGCCCGCCCCGAGATCGTGCGCGCGCTCAGCTCGCCGCTCGCCGACGTGCGCCGCTACGCCTTCGAGCTCCTCGAGCGGCTCTGCCCGAAGGGGAGCCTCGATCCGCTGCTCGCGGCGCTCGGCAGCGAGCACGCCGATCTGCGGCTCGGCGTGCTCGAGCGCCTCGCGTCGTCGAGCGACGCCCGCATCGTGCCGGCCCTGTGCCGCGCGATGGAGAGCGACCACGACGACCTCCGCCTGCGCGCGGCCGAGCTCCTCGCCCGCCGCCGCGACGACCGCGCCGTCGACGTGCTCGCGGCGTTCCTGCGCGACGGCGCGGCCGCGACGTCGGCGCGCGCCCGCGAGGCGCTCGTCGCGCTCGCGAGCGGCGCGGCGGTGCGGGCGCTCGCGGCGCGCATGGAAGAGGCCGAAGCGCCGGCCGACCGCGCCGCGCTGGCGCGCGCCCTCGGGAGCACGCGCAACCCCGAGGCCACGGGGCCGCTCGCCGCGCGCTTCGACGACGACGCCGCCGAGGTCCGGGGCGCGGCGCTCAAGGCGTGCCTCGAGATCGTCGACAGGGGGCGCGAGCGCGAGAAGCGCGACACGGCGCGCGCGCTCGGGTTCCTCGCCGCCGCCGCGCGCGCGAAGGACCCGGCGCTCCGCCTCGCCGCGGCGCGCGAGCTCGATCTCGGCGACGACCCCGCGCAGAACGACCTGCTCGCGGCGCTCTTCTCGGACCGCGATCTCCCGACGCGCGTCGCCGCCGTGACGTCGTACGCGACGCGCGTGAAGGACAAGGGAGCGCCCTCGGGGCCGCTGGAGGCGGTGCTGCGGGCGGGCGCGCGCGAGCTCGTGCTGCCGGCCGCGGAGGGGGTGGCCGCGCGGGGCCTCGCGGCGGCGCTCCGGCCGCTCCTGCTCGTCGTGCGCGCGGGCGAGCCCGGGGAGCGGGAGCGGGCGCTGCTCGCGCTCGGCACGCTCGGCGACGCCCGCGCGCTGGACGAGCTCGAGGCAGTGGCCTCCGGCGGCACCAAGGACGCGCCCGTGGAGATGAGCATGCAGGCCGCCGCCACGGAGGCGCTCGGCCGCATCGCCCCGAAGCTCGAGAGCGCCGATCTCCGCCGGCGCGTCGCGGAGCGCGTCGAGCAGGCGCTCCACGCCGACGCGATCGACCTCCGCGAGTCGGCGGCGCGCGGCGCGCGGTGGATCGGCGGCGAGCGCGCCCGCGTGCTGCTCGAGGAGCTCGTGCGCGCCGGCGACACGCCCGATCGGCTCCGCGCCGTCGCGGTGAACGAGCTCGGCCTGCTCGGCGACGCCGCGGCCGAGCAGGCCCTCGCCCGCGCGCTCGACGCGCGGAGCGCCGAGGTCCGCAAGGGCGCGCGCAAGGCGCTGGAGAAGCTCTTCCCGGGCCAGCGGACCCGCGTCGAGCTGCTCGCGGTCGGCAGCGAGCACGACGACATCGCCAGCCCGGCGGCGACCTACCTCGCCGCGGAGGCCGATCCCGCCGAGCTCCTGCCGCGGCTCGCGTCGCTCAAGGACGAGGAGCTCCGGCAGCGCCTCGCCATGGGCCTGCTCCGCCGCGGTCCCCTGCCCGCGGCGGCGCTCGAGCGCATGCTCGCGGACGAGCGCGCCCCGGCGCGGCAGGAGGCGGCGCGGCTCATCGCCGCCGGGACCGTCGACGGCGATCGCCGGGCCCTCGCCGGGGCGCTCGCCGCCGCGGCGCAGCGCACCGCCGAGCGCTGGGCGGCCGCCCACGGCGACGCGCGCGACGAGGAGGCCGCGGCGTGGCGCGAGCTGATCTGGGCGGCGGCGCGCGCCGGCGCGGCCGCGATGGCGCCCGCGCTGCGCGCGCTGCTCCTCTCCGCCAGCGCTCCGGGCGACGTCCGCCGCGAGGCGGCGCGCGCGCTCGGGACGCTCGCCGCGCTCGGGTCGGCCGAGGGGGCCGCCGCAGGCGGCGCGCGGTCGCGGGACACCGTGGAGGCGCTCACGACCGCCCTCAAGGACATGGACGCCGGCGTCCGGACCTCGGCCGCGGCCGCGCTCGCCGCGCTCGCGCCGGGCGGCTCGGCCGCGAGCGCGGCGGCGGTGCGGCCTTTCGATCCGGTGGGCTTCGAGGCGACCGCGCGCGCCGCCTCGCCCGAGGCGCTCTCGGCGCTCGCCGCGAGCGAGCCGGGCCGGCGCCTCGCCCTGCCGTCGCTGCTCGCGCGCGGCGCACTCGCCCCGCTGATCTCGCTCGCGCAGGGCGCGGGCGGCGACGCCGGGGCCCGCCTCGACGCGATCGCGGCGCTCGGCCGCGCCGGCGGCGATCGCGCGCTCGAGGCGCTGGCCGCGCTCGCGTTCGACAAGGGGGCGACCGACGTCGCCGCTCGCAAGGCCGCGTACCGGGCTTACCGCCGCGCGAAGCGCAGGGCGGCGTCCGATCGCAAGCGGCGGCTGACGATCGCGGGCGCCCCCGCGCAACCCGAGAACCCCGACGGAGTCAACGCATGACGGCGGCCCTCGCACGCCCGATCCACCTCCGGTACGCCGCGCCGAGCGAGCTCGCCGCCGCCCCGCTCCACTCCAGCGTGCGCCTCTCGCTCGACAGCGCCCGCGGTCCGGTCGGCGTGCGCGGCACCCTCCGCGACGCGGCGCTCTTCCGCGACGCCATGGCCGCGCTGGCGGCCATCTTGGAGAGCGACCTCCGGTACAAGGGCAGGGACCGGACCGCGTACCTCGCCTACCTGATGAAGAAGGGCAAGAAGGCGACGGCGGCCATCTGGGAGGCGCAGAAGGCCTTCCTGGAGAGCGCCTACGGCGACGACGCCGCGAGCGCGAAGCAGGGCGACGGCGCCCCCTCGCCCGGGAAGTCCGCCGGCGCGCTCGACCCGGTGCTCACCGTGCACCCGGACGAGGTCTCGATCGAGGTCTTCTCGCGCGACGAGAGCGCCTACGCCCGGCTCGCCTTCTCCAGCGACCTCTTCGAGGGCCGCGAGGCGGCCCACGGCACCGCCTTCGTCGATCTCTCGCCGCGCATCGTCGAGCAGATCGACCGCCTGCGCGTCTACACGCGGGTGGAGCTCGACGCCGGCGCGTCCCGCGCCGGCGAGGCGGCGGCGTCGGGCGCCGCGGCCTCAGGGTCGGGCGCCGCGGCCTCAACGTTGGTCGAGCGCTCGCTCGAGGTGCCCGCGACCTGGCTCCGCGGCTTCCTCCAGGTGCAGTCGGCGGCGACGCTCCCCGCGGTCTCCTGCGAGCTCGCCCCGATCGACCTCTACAACGCGCTCTTCGTGCTCCGCACCCGCAAGGCGAAGAAGCCGCCGCGCGGCCTGCGCTTCGAGCTCGTCCCCGGCAAGCCGCCGCGCCTCATCCTGGAGCCCTGGGAGACCCTCCTCGAGAGCCACGGTCCGCCGTACGAGGGCCCGCCGCGCGTCGTCCGGACCTTCGGCCGGCAGCGGCTGCTCGCGCTGTCGCGCCTCCTGCCGCACGTGCGGAGCGCGCGCGCCGAGCTCCGTGGCCCCGGGCTGCCGGTCTTCTGGGTGCTCGATCTCGGCCGCGCGACGCTGACCGTCGCGCTCACGGGCTGGACCGACAGCAGCTGGGCGAGCGCCGCCTCGTTCGACGCCCTGATGCCGCGGGGCGAGGCGCGCGCCGCGCTCGACGCGCTCGCCGGGCGGCAGCTCGCCCTGCTCCGCGAGCGCGGGCCGCTCCCGCTCGCCGCCCTCGCGGCCGGCGGCAGCGCCGAGGATGCCCGCGCGGCGCTCCAGCTCGAGTGCCTGCGCGGCCGCGTGCTCTACGACGTCGCGCGCCGCGTCTACCGCCCGCGCGAGCTGTTCGCCGAGCCGGTCGACGAGCGCGAGATCCGCTACAGCTCGCCGCGCGAGGCCGCGGCCCACCGCCTGCTCGCCGCCCCCGGCGCGGTGAGGCCGACCAAGGTGCACGAGATCGCCGGCGAGGGCACCGAGATCCACGGGGAGGTCGCGGACCGCGAGGCGCACCGCGACTTCTCGCCCCGCTTCACGATGGACCTCGAGGGCCGCGTCTCGGACGCGTGGTGCAGCTGCCCCACGTTCCGGCGCAGCGGCCTCCGGGAGGGGCCGTGCGAGCACATGATCGCGCTCCGCGTCGCCTACGCCCGCGAGCGCGCCGAGAAGGACGCCCTGCGCCAGACGGCCGAGGGCCGGGCGCTCATCCGCGCCGAGACGCGCACGTACGTGCGCCGCGAGGCCTCGGGCGCGGAGGTGGTCTATCGTGTCTCCCTGGACGACCGTGTCGTGCACCTCTCGTGGGGCACGCGCGGCAAGGAGGATCCTCGCCACCAGCGCATTTGGTTTGACACGGACGTCGAAGCGCGCGACGCGTATTTCAAGCGCCTGGATGCGTTAACATCGTCCGGCTTCGTCGACGCCGACGCGTCGTCTGCGTGAAGAAGGGAGAGGAGGTCAAGGCTCAACTGCTCGTCGTGTTGCCAGGAGAGGTTCTGAACGCACCAGCCTCCGCGCCTCGAGCGTAGGAGCGGCGTCGCGCCGCTCTGGAGGAACCGCCAGTCACTCTCCGCAAGGTAGCCTGTTCTTGGTTCTCTTCGGCTAGACCAGCGCTACGGCGCGGGGAGAGCTGAGACAACCTCGCGAACGCCGTTTCTCCCCGCGCCGTAGCGCTGGTCTAGCCGGAGAACCGGTGAGGCTACCGTGCCCCATGGAAGAAGGTGATGCGCTCGGGGCCTCTCTTGGCGACATGAGATCGCGATCCGCGAAAGCCGTTCCTGCCGCTCTTGCCACGCCGGCGGACCGGCCGCGCTCGTCGTGATTCCCAACCACGCTCCCACAGAGACATGACCGCGAAGATCGACGCGACCGTTCAAGCCCGAGCCCCCGTCGTTCTCCCCCTCCCGACGTCGCCCGCGGCCGGCGCGGCGGCCGGCGGCGACGGTCACGTCGACGTCGAGGCGCGCCGGCTCGCCCACGAAGCGCGCGTCGCCCGCTGGAAGGCGATCGCCGAGGCGGGCGGGATCGACGCGTGGGTGAGCGCGGAGCTCACGGCCCGCGGCGCCGTCGCGACGGGCGATCCCAAGGCGATGTCGGACCGGGAGCGCGCCCAGTGGAAGGAGCGCAAGAAGGTCGAGGCCAGGGAGCGCCGGTCGCTGCGCCGCCTCGCCTGGGAGGCCTACCTCGCCACGCACATCAACCACCTCGGCGCGGGCGTGCACTGGGCAGATCGCCCCGGGCCGGACAGGCTCGATGTCCCCGGCTTGAGCGAGCGCGCGCGGTCGCACGGCCTCCCCGAGCTGCCGGGCGCGGGCGAGCTCGCGAGCGCGCTCGGGCTGACGATCCCGCGGCTCCGCTGGCTCGCCTACCACCGCGAGGTCGACACGGGCACCCATTACCGCCGGTGGCTCATCCCGAAGCGCGACGGCAGCGCGCGCACCATCTCGTCTCCGAAGCGGGAGCTGAAGCGCGCGCAGCGCTGGGCGCTCCGCAACCTGTTCGAGAAGCTCCCGGTCCACGCCGCGGCGCACGGCTTCCTGGCGAGCCGCTCCATCGTCACGAACGCCGCGGCGCACGCGGGCGCGGACACGATCGTCAAGGTGGATATCAAGGACTTCTTCCCGACGATCACGTGGCGCCGGGTGCGCGGGCTGCTCCGCAAGGCGGGCGTGGCCGAGGGGCCGGCGACGCTCGTGGCGCTCCTCTCGACGGAGGCGCCGCGCGAGCTCGTGCAGTTCCGCGGAAAGACGCTCCACGTGGCCACCGGCCCGCGCGTGCTGCCGCAGGGCGCGCCCACCTCCCCGGCGATCACGAACGCCATCTGCCTGCGCCTCGACCGGCGCGTCTCCGGGCTCGCGCGCAAGCTGGGGTTTCGCTACACGCGGTACGCGGACGATCTCACGCTCTCCTGGCGCGCGCCCGAGGCGTCCGAGCTCGCCGCGACGCCGGGCGCGCCGCGCGCGGGCGCGCCGCGGGCGCCGGTGGGCGCGCTCCTCCGCGGGGTTCGGGAGATCCTGAGCGCGGAGGGGTTCCGGCTCCACCCGAGCAAGACCGTGGTGATGCGCAAGGGCAGCCGGCAGAAGGTGACAGGCCTCGTCGTCAACCGCGCGAGCGAGGCTGTCCCGGCGGCGCGGGTCCCGCGCGAGCGGCTGCGCGCGCTGCGCGCGGCGATCCGCAACCGGGAGCTCGGGAGGCCCGGGAAGGGCGAGACGCTGGCGCAGCTGAAGGGGCTAGCGGCCTTCGTGTACATGACCGATCCGGTCAGGGGGCGCGCGTTCCTCGAGCGGATCGAGGCGCTCGAGCGGAACCAGCCCGCGCCGGCGGCAGAGCCGGGCTGACGCCGGGCCGCGTGCGCGCTGCGCGCTGCGCGCTGGCGCAGGGCTACTGTCGTTCCATCCTGAGCAGCGTGACGTCCCCCGGGTCCCGGCTGATCGCCGTCCCCCGCTGCCCCTTGGCCGTGAGCACCCAGTCGAAGACGCTGACGCCTCCGGCCGAGTCGACCGTGGTGAACGTGCCCGTGCCGCCCTCGTCGAGCGTCCATGTGCCCGTGAAGGTGTCCGTGAATACTCGCCCTCGAGGCTCCCCGACTCCGTGGCGGTCAGCGTCCCATCCCGGTTGAACACGATCACCCCGTTCGCCACGAAGTTGCCGAGCCCCACGAGCGAGCCGGTGGCGTCCCAGCCGTACCTTCCATGGAAATCTCCGCGCCTCGGCGCGGGCTCCGAGGCCTCCTCGGCGTGAGCGATCCCGGCGCCGCCTCGATCGGCGTCGACGAAGCACGCGACCGTCATCAGACCAACGACAGCAAGCCTTCCAAGCGTCTTCTTCATGGCACTCCTCCACTTCAACGGCCGCGGCTCGCGCAGCGCGGCGCCGATGGAGAGCCATGGGCCCTGTCGGTCAAGCCGCCTGCGTCGCCGCGCCTGCAACGCGCCCGGGGACCGTGACAGTGCCGATGCCTCGCGCATCGCAGGCTAGGGCGTCTATATCCGATTCATTTTACAGGCGCATCAACAACGCTGTCAACACGGCACCCCCACAGCGATATCGGGTCCTTGCCGTCTGGCGCGCGACGCGGGTATCCGGCCATCTGGTTGATGGCAGCTGGCTGCTGGCAGCCCGGGCAGCCCGGGTTGCCAGACAGGCTGGGCCTCAGGCCCTCGCCGAGAAGAGGCGAATCGCGTCCTTCGGGGTGCGCGTCGTGACGATGCTTGAAAGATCGATCCCGAGGGAGGTCATGGTCTGCGCGACCGCGGGCTGGATCCCGGTGACAGCGGCGCGCGCGCCGAGCAGGCCGATCGCGCGGACGATGCTGATCAGCCGGTCGGCCGTGCGCGTGTCGATCAGCTCGAGGGCCGAGAGGTCGAGCACCACGCTCCGCACCTGCCGCGTCGCGATGATGTCGAGCAGGCGCTCGGTCAGCGTGGCGGTCCGCTCCTCGTCCATGGCGCCGATGAGCGGCACGCCGACGATGCCGTCGGCGACCTCCAGGATCGGCGCGGAGAGCGCCTGGATCTGCTGGTGCTGCGCCTGGATGACGGCGAGCCGCCGGTCGAGCTCCGCGGCGAGGGCCGACTTCTCGTCCGCCTCGCGCCGGGCCGCCGCGGCCATGTCCTGGAGCTCGCGCGCCGAGCGCTCGAGCGCCTCCTGCGCGCGCTGGCGCGCGGTGACATCGACGCTGAAGCAGGCGACCTGCACCTCGCCGCTCCGGCGGACGATCGGCGTCTTGACCGTCTCGTACCAGTGCACCTCGCCGTTCGGCCGCGTCTCCTTCTCCGCGATGACCACCGGCTGCCTCGTGTCGATGACCTGCCGGTCCGCGCTGGTGAAGCCAGCGGCCTCTTCCGCGCTCGAGGTGAGCTCGTGCTGGGACGCGCTGACGACCTGCTCCGGGGTCACCCCGTAACAGGCCGCGAGGGCGGTGTTCGCCAGGACGTAACGGCTGCACCGGTCCTTGATGAACATGAGGTTGGGCGCGAGGTTGATGAAGGTGCGCAGGAGCTCCACCTCCTCGGCGAGCTCGTCCTCGCGCCGGCGCTGCGCGGTGGCGTCATCCAGGCGCGCCGTCCACGTGCGCGCGTGGACGAACACGAGCGGCTCGCCCTCGGACCGCGCGCAGCGCAGGAACGTCCAGCGCTGCGGGCTGGCGCTGTCGCCCGGCGCGGCGTCGATCTCCAGCTCCAGCCGGCTGCGCGCTCCCCCGAGCACCTCGCGCGCGGCCTCCTCGACCTCGGGCGCGAGGCGCGCCGCCTCCCCGAACGCGTCGCGCCACGCCACGTTGGCCTCCCGCAGCTGGAGGCTCGAGTCGAGCACCGCGAGCGGCTCAGGAAAGGCGTCCAAGTCTGCGTGCATTCCTACCTCCATGACGCCCCACGTGACCCAGCGAACGCACCCGCAACACAGGACAATGCCTGCGAAGCTGTCCGTTGTCCACGGTCCATACCAGTGCCCGCCGGGACTGCCACTGTTTCTGTCCCGGACCTCCCGTGAGGTGAGAGAGGTGAGTAGCGCCTGTCGCATCGTATATCGAATGAGAGAGACAGGCCTTGATCACGTCGCGGCCTGCCCGTTCGTCCTCGACGTCCCATCGGCGGGCTGGACAGCACCTGGCCTGGCGAGAACGAGAAGAGGACGACCGTGGGGGCGCATTTCCGCTTCTTGCCTGGCGGAGAGCTGCGAGCGACGCCGCGATCCTGGCGCAGCTATCGACACGTCCTTTGTGGGGAAAGGGGTGTGCGGCGCGCTCGCCTCGCTCATCGGCTGTTCCTCCCCGCCTCCGCGAGCGCTCCGAGCCAGTCGACGACGTCCTCTCCGCTGGCCGCGACAACCCCCACCCCGGCTCTCCCCGGCAGGCTCACGCCCTTTTCCCAGAGCTCCCGCTCGGTGTCGTCCGGCTCGATCAAGGCCAGGCTCCCTCGCGGCGCCGGCCGCCGACCGAAGAGGCGGTGCAGCAGTATCCGGGTCGCCGCCGGACGCCCGCCGGAGCACCAGCGTGCTCTCCTCGTCGGGCTGGATCACGTGGATCGTCCTCTCCGGCTGCTGCTCCGCGAGCGCGATCTCCAGGAGCGGGCTGCGCAGCAGCGTCGCGTGCACCCCGGGGCCGAGGGCGCGCGCCAGCGCCTTGATCACTTCGGCGCCTCCGCGCCGGCGCGGAACGCCCCCCTGCGGACGCTCTCGAGTGCGGTCCGGAGGGGGTCCGGACCACCTTTCTGGCACAAGGAACAGCGCTTCCAGGAGGTCGGTGGCACATAACTGCGAAGTTCGGAGCGGTATTTGGCACAATTCGGCTCCAGGAGGCGCTCCGCAGAACGACTGCGAGGGGTCCGGACCCCGGTGTGTCGCAATGCATTGCGTTTGTGCCGGTCCCGGACCCCCTCACCTGGCACAGAATGAGGCCGAGACGGCACAGCTCCCGGGCGTCGCTCGCTCCGGAACCCCGGTGGCGCATGCGTCTCAGTAGCGTTGGCCTCCTCCGTCGGCGCACGACGCACCGGCCGGCGCAGGGTCCTCGTCCGGCCGGTGCGCGACGGGCAATCGCACGTCCCGGGGTCGGCGCTCGACGCGGGTCGGCGCTCGACGCGGGTCGGCGCGCAACCCGGGTCGGCGCTCGACGCGGGGGACGGGCGGTCAGAAATTCGCGCAGAAGCTCGCGTAGTCCAGCGCGACCTGGTCGGCGTAATCGAGGGCGACCGAGCGCACCTTGGCGCGGAAGCCCTCGTGATCCCCGTCGGTGAGCGCGTCGATCTCCCCGTCGACCGAGCCCGGGAACACCGCAGCATCCCAGTCCTCGTCGGCGCGCGCGTGCTGCGTCGCCAGGAGCTCGCCCCACTGCTCTGCGAGGTTGGTGAAGCGGGTCATCGTCGTGAGGCTCGCTGTGTCGAACGTGTCCTTGTAGGGCGACCGCTCGCGCACGCTGTAGCTCTGGCCGTCGGAGAGCGTCATCCAGCCGAGCAGATCGTCGACCCTGTAGCCAAGCGCCTTGTACGCGAGCACGGTCCGGTAAGCCTGGTTGTCGCCGCTCGCCGCGTTGGTCTGCGACACGGCGGCAGCGGCGAGCCCCACGAACGCGCTCGGCGCGCCCTGGGCCTTGACGTCGAGGAGGCGGTCGTCGTCCTGACCGGAGGTCGGCCCCTCGATCAGCACGTAATACCGCGTCACGCCGAGCGAGCCGATGCCGCTGTGCAGGCGCTGGGCCACGCTCTTCACCGTGAAGTAGGCGGCCGGCAGCCCGGCGCCGCCGCCGCTCAGGGTCGCGCGGTAGGCCAACATGTGGCCGCGCACGTCGGCGTCGACGGCGGCGGTCACCGCGGCGAGATCCGGATTTCCCCCCGTGTCGAGCCGGCGCACGCCGCCGACCTTGATCGTGAAATCGTCGAGCATCTCGACCCGGCTGTTCGAGTCCTCGACGTCGGCGAGGAAATCGTCGAGCAGGCCATGGGTGTTGCTCGCCGTGAGCTTCCGCGTGGTCTCCTGGCTATTCCCGGCGTAGCCCGCGATCGCGTCGAGGTACGCCTCGGTGAACGCGTCGAGGAGCGAGCCCTGGTCGGCGAGGCTGTAGCCGCCGTTCTCGCGCGCGACCAGCGCGAGGCTCGTGGCGAGCCGCCAGACGTCGAGCTGGTAGTCGCCGATGACCGCCTCGTCGAAATCGTTGATCGCAAACACGATGTCGCCCTGGTCATCATCGAAGGAGCCCGTGTTGTCGACGTGCATGTCGCCGCCGAGCCACGTCCGGGTGCCGCTCGCGCCGCCGTACGTGGAGAGCTGGGACGAGCTCCCGAGATCCTTCCAGCAGAGGTGGTTCGAGCCGCGGAAGAACGCGAACGCGGAAGCCTCCATTTGCGCGTACTTCTCGGCCCGAGCGCTCGATGGCAGGCTCGCATTGGCGTTCGTGATCTCGGCGACGACATGGCTCGTGCGGCTCGAGGCCGCCGAGCCGGGCGCGGCGGCCAAGGTGACGGCGGAGAAGGCGGCGATCAAACAGCAGCGGGGCGCGACGAGCACTGGAATCGGCGGATCGGACATGGTCTTGCTCCTGGGGCGAGGATGGGTTGGTACGTCGAGCGCCGCTCGCGCAGCAAGGAGCTCACGCCGGCTGACGCACCCCCGTCGAGCGCTCGTTGCACGCGCGTCGCGCAACGGACGCAGCGGCCCCGCGACAGGGCGCCTGCTCGAGCCGATCTGCGCGGCTCAGCGTCGCTGCACCGAGCGCTCGCCCCTTGCAGGAGGCGAAGATCGCCGCCAGGCGCCGAGGGACCTCAGCGAGCGCGCTCGCGCGTCCGCTTCAGCGCCGCCTTGAGGACGTGCTCCGCGATCAGGTACCCGAACCCCTCGCCGTCGATGCGCCGGAGCAGCTGGTCGCGCGCGATCCGGAGCGCGGCCGCGGTGGCGTCCAGGTTCCACCCGTGCGCGGCGAGCTGCTGGAGGAGCCGCGCGCGCCGCACCTGCCCCGCCGAGAGCCGGTAAGTCTTCGCGTACTCGAGCGTGCCGTCGTCGCGCACGATCGCCTCGCCGATGTGGTTGTCCAGCGCCGGATCGAGCTCGGTCATGAACCGCTGCAGCGAGAAAGGCCCTGCCCTGTACACGCGCTCCGCCGCGATCGGCCGGCCGAGCAGGCCCGCGGCCGTGTCCACGTGCAGCGCGCCGGCCTCGGCCCGCGCCCGGCCGAGCGCGGCCCGCAGATCGTCGAGCGAGCCGACCTGCGCGGCGTCGAAGGTGTGCGCGAAGGCCTGGCTGTCGCCGTTGTGGCGGGCCGCGTGGAGCAGCGTCTGCTCGTAGGAGTCCTCGATGAGCGTGCGGTGCAGCGCGCGGTAGTCGTCGGGGTGCGACACGACGAACACCGACGCGAGCAGCTCGCCGACGAAGAGCAGGAGCCCGCACTGGCCCTCGTGGATCTCGAAGACCCGCAGCGCGTCCTCCAGGCTCGGGATCGCCCGGCCGGAGAGCGACATCTCCGTGCGCGGGTCGAGGCCGCGGGAGATCGCCCGCCGCGAGTACTCGGACCAGGCGATCTCCGGCGCGTTGAAGTGCTGGGCGAGGAAGCCCTCCATCGCGAGGTGCTGCGGCAGGAGGCGCAGGCGGTTCCGCTTGGCCGGGTCCTCGCCGCGCGCCTCGCGCCGGACCATGCGGTGGAGCAGCTGGACGCCGCGGCACTGCTTGCAGAAGGCGCGGCCGTCGGCCGGGCCCGCGAGCGCCGCGCCGTAGGAAGCGACGGGGGAGCCGTCGTCGGTCCACCCGACCACGAGCGCGTGCGGCACGTAGGTCGAGCAGTAGGCCGTACCGTCGCCTAGCTCGACCACCGACACGGTGTCCTCGTACGCGCGGCGGGCGATGCGCAGGTCGCCCCGCGGCGCGGCCCGGAGCAGCGGGACGAGGCGCACGCCCGCGAAGACCTGGGCGTGCGTCGCCGAGAGGCCCCGGAGCGCGAGCGACTGGAGCAGGGCCGGCGCCTTCGCCATCAGGGCGCCCCGGGCGACGCGGCGGGCGCCTCTGCGGGCTCGGTGGCGCCCGATGCGTCGGGCATCCCTTCCAGCGCCACGGCGCCCGATGCGGCGGGCGTCCCTTCCAGCGCCGCGGCGCCCGCTGCGGCCGGCGCCGCCGCCGTCTCCGCAGCGCCGGCGCCCCGCGCGTGCCGGGAGAGCAGGGCCGCCGCGCGCTGCGCGAGGTAGCGCTCGAGGTCCGCCAGCGGCGCCGTGCCCTCGGCGAAGCGGGCGAAGCCGAGGACCGTGGGCAGGTCCTCCGCGTCGCGCAGGCCCACGGTCGGGATCGACGGGCCGAGCCCGCGCGGCGCGTAGCGCTCGCTGTCGAACACCGGGTTGATGTGGACGATGGAGGTGCGCTGCCCCGGGTCGAGCCGCGCGCGGAAGCAGCGGGCCACCTCGGCGGCGGCGCCCGGCGGGTCGTTCTCGAAGCCGTCCGAGAGGACGACCACGACGTCGGGGCGGAAGGCGAGCGCGTCGAGCAGCGGCGTGGCGAGGTCGGTCTGGCCGCGCGCGTCGACGAGGAGCTCGTCGGGCGTCGGCGCGGTCCAGAAGGCGCGGTACTCGCGGGCGGCGGCGCGGAGCAGGTAGCTCACGCCGAGCGCGACGGCGAGCGGGCGGCGGCGCTTCTCGCTGGAGCCGGACGCGGAGTAGCTCCGATCGAGCACGGCGGCCACGCGCCCGAGCGCGGCGGGGCTCCTGCGCAGCGCCCGGGCGGCGGCGCGCTCGAGCGCCGCGTGGAGCTCGTCGCGGCGCTCGCGCCGGACCTTCTCGGGCAGGGAGAGGGCGTAGAGGGCGACGCGGGTGAGGGGCGCCCGGCCGAGGTCGACGGCGAGCTCCACGTCGTCGCGCCCGGCGGCGCGCTGGAGCCGCAGGCGCTCGCCCTCGGTCATGCGCGGGGCGGCGCGGCGCAGGAGCTCGTCGCGCGAGACGCCGCGGGCGGCGGCGAGCCCCTCGGCGACGGTCAGCGGCATGTCGAAGATCGCCTCCTTCGCGTAGCGGGCCTGCCGCGCGCGCTCGAGGAGCGGCGCCTCGAACGGCGCGCGGCGCCCGGGCTCGAACAGGAACGGCCCGAGCTCGCCGGGGAGCCGGAGGTGCGCATGCACGGCGAGCGCGCGGACGTGGGCGCGGTACTTCACGGCGTCGAAGGCCGGATCCGGCCGGCCGGCGAGGTAGTCGCGGGCGACGGCGCGCGCGCGGCGGTTGTTGACGCGCCGCTCCCGCAGCGCGCGGAGCGCCCGGAGCGCGCGCTGCGGCGGGAGCTCCCGGAGCGCCGCCGCGATGAGCAGCCCCTCCTCGCGCCGATCGGCGGCCGGGGTCTCGGCGCCTGTCGCGAGGAGGTTCACGGCGATGAGCGCCTGGTTGAAGTGGTTGATGCCGGCCGCGAGCGTGCGCGCGTAGAGGCGGCGGTAGTTGCCGAGGATGTACTCGTGGAGGAACTCGACGGAGACGACCTGTCCGCCGGAGGAGCCGTAGAACTCGGCCTGCCCGGTGCACGCGAAGCAGGCGTTGATGAACATGACGAGATCCTCGCGCTCGACGCGCTCGGTATGGAAACGTGCGGGGAGCGCGGGGAGCGCGGCGGACGCGGGGGGCATGGCGAAGAGCCGCCCGGGGAATGGTGGGGCGAGTTACCTAAACAGTTACCAGACTGGGCTCGGAAATCGCCCCGGAGTCCCACGGGCGGCAGGGAGCAGCGTACCTCGGGAGCGGCGCCGCGCAGAACAGGGGAAGCAGGTTTGCTTCACCGGCGTGGTGCGGAGGCGCAGGCGCAGCGGCACGGGCGCTGCGCGCGCACCCCGTCGTACCGGTGCTCGGCAGCGCGCTGACACAGGCGCGTCCCGCCGAGCGGGGCAGCATCATGGGGTCGCCGGAGCGCGTGCTCCGGGGTCTCCAGCGCGCCTCTACTCTGGCCAGACCTCGATCCAGACGAACAGCACCTGCCCCGCGGCCTGGTTGTCGACGGCCACCGGATGGACCGTGCGCGCCCGGAGCGCCGCGACGAGGTGACCGTGGTTGATCGCGAACCGCCCGATGAAATCGTCGTTGATGAGGTCCCGATCGAGGAGCTCACCGCTCAGGTGGACATCCGGCGTGAGCGGCACGCTGTACCAGGTCGGCGGGCCCTTCCATCCAGGCGTGCAGGTGTCGCGCTGCCCCGACCGATCGAGCGCGCGCCTCCCGAGCGACCGCGCGCCCACGAACAGCTCCGCCGAGCCGAAGGGCTCCGGCGGCTCGGTCCCCGCCCCCGCCGCCTCCGCGGCGAACCCGGCCACGCTGGCGGCGGCCGCCGCCGGGTGCTCCGTGCGGAGCAGGCCGCCGATCGCGGTGAGCGCCCCCGGCGCGACGACGCCCATGCCGTCCCACTGACGCCCGTCCGCCTTGGCCGGGCTGATGACGGCGCCGTCGATGGAGATGCGGACACGGGCCGGCAGCGGCGCCGCCGCCGGCTGGCACGCGGCGCAGGCCAGGGCGATCCCGCACCGCGAAGCCGCTTTGAGAGCGCGTGGCGTCATGTAACGAGACCATATCCCGAGAGCCGCGGCGCACCAACGCGGAAGCAGCGCGCTCGGCGTGTCGCGCGGCAGAGCCCGCAGCGCGATCAGGGCGGCGCGCGCCGCGTCTCCGGCGTCCAGGGCCTCGCGCGCGTCCGGGCCCACGGCTGCACGGGGCCTCCGTGACTCGACCCCAGGCGGCGCCCCCTGTGGTGACGAGATCACCGGAGCCCCGTACAACCGCGATGGACGCTACCGGTAGTCGCTCGGATCGACGTCCTCGCCGCCGTCCTCGACGGTCTGACTGTATCGCCACACGTCGGGGCGTGAGCCGTCAAGGTCCGTGAAGCCGTACTCGACCGCCAGCTGCGCCGATGTCATTGACCGCTGGTTCCATCGCTCGCGCCTGGGGTCGGTCGCGAGCGCGACGACCGCGCGTCCCACGTAGCGAGGCGACTCTGATACCGCGAACCCGGGCGGAGCAGCCGCGGCGCGCCAGTTGTCCTCGGTGACCTTGTAGTTCTCGAGCATCATCTCCGAGCGGAGCCATCCGGGGCTGATCGCCACCGCCGTGGCCCCGTGTGGCGCGAGCTCGTGGCCCTGCGAGAACGCCAGCCGATTCACCGCGACCTTGGCCAGGTCGTAGAACACCGAGAGGCGGTATCGCGACGCGTTGTAGTCGGTGGTGCCGTCGGTCACCTCGACCAGGAGGCCCCCGGGGCGGTCGATCAGGAGCGGCAGGAGGTGGTGGGAGGTTATCAGGTGCGTATCGATGGCGAGGCGGAGGATCCGGAGTCCCTTCTGGAGGTCAAGCTGCCATAGGGGCGTGTTCCATTCGGCCGGTCCGCCCTTGAGCTGCTCCGCGCCCCAGATGTCGTTGACCAGGATGTCGATGTGGCCGTGCGCATCTCGGATCTGGTCCGCCAGACGCTTGACCTGGGCGGCGTCGAGATGGTCGACGACCACGGGGATGCCGTGGCCGCCCAGCGATGTGACGAGCTCGGCGGTCTCCTCGACCGTCTCGGGGCGGTCGTAGTCGGACTGCAGGGAGCGACCGCGGCTGCTGCGGCCGCTGCAGATCACCGTGGCTCCGGCCTCGCCCAGGGCCGCCGCGATACCACGGCCGGCCCCCCGCGTGGCCCCGGCGACGACCGCGACGCGGCCGCGCAAGGCGTCCGGATCCAGACACCAGCTCGTCATTTCGTTCCTCCCAGCATCGGTGCGCTGGCCGAGGGGCGGAGCCCCTCACGCCGGCCAACATGGCAGTGTGCCGCCGGCGCGCAGCGCCCGTCAACATCAGTGCCTGTCTGGACAACCATCATCGTTCCGGGTCTCAAGCGCCCGCCCCGGTCATCGTGGGTCGGTAGCGTAGCCGACGCATGACCGATCTTGTCAAGCACTCCACGAGATCGGGCTCGCGCGTCGGTGGGGGACCGATCCATGAAATACCAGCCCGGGGCGCGGGTGGAAGTTGAACGCCGTGGTGCTGGACGGTATCGCGCACGGCTCAGACGTTCAGGAGCACCCGCTCGACGGGTAGCCGCGCGCGCCACGCTCGAGCCCAGGCGAGGTCTGAGGTAGGCTGACCCGCTCATGAGCGTTTTGCTCTCGATGACCGCTTGCCCCAACTGCGGGGCGCCGCTCTCCGTCGAGCCGGGGCGGCGCAACGTCATCTGCATCTTCTGCAACACGAGCCTCTTCGTCGAGCGGCCCGCCACCGACGCCGCCGTCGCGCAAATCAGGGCCCAGAGCGTCTCGAAGGACGACATCGAGCGCGTCAAGCAGCTGCTCGTCGACGGCAAGCGCGACGAGGCCATTGCCCACTATGCGCGGGCAGCGTCCGTGCCCAGAGACGAAGCCGAGCGGGCCGTGGCGAACGTGTTCCTCTCGGCCTACTGGACGCTCGTCCGTAACTTGCCGATCAACGCCTTCGGCTTCTTCCTCCACGCGGTCTTCGTCTTCGGGGGCGCCGGGCTCGCCGCCTGGGCCGCGACACAGGCAGCCGAGTCGCCGGCGTACCTGGCGCTCGTCGCGGCGGGGGGCCTCTTCGCGATTCTACAGCTCGCGCGGTTCCTGCGGCACCTCGCCTCGACCCTGGTCGCATCGTTCGGCGCCATCGGCCGCGGGCGCGTCCTCCGCTGCTCGGTGGTGCGGGAGTTCGTGAAGCAAAATGGCTTCCTCGTCGTGGTCCTCTTCGAGGTCGTCCCCGACGACGGCCGTCCGGCCTTCGTCGACCAGGAGACCCTCTTCGTCGGCGAGGAGTCTCTCCGGAAGCTCTCGCCGGGCAACGTCATCCGCGTGCGCTTCGATGGCGCTCGCAAGCGCGTCTTCCCGGCCACCCCCGTCACCGTGCTGGCGACGGGGGTCTGACGCGGGACGATCGCCGAAGAGCCGCGCGGGGTACGGGCGCGGCCTGCTGCCCGCCTGTCAGCTCGAGCGCGGAAGGTCGCCGCTGAACGACCGCTGTACCGGTATCCCCTGTAACCGAACGAATCGGCCACCTTGTAGCCCACGGCTCAGATGTTCATGAGCACGCGGTCGTCGGGTACGTCGGTCAGAAACAACCGAGGTGTCCCGGTGCAGGTGCAGATCGGGCTCGGGTGATGCCGGTTCGATCTCCTTCACAGCGCCGCCAACGCTCGAGATCTCCCCGTCTCTGCAAGCCGCTCACCCCCGGCTCATCCGCGCGATCGCCTCGGCCAGCGCGCCGTCCTCCGCGCCCTCCGCGTCGCCCGCGAGCGCCTCCTCGGCGGCGGCGAGCGCCGCGTCGCGGAGGCGGTAGAGCTGCGGCTCGGGGATGCGCTCGCGGGCAGCGAGGACGCCCGGCGGGACGCCGCGCAGCATCTCCAGGACGAGCCCGAGGCGGCGGCGGGCCTCGGGCGGCGGCGGCGCGCCGAGGCCGAGCCGCCGCCGCGTGGCCGGCGGCGCGGCGGCCACGCGGCGCGCGGCTGCCTCGGCGACCTGGGCGGCGAGCGCGCGGTACGCAGGCGGCGACGGGAGCTGCGCCTCCGTCCAGACGAGCAGCCGGACGAACTCGCGCGCCCCGCCCTCGAAAGCCCGCCGCCCGTGGAGCATGCGCCGGTTGTCGACGACCAGGATGTCCGCCGCGCCGAGCGAGAGCTCGATCATCTCGCGCCGCGATGCCTCGATGAACCCCGCGAGGTGCGCGGCGATCGCGTCCCCCGGCGGCACGACCGGCGCGTGGGTGAACGAGAGCGCGCCGCCGCGGAGCGACACCGTGGGCCCGAAGAAGTCGCCGAAGACGAACGGAATGCGCCGGTACACCGTGAAGAGCGCATGGAAGAGCTCGGGATCGGCGCGCTCGATCGTCGAGAGCAGCGCCCAGCCGTCGAGCAGGAGGCAGCCGCCGCCGCGCTCCGCGGGCCTGACGCAGGCCATGATCTGCACCGCCGGCGGCGCGCCCGCGAAGCACTGGCTGTCGGTGTGGAGCGGCGCCGCCACGGAGCTCGCGGCGAACGACCTGCCCCCCGGCACCGCCTTGATCGGCTGCCGCTCGACCAGGAGCGGCCTCGCCCCGAGCAGCCGCTCGGCGAAGCTCCACGGCGCCCGCGCGGCCTCCTCCGGGGCCAGCGCGGCGGCGCCATCGCCGCGGAGGACCGAGAAGCCGCGCGCCGCGAGCTCGTCCAGCAGCCGCATCGGACCGAGCTCCGCCCCGGGCCAGATCCACCGTTCCTTCATGGACGAGCTGCGCTCAAGCGTTCAGAACGACAAGTATCCATCAAAATCAACCACATACAAACTCACCCACGGCGCCTTCACCGCTCTCTTCTCTCCCCCTCTGTGCCCTCTGTGTCTCTGTGGTTCAAAACCTCTCTTCTCCTCTCCTTTCCTTCTCGGGCCTGCTCGAGCCGTCCTCCCTCATGCCCGGCTCACCTGAGGCATTCCCTCAAATTCTTCAGAAAATTCACAGGGAGGCGGGGAGACGGGGAGGAAAATCTTCAAAATCTCCCCGTCTCCCCGCCTCCCTGTTCAATTTCTCCGCTGAAAAGGGCTACAAATGAGGAGATTCCTCTGCCGGCTCACCCGTCGAGGAAGCGGGCCTCCCGGAAGCCGGCGCGGAGCAGGTCGCGCGGGATCGGCAGGACCCGGAGCAGCGGCGCGCCCTCGGGCACCTCGATCGGCGCGCCGATGCGGCGCACGTGGAACACCGCCGGGGTCGCGAAGAAGGCGTCGGTCGCGACAACCCCGCGCATCACGTCGTAGCCGTCGCCGTGGACGCCCTCGAGCAGGCTCGACCAGCCCGGCGGCGTCCGGGTGAACGCCCACGGCTTCACGAAGAAGTGCGGCTCGCCCGGCGGGTGGGGCGTGAAGTACTTCGTCAGGTACCAGAGCGCCCCGCGGTTCGCGGCGAGGAAATCGTCGCCGTAGACCTGGGCGAACGTGCGCTCCACCGCGGCCGCCCCCTCGGCCAGGCGCGGCGCCTCCGGCGCGACGGCGAGCGTGTGCCCGTCGAACGTCGCGCGGAATGCGACGGCGTTCCGCACCACGACGGACGCGAGCCGAGCACCACCGCGCCAGGGGACCGGATCCGGCCCGGCCGCGGTCGTGACCTCGGTGACCGCGTCGATCTCGGGCGCCCCCGGGCCGGCCACGACGAGCCGCGCGCGCGCCGCGCTCGCGCCCCCGGTGCTACCTGCGCCGCCCGCACCGCCCGCGGTTCCGACGCCGCCCGCACCGCCCGTGGTTCCCGCGCTCCCCTCCCCCGCTCTCGCCCTGTCCGCCCTCGCCTTGTCCCCCACCAGGCGCCGGTACTTGCGCGTCACCTCCCCCTTCTTCACCGCGAAGTAGCGCGCGTCGTAGAACTCGGCGTGCGCCCGCCCCACCTCGGGGGCGTCCGCGAGCGTGCAGGCCTCGATCTCCACGTCGGGCCGCACCGGCGCGATGCAGCCGATCTCGCCCTCGAGCCGCAGGCTCCGGGGCGCCTCGTCGCGGAGGCGCAGCTCGACCACCAGCGGGACGAAGGCGCTGTCGTCGGCGAGGTACGCCTCGCTCACCTCGATCAGCACGTTCCGGCGGTTGGCGGCGCCCGCGACGCGCAGCCAGACGCCCGGGTCCGGGCGCACCAGCAGCCCGGTCCACAGCCGCAGGCGCGGCGGCCCGAGCCCCGTCCGGCACGCCCACGCGAGGCCGCCGCGCAGCGCCCGGTGCCACGCCCCCTCCGGCGCCAGGAAGCCCTGCGAGACGAGCCGGGGCAGCGCGGCGCGGTGGGCGCGGAGGAGCGCCTCGCCGCCCTCACCCGCCGGCTCGGCGCGCAGCGACCCGAGCCGCCGCTGCACCTCGATCGGCCGCGCCAGCGCGATCTGCAGCCCGAACGCGTTGCCCTCCAGGAGCGGCACGCACGCCTTGGCCACGCGGAGCGGCACCGCGCCGTCGAGGTCGCCGGTGCGCCGGGTCAGCCGGCAGAGGCCGAGCGCGTCGAGCACCTCGAAGCAGGCTTCACCCGCCGCAGCCACCGCCACCGCCGCAGCCGCCGCCGCCGCCGCAGCCACCACCGCCGCCGCAGCTCGACGAGCTGCAGCTCGATCCGCCGGACGAGTCGCCGCTCCTCGAGACGACGACGGGCGGGGTGATCGCGTAGACCATCGGCCCGAAGAGCGGCGACAGCGCGAGCGACGCCGTGCCGGCCGCGGCCACCGTCAACCCGATGTCCACCGCTTCGCGGCGGCGGCCGCCCGCGACGTCGGCGCGGAGCGAGACCGTCGAGTCCTCGAGCCAGCGGAGATAGGCCGACTTCATGGAGCTGTAAGGGCTCGTGCGCCTCGCCACGATCCACGTGGCGAAGAGGAGCGCGATCATCTCGATCACGAGGAACGTGTGAGGCCGGTGGAGCTCCTCCGCGCGCAGCACGCGGATCAGCCCGATGCCGAGCAGGACGAGGCCGATCGCCCACACGACGGCCGAGAGGATCGCGATGGTCCCGCGCGGGCGGAGCATCCCGGCGGCGTCCAGCTCCTCGCGGAGCTCCCGCTCGACGTCGGACGCGACCCGGTCCGCGCACGCGCGCACCTGCTCCACCGAGAGCGTCGCGCCCGCGTCGCCGCCCGGGCGCAGCGCGCTGAGCAAGCCGAACAGCGCCGAGAGCACCCGGTCCCGCGGCGGCGCGCCGCCCACGACCTGGAACGCCTGCGGCGCCTCCTTCGCGTCCCCCGCGGCGACGAGCCACCCCGCGCCCATCGCGACGGCGATCAGCGTGGCGGCGACGCCCTTGTTGCCGTCCCGGAGGTACGCGATCGCCCAGTACTCGTCCGGCTGCGGGATCCAGCCCGCCGAGAGCCGCTGCCGCTGCGGCGGCTGCGCATGGAAGCGGTACGGCGTGCCCGCCGCGGCGGCCGCGGCCACCGCCTCGCCGCCAGGCAGCGTCGACCGATCGAGCGACACGCCGAGCGCCTGGCGGGCCATCGCGGCGAAGAAGAGGCCGGCCACCGAGAACGCGAAGTAGAAGAGCAGGAACGCCGGCCCCGACTCCATGTTGAACGGGAAGAAGTCGAAGATCTCGTGGATCATGGCGCCGCCTCCTCGTGCTCGAGCCGATCGACGTCGTCGACGGCGCGCGCGAGCAGCTCCGCCAGCGCCTCGTAGGCCGCGCCCGGCTCTTCGTGAACCCGCTGCAGCGGAGCGACGTCGGCGCCGAGGAGCTTGCCCGCGCCGGCGAGCACCGTCGCGAGATCGTCGTCCCCGTCGACCCCGCGCAGGCCGAGCAGGGCGTGCAGCGGGCCGCGGATCTGCTTCACCTTGCGGAGGACCGCGCCCCGCAGGGCGTCGTCCGAGCCCATCCCGTCCACCACCGCGCGCCGGAGCCGGATCTGCGCCTCGCGGAGCTCCTGCTCGACGCGCAGGCGGCGGTTCTTGCCGTCGATCACGAGCGCCGAGAACGGGTCGCGCCCGGAGAGGAGGACGTGGCACCGGCGGATGTCGTCGTAGAGCAGCGGGAACACGTCCGCGGCCCGCGGGATCTCGGCGGCCGTCAGGATCATCGCCTCGATCCGCGCCGCGTAGCGCGCCAGCTTGAGCGCGTTGGCGATCGCGTCGAGGCCGGCGCGCGAAGCCTGCCTGAGCACCACCATGAGGTCGACGTCGCTCTGCCCGTCGCGGTAGCCGCCGCGCGCCGCGCTGCCGTAGACGAGCAGGCACGCAAGCTCGTCGCCGAGCGTCCGCTCCAGGCTGTCCTTGAGCTCGACGAGCCGCGCCTGCACCGGCGCCGGCAGCCTGGAGACGGCGCTCCCGTTGGCGATGGTTCCTGTCTTCATCCGCTATCCTCGCGGCTCGATCAGCCGGACCTCGGCGCTCGAGCCGATCCCCTTGATCGCCCAGATTACCCGACCTCCGGGCAGCCGCTCTCGTCGAATGAACGGCAGGTGCCTCGGCCGCACGCTCCCGTCGCCCGCGGGCCCGACGAAGCGGGCGCGGAGGAGCAGGCGATCGACGATCGCCTCGGGCGCGAGCCGCGCGTCGGCCTCCGCCGCGGCGGCGATCCGGAGCGCGTCGGCGACGGCGGTCAGGCGCGGGACCCGCGGCGACGCCTCGACGCACCGGGCCGCCAGGCGCGCCGTGGCCTCGCGGTGCGACGAGAGCCGGGGCAGCAGCGGGAGCGCGTCGTCGACGCGCTTGCGCTGGAGGATGGCGCGCGACCGGGCGACATCCCCTGGATCCAGCGGTCGCACGGCGTCCGGCGGCGGCGCGAGCGGGGCCGTGAGCAGCTCGGCCACGCGCGCCTGCACCGCGGCGAGCGCGGGGGCCTCCGCGGGCGGCTCGGCGGTGGACGTGCGCAGCAGCGCCGCGCGGGGGGCAGGCGGCGCGGGGCGGGGCGGCGCGGACCGGGCGAGCTGCCGGGCGATCGTGAGCTCGGCCCCGAGGTCGGCGAAGGGCGGGAAGTCGCCGTCGCGCTCGAGGAGGATCGGGACCGGCCCGGTGCGCGCGAGCACGGCGGCGAGCAGGGCGAAGACAGGATCGGGGACGGGGTGGGCGTGCGTGTCGAAGTAGAAGCCGTGCTCGCGGGCGCCCCCGGCGACGTGGATCATCGCGACGCGCTCGAGCGGGTACGAGAGGGCGAGCGCGCCGGGATCGGCGCCGGCGTTGACGGCGTTCGCGTAGACGTTGCCGATGTCGAGGAGGAGATCGCAGCCGGTGCGGTCGACGACCTCGGCGTAGAAGCGCCCCTCCTCGAGGGCGTCGCCGGGGAAGCGCAGCGTGCACGCCGCGTTCTCGAGCAGGAGGGGGATGTCCGGGAGCGCGCGCCGCGCCGCGGCGACGTTCCGGGCGACGACGCGGGCCGCCTCGACCGTGTACGGCAGGGCGGTGAGGTGGCCGATCTCGTGGCCGCCGCCGCGCACGAAGGCCACGTGCTCGCTGACGACGGGGGCCGCGAGCTCCCGGCAGAGCGCCCCGAGGCGGCGGGCGCGATCGAGGTCGATGCCCGAGGCGCTGCCCAGCGAGAGCTTCACGCCGTGGGGCACCACCGGCCAGATGCGGGCGATGGCCGAGGCCTCGCGCCGCGCGGCCGGGCTGGCGAAGCAGGCCTCGGCCACGACCTCGACGAAGTCCACGGCGTCGGGCGCGGACAGCAGGTCGGCGGCGATCTCGGGGCGGAATCCGATACCGACGCCGACGAGGCCGACGCCGGAGAGGGGCGAGCTGGAGGGGCGATCGAGCACGCGAGGACCTCGCCCAGTTTGCCCCGGCCGAGGGGCTCGCGATAGGGGCGTGCGGCGCCGGCCGGGCCGCCCGTGGCCCGTCGGTTTGCCTAACCACCGCAACGTCGCCGCGCGTGGTGAGCACCTGTATGCAAGAAGCAGCGGCGACCGCCGCCGCGGGCCGCCGGCTCGGGCGATCGGCCCGGGGGATGTCCATCGCACCAGGGAAAGAAGACGTCGAATCGGACGTCATCACATCTCCGCTCACGGCCGTCTCCTCGCATGGACACACTATGTCCGCACAACCGCCTTGAGCGTTGCGCGCCACGGGGCCGCGCGCGAGGCTCGACGAGGTGCCGAATGAAGATCCTCGCCATCGCCCTCGCGCGTCATAGCCAGTTCTCAGGCATCCTCGAGGTGCTCCGCCGCGCTCACGAGATAACGCTCGTCGCGCCGGACGGCACCGGCGAGGCGCCCGGGCTCCTGTCGGTCCCCTTCACGCCGGTCCGCGTCGCCTCGGGGAGCCGGGCCGAGCGCGCGGTCGGGTCCTTCCTTGGCACGGCGCGCGCCGTCGCCGATGCGGTCGAGCCGCTCGGGCACGAGCGCTTCGATGTGGTCTTCGGACAGGCGAGCTTCGGCTGCACCCACGAGATCCGCCGCGTCACGGGCGCGCCCGTCGTCTCCCACGTCGAGCTGCCCGGGCGGGAGATGGCCACGGCGCGGCCGGAGTTCCCGCCCTCGCGCGAGGACGTCGAGGCCGGCGAGGCGCACCGCGCCCTCGTCGACCAGAGCCTGCGCGGGTCCGATCTCATCATCACGCCGTCCCGCCACGCCGCAGGGCTGCTCCCGCCGGACGTCGCGCCGCGCGTGCGCGTCAGCATGGAGGGGTTCCGCGTCGGGCCGCTCAGGGACGCCGCCGAGCGGAGGGCCCTCCGGCAGCGCCACGGGCTGCCCGCCGACGCGCCCCTGCTCGGCTATTTCGGGAGGACGCTCGAGGCCATGCGCGGCTTCGACGTCTTCGTCCAGACGGCGCGCGAGGTCCGGCGCGCCCTGCCGGGGGCGGCCTTCCTCGTCGTCGGCGAGCCGGTCACGCACTACGGCAGCGAGCAGGCCGCGCTCGGCGGCGAGAGCTTCAAGGACTTCGCCCTGCGGACCGCGGGCGTGGCCGAGCGCGAGCTGATGTTCCGCGGGCTGCAGCCGTTCCCCGTCTACCGCGAGCTCCTCGCCGCGGTGGACGCCGCGGTCTTTCCGATCTTCGAGAGCGCCGGGCACTGGAGCTTCTTCGACAGCCTCGCCGAGGGCACGCCCGCCGTCGCGGCGCGCCGCGCCTTCTTCCCCGAGGTGATCGCCGAGGGGCAGAACGGGTTCCTCCGCGACGTGCGCGACGTCGCGGGCTTCGCCGAGCGCTGCGTCGCCCTGCTCACCGATCCCGCGCTGCGGGCGCGGATCGGGCGCGCCGCGTGGGAGACCGCGCGCCGCGACTTCACCGAGGAGCGCGCGGCGGCGCGGTACGAGGCCGCCTTCGAGGAGGCCGCGCGCCGTCAGCGCCCCGCGCGCGCGCCGGCGTGAGCGTCAGCCGCGCGGCGCGGCGGCCGCGCCGTCGAGCGCGCGCGCGGCGTCGAGGTCGGCCGGGGTGTTGATGTTGATGTAGCGGCCCTCGAACCAGAGCGCCGAGAAGCGGACGCCCCGGCGCATCGCGAAGCGGAGGGCCTCGGTGATCTCCCGCTCGTTGCGGGACGGGTCGATCGGCGCGAGCGCGAACAGGTCGAGGACCTCGGGGGTGAGCAGGTAGAGCCCGAGCCCGCAGGCGAGATCGCCCGGATCCGGCGGCTTCTCCGCGAGCTCCTCCACGAGCTCGCCGCGCAGCCGGACGCCGTAGTTGCGCCGCACGCTCGCGGCGTCGCCCCCGGACCAGACCGCCAGCGCGGGCGGCGACGGCCACGGCTCCGCGAGGCGCCCGTCGAGCACCAGGTCGCCGAGGACGAAGAGCGCCGGACCGCGCACGAGGTGCCGCGCGCAGAGCATCGCGCTGGCGACGCCGTCCGGCGCGGCCTGGCGCACGATCGCCGCCCCGGGACACCGCGCGCGCGCGAAGCGCGCCACGTGCTCGTCGTCGCCCGCGACGACGAAGACGGGAGGCGCGCTCGCGGCGTGGTAGGGCAGGAGCTGGCGCATGAGCCGGCCGACGAGCGGCTCCGCGCCGAGCGCGATCATCGACTTGGGCACCCCGGACGGCTTGCGCTCGCCGAGCCGCGTGCCGCGTCCGCCGCAGATGAAGACAAGCTGCATGGCGTCCCCCTTCACCCGATCGGGTGCGGCGTCGGATCGCCGTCGAGGCGCGGCCTCAGCGCGTCGCAGTCGAGGGGCACGAGATCGGGCGTGATCACGCGCACGACCCGCAGCCCGGCCCGCGCTACCTCCGGGGTCGTGAGCTCGACGAAGCACGCGTCGGGGACACGCGCCGCGACCTGCCGCCAGCCGGGCGCCGGCGGGCGAGGTCGCGCGACGCCGTCGGGGCGCAGCCAGCGCTGCCGGCTCGCGATCAGGTCCGGCCGGATCGCGTGCGCGCGCGGGTGATCGCTCAGCGTCCGGGGAGGGTACGCGGGCGGCGGCTCGCCCCGGGCGAGCCACCCCCGCAGCCAGATGTCCACCACCACCGTCTCGAGCGTCGCGGCGCGCGCCGCTTCCTCGAGCGAGCGGCGCGCCGCGAAGCCGGTCGCGGCGTACGGCGGCTCGGGCCGCTCGAGCAGCGAGACGACGACCTCGAGGCCGCTCTCGCACGGCAGCCGGCAGAGGTGGAGCCCCTCGATCGGGACGGGGCGCACGTCGACGCGCTCGACGGGCAGATGGAAGCGCCACGCGCGCATGAGGCTGTCGCGCTCGATGCGCTCCTCGAGCGCGTGCTGGATCGCCTCGTCGAGCGTGCGGCCGAGCGCGAGGCCGCAGGTCGTCTGGACGCCGAGCGACGGCTCGCCCGGCGCGCGGTGGTACGGGAAATAGACGAACGCCGCGGGCACCCAGACCGGCCTGTCGTCCGCGAGCGACGTGGCGCGCGCCCAGCGCAGCGGCGCGCCTGCGTCGAACGGCTCGCCCGGCGCGAGGCGGCGCGGATCGAGCCACCGACCGTCGAGATCGCGGGCGCGCGAGAGCGGCAGGTCGTCGGGCGCGAACGCGGGGCAGTAGCGCTCGACGCTCTCTCCGCTCGCCCGGACGCGGGCCGACGCGATCGTCGTGTCGGCCGCGATGCCGTCGTTGAGCGCGCGCACCGCCTGCTTCCCCCCGAGCGGATCGGTGCAGCACCCGACGGCCAGGGCCGCCACGATGCCGGGAAAGCCGCTCGGGATCTCGTCCACGCGCGTCACGACGCCGAGCCGCTCGCTGACGAGCGCGTCGAGCCCCTTCGCGTCCGCGGGCGGACGCGCCGCGCCGCACCGCGGACACCCGGGGGCCGGGGCGAAGCCGTGCGTGCGCGCGCCGCCGTCGGGGAAGAGCTCGATCTGGGCCGCGCCGGTCGCGCCCTCGCCGTCGATCCACGGCCGCACCGCCGCGGCGACGCGCGCCGCCATCCCGCTGGCCGCCTCCTCCACCGGCCGGCAGCCCTTCGCTCCGTTCGACCGGCGGCGCGAGGTGAAGCAGGCGAAGCAGCCCGACCCGCCGGCGCCCAGCATCGGCCCGACCAGCACGCTCCCCTCCTCGCCGGCCTCGATCAGGATCCACGACAGCTGCGCCTGTTGCGCGTGCTGCGCGTGCTGCGCGTGCTGATCGAGCGCCCGCAGCGCGCCGAGGTCGTCCCAGTGGCACGCGACGATGACGCTCGCGACCGCCGCGCCGCTCGGGGCGCTCGCCCCGGAGAGCGCGCCCCGGAGCTCCCTCGCGAACGGCGTATGTCCCAGGATCTGGATCTCTCTTCCCATGGCTCATCCCCCCGCGCTCGACGACTGGAGACCGCCGGCAGGCTCCCGGCCGGAGGCGGCGCGCGCCGCGATCTGCGCGTAGATCTCGTCAGGCAAGCCCAGCGTCCCCCGGATCTGCTGCACATCCCGGATCGGGCGGTGCGCGACGAGGAGCCTCGCGGTCATGCGTGGGATACCGAAGCGCGCCGCCAGCTCGTCGGCGTCGCTCTCGTTCAGGGCGGCGAGCACACCGCCGTGGCGCTCGCCGCGGTCCGGCGCGGGGCGCGGCGCGGCCGGCCCCGCGTCGGGCTGCGCTGGCTGCGCGGGCTTCGCGGGCAGCACGCGCCCCGCGCGCGCCGCGGCCGCGCGCACGGCGGCGCAGCAGTCGATCAGGCCGGCGCCGAGCCCGGGATCCCGCGCGGGCGCCGCGGCCGCCGCCATGATCGCGCGCACCTCGGCGGGAGAGAGCGTGAGGTCCTGCGACAGGATCAGCGCCGCGACGCCGGCGACGTGCGGCGTCGCGAACGACGTCCCGAAATCGGATCGCGCTCCCCCGCCGACCGCCGCCGAGATGATGTTCTCGGCAGGATCGTTCGAGCCCGAGCCCCCCGGCGCCCCGAAATCGACCTCCTTGCCATAGAACGAATACCTGCCCCGGGCGCCGTCCGGCCCCACCGCGCCCACCGAGATCACGGACGGGTAATCGGACGGGTAATGCGGCTGGTCGACGCCGTCCGGCCAGTTGCCCGCGGAGCAGACGACGATCGCGCCGCGCTCCACGGCCGTCGCGATCGCGTCCCGGATGAGGCCGACATCGCCGCTGGTCTTCCAGCTCATGCTGATCACGAGGCGCTTGCCTGCCGGGATGCGGCTCAGCGCATAGAGGATGGCGTCGCGCCGCCGCGCATAGCTCGCCGTCTCGCCCGAGAGCGGCACCTTGAGCGGCAACAGCCGGCAACCGCGGCAGACCCCGTGAACGGACTCCGCGCCATTGCCCACCAGGATGCCGGCGATGAACGTCCCGTGCCCGACGTCATCGTCCGGGACCGGCGTCCCGTCGCTCGCGAAGTTCCAGTCGTCGTCGTCCCTCCGCGGCAGGATCGCGTCCTTCAGCGCCGGGTGCGCCGTGTCGACCCCGGAGTCGATCACCGCGATGATGACGTCGGGCGAGCCGTCACCCGAGCTCCACGCGTCGGGGGCGCGGAGGAGCGCCAGGTTCCACGCCGCCGCGGCCCCGCCGCCGCCCGCCGACTCGCCTGACGCGCCCGCGGCGCCGCCCTCGAGGTCGTCGAAGCCGATGAAGTTGGGCTCGGCGAACTTCACCTCTTTCTGGCGATTCAGCCCCTCGATCGCGCGCGTGAGCCGCGCCGGCTCCCGCTCTCCGCCGAGGAGGCGCAGGGTGATGAGCCCCGGGGTGCGGTGGCGCTCCGCGATCTCGAACCCCGCGGCGGCGACGATCTCCGCCTGCCGCGCCTCGGGGACGCCGTCCGCGAACTGCACGGCGCACAGCGCCGGATCCATGTACCGGCGGTTCGCCGACGGATCGCGGAACGCGGGTGTCACCTTCTCCACGTCCGGCGCCCGCCTCAGATCGGCCAGGATCTGCGGCGCCGACTCGGTCTCCGGGACCTTGAAGAGCCGGTGGCTCGCGCGCGGCCCCGGGCGCGCTTCCTCCCGCAGCCCCAGCGCCGCGGGGCTCGGCGCGCGCGCGGCGGCCTCGGTCTCGCGGAAGCTCACCACGACCTCGGAGGCGTCCGGCACCAGCTCGACGCGGCGCCCCGTGAGCTTGTCGCGGTAGGCGAGCTCGGGGACGTCGAAGATCGCCGCGAGCGCGTCGAACGCGGCGCCGTCGAGCCCCGGGACGCCGCGCAGCTCCGAGACGAAATAGAGCGGCCGCGCCGCGACCACCGCCCGGGCGGCGGCCGCCGGGATCCCCGCCTTGCGCGCGAGCTCCTCCTCGCTCGCGGCGTTGATGTCCAGCTTCGGGAGCTCGAACGCGCGCACCCCGCGCGCCACGCGGAACGGCAGCGCGCGGCGGAGCTCGCCGAGGGCCGCGAACGGGCGCGCTCGCACGAGCGCCTCGACCTCGTCCGGCCTCAGATCGAGCAGCGCGGCGAGCTGTTGCCTGGAAGCCTCATTGACGTGGACCGATCGCATGACTTGCCTCCTCCTCCAGCACCTGAAACAGCTCCGAGAGACCGCAGCACGAGGGGTCGTGCCCCGGGTCGTGGCGCTCGGCGACGTAGCGCTCGTGGGGGCACCACCCGCGGCAATACTTGAAATAGCGACACCCCTGCTGCTGCGCCTGCGCGGCGCGGTTGCCCGCCGCGAGCGCCTGCGCCCGCGGCCCCGCGCGCATCTCCTCGAAGCCCTGGGTCACTACATTGCCGATCGTGTAATCAGGGTCGCCGACGAACTTGTCGCAATGGCCGACGCTGCCGTCGGGCTCGATCGAGAAGAACGCCCCGACGCAATTGCCGAGCAGCTCGCAATGGCCCGCCACCTCCCCCCGCGCCGCGCGCGCGGCGCTGTCGAGCTCGCGCACGTGGATCCACGGCTCGGGCCGCGCCTTTCGCGCCCGGTCGAGGTCCAGCAGAAAGCGCACGTACGTCGCCCGGTCGACCCACTCCACGCCCGGCCGCGCCGCTCCGTTGCCGGGGCGGGTCGGGAGCACGCCGACGCGGGTGAGCCCCTCTTCCTGCAGAAACCGGATGATCCGCTCCGCGCCCGCGGCGAGCGTCGCGCCGCCGATCACGAGGTAGACGTGCTTGAGCAGATCGGCCTCGCGCAGGAGGCGCAGCCCGCGGCGCACCTCCGCGAACGTCGTCCGGCCGCTCACGTGCAGGCGCGTGCGGTCGTGGAGCTCGGGCGGCCCGTCGAGGCTGACCCCGACGTGCATCCGGTACCGCAGGAAGAACCGCACCCAGCCGTCGTCGATCGTGGTGGCGTTCGTCTGGATCCGATTGAAGATCTGCTGTCCGGGGCGCTGGAACCAGCGCTCCAGCGCGAGCGTCCGCAGGAACGCTCTCTGGCCGAGCAGCGTCGGCTCACCGCCGTGCCACACCACCTCGATCGTGCCGTGCTGCCCCGCCCCGATCAGCTCCTGGAAGAGCCGGGCCTGCACGGGAAAGGTCATGATCTGGTTCGTCTCTGCCCGCCAGTCGTGGCAGTACGTGCAGCGCAGGTTGCAGAGGCGGGTGATCTTGACGATGGCGCAGGCGTAGCCCGCATAGGCCATGTCCTGCCCCGGCGCCCAGCGGAGCCGCGTGGGCGTCGCGGGCGCCTGGCTCGGCCTGGCCGCCCTGAGCCACGCCGCCTCGTCGGCGGTGAACAGCGCCTCGAGCGGCCATGTCGCCAGCGCCTCGACAGGGTCGAGGGCGCGCCGGAGCAGGACGTCGAGCGCGGCGCGCCCTGCCTCGTCGAGCCCCTCGGCGGCCTCCCAGAGCGCCGCCGCGCGCGGCTCCGAGCCCAGCGCCAGGGCGGCGCTCGCCTGGCTCCGGAGCACGACGGGGCGGCCGGCCACCGCGACGTCCGCGGGCAGCTCCCCGAGCTCCGCCGGCGCCGCCAGCTCCAGGAGCTCGCGAAAGGCCCCGGCCTCGTCCTGCGCCTCGGCGAGGCCCGCGAGCGCGTCGCGGGCGCGCCCGAGCGCCTCCGGGGACAGCGTTTCTTCGACGTGCAGGCTACTCATCGGCTCCTCACCTCCCCGGGCTCGCCGGCAGCGCCAGCGCGAGGAACGACCTGCCCTCTCGCATCATCAGCCCCCTCGCGCAGAACTCGGCCAGCGCGGCCTCCACCTCGCCGGCCGGCGCGGAGATCCCGGCCTTCGCGGCGATGCTCTCGACCGCCAGCGGTCGCTCGCTCGCGGCGAGGTACAGCGACGCCAGCGGCTCCTCGAACGTGTACGTGCCGAAGCTCGCCGGATCGCGCAGGTCCTCGATCTGGAGCAGCTCCGGCGACGACCAGTAGGTGAGCGACGGCCGCGGCGTCCGCTTCCAGGCCTCGATCCAGGCGGTCACCGCCCTGGACAGCCCTGTATACGCGGACGCCTCCAGCGTGTCCTCGAGCTGGTAGTCGAAGAAGTAAGCGACCTTGTCGAGCTCGAGGTGCCGCGGATAGACATACGCGTAGCTCTTCTCCGGCCGCACGTAGGCGGCGGGGAACGACGCGCGATCCGCGTAGATCGGGCTGAACCGCTCCATCCAGATCGGGCCCGCGCCCCCGGGCGGCTCCAGGTGGGTGAGCCGCGCGATGAGCTCGGCCTGCTCCCGGTAGTCCTCCGCCGTCTCGCCGGGGAAACCCCAGATGAGGTTCCAGCCGACGCCGATTCCATAGTAGCGGGACCAGCGCATGGTGTTCACGTTCTGGATCCCGGTCACCCCCTTGCGCATCAGCTTGAGCACGTGGCTGCTCAGGGACTCGATCCCTGGCTGGATGCGCCGCACCCCCGCGTCGCCGAGCGTCTTCAGCTGCTCCCGGGTGAGGTTCGACTTCACCTCGTAGAAGAACTGGTAATCCGTCCGCTCCTCGGCGAGCCGGGTGAAGAGCGTCTTCAGGTACGACGTCGAGACGATGTTGTCGACCGCCTCGAACTGGAAGCTGCGGTGGCGGCGCGCGAGCTCGGCGAGCTCCTTCGCGACGCGCTCGGGCGACTTGGCGCGGAACGCCATCGTCGAGCCGTTCAGCCCGCAGAACGTGCAATGGTGCTTCTCGCCCCACCAGCAGCCCCTCGCGCTCTCGAACGGGATGTCGACGACGCGCCGGCCCGCGCTCGGCAGGAGCCCGAGCGCCTCGGCCCGCTCGAAGTACTCGCCGTAGTCGGGCACCGGCAGCTCGTCGAGCTGCTCGAGCGGCGGCCGCTGCCGCGGGCTCGCCACCTCGCCGCGCCGCCGGCACGCGACGCCCGGGATCCCGGCCGGATCGCGCCCCTCGTGCAGCGCGATGAGCAGCTCCGGGAAGGCCAGGTCGCCCTCGCCGCACACGGCGTAATCGATGCAATCGATGGATCGGCAGAGCTCGACCCCCATGTCGCCCTCGAAGTTCGAGCCTCCGAAGATCAGCGTCACGCCCGGGTGGCGCTCCTTGATGCGCCTCGCCAGGGCGAACGAGGCCGTGTTCTGCTGGAACGTCGACGTGAACCCGACCGCCCGGAAGTCCCCCCAGGCGATCGCGTCGATCAGGTGATCCAGATAGCGGGGCACCGCCTCGTGGCGGAGCGCCCGCAGCCGCTCGGGCGACTCGGGCGAGCCCGCGGGCGCGCCGCCCGCGCCGGGCGAGAGGTCCTCGAGGAAGCGGTCCTCGAGATCGGGCGCCCGGTCGCCGAAGGCCGCCAGGGAGAACAGCCATTCGCCGACCAGGCGCCCGCGATGCCGACAGAGGTGCTCGTACACGGTCGGGCTGACCTGGACCGCGAAGTCCAGGTTCAGGTGGTGGGTCGTCACCGGGAACCCGTGGGACTCCCCGATTGCCTTCAGGAGCCCGAGCTGGATCGAGGGTCTCGTCATCGACACGAACGGCATCGTCACGAGCGCGACCCGCCACGACGCGCGCGACCTCCGTGTCTCTGCGTCCAGCCTCGTCACGTCGCCCCGGACTCCCGGTGAGCCGGGCCGGGCCTCTCCCTGTCCCGGACCGGCCGCGTCGAGCAGCGACAGACGTCGCCTGATGGCAGGCGCCGGTTCGCTCGCGATTTTCCTGGGCGACGAGCTCATGGGCTAGTTAGTCCAGGTGACGGTGGCGCCGCCGACCGAGACCTCCTTGGCGGCGGCGGCCTCGCCCTCGAACTCGTACTTCGCCGCGGCGCCCGCCTTGAACGCCGACTTGAACGCGTCCGACAGCTTCGGCAGGCTCGTCGGCTCGGCCGGCTGCGCGGGCTGCGCCTTCGCCCTCGCCGCGATCGTCTGACCCGCGATGCTGATGATCGCGAGCAGGAGGCCGCGCTCGTTCTCGGTGAGCACCTCGGAGAGCTCATCCAGCTTGGTCGCGAGCTTGTCGATCTCTGCCTGTGTGGGCTTGATTTCCATCTGTTTTCACCTTCCGTGAATGGTTGACCGAAACCCGGCGGCGCCATGGTGGCCCGTCGGAGCTTGCGGGGCTCTCTGGCCGGCCGATGGCGCGCATGCGCGCACGCGCTCGCGCCTGCGGCCCGCGGCGTATCGAGCCCCTGAGGCATCCCTCGAATTCTTCGGAAATTGACAGGGAGGCGGGGAGACGGGGAGGAAAATCTTCAAGTTACTCCCTGTCTCCCCGCCTCCCTGTTCAATTTCTCCGTTGAAATGGCTACAAATGAGGGGATTCCTCAGATTGAGCCCCTGAGGTACGTTGCTTCTGTGGTGCGGACTCTATCGCTCTGCCGGCGCTCTGAACGCCAGGCGGTCACGCTGGAAGCACTCGACGGCCATAGAATGATTTCTGACTCACCTCTGGTCAAGGCAAGGGCCATGAGGCTGGCCTGCCATCCATGCCGGCGCGCCGGCGTGTCGACTCATCGGCTCGTCAGAGCCCCCTTTGACCCGACGCGCAATGGCGGCGCGCTCCGGACGCGGCGCGGCAAAACCCAGATGAAGTTGGATTGATGTTGGGTTGATGTCAGCTTGATGTCAGCTGCTGATGAACGCTGTCGCGCGCGCATGGCCGCGGCGACGCGTCGGCGCGCCTGTCGCCGGCTCTCGCGCGCGCCTCGCCGGGCGGCGCGCCGCGATGGCGCGACAGCGGGCCGCGACGGCGGGCCTCGTCGTTCGGAGCCCGGCCGTCGGGCTCAGCGGCTCAGAGGAACTGGCTGCTCCACTTGCGGAACGTCATGATGCCCTTCTCGCCGGCGCACAGGACGGGCTGAGGGCGATAGATCTTGTTCTCCCAGATCGGGATGTCCTCCTCGAGCTGCCGGCACACCTCCGCGGCGAGCGCCTGGGCGAGGCGCTGCGCGCCGTCGTTGCGCATCCAGAAGGCGAAGCGGACGTCGATGAGGTCCTCGTCGACCGGGGTGACCGTGTTCACGAAGAGGAGCTCCACGATGCCGGTGAAGCGGATCGTCCCGTAGCCCATGCCGTGGCCTTCCCAGGTGATGGTCCCGTCGACGACCCGCCCGCCCGGGCCCTTCTGCTTCACCGCCGACCGCGAGCGGATGACGTGGCCCTCGATCTCGAGCTCGGTCCGCGGCGGCTCCGGCATGCTGTGCACGGCCACGAAGTGCGCCGGATCCACGATGTTCTCGAGCGCCTCCTGCACGTGCGTCCGGATCCTCCAGCGCTTGCTCAGGGCCATGGACCACTCCGGCGAGCGCGCCTCCTCGAGCGGCGGGATCTCGAAGTCAGGGGGCTCGCCGGAGGGCGCGTGGTGGACCAGGATGAGGCCGTCGAGCTCCCGCACCGCCCAGCAGCGGACCCTCGCCTTCGGGGGGATCGTGTCCGCGTAGGGGATGTGCACGCACGCCCCCTCGCCGGAGATCACCCATCCGTGGAACGGGCACCGGATCCCGCGCTGCTCGACGCGGCCCCCCACCCCGAGGTGGGCGCCCATGTGCGGGCAATAGGCGTCGAGGACGCGCGCCTCGCCGTCCTGCGTCCGGAACAGCACCAGGTCCTGCCCGAAATAGCGGAGCGGGAGGGGGCCGCCCGCGGACAGCTCGTCCGAGGAGGCGACATGAAACCAGCCTTTCGGGAAAGGCGGAAGAGGGATTCGAGCGCTCACGTGGGTCTCCTTGGCTCCGCGCCTGTCGGGTCCGCCCAGACGCTCGTGCGGCGCCGGGGATGCGGGCAGCGTCGTGCCGGCGGTCGCGGCATGAGCTCACCATCTTACGAGACCCGGGCGCGCCGAGGTACTGCCAAGCTTGTCCTTGCGGCCCGGCGCGCCCGAGCGGGCGGCCGCGCTCCAGCGGAGCGCGCGGATGCGGGCGATGCGATCAGGCGGGGTGGAGCGTCCGCTCGAGGCCGCGGCGCGGCCGGAGGGTGGCCGCGGCCTGGGGCGACACCGGGTGACCGGGCGCGCGGCGCATGCGGAGCCGCCTCAGCAGGACGGCGAGGAGGACCTGCGCCTCGTTCTCCGCGCGGAGCTTGCGCTCGAGCTCGGGGTGCCTGTCGAGCACGTAGGAGAGCCAGGTCATCAGGTGCCGCAGTTTGTAGTGATAGCCGAATTCGACTCTCGCCCGAATTGTTCAGTCCACCAGCGTGAGCGTGACGTCTCCCATCGAGGCATAGGCGAGTCTGCCTATACCTCGATCCATCTGGCTCGGGTACGAAGTCGTGGCAGTCACCTGCATCGGGCGATGTGATGTGAGGACGGACGGCGTTCCTGGGACAGAGGGGCGAGTTCCTCGGCACCGAGCCGATACTGGAGGAAAAATGCGGTCAATACGTTGCCACGTTTCCACGAAGCTGAGCGTTCTCGGTCTCCTGAGCATCGGCGTCTGGGCCTGTGGTGAGGCGAATGACGGCGGTACGCCCTCGACCAGCGGAGACACCCCTGACGGGACCACCAGCGGCGCGGGGACCACGGTCACGGTCGGCGCGGGCGGCACGGGCCCTGGCGGCACCGGAGGCTCAGCTGCCGTGGGCACCTCGGGCAGCGGCGGCGCAGGCACCGGGCAGGCCAGCAGCGCGGCGAGCGGCGGAGAAACGAGCGTCACGAGCGGGGGCTCCGGCGAGTGCGTCACCGGTCAGACCAGGGGAGAACAGGTCGCGGTCATCGGCGAATCGTTCATCGCCGCGACCCACGGCATCACCCAACAGATCGAAAAGCAGGCCAAGGCCAGCGGCTCCCTCGCCGAGGACGAGCGCTATATCGACAACTCGGTCAGCGGCACGACGCTGGCCAACGATCAAATTCCCAGCCAGTACCGCAAGGCCGCCGAGAACGGCATGATCAAGTACGTGCTGATGGATGGGGGCGGGAACGACTGCTTGTTGAGAGGGGACGGCGACGCAGCGCTCGCGGCGGCGGAGTCGTTGTTCGAGACCATGGCGGAGGACAACGTCGAAAAAGTGGTCTACTTCTTCTATCCGGACCCCATCGGAAACCAGTTCGCGTCGCTCAAGACCTGCCTCGACGCGCTCCGACCGAAGATGAAGGAGCTGTGCGACGGGCTCACGGCGCCGAAGTGTTACTGGTTGGACCTTCGTCCGACCTGGGACGGACACAACGACTATACGCAAGACGGGATCCACCCCACCTCTGCCGGTAGCGTCGCCACCGGAGATGCAGTCTGGGAAACGATGAAGGCGAACTGCGTCGCGCAGTGACGGTGGTCATGCCGCCCCGCGCTCGCGCCGGGCGGAGAGGGCCGCCGCGCGCCCGCGAGACGGCCGCTCAGGGGCGGCGTGGATCAGCGGAGGAAGTCGAGGACATCCTCGTTGAACTTCTCGGGGTTCTCCAGCCACATGAAGTGGCTGCCGCCCTCTTCAGCGCTGAAGATGATGAGCTCGGCGCCGGGGATCTGGTCGGCGACCCACTGCTGGGAGACGGGGCTGAAGATGCTCGCCTCGCCTCCGACGACGAGCGTGGGCACGTCGATGCGCGGGACCACGTCCCGCCAGTCCTGCGAGGCCTGGTTCACGAGCAGCGTGGCGGCGTGCTCGCGCGGGAGCTTCAGGTTCTCCTCGATGACCGCGGCGAGCTTGTCTGCCGGGTAGCCAGGGCTGAAGAGGCTGGCCACGAGGCCCTGGGTCGTGGCGAGCCCGTCGGGCCCGCGCAGCGCGGCGGCCGTGTCGTAGAGCGATTGCGGGGTGAACAGCGCTCCGGCCTCGAGCGTCTCCTCCTCGGACCAGTCGGGCCAGGCCGTCATCGCGGGGCCCACGTCGACCAGGATCAGGCGGTCCAGGTAGCGTCCACCGTAGTTGTCCCAGTAGCTGTAGAGCACCCCGCACCCCATCGAGTGCCCGAGGGCCGTCACGTTCCTGAGCCGCATCCCGCGGATGAACTCGTAGAGATCCCTGCTGAAGCGCGCGATGCGGTAGCCGTGATCGACCTTCTCCGAGTCGCCGTGCCCGCGCCAGTCGAGCACGAACACATGGTAGTGCCGCGAGAAGGCGAGGATCTGCGCCCTGTACAGCGCCGCCGACTGGGACCACCCCGGCAGGAGGAGCAGCGGTCTGCCCCTCCCCGCCTCCAGGTAATTGAGCGCCACGCCGTCCTTCGTCGTGAACGTCCCGGAGCGGATGCGTGGCGAGGCGGACGCCTCTCCGCCGAGCAAGTGCGCGGCGGCCAGCCCCGCGCCGAGGCCCACTGCCTGCTTCAACACCTGGCGACGGGTACGGTCCGAGCTGGACGAAGGTGCTCCTTGCTTCTTGTCGGTCATGGCTCTTGATCTCCACTGCAGGCCGCGCGCGCACGAGGGTGCACCCCGGACACAGCACCGCCATTGCTGAAAGGAAGCGACTCGACACAACCGAACGGCCGTCGGAATTGACGACCATCGCGGGCGCGCCACCTGGCAGAATGCGCATGGATGAGCCATGGCGGCAAGACCGTAAACTCTCTTTACAAAAAAACGTATCCAAACCTCCGACATCAGCACTTGTTTCACTCGTCCGCTTCCCGGCATGTGCTTCTCGGCATGGAGTTGGCATCACGCTGGCATCACGATGCATGTCGTCACGCACGCATCCAGGCGTGCATGGACTGATGCACGCGCGGCTGCTGACGCGTTGCTGCGCGGCCGCGGCGTGGCCCGGAGCGCCGGAGCCCGCCGTGACGTGGTGGAAACAGGCCCGCTCGACGAGCGGCGTTCACGGTAAAAATGCGATGGTGCTGTGCGAGGTGGAGCTGAACGGCCGCGCCGGGGCGCGCGACAGGCGCCGCCGGGGTGGCGGCGCGCCGTGTCAGGCCATGAAACGAACGCAGTAGATGGGCGGGAGATGGGTGGAGATCGCCTGCCAGGAGTCCCCCTGATCCTCGGTGACCCAGAGCGAGCCAGTCGAGGAGCCGAAGGCGAGGCGATCGCCGGTGCCGTCGATGTCGAGGGCGTGGCGGAACGTGAGGTCGTAGGCGTGGCGCTGCGGGAGCCCGTTGCGGAGCACGTCCCAGGTCTCGCCGCCGTCGCGGGTGCGGGACACGACGACCTTGCCGCCGACGGGGACGCGCGTCTCGTCCTTCTGCGCGGGGACGAGCCAGGCGGTGTCGGGGTCGCGCGGGTGGACGGCGACGGCGAAGCCGAACTTCGAGGGGGCGGCGCTCGGGACGTCGTGCCACAGGGCGCCGCCGTTCGTGGAGCGGAACACGCCGTTGTGGTGCTGGGACCAGAGGTGGTCCGGCCGCGCGGGACAGGCGACGACCCGGTGTGGATCCTGGATGACGGGGTCTTCCCGGCGCTCGGGCGGCATGTACTCTGCGTACATGCCGGTGGCGCGCAGGTCCCAGGAAGCGCCGTCGTCGTCGGTCTGCCAGACGCCGCCGCTGGAGATGCCGATCGTCACGCGGCCGGCGCGCGAGGGGTCGACGCATATCGAGTGGATGCCCGGCAGATCGGCGCCGCCGCCGAACCACTCCTTGCGCTTCGGGTGGTCCCAGAGCGAGCGCACGAGCGTCCACGAAGCGCCGCTGTCGTCGGAGCGGAACAGGCCTCCCGGGATGGTGCCGCAGAAGAGCGTGGCGGGCTGGCTCGGGTGGGCCGCCTCGAGCGCCCAGATCTGCTGGAGGCGCCAGGGCCACGGCTGCCCGTCGGGCAGGGAGTCCGTCACGCCCTCGGGCTGCTGGGGATAGGCCGGCGTCTGGAGCTCTTCCCAGGTCTCGCCGCGGTCGCGCGAGCGCCGCAGCTTCACGCCGAAGTGGCCGAGCCCGAGCGCGGCGTAGATGGCGCCGTCGCGCGCGTCGGGCAGCACGATCGGGACGGCGTCTCCGAGGAACGACACCTGGGCGACGTCCCATCCGGCGCTGCTCCGATCGATCCGGAACAGGCCTTTTCGGGTCGCGACGAGCAACGAGTTCATGAGTTGTTTCTACCCTCCAGAGAGCGCCTGCATGACGTAAAGGCTCGTTCGTTCGCTCACCGGCTCGCTCAGGCCGGCGCGGTCCTTGAGCTGCTGTCCATCGACGAAGATCACGACGTGCTTGCGGAGCGCCCCCTGCTCATCGAGCACGTAGCCGCGCACGCGCGGGTGGAGCTCGAAGTAGCGCTCGAGCGCCTCGCGCACCGTCCCCCCGGCGACCTCGAGCGCGGGGCATTCCACGTGCCTCGTCAGGTTCTGTGTGAACGTGATCTGCGCCATCTCGCCTGCTCGCGCCGCGTATGCCGCGGCGCGCTCCCTGCTCCGACCGCATGGTCGATCTGGACGGGCGACGATGCAAGGCCTATGGCGGCCTCCGCTGGCTCGTGACGGGGATCACGGGGACGTCGCGCGGTCGCCGTCGCAGCCCGCGACGATCGCAGCGCATTACGCACACGAGGTGGAGATTGCCGCTGCTCTCCGCCAGAGCTGATATCGGATGAACGGCAGCGCGCCCTGGAGCATTCAGGGCAGCTCCTCGAGCGGCGGCGAGCTCTCCACCTGCGCCCAACCGCGGCGATGCCCTCGTGTTCGGGCTGTAGCCTCAGCGCTCCCATCCACGCGCTGAAGCGACCGGACCGCAGGTCGCCGCGCACTTCTCGGCTTCGGAGATGTTCAGGGATCGAGCGCCCCGGCCGGGCCCCAGGAGCGTTGTGCCAGTGTGCCAGTGTGCCAGTGTGCCAGTGTGCCAGTGCCATCACGCTACACCCCGTCCCCAGACGACGAGCGCGACGTCGCCCGCGCTCCGGCGAGAGATCGGGGACCGGTCAACGGACGACGACAGGCGCGCCGCGGCCTCACGCATGCGCTGCGGCGCCGTGGCCCGACCGTTGCTTCGCTATGAGGCGACGAGCCCTCCGCCAGCTCGGCGGCAGAGGGGCTCGGCATGCCAAACGCAAGGGCAGCTCTCGCGTCAGCAGCAGATCGAGAGCGTCGAACCAGATCTCCCTGACGGTCGAGGCGCATCATACCATCGCCGCGCAGGGCTCACCCGCTCTGGGCCTCTTCAGGAGAATTCATCATGCACCATCGCCGCTCGGTCGCGTTGACTCTCGCTCTCATGGGTGGTCTGGCCGCCATGGGCACGTCCAGCCCCAGCGAGGCATGTACCCCGAACATTCCGGCGCGGGGCGACTACCTGGCGTCCGTCGCACGGACCGTGCCGCTCGATGGGGTCGTCGTCGTCGGGGTCCGCTGCGACGTGGACTGTCCGGAGGGCACGCCTGCGCTCGCCTTGAAGGACAAGGGAACGGGAGAGGTCGTCGCCGGCACGCAGGAGCTGGTCGCCGACCTGCCAGCCGCCGGGCCGGAGAGGGTGCTGGTCTTCCGCCCAGCCGCCCCGCTCGCCGATGGTCACACGTACAGCGTCACCATCGAGGGGCAGGCTCCTTCCGACGCCAGAGAAGCGGAAGTCAGGGCGAGCGCCGACCTCGACCTGGAGGTGGGCGCCCACGCCATGGTCGCGAGCGTCAGGCTGGAGGATAGCTGGTACGACACGGCGAGCTGCTGCGAAACCACCATGAGCGCCTGCGGTCCGGAGCAGATCTGCGTGGCCAATGAAGTGGAGCGGTATGTCGTCTTCAGGCTCCACAACAGCGAGGCGGCGCTCGAAGGGGCGGGTCAGTACGTGCAGACAGTGACCTTCCTGAGCCCCGACGGGGCGGGGCTCGACGAGCAGACGGCCTGGGGCTGGGGCGGGTCTGTGGAACACAGGTACATGGACGCGGCTCCCGAGTACTGTTACCAGGTCACGTACAAGAGCCTCATCGACGGCGCGACGTTCGAGAAGGAGCGGACCTGCGTTCCGCACGGGGACGCGGGGGCGACAGGCGTCTTCCCGACCGACATGGAGGTCTTCGGCCCCAAGATCGGGAAGTGCTCTTCTCCGCCCGACGGCTTCGAGGAGGTCTGGTCCGCCGTGCGGCAGGAGTGGGCGACGGACATAAGGGAAGCGCACGAGAGCTGCTCGGTGAGCACAGGTCGCGGCGCGTCGTCCGGCTGGGCGCTGTCCGCCATCGGGCTCGCCCTCGCCCTCGCGCGCCGCGTGGGGCGGCGTCGCAACCGCCGGTGAGCAGGGCGGACGTGCCGCCAGGCTCCGCCGGGCGCGGCGGCGGCGCGCGGCCGCGCCTGGTGGCGCGGCGCGTTCTGGGCTAGACGCGTGGTGTCGAGGCTTCGAGCCGCGAACGACGACGGGAGGTACGACCATGACCAGGGGCGCGTGTCTATGCGGAACGGTCCGCTACGAGATCGACGGTCCGTTCCAGACCATGCTGAACTGTCACTGCTCGATGTGCCGTAAGTTCCACGGCGCGGCGTTCGCCACGGCCTTGGTCGCGCCGCTCTCGGGCTTTCGCTGGCTCGCCGGCGAGCAGGCCACCCGCACCTCGTGCGCGAGCCGCCATCGCTCCTTCTGCGCCACGTGCGGCTCGGCCACCCCGCTGCTCGTCCCCGAGAGGCAGCTCGCCCTGTTCCACGCCGGCAACCTCGAGGGCGATCTCGGCATCGAGCCACGGTTCCACCAGTTCGTCGGCTCCAGGGCGCCCTGGTACACGATCACGGGTTCGCTGCCGCAGTTCGAGGAATGGCCGCCCGAGCTCCAGGCGCCTGTCGTCTCGCGCCCCGTGGTCGAGCCCAGAGCTGGCGTCACCCAGGGGAGCTGCCTGTGCGGCGACGTCGCCTTCGAGTACGACGGCACGCCCATTCGCATGACGAACTGCCACTGCTCGCGCTGCCGCCGCGGGCGCAGCGCCGCGCACGCGACCAACGTCTTCGTCGCCCTCGACAAGCTCCGCTGGGTCCGCGGTGACGCGCAGGTCGCGAGCTACAAGGTGCCGGAGGCGCGGTTCTTCGCCGTGGCGTTCTGCACGCGCTGCGGCGGCGCGGCGCCGCGCCTGTCACCCGAGCGCGGCTTTGCCGTGGTGCCCGCGGGCACGCTCGACACCGATCCCGGCGTCCGCCCGGGAGCCCACATCTTCACCGCCTCCAAGGCGAGCTGGTTCCCGATCACGGACGACCTGCCGCAGTTCGCCGAGTTCCCGCCCCAGGCCTGAGGCAAGCCCGCTCGCCGCTCCTCGGCGAGGGCCGCTCCAGGGCAGAGCAGGGGGGCCAGTAGCTCACGAGCCGCTGACGTACCTCATCGTCCCACCCCTGGAACACGCTTCCCGGATGCGCTCCGCGCACCGTACACTGCCGTCTCTGCTCTCGATTCGAGGAGATACGCGCCTGATGACCCATGATTCGAACGTGTTGCTCGTGGAGTTCTTCGCCGGCTGTCCAGACCTGCTCTTCATCGCGTCGGCCGAAGGGGCGCTGCTCCACGCGAGCGACGCGCTGCGGGAGGCGCTCGGCCCGGCGGTCGATCAGGGCGAAAAGCTCGCTGAGCTCGCGCATCCCGACGACCGCGCGGCGGTCGCGGAGGCCTGGTCGACGCTCCTCGCTTCGGGTGAGCCCGTCTCCTTCCGCGTCCGCCTGCGCGACGGCAGCGGGGCGCACCGGCCGCTCTCGTGCAGCGCGAGGCGGTCGTCGGACCGCGGCGCCGTTTTTGGCACGCTGCGGGCCGCGCCCGAGGTGACAGCGGAGGAGCTCAAGACGCTCCGGTTGAAGGCGCGGATGATGGACGGCATCGCCGAGCACCTGGACGGCACCGCGCTCTGGGGGCTCGAGCGCAGTGGCAGATGCTTCTATCATGAGGGGAAGGGGCTCGCGAAGATTGGACTGAAGCCCGGGCACTTCGTCGGGGCGAACTGGTTCGACATCTTCGCAGAACCGGCGCTCAAGGCAGGCATCGACCTTCACGCGTGGTTCGACGGCAATGCGCGCCGCATTCGCAACGAATTCTTCGGCACCTTCTGGGATATCTCGGTTATTCCGCTCTGCGATGAACGCGGTGAGCCCGGGGCGGGCGTGCTCTGCTTCGGACTCGACATCACCGAAGCCAAGCTCGCCGAGCAGGAGCTGCGCACACAGCTACAGCAGATCGAGGCACAACAGAGGGTCATCCGCGACCTCTCCACGCCCATCATCGAGGTCTGGGACGGCGTCCTCACGCTCCCCATGGTGGGGACGGTCGACAGCGGCCGCACCGCCGACGTCATGGAGAGCCTGCTCTCGAAGATCGTCGAGAAACAAGCGAGCTACGCCATCCTCGATCTCACCGGCGTCGAGGTCGTCGACACCAAGGTGGCGAGCCACCTCATCGAGCTCGTCACCGCGATCCGGCTGCTCGGCGCCGACGGCATCGTCGCCGGTATCAAGCCGAACGTCGCCCAGACCATGGTCGCGCTCGGGCTCGATCTCTCGCAGCTCAACACGCAACGCAACCTCCGCGCCGCGCTCAACCACGCGATCCGGTCGATGACCCGCGCGCAGGGACAGCCTCTCGCCGGAAGCCCGGCGCCCGCCCCGAGGCAGCCCCGCTGAGCCGCGCTCCCCTCCGGCGGCCCCGGCCAGCCGCCCCGTCCGCTCGGCAGCATGCCGCTTCGAGGACCCGGAGGGCGCAGGGAGCGATGGACTAGCACTCCGGCAGGTGGACCCCGACCTCCAGCGGCACCTCGACCACGTTCACCGCCAGGCCGCCGCGCGCGGTTTCCTTGTACTTCGACTCCATGTCCGCCCCTGTGTCGCGCATCGTCTTGATCACCTTGTCGAGGCTCACGAAGTGCGCGCCGTCGCCGTGCAGCGCCATGCGCGCGGCGCTGATCGCCTTGATCGCCGCCATCGCGTTGCGCTCGATGCACGGCACCTGGACGAGGCCGCCCACCGGATCGCACGTCAGCCCGAGGTTGTGCTCCATCGCGATCTCGGCCGCGTTCTCCGCCTGCGCCGGCGTGCCGCCCAGCCCCTCGGCCAGCGCGCCCGCGGCCATCGAGCACGCGGAGCCCACCTCGCCCTGACACCCCACCTCCGCGCCGCTGATCGACGCGTTCTCCTTGTAAAGGATGCCTATCGCGCCCGCCGTCAGCAAGAACCGCACGACGCCCTCGTCCGTCGACGTCGGCACGAAGCGCCGGTAATAGTGCAGGACCGCCGGGATGATGCCCGCCGCGCCGTTCGTCGGCGCCGTCACCACGCGGCCCCCGGCGGCGTTCTCCTCGCTCACCGCGAGCGCGTAGAGGCTCACCCAGTCGATCGCCGTGAGCGGATCGCGCAGGCCCGCCTCGGGGCTCTCGATGAGCTTGCGATAGAGCGCCGGCGCGCGGCGCGTCACCTTGAGGCCGCCAGGCAGCACGCCATCGGTCCGGAAGCCGCGCTGCACGCACTCCTGCATCACCGCCCAGATCCGCAGGAGCCCCGCGCGGATCTCCGCCTCCGGACGGAAGACCTTCTCGTTCTCCAGCATGACCTGGCTGATCGAGAGGCCGTGCGCCGCGCACGCCGCGAGCAGCTCCGCGGCGCTGTGGAACGGATAGGGCAGCGGCGTCCTGTCCTCTTCAATCGGACTCTCGCCCTTCGCCGCGGCCTCGTTCACCACGAAGCCGCCGCCCACCGAGTAGTACACGCGCACGCGCAGCGGCTCGCCGCCCTCGTCGAGCGCCGTGAAGCGCATGCCGTTCGGGTGAAACGGCAGGCTCCGGTGCAGGAAGGCCAGATGTCCTTTCACCTCGAAGCCGATCTCGTGCCGGGCGAGCAGGGACAGGCGGCCGCTCCGACGCACGCCCTCGACGACCTCGCCCGCGCGCTCGACGTCCACGCCGTCCGGCGTCTCGCCCATCAGCCCGAGGATCACGGCCTTGTCGCTGCCATGGCCGCGTCCGGTGGCGCCGAGCGAGCCGAACAGCTCTACCCTGACCGCCGCGGCGCGGTCGAGCAGCCCCGCCTCCTGCAGATCCACCGCGAACATGCGCGCCGCGCGCATCGGCCCGACCGTGTGCGAGCTGCTCGGCCCGATGCCGATCTTGAAGAGGTCGAAAATAGTAACAGCCATGTGCCCTGGGGCGCCGTGGAGCTCTCGCCAGATGGCCTCCCGACGCCCGTGGACACTACGAGATCCCGCAGGCGCCCGCCACCACGGCGCCGGTCTGGCGTGGCGCAGCAGCGCGACGGCACACAGCGACAAGCCCTCATGCAGTGAGCTGCGCTGTCGCCAGAAGCGACGAGTCGCGCAGCACCTCCCCTGCCCTGTGTGCCCGTGAGCGCCTGCTGGAGATCGCTCGCCGCGAGGGCGCTCGCCGATCGCAGGCGGCGACGGGCACGCCCCCTGAGGCATCCCCTCGAATTCTTCGGAAAATTGAACAGGGAGGCGAGGAGACGGGGAGGGAAGTCTTCAAATACTCCCTGTCTCCCCGCCTCCCTGTTCAATTTTTCCGCTGAAAATGGCTGCGAAATGAGGGGATTCCTCAGGCACGCCCCCGACCCGTCACACCCACAACCGTGTGGCTCCGGCGATCCGGTGGTATGCTGGGCCCCGGCTTCCCTCACTTCCCTCACCCTCGGAGATGGTGACCCCCATGCGCCACACCCCGGCCCTGCTCCTCGCCGCCTCCCTGCTCGTCCCCGCCGCCGCGCGAGGCGACGGCCCCGCGCCCGCGCCCGCGCCCGCGCCCGCGCAAGGCGGCCAGGCCAGGCCGGCGGCGCTCGAGGTGACCATCGACAGGTCCAAGGTGGACCTCAAGGGCCGCCAGATCGAGGTCAAGCTGTCGCGCGCCGCCAGCAAGGTGCGCATCAAGGTCCTCGGCCAGTCGGGCGCCGTCCTGGCCGAGGACGAGAAGCCGTTCAACGGGGCCGCCGCCGGCACGCCGCTGGTCGTGACGTGGACGCCCTCCAGCGACGAGACGGTGGCGCGCATCGAGGTCTACGGCCACGACACGCAGGGCTACTGGGCAGGGATCGCGATCATCCCGTGGAACGTGAGCATCCCCCACGAGGAGGTGCAGTTCGAGACCAACTCCGATGTCATCCGCGCGCCCGAGGTGCCCAAGCTGGAGGCGAGCCTCCAGCGGATCTCGGAGGTCGTCGCGAAGACCACGGAGCTCGGCAAGATCACGCTGTTCATCGTCGGCCACACGGACACCGTCGGCAGCGAGGAGCACAACCTCACCCTCTCGCGCCGGCGCGCCCGCGCGATCGCCGCCTGGTTCAAGGGCCGCGGCCTGAAGCTCCCCGTCGCCTACGAGGGGCTCGGCGAGTCGGCGCCGCTCGTGAAGACAGCGGACCAGGTGGACGAGCCGAAGAACCGCCGCGTCGACTACATCCTCTCGGTCGAGCCGCCGCGGCTCTCGGGCAACGCGTCCTGGAAGGCGCTCTGAGGCGAGACGACCAGCATGAAGACGACCGTTCTCGCGATCGGCAGCCGGGGGGACGTCCAGCCCGCGATCGCGCTCGGCAAGGGGCTCGCGGCGCGCGGCCACGCGGTCCGCGTCCTCGCCGGCAAGAGCTTCCAGCGCTGGATCGAGGGGCACGGGCTCACGGCGATCCCGGCGAGCGTCGACTCGATCGACATCATGGAGAGCGACCTCGGCAAGGAGTGGGTGTCGCGCGGCACGAACCCCCTGGTCCAGTCGCGGATCCTGCAGAAGCTCATCGACCGCTTCGGCGCGGAGATGGTCCAGGACGCCGTGCGCGCCTGCGAGGGCGCCGAGCTCATCCTGAGCAGCTTCACCTCGGACACGTACGCCGCGTCGATCGCCGAGGCCTCCGGCGCGGTGCAGGTCAGCATGCCGCTCCAGCCCTCGATCGTGGCCACGCGGCACGGGCCGACGGCGCTCGCGGCCCCGGTCGCGCGCGGCGACAGCGTGCTCAACCTCCTCTTCGGCAAGCTCATGGTCGAGCCGACCGTGTGGCGCTGGTACGGCGGCGTCACGAACCGCGTGCGGAAGCAGCTCGGCCTGCCGCCGCAGGACCGGCGCGGGTACATGGCCGCGCTGCGCCGCATGCTCGTCGTCCACGGCTACAGCGCCCACGTCGTCCCGCACCCGCCGGACTGGCCGCCGAGCTTCCACACGACGGGCTACTGGTTCCTCGACGAGGGCGGCGAAGGCTACCGGCCGCCCGAGGCGCTCGAGCGGTTCCTCGCGGCGGGCGAGCCGCCGGTCGCCGTCGGGTTCGGCAGCATGACGTCCCACGATCCCGTCGCCACCACCCGGCTCCTCGTCGACGCCGTCGCGCGGAGCGGCCAGCGCGCGGTCCTGCTCTCCGGCTGGGCCGGGCTCGGCGACATGGCGCTGCCGGACTCGATCCTGCGGATCGACGCCGCGCCGCACGACTGGCTCTATCCGCGCGTCGCCGCGGCAGTGATCCACGGGGGCGCCGGCACCGTGGCCGCGTGCCTGCGCGCCGGGCGGCCCGCCGTGGTCGTCCCGCACCTCGCCGACCAGCTCTTCTGGGGGCGGCGCGTCGCGGAGCTCGGCGTCGGCCCGCGCGCCATCCCGCGGCCGCGCCTCAGCACCGAGGCGCTCGCGGACGCGATCCGGGACGCCGCGACCGACGCCGGCATGCGGCAGCGCGCCGAGGAGCTCGGCCGCAAGATCCGCGGCGAGGACGGCGTGGCGACGGCGCTCGGCCACATCGAGCGGCACCTCGCGGCGCGCGCGCGCTGACGCGCTGACTATCGCTCGCGCGCAGCTGCGGAGTGCCATGCTCCTTGTGCCGCACGCGGCCACACTGTGGGAGCGAGACGCGCCGCGCATCGATACGATCCCTGGCCATCTCTGGAAGTCCTCACCGAGGAGGCGGGCTCCTGTACCATCGCCCGTTCAACCCAGCGGGCGCTCCAGCCCCGAGCGGCTCGGACACGCCCCCTCGCCCGGACAAGCCATGACGCAGCCCGACCTCCTCACCAGCAGCCCTGCCCGCGGCGGTCGCCGCGCGGGCCTGCCGCCGCAGACGCGCGGCCTTCCGCTCGTCGGGGCGCTCCCGTACGTGCTCAAGGACCGGCTCGACTACCTCGTCTCGACCAGGGACGAGCTCGGCGATCTGTACACGATCGATCTCGGGGTCACGCGGCTCATCGCGCTGAATCACCCGCGCCACGCCCAGCACGTGCTGCGCGACAACGCGCGCAACTACAGCAAGGGAGGCCCGCTGTGGGAGGGCGCGCGCGGCCTCGTCGGCAATGGGCTGCCCACGAGCGAGGGCGACTTCTGGCTGCGGCAGCGGCGCATGATCCAGCCGGAGTTCCACCGCGACCGGCTCGCCGCCATGTGCGACCTCATGGTGCAGGCGATCGACGACGGGATGTCCGGGTTCAGCGCGGCCGCCGCCGCAGGGCGCCCGGTCAACGCCGAGCGGGAGCTCCCGCACATCACGATGAAGGTCATCCTCAACACGATGTTCGGCTCGGGGATCACGAAGGAGGAGACAGCGGCCGTCGGCCACGCGTTCCGCTACGCGAACGACTACATCCTCCTCGGGCTCCTGATCCGGTCGCTGCCGAGCTGGATGCCCGCCCCGGGGCGGCGACGCTTCGAGCAGGCGGTGAAGACGATCGATGACCACGTGTTCCGCTTCATCGCGCAGAGCCGCGCGCGGACGGGGCGAGGAGGCGACCTGCTCACGATCCTGCTCCACATGGTCGACGCGGAGACCGGCGAGCAGATGACCGACCAGCAGCTCCGGGACGAGGCGGTGGCGATGTTCATCGCCGGCTACGAGACGACCGCCGTCGCCGTCGCGTGGGCGCTCCACCTCCTCGTGAAGCACCCCGAGGCCCTGCGGGCGCTCGAGGCCGAGGTCGACGCCGCGCTCGGCGACAGGCGGCCCAGCTTCGCCGACGCCGCGAGGCTCCCGCTCACGCTCGCGGCCTTCCAGGAGGCGCTCCGGCTCTACCCGCCGGCCTACTGGGTACCTCGCACGGCGATCGCGGACGACGAGATCGACGGGTTCGACATCCCCGCCGGGTCCACCGTGGCCGTGATGAGCTATGTCCTCCATCGACACCCGGACCACTGGGAGAGCCCCGCGCGCTTCGATCCCGGCCGGTTCACGCCCGAGCGCGCGCGCGGCCGTCACCCGCTCTCGTTCATGCCGTTCGGGATCGGACAGCGGCAATGCGTCGGAAAGGAGTTCGCGCTCCTGGAAGGGCAGCTCATCCTCGCCCGCGTCCTCCAGCGCTTCCGGCTGAGCGCGGTGCCGGGACGGTCGCCGCGGATGGACGTCGCCGCCACGCTGCGGACCGCGGGCGGCGTGTGGCTGGGCCTGGAGCCGCGCCCGGGGAGGTGACCAGGCGCCGCGGCGGCTTGCCCGCGGGGGCCGGCGGCGCCAGAGGATGCCGGCGATGACGCAGGAGCAGGAGGAGAAGGCGTTCGCGCTGTGGCTCGTCCCCGGCGGCGCGCCCCTCGGGCGGCTCCAGCGGCTCATCGAGGCGCTCGCCCGGGAGACCGGAGGGCCGGCGTTCACGGCCCACCTCACCTTGCTCGGCGGGCTGCGCGGCGACGGCGGCGCGCTGGCCGCGAAGCTCGGCGACCTCGGCGACGCGCGCCGCCCCGTGGAGCTGCGCGCTCGCGGCCCCGCCACCGGCAGCGCGTACCACCAGTGCGTGCTCCTCGACGTCGCGCGGACCGAGCCGCTCGCGGCGCTGCGCAGCGCGGCCGAGGCGGCCTTCGGCGCGAGCGAGTCCCCCTTTCGCCCGCACGTGAGCCTCGTCTATGGCGATCTGCGCGATCTGCCAGCGCAGCGCCGCCGGGCGCTCGCCGCGGACCCGCGCGTGCTGGCGCTCGGGCAGGAGGTGTGGTGGGCGGAGCGGCTGGAGCTGTGGTCCGTCGCGGGAGAGACCGAACGCTGGCGCTGCGTCGCGGGCGTCGCGCTGGCGAGCCCCTGAGCACCTCGCCAGTGTCGCCGACAGACCGACCGCGCTGTGTCCGGCAATACAATTCTACCTCGACAGAAAATTCCACCCGGTTCTTGCGTCCAGATCGCAAGGCGCGGCTCTCCGAGGTATGTGCTCCCCCCGATCTCGGCTAGCCTGGGGACCATGGCGGTGGCTCCCGTGGCTGTGGGCGATGTGCTGGCGGGCAAATACCGCGTGGAGCAGATCGTTGGCGCGGGTGCGATGGGGATGATCGTCGCCGCGTGGCACCTGGAGCTCGATCAGCGCGTCGCGATGAAGTTCCTGCACTCGCACTCGCCCGGCGCCGACGGCGGCGACCCGACCGAGCGGTTCCGGCGCGAGGCGCGCGCGCTGGCCAGGATCAAGAGCGAGCACGTGGCGCGCGTCCTCGACGTCGGCTCGCTGCCGGGCGGGATGCCCTACATGGTGATGGAGTTCCTGGAGGGGAACAACCTCGCGGACGAGATCCGCGCGCGAGGCCCGCTGCCCGCGCTGGAGGCCATCGGCTACGTCCTCCAGGCCATCGAGGCGATCGCCGAGGCGCACGCCGCGGGGATCGTGCACCGCGATCTCAAGCCGGCGAACCTGTTCCTGGCGCGCCGGCCCGACGGCGGGCGGCTCCTCAAGGTCCTCGACTTCGGTATCTCCAAGTCGCTGCTCGGGATAACGCGCGACGAGCTGTCGTTGACCAAGACAGCGACCCTCCTCGGCTCGCCGCTCTACATGTCTCCGGAGCAGGTGCGCTCTGCCAGGGAGGTGGACGCGCGCGCGGACATCTGGTCTCTCGGCGTCATCATCTACGAGATGCTGACCGGGCGGACTCCCTACAACGGCGACTCCGTTCCTCAGCTCTTCTCCGCGCTGCTCTACGAGACGCCCCTCTCTGTCGCGCAGGTGCGCTCCGACATCCCGCGCGAGCTGGACGCGGCGGTGATGCACTGCCTCGCCAAGGAGCGCGATCAGCGGTGGAGGAACGTCGGCGATCTGGGGGTCGCGCTGGTCGGGTTCGGTCCGCCCGGCGGCCAGGTGCACGTGGAGCGGGCGCGCCGCGTACTCGGGCTCCCGGACGCCGGATTGCCGTCGCTCAGCCGGGTCAGCGTGCTCCCCAGCTCGACGAACGGGGGCGCGCAGTCCGCCGGAGGGCGCCTGTCCATGCCGTCCGTGCCCTCCTCCATGCCCTCCATGCCCTCGATGCCCTCCATACCGCAGGGCGCGTTCATGCCGCCCGGCGCGCCGTCCCCCGCGACGACGACAGCGGAGACGGGCCCCACGGTCAGCTCGTGGAGCAACACGGGGCTTCCGCCGCGGGCAGGGCGCAAGGGCGCGCTCATCGGCCTGGCCGTCGCCGCGGCCGCCACCCTGGCCGGGGTCTCGCTCGCCCTCGTGCTCTTCCTGCGCTCCGGGCCCACCCCCGGCGGCAGGCAGCCCCCGTCGCCCGCCGCGGCGCTGCCCCCCGCAGGCGCGGCGCAGGAGCCCGCGCGCGAGGCCGCTCCGGCCACCGCCAGCGCCGCCGCGCCCGAGGCGGCGGCCGCCAGCGCGCCCGCTGCGTCGAGCGCGCCCGCGACGCCCGCCGCGTCGAGCGCGCCCGCGACGCCGCCGCCCGCCGCGTCGAGCGCGCCCGCGCCGCTCGCCGTCCAGCCCGCCGCGCCGGCGAGCGCGGCGCCGCGTCCCGCCGGGCGCCCGCAGGCGGGCTCGGGAGCGCGCCAGCCGCCGAGCCAGGACAACCAGATCAGCGACTTCGGCGGGCGGCGCTGAGCGAGGCGCTCGCGCCGCGCGCCGCCGTTCGACGGCCCTCGGGCCGCCTCGTGGCCAGTTCGGAGGAGAGTACGGGACGAATGAAACGTCATCAGCGAAGCATCGCACGCAGCGTCGGCCTGGGCCTTTGCGCGGCGTTGATCTCCGGGGCGCTCCCCGCGCAGGCGGAGCCGAGCGCCGCCGAGAAGGCAGCTGCAGAGGCGCTCTTCGACGGGGCGCTCGACCTGATGAAGCAAGGGCGCAACGCGGAGGCGTGCCCGCGGCTGGAGCAGAGTTACCGCATCGATCCGGGGATCGGCACGCTGCTCTACCTGGCCGAGTGTTACGAGAAGACGGGGCGGACGGCGAGCGCCTGGGCCACGTTCCGTCAGGCCACGTCGGAGTCGAGGGCCGCGGGGCAGGCCGAGCGCTCGCGCAAGGCGCAGGCGAGGGCGGCCCGGCTCGAGCCGCTCCTGTCGAAGCTGAACGTCAGCGTCGCGGCGGAGACCGCGGCCATCGAGGGGTTCGCGGTGCGCGTCGACGGCAAGGCGCTCGAGCGCTCGCTGTTCGGCATCGCCATGCCGAGGGATCCGGGCGAGATCGCGATCGAAGCGAGCGCCCCGGGCCACGAGACGTGGACGACCACCGTGAAGCTGGGGGACGACAAGGCCGAGGCGAACGTCGAGGTGCCGCCGCTGAAGAAGCTCGCGGCGCCGCCGACCGCGCCTGCCGAGCCGCCGGGCTCCGCCGCGTCGCCCGCGGAGCCCTCCGCACCGCCGCGCGCCGCCGCGCCGCCGGCGGGGTCCGGGGGCGACACGACGCGCTTGATCGGCCTCATCGTGGGCGGCGCGGGCGTCGTCGGGCTCGGCGTCGGCACGTTCTTCGGCGTGAAGGCGATCTCGAAGAACGGCGACGCCGAGGGCTACTGCAAGGGCGGCAGCACGTGCGAGGACCGCCGCGGCGTCACGCTGACCGAGGAGGCCAGCAGCGCGGCCACGGTCTCGAACATCGCGTTCGGTGTCGGCGCCGCCGCGGCCGTCGGCGGCGCCGTGCTGTACTTCGTCGTCGCGCCCAGGCAGACCTCGCGCGTGCAGGTCGGGGCGATCGTGGACGCGCGCAACGTCGGGCTGCGCGTGGGAGGTACGTTCGAATGAGGCGCAAACCCGGGTTCCTGCCGCTCGTCCTGCTCGCCCCGCTGTCGATGGCGACGTGGCTCGGCTGCCACGCGATCGCGGGCATCGAGGACCGCACCTTCGTCGAGCCAGGAGGGGAGCCGGAGCCCTCCCCGGTGAGCGAGCAGTGCGCGTCGTACTGCGCCGCCGTGATGGAGAGCTGCACGGCCGAGTTCCAGGTCTACTCCACGGTGGAGACCTGCCACGGCGTGTGCGCGCTGCTCGATCCGGGCGATCCGCTCGAGCCCGTGGACAACACGGTCGCCTGCCGCGCCCGCCAGGCGGAGCTCGCGGGGATCACCGGCGAGCTCGCGGTGCACTGCCCGGCGGCGGGCCCGGGCGGCGCCGGGACCTGCGGGACCAACTGCGAGAGCTACTGCACGCTGCGCGCCAGCGCGTGCACGCCCGAGGTCGAGACGCACGAGGACTGCATCGCCATGTGCGCGGGGCTCACGGACACCGAGATGTTCGACGTGATCGAGAACCACGAGGGCGACACGCTGCAGTGCCGCCTCGTCCACGTGAGCTCCGCGACCGTGGACCCCGACGAGCACTGCAAGCACTCGAGCCTGATGCCGCTCGAGCCCTGCGCGGACCCGGAGGGGACCGCGCCGAGCTGCGAGAGCTTCTGCCAGGCCGTCATGACCTCCTGCACCGGCGACCGCTCGGTCTACGAGTCGCCGGAGCAGTGCCTCGCTGTCTGCGCGGCGCTCCCCCCGGGCGGCGTGGAGGACGAGACCGAGAACACCGTGGGCTGCCGCAAGTACCACGCGTACAGCGCCATGCTGGCCCCGGTCACGCACTGCCCGCACACCGGGCCGGGCGGCGACGGCCACTGCGGGTCCGACGCCGAGCCGAGCACGGGCAGCACGGGCAACTGCGAGTCGTACTGCACGCTGCTCGAGGCGGCCTGCAAGGAGTACTTCGACGAGACGTTCCCGGACCAGGCCGCGTGCGCGCTCGACTGCAGCGCGCTGCCCGGGGCGGCCCGCGACTCCGGCTACTCGGTCGCGAGCGCCGAGGAGGGCGCGCTCTCCTGCCGGTTGCTCCATGTCAGCCGCGCGCTCAGCGATCCGGCCGAGTGCGGCCCGGCGTTCGGCGACAGCGAGAGCCCCTGCGCCCCGTGAACACTCGAAAAGTCTGATCGCCCTCCGCCCGCCGCCTCACGGCGGCGTGACGAACGACGCCGGCCCCGCCACGGCGGGCGACGGGTCCTTCCGGTAGCGGTCGACCAGCAGCGCGCGCCGCTCCGCCGTCCACCCGTTCTTCGGCGACGCCGCCTGCACGAGCGCCTCCAGCGCGAGCCGGCGCAGCCGCGGATCCTTGCTCCCCCGCAGCTGCTCCTCGAGGAGCGACGGGTGCACGCAGGCCCGCACCGCGGACATCGCCGCGACCATCGCGTCGTGGTGCAGGAGGTCCCGCTCCCCGAGCTCGGCGAGCGCCTGCCCGAGCTCCCGCCACTGGAGCAGGCGCTCCGCGAGCCCGAGGTACTGCGGCACGGCCAGGGCGTCCGCCTTCAGCGCGGCGAGGAGCCCATCGCCCACGGCCACGTGGTGCCGCGCGGCGTAGGCGCCGAGCCGCGCGTGGAGCACGGGCAGGAACGCCACGAGGTGGCGGCGCCTCGGCGAGAGCTCCGTGAGCCGCCGGACGACGGCCGCGACCTCCCCCGGCTGCATCCTGGCGAGCACGGCGGCCAGCGCCTCGGCCGCCTCTTCCGGCGCTGCCGCTTCCATGTGCCCGAGCAGCCGCTGGAAGAGCGCGCGCTGCTCGTCGCGCAGCGGCAGGTGCGCGGCGCGCCGGAGCAGGTCCAGCCGCGCTTCCGGCTCCGGCCGCCCGAGGATGGCGGCGAGCAGGCCCACGACGCGCTGCTCGGCGTCGGTCGACAGCCTGCCGAGCGGGATGTCCGCGAGCTTCGAGGCGACGATCCAGTCGCGATCCTGGACGGCGCGGCCGAAGACGTCCCATGTCTCGGGCCGGCCCAGGTGGTCCCAGAGCGCCCGGAGCAGCGCGATCCGCACGTCGCGGTGGGTCTTCGGGCCGTCCAGCCGCAGGAGGTCCCGGTAGGCGTCGTCGCCGCCGAGCTCGCCGAGCAACCGTACGACCTCCTTGGCGACGGTCACCTTGGTGGTCGGCACCGCCCGGAGCTCCGCGAGCACCCGCTCCCGGGTCATCTCGGCGAACGCCTTCCGGAGCGCGTAGATCGCCCAGCGCGCGCGATCGTCGCCCAGGCACTCGATGAGGACCGGCACGCCCTGGCCGGCGTCGAGCCACGGCAGGCCCCGGACGGCCATCTCGCGCAGCGGCGGCCGCGGATCCGCGGCGAACGGGGTGATCGCCGACGCGTCGGCGTACGCGAGCCGGACCAGCGTGGCGATGGCGAACCGCAGCGTCGGGACGTCGCACGTCTCGTCCGCGAGCAGCGCGCGCAGGGCGGCCGCGTACTTCTCCTGCTGCCGCGCCGTCCAGCGGCCGTGGCCCGCGCCGAAGTCGATCACCCAGCGCGTCCGGCCCGTCGCGAACCTGCCGGTCATGGGCCGGCTCTCGAGCAGCGGATCGAGCAGATCCTGGCGCTTGAGGCTCACGTGCCGGGCGACGGCGCCGACGAGGATGAAGCTCGCGTCCTCGCGCAGGAGCGCGGGCACGAGCCGGGCGAACCGCGGCCGATCGTGGCGGCGCAGCAGGCCCAGCGCCGCGGCCGCGACGCCGGCGAAAGGGAGCTCGCGCGAGAGCCGCTCCAGCGCCTCCAGCAGCGGCGGCACCACCGCGAGGCGGACGCCGAGGCTCTGCGCGAGCAGGAGCACCGCCCCGGCCCGCTCCTTCGTGGACCACGCGTCCGCGAGCTGGGCGAGCGCCGGGGTGAGCCGCTCGGCCTCGGCCCTCGTCAGCCCGTCCCCGAGCCCCGCCGTCGAGACCGAGCCGCGCACGGCGAGGATCTTCGCGAGCCAGCGGGCGCCCCACGCGCCGTCGACGCGGAACAGCCGGACCACGAGGCGCTCCATGGCCGAGGCCGTGGCCTGGGAGAGATCCGCGGCGTCGAGCGCGTCCTGCGCGACGGCGCCCACCGCCTCCAGGTGCTCCGGCCCGAACCGGGCGATCGGCAGCGCGGCGAGCGCCGCGAGCATCGCGCGCCGCACCGGGTCCTGCTCGAACTTGCGGGCGCGCACGTTCGCGAGGGCGTCCGCGAGCGCCGCCCCGTCGTGCGCGACGGTCGCGAGGAGCAGGCCCTGCGCCTTCGCCCGCTCCTCGCCCTCCGGGTGACCGAGGAGCGGCGCGAGCACGTCCCTGGCCTCGGCGAACGAGAGGAGGCGCGCGTAGCTCATCCGCCGATCGGGCTTGGAGACGAGCGAGGGGCAGCTGAACAGGTGCCGCCGCGCCTCGCGCTCGCGCAGGTCGCGGGGCAGGACCTCGAGCACCTCGGGCGCGATCGTGCCGTCGGGGGCCTGGGCGGCGCAGGACCAGCGCTCGAAGGCCCGCGCCCGCATCGCCTGCTCCTCGGCCGAGTCGGCGCTCACGTAGCGGAACAGGAACGCGCCGAAGCCCCCGCGCCCGCCGAGGAGGAAGGCCCGCAGGACGGCCTTCTTGTCGTCGGAGCAGAGGCGCAGGAACCACCGCGGGCCCCGCTTGCCGTCGCTCAGCGCGCCCCAGGCGTGGCGGATGAGGAACTCGAGGCGCTCGGCGCCGAGGGCGGGCGCGCCCTTGTCGAAGCGCACGACGGCGAAGGCGCCGGGCGGCCGCGCGGGCCGGCCGCTCTCGTGGCAGGCCTTGAGGAGGTCGAACGTGGCGGCCGGGCGCGAGACGGCCAGCACGCGGAGGGGGCCCTGGAGGAACGAGGGCTCCTCGCCGAGCTCGAAGAGGGCGTGGAGCAGCCGCAGCGCGGCGTCGGGGGCGCGCCGGGCGAGCGGGACGAGCAGCGGCGCGAGGCGGTAGCGGTGGCGGACGTCGAGCGAGCGGGAGCGCGCGATCGCCTCCCCGAACCAGCGCGCCGCGAGCTCGGGGTGCTTGTCGCCGAGCCGCGCGAGGCAGAGCGGGCCGCCTGCCTCGTCGATGTCGCGCCGGTGCGCCGACAGGAGCGGCTCGGAGCCGAACGGGAGCAGGTCCACGAACCTCGGATCGCGCCCTTGCTTCAGGCGCGCGCCGAGGAAGGCGTCCACGACGCCCTGGCGCCGCCGGTCGGCGAGGTCGCCCACCGCGCGCCGGAGGGAGCGCCGCTCGATGATGACGCCGAGCGCCTCCAGCGCCTGCGCGTCGTCGCAGAAGCGGGCGACCATGCCGCACGCCCGCTGCCGCACGACGCGGGAGGGGTCCGAGAGGGCCGCCACGACGCGCGCGCCGTCTCCCGAGCCGTACACGCTCACGAGCGCGAGGAGGCGCTCGTACGGCTGCGCGCTGCCCGAGAGCGCGCCGAGGAGGGTCCCGGCGCCGCCGTCGCCGCGCGCGGCGGCGCGGCCCAGCTCCACGACGCGGCGGACGCGGTCGTGGTGCGTCTTCGGCTCGAGCTCGGCGAGGAAGGAAGCGGTGTCCATGGGGGCGATGATAACGCCCCGAGGCGTGAGCAGGGCAACGCCGGGCGCTTCGCCGCGCTGGAGCCGTGCTCGTTGAAGCCATCGCGTGCGCGTGAAGAACTGTGCCCACGGGGCGGCCGCGGGCGTGCTGCTCGCGGGCTCGCCAGCAGCGGCCTTACGGGGCGCGCAACGCCTCGGGGTGACGGGGACGGCTGTGCTTCCCGACGAACGCCGCCAGGTGCTCGCCTGTCAGCGTCGACCTCGCCGCCACCAGATCGGCCGGGGTGCCTTCGAAGACGATCCGCCCGCCGTCGTGGCCCGCGCCCGGCCCGAGGTCGATGATCCAGTCGGCGTGCGCCATCACCGACTGGTGGTGCTCGATCACGATGACCGACTTGCCGGCGTCGACCAGCCGGTCCAGCAGCCCGAGCAGCTGCTCGAGGTCGGCCAGGTGCAGCCCGGTGGTCGGCTCGTCGAGCACGTAGACGCCGCCGTCGGCGCCCATGTGCGTCGCGAGCTTGAGCCGCTGCCGCTCGCCACCCGACAGCGTGGTGAGCGGCTGGCCGAGCCGCAGGTAGCCTATCCCCACGTCGGCCATGCGCTGCAGGATCGCGTGCGCGGCCGGCGTACGCGCCTCGCCGGCGCCGAAGAAGCCGACCGCGTCGGCGACCGACAGGTCGAGCACCTCGGCGATGTTGAGCCCGCCGAGCCGGTAATTCAGCACCGACGCCTGGAAACGCCGGCCCTCGCAGTCCTCGCAGACCGTGGTGACGCCGGCCATCATCGCGAGGTCGGTGTAGATCACCCCGGCGCCGTTGCAGGTCGGACAGGCGCCCTCGGAGTTGGCGCTGAACAGGGCGGGCTTCACGCCGTTGGCCTTCGCGAACGCCTTGCGGATCGGCTCCAGCAGATCGGTGTACGTCGCCGGGTTGCTCCGCCGCGAGCCGCGGATCGGGGCCTGGTCGACCGACACCACCCCTTCCCGGCCAGACACCGAGCCGTGGATCAGCGAGCTCTTGCCCGACCCCGCCACGCCGGTCACCACCACCAGCACGCCGAGCGGGATGTCGACGTCGACGTTCTTCAGGTTGTGCGCGCGGGCGCCGCGCACCTTCATCACGCCCGACGGCTTCCGCACCGACCGCTTCAGGGAGGCCCTGTCGCTCAGGTGACGCCCGGTGAGCGTGCCGCTCGCCCGCAGCCCGTCGACGGTGCCCTGGAAGACCACCTCGCCGCCGGCGGTGCCGGCGCCGGGGCCGAGGTCGACGACGTGGTCGGCGATCGCGATCATCTCCGGCTTGTGCTCGACCACGAGGACGGTGTTGCCCTTGTCGCGCAGCCGCAGCAGCAGCTCGTTCATCCGCTGGATGTCGTGCGGGTGCAGCCCGACAGTCGGCTCGTCGAAGACGTAGGTCACGTCGGTGAGCGACGACCCGAGATGGCCGATCATCTTGGTGCGCTGCGCCTCGCCGCCCGACAGCGTGCCCGACGGCCGGTCGAGGCTGAGGTAGCCCAGCCCGATCTCCACGAACGAGTCGAGCGTGTGCCGCAGCGTCGCCAGCAGCGGCGCGACGGACGGCTCCTCCAGGCCGCGCACCCACTTGGCCAGGTCGTTGATCTGCATCGCGCAGGCTTCGGCGATGTTGATCCCCTTGATCTTGGAGGACCGGGCGGCCTCGTTGAGCCGGGTGCCGCCGCACTCGGGACAGGTGGTGAAGGTGACCGCGCGCTCCACGAACGCCCGGATGTGCGGCTGCATCGCGTCGACGTCCTTGGACAGCATCGACTTCTGGATCTTCGGGATCAGCCCTTCGTAGGTCAGGTTGATGCCATCGACCTTGATCTTGGTCGGCTCCTTGTGGAGCAGGTCGTGGAGCTCCTTCTTCGTGAACTTGCGGATCGGCTTGTCCGGGTCGAAGAAGCCGCAGCCGTTGAAGATGCGCCCGAACCAGCCATCCATCGAGTAGCCGGGGATCGTGATCGCTCCCTCGTTGAGCGACTTCTTGTCGTCGTACAGCTGCGACAGGTCGAAGTCGGAGACCGCTCCCATGCCCTCGCATCTCGGGCACATGCCCCCGTTGACGACGAACTCGCGCTTCTCGGTCTTCTTCCCGGCGCCCTTCTCGATCGAGATGGCCCCGACCCCGCGGACCGACGGGACGTTGAAGGAGAAGGCGTTGGACGAGCCGACGTGCGGCTTGCCGAGGCGACTCCACAGCACCCGCAGCATCGCGTTGGCGTCGGTGGCCGTGCCGACCGTCGAGCGGGAGTTCTGGCCCATCCGCTCCTGATCGACGATGATCGCGGTCGTCAGCCCTTCCAGCACGTCGACCTCGGGCCGGGACTGCGTCGGCATGAACCCCTGCACGAACGCGCTGTAGGTCTCGTTGATGAGCCGCTGCGACTCCGCCGCGATGGTGCCGAACACCAGCGACGACTTGCCCGATCCCGAGACGCCGGTGAACACGGTCAGCCGTCGCTTGGGGATCTCGACGCTGACGTCCTTCAGGTTGTTCTCCCGCGCGCCCTGGACGCGGATCAGGTCGTGGTTGTCTGCGGGGTGCTGGCTGGAGGAGGCCTTGTTCGCTTTCATGTCATCGACACCGAAGGTTCGTGAAGTGCACCGGGTAGCCGAGGCGCACGAACAGAGTCATGGGTCCATTTTGTCAAGCAGCTGTTCAAGGCGATCGACGTGCTCCGTCCAGAAGGCGCGGTAGTGCGCGATCCAGTCGATGAGCGGCTTCATCCCGCGCGGCTCCACCCGGTAGTAGACACAGCGCCCCTCGCGCCGGCCGTTCACCAGACCGGCGTCCTTCAACGTGGCGAGGTGCTGCGAGACCGCCGGCTGCGAGATGTCGAAGCGCGCCGTGAGGTCCTTCACCGCCGCTTCGCCGCGCGTCAGCGACTCGAAGATCGCCCGGCGGCTGGGGTCCGCCAGCGCCTGGAAGATCTTGTCTTCTACCGCGGCCGCGCTCCGCATCCACGATGCATAAGCGCATGCTTATTGATTGTCAAGCGCGCGGCTCGAGCCGCCTGGGGCCGGAACAGGGGCATGCTCCTCGGGAGCGATCGGTGGCGCGCCTCGATGGAGATCGACGTCCAGCCACCGCCTGGGCAGGGTCGAGCCGCGCCGCGCCTGCTACCACCGCTCGGAGAGGACGGCCCTCATCCTGTCGATCCGCAACGCGCGCTCGAGGGCCCGGCCCTCGAAGGCGCTGAGGAGGGCGGGGAGCGCCTGCCGGGCCAGCGCCAGGAGCGCGCGGCGGCGGACCTCGGGCTCGAGCCTGCCCTCGGTGACGATCTGGCCGAAGGCGAGGGCGAGGATCGCCTCGTCGCGGGTGAGCAGGCTGTACTCGTCGTCCTCGCCGAGCGCCTGGACCTCGGCCGCTTCCACGGCGTTCCAGTGGGCGTTCTCCACCTCCCAGCGGGCGAGGAGCGCGTCGAGGAGCTCGAGGGGGCTGCCCTTCGGGTGCTCGTCGCGGAAGTCGCGGAACGCGGTCAGGGTCTCGTGCGCTGTCTCGTTGCCGAAGGGGGCGGTCTCGTCGGTGAGCGACCAGAAGAACGGGTCGGTCAGCGCAGCGGCGGCCCTCGGGTGGCAGTCGTCGGGCGAGAGATCGGGGAGCTCGGGCGCTTCGGTCATGGGTGAACGCTTTCGGTCGGGTGGGGCGCTGGCGCGCAGCGCCGCTACCTTACCGCGCCGGAGCGCCACGTCAGATCGCGGCGCTCTCGTCCGTCACCACTTCCAGTGCCCCTTGCCCTTGTGCTTGTGCCTGTGCTTGTGCTTGTGGACGATGATGACCCGGCCGTCGTCGTCATCGTCGTCGTGCACGACCACGGTCGGGTTGACGTTGACCTTCACGGCCCACCCGGTGGCCACCAGGATGCCGATCACCGGCGCGCTCGGGCCAACGACGATCACCGAGCCCGGGCGGTAGCCGCAGAGGACCACGTCCGTGTGCCCGCCCTCCTTGACCACCACCGTGATCTTGGTCGGGTTGACCTTCACGTTCAGCTTGCCCGTGAAGTAGAGCCGGTCGGGCCCAGGGGCGAGCACGATGACGTCGGGGCCCGACGCCGTCTGGACGGCCAGCTTGATCTCGCGATCGCCGATCGGCGCCGGCTTGAGGTTGAGATCGAGCACGTACACGCGCAGATCGCCCGTCTCCTTGTCGGCGACGATCTCCACGATGTCGTCGCCCACGGGCTGGAGCACGCCCCCGTTCGGCCCCTTCATCCCGTCGAGCTTGTGCGCGTCGTTCTCCTTGGCCTTCTCCTGGAGCTCGCGGGTGCCGCCGCGCGGCACGTGCAGCACCCCCTTGAACGGCGCGCCCTTGACGTTGAACTCGTAGTTCACCTCCGTCAGGTCGTCCTCGAGCGGCGGGATCTTGGCGACCAGGACCCCCCCCGACTTCGGCTCCGGCACGAGCTCCGCCGTCACGGGGGCTGCCTCCTTGCCGGGCACCTTGACCTTGACGTTGCCCGACACGCCCTCCTCGATGGGCTTCCCGTCGCGGTCCTTGACGAGCACCGTCACCTGCCCGTCCTGGGCCACGGTCATGACGACCGAGCCGGGCTCGTGCTGCTCGGTCAGCGCCCAGTTGTCCTCGATGCTCTCCGCCGTGATCTGCGGCGACTTGCTACAGGCAGGCGAGACGAGCGCCGTCGAGGCGACCGCGAGCGCGACGAGCACGGAACGGAGACAACCCTGGATTCGCATACTTCCCTCTCTGGCAAAGCTTGTTCGCGAGCGTTCGAGCCACGGAGCCAACCCACGGCGCCCGGACGGTCCGGCCGCGCGGATCCTATCAGAGCGGCCGCGGCGCCCGTCGACCTGTCCCGATGTGTGCGCACCCCACATCCTGTGCGCCTCACACCTGCTTGCGGGTCACGGACCAGATGAAGCCGTCGTACCAGAAGTGCATCAGCGCCACGGTCTGCGTGATCGACCACAGCGCGCGGTCGTCGGCCGGCGCGAGCTCGGCCCAGACCCCGTAGGCGAGGACGCCCCCGAGGAAGGCGGCCGCGGCGAGCAGCTTCCCCGAGCGGAGCGCGTCGAGGCGCAGCCGCCGGCGGAGCCGGCCGCCCTCGGACCACCAGACGAGCGCGAGGTACTGCACGGCGTGGAACAGGTTCATGATGAAGAACGCCTGTCCCCAGGGGTTGAACCCCCACGTGGTGATGGAGCAGAGCCCCGTGCTCGCGAACAGCCACACCTTGGGGAACGACACCCGGTATCCCCGCCGGTACATCGCGCGATAGGCGAGCACATAGTAGAGGAGGAACAACGTGCCTCCAGCGACGACGGCCCAGGTGATGTAACGATGACCCGAGGTCATCAGCGCCGGGACCGCGGTGAAGAAGGCGGCGTCCACGTCCTCGAAGGCGTCGAAGCTCTGGAAGTGCAGGAGCATCGTCGCGCCGGCGAGGATCGGGCCGGCGTAGAGGAGCAGGTTGAGCCAGAGGTCCAGCCGCCGGCCGAGCGCCGGCGCGTTCCCCTGGCGCGCGTCGTAGATGCGGCCGAGGCCGAACGTCTGGAGCGCCGAGTGGTAGACGTCCCAGAACACGACGAGGACCGACACGACGGCGACGGCCCACATGGACAGCATCATCGCGGCGAACAGGGCGACCGGCGCCACGAGGAAGCGGAGCCGGTGCTGCCGGAAGATGTCGGTGTTGCCGTGGCTCCGGAGGAGCACCGCGCCGAGGTGGCCGTGGATGAGCGTGCCGATGCAGAGCGTCGCCCACGTGACCTTCTCGCCGTGGAGCCTGAACTTCGCCTCTGCGAACGGCGTCCCGGCGATCAGGGCGCCGGCGGCGAAAGAGAGGAGCGGCGGGAGCAGGAAGAAGGCCCAGTCGTACCCGCGGCTCACGATGTAAGCCGTCCTGTCCGCCGCGGCGAGGTGCGCAGGGGACGCTGGCTCGGCCCGTGCGTTCATGCAGGACGCTCGACCGCCGCGGGCCGCGGCGCCGGGGCTGCCTGCGAGAAGCCGATCGTCCACCCCTGCGCACAGAGATAGTCGACGAGGGAGAGCAGGAAGAGATTCACGCCGAGCATCTCCAGCGACTCCTCCACGAAGTCGATGAGCGCATAGACGAGGTTGTCGCTCCCGGCCCGCTCGGTCCAGTACCCGAGCGGCAGCTCCAGGACGAGGGCGCCGGCGACATAGATACAGCCCGAGAGGATAAATCGATTCCTTGTGTCGCGCGGGAGGTGCGAGAGGAACCTCAGGTACGCGAGCGCGAACGCCGCCACCACGACGGCGGCCGGGATCACCCAGCTGAAGTACAGGGCCCCGCCCAGCTCGAGCCAGGAGCTCGCCGCCTCGTGGAGCTCGACGACCTCGTCGAGCGAGATGTAGAGGAAGGCCGCGGCGAGCCCCCACCAGTGCCTCGCGAACGCGCCCATGCGACCGGCGCCGGTGGCGATCACCGCCAGGGTGAGCGAGCACACGAGCAGCAGGGACGACGTGTACCACGTGGGCACATTCTGCTCGTAGCTCAGCGAGAGCAGCGGGACGACGCCGCTGCTGCTCTTCAATCGCAGGATCGGCTTGAGCACCTCGACGGCGAGCCCGGCGCTCGCGACGGCCGCCATCACGGCGAACATCGCGACCCGCAGCCTGGCCCTCGGGAGGGTGATCTCCATCGAACATGAACAGATACGCGAGGACGTCGGACGCGGTCAATGCGGCCGGCGCTGGGTCACGGGGCGCGCCGTGGCGAGCGGCCTCGGGAGAGCTCGCCGCGCGCTCGAGGCCGCCCGGCGGCGGAACACGGTGAGAACGAACAGGCACCGTTCGTCGCGTTCGCCCCTGGTGTGGCGCTGCCCGCGGTCGACGCCGAGCGCGCGCTCAGGGCGCCTGGTAGGACACGATCTGGCCCTCGAACCGGTAGTCACCGCCGTTGACCCAGAACACGTCCTGACCTTCCGGGGCGATGACGCGCCAGGCGAAATGCTGGCCGAGCGCGAGCACGACGGTCGTGTTGCTCTCGAGATCGTGCGCGTTGACGCTGCGGTTACGGCTCATGTCCGTCGAGAACAGCGTCGAGCCCCTGATGGCCAGCCCCGCCATCGAGCCTCCCTGATGGATCAGGGTCTTCTCCCCTCCGGCGATCGGCGCCTTGAATACGCCGCCGTCGCCGGCGTTGCCCCAGTAAACGAACTTCGCATCGACCGCGATCCCGGTCGGCTCGGCCTCGTTCTCGGCGAGGACGGTCACCTCCCCGCCCGACTTCGCCACCTTGTAGACCTTGTTGGTCGCCTTGCCGCCGGTCCAGTAGACGTTCTCCGCGTCCTGCGCCAGGTGCTCGGGCTTGCCGGCGTCCGCCGCGAGGACGACGGGCTCGCCCCCGTCGCTGCCGTCGAGCGCCAGCTTGTAGATGTTGTGCCCGTCCCCGTCGCCGAAATAGATGGCCGACTCGTCGCCGATGAGGCTGAGCAGGTAGCCGACCTCGGCCAGCGTCTCCACCTCCAGGCTCGCCTTGTTGACGCGCCGGATCGCCGACGGGATGACCGGATCGTTGTCGCCGCCGCTCGCCCAGTACACGTCGGAGTCGTTGACCCACAGCGCCGTGGGGTCGGGATCCGCGGGGGTGATCGCCTCCGCCTCGGCGGTGCCTGTCTTGACGCGGTAGATGAAGCCGTCGTTCGAGTCCGCTGGCGCGTTCTCCTCGGTGCCGCCGCTCGCAAAGTAGATGTAGGCGTCGTCGGCGGCGATCGCCTTCGGAAAATAGTGCTGGTTCGCCAGCACCGTCGGCGAGACCATCCCCGCGTAAAAATTGGAGAAATGGGTGGTCTCCGTGACGAGACCGGCGGCGGTGACCTCGTGGCGCGAGAGCGGCGTGAAGTCTTCGGAGCCCTTCGGCGCAGTGAAGCCACGGGCGTCGAGGAAGGTGTTCTCCCCGAGCTCCGCCTCGAGCTCGACGAGGATCGGCAGCGTGAGCGTGACCGGCTTATCGAACGTCTGCCCCTCCGGGCCGAGGAGATACATCGGACCCACCGCGCCCTCGCGGGTGTCCTCGACGTGCTCGATGGTGAGATCCGTCGCCGCGCTGACCGCCCCCGGCGGCACCTCGATCTTGAAGCCATCCACCGCAGTGAAGACCCCACCCTGGGAGTCGACGGAGAACTGCGGGCTGGTCCCCGGCCCGTTGTCGCCGTCCGTGTCCGTCCCCCCGCACGACGCGCTGCCCAGCGCGGCCGCCGCACACGCCACCACCACGAATGAGGATCGATGCATCGCCTTGCTTCTCCGCGGGCGGTCGTCGCCGCCCTGTTCTTGCAGACCAATGGACTCTGCCGACATGGGCGCACGCGCGGCCGCGGCGTCGCCGTCGCAATCAGGCACTATCGAAGCGCCCGATACGGCGGCGGCGAGGCCGCGCCAGAGCACGCGAAAACACACGTGCTTACCCGGCAGGGTTCTCCCGAGCTCTAGTTGCCCCACGGTCCGCCCGCGGCTCATGAATCGACAAGACGGGTCGACCGGGCCGCGCGGGCGCTCCGATGCGCGTGCTGGCCAGGCGCATGCGCCGACGCGTCACGGGAGACGGAACATGCCTGACCGCTTCACGCCGCCTGTGGCGCCGAGAATGTCGAGGTGGTGACTCGGCCGGGCCCGGCGGAGCGTCAGCGCCCGGGGAGCGGCAGCCCGGCGTGCGCCGAGAGCCGGGCCATCGCGAGCTTCGCGGCGACGAGGGCCTCCTCCGGCGTGCGGCCCGTGGCCGAGAGGTGACCCATCTTGCGGCCAGGGCGAGCGACCCGCTTGCCGTAGAGGTGGAGCCGGACGCCCGGGACCTCCAGCGCGGCCTCGAAGGCCGGCGGCGCGCCATCGAGCCACGCGTCGCCGAGCAGGTTGACGATCGCGGCGGGGCGGACGACCTCGACCGAGCCGAGCGGGAGGTCGCACACGGCGCGCACCGCCTGCTCGAACTGGCTCGTCGCGCAGGCGACCTCGGACGCGTGGTAGCTGTTGTGCGGCCGCGGGGCGAGCTCGTTGATGAGCAGGCGGCCGTCCTTGAGCAGGAAGAGCTCGACGACGAGCAGGCCCTCGACGCGCAGGCCCACCGCGAGATCGAGCGCGATCTGCACCGCCTGCCCCGTCACCGCGGCGGTGACCGGGCCCGGCAGCAACGACCAGTCGAGGATCTGGTCGCGGTGGTGGTTCAGGGCCGGCGGGTACACCGCCAGCTTGCCGCTCGGGCTCCGCGCGACGAGCACCGACAGCTCGGCCTCGAGATCGAGCGCCTGCTCGACGACACAGCGCTGGCCGCCCAGCGACCCGAAGAGCACGGCGGCCTCCGCCCCGGCGTCGCCCGCGCCCTCCTTGCCCGGCGCCGCGCCCGCCGAGAGCCGCAGCTGCCCCCTGCCGTCGTACCCGCCGACGCACGACTTCACGAAGCACGCCCCGCCCATGGCGCGCGTCGCCTCGAGGAGCTGCTCGCTCGTCGCGACCTCGCGGAAGGGGCCCACAGGGAAGCCGTTGCGCGACAGCCAGGCCTTCTGCACGCCGCGGTCCTGCACCATGGCCAGCACGTCGGCCGACGGGCGCACCGGCGCGAAGCGGGCGGCCGCCGTGAGGCCCTCGGTGGAGATCTTCTCGATCTCGAGGGTCACGACGTCGCACTGGGACGCGAGCTCGACCGCCCTCTCCACGTCGTCGAACGACGCGACGATGCACTGATCGAGCACCGATCGGGCCGGGCAATCCGGGTCCGGGTCGAGCGCGTGGACCTTGTACCCGAGCGTGCGGGCGGCGAGCGCCGTCATGCGGCCAAGCTGGCCGCCGCCGAGAATACCGAGCGTGGAGCCGGGAGCGATGGGCATTGCAGGGGACCTATACGAGGATCGCGTCGCGGAGCACCGCCGCTTCCTGCGCGCTGCGGAAGGCGGCGAGGCGCTCGCGGAGCTCGGGGTGCTTGCCGGACAGGATCGCCGCGGCGAAGAGGGCGGCGTTCGCCGCGCCGGGCTTGCCGATCGCCATCGTGGCGACGGGGACGCCCTTCGGCATCTGGACGATCGAGAGCAGCGCGTCCATGCCGTTCAGCGCCGTGGCGGGGATGGGCACGCCGATGACCGGCAGCACCGTCTTCGCGGCGACCATGCCGGGCAGGTGCGCGGCGCCGCCGGCGGCGGCGATGATCACCTCGAGCCCGCGCCCCTCGGCCGAGCTCGCGTACTCGAACATCCGGTCCGGCGTGCGGTGCGCCGAGACGACGCGCACCTCGTGCGGGATGCCGAGCTGCGTGAGCAGCTCGCTGGTCACCGCGAGGTGCTCGTAGTCGCTCTTGCCGCCCATGATCACGCCGACCCAGGGCCTCTCGGTCGTGCTCGCTCCCGGTTCCGTGGGGGCCCGGCCCTCGCCTGCCCCTCCCTGCGCCATCGTGCTCATCGTTCCACCGATCCCGCGGTCATCCATCCATCGACTCGTCGCGGCCGTGTCAGCGCGTGAGCTGCTCGAGCAGGCTCAGGCTCTCGCGCTCCTCCTCGCCGATCTCGCCGTCCGACGAGATCATCTCGCGCGCGGCGGCCAGGAAGAGCTGCCGGTGCGCGCGGGGGATCTTCATCGGATCCAGGTCGTCGGCCGCGGGGGGCACGTCGAGCCAGCTGCGCACCTCCTTGGCCTCCTCCTCGTCCAGCTGGAGCCGCAGGATCATCTTGCGCACGAACTCGCGCTCCTGCTCGCGCACCTGGAGGTCGGCCCAGGCGAACGAACAGATGAACCGCATCAGCTGGAGGCGTTCTTGGCGAGAGAGCTTTTCGAGCATGGGAGGGGACTCTAGCCCGGATCAGGCGGCGTTTTGTGTGGAAATCATTGGTCGGCTCGGCGTAAGGAGATCCCGGAGGTTGTTGGTCGCCTGCTCGCGCTCCCGCGCTCGCGCTCCTGCGCCGCTCGCCTTCCGCCTCGCGCGCTCGCACGCCTTCCGCGACTCGCGGGTCTGTGGCTCCGGCGGTCCGCCCGCTGCGCCTGCCCGCCGCGGCTCAGCGGTACGGGCCGGCGACGCGCGGGCCGCGCAGGAGCGCCGCCACGTGCAGCTGCGCGCCGAGCAGGTCGCGCAGGGTCGCGGGGTCCTCGAGCGGCGCCGGCACGGTGACCACGATGGCGTGCGGGGCGATCCGGAGCGCGCGCGCGCGGGCCCGCAGGCGCTTGACCGCCTCGCGCGCGCCGGGCGAGGCGGCGCGCAGCTGCTCCGGGTCGTCCGGATCGAGCGGCGCGTCGAGGGGCGGATCGAGCACCAGCGTGACCTCGGAGCACTCGGGGTGCGGGCCACGCTCGAAGCAGGTGTCGATGTGGAACGTGGCGCCGTCGAGCTGCGCGTCCCGGATGCGCATGCGGCCCACCTCGAGGCGGCCGTGGAGCTCGGCCGCGAAGCGCTCCCAGGCCGGGCGCATGCCGGCCATCGGCGTCGGCGGCGGGATGCGCGCGGAAGCGGCCGTGATCTCGGCCGCCAGCGCGGCGAGGTGCTCGAGGAACGCGCCGAGCCAGGGCTGATCGTGGCCCGGCGTGCGGGACCGGACCGCCACGTGCTCGTCATCGAGCCGGACGTCATCGAAGGCGAGCAGCGCCCGGCGCAGCGGCCCCGCGATCACGGCGCGGACCTGGCCGGGGTCGCGCCCGCGCACGCGGTAGCGGCGGCCGAAGCCCTCGTCGTCCTCGGACGAGAGCGCGAGCAGGAAGCGCTTCACGCCGACGTCCAGGTCGAGCCCCCACGACGGCCAGCGCAGCTCGCCCATGAGCGCGCCGCTCGACGACGAGCCCGCGTCGATCCACACCGACGCCGCGCAGCCGGCGAGCGCGCCCGTGAGGCGCAGCTCCAGCGGGTCGAGCGACAGGCCGTGACGCGCGCCGACAGCGTCCCAGACACCGCGCCACCTCCCCGAGCCGATCTGCCGGCGCATCGAGCCGAGGCCGGGCGGCCTGTCGAAGACGCCGAGGGTGAGCGGCGTCGTGTGGACGATGCCGTCGCCGCGCGCGAGCTCGACGCGCACCTCGAGCCCCCAGACGAGGGCGACCCAGCCGGCGTCGAACGAGGGCGCGACCGAGCGCGGGATCCGGAACCGGAACGGCAGCTCGCGCCCCTCGTCGCGGCTGTCGGCGCGGCGGAAGGCGGTGAACCGGTGCGCCTCGGTCGCGCGGTTCGACGCGCCGGGGTCGGCGCTGAGGAGGCGCTCGACGCCGACGAGCGAGATCTCGATCCCGCGCACGCTGCGGCCCTGCACGTTGCCGAGGGCCACCGCCCCGGAGATCTCGTCGCCCGGCGCGAAGACCTGATCGTCGAGCGAGACCTCGACGAAGGGGCTGTCGCCGCGGGCCGTGGTCCCCGCGACCGGCGCCCGGACGGGGCGCGTGACCGGGCGCGGCGAGACGAGCACCTCGTACGACTCCTGGACGTCGAGCCACCACGGGATCGCGATGGAGAGCGTGATGCCGTAGCGGATCTCGGCGCGCGTGCCGAGGTACGAGCAGGGCGCGTCCGGCGGGAGCGGGAAGCTCGCGCGGTAGCGCTGCTCGCCGTCCGGGAGCGTCGTCTCGCCGGCGACGCGCGCGACGAGCGAGAGGAAATGGGGGGGCACGAGGACGCGCTCCTCGACGCGGGCGACCTGCATGCCCTCGAGGTGGAGCTCGATCGATTCGACCGGCGTCCTGCCGCGGCTGCGGAGCACGAGCTCGACCAGGACGACGTCGCCCGGGTGGACGGTCCTGGACATCCGGAGCTCGATGTCGGGTCGGCTTCGCATGGCGTCCGGCTCAGCGGCGCGGGCTCACTTCACGAGCGGCGCCGGGACGGCGAGGCGCAGCGGCCCGCGGGGGGCGCCGCGCTCGAAGAGCTCGCCGCGACGGTCCGCGACGCCGAGGCGCATGAGCCCGTCCGCGCGCACGAGCGCGAACGGGGCGCGCGGGACGGGCGCGTCGCGGGCCGAGTCGCCGCGGCCGGCGTCGAACGGGACGACGAAGACAACGACGTCCTCGGCGCCGGAGGGGGGCGCCGCGGGGCTCGCGCAGCGCGCCGCGACGGTCGCGTTCCTGTCCTCGCTGGCGCAGCGGGCGAGCGCGCGCCGGTCCAGGTCGGCGCCGCCCTGCGCGAGGTGGTCGGCGGCGGCGAGGCGCACCGCCTCGGCGGGGTCGCGCGCGAGCAGGTCCCTCGCCGCGGCGCCGTCGCAGCGCGCCCGGGCGACGGTGAGGCCCGCGAGCGCGTTGGCGCGCACGTACGGGCGCGCGTCGGACAGCGCCCCGCAGAGCGCCGCGGACGCGCGCGCAGGCAAGCCGGCGCGGCCCGCGATGCGCCCGATCGCGCCCGCCGCGTTGCCCGCCACGGCGGCGTCGGGATCCCTGAGCAGCGGCGGGAGCAGCGGCAGCGCGTCCGCGGCGCCCACCGCGCCCAGCGACCAGATCGCGCTGGCGCGCACGCCCGGATCCGGATCGCCCGCGAGCTTGCGGAGCGCCGCGGCGGCCTCCGGGTGCCCCGCGAGCGCCTCGGCGATCTTGCGGCGGTCGTCGATGGGCGCTGTCGCGGCCATCCGGGCGAGCGCGGCGCCCGCGGCCTGCCCCGGCATGCGGCCGAGCCCCTCGAGCAGCGCGTCGCGCGCGGCGTCCGGCGCGCTCGCGACAGCGGCCGCTACATCGCGGACGAGGTCCGGGCCGCTCGGGTCCTTCGCGTCGCTCGCGTCCGTCGCGCCCGTCGCACTTTCGCCGGCGCGGGAGAGCGCGCCCGAGAGGGCGATGCCGAGCGCGCCCCGGTCCTGCTCGGCGGCGACGGTGAGGCGCTGGAGCAGCGCGCGCGCGCTCCCCGGGCCGGCGACGCGGGAGAGCGACACCGCCGCGCGGAGGCGCACGTCGGCCGACTCGTCGTCGAGCGCCTCGAGCAGCGCGGCGTCGACGGCGGCGCCGAGCTTCCCGGCGGCGCGCGCGGCCCCGAGCGCCTCGATCACCGCGAGGCGGAGCGGGGCGGAGCGCGCCTTCGCGAGCGGCAGCAGGACCGCCTGCGCGCGCGGCGAGCCGGTGCGCCCGAGCAGCTGGACGAGGGAGAGCTTCTCGTCGGGCGGCGTGGCCGGGTCGACCAGCAGGGCGCGCGCGGGGTCGACCGCGCGCCCGTCGGGCCGCGCCGGATCGAGCAGCGCCGTCGCGGTGCGGATCGCCTCGCGGCGGACCGAGGGGTCGGCGTCGCCGAGCAGCTCGAGCACGCTGGGCAGCGCCGCGGGGTCGCCGAGCGCCCCGAGCGCGCGGAGCCCGTGCCGGAGCGGGACGACGCCGCGCTGCATCCCCCGGACGAGCGCGGGGAGCCCTTCCCTCGCCTTGAGCTCACCGAGCACGAGGGCAGCGCCCGCCGCGGTGTTGCCTGACGGCGCGGCCGAGAGCGCGGCGATGAGCGCCGGGATGACCGCCTTCCCGGCGCTGACGAGGGCGTCGCGGACCGCGGACCGCGGCGCCGCGGGGTCGTCCTTCGCGAGCGCCGCGAGCAGCACCTTCACCGCCGCGTCGGAGCCGACGCGGCCGAGCGCCCGGAGCGCCGCCTCCCGCACGTCGTTGCTCGACGCGCTGCTGTCGGCCGGGCGCGCGCCGGCGAACGCGCCCCCGGCCCCCGGCGACGCCGCGACGAGATCGGCGATCGCCGACGTCGCCTCGTCCGAGCGCAGCCGGCCGAGGGCGGTCACCGCCTCGACGCGGACGTCCTGGGACGCGTCCTGCAGGGCGAGGATCAGCGCGCTGACGGCCCTCGCGTCGCCGAGCTCCCCGAGCGCCCGCGACGTGGCCCTGCGGACCTCCGGCACCGAGTCCTGCACCTTGCCGATGAGCGGCACGACGGCGCGCGCGTCGCCGATCCGGCCGAGCGCGCGCGCGACCTCCGCGCGCACCTCGGGCGCCGTGTCGTCGAGGTGGCCGAGCAGCGGCGATACGGCGTCCGGGAGCCCCGCCGCGCCCATCGCGGCCGCGGCGGCGAGGCGGACGTGCGGGTCGGGATCGCCGAGCACCCGCCCGAGCGCGACGACGGAGCGGTCCGTGGGCGCCGCGCGGATCACGTCGCAGGCCGCGAGCCGCAGGCGCGCGTCGCCCTCGCCGAGCCACTCGATCACGAGGTCTCCCGCGCGAGGCATCCGGAAGCGCACGGCCGCGCCCGCGAGGTGCAGGCGCACCTCGACGTCCGGATCGCTCATGCCCTTCTGGATGAGCCCGATCGCCGTCTCCGGGGCGAGCTCGCCGACGCGGGTCGCGGCGAGCCGGCGCTCCGACACGTCGCCCGAGGTGAGCGCGCGCGCGATCTGCTCCGGCACGTTGGGCCAGAGGAAGGCGGCCGCGTCCCCGGGCGGCGCGAGCGCGGCGGCCGAGGCGGCGACGACGAGCAGGACCTGCGGGAGGCGGCGCAGCGGCGATACAGGACGGCGCACGCCCGGAGCGTAGTACAGCGGGCGCGGCCGCGTCATGGCCGTTCCAGGTGGCTCGACCGCCGCGCGCCCGGGCGCCGGGCGGACGCGAGCGCCCCAGAGACGGGCGCCTCCGCCGGCCGCGGCGAGGACCTTTTCCCTGGCGCTCCCGCGACCGTCCCCGGCGTGCAACAGTCGGGCGAGGTGCCTGACATGATCCCCTTCTCCGTTCTCGACCTTTCTCCGATTGTCCAGGGCGGAGACGCCGCCCTGGCCCTGCGCAATACCCTCGACCTGGCGCGGCACGCCGAGCGGCTCGGCTATCACCGTTACTGGCTGGCCGAGCACCACAACATGGGCGGCGTGGCCAGCGCCGCGACCTCGGTCGTGATCGCGCACGTGGCTGGCGGCACCTCGACGATCCGCGTCGGCGCGGGCGGGATCATGCTCCCGAACCACGCGCCCCTCGTGATCGCCGAGCAGTTCGGCACGCTGGCGTCGCTCTTCCCCGGGCGCATCGACCTGGGCCTCGGTCGCGCGCCCGGCTCGGATCAGATCACCGCCCGCGCGCTGCGGCGCAACCTCGCCGGCGACGTGGACGGCTTCCCTCAGGATGTCCTCGAGCTGATGGGCTACTTCCGCCCTGCGGAGCCTGGCCAGCCCGTGCGCGCCGTGCCCGGCGCTGGCCTGGACGTGCCGATCTGGATCCTCGGCTCCAGCCTCTTCGGCGCGCAGCTCGCCGCGGCGCTGGGCCTGCCCTACGCCTTCGCGTCGCACTTCGCGCCGGGCCAGCTGATGCAGGCGATCGCGCTGTACCGCCGGGAGTTCCGCCCCTCGGCGCAGCTCGCGCAGCCCCGCCTGATGCTCGGCTTCAACGTGTTCGCCGCCGACAGCGACGAGGAGGCCCGCCTGCTCTGGAGCTCTCTCCAGCAGGCCTTCATCAACCTGCGCCGCGGCCGGCCGGGGCCCCTGCCGCCGCCGGTCGAGGGCTTCGAGCGCGAGCTGGGCCCGATGGAGCGAGCCGGCCTCGAGCAGGCGCTCTCCTGCTCGGCCGTGGGCTCGCCGGAGACGGTGCGGCGCGGCCTGGAGGCGTTCATCGAGCGCACCCGCGCCGACGAGCTCATGGTGACGTCCCAGATCTTCGACCACGCCGCGCGCGTGCGCTCGTTCGAGATCACGGCGCAGGTGCGCGACGAGCTCGCCCGCGCCGGGTGAGGCGCCTCGTCCGGCCACCTCCGGCGTCGCCGGGCGGCCGGTTGCCCTGAACTTCAGCAATTTCGGTCAGGCACGGCGGGCGGCCGCTCGTTACCCTGCGCCCTGCCTCACGCCGAGGAGGGCACCGCGTTGACCGAAGCCGCCGAGAACGCCTACATCGCCAGGTTCCGCAGGGTGCTCGAGCACATCGACGCGCACCTGGAAGAGGACTTGACGCTCGAGCGGCTGAGCGGCGTCGCCGCGTTCTCGAAGTACCACTTTCAGCGGCAGTTCTCCGAGCTGTTCGGGATGGGCGTCCACGAGTACGTGAAGCTCGTCCGCCTGCGGCGCGCGTCGTACCGGCTCGCCCTGCCGGCGCGGGAGCAGGCCCGGATCATCGATATCGCGATGGCGAGCGGCTACGAGAGCCCCGAAGCGTTCTCTCGCGCCTTCAAGAAGGCCTTCGGGCAGACGCCGTCCGAGTTCCGGGAGCAGCCCCGGTGGGACCCCTGGCACGCGACCCATGAGCGCCTGAGAGAGACAAGGACCCTCCCCATGCAGTCCGTTCATCGCGCCGAGGACGTGAAGATCGTGGAGCTCGAGGCGACGCGCGTCGCCGCCGTCGAGCACCGGGGCGACCCGAAGCGGATCCTTGAATCGGTGCGCAGGCTCATCGCGTGGCGCCAGGAGAACAGGCTCCCGCCGCGGGTGAGCGCGACGTTCAACGTCCTGTACGACAACCCGGCCGAGACCCCGCCGGAGGCCTACCGCGCTGACCTCTGCGCGGCCACCCATCGCCCCGTGCCGGAGAACCCGTTCGGCGTCGTCGAGAAGACGATCCCTGGCGGCCGCTGCGCCGTCCTGCGGCACATCGGGGGCGACGACACGCTCTACGGCGCGGTGAAGTACCTCTACGCGACGTGGCTCCCCGCGAGCGGCGAGGATCTGCGGGATTTCCCGCTCTTTCTGCAGCGGGTGCGCTTCTTCCCCGAGGTCCCCGATCACGAAGCCGTCACCGACATCTTCCTCCCGGTCCAGTAGACGACCGGCTCTCGTGGTTTTCCCTTCCTGAAGACGCCTTCCGGAGAAATGAGCATGAGTCCATTCGTGGGCGCCCGCAGCCTGATCGTGCGGGACGAGAGGAAGAGCCTCTCGTTTCCTGTCTTGATGATGTACCCGACGCACGTCCCCTCCGGCGTCGTCGCGATGGGGCCTTATTCGCTCGAGGTCGCCTGGAATGCCCCCGCTCAGGGGGGGCCTTTCCCCCTCGTGGTGCTCTCGCACGGCGGCGGCGGGACGCCCCTCGCGTACCGAACGCTCGCGTCCCACCTCGCGCAGAGTGGCTATGTCGTCGCGATGCCGGAGCACCCCGGGGACAACCGCAACGATCGCTCCCTGAGCGAGGCGGTCGAGAACCTCGAGAATCGCCCCCGGCACGTCCGGCTGACGATGGATGCGGTCTGCTCCGATGCGGAGCTCGGGCCTCGCCTGCAATGCGACAACGTCGCGATGATCGGGCACTCGATGGGCGGCTACACAGCGCTCGCCGTCGCGGGGGGGCAGCCCTGGACAGGCCCGGGGCAACGGGTCGAGGTCACGAAGGACCCGCGCGTCAAGGCGCTGGTCTTGATGGCCCCCGCGGCGTGCTGGTTCGTCCCCAACGACGCCTTGCAGCACGCCAGCGTGCCCATCCTCTTGCTCGTGGCGGAGCACGACCGCATCGCACCGCGATGGCAAGGGCAGCTCGTCCTCGATCTCGTCCCCGACCGGGCTCGGGTCACCTACAAGATCGTCGAGAACGCGGGCCATTTCTCGTTCCTGAGCCCGTTTCCTCCTCCCCTGCGCACCCCGGGCTTCCTGCCCGCCACCGACCCCCCCGGCTTCGATCGCGAGGCGTTTCAGCGCCAGCTCCAGGAGGACGTGCGCGGCTTTCTCGATGCGTCGCTGCGGTGGAGCGCGTCTCCGTTGCCATGTCCGTCAGGCGGCTCGCCCGTCGCCGATCCAGGGTCGGCCATCTAGCGACGGCGCGCGGCGCAGCCCGGGCCTGCGCGGCTCAGCCCCCTCCCCCGGGAGTCGCGGGCCACACCTGTGCCAGGAAGCCGCCGTCGACCGGGATGTCCTGGCCGGTGATGAACGAGGCTTTATCGCTCAGGAGGAAGGCGACGAGCGTGGCGACCTCCTCGGGCGCGCCGACGCGGTTCATGGCGTGCAGCGACGCGGCGAAGGCGGCGCCCGCGGGCGTCTCGAGGCGCCAGCCCGCGGTGGCCATCTCCGACGTGACGATGCCTGGGCTCACCGAGTTGACGCGGATGCCCTTTTGCGCGTACTCGACGGCGGCGCCGCGCGTGAGCGCGATGAGGCCCGCCTTGGAGGCGCCGTACAGCGTGACCCCGAGCGCGGCGCGCGATGCGCCCACCGAGGCGCAGTTGACGATGGATCCGCCGCCGCCCGAGAGCATCGCCTTGATCTCGTACTTCATGCACCAGAAGGCGCCGCGGAGGTTCGTCTCCATGAGCGCGTCGTAGTCTTCGTTGGTCATCTCGGCGAGCGGCCCCATCGCGCCGAATCCGGCGTTGTTGAAGGCGCCGTCGAGCCGGCCGTAGGTGGAGCGCGCCGCGTCCACGAGCGCCACGACGTCGCGCTCGACCCGCATGTCGGCCGTCACCCAGGTGATCTCCCCGCCGCGGCGCTTGATCTCCTCGACCAGCGCGCGCCCCTGCGCCTCGCGCCGCGCGCTGGCGACCACGCTGGCGCCCTCGGCCGCGAGCGCAGCCGCCGCTGCCCTGCCGATACCCGAGCTCGCGCCCGTGACGATGATGACCTTGCCGTCCAGGATTCCCATAGACACATCTCCATTCAAGAGGGGACCATCCGAGTACACCGGGCCCGCGCGCGCGTCGTCGGCAGTCTTCGTCGCCTGCCGACCGACGAGGTCTGGCTACTGGCGCGCCGCTCTGTCTCGAAGCAGTCGGAAGTGGCCTACCGCCTGTCCAACGCCGGAGCCGACTCGCCCCTGGCAACGCCCGCGCCTCACCCCGGGTCGATCCGGTAGACCCGCCCCGTGTTGAACATCACCACGTAGATCTCCCCGGCGGCGTCCTCGCCGAAGGACGCCGGGAGGCCGTTCGGGCTCAAGGCGGAGGTGAGCTCGGCGCGGTCGGTCGCGGCCTTGCCGTCCCATACGAAGGAGAAGAAGCGGCCTGTCACGTAATCGGCGTAGACGTAGCGGCCGCGCAGGCACGGGATCTTCGCCCCGCGGTAGACATAGCCGCCGACGATCGAGCCCGCCTCGCTGCGCGGGTGCTCGACCGCGGGCGGGACGCCGCGCGGCTTGCACGCGGAGCCCGGAGGATAGCAGTGGGTGCCCTCCATCGCCTCCCAGCCGTAATCGTTCCTGCCCTGGCCGGGGCGCTCCACCAGGATCTCCTCCCAGCTCTTCTGGCCGACGTCACCGATGTAGAGGTCCCCGGTGAGCCGGTCGAAGCTGAACCGCCACGGGTTCCGGAGGCCGTAGTCCCAGATCATCGAATCGCCGCTCGTCATGTTGCCCGCCGGCGACCGCGACGGCTCATCGACGTTGATGCGGAGGATCTTGCCGAGCTTCGAGGTGAGGTCGGCCGCGGGGCTCGGCGATCGCGCGGAGTCGCCGATCGCGGCGTAGAGGTAGCCGTCCTTGCCGAAGGCCAGCATGCCGCCGACGTGGTTCCAGGCGCCGTGCTTCACGTCGACGAGGGAGCGGACCGGCTCGGGGTGGGCAGCGTCGCCGCCCTGCGCCGCGCGCTTCCACTCGTCGATCACGACATTGCCGCGCGGGGCCGACGAGTAATGGAGCCAGAAGCGCCCGTTCTTCGCGTAGTCCGGGTGGAAGGCGAGCCCGAGCAGGCCGCCCTCCGCGTTCGGCGCCGGGAAGAAGACGCGCGAGCGGAGGTCGAGGAAGGGCGCCGGCTGGACGGCGCCGTCCTTGATGAGCCGGATGATCCCAGGCTTCTCGAGCACCACGAGGCGCGCCGGATCGCCCGGCGGCGCGGCGACGTACGTCGGCTGGTCGAGCCCGCTCGCGATGAGGGTGAGCTTCAGCGGCGGAACGCCGCCGCCGCACGTCGCCGGGCGAGCGAGCTCCGCGGCGCTCGCCGGCGGGGTCGCAGGCGCGCCCTCCGCCGCAGGTGCGCCTTCCGGCGCGGCGGGCGCCGCGCCGGCCTTCGCCGGCGGGGCCCCGTTCCCTGCCGCGGCCGGTGCGATGGCGCTGCCCTCGCGAGGCCCCTCGGGCGGCCCGGCGACCTGCACACGCTTGTCGCACGCGGCTACACTGCCCGCGAGCAGGAGGCAGCAGGCGGCCCGATGGAACGCGCACGCTCTCGTCACGCAGGCAGCGCGCCCGACGGCGCGCCGGGGGCTCGGTCTCTCGATCAAGCGGTCACCTCCACCTCTTCCTCCATCACGAGCGGCCGGCTCTGGCAAGCCGCCACCGCGTCGCTGCTGCTCGCGACCGGCGCCGGCGCGGGCTGCAGCGCGAAGGAGACGCCCCGGACCGAGCCCCTCCCGGCGCCGGACCGGCTCGCCGCCGCCGCCGTCCCTTCCGCGCGCCGCGCCCCCCCGGACGAGCGGGCCGGCGCTGGCCCGCCCGCGGTCGCCCGGGATCTGCCGCCGTGCAAGGAGGGCGACGAAGATCCTCCCGATCTCCGCTGCACGGGCCTCTACGGCGACTTCGGCGCGCGCACGATCGCGGCGGGGGTCCGCGAGTTCAAGCCGGCGTTCGAGCTCTGGAGCGACGGCGCCGAGAAGACGCGCTGGATCTACCTCCCTCCGGGCTCGACCATCGATGTCTCCCGGATGAACGACTGGAGCTTCCCCGTCGGCACCAGGCTGTGGAAGGAGTTCCGGATGCCCGTCGCCGGCGCGAGCCGCCGCCTCGAGACGAGGCTCCTCTGGAAGACCGCGGAGGATCGCTGGACGCGCGCCACCTACGTCTGGTCCGAGGACGGCGCCACCGCGCTGCAGGTGAAATCCGGCGTCCCCCGCGTGCCGGGCGTGGAAGGCTACGCGATCCCGGCGCAGGTCGACTGCATCCGCTGCCACGCAGGCAAGACGGACAACCCGCTCGGCTTCGAGGCCGTCCAGCTCGCCGCGCCGGAGGCCAGCGGCCTGACCTACGCCGAGCTGGTCCAGCGCGGCCTCCTCTCGACGACCTCCGGCGCCGCGCTCCCCGGCGCGGCCGCCCTCGCGGTGCCCGGGAGCGCCACCGAGCGGAGCGCCCTCGGCCTGCTCCACGCCAACTGCGGCGTCTCGTGCCATCACCCGCTCGGCGTCGCGACGCATTTCGAGATGCGCCTCGACATCGATGCTGCCGGTCAGGTGGGCGACGTGCGCGGCACGCGCGTCTACCAGACGGCGATCAACCAGCCAGCGAAGCTCCGCCCGCCGGGGGCGCCGCCGGAGGCGCGCTATTACCGGATAAGGCCTCTCGATCCGGATCGCAGCACGGTGGTCCGCGCCATGTCCCGGCGCGACGCGCCCGGCGCGCCGCCCGAGCAGATGCCGCCGCTCGCGACCCACCGCGTCGACGAGGCCTCCGTCGCCGCGGTCCGCGCCTGGATCGCCGCGATGACCCCCGCCGCCGGCTACCCGCCCGCCGCGCCCTGACGGCCAGCTCGCCGGCCCGCGACGACGACGGACACCGACGGACGATCCCGCGCGAGCGCCCACCCGCCGCTGCAAAGCCCCTGTCGCGCCCTGCGCCTGCCGCCCTACCGCTGCCGTCCGAGGCGCCGGGCTGAAGGGCGCGCTGGAAGCCGGCGAAGGGCGCGCGCGGGAAACGCCCTCGCGCGCGCGCCGCGACGTGGTGATCGCGCGCGCCGGGCTTCATGCTCCCGGCGATCGCAGCGCCGCGCGGCCGCGGCCGGCGTCGCGCGCGCCGGGCGCACGGCACCGGCGGACGCCCCGCCCTTGCCCGACGAGCGCCCACGACCACGGCCGGGGGGAACACTTCACGTGAAGCAGCCGAAAGAGATCAAGAAGGCGGACGGCAAGCTCGGGGTCCTGCTGCCGGGGCTCGGCGCCGTCTCGACGACGACCATCGCGGGCGCCCTGCTCGCGCGGCGTGGGCTCGCCGCGCCGATCGGTTCGCTCACGCAGCTCGGCACGATCCGGCTCGGCCGGCGGACCGAGGGGCGCGCGCCCAGGATCAAGGATTTCCTGCCGCTCGCGGCGCTCGATCAGCTCGTGTTCGGCGCGTGGGACATCTTCCCTGACAACGCCTACGAGTCGGCGCGGCACGCGGACGTGCTCGAGCGCCGCCACCTCGATGCCGTCCGCGAGGAGCTCGAGCGCATCCGGCCGATGACCGGGGTGTTCTACCCGCAGTACGTGCGGCGCCTCCACGGCAACCACGTGAAGAAGGGCGCGAGCAAGGCGGACATGGTCGAGCAGGTCCGGGAGGATCTCCGCGCCTTCCTCCGCGACAGCGGCGCGGCCCGCGCCGTCGCCGTCTGGTGCGGCTCGACCGAGGTGTACATCGCGCCCGCGGAGGTCCACGCGTCGGTCGCGCGCTTCGAGGCGGGGCTCGCCGAGGACCACCCGGCGATCTCGAGCTCCCAGATCTACGCCTGGGCCTGCCTGAAGGAGCGCATCCCGTTCGCGAACGGCGCCCCGAACCTGACCGTCGATTTCCCTGCCGCCTGGGAGCTCGCGCGCAAGCAGGAGGTGCCCATCGCCGGCAAGGACTTCAAGACCGGCCAGACCCTGATGAAGACGGTGATCGCCCCCGGGCTCAAGGCGAGGATGCTCGGCGTCACCGGGTGGTTCTCGACGAACATCCTCGGCAACCGCGACGGCGAGGTGCTCGACGACCCGGAGTCGTTCAAGTCCAAGGAGGTCTCCAAGCTCGGCGTGCTCGAGCACATCCTCCAGCCGCACGCCCACGGCGAGCTCTATGGCAAGCTCTTCCACAAGGTGCGGATCGAGTATTACCCTCCTCGGGGCGACGCCAAGGAGGGGTGGGACAACATCGATCTCGTCGGGTGGCTCGGCTACCCGATGCAGATGAAGATCAACTTCCTCTGCCGCGACTCGATCCTGGCTGCGCCCATCGTGCTCGACCTGGCGCTCCTGCTCGACCTCGCGCAGCGCGCCGGGCTGCGCGGCACGCAGGAGTGGCTGAGCTTCTACTGGAAGAGCCCGATGACGGCGCCGGACCTGTACCCCGAGCACGACCTCTTCATCCAGTCGATGAAGCTCAAGAACACCATGCGCTGGCTCATGGGGGAGGACCTGATCACCCACCTGGGCAACGAGTACTACGACTGATCGCGAGGAGGGCGAGGACGAAGAGAAGCGAAGCGCCCGGGCGGCGGCGCTACGTGTCGCTCAACCTCAACGCCGCTGCGCCGCCCGGCGCCTCCCGCCGCGGCCGATCGGGGATGAGCCGCTCGAGGAGCCGGGCGATCCACGGCGTGAACGGCAGGAAGAGCAGCGCTCCGGCCGTGTTGAAGAGGATGTGCGCGTTGGCGATCTGCCGGCCGACGTCGCCGGAGGTCGCCTCGACGAGCCGGCCCAGGAGCCCGATCAGCGGGAGCCCGAGGGCCACGGTGATCACGTTGAGCAGCAGCTGGAACATCCCCGTGCGCAGCGCCGCCCGCTCCCGGCCGATCGACGCGACCATCACGTCCGCGCACGTGCCGACCTCGGCCCCGAGCATGATGGCGATCCCGGCCCCGAGCGGCATGATCCCCTCCTTCGCCATCTTGACCGCGATCCCGACCGTGGCCGACGAGGACTGGATGATCGCCGTGATCGCTGCCCCGACGACCACGCCGCTCGCCGACGACTGCCCGACCAGCCAGTCGCGCAGAGGCCGGTAGTCCCCGAGCGGCTTCATCGTGTCGCCGATGAAGTTCAGGCTGAAGAAGACGAGCCCGAGGCTCAGGGCCACGCCGCCATACCCCTTCCACCGCTCCCCTCGGCCGAGCACGTGGAGGAGGAAGCCCGCGAGGAGCAGCGCGGGGGCGTAGTACTTCATCGCATCGAACGCGTAGATCTGGCTGCTCACCGTCGTGCCGATGTTCGACCCGAGGATCACCCCCAGCGCCTGCGGGAAGGAGATCTGTCCCGCTCGAACGAGGCTGATCACGATGATGATCGTCGCCGACGAGGAGTCGAGCAGCGTCGTGGCCACGAGGCCGACGAGCAGCCCCAGCAGCCGGTTGTCGGTCGCCGCGGCGATCGACCGCTTCATCCGCTCGCCGGCCACTTCCTGCAGGCTTTGACCCAGGTGTCTCAGCCCGAACAGGAACAGGGCCAGCCCGGCGAGGACGCTGGGCACGAGCTCATCCCAGGGCGGTGCGGTGGAATCGGAAGGCATCGATGCGTCCTCTTGGTCGGGAGAAATGAGCAACGGACCCTCGTGAAGCGTGTCGGACGCGAGAGACGCTCCGGTGAAGGGGCGATGAAGCTGGCGATGATCTCGCTGCGGATCCCGGAGGTTTCACCGGGTACAGGGAGGGAGATCCCTTAACGGGATCGTGGCCTGACGGACGGCTCGGCGATCATGAGGTGGCCGGAGCGCGCCGGAGCGCTGACCGGGGTGGGACGCCGGCGACGGCGCTGGCGCTCAGGGCTCGAACGACACGTCGAGCGTGTACGGGCCGGCGTCGCTCAGGAGCCAGAAGCCATCGACGAAGATGAACAGGGGAACGCCGCCGGTCACCTCGAGCTCGAGCACCTCGTCGACGCCGCCGGAGTGGCTATCCTCGCACGCGAGCTCGGAGGTCGCGTCCAGGCAGCTCGACCGCACGAAGATGGCCTGATCGGTGTCGGACGACAGCACCAGCGTGAGCGTGCCGTCGGCCGGTGGCGTGAACCAGTACACGTCCTCGCGCGTGTCCGGCAGGAGGCAGCCGCCCTTGAAGGAAGCGGTGCCGGTCTGCGTGTCGCCCGTGTTCACGCCGAGGACCGCCTCCCGCGCGCCCTCGCAGATCGCGGAGCAGTCGCTGGCGCAGCCGTTGGTCTCGTCGACCTGGTTGCACTGCTCGGGCCGGGTGAGGACGCCGTCGCCGCAGACGGCTTGCGTGAACGCGGAGCGCAGGGTGTACGGCCCCTCGTCGCCCGGCACAAACGCGTCGACGACGAGGCTCACCGACTCGCCGGCGCTCAGGGGAACCTCGAGCAACTCGGGGACCCAGGCCTCGGAGCTGTCGGCGCAGGCGAGCTCGGAGTCGGGGTCCGCGCACGCGGAGCGCGCGTAGACCCCGTGGTCGGTGTCCGACTCGAGCACGACCGAGAGCGTGCCCGACTGCCCCTCGGGCGGCGTGAACAGGTACACGTCCTCGCGGCCTTCGCCCGTGCCTTCGCCCAGGCCTTCGCCCAGGCAAACGCCCTCGAACGCGTTTGTGCCGACCGAGGTGTCGCCCGAGACCTCCGGCAGCAGGGGCAGCGCGGCCGCGCAGGCCGCCGTGGCGAGCGCGGCGCAGGCTTCCTCGCAATCGTCGTCGCGGCAGTCGACGGCCGCGTCGTCGTCGTTGTCCTCGGCGTCGTCGCAGGTCGCCTCGTAGATCCTGCACTGGCCGGTGCTCACGTTGCACCTGCCGCGCGCCGGGCACTGCGCGTCCTCGGTGCACGCGGGCCGGCAGCTCAGCGTCCCGTCCGCGGCGGGGAGGCACGCGTAGCCGGGGCGGCAGTCGCTCGCCGTGGCGCACGCCCCGTAGCAGAGGTGCCCGTTGCCGACAGAATCGATGCAGACACCATCGCCGGGGCAGGTGCCGCCGGTGTGCTCGCACGAGCTGATGCAATATCCGCCGGGCCATCCGTCGAGGGTTTCCCGGTTGCAGAAGCTTCCTGCGCACTCGGCGTCCTCGGTGCAGGCCGCGCCGTCGGGCAGGTCGGTACTTCCGCCCGCGCCCCCGGCGCCGCCTGTGCCAGCTGCGCCCCCTGTGCCGCCCGCGCCTCCTGAAGCATCGAGGCCGCCAGAGCCACCAGCACCGCCAACGCCAGCGGCGCCGCCCGCGCCACCAACGCCAGCGGCGCCGCCCGCGCCACCAACGCCAGCGGCGCCGCCTGCGCCACCAACGCCAGCGGCGCCGCCCGCGCCAGCTGCGCCGCCTGCGCCCCCCGTACCGTCTGAGCCGCCCGTGCCACTGGCGCCGCCGACGCCCGCTGCGCCACCTGCGCCGCCTGCGCCACCTGTGCCGCCTGCGCCACCTGTGCCGCCTGCGCCACCGGCAGCCCCTGAGCCGCCCGTGCCGCCTGAGCCGCCAGCACCTCCAGTGCCGCCTACGCCCCCTGTGCCGCCAGCACCGCCGTCGCCGCCCTGGCCCCCGCCCCCGGTCGAACCCGTGCCGCCAGCGCCGCCCTGCCCTCCCCCGGTCGCGCCAGCGCCGCCATCGCCACCGATGCCGCCGGCGCCGCCGGATCCCGTGCTCGTGGCGTCCTCATCGTCTCCGCACGCCGCGGCGCTCACTGTCAGCCCCAGCATGAGAAGGCACGTCGTCCATCGTCGATTCATCCGTCGCTCCAGGGAAAAGGGGGGCTCGATTGCCGAGGACGCCGAATGGCTGCCCAGCCGCGCGGCGCCATATTCGGTGCAATAGCGTCTCGTGTGAACCCCCCACGAGCGCCATTTCCGAGCTCCGTCGGAGCTTTGCGCGGCGCCCGGCGCGGCGACGATGAGCGCCCACGCCCGCGAAAAGCGCCGGCGCGGCTGGGTTGATCGGAATCCGTGACGGCAGTGTCACGTCGTGCTCGGAGACAGCGCCCGCCGCGTCCTGTCGCGACGAAAGCGCGCCACCTCTACCAGGCAGGTGGACGTCGAATTGCGCGGGATCGCCCCCGGGCGGCGGCGTCACTGCCAGCGCAGGTGGACGTCGATGACCGCGCCGGTCCGCGTCGTGGCGCCGTCCGCGAACGTGAACGCGGCGCGCTCGACCTCGCAGTTGCCGCGCCCGTCGCAGCGCCGCTCGCGCCCGTACGAGAGCTCGATCGCCACGAGCCCGCGCGACGCGAGCGGCTCGAGCTCGCCCGCGCTCGAGGCGCGGTTCGCGTCGCGGTCGCTCCACAGCACGAGCCGCGACCACGCCTCGTCCCGCGCCGTGATCCGGCCGTCGCCGTCGGTGTCGAGCTCGCGCAGCGCGGTGAACCCGTTGTCCGCGCGGGCGCCGCTCGACAGCACCGTGGCCGAGCCGAACAGCTCCTCGCCGCCGTCGATCGCGCCATTACCGTTTCGATCGAAAGCGAGCCACGGTGTCGCCGCGGTGGGCCAGTCGGTGGCGACCGTGGCCCCGAGGCCGCTCAGATCGAAAGCGCCCGTCATCGCGGTCAGGTACTCGACCGGCCGCTGGTCGAACGAGAGCACGAGCGGCGTGCTGACGGCGCTGCCGCTCGCCTGGCACCCGGTCCAGGTCGCCACCCCCTCGATGTCCTCGCACTGCTCGAAGCCCTCCGTCCCGTTGGTGGTGCAGTTCCGGGACTCGCCGATCTCACACGCCGCCTCGTCCTCCTCGCCTTCGAGCGCGCTCTCGTCGCTCCCCTCGCCATCGGTGGAGGTCACCTTGCTGACGCACCCGACACCGAGCGACGCGGCCGCGAGGAGGAGCGACAGGGAGAGAGACCCCACGGAACCAGAACGGATCATCGAGAATGGCTTGTTCATGGCACAGCTCTGGAGCAAGCCATGCGCCAGCCCCGCTCCGCCTGTGCCGATCGTCAGTTTCCCCTGCAATTCGTGGGGATAATGAGCTCCCCGCTCCCAGGTTTGCCAGGGTGTGCCGGATCGGAAGGGAGCGTATTGTGCCAGAATGGTCACCCCTCGATCTGCGGCGCATCCGCGCGGGGTGGGCCAGCTGGCGCGCGGGGTGGGCCAGCTGGCGCGGGAGCGCGGCTCAGGGCGCCAGCAGGTCGTAGCGCTCGATCAGCCCCTTGTACTCGTCGAACAGGGGAGCGCTGTACCTCGGCGGGTACGTGTCCAGGATCGCGCCGACCTCGGGCGCTGTCATCCTCCCGCCGATGCGCTGGTTGAGCAGGAAGATGGCCTCCGCGGCCCGGAGGTTCTGCTCGTGCCGGCCCAGGAGGTCGCTCACGGTCGCCTCGATCTCCTCGGAGCGCGGCTCGCGGGTCACCGGGTCCTTGTAGGAGATCGTGAGCGTGAATCGCTCGTCGCTCAACGAGGCCGCGGCGGGCGCCCTGAACATCTCGTAGAAATATTGCCTGGTATTGAACGAGAAGTTCGTGGGCTGGACGTCCTCCGGGTCGGTGGACGACTCCTCGCTGGCGGTGGCCGCGCGCGCCAGCAAGCGCGGGTAGCTGAGCTTGAAGCGGACATCCCGGGCGGCCACCGCCAGCAGCGCCATGAACCGCTGATCGAAGGCGCGCGCCGCGTCGGCCATCGTCACGAGCGAGAAATAGGCCCCCTTGCCCTCGTCGGTGAGCACGTTGAGGAACTGCTCGTTGAAGTCCTCGCCGACCCCGAGCCCGGAGAAGTAGATCCCCTCGTCATCGCCGATCACGACGTTGTCCGCGATCAAGCCCGGATCGACCTCACCCACGTTGGCGTAGGCGTCGGTGAGGATCACGATCCGGTTCATCTTGCTCGGATCGTGGTGCCGCCGGGCGACCTGGTACGCGAGCGAGATGCCCTCGGCGAGCGCCGTGGCCCCGGTGGGCACCACGCTGTCGATCGCGCGGCGCACCTCGGCGACGTTGGACCTCGCGGGCTCGATCACGGAGCCTTCCAGCTCGATCTGCGCCGTCGAGTTGAAGCTGACGATGTTGACCAGATCGCCCGGCTTGAGCGCCCTGAGGAGCCCCTGCAACCCGTGCTTGACCATGTCCATCCTGTTGACGTTCGTGCCGTCGACGGACACGGCCGACTCCAACATGGATCCGGAGTTGTCGATGAGCAGCGTCAGCGCCATGTTGCTGCGCTGCTGCTTGCCGAGGAAGGGCGCGGCAACGTAGGCCCCGAGCAGGAGCTCGCTCTGCCTGGCGTCGCTCGCCGAGGTCCGCTGCAGCAGCCCCATGGACACATCGAACAGACCCAGGTTGTGCGGGCACGACGGCGCGAAGCGCTCGTAGCTCAGGAACTCCCATGGCCGCGACAGGCTCGGCGACGGGATCTCGCCCTCGCGCAGCCTGTGCTTGACGAGCTCCACGGCGGCGGTGCTGGCCGAGTCGTCGTAGGTGAAATAGAAGAACGGGTCCCTCCCGGAGGCGAGCTCTCCCTGCGCCTCATCGAGCTCGCTCTCTTCTTCCTCTTCCTCCTCCTCTTCTTCTTCCTCCTCCTCACCCCAGAGGGAGCACACGGCGTCGGGGGTGACGACGATCTGGCGCTCGACCTGCTTCCCGCGCGCCGTGACGCGCAGGGTCGCGGTCCCGACCTGGTCCGAGGTGATCGCGAGCGCTTCCACGAACCCGTCGCCATCCGTGATCAGCTCCGCGCTCACGCTCGCGGGATCCGTGGAGGTCACCACGTCGTCCGCCGTTATCCAGAGACGTTCCCCGTCCGGAGAGAGGAACTTGATGGGTATCTGGTCGGAGCAATCCGGAGGCACCTCGAGAGGTCCCGGGGCGATATCGATGGTTCCGATCGGCTGCGGCGACACGGTGACGACGATCTCGTCCCGGGCGCTGCCGGCCGCCACGGTCACGGTGGCCGTCCCCGCGCCGCGCGCGGTGACGTGGATCCGGCCGTCGCCGAGCGCAGGCGACTGCCGGGACGCGGGGACCACAAGGGGATCGCTGGAGGTCACCTCGACGCTGGGCGCGTGGAGCAACATCCCTTGCCGGTGATAGAAGAACGCCGCCACCGAGCCCCGCTGCCCTTCCTTGAGCGCGAGGCTCTTCGTCGGCAGCGACACGGTCGAGGCCACATCGTCGAGCACGGTCACGCGGATGTCGCGGCGCTCTCCGCCGCGCGACACCGAGATCGTCGCCGTGCCCGGGGAGCCGGCGATCACACCGAGGTAGGCCACGCGGTCGAGCTCCTCGTTCATCACGAGCGACCCGCTCGCGACCGCGGCGCTCGACGTGGTGAGGCCGACCTCGTCCGGCAGCACGGCGAGCGGCCTGTCCTGGTCGTCGAAGAAGCCGAGCCGCAGGCTCTCGCGGCTCCCGGCGACGGTCACGAGGTCGGTCGTGGCCACGCTGATGCCCGGCAGATCCGCGGCGGGCTCCGCCGGCTCGGGCTCGGGCGCCGCCTCGTCCTGCTCGTACCCGATCGAGCTCGAGCACTCGTCGCCTGCGCTCCCCGAGCCGTCGCGCTCGGTGATGAGGGTGCAGGCCGAGGAGAGCGCGGACAGGACGATCGCACATCCGATCGCAGAGAATGCGTCACGGTACATCGACACCTCCCGAGGGGGTTGGGACCGATCAAGCGGCAGTCCCCCCGGCATGCAATGAGATGGCGGGCCGGCTCGGGTTGCAAGCCAGGCGGGCGCTACCCCCGCGGCGGCGCGTAGAAATCCACGATCCGTATCGGCTCGGTCAGCCGCACCCGGACGCGCGAGCGCTCCCCGCGGACGTCGCCGCCGATCTGGAAGCTCGTCGCCGGGTCCATCTCGATCGTGACCTCGTCGACGAAATAGTCGAAGACCGTCTCCAGATCGTCGAACTCCCCGTTCCAGATGCTGGAGAAGTTCCGCACGAACGTGAGCGGCGAGATCATCGACACGCGCAGCTGCATCCGGTCCTGGCGGTCGTCCGCGTAGGGGAACATCCGGAAGCCGAAGCCGTAATACGGGATCGTCGACAGCGCCGCGATCTTCGCCGGCCCCTCGTAGATGACGCCGCCCTTCTTGATGGGCGCCCCGAAGATCGTCCCCTTCTCGCCGACGCGGATCGCGTCGTTGCCCTCGTTGATGATGCGGCAGTGCGGCGTGCGCCGCACCAGGTAGCTCGGGATGGTCCGCGTCGTCGCGGCGACGGCGTACGCCACCGGCCCCGGCGCGAGCCGCTTCAGCGGACCCCGCCCGAGCGCCGCCTTCACCGCGTTGTAGTCGCGGAGCATCACCGCATCGATCCCGAAGCCGCAGAACGGCGACAGGATGTCCTCGGCCTCGACCAGCCGCAGCTTCCGGCTGCCGGCCTCGGCGCGCAGCCGCTGGAGGTCCACCGCGAGCCCGGGCTTCGCGCCCGCGCCCGCGGACGCGCCGAGCACCCACGCCAGCGAGTTGCCCGTCCCGAGGCGCAGCAGCCCGAACCGCGGCAGCGGCAGCCCGCGCCGCTTCGCCTCGTTCACCACCGCCGTCACCACGACCGTGAACGTCCCGTCGCCGCCGCCGGTGAGGATCGTGCCGTAGCCCCGGTCGACCAGGATCCGCGCGATGCCCTCGCTCTCCTCCACCCGCCGCGAGACGAACAGGTCCCCCGTGTCAAGGATCTGGTCGAGCGTCTCGATCACCTCTGCCGTCACGCTCTTGGCGTTGCCGTTCACAACCACGGCAATCCGGCTGCTCGCCAGGCCTCGAGGGATCTCGCTCGCACGACGCGGCGCATCAGCGGCTGCGGCCTGGGGTACGTCATTGGGGCCGCGGCCGTCGGTCGGAGAGGTCATGGACCGCGATCTACCACGACCCACCCCTGCGCTTGGAGCGCGCGGGCCCCCCGTGCGCCTGGAGCGCGCGGGCCAGAGAAGAGGCAGATGATGCGATGCGCGCGCTGGCGCTCGAGCCCGGCGCACGCGGGCCCGGGGGCGGCGCGGGACCGTGGCGTCGGGCCGTCAGCCCCCCGGCCCCGCGCGCTCCAGGCGCAGGGGTGGGCAAACGTGACCAGCGCACCGCCCGCCTGACGACCCGCTTTTCGAGAGACCCCTTGGCGTGCGATGCTCGCCGGTTTTGGCTCTCGGGCCGATCTTGAGTCATGCTGGCATCGGGAAAGCGAGAGCCTCCCCGAAACTTAGTGGACGGGGTGGCCGATTTTTTGGTAAGGCGACGACCTGTCGAGCCAATTGGGCTTGACAGCCGTGCGGGTCTTTCCCCCGCGCGGGCGGCGCGCGCTTGAGGCGAAGGGCCGCGACGATCTCGTACCCAGCGGGGGACGCAGCGACATGCCGAAGATCACAAAGCAGGGCAGCTCCGAGAAGGCGACGGGCACGAAGAAGAAGTCCTCTTCGAGCGCCAAGGGGGGCGCAGAAGCTCAGCTTGCGAAACCCGTGAACCCGGTAATCAAGGAAGACTCGAAATCTTCGTCGAGCGCTTCCAAGCGTAAGCTCGGTCTCCGTGGCGCCGCGCCCTGGGCTGCCCGGCACGCCGCGAAGCACGCCGCCGAGGCCCGGGCTCGGGCCGCCGAGCCGGCGCCCCCCGGCAGCGCTCGGGCGACGATCCGCGTGCCGAGCGGCGCCGAGGAGATCAAGGCGAAGATCGCCGAGCTCCACAACCAGACCCAGAAGATCCGCACCCTGCGCAAGCGCCTCGACAAGGGGTTCTTCGATATCGGGGTGGTGCTCGCCGAGATCCAGCAGCAGGAGCTGTATCAGGCGAAGGGGTACGGCTCGTTCGAGGCGTTCCTCGAGCGCGAGATCGACCTGGGCAAGCAGACCTCGCTGCGCCTCATCAAGGTCGCCCACGTCTTCCAGCGTGAGGTGGCCCTTGATTACGGCATGGACCGGCTCTTCGTGGCGCTCGCCGCCCTCGAGGGCGACGCCGCGCCGAAGCCGGCCCCCTCGGCGATCCCGTCGGCCCCTGGCTCCAAGCCCCCGCTGCCGCTGAAGCCCCCGATGCGCATCGTGGGCTGAGCGGCGCTCGCCCGCTTCCCTATCCTCCCGACCTCCGTCAGATCCCGGCGCCGCGGGGCGGGGACGAGGTCGGGGAGCGCGGGACGGACTCGGGGGTGAAACGGGGGAGACGCACGCGAACCGTCGTCCCCCTCTCCGCATGCGTGTCGACATCCACTCGGCCGGCGTGCTGATCCACAATCTTCCGCACAATCGCAAGGCCGAGCCCGGTGCCCGCCGCCTTCGTGGTGAAGAACGGGTCGAAAATCTCGGCCAAGATCGTCGGCGCAATCCCCGGACCCGTGTCCCCGATCGAGAGCCACACCTCGGTCGCATCCCCCGACGCACACGCACGCAACGTCCCACCTTCGGGCATTACGTCCAAGGCGTTCACGACGAGGTTCAGGACCACCTGCTTGAGCTTCTCCACGTCGCCGAGCGCGAAGCAGTCGTCCGAGAGGTCGCGGACGACCTCGACGCTGTGGCTCGCGAGCGCCTCCTCTTCGAGATCGAGCACGTCGCGAACGACGCGGGCCAGGTCGACAGGCTCGCGGTGGGGCGCGCGCGGGCGGGCGAGCTCGAGGAACTCGCCGAGGAGCCGGCCCAGGCGGGCGATCTCCGCCTCGACGATGCTGACGCGCCGCTTCATGGGCTCGCGGATCGCCTCGTCGGAGAGGCGATCGATGCCGCGGCTGAGCAGGTGCAGCTCCAGGACCGCGGCGTTCAGGGGGTTCCTGATCTCGTGGGCGAGCCCGAGGGCGAGCGGGGCCATGGCGTTCAGCGCCTCGGCGTCGGCGGCGCGGCGCTCGAGGGCGCGCCGCTCGGTCACGTCGATGCCGATGCCGTACACGAGGTCGGTCCTGCCACCGCGCCCGCCGCTGCGGACGCCGGACAGGTGCCAGCGCACCCGGCGAATCGCGCCCACCGCGTCGCGGACGCCGACCTCGACCTCGGCCGCGGCGTCGCCGTCGACCACGCCCACGAACGACTGGTTGAACCGGCGCTGGTCGGGCTCGTCGACGAGCGTCTCGCAGAACGGCATGCCGATCGCAGGGTCGCCGGCCACGCCGGTCAGCGCCGAGAGGCGCGGGTTGAAGAGGGCGACGCTGCCGTCGGCGTTCAGGCCCAGGATGAGCACGTCGGCCGCGTCCACGATCGCCCGGTACCGCCGCTCGAGCTCCGCCCGCTCCCTCTTCAGCGAGATCTTCTCGATCGCCTGGGCCACCGTGGAGATGAGCTCCTCGGGGCGGAACGACTTGAGGATGAAGGCGAAGGCGCCGGCGCGGAGCGCGGCCATCGCCGTGTCGACGGTCGCGAAGCCGGTCACGAGGACGATCTCGCCGTGGGGGGAGGCGGCGCGGAGGGGGGCGATCAGCTCGAGGCCGCTCGCGTCCGGGAGCTTGACGTCGACGACCGCGACGTCGAAGCCGTCGCGGCGGGCGGCCGCGAGCCCCTGCTTGCCGTTCTGCGCGAGGGCGACCTCCACGTCGAGCTCGCGCGCCCCCTCGAGGACCTCGCGCAGATTTCCGGCCAGGCTCGTGTTGTCGTCCACGATCAGGATTCGAGCGCGCACCTGGGATCTCCTGGTCGAGCGGTCCGGCGGGCGACCCGAAGCGCGGGACCGCCTTCCGCTTTGAGGTGTTTCCTGAGTTTTATGCTATGAGCCGCCACCATGCGGTTTGTCGATCGGTGCCGTCTCAAGGTCATCGCCGGGGATGGCGGCAATGGAGCGATCGCATTCCGGCGCGAGAAGTACATCCCGTTCGGCGGCCCCGCGGGCGGCGACGGCGGCCGCGGCGGGGACGTCGTCTTCCTGGGCGACGAAGGCCTGTCCACGCTACTCGACTTCACGTACGCGCGCACGCTCGAGGCCGACCGCGGCGAGCACGGGATGGGGAGCGACTGCCACGGGCGCGCCGGCGCCGACCGGGTCGAGAAGATCCCCGTGGGCACGCAGATCTTCGATGCGGAGAGCGGCGAGATGATCGCCGACGTGACCGCGCACGGCCAGCGGATCGTGGTCGCCAGCGGCGGCAAGGGGGGCCGCGGCAACCTGCACTTCAAGTCGCCGCACGACCGGGCGCCCCGGCGCGCGGAGCCGGGCGAGCCGGGGGAGGTCCGCGAGCTCCGGCTCGAGCTGAAGATCCTCGCCGACGTCGGCCTGCTCGGCTTCCCCAACGCCGGCAAGAGCACGTTCGTCGCCGCCGTCTCCGCGGCCCGGCCGAAGATCGGCGACTACCCGTTCACGACGCTCACCCCGACCCTCGGCATGGTCGAGGTCGGGGGCGGAGGCCGGTCCGGCGGGTCGAGCTTCGTCATCGCGGACATCCCGGGGCTCATCCCCGGCGCGAGCGAGGGGGTCGGGCTCGGCATCCAGTTCCTGAAACACGTGGAGCGGACGCGGGCGCTCCTCCACCTCGTGACGCTCGATCCCGGCGAGGGCCGCGAGCCGCTCGCCGACTACCGGGCGCTCCGCAAGGAGCTCAAGAAGTTCAGCCCGGCGATCGCGGAGCGCCCCGAGATCGTCGCCCTGACCAAGGCCGACCTGACCGACGTGCGCGAGGCCTACCCGAAGCTCAAGGCGCGGTTCGCGAAGGCGAAGGTGAAGCTCCACCTCGTCAGCGCCGCGACGGGCGAAGGGGTCCCCGAGCTCATCAATGAGCTCGCGGCGCTCGTGCGCAAGCGCGAGGACTGACCGCCGCCGCCGCCGCCGGGGGGCGGCGTCCTCTTCTCGACTGCCGCGCTCGCTCGCTCGTCGTGTGTCGACGCGCCGGCGTGTGAAGGTGCCAGTCCGTTTTCAGGCGAGCATCGCGGCCCGGACCGGCGACGCAGCGCGCGAGTCCAGCGTCCGCCGCACCCTCTCCCACATTCGACGATGTGCTCTCCGCACGTGATCCTTGCCGACAGGCAACAGGGTGATCTCACGTGGACTGGCTATCCACATCGGTGCCGCCGTGACGTCGAGCGAGCGCGCGTCGCCTGGACAAGCGAGGAAAGTTCGCGTCCACTTTTCACTTTGGATTGACGCGTCTTGCCAGGAGATGAAGCCCGATGCGCTGGTTGACCTTCAGCAAACCATCTGCTCTGACGTGGTGTGTGTCCCTCCTGGCGGTGCTCGGCGCGAGCGCTACAGCGCGCGCCGACGTCGTACAGCCGAACGGCACCACCGTCCCGGTGGTCCGCGAGCGGCTGGGCGACTTGCTCAACGGATCGGCGAACAACGACGACATCAACGAGATGATCGACGTCGTGGCCGACGCCGCGGTGGAGCCGCAGGTGTTCTCGCCGCTCTGCGAGTTCAGCGGCAAGTACATCGCCAAGGGGGGCGGCGCCAATTTCGCCGTCGGCTGGTACAACGTCGATGAGAGCCGCGACAGCGACGACCCGCCGCTGTACGTCCCGGAGAACACCGGAGCCGGCCTCAACACGCCGGCGGCGGGCAGCGATATCCAGATCCTCTTTCCCTTCTCGTCCTCCCTGCCGCCCGCGGCGATGCGCGAGCTGACGGCCGTCTCGGTCCGGGAGAACCCCGCGTACGCAGGCGGCCTGATCGGCTTCGTGCTGATCCCGAACCCGAACGGCACCGGCAGCGGGAACGCCACGCAGTACCATTACACCGAGCACCGGTTCAACGTGGAGTGCACGGCGTGCGAGACGCCGGGGCCCTGGTACTCGGACCTCATCTACAGGTCGAACGAGCTCCTCAACACGTTCTACCTGGGCTTCGAGGATCTCGATTTCATGAACGCGGCCGGCGCCGCGGGCGTCAACGGCAACGACCTCGATTACGAGGACTTCCTCTTCCGCTTCTCCGGCATCACCTGTCCCGAGGCCGGCCAGCCGTGCGAGGTCGAGGAGAACATCGGCGCCTGTCGCGTGGGGATCTCCGATTGCGACGCGCAGGGACAGGTGATCTGCACGCCGTTCGTGCAGCCTGGCAGCCAGGCCGAGCAGTGCGACGGCGTCGACAACGATTGCGACGACGTCATCGACGAGGAGGCGCCCTGCCCGGACGACAAGGTGTGCAGCCGCGGCCAGTGCGTGGACCGCTGCGGATCTGCGGAGTTCCCGTGCGAGGCGGGGTTCATTTGCAACGAGGGCCTGTGCGTCGAGCAGTCGTGCGTGGACGTCGTGTGCGAGACGGGCGAGGTGTGCCATGACGGCGAGTGCCGCGCCCCCTGCGACGGCGTCGTGTGCCCGCACGACCAGGTCTGTCGCGCCGGGCGCTGCATCGACCCGTGCCAGGACGTCGTGTGCAACGACGGCCAGGCGTGCGAAGGCGGCGTGTGCGTGCTCAAGTGCAACTGCCGCGGGTGTCCGACGAACGAGCAGTGCGCCATGGACACCGGCCGGTGCGTCGAGGCCGCGTGCGCCGACGTGGCGTGCGAGGCGGGCACGTATTGCCGGGAGGGGACGTGCGTCGACGTCTGCGACGGCGTCGCGTGCCCCGTGGGCGAGCGGTGCGAGGCCGGCGCGTGCGTCGCTGAGCCGCCGCCGCCCACCACCACCACGTCGATCGGCGCGGGGCTCGACACGGTGACGTCGTCCGGCGCGGGCGACGCTACGTCGGGCTCGGGCGGCGCCGACGCGACCGGCTCGGGCGGGGCCCCGTCCACCGGCTCTGGCGCTGGCGGCGGCGGGAGCGGCGAGTCGTCGGGCTGCAGCTGCCGCCTCGGCGCCGACACGCCCTCCGCGGGCGGGATCGCCGCCCTGCTCCTCGCCGCGAGCCTCGGGCTCCGCCGCCAGGTCCGCCGGCGGCCTGCGCGCCGCCGCTCACGGTGAACCGGACGCCGGGCCGAAGAGCTCGACATCGTCGATCTCGATGGCGCCCGAGTCGACCTCGCCCCGGCCAAGGAAGCCGTTCGCGCCGACGCCGTTCATCTGCGGGCCGAGAGAGAGGCCGGTAACCGACCTGAGCACGTCGTTCACGTCGTCTCCGGGGTCGCGCCCGTCGTCGATGGCCCAGCCTGGAAGCGCGATGTCGGCGAACCTGAGCTCGACGAGCTCCGGCTCGGCGCTGAGCTGCACGTCCCACCCGTGGCGGACGCCAGAGATCCCCTCGCTCTGCGCGGGGCTCTCCACGTCGAAGCGCAGCCAGCGCGCCCCGTCGGCGCGCGCCCGGAAGCGGACGCCCTCGAGCGCCGTCACGTCGACCGGGGCCTCGGCGAGGGGCACCGCGAAATACACGTACTGCCCCCAGGCGTAGTCCTCGTCGCGGAAATCGAAGCTGAGGAGCAGGCTCTGCGCGCCGCTCAGCGGAGCCTCCTGCGTCAGGCCCGGCACGGCGCCGGACGCGTTGTTGGTGGCGAGCAGCGTCCCGACGTACAGCCCGAGCGTGTCCGCGGCCTCGAAGTCGTTGATCCCGGTCGCGGTGAACGAGAACGGCACGACCGGCGTGTTGCTGACGAAGCGCGCGAGGCGCTCTCGCAGGATCGGCACTTCCTTCTTGAGGCGCTCGACCGCCGGCTCCCAGCCGGCGAGCCCGGGCCCGGACGGGTCCTCCTCGACGGCAGTCCGGATCAGCGCCGCGTACGTGTCGACCTGCTCCTCGATCCGCCCCTCGCTGAACGGCCCGGCGAGCAGCGCCTCCAGCGCGGCCTGGTACCCCGCTGTGTCCTGGCCCAGGGCGCTGAACAGCGCGTCGCAGCCCGGCAGGCGCACGTGCTCGGCGCCCATGAACACCGGGACATCCCGGGGGCAGCTCGCCGGCGTCTCCGTCCAGCGCGGCACCTGGCCAAAGTAGGTGCTCGGAGCGAGGGTCTGGTCGAGATCCCACGGGATGAGGCGGAACTTGCCCGACGAGGGCTCGTCATAGATGTAGAAGTTGTGGTTGTTGGCGGAGCCCGCGCCGTCGACGTAGAAGGTCGTGACGCCGTCCCAGTTCACGATCGTCTCGTCGACGGCCATGTAGCGCTGCAGCTGCTCGATGTCCGCCCACTGCGACAGCGCAGCGAGGCGCTCCGCGCCCTCGGCAGACGCGAGGTCCGTCGCGAAGGCGACGAAGCGCTCGTGCGTGGCCTCGTCCTCGTTCGTCTCGAGGCGCTCTGCGTAGTAGCTGGCGTCGTCGGCGACCGGCCACGCCTCCTTGTAGAGATCACCGTCTGCGCCCTCGGGGAAGCGGCTCTCGAGGAAGGGGCCGTCCACCTCCTCGACCATCGAGAAGAGCCCCTGCGACTCGCCGTTCACGTGCAGCGTCGCCCAGGAGCTCCTCGGGGCCGGCACGCCCATCTCCCGGTACAGGCCATAGGCGATCCGCTCGTGGAGCCGCGTCGGATCCCACGTCATCGAGTGGAAGTTCAGGCGCTTCTGCTCGTAGAAGCGCTGCCCGTCGACGTACTCGTCGAACTTCACCTTCATGCTGAGCTTCGGGCAGGTGAGGTTCCCCTGCTCGTCGAAGCACATCTGCAGGGTGCCGTAGCCACCCTTGAAGCGCAGGCCCACAACGCCCAGGCTCTTGCCCTTGTAGCAGGCCTCGGCCTCCACGTACTCCTCGTCGCGCGCGTTGCTCTTGAGCTCCGCCCAGCGCTCCTCCGGAAGGTGGAAGTCGAAGCGCGGGACCTCGTCCGCCGCGTACAGCTCGTCCGCGTCGCGGTCGGCCAGCGCGGGGTCGGGCGGCTCGCACGGCGGCGTCGGGGCCTCCCCGCCAGCCCCGCCGCCGCCCGTTCCGCCTCCCCCTCCGGTGCTGGTCCCACTGGCGCTGGCCCCACCGGCGCCGGCCCCGCCCGCGCCCCCGGGCCCAGCACCGCCGCCGGCGCCCTCGTCATCCCCGCAGCCCGCGCCCACCGCCGCAGCCGCCAACGCAAGCAGAGTCCAATACTTAAGCTTCATGCAATGCTCCTTCACGAGCCTCGAGGGTAGTCGTGGCCCTCGGGCGCGTCGATGCCTGAATTTCACATCGCAGATGCCTCGACCTCGCCGTCCGTGAAGGGAGAAGCGAGAGTATCGCGGCGTCGCTTTCGTCGTGCGAGCTCTTGTCTGAGCTCAGCATCCGCTCGCGCAAGGCTGATGAGGAGGCGAAGCGATGAACCGTTCATTTGGACGAGCCCTGATGGCCCTGTCGATCCTGGCTTCCGGTTGCGGCGAGGCCTGGCCCGTCGACGAGGAGCAGCACGAGGGGCTGGGCGAGGCGCATGACGCGCTCGCGCTCTTCGCTTTCAATGCGAACACCACCAGCAACGCCACGGTGAACACCGCCAATTTCAACTTCAATATCAGCCCCAACCGGGCAACCTGTCGTGCAGCGGGACGGTCGCGGTTTACGCCGAGTAACACCGCGGTCCCTTTGGACGGCCCGCGCGCGGCCGGCGGCAGGACGGGAGACAGCGACGATGTCGTCGTCACCCGGCGAGCAGCAGACGTCCTGTCGCTCGCGGCGCGAGCGGCCCCCTGTCGTCGCTCGCGTGCGGCGGGCGCCCCTGGTCGCTCGGCCTGCTGAGACGCCAGGCGCGCCAGGGGTCGCGATTCACGCATGGGAAGTTCAAGAAGACCGCGGTGACGCCGGGCCGGCCGGCTCGGCGTGCGGCGGGAGCGCGCCGTACCGCGCGTGGATCTCGGCGGCGATCCGGCGCACGACGGCGGTCGCGTCGCTGCGCAAGTGCAGCTCGAGCCCCGGCAGGAGGGCGAGGCGATCCCACCGCTCCAGCCCTCCGGGCAGCGGGAGCGGGTCGCGCGCGCTGGCGCCGACCGGAGGCGGGAGCGGGTCGCTCGCGCTGGCGTCGCCGGGCAGCGGGAGCGGGTCGCGCGCGCTGGCGCCGACCGGAGGCGGGAGCGGCTTGCGCGCGCGGCCGGCGCGACGTGCCGGCGCAGCGGGCGAGGTCGCGACCTCCGGCGGCAGCGGACCGGCGAGGTCGGCGAGCGCGGCGGGCGAGAGCTTCGCCAGGCGCCGCTGGATGTCGACGAGCCGCAGCCCCTTCTCGGCGCGGAGCCGGGCGATGGCGCGCAGGCGCAGCAGGTGCTCCTGCCCGTAGCTGGTGCTCGTACCGCGGACGATCGGCGGCGGCAGGAGCTCCCGCGCGACATAGAGGCGGATCGTCCGCGGCGAGACTGCGCTCGCCTGCGCGAGCTCCGCGAGATCGTAGCTGACCCCGGCGCCGCCCGGGACTCCGGCAGCTCGCGCGCGCGGGCTGCGGTCGGACGGGGCGCGTCCACTGCGGTGCGCTTTCATGGGGCCATCGTGGCATCGTTCGAGCGGTCGCGACACTGAACGAGGGCCGCTCAGCGGGAGCGGCGGAGGCCGCAGCGCGAGCGGCTCCCGCCGATCAGCCGCGCTCTCGCGCGGCGCGCGGCGCCGCGACCAGGGCCGGCGCCGCGGCCTCGACGGCCATGCACGCCTCGAACCCCTCGCGGTAGCTCGGGTAGAGCAGCGCCATGCCGAGGTCTCGCTTGATCTTCGCGTTGTCCACGGCGCGGTCGTGGCGGAGCGTCTCGTGCAGATCTTCCCGCGGCGCGCCCGCCGGCAGCTCCAGGCCAAGCCGCGCGCACAGCCAGCGGACGACCTCGATCTGTGGCACGGGCGCGTCGTCCGCGACGAGGAAGGCCTCGCCGGGGGCGGCGCGCTCCAGGGCGGCGAGCGCGAGGCGCGCGAGGTCCTCGACGTGGATGCGCGAGACGACGTTCCTGCCCTGCTGGTCGCCCTCGCCCGCCATGCGGAAGTCGCCGCGCAAGAGCCGCTGGTGCAGGCCGCGGCCTGGGCCGTAGATGCCCGCCGCGCGCAGCACCACGGCGCCGCGCTCGCGGTACACGGCCTCGGCCGCGAGGCGCGCCGCGGCGCGAGGGTTCGCCGCCGACGTGGGCGTCGCCTCGTCGATGCGCCCTGTCGCGTCGCCGTAGACGGCGGTCGACGAGACGTACGCGATCGCGCGCGCCCGGCCGAGCGACGGCGCGATCGCGGCGTCCGTGGCGCCGTCGGGCGGGAAGGCGACGAGCACGTCCGCGCCGTCCGGCCCGAGCTCGGCGACGGCCTCGGCCGTGAGCGCCGGGAGGACGCGCACGTCGATGCCCGCCTGCGCGAGCTCGGCCGCGCGCTCGGAGGAGCGCGTCGTCGCGACCACGCGGCCGCCGGAGGCCGTCCGCAGGCCGGCGACCACCGCGCCGGTGAAGCCGCAGCCGAGGACGAGGAGCGGGGGAGATGCGTCGGGCATGGTCTGGGCATCCTTCTCACAGCAAGGGCGAGGAGACCAACAGCGCGAGCGCCGGGGACGCCTCCCGCGGCGCGAGGGCGCTGCCGGCCGCCGGGCTCGGGCTGCACCGAGGGGATCGCTACGTCGCGAGGATGTTTTCGTGCCGGTGGGTCGCTGGTCTGCTCACCGCCGCTAGGATGCCCGTGCTACGGCCGGCGGCCACGTTGCGACCGCGGGCGTGGCGGGGGAGCGCGCACGAAAGCGCGGGGAAGGACGGGGCGATGGGTCACAGGAAACGGACGAACAAGCTGCTGCTCGTGGTCGCGACGGCGGGGCTCACCGCGTGTGAGGACGACAGCCACACCAACCCTCCGTCTCCGCCGCTCGTGTGCGACGATATCGCCGGGGGCGAAGAGCTGTGGGCCACGCCGGAGATCCCTCAGGAGCCACCGGAAGGGCTGGACATCGAGCTGCATACCCGGAACAGCTGGAGCGGGAAGCCCGCCGTGACGGCGATATCCGGAATCACCATCATCACTGTCCACGATCCAGCCTACTTTAGCGGCGTGGTGGTCAATGCCGCCCTGGATGTGGGGGCCACGACCGCCCAGTTCGAGGTGCGCGGCAAGGTCACCGACGGCGCGACGACCTGCGACGTGCGCCGCACGTTCACCGTGACGGTCGCCGAGGATCAGAGCGTCGAGATCACGAGAAACGAGGAGCTGCCCCTCGCGCCCCGCCGTCACGCCACGATCGAGGTGCTGCGGCGTGACGGCGTCGAGGTCGAGCTGCGCGCGGCGGGCGCCGCCGGCGAGCGCGTCGCGTGGACGCCGACCGCTGGCAGCGTCGAGGAGGCGCCGGACGGGCGGGCGCGGTGGCGCTTGCCCGAGGAGCCGGGCATCTACCAGGTGCAGATGCAGATCGACCGCGGTGACGACGGGTTCACGCTGGACACGTTGACCCTCGAGGTCATGGGCTGACGCCAGCGCCCGCGGGACACATCCGCCGCCGCGCCTCCGGGCGGCGGGTGTGATCGCGATGGCCGGTCGAGCGCCGGCGCCGCGTCTGATAGCCTGGTCCGCGCGGAGCGGGCGGCGAGACGCATCGAGCTCGCCGCCGCAGCGACGCCCTCAGCGCATGGCGGTCAACGTCTTCATCTCCTACGCCCCCGAAGACCGGTCGTACGCCGAGGCGCTCGAGGCGCACCTCGCCGCCCTCAAGCGGCAGGGCCTCGTGAGCACGTGGCACCGCGGCCGCATCAGCGCCGGCGCGGCGCGCGACGAGGAGATCGCGGCGGCGCTCTCCGCGGCCGAGGTGGCGCTGCTGCTGGTGAGCGGGGCGTACCTCGCCTCCGACAGCTGCTACGAGCGGGAGCTCGGCCGCGCGCTGGAGCGGCATCGCAGCGGCGCAGCGCGCGTCGTGCCCACCCTCGTGCGCGCGTGCGATCTGGAGGGCACCGCCCTGGCGGGGCTCGAGGCGCTGCCGCGAGGTGGCAAGGCGGTGACGAGCTGGGCCGACCGGGATGAAGCCTGGAGGGACGTCGTCCGGGGCATCCGCGCCGCCGTGGAGGAGGTGGCCGAGAGCGCAGGGACGGCGGCGGCGCCGGCCGACGCCGCGCAGCTCGGCGCGCTCGCCGCCCCGCTGCGCGAGGCCGAGGCAGCGATCCGCGCGATCGACAGACAGATCGCCGCGGCGCAGAAGCGGCGGGTGAAGCTCCAGGCGGCCGGCGCGAGCACCGCGGAGGTGGAGGCAGAGCTCCTCGATCTCCGGCGCAAGCGCCGGGAAGGCGGCCAGCTGCACGCGGGTGAGGAGCTCGGTGAGGGCCGCTATCTCTTGCTGGAGCGGATCGGCCGCGGGGGGTTCGCGACCGTGTGGCGGGCGCTCGACGCGGCACGCGCAGAGCAGTCGGTGGCGATCAAGGTGCTACACCCGAACCTGGCGGGCGACGAGGGGCGGCGGGAGCGATTCTTCCGAGGGGCGCGTGCGATGGCGGCGCTCGATCATCGCGGCGTGGTGCGCATCCTGGAGCCGAAGTGCGAGGACAGCGGCTGGCACTACTTCGTGATGGAGCTCGTCCACGGCGAGGATGTGAACAGCGCGGTGGTCGGCAAGCGGCTCCCGGCAGAGCGGGTGATTCCCATGATCCTGCGCGCCGGAGAGGCGATCTCGTTCGCTCACGGGCGGGGCCTCGTGCACCGGGACGTGAAGCCGGCGAACATCCTGCTCGACGCGGAGGGCACGCCGCGGATCACTGATTTCGACCTGGTCTGGGCGCGCGACACCACGGGTGGCACGCGGAGCGGCGCGCTGGGGACGTTCCTCTATGCGGCGCCGGAGCTCATGCACCGCCCACAGGAGGCGGACGAGCGCGCGGACGTGTACGGGCTCGGCATGACGACGGTGTTCTGCCTGCACGGGGCGGAGCTGCCGCCGATCATGATGCGGTATCCGGGGCGGGTGCTCGAGCGGCTGGCGTGCAGCGACGCGGTGCGGAAGGTGCTGGAGCGGGCGATCGAGTTCGAGGCGGCGGAGCGGTTCCCGGATGTGGCGGCGTTCTGCGAGGCGCTGAAGGGCGCGGCGGCGGGCGAGGGTGGGACGCCGCGGGAGGGATCGATCGGCGCACGGGCGTTCCAGGGCGAGACAGGGCCGCAGGCGCATGAGGGCTCACAGCGGCTAACGGGCGGGCTCGTGGAGCCAGCGGGGCGACGTTTGAAAGAAGGCGGCCCGGTTAGCCGAGCGCTCCAACAGGAGGAGATCATGTATCGGCGCTCTAGCCCCAAGTCTCGGCCTCTCACCCCCCCGGCTTGCGCGTATATCGATGCTTCACCCCGAGCGGGAAGTACTCCGGATCCCCCGCCGCCCTCAGCGTCACCCGCGGAGCGCGCTTCCCCGCCGGGACGTAGCTCCTGAACTCGCTGTTCAGCCGGACGAGGTGCTCCTCGATCGACCGCGCCGCCTCCTCGCGCCGCGCCTCGCTCTCCCCCTCTCCCGGCGCGAGCTCGACGACCACCGACAGGTACGTGTCCCGATCCGCGCCCTCGCGGACCTCCAGCACGAACTTCCCTGTCACCCACTCCTTCACGCCGGGCTGCTCGATGCCGACGACGACGTTCTCCGGATAGATGTTGGCGCCGAAATACGACACAGTGAAATCCGAGCGCCCGAACACGTGGACGAACGGCAGCTCGCGGGCGCCGCGCTCCCCGTCGAGCTCCCGCCGCGGGTCGAAGCCGAAGCCGGAGAGCGCCGCCATCATCTCCGCGTGCGTGTGGACACCCCCGGTGTCGAGGATCGCGTAGCGGATGAGCGGGACGCCGTTGTCGCCCGTGAAGAGGAGCGTCCCGTCGCGCTGCTCGAAGTACCGCACCGCCGGGTCGTACTGCACCAGCGTCGGGAGCCGGTCCTGGCCGAAGAGGGCGCGCGCCGCGTCGGGCCTGCCGGCGAGGAACCTGCGGATCGCGACGCTGAGCGGCGTCTCGTTCCCCAGGACGCCCGCGTCCGCCGTCCCGTAGAGAGAGGCCGAGTCGTAGCAGGGCGCCGTGGACCCGACGCGCTCGCCGACAAGGCTCCTCCACTCCTCGCTGAACACCTCTCCGGCCATCACGAGCTTGATCCGCAGCGGCGCCCAGTCGATCCCCCGCGCCCGGCCCGTGTCGATCACGTCCTTCAGGAAGGGCGGGTAGCCGAGCAGGACGACCTGATCGAACGCCGGCCCCAGATCGAGGACGACACGGTAGATCTCCTCCTTGTTGTTGCCCGGCGTGACGACCGTGATCGGATACCCCTTCGCCGCGAGGTGACGGCAGCACGCGGCGGTGTACATCCCGCCGACCCACGAGCCGAGCGCGAAGCACACGACGGCGAGCGTGCGGCGCGCGTCGGCACGGAAGCTGTCGTGGAACACCTGCTCGAAGCGCCGGGCGACCGGGAGCTCGTCCGCGACAGCGCGAGGCCAGAACGTGGGCTTCCCTGTCGACCCCGACGAGACCGCGATCATGTCGCAGGACGCGACGCGCCCGCCGCGGCACAGGTCCGCGATCGGGTGCCGGAGCACGTAGTTCTGCTTCGTGATCACCGGGAGCGCGGCGAAGTCCGCCGGGGTCCTGACGGCCGCCGGATCGACGCCGTGCTCGTCGAGGAAGCGGCGGTACGCAGGGACCGTCGCGGCGACCTCGTGGAACAGCGACAGCGCGCCGGCCGCTGGATCGGCCTCGCGGTGCCGCGACAGCGCCGCGTCGAGCGGCGTGCTCAGGAAGGCGTCGATGGCCGCCAAGACCCGCCTGGGTTGCTCATCCTGCATCGCGAGATCTCCCCTCCTTCAGATGTTCCGCCGCGCGGCGTGAGGACGGCGCGACACACCGCCGCCGCGCCGCCTCGCCGCGGCTCAGGTTACCTCACGCCGGGCCGGCGTTCCCCGGGCCCGCCGCGCGCGCGTCGTCGAGCGACGCCGCGAGCGCGAGCTCCTCGGCGCGGCGCTCGTAGCCCGGCGGCGGCTCGGACGGCGGGTTCGCGAGCAGCGACGTGATCACCGTCTCCAGCCAGCGACGGAGCGGCGTGTGCTGGAAGCCGAGCTCCGCCCGCGCCTTCGCGGGATCCAGCATCGACATCCAGCGGTCGCTGAACGGCGACATCGCGACCGGATCGACGCCGCGGTCCCGGAGCGCGGCCGAGGTGACCGGCACGAGGCGCGCCGGAGCGCCGAGCAGCTCGGCGACGAGCGCGAGGAGCTCCGAGAGCGTCGGCGTCTCCTCCATGCAGAGGTTGTACGCCTGGCCGAACGTCGACGGCACGAGGAGCAGCCGCGCGATCGCCCGCACGACGTCGCCGCTGTACACGTGCCGCACCGGGAGCTCGCCGCCGTCCGGGACGAGCAGCGGGCCGCCGTCGAGCACGCGCGCGATGTAGCGCTCGAGGCGCCGGTGGGGATCGCGCTCCCCGTTCACCATCGGGATGCGCAGCACGGTCGCGGGGAAGCCGTGCTCGTGCCACGCGGCCGCGAGCACGTCCTCGCAGCCGCGCTTGTCCATGCCGTAGGCCCACGCCGCGCGATCTGCCTCGTCCGCGGGCTCCGGGAGCAGCGGGCCGTCGTAGTCGCGCTCGCGCGACGGCCGCGGGCACCCCTTGCGGACGAGGTACACCGATCCGGTGCTGATCATGAAGTAGTGGCCGACGCGCCCGCCGCCGAGCGCCCCGACCGCCGCGCGGCCGTCCGCGGCCGTGTATGCGGTGAAGTCCACGGCGACGTCGAACGTGCGGCCTCCGAGCGCCTGCTCGAGGCCGCCGGCCGCGCGGTCGCAGCGGACCCGCGCGACGCGGTCGCCGAACGCGTCCGGCGTCACGCCGCGGTTCAGGAGCGTGACCTGATGGCCCGCCGCGAGCAGGCGATAGACCAGGAAATGACCCATGAAGCGGCTGCCGCCGAGGACGAGGACGCGCATGCGCGGCAAGCTACCACCGCCGCGCGCAATGCGGACGACGAGGAAGCGGACGCGCGGCAGGCTGACGCCGCCGAGCGGCCTCGCGCGCTCGAGCCCGGACCAGGTCGCGCCGCGGTCGTGCTAGATAGCGGGCCGTGCCGTTCTCCCACATCCTCGGCCAGGACACCGCGGTCGGCACGCTCGTGCGGGCGCTCAAGACGGGCCGCGTTCACCACGCGTACCGGTTCGAGGGCCCGCCCGGCGTCGGCAAGGAGCTCGCGGCCGTCGCGCTCTCGCAGGCGCTCTTGTGCACCGCGGGCGACCCGCTCGGCTGCGGCCGCTGCGACGCCTGCCGGCGCGCGGCCGGGCGCTCCCCGGGGCGCCCCGCGTCGCCGCTCCACCCGGACGTGCAGATCGTCGCGAAGAACTTCTACCCCGCCGCCGTCATCGGCCGGAGCCGCGACGAGCTGACCGAGATCTCGGTCGACCAGGTCCGCGCCATCGTGCTCGCCCACGCCTCCTACCCGCCCCACGAGGGGCGCGCTCGCGTGTTCATCGTCCGCGACGCCGAGGACCTCAGCGTCGGCGCCGCGAACGCCTTCCTCAAGACGCTCGAGGAGCCGCGGTCCGGCACCCACTTCATCCTGCTCACCTCGCGCGGCGATCGCCTGCTCAACACGATCCGCTCGCGCACCCTGCCCGTGCGCTTCGCCCCGCTCTCGGAGCCCATCGTCCGCGGCGTCCTCCGCGCGCAAGGCGTGCCGGAGGAGCGGCACGACCTCGCCGTCGAGCTCGCCGCGGGCAGCGCCTCCACGGCGCTCGAGCTCGCGGACGAGGAGCAGACCGCCTCGCGCGACGCCTTCGTGAAGAGCATCCTCGCGGCCGCGGCCGCCCGGGATCTCGGGCCCGCCGTCGCTTTCGCGGAGTCGGTGGACCGCGACAAGGGCGCCCTCAAGGACGACCTGCGCGCGCTCAACGCCGCGCTCGCCCGCGAGGCCCGCGCCGCGGTGGAGGCCGATCCGCGCCGCGCCGGCCTCTCGGCCAAGCGCTACGCGGCGGTCTCCCGCGCCGTGGCGCACCTCGAGCGCAACGCCTCGCCGAGCCTGGCGATGGCGTCGCTCATCGCGGAGCTGCGCAGCGTCATCGGCTGACGGACGCCGCGAGCGCCCCGCGAGGCATGAGGGCCCGCGTCAGCCCTGGCCGTCGCCCACCCGCTCGCGGCCGCCATCGCCGCGCGAGCGCCCCGCGCGGCGTGGAGGCCAGCGTCAGCCCTCGCCGCCGCCGCCCAGCCGCTCGTAATCGCCTTCCTCGATGCGCCGCCCGGCCCAGGCGTGGATCCGCCCGTCGGTCGCGAGCACCACGGCCGCGTCGTACCCGCCGCCCTCGTACAGGGCGATGATCCCCGCGTCGCCCAGCGGAGGCGCGCCCTGTCCCAGGCGCGCGAGCGCCGCGGGCAGCCGCGCCCGCCGGCGCAGGGTCATGCCCGCGATCTCGAGCGTCGCCGGCGGCTCGTACGGTGAGTCGACCGCCACGGGCGCGAGCCACAGGATCTCGCGGCGCGGCGCGGGGAACGCCGCCACCGCCCCCTGCGCCGCCCCCTCGGGCGCGAGGAACACCGCGGCGACGAGCTCGCCGCGCTCGCGCGCGACGATCGCGCCCGTGAGCCAGCGCTCCTCGGTGCCGGCCAGCACGACGTCGCCGAGCGCGAACGGCAGCTCGTCCCAGAGCGCGTCGTCGGGGGAGCGCGCCGGCTCCTGCTCTTGCTCGCCGCCCTGCCCTGCCTGCTCCTCGCGCTCCCGGCGCGCCGCCATGTAGCCCACCGTCGCTGCCACCGCGGCGGCGGCCGCCGCGAGCAGCGTGAGGCTCATCGCGCGCCGCCTCCGGACGGCGTCGCCGGTGCGACGGCCTGCGCGAGGGCCTCCTTGAGCGCCCGCGCCCGCGCGCTCACCTCGTCGAGGGCGCGCGAGGCGGGCGTGTGCTGCTCGGGCAGCAGCGCGGCGATTATCGCCGCGGCGGAGCAGAGCGCGCCGACGTCTCGCGCCCTCTCCAGCGTGATGCCCCCGATCGCCACGAGCGGGAGCCCGGGCCGCGTCCGCTCGACCAGGGCGCGCAGCGACGCGAGCCCCTCGAGGCCGATCACGGCGTCCGGGCGCTCCTTGCTCGAGGTCGCGAAGATCGGCCCCACCGCGACGTAATCGAGCGGCGCGAGCGGGTCCTGCAGCGCGGCCTCGAGCTGCGCGGGCGTGTGGGTGGACAGCCCGACGAGCAGCGAGGCGCCAGCGCGCTGCGCGAGCGCACGCACCGCCGGCACCGGGAGATCGTCCTGCCCGACGTGCACGCCGTCGCAGCGCGCGAGCACCGCGAGATCGGCCCGGTCGTTCGCGAACAGCGGTACGCCCGCGCGCGCCGCGAGCGGCTGGATGGCGCGCAGGAGCGAGAGCATGCGGGCTGCTCCGCCCTGCTTGTCGCGCAGCTGGATGGCCGCGGGGCGCGCGTCGAGGACGGCCTCGGTGAACGCCGCCGGATCGAGCCCGCGGCGCGCGAGCGAGTCGGTGTCGACGATGGGGTACAGGCCGCGCATGACCACGCTTCGAGCGAGGGGAGAGCGCCCGGGCGCCCCGAAGGAGGCCAGGCGCGCTGGCTACGCTAAGGTTGACGCCCCCAGAAAGAAAGCGGAAGCGTTCGCTCCCGAACGGATCCTCCATGCGCACACGTCTCGTCCGGATCGCCAGTCTGTTCACGTCCGCCGCGTCGATCGCCGCGGCCGCGCTGGGGCTCGCGTCGACCCCTGCGTTCGCGGAAGAGAAGTCGAGCCCCGCGCAGCAGGAAGAGAAGGCGGGCTCCGCCGCGTCGGCAGAGAAGCCGAAGGCCGGCGCCGCCTCCCCGCCTGCCGGGGCCAGCGTCGCTGCGCCCGGGGCGAGCGCGGCCGCGCCGAAGGCGGGCGCCAAGAAGAAGCCGCCCGCGCCGCCGCCCTTGCCGCCCGCGCCGACGCGCGTCTGGCTCATCGCGCCGTCGCCGCAGGGGCCGTGGACGCTGCGGATCGACAATGTGGGGGAGCGCCCGATGCGCATCCCGGCGGACGTGCGGTTGCTGCGTCTGGAGATCGACACGCTGAACAAGCGCACGAAGAAGACGGTGCGCTGCGCGGCGCCTGCGGGGCTGAAGCCGAGCGGCTTCCCGGAGCGGCGCGCCCTCCTGCTCTCGCCCGGGCAGTCGTACATGGAGCATTTCGATCCGCGCCTGCTCTGCTTCGGCAAGGATGAAGCAGCGCTCGCCGGCGGCTCGGTGGTGAGGGCCTGGTACGGCTGGGGCCCGCCGCCCAGGTGGTCGAGAAAGGCGCCCGCGCCGCCGTTTGCCGCCGAATCGACGGACGATCCGCCGGCGTTCGCCCCGGAGACCGGCCTCGCGGCGCCGACGCTCGTGCTGAGCTACGGCCTGCCCGCGAGGAAGGAGTTTGCCGGGGATGAGGCTGGCGGCGCCGAGCCACCTTCGCCCCGGGACGACAAGCCAGCTCAGCCTTCGGCTGACAAGGCGGCTCAGCCTTCGACCGACAAGGCGGCTCAGCCTTCGACCGACAAGGCGGCTCAGCCTTCGACCGACAAGGCGGCTCAGCCTTCGACCGACAAGGCGGCTCAGCCTCCTGGCGACAAGCCAACTCAAGCGTCCGCGGACAGGCCTGCTGGCGCGGGCGCTGGGCAGCCTGCGTCGTCGGGCAAGGACCATGGCGCTGGCTCGCCGGGCGAGCCGGTCGTGGACGCGAATGCGCCTCGCCTGGAGCTCAGGAGCGAGCCCTGGTCCGACGCGGCGAGCCCGCGTTCGATCGTCGTCCGGGTGACCGCGAGGAACGCTGGCAAGCGCCCGATGACCGTCGCCATCCGTCCGCGGATGCTCGAGTTCCACGTCGCCGGTCCGAATGGCACGACGGTGTGCGAGGCGGCCCCGCCGACTGATGCGATCCCGCGCGACATGTACAGGACGTTGAAGGCGGGCGCGTCGGTTGACGTCTCGCTCCTTCTCCGGGAGGTTTGCCCGGCCGACACGTTTGCCCGCGAGGGCCTCTACGAGGTCACGGCCACGCTGCACGCGAACGAGCCTGGCACCGGCCTCGATCTGGACGCCTACACTGCCACGGTCACCGCCGCGAACGCGACGCTCCTCCGAGTGAAGAGCGCGCCGGAGCCGTTCTACGCAGCCGCCCCGCGGGCCGTGCAGACGCCGAAGCCCGAGGCTGAAAAGGAAGGCGAGGACGCCGACTGACTGGCGCGCTCGCGCCGTCGTCGCCCGTCCTCGCCCTGGGCTTCCACAGCGTCGTGCTCGGAGCACGGCGACGTCGATGAGGCATCACCGCCCTCTCCTCACGGAGCGGCACATCCCGTCCTAGACCGGGATGATCCCCCGCTTCTTCTCCGGCCGTTCCACCCGCTTCTTCCGCGCGAGCTCGAGCCCCCACGCGATCACCCTGCGCGTGTCCCGCGGATCGATGACATCGTCGATGAGCCCCCACCCGGCGACCTTCATCACGTCGATGTTCTTCTGGATCATGTCCACGATCCCCTGCTTCACCTCCGCCGTCGGCGGCGCGTCCCCGAACATCTTCTTCGCCGCGATCCCGAGCATCCCCTCCGGCCCCATCACGCTGATCTCCGCGGTCGGCCAGCCGACGATGAGGTCCGGCTCGTACGCGCGCCCGCACATCACGTAATACCCGGCCCCGTACGCCTTCCGCACGACCACCGTGATCTTGGGCACCGTGGCCGCGGCCATCACGTGCAGCATCTTCGCCCCGTGGCGGATGATCCCCTCGTGCTCGACCTTCGAGCCGATCATGAACCCTGGCACGTCCTGCAGGAACACGAGCGGGATGTTGAACGCGTCGCAGATCTGCATGAACCGCGCGGCCTTGTCGGAGGCGTCCACGTCGAGGATGCCCCCCATGTGGCTCGGCTGGTTCGCCACGACGCCGACCGGCTGGCCGCCGATGCGCGCGAGGCACGTGATGATCGAGCGCGCCCACCGCGGCTTCAGGTCGAGCCGCTCCCCGTGATCGACGATCGCGTCGATCAGCTTCAGCATGTCGTAGGCGCTCCGCGGGCTCTCCGGCAGGAGGTCGAGCAGCGACTCCTCCCGCCGCTCGACCGGATCGGTGACCGGCAGCCGCGGCGGATCGTCATCGCAGCTCGACGGGAAGAACGACAGGTACCGCTTCACCGCCGCGATGCACTCCGCGTCGCTCGCGTACTCCGCGTCGCCGACGCCGCTCTTCGTCGCGTGCACCTTGCTGCCGCCGAGCTCCTGCTCGGAGATGTCCTCGCCCGTCATCGCGCGCACGAGCGGAGGGCCGCCGAGCGCCAGCGAGCCGACGCCCTTGACCATCGGCACGAAATCCGCGAGCCCCGGGATGTACGCGGTCCCCGCGGCGCCCGGCCCCACCATCGCGGCGACCTGCGGCACCACGCCGCTCATGTGTACCTGCTCGCGGAACAGGTGCCCCGACCCTGCGAACAGCGAGATGCTGTCCGGGTGCATCGAGCCGGGATCGATGCGCGCCCCGCCCGAGTCGATGAACCACACCATCGGCCAGCGGCCGCGGAGCGCCATCTGCCGCAGCCGGGTCACCTTCTCCTCGCCCGTGTGCCCGATGCTGCCGCCCTTCACGGTGAAGTCGTACGCCGCCGCGCACACCATCCGCCCGTCGACCTTGCCGAACGCGCACACCACTGCGTCGGCTGGCGGCCGGTCCTTCCCCTCAGCCCCGGCCGCGAGCCCCATCTGCGTGCCGTGCATCCCGACCTCGAAGTGCACGCCGTCATCGAAGAACGCCGCGAGCCGCTCCCGCGCCGTCATCTTCCCGCGGGCGTGCTGCTTCGCCACCCGCTCCTCTCCGCCCATCCGCCGCACCTGCTCCCGGCGGGCCTCGAGGTCCTTCACGAGCTCTCGCATGTTCACGGGCCACCTCATCCTGCGCGCCTCGCCGCCGCCGCGCGCCTCGCCTCCGTGGCGCGCGGCGGCGAGCGGCGCGCCCTCAACCGAGAGCCAGCGAGCGCCGCGGACTGCGGCGCCCTCCCGTCCCCCGCAAAGCTCTCACGCGCCCCGCTCGCCTACTTGCCCGACCAGCGGGGCTGCCGCTTCTCGAGGAAGGCCATGAGCCCCTCGCGCGCGTCGTCCGTCGCCAGGCAGCCGGCGAGCCGCTCGCGCAGCAGCGGCAGCGCCGACTCGAGGTCGAGATCGTCCTGCGCCGCGAACGCCTCCAGCCCGAGCCGCACCGCGATCGGGCTCTTGCCCGCGATGGTCGAGGTCACCTCTCCGACGGCGGCGTCGAGCGCGTCCGGCTCCACCGCCTTGTTGAGCAGGCCGCACTGCACGGCCTCGTCGGCGTCGAGGCGCTGCCCGAGGAGCATCATCTCCAGCAGCTTGCGGCGGCTCACGTGCCGCTGCAGCACCGCCATGATCATCATCGGGAACAGGCCCACGTTGATCTCTGGCGTCCCGAGCTTCGCGCCGCGGGCGCCGATGGCGAAGTGCGACGCCGCGACGAGCCCGAGCCCGCCGCCCAGCGCGTGCCCGTTCACCCGCGCCACGACCGGCTTGCTCGAGTTCGCGAGGGCGAGCAGCAGGTCCGCGTAGTCGCCCTTCGCCTCCGGCTCCGGCGCCCCCTCTGCGGCGCCCGACATCTGCGCGAAGTCGCCGCCCGCGCAGAACGCGTCGCCCGCGCCGGTCAGCACCACGCAGCGCACCGCCTCGTCCGCCGCGCCGGCCTCGAGCGCGTGGAGCAGCTCGCCCACCATCACCGGCCCGATCGCGTTCTTGCGCCACGGGTTGTTCAGCGTGAGCCGGAGGACGCCTCCCCCGGACGCGGCCTGGACGACCGTGTACGCGCGCGCCGTCACGAGGCCGCCCCTCCCGCCGCGGCGGGCGCGTCGTCCCCTCGCAGCCCCAGGATCTGCCGCGCTTCCTCGACCGTCGCCGGCCTGCGCCCGACGTCGCGCACCATGCGCGCGGCCACCTCGCACAGCTCGCCGTTGCTGCGCGCCATCTCGCCGTTCGGCAGGTAGAAGTGGTCCTCGAGCCCGCACCGCACGTTGCCCCCGAGCACGAGCGCCGCGGCCAGCATGCGCCACTGCCCGTGGCTGATCCCGATCACCTCCCACTCCGAGCCTGGCGGCATGATCCGGGTCTGGAGCTGGAGCGACTCCACGTGCCCTGGGATGCCGCCGAGCACGTTGACGATGAACGAGAACTGCAGCGGCGGCTTGAGGAGCCCCATGTCGATGAGCGGCCACACGCCCTGGGTGTGCCCTGTGTCGAAGCACTCGAGCTCGGGCTTCACCGCGGCCTCGTTCATGGCGGCCAGGAGCTTTCCGATCTTCGCGTACGTGTTGGGAAACACCATGTCGAAGTCGAAGCTCTTCCGGGCCCGCGAGTACTTCGAGTAGTTCATCGTGCCCATGTTGAGGGCGGCGATCTCCGGGCGGCTCTCGCGGATGTACGTGCACTGCTCGCTGACGTCCTCGAGGATGGTGCCCGTCGAGAAGTTCAGGATCACCGGGCAGCGCCGGCGCACCTCTTCCTTGATCGTCGCGAAGACGGCGGGCGAGAACGTCGGCGAGCCGTCGTCGTTGCGCGCGTGGATGTGCACCGCCGCCGCCCCTGCCTCGTAGGCTCGCCGCGCCTCCTCGGCGATCTCGACCGGCGTGTACGGGATCGCGGGGCACTGCTTGCGGCTGGCGAGCACGCCTGACAGCGCGCAGGTCACGACGCAGATATCGGGATCTCGCCCGTCTGGATTCCTCGGTTCCCCGGTGAACGTCGGCTTCTCTCTCATCGCCCCTGCCTCCCTTTTCACGTCCCGTCGCCGTCGCTCTTCTTCGGCCCGCCCTGCCCTACCCGCGAGACCACTTGCCGCTGCAGCTTCGTCAGGATCCGGAGCAGGTCGCGCAGGTCGGTCGAGCTCAGGCTGAGCAGCGCGCTCCGGAAGATCTCCATCGGCTCGACCTGGATCTCGCGGGCGAGCCGCGCCCCCTTCTCGCTGAGCCGGATGTGCACGACGCGCCGATCGGCCTTCGAGCGCTCGCGCCGCACGAGCCCTTCTCGTTCCATCCGGTCGACGATCCCGGTCACCGTGCTGTTCTGCGCCCGGATCCGCTCCGAGAGCGTGGACAGGGAGAGGTCCTGAAAGGACTCGAGCAGCTTGAGGATGGTGAGCTGTGGTCCGGTGAGGCCGAACCCGCTCGCCATGCCCTTCGTGAGCCGGCGCGACTCTGTGTAGAGATAGATGATCATCTCCACGATCGCGTCGATCTCCGGCCTCTCCGGCGGCGGCAGGGTTGCAGTCACGATGCTTCGTGTACGAAATATTCGCTCCCGAAGGTCGCGTCAAGCTCCGCCGCATTTATACCGTGTGGACGCACTCAACCGCCGAGCGGCCCCGTTTCCCGCTCACCCCACGTCTGACTGACCGTCAGGCCCCCGGAGAGGGAGCTCGTCGCGCGGCGTGGGGACGGGCTGGCGCTCGACCTCTCACCGCCCCTCGACTGACCGTCAGGCCCCCGGAGAGGGAGCTCGTCGCGCGGCGCGGGGACGGGCTGATGTTTGAGCGCAATCGACGCCCTGTGTCCGGCGTGCGCAGCACGACGGGCACAGGGCGTCCCACGCGAGTTCTGCCCGTCCCCGCGCCGCGCGACGAGCTCCCTCTCCGGGGGCCGCCCAGCTCGGACCCCCGCCCTACCCCTGCTTATGCCGCTGCTTCCCCCGCCGCCCGTCCGCCCGGATCTCCCGGATGCACCACCGCAGCGCCTCCTGGAGGTCTCGGTGCACCTGCACTGACGAGAGATCGATCCCGAGGGACGACGCCGTCTGCGCCACCTGAGGCTGGACTCCCGCCACCACCCCCTGTGCCCCGAGCAGCTCGATCGTCTGCAGCATGCTGATGAGGTGCTGCGCCGTCGTCGAGTCGACCTGTTCGACCCCGGTCACCTCGACGATCGCGTACCGCGACTTCGTCTCGACGATCGTGTGCAGCAGCTTCTCCGTGATCTCGGTCGCCCGGTGTCGATCGATGCTCCCCACGAGCGGCAGCACGAGCACGCTGTTCCAGACCTGGATGATCGGCGTCGACAGCGTCTCGATCGCGGACTCCTGCCGCTCGATCACCGCGCGCAGCGACTCCTGCTGCTCGACCACCGCGCGCAGCGACTCCTCGGCGCGCATGCGCTCCAGCGTGATCGCGAACATCTCGCCGACGACCTGGAGCAGCGCCCGGACGCTCTTGTCCCAGACGCGCTTCGAGCGCACCGCGTCGATGCCCACCACGCCCACGAGCCGGCCCGCGTACGCCGCCGGCATCCGCACGAGCGACGCGATCCCGCGCTCCGTGAAGGCTGCCCGCTCGCTCGCGGCCTCCTCGGGCAGGTCGGCCACGCGCGGCACGTCGCACACCTCGAGGCGGAACAGCTTCTCGACGAGCCAGGGGTACACGTCCCTCGAGACGGCCGCCCGCTCCTCGAGCAGCGACGGGATCCCCTCAGCGCACCACTCGTGCGTGTTCAGGAACCGCCGACCGTCCTCCGAGAGCAGGAACAGGCTCGTCCTGTCGGCCCGCAGCGCCTTGCCGAGCTCCGCGAGCGCCGACCGAAAGCCCCGGTCGATGTCCGCGAGCTTCACGTTGATGAAGTGGGACGAGATCGACGCGACGAGCATCTTCGTCTCGATCCGCTGCATCAGCGCCCGCTCCACGCGCTTCTGCTTCCCCACGTTGCGCGCCCAGGCGTAGATGAGCCCCTCGCCCGGCACCGAGAGCATCGACCACGACAGCCACACGTAGAGGCCGCTCCTGCTCCTGCAGCGGTTCTCCAGCCCGAGCGTGATGGGCCCCTGCCGGAGCCGGTCCATCTGCTCCCGGGTCGCGGCGAGGTCGTCCGGATGCACGAAGTCGAGGAGATCTCGGCCGATCAGATCCTCGCTCCCCAGGCCGAGCGTGCTCTCCCAGGCGCCGCTCACGCGCAGGAACGACCCGTCGATCCGCAGAACGCAGAGCGGATCGGGGCATACAGCGAAGAACCTCTCCACGTCCGCTTGGTTCGCAGGTGCGCCCATGGCCGATCGTCTTCAGCAGCCCACACCCCACGGCTAAGGCTCTTTGACGTCCTCGAACGTCGTCCGCGCGGCCACGTGCTCCTCGTTCAGGTTGAGCAGGATCGGCAGGGTCTCGTGCTGCCAGTCGTCGTCGAGGATCCGCCGCACGGTCACCCGACCGGGCACCAGGTTGTACACGGCGTCCACGATGTCCATGATGACGTAGAAGCCGTTCGAGTTGCAGAACCGCATCTTCACGAAGTCCATCACGGTCGACGTGATCGGATGCTGCGGCAGGACTCGCGCCAGCTCGTCGAGGTAGCTGGACAGGTACCGGTACGGGTTGTCGATCCGGATAGCGCCCTCGAAGGTCAGGACGAGGCGGTTGTCGTCATCGAGCCGGGCGACCGACTGAAAGACGCTCAGCCCGCCATCCGTGATTTCTCCATAGCTGAGAGCCTTCATACGCGACCTTTCGTGGAAAACATACGCAGCCTTTTCAAGGGAAAGTAGCCTGGACGACGAGGATTCCATCGACGTACTGCGTCGAGAGATGGAATTTGTTCTCTGCAGTCAGCCGAATGAGGCCGAGGCCGCCCCTGCGCCGGTCGTTGCGCCGCTCGCGCACCGTCCTGGCGAAGAGCTCCCTCGGGTCCTCCGCGGCGAAGATCTCGTCGAATACCGCCTTGACGGTTCGGTACTCTTCCGGCGTAACGCGGTTCGAAACCTTGATGAGTAGCCGGTCCGGGTCGATGCTCAGGTCGAGCCGGACTTCGCTTTCGCGCTCTGTCCCGTGCTGGATCACGTTGGTGACCAGCTCGGTGACCACCACGTTGACCTTCTGGCAGATCCGTCTGGGATAGAACCTTACCAGCAGCGCATCCAAAAAGTTCGCAAGCAGGCCGGCCACGTCGCCCGTGATGTGATCGATCGGAGATATGTATATCGATGCACCGACCGACGTCTGCGAATGATTCTTCTCGGGCTTCATCAGGCGCACCTTCGCAGGATGATCAGTGTGATGTCGTCGGCGTCCGCCACTCGGAACCGCGTGTAGTCCTCGATGCACCGGTCGAGGATCACCTGCACCGGCTCCTCGCTGTGCTTGACGACGATTTCGTTGAGACGTTGCACGGAATATATCTCCCCGCTCGCGTCCTGCGCCTCGAACATCCCGTCTGTGTACAAGGCGAGGACGTCATCCTCCTCGAACGGCAGCTCGAACTCGTGAAACGGCTTGATGCGAAGACCGATGAAGTTGCTCACCCGATTGAACGAGCGAGGCGTGCCTCGACGGACCAGGAGTCCGTAGCCTCCGCCCGACACGTAGCGGAGGAATCGGTCCGTAAACATGACGAAGTTCACCGTCGCGTACCGGCGGACTTCCCGGAGGAACGAGTAGGCGCTCCGGTTCACCCAGTCCACGATCGCCCCCGGGCTGTCGAGCCGTTTGGTGGCGTGGGCGAACTGGGCTTTCAGAAACGCCATGATGAGCGCCGACGATACTCCGTGACCCGATATATCGTAAACCCCGATCGCGTGACGCTCGCCGGGAAGGTAGAAGAAGTCGTAGTAATCCCCTCCCACCTGCGCGAGCTGCTTGTGGAAGATGGCCATGTCGAACGCCGAGGCGATGGGGCCGGTCGCCTCTGGGAGCAGCGCGCGCTGCACCTGCCGCGCCACCGCCAGGTCGTCGTCGATGGCCCGGTTGTACCCTTCCAGCTCGTTCTCGATGCTGGTCGCGTGCTCCAGGATCGCCTCGTGCACCAGGGAGAGATCGTCGAAGTCGAGCTTCAGCTTATCGACGTACTCCAGGAGCGCGTTGCAGCGCTCCATGAAGTCTGTGAAGTTCCCCTCGTCGCGTAGCAGCGTGTTCCACGCCTGCCGCTCCTTCACGATGGCCCTGATGGCATCCAGATTGTTCTGCTTCTGTATGAAGCCTCTGGAGTGCATCGAGCTGAGGTCCTTGGGTGCAGTCATGGATCGACCTGGACGCGATTCGGGTTGGACGGACGCTCCCATCCGCTCTCAATCACAGAGTATCATCTCGAAGTTCTGGTTGAACTTCTTGAGGTTGGGCAGCGACTTGCCCTGCCACGGGATGGACTTCGACCCGCGGACGATCAGCTGGAGCTCGCCCTTCTTCCGGGTGGCGATCGCGAACTTGTAGAGGACGTTGATCCCCGAGCTGTTCAGGAAGTTCAGCGCCCTGACGTCGAGCGTGATGGTGGGAGGATTCGTGGCCAGGACCTTGTCGAGCAGCTCCTCGATGGGGGCGTACTCGGTGGTGCCGCCAAGACGAAGGATGCCTTCCAGGTACACCACCACCTCGGAGGGATCGTACCAAACCCGGTAGTTACCACCTTTGATTTCCATTCTCGACCTTTCGTTCAAAATAGGAATCCTGGCCATCGTCTTGATGCTGAAGCTGTTGACCGAGATCGGGTCGAGCTTCCATCCAAGACTGACACCATAATCGTTCATGATGATGAGATAGCCGAGCCCCGAGCCGGCGTTCTCCGCGTCCTCGGCGTTGGCCTCCGCCTGCCGCCGCAGGAGCTCCCCAGGGTCCTCCTGCGTGAGCTCGAGGAGCTTCTCGCGGAGCGAGGGGACAGCGGCGTTCGTGATCTGGTTGCTGACGAGGCACACCAGGTCCTCACGCCCGATGCCGACGGTCACGGTGATATCACCGTGCTGATTGAACTTGACGGCGTTCTCGACCAGCTCGTTCAGGACGTACCCGATGGCGCCTGAGACTTCGTCGCGGCTGATGAGCCTGTCTTCCCCGTCGATCTCCGGGAAGAGCTCGCCGAAGTACTCGGCCATGAAATTCGCCGTCAGGTTACAAAGGCTCCATCTCACCGCGAACGAGTCGGGGTACAACGTCAGCGACATATGCTCGCTGAACGAATCGTCTAAAGAGTAGACGCCGATGATTTCGCTCATGGTAATGCCCAGTCTCCCCCTTGCTCATACCCTCTTAATGACAAGTACCGTAATGTCATCATGGATCTTGTTGTAGCCAACGTGCGCCAAGACGTCCTCGATGATAGCGTCCTTGATCTCCTTGGAGTTTCTCTCGTGGTTCCGCGAGATCACCTGACACAGCCGGTCGATGCCGTACTGCTCCTCTGAAGAGTCCTCTGCCTCGGTGATGCCGTCGCTGAAGAGCGTCACCACGTCCCCGGCCTCCAGCGCCACCTCGATGCTGCCGATGAAATCGCTGATGTCCAGATCGATGCCGATCGGCAACCCGAGCCCCATGGTCTCGACGCGCTCGAGGGTCCCGTCCTTCCGGACGATGATCAGGTCCTCGTGCTGGCCCGTGAGCTGGAGCTTGCCGTCGCTGTAGTCGAGCAGGGTCAAGGACAGGTTCTTGTCCGAGCGGATGCGCTGGATGTTCTGGTAGATGACCTTGTTGACGATGCTCAGGAATTTCTTCGGATCCTTCTCGTTCGCCGCGAGCAGCGTCCGGACGGCCGTCTGGACCATCAGCATCAGAACGCCGCTCTCCAGCCCGTGGCCGGTGACGTCGTCGATGCCGATCTTGACGAGCCCGTCGCTCCGCAGCACGTCGTAGTAGTCCCCGCCGACCTCGTCGGCCGGGGCCATGTAGCCGGCGATGTCGAGGCCCGGGATCTCCTGGAGCTCGCTCGGCGCCGGGAGCACCATCAGCTGGAGCTGGCGCGCGACGTTCAGCTCGGCGCCGAGGCGGATGTTCTCCTGCGCGAGCTTCGCGTTCAGCTCGCTGATCTCCTCGTTCGCCTTCTCGAGCGCCCGCGTCCGTTCGCCGACGAGCTCCTCGAGGTTGTTCGTGTAGGCCTCGATCTCGCTCGCCATCTCGTTGAAGGCGACGCCGAGCTGCCCGATCTCGTCCGCGGAGTTCACCTCGATGCGGACCCCGTAGTCGCCCTCCCGCATCCGCGTGGCGCCGGACGACAGCGCGACCAGCGTGCCCGTCATCCGGCGCGACACGAGGTAGACGCCGACCATGAGCACGAGGAGCGACGCGATCGTCGCCACCACCTGCTGCGTGACGATGCTCGTCCGGCTCTGCTCGATCGCGCTCTGGGCCGCGACGAGCGACGCATAGAGCTCCTTCTTCGGCACGACGAACGCGAGCGTCCAGTTCTCGCGGGCGATGTCCGCGCCCGGCCCCTTCCACCCGTTCACGCCCGCGAGCTGCTGCAGCGCGATGATGTGGGACTCGCCGCCGATGCTGATCTCGTGGTAGTCGATGCTCTCGTTCTGCGGCAGCGACAGCGCGGCCACGGCGGGCTCCGAGCTGTCCCTGAGGTGCCGCTGGAGGGCGGCGACGCCCTCGGACTTCTGCCCCTGCCCGGAGGCCGACCGGAGGCGGAGCACGCCCGCGCCGGCCTCGTTGATGGCGAGCACGTTGCCGTCCGACTGCACGAGGAACGCGAAGCCCGACTGGGCGAGCCGCACGTCCTTGATCGACTCGATGAGCTGCCCGAGGGTCAGGTCGAGCGCGGTGGCGCCGGCGAACGCGGTGCGCTCCTTGTTCCACAGCGGGTGGAACGCGGTGATGACCATGCCGCCGCCCGCCGAGTCCTCGTACGGCGCGAGCACGGTGATCGTGGACTTGAGCTTCTTCAGCTGCTCGGGGTCGTTGATCCACTTCCCCCAGCTCTCGACGAGGTTCGGGAAGAAGAAGTCGTACCAGTTCTTCTCGTTGTGGCCCGGGTACAGCTTGTCGAAGCTCGACCCCATGTCGGCCCAGGGCGCGACGCGCACGTAGGGCGCCGTGTGGGGGCCAACGTAATAGACCTGCAGCTTGTCGGAGCCGTACTTCTTGAACGCCGGCAGGACGAGGTTGAGCAGCGAGGTGTCGTTGACCGAGCCCTGCACCTCGGGCAAGAGCGCGCCCTTGTTGCCCAGGTAGCCCCAGACGGCCACGCCGGTGGGCTCATCAGGCCGGTTCTGGTACCAGTTCCCCTCCGGGTTGTAGACCAGGTCGTCGTGGAAGAACGGCAGCGAGGCCGCCTTCTCGAAGAGCGGCTTCAGCTCATCTCCGCGGTCGATCATCGTCTGGGCGATGCCCGACAGGATCTCGAGGTCCGCGTAGGCCTGGCCGAGCACGAAGTTCGTGTGCTGCGCCTTGTCGGCCAGGTGGTTCGTGAGATATTCGCGGTTGGCCGCGTTCAGGCCCGACTCGATCTCGTACGCGGACTTCCCGCTCAGCGTGTGCATGCCCTGGCGGGCGATGACGACGTTCAGCAGCGCGCCGATCAGCACGCTGAAGCCCGTCACGAGCAGGAATTTCGTGTTGAACTTCTTGAATCTCGCGAACACGCCGGACAGCTCGGGGCCCTTGCGCGGGTCCTGCGGAGATTGGACGTCGCTCACCGAAACTCTCCTGTTCCGGAACCGTTCTCAGCGCCGCCGCGCCCCTTCGTGCGCTGGGCTGAGCGATCGGTATCGTACTTGTCGATGAGCGGCTTGCGGCCCGAGCCGGCGTAGATCGGCCACGACGCGTACCCCTTCGGGCTGTAGATCGCGTTGATGTGCGCCTTCAGGCCGGTCGTGATGTCCTGGTGGATGTGGGGCTCGGCGCGCGCGGTCTCGGCGACGTTCGCGGTCGAGACCATCCAGCTCTCGACCACCTTCGCGAAGTCGCCCCGATCCGTGTTCATGTTGTCGATCGCGATGAGGCTCCCCTTCGTGTCCTCCAGCCCGGCCTCCTCGAGGATCTCCATCGTCCGCACGCCGATGTCGAAGTCCATACCGACCATGCGGCTCAGCTCGAGGAACCGGCTGTAGCCCATGCGGACCACGTCCTGCTCAGGGTAGCCGGTCGTGCATGACATCATCTCGTTGGTGATGTAGATCCGCCCCCCGGGCTTGCAGATGCGGACGAGCTCCTGCATGATCTGCTCGGGCATGTGGAAGACCTGGAGAGCCAGCCTGCATGACACGAAATCGAACGAGTTGTCGGGCAGGAGGAGGGCCGCCGCGTCGCCGTACTGGTACTCGACGTTGTCGAGCCTGAGGCTCTTCGCGACCGACTGGGCGTAGCGCAGGAACGCCCGGGAGTGGTCGATGCCGAGCACGTACTCCACCTTGAACTCGTCGCTGAGCCGGATACCGAAGTCGCCCAGCCCGCACCCGATGTCCGCGACCCGCATCTCCGGGAGCAGCCCGTGCTTGGAGATGATCGACCGCTCGTGCTCCCAGACGATCTTCTCCTGGGTGCGCAGCACCTTGAGGAAGTCCTCGTCCTCGATCACCTGCTGGATGGGGTAGAGCGACTTGTCGTAGATGACGACGGAGACGTTCGGATACAGCTGCTCTATCACCTGGAACTTGCGGATGGCCCAGGGGATGACGCTGGAGATGATGAGCTTTATCTTGAGGTTGGGGCGCGCGTCGACAGCCCAGCGTACGAACCTGTTGATCTCCAGGAACGCGATGCTGTTCATGTACTTGAGGCGCTTGAAGTCGAGACACAGCTCTGCTCTGGCGTTCTTCGCCGCCGCTTCGAGCGTCGCCCGGATGGCCTTCATGTGGTCGCCGATGAACGGCCGCAGCATCCCGGCGAAGGCGACCTGCTGGTCGTCCTCGTCGACGCGGATGCTGAAGCTGACAGACGAGCGCCACGACGAGATTTCCCCGGAAGACGAGGGGGGCACTACGGACTCGTAAGAAGCTACAGCGCACATGTCTCATCTACCTCAGTGAATGGAAACTCGATCGACAGGTTCAACAAGTTTCCATTCGTGGGTTTATCGATATTGAGCCTGGATCCGTAGACGACCGCCAGCTCGAGCAGCCCCAGCAAGCATATCTCCTCCTGCGTCGCGTCGTGCTCGAGCCGCTCGCGATACCAGCCCATCGGATCCGGCTGATTGACGAGCTCGGCTGCATGCGTGTAGAACTGGAGGCTCTCGTCGTTGACGGGGACCTCCGCCTGAACCACGATGCGGTCCTGCTGGCGCTGGAAGGTGAGAGTGATGTCGCCTATACGCTCGTGGTTGCGGTAGATTGCCTCGATGAGCTCGTTGAAGAACGTAGAGAGCAGAGTCGCGTAACGCTCGGCGTCCCCTTCGTTTGCGCTCGCAAACCTGGCAAGATAGTTTGCGAGTTGATGGCAATGGCTCCAACGCTTGCTGAAACCGGATGCGGAGAAGTTCGCTGAGATGATCATTCCGGTTAGATTGGCAACCGGGGCCGGTCGCAGCGTCGGAGCCGTGTCGGCCTGCTTGGAAACGGACATCAGAGCCTCGACGATTGGGTCACAGGAGAGCCATAGGGAGACTACCCGGATCGAGGGCGCCCCGTCGAGTGGAACGCGCGGCCTCCTGCACGTTTCCCCCAACCTTGTTGCCGGCCGTACCGGGCCGAGCACAGCACCCCGGGCACCTCTCATGCCACGTTGCAGAGGATGGCTGTAACATGAATGACACTGGAAAAAAACACTACATGGACTTTCATGTATGCGCTTGTGTTCAGGCATCGGCCCGGGCCGGGGCGCGGCGGGCGGTGGGGCCAAGGATCCTCTGCATAATCCAGGGCATCCGAGCCGCGCGGCACCCCGGGCGCCTCCGGCGCGCGGCACGGTCAGTTTTCCAGAGCCCCCCCTCCTGACCTGCTGCTCAGGGTGTAATTCACATCACACCGTTGCCCCTGCCGTGGCGTCGGCGGTACGATCCCCCGCGCCGCCGCGCCCGGGAGCAAGGGATTATGAGCGACGAGGAAGAGTCGGGGCGGGCTCGCGTCTGTCAATCATTTCTCGTGACCGGACGCAAGGCGTGAATCCGCACTCCCGCTCCGGTGTGTAGTCGCGGACGGACGCGTGTTCGCGCCGCCTCACCGGCGGTCAGCGCAGCTGCGTTCGCTCGAAATTAGCAAGCAAGTACAATGGGTTGCTCGGTCGATCAGCGGTGGCGTCGCCGCTCGGGACGCGCGGGCTCCCGCGCGCTGGACGTGTCCGCTGCTCCGCAGGCGCTCGCCCCCTTGGTCACCTCTGCTCGCCGCGCCGGCCCACTCGATGGGTGAGCGGGCGACGCCGATACGCATGCTCCATCTCTCCGTCGTCGAGCGCGCCCAGGCGCCACGGGAGGATCGCGGCCGCGAGGCGCCGCTGCCGCGACGCTCCGCGGTGCGCGCCGGCGCCGGGCCTGACCGGCGGGGCGCCCGCCTGGACGCCGCCTGCCAGCGCGCTCGGCCGCCAGCGAGCGTGCCCTCGGCCGCCAGCGGCCTTGCCCTCGGCCGCTGTATCGAGCGGACCGGGCCGCGCGCGGCCCCCGCGAGCCGCGGTGTGCGCAGGCGTCGTGTAGGGCAGGGGACTGCGCCGATCGAGGCGCGTCTCCAGGCCTCACGAACCGCTGGAGTCGGCCCCGCGAGATCGTGCTTGACACGCAACCTCGGCGTGCGCTGGGCTCGCCGGCGACTCCGGCCGCGGCGCCGCCCGGCGATGGCTCGAGTCGTCGCGCGCCAGCGAGAGGCCTCGTGCCCTGCGCAGGGCTCGGCGACCTGCGTTGGCCCGCGGGGCTGCGCGCGGGCGGCCGCGCGCCGCGTGGCTGGCTGCGGCGCGCGCGGTCAGCGCGGCTGTTTCACGCCGGCTTCACGGCGGCGCGGCGCCGCGCCGCTCGATCGCGTCGAGCTCGTCCATCACCGCCTTCACGCGCGGATCGGTGGGGTCGACGGCGCGCGCCTTCTCGTAGGCTGCGCGCGCGTCCTTGAGCTGGCCCGACTGCGCCAGCGCGTTGCCCAGGTTGATCCAGGCGCTGCCGAGCCGGTCATCGAGCTTCAGCGCCTCGCGGTAGAGCGCGATCGCCTTCTGCAGGTCGCCGCGGAGGTGGTGCGCATAGCCGAGGTTCGAGCGGTACGTGGCGCGCGTCGGGTCGCGCGCCACGGCCGCCTCGAGGTACGGGACCGCGCGCGCAGGATCGTTCGCGGCGAGCAGCGCCGTCCCGAGATCGTTTTGCAGGCGCGCGTCGGCCGGCGAGAGCTTCGCGGCGCGCTCGTACGCGCGGATCGCGTCGGCGGTCCTCCCCGCGGCGAGCAGCGCTGTCCCGAGGTTCGCCTGCCGCTCGGCGTCGCCGGGCGCGAGCTCCGCCGAGCGCGCGAGCTCGCGGACGGCGTCCTGCAGGTCGCCGAGCGCGAGGTGCGCGACGCCGAGCGCGGACCGGGCCTCGGCGTCGCTCGGGGCGAGCTCGGCGGCCCGCGCGAGCTCGCCGAGCGCCGCGTCGGCGCGGCCGAGGACGAGGTGCGCGCGGCCGAGCTCGAGGTGCGCGGGCGCGTAGCCCGGATCGAGCTTCACCGCGCGCTTCAGCTCCGGGATCGCGGCGAGAAGCGTCCTGTCCCCCGGAGCTCCGTTGTACTCCGCCGACACGCCGGCCCTCGCGATCGCCGCGCGCTGGGTGCCCACGATCGCCGCGGCGTCCCTCCTGTCGAGCAGCGCGGCCGCGCGATAGGCCCTCTCCGCGGCGGCGAAATCTCCTGTCGCGTACGCGGCGTCGCCCTCCTCGAGCTTCCTGTCCGCCGCCGTGCCGGTCCCGCGCGCGACGCGCGGAGGCGGGCTCGCCGCGGCGGCCTCGCTCGTGGACGGCGCGTCGAGCGGGACGCCCGAGCCGGCCTGCGCCTCCGGCGCTGCCGCAGCGCCGCCGGTGGGGGGCGGGGCAGCGCCGGACGCGGCGCTCGGCGCGGCGGTCGCCGCGGGCCGCGGATCGAGCGGGGCAGACGGCGGGGGCGCCGGCGCGGCCGCGCAGCCGGCGAGCGCGAACACGAGCGCGAGCCGCCCGATCGATCCGCTGGAGCTCACAATTTGTACGGGGTCATCGCGTGCTCCTTGCCGTCGTACCGGAGCAGCACAGGCTTGTTATCCATCCTCGTCGCGACGCCGACCGGGCGCTTCCAGCACCGCACGAGCGCGACGAGCGTCTCGCGCGCGTAGTCCGCGCGCAGGTCGAAGCCGCCGTGCACGTGCTCGAGCAGGAGCTCTCCGCGGTTGCCGTAGTTGGCGTCGACCACGCGGATGTAGGGATCGCCGAAGTTCGTGAGCTGGAAGAGGAGCTTCTCCTTCACCTCCTTGAACTCGCGGCTCTCGATCTCGAACCTGTCGTTCCGCCCGGAGAAGCCGAACGTGTACATCTTCTGATCGATGATGAACTCCGGCGTGAGGAACTCGTCGATGAAGGTCACGTCGTTGTAGAGCGCGCGCACCTGGAAGATCTTCTCGCGGCCGAGGCCGAGCCGCATGTCCCAGGTGCGCTTCGCGTCGAGGTCGGTGCACTCCTCCCACTCGCGGCCGAAGCGGCCCTTGTTCCACCGGTCCTCGATGTAGCGGTAGAGCTCCACGCCGACCTTGTACGGGTTGAAGCGCCCCGGCGCGGTCGCCATGACACCGGCGTTGTTCTCGGCGTAGTCGATGATCTCCGACGCATCGAGGACCTTCTCGGTCATCATCTTCGAGTGCCAGTACGAGGCCCAGCCCTCGTTCATGATCTTCGTCTGCCGCTGGGGCACGAAGTAGTAGGTCTCCTCGCGGATGATCTCGAGCACGTCGCGCTCCCACCGGTCGAGCGGCGCGTGATCGAGCAGGAACTTGAGCACGTCCCGCTCGGGGCGCTCCGGCACCTTGCGCTCCGGCTTCCTCTGCTCCTGCCGCTTCTTGCGCTGCGCCTCGAGGATCTCCTCCGGGTTGATGAAGGAATCCATGTATTCCTTCGCCCGGAGCTTGTAGGTGTCCATCGGCTCTTCCGTGGGCTCCTCCTCCTCCCTGGGCGCGGGGCGGCCGGTGAAGGGGGCCCATGGGTCGATCAGGTTCTCGAGCGACAGGCAGTGGTCGATGAACGCCTCGACCTTGTTGATGCCGTGGCGCTCGATGTGGCGCGCCACGCGCGCGCCGTGGTTCGCCATCTTGTCGATCCACTTGCGGTCGGGATCGTAGGCGTCGCTCCGGCGCACGGGGTCGACGATCGGGCCGCGGTGGTCGAGGTCGGTGGACCGGAAGCAGAAGTTGTTCTTGAAGAAGTCGACGTGCCCGAACACGTGCGCCATCACGAGCTTCTGGTCGGTCAGCGAGTTGCCCTCGAGCAGGTAGGCGTACGAGGGGTTGTTGTTGATGACCATCTCGTAGATCTTGGAGAGGCCATACTCGTAGCTCTTCGAGAGCTGCTCGTACTCCATGCCGAACCGCCAGTGCGGGTAGCGGCTCGGGAAGCCGCCGTACGCGGCGATCTCGTTCATCTGGTCGTACGTCAGCATCTCGAAGATGACCGGGAAGAAATCGAGCCCGTAGCCCTGGGCGATCTTCTCGATGCGCTCCTTCTCGGTGCGCAGGTAGCGGGGGAGCGCGGTGTTCAGCGCGAACTTGCTCATACCGCTCTACTTCCCCTTCCCCAGGAAATCTTTGATGCTGCCCACGATGGCGTCCTTGTCCCTGATCTCGCTGACCACGACCCGCTCGTCCTGAGAGAAGTGCTCTTTCAGGTCCTTGATGAACTGACCCGAGCCGTACGGGCTCTCGACCTGGCCGTAGGCGAACATGTTGACCCGCGGCAGGATCTGGGTCTTCAGCACGTCCACGCAGGAGAGCGTGTCGTCCATCGACCAGTTGTCGCCGTCCGAGAAGTGGAACGGGTAGATGTTCCACTCTGCCGGTGGGTAGTCGTTGTCGATGATCTGCGAGCAGAGCTTGTACGCGCTCGAGATCATCGTGCCGCCGGACTCGCGCGTGTGGAAGAACGTGTCCCGGTCGACCTCGCGGGCGATAGCGTCGTGGATGATGAAGCGCGACTCGAGGCCCTTGTACTGGCGGGTCAGCCACGCATCGAGCCAGAACGACTCGATGCGCACGATCTCCTTCTGCTCGTCGCCCATCGAGCCGGAGACGTCCATCATGTAGATGATGACCGCGTTCGCGACGGGCTCGGTGATCGTCTTCCAGGAGCGGTAGCGCTTGTCGTCCGGGATGGGGACGACGACCGGCGCCGTCGGGCGGAACGTCCCGCTCGAGATCATGCGCTTCAGCGCCTCGCGGTACGTCCGCTTGAAGTGGCGCAGCGACTCCGGGCCGACCCGGCGGATGCCCGAGTAGCGGTCGTGGGCGTTCGAGATCTTGCTCTTGCCCTTGTCCTGGATGTCCGGCAGCTCGAGCTCCTCGCCGAGGATGCTGGCGAGCTCCTCGAGCGTGACGTCGACCTCGAGGAGGTGGTCCCCCTCGCCGCTGCCCGCCTGCCCCTGCCCGGGCTGCTTGTCGTCCGAGCCCCCCACGGGATCGCCGGGGTTGCCGTCGCCCTGCCCTACGCCCCCGCGCTGCTTGTCGCCGAAGCGGAAGCGCGGGATGTCGATCTGCGGAATGGGAATCGAGACGAGGTCCTTCCCCTTTCGCCCGATGAGCTCGCCTTGCGAGATGTACTTGCGGAGGTTCTCGCGGATGCGGCCGCGAACGATCTGACGGAAGCGCCCGTGATCCTGGTCGATCTTCAACGACACGCTGGCGAGTGTAGCATCGGAAGCGGCCTCCGGTCCGCACGTTCGGCGGACCGCCGGGGCCAGCGCGTCGTCCCCTGCCCCACCATCACGCCCGCCCGTCGTGAACTGAGCCCATGGTAGCCTCCGGGACGTGCTTCCCCGCGCGGCGGCTCTCCTCCTTGTGTTCCTCGCGGTCCTCGCGGCCCCCCTCCTCGGCTGCGGCTCCCGCGAGCAGCTCGTCGGGCTGCCCGAGCTCGCGGGCGCGGGGGGCGCCCCGGACGCGCCTGTGTGCCGGGAGGACGGGCTCCCTTGCCAGAGCGCGGCGGACTGCTGCAGCGCCGCGTGCGCGCAGGGGATCTGCGGCGGCGGGAGCTGCGCGCGGGATGGGGCGCCGTGCGCCGCCTCGGGCGACTGCTGTACCGGCCTGTGCGCCGAGGGGATCTGCGGGCAGGGCTGCTTCCCCGACGGCGCGCCCTGCGAGGGCGGGGCGCAGTGCTGCGCCGGGGTCTGCGCGGGAGGGGCCTGCGGGGAGCGGTGCTCCCCCGACGGGAGCGCGTGCAGCTCCCCGGAGCAGTGCTGCTCGCTCAGCTGCGTGGACGGCGCGTGCGCCGCGGCCTGCATCCCGAACGGCGCTCTCTGCATCGGGGCCCCGTGCTGCAGCGGCATGTGCGTCAAGGGCATCTGCCTCGATCCGTGCGCGCCGGACGGCTCCGCCTGCAGCGCCGGCGCGGACTGCTGCGGCCAGCGCTGCAACGCGGGCGTCTGCGGCGGGTGCGGCCCCGACGGGGACGCCTGCGGCTCGGCCGACGCGTGCTGCTCCGGCGTCTGCGAGCAGGGCGTCTGCGGCGGCGTGACCTGCTCGCACGCGGTCTGCGCGAGCGGCGCGCCGCTCGCTGCAGGCTGCGGCGACTGCGCGGCGGAGATCTGCCGGTTCGACCCGCTCTGCTGCAGCGTCGCGTGGGACGAGGCCTGCGTCGGCGCGGTGCCCTTGCTCTGCGGGCTGACCTGCGGCGCGTGCGCCGAGGACGGCGACGCGTGCGCGTCCGGCGCGGAGTGCTGCAGCGGCGCGTGCGAGGACGGCGTCTGCCGGACCCCGTGCACCCCGAACGGCGGCGCCTGCGCGGCGGATCGGGAGTGCTGCGACGGGAGCTGCGAGAGCGGCGTCTGCGGCGGCCCCGCGTGCCCGTCCGACGGGACGGCGTGCGGCGGGTGCGTGGCCGAGAGCTGCTGCGGGGAGCTCAGCCAGTGCCTCGTCAGCCCCGCGTGCGCCGAGGACGTGGCGTGCTTCTTCGGCTGCCTCGACGAGGGGAACGGCCCCGCCGTCTGCGGGTTCGACTGCATCAACAGCCCGGAGACGGTCCAGCTGCTGCGCTGCGTGGGCAGGAGCTGCGGCGGCGGCACCTGCTTCTGACAGGGGAGCGAGGCGCGATCGTGCGAGGCTCGATGCACAAGGGATTGGCGCTGGCGTGGGGCGCGCTCGCGGCGGTCCTCATCGCGACCGCGGCGACGGCCGCCGGGGCCTCGCCGCCGCCGGCGCTGCCCGAGGGCTCGCCGCCGCGGGATCTCGCGGTCGTGGGCCTGCTCGTCGATCTCGAGAAGATGATCGAGGTGCAGCAGTCGCTCGGCTGGACGATCGATCGGTACGAGCTCGACGAGATCATGTCGCCGGCGCTGATGAGCGTGTGCTCGGCGACCCCGGAGACGCGCGCCGCCGCGCTCGCCGCGCTCGACAGGAAGATCGTCGAGCTCGGCGGCCCCGTGGAGGAGGCGTTCCAGCGCCGCGGGGGCGACCTGGTCGAGGTCGAGGGTCTCCTCTTCGCGACCCGGGTGCGCGCGCTCCTCGACGAGGCGATGCGCCGCGCGGGCGACACGCGCGGCGCGTCGACCGAGTGTCCGTTCTGGCTCCGCCCCTCGCCGGCCTTCCGCGGGCGCGAGACCGACGCCTACCGGACCACGCTCAACGTGGAAGGGGGCGGCATCGCGGTCCTCGAAGGAGCTGCAGGCCGGGTCCTCCCCGGCGCCGGCGGCTCGGGGCGGCTGCTCCTCGGCCGCGGGCTCGACGAGCGCTGGACGTTCCTGGCCGGGGGCGAGTTCGGCGGCACGGCGCAGTTCGAGCAGACGGAGACCAAGACCCGCTTCCCGATCAGCTTCACCGTCGCGCTGCCGATGGTGCTGCGGTACAACGCCCGCACCTGGCATTACGAAGGCGAGCTCGCGTCGCTCGCGTACTTCACCCAGGACGACCTCCGCGTGAGCCCAGGGCTGCGCGCCGGCGCGCTGGTCGGCGTCTCCGCCCTGCGGGTGCGCGGCGTCATGCCGTGGGCCGGCCTCGGGATCGCTGTCGAGCACGTGCTGGAGACCTACCGGCGACCTGCCCAGTGGAACCTCAAGACCGGCGTTCGCGTCGGCTTCGACTGGGATTTCTGAGCGATCCGGCGCGGGTCTGCCGAGTTGATCTGCCGCGCGCCTGACGCGCAATAGGCGCTTACGCCTGGGTGGGCTACAGCGGTTCCTGATTTCGATTCCGGTACTTCCCGCCGACTTTCCGACCGGGAAAGAGGGAACGCTGTGGCACCATGAGTCCACGAGCGAGCTCATGTCGAGAGAGCTCGGGGGGAGGGCTCAATGCCGAGAGGCGAGACAGCGAAGGATACGTCCAAGCAGAGGAAGCGGGTCGGGAGCGGCGAGCGCGAGCAGGCTGCGCCCGCGACGTCCCAGGGCGAGGCCGGTCGGACGGCTGCGGGCCGGCGGACCAGGGCTGCGGCCGGGGGCGCGAGGAAGACCGCGGGCCCGACCCGGGGGGCGACCCAGGCCAAGAAGGGAGCGCGCAAGGCAGGAGCAGGCGCTGCGGCGCGGCCGGGCACAGCGCGGAGCACCAAGGCGCCGGCGAAGAAGGCGGGCAGCACGGCGAGGAAGGCGGCCGCTGGGCAGACGAGCCGGCAGCGGAGCGCCGCCGCGAAGAAGGCGGCGACGACGAGGAAGCGGACCGCCGCCGGCGGGGCGGCGGGGCGCGGCCGGAGCACGACGGGGTCGACCGCCACGGCGGGGCGGAAGACGGCGCGCAAGGCGGGCGCGAAGCGGGCGGCGCCGCAGCGCGCGGGGGCGACGAAGCCGCGGGCGGCCGGCGGGCGCGCCGGGCGCGGTGGAGCGCAGCGGACGAGGGCGGCGCAGCCGGGCGCGCAGCGGGCGGGCCAGAAGCGCGCGACCGCCGGAAGGCGATCGGCGGCCAGCTGAGCCGCGGCGCCGGGCGCGCCGCTCGCCGCGGAGCGCCCACCTCGTTCATCCTTTCCCATCTCCCACCCCGGGGAGCTTCAGCCGTTCCCCGGCTGCCGGTCCTCCCGCGGGTGCCCACCTTCGGTGCAGCAGCCCGAGCTCCATCGCAGCAAGGCGGAGCGGCGCCAGGCGCCGGGGGCGCCCGTGCTGCTGCGGTGACGGCGAGCCAGCGCGGCGCGCGGCGCTCGTGCGAAGGAGCCTCCGTGCTTCAGGCGCCCTCGCGCCCCCGCTCTTCAGGGCGACGACCTGAGGAATCCTCTCAATTTGCAGCCAGTTTCAGCGGGGAAATTGAACAGGGAGGCGGGGAGACGGGGAGGATTTTGAAGATTTCCCTCCCCGTCTCCCCGCCTCCCTGTGAACTTTCCGAAGAATTCGAGGGGATGCCTCAGGGCGACGACGGCAAGGGCTCGCCGACCATGAGGATCACCCACGTGGCGGTCAGAAAGTGGTACGACGTCCCTCCGAGGCCCGCGGCCGTGGACCGCGCGCGCCGCGCGCAGAGCGGGCAGCCCGCGTCGCCGCGCCGGCCGACCAGGTACCGGCGCGAGGACTGCGGAGGTGGCGCAGGACCGATCTGGACTTCATCGCCCTCCATCACTCCGCACATCCCCTCCATCCTGCTCTGCAGCGGAAGCGCCTCCGTGCGCATGGTGCCCTGCAACGCTCCGGGCGGCCGGAGCGCACGCCCGTCCTCCCGAGGCCAGCGCTCGAGAGCCCGACATACGGCCGCTGACGTAAGGGAATGCTGGACCATCGTAGGCATGCTCCTTCGGACGAGCCGAGAGCCAACGACCCAGGCGCCGCACTGCGGCCTGGGTCCATCCTAGCAGGATCCCCGCACCACGCATGGATGACATTCCGTATCCGCGTGGTGCTTCCCACCGCGACAGCCTCCTGTCTTTGCTGTCGTTTTTCCTTGTCCTTTTCTCTACTTCCTCTGCTCAACCGATGTTGGCCGAGGCGCGCCGGAGCAGAGTGGCAGGTGCGTTGGCACCGTGAATTTGCAGCCGAAGGAGAGCAATGGCGAGAGCCAACGTTCCGCGGCTCACGTGCCCCTCGCGGCCTGGCGCGGCGGAGCGCAGCGGGACCTTCCGTAGATCATTTACGCCAATCCCGAGGCGCCCCGGCCGTCCCGCGGCGCGAGCGAGGGGACTTGCCGTGCGGCCTGTCCCCGGGCACCGCCTCCAGGGCAACTCGGGAAGAAGATGACTGCGTTCAGGAGAACACTGATGCTCGTCGCGCTGCCGCGACACGGCCCCGGAGCTGGCGCACCGGCGCCAGCTGCCGGGGGCCGCGACGCCCGCGGGGCGTCACTGCGGGACGGGGGTCGGGATCGGCGGCGGCTCGTCGTCGGGCACGATGCAGGACGACAGGTCGAACAGCATGAAGAGCAGCGCTTTCTCCTGAGCGGTCAGCTCCGCCGTGGAGCAGCCCTCCGGGAAGGCCGGGCCGGTGACGTCCCCCGCCGAGACATGGATGTCCGTGAACACGAGGCGGCCGCACTGCTGGTCTTCCTCGACGTCGATGGGCGTGTTGAACGTGAAATACTGGATCCCGGCCGGCTCGGGCTGATCGTAATAGATCCACCGGGTCGAGATCTCGTCGTTCACGTCGTTCACCGTGTGCTGTGCGCCGTTGATCACGATCTGGCCGTGCACGTCCGACGCCCCGACGTTGACGAGCCAGTCCGCCAGGGCCTGCCCCTTCGGACGCGTGGTGTCCACGAGCGCCGTGAGCGGGCTCTCCGGGTCCTCGTTGAAGTTGTCCCAGACCGCCGTGTCCGGGAACGGCGCCGGCCCGCGCTTCAGCCAGACGTTGTGCCAGTGAGACGCGAACACGCGCCCGCCGAGCGAGGTGTAATCGAACATCGCCTGACGCGCGGTCTCTGGCTTGTCCTCGGCGTGGGGGTCGCCCTCGCAGGCCAGGATCACCATGTCGTACTGGCGAAGGCTGTCCACGGTCCCCCAGAGGCTCGTGGCCGGCGTGAACTCCACGCCTTGATTCAGGCCGTCCGAGTACCGCGTGGTGACGGGGTGCCCCGCGTCGCCGCGGCCCGCAAACAGGTTGATCCGGCCGGTCCCGGTCTCCGGCGTGAACTCGCTCTCCGAGATCCCGAGCTTGCGCAGCAAGCACTCGAGCGGATCGGCGCCGCCCGTCGTCAGGGCGATCTTCGGGATGTGCCCCTCCTCCTGATTGCGCGGCAGCCGGATGGTCCCGGCGTCCGTCGCGGTGTCCTTGCACTTCTCGACCGCCGGGAGGACGACCTCGCGCCGCCACTTGCCCACCTGGATCACGAGCGGGATGTCCTCGCCGACCGGCACGTCCTCCAGGACGAAGCTTCCCTTGGTGTCGGTCAGCGCCGTCACGATCGGCTTGCCCGAGAGCGTCGCGCTGCACTGGTCGCAGGTCGCGCCGTCCGTGATCGGATCGAGCGGCGCATTCGGGACGTAGACAATCGCGTTATAGAGGGGCAGCTTGCCCGAGGGGTCGTAGACCGTGCCGCTCACGGTGGTCTTCGCCCCGTTCTCGCACTGGACCTGCTGGCACTCGAGGCCCTGGCACGCCCCTTCGCCGCCCGCGCCGCCGCTCCCGACGTTCGCCAGGATGCCGCCGCCGCCAGCGAAGATGCCGCCTGTTCCGTTTCCGCCGCTGCCGCTGCCGCTGCCGCCAGGCCCAGCGCCGCCGGACGCCGGGGGCGCCGTGCCCCCCGTATCGCCGCAGGAGCAGCCAGCGATCATGCCTGGCGCCACAGCGATCGCCGCCATCAAGACTCCCGCCTTGCCCGACCAAGTCAACATTTCGAGCCTCCCGGACGACGCGGGCAAAGGTGCCCTGCTGCCGCCCAGTCTCTATCGTAGGACAGAGCGTAGAAATCGGGAAGTATGTCCGACAAAGAGCAGGAACGGAGCGATGATGAAATAGGGCCTGACCTGATACCCGTGACTACCGCCTCCGCGCAGGATACGCGCGCTCCGGCGCCCGACAGCCCGCATAGCGGATCTCCGCGCCTGCGACATGGTATGCGGCACGATCACACAGGGATGGACGCGTCGACGATGCGTGAGGGAGGAGTCGAGCGAGAGCCGCGCCGAGCGCAAAGGCGCTGCGAGCGGAGCGGAGCGGAGCGGAGCGGCCCAGCGCCGGCCGCGGCCGACGGAGATCTGCGAGCCTTCGTACCGAGCCGGACTACTGCGGGCCCACGCGCGTCAGCCCGAACCAGAGCAAGGCGTGCCACCGCTCTTGCCATCTCAGCAGCACGGGCCCGATCGCGATCCCGGGGCCGATGGCCCGCAGCTCGTCCTTGACGGCGCTCACGGGCCAGAGATTGCCGAACGCCTTCTCGCCATAGGTCAGCGCGAGCGTCGGCGCGCCGTCGAGCTCCGAGGGCAGGAGCTGCGCCTTGAAGCGACACACCTTGCTACCGAGGACCACGTTCATGCCGGAGTTTCCCCCGTGGTCGAACTCATTCCCTTTCCAGGGCATCCAGCGCGACGCGAGCGCCGCTATCAGCGGGCGCGTCGCCATGTGAACCCCGGCCGTCGGCTGCAGAGCGAGCAGGCGCCCTCGCGGGGCGTCGCCGAGCTCCGCCGGATCCGCCGGCCTGCCCGCCTCGTAGAACTGCCGCAGCGCATCCGGGTGCGCGCCGACGAGGTCATCGAGGGAGGTCATCTGGTGAGTGCGGCGCGCGACCGCCGGCTCCGCGTGCTGCTCGCTCTGGGTGGTCATCGTCTCGCGCTGGCATTCCACCGCGCCTCGCGAGGGTCAACGGCAACCGTCAGCGCGCCGCTCCGCCGCGCGGCGCGCTCGGCTCCCCGTCAGCCGGCGCGATCAGCTCGCCGCTCCGCCGCGCGGCGCGCTCGGCTCCCCGTCAGCCGGCGCGCTCGGCGCCACCCCGCGCGCGACGATCGCCTCGTAGGCCGCCCGGACGCGCTCGGTGATCTCGACGTAGCGCGCGAGCAGCTCCCTCGCCGCCTCGGCCGCGGTGCGCCCCCGGATGCCCGTCCGCCGGGCGAGGAGCGGCACCCCGGGCGCGTTCTCCTCGAGCAGCTGCGAGGCGTCCGCGTGCACGATGCGGATCCGCTGCTCCAGCTTGCGCAGGAACGCATGGCCGTCACGGAAGGCCTCGGCGTGCTTGGCCGACAGGTACCCGGCCGAGGCGAGCGCGTCGATCGCCGAGAGCGTCTCGGTGGTCCTGACGCGCGGATCGGCGCCGTGGCGGATCTGCAGGAGCTGCACCGCGAACTCGATGTCCGCGAGGCCGCCCCGCCCCAGCTTGAGGTCGCGCCGGCCGCGGCGCTCGTTCGAGAGCTCGCGCTCCATGCGGAGCCGGAGCCGGTGGATCTCCTCGGCGATCCGATCGAAGTCGTCCGCCTGGAGGTACGCGGCCTCGTGCGCGATCGAGATCGCCTCGGCCCCGAGCTCGGGATCGCCCGCCGCCGCGCGGGCCCGGATCAGCGCGAGGCGCTCCCAGATCGCGGCGCGGATGTGCCGCACCCCGCGCGACGAGTCCGGCCCCGCGGACGCCGAGGCCGCCTCGCCCGCGCGGCGAATGCCGTGATAGCGGGCGAACGACTCGACCGACGTGACGAGCAGCCCCTGGCTGCCGGACGGGCGCAGGCGCGTGTCGAGCTCGTAGCCGGGCCCCGCCGCGTGCGACATGGAGATGAGCCGGATGATCTGCCGGGCGCGCCGCGCGTAGTACGTGCCGGGATCCGAGCCGGGCCCCTGATCGCCGGACGGCGCGCACGCCGGGTCGAACAGGAAGAAGACGTCGAGATCGGAGCCGTAGCCGATCTCGCGGCCGCCGAGCTTGCCCATGGCGATCACGGCGAGCCCCCGCACCGGCTCCCCCGCCGGCGTCCCCAGCGCGAAGCGCGTCGCGGCCTCGAGCGACGCGTCGGCGAGGTCCGAGAGCGCGAGCGTCGCCTCGCGCGTGCCGACCTCGCCGCCCAGGTCGGCGAGGCCGACCTCGATGGTGACCCGCGCCTTCGCGCGCCGGAGCGCGGCGATGAGCGCCTCCTCGGGATCGTCGTCCGGCGCGGCCTCGCTGAGGCTCTCCTCGATGGTGTGCCTGATGACGTCGGGGCCGGGCGCGCCGCGCGCGAACAGGACGACGTCGACGAGCTCGGGGTACCTCACCATGGCGTCGCCGATGAACGCGCTCGACCCGAGCGCCTCGACGAGCCTGCGGAGCGCGCGCGGATCGTCGCCGAGCATGCGCGCGTAGACCGAGGAGTGCCGGATGCGGGAGAAGCACAGCCGCAGAAAGCGCGCGGCTTGCTCCGGATCGGCGGCGTCGACGACCGCGGCGAGCAGCGTCTCGGCGAGCGGCGAGGACGCCTCGCGGCTGCGCGCGCCGAGCAGGCCGTCGGGGTGCCGCGAGAGCTCGAAGAGGTCGTCCGCGACGTCGCGGAAGCGCGCGACGAGCGAGGCGTTCGCGCCGGGCTCCGGCGGCGCGGCGCCCGGCGCGGCGAGCTCGGCCGCGGCGCCCGTGTCCGCAGCGGCGCCCTCCGGCTCGCCCGCCCTGCCGAGGACGAGCACGGCGTGCTTCGCGAGCGCCTCGGCGAAGGTGTCGCGGTCGCCGTGATCGAGCGCGGCCACCGCCTCGACCCACCGCGACGGCCGGGAGCTCCCCTTCGGCAGGAGCGACAGGAGCCGGGCCTTGATCTGCCTCTGGCGCTGCGCCGTATCGGCGAGGAACGCCGCGGCGTCCTTGAAGCGCAGCGTCCGGGCGAGGCGCTCCATCGCGGCCTCGCTGTCGGGGAGCAGGTGCGTCTGCACGCCGGTCGCGGACTGGACCGCGTGCTCCGCGCGCCGGAGCGCGAGGTAGCCCTCCACGAGCTCTCGCCCCTCCCGGTCGGTCACGTACCCGAGCGCGCGCAGGCGCCGCAGGCCGTCGAGCATGCTCTGCGCGCGCGCCCGCGGCTCGCGCCCGCCCCAGATGAGCTGCAGCGCCTGCACGAAGAACTCCGCCTCGCGGATGCCTCCGGGCCCGAGCTTCAGGTCGCGTGAGGCTTCGTGCGAGAGCTCCGCGCGCGCGCGCTCGACGAGCTCGATCATGTCGCCGGCGAGCTGCGGATCGACCCGGCGCCGCCAGACGAACGGGGCGAGCACCCCGAGCGCCTCGGCGCCGAAGTCGAGATCACCGGCGATCTCGCGGGCGCGGAGCAGCGCGGCGCGCTCCCAGAGGCGGCCGAACGACTCGTAGTAGCGCTCGGCGGCGGCCAGGGAGTTGACGAGCGGGCCGCTCCGCCCCTCGGGGCGGAGCCGGAGGTCCACCCGCCAGACGAAGCCGTCCTCCGTGACCTCCTCGAGCGTCGACGTGAGGCGGCGCGCGACGCGGGCCCAGAAGTCGTGCAGGGTGACCGAGACGGCGCGATCGCCGGAGGGGCCTACCTGCCCTTCGTCGGTGTCGTAGAGGTAGATGAGGTCGACGTCGGAGCCCGCGTTCAGCTCGTCGCCGCCGAGCTTGCCCATCCCGAGGACGACGAACTTCGATCGCGCGCCCGTCGCGGTGCGCGGCTCTCCGAACCTCGCGGTCACGGCCGAGACGGCCTCCGCGAGCGCGACCTCGACCGTGGCCTCGGCGAGCGCGGTGAGCTCGCGCGCGGTGACGTCGACGTCCGCGCCGCCCGCCGAGGGCGGGAGCAGCTCGCGCAGGGCGACGCGGATCCGCTCGTCGCGCGCCATGCGCCGCAGCTCCCGGCGGACGCGGTCGGCGTCCGAGACGTCGCCGACGCGGGCCCGGAGCCGCGACAGGTACGTGGCGCGGTCGCGGGCCGTCTGGTGGCCCTCCGCCGCGAGCCGCTCCGCGATGTCCGGATTTGCCTCGATGACCGCGCCGATCGCGGGGTAGGCGGCCGTGAGGAGCGCCGCGATGGCGAAGGCCATCGTCCCGGGGCGCAGGCGAGGCGACAGCCGCGCCGCGCGGTCCTTCACGCGTTGCTCATCGATCGCGTTCGCGATCTCCAGGAGCCTCGAGACCTGTTGCATGGCGCGAGGCTAGCAAGACCGTGGGGCCGCGAACGCCGGTTCCGCAGCGCCCGACCGCCAGTTTATCGTGCCCGGCCCTCACCTCGCGCCTTGGCGGAGCCCCTCTCCGATCCTATGCTCGCCGGGTGCGATTGCTCTGCGTCTCGGATATCCATGGCCACGCCGACGCGCTCGCGGCGGTCCTGGCCACCGCCGAACGCCGAGGCTACACCCAGCTCCTGGTCGCCGGAGATCTCTGCTTTCCCGGCCCGAAGCCCCTCGAGACGTGGCGCCGGCTCACCCAGGCCAAGGCGGTGTGCGTACAGGGCGTATCGGATCGCGCCCTGGCGACGCTGGACATCCACAACGTCAGGCCGCGGAGCGAGCACGAGCGGGCGCGGCTCGATCGCCTCGCCCAGACCCGCACCGAGCTCGGCGAGCTGATCCTCGCGCGGCTGGCGCGGCTCGCCCCGACCCACCGCCTGCCGCTCGAGGACGGCGGCGAGCTGGTGCTGGTCCACGGCTCCCCTGCGGATCCGCTGGAGCCGATCACGCACGACATGACGGACGAGGAGGTGCTCTCGCTCCTCGGCGACGACCCGGCCGACGTCGTGATCTGTGGCGGCTCCCACGTCCCGTTCGACCGCATGGTGGGCGGTGTCCGCATCATCAACGTCGGCTCGGTGGGGGAAGCGCCCTGCTCGATCCGGGGCGACGTGCGGGACGTGCGAGACGTGCGAGACGTGCGAGACGTGCGAGACGTGCGAGACGTCGATCGCATGCGCGGCGGCGCGCGCCCTTCCGCCGAGCTGGTGCGGAGCGGGCCCGTCACCACCTATGGCACGGCTCACGCCGACGCGACGTTCGTCGAGCTCCGGGCGGGCGAGCTCTGGGTCGAGCAGGTCGTGGTGCCGCTCGGCAGAGCCGCGTGAGGGCGAAAGCCCGCGGGAGCGCCGAGGCGGGGACGACCTCCGCGGCGCGCGTGATGCGCACAGGCGCGCGCCACGCATCCTACCCGACAACGAACATCGCCGGCGCCGCGCCCTCGCGCTTGAACCTGTTTCAAGGATTGACGATCATCCTCAGGGAGCATGGGCAGCTACCCCCCCGACGATGATTTCGAGGCCACGCGGGTGGCCAACGTTGGGGAGCTCCAGAAGGAGGTCCCGGCGCGCTCGCCGAAGGACCGCGCCTACCTCATCGTGCTCGCCGGCTCGAACGTCGGCGAGATGTACCGGGTCGAGGGCGCCGAGATCGTGATCGGCCGGGCGTCGGGGGCGACCATCCGGCTGAACGACGACGGCATCTCGCGGCGCCACGCCCGCCTGCTCCAGCTGGACAGCCAGGTGCTGATCGAGGATCTCAACAGCTCCAACGGGACGCTGGTGAACGGCGAGCCCGTGACGCGCGTCCGCCTGCACGACGGCGACAAGATCCGCCTCGGCTCGACGACCGTCCTCAAGTTCACGTACCACGACTACCTCGATGAGTCGTTTCAGCAGCAGATGTACGATGCCGCGCTGCGCGACGCCCTCACGAAGGCCTTCAACAAGAAGTACTTCCTGGACCGGCTCGAGGCCGAGGTGTCCTATGCGCGGCGGCACAGCGCTCCGCTGTCGCTGCTCATGTTCGACGTCGATCATTTCAAGAGGATCAACGACACGTTCGGGCACCTGGCCGGCGACTACGTCCTCGCGCGGATCGCGAAGATCGCGAGCAACACGGTGCGCACGGAGGACGTGTTCGCGCGCTACGGCGGCGAGGAGTTCGGCATCCTGTGCCGCGGCGTCGCGCTCGAGAACGCGGGCATCCTCGGCGAGCGGCTGCGGCTCCTCATCGAGGGGTCGGTCTTCGAGCACGAGGGCGTCCGCGTGCCGACGACGATCAGCATCGGCGTCGCGGCGCACCCCGACATCCCGGTGCAGAGCGGCCTGGAGCTGATCGCCGCGGCCGACGAGGCGCTCTACGAGGCGAAGCGCACCGGCCGCAACCGCGTCCTCCTGAAGTTCGGCCCGAGGCCGTAGGCCTGCGCCAGGCGGCGCGGGCGAGCGGCGCGCCGAGGCCCGCGGTCCGAGCAGGCCGCCCACGGGCCTGCCCGAAGCGCCGCGCCGGCCAGCGCCGCCCGCGCGCCTCCGCCGGTGCGGCGCGGCGGGCGCCTCAGTCGATCTTGAGGAGCTCCTTGACCTTGGCGATGACCTGGGGAGCCTGGATCGGCTTCGTGATGTACGCGTTCGCGCCGAGCTGCAGCGCGCGCTGGCGATCCTCCTGAGACCCCTCGGTGGTGATGATGATGATCGGGGTGTCCTTGTGGACCGGATCCGTGCGCACGCGCTTGACGAGCTTGAGCCCGTCCATGATCGGCATGTTGATATCCGTGATGATCACGTCGTACTTGGTCGAGGCGAGCTTGCGGAGACCGTCGACGCCATCATCCGCCTCGGTGACGCGGAGGTTCTTCACGCGCGCGAGCGCGAAGACCAAGAGCTGCCGCATCCTGGGCGAGTCTTCAACGATCAGACACGAGTACTCGGCCATGATCAGTCCTCCAGGTCCAGGAATGCCTGGACGCCGGGCACCTTCCGGCCGGCGTCGGTGAAGAGCCGCGCGTTGATGAGGGCGGGGGCGGCCTGGGCCCCGAGGAGCTTGAAGAGCTCGGTGTCCACGTTCACGAACTCCGTCTTTTGCGGGAGCGTGCTGAAGATCGCGATGACACCCACGGTGCGCCCGTTGAAGTCGAGCGGGATCACCGCAGCGGGATCCTCGATGCCCCCCTTGGAGACGTCCTTGGTCTCGTCGAAGAAGATTTCCCCCTTCGAGAATGCCTCGCCGACGGCCCCTTCGGTCACCGGCATGCGCACGATCTCCTCCACGGCGACGCCTTCGCTCGCGATCGAGACGAGCTCCTTACCATCGGGCGACGCCAGGTACACGGAGAAGGCGCCCGCCCCGAGGAACTGCGCGAGGAGCTCCTTCAGGTTGCGGAGGACATGGCGCACGTTGCGCGCCGCGTGCAGCTGCGACAGCGCGACGTACAGGTTCGCCAGGTTCGCGAGCTCCCCCTCCGCCTCCGAGTAGCGGCTGTTGAAGCGGTCCGAGGCCGCCACCATCCGCACCGATTGCGTCACGAGGTCGCGCTTCTCCTGCTCGAGCTCCTCGATCTTGCGGAGCAGATCGCGGATGGCCGAGTCGCTCGCAAGGTGCGCGCGGAGCTTGCCGTTCTCCGACTCGAGCTCGGTGATCTTGTCACGAAGGCGCTCGTTCTCGCGGAGGAGCTCCTCGGTCAGCTGCGCCCCCTTGCGGAAGAACTGCTGAATGAAGGCATCGCGCTCCTTCTTCAGGTCCTCGGGGGGACGATCGCTCGGACGCCCTTTTTTCTCCGTCATTTTATCCCGGGGTTCTCCAGAGCTTCGGACCGTATCATGCGGGGCTGACCGGACGGAAGCGTCGAGCGCGGGCCGCAGCCGCGCCCGGACCCCCCTGCCGAAGGGGCGAGCGTCCAGCGTCCCGCGCGCCCCGCCCCGCCGTCGTCACAGACGCTGGGCTGGGCCCGCTGGCCCTGCCCCGGGGGCGGGTCCCCCGCCTGCCCGGCCCGCCTCCCCCCTTCTCCACCGCTTACGCCTTCTCCATCTGCTTCAGCAGCTTGGCCCACTGGCGCAGCTCTCGGCCGAGCAGCACCGGCGTCTTCCGGAGCGACGCGACGTCGCGCGCCCCGACGAGCAGCATGACCGCCCGGAGCTCCGCCTCGATGTTCTCGAGGTACCGCACCGCGGCGTCCCGCCCCCCCGAGACGAAGGCCTGCAGCACCGGTCGCGCGATGCCGGCCGCATGCGCGCCGAGGGCGAGCGCCCGGGCGATGTCAAGGCCGCTCGTGATGCCCCCGGTCGCGATCACGGTCTTGAAGCGGGGACGGATGGTGCGGGCGATGAGCACCGACGCGGCGGTCGGCACCCCCCACTCGCGCAGGGCCTCGCCGAGGGAGCGGGCGGCGCCGCCGGCGCGCTCCGTCTCGACCGCGACCCAGGACGTGCCTCCGGCGCCGGAGACGTCGAGGTTGCGGACGCCCGCCCGGACCAGGCGGTACGCCGTCCCCGGGCCGATCCCGCAGCCGGTCTCCTTCGCGACGACGGGGACGCTGAGGCCGTTCGCCAGCCGGCTGATCGCCTCCAGCGCGCCGGTGAAGTCGCGGTCGCCGCCCGGCTGGACCAGCTCCATCGCGGGGTTCAGGTGGACGCACAGCGCGTCGGCGCCGACCTGGGCCACGAGCTCGGCGACCGCCTCCGTGGACAGCGACCGCGCCTGCACGGCGCCGATGTTCCCGAGCAGCAGGGCGGTCGGCGCGTGCTGGCGGACCTCGTACGTCGCCGAGGCATCGCCGTTCAGCATCGCCCGCTGGCTGCCCAGCCCGAAGCCATACCCGCGCTCCTCGGCGATCTGCGAGAGCTCCCGGTTGATCACCTGCGCGCGCTCGGTCCCGCCGGTCATCGCCGCGATCAGGAGCGGCGCGCGGAGCCGCTTGCCGAGCAGCAGCACCGAGGTGTCGATCGCGTCCACGGAGAGCTCCGGCAGCGCGTCGTGGATCAGCTCGACCTGTTCCAGAAGCGTGGTCTTGGCCCGGAATCCGACGTCACCCGTCGCGCAGAGCTCGATGTGGTCGGCTTTCCTCTCGGAGATGTCCTTCGCCTCTTCGGTCATGGGGGCACAACTTTACGCGGTCGCTGACCGCCGTCGAAAAGGAAGTGCCATGGACGAAAAATCGACAAAAAAGGATCGACCAGGAGTCGAGCCAGGGCCTGACAGGGGGCCGGCCTTGGCCTCGGGCGCCCCCGCTGCCGAAGCTACTGCGCGACCGGCGCGCGGCCGTGGCATAAAGTAGACCCATGGACCTACCGGAAGAATCGCAGATCCGCTGGATCCTTCGGACGACTGCCGCCCTCCTCCAGCACGGCGCCGAGCCGGTCCGAGGGCTCGTGCAGCCGACGGCCGAGTTCTTCCCCGATCCGTTTGACGGCTCGCCGAAGACCGTGGCCGCGCTGATGCTGCGGGTGCAGGAGCACGCCGGGCTCCAGGATGTCCCGGTGGAGCTCGCGGTGGTCACCCCGGAGGGGCAGGCCAGCACCGTGAGCTGCTCGAGCGGCGCGTGCGGCGGGGTGGCGCTGGACACGAAGCTTGAGCGCGTCGCGCGGCGCGACGACGGCGGCTACAGGGTCGCCATCTCGGCGGGCGAGCTCCGCAACCCCACGGTGCTCACGACGGCGTTCGTGCGCGCTGTGTCGTTCATGTTCCTGAGCGAGGCCGCCGCCTTCGACTCCCTCGTGCCGCCGGATCGCGAGCCCGCCATGGATCTCGCCGCCGTGCTGCTCGGCTTCGGCGTCCTCGCGACGAACGGATCGTACCTGTACGCGAAGGGGTGCGGCGGCGTGCAGGTGCACTCGGCGACGAAGATGCCTGTCGACGAGCTCGCGCTCGCGCTCGCCGTCTACTGCCGGCTGCACGACGTGCCCGACCGGACCGCCGCGCGGCACCTCGACGTGACGCCGCGCGCCCACTTCGACGAGTCCGCCGTCTGGGCCAGCTCCAACGTGGCGCTCGTGCGCATGCTGCGCAGCGCCCCGGACCGGATCGCCGCGGACGACTTCTCGATCGGCGAGTCGAGGAGCTGGCTGGCCCGCGCGCTCGGCCTCGGCAAGCGCCGGCCGGCGCGGACGGCGGATGACGAGCTGCGAGAGCTCGAGCGAGAGCTCGCGTCCGGCGCGGCGAAGCGGCGATCGCTGGATGAGGGCAAGGCGAAGAAGCTCGCCGAGATCCGCGCTCTCGTGGACGAGAGCCTGGAGAGCTGAGAGAGCAGAGAGAGCTGAATGAGCGTACGACTCTGGGATAAAGGGGGCGCGACCGACGCCCAAATGCTCCGTTACACCTCGCGCGACGACTGGCAGCTCGACCAGCGCCTCCTCGCGTACGACCTGCGGGCCACGATCGCGCACGTCCGCGGCCTCGCGCGGATCGGCGTGCTCAGCGAGGAGGAGCGGGACGCGCTCGTCCGCGAGCTCGAGGTGCTCGCGAAGCAGAACGAGGCCGGCGAGCTGCGGCTCACCGAGGACGACGAGGACGGCCACAGCGCGATCGAGGCCGCGCTGGTCGCCCGCATCGGCGACGCGGGCAAGAAGGTGCACACCGGCCGGAGCCGGAACGACCAGGTGCTCGTCGCGATGCGCCTCTACGAGCGCGACGCCCTGGACGAGCTCGCCGAGCACGCCACGGCCGGCGCCCGCGCCCTGCTCGATCTCGCGCGGCGCGAGGCGGAGACGCCGATGCCCGGCTACACGCACCTGCAGCGGGCGGTGCCGTCGTCGGTCGGCTACTGGGCCGCCTCGTTCGTCGAGGGGTTCGCCGACGCGGTCGACGTCGTCCGCGCGACGCGGTCGCTCGTCGATCGCTCCCCGCTCGGCGGCGCCGCCGGCTTCGGCGTGAACCTGCCGCTCGATCGCGTCGGCGTCGCGCGCGAGCTCGGGTTCGCCGGCGTTGCCCTGAACCCGCTGGCCTCCCAGACGTCGCGCGGCATCATCGAGGCGCAGATCCTCGCGGCCGCGTGGCAGGTCGTCGCGGTGAGCCGCCGGCTCGCGTGGGATCTCAGCCTGTTCGCGATGAGCGAGCTCGCGTTCATCCGGCTCCCGGACGCGTTCACCACCGGCTCCTCGATCATGCCGCAGAAGCGCAACCCCGACGTCGTCGAGCTCATGCGCGCGGCCTGCTCCGTGGTCCAGGGGGCGCTCGCCGAGGTGCAGTCCCTCGTGGCGCTCCCGTCTGGTTACCACCGCGATCTCCAGCTCACGAAGGGCCCCACCATGCGGGGCCTCGACGAGGCGCTCGCGACCTCGCGCCTCCTGCCGCGGCTCGTCGAGGGGCTCGCGTTCGACAGCGAGCGCATGGCCCAGGCGATCACGCCGGAGTGCTTCGCGACGGATCGCGCCGTCGAGCTCGCCGTGCAGGGCGTCCCCTTCCGCGAGGCCTACCGCAAGGTGGCGGCCGAGATCGCGGCGCTCCCCGCCGGCGACGCCGCGGCGAGCCTGCGCGCGCGCGTGTCGCTCGGCGCGCCGGGCAACCTCGCGCTCGACGAGCTGGCCCAGAGGCTGGAGCGGAACGCGCGCTAGCGCCGCGTCTCCATCGCGAGCTCGGCCTGGCGGTGCGCGGGCGGCGTTGCCGGCTGCCCGGCGCTGCCAGTGGAGGATGGCGGGTTAGCGCTGGCGGTGGAGCTCGCGGACTGCGCCCGGCTCGGCCACCAGCACGAGGGTCGCCATGTCGAGGAAGAGGCCCGTGTCCATGACGCCCGGGATCTTGCGGATGCGGGCGTCGAGCTCCGCCGGGGCGTCCATCGGGCCGAACGCTGTGTCGAGGATCCAGTTGTGGTTGTCGGTCTGGAAGGGGTACCCGTCCGCGTTCTTGCGGACCGCCGGCTTGCCCCCGAGCGCGGCCAGGTGACGCGCGGCCGACGCGCTGGCGAAGGGCACCACCTCGATCGGGATGGGGACGCGTGAGCCGAGCTTCTCGACGAGCTTCTCGGGGGTCACGAGGATGATGAAGCGCGCGGCCTCGTAGGCCACCACGCGCTCGCGGAGGAGCGCGCCGCCGAGGCCCTTGATGAGGCCCAGATCGGGCGCAACCTCGTCGGCGCCGTCGACGGCGACGTCGAGGCGCTCGACCTCCTCGAACGGCAAGATCGGGATGTTCTCGCGGCGGGCGAGCGCCGCCGAGCGCTCCGACGTGGCGACGCCCTGGATCTGGAGGCCGCCGCGGACGCGCTCCCCGAGGCGCCGGATGAAGGCCTCGGCCGTGCGCCCGGAGCCGAGCCCGAGCAGCATCCCGCTGTCGATGCGCGCCAGCGCAGCGACGGCGACACGATCCAGGTCGGCGGGGTCAAGTGCCGCGGTGCTCATGCGCTGCTCATCGGCCATCGCGGCCGCCAGCGCAACGGGATTTTTCGACCTGATCGAGCGGCGCGGGGCAAAGCGGCCGGAGCCGGCAGCCCTTGCACTCGGCGCCCGTCCAGATGGCGTCGAACGTCGCCTGCATCTCGTCGAGCAACAGGTCGTCGTCGGTGAGCACGCCCGCCTCGAAGTTGCGCCGCCCCTCGCCCTTCGCCCCGAGCCCGGCGCCGGTGAGGTTCGCGGAGCCGAGGTACAGGAGCGAGCCGTCGACGGCGATCATCTTCAGGTGGACCCGCGGGCAGCGCCGCATCTCGATCGGCGGCCGCGGGCGGCGGCGGAGCTCCGCGCGGAAGGCGCGCGACGGCACGCCGGCGTGCAGCAAGCGCAGCTCGACCCCGCGGGCGGCGAGCGCGTCGAGCAGGTCGAGGAACGACATGTACCGGCCGCGCGCCCGCGCCCTCGACCCGATGGGCGCCTCGACGCGCAGCTCCTTCACGTTGGCCGTCGCGATCCACACGGAGACGCGCGCGTTCGCGACGGCGCCCATGACGAGCGTGTCGTAGTGGGCCCTGTCGCGGAGGAGCGTCAGGTCGACCCGCCGCTCGAGCTGGGAGCGCGGCCTCGCCCCGTCGGCGGCGCGCGCGCGCGGGCGCGACGGTCGCGGCCGCGCGCTCACACCCGGCGACCGGCGCTGGCAGGCGCCTGCTCGGGCTCCAGGTGGGCGCTGAGCAGCGCGCGGACGTCCTCCGGCATCGGGGTCGACGCGAGCTGCTCGAGATCGGTGGTCACCACCGTGTGCCGGAGCTCGGCCGACAGCACGCCGTCGTGGGTGCGGACCATGCGGTACCTGAACGTGGCGCTCCGCCTGCCGAGGTGGACGACCGACGTCTCGATCCGCAGCGTCTCGCCATAGCGCACCGGCGCCGCGTACTCGGCCTCGACCCGCACCGCCGGCAGCCCGATCCGCCGCCCGAGGATGAGCGCGGCGTAGCCGCCCTCGAGCGGCGCGAAGAACCGCTCCATCGCCTCGTGCGCGTAGTTGAGGAAGCGCGCGAAGAAGACGATGCTCGCGGCGTCGACGTCCTCGAACTTGATCGGGCGCTCGAGGGAGACCATCGCGCCTAGAGGAGATCCTCGGCGAGCTTCTCCAGGGTCGCTCTCCCGAGCGGCACCTTCACGGCGTAGCGCGGGTGCGCGACGACGAGCGACACCGCCGCCTTCTTCGCCTTGATCGCGGCCTGCGCCTCCGCCGGGAGAGCCACCTTGAGGTAGTGCACCGCCGTGGTGCGGTCCTCCATCGCCCCCTCGCGCTTGCCGAGCGCCCGCGCGGCCACGCCGTCGACGTCGAGCGACACGGTGTCCTCGAGCCCGACGAGGTCGACGAGCATCTTGTCGCGGAGCGCTCGGTCGGGGATCTCGACGAAGAGCGTCAGGCTGAGCTGCCCCTCCCCCGGGACGAGATCGTTGTACGTCTCGATCTCGTGGAGGATGCCGCTCTCGCTCGTGATCCGCTCGGTGCGGAGCATCTCCTGGATCTGGAACAGCACCGAGTCGCGGTTCTCGAACACCGCGGTCAGGTGGTCCCCGATCCGGACGCGGCGGGGCCGCTTCTCCTCGATGACGCGGTTGCGGAATCGCTCGCGGATCGCCTCGTATTCGCCGATCCCGAGCACCTCGTTGCGATCGATGGGACGCATGACGGCTCCTCTCCTTCAACCAACGTCGGTCACGACTTCGGACCGAGATACGAGGTCGGGCCGAGCCCGTACGCGTGGGCGAGCGCCTCGACCGGGTGCAGCACCTTCGCGCCGTTCTCCTTGACCATCCGGAGGCCGGCGAGGGTGCAGTCGCTGACGATGACGTCCGCGTCGGCGACGCCGCGCACGAGCTTCGACGCGTACTTGCGGCCGGTCTCGTAGTGGGCCGCCTTCATCCCCCACGTGCCGTCCACGGCCGAGCACTGCTCGACGACGCGCACCTCGGTGTCGGGGATGACGCCGAGCACCCTGGCGCCGGGGAAGCCGATCTTCTGCGCGCGCAGGTGGCACGCGGCGTGGTACGCGATCGTGCCGAGCCCCTTCTTGAACTCGCGGTTGAGCTTCTTCTCGCGCCCGAGCTGGACGAGGAACTCCATCATGTCGACCGTCGCGGCCGCGACCTCGCGCGCCTCCGGCGTCTGCAGGTACTCGGGCCACTCCTTCTTCATCGTGTAGCCGCACGTCGGGCCGATCACGACGATCTTCCTCCCCATGCGCACGTGCGGGAGCAGGAGCGCGACGTTCTGCTTCACCTTCGCCATGAAGGCGTCGAGATCGCCGCCGTCGAGGTTCGGCATCCCGCAGCACGTCAGCGCGCCGGCCGGGGCGTCCTCTGGCTCGTCCGCGGCGGGGCAGCCGGGCACGTGCACCGCGTAGCCGTTGTGCTCGATGACGCGCACCGCCGCCTCGGGGACCCCGGGCGTGTTGTACTCGCCGTAGCAGGTCGCGAAGAGCACCACGGAGCCCTGCTTGCCGGCGTCCTCCGCGGCGCTGTGCTCCACGAACCACGACGAGAACGGCTTGCGCGCCATCTCCGGGAGCGGGAACTCCGACGAGATCCCGGTCACCTTCTCCTGCACCTTGCGCAGCAGGCGGCTCGCCTGCACGAGGTTCGAGAGCGGCGCGACGGCGCCCGAGCCCAGCTCGCCGATGAGCTGCGGCTCGCCGAGGATCCTGTCCACGAGCGGGATGCCCTCCCGCTGGGCGCGCACCGCGCGCTCGCGCGCCATCACGCGCGGGTAATCCAGGAGCTCGTACGCGTGCTCATCGGCCGTGTACGGGCACTTGATGTAACAGATCTTGCACTGCCAGCACTCGTCGCCGATCGCCTTGAAATCGTCGTAGGTGAGCGCCTCGGCCCCCTCGGCGACGCCGCCCTCGATGTCCCTGTCGACGCGGGCGAAGAGCTCCGGGAACGAGCCGCAGTACCCGACGCACATGCGGCACTCGTGGCAGATCTGGAACGTCCGCCGCAGCTCTGCCTCGAGGTCGCGGGGGTCGAGATATCGCTCGTCGTTCGGCGATGTCGCCGGTGGACGGTCTGGTGCACGCCGGATGACGCTCACTGGTCGGTTCCTCTCAACATCACCTGGGTTCGTGGCGGTTCGTGGAGAATGGGCGGCTCACCGCCGCCCGGCGCCGGACGGCGGCTCAGGATCGGGAACGACGGCGCAGGCGCCCCGGGTCGAGCCGCCGGCGGCTCGGCGCGATCCGGGGCGCTCGCGCTCCCTGCTCGGGCAAGCTCAGAAATCGAGCGACTGCAGGGCCTTCTGGAAGCGCCCCGCGTGGGACTTCTCGGCCTTGGCGAGCGTCTCGAACCACTCGGCGATGTCGTCGAAGCCCTCGTCGCGGGCCTCCTTGGCGAACCCCGGGTACATCGTCTCATACTCGTGGGTCTCGCCGGCGACGGCGGCCTTCAGGTTCTTCTCCGTGCTGCCGATCGGCAGCCCGGTCGCCGGATCGCCCGCCTGCTTGAGGTAGTCGAGGTGGCCGTGCGCGTGGCCCGTCTCGCCGTCGGCCGTGTCCTTGAAGAGGCCCGCGACATCGGGGCGACCTTCCACGTCGGCGACCTTTGCGAAGTACAGGTAGCGGCGGTTTGCCTGCGACTCGCCGGCGAACGCGTCCTTCAGGTTCTGGTGCGTCTTGGTGCCCGTAAGCTGCTTGGTTGCCATGTTGATCGCTCTCCTTGGTTGAACGGCTGGGACGATGGATCCCTGGTGCCGCGCAGGTCGACTCGGTGGCTCGGCGGCTCCGCTAGACACGTTCGGGGCGCCGCGCCCCTCGAGCCCCTGCAGGGCGTAGTCGATTGCTCGCCACCGCGCGCCCGGCGTCTCGCGCCTTCGCCTGCGCGGTGGCGTCTCGCTGGCTGTCCTTCGCGCATGCAGCGCAGATCCCCCGGTAGATCCGCTCGACGGCGCGGATCTCGAAGCCAGGCGCGGCCGCGAGCGGCGCGGGGGCGGTCTCCTCCGGACGCTCGGCGAACGGCTCGCACGGCACGTCGCGGACGAGCCCGCAGCGGTCGCAGACCGCGTGATGGTGCGGCGCCATGTTCGGATCGAAGCGCGACGCGCCGGGGGACAGCGACAGCGCGACGCAGAGCCCCGCGGACGCCAGCGCGTCCAGCGTGTTGTACACGGTGGCGAAGCTCATGGTCGGCAGCGCCGGCCGGAGCCGCTCGAACAGCTCCTGCGCCGTCGGATGGGTCGGGTCGGCCGCGAGCTCGCGCACGATCGCCAGGCGCTGGGGCGTGAGCTTGAGCCCGGAGGACCTCACGCAGGCCAGCATCGAAGCGACCCGGGCGTCCTCGGCGAGCCCCTCGCCGCCGAAGCCGGGCGCACGCCCCCGCGGAGGGCGGGATGCGGAACCCTTGGCGACAGGTGTTCGCGGGGCGGCCACGGCGAGATCGATACTTAGAAAGTTTCTCAGTTGCAAGTCCTAACAATCAGGACCCGCGCGATGAATCGCGCGCGGCCACGGACCGACGGGCCGAGCCGCGACGGGCCAAGCGGCAGGCGACGGGCCAAGCGGCAACTGAGCGGCAACTGATGACCGGCGGCGACATACGAAGGGCTACGGGTCGAGAGGAGCGACGGGCCGAGAGGGGCGACGGGCCGATGAGGCAAGCCACGGCAGACCGGGAAACCAGGCGAATCAGGCGAGGCGCGCGGGACGGAGGGCGCCGCGTCCGCGCCCTCCGTCCCGCGGGGATGCCTCTTGCTAGGCTCGGGGGGCTCTGCCATAGTGCGCGCCCCGCGCTGCCGGCCCCCCGCCGGCTTGCATTTCCGCCCGCCAACTGGGCCAGTTTTTTCCCCAGCAACAAGAGGACGCTTCGAGACATGCCGACAGATGCCATTCAGTGCAAACCGCTCGAGGTCGCCGTGGGCGACAAGGGCATCGAGCGCGCCATCAAACACCTCAAGAGGAAGATGGCCGCCGAGGGGATCCTCCGCGAGCTGAAGCGGCGTCGGCATTACATGAAGCCGTCCGTGAAGCGACGGAAGAAGGCCTCCGAGGCTGCTCGCCGCCGCCGGAAGCGGTCGAAGATGGACATGGTCGCCTAGAACGACCGTCCCTCCGCGAAGAGGAACGGCCAAGACGCAGAAGACGCGCGGGGACGCTGGATCAAGCGTCCGCGGCGTGCTCTGCGTCTTGTCATTTTGTTTCATCGGTCCGGACGGCGTGACGTGACCCTGGCCGCGCATCCGAGCGACGCGGACGCGGCGCACATGCCGCGCCCCGATCCCTGAGGCCCCCGATGCGCGCCGTCGTGGTCACGACGTCCTATCCGGTCAGCGACGAGGATCCGTCGGGCCATTTCGTGCGGTCGTCGGCGCAAGCGCTCGCGCGCAGCGGGGCCGAGGTCCACGTGATCGCCGCCGGTGGCTCGGTCCTCGATTCGCCCTCGCAGGACGGCGGGCTCGTCGTGCATCGCGCGGGCGGGGGCGCGCTCTTCGCGTGGCCGGGCGCCGTGGCGCGCGCGCGCGAGTCGCCGCGCCGGCTGCTCTCTGCGGGCCCGTTCGCGCTCTCGGTGCTCGCCCGGCTCCGCGAGATCGGTCCGGTCGACCGCGCGGTGGCGCACTGGATCGTCCCCTGCGCGTGGCCGCTCCTGCTCGCCGCGCCCCGCGCGCGGCTCGAGGTGCGCGCGCACGGCGCCGACGTGCGGCTGCTGCTCGGCGCGCCCCGCGCGGCGCGCGCGGCGGTCGTGGGCGCGCTCCTCCGGCGCGACGCGCGCTTCGTCTTCGCCGCGCGCGCTCTCCTCGATGTCCTCGCGGGCGCGCTCGCCCCGGAGCAGGCGCGCGCGCTCGTCGACGCCTCGCGCGTCGAGCCACCCGCGTTCGATCTTCCGCCCGTCGCCGAGCGCGCGCGCGCGCTCCGGGGCGACCTCGCGCAGCGCCCGGGCGAGCGCCTCGCCGTCGTGGTGTGCCGGCTGATCCCGACGAAGCGGGTCGAGCTCGCGATCGAGGCGGCGCGCGCGGCGGGCCCCAGGCTGCGGCTCGTCGTGATCGGCGACGGCCCGGAGCGCGCCGCGCTCGAGCGACGCGCGGGCTGCGGCGATGGCGCCGCGGCGAGCGCAGGCGACGCGGGCTGCGGCGCGGTGCGCTTCACGGGCGCGCTGCCGCGCCGCGAGGCGCTCGCGTGGATCGCGGCGGCGGACGTGCTGCTGCACCCCTCGTCGCACGAGGCTGCGCCCACGGTGATCCGCGAGGCGCGCGCGCTCGGCGTGCCCGTCATCGCGTGCGACGCGGGCGATGTGATCGCATGGGCCAAGGACGACGGCGGGATCCTCGTCGCGGAGGGCACCGCAGCGAGCCTCGCCGCCGCGCTGCGCACCGTCGCGTCGCGCCGCTCGGATCGCGCGCCCGCGTCGCTCCCGTGAAATTTCCCCGAGGGCAGCGACGTTCTTGCGAAGCGGCCTGCGGGCCGACCTGTGGCGCGCGCCCTGACTTCCGCCGACGCGGGCGCCCCGTCCGGAGCGGTCCTCGATGGGTGACGCGAAACCCTTGCAATTCGTGAGGCTTCGACTACGGTGCGCCTCGCTCCGCACCGAACGAGGCGGCGGAGTGGCTCGGGGCGTAGCGCAGCCTGGTTAGCGCACTTGACTGGGGGTCAAGGGGTCGGTGGTTCGAATCCACTCGCCCCGACTGGTCCGGCGGAGAAGGTTCTCCGGCGGACCTTTCGGCTTTGTGGGCCTTCTGTGGTGATCGACTGTGGGCGCGCCGGGCAACGGCGGCGCGGCCCGGTGCCCGCTGGGTGCCCGCTGATTGAGTCGCGGTGGCGCGCGCATCATCGAGCGCCCGGCCTTCGCCGCGTCAGCCTGCGAGCGCGGGCGGCGCGACCGGTGTGATGGGCCGATCCGGCTCGCCGGCGAGCTCGTCCTCGATGGCGATCATGGCGGCCAGCACCACGTGATCGCTGAAGGGGAAGCCGACCACCTGCACGCCGACGGGCAGCCCCTCGCTCCTCGCATCGACCTCGGCAGCCCGCTTCTCCAGCCGGTCGCGCGGCCGCTCGCGGCGCGCCTCGTCGGCCCGCACGCGGGTCACGGGGACGACGCCGGCCGGGAACTGGACGAGGTTCCAGAGCATCGCGGGGCTGCCCGCGAGGACGAAGTCGCGCGACGCCGTGTGCGGCAGGGCAGGCGTGGCATACGGCGGGCAGAGCAGCACGTCGAGCGCCTCGGCGCGCATCGCCGACGCGATCGCGGCGCGCGCCTCGCGCAGGGCGTGCGTGACGCGCCAGAACTCGGAGACGGACTTCGGCCCGGTGACATCGAGGAGCCGCTGGAGCCGCCGCTCGCCGGCGAGCCCGGCGACGCGCGCGGCGAGGCGGCGCGCGACCGGCGGGAGCGTGGCCATGGCGCGGAGCGAGCGGAGCGAGACGTCGACCTCGGCCCCCTCGGCGCCCTCCGTGAGCGCCAGCGCCGTCGCGCCGCCGTCCGCCGACAGCGCCGCGAAGTACCCGTAGACCGCGTCGGGGATGCCAGGCGGCGTGAACGGCACGACCGTCGCGCCCCGCGCGCGCAGGGCCGACGCCGCCTTCACCACGGCGCGGGCGACGGCGGTCGATGAGGGGACCAGGCCGTCGTCGCAGTAGAACCCCACGCGCAGCCGGTTCACCTCGACGCTCGCCGGCTCGGCCATTGGGAAGGGCGGCACGCGCACGTCGAGCTCGGCCATGGTCGCGGGATCGAGCTCGGACACGACGAGCGCGAGGTCGCGGGCGCTCCTGGCCATGGGGCCGATCTGCGAGCGGATCGCCTCCTGCCCGAGCAGCGCCGAGTTGCTCCCCTGGTTGGTCCAGCGATCGAGCGTGGGCTTCAGGCCGGCGATCCCGCAGCAGTGCGCGGGGACGCGGATGCTGCCGCCGACGTCCGTGCCGATGCCGAGCGGCGACATGCCCGCCGCGATCGCGGCGGCCTCGCCGCCGGACGAGCCGCCGGGGCTGTGCTCGAGGCTCCACGGGTTCGCCGTCTGGCCGAAGAGCGGGTTGCGCGCCTCGTTGTAGAGGAGCAGCTGCGAGACGTTCGTGCGCCCGAGGATCACGGCCCCCGCGCGGCGGAGCAGCGCCGTGACGGCCGCGTCGCTGGCCGCCCGGTGGCCTCTGCGGGACGCGACGCCCAGCGTCGAGGCCATGCCGGCCATGTCGAGCGACTCCTTCACGGTGACCGGCAGGCCGTGGAGCGGGCCGCGGACGTCCCCGCGGCGACGCTCGTCGTCGAGGCCGCGGGCGGCCGCGAGCGCCTCGTCGTGGAGCACCTGGGTGAACGCCCTGATCCGCGGCTCGAGCGCGTCGATGCGCGCGAGGTGCGCCCGCGTGACCTCCTCGGAGCTGACCTCGCGCGCGGCCAGGAGCGCGGCGAGCACTGTCGCGGAAAGATGGGTCGGATCGGTCGAGACGCTCACGGTATTCGACGAGTATCACAGGTCCGCGGACGCCAAGGATTGCTAGGCTCCGGGGCCGCGCTCCCTCCGCGGAGGAGCACCGAAGCCATGCAGCCGCTGCCGATCGATCCGATCCTCCCCGACCTCTGCGCCACCCTGCGCGCGCGCTCTAGCGTGGTGCTCGAGGCGCCGCCCGGGGCGGGCAAGACGACGCGCGTGCCGCGCGCGATGCTCGACGCCGGCTTCGCGGAGCGCGGCGAGATCCTGGTGCTCGAGCCGCGGCGGCTCGCGGCGCGCCTGTCCGCGCGCCGCGTGGCCGAGGAGCTCGGCGAGCGCGTCGGCGAGACCGTGGGCTACACGATGCGCTTCGAGGAGGCCGCCGGCCCGGCCACGCGGATCCGGTTCGTGACCGAGGGCGTGCTGACGCGGCGGCTCCTCGTCGATCGCGAGCTCCGCGGCGTGAGCGCCGTGGTGCTCGACGAGTTCCACGAGCGGCACCTCGCGGGCGACGTGGCGCTCGCGCTGCTCCGGCGCCTGCAGCGCGGCGCGCGACCCGATCTCCGCGTCGTCGTGATGTCCGCGACGCTCGACGCCGGGCCGATCGCGGCGTTCCTCGGCGGGCCGGCGCCGCAGCCCGCCCCGGCGACCGACGCCGGAGTCGACCACGGCGCGCCGGGGATCGGGGCCTCGCCGGCGCCGGTCCTGCGCGCCGAGGGGCGGATGTTCGACGTCGCGATCGAGTACCTGCCGGCCGCTCGCGTGAGCGCGCAGGCCCACGGCCCTGGCGACCGCCGCGCTCCGCCGCACTGGGGCGACCGGACGCTCGAGAGCCTGGTCGCCTCGTCGGTGCGGCAGCTGATCGAGGAGGGGCTCGACGGCGACGTGCTCGTGTTCCTGCCTGGCTCCGCGGAGATCCGGCGGTCGATGGAGGCGTGCGCGGCCCTCGCGAAGAGCGAGGACCTCCTGCTCCTGCCGCTCCACGGCTCGCTGTCGGCAGCGGAGCAGGATCGCGCGGTGCGCCCCGGGGATCGGCGCAAGGTCATCCTCTCGACCAACGTGGCAGAGACCTCCGTCACCATCGACGGCGTGGTGGCCGTCGTCGACAGCGGCCTCGCGCGCGTGGCCTCGCACGCGCCCTGGTCGGGGCTGCCGACGCTCCGCGTCGCGCCGGTCGCCCGCTCGGCTGCGGCGCAACGGGCGGGCCGCGCGGGCCGCACGCGCCCCGGCCGCTGCCTCCGGCTCTACACGCGCGGGGACCTCGCCGCGCGGCCGGAGCACGAGGCGCCCGAGATCCGCCGGCTCGACCTCGCCGAGACGGTGCTCGAGCTCTGCGCCGCGGGCGTCACGGATCTCGAGGGCTTCGGGTGGCTCGAGGCGCCGCCTGCTGCCGGGCTCGCCGCGGCCGAGGCGCTGCTCGTGCGGCTCGGCGCGCTCGACGAGGGGCGGCGCGTGACGCCGACCGGGCGGCGGATGCTGCGCTTCCCTGCGCACCCGCGGCAGGCGCGGATGATCGTCGAGGCCGAGCGGCGCGGCGTCGCGGACGACGGGTGCTCCCTCGCGGCGCTCGTCGCGGAGCGCGATCTCGGCGCGCCCGCGGGCCCGCGGGAGGGCCACGGGCGCCGCAGCGACGCGCGGCACAGCTCCGACCTGCTCGCGGCGCTGCAGGCCTTCGAGGAGGCCGACCGCGCGCGGTTCGCCGTGGACCGGCTGCGGTGGCTGGGCATCGACCCGGCGCGCGCGCTCGCGGTGGAGCGCACGCGCAAGCAGCTCTCTCGGCTCGCCGACCACCGGAGCGCGGCGCCGCCGGAGACCGCGGAGGCGCGCGAGATCGCCCAGCGCATCGCGATCCTCGCGGGCTACCCCGACCGGGTGGGGCGCCTCCGCCGCCCGGCCAACGCCTCGGGCAGGAGCGGACGGGAGGTCGTGCTCGCCGCCGGCGGGACGGCCGCGCTGTCCGAGGCGAGCGTGATCGAGGAGGTCGATCTCGTGGTCGCGGTCGACATCGAGGAGCGCAGCGAGGGGCGCTCCGCGCGCACGATCGTCCGGGCGGCGAGCGCGATCGAGGCCGACTGGCTGCTCGACCTCTTCACGGACGCGATCCGGGACACGACGGAGGCGACGTGGAACGCCGCCGCGGAGCGCGTCGAGGTCGTGCGCCGGCTCTCGTACGACGCCCTCGTGCTCGACGAGTCGCGGCCCGCCGTGGGCGCGAGCGGCCCGCTGTCCGAGGCGGCGGCGCGGGAACTCGCCGCGCAAGCCAGGGCGAAGGGGTGGCGGGCGTTCGTGAAGGGCGACGCGCTCGAGGGATGGCTGCTGCGGGTCGCGTTCGTGCGCGCGCACTGCCCCGACGCCGGGCTGCCCGACCTCGGCGAGGACGCGGTGCTCGCCGCGCTCGAGGCGCTCTGCGCCGGGCGGAGGAGCTTCGCCGAGCTCCGCGACGCGGATCTGGCGGGCGCCGTGCACGCGTCGCTGCCCCCCGCGAAGGCGCGCGCGGTCGCCGAGCTCGCCCCCGAGTCGATCGTCCTGCCCGGCGGGCGGCGGGCGCGGCTCGAGTACGCGGCGGGCGCGCCGCCGTCGCTCGCGTCCCGGCTGCAGGACTTCTTCGGCATGGCGGAGGGGCCGCGCGTCGCCGGCGGGCGGGTGCCCGTGGTGCTGCACCTGTGCGCGCCGAACCAGCGCCCCGTCCAGGTCACGACCGACCTGTCCGGGTTCTGGGCGCGCCATTACCCGGCCATCGCCAGGGAGCTCCGCCGCCGGTACCCGAAGCACGCGTGGCCGGACGATCCGGCCCACGCCGCGCCGCCCACGCGCGCGCCGCACCGCAAGGGATGAGTCAGCGCACGAGCGCCACGCTCCTCGCCGTCTCGGCGGCGGTGCGGAGGAGCATGCGCACGATCCCCTCGCCGAGCGGCAGCGTGAACGCGACGTCGCTCTCGCGCTGCGCGACCTGCATCGGAGGGACAGAGCCGTAGCCGAAGCCCCACGACGACAGCAGGCTCGCGATCCTGGCGACCTGCTCGAGGTTGCGGAGCGCGACGGCGCCGTTCGCCGCGCTCTGCGGGTCCGTGTACGTGAGGGCGCCGGCGAAGTTAACCCCGGGCGGCTGGAAGTTGCCGATCACGCGCACGTACTGGAGGCCCGCGACGAACGGGAGCTGCCCTGCCGCGGACGCGACCGCGGGCTGGCTCGTGACGTCGCCGGCCATGGCGAACGACGCGTTCTTCGTGCTCAGGAGCTCGACCATCCACGACGGCACGGAGCGCTGCAGCTTGCTGAAGCGGAGCCGGTCGAGCGCCCGCCGCATGCCGGTCTCGTTGCCGGTGAGGATCGTGTGCGGCGTGAGCACGACGAAGCCGACGTTGCCGGCCGTGAAGAGGTCGTTGTCGGCGTAGCGCGTCTTCACGAGCGGCGCGCCGATGACCGTGACCGTCCTGGCGTCGGCGGCGCGACGGATGGCGTCGACGTCGAAGTTGCCTTGCATGACGGCGCAGAAGTCCGCGCCCTGCATCGCGTACAGGCCGCCATAGACCTTCGCGATGTCGCGCGCCGGCACGAAGTTCGACTCCGGGCCGAGCGGGAGCAGGCTCGCGATGATCTGGCTCACCTCCCCCCCGAGGCCGGAGGCGAACAGCGCCGCCGCGTCGAGGTAGCCGACCATCACCGCGCCGCTCGGCAGGACCGCCAGCGGATCGCGATCGATCGCCGTCGCGTCGATCTTCTCTCCGCCGACCAGCACCAGGCTGTCGTCCGCGCCGCCGCAGCCGGCGAGCGCCGGGGCGGCGAGCGCCGCGATCGCGAGCGCGCCCGCGGCGCGGCGCAGGGCGGCGGCGCATCGAGAACGCAGCAGCATCCGCATCACCGGGCTCGCCATCAGGCGCGCTCGTGCGGCGGGTCGGGGCGCTCCAGGGGGAAGGAGCCGATGATCTTCAGCATCTTGGTCTCGCGCTTCACGCCCTCGAGCGCCGCGACGAGCGCGCGGTCGGTCGTGTGGCCGCTGACCTCGACATAGAAGACATAGTCCCAGCCCTCGCCGGGGACGGGCCGGGAGTGGACGCGCCGGAGATTGCAGCTGCGCTCCTTGAAGTGCTGGAGGATGTCGTGGAGCGCGCCGGGCCGATCGTGGACGCTGAAGAGGAGCGCCGTGGCGTCGTGGCCCGAGCGCGACGCGGGGAGGCGCGAGAGCACCGCGTAGCGGATCCGGACCTCGCCCTCGTCGCCGACGTTCTCGCGCGCGATCCGGAGCTCCTGCCCGCCGTCGAAGCCGCGGGGGACGATGGCCGCGCTGCCCTCGTTCTCGGCCGCGAGGTCCCAGGCGACCTGCGGGCACCGCACGTCGAGCACCAGCGCGCGCGGGTGCTGGAGCTCGAGGTAGTTCACGCACGCCACGTGGTCCTGCGGCGAGCAGTAGACCCGCTCGACGTCGGCGAGGTTGCCGCTCCGGTTCACGAGGTCGAGCGCCTGCGCGAGCTGCCGCTCGCCGACCACCTTGAGATCGGCGCCGCCGATCGCCTGGATCGTCGGGAAGATCGGCCCTTCCTTGAACGACTCGTACGGGACGACGGCGAAGTCCGCGCGCGAGCGCGCGACCTCCTCGATGGCGGCGGCGGGGCTGTCCGCGCGGACGAACTCGCCGCCGACCCCGAAGTGATCGTGCGCCGCGGTCCAGCCGAAGTCGCCCTCGGCGCCCAGGTACGCGACCCGGGGCGCGACCTCGAAGGCGCGCGAGGCCGCGTCGATGGCGACGAAGATCGGCCGGACGGCGCGCTGCGGGAACGGCGGCGTGACGGCGCGCTCGAGCGTCTGTATGTGGGCGGCATCGGCCGTGGGGGCGAACCGGGCCGTGCCCGTCCTCAGCTTGGCCAGGTCGTGGGCGATGCGAGCCCGGCGCTCGATGCCGCGTAGGATTTCTTGATCCAGCTCCGTGAGCTGCCGGCGGAGCTCCTCAAGTCGCTTTCTCTCATCCATTCCGGCCACCCTAGCACCGCCCCCGGCGCAGGTGGGCTCGCAGCACGACAAGCGCCTGGACAGGCCGCACCCCGCACGGCGCCCCGCCGCGCAGGGATGGCTACACCCCCCGTCGTCGATGGGCGCGACGGCGGCGCGGCGGCGTCAGGCCGCCGCGGGGGCGGACGACGCGCCGGAGTCGCTCTTGGTGCTGCCGCTCGTCGAGGGGGAGCTGCTCGATCCGGCGTCGGAGCTCGTTCCCGTCGACCCGGAGGAGCTGCCCGACCCGCCTTCCGATTTCGCGGGCGGCTTGTTCGAGCCCGAGGCGTAGAGATCGGAGTACCAGCCACCCCCCTTGAGGATGAAGCCCGTGCCGCGCGAGATCTGCCGCCGGGCCGTCGCGTTGTGACACGACGGGCACTCCGTCAGCGGAGCCTCCTTGATGGACTGCTCGGCCTCCCATTCATTCGCGCAGGATGTGCAGGCGTACTCGTAAGTAGGCATGGCGTTTCTACTCCTCGAAACAACGCGAGGGATATGGCCACGTTAGCCACCTGTCAAGGCGGCTGCCAGGAGCGGCCGTTTCGTTTTGGACGCCGCTCCGGCCGCGCGCGCCGCCGCCGGATGCGCAAGACCTGGTCCTCGATGCACGCGTGAGAGACGGGTTTCCGGTCTTGCCGCGCGACGCCAGCGCACGTAGACCCGGGGATGCCAGATGTGACGGTACGTGGCGTGCTGTGACCATACGTTAAGCCCGCCTGACCGGTCCCGGGGACTTCATGCGCATTCGAAAGCTCGAGATCAGCGGGTTCAAGTCGTTCGTCGACCGGACGGTGGTCCATTTCGACACGGACGTGGTGGGCATCGTCGGTCCGAACGGCTGCGGCAAGTCGAACATCGTCGACGCCATCCGGTGGGCCATCGGCGAGCAGAGCGCGAAGCACCTGCGCGGTAAGTCGATGTCGGACGTCATCTTCAACGGCTCCGAGACCCGCGCCCAGCACGGGATGGCCGAGGTGACGCTCACCTTCGACAACAGCGAGCCCACGGCGGCGTCGCAGCTCCCGCTCGAGTACCGCGACTACGCCGAGATCGCGGTGACGCGCCGGCTCTTCCGCGACGGGACGAGCGAATACCTCATCAACAAGACCCAGGTCCGGCTCAAGGACGTGACCGACCTCTTCCTCGGCACCGGCGTGGGCACGAAGGCCTACTCGATCGTCGAGCAGGGCAAGATCGGGCTCATCGTCTCGGCGCGGCCGGAGGACCGGCGGATGCTCATCGAGGAGGCCGCCGGCATCACGAAGTACAAGGCCAGGAAGAAGCAGGCCGAGCAGAAGATGGACCAGACGCGGCAGAACCTGCTCCGCGTGGGGGACATCGTCTCCGAGATCCAGCGCAACCTCGCGTCCCTGAAGCGCCAGGCGGCGAAGGCCGAGCGGTACGTCAACTACCGCAAGGAGCTCGAGGACCTCGTGCTCCACGAGGCGTCGCACAAGCTCCTCGAGATCACGGTGCTCACCCAGCGCGAGTCGTTCGGCAGGGCCGAGCACGCCGAGCGCGCGCAGGTGGCGCGGACGGCGCTCGCCGCGCGCGAGGCCGAGATCGAGGTCACCCGGCTCGAGGCCCTCGCGTGCGAGGAGCGGGCCGAGAAGGCGCAGAACGAGGCGTTCGCGGCCGACAACCAGGTGCGCACCCACGAGGCGGAGATCGCGCGGGCGCGCGACAGGCTGCGCCACCTGGAGGAGCGGCTCGTCACCGCGGCCAAGGAGCAGGGCGAGCTCGAGAAGACGGTCGAGGAGCTCACGACCGAGAAGGCGCAGCTCGAGGCGCAGCTCGCCGGGGTCGAGGAAGAAGAGGCGCGGGAGAGCGAGCTCGCGCTCGAGCAGCACGAGCGGCTTGAGGAGCTGCGGCACGGCGAGCGCACCGCCGAGCACGAGGTCGCCGCGCTGCGCCGGCGGGCCGCCGAGGCCACCGCGGCGGTCGCGGCCGCCGAGGCGTCGCTCGCCGGGTTCGACCGGCGCATGACGGAGATGAGCCAGCGGCGGGCGAAGCTCGAGGACGAGGTCGGGCGGCTCATGTACGAGTCGGAGGAGCTCGAGCGACGGCGCTCGTCGCTGACGCGGAACGTGGCGGAGCTCGCGGAGGGCAAGCGCATCTCCGCGGAAGAGCGGTCGCGGCTCGATGTTGAGATGAAGGCGCTGCGGGAGCAGGCGGTCGCGAGCGATCGCGCCGTGGAGCACGCGAAGAACGAGCTCGGGCAGCGGCGCAACCGGCTCCGCGCGCTGGAGGAGCTGCACGCCCGGCTGGAGGGCGTCGGCGCCGGGGTGAAGAACCTCCTCAAGAGCAAGGACCCGGCGCTGCTCGGGCTCGTGGCCGACCGGATCGAGGCGCCGGCCGAGCTGACCGCGGCCTTCGCGGGGCTGCTCGGGGACCGGCTGCAGTGCGCGGTCGTGAGCGACGTCGAGCGCGGGATCGCGCTGCTCGCGGATCTGTCGAAGAACAACCGCGGGCGGGCCAGCGTGATCGCGGCGCGGCCGGCGTTCGTGGCCGGCGCGTCGCGGCGGCCGCCGCGCGGCGAGGGCGTGCTCGGGCCGCTCGTGGACCGGCTCGTCTTCGCGCCCGCGGACGAGGCGCTGGCGCGGGCGCTCGTGGGCGACGCGGTGGTCGTGGCGTCCGCCGAGGTCGCGGCGCGGCTCGCGGCGGAGGGCGTGGGGTGCACGCTCGTGGCGCTCGACGGCACGGTCGTCCGCGAGGACGGCGTGGTGAGCGGCGGCTCGGGCGACGCGGTCGCGGCCGGCATGATCGAGCAGAAGCGGGAGATGCGCGCGCTGCACGAGTTCGTCGCGACCAAGTCGGAGGAGGTGACGGCGCTGCTCGACGCGCAGCAGAAGCTCCGCCTGCGGATCACCGAGGTGGGGACGGCGCTGGAGCGGGCGCGCAGCGAGGCGCACGAGGGGGAGCTCGCGCTCGTGACGGCCGAGAAGGACCTGCGCCGCGCGGAGGAGCAGCTCGCCGCGGCGCAGAAGCGCGAGGGCGTGGTGCGATCCGAGCTCGAGGACCTGGCCGACAACCTCGACGCCGGCGGGAGCGAGCAGCAGGCCGCGCGGGACAAGCTCGCGTCCGGCCGCGCGGCGCGCGAGGCGGCGGCGGCCGGCCTCGATCACGCCGAGCAGGTCGCGGCCGAGTGGCGCGAGCGGGTGCTCGGGCAGCAGTCGGTCGTGACCGAGCGCAAGGTGAAGCTCGCGCGCGTGCGCGAGCGCGCGGCGGCGGCGCGGGGTACGGTCGAGCGGCTCACGCGGTCGTGCAACGAGCTCAGCGGCCGGATCACGCGGCTCGACCAGGAGCGGACGGAGAGCGCGATCGGCGCGGGGAAGGCCGCGGCGACGATCGTGATCGCGCGCGAGGCGCTGGTCCGCGCCGTCGCCGAGGCGCACGCCGCGCAGGCGGCGCTGACCGAGGCGCGGCGCGCGCTCGACGAGGCGCGCCAGGCGCACGCGGGGCGCGAGGCCGACCTGCGCGGGCTGCGGCAGGAGCTCGCCGACGTGTCGGCGCAGCTCAGCAAGCACGAGCTCGCGCTGGAGCGGCTGCGCGTCGAGCACAACCACCTCATCGAGGGGGTGCGCGAGCGCTTCCGCGGGCTGGAGCTCGCCCGCGTGGTCGGCGACTACCACAAGCGGCCGCCGGTCGACGCCTCGCACCGCGCGCGCATCCAGGAGCTGACGGAGCTGCTCGACCGCATGGGCCCCGTCAACCTCGACGCCGTGCGCGAGCACGCCGAGGCCGAGGAGCGGTACACGTACTACTCGGGCCAGAAGGCCGACCTCGAGAAGGCGCTCGACGACCTCGAGAAGGCGATCGCCCAGATGAACCGCGAGTCGAAGCGGCTCTTCAAGACGACGTTCGACGGCATCAACACGCGCTTCAAAACGCTGTTCCCGAAGATGTTTCGCGGCGGGCAGGCTGAGCTCAGGCTGACGAACCCCGACGACATGCTGGAGACGGGGATCGAGATCCTGGCGCAGCCGCCGGGCAAGAAGCTCGGGAACATCGAGCTCATGAGCGGCGGCGAGAAGGCGCTCACCGCGGTGTCGCTGATCTTCGCGATCTTCCAGTTCAAGCCGTCGCCCTTCTGCATCCTCGACGAGGTCGACGCGCCGCTCGATGAGGCGAACGTGGCTCGCTACAACGAGGGCATCCGGAGCATGACGAGCCACTCGCAGTTCATCCTGATCACGCACATCAAGCGCACGATGCAGTCGGTCGACGTGCTCTACGGCGTGACGATGCAGGAGCCCGGCGTGTCGAAGCTGGTCAGCGTGAGGATCAACGAGACGGCGAAGCGCCCGGAGCGCGAGGCCGCGCCGGCGGCGGCGGTGGCGTGAGCGCCGGCTCGGCGGCGGAGGCGGCGGCCGCGCGGCGCCTGTCGCGCGGCGCCTCGGGGCTGCGCCACCTCCGCTGGGCCCGCGAGGTGCTGGCCACGCTCGAGGCGCACGTCGAGCACAACCCGGCGCTCGACGGCGCCGAGCGCGAGGCGCTCCGGGGCGAGGCGCGCGCGCTCGCGGGGGCGGTGCAGGCGCTCAGCGGGGCCGTGAAGCCGTACCGGGACTTCCTCGAGCGGACGCGGGTGCGCTACCGCGGGCGCGTGCGCCTCGCCGAGCACCTGGTGCGGGAGGCTGACGCAGGCCACGCGGACGAGGGGGCGCGCGCTCGCCTCGAGGAGTCCCTGACCGAGCTCGCCGGGATGGAGGCGACGCAGCGAGGGCCGCTCAAGGCAGCGCTGTCGGCGGAGATCGACCGGCTCCGCGAGGCGATGGCGCGGATGGACGCGCGCCTCGAGGAGCGGCTCTCCGCGGCGTTCGTCGAGAGCCTCTACCCGCCGCTCACGGACGGCGCGACGCGGGTCGCCGACGACGGCGATCCCGACGACGACGCGGCGGCGAGCCCTCGCTAGCGCCGCGCGACCGGCGAGCCGCCGTCGCGCGAGCGGCTCGAACGAGGGCCGGCGGCGCGGCGCGGCGCGTGGGCGGGCGGAGGGGACGGATCACCTGCCTGCACGCCGGGGTCGAGATGCGGTAAAGGGGCTGCGAACACACGCTGAGAGGACGTCGATGGGCTGCGCGGAATCGGCCGCTATCCTGCTCCTCCGCGGGCGCGCCGCGGTGAGCGAGCGATTCGAAGCGCTGATCCGACGCCACGTGCCGGACGCCGGCGTCACCTCCGATCCCGAGCGCGCGCTCGAGCGATGCCTGCGCGAGCCGCCGCCGGTGCTCGCCGTCGACTGGAGCGACCCGGCCGGGGCCGCGGCGTTCTGCGGCCGCGTGCGCTCGCACCCTGGCGGCGAGGCGGTGCTCCTCCTCGCGCTCACCGAGCGCGACGCGGACGTGGACGGCATCCTCGCGGCGGGCGCGAGCGACTTCGTGATCGTGGGCGATGAGCGCGAGGACGCGGGCGCCCGGGCGCGGCTCGCCGTCGCCCGCGAGCGCGCCGCGCGCGAGGCCGTAACGCGCCACGCGCTCGCGCAGACGCAGGCCCGCCTCGTCCTCGCCGGCCGCATGGCGAGCGTCGGCACGCTGGCCGCAGGCGTCGCCCACGAGATCAACAACCCCCTCGCCTTCGTCATCACGAACGTCGACGCCGCCATCCGGCGCATCGGCGCGATCGAGCGGCGGAGCTACCCTGCGCGCAGCGGCGCGTGGGGTCGCGCTCAGGGCGACGGCCGCGGGCCGTCGAGCGAGCTCTCCGAGGTGCTGAGCCTCCTCGAGGACGCCCGCGAGGGCGCGGAGCGGGTGCGGCTCATCGTGCGCGACCTCCACACGTTCTCGCGCGCCGAGGAAGACCGCCGCGGGCCGGTCGACGTCCGGCGGGTGCTCGACTCCTGCGTCCACATGGCGATGAACGAGATCCGGCACCGCGCCCGCGTCGTCCGGAGCTTCCAGGAGGTGCCGCCGGTCGAGGCGAACGAGCCACGGCTCGCGCAGGTCTTCTTGAACCTCATCGTGAACGCCGCGCAGGCCATCCCCGAGGGGCTCGCCGAGCAGAACTTGATCGAGCTCTCGACGCGCCGCGACGCCGCCGGGTGGGTCGTCGTCGAGGTACGCGACACGGGCTCCGGCATCGCGCCCGAGTCGCTCGGGCGGATCTTCGACCCGTTCTACACGAGCAAGGAAGCGGGCGAAGGGCTGGGCCTGGGGCTCGCGATCTGCCACGCCATCGTCACGGCCCTGGGGGGGCGGATCGAGGTGGAGAGCTCCCCCGGCGAGGGGAGCACGTTTCGCGTCGTCCTCCCCGCGGCCAGCGAGGCGCGCGCCCCGGCTGCGCCCGGCGCCGGCGCGTCGCGCTCGCCGCACGAGAACGGCAGGCTCGCCGCGTCCGAGCCGCAGGCCGCGCCGCGGCGGCGGGTCCTCATCATCGACGACGAGCCGCTGCTCACGCGGGCCATCGCGGGGACGCTCGAGCCGCGGCACGAGACGACTGCGACGGCGAGCGCCCGCGACGCGCTCGCCCGGATCCGCGGCGGAGAGCGCTACGACGCCATCCTGTGCGACCTCATGATGCCCGACATGACGGGGATGGATTTCTACGCGTCGCTCGCCGAGCACGCGCCCGAGCAGCAGCGCCGGGTCGTCTTCCTGACCGGCGGCGCCTTCACGGAGCGAAGCAAGGCGTTCCTGCAGCAGGTCAACGCCCGGCTGCTCCTGAAGCCGTTCGACGCGGCGACGCTGCTCTCGCTGGTCGACGAGGTGGTCGCCTCGCGCTGACGCGCGCGAGGCGCTTCGATCGCCGCGTCGCCGACCCGCCCTGCGCCTCCGCCGCCGCGCGCGCTCAGTGGTAGTCGCGCGACTTGAGCGCGACATCTTCCCCGCTCGGCAGCTCCAGCCGCTCGAGCTCGCGCGCGACCACGTGGATCACCTCGCCCTGACGCTCGACCCGACCGGCGACGAGCAGGAGCGCGGCGTGCCGCGCCACCTGGTAGTGATCCGCGAAGACCTGCTTCTGGACGATGACGTTGACCACGCCGGTCTCGTCCTCGAGCGTCACGAACGTCACGCCGCTCGCGGTCGCCGGCCGCTGGCGCCCGACCACCATCCCGGCGACCCGAACGGTCTCCCCGTTGCGCGCCGCCTTGATCTCCTCGGCCGTCCGCACGCGCCCGGCCCCGCGGCGCTGCTTGAGCGCCGGCCGCACGTGCCGCATCGGGTGATCGTGCAGCGACAGGCCCACGCGGCCGTAATCCAGCGCGAGCTGCTCCAGCGGCCTGAGCGGAGGGAGCCCCACGTCCCTGTCCTTCTCGATGGGCACGCCCTCGAACAGCCCCTCCACGCGCGGCGCGCGCGCCCGCCAGAGCGCCTCTCTCCGGGCGGGCACCATCGCGGCGAGCGCTCCCGCCTCGGCGAGCGCTTCCACCTCGTTCTTCTTCAGCTCCGCCCGCCGTACGAGATCCGGGAGGCTCTTGAACGGCGCGTCCTCGCGCGCCGCCATGATCGAGGCCACGGCCGCCTCGCCGAGCCCCTTCACGAGGCGCATGCCGAGCCGCAGCGCCGGGCCCGTCGCGGGCTCGGCGCCAGGCTCGAGGGTCGTGTCCCACGCGCTGCGCACGACGCACACCGGCCGCACCTCCACGCCGTGCCGCTGGGCGTCCTGCACCAGCGCCGACGGGCTGTAGAACCCCATCGGCTGCGCGTTGAGCAGCGCGCAGGTGAACGCCGCCTGGTGGTGGACCTTGAGCCAGGCCGACGCGTACACGAGCAGCGCGAAGCTCGCCGCGTGCGACTCCGGGAAGCCGTACTCCCCGAAGCCCTGGATCTGCTGGTAGAGCATCTCCCCGAACTTCGCCGAGATCCCCCGCTCGGCGAAGCCCTGGATGAGCCGCCCGCGGTGCCGCTCCAGGCGACCGTGCTTCTTCCACGCCGCCATGTCGCGGCGCAGCTGATCGGCCTCGCCCGGCGTGTATCCCGCGCCGACCATCGCGATCTGCATCACCTGCTCCTGGAAGAGCGGCACGCCGAGCGTGCGCTCCAGGATCGGATCCAGGCACGGGTGCGGGGACACCGGCGGCTCCTGCCCCGTCCGCCGGCGCAGGTAGGGGTGCACCATCCCGCCCTGGATCGGCCCGGGCCGCACGATGGCCACCTCGATCACCAGATCGTAGAACCTGCTCGGCTTGAGCCGCGGGAGCATCGCCATCTGCGCGCGGCTCTCGATCTGGAACACCCCGACCGTGTCGGCCCGGCCGATCGCCTCGTAGACCGCCGGATCCTCCGGCGGGATCTGCGCGAGCGCCGCGATCGGATCGAACGCGGCGCCCCGGCCTGCATGGCCCCAGGGCGCCGCGGGCGCGAGGGCCCGCTCCGCACCGACCGAGGCCCCCTCCTCGGGCGCGGCGCCCCGCCCCGCGTCGACCGCGGCCGGCTCGGGCGCGGCGTCCCGCGCCGCGCGCTGCGCGTGGGCCGCGGGCCTCGCGAGCTCGGCGTAGCGATCCGCGTGGATCAGCGCGAGCGCCTTGCGGATCGCCGTCAGCATGCCGAGGGCCAGGACGTCGATCTTGAAGAAGCCGAGATCGTCGAGGTCGTCCTTGTCCCAGGGGATCACCGTGCGGCCCTCCATCCGCGCGGGCTCGACCGGGGCGACCCTGTGCAGCGGCTCCGACGACAGCACGAAGCCGCCGACGTGGATCGAGAGGTGGCGCGGAAAGCCCTCCAGCGCGCTCGCCATGAGGACCGCTTGCCGGACGCGCACGTCGTCCGGATCGAGGCCCGCCTCGCTCACCCGCTGCTCGGTGATGTCCGCCTCGTGGTGCACCACGAGGCCGCTCAGCCTGTCGACCTGGTCCGGCGAGAAGCCGAACGCCTTGCCCACCTCGCGCAGCGCGCTCTTGCCGCGGTAGGCGATCACCTCCGAGACCATCGCCGCGCGATCGCGGCCGTACATCTCGTAGATCGCCTGGATCACCTCCTCCCGCCGCTCGTGCTCGAAGTCGACGTCGATGTCCGGCGGCTCGTTGCGCTCCTCCGAAAGGAAGCGCTCGAAGAGCAGGTTGGACCGGGCCGGATCCACGGCCGTCACGCCGAGCACGAAGCACACCGCGCTGTTCGCCGCGCTCCCGCGGCCCTGGCAGAGGATCTGCCGCGCGCGGGCGATCTTCACGACCTGCTGCACGCTGAGGAAGTACGGGGCCACGCCGAGCTTCGCGATGAGCGCGAGCTCCTTCTCGATCTGCGCTCGCACCTGCGACGGCGTCCCCTCGGGGTAGCGGTCGCGGCAGCCCTCGTCGGTGAGGCGGCGGAGCGCCTGGTCCGACGTCTCCCCCGGCTTGCACAGCGCGTCGCTCGGGAAGCTGTAGCGGAGCTCGGAGAGCGAGAAGCGGCAGCGGGACGCGACCTCCACCGTGCGCGCGACCCAGGCCGGGTGATCGCGGAACAGCGCCGCCATCTGCGCGCCGGACCGCACGTACGCCTCCGCGTTCGGCGCGATCCGCGTGCCGGCCTGATCGAGCGTGGTCTTGGTCCGGATGCACGTGAGCACGTCGGCGAGCGGCTTGCGCGAAGGGTGGTGGTAGAAGGGGCGCGCGGTCGCCACAACGCAGGGGCCGTAGCGCCGCTCCGCCGCGAGGGCCGCCGCGACGCGCTCGCCGTCCCGGCGGTCGAGGTGCTTCCAGGTCGCGACGAGCGCGCGCTCGCCGAACGCGTCGCGCAGCGCGCCGATGAGCGCGCCGGAGACGTCCGCGGGCACGAGCGGATCGAGCGGCACGATCGCGGTGAGGCCCCGCTGCGCCGCCGCGATCGCCTCCGCCGAGATGCTCGCCGTCCCCTTCTCGCAATCGGCGTGCGCGATCGTGAGCAGGCGGCAGAGGTTCGCGTACCCCTCGCTGTCCTCGACCAGGAGGACCACCGACGGCTGCACCTCCGGCGCGCGATCGGCGCGCTGCGCGGCGCGATCGGCGGCAGCGCGCGGCGTGCCGATCGTCAGCTCGGCGCCGACGATCACCCGCTGCTCGATCTTCTTCGCCGCCGTGTGCGCGCGGACGCTGCCGTAGATCCCGTCGCGATCGCAGAGCGCGAGCCCCTCGAGGCCGAGCTCCTTCGCGCGGTGCACGAGCTCCTCGGGGTGGGAGGCGCCCTCGAGGAACGAGAAGCAGGAGCGGCCGCAGAGCTCCACGAACGGCACCGAGGCGCCGGCGCTCACTCGCACCACCCCTGCAAGAAGGCCTCGCCCGTCGCGCGGTCGACGTAGATCCACGCCTCGCCGCAGGAGCTCGCGCTCGCGCCGTCACGCGAGGAGCGCAGCTCGCCGAGCCGCGGGGCGGCCCTGCCGGAGGGAGCGCCGGAGACCAGCCAGGCGCGCGCGTAGTCGCGCGAGGCCGGCGTGGGCGTCCACCACTCCACCGCGTCGATCCGCATCACGAAGGAGAGCCGCTCGATCGCGTAGAGGTGCCGATCGACGGCCACGATCGCCCCCCGCCCCACGCGGCCGAGCGGGATCGGCTGCGCGAGGAGCCGCGCGGGCTCCGGCGCCGGCTGCTCCGCCCCCTCCGCGCCCGCGCCCTGCTCCGCCGCGGCCCGCTCCGCCGCCGCGCGCGCGCGGGCGGCGGCGGACGAGCGCGCCGTGGCCGCCTCGTCCGCGACCGGCACGAGCCGCGAGCGCGCCTCGGGGCGGTGCGCGTCCGCGATCTCCAGGACGCCCACCCGCTCGGCGCCGATCTCGGCCGAGAGCTCGGCCAGGAGCGCCGGCAGGCTATCGGGATCGACCGAGCGGTCGCGCGACAGGTCGAGCTGCACCTGGCGGGCGCGCGCGATCCGGGAGGCGATGAGGTGGACCCCGACCGCGGGCGCCGCGAGCTCGATCCGCTCCAGCTTCGCCTTGATCGGGCGCAGCAGATCGCCCGCGTCCGAGAGGGGCACCGGCATGTCGACGTGGAAGCGCAGCGAGGGGCCGCGCTCCTCGTCCTCCAGGAGAAGCGCGGCGTCGTCATCGCGATCGCCGAGCCGGAGCCGCGCGATCGAGCGATCGTAGGCGATCGCCACGTTGAGCCGCCCGCACGCCTCGCCGCGCGCGGAGAGCCGTGACGCGATCCGCGACGTCATGCCGCGCAGCACGAACAGGAGCGACTCGGCGTTCTCGACAGGCTCGTCGAAGAGCACCTCCTCCTCGATGAGCCGGGGCACCTCGAACGGCAGGAGCGGCACGGGATCGCGGCCGGCGAGGAGCTCCATCACCTCGGTCGTCCGCGGGCCCAGCCGCGCCGCCACCTGCGCCCGCGGCAGGCGCGCGAGGTCCTCGACGCGGAGCACGCCGAGCCGGACGAGGAAGCTCGCCACCTCGCGCTCGACCGGCAGCGCCTGCACCGGCAGCGGCCCGATCGCCTGCGCGCCCTTGCCGGGCGGCGCGATCAGGGCATCGGCCCCTCGCCCGCCATCCAGCGCGCCGAACCGCGCGAGCGCCTGCGCGAGCCGCGGCCCGTCGGCGATCGCGAGCCGCGCCCGGTGGCCGAGCGCCGCCACGCGCTCGCCGAGCTCGTCGAGCAGCGCCTCCTCGCCGCCGACGAGGTGCGACGCCCCGGTGATGTCGAGCCACACCGTGTCGTACGGGCCGTCGCCCCAGGGGCTCCGCGCCTCGCTCGCCGCGCGCTCTCCGGCGCGGCTCGCCCGCGACGCCCCCGAGCGCGGCGCGCCGGCGCGCGAGCCGCCCTGCTCGCCGAGCTGGATCGCCGCCGTCGCCCCGAGCCCGAGCGCCACCTCGGCGACCCGGCCGAGCGCCGCGTCGATCTCGGCGAACGTCACCCGGTGGATCGCCAGATGCGCGACCAGCGCCGCCGCCTCGACGACCTTCTGCCCCGGCCTCACCCCGTACCGCCTCGCCTCGTCATCGACAACGTCGATCACCGCCGCGGGCGCCTGCGGCTCGCGCTCGGCCCCCGCCGCGAGCGCCGTCCGGCGCTCCTCGTCGCCGCCGACGATCACGGCGAGCGGCGCCTTCCCGCTCGGCGAGACCGGTCCACGCTGCTTCACCAGCTCGCACGCGAGCTGCGGGAGCACGATCGCCACAATGCGCCTCACCGCCATCGCTCCTCCTCCCTCACACCCTCGACAGCGCGGGCCGCGGCTCGCTGCTGACCGCCGCCCGCTCCGCCTTCGATCGCTGCCCCAGCACCACCGGTGTCGGCGAAGTCACGCGCCCGCGGCGATCCTTGGCGACGCGGACCATCAGCCGATCTTCGGCGACCTGCTCGAGCTCCAGCCGCATCGCGACAGGCAAAGGCATCGGCCGTGCCGCCTGGCGGTCGGTGAGGAGCAGGATCGTCCCGTCGCTCCCCTCGGTCGCCAGGGCGAGCTTGCGCACCACGTTGACCCAGCGCGCGAGGTCCTCCTCGCGGCGCCCCGCCGCGGGCGCGCTCCGCTCCCCCTTCACCGCCCCCTGACCGAAGGCCCCCGGGACCCCGGCCACGTCGATCACCAGCACCGCGAACGCCCGGCTCATCGCCATCCGGACCGCGACCTTCGCGAGCATCTCTGCGGGGGGCCGCGCCACGAGCAGGCGGCTCAGGTCGACCCCCGCCCGCGCGACCGCCGGCGCGAAGAGCGAGCCGCTCGGGTCGATCCACGCGCACCAGGCGCCCGCCGTCGCGCTCGTCCCGCGCAGCCGCGCCTCCGCCTGCGCCGAGGCGCACGCGGAGAGGGCGATCGAGGTGGAACGCCCCAGCCCCCGAGGCGCAGCGAGCTCGACCACTCCTCCGCGCGGCAGACCCCCTTCCGGGAGCGCGTCATTAATTTCCTGTATGCCGAGCGGGAGCGTCTTGGCGCGCGCTTCAAACTCGGGGAGGGTGTGACGAAGGAGGTCCCGGGCGAGAGGAGCGGCAAGAGCGACGGGCGACATACTGAACATGGTAACAGTGCCCCCGCGAAGCTGCCAACTTTGCTGGACGAACAACGTCCTACCCGTGCTCGGCGCGTCCGCCTTTCGCCTTTCCTGGGCGGCGGGATGACCTGGCCGGCGATCTACGGTCGGCAGGGATGACAGGACGACGGGGATGAGGGGAATGCCCGTCCTGGATCTTTAAATAAGTCCGGTCCGCGGCGTGTCGACCCGGGGGAACCGGCGCCCCTCCGGCGCTGGGCGCTGAAGCCCGGCCAGGACAGCGAGGGCCCCGGCCAGGAAGGCGAGGCCCCTGGGTCGGGGTGTCTACGAGCTCTGCGGCGTCAAGGACGCGAGACCCCTGGGTCAGGGTGTCTACGAGCTCTGCGGCGTCAGCGCGGCGGAGCGGACGCCCGCCGCTCCGGGGACGCCCCCGATGTAGCGGGAGCTCGGCCGGATGAGCCGCCCGGCGCGCCGTTGCTCATCGATGTGCGCGCACCAGCCGGCGACCCTGCCCACCGCGAAGGTCGGCGAGAACAGCGCGCGCGGCAGCCCGAGCGCGTCGAGCAGCACCGCCGTGTAGAACTCGACGTTCGCGCGCAGCGGCCGGTCCGGGTGCCGCGCGCGGAGCGCCGCCTCCGCCGCCCGCTCGACCGCGCGCGCCAGCGCGAGCCGGGCGCCCCGCGCCCCGCCAGAGGTCCGCCCGAGCCGCTCGATCGCCCGCTCGAGCACCGCCGCCCGCGGATCCCTCACCCGGTAGATCCGGTGCCCCATGCCCATGATCCGCCGCCCCGCCCCGAGCTCCGCCTGGACCCAGCGCTCGGCGCTGCCGGCCGGCGGCGCGCCGCCCTCGCCCGTGGCCGCCCCGATCGCGTCCAGCATGTCGAGGACCGGCCCCGGCGCGCCGCCGTGGAGCGGCCCCTTCAGCGCGCCGATCGCCGCGACGACGGCCGAGATCGCGTCCGACCCCGTCGAGGTGACCACGCGCGCGGCGAAGGTCGACGCGTTCATGCCATGGTCCGAGACGGTCACGAGGTACGTGTCGAGCTCGCGCGCCTCGGCCTCGCTCGCCGCCGACCCCCGCACCATCCGCAGGTAGTCGGCCGAGAGCCGGAGCGCCGGATCCGGCGCGACCGGAGCCTCGCCCGCGCGGCGCCGCGACCACGCCGCCGCGAACGTCGCCACCGCCCCGGCGATCGCCGCCGGCGGCGCGTCGCTCCCGAGGTGCGCGACCGCGGCGCGGAGCGCATCCATGCCGTCGCCAGCCTGGAGCGCGTCCCCGAGCCGGCCCTGGAGCGCGAACGCCCGCGCCCGCCCCTCGGCGATCGCCCCCCGGATCGCCTCCCGCTCCGCCGAGGCGGGCAACGCGCCGCCCCAGAGCAGCCCGCACACGTCCTCGAAGGTCGCCCCGCCGTCGCCGGCGAGCTCCTCGACGTCGTGGCCGGCGAGGGTGAGCTTCCCCCGCTCTCCGTCCACCTCCGAGAGCCGCGTCTCCGCCACCACAACGCCTTCCAGGCCGCTCGCGAGCGGCGCCGCCACATCCTTCATCCCGATCACCTCCGCCATGGACATGTTGGGCATCGCATGGAGTTGATCAACCTTGATTGTACAATCAACCATGCACGCTATCGAGGTGCGTCGAGGGTGCCGCCAGCGCGCGCGGTCGAGGTGCCGCCCCGCCCTGACCCGAGAGGCGGAGCGCGCGCCGCGAGAAGACGGCGCGCGCCCGCCACATGAAGAATCCCGAGTTGGACCGAGAGTCGCGGTGCTAGGAGGGACAGAGGACGTCCAGCGGTTCTCGGCGCCGCGCCTCATGAGGGGTGGACGGGATGGATCGAACGTTGATGGGCTCTCATGGTTGATCTACCTGGCTCGGAGCAGCGGGCCTCGGCGTACGTGACCGGCGCCGAGGCCGCGGCGCTGCTCGGCGTGAAGCGGGAGACGCTCTACGCGTACGCGAGCCGCGGCGTGCTCCGGGGCGTGCCAGGCGGGCGAGGGCGCGCGCGGCTCTACCTCAGGGCGGACATCGAGCGGCTCAAGGCGCGGCACGACGCGCGCGCAGGCCACGGCCCGGTCGCCGCCGAGGCGCTCCGGTGGGGCGAGCCGGTGCTCGAGTCGGCGCTCACCGCGATCGGGCCGCGCGGCCCCGTCTACCGGGGCAAGGAGGCGGTCGCGCTGGCGCTCGAGGACGTGCCCTTTGAGGCGGTCGCCGAGCTCCTGTGGACCGGCGAGCTGCCCGCGGAGGGCGCGCCGGCCGCGCGGCCGGCCCGGCTGAGCGTCCGCCCGGCGAAGCTCGCGGCGCTCCTGCCGGAGAGCGCGCCGCCGCTCACCGCGCTCACGCTCGCGGTGCCAGCGCTCGGCGCGCACGACGCGACCCGCCACGTGGGCGCGCCCTCGGGCGACGGGCGCATCCCCACGAGCGACGCGGAGCGGGCCCGGGCGCGCGCGCTCGTGCGATCGCTCGCGGCGCTCGTCGGCCTCGGACGGGACGCGCGCGGGGCGACCGACGCCCTCGAGGCCGAGGGGACGGCGCGGCGCCTGCTCATCGCCCTCGGCGCGAACCCCACGAAGAAGGCCGAGCGCGCCGTGAACCGGGCGCTCCTCGTCTCGGCCGATCACGAGCTGAACGCCTCGGCGTTCGCGGTCCGGGTGGCCGCCTCCACCGGAGCCGACCTCTACGCGTGCGTCAGCGCGGGGCTCGCGGCGCTCTCCGGCCCGCGGCACGGCGGCGCCGCCGACAGGGTCGAAGCCCTGGTCGCCGAGGCGGGCAGGCCCGAGCGCGCAGCCGCCGCGGTCCACGAGCGGCTGCGCCGCGGCGAGCCCATCGCCGGCTTCGGGCACCGGCTCTACCCGGACGGCGACCCCCGCGCCCAGGCGCTGCTCGACACGGCGCGCGCGCTCGCGCCGCAGAGCGCGGCGCTGCGCACGGTGCTCGCGCTCGTCGACGCGCTGCGCGACGCCGGCCACGATCCGCCGTCGCTCGACATGGGCCTCGTGGCGATCGCGGCCGCGCTCGGCTTGCCGGCCGGCTCGGCGGCGGCGCTCTTCGCGGTGGGGCGCGCCGCGGGGTGGATCGCCCACGCGTTCGAGCAGCGGGAGGCGGGGTACATGCTGCGGCCGCGGGCCCGGTACACCGGGCCCTGATCGCCGCGCTGTCGCGCCCTAGAAATTGACCTGCATGCCGAGCTCGACCACCCGGTTCGGCGGCAGCCCGAAGTACGCCGTCGCGGGCCGCGCGTTCCGCGAGATGAAAGCGAACAGCGCCTTTCGCCACCGGGACATCTTCGAGCTCCCCGTCGTCAGCAGCGTCTCCCTGCCGAGGTAGTAGCTCGTCCTCCCGAGGTCGATGTTGAGCGCGTGCCGCTTGCACCCCTCCAGCACCGACGGGGCGTTCGGCGTCTGCATGAAGCCGTAACACGCCGTGACCTGGTAGATGCCCTCCCCCCGCGGGATCACCGTCGTGCGCCGATCCGCGGGCACCTCCGGCACGTTCAGCACCTGGATCGAGAGCAGCACGACCTGCTCGTGCAGCACCTGGTTGTGCTTCACGTGATGCAGCAAGATCGGCGGCGTACCCTCCGGGCTCGACGCCATGAAGACCGCCGTCCCGCGCACCCGGTGCGGCTTCGTGCGCTTCACGTCCTCGAGGAACATGTCGAGCGGCAGGATCGCCGACTTGATCGCCGCCGCGAGGTGCTTGCGCCCCGTCTTCCAGGTCGTCATCACCGTGAACGTCGCCGCGCCCATCACGATGGGCACCCAGCCCCCATGGAAGAACTTGGCGCTGTTCGCCGCGAAGAACGCGAGATCGATCACCAGGAAGAGCCCGGCCAGCGGGAGCGACTTCCACACCGGCCAGCCCCACGTCTTCCGGGTGACCACGTAGTAGACAACCGTCGTGATCCCCATCGTCCCCGTGACGGCGATGCCGTAGGCGGCCGCGAGCGCGCTCGCGTTCTTGAAGGTGAGCACCAGGACGATGCACGAGATCATGAGCCCGCTGTTCACCTCGGGAATGTAGATCTGCCCCGCCTCGTCCTTCGAGGTGTGGACCACCGTGACGCGCGGGAAGTACCCGAGCTGCACCGCCTGCTGCGTCAGCGAGAAGGCCCCGGAGATGAGCGCCTGCGACGCGACGACGGTCGCCGCTGTCGCGATCGCCACCGTGGGGTAGAGCGCCCACGACGGGACGAGCGCGTAGAACGGGTTCGCCGCGGCGGAAGGGTCCTCGAGGAGCTTGGCGCCCTGGCCGAAGTAGTTGATGAGCAGCCCCGGCCAGACGATCGTGTACCAGGTGTACTTGATGGGCTCGCGGCCGAAATGGCCCATGTCGGCGTAGAGCGCCTCGCCGCCGGTGATGCAGAGGACGACCGCGCCGAGGATCAGGAAGCCGTGCACCTTGTTCGCGATGAAGAAGCTCACCGCGTACTCCGGTGAGACGGCCCGGAGCACGCCCGGGCTGTGGAGGATCTCCTTCGCTCCGAGCAGCGTGAGCACGAGGAACCACACGAGCGTCACCGGCCCGAAGACCGTCCCGATCCCGGCCGTGCCGCGCTTCTGCACGAGGAACAGGGCCAGCAGCACGGCGCACGTGATCGGCACGACCGCGGGCTTCAGCGTCGACGTCGCGACCTCGAGGCCCTCCACCGCCGACAGCACCGAGATCGCGGGCGTGATCACGCCGTCGCCGTAGAGGAGCGCCGCGCCGAAGAGGACGAGGAGCACGAGGAGGCCGCGGCCGTCGCCCTTGCGCTCGTTGTTCGGGACGAGCGCGAGGAGCGCGAGGATGCCGCCCGCCCCCTCGTTGTCGGCCCGCGTGATGAACGTCACGTACTTGATGGTCACCACCAGCATCAGCGCCCAGAACATCAGCGAGAGCACGCCCAGCACGTTGGCCGGCGTCGGATCGACGCGATGCGGGCTCGCGGGGCTGAAGCACTCCTTCATCGCGTAGAGGGGGCTCGTCCCGATGTCGCCGTAGACGACCCCGAGCGCCGCGAGCATCAGCGGCCACATCTTCTTCGAGCCGTGCGGGTGCTCGGCCGACGGAGTCGGCGCGGGGTGCGCTGCACCCGGGACCGGTTGTGGGCTTGTGGTCATCGGGGCGAATCCTACTCCATCGCGAGCGCGCGCCGCGAGAACGCGGCGCGCGCCGCCGCGGCGGCGGCTCAGCCGAGCGCGCGCGCCACCGCGGTGAGATCCTCGATGAAACGGGAGAGCTCGGCTTGCCTGGAGTCCTCGTCCGGCATGCGGAGGATCGACGCGGGGTGCACCGTCGCGAGCGTGCGCGGCGCGAGCGGCGACTCGAGGATCCGGCCGCGATCGCGCGTGACCCGGAACGAGCTGCCGAGCAGCGCCTGCGCCGCCGTCGCGCCGAGGCATACCACGATCTCCGGCTGCACCACCGCGATCTCCGCGGCGAGCCAGGGGAGACACGCGCGGATCTCGCGCGCGTCGGGCTTCTTGTGGATGCGCCGCTTGCCGCGCGGCTCCCACTTGAAGTGCTTGACCACGTTGGTCACGTACGCCCGGCCTCGATCGATCCCCGCCGCCTCGAGCGCGCGATCGAGCAGCTGCCCCGCCGGGCCCACGAACGGCTTGCCGGCCAGGTCCTCCCTGTCGCCCGGCTGCTCGCCGAGGAGCAGCACGTCCGATCGCGCCGCGCCTTCGCCGAACACGGTCTGCGTACCCCGCTCCCAGAGCGGGCACGCCCGGCAGCCCGCGGCGGCCTCGCGCAGGCTCGGCAGCGAAGGATGGCTGGGGACCAGGCCCGCCGCCGTCGATTCCCCGGCCCTGGCGTCGCGCCCTGCTGCATTTCGTCTCGCCACCGTCACCATGGTTTTCCGGGCAGCATCGCTCGTGCCAGCACCGGCGGGAGGTGCCCGGACGCGTTGCGTCGCGAGCGTCGCGACGTGGCGCGGCCGAGCCGGCTTGACGGCCTCTGGTGACCTTCCCATAGTGGCCGAGTCCCGCAGACTTTGACCGACCAGTCAGAATGCCCCGCCTCGCCGATCGCCGCGCCAGGATCGAGTTGCTCCGGGCCGCCGAGGCGGCGTTCACCGAGCGTGGCCTCGCGGCCGCGAAGGTCGAGGACATCACCGAGCGGGCGGGCGTCTCGAAGGGCGCCTTCTACCTGCACTTCCAGAGCAAGGACGACTGCTTCAAGCAGATCGTCGAGACGTTCATCGCGCGCCTCGCGGGCTGCGTGGAGCCGCCGCCCATCGTCTTCGAGAGCGAGCGAGCGTCGATCAACGAGTACCTGAAGCGCGTGCTCGCCCACGACATCGAGGTGCTCGAGTTCTGCTGGCAGAACCGCGCGCTGCTCAAGATGATGCTGGCGGGCGGCGGCGGGGCGCCCTACGCCTACCTCATCGACGAGTTCGCTCAGCGCGTCGCGCGCCAGGTGGAGAGCCGCGTCCGGTACGCGATCGACATCGGCCTCTACCGGCGCGATCTCGATCCCAGCGTCATCGCCGCGCTCATCTCCGGCGCCTTCGATCGGCTGGTGCGCAAGCTCATCGGCGCGCCGTCCCGGCCCGACATCGGGGCCTGGTGTTCGCAGGTGCTCCAGCTCTTCACGCACGGCCTGCTCGCCCCGGAGGTGCGCGCCGTCGCTGACCCGTCGGTCACGGAAGCGCCCCCGCACAGCGCGCCGCAAGCCGCTGGCTCTGCCCCGGCGCCGGGCGTCGAGCGCAGGCGCTCGAAGACCAGGGCGACCTGAGGCGCGCGCGCCTGCCCCGCGGTGACCGGAGCCCGGGGTGGTGAGACGAGGTCTGGCGCAGCACCTGGGCCATAGGGAACTTCCCGAACACAGGTCTTCGGCAGGCCAGCGACAGCGTACAGGCGATCCCTGATGCCTGATTCCTCATCGCCCTAGCGTCGGTCAGGCAAAAGCTGAGATACAACGAACTGTCAACGAGGACATTGGCCTCGGGACAGTGAGGGGGTGGGTCGGGGAGCCGGAGGGGAGCCGATCGGAGGACCCGGAGGAGCGCGATCTTGGGGAGCGGTCCTGATTGTTCAGACACGCCACGTCGACCGTCGCGCGCTCTGGCCGGCAGCGTGCCCTTCCCCGGACGGTCCTCCGCCGGAGGACGGCAGCTGTCGAGGGGGCTGTATGAGCACACAGTGGGGTCGTGACAGACGGTTGATCCAGGAGCTGCTCCGGCAGACATGCCGCTCGATCCAGTGGCGTGCCGGCGTCGAGGCGCCGATCGCGGACAGGATCGAGGTCGCCCTCGCCGAGCATGCGCTCCACGTCTCCACCCCGGACGTCGACCTGCGTGTCCAGCTGACCAGGGACTTCGCGCTCGCCATCGCGATCCGCGTGCTCTCCTTCGGCGACGACGCCGAGGAGTCCCTGTGCAAGGCCCTCTGCCAGGACAGGTCGCTGATCGCGGAGCTCGTGAAAGCAGAGTGGCAGCTCGTGCGCACCGCGTGCAGGACCGCCGAGCGAACCGCCGGGAGCCTGGTGCTGCTGACGACGGTACCCGAAGCGTGAGACCGGAGGAGAGGCGCGCGCCGGGAGCTCGCGCGAAGGCTCGCCGCGAGGCCCCGCGGAGACGTGGCGGGCCGGGCAACCGCCCGTTCAACCCGGCTCCCTGGCGAGATGAGACTGAGAGTTGATATCCAGAAGACGGATGAACCCAACATGACGCGATCGGGCCTACGAGGCGAAGCAAATGGCGCCCCAGACCAGCTACAGCATCTACGTTCGCTTCCGGGGCAGGCGGCTCGCGCTCATGAAGCACATCCGCTCACTCGAGACGGCGTGCTCCGCGTTGAGGGCATTGCGAGCAGAGCGGTTCCACGACGCGGATCAGGTGTTTCTCGTCAACGACGCGACCAAGCAGATCGTCGACGAAGACAGATGGGAGGACGCCCGGGAGCCCGGTGCGAGCCGGGAGATCAGGGTCAGCATCTTCACCCAGTCCGATGAGCAGCGCAGGAAGCGGAAGCACCGCGCGGGGAACGAGGCGGCGCGAGCGCTGCGGGGAGGCACGGTGCCCGCGCTGCTCGAGTCGCACGAGGCCGCCTCGGCGGTCGCGGCGCCCGCCGAGCGGTCGGCGCGGGCCGACGACGGGGCGTGGCGCGATCAGCCGGAGAGGAGGTGGTCCAGGGTCGAGAGCCTCGAGCCCCCGCGCACGCGTCTGCGCCGCGCGATGGCGGCAGCGCACGTCGCCCGAGCGCGCCACGGCGCCGCGCTGGAAGCCCTGGCCAGGCTCCAGCCCAGCGGGATGCTCGACGAGGCGACGCTGTTCAGGCTCAGGGATTCCGCCCGCGCGGTGGCCATTCAGTCCACGCACGTCCTGGAGCAGCTCGAGCAGCTGCTCGCTCGCCTGGAAGGCGCGCGCTGACGGGCTCGATGGTGGGCCGCAGCTCCACGCTCACCGCTCTTGGGCGCTCCTGATCTCATAAAAGGATGGATTGCGGACGTCAGACACAGTGTCCAGCGCTCAACTGACACGATGGAACCTGACGGTAGGGTCGTTGACGGTTCGCACACCGCAACCATAGCTTGGTCGTCTTCAGGCCCCCGCGGCAGCGAGGTGCCGGAGGGGGCGACCAACCGTTCAAGCCACAATGCCTGAACACAAGAAGACACGCCGGACGCAATTCAGGGCAACGGGCCAGAGCGACTCCGCGCGCCCGCCCGGCGGGGGGGCTGCGTCGAGGCGCGAGATCGATCCGTCTCCGGGCGCTGGCGGGTCCTCCGCGGCGGGCGAGCCGTATTCCGGGGGCGACCTGCGCTGTCTCGTCGTCTGCGTCGTCGCGGCGGCCGGCGGGCGCAGCGCTGTCGCCGAGCTCCTCCGGCGCCTGCCGAGCAGGGATACCTGCCTCTCCCTCGTGCTGATCTACAGCGAAGATCCGTGGGAGACCCCGCTCCTCGAGCTCGCGACGCAGAGCAGCCCGCTCCCGGTGAGCGAGCTTCGACAAGGGACGAGGCTCATGCCGGGTCACGTCCAGGTCCTGCCGCCCAATACACGCGCGACGCTGGCCGCCGGGTTGAGCGTCGAGCTCGCGCCGCGCGGTGAGGGCGGCGCGAGCCCCGCCGACGTCTTCCTGCGCTCGCTCGCGAGCGAGCTGGGGTCGAGAGCGATCGCCGTCGCGCTCTCCGGCGGCGGGAGCGACGGTGCCCTCGGGCTGAAGGACGTGAAGGCGGAGGGCGGGGTCACGTTCGCGGAGGATCCGCGCAGCGCCGACAGGTCGGCGCTCCCGCGCAGCGCCATCGCCGCCGGGGGCGTCGACTTCACCCTTCGCGTCGAGGAGATCGCGGCGGAGCTCGTGCGGATGGGCCGCCCCGGAAACGCGCTCGCTCCCTGGCCCGCGCACGGGGTCGACCCCGCCCTCGGCAAGCTCTTCGGGCTGCTCCACGCCGCGGTGGGCGTGGACTTCAGCCACTACAAGAAGACCACGCTGAAGCGCCGCATCCAGCGGAGAATGACGCTCCACGGGATCGCCAGCCTCCAGAAATACCTGGATCACCTGCAAGCGCATCCCGGCGAGATCGAGGAGCTCTACCAGGACCTCCTGATCAAGATCACGACGTTCTTCCGCGACCCGGGCACCTTCGCCGCGCTGAAGACGCACGTGTTCCCGGTGCTCATGCACAACAGGCCGCGCGACTGCCCTGTCCGCATCTGGGTGCCGGGCTGCTCGACGGGCGAGGAGGTCTACTCTCTCGCGATCTCGCTGCTCGAGGTCCTCGAGGCCGACGCGAGCGACCACGCCATCCAGATCTTCGGCACCGACCTGAGCGAGGCCGCAATCCAGCAGGCGCGGGCCGGGATCTACGCCGAGAGCCTCGCGAGCGACGTAGATCCCGGCCGGCTGCGCCGCTTCTTCGTCCGCGTGCAGGGCGGCGTCCAGGTCAACAAGTCGCTCCGGGATCTCTGCATCTTCTCGCGCCACAACGCCGCGGCCGACCCGCCGCTCTCGAAGCTCGATCTCATCAGCTGCCGCAACCTGATGATCTACATGGAGCCGAGCTTGCAACGCCGGCTGCTGCACACCTTCCACCAGGCCCTCAAGCCCACGGGCTTCCTGCTCCTCGGGTCGTCCGAGGGCACCGGCGCGATGCCCGACCTGTTCGGGATCGTGGACAGGACCCACAGGATCTTCTGCAAGCGCGCCGCGTCCGACGCGTCCCTCGGGCTCGCCGCGCCCGCTCCGCCGAGCGTGGCCGCGCCGGCGGCGGACAGGCAGAGGAGCCCCGAGGGGCCCAGCATGGACGCGGTGCGCAAGGAGGCCGACGCCATCGTCATGGCGCACCACGCCCCGGCTGGCGTGGTGGTGGACGAGGAGATGCAGATCCTCCAGTTCCGGGGCAAGACAGGGCCCTACCTCGAGCCGGCGCCGGGCGACGCGAGCCTGCACCTCTTCAAGATGGCGCGAGAGGGGCTCCTGCTCGACCTGCGGGGCGCCATCGACGCGTCGATGAGCTCCTGGGCGATGGCCCGCCGGGAGCATGTCAAGGTCAGGCAGGGAGAGAAGCTCCGGTACGTCGACATCGAGGTGTGGCCGCTCAAGGTGCGGCTCCCGCAGGGACGCTGCTTCCTCGTCCTCTTCTCCGAGTCCCGCGCGGCCGGGCTGGACGCGGGCGGCGAGCCGACCCAGAGCGCCCCCCAGAGGGACATGGAGCTCGTCCAGCTCCGCAGGGAGCTCGTCGCCACGAGGGAGTACCTCCAGTCGATCATCGACGAGCTCGAGGCGACGAACGAGGAGCTCCTCTGCGCGAACGAGGAGCTCCTCGCGAGCAACGACGAGCTGCACAGGATGAACGACGAGCTCGAGTCCTCCCACGAAGAGCTCCAGTCGTTGAACCAGGAGCTCACGACCGTCAACGAGGAGCTCCACAGCAGCAACGTCGCGCTCGGGCTCGCCAACGACGAGCTGCAGGACGTCCTCGCCAGCACCAACGTCCCCGTCGTGTTGCTCGACGCCGACCTCCGGATCCGCCGCGTCACCGGCGCGGCGGACAGGCTGCTCGGCCTCGCCGCTGGCGACGTGGGCAGGTCGATCCTCGACGTGAAGCCGAGGAGCTGGGCCGACATCGCGCCGGTCGTCGCCGAGGCGCTCGACACGAGGAGCACCGTCGAGCGGCAGGTCGAGGAGCGCGACGGGCGCTCCTACGTCATGCGGGTCCGCCCTTCCCGGACCTCCGAGGCCGAGGTCGACGGCGCGGTGATCTGCTGGCTGGAGAGCGACGCGCCGAGGCGCGCCGGGCGCGAGCTCGCGGGCACGCGCGAGCGCATCTCCGCCGTGTTCGAGGTCCTGCGCCACCCCTTCCTCCTGCTCGACGGCGAGCTCCGGATCCGGGCGGCCACGCGGCGCTACTGCGAGCTGTTCATGGTCGCGCTCGGCGACATCGAGGGACGGCCGCTCTCGGCCATCGACGCTGGCTGGAACACCCCGGAGCTGGAGCAGCGGCTCCGGGACGTGCTTCAACGCAGCGCCTCCCTGGTCGACCTCCGCGTCGACGCCGTGCTCGCGCGCGCCGGGCGCAAGACGCTGTCGCTCTCCGCCTTCCGCCTCCAGGCCGACGAGGGCGAGCTCCCGGCCCTGCTCCTCGTGGTCGAGGACAGGACCGGCGGCGAGGAGAAGGACGAGGGCGCCCCACCCGGGCTGCGCTCAGCGCGCCGCGCCGGCCCCGACTGACGCGCTCATCGCTGCCGCGCCCGCCAGTCCCCCGACGCGATCCGGGGACGCCCCAGCGCCTGGCCCGCGGGCATCAGGTACGCCTCGCAGCGCGCGCCCCCCTCCAGCGCGATCGCCTCGCGCTGGAAGAGGTCCGGGCAGCCCTCGTAGAGGTCGAGCGAGGCGAGCGTCTCCCGGTCAGGCTCGTAGAGCTCGCCGAGGACCGCGACAGAGCCCCCGCGCACGAGCGCCGGGTAGGCGCCGAAGTCGGCGAGCTCGAACGACCGGGGTGTGCGAGCGGGCCCGAGGTAACGCGCGCCCCCGAGCAGCGCGTGCGAGCGCTCGCCGCGCATCAACGTGCCATAGACGAACAGCGGCACTGCGCCTCACCGGCAGTGCTGTTCGACCGCGGCGAGCAGCTGTTCGAGGTTGATCGGCTTCTTCAGGAACTGCGCCGCGCCGAGCGAGGACACGAACTCGTCGCGCCCGGTCGCCGAGATGATCACCACCGGGATCGAGGCGAGCTCCGGGTCCTTCTTCTGCTCTGCCCTGAACTGCCACCCATCCATGATGGGCATCATGAGGTCGAGCAGGATGAGACCGGGTCTCGGGTCCGTTCGGAGCGCGCTGAGGGCCTCGCCGCCATGCGCCGCCGAGGAGACGGAGTACCCCTCCTCTTGCAGGAGCTCGGCAAGGGTCTCTCGAATATCCGGATCGTCATCGACAACGAGGATCCTCTTCAAGGGAGTGGCAGGCACGGTGCATCAACCACTATGCGAAAGCCTGACGTCGCCGCGAAACAGGGAAAGCCCTGAATCCCTGCTCGGGGTCTGCATGACGAAGATTGTTCTGCGAGGAAGGAGGCGCATGAAGGTCTCTCTGCGGCAGTTGGTGACGCGGTGACGCGGTGACGCGCTGCTGCGAAGTCGCCGCGATGCGGAGCTCGCCCGCGCGGTCACGGTGAAGCCCTGGCGCCGCGCGGGCGGACGGGGCTTGCTCCGGACAGCTCTGGCGGGAGGGTTCAGGCGTGCGCATCGCGGATGTTCGCGGGCATCGAGCGTCGTCGTCCGTCGTCGTCGAGCCGCATGTTACAGCACGGGAGCGCTCCGGCGAAGCCGCTGTGTGGCCGGATCTGCGGCCAGCCAGGGTGAGCATCCGCGCGGCGGGTCGCGCTCCACGCACGTCGCGCGCGGATCGTACCACCGGCGCGATGGAGCGCAGCAGCACGCCGCCCGCCGGAGCGGCGTCCCGGGCGTCTGCGGCGCGGGTGGGCAACGTCAACCACCCTCGCGCGAGGAGCCGAGCACCACCTGCGAGAGGGCGCTCAGCAGCACATCGATGTCCACCGGCTTCGGGATGAGCGCGGCCGCATTCAGCCGCTCGGCGATCGCCCGCATCTCGTGCGGCAGGCGCGCCGAGAAAATCATGAGGGGAGAGGGCGTCCCCAGCCCGGCGACCTCGGCGACGAACCGGTCGGTCGTCATGCCCGGCATCGACAGGTCGAGGAGGACCGCGTGGAAGCGCCGCTCCGCGAGCGCCTCGAGCGCCGCGCGCGCGGTCGCGGTCATCTCGACCTCGTACCCTTCCAGCGTCAGGAGCTCCTCCAGCATCGCCGCGGTGTCGACGTCGTCCTCTGCAACCAGGATCACGTGCTTGCCACGCATGGCTCCCCTCGGCTTTCCTCGGCAGCGGGGGCCGCTCGCCGGGCGGCATGTCCCTGTCTCCTGCTGGCTGGAGCGACGCTCGAGCGGCGCGGGCCCCCACTTCCCAGCAGCCGGCGAGGCGCGGGCAACCGCGATGAAACGCCGGCGCGACGGCGACCGTCGCGAAACGATCTACGCGCGTCGGCTCACGCGCTCCCGAGCGCTCGCTGCGCCGCGCCACGCCGACGACGCCGCGCGCACGCAACCAGACAGACCGCCGCTCCCGCCGGTCCGGTACGCTCCTTTACCCCTCTCCCGCCCTGGGCAGTATGAAAGCCCGACGGCGCTCCGGATGCAAGGAGGGCGGACGGGAAGCCGGCCAGCGCCTGGCAAACAGAGAGCGCGAACGGACTCCCGACAGGGGAGACACCCTGGTAGACTCCCATGGATGCCTGGCGAACGCCGCGTCGCGCTACTCGCGATGGAGCCAACCATGCCGGACGGTGGGGGAGCGCCGTCCAGCCATGGAATCCGTCGTGTCGAAGCCTCTTTGCTCGCCGATCCGGAGCTCGCGGGCGTGCCGATCCACGTGGTCGACGCGCAGACGAGGGATCTCGACGCGTGGGTCGCCGAGGTCGAGGCCGTCGACGCGGACGTGGTCGGCCTCGCCGCGCACGTCTGGTCCTTTCCCACGTTCATCGAGCTCGCGCGCCACCTGAAGCGCAACCGGCCAGGGCGCACGATCGTCCTCTGCGGTCCCCTCGCGCGCCCCGCGATGTTCGCGCTCGCGCCCTGGCGCGACGCCGCCGCCAGCATCGACGCCCTCGTGCACGGCAACGAGCTCACGTTCCGGAACATCGTCCGCCTGAGCGAGCGCTCGCCCGAGGCGCTGCGCACGGTGCCGGGGCTGCACATCTCCACGGCGGACGGCTGGGTCTCCACGGGGGAAGGGCCCTACGTCGCGCCCGACGAGCTCCCCTCGCCGATCCGCATGAAGCTGCTCCCGACCGACCGCATCGTCCCGCTCGAGATCAGCCGCGGCGGGGTCATGAGCTGCCCGACCTGCGGCATCTCGACGGGCGACGCGGCCGCCGGGGTCTTCTCGGAGGCCTACCTCGTCGAGGAGCTGAGCGCGCTCCTCGCGGCGGGCGCCCCAGGCGTGCAGATCGTGGACGCCCCGCTCAACCTGAACACGGAGGCGTTCAGGAACCTCGTGGCGGCGGAGAGGCGGGTCGGCTTCTTCAAGCAGGCGACGCTGATGGCGTCGCTCGATCCGGAGCACGTCCATGACGAGCACCTCGAGTTCCTCCGCGGCGCCGCGCGCGTGTCCCTCGAGGCGCGGCTGCCGCCGCTCACCAAGGACACCGGCGACGGCACGCAGCGCCCGTTCCGGGAGTCGAAGTTCGCGAAGGTGATCGAGGAGCTCTCGGCGTTCACGGACGTCGAGGTCGACATCCTCCTCGGCCTGCCGGGCGACGGGCCGATCACGTTCCGGCGCACGCTCGAGCGCGCGCGCGAGCTCCCGTGCAAGGTCCGCATCTTCCACAGCCTCGTCCTTCCGGACGACCTCATGACCCGCGCGCCCGCGTCATTCGAGCTCCGCTTCGACCCCTTCACGCTGATGATGCGCTCTTGCCTCGGCTGGTCCGAGGACGCGCTCTCTCGCGAGCGCAGCCGCCTCATCGAGATGGCGTACCGCGAGGGCGGAGAGATCACGCCGGACATGTGGTCGTTCCCCGGGCCTCGCGAGATGCGGCGGCCCGCGATGCCGCTGGGCAGCGGCGTGGTGCCGCCGGGCGGGGAGATCCGGGTGGAGGGCGCGACGACGCTGGCGCCGGCGGGGCAGGACCTGCAGCGCGTGCTCGAGCTCGGGATCAAGGAGGCGACGTCCGGCGGGTGGACCTTCGTCGAGGCCTCGGCGCGCCCGGGCGAGATCGTCGTCATCATGAAGACGCGCGACGGCGCGCTGGTCGTCGAGATGCGCCCCGCCTCGCCCACGGAGAATGCCTACAAGGTCGTGGATGGCGTCGCGTTCGGCTACCGCTCGCCGCGCGGCGCGAAGATGAGCGACGGCGCGCTCCGCCTGCTCGATCGCGTCCTCCAGCGCCTCCACGCGCCTGCGCGCACGGCGCTAGGCCTGTCGACGCAGGACGGCGGCCCCGGCTCGGCGCGGGTGCGGCGCTTCCGCGCAACCCCCTCGTGACGCCCTGGCGCAGCCCGCACAGCGCCTGACGCCGGGCGCTGCGCGCGCCTGATCTCGGCCCGTCACGACCTGGCCTTCACGGTCCGGATCGCGCGCGCGTCGCCGTCCGGAGGGCTCAGCGTGAGGGCCCGCTCCGCTGGCCCGCGGCATCGATCCGCCGACGCCGCGGACAGGGACGTCCCTGCGTCATTGCGCTCCTTCACGATCCGTGCTGCGCCACGCGGCCGGCGCGCGCGCGACGTCGGGCCGCGGCGGCATCGACTCGATGCGGCGGGGCGCCTGGAGCAGCTCTCGCCGGAGCTCCTCGAGGCGCTCCGGCGGGAGGTCCTGGTGGTCCACGATGTAGGGGTGCACCTGGCGGCTCTTGCCGCGGATGCTCAGGGCGCCGGTCGGCTGCGCCGGGATGCAGTCGTCGAGGGTCGCGTACGTCGCCTGGCAGATGATGATCTTGGAGCCGAGCTCCTTGTTGAACTGCTCGAGGCGCGAGGCCGTGTTCACCGTATCCCCGATGCAGGTGTACTCCATGCGCTGGAGCGAGCCGATGTTGCCGGAGATGACGGTGCCGGTCGCGATCCCGACGCCCATCTTGATCTCCCCGCAGCCGAGGAGCTTCCGCTGGTTCATGCGCTCGAGGGCCTGCACCATCTCGATCGCCGCGATCACGGCGCGCTTCGGCGCGTCCTCGACCGAGAGCGGGGCGCCGAAGACCGCCATGAGGCCGTCGCCGATGTACTTGTCGAGCGTGCCGCCGTAGCGGAACACGATGGCGACCATCTCCGTGAAGTACTCGTTCAGGAACGAGACCACGACCTCCGGCTCGACCGACTCGGTGAGCGGGGTGAAGTTGCGGATGTCGGTGAACATCACCGAGACGTGCCGGCGCGTGCCGCCCAGCTTGAGCCGCCCCGGGTCGGAGAGGACGAAGTCGACGAGGTCCTTCGAGAGGTAGCGGCCGAGCTCCTGCTTCTCGCGCTCGAGCCGGAGGCGGGCCATGGACTCCACCTCGGCGCGCAGGAGCAGGTTGCGCGAGATGCGGGCGATGATGCCGGCGACGACGGCCGGGAGCGCGATGAACAGGATCTGCTGGCACTGGTCCGCGATGTTGATCGCGTTCTGGCCGTAGACGGACACCGCGCTGATCGGGATCGCGCCGGTCCAGACCGTGGCCGCGAGCACGACCGCGTTGAAGAGGGCCGACAGCCCCGCCGAGTACAGGCACGCCGCGAGGCTGTAGCGGAAGCCCGACATCAGGTTCCAGAGCACGTAGACCGTCGCCAGGTAGCTCGAGAAGTACTCGATCATCCCGGAGTGATTCCTCGCGTTCGCCAGCGCCGTGAGCGTCAAGAGCGCGAGGTCGACGAAGATGCTCACGTACTTGAGCCAGCCCACATGGGCGCCGGGGCGCAGGCGGAAGAACGCGTAGAGCAGGAGCGAGAAGGCGAGGTAGCCGCCGATCTGGATCGCGAAGATCTGGTTCGCGGCCGGCGTGTTGACCGTCCACACGTGCGTGAACGTGTAGACGGCGAGCAGCGCGAACACGAACCGGATGTGGTTCACGATCTGCTCTCCGCGCATCTCCTGGGCCTGGATGATCCGCACGATCTCCGGCGACTTCTCGTTGCTCATGCGCGCCGCTCTCCTCCGCGCCGCAGCCGGGACAGCGCCGCGGCGAACCCGCGCGCGCAGAGCGCGGTCGTCAGCGCCCTGCCCTCGTGGTGCCCCTCGCGGCCGTGCTTCATCGGCGCTCGGTAGAGCGGCTCGGCCGGCCAGGAGCCGTCCACGAGCTGGCGCTCGCCGAGGTAGCGCAGCCCCCGCTCGATCAGCAGCGGATCCGGCGCGTCGGCCATCGCCGCGGCCTCGAGGCACGCGGCCGTGCGGAGCGGGGTCCCGAAGCCGCCGTCGAGCCGCTGCGACCCGAGCATCCGCGCGAGGACCGCGGCCTCGACCGCGGCGATCTCTGCCGCGCGCGGCGCGTCCCCTGCCCTCCGCCGGTACAGGCGCGCGAAGCGGAGGAACGCGAGATCCGTGTACGCGCCGTCGTAGAAGCAGGCGCCGCCGATGGCGTCCTCCGACGCGGCGTCGAGCGCGCGCCGCGCGTTGGCGTCGATGAGCCACGCGAAGCGCGCCGCGTCGAACGAGAGCAGGCCCGCGAGCAGGTTCAACCTGACCGCCGTGCAGTCGTCGCCGGCCCACGTCGCGCCCGGCGTGGTCGGCCCCGCGGGACCGCGGTAGAACCAGGTCGGGACCACGCCGTCGTCGCCCACGTTGGCCAGCATGACCTCGATCCACGTCTCCGCCCGCTCCCTGGCGGCGCCTGTCTCGGCGGCCAGCTGGAGCATGATCGCCAGGTCGTCCGCGTCCGGCGGGAGGTCGCGGAAGTCGCCGAAGTAGCGGAGCTCTCCGGCCGGGATCTCGTCGAGCAGCGCCGCGGCGTCGGCGCGCACGTCGCGCCCGACCTCCCCGATCTCGATCAGGGCCATCAGGATCGTCGCCCGCACGAACCAGTGCCCGACCGGCTGCTCGCGCGATCCGAGCACGCCGAAGCGCTGCACCTCCCAGGACTCCGGCCACGGCGCCGACTCCAGGAGCGACGCGACCGCCGCCCGCAGATCGGCGCGCACGACGTCGGGCAGCGACAGGTCGCCCTGCGCGCGCGGCGGCCCGAGCGCCGCGCCGGCCCCGAGGACGTCGCGGAACGACATCAGCCCCTCGAAGAAGCGGAGCCGCCCTGCGAGCGCGTCGAGGAACTCGCCCTGCGCCTCGGCGAGGCCCCGCTCCGTCGGGCGCGACCGAGGAGCGCCCGCCACGACCTCGCGCGCCGCCGCGAGCGCGCCCCGCACGCTCGCGGCGAGCGCGGCCCGGTACGGGCGGGTCGCGAGCAGGCCGTGGATCTCGCGGCGGCGCACGGGCGACGCGCGCTCGCCCGCGAGGGCGAGGAGCAGCGGAGGAGCGAGCTCCGCGCCGCCCAGCCAGAGCGCGAGGAGCGGCGTGAGCGTCGGCGCCGCGAGGTCCGGCGCGGCCGGATCGAGCCAGAGGCGCACGAGACCGTCCAGCAGCCAGAGCGGCGCCGTCACCGCCTCTCCGAAGCGGCGTGCGGGCGCGAGCTCGTCGCCGGCCAGGAGCGCCGGCGCCGTCCAGAGGGCGACCACCTCGCGCGCGCCGACGGCGGCCGCGTCCGCGACCAGGGCGCCCGCCGCGGCGCTCGCGGCCCTCGGGTTGCGCTGCCACGAGGCCTCCGCGAGCCCGGCCAGGCCGAGCAGCCAGCGGTGCGCGCACGCCTCGTCCACGTGCTGCGCCAGGAGGCGCCCGGCGAGCGCGCCCCGCGCGAGCGCGTCAGGAGCGCCCTCGATGCCGCCGGCGGCCACCACGGCGACGGCAACGGCGGCATCACCGGCCGCGGCGGGCGCGCCGACGCGCCCGCAGAGCCGCAGGGCCCAGCTGGCCCAGGGGATGCTGCGCCCCGCCGGCGCGCCAACGCCGCGCTCGATGGCGAGCGCGCCCCACGCCGCGTCGCCGCGCTGGAGCGCTCCCGCGAGCAGCAACGCCGACCAGGAGCGCTCGCACACCGCCTTGTCGTCCGGGTCGAGCCATGGCCAGGCGGCGGCGGCTCCCGAGGCAGCGGCCAGCGTCACATACCGACTCCACCCTCGCGCGCCGCGGTCGCGATGGCCGCGTCGACCGCCTCGGGCGTCGAGGTCGCGGCGTCCCGGATGCGCTGGAGCGTCTCCGGTCCGACGTCGTACCCCTCCGCCTCGATGGTGCGCTCAGGCGCCGCAAGGAGCTGCTGACGGAAGCTCGAATCCACAACGGCACGACCGATGAGCTCTGCCTCTGTTTTCTTCGAAGTCACGACTCCTCACTTTCTCGCTCGGGAGGCTAGGAGACCTCCAAACGGCTAGCAAGGGGAAGCGGGCGCTTCGCCGCGCCTTCATGTTCATGAGGGCGCCGCGACCGTGCGCGGCGCGGCGCCTCAGCGCGGCGCGCCAGCGTTTGCAGCGGGCTTGCCGGCGAGCGCGCTGAAGAAGGCGAGGAACACGCGCCGCTGGATCTCGGTCATGTACCGCGCGCGCGCCTTGCAGAAGCGCACGGCCTCCGGTAGCCCGAGCGCCCCGGCCGCAGCCTCGGCGCGAGCGAGCTCACAACGCGCCTCCTCCAGGATGGCGTCGAAGCCGCCGCGCGCGAACAGCTGCGCGCGCAGCGCCGTCGCGGCGCGCCCCTCCGGATCCCGGCGCGGCTCGTCGTCCGGGGGCGCAGCCCCGCTCGGCCGAAGCTGCCCAGCGTCCCTCGCCTCGACCTGAGCACCGAGCCGGGAGAGCACATACGTCGTGTTACCGAGCGCACGGTCTTTCTCGGCGTGCAGCAGGTCCACGAACAGCTGGTGCGCTGCGGCCAGGGCGGCGACGAACGCCTCGAGGTCGGGGAGGTGCTCTGGCCGCGACAGCGCGAACAGCGCCGCGGCCGCCGGAAGCACGAGCGGGCGCGTGCGGCCGAGCACCCGGCGGAACGCCTCGGCGTCGCGCGGGCCTCCGCCCTGGTGCAGCCGCCGCTCGAGGAGCATCGCCTCGCCGTACCCGAGCCATACCTCCTCGAAGAGGCCCCAGAAGGCGCTCCCGCGAGCGAGCGAGCGAGCGAGCAGCGCCTGGTGTCGGGCGAACAATGCCCCGGACAGCAGCAACGCCGCGCCGGGATCGCCGAGCCCCTCGTCGAGCAGGTCGTCTTCGATCCGGACGTGCAGGTACCCGACCGCGGCCGCCTCGGCGAGCTCCACGGCGAGCGGCGGGAGCCCTCGCGATCCCTCGTCCAGCGAGGGCCCCGGCGCGCCGAACCGCGTCGCGACCCAGAGCGGCAGCTCGAGCACCGGGAGCGCCGTCGGGTGCGAGAAGTAGCCCTCGCCCGGCGCGCCGTCGAGGAGCCTGAGGCGCGCGGCGAGCTCGTCGAACAGCGCGCCGAGCTCGCTCCCGAGCCGGCCGCGGAACGACGCGAGGCGCTGCAGCACCTCGGCCTCGAGCGACGCCTCGACGCCGCTCCGTGCGCCCTCTGCGCTCTCGCTCTCTCCCTCTACGCCGCCGCCTTCGCTCATCCCACCTCCAGCCCTCCACGGTCGGCGCGGGCGGCGCCGCCTCGGGCGACGCTAGCACGAGCAGACTCGACCGCGGGCGGGCGCCGCCGACTTTGCCCGGAGCGCTGCCCGTGCGACACTCGGCGACTTACGAGATCGGAAACCATGATCGATTCCGAGCGTTTCGCCGAGCGTTACGGGGAAATCACGACCGACGCCCGCGCTGACGTCCTCGATTTCCGGGACACCCTCTATCGCCCCACGATGGTGGAGGTGCCTCCGGTCATGCCGCCCGAGCGCTTCATGGACTTCGGCGTGCCCGTGCTCGACCAGGGCAGGAACAACGGCTGCACCGGCTTCACGGTCGCCACCATGGCGCACTACCTGCTGCGCAAGCGCAAGGTGTCCCCGGACTACGGCCTCGTGAGCCAGAACATGGTGTACACGATGGCGCGCCGTTACGACGAGTACCCGGGCGAGGACGACGCGAGGGGCTCCAGCCTGAGGGGCGCCATGAAGGGCTGGCACAAACACGGTATTTGCGCCTATGAGCAGTGGCCGTGGGACGCGAACGATCTCCACGGGACGCTCACGCCGGAGCGCGCGTCGGACGCGATGCTCCGGCCGCTCGGCCTGTATCAAAGGGTGAACCACAAGGACCTCCCGGCGATGCACAACGCCCTCGCCGAGGTCGGGGTCATCGCGGCCTCGGCGCTCATCCCGTTCAACGGCTGGTACTATGGGACCCAGAAGAACGGCGTCATCCTGCCGGTCGACAAGACGAACCCCTTCATCGCCCCCTGGGGCGGCCACGCCTTCGCGATCATCGGATATGACGCGGAGGGCTTCTGGCTCCAGAACTCCTGGGGTCTCGGCTGGGGCAAGAGCGGCTTCGGGCGGCTCTGTTACGACGACTGGCTCCAGTACGGCTTCGACGCGTGGGTCGGCCGGCTCGGCGTCCCCATCCGCCTGAGCCAGCCGCGCTCGCTGCGCCCGCTCACGTCCGCGAGCCGGACGTTCGCCAGCCTGCGGCCGCACCTCATCAGCGTCGACATGCACGGTCAGCTCCAGCAGCGCGGGGCTTACGGCACGTCCTCGGAGGACGTCCGCATCATCATGGAAGAGGACTTCCTGAGCGCGACCGAGAGCTGGCGGCGCCGCCGCCTCGTGCTCATCGCGGGCGGCGGCCTGCGCCGGCAGATCGACGCGATCAACCGGATGTCGCGCCTCCGGCCGAAGCTGCTCGGGCACGAGATCTACCCCATCGAGCTGCTCTGGGAGACCGATCACTACCCGCGCCTGCTCGAGATCCTCCACCGCGCCACGGAGGGACGCCGCCACGACGGCTACGATCCCAGGGCGTTCGGGTTCATGATCGATCGGCGCGACGACGCGCTCGAGCCGCTCGTCCGCCGCATGGGCGGCAAGGCCGAGTGGGATCGCATGAAGCTCGCCGCGGGCGACGCCACCATGGACGCCGACCACGGCGGCCTCCGCGAGATGATCGGCCGCCTCGCGTCGCTGATGGACAGGGATCCCAGGATCGAGCTGCACCTGGTCGCCCACTCGAGCGGCACGTTCCTGCTCGCGCCGCTGGTGCAGCTGGTCACCTCGGAGAAGGGCAAGCGCATCGAGGGGGGCCCGATGCGAGGCCAGCTCGGGCTCGGGCTCCCCATCGAGTCGCTCTCCCTGCTCGCTCCGGCGAGCGCCATCGACGCATTCCGCGACACGTACATGCCGTCGATCAAGAGCGGCATGGTCCGCCGCTTCGCCCTGTTCACGCTGACGGACGAGGCGGAGCTCCAGGACCACTGCGAGGTGTACGGCAGGTCGCTCCTCTACCTTGTCTCGAACGCGCTCGAGCGGCGCCCGCGGGTGCCCGGCACGAGCGGGGTCTCCCTGCTCGGCATGGAGGCGGGTCTCCTCGACCCGGAGAACGCCGACGTCCTCGCGCTCCTCACGGGGGAGGCGGAGGACCGGCCCATCGTGTTCCCGAGGGCGGAGTGGATCAAGGGGCCCAACACGCGGCCGCCGCCCCACGGCTCCGAGGCGCGGCGGCACGAGGACTTCGAGAACGACGCGACCACGTGGAAGTCCGTGATCGCCCGCATCCTCAACCAGCCGTTCGCGGATCACCTGCCGCCGATGTCGGCGCGCGATCCCTGGTGAACGCGCCCCCTCACCCCTCCGGGCGCCGCCGCTCCACCGGGCTCATCCCGTGGAGGACCGTGGCGCCGAGCCGCTCGGCGCCGAGCGGCGGCGCGAGCGCCCCGCTCAGGAGGATGGCAAACGAGGCCCGGAGCTCCTCGCCGAAATCGATCCGGAAGAGGCCCATTTCCGGCCGGCTGCGGATATCGCGGATCACGTCGCTGGGGTCGCAGACCTGCCGCAGCCCGATGAGCAGGGCGTACATGCGGATGAGGATCGGACCGCCGTGCCCGGGCGCGAGCGAGGGCACGCACCGCTCGAGCAGCGCCCCCGTACGCTCGACGTGCGCGAGCAGGGACAGCTTGAAGCGGAGTGCGGCCTCGTAGCTGACGTTTTGCTCGAGGACGCTGTGCAGGATGGAGAGCAAGCGCGTCATCGCGTCGCGCGCGGCGAGGGTCGTCGCCAGGATCGAGGCGACGCTGGCGACTGCGTCCTTCCCGGTCTCCCCGGCGCTGCGGCGCCCCCGCGGCGGCCGGGGGCGCGCCGCGCTCGGCTCGCCCTGGGAGGCGCCGAAATGCGCCAGGTGGCGATTCACATCATCGAACCATTTCGCGAGCTCCTGATCGACGACCGCGAGGAAGAGCTCCTCTTTGGTGGTGAAATACAGGTAGAGCGTGCCCTTTGCGAGCCTGGTGCGCTCGGCGACCTGAGCCATGGTGACCTCGGGATACGGGGTCTCCTGGAACAGCTGCCAGGCTGCGTCGATGATGAACCGCCGCCGCTCCTCCTTCTGCTCCTCCTTCCTCGCTCTTCGCGTCGAGCTCATAGATAGATCGGTCTACGACGTCTCCAGAAACGCCGCAATCCGGACGCCGCGTGAGTCACACCGCGCGAAGGTGAGTCGATCGGCGCGCGTTCGGCGCTCAGGCGTCGCGTTCGCTCATCCGGCCAGCCGCTATCGTGGGGTAGCCGCGCTCATCACATTTCACCGGACACGGTCACACCGATACCGTGCACGCCGAGGAACATCGGGGAAATCCCCGAGCGCACCACCCGCGCGACGGTCCTTGAGAGAGCGCGCGCGGCCCTCGCGGGGAACCAGCCTGAGCCCCCGGGCGCCCCGGACAGCACGGCATTCATCGAGCCGCGCGGCGCGGGCAACGCGAACAGGCCGGCGCCGTCCTGGCCGGGTCCAGCGAAGCAGAGAGGAGACGAGAGCAGGGTCGCCGCCACGACGACCGCCAGGCCCCTCACGATCGCCGGTACAGCGCTCATCGCGACACCCACGTGGAACCTAGCGTCGTCGCTGGCGGACGTCGCGAGCAGCAAGACAATAAAATAACGCCATCACTGCCAGCGCTTCAGGCTCAACGTGGAGAGTCGCTCCTCGCGCGACATCCCGCCTGGCCGAGCGCCACGCCGCGCCAGGTTCTCCCTGAACCGCGCTGTTTCAGCCTGTGCCCGCCATCGTCAGGGCCCGGTGGATCACGCGGACCGCGGCGTCGGTGAGGCCATAGGCCGGCAGCTCGGGGACAGGCACGAGGGTCGCCTCGGACGCGTCATCTCCTGGAGAGAGGGCACCACCGACCGGCTCGCACAGGTAATCGAGGATCACGTAATGATAGGGAGTCGTCACGATCTCCACGACCTCCACGAGCGGGCCGACGCGGATCTCCAGGCCCGTCTCCTCGCGGATCTCGCGAGCGACGGCGTCGACGAGCCGCTCTCCGGGCTCGACGCGGCCGCCGGGGAGCGACCAGGAGCCCTCGAGGGGGGGGCGAGCGCGCCGGACGAGGAGAACGCGCGGCGCGCCGGACGCGTCCGGGCGGCGCTCGATCACGACGGCGCCGACCGCCACGCGCGGGGGCTCCGGAGGGCGTCCCGGCGCGTCGTTCACGGAGCGGCCGTATCCGTACGGCCGGCCTTGCAGCGAGCGTCGCCCGGCGTGGCGACCACGAGGTCGTACTCGCCGAGCGCGACCTCGCGGGGGACGATGACGGCGTCGTCGTAGCGGCCCTGCGCGTCGGTCGACAGCGAGCCGACCGTCACGCCCTGCGGCGCCGCGTCGCCCGTCAGGATCACGTCGACGCGGACGTGCCCGCACGGCGCGCCGTTGCTGCTGACCTGCCCCTGGAGGTGGAGCGGGAAGCCGCGACGGATGTCCTTGTCCAGCGCGGTCACGACAACGTCGGTGCGCTCGGCCGCGCGCTCGTTCGGATCGTTCGCGGGGGTCGGCGCGGGCGGCGCCGAGGGCGGCGGCGCGGCGGGGCTGCTGCCGGAGCCGGCTGGGCCGGCGGGCCCCTGCTGCTGCGCCTGCTCGGCGCGGGTCCTCTCCGCGAGGTCCTGGCCCGAGTCGCGCTGCTCCGGCCAGCTGTAGGGATCCGGCGGCGGCACATAGGGCGGGCGGTTCGGATCGATCTCCTGGTCCATGTTGAGGGCGGCGCCCCCGAGGTCGATCCGGTGCCAGAGCGAGCCGTCGTGGACCTCGACCCAGGCGTGCGCCTCGTTGACGATCATCCGCGCGGGGATCCCGATGTGCAGGGCCGTGACGAGGAACGCGAAGGCGCGATGGCGGCAGACGCCTTTTCGCGAGAGCGCGAGATCGAGGTAGATGTCGCCGTGCCCCTTGGGCGGGTCGTCCGACGGGGCGAACGACCGGAAGTACTCGACCATCTTCTGCACGACGTCGCGCGGGCGCATCGCGGTCGAGATCCCGATCGCCTGCGCGACCTGCTTGAACGCCGCCTCGTGGGCGGCCTCCTGCGGCGCGCGGTAGCGCTCGAGCTTGCCCCAGTCGACGTCGGCGAACTCGCTGCCGAAGGTCGCGCGCGCGATCGCGAGCTGCACGACGAGCCGGACGCGCGCGCTCTTCGTGCCGCGCACGAACCAGTTGTCGGCGCCGTCGCGCAGCACGACGACCGGGGTATCGGGGTTCACGTGCATCCGCACGAGCCGCGTGTCCGGCCCGACGGTCGGGATACGGACCGGCTCGTTCGGCACGAGATCGACCGCGATGTCCCCGTAGAACGCCTCGTCGCCCCCGGAGACCGTGGCGTCGGCCTTGAGGGTCTTCAGGCTCCTGTCGCGGACGACGAGCGAGTAGTCCGCCCTCACGGCGTCGTAGGCTTGCAGCCGCTTGAACGGGGCGGTCGCGGGGGAGAACGGATCGTCGTAGCGCTCGACATTCGGCCGGCGGGTGTCTCGATCCGGCTCGTACGAGGCTTCAGGGCCCGCGTCGGATCCGACGTTGCTGTAGACCTGCTGCTGGGTCGACGGCGGGCGCTGCGGATCCGGGGCCGTGGCCAGGCCGCTCGGCGTCTGGATCGCGGCCGGGAGCCCTCCGTCCAGCGTCGTCGTGGCGAGCGAGACGTCCTCCGCGGGATCCGGCGCGATGAACTCGTGCAGGAGCGACCCCTGCGCATCGGCGAGCGGAGAGACGGCGCAGGCGAGCGCGAAGACGAGCAGGCTGCGCCCCCAGCCGCGCCGGCGCCAGGAGGCGGACACATCGGGCGAAGGAGCTGAGCGCTGGCGCGCGGCCGGAGGGGACATCGAGGGTGATTATGAAACCAGAAACCCCGGCGATGTTCCACGCCGGCCGGTCAATCGCCGGCGTTCCCCGCCATCCGCAGCCGTTCGCTCCATCCTCCATCCACCGCCGCGCACCGGTCAGCGCCGGTACTGCGCGGCGTCCGCGGGGCGTCGCGGCTGCGGGGCGGAGCGGAGCCGGTCGATGGCCTCGGTGGATTCACCGCGCGCGGTCAGCTCGGCGGCGAGCACGTCGAGGGCGGGCTGGAAGATGTCCGTCCGGGCGAAGCGGCCGGCGCGGCCGCCGGCCAGCCTCGGCAGGACGGCGACGATGCGCCGCATCCCGTCGGCGTAGCGGCGGGAGATGGCCAGCCGGTCGATGAGGGGCTCGAGGAAATCGGCGGCCGCCGCGGCCCGATCGCGGACGCCGTCGCAGGCCTCCTTCATCGGCTCGAGGAGCAGGAGCGTCCAGAGGACCGTGTCGTCGAGCGGCCGATCCGCGGCGGTGCGCCGGTCGACGTAGTCGAGCACGCGCCACAGGCGCTGGCCCGGCCCGTCGTCGCCGCGGTCGTCGTAGAGCAGCGCCGAGACCTCCGGCAGGAGGATGTCGAGCACCCCGGTCTCCCACGCGAGGTAGATGGTGCGGCGCGCCTGGCCGCCGCGCATGAGGCGCAGGATCTCCTCGGAGAGGCGCGGGCGCGCGGCGAGGGCGAGCGCGTCGCGGCAGTAGACGACCGCATCGTAGACGTCGGGGGTGATCGCGAAGCCCAGCCGGCCAGCGAACTTGAGCGCGCGCAGGATCCGGATCGGATCCTCGCGGAAGCGCGTCTCCGGATCGCCGATCGTGTGGACCACCTGGCGGCGCACGTCCTCCATGCCGCCGACCCAGTCGAGGATCTGCCGCGCCTCCACGTCGTAGAAGAGCGCGTTGATCCGGAAGTCGCGGCGGAGGGCGTCCTCGTGCGCGACGCCGAACGCGTTGTCGCTCCGGATGAGCAGCTCGCTCCCGTCGTCGGAGTCCTCCTTCGGGTTGCGGCGGAAGGTCGCCACCTCGATGACCTTCCCGCCCTGAAAGAGGACGTGCACCAGGCGAAACCGCCGGCCGATGATGCGCGAGTTGCGGAACAGCTCGCGGACCTCCTCCGGCCGGGCGCTGGTGGCGACGTCGAAGTCCTTGGGGCGCCGATCGAGCAGCAGATCGCGAACGCAGCCGCCGACCAGGTAGGCCTGAAAGCCGTGGCGGACGAGGCGCCGCACGACTTTCTGGACGTCCGGATCGATCCGCGCCTCGTCGAAGACGACCTGGTAGCGCCGCGGGGTGGGGATGTCCTCGGCGACGAACTCGACCCGGAACGGATCGTCGTCGAGGGCGCCTGTGTCCGTCGGCATGCGCTCGCCGTCGGACGCAGCGCGTAGCCCCGGGGCGTCGCGGGTCTCGTAAAGCGGGAGTTCGGCGTCGTGAAACGCCGCTGTGCCGTTGTCAGGAGATGGGGTCGTGCGACCCATAATCAGCAACCGAAAAAGCGGCCAGGCAGAGCCTGGAGGGAGTGGAGGACGACCGGCGCGCGGTAGTGGGATTCCAGTTTCTCCTGGAGAACCGACCCGCGCTGATGAGGCCCGCGCCCGCGGACCTCCGAACCATGCCGGATCGCTCGCCGTGCGTGAAACGGCCTGACGAGCGGATCCGGCGGTCGCCCGGAACAAGAGATGCTAACGGCCGTCTAGCAGGGCTTCGCCGTGAGAGCAAAGCCGAGGCGCAGGGAGGTCGACGGAAGCCTCCGGACCGAGCGGGCTTCACGGCTTGGCACCCCAGTGCCCGATGCCGGAAGGCGGTGCGGCGGCGTCTGGCTGGACGGCGAACGCCACGCCGGCGCCGGCCTCCGGCGTGGCGAGCAGCGCTTGCCGCAGCTCCGCCATCGAGGGGAACCGGCCGCGGGGATCTTTCACGAGCGCCTTGCGCACGACGGCGTCGAGCTCGCGCGACATGAGGAGCCCTGGGTGGACCCGGTGCAGCGGCGGCGGCGGCTCGCGCCCGTGCTGCTCTGCGATGGCCGGGTATGGGCCCTGAAATGGAACGCGGCCGGCGAGCATCTCGTAGAGCACGATGCCCAGGGAGTAGACGTCGACGGCGGGCGCCGCCGGAGCGCCCTGCGCCTGCTCGGGCGCCATGTACTCGGGCGTCCCCACGACGCGGGGGAGCAGCGAGCCCTCGGCGCCCGGCTCCTGGAGGGACGAGAGCCCGAAATCGAGCAGCTTGACGATCTCGCGCCCGTCGGCGGCGTGCACCAGGAACACGTTCTCCGGCTTCACGTCGCGGTGGATCACGCCGGCGCGGTGGGCTGCCTCGAGGCCCGCGGCGAGGTCGGCGGCGATCCGGACCGCGCGCGAGGGCACGAGCGAGCGGACGAAGGTCAGCGTGTCGGCGAGATCGAGCCCGACGAGCAGCTCCATCGCGAAGCACGGCGCGTCGCCGGCGCGCTCGAGCGCCTCGACGCAGAGGACGTTGGGGTGACGGACGCGCGAAGCCGCGGCGGCTTCCCGCTCGAACCGCGCGACGAGCAGCGGATCATCGCGGAGCTCTGCCCGGAGGACCTTGACCGCGAGGCGCGAGGGCGCGGCCTCGTGAGGCCTGCCGATGCGGTCCGCGAGGTAGACGTGCCCGACCCCACCGCTGCCGAGCAGCTGCACGACGCGGTACTTGTTGCAGAGGAGCTTGCCCACGAGCGCTTCTGCGGCGACGCGAGCGGGAGGCATGGGATCGATCGTAGCGCAGTCGCGCCCGCCGGAGGGCAGAGGCGCGCGGACGCGGCGCAGAAAGGGCGCGCGGACGAGAGCGCTGGCGGCCCGCGCAGCCCGGAAGGTTCGCGCCCGCACCGAGGGAGCCCGCTGCGCGCGAGCTCCTGGAGCGGGCCCTGACCGCGGCGACGGCGCTCACCGACGGGTCCGCTCACGGGAACCCGCGTCTGTCGGGGATGACGCGCAAAGTCATCACGGCCGCGCAGGGCCTGGCATGCCCGCCGGCGCTTCCCGGCAACGAGAGGAGGCGAGCGGCCCGCCCGGACCGCAAGAGCGCGCGGATGGCTTGAGCGGCGGCGAGGAGACGGCCACGCTTAGCGGCGCATGACCGATGATCGACTCTCCTCCCCGAGCACGCTTGACCTGGGGGCCGAGCTCGCGCCAGCGGCGACGAGCGCCGCGGGGCCGCGCGCTGCGGCCGCGCCGCAGCCGGCGCCGCTCCGCTGGAAGAAGAACCTCGCGCTCTTCTGCCTGACGGTCGTCTCCGTGTTCGTCGCTGGCACGCTGTGGGCCCCGATCACGACGGAGGACGACAGCGTGATCTCCCTCGTGAAGGCGCTGCCGCAGACGTGGCCGTTCGCCGTGCCGTTCCTGTCGATCTTGCTGGCGCACGAGTTCGGGCACTACTTCGCCGCGCGCGCGCACGGCGTCGAGGCGTCGCTCCCCTACTTCATCCCGCTCCCGGTCGTGAGCCCGCTCGGCACGATGGGCGCGGTGATCTCGATGAAGGGCACGATCAAGTCGCGCAACGCGCTGCTCGACATCGGCGCCTCCGGGCCGCTGGCGGGCCTCGCCGTGGCGCTCCCGGTCCTCTTCGTCGGCCTGATGTACTCGGAGGTGCACGCGACGTCGGGCCCCGCGCTGCAGGAGGGGCGGAGCCTGCTCTATCTCCTGCTGAGGCGGCTCGCGGTCGGCCCGATCCCGGAGAACCATGACGTCTTCCTGGGCCCCACCGCGATGGCGGGGTGGGCCGGGCTGCTCATCACGGCGTTCAACCTGTTCCCGGTCGGCCAGCTCGATGGAGGGCACGTCGCGTATGCGCTCTTCGGCAAGCAGCAGGACCGCTACAGCCGCGCCGCGCACTACCTGATGCTCGCGCTCTTCCTCGGCAACGTCGCCTACTTCACGCGGCACTTCATCGCCGAGGGCCTGTCCGAGGCGCTCCGCGCCGCGGTCGCGAACGGGATGCCGTGGCTCACGTGGTTCGGCGTGGTCTACGTGATGCTGCGCATCGGCGGGCGGGAGCACCCCCCCACCGAGCCCGGCGAGCTGTCGCCCGCGCGCAAGGCGATCGCGGTCGTGACGCTGCTCTTCTTCGTGCTGCTGCTGATGCCGACCCCGTTCGGGACCTACTGAGCGCGCGGGCGCTCAGGGCTTCGCGGCGGCGAACTTCGACCGGAGCGCGTCGCAGACGACGGCAGGGGCGTAGTGGCTGACGTCGCCCCCGTGGCTCGCGATCTCGCGGACGAGCGACGCGGAGACGAAGCCGTAGTGGGTGCGCGTCGGCAGGAAGACGGTGTCGACGCCGGGGAGCATGTCCGCGTTCGCGTGGGCGATCTGCAGCTCGTATTCGAAGTCGGTCGCCGCGCGCAGACCGCGGACGATCACGCGCGCGCCGACGCGCTGGCAGTACTGGATGAGCAGCCCCTCGAACGAGTCGATCCGCGCGTTCGTCACCTCGCTCGTGGTCTGGCGCAGCAGCTCCAGCCGCTCCGAGTAGGTGAAGAGCGGGTGCTTCGTCGGGTGCCGGCCGACGGCGATGATCACCTGATCGAACAGCTTCGACGCCCGCTGGATCAGGTCGAGGTGACCGAACGTGATCGGATCGAAGCTCCCTGCGTAAACGGCCAGCAGTTCCTTGGACATGGCGCTCACCGGTCCGGCGTCCGCTTGGGCGTGCCCGCGGACGGTGTCGCTCGGGGAGCGGCCGCGGGCGGCGCCGGCGCGGGGGCGGGCGGCGCCTGGATCGCGGGCGCCTGGGGTGCAGGCGCCTGGGGCGCAGCGGGCGCGCCGGGCGCGGGGCTGCTCCCGGCTGGAGGCGCGGCGGGCGCCTGCCCTTCGTCGGCCGGCGCTGGCGCGCCGCCCTGGAGCACCTTGTTCATGGCCGCGTCGTCCTCGATCCACATGAGCCGACCGCCGTCGCCGAAGGTGATGCGGAAGTAGGCGAGCAGCCCGGCGCCGATCACGCCGTCCAGATCCAGCTGGAGCTGCTTCTCGACCGCCTGGAGCGGCGCTCCGTACACGCCCGGGACCTTCGGGATCTCCAGCGTGCCGAGCCGCAGCATCGGCACGACGCCCTGCTTCAGCTTCTGCTCCGGATCCTGCTCGACCCGCTTCAGCCCGTCGGCATCGAAGCCGGCCTTCTTCCAGCCCTCCTTGTCGAGCGCGATCGGGAACGTCATCGACGTGTCGATGAGCATCGGGCCCTGCACCGTCTTGTCGGGGCCCACGCTGCTCCGCAGCACCATGCCGCCGCCCTTGATGAAGGCGAGGTCGACGCGCGTCGCGTCGGGCGGCGCCGGCGGGGAGAAGCTGCGCACCACGAACTGCCGGCCGCTGTAGTCGATCGTCGCGTTGAGGTGACGGAGCAGGTTCACACCGAGCAGCGCCTTGATCGGCGCGCCCATCTGCTTCGAGATGCCCGAGAGGTCCTGCGTGAGCGCGGGCACGTCGTTGATCTCGAGCTTCCTGTCGAACCGGAGGGAGACCCAGCTCGGCTCCTTGCGCGTGCTGCTGTCGAGGACCACCTCGCCCGTGCCGGTCGACACCATCGCGAGCGCCGACTCGCCGTCGATCTCGACCGGGACGACGAAGAACGGCGCAGCCGGGCTGACGTGGGGCATCTCGACCGCCGCCAGGAGCCCGCCCGAGATCGTGAACGGCACGCGCCCCGCCCCGCGCCGCGCCAGCTTGGCGATCGACTTCGCCCAGTCGTCGACCACATCGGGGTCGTCGAGCATCGCCTCGAGCTCATCGGCCGCCGCGTCGAGGTCGCCCTTGTACCAGAGCGCGCGCCCACGGAGCCCTGCCGCCTCGGACCCGGCGACGCCCTTGAGGAGGCGCAGCGCCTCGCCGTAGTCGAGCCGCGCCAGCGCGATGCGCCCTGCCAGCAGGCGGGCCTCGGTGTCGGCGGGGACAATCGTCAGCGCCTTCGCGACCGCGTCGCGCGCGTTGTCGAGGTCGGCGGACTGGAACTCCTGCCGAGCGCGGGCGAGCCACTTCTCCGCCGCCGGAGGGCGGGCGGAGCCCGGGCCCATCATGGTCGAGCACGAAGCGAGGAGTGTCGCGGCGAGCAAGCTGCCGAGGCGAGCAGCAAGGGAGCTCCTCGTCAGCGCGGTTCGGTTCGAGTGGATTCGCACGTGGATCTCAGGCCCTTCGCGCTGTGCCGTCGGGGTCGAGCTCTCCCGGCGAGACCGGCTCGATCGCCAGGATGCGATCGGCCCGTAGCTCGCGACGGCTGCGCGACGGGAGCAGATAGCCGAGAACCCGGGGTGGGTCGAGGTCCGTTCGCACCCCCGTTATCCGTACCACGAGCTCCTCCGGGCCCCGGCGCGCGGGCCGGTACCGCATGCGCACGGTGGCAGCCTGCTCCGCCGCGCGCACGGCCGCGGCGACCAGCGCCGGGCGAGCGTGGCGCTCGCCGATCCGGACGTGCCACAGGTCGCGCGGCGTGCGCGGCGCGAGGACCTCCACGATCTTGCGGAACACGGCGCGCAGGGCGTGGACGTCGTCCTCGGCGCGGTGGGCGCGCTCGCGCTGCACGCCGAGCTCCCGGCATAGCGAAGCGAGGCTGTGGCTCGGCAGGGCGAACGCCCGGCGCGAGAGGACGAGCGTGTCGAGGTAGTACGGGACGCGCCTCGCCCGGCCCGCCCGCGCGAGCTCGGCCTCGAGGAAGGCGACGTCCCACGCGGCCGCGTGGGCGACGAGCACCGCGCCCTCCGTCACCTGCTCGATGCGATCGCAGAGCTCGGGGAACGTGCGCGCGCCCGCGAGCTCCCGCGGATCGATGCCGTGCACGTGCGCGTTGCCGAACACGCCAGGCTCGGGCCGAACGAGCGCCGTGATCGCGTCCTCGCAGGTGTCCCCCCGCATCCGCTCGGCGCAGACCTCGATCACGCGGTCGCTCTCGGGGCGGAGGCCCGTCATCTCGAGATCGAGGAACACGAGCGGCGCGCGCTCGATCGGCTCGTCCCAGGGCGAGCCGGCGGGCGGCTCTGCGCCGGTCGTCCGCTCTGGCTCGGCTCCTTCGCGCTGCTCCGTCATCCGACCTGCTTCCCCACCACGGCGTCTCGACCCCGGAGGCGACCGTCCCTCGGCATGCATGCGTCTTAGCGAAACCCGCGCCCGACTGAAAGCGCTCCGCCGCGCGGCGTCGGGCGGCGCGCTCGGGAGGCGCGCACGCGCCCGTGGGCCAGCCTCCCGGTGTCGCGCTGGCCGCGCGACAGGGCGCCGGCGCCGGGCGTCGACGAAGTGGGGCCGGGTTTGAGGCGAGGCCCTAGGGGAGCGCGGCCCGTCGCGCGCGGACCGGGACCGCGCGCAGCGACAGCGGCAGCGGACAGCCAGCAGGATTTCTGCCGCGCGGCAGCGGATGTTCAAGGGAGCTTTCGTTGCTACACTCGTCGACGTGCCGAACGGGGTAGAGACAGTCCCGGGGGGCGCTCCTCACGAGGAGCCCGATCTCGGCGACGGGTTTTCTGGGTTCCGCCGCGACCGCAAGGCCGAGCCGCTCGATCTCCCGGTCCTCGTGGTCAACCGCTTTTTTCAGCCTGTGCAGATCACGACGGCGCGCCGCGCCTTCCTGCTGCTCTTCGGCGGCGCGGCCCTCGCCATCGATGAGGCTGGCGACCTTCACGATTTCTCAGCCTGGCGGAGCTTGCCGGTGCGAGAGAAGGACGATGGTCTCTCGGTGGTCGGCGGCTCGCTCCGCGTACCGCGCGTCCTGCACCTCCGCCGCTACGACCGCATGCGGCGCCCGACGATCCGGCTCACGCGGAAGAACGTGATGCTCCGCGACGCGCACCAGTGCCAGTACTGCGCGCGCCGCCCGCCCGTCCGTGATCTCAACATCGACCACGTGCTCCCTCGGTCGCGCGGGGGCGAGGATTCCTGGGAGAACCTCGTGACCGCCTGCCGCACGTGCAATCTCCGCAAGGGCTGGCGCACGCCGGACGAGGCCAGCATGCGGCTCATCCGGCAGCCGCTGCCGCCGCGATGGTCGGCGACCATGCAGATCCTGCTCGGCTTGCCGCACCCGTTCGACGAGTGGAGCCCCTTCCTCAAGGCTGGCTGACGCCCCCGCGCCGGGCTCACCGCGGCGCCGCGCCCGGCCGCCGGCAGCCGATGTCGGCGAGGCGGGCGCTCACGGCGCCACGGTGAGCTTCCCCTGCTCGTCGCAGTACGCGACGCCTCTCCACCCCTCGTCGGTGCAGAGGAAGAAATCGATACAGCCGGTCCGGCACGCGGTCTCCGCGCACGTCTCGGCGGCCTCCGCCGGGCAGTCCGGCTGCTGCAGCGCGGGCGTGCAGCGCGACGCCTCGCCGGTGTGATCGAGCGTCACCACCTCGCAGCCGCCGTCCGGACCGCCGCCCGCGCCTGCATCGGAGGAGGGCTCTCCAGGTCGATCGCAGCGCGTGACCGCCGTCCATGCTCCCTGGACGCAGTCATGAAGGGCGCGGCACACGGGATCGTCGCAGGTCCCCCCCCGGCCGATCGGGCACCCTCCCTCCGGGATCTCCCCGCAGAGCTGCGGCTCGGCCACAGGATCGCAGCCTGCCGGCGCGAGGGCGGCGCCTGCCATGAAAAGCAGCGGGATCTTCAAGACAGCCCCAAGGAGAGCTCGGATTGTCGTCACGAGGGGGAGAAAAACGCAAGGCGCCTCGCCTCCGCTCAGCCGAACCGTTTACTATGCGCGCCATGCGTCCTTGCGCCACCGCCAGCGCCGTGTTCACCGGAGTCCTCCTCGCCGCGACCCTGTTCGCGGCCTGCTCGAGCGGCACCACGCCGCCTTCGCCGCCGGAGAGCGCATCGCCAGGCGCGCCGCCTCCGCCTGCGTCGCAGCCGACCGGCGCGACCGAGTCGCAGCCGAGCGCCGCCGCCGCGCCGGGCGCCGCCGATCAGGGCACCGCCGCGCCGGGCGCCGCCACCCCCGCGCAGCCGGCGGCGGGCCGCAAGAAGGCCCCGGAGACGGTCGAGGACTGCAAGGCGATCGCCTCCGAGATCACGAACGAGCCGCCGGACGGCGGGGTCGTGATGAACAACGCGATGACCTCCGCCGACGCAGGCTCGAGCGATCGCTTGCAGCCGCTCGTCGACGCGATCAAGGCGAGGCGCGACGGCTTCCGCTGCTGCTTCGACCTGTACGCGCGCAAGAACCCGGGCGCGCAGGGCAGGATCACCTGGCAGCTCAAGCTGAAGCCCGACGGGACCTTCGAGGACGCCACCATCGTGCGCGACAAGAGCGACGTGACCGCGCCGCAGGTGGAGTCCTGCATGGAGGAGCTCGCGAGGTCGATCACCTGGGCGCGCTCGCCGAGCGGCAAGGAGACCGTGCTGACCTACCCGTTCGATTTCAAGCGACGCAACTAGCAGCGCATCGCTGGCGAGGAGCACGTCTGTGTCGAGCGACGCTTCGGGGATCCTGCGCGGCTCGGGCTACCCCGGCCGCAACGCCTACGCCGAGCTGCTCCGCGACACGCGCGGCCTGCGGCGCGAGCAGCAGCAAGCCCGCGAGGCGTGGTTCGCGCGCCTCGCGGCGGACAAGAAGGAAGAGACGCTCTTCGAGCTCGAGATCCTCCTGAAGGGGGTCGCCTGCTTCGCCAACCCGCGGAACCACCCTGGCGCGGGGCGTCGCCAGACGATCGTCAGCCACGACTTCCACGAGCACCTGCAGCACGCCCGCGATGGCATGGCGCGCGTCGTTCAGCTGACGCGCACCATGCTCGGCGATCGCGACCGCGCCCTGGTCTTCCAGCGCTACCTCGAGACGGTGCTCCCGGAGGACACCGCGCGCACGCGCCTGCTCCACGCGACGATGGCGCAGGAGTCGCCGGAGTCGAGCCTGTTCGTGCTGCGGCACGGCTTCACGAACCTCATCGAGGTCGCCGGCGGCCTGCTCCGGCTGCCGCGGGTCAGCTTCAGGCTCTTCTACGCCCACCTCGCGACGGCGATGCGCGAGATCGCCCAGAGCACGTTCTTCAACCCGCTCCACGCGCTCGAGTTTCGCCCGGAGTTCGATCGCATCGCCTCGACGCAGGTGCTCGAGCTGATCCACCGCGTGCCCGGCGAGCACGCGCACCGCCTCGTGGCGCTCACGTTCCTCGCGCTCTTCAGGATGCTCCGATACCTCCGGCTGCTCGACGCGATCGCGCTCGATCACTCGGATCACCGCGTCGCCGGCCGCGCGTACCTGGTGCTCGCGGTCCTTCGCAGCGACGCGCGCGCGCTCTCGAACTACCTCCGCCGCCGCGCGGGCGCGCTGCTCGCGGACAGCTTCGAGCGCGATCTCCTGCGCGTGCCCGCGAGCGACATCGTCGCGCGCCACGACGAGCTCGCCGCCGAGGGCCACCGCCTCCTGTCCACGAAGGCCGCGCTGACCGGCCTCGCCGCGAACCTGCGGCTCGAGATGCGCCGCGCGTTCGAGCACGACCTCCCGCCCGCCGACGCGCTGGTGAGCGAGTCCGAGTACCGCGTCCGCCTCCGCGCCGTCTCGCACGGCCTCCGCCCCGCGCTGCAGAACGCGATCCTGTTCCTCGGCCGGTCGCTCGGCGCGAAGCTCGAGGAGGGCCGCGTCTTCGACGACCAAGCGGCGCGGCGGGCGACGAGCGATCGCCTCCGGCGCGACGTCTGGATGTTCGCCCAGATAGCGCGCGCGTTCGCCAGCAAGGCGCGCACCACCGGCCCAGCGCCCGATCGATGGACGGGCATCGCGAGCTTCGCGTTCGTGCGCGAGTTCCTCTCGTACTTCCGGGCGATGGGCTACCCGCTGCTCCGCGTGGGCGACTATCCCCGCGTCGACGCGTTCATCTCGGCGATGACGGCGCTCGAGGACAGCGATCTACTCGACCCCCAGCGGCTCGACGCCGCCATCCGCGAGTGCGAGGCGTTCTTCGAGTTCCTGATGAAGCTGTTCGAGCAGATCTCGAAGCGCGAGGACCTCGCCGGCGTCCCGTTCGATCGCAAGGGCGCCGCCCGCGCCCTCCGGCTCTACCTCGGCGAGCGCACCTGAGCGCCCTTCCGGGCGCGGCGCCGGCCCTCTCGGCGCCGCGCCGCAGCCCCATCGCGGGGGCAAGGCAGGCGCCAGCGCCGCTCGCAGCGCGCGAGGTCCGGCTGCGCCGAGCGAGCGCACGCGCGTCGCGCGGCGGTCCAGCGTCGCGTTGATCCAGCGCGGTGAGCCGCGCGCCTGGGCCGGCCACCGCGGTCCTCGCGCGGCGGCGCCGTCGCGGGGACGTCATCAACCCGCGCGCGTCATCGGCCTGGACCAGCGCGCCGGAGCCGCGGCGTGCTCACCCTCGAGCATGCTGTGGAACAGATTGTCTCTTCGCGGCCGGCGAGCCCGGGCGCGGCGCCTCACCTGTCGAGAGGCGCGAGGCGCGCCCTCTGCGCCTTATTCCGACTCGTCGGACGGCCCGGTGCTCGCGGGCGCCGGGGCCGGCGTGCTCTTGCGCGCGCCGCGGGTGCTCGCGCCCTTGGACGGCGCGCGCTTGGCAGCGGCCCGCCCGCCGCGCGGAGCGGCCGCCTTCTTCGGCGCAGCCGCCCGCTTGCCGGCGGCCTTCGCCTTGCGCTTCGGAGCCGCCTTCTTGGCGGCGGGCTTCTTGGCGGCGGCGCGCTTCGGCGTCTTCTTGGCGACGGCGCGCTTCGGGGCGGCCTTCTTCGCTGCCTTCCGCGCCGGCTTCTTCGCGACCTTACCGGCCTTCGCGGCGGCCGGCTTCTTGGCCGACTTCGTCACCTTCTTCGCAGGCTTCTTCGCGGTCTTCTTAGCAGCCATTGGAAATCCTCCTGCATTCGCCCCGGCCCGGCGGACATCGCTCGACGTCCTCGCCACTACAATTTCCTAACCGAGGCAACAGATGTTGCACGACGTATATTGCCACGCATGGTGATGGTCAAGGAAAATCTTGCAGGCCCTAAACCGATGTATCCCGTGTGTTCCAGGCAAACTGGTCCGCAAGCGTTGCGAGGGTAAACGCCGGATCAGGCCGTGGTGAAAGAACCAGACCGAACCGGGCGCCAGATTTTCGTTGACAACCTCCGGAATGTCTGTCTTGGCCCTCTGCGCTTCTTCCCGGCGATCGCGCGCCTGCACGGCGCGGCGGACAGCGCCGGAGAGCTCATGGTCGCATGGAGCACCAGCGTTGCGCAGGCTCTAGAGAGCCTTGTGCGGCGCCATTCGCCTCGCTACGGTCGCGCCGCCCGCGCGGCCGCCGCCCCTCATGGGTCGAGCGCCGCGCCGCTCTAGGAGGAAAGGTATGTTGGTTCGTCGCTCGACGTCGTGGTTGTTGCTGGGCGCAACGCTCCTTGCCGGCTCGGGGGCGCTCGGATGCGGCTACTCGGAGGAGGAGATGCAGGCGAAGGTCCGCGAGATCGAGGGCCTGAAGACCCAGCTGAGCGCCGAGCAGGCGCAGAACAAGAAGGCCAGGAGCGAGCTCGACGAGGCGGCGGCCCGGATCGAGCAGCTCAAGTCCCAGCTCAAGGCAGCGGGCGTGGACATCTCCAACCTGAACGCGAACCTCGAGCAGCAGGCCCGCGCGCTCGAGGACTTCCGCCGCCGCGCCCAGCAGCTCGAGGACATCAAGAAGCGCTTCGAGGTCCTGCGCGACAAGCTCCAGGCCCTGACGAAGCTCGGGCTCAACGTGACCGTCCGCAACAACCGGATGGTCATCCAGCTGCCCGGCGACGTCCTCTTCGACTCGGGCCGGGAGACGCTCAAGAAGGAAGGCCAGGACATCCTGCTCAAGGTGGCCGAGGTCATCCGCAACGACGCCGGGCTGTCGACGCGCTCGTTCCAGGTCGCCGGGCACACGGACAACGCGCCGCTGGCCGGCGGTCGGTTCAAGGACAACTGGGGGCTCAGCGTCATGCGCGCCCGCGAGGTGCTCGCCTTCCTGCTCCAGCCCCAGGACAAGGGGGGCGGCGGCCTCAAGCCCGAGCGGTGGAGCGCCTCCGGCTACGGGGATACCGACCCGGTGAAGGCCAACGACACCCCGGAGAACAAGCAGGCCAACCGGCGCTGCGAGCTCGTGGTGCTGCCGAACGTCGAGGAGATGCTCGACCTGAAGACGCTCACCCAGTAAGGCCTGCCAGCATGAGCGTCGCGGCCATCGACATCGGGACGAACTCGGTCCTCCTGCTCATCGCCGAGCGCCGCGGCGGTGAGCTCGTCGCGCTCGTCGAGCGCGCGACGATCACCCGGCTCGGCCAGGGGGTCGACGCGTCCCGCGCGCTCGCCCCCGAGGCCGTGGAGCGCACGCTCGCCTGCCTCGCCCGTTACGGCGAGGAGATCAGGTCTCGGGGGGTCGAGCGTGTGGATGCCGTCGGGACCAGCGCGATGCGCGACGCCGCCGGCGGCGAGGCCTTCATCGCCCGCGCCCGCGAGCTGATCGGCGTCGCCCCGCGCGTGATCTCCGGGCCGGAGGAGGCGGAGCTCACGTACGCCGGGGCGCTGACGGGGCTCGACCTGCCGGCCCACGGTCCCAGGATCGTGTTCGACGTGGGCGGCGGCAGCACGGAGATCATCGTCGGCGGCGCCGGCGGCGCGGTGGAGCAGGCGGTGAGCCTCGACGTCGGGAGCGTCCGGCTGACCGAGCGTCACATCCGCGCGGACCCACCGGTCGGCGCGGAGATCGAGGCCGTCCGCGCGGACGCCCGGGCCGCCCTGGCGACGGTGCCTGTCGCGCCCCTGCCCGCCGTGCCCACCCTGGTCGGCGTCGCGGGGACGGTGACGACCCTCGCCGCGCTCGTGCGCGACGTGGACCCCTACGACGGCGCCCGCGTTCACGGGGCGCGCGTATCCGGGGCAGAGGTCGTGGAGATCACGTCCCGGCTCGCGTCCCTGCCGCTCGCCGCGCGCAGACAGCTGCGAGCCCTGGATCCAGCGCGCGCCGACGTCATCGTGGCGGGCAGCGTGCTGATCGAGGAGATCCTCGCGTGGGCCTCGCGGCTCGCCGGAGCGCAAGTCGATCTCATCGCGTCGGACCGCGGCGTGCGCTGGGGGCTGGCCGAGCGCCTCTGCGACGCCTGAGCCCCCTCCCTCCCCGAGCGCCTGTTGAAGCAGGGACGGACAGAACGGCTACCGTGCCGTTGTGTCCGTCATATTTTTACATCATCCCACCCAGGTCAGGTCCGCCACCTCTCCCGGAGAGGCCTGCTCTGCCCTAAGCTAGGCGGGTGGGCCGGCGTGCATCTACGCTGATGCCTCCACTGGTACACACTGTGACCCCGCCCGATCCTGAGAAAAAAGCAGAATGATCACGCGAGCATGGGTCAACCTCGGGGATTTTCGTTGACGTATCTGGGCGGGCTCACTAGAGTGCGCGCGCCTGGCGCAAACCGGCCCTTTTTCGAGAGGGCCGTTCCCCCAACCTCAATCCCTTCCGCCCGGAACCGTCCGCTTCTACCGCTGCTGCTCAAGATTCCACTGTGCACGCCCGAGCACCGACCCCTCGCGGGTCATGGTGGTGGTGCTCGCGCCTCTTCCCGCACAGCGGTCTCGAGTTGCGGCTCATGGCTCTTTTCTCGGAATGCGCGACGGTGTGTGTCGGTTCTGCGGGTCCAGGTTCAACCGCATGTTCAACGTACGCTTCCCGGAGAGGATTTCGGGAAGCAGACGAAAAAATAAAGAGACGGCGGGGTGGAAGGCAAAGGAGACGATATGCAGGCTCGTTCGGAGATCCAGTTCAAGGTGGGCGACAAAGCCGTCTACCCGGCCCAGGGCGTGGCCGAGGTGGTCAACATCGAGGAGAAGGACATCGCTGGCAACCGTCAGCGATTCTACGTTCTCCGCATCTTGGACACGGATCGAAAGATCATGGTTCCAGTCAGCAACGCGAGCGCGGTCGGCCTTCGCCAGGTCATCTCTGAACAGGAAATCAGGGAAATCTTTGATATTCTCCGCGAGCGCACCATCGCGTTCGACAACCAGACGTGGAACCGCCGTTACCGCGGGTTCATGGACAAGATCAAGACGGGCTCGATTTACGACGTCGCGGAGGTGCTCCGCGATCTGTATCGCTTGAAGACGGACAAGCAACTCTCGTTCGGTGAGCGCCGCATGCTTGACACCGCCCGGACGCTGATCGTCAAGGAGATCGCGATCGCCCGGGGCCAGACGGAAGAGCAGGTGAAGACCGAGATCGAGGCGATCTTTCTCGCCAACTGAGGCGTTACCTCATGGTTAGCGGCCCCTGAGGCCGCTGCCGATGGAGGCCGGCACCGCCGGCCTCCGGGCTTTTGTGGGTCCGAGCTTCCGAGACCCAGCCCGGGGTCCGCGGCTCCGAGGGCTTGGCCAGCGCCGCCGTGGCCAGGCTCGTTCAGAGCTCGCTGCCCGGCCGCTTCTGCACGGGAGGGAGCGGGGGCAACGCCAGATCGACACGCCACCCGGCATCCTCGTACACGCAGGGGACCTGGACGCGCTCCCCCGGGAGCAGGCCGGCGACATCCACCAGGGCGTGCGCGCCGGCGATCTGGGCGACGTAGCGCTGCGGCTCGAAGCGCAGGAGGAAACGGGACGGCGTGATCATCGCCTCCGGGGCGATCGCCTTGCCGGTCGCGGCGCTGTAGCGCTGCGCGCGCGACGCCAGGTTGTCCCGCGCGCGCCGGGACAGGAGCTCGAAGGCGACCTTGGCGTCGGCCGGATCGCCGTGCAGCTGGCGCAGGCGCGCGACGAGCTCCTTGACGGCGCCGTCGGGCGTGCCGCTCGGAGGGCGCCGGCTGCATCCGACCGACGCGAGCGCCGCGAGCGAGAGCGCGAGCGCCACGCCGGCCCAGGCCGGGCGCGCGGCCGCGGGTCCGCCGTGTCGCGCGCGATGCCGGTGCGTGGCCATGCCTCCGTCCCTTAGAACGAGCCCTCGCCGGCGTCCACAGCGCGCGGCCTCCTCCTCCGCCGGATGCCGCGGGGCATCGCGCGGTCACGCCGGCGCTGCACCCGAGAGCGCGCCCACCTGGCGGAGCGCCTCGTACAGGACGATGGACACCGCGTTGGCGAGGTTGAGGGAGCGCACGGGACCCAGCGTGGGGATGCCGAAGACGTCGTCCGGCATGCGGGCGAGGAGGTCGGGGTCGAGGCCGACGCTCTCCTTGCCGAAGACCAGGGCGTCGCCCGGCCGGAAGTCCGCGTCGAGGTAGCTCCGCGACGCCACTGCGCTGAACAGACGCAGCCGCGCGTTCGGGTGCCGGTGGCGGAAGTGGGCGATGTCGAGGTGCTGCTCGAGCGTCACCAGGTGCCAGTAGTCGAGCCCCGCCCGGCGGACGCTCCGCTCGTCGATGCGGAACCCCAGCCTCCCGAGCAGGTGCAAGGGGCTCTGCGTCGCCGCCGCGAGCCGCGCGATGTTGCCTGTATTCTGCGGGATCTCGGGCTCCACCAGCACGATCCGGAACGGCGGATCGAGCGGGGCCGCGCGGAGCCGGGGGCGACCGTCTTTGAGCACGCCCCCTCTTTCCGCGACGCGCCCGGCGCTGCAACCCCCGAGCGGGGGGATCGTCCGCGCGGCCTGGCTGATGGCCAGCGCACCGCCGCCTCGTCGGGCAGCCGGCCCACGCGGAGCGCGCAAAACGTGATCGGAACCGGCGGAGGCGCCTCTGCCCGCTTGACGGCTGTACGAGCGGACACGTAGCCTCCCGCCTCGGAGACACTGAATGCGCGCATCGTGCTGGATCGCCTCGGCAATTGCCCTCGCAGGGGTGGCCTCGTCCTCGCTGGCGGCCGCCGACACCATGGATCCGGCGCTCGCGCGCCTCGTGCGCGACCCGGCCTCGATCGCCGGCGCCGTGCCCTGCCGCATCACCGGGCCGGAGAACGGTCTCTATTACAACCCCGCGTCGCGCTATCAGCGCTGCCAGACCGACGACGCTGCGTTCGCGAAGCTCATCGCGCAGTACGGCTTCGCGGTCGCGCCGTCGGCGATGCACTCGGCGCGGACCACGGGATACGGCGGGTTCGAGATCGGCATCGAGGCCGACTACACGAAGATTGACAGCGACGCGGACTACTGGCAGCGCGGCACGCAGGGTCCGCAAGATCCAACGACCGGGGACTTCTCCATCGAGAACCGGACCCCGGACTCCTTCCTGCAGCACTACTCGCTCAAGGTGCGCAAGGGCTTCCCGTTCGGGTTCGAGCTCACCGGCGCCGTCGGGTTCCTCGCCAACACCAACCTCGTCAGCGGGGGCGCCGACGTGCGCTGGGCGCTGTTCGAGGGGTTCCGCAGAGGGATCCCCGCGATCTTCCCGGAGGTGGCCGTCGGCGGCAGCGTCCGGACGGTCACCGGCACCGAGGAGTTCCAGCTGACGGTCGCCGGCTTCGACGCGCAGATCTCGAAGCCTCTGCCGATCGGCGGCACGGTGGTCGTCACCCCCTACGCCGGGTACCAGTGGCTCCGGATCTTCGGCGACTCGGGGCTGATCGATCTCACCCCGAACACCGATGCCGTGAGCTACTGCAATTTCCGCGGGTTGAACTCGCCGGCGAACCCCGTGGAGGGACAGAGCGGCGAGACGCTCCCCCACGACGGCCAGCCGGTGTGCTCGGGCGGCTCCCAGGCCGACTTCAACAACACCGTCGTGTTCGACGCCGTGCGGATGACGCGCCACCGGCTCCACTTCGGCGCGCAGCTGCGGTTCCAGATGGTCAAGCTCGGCGCGCACTTCATCACCGACGTCGTGAGCCCCGAGGAGGCGAACCAGGACGCGGACAACCAGATCAACGGCGAGAACAAGTTCGCCGGGATGGGGTCCCAGTGGACCCTCGCGATCGATCTCGGCGCCGTGTTCTGAGGCGGGGAGCGCCGGGGCGCGCGGCACGCGCCTCCGGCGCTGGCCCGCATCGACCGGCGCGCACCGGAGGCCTTCGCGGCCTCGCCGGTCGCCTCAGCGCTTCGAGCTCAGATCGGGCAGCGCGTAGCCGAGCTCGGCGAGGAGGGCGCGGAACGCGCGGTCCTCGTTCCGGGCCACGGTGAGGTGCTCCATGAACTTCTTGAAGTTGCCCTGCGCGGCGGCGTCGGCGGCGCGCTCGCTGTTCTCGAGCACGAGCAGGAGGTGCGGGTGCGCCTTGGTGACGGAGGCAGGGCACTCCATCTTGCTCGCCACCTTGGCGCGCGCCTCGGCGAGCGCGTGCACCACCATGATGAGCTCCTTGTCGTGCGTCCGCGGCAGGAGCATGTCGCCTTCCCTGCGCGCCTCGTCGAGGAGCAAGCTCGCCCTGTCCAGGTAGCTCCCGGCCCAGGCGGGCAGCGCGACGAAGAGCGAGCAGAGCGCGAAGGTGAAGGCAATCAACAGGTGACGGATCATCGACTGGGTCCTCGGTCGTTCACGGGTCGCTGGGAGGATGCCCCGCCGGCCGGCGGGGCGCCTCTGCTTTCGGGCGCGCCTTCGAGGGGCTCGGCGGCCGCCCGTTCATCGGATGCGGTCGCGGGCTCCGGCGCCGCGCACGCCACGAGCGCGGCGCGCGCGGCCGCCTGCTCCGCGAGCTTCTTCGATCGGCCCCGGCCGGTGCCGATGACCTTGCCATCGACCTCGACGGCGACGAGGAACGCGCGGTCATGGTCCGGGCCCTCCGTGCCCATCAGCCGGTAGCGCGGCGAGGCCGCGCCGCGCGCCTGCACGCGCTCCTGCAGCTCGCTCTTCGCGTCGCGCCCGAGCATGCTGCCGCTCGCGAGCTGGGCGAGCGGGCTCGCGACGATCTTCCGGCTCAGCGCTCGCGCGCTCTCGAAGCCGCGATCCAGGTACAGGGCGGCGACGAGCGCCTCGGTGGCGTCGGCGAGCACGTTCGTCTGATCGCGCTCCCCGGCGACCTCCGCGCCGCGCCCGACCCGGAGCGCCGCGCCGAGCTCGACCCCTCGCGCCCACGCCGCGAGCGCGTCCGTGTTGACCAGCGCCGAGCGCATCATCGAGAGTTCCCCCTCGCGCGCCCCCGGAAAGCGCTCCATGAGGAGCTCCGTCACGCACAGGCCGAGCACCGCGTCCCCCAGGAACTCGAGGCGCTGGTTGTCGACACGCCGGCCGCCTCGCTGCTCGTTCGAGAAGCTCGGGTGTGTCAGCGCCTCCTCGAGGTGCGGCAGGTCCCCCTCCAGCCCCAGATCCAGACGCTGCAGCAGCTCGCTCGGGAGCATTGTCAGGACCTTGCCCACGGCGCGGGGTCAGCCTGCGTTGAGGCGGTCGGTCAGCCCGGCCAGCTCGAGGTCAAGCGCGGTCAGGCCGCCGGCGTCATGCGTGGACCACGCGACGCGCACCTTGCCCCACGACAGCGCGATGTCCGGGTGGTGATCGCGCCGCTCGGCCAGGAGGGCGACCCGCATCACGAAGCCCACACAGGTCCCGTAATCTGGAAAAGAATAGCTCCGCTCAATCCGCTCGCCCGCTCGCACCCAGCCGGGGTGAGCAGCGATGAACCCGGCGATCTCGTCGTCCGGGAGCCGATCACGCTTGCCCATGGGGAGCAACTATGAGCTAAGCCCCGCCCCGGTGGAACCCCGGAATGAGGCTCCCGACGGCGCGCGCCGCTCGCCGCGCGCCCGTCCGCCGTGCGCTATCCTCCCGCCGCGATGACCGGGCTCACCGCCTGCCCTTTTTGCCGGGAGATGTTCGAGGCGAAGGAGGCACATACGTGCCCCGCCTGCGGCCTCCGGCTGGAGGCGCTCTCGAAGCTGCCTCCCTCGTACGACGCGCTCCTCGAGGAGCCTGACGAGCCGCTCCCGCCGCACATGGAGCCGCTCCCGTGGACCTACGCCGGTCGCGGCAGGGGGCCTTTGCTCGCGCTCGCGGTCCTCGGGCTCGCGGCGTTCTTCGCGCCCTGGGTCCACGAGACGGCGCCCGAGCTCCGCGATCTCAGCGGCTTCGGGCTCGCGCGCAGGCTCGGGTGGACGTGGGCCCCCGCGGTCGCGTTCTTCGTGATGATCCCGCTCGTGCTGACGCGGCGATCCATCCACACGATGCGCGGCGCCCGCGTGGCCGTCGCGTTCCTCGCCGCGGTCGCCCTCACCACCGTCGCGATGCGCCTGCTGTTCACGCCGGCAAGCTCGCTGCTCCGTCCGGTCCGCTTCACGTGGGGCTACGGGCTCTACGCGACCGGGGCGATCGCGCTCCTCGCGTTGATCGCCGCTGCGTTCTTCGGAGGCAAGGTCGACGACCTGCCCACGGGACAGCAGCGGCGGGGAGACGAGGTGCTGCACTGATCGCGCCGTCTCCGTCGGCCGATGGCCGTCCTCCGGCGTCGCGCAGCGATCTGATCCACGGGCGGCGACGATCCACGATCCGCGAGGACGAAGCACCGCGTCCAGCGCGCGGGACGCCAGCGCGCTGCGCACTGGACGCGCTGCGCGCCGAAGGAACCGACGAACGATGAACGATCAACGATGAACGGCAGGGCGATGAGGACGATGAGCGCGCTCAGGGGCATCTCGGGTCGACAGGCCCGCTGGTGCGACGTAACCTTGGTAGGAGTGGCCTTTGTCCGCTGCTCGGAGGTGCGCCATGGCCCGGAGATCTGCCAGCGTACGCCGTGAGCTCGTGCGGGATGACGAGGCGTTCGACGTTCCCGCAGCGGTCCTCTGCGCTTGCTGCGGCCAGCCGGATTGCGCCGGGTGCGCCGCGGCGAGCGACGAGGGGTCGGGGGTCGTCGCGATCATCCCGTGGGAGCGCCCGTTCGGCGGCGTCTGGTCGCGGCTCTGGGCCACCTCGAAGGCCACCACGCTGGGGGCCGAGACATTCTTCGCGACCATACCCGACGGCGCGCTCCCGGCGGCCATGCGGTTCGCCCTGCTGGCGGAGACGCTCGCGATCCTCTCGATGGTCGTCGCCCTCCTGCCGTTCATCGCGCTCGCGCTGCCGAGCCTGACGCTGGAGCTCGCCCGGAACCCGGTCGCGCGCGCGAGCGCCCTCCAGTGGCTCGCGATCGGCATTCCAGCGCTCACCGTGTGGATGGTGCTCGCGCACGCGGTGCACGGGGCCGCCCTCGAGCTCGGCGCACGCCGCCAGGGCGCGCGGCCGGAGCGCCGGCGCGCGCTCCGCTTCGGCCTCTACGCATGCGGCTGGGATCTCATGGCCGGCCCGCTCGGCGCGCTGGTCATGCTCATCACGGGCGGCATCAAGGGCGCCGAGCAGATCGTGTCGGCGTCGCTCCGGGTACCGGGCAGGGCCTCCACGGCGCTGCTCCTCGGCGTCTACGCCCTCTCCCCCGACGCGGCCGAGCGCGCTCGCCGCGCTGGAAGCATCGCCGCGCTCGCGGTCACCATCGCCTCCGGCTTCGCCGCCGTCGCGCTCGTCGTCGCGCTCAGCTGACGTCGCGCCTGACGCCGCGACCGTCGATGGGCAGCGGCGACCTGACCGCGTCAGAGCCGGCGGGCGCCGGCCTCAGCGCATGTCCTGGCGCGGCACGGGCGAAGGCGGGGGCGCGCCCGGGCGACGGCTGCTCGCGAGGGTGCCCGGGCGCCTCAGGGGCTGGAGATCGCCCGTCGAGGTGATGTCGATGAGGTCGACGAGCTCGGGCGCATGACCCGATACGTCCTGCGCCCGCAGGCGCTCGAGGAGCTGCTTCACCTGCGCCTCTGCCTTGCCGTGCGCGAGGATCTGGCGGATGGACGCGGCCTCCTGCTCCAGCGAGCGGCTCACGGGCCTCCGGCTCTGCCGCCGCCACAGCACGGCGAAGCGGTCGCCCTCCGGCACCGGCTCGGGCACGAGCTCCGCGTCCTTCACGCGGGCGGCAGCCTCCATGAGCCCCGGAGCGATCTTCAGCCCCGGCTCGGCCGTCGTGCCGTCGGGCGCCACGAAGCCGAGATCGCCGCCGCGCATGCTGGTCGCCTTGTCGAGCGATCTCTCGCGCGCGATGTCCTTGAAGCGCTGGGGCGACGGGTCCTTCTTGAGCTCGGCCAGGATCGCCTCGGCCTCCTCGCGCGTGGCCACGAGGATGCGCCAGAGCGCCACCATGGGCGGCGCGCTGAACTTGTCCCGGTTCGCCTCGTAGTAAGCGCGGACCTCGTCGTCCGTCACCGGGGAGCTCGCCACCGCCTCCGCCTGGGTCCTCTGCAGCAGCGCGGCGCGCAGGACGCCGCGGATGCGATCCTGCACGTCGGCGCGCTCGGTGAGCTTCTGCGCGGCCGCCCCCTGGGCGAGGAGCAGCTCGCGCACGAGGACCTGGCTCACGAAGTTCTTCCGGATCTCCTCCGGCGTGCGGCCGAAGCTCTGGAGCTGAAACGGCGGGATCTGCGCGATCCTGCGCCCGACCTCCGATGCCGTGATGACCTTGTCGCCGACGCGCGCCACCACCGCGTCCGCAGCGGCCGCGGCCGCCGGCTGGGCCTCAGCGCGGAGCGACAGGCCGGCCGACGCCGCGCACACGACCACCGTCGTGGCAGCGGCGATGAGGAGCTTCACCGTTCTCGCGCGCATCGGAGCGGGTTATCCCCGCGCCGGCAGGCAAGGTCAAGCCGCGCCGCGGCGCGCGGCCTCGGCAGAAGCGCCGCCCTGGTCCCCTCGCTCGCCGCCCCGCAGCACCCCCGCCTTCCGCAGCGCGTGCGCGTCGAGCCCGACGAAGCGGTATACGTCCGCGGAGAAGCCGTAGGCGCGGTGGAGGTGCCTCAGGCCCTCCACGAGCTCGGCGGTCACCTCGACTGGAGGCGGGGGTGGGTACGCCTTACGGATCGAGGCGAGCGGCTCGCCCAGCTCGAGGAGCTCCTCGACGCGCGACAGCACGTCGATCGGCTTGAGCGCTCGCTTGCCGCGCCGCGCGACGCCTTCGGCCAGCTCCGTGAGCAGGCGCCGGCGGCGGCGCTCGGTACGTCCGTCGCCGGCGCGGCCCCCGCCGCCCAGGAGCAGCTCGTTGAACCGACGCGCGGCCCGGCGCTTCTCGACCGCATCCGGACTTCCCCGGCGGTTCTGCGCATCACCGCCCCGCTTGGCTGGACGTGGCGCCTTGGTGGACCCGGCCGTGGTGGCCGGCGAGCTCTTCGTCTTCACGATCCTCGGCAGGAGCACAGCGGCGCTCGAGGAGCCGGTATTCCCCGGCACATCTTCTGGCTGTCGACGCAGTATAGACAGCTCATCCTCCGGCTTCGAAGAAAGCGGCGGCCGCACGGTCGCGCTCGCGCCTCGCGGCGCCGGACCTCAGCGTCCGCCCTCACACCACGCGAGCGCTGTCGCGACGGCCGCGATCAACCAGGCCGGCCACGTTGCCCGAACGAAGCCGCCGAGATCCGACAGGGCGCCGCGCCGCGCGCGCCGCAAGGCTTCGGCGTGCCCGATCCGGCGCCGCTGCTCGCGCTCGATGTGCTCGTGCTCCTCGTCGTCGAGCGGATCGCTCCCGGCGAGGTGGTGCAGGTGGTGGGTCACCTCGTGATCGATGGTCTCGACGATCTCCGCGTCGACGTCGAACCCGGGATCTTCGCGGGCCTCCGTTCGAAACGTCCGATAGAAGATCCGGATCTCCGGGGGACGGGCGATCCCGAGCTCGTCCGCGGGCGTCCCGGGCGTGTAGCAGCCGAGCAGCGGCTCGCCTCCGTCGTCGCAGGCCGGCACCCCCGCGTCGATGAAGAGGTCGATGTTCCGCACGCCGCGCGCCTCGTAGACGCGCTCGGCCGCCGCGCGGACGCGCGCCTCGAAAGCGTCGAGATCCGGAAAGGCGCCCCCGGCGCCCGCCGTGGCCCCCGGCGCCGCGGGACCGTCCGGGTCGGCTCCGTGAGCTCGGAGCGGCGCGCGCTCGAGCTCTCGCTCGAGAGGCACGTCGAGGTCGTTGCGGGCGCCGCAGCCCTGACAGCGGTGGACCGCGACGAGCCGCGCGGGGTAACGCGCCTCGTGGTAGAGGTCGACGATCGCCGCCCACGCCTCGTCTGGCGCCCTGGCGAGCGCGTCGGCGATCACCGGGGCGCGCCGCTCCCGGCCCAGCGCCGCGATCCCCATGGCCGCTACCAGCGACGGCGTGATCCGGAGCGCGCCGGCGGCGGGCAGGCGGAGCAGCGGCAGCGCCTCGTCGACGGTCCGCTCCACGAGCCGCACGCCGCGACAGACGGCGCGGCCCACGCGCAGCGCAGGGATCGGGTGCGAGGCGTGGAAGTCGAACGGGCGATCGAGCTCGGGATCGTCGAGCTCGCCGTCGGTGAACGGGCCGATCTCCAGCAGGCTCGACGGGGCCACCTCGAACGGGGCGCCGCAGTTCTCGCATGTGTATGTGCCAGGCTCCTCCGGGACGACGCCTGCGAACGCGAGGAGCGCGCGCAGGACATGGGCGTCGGGGAGCGGGAGGCCGAGCGGATCCAGCGGCGCGCCGCGCGCATCCGCCAGGACCGACGGGCCCGCGAGGACCTGCACGTCGCGGGCGCACCTGCCGACCACGGCGTGCCCGTCGCCGCCGCGGCCTTCGGCAGCCCCGAAGACGGCCGGCGCGTGGGCGCGGGCGGCGGCATCCGACAGGCGCACCACGCTGCCGGAGGGGAGGTGGACCTGCGCGGGGAGGAGGCGTTGCGCGGAGCTCGGCATCGCTCGGCGGCCTATAAGGGAGCGTGCGCGCGTCTTCCAGCGCGGCGCGGCCTCGTCTGGGCTCTTGCCCCGCCGCCGCGCGCGGTCGTCAGGGCTCCTCGGGGCTCGACGAGCCGCCAGAGGTGCCGTCGTCGGCCGGAGCGGGCGAGCTCCACGCGTCGCGATCCCTGTCGGTGCCGGAGGACTCGCGCGGCGCGCGACCGCCGTCGATGCCGGCGGCGCTGGCGAGCTCGGCCGCGACAGCGGCGGAGAGCGAGCCTCCGCTGAGCGGAGACACCCGCGCGACGGTCGACGTGGGCGACGGCGCCGAGGACACGCGGTCGCGGCGGCGACCTCGCCCGATCACCGGCGCACGCTCGCCGTCGCCCGCTGGATCGGGCGCGGCGGCGCCTTCACGGTGCAGGGTCGCGCGGAGCTGCATGCGCCCGAGCGACAGGCTCGCGGCGCTGGCAGGCGGCACGCTCGACGAAGGCTCCGCGCCGAGCGGCATGCCTTTCCCGAAATCGAGGTACCGGGTGAGGGCCAGCGCATAGATGAGCTTGCGCACGGTCGGCTCGGACGCGACCCCGGACCTGATGAGCGCCGCGAGCGTGGGTGCGGAGCTCTGGAGCATGTCGATCACGGCGAGCTCGCCCTCGCCGAGGCCGAAGCGACCCGGCTCGAGGGCAGGGTGCACGCGGAGCGGCACCCCCTCGATCCGCTCGAGGGTCCGCTCGAGCCGCGTCGAGCGCTCGCCGTGCTCGCGCATCCCCGCCCAGAGGAGCGCGAGGGGATCGACCCTCGCGGGATCGCCGCCCCAGTCGGCCAGCACGTCCAGGCCGTCGAAGTAGCGGTACCTGGTCTCGGGGGGCAGCTCGAAGAGGTGCACTATCCGCCGCACGAACTGGACCTGGGCGAGCCAGTCGAGCGTCGCGGCGTCGAGGTACCCCGAGAGCAGGAGCACGTCGCCCAGGAGGCCCCTCGTCGCGAGCGCATCCGCCAGGACCTCGGCGGTGATCAATCCCTCCTCGAGCAGGAGCTCACCGAACCGCGCGTAGCCGTCGCTCGGGCGGACCTTGACCGGGAACCCGCGGACGATCCGCACCGTGTGCTGGGCGCCCGTGGGCTCCAGCAGGATGAGCGCGCCGGTCAGCCGGTGCTCGACGGCATAGACAAAGAGATGAGCGAACGGCGTGCGCTCCAGATCTCCTTCCGCCGTCGCGGGACCGTCGGCAGACATTCTACGCCAAGCTACCATAGCGCCCGCGCGCCGGAGCCCCTTTCTCCACGCGTCTCCCACGCATGGGTGCGCCGAGACGGCGCTGACGTCGCGCTGTCACGAGGCGGCGGGCGCCATGAGAGGCCGCATCGGCTCGTTGCCATCGTTTGTTGCCCCTGCCGACGCCAGCCCGACGCATTCGCATCGGCCACCGGGTCCGCGCCTCGACGTCTGGCGAGGAGGCGCGGCCCGCGGTCAGCGGCCTCCGCCGCGGCGGTTCCGCGCTACGGTGGCAGACATGCCGCGCGGACATGTGCTGGTGCTCGACGACGAGCGGGCGATCTTGACGACCCTGCAGAAGGCCCTGTCGCTCGAGGGCTACACGGTCGACGTCGCCGGCGGCGTCGGGGTGGCCGAGGAGAAGCTCGCGAAGCGGAGCTACGACATCGCGCTCTTCGACGTCTCGCTGCCCGACGGCGACGGCGTCGAGCTGCTGCAGCGGATACGCACCGCTGGGTCGGAGCTGCCGGTCGTGATGATGAGCGGTCATGCGACCATCGACGCCGCCGTCCGGGCGACGCGGCTCGGCGCGATCGATTTCCTGGAGAAGCCGCTCTCGACCGACCGGCTGCTGCTCGTGCTCGACAACACCCTGCGCCTCGTCCGGGCCGAGGCCGAGGCGAAGGCGCTCCGGACGCAGACCGGCCAGGTAGGTGAGCTCATCGGGGAGAGCCGGGCGATGCTCGATCTGCGCGAGCAGATCGCGCGCGCGGCGAAGGCGACCGCGACGGTGTTCGTGACGGGCGAGCGCGGCACCGGCAAGGAGCTGGTCGCGCGCGCGATCCACGGCGCGTCGAAGCGGGCGCGCGGGCCGCTGGAGAAGATGAACTGCGCCGCGGTCCCGAGCGAGCTCATCGAGAGCGAGATGTTCGGCCACGAGGCGGGCGCGTTCACGGGCGCGACGAAGCAGCGACGGGGGAAGTTCGAGCGCGCGAGCGGCGGCACGCTGTTCCTCGACGAGGTCGGGGACATGCCGCTCGCGATGCAGGCGAAGCTGCTCCGGGTGCTGCAGGAGCGGGAGATCGAGCGCGTGGGCGGGAACGAGACGATCAAGGTCGACGTGCGCGTCGTGGCGGCGACGAACCGCGACATCGAGGCGGCGTGCCGCGAGGGGCAGTTCCGGCCGGACCTGTACGATCGGCTGAACGTGCTGCCGCTGTCGCTGCCGCCGCTCCGCGCGCGGCGCGAGGACGTACCGCTGCTGGCGCGGCACTTCCTCGCGCTCGCGACGCAGGCGAACGACCGGCCCGGGATGGCGTTCACGAGCGGCGGGATGGGGATGCTCGTCGCGTACAGCTTTCCGGGCAACGTGCGCGAGCTGCGCAACATCATCGAGCGGCTGGTGATCTTGACGCCGGACGAGACCATCGACGAGGGCGACGTGAAGGTGTGCCTCGGGGGGCAGCAGGCCGCGATGAAGGGAGGGATCTTCCGGCCGGGCGTGCCGTTCCGGGTGCTCGCCGAGGAGGCGGAGCGGACCATCCTGGAGGAGGCGCTCGGCCACCACGGAGGTCAGATGGCCGCGACGGCGCGGGGGCTCGGGCTCGAGCGGAGCCACCTCTACAAGAAGTGCAAGGCGCTCGGGCTGCGCGGGGACAAGGTGGAGGCCGAGGACGAGTAGCCGAGGCCTGGCACCGATCGAGGTGCCATAAGGTCTCGGGGGCTCCACGTCTCAGGCGCGCCTTGTGTGGCGCGCAACGAAACGTCCCAGGCGGCAATGCCCGAAGGGAGACATGCCGGGCGGTGGTGCATGCGCAAGCTCCCCCGTCCCAGCCTCGGCGGATGGCCGAGCGCCCACCCGCGCCCTGCCGCGCGGAGACCCCCTCCGGCGCGTGCAGCCGGGATGTCCGCCCTCCCCCTCCCCGTCGCCCCTCGCCGTCAGTCCGGCATCGCCCGCGGCGCCGGCGGCGACGCGCCCTTCATCGCCTTCTGGTACGCCAGCGCCTGCTTCGCGTAGTCGTCCCGCTTCATCTTCGCGTACGCCTTGGCGAGCTCCCCGTAGATCTCCGCCGCGTCCCCGGGCCTCGGCCCGGATAGCAGCGCGCTGTTCAGCTCGTAGATGGCCGACACGTGCCGCCCCGTGCGCGCCAGCGCCCGCGCGTAGAGCCGGTGGATCTCCGGGTTCGCCACGTCGACGAAGATCGCGCTCTCGCCGACCTTTCGCGCCTCCTCCCACGCGCCACGCTCCACGAGCAGCCGGAGGAGCCGCCGCCAGACCCGGCGGTCGTGCTGATCGAGCAGCGCCAGCCGGCGCAGCGCCGACAGCTCGCCCGCCGCGTCCTTCTGCCGGCGCGCGAGGTCGTAGAGCCCCTGGAGCGGCTCGGCCTGCGAGGGATCCAGGCGGGACGCCGCCTCGAGGTTCGCCTTCATCCTCGCCGCGTCCTTCTTCAGCTCGGCGAGGTCGGCGAGCTTCATCCGCACGACGTAGCCGTCGTGGCCGTCGGCGACCATCTTGCTCAGCAGCCTCGCCGCCTCGTCGGGCTTCTTCTCGGCGAACGCCGCCCGCACCTTGAGGTAGGCCGCGTCGGGCTGCTTCGGGTCGACCCGGAGCGCCTCGGCGAGCACCGCCTCGCCCTCCTGCCGCTGCCCGTCCTCGAACAGCGCGAGCGCGAGCTCGACCAGCCGCTTCGCGTCCTTCGGGGCGCGCGCCGCCGCCTTGCGCGCGTCGTCGAGCGGCGGCGCGTGCAGATCGGGGACGTACTGCTTCTCGTAGCGGTCGAGGCGCGGCTTCAGCCACGCGCGGAAGCGCCGATCCAGCTCGTCGGCGCTGATGCCGAGCGACTCCTTCACGACCTCCGGCGTCCGCTTGCCCGCGGCCCACCGGGGCAGCATCGAGACCACCTTCGGGAAGCCGAACTCGTCCACCATGAAGACGACGATCTGGCTCGCCGCGAAGTAGGCCATCGTGACGTCCTCGATGTCGTCGACGTGCGTGAAGGCCCGGTTGAACCCCTCGACCGCCGGGATCCTCCCGCCCTTCAGCGCGGCGAACAGCGCCGGATCCTCCTCACGGTGCCACTCCGGCCGCCGCACGATCGTCTCGTACTCGCTGAGCCCCTCGGTGAACCAGCGCGGGACGTGGTTCTTCGAGAGCTGGATCGCGAAGACGTGCCCGAGCTCGTGCCACAGCACGTTCCCCCAGTTGAACTCCGCCGCCGCCGGGCTCAGCGCCGCCAGCGTCTGGCCGAAGCAGACGCCCTGGATGCCCACGTTGGGCAGGCCGCTCGTCCTGACGCTGAAGTTCTCCGTCGACGCGTACAGCTCGATCGAGACCGGGACCTTCGGCGTGAAGCCGTAACGCTTCACCATCGAGCCCCACGCCTCATCGAGCATGCGCGGCACGTACCGCTCGAGGATCGGCTTCTCCTGCTTGTGGTAACGGACGCGGAACGTCTGCCCCTCCACGGTCACGTACTGGGTGGAGATGTCCTTCTCGTAGAGGTTCAGCGTGTTGAAGACCCGCACGTTGAAGCGGTCCTTGTCCCACGCCTTCTGGAGCGCGAGCACGCCGTTCTTCTCGTCGCCGGCGCGGATCAGGTTCATCCCGAGCGTGGCGTACGCCTTGGCGTCGTTCGGATCGACCTGCGTCGCCGCCTCCATCATCTTGATGATGTCGTCGTAGCGGTGCTCCCACTCCGCGAACTCGCCGACGATCTGGAAGAAGCGCGAGAACTCCGGGTTGAGCCCGAGCACCTTCGCCCTGAGCGCGTCGAAGCCGGCCGCGTCGTCGGCGAGGAAGCGGGCCGCCGCCTTGATCGAGAGCAGCTCCAGGTCGTTCGGGTTGACCTTGAGCCCGCGGTCCGCCGCTGCGTCCGCGGCGTCGATGTCCATGTCGCGGAGCGCGAGCCCGGCGCGCACGAAGTAGGCCTCGGCGAGGTTCGGGTTCACGGCGAGCGCCTGCGCGATCTCGCTGTCGGCGTCGCCGAAGTCCATCGTGCTGTCCAGCGTGACGCGCGCCATCGCGACGCGGACCAGCGGGTCCTTCGGGGCGAGCTTGAGCGCCTCCTTCACCACCTGCCCGGCGTGGCCGGGGTCGTACTTGTCGAGGAAAAGCTCGGCTCGCCAGAGCAACGTCTCCACCCGCTGCTTGCCGCCGACCTTCTCGGCCGCGTTGAACGCGTCGTTCGCGTCGCGCGCGCTCCGGAGCAGGTGCGCCGCGCGCCCCACGAGGGACAGCCCCTCCGGGTCGCTCGCGGTGATCTTGTCGTCGTTGTAGTCGTCGATGATCGTCATCAGCGGCGCGCGCGCCTCGCCCCGCTTGCCCGACTGGATCAGGAGCTCGCCGAGCACGAGCCGCGCGCGGCGGGCCTCGTCCTCCCGCTCGACCTCGCGCGCCGCCGCGATCGCCTCGGCCATCTTCCCGCGGCGCGCGAGCGCCTCGGCCCGGAGCGGCGCGGCGGCGATCCTCGCCTCCTTGCCGAGCGCGGCGGCCGCCTTCGCCGTCTTCGCGGCCTCGTCGTAGCGGCCCGTGAGCAGCTCGATCCGCGCCTTCGCGAGCTGCGCCGCGGCGCGCTCCGCCCCGCCCTGGATCGAGAGGAGCACCTTCTCTGCGCCCGCGTAATCGCCTTGCGCGAGCAGCGCCTCGGCGCGCGCGAGCGAGGACGGCGGCTCGGCGGAAGCGGGAGCCTGGACCGCGAAGGCGGCGGCCACGAGGAGAGCGGCGAGAGAGCGGCGGATCGAGTGGCTTCGCATGACACCCCGTGCGCGAGCGTACGCAACCATACGTGACCGTACTTGCCCACGTGACGTACGTGGGCACAGCGGCGCCCGGTCGAGCCGGGCAAGGCAATCCTAGCCGAGCGAGGAAGGGCCGAGCATGAGCGAGCGCCCAGGGGCGCGCCAGCGCTCGCTCGCGCGCGGTCGTGGTATGCGGGAGGCCATGGCAAGCCGGCTCGCAGGGCAGGTCGTTCTCATCACGGGCGCGTCGTCGGGCATCGGCGAGGCGCTCGCCCGGGAGGTCGCCCGGCGCGGCGGCCGCCTCGTCCTCGCGGCACGGCGGACCGAGCGGCTCGAGGCGCTCGCGGCGGAGCTCGGTGCGTCCGGCGGCGAGGCGCTCGCCACCCCGTGCGACGTCACGCGCGACGGCGACGTGGAGCGGGCTGTCGAAAAGGCCCGCGAGGCGTTCGGTCGCCTCGACATCGCCATCGCGAACGCGGGGTTCGGCGTGGCGGGCCGGGTCGAGGAGCTCTCGCTCGACGACTTCCGGCGGCAGTTCGAGACCAACGTCTTCGGCGCGCTGCGCACCGTGAAGGCCGCGCTGCCGGAGCTGAAGCGATCGCGCGGCGGCGTCGCGCTCATCGGCAGCGCGAGCGGCTACCTCGCGTTTCCCACCATGGGCGCCTACTCCATGAGCAAGTTCGCGGTGCGCGCCCTCGCCGAGACGCTGCGCGGCGAGCTCCACGGCGACGGCGTCGCGGTGACGCACGTCGCTCCTGGGTTCGTGGCGAGCGAGATCCGCCGGATCGACAACGCGGGCAAGCTGCGCGACGGCGCCCGGGAGCCGGTGCCTCCCTGGCTCATCATGCCGACGTCGAAGGCGGCGCGGCAGATCATGGACGCCATCGTCGCGCGCCGCGCCGAGGCCGTCATCACCGGGCACGCGAAGCTCGGGGTGTCGCTCTCGAGGCACGCGCCCGGGCTCGTCCAGGCGGCCGTGTCGAGGCTTGCGCGCAGGCCCAGCGGCGCGGGTCGCTGAGCCGGCCGCCTGCGGCGCGGGTCGTGGAGCCGGCCGCCTGCGACGCGGCCGTCGCCGCGCCCACCTAGGGCGCGGCCGTCCCGAGCTCGCGGCGGACGAGCGCCTCCAGGGCGTCGATGAAGCGCGGCCGCGTGTTGACGGCCGGCGTCCGCTCCAGCCGCGCGAGGCCCGCGTCCCGCGCGAGGACATGCGCCTCCACGTCGAGATCGTAGAGCGTCTCGACGTGGTCCGCGACGAAGCCGATCGGCGCGATCAGCGCCTCGCGCGCGCCGCCCGCGGCGAGCCGCTCGAACGTCGACCGGAGATCCGGCCCGAGCCACGCGTCGCCGGTCATCCCCTGGCTCTGGAACGCGACGAGCACCGGGTTCCCCCGCGGCGCGACGCGGCGCTCGACCTCGGCGGCCATCGCGCGGAACTGGCGCTCGTACGGGTCACCCGCGTCGATGATCCGCTGCGGGAGGCTGTGGGCCGAGAGGATCACCGCCACCTTCGCCCGGACCTCCTCGGGGAAGCGCGCGAGCGCCTCGTCGATCACCTCGACGAACGCGTCGAGCAGCGCCGGCTCCAGCCCCCACGCTGGCACGCACCGGACCTCCATGCCGTCTTGCCTCCCGGCCGCCTCGCGCACCACGGCGTGGTAGACGTCGACGGACTGCGGCGCGAGCGGCAGCGAGATGACGCACCGCACGCCGCGCTCGTGGAGGGCGCCGAGGACCTCCGCCGGGTACGGGTGCCAGAGCCGCCCCGAGATCGCGACAGGGAGACCGAGCCGCTCGGCGAGCGCATCCGCCTGGGCCTGCGTGATCCGCAGGAGCGGCGAGCCGCCGATCGTCTGGAAGCGGCGCCGCACCTCCTCGATCAGCTCCGGCGGGGCGGGCCGACCGCGGCGGATGTTCGAGAGGAAGGCGGGCAGGTCATCGAGCCGCTCGACGGTACCGTGGCAGCTGAGGAGGACGGCGGTGGTCACGGCGCCACTCTACAACGCCTCCGCGCAAAGCAGCGCCGCCCTCGCCTGCGCACAGGGGCGCGACGCCGAGCGACGCCGGCTCACTCCGCGTCCCAGACGACCGCGATCCGGTCATGGACGATGAGGCCGTTTTTCTTGCGGGCGAGGTGCTGGGCGACGACCCGATCGCCCGCGGCGTAGACCCGCACCTCCATGAACGCCAGCCCGTCGTCGGTCTCGATACCGTCCAGGATCTCCGTCGAATCGAGCTGTCGCGCCCACCCCGAGACCGGATCGTGGAAGAGGTCGTTCTTGAGCCGCTCCATGATCGCGTGCCTTCCGCTGGTGACGCTGGGATGGGCCGGAGGATTGCGGCTGCTCATCTCCTCGATCACCGCGTCCTCGGCGTAGATCCGGGAGAGCGCCTCGATATCCCTCCCCTTCAGGGCGCGGTCGATCTCCGCGAGCAGTCCATCGCCCCCCCGCTGCGCCAAAGGTCGCGTCCGCGCCGAGCCTTCCATACATGGTTGCATGGGACGCAGCGGTGCGCGCGTCGAGCCCGGGGCCGACGGCACCCACGGCGCCAGTACAAAGAAACCGAGCTCTGCAGGCTGCTCTCCTCTGTCCCCCCGCGATCGTCCGGCCGGCGGCGTCCCGCCGCGATCGCGCGGCCGGCGGCGAGTTGCAGCGCCCGGACGGACGTGATGAATATGGTGGGTTATGACGCAGCGCCGCACGGTCGTGCTCGCCGATCTCCATCTCGTGCGCCAGACGCCGCGCGACGTGACCACCGACCTGGCGCGTTTCGTGACGGCCCACCAGGGCGCGCGCATCGTGGTGGCGGGCGATCTGTTCGACCTCTCCTCCGAGTCGCCCTGGATGCCCCGGCCCATCGCGCTTCGCGAGGCGCTGTCCGCTCACCCGACCGCGCGGGCGGCGCTCGCCGAGCACGTCGACCGGGGAGGAGAGCTCTGGCTCGCGGGAGGCAACCACGACGCCGAGGTCGGAGCGCCCGATTTCTCACTGGCGCTGGCCGAGGCGCTCGGGGCCGGCGGTGACGCCCGGGCCCGGATCCGGACGACGCCCTGGTTCTTTCGCGAGGGGGCGATCCACATCGAGCACGGGCACCTGTACGACCCCGACAACGCCCCCGCTCACCCGCTCGTGGTCGGCGAGCGCAGCCTCGGCGTTCACTTCGTCGAGGAGTTCATCGCGCCGACCGGGGCGCACCGCTACCTGCAGGCGAACGACCAGACACCGCTTCACCTGTTCCTTTCCGCGTTCACCTGGTACGGCCCCCGCGCTCCCTACGTCATCTACCGCTACTTCCACGCGGCGATCGGCGCGATGCTGAAGAGCGGGCCGCTCTACCGCGCGCGAGGCGAAGCGACCGTGGGCGCCGCGATCGTCGAGCGCTTCGCGCACGAGCTCGGCGTGCCCCGCGCGATGGCGGACGAGCTGCTCGGGCTCGCGGCCACGCCGACGCTCGAGAGCGCGGCGAGCACGTTCACGCGCCTGTACTTCGATCGCGTGATCGCGACCCTGTCGATGGGCGCAGGGATCGCGGCGCTCGGGCTCGGCGCGCGCGAGACAGGCGCCGCGGCGCTCGGGCTCGGAGCGCTGCTGATGGGCGTTAGCTGGGCGAACGGACACAACCGCTACGCCGGCACGGTCGCGGACCGGCTGGCCGAGAGCGCCAGCCACGTGGCGAAGACGACCGGCGCGAAGCTCGTCGTCTTCGGCCACACGCACCGCGAGGCGCTCGGCGACGGCTACGCGAACACGGGCAGCTTCTCCTTCCCGCGCAACGCGCCGGGCAGGCCGTACGTGGAGATCGAGGGGTCTGCGGAGGCGCCGCGCGCGGTGAGCCGCTTCTGGAAAGCCGTGGCGTGAGGCGACGCGGAGCCCGCCCGCGCTAGCTTCCGCTCGCGTGCGCGGTGCTAGCTCCCGCTCGCGTGCGCGGTGAGCGCGCCCTCCACGAGATCGAGCGCGGTCGGGACGTCCTCTTCCGGGATCTCCGGCGCATCCCCGAGCATCGCGGCGAGCAGGCGCGCCCTCGGCTCCGGCCGCAGGAAGAGGGGCCCACCGCCGCACGCCCGGCACACGAGGCCGCCGCGCGCCGGGTCGACATAGGCCGACTGCGTCGCGTCACAGGCGCGCCCGCACCGGACGCACTGCATGAGCTCGAGGCCCCAGCCGAAGGCGACCAGCAGACGCAGGCCAGCCTCCGCGAGCAACGCCTGCGGGGACACCGAGGAGGCCTCGTCGAGGCGGTCGAGGAGCCCGTTCAGCTCGCGCCACGCCGCGTGCTCCGCTGTGTGCGCCGGGGCGATCTCGCGCACCCAGCGCAGCGCGCGTCCGGCGACCTCGAGGCGCCCGAGATCCCCCGCGAGCCGCAGGCGCGGGCGCTCGATCGCAGCCTCGGTGAGCTGGGCGAGCTCGGCGCCCGGGCGGATCTCCAGGGTCACGCGCAGCAGGTGCATCGGCTCGAGCGACGGGAAGCGCTTGGCCGAGCGGCGCCCGCCGCGCGCCGTGGCAGAGATGATCCCGCCCTGCTCGGTGAAGAGCCCGACCAGCAGGTCGGCCTCACCGAACGGGACACGACGGACCAGGAGCGCCGCGGTGCGGAGTCGCTCCGTCCGCGGGCGAACGGATCGAGGCATGGGCAGCGAGAAAGGGGTTACAGCGCGAGCCGCGGCGAGCGCGCGGTGAAAACTTGGCCCTCAGGTCGAGAGGGAGGTACGAGCCCTCACAAGGGTGCCCTCCGACAGCTCCGGCGGCATGTCGTGGCCGCGGGGCCGGAGCACGATGCTGAGCGCCAGCGTGAACAGGATGAGCAGCAACACGAACGCGATCGCGACCCCGAAGCGCCTGCTCTGCTGCGTGCGGCGCGCGGGCGCCGCGATGGGCAGCGGCGTCACCAGCGCGATCCGGCGGCTCGCCGTGTACCGGGCCAGCACCTCCTCCATCGGGAGCGAGACGGCGCGGGCATACGCCTTCAAGAACCCGCGGACGAACACCTCGCCCGGCAGGTCATCGAAGTGATCTGCCTCGATCCGCTCGATGGAGATCACGGGGATGCGCGTGGCGCGGGCGACCTCCTCCACGCTCATGGCTCGGGCCTCACGCGTGCGTCTCAGGTAGCGTCCGATCGACTCCATCCCATTCCACCCATCGTCATTCGGTCGTCACTCTACTCACCCCGAGAACCGTTGCTCAAGCCCTAGCGTGCCCCGAAGTCCCTCTCGGACAGAGAGGCGCTGCGGGCTTACTGCAACGTCTGTAACTGTGCGGCGCAGCGCTGCCCTACCGGCGTCGTCGCGGCAATCTCGCGACACCGCTCGAGGTCGGCACGCGCCTCATCCAGAAGCCCCCTCTTCTCGGCGACGCGGGCGCGAGCATCGAACGCGTCCTGTAGCCGCCTGCACTCGGGCTGGTCGGTCTCGACCGCCCTGGTGAACGCCTCGCGCGCCAGATCGAGCTCGCCCCGCTTCTCGTAGGCGAGGCCGAGCCGGTACTGCCCCACGCAGAAGAGCGGCTGCGCGGCGACGGCGCGGCGGAGCGCGTCGATCGCCTCGTCGTTGCTGCCCTTGAGCAGGTACGCCCAGCCGAGGTTGCCCCACGACTTCTCCGGCGAGGCGTAGAGGATGTCCTCGGTGAGCGGCTTGAGCACCGCGATCGCCTCGTCGTAGCGGCCCTGATGCACGAGGATGACACCGAGCGTGTTCTTTGCGTCCCGCATCTCGGGGTTCGCGTCGAGCGCCCGCCGCGCCATCTTCTCGGCGCTGTCAAAGCGGCAGTCGCTCGAGCGCACGTCGCCCGCGCAGAAGCCGAGCAGGATCACCGCGCCGAGATAGGCCGCCTCCGCGTTGTCGTCGTCGAGCGACAGCGCCTCCTCGATGTGCGCGAGCGCCTCGCGCAGGCGGCCGTGCTGGAACGCGTCGCGCGCGAGATCGTACTCCGCGACCGACCGCGTCTCGTCCGCCTGCGCCGCAGGCTGCGCGCCGCCGCACGCAGCAAGCGAGAGCGGAGCGAACGGCAGAAGCGACCAGAGCGACAGGACAACAGCCGCGCCGCGGATGCACCCCGCGCGGGTCGCTGCTGTCATGTGTCGCTGCGATGTCATGTGCGATCTTGAGTCCGCTGCTGAGCAATGCCGCAGCGCGGCAACACGTCAGGGCGGGATGTCACCTGCCCTGCGGGGACCCCTGAGTAAACCAGGCTGCTGGTCACGTCAACCCGCGAATCTGGCGAGAAGACGCGGCGCGTCCTCGCGATCTCCATCCGGCTTCCCGCAGGAGTCAGGTCGGCGTAGGATAGAGGAGCAGGCGCTTCCTGCTCATGACTGTTCGCCGCGGATCTCGTCCTTGAGGCCGAGCAGGCTGAACAGCCTCCGCAGCGCGTCGATGTCGGGGATCTCGAGGCGCTCGTCGGCGACGCGCAGGTACTGGCCCTCGCGGAGCTGCTGCACGGCGCGCTTCACCGTGTCGACGTCGAGGCCGACGCGCGTGGACAGCTCCATCGGCGAGATCGCGAACGAGGCGCCGTTCGAGGAGGAGCCGCTCGCGGCGCGCGACTGCTGCGCGAGCTTGAGGAGCGCGTTCACCACCTTCGACTGCGTGTCGTTGAGCATCATGATCTCGATCTGGTCCTCCGCGTCGCGGAGCCGACCCACGAGCTGCTTGATGATGCGAAGGGCGACGGCCGGGTTGCGCTCGACGAGGTTCTGCAGCGTGCCCTGATCGAGCGCGAGCGCGACGCCGCGAGACAGCGCGATCGCCGTCGACCAGCGCGCCGCGCCGCCGAGGAGCGCGGACTCGCCGAACAGATCGCCCGGCTTCAGGACCATCAGGCTGCGCTCGGCGCCGCGGACCTTCTTGATGAGGCGGACCCGCCCCTCCTCGAGGAGGTACGCCTCCGTCCCGGGCTCGCCCTCGCGGAAGATGACGTCCCCCGCCTCGAAGGGGCGGCCGAACCTGGCGCGGAGCCGCTCGGGATCGGGCCCTGACTCGACCGGCTCGGCGCCGGCGGCGGCCTCGTCGGGCTCGGCGGGCGCTCCGGCGATCGTGGCGGGAAAGCGCGCAGGCGCCGCTGCCGCGGAGGGCAGCGGCGCGCGCTCCGCGTCGCTGGCGCTCGGGGCCTCGCGCTCGGCGTCCGGTGAGACGCCGTCCCCTTCAGACGAGCTGGTCATCGGGGCGGAGTGTATCCCAGCTCGGCTGGCTTCGCGTCCGGCGCGCGCACGTAGAGCGGCTCGAGGAGCGCCGGATCGTGCTCGGCTGCCCCTCGCCCGCGCTCGCCGCCCGCGAGGGCGGCCCGGAGCCGGCCGATGGCGACGCGACCGATCCAGACAGCGTCGGGAAAATCCAGCGCCTCGCCGCGCGCGGCGAGCGGCCGGAGCGCCTCGATCTCGTCGGCGACCGCGCCGATGACGACGACGCGGCGCCCGGCGGCGAGCGCGGCGATGGCCTCGAACGCCGCGTCGCGCGGCACGTGCCGCGGCGGCGCCTCGGGCGGGGCCGCGGGCCTGTCGAAGGCGGCGAGGAAGACCTCCCCCTTCTTGGCGTCGATCAGCGGGACCAGCAGATCGCCGGGGCTGGCCGCGCCGCCGGCGAAGGCGGCGGCGGCCATCGCCTCGAGCGAGGTGACGCCGGCGACCAGGACGTCGAGCGCGAGCGCGACGCCCTTCGCCGCCGCGACCGCCACCCGGACCCCGGTGAACGAGCCGGGCCCCACGTCGCAGCCGAGCGCCCCCACCGCGGCGGCCGGGATGCCTGCCGCGGCGAGGACCTCGTCGATGGCCCCGAAGATGCGCTCCGCATGCCCGTGCAGATCGGCGTAGGTCGTCGACGCGAGCAAGCGCGCGCCGGCGTCCGGCGCCGCCGCGGCATCGGCGGCAGGGAGGCCGCTGCTCGACGGGGCGTCGCCGTCCAGATCCGCGGCGTCGAAGAGCGCCGCGCTGCCGCGCGGGGTCGAGGTGGAGAGGGCGAGGAGCTTCAAGGCGCGCTCGGGAACGTTGCAGCCGCGGTGCTGTCTGGCAGAACCACAGGCGCCGGGCAACGAGCTTCAGCGAAAGGCCAGGGGCCGAGGCCCCTTCGACCGGGTTCCAGGGCGGAGTGCGAGCCGATGCGCGATGCGATACGCGATGAACGAGCGATGTTGCCGGCGCTCCTCGTCTCGGGGCTCGTCCACCTGGGCGCGTGGGGGTCCGCGGGGCTGTCGGGGCGAGAGGCCGCTCCCCCTCCCGCCGCGCCCGCGGAGGAGCGCGAGCCCATCGATCTCTGGACCGGGACCACGGCGGCGCTGCCAGGGAGCGGCGGCTCCTCACGCCCGGCCGATGACCGCGTCGGATCCGAGAGCGCCGCGGCCGCGCCCGCTCCACCCGCGCACGCCCCCGCAGATACCGCCCGGCCGCGAGCGCCCGAGGGCGCAGAAGCCGGCCGCGAGCCAGCGCCGCCAGCGACCGCCGCGCCGCGCAGGGCGGCGGCGCCTCGGCCCAGGGCGGCGCCTCGGCCGGCAGCGCACGCGGAGCCCGAGGCCAGCGAGCAGCCCGGCGACAGGGCGCGCACCGCCGCCGCGCGGACGAGCGCTGGCGCGGGCGAAGGCGGCGAGGGCGACTTCGGGGCGGCCGGCGTCAGCGCGGTGCGTAGCCTCGGGCGCGCCTTCACGAGGGCCATTCCGCCTGCGTGCCAGGCGGATCCGAGCTGGGCGACGCTCCCGCTGGGGAGCGCCGGCAAGGCGCGCTTCGTCATCGACATCGACGACGCCGGGCACATCGCGTCGTGGCGTCCGGAGGGGGAAGAGCCGCTCGCGCGACACCTCGGCAACCTGGCGAAGCGGACCATCGCGCTGCTCGGGAGCGGGACGTTCGCCGTGGCGCGCGGGGCCGTGACGGCGGGGAAGCAGACGCTGGAGGTCAGCGCCGTCATCCGCGCTGGCGCCGAGGACGGGGAGACGGGCGCTCCGGCCGATCTGGCGTGGCGCTTCGAGGGCGGCCGCGGCAAGGCGTCGTTCGCCCAGCCTGGCGGCCGCCTCGTGGAGATCGTCGTCCAGGTGGTGCGCACGGAGGTCGCGCGAGGCGCGCCGCCCGGCTGACCGCCCGGCGCGCCGCCTCGTCCAGGCCAGGCCGCCGCGTCGACCTCGCGGACGAGGCGCCCTCGAGGCGCGTGTCCCGCGCTCCTTGCGATCCCGCCTCGAAGCTCTACGTCCGGCGCGTGGGACGGCTCCACGCTGCCGCATGGGCGTGCGTCGGGCTCCTCGGGGCCGCACCGCTCGCTGCCTGCGACGACCGGGCGGCCGCGCTCTCACCGCCCGCGACGCCGCGCCGCGAGGCGGGCGCGCCGTGCTCGCTCCAGCGCGCAGAGCAGCCGCCCGCGCCTCGATCTGCTCCGGCCCCTGGCGGCGCGATGCCCCTGCCTGCGCTGCCTCTGGCTGCGCTGCCTCTGCCTGTGCTGATCGAGCAGGTGCAGCCCGTGGTGGTGACCGTCGCCACCCTGCGGGCGCCCTCGCTGCCGGACGGGCGCGCGAGCCCGAGATACCCCTTCGGCGGCGGCGCGCCGCGGGTGGAGCGGGCGCTCGGATCAGGGCTCGTCATCGCCGCGGAGGGGCTCGTGCTGACGAGCGACCACGTGGTCGGCGACGCGCTCGGCATCGAGGTGCAGCTCTCGGACGAGCGCGCCTTCGATGCGACCGTGGTCGGGCGGGATCCGATGCTCGACGTCGCGTTGCTGAAGCTGCTCGGGGCAGAGCCGCTGAGGGTCGCGTCCCTCGGCTCGAGCGCCGCGGTCCGGCCCGGCGACGAGGTCATCGTCGTCGGCAACCCGTTCGGCCTCGGGCCGACGGTGACCCGGGGCATCATCAGCGCGACCTCGAGGCCCATGGGCGCGGGGAGCCTCGACGGCTTCCTCCAGACCGACGCCGCCATCAACCCGGGGAACAGCGGCGGGCCGCTCTTCAACGCGGCGGGACAGGTGATCGGCATCGCGACGGCGATCCACGCCGACGGCCGCGGCATCAGCTTCGCCCTGCCGATCGACGAGGTCCTGGAGGTCCTCCCCGAGCTGCGGGAGACGGGCCGCGTGGACCGCGGTCGCCTCGGGATCAGCTTCCAGGAGGTGACCACGCCGCTGGCGCGGGTGCTCCGGCTGCCAGGCCGGATGGGCGCGCTCATCACGGAGGTCGAGCCGGAGAGCCCTGGCTCGCGGCTGGGCTTCAAGCCCGGCGACGTGATCACGTCGCTGGGGGGGCGCCGGGTCGAGCACGCCCGCGAGCTCGCGCGCGCGCTCCGGCGTTCCAAGCCCGGGGACGAGGTGACGCTCACGTACAAGCGCGGCGGCGCGGACCGGCGCGCCACGGTGAGGCTCGAGCGGCCGGCCGGGCACGAGCCCTCGCCGAGACCGCGCCCGCCAGACGATCGCGGAGGCGGGGAGGCCGAACAGCCGCCGCTCGGCGTGCTGGCGAGCGACGCGCTGGAAGGGGCGCGCATCGAGTCGATCGCGCCGCAGAGCCCGGCGGCGGGCCGCCTCGAGGCGGGCGATGTGGTGCTCGACCTGAACGGCGTGCCGGTGCGCAACGGCGCCGACCTGGCCGAGCGCCTGCGCGCCGCGGGGCGCCAGGACCTGCTGTTCCGGGTCCGGCGCAACGGATCGGCCCGATACGTCGCTGTCCCGGCGCGCTGAGCGAGCGTCGCCCTCGCGCGGGCGGCTCGCGCGCCGAGCGCGGGCTACATGCCCGCGAAGGACGCTGCTACGTTACGCCGCATGGGAGCTTTGGCAGGCGCGAGGTGCCCGATTTGCCGCAAGGCGGCGGGGCCCAGGCCCGAGAACCCGGCCTTTCCGTTCTGCTCGCCGCAGTGCAAGCTGGTGGACCTCGGCCGCTGGCTCGAGGGCAGCTACCGGGTGCCTGGCCCACCGGTCTCCTCGACAGACGCCGAGACCCTGGAGTCGATGGGACGGGTGGACGGGTTCGACGGGAATACCCAGGAAGAGGACGAATGATCGCTCGCCGCGCGCTTTGCCTGCTCACGGCCCTCACGTCAGCCGCCGCGGCGTCCAGCGCCGCGGCGCAGCCGGCCCCGGGGGCGACGCCCTACGGCGCCAGCGACCCCTCGACCTCCGGCGCCGCGCCCGCGCAGACGAACCCGTACGATCCATCGATGCAGGCCGGAGGACTGGCGCCGCCCCCTCCGATGACGACGCCTGAGCCGGAGCCCGTCTCACCTGACGACACGGAGCAGCGCCTCGAAGAAGCCAAGAAAGAGGACTCGGGGCGAGGGCTCGAGCTCGTCTGGTTGAACGTCGAGGGAGGCTACGAGAACGTCGGCCTCCAGACGTTCAACATCGACGAGGAAGAGCTCACGGCCGGGTTCATCTCGAGCTCGGCCAACGGCGGCGTCGTCGGCGCCGGGGTCGGAGTCCGCCTGCTGTTCCTCACGCTGGGCGCGCGCGGACGGGTGGGCTTCTTCCACGACTGGCAGCTCTTCAGCGCCGGCGGTGAGGTCGGGATGCACCTGCCGCTCGGCAAGCTCGATCCACACCTCGATCTGGGCTTCGGCTACGCCGGCCTCGGGAGCTTCAAGAGCGCCGTGAGCGGCGCGGCCGACGCGATCGCCATCCGCGGCTTCTACGGGAGGATCTCCGGCGGGCTCGATCTGTACCTGTCGCCGGTCTTCTCGATCGGCGCGAGCGCGAGCTGGGAGCTCCTGGCGCTGACCAGGCCGGGGCTCACCTCGGCAGAGATCGATCGGATCAAGGGCGAGGCTGCCACCACGCCCCAGCAGGCCAAGGCCGATCTGCTCGCGGCCGAGGGCTCCAGCGTCGGCTCGGCGCTCGCCCTGACCGCTGTCGCCGGGCTCCACTTCTAGGGGCCGCGAGGCGAGCTCCGCCGCCCCTGCCCTCGCGCCCATGAACGCCGCCGCCGCGCTCATCTGGATCGCCACGATCGCCGCGCCGCTCGGGGGCCTGGCCGCGCTCCTCCTCGGGTCGCAGCGCCTCTACGGCAGGCGCCGGTTCATGGTGGGGACCGCGCTGCTCGGCGCGCTCGCGTTCGTGCCAGCGCTGCTGCTCGAGAGCTTCCTCCAGCGCTGGCAAGGGCTCGACAAGGCCGCCAGCACGCTGGATGCCGTCACGCTCATCTACCTCTTCGTGGTCGTGGCGCCGCTCGAGCAGGGGCTCAAGGTGGCGGCGGTCGCGCCGATGGCCCGGCTGCGCGCCGTGGACGAGCCGTTCGATGGCCTGGTCTACGCCGCCGCCGCGGCGCTCGGGTTCGTGTCGGCCCACAATGCCGTGTACCTGTGGGGCCGGTCGCTGTCGTCGATCGACGTCGTGCGGGCCTTGCTCGCCGTGCCAGCGCACCTCTTCTTCGCCTCGCTCTGGGGATACGCGCTGGGCCGCGAGCGCAAGCGGCCGCTCGGAGGCCGTCGCTTCAACGCGGCGTGGCTCGTCGCGATGCTGCTCAACGGCGCCTACGACTACATCGTCTTCGCGTGCCGCCCGGTGGCGCTCTTCATCGCGGCGCCGATGCTCCTCGGCATCGGCTCCCTGACGTTCCTGGCCGCGCGCGACCTGCTCCGCCGGAGCGCGTCGCCGCACAGCTCGCAGCGCAGGGAGCGCCGGTTCCTCCCCCACATCGCCCCGCCGTCGCTCGGCACGATGCGCGAGGCGCTGCGGCGCACGGAGCGACCGCTGATGTTCACCTGGATCGCCTTCGGCGCGCTCGTCACGGTCGGGGTCATGACGACAACGCTCGCCCTGGCTGTCGCGCTCGGCCACCGCTTCGGCGTCGACTTCGCGGCGGTGGACCGGGGCGACGCCTCGACCGCCGCGGCGGCGCCGCTCCTGCTGCTCGTCGCGGCGGCCATCGCGGCCTTCCCGTTCGCCGGCTACCTCGTCGCCCGCGCCTCGTCGACGGGCAGCGTGCTGGAGCCGGCGGCCTCCGCGGCGCTCGCCATCCTGGGCTCCCTGGTCCTGCTCGGCCTCGCAGCGCCCGTCGCGGTCGTGTTCGCGACCGCGCTCGCCCCCATCGCCTTCAGCCTCGCGTGCGCGGGCGCCTGGATCGGCACGACGCGCTGAGCGCGACGCGCTCTGGCGTCACGCTGCAGCGCTCGTCCATCAGCCCTACGCCGTCGCCGCCTTCGCCGCCGGCTGGTGCTTCGCTACCTCGTCCTGGAACCTGCGGAGCAGCTCTTGCGCCGCGGGAGAGAGGTTCCGCGGCACCTCGACCTGGATGATCACCTGGAGCGAGCCGCGGCCGCGGCCATCGATCCGGGGCGCGCCCTTGCCCTTGACCGAGATCACCTCGCCGGGCTGCACGCCCGCCGGGATCTCGACGTCCACCGCCGTGTCGTCCGGCAGGTCGATCTTCACCGTGCTGCCGAGCGCCGCGTCGACGAAGGAGACCGGCGCCCGCGTGATGAGGTCGAGGCCATCGCGCTCGAAGCGCTCGTCCGCGGCGAGATCGACGTCGACGTACAGATCGCCGGGCGGCGCGCCCTGGGCGCCCGGCATCCCCTGCCCCGGGACCCGCAGCCGCTGGCCTCCGTCGATGCCGGCCGGGAAGTTCACCACGACCTTCCGCGTCTTCTCGACCGCGCCGAACCCCTTGCAGGTGGCGCACGGCGTCTTGATGACGGACCCCTCGCCCGAGCATTCCGGGCAGGTCTGGGTGAACATCACGAAGCCGCGCGAGGTCGAGACCTGACCGGCGCCGCCGCACGTGCTGCACGGCTTGCGCTTGGTCCCCGGCTTGGCGCCCGAGCCGGAGCACTCCTCGCACGCGACCGGCGTGCGCAGGACCACCTCCCGCTTGCAGCCGAGCAGGGCGTCGCGCAGCGAGAGCCGCTGCTGAACCCGGATGTCCTGGCCGCGCGCCGGGCCTCGCCGCCGGCGCTGCCCGCCGCCGAAGCCGCCGAAGAACTCCGAAAAGATGTCCTGGAAGTGGGAGAAGATGTCGCTATCGGCCCCGGCGCCCATCCCCTCGAGGCCGGCGTGCCCGAACTGATCGTACCGGCGGCGCTTCTCCTCGTCGGAGAGGACCTGGTACGCCTCGGTGGCCTCCTTGAAGCGAGACTCCGCCGACGCATCGCCGGGGTTTCGGTCCGGGTGGTACTTCAACGCAGCCTGACGATAGGCCTTGCGAATGTCGTCAGGCGTCGCGTCTCGCGCGAGGCCAAGAACTTCGTAGAAGTCGCGCTTTTCACTCATGAATCGTGGACCGCCGCGTCGATCCTGCCCGACAGGGGGCATAGGCGCCGGCTGACCATAAGTCCTCGCCCGCGCCTGTCAACGCGCAATACAGCGTGAACGCCCATCGAGGGCTGTGCGTCGCGAGGTCTTCCGTGCAGGCTGAGACGCTGCTACTGGCCCCGGCGCTGGAACGCGGGCGTGTCCCAGTCGGAGTCGAGCGGAGGGACGAAGCTCGCGCGGTCACGCGGGCCGTTGCCGCCGCCCGCAGACTGCGCCTGCGGCGCGGGTCGGCGGGTGGTCGGGTACGCGACCTCTTCATGACGGTGCGGCTGGCGCTGCGTCATGGGAGGAGCGCTCGGGGCGGAGCGGGCCGACATCGGCCCGGCCGCGGCGGCGAGCGACGCGCCGATGGAGTGCGCCGTCGCGCGGGGCTGCGCGGCGCTCGCGAGGTGCTGGGGGACCTCGGCGACGAGGTGGTCGAAGCCGGTCGCGATGACCGTGACCTTGATCATCTCGCCCATGTTCTCGTCGATGGTCGCGCCGAAGATGATGTTCGCGTCCTCGTGCGCCTGCTCCTGCACGAGCGTCGCGGCCTCCTCGATCTCGCGCATCCGCATGTCGGGGCCGCCCACGATGTTGATGAGCACGCCCGTCGCGCCCTCGACCGAGATGTCGTCGAGCAGCGGCGAGCTGACGGCCATCTCGGCGGCGAGCCGCGCGCGGCCCTGCCCCTTCGCGCAGCCGGTGCCCATGAGCGCGCGGCCCATGTTGGACATGACCGTCTTCACGTCCGCGAAGTCGACGTTCACGATCCCGTTCTGCGTGATGAGATCGCTGATGCCCTTGATCGCCTGGTAGAGGACCTCGTCCGCCTTGCGGAACGCCTCGACGAACGAGAGGTCCTCGTCGCCCAGCGAGAGGAGCTTCTGGTTCGGGATCGTGATGAGCGTGTCGACGTGCTCCGCGAGCATCGCGAGGCCGAGCTCGGCGCGGCGCGAGCGCTGCTTGCCCTCGAAGAAGAACGGCTTCGTCACGACGCCGACGGTGAGGCAGCCCTCCTCGCGCGCGAGCTGCGCGATGACCGGCGCGGCGCCCGTGCCGGTGCCGCCGCCCATCCCCGCGGTGACGAACACCATGTCCGCGCCCTGGATGCACTCCTTCACCCGGGTCACGTCCTCGAGCGCCGCCTTGCGCCCCTTCTCGGGATCGGCGCCGGCGCCGAGACCGCGCGTGACGCTCGCGCCGATGTGGAGCTTCGTCGGAGCAAGGCTCGCGCCGAGCGCCTGGGCGTCCGTGTTGACGACGATGAACTCCACGCCCTCGAGGCCGAAGTTGATCATCGTGTTGACTGCATTGCCGCCAGAACCGCCACAACCGATGACCTTGATCCGGGCGTCATACCCGGTGTGCTCGTCGGCAAACTCGATGGAGAAACTCATGAACTCCTCCCGGGGAAATTCAGCTAGCCGCTCGGCCCGGCGCCGACCCCCGCGAAGGTCGAGCGGCACGGAACCCTAAATGCGCGAGGACGTCCTCGCTCCGGACGGTGCTCAGAGGGGCGCCTCTTCCCCTTTGAACGCCATTTTTCAAACCCTCTTGACTTCGCCTTCAAGAGGCTTCGCCGGTGCGTTCTTCGATCCTCTCAAACCCAATTCTCTAACAACTTTCTCTTACTACGTCATGCTTAGAATGCTGCTCGAAGCCAGTTCCAGAACCTCCCGCTCGACCGCTTTTCAATCGACATTTCTTCAACGATTTCTCGGCGCAACTCGCGCTCGCGGACCTTCTCGCGGCGGCTCTCCCCGCGCGCGGCGTGGCCGACGTCGAGCGCGACCGGAGTGAGCGCGCGCGCCTGCGCGAGGGCGTTGGCGCCGTACTGAACAAGGCCCACGCCGGTCGCGTACTGCGGGCCAGCGACGAGCTGCGTGATGCCGCGCACGCCCACGGGTACGCCGAGGCGCACCGGCATCCCCAGGATCTCCTCCGCGAACTCGGTCATGCCCTCCATCAGCACGCCGCCGCCGGTGAGCACCGCGCCGGCCGAGAGCTGCTCGAGCATCCCGGTGTCCTCGATCCGCTTGCGGATGACCGCGAAGATCTCCTCGACGCGCGGCTCGATGATGTCCGACAGGACGCGGCGCGCCGCCTTGCGCGGCATGTGCCCGCCGACGCCGGGGACCTCGATCTCCTCCTCGTCGCCGACCATGCGGCCGAGGGCGCAACCGGCGTTGCGCTTCAGGCGCTCGGCCTCGCCCATCGGCGTGCGCAGCCCGGCGGCGATGTCGGCGGTCACGTTGTTGCCGCCCGCCGGGATCACGCTGGCGTGCGCGATGCCGCCGTCCACGTAGAGGAGCAGGTCGGTCGTGCCGCCGCCGATGTCGATGATGGCGACGCCGATCTCCTTCTCGTCCTCGGAGAGCACCGCCTCGGCGCTGGCGAGCGGCTCGAGCACCACGTCGGCCACGGTGAGGCCGCAGCGCTCCGCGCAGCGGACCACGTTCTGCACGCACGAGGTCGCGGCGGTGATCAGGTTCACCTTCACACCGAGCCGGACGCCGCTCATGCCGACCGGGTCGCGGATGCCGTCCTGGTTGTCGACCGTGAACTCGCGCGGCAGGACGTGCAGGATCTGCCGATCGGCGTCGACCGGGATCGCCCGGGCGCCCTCGAGGACCCGCTCGACGTCCACCCGCGTGACCTCGCCGCCCGAGACCGCGGCGACGCCGTCGGACTGCTGGCACCGGATGTGGCTGCCCGCGACGCCGGCATAGACGGTGCGGATCTCGACGCCCGCCATCGTCTGCGCAGCCTCGATCGCCTCGGAGATGGAGCGCACCGTCCAGTCGATGTTGCTCACCACGCCCTTGCGCAGGCCGCGGCACGGGACGTTGCCCACCCCGAGGATGGTGATCCCATCAGCGTCGATCTCGCCCACGACCGCCGAGACCTTGGTCGTCCCGATGTCCAGGCCGACGACGATCTCAGAAGTCTCCATCCGGCTCTTCATTGCGTGCACCACCTCATGAGGGGACGACCCCCCTACGCGTGTCAGGCGGGCACGACGCTGCCATGAGCCAGCGGAAGCGGCCAAGTTTTGCTCGGCGAACGCCGGCGCTAACAGCGAGCGCGACGGCGCTCATTTCATCCTCACCACGACGCGCTCGGGGTGCGCGTCGTTGTCGAGGAAGATCACCGACGCGCTCGCCTTCCGCTGGGCGAGCTCGGTGAGCACCCGCGCTGCCTGGCCGACCTTGTCGCGGTAGGGCGGCTGCCCGAGGTGGAGCGCGATCGCCTCCTTGCCGATGGTAACGACGATCGACCCGTCCCGCTCGACGTGGAGCTCCTGAATCGGATAGCGGCGGGCGACGCCCGCGCGCCCCATGTCCTCGACCACGTCGAGCAGGCGCCGGACCGCGATGATGACGCCGGCGCGATCCCGCGCGACCTGGTCGCCGGTGATCCCCGTGACGATCGGGAGGTCGACCGGGTCGTCCTCGGCGAGCTCCTTGAAGAGCTCGCCGTCGCGCGTCGCGAGGTAGAGATCGCCGCCGATCGCCACCAGGGCCTGCGCCTCCCGCTCGACGACGTTGACCTGGATGGTCGACGGGAGCTTGCGGGTGACCGTCGCCTTCTCGATCCAGGGATCGGTGGAGATGGAGGCGCCGGCGAGCTCCAGGTCGAGCGTGAAGATGTTCTTGCCCACCTCGATGCCGCCGGCGCTGGCCACCTGCTCGGCCGTGCGGCGCTGAACGCCGTCGACGAGCACCGTGCGCACGGCGAAGCGCGGGCTCGACACGATGTAGCGGCGCGCGCCCCACGCGACCGCGGTCGAGGCGACGAGCACGACGGCGGCGCCCGCGAGGAGCTGCAGCGCGCGGAAATGGCGCGACAGCGGCCGCGCGGGGCGCGCCTCGCCGGGCGCGCCGCCCTTCCTCGGCGGGCGCGGCGGGCGCACCGAGACGCTCGTCGCGGGCGGGGCCGGCGACTCGTGGGACGATGGGGTCGCGGCCCGCACGCGCTCGTTCTTCGGCGCCGGCGCCGCGGCCACGGGCTCCGGCTTCGACCCGCGCGCGGGCCGCGCGCTGCCCGACCCGGCCGGGAGCGAGGCCGTCGCGCGCCGGCGGTTCGGCGGCGGCGGGGCGCTCGGACGCTCGGTCATGAGCTGCCCTCCTGCGACGGCAGCGCCTTCGCCTCGAGCCGCGCCTTGAGCTCCCGCACGCAGGCGTTCACGTCGCCCGCGCCGAGCGCGATGACCACATCGCCCGGCCGGACGATCTGCTCGAGGGCCTCGGGGAGGTCGGCCTTGTCCGCGACGTAGCGCGCGTCGTGGTGGCCGTGCTCGCGGATCGACTGCACGAGGCGCTCGGCGGTGACGCCGGGGATCGGCGGCTCGCCCGCGGCGTAGATGTCCGTCACGAGCAGCACGTCGGCCTGGTTGAAGGCGCGCGTGAACTCGTCGAACAGATCGCGCGTGCGGGTGTGGCGGTGCGGCTGGAAGGCCACGACGATGCGGTGGTCCTCGCCCGGGAACGCGCGCCTGGCCGCGTCGACGGTGGCGCGGATCTCGGCCGGGTGGTGGCCGTAGTCGTCGACCAGCGTGATGCCGCCGAGCGAGCCGACGATGGTGAAGCGGCGAGCGACGCCGCCGAACGTGGCCAGCGCCTGCTTCGTGACGTCGAGCGGCACCTCGAGCTCGTCCGCGACCGCGATCGTGGCGAGGCAGTTCAGGACGTTGTGCGCGCCCGGCATCTTCACCGTGAACCCGCCGAGCGGCTCGCCCCGGCGGTACGCGTTGAAGCTCGTCTCGAGGCCGCGGAACTGGATGCCGCGCGCGGAGTAGTCCGACTGCGGCGAGACGCCGTACGTCACGTGCCGGCGCGGGATGCGCGGGAGCAGGTCCTGGACGTGCGGGTGGTCGAGGCAGAGCACGGCGAGCCCGTAGAACGGGACGCGCGCGGCGAACTCGACGAAGGCGTCCTTGATGCGCTCGTGCGTGCCGTAGTGATCGAGGTGCTCGGGATCGATGTTGGTGACCACCGCGATCGTCGGCGTGAGCCGCAGGAACGAGCCGTCGCTCTCGTCGGCCTCGGCGACGAGCAAGTCGCCGGCGCCGAGCCGGGCGTTCGTGCCGAGGGCCGCCATCTTGCCGCCGACGACGACCGTGGGGTCGAGGCCAGCGGCGCGCAGGACCGTGGCCACCAGCGAGGTCGTGGTGGTCTTGCCATGCGAGCCCGCGATCGCGACGCCGTACTTCACGCGCATCAGCTCGGCGAGCATCTCCGCGCGTCCGATCGCCGGGATCCCGAGCGCGCGCGACTCGGTGAGCTCGGGGTTGTCGGGCCGGATCGCGCTCGAGTAGACGACGACGTCGACGCCGCGGACGTTCTCGGCGCGGTGGCCGACGTCGATCCGGACGCCGAGCGACGTGAGCCGCCGCGTCGTCGAGCTCTCCTTGAGATCCGAGCCGGAGACCTCGAACTCGAGCGAGCGCAGGATCTCGGCGAGGCCGCTCATCCCGACGCCCCCGACGCCGACGAAGTGCACGTGGCGAACGCGACCGCGGAACATCAGCCTGCCTCCTCCTGACCGAGGGCAGCGCCGGGCGGCGCGGTCCCCCTCATCGCGGCGCGACGCGGCGCCTCGTCTGCGCGCGCCGCGCGACCGCCGATGGGGAAGCGCAGCGCGCGGTGGCGCGGGGCTCGCGCGAGCTCCAGCAGATCGGCGGCGACGCGCGCGGCGGCGTCGGGCGTGGCCAGGGCCGCCGCGGCGTCCGCCATGCGGGCGCGGAGCGCCGGGGCGGCTGCGAGCCGGGCGATCTCGCTCGCGAGGCGCGCCTCGGTGGCGTCTGCCTGGGCGATGGCCACCGCGGCGGAGGCCCGCTCCAGGGACTGCGCGTTCTTCAGCTGGTGGTCGTCGGCCGCGAACGGGTAAGGAATCAGGATTGAAGGGCGGCCCACGGCGCAGAGCTCGGCGAGCGTCGACGCGCCCGCGCGGGCGATCACCACGTCGGCCGCGGCGAGCGCCTCGGCCACGTCGTCGATGAACGGGACGACGCGCGCGCGGTCGGCGAGGCCGAGCTCGGCGTAGAGCGACCGGACGGCGGCCTCGCGATCCCTGCCCGTCTGGTGCACCACGTCGAGGTCGACGCCGCGCTCGCGCCCCTGCGCGAGCTGCGCGATCGCGCGCGGGACGATGTCGTTCAGCGCCAGCGCGCCCTGGCTGCCGCCGAGCACGAGCAGGCTGAGCTTGCCCTCGCGCGGCGCGTACGGCGCGCGCGCGAACGCGCGCCGGAGCGGGACGCCGAAGAGGCGCACGGAGCTCGGGCGCAGCGCGCGCGTCGCCTCAGGGAAGGCGACGTACGCCCGGTCGACGAGCGGCGAGAGGAGGCGGTTCGAGAGCCCGAGGACGCTGTTCGGCTCCAGGATCGCGACCGGCACGCCGAGCGAGCGCGCCGCGAGGGACACCGGGCCGCCGGCGTACCCGCCGAGCGAGAGCACCACGCGCGCGTCGAGCCGCTCGACGAGCCGCCTCGCCTCAGGGAGGACGCGGCCAGCGCGGGCGGCTCCGCGCACGAAGCCGGAGAGCCCGCCTCCGCGCAGCGGCAGGACGTGGAGCAGCTCGAGGCTGTCGCCGCGCTCGCCCATCACGCGCACCTCGATGCCGCGCGCGGTGCCGACGTAGACGACGCGCGCGTCGGGCGCCGCGGCGCGGACGGCGTCGCCCACCGCGATCATCGGGAAGACATGGCCGCCGGTGCCGCCGCCGGCGATCAGTACGGTCACCATGCGCCGCCCTCCTCGGCCGACGTCGCGACGACGGCTGACGCGCTCGGCGCGTGCGGCACGGACGAAGCGCCCGCCTCGCCGCGCTGTTCGGGGGCGACCACGGTCCGCGACCGGCTGATGCTGAGCAGGATGCCGGCGGCCGCGGCGTTCACGAGCAGCGACGAGCCGCCGTAGCTGAGGAACGGCAGCGTGAGCCCCTTCGTGGGGAGGATCGCCATCGCGACGGCGAGGTTCGTCATCGCCTGCACGCCGAAGAGCGTCGCGATGCCGAAGGCCATGAAGCTGCCGTAATCGTCGGCAGCCTCGAGGGCGATCTTCACGCCGCGCGAGACGATGGCGAGGTACGCCGCGCACAGGCCGAGGATGCCGATGAAGCCGAGCTCCTCGCCGACGATCGCGGAGACGAAGTCGGTGTGCGCCTCCGGCAGGTAGAGCACCTGCAGCCCCCGCCCGAGACCCAGCCCGAAGACCCCGCCGGAGCCGAAGCTCATGACCGACTGGAACGGCTGGTACGCGAGGTCGGCGCGGTTGTTGTCCATGTCGATCCACGCGAGGTAGCGCGCGTAGCGGTAGCCGCTGAACCGGACGAGCGCGGCGCCGGCGAGGGCGAGCAGCATGGAGAACGCGGCGATGTACGGGACGCGCGCGCCCGCCACGAACAGCAGCGTGAACGTCAGGAAGAGCAGCACGACCGCGCTGCCGAAGTCGGGCTGCTTGAGGCAGAGGAGCATCAGCATCCCGACCACGATGAGGTGCGGGAGGAAGCCGACGGAGAACGACTTGATGCGATCGGCCTTCTTGGAGAGCGAGTAGGCGAGCCAGAGGACGATGCCGAGCTTCGCCACCTCGGCCGGCTGCACGTGGACCGGGCCGAGCGCGATCCAGCGGTAGGCGTTGCCCGCCTTGTGGCCGAGGCCCGCCACGCAGGCGAGGAGCATCCCGGTCACGACGATGAGCACCGGGTACGTGAGGACCTTGAGCCGGCGATAATCGATGCGGCTCGTGACCCACATCGTGGCGATCGACAGGACGGCGTAGACGGCCTGGCGCTTGAGGAAGAACTGGGCGTCCTTGTAGCGAACCGTCGCCTCGACCGCGCTCGCGCTGTAGACCATCACCACGCCGAAGCCGATGAGCGCCGTGACGATGGCCGCGAGGAGGGCGTCGACCGGACCCGAGGGGCTCGATCGCACCTTCCAGAACGCCTCGGCGGCCGCCGCGACCCCGCCCGGCTCCGGCTTGTCCTGCTCCGAGGGACCGATGTGCCGGTTCCTGGGTGCATCGGCGCCCGCGCCGGCCCCTCCGCGCCACGACATCACGACGCCACCTCCCCGGCGGACCCGCCGGTCGACCTCTGGAGCTCACGGACCGCGCGGACGAAGGCGTCGCCGCGGTCCTTGTAGTCGCGGAACATATCGAAGCTGGAGCACGCAGGGCTGAGCAGCACCGCGTCGCCGGGCCGCGCGAGCGAGCGCGCAGCGAGGACCGCCTCGGCCATCGAGGCCGCCCGCGCGATCGGCAGGACGCCGCTCGCCGCGGCGGCGATTCGGTCGGCGGCCTCGCCGAGGACGACCAGCGCGCGCCCCCGGTCGCGCAGCGCGGCCACGAGCGGCGCGTAGTCGCCGAGCTTGTCGCGCCCGCCTGCGATCAGGACGGCCTTCTCCTCGCGCAATCCGGAGAGCGCGGCGACGGAGGCGCCGACGTTGGTCCCCTTGGAGTCGTCGTAGTAGCGGACGCCGTCGACGTCGGCGACGAGCGCGGTGCGGTGCGGGAGCCCCTCGAAGCGCGCGAGCGCCTCGGCGATCGCCCCGGCGGGCGCGCCGAGCGCCGCGGCGAGCGCCACCGACGCGCAGGCGTTCGCGAGGTTGTGCGCGCCCGTGAGCCGGACGCGCTCCAGCGGGTAGCTCGCGCCCGCGACGCGATCGACGAGGGCGCCGCCCGCCACGGTGACGTCGGCGCGGGCGTCGCTCGCGCTGAACGTCACGACGCGCGCGCGTCCCCGCGCCGCCTGGCGCGCCACGAGCGCGTCGCCGAGCGGGACGACCGCGACGTCGTCCGGCGTCATGCGCACGAACGGGTTGCCCTTCGCGTCGGCGTACGCCGCGAAGCTCGGGTAGCGGTCGAGGTGATCGTCCGTGATGTTCAGCAGGGCGTGGGCCCGGGCGTGCAGCGTCGGGACGCGCTCCGCCTGGAAGCTCGAGATCTCCAGGACAAGGACGTCCCACGCCTCGCGGACGACCTCGGCGAGGGGCGTCCCGAAGTTGCCGCCGACGAAGGTGCGCAGGCCGGCGCGCTCGAGCATCGCGCCCGTGAGCGCCGTCGTCGTGCTCTTGCCGTTGGTGCCGCCGATGAGCGCGATGGGCGCGGACACGAAGCGCGACGCGAGCTCGAGCTCGCCGATGACCTCGCGCCCGGCGCGCTCGAAGGCGTCGAGGGCGGGGAACGACGGCACGCCCGGCGAGACGACCACGAGATCGGCGCCCTCGAAGAGCGCCGGGTCGTGCCCGCCCACGGCGAGCGCGGCGCCCTCCGCCTCGAGCGACGCGGCCGCGGCGGAGAGCCGCTCGCGCGGGGCGCCGTCGTTCGCGATGACGCGCGCCCCGCGCTCGATCAGGAGGCGCGCGGCCGCGACACCGCTCCGGCCGAGACCGACGACGATCACTGTTCGTCCGCGGACGTCCATCATGCCCTCATCGCAGCTTCATCGACGCCAGCGACACCAGCGCCAGGAGGATGGAGATGATCCAGAAGCGAACGATGATCTTGGGCTCCGCCCACCCCTTCTTCTCGTAGTGGTGGTGGATCGGCGCCATCAAGAAGACGCGCTTGCCGGTGAGCTTGAACGAGAGGACCTGCGTGATGACGCTGACCGTCTCGATGAAGAAGATCCCCCCGAGGATGATCGACAGGAGCTCGTTCTTGGTGAAGACGGCGAGCATCCCGAGCCCGCCCCCGAGGGCGAGCGACCCGACGTCCCCCATGAAGACCTGGGCGGGGTACGTGTTGTACCAGAGGAAGCCGATCCCGGCGCCGATGACCGAGCCGCAGTACACCGAGAGCTCGCCGGCGGACGCGATCGCCGGGATGTCGAGGTAGGTCGCGAGCGAGAAGTTCGCGATCGACGCGCCCACGATGTACGCGAGGATGAGGTACGTCCCCGCGTTGATGATCACCGGACCGATCGCGAGCCCGTCGAGGCCGTCGGTGAGGTTCACGGCGTTCGACGTCGCGACGACGACGAAGACGGCGAACGGGACGTAGGCGTAGAGCGGCAGCTCGATCGGGTACTTCGAGAACGCGACGAACGGGATCGAGAGGCGCGTCCTGATCTCCGCCCAGTCCGGCGGGAGCTTCGAGGCGAGCAGGAACGTGTAGGCCACGGCCGCGCCGCCGATGAGCACCTGGCCGATGAGCTTGTAGCGCCCCGGCAGGCCGCCGCTGTTCCTCCGCTTGATCTTGAGGAAGTCGTCCAGGTAGCCGATGACGCCGTAGCCCGCGGTGACGGCGGTCGTCGCGAGTACGAAGGGGTTCCGGAGGTCGGCCCACAGCACGGTGGGGAGCAGCAGCGAGAGCAGGATGAGCGCGCCGCCCATCGTCGGCGTGCCCGCCTTGATCTTGTGCGTCTCCGGCCCCTCGGCGCGGACCACCTGCCCGATCTGCTTGCGCCGGAGCTCGCGGATGAACCACGGCGCGAGCACGAACGTCAGCACCATGGCGGTGATCGTCGCCATGATCGTGCGGAACGGGATGTACCGGAGGACGTTGAGCCAGCTCAGCCAGCCGTAGTGGAACTTGAGCGGGTAGAAGAGCTCGTAGATCACGCCGCGCCTCCGTGCGATCGCTGGTCGACCATGGACCGCGCGCGGCGAGCGGCGAGCGCGCGGCGCGCCTCGTCGCGATCGTCGAACGGCAGCGTGACATCGCCGATGATCTGGTACGGCTCGTGGCCCTTGCCGGCGATGAGGACGAGGTCCCCCGGCTCGGCCTCGAGCACCGCGCGCTCGATCGCGCGCGCCCGGTCGAGCTCGACGACGACGCGCGCGCGCCCCGCGGCGAGGCCCGGCAGGATGGCGTCGGCGATCGCGCGCGGGTCCTCGCTCCGCGGGTTGTCGTTGGTGACGAGGGCGACGTCGGCGGCGCGGCCGACCGCCTCGCCCATCTGCGGCCGCTTCAGCGGATCGCGGTCGCCGCCGCACCCGAAGACGCAGAGGATGCGCCCCTGGCTGAGCGCGCGGACGCTCGCGAGCACGCGAGCGAGGGCGTCGGGCGTGTGGGCATAGTCGACGAGCACGATCACATCGTCGTCGCCCGGCGCGTCGCAGCGCTCCAGGCGGCCCGCGACCTGGATGGGGGACGAGAGCGCCGACGCGGCGTCCTCGACGTCGAACCCGAGCAGGTACGCCACGGCGAGCGCGGCGAGCAGGTTCGACGCGTTGTGCGCGCCGAGCAGGTGGGAGCGGACGGTGACCTCGCCGGCGGGGGTGCGGGCTCGAATGAAGATGCCGCCCGCCGAGTGCGCGAGCTCGACGGGGGCGATCTCCGCCGTGTCCGGGCCGGCGCCCACCGCGGTCGAGTAGCGCGCGAGCGTCGCCGCGGCCGGGCGCGACAGCCCGCCCGGAGCGAGCATCTCGACGAGCTGCCGCCCGAAGGGATCGTCGACGTTGATGACGGCGGCGCCGGGGCCGAGATCCACGAACAGCCGCGCCTTCGCCGCCGCGTACGCCTCCATCGTGCCGTGGTAGTCGAGGTGATCCTGCGTGAGGTTCGTGAAGACCGCGATCCGGAAGCGGATCGCGTCGGCGCGCTTCGCCGCGAGCGCGATCGACGAGACCTCCATCACGAGGTGCGTCGCGCCGCGCTCGACCATCGCGGCCGCGACGCGGGCGAGCTCGTCGGCCTCTGGGCTCGTGTGCGACGCGGGGACGTCGAGATCCTCGAAGCGGTAGCCGAGCGTCCCGACGATCCCGGCCCGCCCGCCGCACCGGTCGACGCAGGCCTGGACGAGGTGGGCCGTCGTCGTCTTGCCGTTCGTGCCGGTGATGCCGACGACCTCGAGCGTGAAGGTCGGGTGCCCGTAGACCACCGCCGCGGCCTGCGCGAGCGCGAGCGGCACGTCGGGCACCTCGACGCGGGCGGCGCCGAGCGTGTCGGCCGCGCTCCCGCGGGCGAGGATGACCGCCCGCGCGCCGCGCGCGACCGCCTCGGGGATGAAGCGCTCGCCGTGCGCGCGCGCCCCTGCCCGCGCGACGAAGATGTCCCCCTCCGCCACCTGGCGCGAGTCGAGGTGCACGCCCGTCACGGGCATGTCCGCCGCCTCCGCGGGGGAGAGCGCGGCGCCCGGGATCTCGCGCAGCACGTCGCCGAGCCGGAGCGCGAGCTCGGCCTCGGTGAAGGAGGCCTCTGTCTGGTCGCGCTCTGTCATGTGGGCGGCTCGAAGACGAGCTTCAGCGGCGATCCCTTGGGCAGGACGGTCCCCGCCGGAGGCTCCTGGCGCGTGAGCCTGCCCGTGCCCTCGACGCTCGGGTCGAGCCCGAGCGTCGCGGCGCTCTTCACCGCCTCGCGCTGCGGCAGGCCGGTGAGATCGGGGACGCGCAGCTCCCCTGTCTTGAGCGGCGCGGACGGCGTGACCACCGCGGTCGAGATGGGCGCGGCCGCGGCGCGCGCCTCGCTGAGCACCTGGTAGGTGTTCGCCGCGGTGTCCTCCCCCGACTGCTCGCCGATCTCCGACAGCTTCATCGGCACGCTCCCGCGCGGGGTAACGCCCATGTAGCGGAGCGCCATCTCGCCGACCCGCCGGAAGACGGGCGCCGCGACCGAGCCGCCGCCGTAGGTGCCGCCCATCGGCTCGTCGAGCACCACCGCGATGGCGAGCCGAGGCCGCTCGGCCGGGACGAACCCGGCGAACGACGCCACGTAGTGGGTATCGGTGTACCTGCCCGTCGCTGGATCGATCTTCTGCGCCGTGCCCGTCTTCCCCGCGACGCGGAAGCCCGGGATGGCCGCCTCGACGCCGGTCCCCTCCCCCTCGGTGACCGCGACGAGCATCTCCGACGTCATCCGCGCGATGTGCGCGGGCACGGCGTCGCGGCGCACGCGCGGCGACGGCTCCGACAGCGTGACGCCCGTGCCGTCGGTGATCCGCTTGATCAGGATGGGCTCGAGCAGCCGCCCGCGGTTGGCGATCGCCGCCATGCCCATCGCGAGCTGGAGCGTGGTCACGCTGATCCCCTGCCCGAACGCGGCCGCGGCCGTCTCGACCTGGACCCAGGGGCGACCGCGCGGCCGGAGCACGCCGACGGACTCGCCCGGCAGCGGCACGCCCGTCAGGTCGCCGAAGCCGAACCGGCGGAAGCCCTCGTACAGCCGCTGCTCGCCGAGCCCGAGCGCGATCTTCGCCGTGCCGATGTTGGACGACTGGCCGAGGATCTGCGGCAACGTCAGCCACTTGTGCACGTGCGTGTCGTGGATCACGACGTTGTCGATCGCCATGTTCCCCTCCTCGCAGTAGATGGTCGCGCTCGGAGAGACGCTCTTCGCCGCGAGCGCGCTCGCGATGGCGAACACCTTCATCGTGGATCCAGGCTCGAAGCGATCGACGACGCAGCGGTTGCGCCGGGCGCCCGGGTCGCTCTGCGAGTAGTCGTTCGGGTTGAACCCCGGCGCGCTCGCCATGGCGAGGATCTCGCCGTTCTCGGGATCGATGACGACGATCGAGCCGCCGAGCGCCTCGTAGGTCTTCATGGCCGCCTCGAGCTCGCGCTCGGCGGTGAACTGGATGCCCTTGTCGATCGTCAGGTGGACGTTGTGCCCGGCGAGCGCCTGCTCGTCCTCGATCCCCTCGGAGAAGATGAGCCGGCCCGATCGATCGCGGAGCCCGCGCACCTCGGACGCGTTGCCGCGGAGCTCGTGCTCGAGGCTGAGCTCGATCCCCTCCTTGCCCTCGCCGTCGGTGGCGACGAAGCCGAGCAGCGGGCCGGCGAGCTCGCGGTTCGGGTAGAAGCGGCGCCCCTCGCCCTCGATCACGAGCCCGCGCACCGGGTAGCGCTGCTTCCGGTCCGAGAGCGCGCGGACGTTCTCGACCTCCTGCTCGGAGATGCGGCGCTTCAGCCAGGCGAAGCGTCGCCGGCGGCCGAGCTTCTCCACGACGTCCTCGACGGGCAGCGAGAGCGCCTGCGCGATGCGCTCGGCGTACTGCTGGATCTGCGTCGGGATGTACTTCTCCTCGATGCCGCGGAGCATCTCGACCGCGTCCACCGAGACGCTGGGCACCTCCACGCTCTCCGCGAGCGGCGCGCCGTTCCGGTCGTAGATGGTGCCGCGCTTCGGCGTGATGTGGAGCCGCCGCTGGCGCTGGCGCTCCGCGAGGTCGTACCAGGCGTCCCCGTCCTCGACCTCGATGCGGTACGCGCCGGACACGACGCCGCCGAGGCCGAGCGCCATGAGGCCGCAGAGCAGCCCCATGCGGATGCGGATCCACCGCGCGCGCCGCGGGTCGAGGTTCTTCATTCCTGCTGCCCCCCGCCCGGCGGCGCGTTGCCGGCCTCCCCGCTCGCCGGCTCACGCTCCTCCGGCAGCGCCGCGTAGCCCCGCACCGGGATGACCCGCTCGGGCGGCGGCGGCGTCATGCCGAGCAGCGTGCGGGCGACCATCTCCACGCGCTGCGGCGTCTCGTAGCTGGCCGCCTCGAGCGACAGCACCCGCTTGACCTCGCGCAGCCGCGCCTGCTCCGCGCGCGCCCGCCCGAGCTTGTAGCCGAGGTCGACCGTGCGCCCTCGCAGGGCGAGGTGCACGACGAACGCGGCGACCGTCGCGGCCACCGCGAGCGTCCAGAGCACGAGGAACGGGCGCTGCCTCACGCGAGCGACTCCGGGCGGCCGATGCGCCGCGCGGCGCGGAGCTTCGCGCTGCGCGCCCTCGGGTTGTCGGCGATCTCGTCGTCGCCCGCGGTCACCGGCTTCTTCGTGAGCGGCTGCCACACGTCCGGCTCGCGCAGCGCGCGCTTCACGATGCGGTCCTCGAGCGAGTGGAACGCGATGACGGCGAGCACGCCGCCGGGCGCGATGATCCGCGGCGCCGCCGCGAGCAGCGCCTCGAGCTCGTCGAGCTCTCCGTTCACGGCGATGCGCAGCGCCTGGAACGTGCGCGTCGCCGGATCGACGCCGCCGATGCGCGCCGGCCCGACGGCGCGCACCACGGCGCGCCGCAGGTCGAGCGTCGTCTCGAGCTCGCCGCTGTCGGCCGCCTGCTTGATACAGCGCGCGACCCTCCGGCTGCGGCGCTCCTCGCCGTAGCGGTAGATCAGGTCCGCGAGCTCCTCGTCGCTGATCCGCTGGATGAGCTCGAGCGCCGTCTCGCCGCGGCTCGGGTCCATCCGCATGTCGAGCGGCCCCTCGGCGCGGAAGCTCATGCCGCGGGCCGGGTCGTCGAGCTGCATGGAGCTCACGCCGATGTCCGCGACGAGGCCGTCCACCCGCGCGACGCCGAGGGCCTCGAGGTGCCGCTCGATCTCGGAGAACTCACCGTGAACGTAGGTCACCCGATCCCCCATCCGGGCGAGCCGGGCGCGCGCGATGGCGAGGGCGCGCTCGTCGCGATCGATCCCGATGACCCGGGTGCCGAGCGTCTCGAGGATCGTCTCGGCGTGGCCGCCGGCGCCGAGGGTGGCGTCGACGTAGACGCCCTGGCTGACCGGCGAGAGCGCGGCGAGCACCTCGCGGCCGAGGACGGTGACGTGCGGCTCGCCTCGCGGGCGCGGCGGCGGAGGGGGGAGGTGCATGGGGACTACATTGACGACGTTCATAGGCGGAACTGCTCCGCGATTGCGGCCTTGAAGCTCTGGAGCTCGACCTCGCTCATCTGCTGAGCGGCCTTCCACCGCTCCTGCGACCAGAGCTCGATCGTCTGTCCCATCCCTGCCCACAGCACGTCCTTGGTGAGGCTGGCGTGCTCGCGGAGCGACGGGGGGATGAGGATCCGGCCCTGCTTGTCGAGGTCGCACTCGACGGCCGCGGACAGGTAGCGGCGCCGGAATGCGACCACGTTGGAATCAAACTGCGGCAACGCTGCAATTTTGGCCTCCAGCTCCTCCCACGCCTTCATCGGGTAGGCATGTAGGCAAGGGTCGAAGAGGGCCGGGGTGATGACCATGCGCAGGTCGTTCGCGGCTGCGAGCACGTCACGAAAGCGCGAAGGGAGGCTCGTGCGCCCCTTCGCGTCGATCGCGTGCTCGAAGTGACCGCGAAACATCGTGCTCATCGACCCCAGCTGCGGCTGGCCTGTCCCGCCGAGGGCTTGGTGGCGCGTTGCGCCACCGGGTGCACGCCGCCTCGTGACATTCTCTGCCACTTCTTCCCACGAAGCTCCGCCACGCTACGGAGGGAGGTGCCGAGTGTCAACAGTTTGGAAGATTTCTGGACCCCAACGGCTACCTATGTAGGACATTCACCTCCAGAGTATTACCCCACAAAACAGCGCAAATAATCGCAAGTTGGCGGATCGGGTCGGTTCGTGGGGCGAAGTGGGGAGCCCTCTGCGGGGGGCGCGAGCACGTCTGGCGGAGTCCTGGCAAGGCGGAAAAGAAGCAAGGCGGATCGCCGCTGCGGGCGCGGCGATCCGCGGCTGGGCGGTGGGGCGGCGCCCCGGAAACCGAGCGGGCTCGGCTTCGGGCCGAGGGGTGCGGTGGGGAGGCGCGTCAGCTCCGGCGGGGGAGGCCCGTCAGCTCCGGCGGGGGAGGCGTCCGGCGAAGCGGTGGGGGAGAGTGGGGGCGCCCAGCCGCCGCGCCGGTCAGCCGGGGGAGGCCCGGCGGGCGCGCGGGTGGTGGAGGAGAGTGGGGAGCCCAGCCGCCGCGCCGGTCAGCCGGGGGGAGGCCCGGCGGGCGCGCGGGCGGTGGAGGAGAGTGGGGAGCCCAGCCGCCGCGCCGGTCAGCTGTGGGGGGTCACGTTGGTCTGGACCCACTCCACGATGCTCTTCAGGGTGGTCCCGGGGGTGAAGACGCCCTTCACGCCGGCGTTCTGGAGGCGAGCGATGTCCTCGTCCGGGATGATGCCCCCACCGAACACCACGATGTCATCGGCCCCGTGCTTGCGGAGGGCCTCCATGACGGCGGGGAAGAGCGTGTTGTGCGCTCCGGACATGATCGACAGGCCCACGGCGTCGACGTCCTCCTGCACGGCGGCGGAGGCGATCATGTCGGGCGTCTGGTGCAGGCCCGTGTAGACCACCTCGAAGCCGGCATCGCGGAGTGCCCGTGCGACGACCTTGGCGCCGCGGTCATGGCCGTCCAGGCCGGGCTTCGCCACGAGGATTCGGACTTTGCGCTCTGCCATGATCGCGTCGATTACCGCCTGCCTGGGCAGGCGTAAAGCGCAGCGCCCCGGCGGTGCGGCCTCAGCGCCCCGGCGGTGCGGCCTCCCCTACACAGCTACGTGGCGCGCGCCCTTACTGGGCGGCGAAGACGAACGGGATGGTCACGGGCGTGGAGCCCGAGGAAGGGGGGAACCGCCAGGATTTGATCCGCGAGCCGATGCAGCTCGACAAGCCGGGGTAGTCCTTCTCCGACCCCCCGGCCGAGACCGACTGGACGGCGCCCGACGCGCCGATGACCACCGACGCCGAGACGCGGGCGGTGGTGGACGCGTTGCTGGCGCGCGCATCGAGGGCGGGCTGCCAGCAGTGGCGCCGGACGCTGGGGCGGTTCGACTCGACAACGCTGGAGATCTCCCCCTGAGAGAGCTGGCTCAGGCCAGAGCCTGCGCCCTGGGTGCCCGGCCCTGACGAGGGGCCGGGGACCCCGGCGCCGAACCCGGACCTGTCGATCGGGGCCGAGCTCCCCGAGGCGACCGGCTTCTCCGGCTGGGGGCGCTGGCCAGCGGCGCTGCCCGGTCTGCCCGGCGTGGCGACCTCCGGCCTTGGCGACGCTGTCTCGGCCGCCGGAGGCGTCTCGGGATCGACGCTCGGCGGGGGCGGAGGGGCCGCCGTCGGCAAGCTGGCCGGCTGCTGGATCGGCGCGGCGGGGGCGGTCACGACCTGCACGGGCGGCGGCTGCTTGGGAGACAGCAGGACGTAGGCGGAGACACCGCCGAACGCCGCTGCCATCGCGATGAAGGCGTAGGCGAGCGGGCTCATGCCCGACCGCCGCCTCGGCGCGACCGTCTCGACCAGGCTGCCAGGCGTGGCCACCAGGGGGGCGGGCTCCACGGAGGAGAGAGCGGCCGCCGGCGGTGAGCCGCCCGCGTGCGCCGACGTGAAAGGCGAGCCGCCCGCCGCCACGCCACCCGCGGGGGCCGCCGTGAACGGCGAGCTGCCGGCAGCCAGGCCGCTGCCAGCGGACGCCGCGGCGAAAGGCGAGCCGCCCGCCGCCACGCCACCCGCGGGGCGACCCACGTTGGCCGCAGATGGCGCCGCCAGCTCGGGCTTCGGCGTGGAGGCGACCGGGGCCGCCGGCTCGGCCGCGAACGGGTCGGCGAGTACCGCGAGCGGCGCGCCCGCGGCCTGGCCGCGCGCGGCGCCGCCGGGGGCGCCTTGCCACGCAGCCGGCGCGCTCACCGCCGGCGTGGCCGGCGCGGGGCGCGCAGCAGACGTGGGCGGGGTCGGTGCGGCCGGCGTCCCCGCCGCCGTGAAGGCAGCGACCGAGCCGGCGACCGCCGGAGGCGGATCGTCCACGCCGGGAGGCTCGGGCTCGCGCGCGACAGGGCGCGCGGGCGTGGACACGGCCAGCGGAGGGACCCTCGCCGAAGAGGGCATGCGCGCCGAGGGAGGGACCTGCGCCTGACCGACGGAGAAGCCCGTGCTGCTGGTGCGGCGCGCGGGCGTGGACACGCGGGTCGACTGGGCCTGGGTGACGATCTCGAGCAGCTCCGGGAAGTTCTTGAGCGGCAGCCACTCGTCGAACCCCTCGCGCCAGACGAGCGAGTCGCCGTCCACGGCGCCGGCCAGCGCCTTCTCGCGGATGACGGACAGCCTCACCGGGCCGAGCGGGACACCGCCGACCCCGACATACCAATCCTCGCTCGACGTGGAGCGCACGGCCGGCGCCTTCGCGAGGGGGCGGTCGTCGGACATCGACCGCTTGAACACGCCGGCGACCCCCGCCGCCGGCGCGGGCTCCGCCCCTCGAGAGGCCGCCGGCGCGGGCTCTGCCCCTCGGGAAGCCGGCGCAGCGGCGGTCGCGGGCCTCCCGGGCGCTGGCTGGGCGGCCCGAGCTACCGGCGGCGCCTGCGGTGCGGTCGCGGGGCGCGGGCTCGACGCGGTCGACGTGCTCGAAGGGCTCGACGCGGTCGACGTGCTTGAAGGGCCCGACGCGCCCGACAGCCCCGGCGCCGGCCGCGCGACGGGGCCGGGGACGGCGCGCGGAGCGACAGGAGGTCGAGGTGCCCCTCCGGGGCGCGGGAGGGACTGCGAGGCTGGCCGGGGCGGCGACGGCGCAGCGCCCTGGCCCAGGGACGATGCGGGCGGCGCCTTCGCGCGGCTCGCGGCGCCGGCGGCCGGCGCACCTGTCCCGGCGGCCGGCGCCTCGTCGCTCGGCGGGGCGAGGTGCGCGTCGTCGCCTGCCGCGCGCGGCGGCTCCACGGGGAGCGCCTGCGCCACGGAGCTCTCGGTGACGCTCGCGCTGACCTGAATGAGGTGCCCGCATCGCCGGCACTGCATCCGTACCGACTTGCCAGCGACCTTGTCGTCGCCGATCTGGTACTTGGCCTTGCAGTTATCGCAGAGGAATTTCATCCAGGGACGCGCCTGCCGGTGGAAGCTGCCGGTGGAATCCGCGCAGTCTACGACAGCTTGACCCCAAACGACATGGGGTAGGCGCGGTCAGAGCAACCCGAGCAGGTGCTCCTTGATGGATTGCCGCGTCGGGTCATCGGGGGCGACGCCGAGCGCGCGCTCCCATGTCTCGATGGCTTTGTTGCGGAACCCGGCCTTCTGGTACAGCACGGCGAGGTTTTTCAGCGCGGGGAAGTGCTTGCCATTGATGTGCAGCGCCGTCTCCAGCTCCTGGATCGCGTCGTAGAGCTGGCCCTGCTTGCCGTAGAGCAGGCCGAGGTGGAAGTGCAGCCGGTAGGCGAGCGGGTCGATCGCCGTGCCCTCGCGCAGGTGACGCACGGCCTTGTCGAAATCGCCCGCGCGGTACGCCGCGATCCCCGCGGCGAGGAGGCGCTCCGCCTCGGCCGAGATCCGGTCCTGATCCCCGCGGATCGAGCGCGCCTGGAGCGCGTTCTCCACCGCGGCGACGACGTCGGCGACGCGGAACGGCTTCTCGATGTAGGCCTCCACGCCGTAGCTCGACTTCAGGTCCTCGGCGAAGCGCCACCCGCGGTACACGGCCGAGATCATGATGATCGGGATGTGGCCGTAGCGCTGGGTGCCCTTCATGCGGCGGGCGATGTCGAAGCCGTGCACCTCCGGCAGCATGGCGTCGAGGATCATCACGTCGGGCGGATTCTCCTTGACCATGCGCAGGGCGAGGAGCCCGCGGTCGGCCTCCTCGACGCGGTACCCGCGCTCCTCGAAGATGCGGCGGAGCAGCTTCCGGATCTCCGGCTCGTCATCGACGACCAGGACGGTGGTCTGATCGCCCTGCGGGGCCTTGTTGCCCGCGCCCGGGAGCGACTCGACGACGGACAGGTCGCGGTCGGCGGTGCCGAAGTCGGTGTCCGTCAGCTCGTCGGCCGCCGCTGCCCTCCGCATGGCGTCGTCGACGACGAGCGGCGGGCCCGCCGAGGAGATGCGCGACGGCGAGGTGGCCGCCGGCGGGCTCGGCTCGTCGGTGAGATCGGCGAACGAGATCTCCGCGTCGTCGCGCGGACGCTCCGGCGCGGGCCGCGCGGGCGGGGCGGCGCTCGGAGCCGGCGGGGCCTGCGGCGCAGGCGGTACAGACGCCTGGGACACCGTCGACGGAGGCACGGCGGAGGGAGGCCGGCGCGCCGGCTGCGCAGGGGCGGGCGCGGGCGGCGCCTCGGTGGTGGACGCCGCTGCGGCGCCGAGACCGGCCCGCTTCAGCACCTCGGGCGGGCACTTCGCGCCGACATAGAACGGCTCGCCCTGCTCCTTCATGTCGTAGGCGGCCGCGATGGTCCGCACGAGGGGACCCGCGAGCGCGATGTACGGGAAGACGCGCTTGCCGGTCACGAACTCGAGCTCGTCGATCACCTTCTTGTCGGCGGGCGCGGCCATGGCCACGAGGATCCGATCCTCGCGGACGAGCACCGGCAAGAGCTTGTGTTTCGCGGCGATCTCGCGGGGCAAGATCGAGAGGTCGCTCAGCTTGATGCAGACCTGATTGAGATCGATGCCAGGAACGCCGCTCTGCTCGGAGAGGGCCTTCAGCGCAGCGACCTCGGAGACGGTGCCGCTCTCGATGAGGTTCGTGGCGAGGGGAACCCCCTTCGCACGCGCGTCGAGGAGCGCCTGTTCGAGCTGGGGCTGAGTGACCGCCCTTTGCTGCAGGAGGATGCGTCCGAGCGGCTTCTTGTTGGCGTCTTGCGTCATTCCGCGGGCCGAGTCCGAAGGCTAATGGACGAGGAATGCGCGGGCAAGCACGCGACCCGCGCGCGAAGGCGGCCGTTCGGCTGGCGCGACCGGCTCGGGCTGCTCGGGCTCATGAACCGGCAGACCGACCCCACGGCCTGGTCGAGCGCAGCCGCGGCGCCGCCCGGGGTGCGCGGCTGCGAGCGCGCGGCGCGATGCCAGCGGCGAGATCTCACCATCCGCTCATGGTACTCCGGAACCCGCGCCGGGCAGCGCGGACGTTGCGCCCGCCGGCGAGGGCGCCGCCCCGCGCCGGCCCCGAGCGCGGCCAGGACCGAATGGCGACGATGTAGGGTCACTCGCTTGCGTCGGGGGCGCCGAGCCACGCGCGGGCGAACGCCGTGTACCGCTGCTCGGCGATGGCCGCGCGCGCTTCGCGCATGAGGCGGCCGTACAGGTGGAGGTTGTGCTCCGTCAGCAGGCGCAGCACCAGGATCTCGCCCGCCATGTAGAGGTGCCTCAGGTACGCGCGGCTGTAGCCCCCGGCGCAGGTCGGGCAGGCGCAGGTCGGGTCGAGCGGCGATGCGTCGTCCTTGTAGCGCGCCTGCTTGATGACGATCTTGCCGCGCTGCGTGAGCGCCTGCCCGTTGCGGGCGTTCCGGGTGGGGAGCACGCAGTCGAACATGTCGACGCCGGCGCCGATGGCGTGGACAAGGTCGAGCGGCGTCCCCACGCCCATGAGGTAGCGGGGGCGCGCCGGGTCGAGGTGCGGGGCGATCTGCGCGACGACCTCGTGCATCATCGCGATCGGCTCGCCCACGGAGAAGCCGCCCAGGGCGAGCCCGTCGAACGGCAGGGCGCCGAGCTCGTCCGCGTGCGCCGTGCGCAGGGCGACCGAGGTGCCGCCCTGCACGATGCCGAAGAGCGCCTGGGTGGGGCGCTTGGCGGCGAGGCAGCGCTTCCCCCAGCGCGTCGTCAGTCGGCATGCCTCCTCGACCTCCGCGAGCGGCGCGCCGCCGGGCGGGCACACGTCGAGCTGCATCGCGATGTCGGCCCCCAGCAGCCCCTGCACCTCCATCGCGACCTCGGGCGTGAGCGCCTTGCGCGCGCCGTCGAGGTGCGAGCGGAACACGAAGCCGTCCTCGACGAGGGTGCGCCGCTCGGCGAGCGAGAAGGCCTGGAAGCCACCGGAGTCCGTGAGCATCGCGTGCGGCCACCGCGAGAACGCGTGCAGCCCGCCGAGCTGCGCGACGAGCTCGGGCCCTGGGCGGAGCCACAGGTGGTACGTGTTGCCGAGGACGATCCTCGCGCCGGTCGCCGCCACCTCGCCGGGGGTCAGCGTCTTCACGCTGCCCTGGGTGCCGACCGGCATGAACGTCGGCGTCAGGACCTCGCCGTGCGGCGTGGACAGCACGCCCGTGCGGGCGTGACCGTCCCGAGCCAGCTCGGAGAAGGAGAAGTCAGGCGTCCGGCTCATGGCGCGCTCGCTCCGCGGATCAACATGGCGTCACCGTAAGAATAGAAGCGGTATCCGGCGTCGATCGCCGCGCGGTACGCGAGCTGCGCGCGCTCGCGGCCGGCGAAGGCGAACACCAGCGCGAGCAGCGTCGAGCGCGGCAGATGGAAGTTCGTCAGCAGCGCGTCGACGACGCGGAACCGGTAGCCAGGCTGGATCAGGAGGCGCGTCTCGCCGGACTGCGCCCGCACGAGGCCGGCGCGCGCCGGATCGGCGGCGGTCTCGAGCGCGCGCACCACCGTGGTGCCGACCGCGACCACCGGCGCGCCGCGCTGGCGCGCTCGCGCGACAGCGTCGGCGGTCGCCTCCGGGACCGAGTAGACCTCGGCGTGCATCGGGTGCTGATCGAGGTCGTCGACGGTGACCGGCTGGAACGTGCCGAGCCCGACGTGCAGCGTGACGCTCGCGATCTCGACCTCGTTCGCGCGGAGCCGCTCGACGAGGGCGGGCGAGAGGTGGAGGCCCGCGGTGGGCGCGGCGACCGCGCCCGGGACGCGGGCGAAGATGGTCTGGTACCGCTCGCGATCGGCCGCGTCGTCGCCGCGGCCGAGGTAGGGAGGGAGCGGCACGTGCCCGTACGCCTCGATCGCAGCGGCGATGGACAGCCCCGCCGGCGACGAGAGCAGCACCGTGAGCACGCCGTCGTCCGCGCGCTCCAGCACCTCCGCCATCAGCGCCCCGTCGCGCTCGAGATCGAGCACCGCGCCCGGGCGGATCGGCTTCGAAGCGCGCCCCATCGCGCGCCAGCGCTCGGGGCGCGCCGCGCTCTCCCGCGGCCCCGCGGCGAGGTCCTCCCCGGCGGCCGGCGCATCGTCCAGCCGGTGCAGGAGGAAGAGCTCGACCTGCCCGCCAGTGCCGCGCTTCTTGCCGAACAGGCGAGCGGGGACGACCCTCGTGTCGTTGACGATGACGAGCGCGCCGCGCGCGATGTACCGGTCGAGCTCGCGGATCGCGCCGTGCTCGACCTCGCCGGCGCCGCGCCCTCGATCGACCAGGAGGAGCCTCGCGCCGTCCCGCTCCTCGGGGGGCCGCGACGCGATGAGCGCCTCAGGGAGTTCGTAGTCGAGCAGCTCGCAGCGCACGCCGCGCTACTAGCACGACGCGGGCGAGTGCACGCTCGTCTTGGAGCGAAGGAAGCGACAGATCTCGCCGACCTTGTACGGCTTCGGGACGAAGGCCACGGCGCCGCAGTCGGCGCGCTCGACCTGGCGCGCGGAGAGGTGATACGCGCTGGAGAGCACGACGCGTACCCTCGGGAAAGCGCGCCGGATGTGGCGGGCCAGCTCGAGGCCGTTCAGGTCCGGCATCATCAGGTCGATCATGGCCACGTCGACCGGAGACGAGCCGAGGATGCGCAGCGCATCCTGGAACGAGGCGGCGAACGCGACCTCGAACCCCTCGACGCTCAGCCCAGCCGAAAGAGCGCGACGCTGGGAATTCTCACCGTCCACGATCAGCATGCAGGCCATTAAGCGTCCTCCTGCGGCGCGCGCCGCCATCCAATACGCCCTACCCGTTTAGCAACTGCCGGGCCAAGCTACCGAATCACCGCGTTGCGGTCCCCGACGCCAAAGTGAAACAGAAGAACACAGTCTACATCACCTGCCCCATTGCACTAAGGCAAATCCCGACGCTCCCCCATTGCATAGATGCAATCCATCGTGGGCTAGCTGCCCTGATTTGCTGCTGAGGCAGGTGGCTTGCCGTGGCGGCAGGTACGTGCCGGATGAAGGTGGGCGGGCAGCTTTCTGCTGAGCCTGGTGGGCAGGCAGCTGCTGAGCCTGGCGCGCACGGGTCCGCTGGGCACGGCGGTTCGCGCTTGCTGTACCCCGCGGGTACGTGCGGCTGACCCTGACCGCCAAGGCGGTCGCGCAGCCCGGCCGGCGCGGGGGAGCGCGCTGGCTCAGCCCGGGGGATAGGTGATCGCGAGGCGGGTCATCTTGCGCCACAGGGTGGTCGCGCTGATCCCGAGCACCTCGGCGGCGCGCTCCCGGCTGCCGTCGCACTCCCGCAGCGCCGCCTCGATGGCTTGCCGCTCCGCGCAGTCGACCACGTCGGCGAGCAGCCTGCCGCCGCCTTCCGGCGGCCGCTTCGGCTGCACCGCGGCGGGCAGCACGTCGTCGACGCTGATGACACCGCCGCCCGAGAGGGCGACCGCCTGCTCGACCATGTTCTCGAGCTCGCGGATGTTGCCGGGGAAGTCGTACTGCATCAGCGCCTCGACGACGCCGTCCGCGGCGCGGGCGCGACAGGTCATCTTCCGGTTGTACTTCTCCAGGAAGAACTCCCAGAGGATCGGGATGTCCTCGCGCCGCGAGCGCAGCGGCGGGAGCACGAAGCGCGCGACGTTCAGCCGGTAGTAGAGATCCTGGCGGAACCGCTTCTCCGAGACGGCGGCCAGGAGCTCCTGGTTCGTCGCGGCGATGATGCGTACGTCGACGTGGATGGGCTTGTTCTCTCCCACCCTGCGGATCTCGTTCTCCTGGATCGCGCGGAGCAGCTTCGCCTGGAAGGTGAGCGGGGTCTCGGCGATCTCGTCGAAGAAGAACGTGCCCCCGTCGGCCTCCTCGAACAGCCCCTTGCGCGCCGAGATCGCGCCCGTGAACGAGCCGCGCGCGTGGCCGAACAGCTCGCTCTCGAGGAGCGTCTCGCTGATCGCGGCGCAGTTCACCGGCACGAACATGCGGTCCGCGCGCTTGCTGTTCGCGTGGATGGCCTTGGCGACCAGCTCCTTGCCGGTGCCGCTCTCGCCGGTGATGAGCACCGTCGCGTCGGTCGGCGCGACCTTCACGATCCGGCCCAGCACCTCGCGGACCGCCTGCGAGCGGCCCACGATGTTCTCGAACCGGTACCGCTCCTTGAACTCGCTGGCGAGCAGCTGCACCTCGCCGGTGAGCTTCCGGTTCTGGACCGCGCGCTCCACCTTCACGAGGAGCTCCTGCTCCGAGAACGGCTTCTGGATGTAGTCGAAGGCGCCGAGCCGCATCGCCTCGACCGCGCTCTCGATGGTGCCGTACGCGGTCATCACGATGACCTCGGTGTTCGCGTTCGACTCCTTCACCGCGCGCAGCACGCCGATCCCGTCGAAGCCGCCCATCCGCAGGTCGGTGAGCACGGCGTCGTACGCGCCCTTGGCGCCCAGGTCGGCCCCCTGGCTGCCGTCCGCCGCTTCATCGACCTCGTACCCGGCGCCACGCAGCATCATCGCGAGCGTGGTCCGCATGTTCCGCTGGTCATCGACGACAAGAATCTTCGACATGGATTTCCCCCGCCGCCCTCATCCTCCCGTGGGAACGAGAGCGGCGCGACGATCACGACCGACGCGCGCCGAGCTGGCGCAACACCGCGCGAGCGCGGTCGTCCGCGGCGTCTTGGACATGCGTCCAGCGTATCGTACGTCAAGCACGACCCCCGCCGCCAGGAGGCCCGCGGGGCGCGCCAGCGGAGCGGGTGCGACCCCTACCCTACCCTACTTGCGGATCTGCTGGGACAGGTAGGCGGTCTCGCCGAGCTTCTCGATCAGCCCGATCTGCGTCTCGAGCCAGTCGATGTGCTCCTCCTCGGACACGAGGATCTTGGCCAGGAGCTCCTCGGTGGTGCGATCGCCCTTGTCGCGGCAGAGGGCGATCGCCGTGTTGAGCCGCTTGACCGCGTGGTACTCGAGCTCGAGGTCGCTCTTGAACTGCTCCGGCACGGTCTGCCCGATGTGAAGGGTGTCCAGGCGCTGCAGGTTGGGCAGCCCCTCCAGGAAGAGGATGCGATCGATGATCGCGTCCGCGTGCTTCATCTCGTCGATCGACTCGGCGCGGCTGTTCGCGGCGAGGGTGACGAAGCCCCAGTTCGCGCACATCTTCGCGTGAAGGAAGTACTGGTTGATCGCGACGAGCTCTCCCGCGAGCACCTCGTTCAACGCGTCGATGACATCTTTCGCACCCTTCATCGCATCCTCTCGCGCTCGTGCCTGTCGTGCTCGCCTCGCCCCATGCAGGCGTGGCGGCGCCGGCTGGAGCGCCAGCGCCCAGGTCAAATGCGCAAGGTCGACGCAAGTGCGCAAGAAATTTCGAAGCAAACGCGCGGCGACACCGGCCGCCTCCCCGGCGAAGCCGAGGCGCGATCGGAGAACGCCCGGAGAATCAGGCTGCGCTGGAGACCGGCGCCATGGTCAGGCGCCGCGGCGGAGCGACGGCCTCATCCTCGCCGACGAGCTTGGCGATCGTCGGACGGCAGGAGCCGCACCGCGTGCCAGCGCCCGTGCAATCCATCACCTGCGAAACGGAGCAAGCCCCCTCGTTCATCGCTTCGCGAATCTCTCGATCACAGACGCCCATGCAGAGGCACACGTACATGCTGCAGACCCCCGGCTACGTTGACGACTAGGATTGATATTGAACATAGCTTTCAATATCGACGCGTCAAGCAGGAACGTTCTCTGGGCGGATCCTCTGCGCTGCCTTGCGCCTCCCGGGTCGAGCGCGCCGGGGGCGCGGGCGGAACGAAGCGTCGGGCAGGAAATGGGGCGTGGGCCCGCTGGGTTGGCTGGCGGAGGAAGCCCCGGGACGAGCGCCGGCGAGGCGCGGGGGCGCGGGCGCCGGGGGCGCGGGGGGCGCGGGGGGCGCGGGCGCCGGGGGCGCGGACGAGGGCGCGGGCCGCGGACGAGGGCGCCGGGGGCGTCACATCGTGAGGCCGCCGTCGACGTCGATGCAGCGGCCGTTGAAGTACTCGCACTCGATCACGAAGCGCACGGCCTGCCAGATGTCCTCGGGCACGCCGATGCGGCCGACGGGGATCATGGCGACCAGGGCGTCGCGGGCCTTCTGGTGCATGCCCTGGGTCATCGGCGTCTCGATCATGCCCGGCGCGACGGCGCCGACGCGGATGCCGAACGGCGCGAACTCGAGCGCCCAGGTCTTCGTGTTCGCCGCGAGCGCGCTCTTCGCGGCCGTGTAGTTCGACTGGCCGCGGTTGCCGTGGCGCGCGATGGAGCTGATGTTGACGATGACGCCCTTCTGCTCGGTCTCGACCATCTTCGCGACGACCTCGCGGACCATGAGCGTGGCGCCCGTCAGGTTGACGTCGATCACGGCCTGCCACTGCGCGGCGCTCAGCTTGACGACCGCCCCCGTCTGGCGATCTTTCTTGACGAGCAGCCCGTCGCGCAGGATGCCGGCGTTGTTCACGAGGCCGTTCAGGCCCCCCATCGCCTCGTGCGCGAAGCGGACGAACGCCTCGACCTCCGCCTCCACCGCCACGTTGAACGGCCGCGCATGGATCTTCCCGGGGAGGTCCTTGCCTGCCTCGACGAGCGACGCGAGCCCCTCCTCGTTCACGTCGCCCGCGGCGACCTGGCCCCCGAGCTCCGCGAGCCGCAGCGCATAGTGGCGCCCCAGTCCCTGGGCGGCGCCTGTGACCACAAACTTCGTGTCCTCGAGTCGCATATCGCATTCCTCCAGGGATCGCTCCCGATCGCTGTCCCGAACCTCGGAGCGCGCCGTCTACCACGAGCCAGCGAGGCCGCGGGAGACGTTGCGGCGCGCGGGCGCGCCCGCGTCCTGGCAGCTAGCCGCTTGCACCGGGTCGCATCGATGTTATTCAGCGCCCATGAGGTCGATCGCGCTCGCCGTCGCCGTGTGCGCCGGCACCCTGACGCTCGCGCCGGCCTGTGACCGCGCGCCCCCTGTCCCCGAAACCTCCGATCCGACGGGCAAGGATCTCGTCGTCGGCGCCGTTGTCGCGGCCACCGAGAGGAGCGGAGGGATCCGCATCTACAAGATCGTCGAGGTGGAGGACCTGCCCCAGCCGTTCGGGCGAGACCTGCACATGATCGCCTACGATCCCAAGGTGCAGACCTTCCAGGAGGCCGCGGAGCTCCGCCGCAAGGGGACGATGACCGTCGCGAAGGACCACATGATGGTCCGGCTCGTGAACTTCATGCCGCGCGACCACCGGGTGATCAGCAACGAGGCGGTCAGCGACGAGGAGCGGGCCCCCTACCTCCGCTCGGTCCAGAGCCGGCAGCGGTAACCGCCGCCCATCCGCCAACGAACAACCATCAACGAAGGGCGATGCACCCGCGCCGCGCGATCAGCGCGCTCCGCGCAGACGATCGCCGAGCCGCTCGATGGCCTGGCTGTGCAGGCGGCTCGCCCAGCTCTTGCTGATCCCGAGATCCTGCGCGATCTGATCGAAGCGCTCGCCGTCGAAGTAGTGGCGCTCCACGAGGGCGCGCTCGCGCTCGGGGAGCTCGCGCACGGCGTCGCGCACGAACTGCGCGAGCTGGGCGCGCGAGGCGCACTCCTCGGGGCTGTCCGCGGCGTCGGGGACCGCAGCGACATCCCCGTGGGCCGAGACCAGGCCGAGCGCCATCGCGGCCGCGTGCCCGGCGAGCAGGCCGCCGAGCCGCGCGGCGTAGGCCTCCTGCGTGGCAGGCGCGTCGGCGTCATCGTCCGCCCCGCGCCCCTCCGCGAACCGCGCCGACGCGGCGAGCGCGCTGGCGCGCGCGGCCGCGGAACGCCAGCGCGTCTCCCGCCGGATGCCGTCGAAGATCGCCCACCGGATCTTCCGCTTGGCGTACGCCTCGAACGTGGACCGACCCGGGTCGTACGTCCGCGCCACGTCGAGCAGCGCCGGGTGCCCGAGCGCGACCAGATCCTCGACCGGGATGCGGCGTCCCAGGCGGCGCGCGATGCGCTTCGCGACCAGGTGCAGCAGCTCGAGCCCCTCGGCGATCAGCCGGTCCTCCGGAGCGCGCACGGCTACCCCGCCTTGGCGCGGCCGGCGGCGCCGAGAACCCCGAAGGCCCGCTCGCCGCTCTCGTCGACCTCGCGCGGGTGCGCGCGCCGGAGGAGGCGGATCGCCTCCTCGTCGTGCAGCAAGACCTCCGCGAGCTGCTCGCGCATCCACGCGACCTCGTGCGCCGGCAGGCGGTCCACGTACGGCGCCACGGCGGCGTCGACCTGAGCGGCGATCCAGGGGTCATCGAGGAGCGAAGCGTCCATGGGCGCGGCATTATATCCGCATCGAGCGCGCCGTCACCCGGCGCGCGCCGGGCCGCGGGCGCGTCACCTGGGCGGCGGCGACGCGTTGAGGCAGGCCTCGAAGGCCTGGACGGTCCGCGCGTCGAACGCGCACTTGAGCGACCCGGGATCCACGTGCTTGCCGACGTTCTGCTCGCACATGTTCGCGTACTGATCGCCCAGCTTGGCTGCGACGACATCGATCTTCTTCTCGGTCTCGCCGCGCTGCTCCGGCGTGAGCTTGGCGCTCAGCGCCCCGACCTGCTCCGTGCGCGTGAGCACCGTGAGCTTCTTGCCGAGCTCGACGCAGTCGCCGTGCATGAGCGAGTAGTCGTCCGGCACGGAGTCGTCTCGCCGCGGCGCTGCGGACGTCGAGGCCGGCGCCGCGTCGGCCGCCGGCGCCTCGGCGCTCGGGGCGGCCTCTGGCGTGGGCTCCACGCTCTCCGCGGGCTCTTCCTGCCGCTCGGGCTCGGGCTGCTCGGCCGGAGGCGGCGGCGCTCCGGCGCACGCGAGCAGCAACATCGATACGGGACCAGTGATCAAGACAAGAGCTCTCCCCATCCGACAAGGGTTGATCGGTTCGCGGCGTGCGTCCATGCCGCGCCGGACGTGCTCGGCCCTGTGAATCTGTGAAGCGGTGCTGTGAGGCGGTGAAGCGGGGCGGGCGGCCATCGATCGATCCCGACGTTCCCCGGAGGTGCACGGACCGCCTTGGCAGGCTCCGTGCAGGGCGCACCGTGGCGACAGGCCGGGCTTGCCGGCGAAGTCGCCTGTCCGCGCGGAGGCGCGCGCATGCGGTCGCTCTGGATTGTTCTCGTCCTGATGCTCGGATCGGCGCTGCTGATTCAGGTGGTGATGGCCTCCGACAGCCGCATTCCGTACGCGCGTTTCCGCGCGCTCGCGGAGAGCGGGGAGCTCGCCGAGGTCGAGATCCAGGACGACGTGTACATCGGGCGGGCGGCGTCCGGCCTGAGCTCGCACGCGCAGCAGAGCTACCGCACGGGGCGCATCGAGCAGACCGAGAAGGATCTGCTCGCGGCTCTCGACCGGCGCAGGGTCCCGTACACGCGCGTCGCGGACGGGCGAGGGCTCCTGCCGTACCTCTGGCTGGTGCTGCCGTTCGCCGGGCTGGTCGCGGCGGTCCAGCTCGCCTCGCGCCGGGCGACCACGGCGGGGAACGTTCCGAACACGGCGACCACCTTCGGCAAGAACCGGGCGCGGGTCTACGAGGCGCAGGGGTCGGCGGCGACGTTTCGCGATGTGGCCGGCAGCGCCGAGGCGAAGGCCGAGCTCGGCGAGATCGTCGACTTCCTGAAGACGCCGGAGCGGTACGAGAAGCTCGGCGGCCGGATGCCCAGGGGGGTGCTCCTCGTGGGCCCGCCCGGCACCGGCAAGACGCTGCTCGCGCGAGCGATCGCGGGCGAGGCGAGCGTCCCCTTCTTCAGCGCGTGCGGGTCGGAGTTCGTGGAGATGTTCGTCGGCGTCGGCGCCGCGCGCGTGCGCGATCTGTTCTCCCAGGCGCGCGAGAAGGGGCCCTGCATCGTGTTCATCGACGAGCTCGACGCGGTCGGCAAGGCCCGAGGCCTGGGCGGCTCCGTCGGCGGGCACGACGAGCGCGAGCAGACGCTCAACCAGCTCCTGACCGAGCTGGACGGGTTCGACGCGCGCACGGCCATGGTCGTGATCGCCGCGACGAACCGCGCCGAGATCCTCGATCCAGCGCTGCTCAGGGCGGGGCGCTTCGACCGCCGGGTGCACGTCGACAGGCCCGACCTCGGCGAGCGGAAGGAGATCCTCGCGGTGCACGCGAAGAAGGTGGCGCTCGACCCGGGCGCCGATCTCGACGCCATGGCGGCGCAGACCGCCGGGCTCGTCGGCGCGGATCTCGCGAACATCGTCAACGAGGCGGCGCTGCTCGCGGCGCGGCGCAGGGCGGCCGCGGTGGGGCAGAGCGACCTGGAGGCCGCGGTCGAGCGCGGGGTAGCGGGGCTCGAGCGGCGCGGGCGGCGGCTCGGCGCGCGCGAGAAGCTGGTGGTCGCCTACCACGAGGTGGGGCACGCGCTGGCGGCCACGCTGCTGCCGACGCAGGACCCGGTGCGCAAGGTGTCCGTGGTGCCGCGCGGGCCGGGGGCGCTCGGGTACACGATGCAGCAGCCGCGCGAGGACCGTTACCTGTGGAGCCGGCAGGAGATCCTCGACAGGCTGGTCGTGCTGCTCGGAGGGCGCGTCGCCGAGGAAGAGGCCGTCGGGGACGTGTCGACCGGCGCGCAGGACGATCTGCTGAACGCGACGGAGCTCGCGCGGCGCATGGTGCGCGAGCTCGGGATGGGCCAGGGGGTGGGGCTCTCGGCGCTGGAGCCGCGCCGGCAGCTGTCGTTCCTCGACGAGGCGCGGGGCGGGCCGCCCGCGGGCGCGGGGCCGCGGGAGTGCAGCGACGCGACCGCGCGCGAGGTCGACGCGGAGGTCGCGCGGCTCCTCGCGGACGCGGAGGCGCGGGCGCGCGCGATGATCCACGCGCACCGCGCGGAGCTCGAGCGCATCGCCGCCCGGCTCTACGAGGTGGAGACCCTGAGCGGCGATGAGCTCAGGGCGATGATGGCGAGCGGCGGAGCGGCGAGCGCGTGCTCAGTCGACGCTCCGTAGCGCGCGGGACATGTCGAAGCCCGCGGCGTCGTGGTGATAGACCACGCGGAGCACGCGGCCGCGGACGAGCTCCCGCGGCACCGCCCCCATCATCCGGCTGTCGAGCGAGGCGGCGCGGTTGTCGCCCATCACGAACAGGTGGTCCGGCGGCACGACGACCGGCCCGAACGCGGCGAAGTCAGGCTCGCCCGCGGCGTGCGTGACCGGGCCGAGGTGCTCCACGCGCGAGCCGTCGCCGAGCTGCTCCACCTGCTGCGCAGCGCCGTCGACATACAGCACGCCGTCCCGGAGCATCACCGTCTGGCCGGGGAGCGCGATCACCCGCTTGACGAGGAGGGTGGAGCCGCCGCGCGGATCGGCGAAGAGCACCACGTCGCCGGCGCTCGGCCCGCTGCGGTCGAACAGGGTGCGATGCGTGAGCGGGACGCGGACCCCGTAGGCGACCTTGTCGACCAGGATGCGGTCGCCCGGGGCGATCGTCGGCCACATCGAGCCGGTGGGCACATGGTACTGGTCCGCGAGGGTCGAGCGACCGAGCGTGAGGATCGCGAGGGCCGCGAGCAGCTTGAGGAGGCCACGCGCGAACGGCGCGACCGTCTGGTAAGCGCGCCGCGCGAACGCGCGTTCGGATCGGGGCACGAACAGGCCGGCCTTCGCGGGCTCGAGGCACGCTGTCGCAGCCTCCGCCGCCGGCCGGGGGGAGCCGGGATCGCTCATCTCCGCCGGGGCTAGCATCCGCGCGCGAGACAGGCCAGCTTCGCCGCATGCACCGCTGTACTTCATCTACTGCACCATTCTCCCGAGGTCTGGGCCGCCTCACACTCTGCGGATCAATGTCGCTTCATCCGGTATCGACAGGTGCCGCGATGCACCTCGCCGGCTACAGCGCGCTGGGGCTCGACTTTACCTATATCCCTTTTGCGGTGACCGATGTTGAAGGCGCGACGCGCGGGATGCGGGCGCTCGGAATCCGCGGCCTCGGTGTGTCGATGCCCTACAAGCAGGCGGTAATTCCACTACTGGACGAGATCGACCCGGTCGCCGCGCGGATCGGCGCGGTGAACACGATCGTCAACGAGGACGGGCGCCTCCGGGGTTACAACACCGACTGGATCGGCGCCGTGCGGGCGCTCGAGGAGGTGACGCAGCTCGGGGGCGCGCGGGTGCTGCTCCTCGGCGCCGGCGGCGCGGCGCGCGCTGTCGCGTTCGGGCTGGCGGAGCGCGGCGCGACCGTCACGGTCGCGAACCGCGACCTCGAGAAGGCACGGCAGCTCGCCGCGGCGGTCGGCGGGACGGCCGTGCCCCTCGACGGCGGGGCGCTCTCGCCCGAGCACGGCGTCCTCGTCAACGCCACGTCGCGCGGCATGGCCGAGGTCGACCCGCGGAGCCCCGTCGCGGAGGAGGGGCTCCGGGAGGATCTCCTGGTCATGGACATCGTGTACAAGCCGATGGTCACGGAGCTCGTGGAGGCGGCGCGGCGGCGCGGCGCGAGCGCCGTTCACGGCGGGAGGATGCTCCTCCACCAGGCGGCAGAGCAGTTCCGGCTGTACACCGGGCACGAGCCGCCGCTCGACGCCATGGATGAGGCGCTGCGCGCTCAGCTCGGCTGATGCGCCGCCGCCGGGCTCGGTCGCGCCGTCCGCGCCAGGCGCCGCCAGCCGGCGTGAGACGCGCGGCGAGCTCTGTCGTACGCCTCGCTGCGCCTCGCTGCGCCTCGCGCGTCCCCTCCGGAGCAATGGCGAAGGGCGAGCGCCACGCGTAGTCTTCAGGCGATGATCTCGTTCGAAATACGCGCAGCCGTGACCGGCGACGAGGAGCAACTCCTCGATGTCGCGCGCCACCTGAACTCGGTCAACCTGCCGAACAACCGTGACGCAATCCACGAGATCGTCGCCGAGAGCCACAAGAGTTTCAGCGGGGCGATCCAGGACCCTCGCCTCCGCCAATACGTCTTCGTGCTCGTCGATCTGACGAAGGGCGGCAAGGGGACGATCGTCGGGACGTCGATGATCATCGCGCAGCTCGGGCGGCGCGGCATCCCGTACATCTTCTTCGACGTGCTCGACGAGGAGAAATACTCGGCCACGATCGACAAGCACTTTCACCATACGGTGCTGCGCATCGGCTACTCGTACAACGGCCCCACCGAGATCGGTGGACTCGTGCTCATGCCAGCCCACCGGCAAGGGCCCGAGCGGCTCGGCACCATGATCTCTTATGTTCGCTTCCTCTACATGGCCGCGCGCCCCGCGCTCTTCCAGGAGGAGATCCTCGCGGAGCTGATGCCCCCGCTCGAGCCGGACGGCACGAGCCACCTCTGGGAGGCGCTCGGGCGCAAGTTCACCGACATGAGCTATGCCGACGCAGACCTCCTCTCCAAGAAGAACAAGGAGTTCATCAAGGGCCTCTTCCCGGAGGGGACCCTCTACGCCTCGCTGCTGCCCGAGGACGCGCAGCGCGTGATCGGAAAGGTAGGGTCGCAGACCCGAGGGGTGGAGAAGCTCCTGCGACGCATCGGCTTTCGCTACGCCCACCGGGTCGATCCGTTCGACGGCGGGCCGCACTTCACCGCCCGCATGGACGAGATCTCCCTCGTGAGCGACACGCGCCAGGGGAAGGCGGGCCGCCCGTTCTCGCCGAGCCCGTCGGACCCGAAGGGCATCCTCGCGCTCGAGCGCCCCGATCCCCCCTATTTCCGCGCGGTCACCGCGTCCTTCCGCGATGAGGGGGCACGCGGCCTCGCGATCGCCGAGGACGCCTGGGAGCACCTCGCCCTACAGCCACTCTCGCCGGTCTGGGTCCTGCCCATGCCCTAGCAGCCGCGGACGCCTGCGCGCTTCATCTGGAATGCGCACGCCCCGCGGCTCAGGTCGCCTTGCTCCGTGACGATTCTGTTGCTACAGAATTAACAGAAGTTTTCACACGGGAGTTCGACGACATGGCCCTGGGATTGGACTTCGATTTCAGGCGCTTGCCCGCGCTGGAGCGGAGGGGGCTCCGGCCCGGGGCGGCGACGCAGGACGAGCGCGGCGCGGAGAGCGCGCCGGTGGCAGCAGCGGGCGGCGCGGAGCCCGCGCTGTCGGAGCGGGAGAGGCGCATCGCCGCCGCGCTCGCCGAGGCGGCCATGCCGCCCGGCCGCTTCCTCAAGGGCGCTGGCGCCGCGACCGCCAGCCGCCTCGCGGGCTGGCTCTGCTCGATCCCGCCGCACCTCGCGCAGGGGCTGCGCGCGGCGCTGTGGGCGATGGAGCTCGCCCCGATGGCGACCCGGCTCAGGCCGCTGTCGGCGCTGCCGCTCGAGGAGCGGATGGAGGTGCTCCGCGGCTTCGAGCAGAGCCGCGCGCGGACCCTGCGCTCGCTGCTCCGCGCCGTGCTCACGCCGCTCCGGTTCCTCCACTACGACCGGCCCGAGATGTTCCAGCACGTCGGCTGCCGCTACGAGCTGCCCACGGTCCGCAACGAGGAGCCCCGGTGGCTGGCGCAGGTGACGAACGGGCGCGAGGTCGAGGAGGACCTGGAGCTCGAGTGCGAGGTGCTCGTGATCGGCACCGGGGCCGGCGGGGCGGCCGCGGCCTACGAGCTCGCGTCGCGGGGGCACGCGGTGCTGATGCTCGAGGAGGGCGACTACCACCGCCGCGCGAGCTTCACCGGGCGGCCTGCGCGCGCGTACCGGGACATGTACCGCGATCACGGGCTCGACATGGCGGTCGGCAACGTGAGCATCCCGGTGTTCGCGGGGCGCGCCGTCGGGGGGAGCACCGTGATCAACTCCGGCACCTGCTACAGAGCGCCGGAGAGCACCTTCGCGTCCTGGCGAGACGGCATGGGACTGCCGGCGGAGTTCTCGTCGGACGGGCTCGCCGCCTACTACGAGCGCGTCGAGCGCATGCTCCAGGTCGCCCCGGCCAACCCGCTGCACCTCGGGGCGATCGGGCCGATCGTCCAGCGCGGCGCGGAGCGGCTCGGCCTGCGGCACGGGCCGCTCCAGCGCAACGCGCCGGACTGCGATGGGCAGGGGATCTGCTGCTTCGGCTGCCCCACGGGGGCGAAGCGCTCGACCGACGTGAGCTACGTGCCCGAGGCGCTGAAGCGCGGCGCGCAGCTCATCACCGCGGCGCGCGTCAGGACGATCGACATCGTGGCGGGGCGCGCGCGGGGCGCGACGGCGGTCCTCGGCGGCGACACGAGGGCCGGAGCCGCGGGCGGCGGGGGCAGACAGGGACGGCGGCGGCCGCGGCTCGTGGTCAGGGCGGAGGCGGTCGTGGTGGCCGGCGGCGCGCTCATGACGCCGCTGCTCCTGCGCCGGAGCGGCGCGTGCCTCTCGAGCGGCATGCTGGGGAAGAACCTCTCGATCCACCCGGCGTCCAAGGTGATGGCGCTCTTCGATGAGCGGATCGACCAGTGGCAGGGCATCCCGCAGGGCTACCAGATCGACCACTTCGCCGACGAGGGGCTGATGTTCGAGGGGGGCTCGCTGCCGTTCGACGTCGCCGCGCTCGCCGTGCCGTGGACGGGGCGCCGCTACACCGAGCTGATGGAGCGGTATCCGCACCTCGCGACGTTCGGGTTCATGATCAAGGACACGAGCCGCGGAGAGGTGAGGCCCGGGATCGGCGGCACGCCGCTCGTGCTCTACACGATGAACGACGAGGACGTCGCGAAGATGCAGCGCGGGATCGAGCTGCTCTCCGAGGTGTTCCTGGCCGCCGGGGCGCGCCGGGTCCTGCCCCTCGTCGCCGGCTGCGACGAGGTGAACGGCCCCGCGGACCTGGAGCGGCTCAGGTCACGGCAGATCAAGGCGGGGGACCTGGACATCGCCGCGTTCCACCCGCTCGGGACGTGCCGTATCGGGGTGGATCCGCGGACGTCGTGCCTCGGGCTGGATCACCAGGCGCACGACGTCGCCGGGCTCTACGTGTGCGACGGGAGCGCGATCCCCTCGTCGCTCGGCGTGAACCCGCAGATGACCATCATGGCCATGTCGCTGCGCGCGGCCGAGCTCCTGAGCGAGCGGCTATCCGGCTGAGCCGGCGCGGTACCCGATGGCGGCGGCGCGCTCGCTGCCGATGCGGTCGCTCTCGACGGCCCCGTCGCGCATGGTCACCACGCGCGGCATCGACTCGGCGAAGCTGAGGTTGTGCGTCACCACCACGATCGTGGTGCCGTGCTTGCGGTTCATCTCGAAGAACAGCTGGTGGATCGAGTCGCTCGTCGCCGTGTCGAGGTTCCCCGTCGGCTCGTCGGCGAGGAGGAGCTTCGGCGACAGGACGAGCGCCCGCGCCAGCGCCACCCGCTGCTGCTCGCCGCCCGACAGCTCCCCCGGCCGGTGCGTCGCGCGCTCCGCGAGCCCGACCTCGGCCAGGAGCGAGCGCGCGAGCGGCTCCATCTCGCGGCGGGTCTTCCCCTGGATGAGCCCCGGCATCATCACGTTCTCGACCGCGTTGAACTCGGGGAGCAGGTGGTGGAACTGGAAGACGAAGCCGATCGTCCGGTTCCGGATCGCCGCGAGGCGCGAGCTCGGGAGCCCGGTGAGCTCGTCGTTGCCGAGGCGGATGCGGCCGCTCGTCGGGAGATCCAGCGTGCCGATGCAGTGGAGGAACGTGCTCTTGCCGGCGCCGGAGGGGCCCACGAACGCCACGACCTCGCCCTGGTTGATGACGATGTCGATGCCGCAGAGCACGTGGAGCTCGCGCCCCATGTGGACGAACGTCTTGCGGAGGTCTTCGACGACGACGAGCGGAGTGGACATGGGATGGTTACTCGTAGCGGAGCCCGTCGACCGGTGAGAGCTTCGAGGCGGCGCGGGCCGGGTAGAGGGTGGCGATGGTGCAGATGAGCAGCGCCGCCGCGGCGACCATCGCATAGTCGGAGCCGTTCACGTTCACGGGCAGCCGGTCGATGTAATAGACGTCGGGGTCGAGCCGGACGCCGAACCAGGACAGGCCCGTGCAGGCCGCGAGCGCGGTGCCGACACCGTAGACGGTGCCGATGGCGCCGATGATGACGCCCTCGAGCATGAACACGCGCATCACGGCGTTGTCGGAGGCCCCGAGCGCCTTGAGGACGGCGATCTCCTTGCCCTTCTCCGTCACCATGAGCAGCAGCGTGCAGACGATGCAGAAGCTCGCGACGGCGATGGCGATGGACAGGATGATGAACGTCGCGATCTTCTCCAGCTTGAGCGCGCTGAAGAGGTTCTTGTTCATCTCCATCCAGTCGCGGACGCGGAGCGCCGGAGGCGGCTTGCCGCCCTCCGGCGGTGGCTCATCCAGCGCCGCGCTCGCGGCGATCGCCGCCTCCACGGCCGGGCGGACCTCCTGCACCCGCTCGGGATCCGGCACCCGGATGTCGATGTGGGTGATCTTGTCCTCGAGGCTGAAGAACTTCTGCGCCTCTTCCATCAAGACGTACGCGTGCGTGACGTCGTACTCGTACATGCCGCTATAGAAGATCGCCGCGACGCGGAACCTGCGGGAGCGCGGCATGACGCCGGTCGGACCGAGCTCGCCCATGGGCGACAGGAGGGTCACCTCGTCCCCGACGAGCACGTGGAGCGACTTCGCGAGCTCGCGGCCGATGATGACGCCGGGGTACACGCGCGTCTGCTGCTTCAGGTAGTCGCGCACCGACGGGTCGACCTCCGACGGCTGGCGGAAGTCCGGCCCCTTGAAGTACGGCTCCCCGCCCGGGCCCCGGCCGATGATCTCCTCGGGAGGCAGGCTCGTCAGCTTCTCGGGGTCGCGCAGGTAGTCGAAGCTGCCGACCTCGATGTTCTTGGCGAGGTCGATGACCTGTCCGATGGTGTCCGGATCGATGCCGCGGACGAGGGCACCAGCGGTGTTCGAGGCGCTGGAGCCCATCGCCTCACCCGCCACGACGGGCGTCGCGGCGGCGCCGTAGGGCGCGAGCGCGACGCGCACCTTGGTGAGCTTGTCGTCCCAGTCGCCGAAGCCGCCCGGGCGGGAGACGTCGACGACCATGTGCGCGTTGTTGCCGAGGATCTTGCGCTTCAGGTCGGCGCCGAAGCCGCCCATGATGCTCGTCACCGAGCACAGGGCGCACGAGCTGACGCCGACCCCGGCCATCGACAGGACCGAGATCACCGTGAGGAAGCCGCTCTTCGAGGCGCGCACGTGGCGCGCGCCGACGTACGGGACGAAGCTCCGGCGCTCGAGGGTGTCGAGGATGATCGGCAGCAGCGCCGACAGCACGAAGAACAGGAAGACGACGCTCGAGATGAGGGCGGTGAAGCGGATGATCTGATCGGTGGCGTTGACCGACGCGAGCCGCCCCGTGGGCATCCTGGACGTGAGCACCGCGGTGATCCCGAACGTCACGCCCACGAGCGCGCCCCACCACCAGCCCAGCGCGCGGTACAGGCCGCTGCGGACAGGGCGGCTCCCGGCGACGAGGTAGCCGGTGCCCGCGCCGATCAGGACGCCTCCGACGATCCATTTCAGGGTCGGATGGAGCGGCAAGACCGCGAGCCAGAGGATGCCGATGGCGATCGCGACGAGGAGGCACAGCGTGCCGAAGGCCCTGAGCAGCTGGCGCGCCCTGGGCCCTGCCCTGCCGAAGAGCCTCCAGGCGAAATCGGTCTCGGTGAAGAGCAGGCGGCCGACGCCCACCGCGAGCAGCGAGGCGAGCAGCCCTCCGACCTTCTCGGGGTTGCTCGTGAAAAAGGCGCCGAGGAGCCCGAGACCCTTGAACCGCTGACCGGCTGCGAGGGGCGCCAGGGCGAGCAAGCTGGCCCCCGCGAGCCCGATCACGAGCCCGACGCGCGCGACGCGGGGGCGCTTCGGCTCCAGCTCGCCCTTCTGGCCAAAGCGGGTGTAGCCCCGCCAGACGAGCAGGAGGACGCCCAGCGCGACGGCGGCGAGGAGCGCGATCTGTAGCGGCTTCGAGAGCTCGGTCACGTGTCGGTCTCGGGGCGGAGCAGGGGGAACAGGATGACGTCGCGGATCGACGTCGCGCCGGTGAGGAGCATCGTCAGGCGATCGATCCCCATGCCGAAGCCCGCCGTCGGCGGGAGGCCGTGCTCCAGGGCGCGGACGTAGTCGGCGTCGTAGTCCATCGTCTCCTCCTCGCCCCGGGACTTCTTGGCGACCTGCGCGCGGAAGCGCGCGTCCTGGTCCTCGGGATCGTTGAGCTCGCTGAAGGCGTTGCAGAGCTCGCGGCCGTCGATGAAGAGCTCGAAGCGGTCGACCAGCGCAGGGTCGCTGTCCTTCTTGCGCGCGAGCGGCGAGACCTCGAAGGGGTAGTCGATGATGAAGACGGGGATGCTCTTGTCGCCCGCCTCGGTGCGATAGTCCCTCGTGAGGAACGGCTCGACCACGTACTCGTAGGCGGAGAAGACGAGCTCCCCGGGCGACTCGCACTTCTTCGCGCCCGAGCGGAAGTTCGTCCAGTCGATCTCCCGCCCGCTCGCCTTCGCCGCCTTCGCCCACTCCTTGATGGGGGCGTCGTCCGCGGTGATGCGCTGCGGGACGTCGGCCGGCAGGCCCGACTTCGAGAGGGCGCGGGCGATCCCCTCGGCCATGGGGACGCGCGCGAAGCGCTCGAGCGAGTACGTGCGCTGCGCGGCCCAGGCGGCGTGCTCGGCCGGGAGCCGCTCGGCGAGGCGGGCGTCGACGTGGCGGAGCATCGCCTCGGTCGCGTCCATCAGGGTCTCGTACGTCGCGTACGCCTGGTAGTACTCGATCATCGTGAACTCGGGGTTGTGCCGCGTGGACAGCCCTTCGTTCCGGTAGCAGCGGCCGATCTCGTAGACACGCTCGAAGCCGCCGACCACGAGCCGCTTCAGGAAGAGCTCGGGCGCGATGCGCAGGAAGAGCTCGAGATCGAGCGCGTTGTGGTGGGTCTTGAACGGCTTCGCGGCCGCGCCGCCGACGAGCGTGTGCATCGTCGGGGTCTCGACCTCGAGGAAGCCGCGCGTGTCGAAGAACTCGCGGAGCGCGGCGACGATCGCGCTGCGGGCGCGGAAGACCCCCGCGACGTGCGGGTTGGCCACGAGGTCGACATACCGCATGCGGTAGCGCGACTCGACGTCCTTGAAGCTCGTCTTGGTCGGCAGCGGGCGGTAGGCCTTGGTGAGCAGCCGGAGGCGCTCGGCGCGGATCGAGAGCTCGCCCTTCTGCGTCGCCATCGCGACGCCGTGGGCCTCGACGAAGTCGCCGAGGTCGATGTCCTCGAGCCGCTCGAAATCGGCGAGGCTGCCCTGCTCGCAGTAGAGCTGGAGCTCGCCGGTGCGGTCGCGCAGCCGGACGAACGTGACGCCGCCGAACGAGCGCACGAAGAGCACCCGGCCCGCGACGCGGAACGGGTGCGGCTCGACGCGCGCCGGATCGTACCGGTCCGCGGCGGGCCGGTCCGGCGCCGCGCCCTCGGCCTTGGGCTCGGCCGCGGCCCGCGCGCCGTCGAAGCGCGCGCGGACGGCAGCGAGCTCGGTGAGCGGCTCGCCCGCCGTGACGTCGTTGGCGAACGGGTTCTCGCCGCGATCGCGGAGGCGCGCCGCCTTCGCCTTGCGGGTCGCGATCAGCGTCTCCTCGGCGCGCGCGGCCTCGGCGGCGTCCTTCACGAGCCGCTCGGCCTTCCTGTCGTTCGGCCTGTCTTTTTGCTGGCTCACTGAGCGTCGTCCTCCGCGACCGAGCCGCCCTTCCGGAGCGAGCCGCCCGCCGCGGCGAGCAGGTAGGCCTCGATGAAGCCCTCGAGATCGCCGTCGAGCACGGCGTCCACGTCGGTGGCCTCGGTGGAGGTGCGGACGTCCTTGACGAGCCGGTACGGCGCGAGGACGTAGTTCCTGATCTGGCTGCCGAAGTTGATGGCGCTCTTCGAGGCGTTGTGGGCCTGGACCTCGGCCTCCCGCTTCTGGAGCTCCATCTCGTACAGCTTCGCCTTGAGGACCTTCATCGCCATCGCGCGGTTCTGGTGCTGGCTGCGCTCGGCGCGGCACACGATGTTGAGGCCGGTCGGGATGTGCCGCAGACGAACGGCCGTCTCGACCTTGTTCACGTTCTGCCCGCCCTTGCCGCCGGCGCGCATCGTCGTGATCTCGATGTCCTTCTCGTTCACCTGGATGTTGATCTCGTCGTCGCTGTCCGGGGTGACCTCGACGGCGGCGAACGCGGTCTGGCGCGTGTGATCGGCGTTGAACGGGCTCATCCGGACGAGCCGGTGGACGCCGGCCTCGGAGCGGAGGTAGCCGTAGGCGGCGTCGCCGCTCACCGTGAAGGTGACGGCGTCGATGCCGGCCTCGTCGCCGTCCTGGTAGTCGATGATCTCCGTCTTGTAGCCCCGGCGCTCGCAGAAGCGCAGGTACATGCGGAGGAGCATGGACGCCCAGTCCTTCGCGTCGGTGCCGCCGGCGCCCGGGTGGATGCTGACGATGGCGTTGCCGCGGTCGGCGGGGCCAGCCAGCATGCGGTCGAGCTCGGCCTTGCGCAGGCGCGCGGCGATCGCGCCGGCCTGCGCGTCGGCGTCGGCGATGACGCCCTCGTCACCCTCGGCGGCGCCGAGCTCGAGGTACTCCGCGAGATCCTCGATCTCGCGGCCGAGCTTCTGCGCCATCTCGAGCTTCGACTCGACCTGGGCGCGCTTGCGGAGGACGGCTTGGGCTTTTTCCTGATCGTTCCAGAACCCGGACGACAGCGTCGTCTGGGTCAGATCCTGGAGCATCCGTTCGAGCTTGGGGACGTCAAAGATGCCCCCTTAGCGCCTCAAAGCGCCGTTTGATGTCCAGGACTTTCTCGCGGGTCTCGGAGAGCATGGCGGGGGATCTATTCGATCCGGGCGGCGATCGCCAGGAGAGACCGCCGCGCGTGAACGGACGCCAGCGGCCCCCGCCCCGGGCGCTGGCGAGGCGCTCCGCGGCGCAGGGCGCGGGCGTGGCCGCCCGCTCCTCACGCGGGCGTCGGCGCGGGGGCAGATCTCCGGAAGGCGCGACGGATCGCGGGCCAGACACGCCGAGACCTCCACGCGCCGAGCGAGTGCTGAAGCGCGTCCTTGATGGCCTTCATGGAGACCTCGGGAGGCGACGCCGGGTTGCTCAGCGCGCTGTCGAGGTAGCGTGCCAGGAGCTCGGTCAGGGCGACGGCGGTGACCGCGTTGGAGAAGAGGCCGGCGACGGGGATGAGGCCGAGCGTGAAGTTGGCGAAGAGCCGCACGGTCGCGCCGCCCCAGATGATCTTGCTCACCTGCAGCCACGGGGCCTTGAGGAGCGGCACGCCCCGGCGCCGTGTCGTCGACACGGAGAACCAGTAATGAATGGGAACCACGATCAACTCATCTGCGCCAGGGATGGGCTGCGTGACGAAGCTCGTCACTGCGGCCACGGCAGAATACTTGTTGGTCATCCGGCGGGTCTTCGCGTCCATCGACGGTATATACGGCGCGGAGCCAGCTGCCGGGAGGCCAGGACGAGCCAGTCGGCCCGGAGCCCGCGCGCGAGATCGAGGGCAGATCACGCCCGACCTGGACGAAGCACGGGAGTCTCCGCGCGCCTCGGTGTCTTCAGGATCTGGCGCTCTCCTCGAGAGGCGGACAACGGGGCATCTCCCCGACGAGCGGGAGCGACCTGCGCATCAGCCACCGAGGACACAGGGATCGCCGTCCTCATCTCCCGCGCTCCGCGCCGCGGCGGCCTCTCCCTCTCCAGAGCCGCAGGCGCTCTCCAGAGCCGCAGGCGCTCTCCAGAGCCGCAGGCGCTCTCCAGAGCCGCAGGCGCTCTCCAGAGCCGCAGGCGCTACGGATCGAGCCCCTCCCGGCACGCGACCCTGAGCTCTGCGAGCGCGGCGACGAGCGACTCCCGCTCGCTCCGCCACGCCGGAGAGTCGTCCTCGGCGTCGCGCCGGCGGAGGTGCTCGCGCGCCTCGTCCCAGAGCGGACGGGGAGGCTCCTCTGCGGGCACGCGCTGGCGCAGGGCGTCCGCGAGGCGGAGCACGCGCTCGACGCGGGACAGCGCCTCGCCGAGCGGCACCTCGCCCGCCTTGCAGCGCCGGAGCAGGCCGCACTCGTAGCTGCTGCACACGGAGAAGCGCGTCTCGTAGACGGTGCACTTCCGGTCGCGGTGGCAGGGGCACGGCAGCCTGAAGGCGTCGTGGTACTGGTTGCAGGCGAGCGGCAGGCGCAGCTTGTCCGCGAGCGGGAGCTCGTGCTCCTCGAGCGGCGCGACGTCGAAGAGCAGCCCCGTGCAGCAGAGGCCGCACGCGGTGCAGAGGTCCGAGCCGCTCGGCCGCGCCTCGGAGGCGTCGCTCGCTGGGGGAGAGCTCACCCGCCTCGATTGGCACGCTCACGGCCGGGCGTCGAGCCGGGAGGCGGGCGGGCGCGGCGCGCGCGCCCGACATGCCCGCAGGCAGGCGCGGGCGCGCGCACGTCGGCAAGCGATCGTCAGTACGCGATCTGCGAGTAGGGGCAGCGCGCCTCGATCGCCTCGATGTCGCACGGCTCGGGCGGCATGCAGTTGAAATACTCCGGGCAGCTCGCGTCCTGCTCGCAGCCGCAGCCGCACGCGTTCCCGAAATAGTCCGTGTTCTCGGGGCAGAAGAAGTCGATGACCTGGCACTCCTCCGGGCTGTCGGCCACGTAGTTGCGCCACCACTCGGCCTCCGGGTCGCAAACGCAAGCGCGCTCTGTGCACGCGATGGTCCCGTCGGCCGAACACGTGCATGTGTTGCAGCCGTCGGAGGACGGGAACGACTCGCCCGGCTTGTAGTCGATGCCGTCCTGGGTGCAGCCCTCGTGGCAGAGGATCTGCGTGCAAATGCGGGTGCCGTCGGCGTCGCACCTGCAGGTGTTGCAGCCGTCCGTCGGGAGCTCCGTCCCCGGCTCGCATTCGTGGCACGCGATCTTGGTGCAGCCGACGTTGCCGCTGCCGGAGGGGTCGCACGTGCACGTGTTGCAGCCATCCGAGGCGGGGAAGGACGCGCCAGGGGGATGGTCGACGCCCTCGTAGGTACAGCCGGCGACGCACGCCCTGAGGGTGCAGGCGACGCTCCCGTCGTCCGAGCAAACGCAGGTGTTGCAGCCGTCGTCGGACGGGAACGAGTCGCCAGGCCTGTGGACGACGCCATCCACCTCGCAGGGGGTCCCGCCATCCACGACGGTGATGTTGCAGCCCGCGAGCGCGCCCGCGGAAGCGAGGGCAGCGAACGAGAGCAGGCCGCTGACGTGGAACCAAGAAAGACGGTGGGCTGTCATGGGATTCGCTCCTGTGCCAGAGAATGCCAGCGCGGCGCCCGGAGGAATCGGCCTCCGCAGCGCGGTGGAAAGCGCTGGGAGCAGCGGAAGAAAGGACCGTGCCAGACGCACCCGGCGGCGCGCGGCCGGGGATGAGGCGTTCGCCGCCCCGCGCTCCGCCGCCCCGCGCTCCGCGGCGCGCGCTCTCTCAGCTCGCCGCCCCGGCCTCCGGGTCCTCGAGGACGATCTCGCGCAGGTGGTCGAGCCCGACCGACCCGGAGCCGATCACCCTGGCGTGGAACGCCTTCAGGTCGAAGGCCCCGCCCTGCCGGCGCCGGAGCTCCTCGCGCAGCTCCAGGACGACCCGCTCACCCACCTTGTAGCAGATCGCCTGCCCCGGCCAGCCGAGGTAGCGCGTCGCCTCGCTGTGGGCGTGCTCCAGCGTGAGGAAGGCCCGGCGGTGGAGGTACTCGACCGCGATCTCGTAGCGCCATGGCTCCCCGGCGTGGAGCGGGGCGTGCGAGGGGATCGGCAGATCGAGGTGCATGCCGATGTCGAGCACGACGCGGTAGGCGCGCGTGAGCTTGCCCGAGAGCATCCCGAGCACGTACTCCGGGCGCTCGAAATACCCGAGCTCGTACATGAGCTGCTCGGCGTAGAGCGCCCACCCCTCGGCGTGGCCGGAGTTCGTCACCAGGAAGCGATGGAGCCGGCTCAGCCGCCCCTCGAGGTGCACCTGGAGCCCGCACTGCAGGTGATGGCCGGGAAAGCCCTCGTGGTACGCGATGGTGATCTCCTCGTAGAGCGGGAACTCGCGCTTCGCGCCCGGGGCGTACCAGACGGTGCCGGGCCGCTTGAAGCCGTCGCTCGGGGGCACGTAGTACGCGCCGAGCGCGCCGCCGGGCGGGGCCATCTTCACCTCGATCTGGCGGATGGGCGCCGGGATGTCGAAGTGGACGCCGTCGAGCTCGGCGAGCGCCCGCCGCTGGCGCTCGGACATGATGCGGAGGAACTCGTCCGCGTCATGCGCGCACCGGGCCGGGTCGGTCGTGAGCCGCTCGATCACCTCGGGCAGCGACGCGCCCGGAAGGATCTCGTCCGCGAGGCGGGCCATCTGGGCCTCGATGGCGTGCACCTCGGACCAACCCCAGGCGTACGTCTCGATCGGGTCGATGCTCGCGCCGAGAAAGCGGCGCGCAAGGCGGAGGTAGCGCTCCCGCCCCACCGCGTCCACGGCGCTGGCGCTGGGCATGTAGGTCTGCTCCAGGTACCCGGCGAGCGCGCCGAACGCGGCGCGCGCCCGCTCGACCCCGGCGGCGAGCCGCTCGCGGCCAGCGCCAGCGGCGAAGCCGGACGCCTCGTAGGCGGCCGGCAGCGTGAGGAAGAACGACGCCTCGCCCGCCTGGTAACGCGCCTGCTCGATGACGGCGACGACCTGACGACGCGCGACGACGTGGCCCGTCCGGCGCCCCTCCTCCAGCGACGCGCGGTAGCTGTCGCAGGCCTGCGGCAGGCCCTCGAGGCGCGACGCGACCGCCTCCCAGCCGGCCGCGCTCCCGAGATCCATGAGGTCGAAGACCATCCGGAGGTGCTGGAACGGCGACTCGATGTTGTTCAGATCGCGCAGGTGCTCGCCGTGGCGGAAATCGTCGAGCCGCTCGTCCAGGTAATCGGCCATGACACGGCGTGCGAGGCGCCCCCACCGCGCCTCTGGCCCGCGAGGGGGCGGCAGCGACCGAAGCCGCTCCCGGAAGGAAGCGAGCGTGGTGGCCCAGTCCGCGGCGCCCGCCGGGCTCCAGTCGTTCCAGGCGCCCTCGTCGCACGGGATGCCTGCCAGGGTGGCGTGAACGGGGCAGCGGGCGGCGAAGGCTTCGACGAACTCGTCGCTCAGGGCGAAGATCGGATCGCGCGCGTCGTGGTTGTGTTTCACCGCGACAGCATATGCGGCCACGCCTGAATTTTCGCCGTGCACGCGAGACGATCCGGCGGGTCTTCGTTACGCTGGGTGGAGGGAGACCGCTCACGCGCGGCGCCCCGGGGAGCGACATGAACCACCGCAGCCTGCCAGGCGAGCTCCATGACGACGACCTGCGCCCCGGCGCCGCTCCTCCCTCGCGCCCCCATCCCCCGCGGCGGCCCGTCTGGCCGCGCCTCGCCGGGCTCGTCGCGGCGGCGGCGGCGCTCGCGGCGCTCGGCTGCGGCGCCGGCTCCTCCGGCCAGCACGCGAGCGCGGCGTCGCGGGAGGCCGCGACGATGACGCCGGCCCAGATCGCGGCGCGCGCCACGCCGGCGGTCGTCACGATCCGCGGCGACGGCTCGCTGGGGGCGGGCTTCCTCGTCCGCGAGGACGGCTGGATCGCGACGAATTTCCACGTCATCGCCGGGATGCCGGACCTGGAGGTGGTCCTCTGGGATCAGAGCGAGCACCCGGTGCTCGAGGTGCTCGCGTTCGACGAGGATCGGGACCTCGCGATCGTCCGGATCCACGCGCCGCGGAAGCTCCCGCTGCTGCCCCTCGGCGACAGCGGCGCGGTCCGCCCGGGCGATCCGGTCGTCGCGATCGGCCACCCGCTCGGCCTCGCCGACACCGTGTCGAACGGCCTCGTGAGCGCGGTGCGCGTGGTCGACCCCGCGCTCACGCTGCTGCAGATCTCCGCGCCGATCGCCCCCGGCTCCTCGGGCGGGCCGCTGTTCAACGAGCGCGGCGAGGTGATCGGCGTCGCCGCCGCGGTCGCGACGCAGGGGCAGAACCTCAACTTCGGCGTGCCCGCGGCCTACCTCAAGAAGCTCCTGGTGCACCCCGATCCCGTCCCGCTCTCGACGTTCGCGGCCGAGACGGCCGACGAGGAGCCAGCGCTCCCGGCGGTGAAGCGCTCGGTGCCCCACCACGCGCTCTCGCTGCTCCGCGGGTGCACGGAGGGCGACCTCCTCGTGCTGGCGCGGACGATGGACGGCGCGATCCAGGTCGGCTCGCCGCTCTACAACGAGGGAGATTTCGCTTCCTGCTATCACATCTACGAGGGCGCCGCGCTCGACATGGAGCGCCGGCTCGGCGCCGCGTGCAGGGGCCCGAAGCAGGCGCTCGCCACGGGCCGCCGCAAGGCGTCCAGGCTCGACGACAACGCCGCCCAGGCCTGGGCGATGCGCGACGCCTTCGACGGTCTGCTCGATGTGATCTTGCGCAAGGTCCACGGCGACGCCGAGTGAGCGGCGCGTGATCGCGGCGCGCTCGTCGGCGATCGCTCGGCGAACGCTCCGGCGCCGGGCGCGGGCGCGCCGCGGCCCTGGAGCGTAGCCAGCCGCCGCGGCGGCCGCGAAGCGGACGCCGCGGCGGGCGGAGCTAGTCGAGGTGAGCCGGCGCCGGCCGGCCCCCCTCGTGCGCGACCGCGGCGCGCGCCGCGGCGTTATGGTGCCCCGCGTGCCCCGCCGCGACGATCCCGTCGCCCGCCGGAGCGACGCCGCCCTCCCCCGCCCCGCCAGGCGCGCCCTGGTCGTCGCTGCCCCGCATGAAGGGCAGGACCCGCTTGAGCCACATCGAGACGTCGTCGAACAGCGAGTAGGCCACCGGGGTCGCGAGCAGCGTCAGGAGGAGCGCCAGCGTCTGCCCGCCGATGATCACGAACCCGGTCGCGCGGTTCGTCCCCGAGCCCGCGCCGCTCGAGGCGACGAGCGGGATCATGCCGGCCACGAAGGCGAGCGTGGTCATGAGGATCGGCCGGAGCCTGTCGCGGTTCGCCTCCAGGATGGCCTGCGCCCGCGGCAGGCCGTGCTCGCGCAGCTTGATGGTGTGATCGATCTGGAGGATCGAGTTCTTCTTCACGACGCCGAACAGCACGACGATGCCCAGCAGCGAGAAGATGTTGAGCGACTGGCGGAAGATGATGACCGCCAGGAACGCGAACGGCACCGTCAGCGGCAGCGACAGGAGGATCGTGATCGGGTGCAGCCACGACTCGAACTGCGCCGCGAGCACGAGGTACATGAAGACCAGCGAGAGGAGGAGGGCGACCAGGAAGCTCTTCATCATCTTGACGAGCTCCTTCGACGCGCCGACCGGGCCGGCGGAGTAGCCGGAGGCGAGGTTCAGCTGCGCCGTGGCCTTGTCGAGCTCCTGGACGACGGTCTGCTGCGAGTAGCCCGCCTCGAGGTTGGCCGTGAGCATGACCTGCCGCTGGCGGTTGTACCGCTCGATGCGCGACGGGCCCGTCCCCTCGGCGAACGTCACCACGTTGTCGAGCGTGACCGCGCCGAGCTTGGTCGACGGCACCGTGATCTTCGCGAGGCCCTCCTTGTCCGAGCGGAAGCTCGGCAGCGCGCGCGCGCGCACCTCGTACTGCTCCCCGCCCTCGTTGTAGGTCGACACCTTGTACCCGCCCACGAGCAGGCGCAGGGTGCTGGCCACGTCGCCGACCTGCACGCCGAGATCGGCGGCCTTCTTGCGATCGATGAGCACCCGGATCTCCGGCTTGCCGACGAGCAGCGACGTGTCCGGGTCGACGACGCCCGGCATCGCCTTGAGCTTCTCGAGCAGCGCGTCGGAGTACTGGCCGATCCGCTGGAGGTCGGGGCCCTGGACCTGGTAGGCGATCTGGGCGCTCTGGCCGCCGGAGAACGCGGGCACGACGCCGATGCTCGCCCGGAGCTTCTCCGCGTCGAACTTCGGCTTGAGCTCGCGCCGGGCGCGATCGATGAGGTCCTGCTGCGACAGGTCGCGCTCGCCCGCCGGCTTGAGCTTCACGTAGATGCTGGCGAGGTTCGGCGTCTTCTGCGCGTCGTCGCCGATCGTCGTCAGCGTGTAGAGCACGCCCGGGAGCTTCTCGAGATCCGACGCGAGCCGCGTGGCGATGACGCGCGTCCCGTCGAGGCTCACGCCCTCGGGCGCGCGCAGGACGACCTGGAACTGCGACTCGTCCTCGACCGGGAGGAAGTTGAACTTCGCGAGGCCGCCCAGCACCGGGATCGAGACCAGCGCCAGGAACGAGGCGAGCACGATCACCCAGCGGTGCGCCATCGACCAGCGGAGGAGCCCCATGTACGTGCGCTCGATCGGGCCGTAGAAGCGAGACTCCTTGGAGCTGTGGGCGTCGTTCTTCGCCGGCTTCTTCAGCCACCGCGCCGACAGCATCGGCGTCAGGGTGAAGCTCACGATCAGCGAGACCAGGATCGAGAACGCCATGGTGAGGCCGAACGAGTTCAGGAAGCGGCCGACGATGCCGCTCATGAACGCGACCGGGAGGAACACCGCGATCAGCGAGAGCGTCGTCGCGAGCACGGCGGGGCCGATCTCCCGCGTGCCCTGGAGCGCCGCCTCCCACGGGCTCACGCCCTTCTCCTCGATCCAGCGATAGCAGTTCTCGAGGACGACGATGGCGTCGTCGATCACGATGCCGACCGCCAGGGTCAGCGCGAGGAGCGTGATCCCGTTGAGCGTGAAGCCCGCCACCTTCATCAGGGCGAAGGTGGAGATGATGCTCGTCGGGATGGCGATCGCGGAGATGAGCGTGCTGCGCGCGTTCGCGAGGAAGAGCGCGACGATGATCGCGGCGAGCAGCGCGCCGAGCACGAGGTGCTCCTTCACCGCGTTGACCGAGTTCTTGATGAACTCCGACTGATCGCGCGCGACGACGATCTCGTAGCCCGGGGGGAGGCGCTTCTCGACCTCGCTGATCCTCGCCTTGAGCCCGTCGATGACCTCGACGGTGTTCGTCCCGCTCTGCTTGCGGATGCTGAGGAGCACGGCGGGGTTGAGGCCGCGGAAGCCAGCCGACTCCTGCTCTGCCATGCCGTCCTGGACATCCGCGACGTCGCCGAGCCGGACGGAGTAGCCGTCGCGGTTCGCGAGCACGATGTCCTCCATCTGCGCGACCGACTGCACGCGGCCGCGCGTCCGGAGGGTGAGCGCCCTGCCGCCTTGCTCGATGCGCCCGGCCGGGATCTCCACGTTCTGGCTCGCCAGCGCCTGGGCCACGATGCCGCCCGTCAGCGAGTACTTCTCGAGCTTCTCCGGATCGATCCAGATGTTGATCTGGCGGTTCCGGCCGCCGATGACCAGCACCTGGCCGACGCCGGCGAGCGACTCCAGCTCGCGCCGCAGCGTCTTGTCGGCGAACTCGGTCACCTCGCGGACGTCCGACTTCTGGGACGAGACGGCGAGCGTGAGGATCGGGGCGGCGTCCGGGTCCAGCTTGCCCACCATCGGCGGCTCGATGCCCTCCGGGAGCTCCGCGAGGACGCTCTCGACCTTGTCGCGCACCTCCTGCGTGGCGACGTCGACGTCCTTCTCGAGCTGGAAGGAGATCATGACCTGGCTCAGCCCCTCGACCGAGACCGAGCGGAGCTCGTCGATGCCGCTGATGGTGTTGACCGCGGACTCCAGCTTGTCGGAGATCTCGGTCTCCACCTCCTCGGGCGCGGCGCCGGGGAGGATCGTCGTCACGACGACGAACGGGAACTCGACCTTGGGGAAACGATCCACGCCGAGGCCGAAGTACGAGAACGCCCCGAGCACCGTGAGGAGCAGGACGATCACCGTGGCCAACACCGGCCTACGGATGCAGATTGCCGCGAGCCATTGCATGGTCGCTACCTTTCTTCAGTGATGAGACGCCGGTGCGCAGGGCTCACTGCGCCGCCGCGACCTCGATGCCGTCCGCCAGCTCGCCCACCTTGTCGATCGCGACCTCGTCGCCCTCGGCGACGGAGCCAATGACCTCGATGAGCCCGTCGACCTTGCGGCCGGTCTTCACCAGCCGCTCCGTCACGCGATCGCCCGAACGCACGAACACGCGCGCGCTCGTCCCGGAGGTGCCGATCGCCGCCTCGGGCACGAGGAGCGACGTTCTTGACTCGCCGGTCAGCGTCATCTGACCCTGCGCGAAGAAGCCGGGGCGGAGCTTCCCCTCGCTGTTGTCGAACTCGGCCTCGACGGGCAGCGTGCGCGAGGACTCCTTGAGGCTCGCGCCGATACGCTTCACGACGCCCGGCAACAGGCGACCGGGGAAGGCGGCGACCGAGACGCTGACGGGCTTGCCCACCTCGATGTGCGCGATGTCCCCCTCGGGCACGTCGATGCGGAGCCGCAGCGGGTTGTCGCGGACCACGACCGCGACGACGCGGCCCGGGCTCGCGAACTCGCCGACGCTGATCCGCTTCTCGGAGACGGCGCCGTCGAACGGCGCCCGCACCGTCGTGTCGGAGACCGACTTCGAGGCGAGCCCCGCCTGCGCCTGCGCGGACGTGAGCGAGGCGACCGTCGCGCGGATGCCGTTGACCGCGGCCTCGTACTGCGCGCTCGCGTTCTGGGCCTGCGTGCGCGCCGTGTCCCAGGTCGACTGGGCGACGGCGCCCTGGTCGTAGAGCTGCTTCACGCGCTCCGCCTCGGACTTCGCGAGCTCCATGCTCTGCTTCGCGGCCCGGACCTCCGGCACCTGGTCGGGATCGATCCCCTTCGGCGACGCCCCCTCGGGCAGCGCGAGCCTGGCGCGGGCCTGCGCGACAGCGGCGGAGGCCGCCTGCGACTGGAGCGCGGCGTTGCGCGCGTCGAGCACGACGAGCGGGTCGCCCTTCTTGACCCGGGAGCCCACGTCGACCTCGACGCTGATGACCGAGCCGGCGACCTGCGTGGCCACCTCGCTGGTCTCGTCGGCGACGAGGGTGCCGCTGATGTCGAGCGTCTGCGCGAGCGGGCGCGCGGTCACCTTGCCGAAGCGCACAGCGGGCTTCTCGCGGGGCGCCGCGGTGTCGCGCGCCGGCGACGGCTGCGTGCCCGCGTCCGAACGGCGGCAGGCCGTCAGCGTGGGCGCCGCGAGCGCCGCGAGCAGCGCCGCGATGACCGCGGCGCGAGAGTGGTTCGAGACGGCGCTACGAGCGCCGAAGGCCCTTCGAGCGATACGGCGCTCGGGTCCGCAAGGAGGATGTGTCATGGGGAGTCCGCCCGGGTTTTTGCCAGCGCCTGCCGGTGCGGTCCAGGAGCAAAGCTGGCGGGCACCACAGTAGGGCGCTGACCGGCCGGTCATCAAGGGGGTCATCCTGGCAATGTCTACGTCCTCCTCGCACTTCGTGCCGCCATGCACGAGGAAAACGTGCTTCGCAATGTGCTCGGGGTTGTCTCGGCCGGCAACCGGCAATGAAACGGGAAGGTGAACGGCCGGTCATCTTCCTCGAAGACGGCCAGGAACACGGCGCCTGGCGCCCTGCGGACGCCCGCTGCGCCCTCGACGGGTCGGACGCGCGCCGCGCTGCGGAGCGGGTTTGATGCACTGTGACGGGAATACCGTCACAGAGTAATTCAGCATGAGCAAAATCGACTGCCCCCCATCGGCTGCTCCGGAGAGGGGTCCAGTCCGTGAGCCGCGGGAGGTGCCCGGGGGCGGGGCGGCGACTCAGCGCCACGGGTCAAAGGCGTCGCGGAGCGCGGGGCCCGCGAGCTCGGCGAGGAAAGGGTCGAGCGCGCAGAGCGCGTCGAGCCAGGCGACGTCGGCGGCCGCAACGGAGGGCTCCTGGGCGAGGCTCGCGAGCCGGCGGGCGCGGGTCGCGTGGGCGCGGGCGCGCGCTTCCGCATAGGGGACCATCTCCCCGACGGACATCATGAAGGCCCAGTCGCTCGATTGAAGGAGGAGGAGCTCGCGAATGGCCTGATCCAGCGCGCGGCCGGGCAGGCCGCCCGCGTCGCGGCGGCGCGAGAGCGCGTCGAGCACCGCGCGCTCGGCGTGGTGGGCGTGGCGCCAGAGGCGCGCCGCGCTCGGGCCGGTCCAGAACGCGCCGTACCCGCCTTCGCCCCACGTGGAGGCGGCGGGCTCGACGACCGCCGCGGGCGGGTGGCGCTCGAGGTACGCGCCGAGCGCGATCGGGACAGCGCGCTCCGAGGCCGCGAGGCGCCGCAGGGCGTGCTCGAGGAACTCGGGACCTTCGAGCCACCAGTGGCCGAAGAGCTCGGCGTCGTACGGCGCGACGAGGATGGGCGGGGCCGGCGCCCCGTGGATCGAGGCGAGCGCGGCCTCGCGGCGGGCCACGAACGCCGCGGCGTGCGCGCGCGCCTGCGCGGACGCGCGGGCCGGGTCGTAAGGCGCCTTGTCGGGGCCGGGCCCGGTCACGCGGTGGAGCTTGAGGCCGGTCATGAGCCGGACGCCGTCGGGGCCGATCTCGCCGTCGAGCTCGCGCTCGGGCAGCTCGAGCCCGACGTCGCGGTGGAACTCGCGGTAGGCCGGGTGTCCCGGGTAGCCGGCGTCGCGCGACCAGACCTCCCGGGCGCTGTCGCGATCGCGCCCGAAGCACGCGACGCCGGAAGGCGAGAGGACGGGGACGGCGGCGCCCGCGGGGGCGGGCGGCGCGGCGAGCGTGAGGGCGTGGGCGTCGAGCACGGTGAAGCGCACGCCGGCCGCCGCGAGATCGGCGTCGAGGGGCGGCGCGTAGGCGCACTCGGGCAGCCAGAGGCCGCGAGGCGCCGGCGCGCCGGTGAGGGCCGCGAAGGCGCGGCGGCCGAGCCGGAGCTGCGCCCGGATCGACGCGGGCGTGGGGAGCAGGCCGGGCAGGTAGGCGTGCGTCGCGGCCGTGGTGAGGAGCTCGATGCGCCCCGCCGCGGCGTGACGGACCAGCGCGCCCGGGACATCGCCGCCCAGCGCCTCCCAGGCGCGCGCCGCGTCGGCGAGCCGCGCGCGGTAGAGCGCGGCCGCCGGCGCGAAGCCGCTCCCGGCGAAGCGGGCCTCGACCCGGGCGGCGAGCGCGGTGAGCCGGCGGAGGTGATCCTCGAAGCGACGGAGGAGCAGCTCGTCGCGCAGCATCGCGAGGAGCGGCGGCGAGACGGAGAGGGTCAGCGGGGCGGCGACGCGATCGGCGGCGAGGCGATCGAGGACCCCGAGCAAGGGGAGGTAGCACTCCCAGAGGGCCTCGAAGAGCCAGCGCTCCTCCAGCGAGCGGGCGTGCTCGGGGTGGCGCACGTACGGCAGGTGGGCATGGAGGACGAGGGCGACGTAGCCCGTCATGGATCGCTGGGCGGCGGGAGACCGCCGGCAGGCCCCGGGTGTGGCACGGACACGCCGGCGCGAGAAGCGCGGGGCGGCCTGGACGTCGGAGCGCCCGGGATCGCCCGTGCGCCTCCGGCCTCCGTGCGCCTCAGCGGTCCTTGAGCTCCGCCCCGAGATCCGCGCCGAGGCGCGCGGCCTCGCGCGCGTCGCCGGGCCACGCCACGCGTCGCTCTGCCTTCCGCAGCCGGGTGCCGTCGGGCTCGGCGAGGAGCGCCCGCAGCCAGAGCGCGCCGCCGTCCCGCACCGCGTACGCGGCCACCGGCGTCCGGCAGCTGCCCTCCACCGCGGCCATCACGGCGCGCTCCGCGGTGACGCAGGTCGTCGCCTCGGCGTCCGCGAGCGCCGAGAGGACGTCGCGCACGCTCTCGTCGTCTGTCCGGCACTCGATGCCGAGCGCCCCCTGGCCGATCGCCGGCAGCGACACCTCGGGGGACAGGACCTCCGTGGCGCGATCCGCGAGGCCGAGCCGCTTCAGGCCGGCGAGCGCCAGCACGATCGCGTCGAACGCCCCGTCGGAGACCTTGCGCAGCCGGGTGTCGACGTTGCCGCGGACCGGCTCGATCACGAGGTCCGGACGCGCCTCGCGCAGCGCGACGGCGCGGCGGAGGCTCGAGGTCCCGACCCGGGCGCCCGCCGGCAGATCGGCGAGCGGCGCGCCGCTCCGGGTGACGAGCGCGTCGCGGGGATCCTCCCGCGCGGGGATGCACGCGAGGCACAGCGCCGGGGCGATCTCGGCGGGGACGTCCTTGATCGAGTGGACCGCGAAGTCGGCGCGCCGATCCAGGAGCGCCTCCTCGAGCTCCTTGATGAACAGCCCCTTGCCGCCGATGTCCTGGAGCGAGCGATCCTGCGTCCTGTCGCCCGAGGTCACCACCTCGAGCTCGCGGAGGGAGAGATCGGGCACCGCCGCCTCGAGGGAACGGGCGAAGGCGCGGGACTGGGCGAGGGCGAGCGCCGAGCGGCGCGTGGCGAGGGTGAAATCCATGGCGGTCACGCTCCCTTTAGCCCAGCTGCCCGCACGGCCGCGGCCGGATTTGCGACGGCCATGACGCCGGCCTCACCGGGCTGGGGGCGCGCGCCAGGCTGCCGGGCATAGAGGCCGTCATCCGCCGGCCGGGGCGAGGCGCCGCCGCGCTCGCCGGAGGCGGGCGGCTCCGCCCCGCGGGCCGAGACCGGCGTGCGAAGGCTGTCCGGGGTTTCGCGCAGCTCCCCCTCGACGAGCGCCCGGGCGACGCCGCTTTCGGCCGGCGCGTCGTCGATGGCGAACAGCTCCCGGAGCGAGTCGACGTGCTCGGCGACGCGGGGGTCGCCGGCCATCGCGCGGAGGCGGGTGGTGGGCACGTGGAGCAGCTTGTTCGTGGCGGCGTCGATCATCAGCGCGAGCGCCTGGCGCTCGGCCGGGCCGAGGTGCCGGAGCTTGCCGGCGAGGCTGCGCTCGACCTCGCCCGCCAGGACGGCGCGCGTGCGGGCCCGCAGGCCCACGATCGTGGGCGTCAGGGCGCGCTCGAGCGTCCACGCCTCGAACGCCTGCGCCTCGTCCATGACGATGGCCTCGGCCCGCGACGCCTCGACGGCGCGCCCCTCGACGGACTGCGCCACGATCTGCGAGAGGTCGTCGACGTCGTACAGGTAGACGTTGTCGAGCTTGTTGACGGCGGGGTCGATGTCGCGCGGGACCGCGATGTCGATGAGGAACAGGCTCCTGCCCCTCCTGGCCTTGCGGGCGCGGCGGACCAGGTCGAGGGTGACCACGTAGCTCGGGCTCGAGGTCGACGAGACGACGATGTCGGCCTCGACGACGGCGCGCTCGAGATCGGCCCAGGGGCGGGGCTCGCCGCCCACCTCGCGGGCGAGCGCGGCGGCGCGCTCCGGGCTCCTGTTGACGACGACGAGGCGAGCGCCGGCGCGGACGAGGAGCTTCGAGGCGGCCTCGGCCATCTCGCCGGCGCCGATGAGCAGCGCCGTGTGGCCGGCGAGATCCGTGAAGATCTGGCGGGCGAGATCGATGGCGACGCTGGAGACCGAGACCTGGCCCGCGCCGATCGCCGTCTCCGTGCGCACGCGCTTGCCGACCTTGATCGCGCGGTGGGCGGCGCGGCCGAGCCTGGCGCCGAGGGTCTTCGCCCCGCGGGCGACCTCGATGGCGTCCTTCATCTGCCCGAGGATCTGCGGCTCGCCGACGACCATCGAGTCGAGCGAGGCGGCGACGCGGAAGAGGTGGAGGACGGCCTCGCTGCCGACGCAGCCGGCCAGGTGGCCCCGGACGGCGTCCCCGCCGATGCCGACGAGGACCGAGGTGGCGGCCCGCAGCGCCTCGTTGTCGACCGAGGCCTCGTCCTCGGACGGCGGCGCCGCGCTCCCGGGGCGGGTGAGCCCCGGCGACATCTGCCGCGACGAGGCGTAGACCTCGACGCGGTTGCAGGTGGAGAGCACGAACGCCTCCCCGATGGCGGGGTGGCCGGTCAGGCGCGCGAGCACCTCGGGGAGCTGGTTGCGCCCGATCGCGAGCCGCTCGCGCACCTCGATGGGCGCGGTCTTGTGGGAGAGCCCGACGAAGATCACCTGCGCTAGCCTCCGAGCCCCACGGCGGGACGGACGAGATAGATGACGAGCACCGCCGCGGCGCAGGCGAGCCCCGCGATGGTGCCGTACGCCGCGCGCCGGCCGCGCCAGCCCGCGGCGGCGCGCAGGAGCAGCACGAGCGCGATGAGGAGCCAGGTGGCGTAGCCGAAGATGGCGCGCATCACCTCCTCGGTGTTGCCCATCTCGAGCCGGTGCGCCCAGTAAGTCCCCGTGATGATGCCGAGCGTCAGCAAGGGGAAGCCGGCGCTCAGGAAGCGGTGGACGGCGCGGTCGAGGGTGTCGAGCGGCGGGAGGCTGCCCATGCGCTCGACGTGCCGCTTCTGCTTGAGCCGCTTCTCCTGCACGAGATAGAGCGCGGCGGAGGCGCCGGCGAGGAGGAAGAGCGCGATGCCGAGCAGGTTCGCCATCACGTGGGCCGCGATGAACAGCGGGCTGAGCTTCGGCTCCGCGTGCGGCTTCCCGAGGAAGAAGGTGCCGAGCAGGAAGGCGAGCCCGAGCGGCCCGATGAGGAGCCCGAGCGCGTCGATGCGGAAGCGGCGGCGGGCGACGAGGTAGACGCCGATCGCGAAGAGGGACGCGACCGAGAGCATGAAGTGCATCGAGTGGACCGGGCAGACGCGCGCGACGAAGCTGGCGAGCGTGACGTAGGTCGCGTGCCCGAGGGCGCCCAGGCCGAGCAGCAGGGGCGCGTGGCGCGAGGCCGGCGCGGCCGCGGAGCTCGGCCGCGCGGCGGGGTCGTGGTGGTGGTGGTGGTGGTGCGGCCCGGCGCCGAACCCCGCGAAGTCGGCCGCGGAGGGGAGCCGCGTGCGGTTGCGGGCGACGTCGAGGAAGAAGAGAGCGCTGGCGGCGCCGTAGAACAGCAGCGCGAGCACAAAGCTGATCCCGGAGAGGGCCTCGGGCATGGCCCCCGTTATAGCCTGCCTCACCGGGGATGGCCCGCCGGCCGCAGAGGCGGAGGCGTACTCTCGTAAGAAACGGCCCGACAGAGCAGAAGAGCCGAGCCCAACGCCCGGTAGCCCCCCGACCGGCGGCGCGTCGCTTCCGCCGGTGCCGCTCCGGGGAGGGGCACCGGCGCGGCGCGGGGCCGCTACATCTCGCTCGTCAGGAACGCGGCGAGGAGCTCCTCGTCGCTGGTCAGGCTGCTGTTGGTCGCGGTCGCCGCCGTCGCGGCCTTGCGGTGCTCGGCGAACGTGCCCACCGGCGCGCCGATGAACCCCGGGACCACGTCGTAGGCGTTGTCGCCGATGATCATGGAGCCCTCGAGGATCTCTGCCCCGAGCTCCCGCAGGAAGGCGCGCGTCTTGACCCTGCCGAGGACCTCGTGGATGTCCGCCGAGCCCGTCACCTCGCGGAGCACGCGGATCGCCTCGATGATCTTGTAGCGGCGGCCCTCGGTCTTGATCAGAAGCTCGTCGTTGTTCAGATCGACGCGGTCGCTCGCGATCCACTCGTCGAGCGCGGCCTGCGGAAAGAACACGCGGTTCTTCATTGCGCTCAGTCTACTCAAAAACAGGCCCGAGCGGTTGGGCCGCGTCGGCAGGCCGCGCGCGGGGAGGATCCGGGGCAGGCCCGCTTCAGGCCGGCGGGGGTACCCGGGGCGGAGGCACCGAGTCCCGCGGCAGGCCGCGCAGGCGCGCCGGCAAGTGCCAGAGCGACTCGAAGATCCCGAGCAGCACGTAGAAGCCGAGCAGCCACACGAGCACGAACGCCGGCTGCAGCTGCGTCGAGATCACCGCGCTCGACCCGACCGCAAAGGCGACGAAGAGCACCGTCCGGACGTTGAGCTTGAGATCCTTGAAAGAGCGGAACCGGATCGTCGAGACCATCAGCAGCGACAGGATCGTCGTGGTCACGAGGATCGCCGACGCGTAGCGCTCGCCGCCGATCGCGCCGGCGGCGGCGTGGTTCGCGACGACGATCGAGACAAGGATCCCGGCGGCGCCGGGGATCGGCAGGCCGACGATGTACTTCGAGGGCTTCGTGGGCTTGCCCGCCTCCCCCATCGAGAGGACGTTGAAGCGAGCCAGCCGGACCGCGCCGCAGGCCGTGAAGATGAACGACACGAGCAGCCCCGCGAGGTCGAAGCGGTGCAGCGTCCACTGGTAAACGAGGATCGACGGCGCCACGCCGAACGAGACGACATCGGCCAGCGAGTCGATCTGAAGGCCGAAGGCACTCTGGGTCTTCGTCATCCGCGCGACACGCCCGTCGAGGGTGTCGAAGAACATCGCGAAGACGATCAGCAGCGCGGCGCGGTAGAAGTCATCCTCCGACTGCGCCGTCGCCGAGCGCCGGATCGAGTCGAACCCGCAGAATATCGATGAGAGCGTGATCAGGTTCGGAAGCAGGAACAGCGTCTTCCTGAGCTCGAACCGCCGTCGCTTCCGGATCATGCCGCCTCCCTTTCAGGCAGGCAGGCTATCGCCGTGGCGACCACGAACGCAAGCGCCGCGGCATAGGCGGGAGCCGCTGAAAGGTTACCGCGAGCTCGGATCCGGGATTGTTTCATCGCACCATCTGCTTCGTTTCACGCCTCGCTTCGATCGCTCAGCCGCTCAGTCGCTCAGCGGTGATCATCGCCCCGACCGCTCCGCGGGCCCGTCCTCTGCTCGACCGCGCACGGCGGCTGATCACCCGACCTCTCAGCGGTCGAAGCGCGCCGTGGCAGGCTCGTTCCATACCGCCTCCGGCACCTTGGCGCCCGGATCGAAGCGGCACGCCATCGGGCGGAGCTCGACGGCCGCGCCGCTCGGCGAGGAAGGGCCCGCCGCGACCCGGAACAACCAGGACTGCGCGAGATCGGCCGGGACGATCGCGGAGAGAGGAGCCCGCCCGATCGATCTCGCCTCCCAGCCTGCCACGCACGGCGCGGCAGGCGTGCCGTGGAGCACGACAGAGGAGGTCAGGAGCACCATCGCGTCGGGCGCGCCGGAGGGGCCGGCGGCGTCGGTGACGAGCACAGGGTGGCGCGTTCCAGGAAACAAGGCCTCGCTGCCGAGAGAGAGGGGCGCCTCGTGGCGCGCGGTCGCAGCGCGCTCGGCAGCAGAACAGGGGCGCGGCGCGTCGCCGAGGTCGAACGGCGTCGGCAACGGCTGCGCCGGGCCGAGCGTGCCGTCCGCACGGAACGGCTGGAAGAGCGCCCATGCGGCCGCGTGCCCAGGATCGGCGACGAGCGTCGTGACGCCGATCGATTTGCCAGCGTAGGTCCAGTCGGTGTGCACGAGCCGATCGCGGCCCGCCGGAGGCGCGATCGTCACGGCCTCGATCGCCCACGCGGCGCCGGGATCCGGGGAGGTGGACGGCGCCGGGGCCGGGCGGTGGGCGAGCAGCATCGCGGTCACCGGGCCGTTCGACGCCTGCCGGACCATCCCCACGCCGACAGGGTGGCCCTCCGCGAGGACGGCGTCGGCGCGCACGTCGAGGCTGCCGCGGAGGCCCGACGCAGGCCAGGAAGGGAAATCGAAGCGCTGCAGCTTCCCCGAGGGCTCGTAGAAGAACGTGAGCGCCGAGTGCGCGCTGCCGGAGTGCGGGCGGAGGAAGAGCCCGCGCAGCGACACGGACAGGAGCGCGGGATCGAAGAAGTCCTCGGGGGGCGGCGCGGGCGCGCGGCGGCCGGCGGCTGGCGCGCCGGGCTGAGGGCGCGCGGCGGCCGGCGGCGGCTGGCGCGCGGCGTCCGGGACGACCTTCACGTCGCCGAGCTCGAACGGGCCGGCGTCGGGGATCGCGCCGCGACCCGAGGTGCCCTCGATCCAGTTCTCCCACGCGACCTCGACGTTGCGCATCGGCGCGCCCAGCTTCGCCGCGCCGCCGGGGAGCCGCACGCGGGCCGCTGCATAGCCCTCCATCTGGGCCGTGACGTTGGTCGCCACCCGCGCCCTGCCGGCCCCCGCCGGGACCGCGGGCAACAGCGAGCGCGTGACGACGCGCGCCTCGCCGGCGCCCGACTCGGGGAGCATCGCGGAGACGACGTCGACGGCGCCGCTCGGGGCGCGCGTGAGCAGCGACCAGACCGACCGGCCGCGCAGGAGCTCGTCGCCGTCGGGCAGGCCGAGGCCGCTCGAGTCGACGTGCTCGACGCGCGTCCACTTCGAGGACGGCAGCGTCTCGCAGACGATCGGCGTGCGCACGGCGGGCTGAGCGCGCGGCGCGGGATCCGGCGCGCGCGGCGGCGCGCCCTCGGCCTGGCCGCCCCAGCCGACGCGGGTCGCCACGTCGCCGAAGAGGCAGCCGCTCCCGCCGCACGCGACCGCGACCGGGGCCTGCGAGAGCTCGCGCGAGAGCGCCGGCATCTCCGGGAGCTCCGCCCAGCTCACGCCGCCGTCGAGCGACTCCCAGAGCACCGCGACGTCCTCGCCGCCGGCGCGCGGCGCGCGCGACGCGAGCGCGACGACGCGCCGCCCGAAGCCGGCCAGCGCCGCGCTCTCGGCCGGCGGAGCCGCCACCGTGAGCACCCGGCCGTCCTCGTCGGCGGTCAGGTACGTGAGCGAGCCGCGCTCCGAGAGCAGCAGGCCCACGGCGCCGTCGTCCGCGGGGCGGAGCGCGCTCTCCTCGACGATCTCGAACCCCCCGGACGGCGAGCCGTCACCCGGCCCGCCCTCGCCCTCCTCGTCCTCGTCCTCGGCGCCGTCGGGGCGCGGCGCGGGCGGGGCCGCGGCGTTCGCGTCGAGCGACCGCGGCGCGAAGGTCTCGCCGCCGTCGTGCGAGACGAACAGCGCGAGGCGCTCGTCCTTGCCGCGGTAGCCGACGAAGTAGGCGGAGCGACCGTCCGCCGAGAACGCGGGCAGCGCGGCGGGGGCGCTGAGCGTCGGGGCCGCCGTGAGGGCGACCGCCGCGCGCGCGGTGTCCTCGGCGCCGTCCTGGGTCAGGAGCAGCGGCGCGGTCGGCTTGCAGCTGCCGGCGCCGTCGCTCGGCTTGCAGACGCCGGTCAGGAGCGCCGCGCCCTCGGGAGCCACAGCGACGCCGACCTGGTCGATGTCCGGCGTCTCCAGCGTGGCCGCGGGCGACCACGTGCCGCCGCCGTCCGCGCTGCGGAGCACCCGCGCCGCGATGCGGTCGCCGTCCGGCTCGGCGCAGACGGCGACGATGCGCCGGCCGCTCGCGCCGAGCTTGATGCTGCCGCACTCGCCCGTGCCCGGCAGGGGCGCCTCCTTGAGCGGGCCCTCGATGGGGCCGCTCGCGAAGAGCCACGGCGCGCCGGCGTCGTCCGGGCGGACCGCCTCGACGTAACGATCGCCGGCCATCGCCGCCCGGCCGAGCCACACGGCGCCAGCGGAAGGGGAGCGCGGGGCCGCGACGGCGAGCTCGACGTCGGCCCGCGGGAGCGTCGCCCCGCTGCGCGAGAACGCCGGCGCGCGCCGCGGATCCCAGGTCGCCGACGCGAGGAGGCCCTCGGCCAGGAGCTCGCCGCCGAGGACGCCGACCCGCGAGAGGCCCATCGCCGGGAGCGGCGCCCGCGCCCAGGTCGCCCCGCCGTCCTCGCTCGCGAAGAGCGCCTCCGGCAGCGCGAGCGCGAGCGCGCGGCCCCCCTCGGCCATGGCGACGCCGAAGGCGCGCGGCGGCGGAGGCCCGCCCTGCCCCGCGGCGCCGTCGAGCGGGACCGGCTTCCAGCCGAGGTCCTCGCGCCACCGGAGCACGCCGCCGCCCCGGGTCACCCCGAGCAGCGCGCCGGAAGCGCCCGCGACCTGCGCGAGCGGCTCGGGCGGCGAGAGCGTCCGCGTGAACTGGCCGAGCGGCGAGGAGGCCTCGTAGAGCGCCCCGCTGGCGCCGACGAACATCCAGGAGGCCGGCGAGCGCCGCACGATCGCGGTGAGCTCCTCGGGCGCGGGCGAGGCGCTCGTCCTGCCCTGGCCCGCGCAGCGCGCGGCCGGCGCGGCGCTCGAGGACGCCGCCGGGGCCTCGGGATCGGGCGTGACCGTCCAGCGCTGGCCGCCCTGGGCCACGACGACGCAGCCGGCGCCGACGAAAGGCGCCCACGCGACGGCGACCTCGGGCGCCGCGGGGTGGTAGCTCCAGCGCGCCGGCGAGGCGTAGGCAGCGCCCGCGATGTCCGCCGAGGGAGCGGAGGCCTCGGCGGGGCGGGCCGGCTGCGCCGGGGCGCCGGAGCAGCCCGCGAGCGCGCACGCCGACGCGAGCGCGACCGGCGAGCGGGTCCGCGACGGCGGCGCGGTCATTCGACCCAGCGGGCCACGAACAGGTTGGTCTCGCCGGGCTTCGCGCCGTACCGGTTCGAGGCGAAGACGACGTGCTCGCCGGTCGGCGAGAACATCGGGAAGCTGTCGAAGCCCTCGTAGAAGGTCACGCGCTCGACCGGCGGCACGCCGTCCGCCGTCGGCGGCGCCTCGGTGTCGACCAGGTACAGGTCGAAGTTCGGCATGCCCCGCGCGCCCTGCGGGGTGCTGAAATCCGAGGCGAAGACGATGCGCCGCGAGTCCTGCAGGAAGTAGGGGGCAAAGTTGGCGCGGCCGTTCCTCGTCACCGCGCGCGGGTTCTGCCCGTCGGCGCTGGCGATGAAGATCTCGAGCGCGCTGGGGCGCACGAGCCCCTTGGCGAGCAGCGCGCGGTAGTCGTCGAGCGCGGCGCCGGTCGGGCGGCTCGCGCGCCACACGAGCTTGGTCGCGTCGGGGGAGAAGAAGGCGCCGCCGTCGTAGCCGGGCGTGCTCGTGATGCGCCGGACGTCGGAGCCGTCGAGCTTCGCCGTGTAGAGCTCGATGTCCCCGTCGCGCGTGCTCGTGAACACGAGGCGCGAGCCGTCGAACGCGACGGTCGCCTCGGCGTCGTAGCCCTTGCCCTGGATGAGCGGGCGGAGATCGGAGCCGTCGAGCTTCGCCGTGTAGATGTCGAACTCGTCGAGCGGCCACACGTAGCCCTGCGAATGGTCGGGCTTCGGCGGGCACGCCTCGCCGGCGGCGTGCGTGGAGGCGAAGAGGACGCGCGCGTCCGCGGGAGCCGCGGGCGCGGGGTAGAGGAAGTACCCGCAGGTCGTCTTGCCCTGGCCGTTCGAGACCCGGCGCACGTCGCCGCTCTCCAGGTCCATGACGTACTGCTGGTCGCACTTGTTGCCGTCGCGGGTTGACTGGAACACGAGCTTCTTGCCGTCGGGCGACCAGTACGCCTCGGCGTTCTCGCCGCCGAAGGTGAGCTGCCGGAGCTCGGCGAAGTGCTTCTCGCGCGGGTCGGCGGCGACGCTCTTGCCGGCGCGGACGCGGAACGGGAGCCACTCGGGCTTCGCGGTGGTCGTCGCCTCGGGGATCTGGCCGAGGGGCTCCTTCGGCCGGGGCTCGGGGGAGGCGCAGGCGGCGAGCAGCAGGCAGGCGAGGACGGCGGACAGCCTTCGGTTCATGGCGGCGCGACTCTAGTACGAAAGCGGGGAGGCGTCGCGCGCGCAGCTACCGGCGGGAGATCACGGGCGGAAGATCGTCACCGTCGTCGGATTCGTATGGCCGCCACCGACGCAGTTGGGAAAGCTGCCGTCCGACGCCGGCGCCTGGCAGACCTCGTCGCACTCGCCGAGGACGTCGACGATGCAGCCCTCCGTGTCCACGCCCGTCCCGCCGCACACGCGGCGGATGAGCGTCGAGCCGGGCGACCTGCACGCGAACCGGACCTGCTCCGCGGCGAAGAGATCGCCGAAATAGGCGCCCTCCCGGTTCGGGAAGGCCGCGCGCTCCTCGGGATCCGAGTCAAGCGCCTTGTTCTTGCCGCGCATCGAGATGGGGAGGCTCTCGCCGAGGTAATTGATCCTGGCCAGCATGCACGCCGAGATCCAGCCCTGGCAGCGGGCGTTGCACTGCCCGTGCGCTCGGCCCCACTCGGGCGAGAGGCCGATATCCCCCTCGAACACGTGGGTCACGCCGTCGATGGTCACCTCCGCGGATTGATCCGCCGGGAGCCCGCAGCCCGCCGCGTAGGTCAAGAACTCGCGGGCCAGCGGGTCCCGCAGCGCGTTCATGACCTCGGGGCTGCTCGCGAGCGCGTCGCTCGTCAGCGGGTTGCCCGTGAGCGCCGCCGTCGCGAGCCTGTCTGTCGTGAGCGCGTTGGCCCTGAGCGCATTGGTCGTGAAGGCGTTGCGCGTGAACAGCTCTTGCGCCGCCGTATCGCTGTCTTCCCCCACGGAGTCGGCCTCACCGATACAGGCTGGCAAACAGACGCTCACCAGGCCCAGGATCGAGATCGCGAGTTCGATACGATTTCGCATAGCCCCCTCAACCCGAATGAAACATGCATCAGGGTTTTCCTCAACGGGTTTTCAGGCGGAAGCTGAAGAATCTACACCTGCGATGACGTCGTCAGGGCAGCGCCGGAGCGGTCGGGCAGGCGCGGTCGTGGGCTGCGCGCAGACCCCGGAAGAGACGTGAGCAGGGAATCCTACGTACTGCGGATCGCAGCGTTACAGCTGCTCGCGATCGCAGGGACGCGTCGGGGACATCCGCTGTGCGGTAGATCGCAGTCCCACGGCGCGTCGGCGACTGCGGAGATGCAATCAGAGAATCCCATGTACGGTGGATCGCAGTCTCACGGCGCGTCGCCATCGCCGAGCCACCGCGCCGCCAGCGCGAGCGTCTCGCCGTTGTCGAGCGCGGCGAGGAAGCGGTCCCGGTAACGAGGATTCGAGATCTGCCCGGCGCGGGAGAGCACGCTGTGGCGCGCCTTCGCGATCGCGGCGATCGCCTCGTCCTGCCTGCCGCTCGCGAAGAGGGCCTCGGCGCGGACGAGCCGGATCAGCGTCTCGCCCTCCTCGACGGCGCCGAGCGACTCGAGCAGGGAGAGCGCCTCGCCGGACAGGGCGAGCGCCTCGTCGGCGAGGCCCTTCCGGAGCAGCACGCGCGCGGACAGGGCCCACGCCGCGGCGCGCAGCGGCGGCGCGCTCTGGAGGAGCTCCGACGCCGCGCGGGCCTCGGCCTCGGCGGCGCCGAGATCTCCGCCGAGCAGCGCCGCCCTCCCGAGGTAGGCGCGGGCGACGCCCTCGGCCCTCGGATCGCCCAGCCGCTGGAACGTCGCGATCGCCTCCGCCACGACCCGGCGGGCCTCGTCGAGATCGCCGCGGGCGATCATCACGTTGCCCAGGTTGCTGCGGGCGAACGCGGCCAGGTCCGTGAGCTCCATCTGCTCCGCCGCCCGGAGCGCGGCGCGGAGCGCGGCCTCGGCCCCCTCGTAGTCGCCGAGCTCCATGGTGATCGCGCCCAGGTTCACCCGCAGCGAGCAGGCGTTGCGGCGGTCGCCGCTCCGCTCGAACACCGCGAGCGCCTCCTCGATGCCCTCCAGGCAGGCGCCGGGGTCGCCGGAGGTCATCGCGCGGATGGCGCGCGCCTCGTAGAGCCTGGCGAGCACCTCGACGTCGAGCGGCCGGCCCTCCTGCTCGCTGCGCTCGAGCGCCTCGATGATGGCGTCCGCGGCGGCGTAGCGGCCGCCGAAGACGAGCCAGAGGGCCCCCTCGACGAGGCAGATGTCCCTGCCCGTCAGCGCGCCGCCCGCCGGCGCCGCGCCGCGCGCCGTCATCACCCACGACTCCACACGGTCGAGGGCCCCCTGCTTGCCCGCGGCCATGACCACCTGCGTGACCGCGGCGTACCACGACGGCGAGCCCGGCTCGAACAGCGCGGCCGCGTCGAGCGCGCGCTGCTCGGCGACGGCGAAATCGCCGCGCCAGACGCGGGCCTCCGCCTCGACAAGGAGCAGCCCGCCCGCCTCCGCCCCGAGCGCGCCGCACGCGACGCCGCGCTCGGCGTGGCGCATCGCCGCGAGGAGGTCGTTGCCGCGCAGGGCCTGCTCCGCCGCGCGCCGGTACCACGCCGACGCCCGCCCCGGCTCGGCGCCGCGCTCGAAGTGCTCCGCGAGCTCCGCCGCGTCGCCCTTCCCCTCCCCCTCCAGCCACTCGCCCGCCAGCCGGTGGCCGAGCTGCCGGTCGTAGTCCGTCAGCGCCCCGTACGCCGCCTCCCGCACGAGGCCGTGCCGGAAGCTGTACTCGGCCTCGAGCGCGCCCGCCTCGCCCGGCGGGCTCTGTCCGAGCGGCGCCGCCTCCACGCAGGCCGGCGGCGCCTCTCGGGCAGGCTCGTCGCCGACAGCCCCGCGCGCCGACGATGTCGACGAGAGGAGGCCGGCGCCGCGCGCGCCGACCCGGCCAGGCTGCCGCCTGGGGAGGATCACCTCGCGCTCGACGAGCTCGGCGAGCCGGAGCGCCACCTCGGCGTCGGCGCCGCCGAGCAGCGCGGCGACGCCGCCCGGCCGGAAGCTCTGGCCGAAGACGCTCGCCGCGCGCAGGACGCGCCGCGCCTCGGGATCGAGCGCCTCGAGCCGCGCCTGCACCATCGCCAGCACCGTCTCCGGCAGCGCGGCCCCGCGCCCCTCGGCGGCGGCGCGGATCTGCTCCTCGAGGAAGAACGCGTTGCCGTCGGCGCGCTCGACCAGCGTGGCGACGACCTCCTCGGTGGCGGCGCCGCCGAGCGCCTGGCGCACGAGGCGCTCGCTGGCGCGGCGCGAGAGCCCCGTGAGCTCGACCTCCTGCACGCCGCGGCCGGCCCACAGCTTCGGGAACATCTCGCGCACCTCGGGCCGGCCGAGCGCCAGCACCATGAACGGCGCGTCGCGCAGGTTCCGCAGGGCGCTGTTGATCATGGCGACCGTGGGCAGGTCGCCCCAATGCATGTCCTCCAGGACGAGCAGCACCGGCTGCGCCGCGCACTCGGCGCGCAGGAACTCCTCCCAGACGAGGTGCAGCTGATCGCCCATGAGCAGGGAGCTCCGGCGCGCCGCCCGGAGCGCCTCGCTGTCCTCGTCCGGGAACGGCGCGCCCAGGAGCTCGCCGAGGAAGGGCGCCATGCGCGCGCCTTCCTCGCCATGACGGCCGAGGCGCTCGCGGATCGCGCGCTGCACCGCCGGGGCCGGCGCGCCGTCGGCGACGCCGAGCGCGCGGCGGAGCACCTGCGCCAGCAGGCCGAAGGCGGCGCCGGCGCTCATCGGGTCGCCGCGCGCGATCCAGACCTCCATCGGCTCGCCGCGCGCCCGGAGGCGCCGGAGCAGCTCGGTGCGCAGGCGCGACTTGCCCATGCCGGCGGGGGCCGTGACCAGCACCGCGGACGGGGTCTGCTCCTCGATGCACTGGGCGAACGTCGCCTCGAGCAGGGACAGCTCGCGGTCGCGGCCCACGCACGGCGTCGGCTTGCCGAGCAGGCGCGGCACGACCTCGAGGTCGTCGCGCTCGCCGCGCAGGAGGTGGCCGGCGTGGTCCGCGCCGAGATCGAACCGCGCGCCGAGCAGGCCGGCCGTGACCTCGTCGACACGGACGACGCCAGGCCGCGCCGCCTCGCCGGCGAGGAGCGCGGCGGCCTGATCGATGAGCTTGCCGATCGGGGAGCGGGCGGAGATCTCGGTGCGCCCCGAGACGAGCGCGACCGGCGCGCCGCCGAGCAGCACCTGCATCGCCAGGGCGCACCGCGCGCCGCGGGTGGCGAGGTCGGTGGGCGCGAGCGCGCCGGACAGCACGACGACGGGCGAGCGCGACTCGATGATCTCGAGGCGGCCCTGGTGGCGCTCGGCCAGGGCGCTGAGCGCGCGCACCCGGAGCGCGTCCTCGCCCTCCGACCGGGTCGCGTCGCTGTCGAGCGCGCCGTCGCGGGCGAGGATGAGGCAGATCATCCGGCGCTCGCCGGTCGTGAGCTCCGGGGTCGGACCGCCGGCGGGCGACGGGAGGCCGCGCCGCGAGGCGGGCGCGAGATCGCCGAGGGACGCGAGCTCGGCGGCCACGGCCGCGCCGTCGCGGGGGCGATCGCGCGGCGCCTTGGCGAGCATGCGGGTGACGAGGTCGTCGACGGCGGCGGGGACCTCGCCGCGGAGCTCCCGGAGCCGCGGTGGGTCCTCGAGCAGGACCTTCACGAGCACGGAGAGGCCGTCGTTGCCGACGAACGGGGGCCGGCCGGTGAGGCAGCGGTAGAGGACGCAGCCGAGGGCGAAGACGTCGGCGCGCGCGTCGATGGCGACCTCGCCGCGCGCCTGCTCGGGGGCCATGTACCCGGGGGTGCCGAGCATCACGCCGGGCATGGTGAGCTCCTGGCCGGCCTCCGCGACGCGCGCGACGCCGAAGTCGAGGAGGGTGACCTCCTCGACGGAGCCGCCGACGAGCAGGAGGTTGCTCGGCTTGAGGTCGCGGTGGACGATGCCGAGCCGGTGGAGCGCGCCGAGCGTGGACGCGACGCGCACGCCGAGCGCGAGGCTCTCGGGCACGGTGAGCGGCTCGCGGAGGAAGCGCTCGGCGAGCGTCTCGCCGGCGAGCCACTGCATGGCGAGGTAGAGCTCGCCGCCCTCCGTCGTGCCGTGGGCGACGTACGCGACGATGCCCGGGTGCCGGAGCGCGGCGAGCGCGTGGGCCTCCCGGATGAAGCGGTGCGTCTCCTGGGGGCCCGTGCGCTGCAGGACCTTCAGCGCGACCGGCTCGCCCGTGAGCCTGTCGCGGGCGCGGAAGATCTGCGCCATGCCGCCGGCGCTCGCGTGCCCCTCGATCTCGAAGCGGCTTCCGACGACGTCACCTGCGCGCATCAGCGGTACCCCTGCGGCGGCTCAGGGAGCCGCAGCGCTCGCCTGTGCGGTGCGTCGGACCAGCCCATCGCAGGGGCCCAGGATAGCCAGAACCGGCGGCCTTCCAGGCAGCAAATGTTGCTGTGAGCGAGGCAACCTCCGCAGGGCGCCGCGGGGTGTCTGTCGGGCGGCGCGGCGTGACGCGGGCAGGTGGTGAGGCTTCGTACGTAACGTGTGCCCGAGGCGGTCACTTCCGCGAGCGTCCTTGCATCGCGCCGGAGGAAGAGGGGTTGTCCTTCAGGGCGGTAGAGAAGAAGCTCCCGAAAACGGGGTCACCTCATCGAGGAAGCCGTTCGGGTGGCCGGTTCATCGAGGAAGCCGTTCGGGTGGCCGCTGTGGATGGCCGCCGGGTCGCCCCAGACTGTCCCGGCCGCCTCCAGCGCGCCAGGCGCCCCGCCGGGATGGCAGGAGACCCCAGCTGAGCTCAGCAGTCCGGCCCCCGGCGCGCCGCTCTGCCGACATCGCGCCCTCTCCGCGCAGGCGCCGCCGCCGCCGCTCCGGATGGCCCGCCGCGCACCGCCGATCTACCCTAGCCCGGTGCGATCCCACGTTCTGGCCGGCTGCCTCGCGGTCCTGATCCCCGCAGCCGCGACTCTCGCGATCCCGCACGCCGAGGCCGCGGACTTCGATCCGTCCGGCCGCGGCAGGCGGCCCAAGCCGAAGGCCCCGAAGCCCGGCGTCAGCAAGCCGGGCCCCGCCGCCAGACCGCAGCCCGGACCGCGGCCGCAGCCCGGACCGCGGCCGCAGCCCGCCCCGGAGCCGCAGGCGAAGCCCGACCCGGCCGACGCCGGCGACGCGAAGCGGGGCGGGCCGTCGAGCGACGCGCTGATCGCCCGCTACACGGCCATCGTGATGAGCCAGCCGAGCGCGCCCTTCCCCCTCCAGCGCCTCGCCCAGCTCTACCGCGAGCGCGACGGGAACCTGAAGAAGCTCGTCGAGGAGTTCGAGCGCCGCGCGGCGCAGCCAGGGGCCGACGCCTGGGCCTCCAAGGTCGTGCTCGCGGGCGTCTACAAGCAGGACGGGCGCTACGACGACGCGATCAAGACGTACGAGGCCGCCATCGCGGACCGGCCCCAGGACCCGGCGGCGATGATGGCGCTCGCCCAGCTCGAGGCGGACCGCGGCGACAAGGCCCGCGCCCGCGCCCACTACGAGAAGGCGCTGCCGCTGCTCAAGGTCCCCGCGGACGTGGAGCAGACCCGGCGCACGCTGCTCGCGCTCAGCCTCGACCTCTCCGACTTCGCCGCGGCCAAGGCGCAGCACGAGGCGCTCGTGAAGAACGCGCAGGGCTCGCTCTTCGTGAAGGCCGAGCTCGGGCGCGAGCTCGCCGCGCGCGGGCACCACGCGCGCGCCGAGGCCGAGTTCCGCGAGCTCGTGAAGGCCGCGGCAGGCGACAACCGCGCGCTCGCGCCGGCGCTGCGCGACCTCGGGCAGGCGCTCGCCCGGCAGAAGAAGATGGACGAGGCGCTCGCCGTGCTGAAGCGGGCGCTCGCCATCGCCGGCAGCGCCGCGGGCGTGCGGGCAGAGATCCTGCTCATCATCACCGACGCGTTCCGCGCCGAGGGGAAGCTCGCGGAGCTCATCGCGATCCTCGAGGCCGAGCGGGGGCAGGACTTCCAGCGGCTCGCGACCCTGGGCGCGCTGTACGAGGAGACCGGCGACGTCGACAAGGCGATCGCGATCTACAGGAGGGCGCTCGCGCTCGACGGCAAGCACATCGACACGCGGCTCCGGCTCGTCCACCTGCTCCAGACCGCAGGCGAGCTCGACACAGCCATCCGCGAGTACGAGCTCCTGATCAAGGCGGCGCCGAACAACGCGGACTTCGTGTTCGAGCTGTGCGAGACGCTCATCCAGCGGGGCGACCGGCCCAAGGCGCTGGCCCTGCTCACGCAGCTCGAGGGGCGCGTCGCGAACGAGCCCGAGGCGCTCGCGGCCGTCGCCGACTTCTACGAGCGGGTCGAGGAGAAGGACCGGGCCCTCCGGGTGCTCCAGCGGCTCGCGGGGGCCGCGGGCGGCGATCCGAGCCACCTCGTCGACCTGGGCGACAGGTACTTCCAGGCGGGCGACAAGAAGAAGGCGCTCGAGACCTGGGCGCGCATCAAGCAGGTCGTGCCGAACCGGGCGCGCGCCGCGGCCACGCTCGGCGAGGTGTACCTCGACCACGACATGGTGACGGAGGCGCTCGCCTCGCTCCGGGAGGCGGCGCAGCTCGAGCCCGCGAACAGCCGCTACAAGAAGGCGCTGGCGATCGCGCTGGAGCGCACCGCGAGCTCGCTCGGCAACGCGGGGCCGCGGTACACCGAGGCGCGCGAGCTCTGGGAGCAGCTGCTCGCCGGCGCGGGCACCGACAAGCTGCTCGCGCGCGAGGCGCGGACCCACATCGTCAGCCTCTGGTCGCTCACCCGCGAGCTGCCGAGCCGCGTCGCGCCGCTCGGCGCCCGCTTCAACGCGACCCCGCCCGACCTGGAGGCGGGGCGGCTGCTCGCGGAGGTGCAGCGCAAGCTGCACCGGCTGCCCGACGCCGAGGCGACGCTCCGGAAGCTCATCCAGGCCGCCCCGGGCGACGAGGACTCGCTCCTCGCGCTGGAGCGCGTGCTCGTGCTCCAGCAGAACCTCCTCGGCGCCATCGACGTGCTGGGCAAGCTCGTCGAGGTGAACCCGAAGCGCGCGCGCGAGTTCTACCAGCGCATGGCGCAGTACGCCGCGGAGCTCTACCGCGACGACGACGCGATCCGGTACGCCGCGCGGGCCGTCGAGCTGTCGCCCGAGGACGCGAGCGGCCACCAGAAGCTCGGCGACATGTACCGGCGGCGGCAGGACTTCCCGCGCGCCATCGCCGAGTACCGGCAGGCGCTCGCGAAGAACGACCGGCTGTTCCCGGTGTACTTCGACCTCGCCGAGCTCCTGCTCACGGCGGGGCAGTCCGACGAGGCCGACCGGCTCTTCCGGCGGGTCGTGCGGGCGTCGAACGACGAGGAGCTCGTCGCGCGCGCGGCGCGGATGTCGATGCAGGTGAACCTCGGCAGGGGCTCGCTCGAGGTGCTCGAGCGCGAGCTCTTGCCGGTCGCGGTCGGCAACCCGCAGAAGCCGCTCTACCGGCGGCTGCTCGTGGAGCTGTACGGGGCGATGACCTTGCCGCTGATGCAGAAGGTCCGCGGCGAGGGCCGCGCCGCGAGCGCGGGCGCGCGCGCCGAGCTCGCGAAGATCGGCGCGCGCGCCGTGAAGCCGCTGCTCGACGCGCTCGCCGACGAGAAGGAGTCGCAGCAGAAGATCGCGATCGAGGTGCTGGCCTACGTCGAGAACAAGAGCGCCGGGCCGGCGCTCTACAACTTCGCGATCGGGCAGGCGGACAAGGGCCTGCGCGCCCGCGCGATGATCGCGTGCGGCGCGCTGCGCGACCCGGCGATGCTGGAGCGCTACGAGCAGATGCTCGCGCCGAGGGACGCGGCGGCGAGCGTGCTGCCGAACGACGCTGTCGCGGTCGCCGCGGCCTGGGGCGTGGCGCGGCTCGCGGCGGGCGGCGCCCGGCCCGCGGCGGCCCGGGCGGAGGCGCTGCTCGCGCGGCTGCTCTCGTCGCCGGCGCCGGAGGTGCGGGCGATCGCCGCGATCGGCCTCGGGCTGACGCGCGACCGGAAGCACGCGGCGGCGCTGTCCGCTGTCGCGCGGGCGCCCGAGGCCGGCTCGATCCCGCGCGCGGCCGCGGTGCGGGCGCTGGGCGAGCTCGGGGGCGGGGGCGAGGGGCCGGCGCTGTTCATGTCGCTCGCCGACTCGAGCGAGCCGGAGCTCCGCCGCGCGGCGCTCCTCACGCTCGCGCGGCTCGGCGGGGGCGGGGGCGGGTCAAGGGTCGGCGGCGGCGGGCCGGGCGAGGCCGAGGCGTCCGGCTCGGGAGGGGCCGCGCAGGCGATCGCGGCCGGCGCGTTCTCGTCGGACGAGGGGCTGCGCGCGGCCGCTGTGTCGGCGGCGGTCGCGCTCACGCGGCGGGTGTACCCGCGCACGCGCGAGCCGCTGCCGGTGCCGGACGGGGCGCTGACGGTGAAGGACGTGCTCGCGGGGCTCGATCCGGACCCTTTCGGCCCCGAGGATCGCGCGGCGGCGCTCGTCGCGCTCGGCCCGGCGCTCCAGCGGGCCGCGGTCGCCGCGGTGGCGACGTCGCCGGAGCGGGCGCTCGTCGTCGCGGACGCGATCCTGTCGAGCGGGTCGCGCGGCGCTCGGGCCGGGGCCGCAGGCGGGGCAGGAGGCGAGCGCGCCGGGGGCGGGGTGGCGCTCGGGCTCGCGCCGTTCACGGACGGGCGGGCGGAGCTCGGCGCGGAGCTGAAGAAGCAGGTGGAGGCCGCCGTCGAGGGGGTCGCCGCCGCGGTCGTGAGCGGGTTCGTGGCGCTCGTGCGGCACCCGGCGATCGAGGTGCGCACGCGCGCGGTGGAGCTGCTCGCGACCCGGCCCGAGCCGGAGGCGCAGGCCGCGGTGGTCGACGCGCTCGGCGATCCGGAGGAGAGCGTGCGGCGGGCGGCGCTGTCGGCGCTCGGGGCGGTCCGGCACGGGCCGACGATCGCGGCCGTCTCGGAGCTCCTGCGCAGCTCGTCGAGCTGGCCGCTGCGCGTGCGCGCGGCGGAGGCGCTGGGCCGGCTCGGCGCGCCGGGGGCGGGCGGGGCCGGCGCCGCCAGCAGGCCGAGCCAGGTCTCCGAGACGCTCGGCGCGGCGGCGCGCTCCGACGCGTACGCCCTGGTCCGCGAGGCGGCGGCGCGCGCCCTCGCCTCGGCCGACCGCGCGGCGGCGGCGCCGGTGCTGAAGCAGCTCGCGGCGCGCGACCCCGAGCCGCGCGTGCGCCAGGCCGCGGCGGAGCTGATGCGGAGCGCCGCGCCTTGAGCAGCGGCGCCCTGCCCGGGCCGCGGCGCGTGGCGCTGCGGCTCGCGCCGCTCGCGCCGCGGCTCCCGTCGCTCACGCGGCGGCTCGCGCCGCTCGTGCTGGCCGGCGCGCTCGGCGCGGGCGGCGCGGCCGGCTGCGACGACGTGAGCCGGTTCTCGACGGCCGAGGGGGAGGCGTACTGCGGCGCGATCACGCTGGGCGGCGCGTTCCGCGCCGGCCTGAGCCCGCGCGTGCAGATGCGGCTGTCGCTCGACGCGGACGCGCTCGACGGGCCGGACCCGCCGGGCGCGCTGTGGACCTACGAGGCGCCCGACGGGACGACGCCGGAGCGGCGCCTGCTCGACGCCGCGCCGCTCCGGCCGATCGGCGCGCTCGCCCACGACCCGCTGTCGCGGCTGGAGTTCGGGGAGGGCCGGGAGCGCAACGCGATCTACGCGGTCGGCGCGGCGGAGCCCGGGGCAGAGTCGCTGCTCGCGATCCTGTCGCTGCGCACGGACGAGTCGGTCGAGGTCCGCTTGCTCCGGCCGGGCCAGGCGCCGCTCCCTTCGGGCGAGCCCCTTGCGGCGGGGCAGCGGCAGGTGTTCGGCAACTTCAGGCTGACGCGGCGGACGGGGACATGCGGGTTCTAGGCATCGAGACATCGTGCGATGAGACGGCGGCGGCGGTGGTCACCGAGGGCGGCGACGTCCTCTCGGACGTCGTGCGCAGCCAGGTGGCGCTGCACGCGCCGTACGGGGGCGTCGTGCCCGAGGTCGCGGCGCGCGATCACGCGCGCGCGGTGGTCCCTGTCGTGCGCGAGGCGCTGGCGCGCGCGGGCGTGACGGCGGCGGACCTCGACGGCATCGCGGTGACGTCGCGGCCGGGGCTCGCGGGGGCGCTGCTCGTCGGCCTGCAGGCGGCGAAGGGGCTCGCGTGGGCGTCGGGCAAGCCGCTCGTCGGCGTCGATCACCTCGTGGGGCACCTGCTCGCTGTGTTCCTGCGGCGGGACGGCGCGCCCGCTCCGCCCACGTCGGAAGAGCGGCCGGCGTTCCCGTACGTGGCGCTGCTCGCCTCGGGCGGGCACACGGCGATCTACCGGGTGGATGGGCCTGCGCTCGGCGCGATCCGGGAGCTCGGCGCGACGCGCGACGATGCGGCGGGCGAGGCGTTCGACAAGGTGGCGAAGCTGCTCGGCCTCGGGTATCCGGGCGGCCCGGTGGTCGACCGGCTCGCGGCCACGGGGGACGCGGCGGCCGCGGCGGAGGCGGTGCCGGCGGTGATGGCGCGCAAGGAGTCGCTGGAGTTCAGCTTCTCGGGCATCAAGAGCGCGGTGGCGCGCCACGTGGCGAAGCGGGGGCGTCCGGAGGGGCAGGCGCTGAACGACCTGTGCGCGGCGTTCCAGGGCGCGGTGGTCGACGCGCTCGTGCAGAAGACCGTGCGGGCGGCGCGGGCCGAGGGGATCGAGCGGGTGGTCCTCGGGGGCGGCGTCGCGGCGAACCGCGGGCTCCGGGCGAAGATGGCGGCGGCGTGCGCGCGGCGGGGGCTCGGGCTGTTCGTCCCGCCGTTCGCGAGCTGCACGGACAACGGGGCGATGATCGCGTATGCGGGCGCGCTGCGGCTCGCGGCCGGGGAGCGGGACACGCTGGATCTCGCGCCGGACACGAGGACGGCGCTGCCGCGGGTGACGCGCAAGGGCGGCGGCGTGCGGTGAGCCGGAGAGGCTGGCAGTCGCGTGTCGCGGGCCGGCGGCGGGGCGTCGCCGGGGAGGCCGCGGCGGCGTGCGGGGCTGGCGGACGCTGGCGTTACCGGCGCGGGGCTGCGGTGTGTGGGGCCATGCGGGGTGGTGCAGGAACGCCTCGTGCCGGGGATTACCTCGGACTTGTACGCTGCGGCGAGCCGTGGTCTGATGAGAGCTCAGGATTCAGGCCGGCCCGCGCTGGCCGTTCTTCCGGCCGCACGGGACAGGACAGCTTGGGAGAGCCGCCCGGCGGGGCGCGAGGGTTGTGAGCATGCAAGTTGTTCTACCGATTGTGCTCGGGTTGATCGCGGTGGCGTGCGGCGCAGGCGCCGTGTTCCTGCTGATACAGGCGACGCAGCTGAGACGGCAGCTCCAGGACGCGAACCAGCACATCGAGGCGCTCCGGCAGGCGAAGAGCCAGCTGGATCAGATGCGGTCGCAGTACGGGCAGCTCCAGCAGGCGCTCGACATCGCGCGGGGCGAGGACCGGCAGAAGGTCGACTGGCTCGATGCGCAGCAGAAAGAGATCGACTGGTACAAGAGCGAGCTCGAGAGCCGGCCGAAGATCACGCAGAAGCGGTACAAGATCCTGACCCTTGGCATCAAGTGGACCGGCAAGACGTCGCTCACGCTCAAGTGGGCGAATCCGCTCGTGGATCTCGGCACGCTGCAGGGGACGAAGATCGAGCGTTACGAGCGGACGGTCAGCCACGTGCTCACGAAAGAGGTGCTGACCGAGCACGTCTTCGAGGTCGGCGACTGGGGCGGCGAGCACATCGTGGACGCGCAGCAGGAGCTCATCATGGAGGAGATCCATGGGCTCTTGATGGTCGTGGATCTGGCGGGCAAGGACGGGCAGAAGCTCGAGCCGTCGCGGATCCAGGAGCAGCTCCGGGAGTTCCAGCCGCAGTCGCTGCAGTTCTTCTTCAGCCCGAAGACGCTGGCGTCGTGCAAGGCGGTGGTGCTGTTCATCAACAAGTCCGATGTTCTGTCCGGGACGCCGGCCGATGTGGAGCGGGAGGCGCGCGGGTATTACAAGCCGCTCATCGACAGCCTCGAGCGGTACAAGAACCACATTGATATTCGCGTGCTCGTCGGGTCGGCGAGCTACGGGCACAGCACACATCATCTGTTCTCGCACTTCGTGGAGCGGATCCTCCCGAAGAACGCGTATGATCCGCAGCTGCTCCAGCGGATGAAGCAGGACATCGGTCCGAATCCGGCGCTGTCGCGGACCGCGCAGCTCCCTGCCCCGCAGCTGCCGCAGCAGGTCAGGCCCAATGTACGGTAGCGAGGGCGCCTCGGGGTATGTGATCCCGCGGTACCGCGCGCCGGCGGACGCGCCGTGGTATCACGTGCTGCACGGGAACATCCCGGGGCACCAGATTGACTTCATGTACTGCCCGGAGGTGCCCCAGGGGCCCCTCACGACGACGCATTTCAGCCATCTGGCGCGGCTGATGAAGTACATCGAGCCCGCGACGGGGTCGACGCACGCGTTCGCGATCGGGAACCTGTCGCGCGACGACACGCAGCACGAGCCTGGGCACGGGGCGGTGGGGCTGATCTTCGGGTTCCGCATCGGCGGGGCGGTCGATCACGCCGGGCGGGGGAATCCGCCGTTCGCGCACGGGCTCGTCGCGGTGGACCGGGACCTCGGGTATGCGACGCTGCTGGAGGCGTCGGCGACGTTCTACCGGCACGTGATGAACGCGACCGAGCTGAACTCGTCGGCTGGCATGTTCTACCGCGAGTACGTGGGCGCGGTGCGGGAGGCGCCGGAGCGGGTGCCGCACGTGCTGGAGCGGTACGTCGAGGAGTACGGGGACCTGCCGTATCTGAGGCGGAGCAGCGCGACGTGGGACTGGGTGGCCGACGAGGGGACGCTGCCGAAGCGGGTGGTGATCGTGCACAAGCACGATGAGCCGTTCGGGGCGATCGCCCATGCGGCGGCGCGGATCGCGACGGTGCTCTACCGGTCGAACATCAAGTGGACGTCGATCACGAGCGGGCGCGAGGCGGACATCCCGGGCGGGGTGTCGGTGCGGTTCGTGCGGGAGCGCGATGTCTCGATGGAGGAGCGGCACGGGGTGCTGATCCGGATCGAGGAGGTCGCGGAGGACGAGGGGGAGATCGCGCGGGGGATGTTCGGGGCGCGGCCCAGCGACACGGAGCCGGAGCGGCCGAGGTACGCGGGGGGGTGGCGCGAGAAGTACGCGGCGCAGCAGGCGGGGGGCGCGGCGCACCTGGCGCAGACGGCCGGAGGGGTTGTGCAGGCCGGGCCGGTGTCGGAGGGGCGGCGGGCGCCCTCGTCGCCGCCGGGGCATCGGCGGGGCGAGGCCAGCGCGCACGCGGACGCGCAGAGCGCGGCGCTGGCGCCGATGTCGTCCGCGGCGGCGATGGGGCCGAAGGGGACGCTGGTCATCGACACGGACAAGCTGCTCAGGGGCGCTGGGCTGGGCGAGGCGTCGTCCGGCCACGCGGCGGCTGGAGGCGCGGTCCTGGGCGTGCCTGGGTTGAGCAGCGGAGCGACGGGGAGGGTTCCCTACGAGCCTGCGCGCGGCGGGGCGGCCGCCGCGCGGCCTCCGCCGCCGATGGGCGCAGGCGCGCGTGCACCTGCGCAGGCGCCGATGCCGGCCGTCGCGGCGCGCAGCGATGCGGCGGGTGACGATCTCGCGGAGATCCCGATCGTCGTCGAGCAGCCTCGCAGGTCGCGGAAGGGGCTCTGGGTGGTCGCGGCGATCGGGTGCGCCGCGGCGGCGGGGGCTGCCGCCTGGGTGGTGACGTCCAGGGGTCCGGCGGAGCAGCCGGCGCCCCCTGCGACGGAGGGCCCTGGCGCTGCGACGGGGGCGGCGACGACGGCGGCCCCGGGCGCGAAGGAGGAGCCTGGGACACCGGACCCGCAGGGGGCCGCGCCTGCGCCCTCGCAGAGCGCGGGGTCGCCGGGCGGGGCCTCGACGGCCGAGGCCAGCGCGAGCGCAGAGCCGAGCGCACCTGTACCGCGGCAGCAGGGGAGGGCCGGCAGGAGGGCGCCGGGCAGGCCGGCGGCAACGGGGGACCAGTCCACGGACCCGGAGTCCGATACGGGCACGGGGAGCCCGAAGACCCGGGGAGCAATTCAACCCAAGGTAAAATGGTGATCATGCGTTTCGCCCAGATCGTTCCGCCGATGTGCCTCCTCGGCCTGCTCGCGTCGACGTTGCCAGGCGAGGCACGAGCGCAGAGCAGCTCTCCGCCGAAAGGCGCCGCGCAGACGAAGGCGCAGGGCCAGCCGAAGCTCCAGCGCGCGCCCAGCGACGCCATGAGCGACAAGGCCCGGAAGCTCTACATCGAGGGCGTGATGGCGTCGGAGAAGGATCGGTGGGCTGACGCCTACGCGTCGTTCGTCGCGGCGTGGGCGCTGCAGAAGCACTACACGATCGCCGGGGGGATGGGGACGTGCGAGCTGATGTTGCAGAAGTACCGCGACGCGGCCGAGCACCTCGCGATCTACGTGCGCGAGATCGAGAAGGACGCGACCACCACCCCGGAGGAGCGCGCCGCCGCCGTGGAGACGTATGCGAAGGCGCGCGCGAAGGTGGGCGCGGTCGTGGTGGGCGTCAACGTGCAGGGCGCGGACGTGCTGGTGGATGGGGCGCGCGTGGGGACCGCGCCGCTCGCAGATCCGGTGTTCGTGGAGCCGGGGGCGCACACGATCACGGTGAAGCGCGAGGGGTATGTGCCGAGCGAGAAGAAGGTGGAGGTCGGCGCGGGGAGCGAGGCGCGGAGCGATTTCCAGCTGGCGAGGCCGGTCGTTAGCGAGCCGTTGAGGCCGGTGGCGGACCCGGCGCCGGCCGAGGGGACGGGGACGAAGGCCAACATGGGGATCGTCGTGGCGGGCGGCTCGGTGGCGGCGGCGGGGGTGATCGCGGGGGTGGTGTTCACGCTCGTCGCGAACAACAAGGCGAGCGACAAGAGGAAGCAGTGGCATGTGGTTCATGCCATCGGCGGCGGAGCGGTGGACTGCGCGGGACCTGTCACTGACGACGCAGCGCAGAAGTGCGAGAAGCTGCGGTCGCTGGTCAAGGACCGCGATCTCTTCAGCAACCTGGCGGTGTGGAGCTACGCCGCAGGAGGCGCGGCCGCGCTCGGGACGCTCGGCTACACCTTGTTTGCTACCTCGTCAGGGGAGCCGGAGCCGGAGAGGAGACACATGCGCCTCTCTCCACTCATGATGCCGGGCGGTGGTGGAATCGTCGCCGGCGGGGCTTTCTGAGCCGAGGGACCATGACGCGACATACCAAGACGACTATGCGACGCGCTGCTCAAGTAGCTCCGGCGCTGCTCGTGGTGTCCACGGTGGCCGCCATGCATGCGGCGGGCTGCATCAGCACAGATCCTTGCGATTATCCGGACCTGCATGCCTGCATGGAGCCGCCGCCCGTACCCGTCGAGAAGGAGTGCGTGCCCAGCAAGACGACCGTGGGCCTGGAAGACTCCTGTGGCGTGTTTGTGGCGCTCGCGCCGAGGGGGAAGCCGGGCGCGGCGGGCACCAAGGAGGCGCCCCTCGCCTCGATCGAGGAGGGCATCGGCCGCGCACAAGAGAACGGCAAGCGAGCCGTGTATGTGTGCGCCGAGCAATTCGAGGAGACCATCGAGATCGGCGACAGCATCACCCTCTTCGGCAGCCTCGACTGTGAGGATGACTGGAAGTGGGGCAAGGAGGGCAAGCAGACGGTTCTGACGACCGACCCAGGGCAGGTGCCGATGACGATGCGTCCGGCGACCGGGACAGTGCGCATTGAGGACATGAAGGTCCTGGCAGCGGAGAGCGATCCGAATGTGGACGGGCAGTCCTCCATCGCGATGATCGCCGACGGGGGCAGACTAGATCTTGTGCGCTGCGATATCGAGGCTCAAAACGCGGCGAAGGGTGCGGACGGGGCAGACCCAGCGCAACCGCTGGCGGAAAGCGCGCCGCCAGGCACTCTGGGTACTGATGGCAAGACGGCTTGCTCAGCCAACGTTGTGACAACGGAAGATCCCGTTCCCAACGACTGCGGAACACCGGATGACAAGAGCGACGACTCGGTTGGTGGGCTGGGCGGGCCAGGTATTAGTAATGGAGAGGTAGACGGGCTTCCTGGCGACCCGGACCGCGGCTTTCGCGAGAATGCTGGCACTCACCTGGACGACGGCACATGCAGCCCTGTCGAAGACGTGGCGGGAAGCGACGGTTCCTCGGGCACGTCCGGCATCAGCGCCGGTGAAGAGGCAGAAAAGATCGGGACCATCTCGAGCACCGGCTACACCGGCGTCTTCGGAACCGACGGGACCAAGGGCTCCACCGCTCAGGGCGGCGGCGGTGGCGCCGGTGCCAAGGGGAGCACCAGCGAGTGCGTAGGGCAGGACGGCAATGGAGGTGCCAGCGGCGGCAACGGAGGCTCGGGCGGCTGCGGCGGCCAGGGGGGCAAGGGCGGACATTTCGGCGGTTCGAGCATCGCCTTGATCAGCCTCGACGCGACGGTCTCCTTCGAGAACGTCGCGCTGAAAGCCGGCAACGGCGGTAAAGGCGGCGACGGAGAACCAGGTCAGCCCGGCGGCGCAGGCGGCCCAGGTGGCGACGGCGGACGGAACGTGGGCGACCTGAGCCGCGGCTGCAACGGCGGCAAGGGCGGCAAGGGCGGCGACGGCGGGCACGGCGGCGGAGGTCTCGGCGGGCACTCGCTCGGCATCGCCTACGTCGGCCAACGGCCGCCCCCCGAAGGCCGCACGATCTCCTTCGGTGAAGCCGGGATCAACGGCAATCGTGGCCCTGAGGCCACGACCAAGACCGGTCGCTCCGTCGACGTGCTGTTATTACCCAGGCAAAACGGCCAGTAGTCGCTCGCCTAGGCGCACGATCCCACACATCCTCCATGCATCGTCGTTCTCCCTGGCTCTCCCGTGCAGGTACGTTGCTCGTGGCGACGCTCATCGCCGGGCACGCCTCCGCTCAGACCGCCCTTCCCTCGACCCAGGCCAAGGAGACGGCCCGCGCGCTCGCCAACCTCGGCTGGGATCATTACCACAACGGGCGCTACGCCGAGGCCCTCCAGGCCTTCGGCGGCGCCGAGGCCGCGGTGCACGCTCCGCCGTTCTTGCTCATGATCGCGCGCACCCATGACAAGCTCGGGCGGCTGCTCGAGTCGCGTGCGACATACCGCCGCCTCGTGAGCGAAGAGCTCGCGCCAGGTTCGCCGCGGGCGTTCGTGGTGGCAAAGGGCGACGCGAAACAGGAGCTTGCCGCGCTGGAACCACGCATTCCCACCCTGGAGGTGACCGTCACGGGCACGGCGCAAGGCGGGGTGAAGCTGGCTCTGGACGGAAAACCTATCACGCCGGCGACACCTGTGGAGCTTGACCCTGGCGAACATCGATTGGTCGCGGTCGTACCAGGCCAGCGCACGGTGACGAAGACGCTTCGACTGAGGGAAGGAACGAGGGATCACGTTCTCCTCGATCTGACGCCACCATCGCCCGCAGCGTCGCCTCCGGATCGCGCCCCCGCGTCCGCTGGGAACGGTGCGAGCACGGCCTTGATCATCGGCGGCGGCGTTGCGGCCGGAGCAGGAGCGGTCGCGGGGGTTGTGTTCACACTCGTCGCGAACAGCAAGGCGAGCGACAAGAGGAAGCAGTGGCATGTGGTCGATGCCATCAATGGTGGAACGATAAACTGCGCGGAACCTGCCGCTGGCAATCCGGCGCAGCAGTGCGAGAAGCTGAACTCGCTGGTCGACGACCGAGATCTCTTCACCAACCTGGCGATGGGGAGCTTCATTGGCGGGGGCGTGGTCGCGCTCGGAACGCTCGGCTACTGGATTGCTGCGTCGTCGAGCGCACCTGAGAAGGCGCATGCGCGCATTCTTCCATTCGTGTTACCCAACGGCGGCGGGATCGTCGCCGGCGGGGCCTTCTGAGCCGGGGAACGCATGAATCGACAGACCAAGATGACGATGCGGCTCGCTGCTCGGAGGGTCTCGGCGCTGTTCGTGCTGGCCACGACGTCGGCGCTGCACGCTGCGAGTTGTAAAAGCACAGACCCCTGCGATTTTCCGGACCGGCATGCCTGCATGGAGCCGCCGCTCATGATCGTTGTGGATAAGTGCGTGCCCAGCAAGACGACCGTGGGACTGGACGACTCCTGTGGTGTGTTTGTGGCGCTCGCGCCGAGGGGGAAGCCGGGCGCGGCGGGCACCAAGGAGGCGCCCCTCGCCTCGATCGAGGAGGGCATTGGTCGCGCCCAAGAGAACGGCAAGCGAGCCGTGTATGTGTGCGCCGAGCAATTCGAGGAGACCATCGAGATCGACGACAGCGTCACCATCTTCGGCAGCCTCGATTGCGAGGATGACTGGAAGTGGGGCAAGGAGGGCAAGCGGACGGTTCTGACGACCGACCCAGGCCAGGTGCCGATGACGATGCGCCCGGCGAGCGGGGCATTGCGCATCGAGGACGTGAAGGTCCTGGCAGCGGAGAGCGATCCGAATGTGGACGGGCAGTCCTCCATCGCGATGATCGCCGACGGGGGCAGCGTAGATCTTGTGCGCTGCGAGCTCGAGGCCCAGAATGCGGCGAACGGGGCGGACGGGGCGGACCCAGAGCAACCGATGGCGGAAAGCGCGCCGACAGGCACTCCGGGCACTGATGGCAAGGCGGCTTGCTCAGACACCATTGTGAAAACGGATAATTTCGTTCCCAACGACTGCGGAACACCGGGTGACACGAGCGACGACTCGGTTGGTGGGCTTGGCGGACCAGGTCTTACCAATCAAGAGGCCGATGGGCTCGCTGGCGACCCGGACCGCGGCTTTCGCGAGAATGCTGGCACTCACCTCGACGATGGCTCGTGCAGCCTTGCCGATGACGTGGCGGGAAGCGACGGCTCCCCGGGCACGTCCGGCATCAGCGCCGGCGGAGAGGCAGACAAGATCGGAATCCTCTCGATCGCCGGCTACACCGGCGTCCCCGGGACCGACGGGACCAATGGATCTACCGCTCAGGGCGGCGGCGGTGGCGCCGGGGCCAGGGGGAGCACCGTCGAGTGCGCGAGCTTCCCCGGAACAGGCGGCGCCAGCGGCGGCAACGGAGGCTCGGGCGGCTGCGGCGGCCAGGGCGGCAAGGGCGGGCACTTCGGCGGTTCGAGCATCGCCTTGATCAGCCTTGACGCGACGGTCTCCTTCGAGGACGTCGTGCTGAAAGCCGGCAACGGCGGTAAAGGCGGCGACGGAGAACCAGGTCAGCTCGGCGGCGCAGGCGGCCCAGGTGGCAACGGCGGACGGAACGTGGGCGCCCTGAGCCGCGGCTGCAACGGCGGCCAGGGCGGCAAGGGCGGCGACGGCGGGCATGGCGGCGGAGGTCTCGGCGGGCACTCGCTCGGCATCGCCTACGTCGGCCAACGGCCGCCCACCGCCGGCCGCACGATCACCTTCGGTGCAGCCGGCATCAACGGCAATCGTGGCCCTGACGCCACGACCACGACCGGTCGCGCCGCCGACGTGCTGTTACTCCCCAGGCAAAGCGGCCAGTAGTCGCTCGCCTGGGCGCACGATCCCGCCAACGCCCGCAGCGTCGCCTGCTTCCTCTGCCCTCCGTGCAGACACGCTCCCCGCGGCAGCGTTCCTCGCGGCGCGCGCCTCCGCTCAGACCGCCCTTCCCTCGCCTCGGCCAGGGAGACGGCCCGCACGCTCTCCCACCGCGGCTGGGACCACGACCAGAACGAGCGCTATATCGAGGCGCTCCAGGCCCACAATGGTGCCGTTCCCACGTCCTTACCTCTCCTTCACCACGTGTGACGACGCGCGCCTGGAAGGCGCTCGGTAACCTGCCGAGCCATGGGGCCCAGGGCAGCCGTGGGGCCCAGCGGGAGGGAAGCTGCGGCGCCCTGGCCCGCTCACGCTTAACGGCGGCCTCTGGTGCGCCGCAGGAACCCAAGCACACTGGTCCGACCGGAATGAGCTCCGGCTCGCACGTCGATGCCGGATGAGGCGGCAACGGCGGAGCGAGCGTCAGCCGCCTCGGTGGCCACGGCATCGCACCGCCCTCTTGACACCCGGCCGCCGGCCGAAGGTGTGCCGCTCGACTCCGTTACTCGTTGCTCAATCGGCAAAGGCAGCGCGGCACGACATGGACCGCGACAACGGGACCGCCCCTCGCCACGCTTGACGATGGCGCCTCCCGCTGCCCGGAATATGGGCCCTCGGGGTGGAGCGCGCTGTCCTCCAAGTGCGCAGGTTGCCACGCGACGCCCCTGCGGCCGAGACCGTTGAGCAGGCAGAGCCGCCGCGCCAGCGTCCACGGCAGCGGGTAACGCCTGTCGAGGCGAGGACGGCGGAGAAGTAAGGTCGCACGACGTACATGCGCATCCGACCCGTCCGCAGCGCCACGAGCCCCCAGCGGATGCACGGGTTCGAAAAAAACGGCGGCGAGCCGTTTGCCGGAAGGTAAGATGATGACCATGCATCTTCCCCTGATCGACGACCCTGGACGCCGAGCCACGGACGCGGAGGCGATGGTGGCGCTGCGGAGCGTGTTCCGCAGAGCAGCCGGTGCGCTCGGGACAATCGGGCTCTTGCCTGCAAGGTCGTCGAGCCCGCCAGGAGCGAAGCTCGTGCACATTTTTCTGCTTGTGACCGCAGGCGGCGCGAGTATCGTCGTTGGCGGCGTTTTCTGAGTCGAGGAGTCCATGAATCGACAGACCAAGAGGGCGATGCGGCTCGTCGCACACGGGGCTTCGGCGCTGTTCATGGCATCGACGGTCGCCGCACTGCAAGCATCGAGCTGTGTCTATGATACCCCGGAACCGGACTGTGTAGACCGGCATCAAGGTTGCCCGGGCGGCGGCGGGAGCGGAGGGGGAGCCGGGAGCGGAGGGGGAGCCGGGAGCGGAGGCGAAGGCGAAGGCGGGCAGCCGCCCGATCCTACGGGCCCGATGGTCGAGTGCGTGCCCCACGAGATGACGGGTGGCGTGGACGAGACGTGCGGCGTGTTCGTGTCGGCAAGCCGAGCAGGCTCCGAGGGGTCGGGAGCCAAGGACGATCCGCTCGGCTCGCTCCAGCAGGCCATTGCGCTCGCCCAGCAGAACGGGACCGGTCGCGTCTACGCATGCGCAGGCGACGGCGAGGAGTTCAACGAAGCCGTCGAGGTGCCGGGCGGTGTCACGATCTTCGGCGGACTCGACTGCCGCGACGATTGGAAGTGGGTCGGCGACGCGCACAAGACGATCCTGACCGCGGAGGTGGGAAAGATCCCGCTGACCATGCGCGGGCTGCCAGGGGCCGTGCACATTGAGGACGTGCGCGTCGTCGCGCAGCCGACCAGCGAGGCAGACGACCCGGGGCTCTCGTCGATCGCGGCCATCGCGCTCAGCGCGATCGTCGAGCTCGTCCGGTGCGAGCTCGAAGCCGGAGATGCAGGGCAGGGAGCGGACGGACCACCTCGGGCGACCCCTGCCATGGCGGGCGCGCCAGGAAGGCCAGGAGGCGACGCGTGCTCCCTCGATGACGGTTCTACCGTGGCGGGTGGAAGCGCTGTGACGACCGACTGCGGCACCCCCGGCGACCTGAACGATGACTCGTCTGGTGGCCGCGGTGGGAATGGCTGGATGACCACGGGAGACGATGGGAGCAGCGGAACACCGCTCGTGTCGACCAGCAGCGACGCCGGACAGGGCGGCACAGGCCAAGATGGTCTTGGGAACCTCTGCACGGATGGCGCCACCGGCAGCAGCCGCAGCATGGGCACACCCGGCCCTGGAGCCAAGGGCCCCGGTGCCATCTCCGTGGACGGCTATGCCGGCGTCAGCGGCGCCCCCGGAAGCCCTGGAGCGCAGGCACAGGGCGGCGGCGGCGGTGGTGGCGAGCGTGGCGCATCGACGACAACGCCGGCCCGAAGCTGTCCGGACGGTGTGAAGGGCCGCTCCGGCGCAGCCGGCGGCTCCGGTGGGACCGGCGGCTGCGGCGGTCGAGGTGGACGCGGCGGCGCGCCCGGCGGCGCCAGCATCGCGCTCATCAGCATCGACGCCGCGCCGTCCTTCGCCGACGTGACCCTGAAGGCTGGCAACGGAGGCAATGGCGGCAGCGGAGGCGACGGGCAGCCGGGTGGCGACGGCGGCGAAGGTGGCCCGGGCGGGACGGTTCCGATGGGTGCCAGCGGCATGTTCCCCGGCTGCAACGGTGGCAAGGGCGGCACCGGTGGCACCGGCGGCCGAGGCGGCGGCGGGCAGGGCGGCCATTCCCTCGGCATCGCGTTCCGCGGCAGCCCGCCCCCCACCGACGGCGTGACCATCCAGCTCGGCGCCGCTGGCTCCGGTGGCGAGGGCGACGACCCCGACAACCCCGCCGACGCTGGGCTCGCGATGGACTCTCTGGAGTTCAACTGAACCGCCCGGATTCGCCTCATCACCATGAGATCCCGCCGACAGCTCCGCCTCGGTCTGCTCCTCGCCCTCGCGCTCCCGTACGTGCCGGCCACCGCCATCGCGCAGCAAGCCCAACCGACCGCGGAGGCGAAGGCCGCGGCCCGCGCTCTCGCCGGCAAGGGCTGGGAGCTCTTCAATGCCGGCCGCTATGAAGACGCGCTCACGGCCTTTCGTCACGCCGAGGCCCAGGTCCACGCGCCTCCGTTCCTCGTCATGGCCGCGCGCTCCTGCGAGCGGATCGGTCGGCTCATCGAGGCGCGCTCGTTCTATCAGCGCGTCGTGGATGAGGCGCTCGCAGCGAGCGCTCCCGGCGCATTTTATCAGGCCCAGGCCGACGCGAAGGTCGAGCTCGCGGCCCTGAGACCCCGCATCCCGGCCCTGGTGGTCGCGATCATCGGCACGGCGAAGGGCGGTGTGAACCTGACGCTGGACGGGCAACGCATCGACCAGGCACTGCCGGTGGAACGCGATCCCGGCGACCACACGTTGGTCGCCGTCGCACCAGGCCGGAACTCGATGACAAGAATGATCCGATTGAACGAGGGAACGAGAGAGCACGTCACCCTCGATTTGACGCCCCCACAGGCAGCATCATCAGCGCCCGCGGACGGCCCGGCTGCGTCTTCGGGGAGCGATGCGAGGATGGCCATGTTCATCGGCGGCGGAATCACCGCTGGAGTCGGTGTGCTCGCGGGGACTGCATTCACGCTGGTCGCCAACAGCAAGGCAGGCGATGCGAGTCAGCAACGGAACGTGGTCGATCCCACGTTCCAGGGATCTACGATCTGCTCGAAGCCCCCCGCGGACAGCGTGGCGGTGCAGTGCGACAAGTTGAGCTCGATCGTGGACGACCAGTACCTGTTCAGCAACCTGGCGCTGTGGAGCTTCATCGGCGGAGGCGCAGCCGCGCTTGGCACGCTCGGCTACGCCTGGCTGGTGACCTCGCCGAGCGAGCCGGGGAGGCAGATGCGCGTCCTCCCGGTCGTGACGCCAGGCGGCGGGGGGATCGTCGCAGGCGGGTCTTTCTGAATCGAGGAGCCCATGAACCGACAGGTGAAGAGGACCAGGCGGCTCGCCACGCACGGAGCTTCGGCGCTGGTCATGGCATCGATCGTCGCTGCGATGCAGGCGGCGGGCTGCCTCCGAGCTGATTGCAGTGAGCGGTACCAGTGCACAGACGGTGACGCAGGGATGCAGGTACCTGACGCTGACCCTGAAGATCCCTCGGAGCCGCAGGATCCGCCCGAACCGCCCGATCCTACGGGCCCGGTGGTCGAGTGCGTGCCGCGCGAGGCGACCGGCCGCGTGGATGAGACGTGCGGCGTGTTCGTGTCGGCAAGCGGATCCCGTTCCGAGGGCTCGGGAGCCAAGAACGATCCGCTCGGCTCGCTCCAACAGGCCATTGCGCTCGCCCAGCAGAACGGGACCGGTCGCGTCTACGCATGCGCAGGCGACGGCGAGGAGTTCAACGAAGCCGTCGAGGTGCCCGGCGGTGTCACGATCTTTGGCGGGCTCGACTGCGGCGACGATTGGAAGTGGGTCGGCGACGCGCAGAAGACGATCCTGACCGCGGAGGCCGGGAAGATCCCGCTGACCATGCGCGGGCTGCCGGGGGCCGTGCACATCGAGGACGTGCGCGTCGTGGCGCAGCCGACCCGCGAGGCAGGCGACCCGGGGCTCTCGTCGATCGGGGCGATCGCGCTCAGCACGATCGTCGAGCTCGTCCGGTGCGAGCTCGAAGCCGGAGATGCAGGACAGGGAGCGGACGGAGTACCTCGCGCGACCCCTGCCATGGCGGGCGTGCCAGGACAGCCAGGAGGCGATGCGTGCTCCCTCGATGACAGTTCTGTCGTGGCGGGTGGAAGCACTGTGACGAACGACTGCGGCACCTCCAACGACCTGAACGATGATTCGTCTGGTGGTCGCGGTGGGAATGGCGGGATGACCAGGGGATACGCTGGCAGCAGCGGGACACCGCTCGTGTCGACCAACAGCAACGACGGACAGGGCGGCTGGGGCGATGATGATGGGAACTTCTGCACGGATGGCGCCACCGGCAGCAGCCGCAGCATGGGCACGCCCGGCGCAGGTGCCAGGGGATTAGGTGCCATCTCCATGGACGGCTATGCCGGCGTCAGCGGCGCCTATGGAGGCATTGGAGCGCAGGGACAGGGCGGCGGCGGCGGTGGTGGCCAGCGTGGCGCATCGACGACAACGCCGGCCCGAAGCTGTCCGGACGGTGTGAAGGGCCGCTCCGGCGCAGCCGGCGGCTCCGGTGGGACCGGCGGCTGCGGCGGTCTGGGTGGACGCGGCGGCGCGCCCGGCGGCGCCAGCATCGCGCTCATCAGCATCGACGCCGCGCTGTCCTTCGACAACGTGACCCTGAAGGCTGGCAACGCAGGCAATGGCGGCAACGGAGGCAACGGGCAGCCGGGTGGCGACGGCGGCGAGGGCGGCCCGGGCGGGACGGTTCCGGAGGATGCCATCGGCATGTCCCCCGGCTGCAGCGGAGGCAAGGGCGGCACCGGTGGTACCGGCGGCCGAGGCGGCGGCGGGCAGGGCGGCCATTCCCTCGGCATCGCGTTCCGCGGCAGCCCGCCCCCCGCCGACGGCGTGACCATCCAGCTCGGCGCCGCTGGTTCCGGTGGCGAGGGCGACGACCCCGACCAGCCTGCAGACGCTGGGCTCGCGATGGACTCGCTGGAGTTCAACTAGCCGTCGCGGATGACCGGAGTTTTCGCTCCGGCGATCCGGAAGCGGTGGATCTCTCGATCCAGGCCGCGCGCATTTGCTATCGGTGCACGGGCCGGGTGCGACATCGCACAGCATCTCTCATCATGGGCAGAGCGCGAAGGCTCGCCTTAGCGAGCGGGAAGCACGCCCCGGATGTGACGTCGCACAGCTCGACGCACACCGCGGGCTCCGCAACGCCCCGCCATCGATGCGCTGCTGCCGTACACGGACGTTCCACTGCCCTCGGCGGGGGCTGCACCTCGAGCGAACGATGTCCACCTTCGTTCAACCGAAGCGCGACATCAGCTCCTCGACGTGCGACATCGGTTTTTCGATGTCGCACGTCGACTCGTGGCAGCTACCCCTTGACAAGCGCTCCCGCGAATCTCGTCTCAGAGCTTGTCAATCCCCCAGTCCGGCTGCTTCGGCGCCTCCTCGGGATACGGGTCCGAACCCGCCGGCTGTGGTTTCCCGGGTTTCGAGGACTGCGGCCGTACCGTACGCGAACCTGCCGGAGCCGCCGGACGCACCGAGGCAGCCGGCGAGGCGCTCGTTCCCGACGAAGCTGCCGTCGCCTGCGTTGGCTCGGGCGCTGCGCTCGCTCCAGCATCGTTCTCCGGCGCAAAGACGCTCGGCGCCGGCGCTGCCGCCGACGCTGATCCTGCGGCGGGCGCTGCCGCTGCCGCCGCCGTCGCAGACGCCGCAGGCCCCGCAGCACCCGTTGCCGACGCAGACTCCGCTGCGCCCGTCCCAGCGCCCGTCCTCGCGTCGGCCGGCGCGCTCGCCTCCACCGCGGCGCCCGGCGCTTCCAGCGTGCGGCGCAGCATCACCCCGAGCCCCACCCCCACGATCGCAAGCCCCGCGGCTGCCACGGCGACCCATGCCGCACGCGCTCTTCTCGAGCGCGGTCGCGGCGACGCCGACACGTGAACGGCATCGGTCAGCGTCCCCGGCGGAGGCTCCTGCCCGGCCGCCACGGCATGACCATGCCGGTTGCCCGCAAACTGCCCAGGCGCTGCCAGCTGCGGACCAGCGCCATGGCTGCCTCCCGGCACCGCAGCCCCCACCGGCGCCCTCGGTCCCGCAGCCCCCGCAGCACCTGCACCCCCCGCGGCCCCCGCAGGAACCGTCCCCGGCGCCCCCACCGCCGTCCACCCGAACGGGCTCGACCCGCCCACCCCCGACGACGAGAACACCGGCATCCCCGTCGCCCGCCCGAACTCCTCGACCATCTCGCGCGCGCTCTGGAACCGGTGCGCCCGATCGCGCGCAAACGCTCGCGCGAAGAACGCGTCGAGCGCCGGCGGCAGATCCGCCGCGAGCTGCCTCGCCGAGGGGATCGGCTCCACGAGGATCCGCGTCATCACCTGCGCCAGCACGTCGCCCGGGAACGGCAGATACCCCGTCACCATCCGGAACAGGATCACGCCCATCGCCCACAGATCGCTGCGCGCGTCGATGTCGCGGTCGGCCCGGAGCTGCTCCGGGCTCATGTAGTGCGGCGACCCCATCACCTCGCCGGTCGTCGAGGCCTCGGTCACGAGCTTCGACGCCGTCTCCTTCGCGATGCCGAAGTCGATCAGCTTGAGCAGATCCTCGTCCTCTCCATCGACGCGCGCCAGGAACAGGTTCGCCGGCTTCAGGTCCCGGTGGACCAGCCCCGCGTCGTGCACGCTCCGCAGCGCCTTCCCCGCCTGCACCAGGAGGCGCTGCGTCTCCGGCAGCGACAGCCTGCGCACCCGGGAAAGCCGCGCGCTCAGGTCCTCGCCGCGCAGGAGCTCCATCACGAGGTACGGCACGCTCTGCTCGAAGCCGAAGTCGTGCACCTGCACGACGTGAGGGCTCCTCAGGTGCGCCGCCGCGCGCGCCTCGCGCTCGAACCGGGCGCGGAACGCCGGCGATCCGGCGTAGGCGGTCCCCATGAACTTGACCGCGACGTGCGTGCCGAGCTGGACGTGCTGCGCCACCCACACCGAGCCCATGCCGCCCGCGGAGAGCGGGCGCTCCAGACGGTATTTGCCGGCGATTATCGAGCCTGATTCGAGCTGCATGCGCCGGGGCGCCTCCTGGAAGTGGGAGCAGCGTAGCCGATCGCACGCCGGTCGCGCAGGCCGAGCGCCTCCGCCGCGACCCCGGCCAGGGGCGCAGCGCGTTCACCTGTGATTCGTGGATCCCTCCACTCCGCCTCCCCAGCGCGCTCCCCTCCCGCATCCACCGCCCCCTGCAACACGAACGCCGCCCCACCGCCTGCGCGGGCTCACCATCGCGCCCGCGCGGCCAGAACCACGGAAGCCACGCTCTCGCCGGGACGGGACAGGCCACGACAGCCCGTCAGCGCCGTTCAGGGGGCGTAGGGGTCCCTCTTCCTCGCGTTCTCGCGCAGGCAGTTCGTCCGGATGAACCCTGTCTTGCCCGCGCACGGATCCGCGGGCGGCCGTCGAGCCGCGGGTTGCTGCGCAGATCGCGACGCCGCCGGCGCGGCCGGCGCCATGGGAGGCTTCATCACGGGCTGCGCCGCACCGACCGACCGTACCGGCGGCGGCGGCGCAGCTACGGACCGTACCGGCGGCGGCGCCGCAGCTGCCGGCGCCGACGGCACCGCCGGCTCCTTCCGCTCCGCGACCGCTGGCTCCTTCTGCTCCACCGCGGCCGCCGTCTCGGCGCCCGCCGCGCTGTCCGCTCCGCCTGCGTCCACAGGCTCATCGCCCCTGGGCGGCTCGGGCGTCGCCGCAGCCTGAGGCGCAGCGGTCGCCGGCGGGGGCGGCGGCTCGGGCTGCCTGGCGGCGCTCGCGTCGCCCTCGATCCCGGCCTCCGGCAGCACCTCGGGCCCCGCGGCGCTCTCCGGCGGCGCTGGCGAGCGCAAGGCAAAGAAGAGCACGACGCCCACCAGGCCTGCCGCGCCGGCGGCCATCGCCGCCAGAACCGGGCGGGGGACTCGATTCCAGATCTCCTGCTGCCACGACATCCGCGGCTGCAGCGTCGGCGCAGGGAGCGGCGTCGCTCGCGCTGCCCACGGCGATGGCTGCCCGGCTCGAGCCGCCTCCGGGCTCGGCACGAGCGGCGCCGTCGTCGACCTCCCGAAGTCGTTGTGCCCCCCTGGCGCCCCTGGCGCCCCTGGCGGCGGGGCCCCCATCCCCGGCTCTGCGCTCGTCGTGGCGTCAAACTCGAGCTTCTGGGTCAGCTCGGCGTTCCACTCCTGCTCCGGCGCCGCGCTCGCCATCCGCGCTGGCTGCGACCCGCCCGGCGCCGCGCTCGCCCTCGGCGAGAGCGGCCCTGCCGGCGCCGCGCTCCCCAGCGGCGGCAGCGACGTCCCCAGCGGCGGCAGCGACGTCCCCAGCGGCGGCAGCGGCGTCCCCAGCGGCGACAGCGGCGCCCCCGCCGGCACCGCGCTCGCCATCAGCGCCGGCTGCGACCCGCCCGGCGCCACGCCCGCCCTCGGCGACAGCGGCGGCCCTGCCGGAGGCTCGCTGTGCCGCGGCGCCCCGGCCACCATCCCACCGGCCACCGGCGACAGCAGCGCCCCCGCCGGCCCTCCGCCGGGAAACCCCGGCGCCTCGGCCAGCGCCATCTGCCCGCCGCCCCCGGCCATCCCGGGCCCCCCGGCCATCCCGGGCCCCCCGGCCATCCCAAGCCCCCCGGCCATCCCGGGCCCCCCGGCCATCCCGGCCCCCCCGGCCATCCCGAGCCCCCCGCCCCCCACGGCGGCGCCCGTCCCCACGCCCGACCGCGCGCCCGCGCCCGTGTAGCCATCGAGGAGGTCCGCCAGCTCAGCCGCCGACCCGATCCGGTCGTCCCGGTGGCGCGCCATGCACCGCGCCACGAGCTCCACGAGCCCCGGGTCGATCCGCCGCACGTACCGGGAAACCTTCGGGATTTCCCCCGTCAAGATCCCGGTGAAGACCGCCCTCGCGTCCCCCTGGAACGGCCGCATGCCGGTCAGCATCTCGAACAGCACCACGCCGAGCGCCCAGATGTCGGCGCGGTGATCGACGTTCGGCTCGGCCCTCACCTGCTCCGGGCTCATGTAGAGCGGCGACCCCACCGCGCCGCCGGTCGCCGTGCGGACCCCATCGTTCACGGCGAGGTTCTTGGCGACCCCGAAATCGAGCACCTTCACCACCGGCTCGTCCGCGTCCGGCTCGCGGTGCAGGAAGATGTTCGCCGGCTTCAGATCGCGGTGGACGATGTGCAGCGCGTGCACCGCCGACAGGCCCCGCGCCACGTCGCGCCCGATCGACGCCGCCACGTCCGCGTCGAGCCGCCGCCGGCGCTGGAGCAGCTCCGCGAGCGTCTCGCCCACGAGCAGCTGCATCACGAGGAAGGGCTCACCGAAGTCGGTCTCCCCCATGTCATACATGTCGATGACGTTGCGGTGCCGCAGCGCCCCGCCGTTCCGCCCTTCCCGCTGCAGCCGCCGCCGGAGCTCGGGATCCGGGCGGTGAATCAGCTTCAGCGCCACCTCGCGCGACGTGGACAGGTTGAGCGCCGCCCACACGACGCCCATGGACCCCTCCCCGATCCGCCGCACCAGCTTGTACTTCTCGGCGATCACCAGGCCAGCAGCGATCTGCGTGAAGGACTTCGACATCGAGCTCAACAGGGTTGTTCTGCGCGCAGCACCGCGGCGCGCGAGGTCTCTTTGCCCCTCACGAGCGCGAGGGCGTCACGGAACGTAGCACGCTCTCCGCCCCGGCCACTCGGGCTCTCCGCCCCGGCCCGCAGCAGGAGATACCCCGCGGCCATGCCGATCCCCACGAGGAGCGCCGCCGCGAGCACCGCCACCGCGATCCACAGGACCGGCGACCGGGCACGCTCAGGCGACGACCGCCGCGGCGCCGAGATCGGCCCGAGCGGCACCGTGCCGTTCACCGGCACCCCAGGCGCCGACACCGCACCTTGCGCCGGCCGATACACGGCCGCCTGCCCCGGGGAGAGCTTGATCGTCCCGTGCTCCCCCAGCAGAGGATTGCTCGACGCCCACCTCTGGCCAGCCGGTGCCGCCGGGCCTCCGCTCGCCGGAGGCGGCAGCCCCGGCGACGAGCCCGCCGCCCCGCGCGGCGATGGCGTCGGCGCGCTCGCCTGTGCCTGCTGTGCCTGCAGGCGCGCCACCGACGCCGGGAGCGGCGTCGCGGTCGCCGGCGGCGGCCCGACCGCAGCCCCGCCCCACGACCCGCGCCCGAGGTGCTGTGGCACCTCGTACCGGAGGTCCGGCGACGAGTTGACGCGCGGGGGCGCCGACGGCGTGACGAACGACTCGAGCGCCGCCGCGACGTCCGCCGCCGAGCGCGGCCTCTTCTCGCGATCGCGCTGGAGACACTGCGAGACGAGCGCGTCGAGGCCGGGATCGATCTGCCAGACGAACTGGGACACCGTCGGGATGTCGCCCTGCAGCACGTTCCGCAGGAGCTCGTGCGCCCTGCCCTGGATCGGTCGCCTGCTGGTGAGCATCTCGAACATCACCACGCCGAGCGCCCAGAGGTCCGCGCGCGTATCGATATCGCCCTGCGCCCGCACCTGCTCCGGGCTCATGTACGCCGGCGAGCCGATGAGGATGCCAGTCGCGGTGCGCATCTGTTGAGGCCCGGTGAGGAACTTGCTCACGCCGAAGTCGAGTATCTTGACGACGTAATTGCTCTCGCCAGGCTCGGTGTGGAGAAAGATGTTGGACGGCTTCAGATCGCGGTGGATGATGCCGCGCTCGTGCGCGGCGGAGAGGCCGCGCGCGATGTCCCGGGCGATGCGCGACGCCTCCGGGACCTCCAGCTTTCGCCTGCGCTTGAGCAAGGACGAGAGCGTCTCGCCGGAGAGCAGCGGCATGACCAGGAACGGATCGCCATTCTCCGCCTCGTCAGCGTCGTAGATATCGACGATGTTCCGGTGGCTCACCGCGCCGCAAGCGCGCGCCTCCCGGAGCAACCGGACGCGGAGCTCCGGGTCAGGGCGCACCAGCAGCTTGAGCGCCACCTCGCGCGAGGTGGCCTCGTTGTGCGCTGCCCAGACGACCCCCATCGCGCCCTCGCCGATCCGGCGAAGAAGGCGGTACTTGCCGCAAACGAGCGCACCTGGCGGCGGCGCGGCAGGAGGCGAGGGAGACTGCATGGGTGGACTCGCTGAAGGGCGGGCGCAGAAGGCGGATGAAGGGCGCTCGGGGGCAATTGTCGCAGGTGAGGCAGCGCACCGTCAAGCAAAGGCGCGCGCGGGGCCGGGAGAAGCACAGGAGCGCGAGGCAGGCTCCGGTGCTCCCGAGCGCGGAGCGCGATCAGCACACCTGAACGTCACGCCCGCGTCGCACCACGCGAATCCGGGCGCGACCTTGGTGTCATCGGGTGAGGCGTGGCCGAGGTGCGGAGAGAGAGCGAGCCTATTTCTTGAGCCTCGCCTCGCACATCTTCTTCTCCATGAACTTGAGCGCAGCGCACGGGTTCGCCCCTGACGGCGGCTTCGCGCTCTGCGGCGCCGCCGGCGCGGGCGAGCTCGATGAAGCGCGCGGCTTCGCGCTGCTCGCCGCCGCCACCGCTGCACCGGCGCCGCGACCGGTCGCCGCACCGGCGCTGCCGCCCGGCGCGGCGCCAGCGTTGCCGCCCGGCGCGGCGCCAGCGTTGCCGCCCGGCGCGGCGCCAGCGTTGCCGCCCGGCGCGGCGCCAGCGCTGTTCACCGGAAGGGCGCTCGGCGCCGGCGGAACGGGCGTCGCGGGCGTCGCGGAGCCCGGCGGCGCCTCGGTGGGCTGCGCCGTCGGCGCCTGGTTCTGCGGCAGCGCGCCCCCGCGCTCCGGCACGGTGCCCGTGTCGCCACCGGCGCTGTTCGCCGGCGGCGTCACGCTCCCGGGCAGCTCTGTCGCCGCGGGCGACTCTGGCGCCGCGGGCGACGTCTCGCCCGATCGCAGGGCGATGAGCATCCCCACGACGATCAGCGACAGCGCGGCGGCCGCGATCGCCAGCGTCGCGGCCGTCCTCCGGCGCTTCTGATCGTCGCCGCCGTGCAGCGTCGAATCCCGGGCGTCCTGGGCCGCGTGCGCGCCGGTCTGATGGACCGACGGGTGGTTCGAGACGAGCGGCGTCGTCGACGAGCTACCCGTCTGCCGCGGGTCGCCCGTCCGCGAGTCCGAGGCGCTCGCGCCAGGCCGCGAGTCCGAGGTGCTCGCGCCCGCCTCCGCCCCGAGCTTCACCGTCGACTCGAAGACCCCGCCCGACAGCGCGGCCGCGCCTGCGGTCATCGGCGCGGCCGCCGGGCCGCTGCTGGCCGCCCCCGCCGAGCCGCTGCCGCCCGGCTTTCGCTCCGGGATCACCGGCGGGTGCGCCATGCGCACCGTGCTTCCCCAGGCTCCGCGCTCCGGCATCGCCCCCGCCGCGGGCTGCGCCGCCGCGGGCTGCGCTGCGCTCGCCTGGGCCAGCCCGGGCACCGCGGACGCCACCTGCGCCGACGGCAGCGGCGTCAGCAGCGCGGCGCCGGGATACCCCGCTGCCGGGTGCTGCCCCGAGGACCCCGCGCGCTGCCTCGCGGCCCCGACCGCATCCGCGCTCCCCCTCGCCAGCGGCAGGGTCGCCACATCCTCGTCCCACGCGGCGCTCCCGGCGGGCGCCGCGGCGCTGATCTGCGCCGAGCTCCCCGCGCGCCGAGGCGCCGCGCCCGCCGCGTCCCGCGCCCCCGCCGGCTGGCCCAGCGCCGCCGGCTGGCCCAGCGCCGCCACCTGCCCTGGATTCAGCGAAGGCAACCTCGCCGACCCCGGCGCGTCATGCAGCGGCACCGGCGCCCGCGGCCCGCCGCCGAGCAGCGCCAGCGGCAGCGCGCCCGCGCTCACCGAGCTCGGCTCCGCGACCGCCGCCGGCCCCGCGAGGCCCGCGACGGCGCTCCCCGACCCGGGCTGCGCCCCCTGCGCCCCGCCGCCCGTCCCCTCGGCCGGCTGCAGCGCGTAGCCCTCCGACAACGACTGCCGCGACGCTGCGTCCAGGCCCCGCCCCGCGTACCGGTCGAGCTGCGCCGCGATCTCCGCCGCCGACCCGATCCGCTCCGCGCGATCCCGCCGCATGCACCGGGCGATCAGATCGACGAGCCCCTGGTCCACGCGCCGCAGGTACCTGGACACGGTGGGGATCTCGCCCGTCAGGATCCCCATGAACACCGCCTGCGCGTCCCCCTGGAACGGCCGCACGCCGGTCAGCATCTCGAACAGCACCACGCCGAGCGCCCAGATGTCGGCGCGGTGGTCGACGTTCGGCTCGGCCCGCACCTGCTCCGGGCTCATGTAGAGCGGCGACCCCACCGCGCCGCCCTGCACCGTGTGCAGGCCGTCGTTGACCGAGAGGTTCTTGGCGACCCCGAAATCGAGCACCTTCACCACCGGCTCGTCCACGTCCGGCTCGCGGTGCAGGAAGATGTTCGCCGGCTTCAGATCGCGGTGGATGGTGTGCATCGCGTGCGCCGCCGCGAGCCCCCGCGCCACGTCGCGCCCGATCGACGCGGCGACCGCCGGCTCGAGCTTGCGCCGCCGCGCGAGCAGCTCGGCCACGGTCTCGCCCGTGAGCAGCTGCATCACCAGGAACGGCTCGCCGGCCTCCGTCTCCCCCATGTCGTAGATGTCGATGACGTTCCGGTGCCGCAGCGCCCCGCAGTTGCGCGCCTCGCGCTGCAGCCGCAGCCGGAACTCGGCCTCGGGGCGGTGGATCAGCTTCAGCGCCACCTCGCGGGCGGTCGCCACGTTCACCGCCGACCACACGACGCCCATGGCCCCCTCGCCGATCTGGCGGACGAGCCGGTACTTCCTGTCGATCAGCACGCCGGACGCGAGCAACGTCGAACTCTTCGATGGGGACATCAGCGACTTTCCAGCGGCGAAGCGCGCCTCGACCTCGCGGAGCGCGCCCGGACGATCGCGGCCAGCGGGGCGAGGCGAGCGGGGCCGCGCCCTGTTCCCCCCGGATGCCCACGCCGCCCCGCGCTCGCTCCGCGCGACCCCTCCTGCGCGCGCTCCCGCGCAACGTAGCATCCGAACCCCAGGTCCACGGGTCGCGCCTCCTGAGCGATCCATCCTACAGCAGTTCGGGCGGTCGCGATACGTTCTGTGCGACGAAAGACCGACGAGGAGCGACGGACCACGAAAGCGGGAGAACCCTGATTCGCTCCAGTCAGGCTCGAATCCACGATCGCGCCCACGCTTCTCGACAAACCGGGCAGATGACCGGACGGATCGATCGAGGATGAAAGCGAGGCGCAGATGAGCGACACAACCATCATGAAGGTCTCCTCCGGCCGCTCTCCGAGAGGCCAGATGGGACAGAAATACCTGGCCTCCGGAATCCAGGTATCGATGCGGCTCTGGGAGCGCGAGCCGCCGGGCGACGAGAAACAGCCGACCGCTCGCGATTATGAGACCGTGGGGTTCGTGATCGAGGGGCGCGCCGAGCTGCACATCGAGGGGCAGATGGTGCGCCTCGAGCCGGGCGACTCCTGGACGGTGCCCAAGGGCGCATTGCACTCTTACAGGATCATTGAACCGTTCACGGCGGTCGAGGCGACCAGTCCGCCCGCCAGCGTGCACGGGCGCGACGAGTCCTGAGAAAGCCACCCGACGAGACCCGGTCGCGGCATCGGGTACATTGCGCCCTCTCGAGTGAAGAGGTCGCCTGCAGAGGAATTCGCCTCCGCACGGGACTCGACCTCAGAGCGCGGTGCCGCCGCCGGTCGCGGGCTTCTCCTTGCCCTGCGCTCCCTTGGCGCGCCCCGCCGGGGCCTTCTCGTCCGCGCCGCCCGGCGCCGGCTTCTTCTCGCCCTCGGCGGCCTTCTTCTCCTCCGGCGGCGTTCCAGTCTGATCGCCCCTGCCCGCCGCGCCGGGCTTCTCGCCCGTGCCCGCCACGCCGGGCTTCTCGCCCGCGCCGCCGGACTTCTCGCCCGTGCCCGTCTCGACCTTCGCCTGCTCCGACCGCGCCCGCTTCGTCTCGCCCGCCTCGGCCCGCGCCGGCTTCGTCTCGCTCGCTTCCGCCTTCGCCTCGGCCCGCGTCGGCTTCGTCTCGCCCGCCTCGGCCTTCGCCTCGGCCCGCGTCGGCTTCGTCTCGCTCGCTTCCGCCTTCGCCTCGGCCCGCGTCGGCTTCGTCTCGCCCGCCTCGGCCTTCGCCTCGGCCCGCGTCGGCTTCGTCTCGCTCGCTTCCGCCTTCGCCTCGGCCCGCGCCGGCTTCGCCTCCCCGCCGCCCGCCTCGGCCGCACCGCCGCTCGCGTCCTTCGCGCCGGCCGCCTTGCGGCCGTCCTGCGCGCCGCCCGCGCGCTGTGCGTCCGCCGATGCCGCCAGCCCCGCCGGCTTCACCGGCACGGCCGCGGCCGCCTTGTCACCGTCGTCCACCGGGCCCGCCGCCTCGGCCGACGCCACGCGGACCTCGTCCTCGCGCGGCTCCACCGGCGGCGGATCGTCCGGCCGCGTCGTCGGCACGTACACGACCAGCCGGTCCCCCGGCATCAGCACGCTCCGCCGCGAGCGCTGGTTGATCCGCTCCAGGCTGCCCACGCTCAGGCCGTAACGGGTCGCGATCTTGCTGAACGAGTCGCCCTCCCGCGCGGCGATCTCGACGCGCTTGCGGCCCTTCAGCCCCTCGAAGTGGGCGAAGAACTCCTCCGAGCCGACCTCCATGACGCGCGCCTCGGCCTCGTCGAGCAGGAAGACCCCGTCGTAGCGGTGCGACCTCGGGACGAACAGCTGGAGCGTCATCCCCTCGTGGAGCGACGCCCCGGGCGCGAGCGCGTTCCAGCGGCAGATCTCGTCCGGCGTCACCGACAGCACCGCCGCGAGATCCCGCAGCCCGTCGCCCGCGACGACGCGGTAGAAGACGCGCCGGCGGCCCTCGTACGAGAAGCGCTGCGCCGGGACCACGACGACCGGCTTCGCCTCCGACGACAGCGGCGCGCTGTTCGCGAGCAGGTGCTCCGCCGCCGCCACGCCGACCCCCTCCGCCGCCGGGACGAACAGCAGCGACCCCGGCCGCACCGGCTCGCCGGGCCGCAGGCCGTTCAGCGACTGCAGCGTCCACCGCGTCGTCCCCCGGAAGGTCGCTATATCGTCGAGCGACTCGCCCCAGCGGACCAGGTAGCGCTCGAGCTTCGGCTCGCGCTCCAGGAGCTTCGGCATCGACTTCGCCGCGCGCGCCCCGGCGCCCGCGGGCACCCGGATCTCCCAGCGCGCCTGCTCCTTCGCGTCCACCGGCAGCGGCGGCGTGCGCTTCGCCACGAGCTGCGGGTTCAGCGCCTCGACCTCCGGCGCCCCCGCCCCCGCCGCGGCCGCCACCGACTGCAGCGACACCCCGGACCCGAGCGAGATCTTGTCGAACGTCACCGCCGGATCGAGCTCCAGCTCGTCGCAGCCGAACACCTTCGGGTTCCGCGCCACGATCGCGATCGCGAGGATCTTCGGCACGTAGAGCGCCGTCTCCAGCGGCATCCCGGCCTCGAGCCGCGACAGCTCCCAGAAGTCGTTCGTGTTGTACTTCCGGATCGACGCGAGCAGCCCCCCGTAGCCCATGTTGTAGGCCGCGAAGGCGAGCTCCCAGCTGCCGAAGCGCCGCCGCAGATCCGACAGGTACCGCGCCGCCGCCAGGGTCGAGCGCTCCGGATCGAGGCGCTCGTCGATCCAGCGATCGACGGTGAGGCCGTAGATGCGCGCGCCCTCCGGCATGAACTGCCAGAGCCCGGCGGCGCCGGCCGGGGAGTGGATGGTCGGGTCGAAGCCGCTCTCGACGAGCGAGAGCCAGAGCAGATCCTCCGGCAGCTCCTGCTCGCGGAGGACGCGGCGGATGGCGGCGCCGTAGCGGCCGCTCTTCTTGATCCAGGAGACCACGGCGGAGCGGCCGCGCGGGTCGTCCTTGTAGTACTCGAGGTAGCGCACGACCCGGCCGTCCCAGCGGACCGGGATCTGGGGCAGCTCGAGCTGCCGCAGCCAGGAGATGTCGCGGGTCTCCTCGGCCTGCACCGGCGGGGCGGGCAGGCCCGAGGGCGGCAGGCCCGAGGCCTCGAGGCGCGGCTCGCCCGCGCCGAGCAGGAGCGTGCCGTCGCCGGGCCACGCGGGCCCGGCGCTCGGCGCGGCGCCGGGAAAGAGGGTCTGGTCGATCTCGCGCAGCGTGCGGAGCTCGGGCGACTCGCCGACGCTCGACCCGGCCGGCGTCGCCGTGCCCGCGATGACCCGCCGCGCCGCCTCGTCCGGCGCGCCAGGCTCCCCCGGCTTGCGCGCGATCTTGGCCGCGCCCTTCTTCGAGGGCGCCTTCGAGCGCGCCGCCGGCTTCGCCTGCGCCTTGGCGGCCACGCGCTTCGCGCCGCCGCTCGGCTTGTCTGGCGCAGGCTTCTCCGCCTTGCCCTCGGCCTCCCCGCCCTTCTTCGCTTCCTTCGCCTCGGCCTTCGGGGGCGCGGCCGCGGCCGGCACCGCCGTCGCGGCCTCCGGAGGCGCAGCGACGCCGTCGAGAGCGACGCCCGAGAGGGCGGCCATCCAGCCAAGACAAACAAGCCTGCCTGCGGCACGTCGGATCCGCATGTCAGCGACCGACCTGTCTCACGATGCGCCCGGGGGGTCAACTTTGGCAGTCAGCCAGGAACCGCCGCGGCCGCCAGATCACCGGGGTGCTGGAGCACACAGCACCGGTGCGGGTGCGATGAAGGAAGAGATTTGAACCACAGAGGCACAGAGGGCACAGAGGAAAGAGAGCTCGGAGACAAAGAGAGCGCAGAGCGCTCGGACAGAAGGAGGGTTCAGATCGGAGAGGGGCAGAAAACTCTCTCTCCTCTGTGCCCTCTGTGCCTCTGTGCCTCTGTGGTTCAATTTTCTTCGGGCTCTCGAGAAACCACCGCCTCGGCTAGGAGAGCAGCGCGATGAAGTCGCCGACCGCCGTGAACGGCAGGCTCTCGTTCACGACCCCCGCTCGCACCGCGGCGCCGGGCATGCCGTAGACCACCGCCGAGTCCTCGCTCTCGGCCACCACCGTGCCCCCGGCCGCGCGGATCGCCCGCGCGCCGTTCACCCCGTCGTCGCCCATCCCCGTCAGGATGATGCCCACCGCGCGGCTGCCGCCCACCTGCGCCACGCTCCGGAACAGCCGGTCCGCGCTCGGCACGTACCGATCGCCAGGCGCCGGCGCCCCGACGCGGATCCGGATGTCGCCGCTCAGGCCGACCCCGCTGCCCGGCGTCACCGCGATCTCCATGCACATCCGGCCAGGGCACACGTACGCCTTGCGGGCCACCACCTGATCGCCGTTCTGCGCCTCCACCACCCGGAGCCCGCCCTTGCGATCGAGCCGCTCGGCGAACGTGCGGGTGAACTTGTCCGGCATGTGCTGCGCGATGAGGATCGCGCCGGGGAAGCGATCCGGGATCCGGTTGAAGATCTCGAGGAGCGCCGTGGGCCCGCCCGTCGACGAGCCGACCGCCACGAGGTGGCGCAGCGACACCCCGAGCCGCGACGCCTCCGGCGCCGCGCGCGGCGAGGTGGGCTGCGACGCGCGCGCCGGGGTCGTGGCCGCCGGCATCGGCGACCGGGGCCGCAGGTAGCGCACGAGCAGGACCTTCTGGATGATCTCCCGGCGGATCTGCGCGTCCGCCGTGAACTGCCGGTCCGGCTTCGCCACGAAGTCGACCGCGCCGAGCTCGAGCGCCTTGAAGACGTTCTCCTTGTGGCTGTAACTCGAGACGATGATCACCGGCGTGGGCTGCCGCGCCATCAGGATGCGCAGGAACGTGAAGCCGTCCATGCGCGGCATCTCGAGGTCCAGCGTGATCGCGTCCGGCCTGAGCTGAGCGGCCTGGCGGAGCGCGTCATCGCCGTCACCGGCCTTGCCCACCACCTCGATCTCGTCGCTTCCGCTCAAGATCTCGGCGATGTTGCGCCGGTTGTACGCGGAGTCGTCGACGACGAGCACGCGCAGGGGAGCGAATGTCATGAGCGCAAAACCTTCCGCCGGAGGTTCATTCTAACCCACCAGGAGCGCCATGGGACCACCCGTCGCCTGCACAGCCTCCACTTCGTCGGCGCCTCATCAGCCCCCCTCTCCGCCCCCCTCTCTGGCCCCGGCTCATTCCCCCCCCTCCCCCCCCCGCTCCGGCAGGCCCTCCGCGAGCCCCAGACGCAGCGTGGCCGCCGGCTTGCGGTACACGAGGTCCTCCCGCAGGTGCACGAGCTCGAACGCGGTCGTCACGTTCAGGAGCGACTCCGAGTGGCCGAGCAGGAGGAACCCGCCGGGCAAGAGGCGCTCGTAGAAGATGTCGATCACCCGGCGCCGCGACTCCTCGTCCAGGTAGATGAGGACGTTGCGGCAGAAAATGACGTCCACGCGCCCGACCACCGCCGCGCGCGACGAGTCGAGCAGGTTCAGGTGACCGAACTGGCAGAGCGCCCGCAGCTCGTCCACCACGTGGAACCCGTCCGGCCGCTCCGTGAAGTAGCGCCGCTTGATGTCGGGCGGCGTCGCGCGGAACGACGACGCGCCGTAGACCCCCTTGCGCGCGGCCACCACGCAGCGGCGCGAGATGTCGCTGCCAAAGACGCGGAGCTCGCGGCGATCCGTGGCGCCGGACTCCCGCGCGGTGATCGCGATCGAGTAGACCTCCTCGCCGGTCGAGCAGCCCGCGCTCCAGATGGACAGCCGGCCCTTGGCGCCCCCCGCCTTGACGATCATCGGCACGATCTCGGTCATGAGGGCGCGGAGCTGGTAGTCCTCGCGGAAGAAGTACGTCTCGTTGACCGTGATGACCTCGAGCGCCTCGTCGAGCTCGGCGCGCCCGCGGCTGTGGAAGCGCAGGTACTCGTAGTACTGCCCGAACGACGAGAGCCCGAGCACGACCACCCGCTCGCGCAGCCGGCGCTCCATGGACGTGCGCGCCTCGGGCCCAAACTGGAGCCCGCAGTGCTTGTTGAACAGCTCCCGCAGCCTCTGGAACTCGTCGGGCAAGAGGCGGATCTCGTCGTCCCGCCGCCGGTTCACAGCACCTTCCCCGACGGCGGCCCGCCGGACATGCCCGGGGTGGACGCGGAGCCCTCGCCACCGTCGATGGGACCGGGCGCGCTCAGCCGGCCCCCCGCCTCGCTCCAGGGGGGATCCGACCGGAACGAGGCGCCGCCCTGCGCCGCGGCCGTGACGAGCTCGGGCTCCCCCGAGGCGCGCACCAGCCCGAGCAGCTCGCGGGCGCGGACCCGGTCGTCGCCGGCCGGGCTCGACTCCGTGAGCGACGCGTACAGCCGGCCGAGCGCGCGCGCCGCCGCGAGCCGGACCTCCCGCTCCTCGTCGGCGAGCGACAGGCTCAGCACGTCGAGCGCCGAGGCGCCCGCCGCCGCCGCGACCGCCGTCACGGCCGCCCGGCGCGCGCGCACGTCCCCCGCCGACGCGACGCCGGTGAGGAACGCGATCTCCTCGGGATCCGCCGAGCCGAGCGCCTCGATCACGATCGCCGCCGCGAGGTGGGTCTCCTCCGCCTGCATCAGCCGGCGCGCGAGCGCGCGCGCCGCCTCGGGGTACCGCTCGGAGAGCCCGGCGAGCGCGCTCTCCGCCGCGCGCGCGACCGGGAGCGAGATCGCGCGCGTCTGCGAGACGACGAGCGGGAAGTCGTCCGCGGCCCCGATCTTCGCGAGCCCGTAGAGCGCGCTCGTCGCCACGAGCGTCGAGGGGCTCTTCACCGACCGCCGCACCGCGCCGAGCAGCTCGTCGAGCTGCGGGTCGAGGCGATCGACGCCGGGCGCCCCCGGCCCGCCCTCGCGCCCGCGCTGCCGCGCGATCGCCACGGCGCCGTCGATGAGCGCGGCCGTCGCGTCGTCGAGGCCCTCCCAGAGATCGGGATCAGGATCGACGTGCCGATCGAGGTAGGCGAGCACCGCCGGCAGCGCCTCGCCGCCGAGCAGGCCGAGCGCGCGCTGCGCCGTCTCGACGAGCGCGGGCTCGATCATGGCCTGCACCGCGGCGTCGGCGGCGCCCGGCGCGCGCGCCATCGCCGCGAGCACGAGCGCCTGCGCGCGGCCGCTCACCGGGTCGGCGCCGAGGCCCCGCCACGAGGCGGGGGGCTCCGCGCCGCCCGAGCCCTGCGCCGCGGCGGCCTGCACGAGGCGGGCGCCCACCTCGATCGGCGCCGCCTGGAGCGCGTCCACGGCGTGCTGCGCGAGCGGGCCCTCCGCGAGCCGCGCGAGCGCGCGCACGAGCTGCGCGAAGGCGCCGCCGCGCGCGGTCGCGAGCGCCGCGACGAGCGCCCGCGGCGCCTCCGGGCTCTCCGCGAGCGCCGCGGCGACCAGCGCCGCCGAGCGGAGGATCGGGTCCTCGATGAGCGGCGACAGCACCCGCCACGGCACCGGCGCCTCGAGGCCGTTCAGCCCGTTCAGCGCGGTCAGCCGCACGAACCGATCGCGATCGGCGAGCCGCTCGTAGAGGATGTCCGTCACCCGCTCGCGCGCGATGAGCCCCATCCCGGAGATCGCCTCGATCGCGCTCTGGCGGAGGTTGTCGTCCTGCTCGGCGAGCGCCGCGTGGAGCGCGTCGAGCGCCGCCGGGTCGCGCGTGCGGCCGAGCGCGTCGACGACGAGCTTGCGCTCGTCGCCCCCGAGCTCGCCGAGCGCCCCGACGAGCGCCGGCGTGGCGTCGCGGCCGCAGTAGCCGAGCACCTCGATGGCCGCGTTCCGGAGGCCCACGTCGTCGCTGGTCCGCAGCGCGTCGAGGAGCGCCCCGACGAGGAGCTGCGAGGCCGGCGGCCGCTCGCCCTCGGCGCCGCCCTCGGACGCGGGCGGGCGCTCGCCCTCGGCGCCCTGGATCGACCCGGCCGGCGCGGCCTGGATCAGCCGGTGGCAGGCGTAGGTCGCCTCCTTGCGGACGCGCCAGTCGGGGTCGCCGAGCGCGCGCAGGAGGAGCGGCAGGGCCTCGGTGACGTCGGCCCTGCCGAGCCGCGCGGCCGCCTGGCGGCGCTCCTCGGCGTCGTCGGCGGCGAGCGCCGCGGCGATGGCCGAGATCGGCATCGGCGTGCTCCGCACGCTCGGCGAGATGGAGTCGGGCTCGCTCGGCCAGAGGTTCGCGTCGCTCACGCGCGGGCCGCCGAACGGACCCAGGTCGTCGGAGGCGCGGCTCACGGGGCCTCCAGGAGGGCGCCGGACGCGGCGAGCGCGAGCGCGAGCTCGATGAAGCGCCCGACGTCGAGCACGAAGATCATCCGCTCGTCGTGGGTCGTCACGCCCACGATGCCGCGCAGGTCGCTGCTGCCGCCGACCGGCGGCGTCGGCCGGTAGTCGCCGCTCGTCCCGAAGACCTCCGTCACGGCGTCGACGACGAGCCCCACCGTGTGGGTCCCCACGTCGACCAGGATCCACTTGGTGCTACGGCTCGGCTCGACCGGGTGGAGCCCGAAGCGCACGCGGAGCTCGATCACGGGCACCACCTCGCCGCGGTGGTTCGCGACGCCGGAGACCTCGGGGGGCGTGTGCGGCAGCGTGGTCACTTCGAGGGGATTCACGATCTCGCGCACCCGCGTGATGTCGATCGCGTAGTGAACGTCGCCGACCACAAAGCCGACGAGGCTCTTCTGCGGGTCGGGACGGCTGCGCTCTCCAGTCAACGGCATCTGAGCCTCCGAGCGTCCGGGCGCTGCGAGCCGCCCGGGCGCGGACGAGTCGTCCGTTAGGACGCGAGTATGGCCTGCAGGTCGAGCAGGATGATGACGCGCGGCTGCGCCTCGCCCTGCGTGCCGTCCGACGCGCTCGCCCCGTGCAGGGGCCGGGCGATGCCGGCGATGTAGCCCGCGACGTCCCCCCCGAGCGCCGTCGCGGCGTGCTCGATCTCGGCGTCGGCGAGCCGGTAGACCTGCTGGACCTCGTCGACGAACAGGCCGAGCGTCTCGCCGTTCGCCGCGTCGACGAGCAGGATGCGCGCCCGCCGCTGCGGCGCGCCCTCGTGCAGCCGCATCCGCCGCCGCAGATCGATGACGGTGACGAGCTGCCCGCGCACGCTGACGATGCCCATCGTCGAGTCCGGCGCGCGCGGCACCGGCGTGAGCGGGGGCGGCTTCAGGATCTCGCGCACGAGCGAGACGGGCGCGGCGTAGGTGTCGCCCGCGAGCGTGAAGGCGAGGTACTCGGTGCGCGGGCCGGTCGCCTGCGCGCGCGGGCTCCGCTTCGAGACAGGTATCCGGGCGGGCCTTCGGGAGAGGTTAGCCATGGGTGCTCCGCGGATCGTTGCGCTGCCGGTCCCCACCCCCATGCATGATCTCCTCGATGAGCGCCGGGGCGTCGATGACGAGCGCGATGCGCTGGTCGCCGAGCTCCGTGGCGCCGGAGAAGCCGCGCACCGAGGAGAGCGACGGGCCGAGCGCCTTGATCACGACGTCCTGCTGGCCGATGAGCGTGCTCACGACGAGCCCCAGCCTGCGCGCGCCGACCGACGCCACCACGATGTACTTGCGCTTGTTGCCCCCCTGCAGCCCGAGCGTCCCGCGGCCGTCGGACCCGCGGCGACCGCCCACGGCGGGCCGCGCCGCCGAGCCGCCGCGCGCCGCCCCGCCGAGCAGGCCGGCGATGCGCGCGCTGAGCTCCTCCTCCTCGTTCAGGCCGAAGAGCCGCGCCAGGTAGCAGAGCTGGAGCGTGCTGTTGCGCAGCGTGATCATCTCGCGGCCGTCGATCTGCCGCACCGTGGCCTCGTCGAGCGCGACCGCCTCCTGCACGTTGGTGAGCGGGATCGCGAAGAGCCTGTCGGCGACGCGGACGATGAGCGCGCTGATGATCGCCAGCGTGATCGGCAGCGTCACCGTCATCTTGGTGCCGATGCCGGGCTCGCTGTGCACGTCGATGACGCCGCCGAGCTTGCTGATGTTCGTCTTCACGACGTCCATCCCGACGCCGCGCCCCGAGATCTCGCTGACGTCGGTCTTCGTCGAGATGCCCGGCTGGAAGATGAGGTTCAGGACCTCGCGGTAGCTCGTGGTGCGCGCGTCCTCCTGGGTCATGACGCCGCGGCGCAGGGCGGCGTCGAGGAGCTTGTCGACGTCGATGCCCTTGCCGTCGTCCTCGATCTCGATGACGACGTGGTTGCCCTTCTGGAAGGCGTTCAGCGCGATCGTGCCGACCGCCGGCTTGCCCACCGCCTCGCGCACGCTCTTCGACTCGATGCCGTGGTCGATGGCGTTGCGCATCATGTGCATGAGCGGGTCGCTGAGCTCCTCGACGATGAGCTTGTCGACCTCGGTCTCGGCGCCCGTGATGACGAGGTTCACGAGCTTGTCGGCGTCGCGGCTGATCTGGCGGACGACGCGGGCGAGCTTGTCGAAGACCTGCCCGAGCGGGACCATCCGGACCTCGAGGATGCCCGCCTGCATCTGGGCGAGGTGCCGGTCGAACGTGCGCTGGAGCCGGTGGAGGTCGAGGGAGAGCTCGCGCTCGGTCGGCGCCGACCGGAGCCGCTCGACGAGGCGGCCGAGCGCCGACCGGACGAGGGCGAGCTCGCCGACGATGTTCATCAGCCGGTCGAGCTTGTGGATGTCGACGCGCACCGTCTGCGCGACCGAGCGGATGGAGCTGAGCTCGCCCTTGCGGGTGCCGCGCGCGCTCGACGGCGGGCTCGCCGCCATCGAGCCGGTCAGGTCGACGGCCCGCGACACGCCCGTCGGCGCGCCGCCGCGGAGCGCGGCCGACATCGACGGCATGCCGGGCGGCGCGACCCGGCCGTGCCCGTTGTTGTTGCGCCGCGGGATCTCCTCGACCGCGGCGCCGGCCTGGTGCAGGGCGCGCTGGAGCTCCTCGAGCGGCGCGCGCGAGGCCATGAGGATGTCGAGCTCGATCGAGTCCTGGTCCGCGCCCGCGCCGGTCGGCAGGTAGGTGATGATCTCGCCGTACGGCTTCGCGGTGATCTTCAGGTCGTCGAGGGCCTGGTCGATCGTGGCGAGGTGGAACTGCACGCGGAGCCGGAACAGGGTCATCCCGCTCGCGATGTTCGTGCGCAGCCGGTGCTCCTCGTACTCGGTGAGCACGGAGAGCAGCCCCGGGTCGAGGTCGTAGTTGTCGTCCGGGAGGCCGGCCGCGCTCGGGCCGGCGTCCTGGTGGAGCAGGCGCAGGAGGTCGTCGACCTCGGGCATGGGCGCGTCGCGCCCGTCCTTCTCGTTCTGGAGGATGCGCCCGTAGAGCTCGACGCTGCGGAACAGGAGGTCGAGGACGGACGCGCTGATCTCGATGCGCCCGAGGCGCAGGTTGTCGAGCAGCTCCTCGAGCTCGTGCGACAGCGTCGCCATCCGGGTCGCGCCGAAGAGCCCGGCGAGCCCCTTCAGGGTGTGCACGGCGCGGAAGACGTCGTTGATGACGTCGGGGTCGACCTTGTTGGTCCGCACCGCCTCGTCGAGCGCGAGGAGGTCGCGCCCGAGCCCCTCGACGATCTCCTGCGCTTCCGAGAAGAACTCCTCGCGCGCGCGATCGCCGCTGTCGACCATCAGCCCCCGCCTTCCTCGCCGGAGCCGGGCTGCTTCGTGCGCGTGGCGGGCTCGGCGGCGCGCGGGGGCACCGGGGACCCGCCGTCGGCCGGCGGGAGCGCGCCGTCGGCCGGCGGGGGCTCGCCGTCGAGCGCGGGCTGGGCCCGCCCGTCGAGGCAGGCGACCACCGCGTCGCGCAGCGCCTCGGGCGTGAACGGCTTCGCGAGGAAGCGGTCCGCGCCGAGGCGGAGCCCGCGCTGCACATCGCGCTCGGCGGCCTGCGTCGAGATGATGAGGATGCAGACGCGCCGGTAGCGGTCGCTCTGCCGGACGAAACGGATGAGCTCGAGCCCGTTGATGTCGGGCATGTTGATGTCGGTGATCACGAGGTCGAACGCGCCGCGCGGCAGGAGCCGGAGCGCGTCGAAGCCGTTCACGGCCTCCACGATATCGACGTCGCCCTCGAGCCCGAGCACGCAGTCCTCGAGCGTCGAGCGTACGTACGCTCGCATTGCCGGGGAGTCCTCGACGATCAGGATGCGTGCCATGCGGCGACAGGGTAACGGAAATCCGCTGGGAGGGAGCAACTGGCTGACTACCGGGGGGGCGCCTCGCGCGCTCCTCGGCGGCGCGCCGGCCTATGTACGGCGGTCTCCTTCCCGGTGTAAACCGGCGCGAGCGCCGTCCGGCGCTGGCCGGCGAGGGGGCCGCGCCGGAGGAGGGCGCCGCGCGCGGCGACCGGACCGGGAGCGGAGGGGGAAACGCCGCGCCGCGGGTCGACTCGGCGGTCGGCTCGGCCGGGCCCGCCCGGCGCGCCCGGGCCGGCCGCCTGCGGCAGTGAATTGACATGACGCCGCCCGATGCGCGCTAATCGCGGCCGTGAAAATTCTCTTTTGTTCTCCAGCGTTCCGGATCCTGCTCGCCGCCCTGTTTGCGCTCTCGAGCGTGGCCTGCGGCGGCGGGCTGCGGGTGAACCGGATCAACTCCGCCCAGAAGAAGCCGAACAACGTCTGGGTGTTCTTCAGCGTCGACGCCGGCGAGGACGAGCCGGTGGGCGGCCTCACCGCCGAGGACTTCGAAATTTACGAGGACGGTGATCTCGTCTCGAAGTTCGAGAGCAAGCAGACCATCCAGAACCCCGAGGTCGCGGCGGTCATGTACACGATGCTGCTCGTCGACATGAGCGGCAGCATCACCGAGTCGGGCCAGGCCGACGCGCTGGTCGACGCCGCGCAGTCGTTCAGCGACCGGGTGGGCAAGAGCCAGAAGGTCGGCGTGTACGCGTTCGACGGCGAGGTGAAGATCCACTCGGTCGTCCCGTTCACCGAGGCGCAGGGCTCGGTCCAGGGCGGGCTCGAGGGGCTCCGGACCTACAAGCCGAAGGACACGTCGACCAACCTCCACGGCGGCGTCGTCGAGGGCATCCGCGAGCTCAAGAAGCAGCTCGACAAGGACCGGCGCCCGCTCAAGTTCGGCACGCTCGTCGTCTTCTCCGACGGCACCGATCGCGCGAACCGCGTGAGCCGGGAGGACATGCTGAAGGAGCTCGACAAGGAAGAGTACGAGAACTACCAGATCTTCGTCGTCGGCGTCGGCGCCGAGATCGAGAAGGCGCGGCTCGACGAGATCGGGCGCGACGGGACCGAGCTCGCGGCGGACCAGGCCAAGGTCAAGGAGTCGTTCGAGAAGATCGCGGCGAAGATCGAGGCGCACATGAAGCGCTTCTACCTGCTCTCGTACTGCACGCCGGCGCGCGCGGGGGAGCACGAGGTGGAGATCAAGGCGATCAGCAAGGATCCGTCGGCCTCCGGGTCGCTCGCGTGGAAGTTCAACGCCGACGGGTTCGGGCCGCCGCCGGAGTGCGATCCCAACACGCCGCCGTCGTTCGATCTGAAGGCGACCACGCCCGCGCCGGACGGCGACGGCGGCGGCAGCGGCGGCGCGAAGGCGAACTTCAAGGCGAGCGCCGGCGTGAAGGTCGACGCGAAGTGAAGGCCGTCGCGGCCGCGCTCGGCGGCCGCGGCGCTGCTCTCTCGCGGCGAGCCGCTAGCTAGCGGGGCACCTCGGGGACGAACTCGGCGCCCAGCCGGAAGACGAGGAAATCCTTCGTCGCGTTGCCGCTGCCGCCGGGCCACAGGAACGGGCTGCCGCTGCTGCGGTCCGGGTCCCACTCGAACCACATCCACCGCGCCCCCTCTTCGATGCCGCAGACGATCGGGAACTCGTTGCCTGGCTGCGGGTCGTCGCGGGCGGTGTCGTTCGCTTCTCCGAACGCGACATGGCCGTGCGCGGACGGCTCGGCGGTCACCCAGCCGGCGCTGGTCGTCTGCGGATCCAGGCCCCCGCGGTTGCAGCTCGCGATGTGCTCGTTGATGGTCTCCAGCGTCGGCCCGTGCGAGCCGAGGTCGTAGTCCTCGCCCGTCGCGCAGGCCTCCCACGCGCCGCTGCCGGTGAAGACGGGCTCGGCGCCATCGCGGAAGAACTGGCCGAGCACGCCCTGCGTCGTGAGCATGTCGGCGTAGGTGACGATGTAGAGATAGTGCCCGGCGTCCGCGGACCCGGCCGGCACCCGGTACGACTCGGGGCCGTGGCCGACGGGGCAGGAGAAGATCTCGTCAGCGAGCAGGTTCTCGATGCCGCCGAAGTAATTCAGGAGCTTGTCACCGGTCCCGTAGCCGAAGCCATAAGCGTTGTCGGCCGTGATGATCACGTTCACGTCGGTCGTGACGCCGCTCCCCCCGCCGACTCCGGCGATCTCACCGGGGCCGACCTCGCCGCCGCCCGCGCCCCCGGAGCCGGAGCCCCCTGGGTCGGCGGTGCCGGCGTCCGAGCACGCGGATCCATGAAGCGCGAAAGCAAGAGCCAGGCTTGGGACAAGACGTAGGTTCATCCCATCAGGATCGGCGAAGTCGCGCTCTCTGTAAAGTTACAACGGAGCGCCCGCTCGAGGCATCCCCGCGTCCGCCTCGCTGGCCACGCGGCGATCAGGGCACGATCCGCGCGGCGATCAGGGCACGATCTCCCGGACGCTGCCCTTCTTGTACAGGAGCCCATCGGGGCCCACCCCGTCGCTCCGGAAGTAGACGCTGATATTGGGTTTGCCGGTCTCCGAGCCCGGGCGGGTCGGCTCCCGGGTGAGCCGCATCGCGGGATCGGCGCCCGGCTCGCAGGGCTCGCCGCCCACGCCGAAGTCGGTCCCCTGGTCGTCGTGCTCGTGGATCTTCACCCAGGCGCCGCCGTTCGCGCCGTCGGTCTCATCGATCCAGAGCTCCTGCTTCACATCGCCGTTCGGCAGGTCGTAGACGAGCTGCTTGTAGCCGATCCAGACCTGCTCCGGCATGCCGCCCTCCCAGTATGTCTTCCCGAGGAGGGCTACCGAGGCTGGGTGACTCGTCTCCTTCTCGAAATCGATCTTGCCGTCGTAGCGCATGCGGGCGGCGATCCCGCGCGTATCGCACCTGTTGACGTCCTCGTCGCCGATCGTGCCGTGGTTGGTGCGCGCCATGGCGACGAGGCCCCCGTAAGCCGTCCCGTCATCGCCGGCGCGCAGGAAATACATGGTCACCTCGACGTCGCGCCATTGATCGATGAGCGCGGGGTCGTGCACGTACATCCGCGGGACCCTGCCGCTGATCTCGAGGACGCCCTGGCCGTCGGTCTCATAGGAGGCGTCGCCGTGGTCGGCGTCGAACCAGGCATCCTCCGGGTCGACGCCCGAGAACGCGCGCGCGACGCCGCTGTCCCAGGTCGAGAACCACGCCTTGCCGGACGGCAGCGTGGGCCGCAGCATCGCGATCCCGAACCGGTCGACCTGACCCGCCTCCCCGCCCCCGGCGCCGGTCGAGCTCGACGCCTCGGCGTCGCTCGATCCGGACGAGACCTCGCCGGCTCCGCCGCCGGGACCGCTGCCGCCGGGACTGCCGCCGAGGCCGCCGCTGCCGCCGAGGCCACCGCCGCCGAGGCCGCCGAGGCCGCCCTGTCCGGCGTGGCTTTCGGTCGCGGGAGGGGCGTCCTCGCCGCCACAACCGGCGCTGGTCGCGCTGGCGATAGCCGCCATGATCGCCATCGCGATCGTCAAGGAAGTTCGCACGCCTCCGCAGTAACACACCGCGATCACGACGAGCGAGAGCAAACGAGCTGGCTCATCAGGCCCACGATCGTCATGAGGCCCAGCGACACGGACGCGATGAAGCGGCGAGGACCGCTCGCCTGCCTGCCTGGCCCGTTCGCTTCAACGTGTCCGTGCGCGCGGCGCGGGCCTCGCCAGGGCTTGCCAAAGGAGGCGGAATCCCCACGTTCGTTCAGCTCATGGAGCTCAAGCGAAAGCTCGCGATCCTCGCGGACGCCGCCAAGTACGACGCATCGTGCGCGAGCAGCGGCTCCCGCCGTCCCGCCCTGCCGCAGGGGATCGGCAGCACGGAGGGCATGGGCATCTGCCACAGCTACACGCCGGACGGCCGCTGCGTCTCCCTTCTCAAGATCCTGCTCACCAACGTCTGTATCTACGACTGCCAGTACTGCGTGAACCGCCTGTCCAGCGACGTGGAGCGGGCGAGCTTTTCCCCGAAAGAGGTGGTCGCGCTCACGCTCGACTTCTACCGGCGGAACTACATCGAAGGGCTGTTCCTGAGCTCGGGAGTCCTCAAGAGCCCCGACTACACGATGGAGCAGCTCGTGGCCGTCGCCCGGTCGCTCCGCGAGGAGCACCGGTTCGGCGGCTACATCCACCTGAAGGCGGCGCCGGGCGTCTCTCCCGAGCTCCTCGACGTCGCGGGGCGCTACGCCGATCGCCTCAGCGTCAACGTCGAGCTGCCCACCCAGCGGGATCTCGCGGCGCTCGCGCCCGAGAAGACGATGCCGTCCATCGAGGCCGCCATGGCGGAGATCCACACCCGGATCATCGAGACCCGCGACGATCCGAGCCCGCGGAGGCCCGCGTTCGCGCCGGCGGGGCACAGCACGCAGATGATCGTGGGCGCGACGCCGACGAGCGATCAGGAGATCCTCGCCACCGCGTCGCGGCTGTACACGGCGCACGGGCTGCGGCGCGTCTACTACTCCGCGTTCAGCCCGATCCCGCACGCCGACGCCCGGCTCCCCGCCGACTCCCCGCCGCTCGCGCGCGAGCACCGGCTTTACGAGGCGGACTGGCTGATCCGGTTCTATGGCTTCTCCGCGGGCGAGCTCCTCAGCGCGGCCTCGCCGAACCTGGATCTGACGATGGACCCGAAGCTCGCGTGGGCGATCGCGCACCGCGAGTTCTTCCCCGTCGACGTGAACACAGCGCCCCGGGAGGCGCTCCTCCGCGTGCCCGGGCTCGGGGTGCGGACGGTCAAGCGCGTGCTCGCGATGCGCCGCCACAGCGCCGTCCGCATGGCCGACCTCGCGCGGCTCCGCGTCCCGGTCGCCCGCGCGGCGCCGTTTCTCGTGACGGCCGACGAGCACCGCAGCGCGGCGCGGGATCTCGACCGCGCCGGGCTCGCGCAGCGGGTCCGCCCTCCGGCGCAGCTCGGCCTGTTCGAGGCGCGCGAGGGGGCGCGCTCCGGGGAGCTGTGATCCGCGCGCCCATCCCCCCGACGTTCGAGGCCTTCCGCGACGCCGCCCGCGCGCTGCTCGCCCGCGAGGCGCCGCCCGAGGACGTCCTCTGGGAGGACGTGGCGGAGCAGGGTCAGGGCGTCCTCTTCGGCGCCGCGCTCGCAGCGCCGGCCGCGCCCGCAACCCCGGACGCGCCCGCAACCCCGGACGCGCCGCGGCCGCGCGTCCCGGCCGCCTTCATGCGCCTCGCGACCGCCGTCGCCTGCCACCGGGACGCGGCGCGGTTTCCGCTGCTCTACCGCGCGCTGTTCCGGCTCACCCACGGCGAGCCCTACCTGCTCGAGCTCGCCGCCGATCCCGACGTGGCCAGGCTGCGCGCCCTGGAGCAGGCGGTGCGGCGCGACGTCCACAAGCTGCACGCGTTCGTGCGCTTCCGGCGGGTCGAGGACGAAGGCGGCCGCGAGCGCTACGTCGCGTGGCACCGCCCGGACCACCGGATCCTCCGCCTGGGCGCGCCGTTCTTCGAGCGGCGCTTCCCGTCGATGGGGTGGTCGATCCTCACGCCGGACGAGTCGGCGCACTGGGACGGCGCCGAGCTCCGCTACGGCCCGGGGCTGCCGCGCGACGCCGCGCCGCGCGAGGACGAGCTCGAGGAGCTGTTCCGCACCTACTACCGGGCGATCTACAACCCGGCGCGCGTGAACCTGCGGGCGATGCGCGCGGAGATGCCGGCGAAGCACTGGAGCACCCTGCCCGAGCTCTCGGTGATGAGCGAGCTCGTGCGGGACGCCGCGTCGCGCGTCGACGCGATGCAGGCGAGCCGCAGCGGGACGGCGAGCGCGGCGGAGGCGTACGTGCCCGCTGCGCGCGCGCTCCCGGTGCTCCGCGAGGCGGCGGCGTCCTGCCAGGCGTGCGCGCTGTGCGAGCGGGCGACGCAGACGGTGTTCGGGGAGGGCCCGGCGGACGCGCCGCTGATGCTCGTGGGGGAGCAGCCTGGGGATGAGGAGGACCTCTGCGGGCGGCCGTTCGTCGGTCCGGCGGGTCGCGTGCTCGACGAGGCGCTCTCCGTAGCGGGCCTGTCGCGGGGCGGCATCTACGTGACGAACGCGGTGAAGCACTTCAAGTGGGAGCCGCGCGGCGAGCGCCGGCTGCACGCGAAGCCCGTCGGCCCGGAGATCCAGGCCTGTCGCGCCTGGCTCCAGGCGGAGGTCGAGGCGGTGCGGCCGCGGGTGATCGTGTGTCTCGGCGCGACGGCGGCGCGCTCGTTCCTCGGCGGGCGATTCAGCATCACGCAGAGCCGCGGTCAGGTCTTCAAGACGCCGTGGGCGGAGGCGTGGATGGCGACATACCACCCGGCCGCGCTCCTGCGCATGCCCGACGAGGCGGCGCGCGCTGCCGCGAAGGCGCACTTCCAGGCGGATCTCGCGCAGGCGGCGAGCTTGCTCGCGGGCGAGGGGAGCTGGAGCGGATAGGGAAGCTGCGGGGCGGTTGCGGGAGAGATGCGGGCGGGGGCCCTGCCAGGGGTCTCACGGGGACAGTGTTGTTCTCGTTCGAGAATCGCTCTCTTCGTCGTACTTCGAGCAGGCGGCATTGCGTTCGTAGTTATATCGTCGATTCCCTCCCTCGTTCCCGGGATCGAGAAAGCCGCCAGCGGCGAAAGAGGCCGACTACCGGCCCAGCAGGATTGCGCCCCCGGAGCGGCCGCTCCATGAGCTCAACAACGCATCGCCCCGCGAGGCGCTGCGCCAACGTGGGGGGAAAATCATGAAGAACACGCTCGTCGCGCTGCTCCTCGGCGCGCTCTCGTTGTCCACCGTGATGTCCAGCAGCGATCCGGCGCAAGCCCAGGACCGGGACCGGGAGCCCGGTGGGTCTTACCGCAGGACGTGCAGGGACGTCCGGACCGACCGCGGCACGCTGTTCGCGCGGTGCGAGGACCGAAGAGGGAGATACCACAGGACGCGCCTGGAAGATTACCGCCGGTGCAGAGGAGATATCGAGAACGACAACGGCCAGCTCCGCTGTCGCCGCGGCCGCTGACGCTCCGGGCGGCCCTCCGCGACGCGGGCGGCCCTCCCCCCTCAGCGCGGCGGGAGCCGGGCCCCCGCCGGGATCCGCCCCTCCTCCACGGCCACCACGTACGGCGGCAGCCGGCCCGACCGCACCGCGCGGATGTCGGCGCGCATCGTCGCCGCGTCGGGGTACCGCTCGACCTTGTGGAACGCCAGCGCGCGATCCACGACGTCGCACACCTCGGAGGGCACGTCCGGCGCGCACGCCGCGAGCGACGGCGCCCGCTCCGTCGCCGCGGCGATGAGCAGGCGCGCGTCGGCGACATCGCCGTGGATCGCGCGGCCGGAGAGCAGGCGGAACATCGTCGCGCCCAGCCCGAAGACGTCGGTCCTGCCGTCGATCTCGCGCACGTTCCCCGTCGCCTGCTCGGGCGCCATGTACTCGCTCGTTCCGAGCGCCACCCCCGTCTTCGTCGCCGTCTTCTCCGGCAGCTCCCCCATGCCGAACGGGAGCGGATCGAGGACCCGCGCGATCCCGAAGTCGAGCACCTTCACGCGCCCGTCGTTCCCGATGTGCAGGTTCTCGGGCTTGATGTCCCGGTGGACCACGCCGTGCGCGTGCGCCACGACCAGCACGTCGAGGACCCGCTCGGCCAGCGTCAGCACCTCGCCCACGGGGCGCGTGCCCAGCCGGGCCATGCGGTCGAAGAGCGTCTCGCCCTCGAGCACCTCCATGGCCAGGTACGCGGCGCCGTCGTCCGCGACGCCCGACTCCAGGACGAGCGGCAGCCCCTCGCAGAGCGGGCCGACCGCGGCCAGGGCGCTGCCGATCGGGCCCTCGCGCAGGAACCGCTTCCGGAGCTCCTCGATCTGGCTGAGGGACGGGTGAAGGACCTTCACCGCCGCCGCGTGGCCGTCCGCGCGCCGGCCGAGGAAGACGCTCGCCATCCCGCCGCCCCCGAGCACGCGCTCGACCGTCCAGGTGCCGATCTTCGTGCCGATGCGCTGCGCCGCGAGCTCCTCGTCGTCCATCATCGCGCGCGGAGCTTACCAAGACAGCCGCGGGGACGATCGGGAAAGGCCCACCGACGCCCGCCGACGCCCCGCTGAGCCCCGCCGCGACGAGCCCCCCGCTACCCCTTCTGCGCCTTCCACGGGTCGTCCTGATAAAGGTAGTTCGGCTTCAGGATCTTGTTCTCCATGTTGGTGTGGAACACCGCCATGGTCGACGCCGACATCGGCGGGACGACCCAGGTCCAGTCCGCGTAGACCGGGCGCCCGCACTCCCGCTCCTGCTGCTCGAACTTCTTGAAGTACTCCGACAGCGCGTGGTGATCGAGGATGCGCACCTTGGCCTGCCGGAACGAGTGCAGCACCGCGATGTTCAGCTCGACCAGCGCCGCGTCCTGCCACAGCGTGTCGCTGCGCGACCGGTCGAGCCCGAGGCGGTCCGCGATGAGCGGCAGCTGGTTGTACCGCGTCACGTCGCTCAGGTTGCGCGCGCCGATCTCGGTCCCCATGTAGAAGCCGTTGAACGGCGCCGCCATGTACTGCACCCCGCCGACGTCGAAGGCCATGTTGCAGACCGCCGGCAGCGCGTGCCACTTCAGCCCGAGCTCGGCGAACCACGCGTGGCGCGGGTGCACGATCGGCACCTCGAGCACCCGCTCCCGCGGCAGCTCGAACCACCGCGGCCGGGCATCGCCGATCTGGATGATCAACGGCAGCAGATCGAAGCGCGTCCGCTCCCCGCCCGGCCACCCCAGCGCGAGGGCCTGCTCCGTCAGCTCCACGTTCGCCGGATCGCCGAGGATGCCCCCGTCCGGGAGCCGGTAGCCCGCATACCGGACGATCTGCCCGTTCCAGATGCGGATCCGCGGCTCCCCCGGCCTGAACACGGTCATCGTCGCCCGGATGTCGCCCCCGTTGGTCGCCAGGTCGACGTGCTCGACGAGCGCCCCGAAGATCTCCTCCTCCGTCTTCAGGTGGCGCATGTCGCGCACGTGGAGCGTCGACCAGAAGAAGCGCCCGATGCAGCGCGAGCTGTTGCGCCACGCGAGCCGGGCCCCGTACGCGAGCTCGTCGGGCAGGTGCTCGTACGTCCCGCGCTTCTCCAGGCTCGCCCGCACCTCCCGCCAGCGCTCCTCCGCGGCGGAGGGCACCCCGAGCTCCGCATAGCACTGGCGCAGGAATGCCTCGGCCTCGGTCAGCGCCGCCCCGGGCCCGGTGGGGGTCAGGTGGAACGACGCATGCTCGACCGGGCAGACCCCGCCCGCCGCGCGGGCCGCGCCGGCCCGGCGGAGCGGCATCGGGCGGATCCCCCCCGCGGCGTCGACGTTCGACGTGAACAGCTCGCGCTGGATCGCGTCCTCCGGCCAGCCCGCCGCGCGCAGGTGCTCGTGCGCGTCGCGCATGAACCCCTCGGGCCCGCACACGAGCGCCCGCGACCCCGGCCGGTAGGCGTACAGCTCGGCCACGCTCTCCCTCGACAGCCGCCCCTCCGCCTGCGTCGCGCGCAGGCGGAGCCCGACGCCGGGCGTGCGGCCGGCGATCGCGCGCAGCTCCTCCTCGAAATAGAGGAAGTCCGCGGCGCGCGACGCCGACCAGTCGAGCAGGAAGCCCTGCAGGTCGGGGCGGGCGACCTTCCCGTCGAGCGCCCGCAGCATCGCCATCGCCGGCGTGACGCCGATCCCGCCCGCGAGGAACACCACCCGGTCCACGGGCGGCGCCGGCAGGACGAAGCTGCCCCGCGGCGCGGAGGCGCGCAGCAGCGACGCCGCGCCGCGCTCGCACAGCCACCGCGAGAAGACCCCGAGCTCCTCGCGCTTCACCGTGACCTCGTAGTCCCCGCCCGCGACCGCCGGCGCCGACAGCGTGTACGCGCGCGCCACCCAGCGCCGATCGAGGTAGCCCTGCACGAGGACGTGCTGCCCGGGCTCGGACGCCGCCGGCGCGCCGCCGACCGGCGCGAGCTTGATCTGGAAGATCCCGGGAGAGAGCTCCTGCGCCCCCTTCACCTCGGCCTGCACCAGGCTCGACGCGCCGAACATCTCCTCGATCGCCGGGACGCAGCCGCCGCAGATCTGCCCCGCCCGCGTCCGCTCCGACACCTCGGCGCGCGTCGCGCACCCGGACGCGATGAGGCTCGTGATCTGCCCGCGCCTGACCCCGGCGCAGTTGCACACGACCTCGTCGGGCTCGAACAGCGTCGCGGGCTGCTCGAGCTTCAGCTCGCCGAGCTCCCGGAACGTCGCGAGCTGCCAGCCGGGCAGCGGGGCGCGCGCCATGAGCAGCCGCATCGCGGACGGGAGCCCTTGCCACTCGCCCTCGACGTGCAGCCCCGCGAGCTGTCCTTCCGAGACGAGGAGCGCGCGGCGCTTGTCGCGATCGCCGCACACCACCCACCGGAGGCTCGCGGGCACCGCGTCGAGCCACCGCGCCGAGACGCCGGTCCCGTCGAGCGCGCGGAAGAGCGAGAGGACGCGGCCGCCGCCGTCCACCACGCTCGAGATCGCGGCCGCCTTGCCCGCCAGCGCGCCCATCGCCGCGCTGCTGTCGACGAGCCCCTCGCGCAGCGAGAGCAGCCCCTGCCCGGGGAGGAGGTGGACGTTCACGTGATCGAGCGCGTGCCGCTCGGCCCATGCGTCGACGCTCGCGGGCGGGAGCTCGAGCCAGGCGTCGTCGGGCCCGCGCGCGTCCGCGGGGATCCCTTCGCTGGCCAGGCTCGTCCAGCCCTCGATCAGCGCCTCGGCCGCCGCCTTGCGCAGGCCCGCCCGGGCCAGCGCCGCCACGGCCGCGTCCGCCGGCGTGTCCACGTACCGGATCTCGAAGCTGTCCTCGCGGAGCAGCTGCTGGACGAGGTTGTCGAGCCGCCCCCGCAGCCCGGCGGTGAACTCCTCGAAATCGAGGGTCCCGTCCCCGGTCGCGTCCGCGGCCACGAGCAGCGCCTTCGCCTCGTCGGCCGGCATGCCGAGGCCGGTGAGGTAGGGCAGGAGCTCGTCCTCGCTGAGCGCGCGGTTGTTGTCGCGATCGATCTCCTCGAACCGTCGCCGCGCGAACCTGTCGCTCGCCAGCCCCGCCCGGACGGCGCGGGAGAGCGCGGCCGCCACCTGGGCCCCGGTGCACGCGGCGGGCCCGCAGACGACCGGCGGCGCGGCGCCAGGCTGCTCGAGCGCGCGGAGCGCCATGCGGGCCACGTCGGCCGGCGCCACCCACGGCAGCGCACCATCGCCGAGCGGCAGAGGCAGCGTGCGACGGAGCCGGATGTCCTCGCTCCAGAGCATGAGCGCGCTGAGCAAGGGGCCGTGACACACAGCCGTCACCTTGTGCCCGGAGGCGCGCACAAATGCCTCAGCGTCGCGAATCTGCCGCCCCACACGGCTCGAGGGCGGGAGGTATGGCGCCACCCACAGGAGGTGAGACGCTCCGACCTCCCTGGCCGAGGCGAGGAACATCCGCGCGGCGACGAGCGGATAGGCGAGGTCCGCCGTGCTCAGCACGAGCGCGATGGCCGGCTCCGCGGGCTCGATCGGCAGGGCTTGAAGGAATGAAGCGAGGTCGTTTCTCGGCTCGGAACAGACGATCTTGAGGAAGCTCATGGTGCTCGGCGATGGCGGCCGCGGAGGAGCACAGCAGACCTCCCCGCGCGCCGGTCGGTACGGTGGACGCGCGCAGAGGCGCGGGTCGCTCCGTCCAGGATACGGCGCATCCCCCGGCGGGCCGAAACTTCCGGCGCTGACTCGGGGTGTCGCACCGTGTCGCGTCAAGTCGTCGAAAGCCGCGGAGCGTCAGGAGCTCCCGCATTTTGCGTGAAGGTTCTCCGTCCGCGCGTAACAAACTGCCCCATGGGGCAGTTTGGCGCTCTGGTCAGCTTTCTCACGTTGTCGGGAGATGGCATTCAGGTAGCACCCGCTGAACGGCCCCCTCGCGGTTAGGGGAGAAACATCGCTGCGGCGCTCGCGCGCTCGCCCGGGTGTTCCAAGGGCTGCGCTTCGCTGGATTCACGGGAAATCGCGCAGGCGGAGGCGGGACGGACCAGCGCGCCTGCGCCTGTCGCGCGCGCTCGATCGCCCGCGCCGGGCGACCTCAGGGGGCGACGCAAAGTGTACGACTGCGAACAGGACATACAGGCACGATCCTTGAATTCGCTCGCTCAGCGCAGCCATGAACACCCTTACTTCCGAGCGACCCCTGGCGATGATCAGCAAGCAGACGCGGTCGGCGGCCGCGTGCCGGCCTGCGATGTCCGCCGCGCGTCACGCGGTCCTCGAGGGCGTGACGATGAAGCCCATGAACGTCGCCGAGGCGCTCGTCGCCCTGGAGACGGTCGCCGCGCGGCTGCGCGAGAAGAACGACCCGCGGGCGGTGTTCCCCGACGTCTACGCCGTGATCACGCGCCGCGTGAAGGAGGCGGTCGTCGACGGCACGGACGACCGGTTCCTCGAGCCCGCGTGGATCTCGCGCCTCGCCGGGATCTTCTGCGAGTACTACCTGAAGGCGCTGGAGGCGTCGCTGGACGGGCGCTCCACGGGCGTCGAGGCGTGGGATGTGGCGTTCCAGTGCAACAGCGCGGGTGGGACGGCGGCGGCGGTTCACGCCCTGCTCGGCATCAACGCGCACATCAACTACGACCTGGCCCTCGGGCTCTACCAGAACATCGTCCAGCACGGCGCGGTGCAGGACGCCCGGCTTCTCGGCCGCTACCGCCACGACCACGACCTTGTGAACGAAATTCTCGCGGCGGCGATGCCGGAAATCTTCGCAATCCTGAGCGATCGTTATGGCTGCCCGCTCGCCCGGATCGCGACCGTCACGAAGGACGTGCAGCGGACTGTCTCCAGCGTCGTGCTCTTCCTGCTCCGGAAGTGGCGCGACAGGGTCTGGGACGACCTGCTCTCCCTGCTTGCGACGGCCGGCGACCTGGACCGGCGGACGGTGGTCACCCGGATGAACCGGAACGCGGGGAAGGTCGCCCGCACGTTCGCGGCGGGCAACGGGGCGCTCCGCGTGGGAGCCCCGCTCGTCCGGAACGCCGCGCTCACGCTGGCGATGGCTGCCTGACGCGGGCCATCCCCGCGAGCTGGCCGCAGGCGCCGCCCACGTCGCGCCCCCGCGGCCGCCGCACCAGGGTGGTCACGCCGTGCGCGGACAGCCGGGCCACGAAGGCGTCGAGCCGCGCCGCGGACGGCGGGCGGAGCGCGGGATCCGGGCCTGGGTTGCAGGGGATGACGTTCACGCGGCACCGGAGCCCGGCGACGTACGCCGCGAGGAGATCTGCGTCCTCCGGCGCGTCGTTGTAGCCGTCGAAGAGCACGTACTCGAACAGCACGCGCCGGCCCTGCGGCATCGACCGCGCGAGCGCCTCCTTGAGGGCCGCCATCGGGAAGCGCGCGTTCACCGGCATGATCGCCTGCCTGCGGGCGTCGTCCGGGGCGTTCAGGCTGACGGCGAGCTCAGCGTGCGCGTCGCGGAAGAACGGCTCGATCTTGTCCGCCACCCCGACGGTGCTCACGGTCACGTGCGACGGGGCGAACCGGAACGCCCGCGGGTCGGTGAGCAGCCGGATCGCCTTCAGCACCTCGCCCAGGTTATCGAACGGCTCCCCCATCCCCATGAAGACGAGGTTCCTGAGCGGCGCGCCGCCGCGCTGCGCCGCGAGCGCGCGCGCGATCCGGACCTGATCGACGATCTCGCCGGCGGCGAGCTGGCGCGCGAGCCCGAGCCGCCCCGTCTCGCAGAAGGCACAGGCGCGGGCGCAGCCGACCTGGCTCGAGACGCAGAGCGTCGTGCGGGCCGGCCCCGGGATGAGCACCGACTCGATGAGCGCGCCGTCGCGAGCGCGCAGGACGAGCCGGAGCGTGTCGTCCGTCGAGGGCGCCTGCTCGGCGATCTCGAGCGACGGGGCGGGATCGAGCGCGAGCAGGGCCTCATGCGCCCACGCCCCGATGCCCAGGGCGGCGAGCGCGGCCGCGTCCCATGCAGGCGCGGGCTGCAGCGCGGCCGGCTCCGCCCCGAACGCGTGGCGCACCACCTTGCCGGCGACGGCGCGCGCCGCGGACGCCGTGCCGCCGGCCTTGAGGAGGAGCTCCGCGAGCGAGGAGGCGTCGTGGTCGGCAAGCCGTGCGCCGGCGCGCGCGCTCCTCCGGACGAGCGGGCGCGCAGCGAGCTGCGCGGGCGCGTCGCTGGCGCCGAGGGCCGGCGCGTCGCTGGAACCGAGGCGCGGCGCGTCGCTGGCGCCGAGGGCCGGCGCGTCGCTGGCGCCGAGGGCCGGCGCGTCGCTGGCGCCGAGGGCCGGCGCGATCTCCTCGGGGAATTCCGGAAGGCGCATGCGCACCAGCTAGCACGCCGCGCGCGGCGCCGCGCGCCCAGCCGCCGCCGCGCGCCTCCGGACGGCTCCGCCAGATCGGGCGTCCGCCGGCTCCCCTCTTCATGTCGTCACGCGTCTGTCAATCTCGACCGGCGCCCCGGGCCAGCACCGGCCGGGCATGGACGAAACCTGCGCGTCGTCTGGGGCCATCGGGTGGCCAATCTGTGGACAACCCTGTGGAGGGGCCAAACCCGGGTCAGGCGCGTGATTTTTGGGTTGCAGATCGGTGCCGGAGGAGGGACTTTAGCGCCCGGAAGCTCTGCGGCGGTCGGGCCGCGGAGTGCCCGAGATCGCAAGATAATCGGTGAACTTGGTGTGGGCGGCGCGTCCATGCCCGGGCTGGCCCATGGTCGGCGCCGGGGTCTGGAGGAGCTGCCGCCCCCGCGATCGGACGAGGACCCGGGCAGCTCCGCGAGGTGCCAGGGGACACGTGCGGGTAATCCACAAGCTGGGCACAACCTGTGGATTACTTGCCCGTTCCGTGCCCGCCGTGGGACGGAGGTCGGGCGGCCAGACGGCCGGCTTTCGGATTTTTGTGGAGCTCGTGGCCGCACCTGTGGACTACGTTGCCGGCCGATGTCCGTACGCAACGGCCCCGCTCCCTGCGCGCCGCGCGCGCTGCTCGCGATCGCGGTCAGCCTCTGCGGGTGGCTGACGGCGGGCGCTGCAGCGGCACAGGCGTCTCCCCGGGATGCCCAGGCGGAGGCGGCCCTGAACGAGGCGCTGGGGACCGATTACCTCGAGACCCGGTTCGACCAGGCGGAGCGCAAGCTCCGGGCTGCCATCGACGCTTGCGGCGAGTCGGGGTGCTCGCCCGCGGTCAAGGCCAGGCTGTTCGTCGCGCTGGGCTCGGTGCTCGCCCAGGGGCGAAAGGAGCTGGGGGACGCCCGCGACGCCTTCGCGGACGCCCTCCGCATCGATCCGTCCGCGCGGCTGGACCCGGGCCTGGCGACGCCGGAGGTCTCGTTCGCGTTCGAGCAGGCGCGCGCCGCGACCGGTGCCGGCGCGTCCGCCGCGGCCGGCGCGCGGCTGCAGATGTCGCCGCCGCCCGAGCAGCGCGTCCGCACGCCCGTCCCTCTTTATATCGAGGTGCCGGCCGACCTGCTGTCCAGCGTGAAGCAGGTGACCGTCTGGTACCTGCCGCCCGGCGAGGACGAGTACCGCCCGCTCGTCATGAAGAAGCTGCGGGGCCAGGGGTTCGGCATCAACGTGCCGTGCTCCGCGCTCGAGAAGGAGGGGACGCTGCGCTACCACGTCGCGGCGGTCGACGAGGACGGCGCGATCCTCGCGAGCGCGGGCGCGCGCGACGCCCCGCTGGCCACGGAGATCAAGGCGCGCCCCGCCGCGACGCCGCCGCACTGGCCCGGCTACGCGCCCCCGGCGACGTGCGCGGCGCCCGAGAAGGAGCGGCCGCGGCAGTGCCTCGACGACCGGCAGTGCAACGGCGGGCTCGCCTGTGTCGGCGGCTCGTGCGTCGCGCGATCGGCGTCGTCGTCGACGGCGGCGGCGGAGGCGGCGGCGGATGTCCGCAGGAACTGGGTCTCGCTCACCTTCTCCCCCGACGTCGCGCTGCTCTCCGGCCGGGACGTGTGCACGGTCGCGTCGCAGGCGAGCGACAACTTCGTCTGCCTGCGCGGCGACGGGACCCGGTATGACGGCACGCCGACGCCGGGGGTCGCGAACGACGTGAACCTCGGCTTCGCGCTCGCGACGCTGCGGGTGGCGATCGCCTACGATCGGCTCCTGCTCGACAACCTCACGGTCGGCGGCCGCGTCGGCTTCGCCGCCGGCGGCACCTCGGGCGGCGGCGCGTCGTTCCTGCCGCTCCACCTCGAGGCGCGCGCGCAGTACTTCCTCGCGGCGCGGCCGTTCGAGCAGCTCGGCGCCCGTCCGTTCGTGCTCGCCGCGGCAGGCGTCGCGCAGGTCGACGCCGAGGTCGACGTGGAGGTCCTCGAGGACGCGGACGCGTGCGGGGCGGGCGCCGGCATCACGAGCCCGTGCACGAGGTCGGGCCGGAGCGGGCGGCTCGAGCCCCGGCAGCAGACGCTCGCCGCGACAAGGCAAGCGGGCCAGGGGTTCGCGTCTGTCGGCGTGGGCGTCGCGTACGCGCCGCTCGACGCCGTCTCGCTGAACCTCGCGGTCCGCGCGGGGCTCACCTTTCCCGCTGTCACCGCCGTCCTCTCCCCGGAGGTCGGCCTTTCTCTGGGGTTCTGAATGGCCGATTCCTCGGATCTACGCCGGGGCGCGACGCCCCCCGGCGCGCTGCGCAACCCGAAGATCGATGCGGCGGTCGAGCGCGCCACGCAGCTCGGCGATCCGGCCGAGCTGCTCGCGCTGCTCGATCGGAGCTCGGGGCTGCCTGCCCGGCGGGGCGGCGTTCGCGCGCCAGGCCCCGACCTCGGGCCGAACGCGCCCTTGCCGCGCGTGAACCTGGATCTCGCCCGGGCGGTCGGCGCGGCGATCGCGGACCGCGGGCCGCCGGCGGAGCGGCTCGTGCGGGCGCTCTGCGCGAGCACCGAGGAGTACGCGCTCATCGTGGCCGCGCAGGCGCTCGCGGCGATGGCGACGGCGACGGCGACGGCAACGCAAGGAGCGCAGGCGGCGCGGCCGGGGGGCGCCGCAGGCGCGGCGAGCCCGCAGCGTGGGCGCGGGGCGCGGGGCGCGCGGGGCGGGTTCGATCCGCTGGGGGAGCTCGAGCAGCTGGCCGAGGACCCGCGGCGCGTGGTGCGCGACGGCGTCGTGGCGGCGCTGCGCGCCGTCATCGCGGCGCGGGGCGACGCGGCGGTCGGCGAGCTCGCGTCCTGGACCGACGGCTACCTGCAGGCGTACGTCGCGCTCGAGGCGCTCGCGGAGCGCACGCTGCTCACGGGGATCTCGGCGGGCGCGGAGGTCGTCGCGCGCCTCGAGGAGGCGTTCGCGATGGCGGATCGCTCGCCGCGCGCCGACGAGCGGCTGCAGGGGCTGCGCCTGCTCCGGCAGGGGATGCCGGCGCAGATCGCGACCTTCGCGGCCCGCTTCCCCGAGGTCGTGCGCTGGCTTGAAGAGAGGACGCAGGTGGAGCGCCCCGAGTCGCGCGACGTCGTCGCGCAGGCGATCGCCGCGCTGCGGAGAGGCTCGTTCTCGGACGCGGAGACCGCCCGGCTCGGCGCGGCGCTCACCGCGAGCGCCCCGCCGGCGCGCTACGCGGCGCGCATCGTCCAGGGGACGCGCAAGCGGAGCAAGGGGCGGCGGTAGAGAGGATCGGGCGCGCGTTCTGCGCACCAAACGGTCGCGTAAGCTCATGAGCGTGATAGCCACTCACGGATAGTGGATATCGCCATCGACTCGAACGCTACCGCATCACCAGCCCCACTCGGCCGGCTCCGAAGAGCGGATTATCCGAGCTGGAGACATGTAGTCGAGCACCACGAAAGAGATAGCTCACCAGGGCCTGTTCGTCGTGCCTGTCGCGCGCAACCGTCATCGCGGCTAGGCGAGCAACGCCAGTGAGCTCGTGGCCTGTCGCGCCGAGGAGACCGTACAGCGCGAGTAACGCATGCTGACCTTCCCGGCTCATGGCGGTGAGGCGCGGGGGCCTCCCTCAGCTCCGCCGGCGCATCGGGACCAGCTCAGGCGGCCCGCTGCGAGCCGTCCGGCGCCCCGGCGTCCCCCGGCTGCTCCCCTGCCGCCTCGGCGAACAGGAACTGCAGCGCTCCCGGGGCGCGCCGGCGCCAGGCGTCCTCGCTGTGGGTCCCGGCCTCGTCCGGGCAGAAGAGCAGGTTGGCGTCGCTGTACCCCCGCTCGCGCAGGTGCTCGACGAGCCGCGCGGCGTCGCGCAGCACCGAGCCGCCGTCCTCCTGGGCGCCGGCGTCGACGTACAGCCGCGAGCTCGCCGGGACGGGCTGCGCCGCGATGAAATCGAAGATCTTGCGCTCCGCGAACCAGAGCGAGGGCGACATGCACAGCGCCGCCCCGAGCACATCGGGGCGGCGGAAATGGGCGTAGAGCGCCGCGAGTCCCCCCATCGACGAGCCGCCGATCGCCGTGCCCGCCGGGTCGCGCCGCACCGCGAAGCGCTGCTGCACCGCCGGCACGATCTCGGAGGTGAGCCAGCCGAGGAAGTCGTCGAGCCTCCCCTCGCTGCCGTCGCCCGGGAACGGCGACAGCTCGGTCAGCCGCTCGCCCCCGCCGTGATCGATGCCGACGAGGACCGGCGCGACGAGGCCCCGATCCGCGAGATCGCGCACCGCCTCGTGGAGGTGCCAGCCGCCGCTGTACGAGGGATCGTCGTGGAAGACGTTCTGACCATCGAACAGGAAGAGCACAGGCGAAGGCTCGGCGTGCGCCCCCTCGCTGGGCAGGTAGACGCGGACGTCCCGCTCGCCCTGGAAGCCGGGGATCCGATACGGCCCGAGGAGATAGATGATGTGTTCGGCCATGACATTCTTCGAAGCGGGCAGTGGGCGCGCCGCGCGCACCGCCAGGACACCGTCTGTCCCCAGGAAGGCGGGAAGTCATGGATCTGCTTCCGACTCCCCACCTTCCTGGGCGCTACCCCGGATCGAGCGTGGGATACCTGCTCCCCACGCCGATCGGACATCTCGAGGGCGCCCTCGGTGAGCAGCGCCCCGTGAACAGCCGCGTCCTGACGGCCTTCGCGATTCTTCGCTTGCGTGGATGGTTTGCCGTTGTACCGCCCGGTGGTCCGGTCATCCGGTCATCGCGACGTGAAGCAATCGCCGGGCCGAACCGCGGTGGTCGCGCTCCGCCGGGGCGAACAGCGCAGATCGGGTGTGCTGGCACCCGATCTGCGCTGAGCCGCCGTAGCAGAACGCCTCAGACGTGACAGGCTGCTCCGGGCAGGCGCGCTGCTCAGTTGCAGCTCGCCTCGGAGCTGCCGCCGAACGTGGTGGTCCAGTAGGACCCGTAGGTGCCGCCCCCGGTCGCCCGCCCGATGCCGATCACCCGGAAGCCCGTTCCGAGCATGTTCTTGTTGTGGCCGTCCGAGTTCTTCCACTGATCGAACGTCCCCTGCGCTCCCGAGTTGCCGGCCGCGATGTTCTCGGCCATGGCGGTCCCCCCGCAGCCGAGCTCGTAACAGGCGTTGCACATGCGCGCCCACGGCGTCCGGCCGTCGAGGCTCGAGTGCGAGAAGTAGTTCTGATCGCGCATGTCCTCGCTGTGCCCCTGGGCGGCGCGGCTCATCGAGGTGCAGGCCGAGAGCGCCCCGAGACCCTTCTCGGCGCGGTACTGGTTGATGAGGCGAAGGAAGGCCTGCTCCTCGGTGTCGAGCGTCGTGGTGCTGGGCCCCGCGCCTTCGCACGTCTGGCAGGCGCCGCAGTCGCTCGCGCAGCTGGAGCAGTCCTCGCCCGCGCCGCACACGCCGTTGCCGCAGACCTCAGCGCCCGTGGAGCCGCCCCCGCCGGTCGTCGAGCTGCCCTCGCCCGTCGAGCCGCCCCCGCCGGTCGTCGAGCCGCCCTCGCCCGTCGAGCCGCCCTCGCCCGTCGAGCCGCCCTCGCCCGTCGAGCCGCCCCCGCCGCTCGTCGAGCCGCCGTCCGGCGCCGGGGCGCACGCGGCCTGGACGTAAAGCCGCTTCGTGGTTCTCCTGCACGGGTCGCCGAAGGTCGCGTTGTTCGCGAGCACGGTGCAGCTCGATTGCCCGACACACGCGCGCTCGACCACCGACTTCGACGTCGACGCGTTGCACGTGGTCGCCGAGAAGCCCCCGCAGGTCCCGCGAGGCCGGCCATAGCTCGCGAACTCGATCGCCGTGATGACCTCCCCTGCCGGGCAGGAGAGCGTGACGTCCGCGCCCTCTGCAGCGGTATCGCAGACCGACCCCTCCAGCGGATCGGACTTCCCGTCAGACAGCTCCTCGTCGACGCCGGTCGAGCTCAGACAGCCCACGGCAGAACAGCCAGCGATGAAGGCGAGGACAAGCGTCCGATGCAAGGCACTCATTAATATACTCCTAGTTCTGTGAGCCTGTCCCAGCCCGGCTCGCACCGGCGCCGCGGCTCGCGCCGACGGTCGCGCCGGGGCGCCAGCGCCGCGACAGGCCACCCCAGTACAGCGTTGTTCAGGGGGCCGAACAGCGCCCTGCGCTCTCGAGCGCAGCGCAACGCCTCCCTTCAGTTCGCTCGAGACACGGTGTCACCTGAACCCTGGCATGTCCAGAGACGAAACAATCGAGCATGCATGATTTGACGCTCCATCGCTGGATCTTTCCAAAAGCCGTGAAACCAACCTGTTCGAGCCTCGATGAGAGAGGATTTGTTCAACCGAGATCGGTGTGCGACAGGGCGCCAGTGGGACACCCCATCTCCCTTGAGCCGAAGGGTGGGTGTCCGTGCGCCGGGAGGAGACCGCGGCCAGAAGAGCCGCGGCCAGATGACGATCGACACAAGACGTCCGCGCGCGCGTCGCGCCGGGAGCCGAGGGGTCGCGCCGCGCGGCCGGCGTCGCACGGTCGATGCGCTCCTCCGGGACACGGCACACGGCGCGATCCCTCGGCCCGGCGCGACGCTCCCGGTTGAAAGCCCCCTGACATCTCGACGAGGCTCCCCGGTCGTCGCGGGGTCGCAGCGAGGTCGGACAGACCGCTCAGCGCCCTCGCCCGCCGCCGTCCGCGGCAGAGCCTGCCCTCGGCCCCGCTCCGCTCGCGACGGCTCCCCGGGCAGCGCACCGCAGGGCCGCCCCCTCGGCGGCTCCTGTGCTATGACCGCCCTCCATGCGCCTCAAGGACCGCGTCGTCTTCATCACCGGAGCTTCCCGCGGGATCGGACGGGCCGTCGCCCTCGCCTGCGCGCGGGAAGGTGCGGATATCGTCGTCGCCGCGAAGACGGAGGTCGCCGAGAACCCGCGCCTCCCGGGCACGATCCACGATGTCGCCCGCGAGGTCGAGGCGCTCGGTCGCCGCGCGCTGCCCCTCAAGCTCGACGTGCGCGACGACGAGGCCTGCAAGGCCGCCGTCGCCGCCGCCGCCGAGCGCTTCGGGCGCATCGACGCGCTCGTCAACAACGCGGGCGCGCTCTGGTGGGCCGATGTCCTGGACACGCCCATGAAGAAGTTCGACCTCATCATGGGCATCAACGTGCGCGCGTCGTTCGCCCTCTCGCAGGCGGTGCTCCCGCACATGATCGCGCAGCGATACGGCCATATCATCATGATGTCGCCCCCCGTCGACGCCGCGGCCTGCGCCCACCACGGCGCCTATGCGGTCTCGAAATTCGGCATGACGATGGTCGCCCACGCCATCGCCGAGGAGTACGCCGATCAGAACATCACGGCCCACGCCCTCTGGCCCGCCACGGCGATCGAGAGCTACGCGACGATGAACTTCGGCCTCGGCGGCCCGGAGCTGTGGCGCAAGGCGGACATCATCGCCGACGCGACGCTGGCGCTGCTCTCGCGCGAGCCGTCGGCCCGGCGCGGCAAGGCGTGGGTCGACGAGGCGCTGCTCCGCGAGGAGGGCGTCACCGACTTCTCCGGGTACCAGTGCGTGCCCGGCGTGGAGCCGCCGCAGTTCCCCTTCACCGCGATCCCCAAGGCGACGACCACCAGGAAATGAGGCGCGAACCGTGAGCCGCGACGACGACGAGGACGAGGACGAGAAGGCGCGCCCCGGTGCCGGCGGCGGCATCAATCCAGGGGCAGAGCTCGCCGCGGTCTTCGACGACCTGGAGACGCTGCTCAAGAACGGCGACGTCATCTCCGCGCTCACGTCGCGCGGGGTCAACGCCAGCATCGCGCTGCTCGCCGCCGACGCGCTCCGCGCCTACCTCGTGGGCCACAAGGCCGACGCGGCCGAGGACTTCGCGACCGTCGCCGAGGAGATCCGCGGCCGGCTGGCCGCGAGCGCCGAGGGCTCGGGGACGGACGCGGGATCGCAAGGAGAGCCGTCACGCTCGAACGGGAGGCGCTGAATGAGCACGAGCTTCGAAGCAGAACAGAGATCCCAGGCGGGCGACGGCGCACGATCGGCGCCGCCCTGGGCGCCGGCCGAGGCCCTCTCCGGCGCCGACTACTCGGCCGTCGAGCTCGCGCAGGGCGACGACCGCGTGTTCCTCCTGGAGCAGCGCGAGCTGCCCGAGCGCGAGCGCTACGTGACCGCGACCGACGCCGCCGGCGTCGCCGAGGCGATCCGGTCGATGGTGGTCCGCGGCGCCCCGGCGATCGGCATCGCCGCCGCGTACGGGATGGCGCTCGCCGCGCGCGCCGCCCGGGGCGAGGGCGCCTCCGGCTACGTCGCCGCCATGCGCGCCGCGGGAGAGCACCTCGCCTCCGCCCGGCCCACCGCCGTGAACCTCGGCTGGGCGGTGCGCCGCGCGATCGCCGCGGCCCTGCAGCACGCCGGGCGCCGCGGCGAGGAGCGCGCGCGGGAGCTCGCCGAGCTCGCGCGCGAGATCCACCGGGAAGACGTCGCCGCCTGCCACCAGATGGGCCGCGCCGGCGCGGCGCGCCTGCCCGAGTCCGGCACGGTCCTCACCCACTGCAACGCCGGCGCGCTCGCGACGGGCGGCTACGGCACGGCGCTCGGCGTCATCCGCGCCGCCATCGCCGAGGGCAAGACCATCCGCGTGCTCGCGTGCGAGACCCGCCCGTACCTCCAGGGCGCCCGCCTCACGGCGTGGGAGCTCCAGCGCGACGGCGTCCCCGTCGAGGTGATCTCCGACTCGATGGCCGCGTGGTTCATGCAGAAGGGCGAGATCGGCGCCGTCGTCGTCGGGGCCGACCGCATCGCCCGGAACGGCGACGTCGCGAACAAGATCGGGACCTACGGCCTCGCCTGCCTGGCGCGCCACCACGGCGTCCCTTTCTACGTGGCCGCCCCCTGGAGCACGATCGACCTCGCGACCGAGAGCGGCGCGTCGATCCCCATCGAGGAGCGCAGCCGCGACGAGCTCGCCGTGATCGGCGGTCGCCACTTCGTCCCGCCCGGCGTGCCCGTCCGCCACCCGGCCTTCGACGTCACCCCGGCCGAGCTCGTGACCGCGATCTTCACCGAGCGCGGCAAGCTGACCTCGCGCGAGATCAGCCGCTCCGTGCCGCCGCCGGGCGCCTAGCTCCGCCCGCGAGCAGCCCGGCGCCATGGGACGGCCGTCCGCCATGGCAGACGGCTGTCCCATGGCGCCGGGCTTCTGCGCCGGTTCGCGGCGGCTTCGCGCGGGCGGCCGCCTCCCCCTCGCGCTTCCCCTTCGCATGGGCTAAGGACAGCCCTGATGGCGCAGTTCTCGCCCAAGCCTGAATGGCTCAAGGTCCGCGCTCCCGGAGGGGACACCTACCACCACCTCAAGGAGACGTTCCGCAAGCTCGATCTCCACACGGTCTGCGAGGAGGCGCGCTGCCCGAACGTCGGCGAGTGCTGGCGCGAGGGGACCGCGACCGTGATGCTCCTCGGCGACGTGTGCACGCGCGGCTGCCGCTTCTGCGCGGTCACGACCGGCGACCCGCGCGGCGCGGTCGACGTGCGCGAGCCCGAGCACGTGGCCCGCGCCATCGCCCGGCTCTCGCTCCAGTACGTCGTGATGACCATGGTCAACCGCGACGACCTGCTCGACGGCGGCGCCGACCACGTCGCCCGCACCGTGAGCCGCCTGCACGCGCTCCGCCCCGACCTGCTCATCGAGACGCTGGTCGGCGACTTCCAGGGCCACATGAGCGGCGTCGACACCGTCGTCGACGCCGGGCCCGACGTCTTCGCCCACAACATCGAGGTCGTCCGCCGCATCACGCGCGTCATCCGCGACGTCCGGTCGAGCTACGACCAGTCGCTCGCGGTGCTGCGGCGCGCGAAGGAGCGCCAGCGGCGCCTGGCCGCGGACGCGGCGGAGCGCGGCGCGCCGGCGCCGCGGCGGCTCACCAAGAGCTCGATCATGGTCGGCATCGGCGAGACCGACGACGAGGTGCTGGAGGCCCTGCGCGACCTCCGCGAGGCCGGGGTGGACATCGTGACCATCGGCCAGTACCTCCGCCCCTCGTCGAAGCACGCGCCCGTGCAGCGCTTCGTCGAGCCCGAGACGTTCGCCGCGTTCGAGCGGGCGGCGCTCGAGATGGGCTTCCTCTACGCCGCCAGCGCGCCGCTCGTGCGGTCGAGCTACAAGGCCGCCGAGGTCTTCGTCCGCAGCCTGATGGACCGGAGCGGCCCCGGGCTGCCCGCCGCGTCCGCCGGCGCCCCCGACGGCGCCGCCGGCGCGGCGCAGGTCGAGGCGCTCCTCGAGGAGCGGCTCGCCGTGGCGCGGCGCGAGGCGGCCCGCCTCTCCGCGGAGCTCGCCCCGGACGAGCCCCACCCGCTCGACGCCGTGGCGGCGGCGTCCGCCACCCCCACGCAGCTCGTCCCCGCGACCTCTCTCGTCCGCCGCTGAGCGGGGCTCGCCCGCTTCGGATACGGGCCCACCTCGGCGCCTTCGGTGCTCGGCGCACTGGAGTGCGCCTGCGCGCCGAAGACGCCGATCTGGGCCCGTCTCCTGTGCGGGCGAGCCCCGCTCTGGGACGCGCGGACCGCCGAAGACGGCGAGCTGGGCCCATCTGCTGTGCGGGCGAGCGCCGCTCTGGGACGCGCGGACGAGGGGGTGGATAATTTTGCTGCGTTTGCGGGAGCATCGCGGTGGCGCAGCGCGTTCGCAGCTGCAAGCGGCTTGACGCTCCCCGGCGATTGACCGAGCTTGAGCCCGCAGGAGGGTCTGAGACCACGATGTCCGCTCCCATCGACAGGCGCCCCCGCGGCGTTGCTCCCGGCACCCAGCGCCCCGGCTCGGAGACGCCGCGCGCACGCATCGCGTCGATCCTCGCCCAGGCGGCGAGGGCCTACAGCGCGCGCCCTCCGATCGAGGACATCACGATGCCCACCGGCTTCGATCCGGCCGCCGTGGCGCTCTTCGAGACGATCATCGAGGCCGCGTTCCTCGTCGCGAACGCCGACGGCCACTTCGACGACGCCGAGCGCAAGCGCTTCCAGGACATCGTCGTGGACGCCTGCCAGAACCTCGTCCACGAGAAGCAGATCGAGGCGCTCATCGCCGACCTGTGCGAGATGCTCGCCGAGGATGGGATGGAGAAGCGCGTCAGCATGGTCGCCCGCACGATCGGGCGGACCGAGCATCAGCGCGAGGTGCTGCGCGTGGCGGCGTTCATGGCGCACGCCTCCAGCGGCGTGAGCGCGCCGGAGCGCGGCGTGCTGGAGCATCTCGCGCGCGGGTTCAAGCTCGACGCGGCTGCCGTCGACGAGGCGCTCGCGCAAGCAGCCGGGCCCGGGAGCGTGTAGCCGGGACATCCGCACGGCGGCGTGCGGTGCGCGACGTGCGGCGCGGGAGGGCTCGCCGCGGCGAGTCAAGCAGGGGGCGCGCTCGCTGCGACGAGTCAACGTCACGCGCACAGCGAATGAGCGTACGCGACGTCTCGGCACTGGTCTCGGGGAGCGCCTTTGATTAGTGTCCAGCGAGCCGATGAGCACCGCGACGTACTCCACCGACCGCCCGCAGAACGTCTCAGGGGCAAGCCTGGAGCCGCAGGCTGCCGTCGCACGGCACCCGCTCGACACGTGTGCCGACGACGTCATCAAGGTCCTGCGCGACGACGGCTCGCTCGACCCCGCGCACGATCCGAAGCTCGACCCGTCGGAGGTCGTCACCCTCTACAAGGCCATGGTGCGCGTGCGCCAGCTCGACGAGCGCCTCGTCGCGCTGCAGCGGCAGGGGCGCATCGGGTTCCACATCGGGTCGCTCGGCGAGGAGGCGGCGGTCCTCGGCAGCGTCGCCGCGACGCGGCCCCAGGACTGGGTGTTCCCTTGCTACCGCGAGTTCGGCGCCGCGCTCTGGCGGGGGCTGCCGCTCCAGCGGTACATCGACAACATGTTCGGCAACGCGAACGACACGGTGAAGGGGCGGCAGATGCCGGACCACTACACCTACCGCGAGGGGCACTTCGGCTCCGTGAGCTCGCCCATCGGCACGCAGATCACGCAGGCCGTGGGCTTCGCGTGGGCCGCGAAGCTGAAGCGCGACGAGCTCGCCTCGCTGGTCTACTTCGGCGACGGCGCGACGAGCTCCTCGGACTTCCACAACGGCCTGAACTTCGCGGGCGTGTTCAAGGTGCCGGTCGTCTTCTTCTGCCGGAACAACGGCTGGGCGATCAGCGTGCCGACCGAGCGCCAGACGTCGAGCAACACGTTCGCGGCCAAGGGCGTCGCGTACGGCGTCCCCGGGGTGCGGGTCGACGGCAACGACCTGTTCGCCGTCGTGAAGGTGACGCGCGACGCGATCGCGCGCGCCGCGCGCGGCGAGGGCGCGACGCTCATCGAGGCGATGACGTACCGCCTGTCGGGCCACTCGACGAGCGACGACCCGAAGGCGTACCGCCCCGACGCGTGGCTGGAGCCGTGGCGCCGGCTCGACCCGATCGCGCGGCTGCGGCGGCACCTGGAGCGCACCCACGGCTGGAGCGAGGCGCAGGACCGCGAGATCGAGGTGGCGGTCGACGCGGAGGTCAAGGCCTGCATCGCTGTCTCGGAGAAGGTGGCGCCGCCGTCGCTCGACTCGATGTTCGAGGACGTCTACGCGGAGCCGCCCTGGCACCTCGTCGAGCAGCGGGAGCAGCTCAAGGCAGGCCCGAGGCCCAAGGGCCACGGCGGCCACTAGGCCGCGCGGGCGCGGCGTGGACGGCGCGGGCGGCGGGGCGGCTCGCCGGGCAGCGCCGATGGCCGGGGTGGCGCCGCCGCCCGCGATCGACAGGGCCCCCAGGGGAGCGGGGGGCCTGTGAGGTTGCACTCCCACCTTCTGGCCGAGAGACGGAGACGAAGAGCATGCCTCAGATGAACATGGTCCAGGCGATCAACGACGCGCTACGCCACGAGATGCGGCGGGACGCGCGGGTCGTCGTGCTCGGCGAGGATGTCGGCAAGGTCGGGGGCGTGTTCCGCGTGACCCAGGGCCTGTTCGACGAGTTCGGGGACGATCGGGTGATCGACACGCCGCTCTCGGAGGGCGGCATCGTCGGGGCGGCGATCGGCATGGCCCTCTACGGGCTCGTGCCGGTCCCGGAGATCCAGTTCGCCGATTTCATCTACCCCGCGTACGACCAGATCGTGTCCGAGCTGGCGAAGTACCGCTACCGCTCGGGCGGCGAGTACCCGTCGAAGCTGGTGATCCGCACGCCGGTGGGCGGCGGCATCCGCGGCGGGCACTACCACTCGCAGTCGCCGGAGGCGCAGTTCATCCACGTGCCGGGGCTGAAGGTCGTGTGCCCGTCGAACCCGGCGGACGCGAAGGGGCTGCTGCTCTCGTCGATCCGGGATCCGGACCCGGTGCTGTTCTTCGAGCCGAAGCGCATCTACCGCGCGGCGAAGGGGGACGTCCCGGAGGGTGACTACACGGTGCCGCTCGGCAAGGCGAAGGTGGTCCGGCCGGGCTGGCACGCGACGCTCGTGGTCTGGGGCGCGATGCTCTACGAGGCGCTCGACGCGGCGAACCAGGCGGCCGCGCAGGGCGTCGAGTGCGAGGTGATCGACCTGCGCACGCTGTGGCCGCTCGACATCGACACCGTCGTCGAGTCGGTGAAGCGGACGGGCCGGGTGATCGTGGTGCACGAGGCGCCGAAGAGCTGCGGCCTCGGGGCCGAGCTCGTCGCGCTGGTCAACGAGAAGGCGTTCCTCCACCTCGAGGCGCCGCCGGTCCGGATCACGGGCTTCGACACCCCGTTCCCCTACACCCTCGAGAACGAGTACCTCCCGCTCTCGCACCGTATCCTTCCGGCGATCCTCGAGACGGCGAGGTACTGACGCATGGGCAAGTACGAGTTCAAGCTGCCGGACATCGGCGAGGGCGTGACCGAGGGGGAGATCGTGACCTGGCTGGTGTCCCCGGGCGACGTGGTCGCCGAGGACCAGCCGATGGTCGAGGTGATGACCGACAAGGCGACGGTGACGATCACGTCGCCGCGCGCGGGCCGGATCGTGGAGACGCGGGGCAAGGTGGGCGGGGTCGTCCCGGTCCACTCGGTGCTCGTCGTGTTCGACCTCGACGACAGGCCCGCCGCGCCGTCGCCCGCGTCGGGGACGGGGATGCGCCAGTCCGCCGCGAACGCCGCGAATACCGGCCCGGCGGAGCCGGCGGCGACGGCGGTCGGCGACATCAAGGAGGACCTGCCGGGGATGAACCTGGTGGCGCCCGCGCCGGCCGCCTGGATGAACGGCAGCATGGGCGCCGGCACGGCGGCGTACTTCAACGAGAAGCCGCTCGCGACGCCGGCGACGCGCAAGCTGGCGCGCGACCTCGGGGTCGACCTGCGGCGCGTGCCGCCGACCGGCCCGGGGGGCCGCGTGACCAAGGACGACGTGCGGGCGCTCGAGGCGCCCGAGGTGGAGCCCGAGACGGCACCGCTGCTGTCCGTGACGGCGCCGAGGGCGGCGGCGCCCCGGGGCGCGGGGGAGCGCGCGGCGGCGGCGGTGGAGCGCGCGGCGGCGGCGGCGGAGCGCGCGGCGGCGGCGGCGCCCGCCGGGCAGCTGGGGGAGGACCGCGGGCACGGGGCGGCCCGGCCCGACGGGGAGCGCGCGCGGAGGCTGCCCGAGTCGCCGGGCGACGAGCGCATCCCGCTGCGCGGCGTGCGCAAGCGGATCTTCGAGGGGATGTCGCGGTCGAAGCACACGGCGGCGCACTTCACCTTCGTCGAGGAGTGCGACGTCTCCGCGCTGAAGGAGCGCCGCGCGCGCCTGCGGCCGCTGGCCGAGAAGGCGGGCGTCAAGCTGACCTTCCTGCCCTTCTTCGTGAAGGCCGTCGTCGCCGCGCTCAAGAAGCACCCGACGCTGAACAGCACCTTCGACGAGGCCACGCAGGAGATCGTGGTCAAGAAGAGCTACCATATCGGGATCGCGTCCGCGACCGAGGCCGGGCTCATCGTGCCGGTCGTGCGCGACGCGGATCGCCGGAGCGTGCTGGACATCGCGAAGGAGATCGCGCGGCTCGGCGAGGACACGAAGTCGGGGCGGGTGAAGCCGGAGGATCTCGGCGGCTCGACGTTCACGATCACGTCGCTCGGCCAGCAAGGAGGCCTGTTCGCGACGCCGATCCTGAACTTCCCCGAGGTCGCGATCCTCGGGATCCACCAGATGAAGCAGAAGCCGGTGGTGCGCGACGGGCAGATCGTGATCGGCGAGGTGATGCTGCTGTCGCTGTCGTTCGATCACCGGATCATCGACGGTCACGTGGGGGCGGCGTTCGCGTACGAGATCATCGGGTATCTGGAGGATCCGGATCGGCTGTTCCTCGAGATGAGCTGAGCGCATCCCCGCCTTACCAGCGCGCGAGCCCATCTGGTGGGCTCGCCTGCGCGCTGCGCTGAGCGAGCGCCCCTGTCTCACCGGCCTCGCGAGCCCACCTGGTCGGCATCTTCTTCGTCGAGCCCTGTCACGATGTCATCGACAGGGTGGCTCCGGTGTGGGTCGTGGCGGGCGCTGGTTCGCGGAGGTGAACGGATGAGCCCGGCGCCTCGCCGGCTCATGGCGATGGCGATGCGCGCCGACCATGGCAGCATGCTTCGCACCAGCCGTCGTGGGGCTCATGTGGATACCACCATTCCCGTCTGCTCCGATCCCGGGGCGTCGTCCCGTTATGCCATCATCGCGGTCCTCTGCGAGGGCTCGGACACCCTTCTTTACCGGGGTGTGCGCGAAGACGACGGCGTTCCCGTGGTGCTCAAGGTCCTCCGGCGCGATCACGCGAGCCCGCGCGCTCTCGAGCGACTGCGTCACGAGTACGAGGTCGCCCGGGCTATCGACACCACGGCCGTCGTCAAGCCCTATGCGCTCGTGATGCTCGGCGATCAGCCGGCGCTGGTCCTGGAGGATTTCGGCGGCGTGTCGCTCGATCGGCTCCTGGAAGGGCCGACGCCGCTCGAACGCTTCTTCCCACTCGCCGTCGGCCTGGCGGAGGCGCTCGCCGGGCTGCATCGGCACGACGTCGTCCACAAGGACATCAAGCCCCAAAACCTGCTCCTCAACCCCACCACCGGCGAGGTGAAGATCACCGACCTGGGGATTGCGTCCCGGATCCCCCGCGAGCTCCAGCACCTCGCGCACGTCGGGCTCATCGAGGGGACGCTGGTTTACATGGCCCCGGAGCAGACGGGCCGGATGAACCGCTGGATTGACGATCGGACCGATCTTTACTCCCTCGGCGTCGTCTTCTACGAACTGCTGACTGGCGTGCTGCCGTTCCGGGCGAGTGATCCCGTCGAGTGGCTCTATTGCCACGTCGCCCAGAAGCCGGTCGCGCCGCACGCGATCGTCCCCTCGATTCCGCCGCTCCTGTCGGAGGTCGTGCTCAAGCTGCTCTCCAAGGCCGCCGAGGAGCGTTACCAGAGCGCGGCGGGCCTGCGGCACGATCTGGACGAGTGCTCCGCCAGGTGGCGGGCGAGCGGCACCATCCAGCCCTTCGCGCTCGGGGAGCGCGATCTCTCCAACCGGTTCCAGGTCCCGCAGCGGCTGTACGGGCGCGAGCGCGAGGTGGAGGCGCTGCTCGCCGTGTTCGAGCGGGTGGTGGCGCAGGGCCGGCCAGAGCTCGTGCTCGTATCGGGGTACTCGGGCATCGGCAAGTCGTCGCTCGTCGCCGAGCTGCACCGGCCGATCGCGAGGGAACGGGGATTCTTCCTCTCCGGCAAGTTCGATCAAACCGCGAGGGACGTCCCCTACCGCGCTTTCCTTCAGGCGTTCCGGGCGCTTCTGCAGGAGATCCTCTGCGCGAGCGAGGAGCAGGTCGAGCGCTGGAGACAGCGTCTCCGGGAGGCCCTCGGCGAAAGCGGCAGGCTGCTCGCCGATGTGCTCCCCGAGCTCACGCTGCTCCTCGGCCCCCAGCCGCCCGTGCCCGAGCTTCCGCCCACCGAGGCCCAGAGCCGGCTGCACGCGACCCTCCAGCGCGTCGTCGCGGTGTGCGCCCGGAAGGAGCACCCCATGGCGCTCTTCCTCGACGATCTGCAGTGGGCCGACGCGGCCAGCCTCCAGTTGCTCGAACAGCTCGCCACCTACACCGGGTCCGAGCACCTGCTGCTGATCGGCGCCTACCGCGACAACGAGATCGGCCCCGCGCACCCGCTGCGGCTCACGCTGGCCGAGGCGCGGAAGCGCGGCGCCGCCGTCTCCGAGCTCGTGCTCGCGCCGCTCTCCGCCGCCCACGTCGGGGCGCTCGTGGCCGAGACGGTCCACGCGCCCGAAGAGCAGGTCGAGCCGCTCACGCGGCTCGTCTATGAGAAGACGGGCGGCAACCCGTTCTTCGTGTTCCAGTTCCTGCTCGCGCTGCACCAGGAGGGGCTCATCGCCTTTGACGCGGAGCAGCGCAGGTGGCGGTGGGACATCGCCGCGATCCGCGACAAGGGGTTCACCGACAACGTCGTCGAGCTGATGGCGGGCAAGCTGATGCGGCTCTCGGTCCCGGCGCGGGACGCGCTCAAGCTCGCCGCGTGCCTCGGCAGCAGCCTGGACCTCGACACCCTCGCGATCGTCGCGGGCCGTCCGGCGGCGGAGCTCCGCGATGCGCTCGAGGAGGCCGTGCAGGAGGGGCTGCTGCTCCGCCGGGGCTCTGGCTATCGATTCCTCCATGACCGGGTGCAGCAAGCCGCTTACTCGCTCATCCCGGCGGGACAGCTCGCCGAGATGCACCTGGGGATCGGGCGGCTGCTCCTCTCGGCACAACGCGCGGAAGAGCGCGACGACGCGCTCTTCGACGTCGTCGGCCACCTCAACCGCGGCGCCGCGCTTCTACGTTCCCAGGCGGAGCGGGATGAGGTCGCGGCGCTGAACCTCCGCGCCGGCAGGAAGGCCAAGGCCGCCGCGGCCTTCCAGTCCGCCGCCGCGCTCTTCGCCGCGGGCCTTTCGCTGCTCGCGCCGGCCTCGTGGGAGGCGCGGCACGAGCTGACCTATGGCCTGACCTTCGAGCGCGCGCACATCGCGTACATCACCGGCCGCTTCGAGGAAGCCGAGCAGCGCCTGGAAGAGCTCATGGGTCGCGCGAGGACTCGGCACGAGACGGCCGCCGCCGCCGCGCTCGTCGTCGCGCTGAATGTCACCCGCGGGCAATACGCCCGCGCGGTGGAGATCGGGCTCTCGTGCCTCCGCGCGTGCGACATTGATCTGCCGCTCCACCCCACCGACGCACAGATTGAGACGGAGACCGAGAGCGTCTGGCAGGCCCTGGGCGATCGGGCCATCGAGGACCTGATCCATCTGCCCCCCATGACGCACCCGGAGATCAAGATCACGATGGGCGTCCTGCAGAGCGTGTCCCTCCCTGCGTTCTTCGTGGACCCGAACCTGTACAATCTCGTCGTCATGCGCATGGTCAAGCTCAGCCTGCGCCACGGCAACGCCGAGCACTCCGCTGTCGCGTACGCCGCCTTCGCAATGGTGATCAGCTCGAGGTTCGGGCGATATCAGGAGGCTTACCTGTTCGGCAGGCTTGGCCAGGACCTGGCGGACGGGAGCGGCCTCCTGACCACGAAATCGGCGGTGGTCGTCCTCTTCGGACACCATGTCGTCTTCTGGACACGCCACTACAGAGAGACGTATCCGTACACGCGCGACGGCTTCAGCGCCGCGGTCGAGTCCGGTGACCTGAACATGGCGTGCACCAACTGCATCTGGGCCGCGCTGTTCCCGCTGCTCTCTGGCGAGCCGCTGGAGGACGTGCTCCACGAGGTCAAGGAGCGCCTCGGTTTCGTGCACTGGGTCGGTTACACGTTTGCGCACAACGCCCTCCTCGGCGGCCACGCCATGATCCAGACGCTGCGCGGGAGGCCGGTCCGCTTCTCGATGCTGGACGGGTCCGAGCTGGATCCGCCGGCCTTCGAGGCGCAGCTGGAGGAGGCTGGGGAGCTGGAGGCCGCTCGCGACTTCTATCACAGCTTGAAGGCGCAGGCGCTCTTCGTGCTCGGCTCTCCCCGAGAGGCGCTCGCGGCGGCGACCCGCGCGATCGCCGAGCACCCCCCCAGGGTCGTGCCGCACGCGGTCATCGCCGAGAGCTTCTATTATCTCGCGCTCTCGCTCGCGGCCCTCTTCAACGAAGCGCGCGAGGCGCACGAGACGGGGCCCTCCCCGCAGCGGGAGCTCCCCGAGCGGCTCCTCGAGTGCGAGCGGCAGCTCGGCGAGTGGGCCAGGAGCGGCCCCGACAACTTCCTCCACAAGCACGCCCTGGTCCGCGCCGAGATCGCCCGGCTCCAGGGGCACGAGCCGGAGGCCAGCCGGCTCTACGAGCAGGCCATCGCGGCGGCGCGGGAGGGCGCCTTCGTCCAGCACGAGGCCATCGCCTGCGAGCTCGCCGCGGGGTTCTACCGCGGCCGCGGCCTCGCGACGCCCGCCGACAGCTACCTGCGAGAGGCCCGCGCCGCCTACTTCAGGTGGGGCGCCCACGCCAAGGTCGAGCAGCTCGATCAACGCTACCCCCACCTCGCCCTGCGCAAGCCGATCGCCCCGACCGTCACCTTCGCCGTACGAGCCGAGCAGTTCGACGTCCTGTCGGTGGTGAAGGCGTCGCAGAGCATCTCCGGCGAGCTCAAGCTCCCGCGGCTGCTCGAGACGCTGCTTCGCATCGCGGTCGAGCACGCGGGCGCCGAGGAGGGATGCGTCCTCCTGGTCCGAGAGGATCACCCGTGGATCGCGGCGATCGAGGTGCCGGGAGGCGCAGTGCGACTGCTCGGCTCGGACGAAGCGCGTTCGGCCGCGATGCCGCAGTCCATCCTCAACTACGTTCGCCGGAGCCACGAGCGCGTGCTGCTCGACGACGCCGCCGCCCGGCACCCCTTCATGGAGGACGAGTATTTCCGGCGCAAGCGCCCGAGATCGGTGCTGTGCCTCCCGATCGTGCGCCAAGGCCTCATCGGGCTGCTCTACCTGGAGAACAACCTCGTCACCGGCGCCTTCACTCCAGGGCGGCTCAGCGTCGTCGAGCTGCTCGCCTCGCAGTCAGCCATCTCGCTGGAAAACGCCATGCTCTACTCGGAGCTGGAGCAGGAGAACGCCGAGCGCCGGCGGGCGGAGCAGGCGCTCAAGGCCCACCAGGAGATGCTCCAGGCCATCGTCGACAACTCGGCGGCGAGCATCTACCTCAAAGATCGCGAGGGCCGGCTCCTGCTCGCCAACCGGCACATAGGCACCCTGCTGGGCGTGCGGAGCGAGCAGCTCCTCGGGAGGACCGATGCCGAGCTCTTCCCTGCTCCCGTCGCCGAGATGATCCGCGAGCACGACCGGAAGGTGCTGGAGGCGGGCGCGCCGATGGAGTGGGAGGAGACGATACCGCTGGAGGACGGGCTGCACACCTTCCTGTCGGTCAAATTCCCTCTTGGAGGGGGGGCCGTGCCCCACAGGCTCTGCGGCATCTCCACGGACATCACCGAGCGCAAGCGGGCCGAGCAGGCCGAGCGCTTCCTGGCCGAGGCGAGCCGCCAGCTGATGACGCTGGGTTACGGCGCGACGTTCGAGGACGTCGCGCAGCTCCCGGTGCCCGAGCTGTCGGATCAGTGCATCATCGAGGTGCGCTTCGAGGAAGGGACGCCGAGCACGACGGCCCTCGCAGGGGTGTCCGGCGAGCAGCTGGAAGCGCTGAAGGCCGCGCTGCGCGGCCTGGCGGAGGCGCCGCCGGCCGGAGCCGAGGAGGACGAGGGCCGCGTCACGCCGCGGTTTCAGCAGGTGCGTTCGCTCGACCCGCGGGTCAGGCCTCTCTGGCAGCAGCTCGGCGTTCATGCGTTCTTGCGGATTCCGCTGCTCGCGCGCGACCGGCATTTCGGCGTCATGACCCTGCTGGCGACCTCGCCCGAGCGCCGTTATGGTCCCGCCGACCTGCGGCTGGCCGAGGAGCTGGGGCGCCGCGCGGCGCTCGTGCTCGACAACGCCCGTCTGTATGCCGAGGCCCAGGAGGCGATCCAGCGGCGGGACGAGTTCCTCGTCGTCGCGTCTCACGAGCTCAAGACCCCGCTGACCTCGCTGCAGATGCAGGTGCAGGCGGTCGAGCGCCTGCTGCGCCGCCGCTCGCTCGCGGACGTCCCCCCGGAGCGGATCGAGAGGATGTTCCATATTCTCGGCCGCCAGATGTTGCGGCTCGGGCGCCTGGTCGACGAGCTGCTCGACGTCACGAGGTTGAACGCCGGGCGGCTGATGCTCGCGCGGGCGCCGGTCGATCTGGCGGAGCTGGCGCGCGAGGTCGTCGAGCGGATGCGCCCGCAGCTCGCGGAGTCCTGCTGCCGGACGCAGCTGGATCTGGAAGCGCCCGTGGTCGGGTGCTGGGATCCGTCTCGCGTGGAGCAGGTCGTCATCAACCTCCTGTCGAACGCGATGAAGTACGGCGCAGGCAAGCCTATCCTCGTCGGTGTGCGGCGGCAGGCCGAGCTCGCGCTGCTGGTCGTCCGGGATCAGGGGATCGGGATCGCCGAGGCCGATCAGGGCAGGATCTTCGAGCGCTTCGAGCGCGCGGTGTCGGTGCGGAACTTCGGCGGCCTCGGCCTCGGGCTGTACATCGTGCGCTCGGTCGTGATGTCGCACGGCGGATCCATCCGGGTGGAGAGCAAGCCAGGCGCGGGCGCGACGTTCGTGGTGGAGCTCCCGCTGAACCCGCCGGAGGCGGACGAGCCCGGCGCCGCGCCGGCCTGACCCTGCTTTCCGAACGCCAGCGCGCTCCTGCGCAGCCGTCGCCCCCCTCCTGCGCAGCCCCGGCACCCTCCTGCGCAGCCTTCGCCCCCCTCCTGCGCAGCCCCGGCACCCTCCTGCGCAGCCTTCGCCCCCTCCTGCGCACCTCTTTACGTATCCTATGTCACAATCGAGTGGCTCCTGCGCCGCCCCGGCGCCCTCCTGCGCACACCTTTTTGTGTCCTGCGCAACCAGCGCTCGACGCCTGCGCACCGCCGCCACCCCTCCTGCACTGCCCCCGGCACCCTCCTGCGCCGTCCCGGCACCCTCCTGCGCACGCAAGTACGTGAGCTACACAGCAATTTCTTTCTCCTGCGCATATCCAGACGTGAGCTATGCAACCCTTTGCGGCACCGGACCGGGCGGCGCGAGATCGTCCGAGACCACATGGGGCTTCGCGCAGCGCTCCTGCTCCGCGGCGAGGCGCCTCGCGAGCGCTTCCTGCGCGCCGTGCAGCGCTCTGGTGCGCCGTTTGTACACCGTGCTGAGGGGTATCTCTCTCATCTCGGCGATGTCTCTCATGGAGATCTCGTAGAGATCGTGCTGGAAAAGCACCGAGCGCAGCTCGAGCGGCAACTCCAGGACGAGTGATCTCAGCAGGCGCCGCCGCTCCGCTGCGAGGAGGAGCTCGACGGCCGTCGCGCCGCCGCCGGCCTTGCACAGCTCCGCGGGATCCGTGATGGCCTCGTTCCGCCTAGAAGCCTTCGCGTGGTAATGCGAAGCCAGATTCACCGTGATGCCGTTCAGCCACCGCGCGACCGAGCCGTGCGCCGGGTCATGGCGGCCAAAGCTCGAGAACGCCGCGAGGAACACTTCCTGGCTCAGGTCGTGTCGATCGCGCTCGGGCACGCGGAGCTTGCCGAGCCATCGGTGGACGCGCCGGATCATCTCCGCCTGAAAGAGGGAGCTGAAGGCGTGCTCGCGGTCGGTGTCCGCCCCAGGCTTCACCTCCTTGTACGGAGATCCAGGCGGATCCGTCGTCCGCGGCGCGATGCGAGGCGCGCCCGATGCCCCAGCACAAGCCGTCCTGTCGTGTCGCACCACAGGCGCCGACTCCTCGGCGAAGATGTGTGATCCGATGCAATGCACGATTGCCCCACGTGGCGGCAACGCCACAAGCTCCATGGCTCGCCTCTGGTCAAAATGTGAATGCTCCGCGCGCCCCCTCGTTCGCGCGCGGACGCGCCCGCGCACGAGGCGCTCAATCCCCCGTTGGCTGCGACCACGAACCACGGTGGTCCCGCACGACCTTCGTCACGAAGGCCGCCTCACGCGCGGCGATCGCCTACCGCGCCGCCCTCACCTGAGCCGGTCGAGCAGCGCTTCGCGCTCCGCCGCCAGGCGCCCGCGCGGAAACCGCCGTCCGTGCTCCTCCAGCAGGCGCCGCGCCTCGACGAGCGACACGATGTCACCGGCCTCCACGGCTGCCCGGGCGCGGGCGACCAGATCGCGTTCGCGGGCTCCGTCCGCCGGGCGCTGCCTCGATGGCCGGCCTGCCGGCGCGGCAAGGGCGAGAGAGGCCTTGGCTGGCGCTTCGTGCGCCGAGCGGGCGGACATGGTCGTGGCCTCCGCAAGCTCGCTCGGGGCTTGCGCGCCCGGCAGCGCGAGCGCGGTGGAGACCAGGGCAGCCACAGCCATGGGGCTCTGGACGGGCTCGGCCGGCTCGACGTGGCTCGTGACGAGCACCGCGAGCGCCGCCGCAAAGGCGATGACCACCCCTTCCGCCATCGACCGCGTGGGGCCGTCTCGCCACGGCCAGCGCCGCGCGAAGAGCCAGGGCGGAAAGAGCACGGCGCGCAGCCGGCGAGCGCCGCGCCCTCGTTGCCTCGACGCCCACCGGGCCGCCGCCTCGTCGAACTCCTCCCAGGCCCGGCGGAGGCGGCTCCTCGCCGTCTCGAGAGGGATCTCCTGCTCGCGGGCGACCTCGGCGATCGGCCGCTCCAGGAGCTCGCACGCGATGAAGACCCCACGATGCCGCTCGCCGATGTGACCGATGAGCTCCCGCACGAGAGCCGCCTCCTGGCGAGCGATGGCGTGCTCCTCGGGGCTCGGACGCTCATCGCGTAGCGCCGCCTCGTCAAAGCCCGTGAGCGCCTCCTCGCGCCTGCGCGCTCCCCGGCGGTGATCGCGGGCCGTGTTCAGCACGACGCTGTCGCGCCACGCGCCCGGGTTCCTGGCCGATCGGGCCTGCTCTCGCCTTTGCCACAGCCGGACCATCGCTTCCTGCATGACGTCCTCGAGGTCCCGGGTGGGCACCCCGACATAAGCGACGAGCGACTTCACGCGCGCGGGCGGATGGGGGGTCGGCGTTGCTCGGTCCACGATCCAGCAGACGATCCGGGCCCGGTCCGAAGGTTCAACAATCGACCGAGCCCCCGGAAGAAGGTGAGACAGACGGCGCCGCCGTGCGCGATCGCGAAGAGGAGAAACAGGGGCCAGCGCGGGGGCCTCCCCTCGGGCCGCAGCGCTGGCCGCCGGGGGAGCTGATCCGTTGCCCGGCGACGCCATGACCGCCTTCCTCTTCCGCTTCCGCCCTCCTGATCCCCCTGGTGGAACCAAGACACCAGGACGTTCCTTCATCGATGCTTCGATTCTCCTTCGCTCATCGTTCCAGTGACGATTCTGGCCGTCCTGAACGCGGTCGTTGACCAGGATTCCCAGCGGTTCCGGGAGACGGCTCGTTGACATGGGTCCGCGTGAAGGATACTCAGGGCGGCGTGCGTCACGCGCTGTGCGCCTTCATGCCGTGCTTCTTCATGGGAGTCGCCGCGGTGGAGGGCGTGGCGATCGCGAGCGAGCCCCATGCCGTCTCGGATCCGCGCGAGACATCGACCGTGGCGAGCTCGCTGCACCGCGCTCGGCAGGCGCGCGATGCGGGACGGTGGGTCGAGGCCGAGGCGGCGTACGAGGCGGCCCTGACGGCGGCCGACGCGGCCTGGACGACCGACGCGGAGCGCGCCGAGATCGCCGCGGAGCTCGGCCTGTGCGAGCTCGCGCTGGGCAGGTATCGAGACGCGGCCGACCACCTGGCGCAGAGCTTGAGGCACCGCGATGCGCTCCGCGGCGGGCTGGCGGAGCGGGTCGAAGAGGGATTGAAGAAGGCCGAGAGCCGGGTGGTGACGTTCTACCTGGGTGTGAGCCCACCGGACGCCGAGGTCTTCGTCGATGGAAAGCCGGTGGGGCGCCCGGCGCCGACCTACGAGCTGTTCCTGGAGCCGGGGCGCCACACGGTGCGGGCGCGGCTCACGGGCCACACGGAAGCGGTGAGCGCGTTCGAGGGGCAGGCCGGCAAGGACAGCTCGCTGACCCTGAAGCTGCCTCGCGCGCCAGAGCGCGGCGAGGCGGGGGCGGCCGGCGCCGGGCCGGCGCGGGCGGTGCGGCCGGTGGATCCGGCGGCGCAGCCGGCGGTGCGGCCGGCGCTCCCCCTGACGGAGCTGCGGGTCGGGGGCGCGGCGCTGGCGACGGCGGCGCTGGCGGCCGGCACGGTATTCCTGCTGCGGGCCGACGTGATCGACGGCAACATGGCCGAGCGCGAGATCGTGTTCCGCGGGCAAGGCTGGACGCGGACGACGTGCTGGTGGCCGAACGCGCCCTCGGCCTGCACGGAGATTCGCAACGACCTGGCCGAGCGGGATCTGTTCGCCACGATCGGCAGCGTGGCGCTGGCGACGGGGGCGGTGTTCGGGGTCGCGACGGCGGCGTCGTTCGTTGCGGAGGGGTGGCTCCTCCGCGAGACGCCGGTCCGCAGTGGCGTGCAGGTGGTGCCGAGCGCGACGGGAACGCAGGCCGGACTCGTCCTTCAGGGCGTGTGGTGAGGCGAGGAGGGGCGATGGGGATGCGCGGGGGGCGAGGTCGAGCAAGGCTGCGTTCGGTCGCGCTGATCGTGCTCGGCTGCGGAAGCGCCGCGGGGGCCGCCGGCTGTTCTTATGCCGAGGACTGCGCGAGGAGTTTCACGTGCCATCCGCTCCCCGGCGAGACGCCGCCGGTGCTGCCGGCGTCGCCGTGCGACGGCGATCCCGCGACGAGCCCGGCGAAGGACGGGTGCGGGGTGTTCGTCGCGCGGCACGGGGACGACGCGAGCGACGGGACGAGGGAAGCGCCCGTGAGGACGCTGCGGCGCGCGGTGGAAAAGGCGTCGGAGCCCGGGGGGACGCGGCGGGTGTATGCCTGCGCGGAGGACTTTGGGGAGGCGGTCACGCTGCCGTCGGGCGTCGCGATCTGGGGCGGCCGGGACTGCGGCGCGGAGGCGTGGACCTGGGGCGGCGTGGAGAGCTTCACCGGGATCGCGCCGGCGCCGGAGCAGGTGCCGCTCACCGTGGAGACGCGCCAGGCGAGCATGACGTCGGTGGTGTTCGGCGTGCGGCTCGTGGCGGCGGACGCGACCTCGCCCAGCGGGTCGTCGATCGGGATGATCGTGCGCGAGGGCGCGGCGGTGGAGGTGGTGTCGAGCGAGATCCTGGCGGGGAACGGGGCCGATGGGGCGGACGGGGACGATGGTGCTCCCCGAGACCAGCCATGGCGGGCGCCTGATGGGGCGCCTGGCCATTCAGGCGCGCCCGGGTGCCTCGCGGACTGGGCCGAGGGCGCTCCGGCGGCGGTGACCGTGTGCGAGGACGGCACGACGTCCATCGGCGGCCCGGGTGGCGACGGTGACGTCGCTGCGGGCGCCGACGGCGCGGAAGGTGCACCGGCGCCTGGCGTGGCACCAGGGTCTGGCTCGGTGGACGATGGTGAAGGGGGAAGGGGCGGGGCGATGAGCTGTACCCCCGGCAAGAGGGGAGGCGATGGGAAGCCCAGCGCGAACGGGGTTGGAGGCGGGACAGGATTGGAGGAGCCGCTCAAGTACGGGAGCATCAGCGCGCACGGCTGGCAGGGGTTCTCGGGACAGGACGGCCACAACGGGGGCATCGGCCAGGGCGGCGGCGGCGGGGGCGGCGTTGGACCGAACGGGCAGTGCCGCCCCGTGGATCCGCAAGGCGGACCGTCCGGCGGCTCGGGCGGGGGCGGCGGCTGCGGGGGGCGTGGTGGCCGGGGGGGCGGCTACGGGGGCGGTAGCTTCGGCATCATCGCCCTGCATGCTCACGTCCTGGTGGACAAGACCGACATCATCACCGGCAATGGGGGGCGCGGCGGTAACGGCGGGAGGGGGCAAGAGGGTGGCAAAGGCGGGCCACGCGGCGCCCCTGGAGCTATCCCAGGTACGGCCTACTTTGCATGCGAGGGTGGGTTCGGCGGTACCGGAGGCAAAGGTGGCCATGGCGGCGGAGGGCTTGGGGGCATTTCCGTCGCCGTCGCTCGCGTGGACAGCAGCGTTCACCTCACGGAAAGCGCTCAATGGAGCCTATCAGGCGCCCCCGGTGCCGGTGGATTCGGACCCGATCCGGACGAGGAGCCAGCCAAAGGGCAGCCCGGCATGAGTTCTCCTCTCTGGGATTTCCCGGAGCTGGTCGTGCCGCCTCAATGAGGTGGTCCGCACGGGGATGAACAGGAAGAGAGGATCATGAAGATCACAGTCGGTGCATGGGTCCTTCTGCTGTGCTCCCCGACCGTCCTGGGGTGCGGAACGGAAACGTCGACCCCACCGTGCGCGGACGGGGGCACCTGCAATGCCGAGCCTTCGGAGCAGGCGTGTCTCGAAGGCCTCGCCGCGCTGCGTGTGCAAGATGGTTGCGGGGTGTTCGCGAGCACGACCCAGGGAGACGACGACAACCCCGGCACGATGAATAGGCCGGTGAAGACGCTTGCCCGCGCGATCGCGCTCGCGCCGCGTGCACGGGGGCGGGTGTTCGCCTGCACCGAGCCTTTCCTCCATGATGTCACGTTACCGTCCGGCATCGATCTGTATGGCGGCTTCAGTTGCTGGGCGGGATGGAAACACGCCACGGAAACGTGGAGCCCCGAGTATGTGGCGTCGATCCAGCCAGGATCGTCGTCGGTGGTCGCACCGCTCACCGTGGTGGCAGCGCAGGACGACGGCGAGGTGGCCACCGACGGTGTATCCACGATCGTGGACCTGCACGTAATCGCCGATTTCGCATCGGAGGAGTCGAGCCCCTCTACCATCGCGATGAGGCTCTGGCCGGGTGCGGTCGTCGAGGTGCTTCGGAGCGTGATCCAGACGAGCTACGGCTGGAGAGGTGCTGACGGCGCGAACGGGGCGAACCTTGCCCTACCGGGATCGGGCGCATACGGGGAGATCGGCGCTATCGGGACGGACGCTTGTTCGGCCGCCACGGTGACCGGCGGGCCCGCCGTGATGACCGTGTGCGGCGACCTGATATCGACCGGCGGCAAAGGGGGCGACGGGACCCCGGACCGCGGCGGCGATGGCGAGGACGGCAAGCCGCTGCCGACCCCAAACTCCAGGGACGCAGGCCTGGGCGGCGTAGGCGCGAAGGACGGCGCCCCGTGCGAGGACGGTCGCCGTGGGAATGACGGCGCGCCGGGCGCGCCCGGCGTCGGCGGCCAGGGTGGACGCCTCACCGAGGCTGGGTGGGAAGGCGTGCCCGGCAGTCAAGGCGGCACGGGAGCGCCCGGCCAGGGGGGCGGCGGCGGAGGCGGCGCACCAGGTGGCCGGAGCAGCTGCGGCAACCCGGCGCTGGGCGGTGCGTCGGGCGGCTCGGGCGGCGGTGGCGGCTGCGGCGGCACGGGCGGCGGTGGCGGCGCGCCGGGCGGCGCGAGCATCGCGATCTTCGTCCATCCGGGCAGCAAGCTTACCCTGCAGGAGACCCGGGTCGTCACGGTCGGAGGCGGTTCCGGCGGCGGGGGCGGGCGAGGCCAGATGGGCGGGCAGGGCGTGCAAGGAGGCCCACCGGGGCGAGCGCCGGCCATGGGAGGCGAGTACGCCTGCCGAGGAGGCTACGGTGGCTGGGGCGGTACGGGCGGCTACGGCGGCGGGGGCTCCGGCGGGCCCTCGATCGGCGTCGCCCATGCCGACAACGAGCAACTCACCCTGGATCGCGTCACGTTCGAGATCGGCCCAGGGGGCCGGGGCGGCATCGCGGATGTCGAGGACGAGACGCGCGACAAGGCGAACCGAGGCAGCGACGGCTTCGCTGCCGAGACGATGCGCTTCTCGCCGTAGGGTCTGCGCCCTGGATTGCCGCCCGCGACCGCTCTCCCTTGCCCGATCGGGAGCAGGGGCGGACGAGCGAGCTAAGCTTGAGCTTGTTGCGCGCGAGCGGTCATCGTGCAACGAGAGCTATCCGACCGCCGACCGCACCGTCAGCCGTGACGAGGCGAGTTGCGCAAGGTGTACCTCGTACATCAAAGCGACACACTTAGGTGCGATCAGCGTCGTACGCGACAGTACCTCCAGTGGACACCGGTGGTTCCATTGCAATGGTCGTCAGCTGATCCAGTATCTTCTCGCATCCCGCACGCCATCAGAACGCCTTCTCGCCTACCCAACGACCAATGATAAGCTGCGCGCCGCACAGCGACGCATCAGCTTCATCGATTGATTGAGCAGCTAACGCTTCGGCCGTTTCGCCGCCGGAGACTTATGGGAATCCGCCGCGCTCACGCTGGCCACCTTAGCAGTTGGCTTCGCTCGGGACGCCTTACTGTGAGTGCCCGCCGGTGATTGGGGCGGGGCCGATGTTGCAACTGTCGGCGCATTCCCACCGCTTACCGGAGTCGCCCGGGCGTGAAACATGGTTGCGACCTGACCAAGAAATCGCTTGCCGGATTCCGACAGCACCATTCGCTGCCAGTGCACACCGTTAGGCACCTTACTAAATTCCATGAGTCCATAGACCGCCAATGGCGAGGCGACGCGGTGAAACAGCTGTTGCTCCCATTCGCTCGCTATAGCTGCACTCGATACTCCTTTGGCCAAATAGGATTTTGATCCATACGCAGCCGAAAGCAGATCGACGCTCTGGCTCTGGCCATTCTGGGTGAGTACGACCTTTTCCGCTTGGAGCACTTCATAGAGCTCTTCAAAGGTGCGTCCGTTGTACTGCCCTCGCGACGTCACCTCTCCCCGGAGTCGCTGGACTTTGGCCTCCAGCACTGCGTTTTTTTGTTGCAATGACGCTGCCAACTGCGTCGCCGCTCCCAAATCGGCGACAACTTGCGCCGTTGCAGTCGAGTCCTTACCGGAAATCCAACCGGCGAATTCGTGGCGCCGCTCAAGCTCGCGTATACTCTGCGCTACGGCGAGCCGGATATCTTTCTCATCATCGACAAACTTGCACATTCGCGATGTCACGAGCGCCTGAAAGGCCTTGAGCTTTTCCGGATTGGATCGCTCCACGATCTCATCAAGCGACTGGCCAGCTCGCACCTTAGCATTCACAAATGCTTCAGAGAGCACAACCGCAAAAAACGGCTTCTTGGAACTGTAAGCATACTCATACTCTAGCTCGGTATAGCTGCAGCCGCTCTTCGGCTCAAGGCTGCCATAACGGCGACCGAGAACGAGCATGAAGATGTCTGACTCGTCGATCCACCTACGGATTACCTCAAGTTGCTCCTCATTTCCGGCAGCGAAGAGCTCCATTCCTGCGGGAATGTGCCCGTTCTCCAGAATTGCCGTGACTGCGGCTTGACGCTCGGAGCGGAGATCCAGGTACGTGGACGAGACAAATACTTGGAGCTTGCGTTGAGGAGAAGTTGCCATCTGCATCCAGTCAGGTGAATTGCGTATGGACGGTGACATACCGCGAGCAGGGATCGCCATCCACCGATATGTAGAATTTTCCGGCTTATCCGATATCGCGCTGGTTGATCGATTTCACTTTTTGGCTCGGGAGCACAGGGCGGCCCGCACGCTACGCCATGTCTGCTTGTCCGCCCTATCAGTCGATTAGTCAACCGAAGCCGCCGGACCAGGTCTGTCTAGATCGTCGCCTGTTGTGACCTCCCCCTGGGAAGTCTCACGGATCGGCTCTGCACCGCAAGGCCCAGATGCTGTCCAGTGCCATAGGGTAGATCCACCTAACACCGGCGGCATCCGGTGCCTTTCCGGAGGGCGGGGCGCCTGGAGGCGCGCGGCGGACGCGCAGCCGGAGGCCGGCGCCGTGAAGGAGGGAGGCCATGGGTCGCGGGACGCCGGTCATGCGATCCAGGAGAGCGCTCACCTCGCTCGGCGTGAGCACCGCGGGGAGGCGCGGGGCGCTTCGCTCAGGTGAAAACGGTGAGCGCGCTCGATCGCGGACAAATCCCGGCCGCGATCGACGGGTTCCGCCGAGCGCTCACGTTCGATCCGGAGGAGCCGCGCGCGCACGCGCTGCGCGCCGTTGCCCTCTCGCTGCTGAAGCGGCTCGGGGCGGCGCTCATCGAGGCGCAGACGGCGCGCCGGCTCTCCCCCGCGGCGCCGCTCACGCACCTGGTCCTCGGCCGCGTCCTGCTCGCGCACCGGAGGCTGAGCGAGGCGCGGGAGCATGTTGCCACGGCCCGTGGCCTCGCTCTCTCGGATCCCGCGCCCCTCCGCGGCCTCGCCGCCGTCGAGCGGTACCCTGATCGCGACGATCGCGCCGTCGAGCTCCTGACCCAGGCACTCGATCTGGCCCCGCAGGACGTCGAGCCCCTCGTCGCCCTCGCCGATGCACACCTCGCGCGCGGCCGCGTCGACGACGCCGAACACTGGGCGCGCGCCGCGCGGGAGGCCGAGCCTGAGCACGCCGACGCGCTCGTCCTCCCGGGGCACGTGCTGCTCCGGCGCGGGGACGTGAGCGGCGCGCGCGAGCACGCGGCCTGGGCGCTCCGCACCGACGTGAGCGATCCGGACGCGCTGAGGCTCCTCGCCGTCATCAAGGCGCGCGAGAGCTTGCTCCTCGGCCTCTGGTTCCGGGGGAGCTCCGTGCTCGCGGGGCTCGGTCCGAGCGCGATGCTCGTCCTCCTCGCCGCGGATCTCGCCCCAGGACCCGCCGCTGCGTTGACGGCCGCTCCCGTGGCGGCTCTCCGCGGCGGGGACGTCCACCGCGCGTCGTGCGCTCGGAGCACGTGAGCGCAGCCGGCGAGCAGGCCTTAGCCATTGTCGTTGCTCGGCCCTTCCGGTGGCCCCTCGGGCGCGTCCCACCCGCCGGGTGGCTCCTCGATGCCCAGCGCGGCGAGGAGCTCGCGGGCGGCCTCCGAGACGTCGGTCGGGATCTCGGGCCCTGGCTCCCAGGCCGACAGCAGGGCGCGGAGCCTCCGGGCAGGCGCGGCGAATCGCTGCTGGTCGAGCTCCGCTCCGAAGGCGGACAGGAGCTGGTCCACATGCTCGACCAGGTGCTCTCGCGACGGCCACGACGTCGCCCTGGCCCACAAGCGCGGCGAGGCGAGCGCGCCGGCGATGTTCACGGCGCCCGCAACCGCCTGGGCCAGCTGGGCCGCCTTCTTCGAGGCGTCTCCGTAGCTCCGCGGCGCGCCCGCAGCCTCCGCTGCGGGCGGCGGCTCCGCATCGTCCGTGTCGCGGTCGACCGCGCGAACCTGGTAGCCGTCGTCGTCCTCCCAGCCGCCGGGGGGCTTCCTTCCGCCAATGGAGAGGATAAACCTCCGGGCCGCCTCGTGGACCGCCTGCGGGACCTTCTCGCCTTCTCTCCACATGAGAGCCGCCTCCCGAAGCTCGCGCGCCCGCTCGCGGCTGTTCTCGATCGGATCGATCGCGATGTAGAGGTCGAGCGCCGAGAGCAGCTCCGCGCGCGTCGGTTGCCTCTCGAGGGTCGACAGCCTGCGGGCCGAGGTCATCTCATCCATTAGAAGCACGGCCTTGTTGAATGCCTCGGCCTCCGTGTCACGGTGCGATATCGGCTGGAGGGCGCGCGGTTCTCTCGGGCAATTGGACTTCATGGTCATCGGCTCCTGCTCACGGATGAGCGATACAAACGGGTCCGAAGAATGTGTCCCTGAGCGCCGAGATGGCACCGGCACCGACGGCGACAACCTCGGGAGGCGACGTCCCGAGCTGGACGCAGACATAAGAGCACCACGACCGTATGACGACGTTCTGCAGGAGCTCGTTCACTAAGTCCGGGCAGGTGGGGCACTTCGCTTTGCCGCAGTCGTCGACAAAGCAGATGTGGCGAACGGCAGGGATATACCCCTGTTGGCATTCCGATGTGTACTTGCAGCTATAGTCTCTCCCGCACTCGTACTTTGGACTCAACGTATACGCGAGCACGGATCGGTCGGTGCCCGCGAGCCACGCCCGCGCCTGCTCCATCGCTCCCGGCGCGTACTGCTCCAGGAGCGCCCTGAGGGTCTCGTCGTCGATCGCGGCCGGATCGATTTGCGCGGCCTCGACCGCGCCGGCCAGGGCGCACGTCATGTTCCCGGCCAGGGCTGACGCGAACGCCAGCTCCTCCGGGTCGAGCTGCGCATAGGCTTCCTCGCCCAGATGCTGCTCTTCCGGGCTGACGCCCGTCCCGTCATCGACGGCCCCGCTGCCGCCCGTCCCGTCGTCGACGGCCTCGCTGCCGCCCGTCCCGTCGTCGACGGGACCGCTGCCGCCCGCTCCGTCCTCGGGGGTGCTGTCCCCGTCGCCGGAGCCAGGCCACGCCCCATCCTCATCCCCCGAACCCACCCGGATGACGCATCCGGGAACCACGGCATACCCGGCCAGCCCCACGAGCACGACCGCCACAAGCCCTTGAGTCGCTCGCTTTGCCATCCCACCCTCGCTGAACCATGGCTGGCGGCATTCCGCCACCAGCAAGCTGTCGAGGCGCGTACCATGCGCGCTCTCCCACCACAAGCGAGCGGCAGACGAGGTGCCGGCAAGCCGCGCAGCGGCCCTATGGCCACGCGCACACCGGCGAACCCCAGCGACGCCAGCCTGAGCGGCGCGGGCGCGAAGGACGGCGCCCGGTGCGAGGACGGCCGCCGTGGGGGAGACGGCGCGCCGGGCGCGCCCCGGCGCAGCCGGCCAGGGTGGACGCCTCACCGGAGCCGGGTGGGAAGGCGTGCCCGGCAGCCAGGGCGGCACGGGAGCGCCCGACCAGGGGGGCGGCGGGGGCGGCGGCGCGCCGGGTGGGCGGAGCGCCTGCGGCAACGCGGCGCTGGGCGGCGCCGGGGGCGGCCGAACCGAAGCAGCGACGGCTTCGCCGCCGAGACGATGCGCTTCTCGCCGTAGCGGCCTGCGCTGGCCCTTACTTGGGCGGGGGCCGCACCTTACGCCTGGCCTGCGCCCCTCGCTGCTGTCCCGTCCCGCGCTCGTCCCGACGATCGAGGCGACACGACGTCCGGATATCCCCATCGAAGTGCGGGACAAGACCCGAGAACCCACGCGTCCTATGCGAGACGGCGCACGACCGATCAGAGTTGCCCATAATCACGAGGCCGAGCGCTCTTTTCTTTCTCATTAGACTCGAGATCGACGACAATCCCAAGACGCGATTCAACATAGACCGCCCAGACGCCCCCTTGCCACGAAACGCCAACCCAAGTGTTCATCTCCGCTATCGACAATAGCCATTTTACACTTCGCGCCTGCCTGCCGCCGTGGCAGTTTGTCAGCTGCTCCGTCGCAATATCCCGCGGAAGTGATAGGATGGCATCCATGGTTGAGTCCACCGCCGAGCGCCCAGCGACCGGTCCGTATCCTCAGCTCGGCGCGATCGCCGCCTGGCTCGGCGTGGCCCACGCCGGGGCCCCCGAGATCAGCGCGTGGGTAGGCGGAATGAGAGTCGTCGTCTCGCTCCAGATCAACAGTGGAATCGTCTGCGGGATGTCCATTCACGTTCCGCGCGCGGGTCTCCTGAACATGACGCTACGGCCCGAGTCCTCGAGAGACGTGCGCGGCAAGGAGCTCGGCATCAACCGTGAGGTGCAATGGGGCGACGCGGATTTCAACGCTCGCGTCTACGTCGAGACCGACGCCCCCGACGTCGCGGTGCGCGCGCTCCTCGAGTCATCACGAGCGCGCGCGGCGGTGGTTGCCCTGCTGCGCTGGTGCCCGCAGATCGTGCTCTCCGCCACCGGGATCCACGCCACGACCGATAAGCACCCCGAGCTCTTCGACCCGGCGCATTTCTCCGGCGTTCTCGCCGCGATCCGCGAGCTCGCCACCGTTCCCGCGGTTCACGTCGACCCGGCTGAGCTCCGCGGGCGCACCGGGATCGTGCTCGTCGTGCTCGCCGTCGTCGCGACACCCGTGGTGCTCGGCGCGGCGCTGGCCGCGCTGGGGACCTTTCCCCCGCAGCGCGCGACGCTCCCGTTCATCGGCCTGGCGTCGGGGCTCGGCCTCTGGCCCCTCATCCGGCCGTTGCTCGCGCTACACGTCCGAGGCCACTCGCGCGCCTATCGTTACTATCTGGCGCTCGCCGTGATGACCTTCATCGACCTGCCAGCCCTGGGATGTGCGCTCGCGGTAGGGATCAACGGCGCAGCCGATCGCTCGCCGGAAGACAAGCAGGTGGGCGTGATCGCGACGATCCGTCAGGTCCACAACGACGATGGCAACAAGACCGACACGACCACGAGGTGGCTCGATGGCTCGACCAGCAGCCACATGTTCGACGACCCAGCCCACCAGCTCCGCGTGGGCGATCCGGTCGTGATCGTCCGACGAGCGGGGTTCTTCGGCTTCGCTTGGCAGCAGGAGTCGGCGGTCGCCTACTGGAATTCCGGTGGAAGGGTGCCGTGATGGATTCCGTTGGAGGAGGGGCGTCGAGCGCGGCGAAGAGCTCCGTCTGCGGCGTCGGGTCCGGCGACGATCATGTCGGATCGCGTCGAGATACCCCGCGAGAGGTGCACCTCGCGCGCGGCCGCGGCGACGACGCCGCGCGCTGGAGGCCGAGCCTGAGCACGCCGACGCGCTCGTCCTCCTGGGGCACGTGCTCCTCCGGCGCGGGGGACGTGAGCGGCGCGCGCGAGCACGCGGTCTGGGCGCTCCGCACCGACGTGAGCGATCCGGACGCGCTGAGGCTCCTCGCCGCCATCAAGGCGCGCGAGCGCCTGCTCCTCGGCCTCGGGTTCCGGTGGAGCTCGGTGCTCGCGGGGCTCGGTCCGAGCGCGAGGCTCGTCCTCCTCGGGGGTCGCCCCAGGACCCGCCGCTGCGTTGACGGCCCCTCCCGTGGCGGCTCTCCGCGGCGCGAACGTCCACCGCGCGTCGTGGGCTCAGGTCACGCGCAGCGCAGCCGGCGAGCAGGCCTTAGCCATTGTCGTTGCTCGGCCCTTCCCGCGGCCTCTCGGGCGCGTCCCACCCGCCGGGTGGCTCCTCAATACCCACCGCGGCGAGGAGCTCGCGGGCGGCCTCCGAGACGTCGGCCGGGAGCTCGGGCCCCGGCTCCCAGGCCGACAGCAGGGCGCGGAGCCTCCGGGCAGGCGCGGTGAACTTCTGTTGTTCGAGCTCCGCTCCGAAGGCGGAGAGGAGCTGGTCCACGTGCTCGACCAGGTGCTCTCGCGACGGCCACGTCGTCGCCTTGGCCCACAGGCGCGGCGAGGCGAGCGCGCCGGCGAGGTTCACGACGCCCGCCACCGCCTGGGCCAGCCGGGCCGCCTGCTTCGATGCATCGCTGTAGCTCCGGGACGCGGCCGCGGACGCCGCTTCGGGCGGTGGCTCCGCGCCGTCCGTGTCGCGATCGATCGCCCGGACCTGGTAGCCGTCGTCGTTCTCCCAGCCGCAGGCGGGCTCCCGTACGCCGAGGGAGAGCACGAATTGCCGGGTCGCCTCGTAGACCGCCTGCGGGATCTCCTCGCCTTCTCTCCAGGTGAGGACCGCCTCCCGGAGCTCGCGCGCTCGCTCACGGGGCTGCTCGAGCGGGAAGTACGCGATGTAGTCGTCGGCCGCCTGGAGGACTTCCGAGCGCGTCGGTCGTCTCACGAGGGTCGACAGCCGGCGAGCCGAGGTCATCTCACGCAACAGGTATAAGGCGTTGTCGAGGGCCTCGCCCTCCTTGTCGTCACGGTCCGATGTTCGACGGATAGTGCGCGGCTCTCGCGGTTGGGTCGGCTTCACGTATCGTCTCTCTTGCTCACGGATACGGCATCCAGACGGGTCCGAAGTAGATGTTTCACGCGCTGAGGCTCGTCGCCGCCATCAAGGCGCGCGAGAGCTTGCTCCTCGGCCTCTGGTTCCGGGTGAGCTCTGTGCTCGCGGGGCTCGGTCCGAGCGCGATGTTCGTCCTCCTCGCCGCGGATGTCGCCCCAGGGCCCAGCCGCTGCGTTGACGGCCCCTCCCGTGGCGGCTCTCCGCGGCGGGGACGTCCACCGCGCGTCGTGCGCTCGGGTCACGCGCAGCGCAGCCGGATAGCAGGCCTCATCCGCTGTCGTTGCTCGGCCCTTCCGGCGGCCCCTCGGGCGCGTCCCGCCCGTTGGGTGGCTCCTCAATGCCCAGCGCGGCAAGGAGATCGCGGGCGGCCTCCGAGACGTCGGCGGGGACATGGGGCCCCGGCTCCCAGGCCGACAGCAGCGCGCGGAGCCTCCGGGCGGGCGCGGCGAATTTCTGTTGAGCAAGCTCCGCTCCGAAGGCGGACAGGAGCTGGTCCACGTGCTCGACCAGGTGCTCTCGCGATGGCCACGGCGTCGCCTTGGCCCACAGCGAGGGCGAGGCGAGCAGTTCAGCGACGTTCACTGCGCCCGCGAGTGCCTGGGCCAGCTGGGCCGCCTTCTTCGACGCATCGCTGTAGCTCCGCGGCGCGGCCGTGGTCTCCGTTTTGGGCGGCGGCTCCGCTTCGTCCGTTTCGCGATCGATTGCCCGGACCTGGTAGCCGTCGTCGTTCTCCCAGCCGCAGGCAGGCTCCCTTATGCCAAGCGAAAGACAGAAACGCCGGACCGCCTCATGGACCGCCTGCGGGATCTCCTCGCCCTCTCTCCAGGTAAGAACCGCCTCCCGGAGCTCGCGCGCTCGCTCGCGGGGCTGCTCGAGCGGGAAATACGCGATGTAGTCGTCGGCCGCCTGGAGGACTTCCGGGCGCGTCGGTCGTCTCACGAGGGTCGACAGCCTGCGGGCCGAGGTCATCTCACGCAGCAGGTCGAACGCGTTGTCGAGGGCCTCGCCCTCCTTGTCGTCATGCTTCGATGTTCGACGCATGGTGCGCGGCTCTCGCGGTTGGGTAGGCTTCACGGCATCGTCTCTCCGGCTCACGGATACGGCATACAGACGGGTCCGAAGTAGATGTTCCTGAGCGCCGAGATGGCGCCGGCGCCGACGGCGACGACCTCGGACGGCGACGTCCCGGTCTTGACGCAGACGTAAGAGCACCACGACCGTATGGCGATGTTCTGCAGGAGCTCGTTCACGAAGTCCGGGTAGGTGGGGCACTTCGCCTTCCCGCAGTCGTTGATGATGCAACGATGACTCATGGCAGGTATGTAGCCCTGCTGGCACCGTGGCTGACGTTCGCAGCCGTAGTCTGCCTCGCATTCGTACTTTGGTATCACCGTGTATGCGAGCATTGACGGATCGGTGCCCGAGAGCCACGCCCGCGCCTGCTCCAGCGCTCCCGGCGCGTACTGCTCCAGGAGCGCCCTGAGGGTCTCGTCATCGAGCGTGGCCGGATCGATCTGCGCGGACTCGACCGCACCGGTGAGCGCGCACGTCATGTTCCCGGCCAAGGCTGAAGCGAACGCCAGCTCCTCTGGATCGATCTGCGCGTAGGCATCCTCGACCAGCTGCTGCTCCTCCGGGCTGACGCCCGTGCCCTCGTCGACGGCCTCGCTGCCGCCCGTACCGTCGTCGACGGGACCGCTGCCGCCCGCGCCGTCCTCGGGGCGCTGTCCCCGTCGGCGGAGCCAGGCCACGCCCCGTCCCCATCCCCTGGGCCCACCCGGATGACGCATCCGGGGACCACGGCATACCCGGTCAGCCATACGAGCACGACCGCCACAAGCTCTTGAGCCGCGCGCTTCGCCATCCCACCCTCGCTGACCCATGGCTGGCGGCATTCCGCCACCAGCAAGCTGTCGAGGCGCGTACCATGCGCGCTCTCCCACCACAAGCGAGCGGCAGACGAGGTGCCGGCAAGCCGCGCAGCGCCCCGATGGCCGAGGGCACACCGGCGAACCCCAGCGACGCCCGCCTGAGCGGCGCGGGCCTGAAGGACGGCGCCCGGTGCGAGCACGGATGCGATGGGCAAGATGGTGCACCGGGCGAGCCCGGTGCTAGCGGCTGGCGGCCGGGGTGGACGCCTCACCGAGGCCGGGTGGGAAGGCGTGCCCGGAGGCCAAGGCGGTACGGGAGCACCCGGCCAAGGGGATGGCGGGGGCGGCGGCGCGCCGGGTGGCCGGAGCGCCTGCGGCAACGCGGCGCTAGGCGGCGCGTCGGGCGGCTCGGGCGGCGGCGCGGGCGGCGCGAGCATCGCAATCTTCGCCCATCCGGGCAGCAAGCTGATCCTCCAAGAGATCCAGGTCATCACGGGCAAGGGCGGCGCCGGAGGCAGAGGGGGCCAAGGCCAGTCCGGCGGGGTTGGCCTGCAAGGAGGCCCGCCGGGGCGACCACCGCCCATGCTCGGTGAATACGCTTGCCGGCATGTTGGGCCCTATGCGTACCGCAGGGCGTCCTGAGTACCCTGCGGGTTCACAAGCTAGGCTCTCTCCAGTTTTCGAGCACGAGCGGGTACCCCGCATCTTGGATCTTGACGAAATGACGCGTGTTTCCGGTTGCGACGGGAAGCCCGTGACGGATCGCCGTCGCTGCGATCAGGGTATCCTCGATCGTCAACTTGCTCCCCAGGCGTTCGAGATCGGCTCGGATCCGGCCCGCGAGCTCGGCTGCCGTGGGGTCGAGCCACAAAACCTCTGCTCGCGCCAGCAGCGACAAGAACTGTTGAATCCGATCGTCACGACCCACGCGTGAATAGCCGTAGACTACCTCCATGACGGTGATCACCGAGAGCGTATAGCGCCCTAGCTCCGCGTGATACTTGCGCGCCCTCTCTGCGACGGTCGGATCCTTCGCCTTGAGGATCTCGGACCAGATGTCCGTATCAAGAATGGTTCTCGTCGCCATTGAAAGCCTCGCGCCCCTGGTGGCGCGACGTGATCGCGACATGGTGGATCTCGTCGGCGAGCTCCGGCTCGTCAGCGAGCAGTCCCAGGAACGGATCGTCCGATGGGCTCGCCAGCCCCGCCGGCTCGCTCGGGGTGCCGCCAAGCTCCCGAACGATGCGTTCGATGAGCGTGCGCTGCGCATCGGTCGGAAGACTACGGATCTCCTCGAAGATTTGCTCGGCGTCCATCATGCCCGACCTCCACTTTCGCCGCTGTCCAGTCTACCACGTCGCGCCGTTCCCGCCGCTGCAGCCGCTCTGGGGACGCAGGCAACGCTGGAGGCCGGGCGCCCGTCAAGGGCAGCCTCGGAGCGAACGGTGGCGCAGGGATCGCTGGAGTAGAAGCGGCACCTGCGCCGGACTGCACCCCACCCCTGCCCGGTCGAGCGCAATCCCCGGCGGACCGAGCGCCGTCGTCGTGAGACCCCGAGCATCCTGGCCGTGGAAGCGGGCCCCGATGGAGAGCGAGGCAGGCGCCGGTGGATGGCGCTCCCGCTGCTCACGTGTCCACGGCTCTCGTTCGTCGGGCCTGGGAGACCGCGGTCACGCAGGCCCACCCGCGCAGCATGATGCCGGCGGCCCAACATCGTCGTGGTGGCCGCGATCGACGGGTTCCGCCGGGCGCTCACGCTCGATCCGGACGAGCCGCGCGCGGACGCGCTGCTCGCCGTGGCCCTCTTGCGGCGGAAGCGGCTCGGGGCGGCGCTCATCGAGGCGCAGACGGCGCGCCCCGGCTCTCCCCCGCGGCGCCGCTCACGCACCTGGTCCTCGGCCGCGCCTGCTCGCGCACCGCAGGCCGAGCGAGGCGCGGGAGCATGTTGCCACGGCCCGTGCCTCGCTCCATCGGACCCCGCGCCCCTCCGCGGCCCTCGCCGCCGTCGCGCGGTACCCTGATCGCGACGATCGCGCCGTCGAGCTCCTGATCCTGGCGCTCGAGCTGGCCCCGGAGGACGTCGAGACGCTCGTCCCCCTCGGCGATGCGCTCCTCGCGCGCGGCCGCGTCGACGACGCCGAGCGCTGGGCGCGCGCCGCGCTGGAGGCCGAGCCTGAGCACGCCGACGCGCTCGTCCTCATGGGGCACGTGCTCCTCTGGCGCCGGACGTGAGCGGCGCGCGCGAGCACGCGGTCTCGGCGCTCCGCACCGACGTGAGCGATCCGGACGCGCTGAGGCTCCTCGCCGTCATCAAGGCGCGCGAGAGCTTGCTCCTCGGCCTCTGGTTCCGGGTGAGCTCGGTGCTCGCGGGGCTCGGTCCGAGCGCGAGGCTCGTCCTCCTCGCCGCGGATGTCGCCCCAGGACCCGCCGCTGCGTTGACGGCCCCTCCCGTGGCGGCTCTCCGCGGCGGGAACGTCCACCGGAGCGCGAGAGCTTGCGTCCCTCGTCGTGGCGTTCAACTCGAGCCCATCAGGAGTCGGCGCCCCGCTCCTGGCGTCATCTCAGGCGCGCTCCAGGTCCTCAGCTTCAGCAACGACTCCGATGCCTTCGCACGCTGCACGCACGGTAGCCTCATCCAGCAGCCCGGAGCGGTAGCAGCGCAGCAAGAACCGATAAACCGAGGCGCGAACTCTGCCTCGGGCAGCTTCCATCTGCTCCGACGGGATCCTGGTAGGCGCTGGTGGGGTCTGTGGGCCGAGCTCGCAGCGCCCTCCGCAGATCGGGCAGTACCCCGAGACCTTTGTTCCATGCGCCTTGACCCACCCGACCTGAGCTTCGCGAAGGCGACTGAACCGCTGCGGGTACTCATCGATCGTGCGCAGGGCGTGGGCAGCCTCGTCCAGCCAGAAGTCCAGGTTGGCGACCTGCCCGGCGAGCTGGTGGACGTTCGCGTGTGCGAACCGTTCGAGCTGGTCCGCAAGTAGCTCAGCTCTGTCAACGCTGTACACCATCCAGAACTTCTCGATAACCCGCCATCAAAGACCTATCGCCCAAGAACGACGAGCCGATGAAACCGCGCACCGGAGGCCGCGCGAGGCGCGGGAGCATGTTGCCACGGCCCGTGACCTCGCTCCATAAAAGCTGCATGACTCGCGCGCATCGCGCAAGCGCCTCGTGCGCGTCGCGATAACCCGGCGACACGATTTTTGCCCCACTCAACAACTTGAATGGTAACGCAAATTCGGCGCGCGTGACGGCGTGGGCTCGATCCGCGAGGCTTCACCGGGCGCCACCCCTCGCCCCAGGGCATCGCCTGGATATATACTGGGCAGCGGAGGCTCGATGATGCCGGTGTGTAGCAGGCGGGTCTGGATTGCAGCGGCAGGACTCGTCGCAGCAGGAGCCCCATCGGCTTGCGGTAGGACGTCTCCTGACGCTCCAGGCATCGCGGGCGACAGTGAAGGGGCAAGCTCCTCCGCGGGCGGAGGTGTTGGAGGAAGCGGCGCGGGCGGAACCATGGGCAAAGGCTCCGGCCCGGGTGGCCTGTTCGACTCGGCTGGGTCGAGCGACGGCGGCGCGGCAGCGAGCTCGGGCGGCATGGCCCCGGGCGGCACCGGCGGGGCTCCGGGAGGAACCGGCGGGAGCGCGGGGACGCCCACGGAGCTGGACTGCGCCACGGCGCGGCCCAGCTCGGGCTCGCTGTATTTGCAGCACCAGATCGAGGTCGACGACTTGCCGCTCATCTCGGAAGTCCAGGGGGACCTGGAGCTCGGCGAAGGGGTGAATCGGCTGCAACGCCTTGGCTGTCTACGGCACGTCACGGGCTCGGTCGACATCCGGTACACGCGTACCCTCTCCACGCTCGAGGGGCTCGAGCGGCTCGAGTCCATCGGGGCGAGCTTGACGATCGAGAGCAACGATGCGCTCGCGAGCGTGACGGGGCTTCAGGGCCTGAAGACCGTGGGGGGCGCGTTGACCATCGACTCGAACCTCCGCCTCGCTGACCTGGGCGGGCTCGAGAACCTGACGACGGTGCGCGCTGGCGGCGTCCGGATCGAGAACAGCCCCGCCCTGGTGAGCCTCGCCGGGCTGCGCAACCTGACCGCCACGGGCGCAGTGGAGCTCAAGTACAACCCGGGTCTCAAGAACTTGCAGGGCCTCGAAGGCCTGAGTCAGCTCGCCACCCTCCTCGTCAGTGACAACGCGAACCTCGAAAACCTCGAGGGGCTCCCGGCGCTCGCGACGATCTACCAGGACCTCACCATCGGGAGCAACCCCGTGCTCACTTCCCTCGATGGGCTCTCTGCGCTCCAGGCGATCGAGCAAAGCCTCATCATCTCGAACAACCCGGAGCTCACCCGCATCGATGGGCTCTCTTCGCTCGAGCGGATCCACTACCGTCTCGAGATCACGTACAACCCGAAGCTCCCCACCTGTGAAGCCGAAGAGCTCCGTGAGCGGACCGGGGTTCCACGAGCGGACCTGATCGACAACGACGACGCGGCGACGTGCCCCTGACGCTCAAGCACCTGACGCCTCACGTCGACAAGCTCTTCATACCCCGAGGCATCCGCGCGATGAACGATTGGACGGTGACGACGGCGCGGGGGAAGCGGCTCGGGTCATGAGCCCTGCAGCCGGCCGGCGACGGCCACCACGTGGCTCAGCGATTGACCGTCACCATCGCCAGGCGCGTGGCTCAGCGTGGCACACGCGGCCCCTGGATCGCGGCCGATACCGTTGCTTTCGCCTTCAGCGGAATGGCATGGCACTTGCCGTTCTCACCGCCATGAGCACCATCTCCCGATTCGGAGCGATCTGCGCCACGGTGTGGATCGCCGCGTGTGGTACAGAGGTCTCGACACGGCGGGATGTCCAGGAGCCCTCGAGCCCCGTGCAGCCAGGCGGGGCGAGCAGGCCGGACGACGCGCCGGGCGGCACCGACGGCTCGGCGCAGGGCGCTTCCTCCGCGCTGCGGCTTCGCGTGCCCGGCGGCGAGCGCGTGCTCCTCGACCGCTTGCTCGTGACATCGGACGCTCCGGCGGTGCTGGACGTCGAGAGCGCGACCGGCCCGACCATCACGCTGGCCACCGACGGCGCGGCGCTCGCTTCCGCGGTGGCGCTCGACGAGGGCGGCGAGGTGCTGGACGCGAGCACGGGCACGGCGGGGTGCTCGCTCCCGATCCCGGGCGAGGCGCGCGTGCTCGTCGTGCCGGATGTCTACCCGAGCATCCAGGGGGCCATCGACGCGGCGGCGTATGGCGATACGGTCTTCGTCCAGCCGGGGGAGTACCACGAGCACCTCCGCCTGCGCTCGGGCGTGAAGCTGGTCGGCGCGGGCGCGACGAAGACGGTGCTCGACGGGCAGGGGCTGGGCGAGAACCTCATCGACTACACCGGCGCCCAGAACGCCGTCGTCCGGGGCTTCACGCTGCGGAACGTGGGCTCGGCAGGGGATTGCTCGCGTGACGTGCTGGGCTGCTCGGGCAACTGGTACGCCGCCGCCGTCTACGCGGACGGCCACAGCGGGGATAACTGGGAAGACTGCGAGCGTCCGTCGCTGCTCCTCACGCAGAACATCATCGAGGGCAACGAGATCGGCGTGATGCTCTACTTCCACGCGCTCGCCGTGGTCCGCAACAACGTGTTCATCCACAACGAGCATGGCTTCGTGGGGAGTCACCTGCAGGATCACGCGGTCGTCGCCCAGAACGTCTTCTACGAGAACCGCGAGCACGCGATCGCCGCCGACGCCGCGGAGCTCGATGTCGTCAACAACGTGATCATCGCGAACGGCGCCGCGCTCGAGCAGGAGCACGTGCAGCGCGGGCGCGTGCGGTGCAACGTGCTCTTCGAGAACGAGCGGCTGGGCAACGTGATCGTGCCCGGTCAGGACGGGAACATCGACGCTGACCCGATCCTCGCGGATCTGCTCGCGGGTGACTTCCACCTGAGCGCCGGCTCGCCGGCGCTGACGGCCGGCTGCCTGGGCAAGGACGGCGAGGAGCACGTCGCCGCGGGCGCCCACGGCGGGGCGCTGGGCTCCTGGTAGCGCCGGAGGGCTGCCGCGCCATCACGAGGGTCGCCGGGCCTCGTCCTGTGACCCGCTCCGCGCGACGACGGCTCGACCTGCGGTGATCACCGCTCGCCTGGCAGCCGGGGCGGGTCACCTCGGGCATGGGCTCTCCCGAGGCCAGCGCCTCGAGGCGGTATCCCACCATGGCGCCAGGCCCGCGTGATGTCGGAGTCCGGGGTGCCTCGTTGAAGGAGCGTCCCGCGCTCGGCGCGAGCTCCCGCTCGGCGCTCCTCCACATGGGCCTTGGCCAGCGCCGCTCCCTCTGGCACGCTCGTCGTTGGTCTCCTCGCGGCGGTGTCCTCACCGGCGATGCGCCCGCGCGGCTGAGCGCGACGTGTCCAGTCAGGGTCCGTACGCTCGGGGAGCGAGGGGGCGAATGCGCGCGAACATCGTCATCGGAAGAGCGATCCGCTGTGCCGCTGGGCTGCTTGCGATCGCCGCGCTCGGCGCGTGCGGCGCGGAGACACCGCCTTACGACGACCTGCCGCTGCGGGACGCGCTGAGCGCCGCGCCGGAGGTCCTCGCGGCCTTGCCCGAGGAAGCCCTCCACGATCTGGCCGTGCGGCTGGAAGAGGCGCACCGCGCGGCGGGAGGAGAGACGGCCATCGACGACGCGGAGATCGCGAGCGTCCCGGCGCTGGTCCGCAGCGCGGACGCGGCGCGGGAGGAGCGCGGGGAGGACGCGATCGTCCTCGGCGCGCTCGAGCCTGCCGCGGAGGGGTTCGTGCTGCGCGCCGTCCCGTCCAGCGCGTCCGTCACGCCGGAGCGCAGGCCCGAGGGGCCGCTCGATCGGCCGGTCCTCGCGGGGGAGCCGGCGTCGCCGGAGACCGCGCAGCTCGAGGACGCGGCGCTCGACGGCCGGGCCGGCGTCATCCTGGCGGAGCTCGCGCGGCGCGCCGATGCGCACGACCTCATCCGCGTCACCGGGCTGCCCGCGGGCGTGGTCGCCCTGGATCGTACCGTGTACGTGAACGCGGCGTGGCTGGTCGCGCTCGGTGCCCTCTCGCCCCCGGGCTCGCCCGCGCTCACCGGCCCTCCGGGCGATGCCGTCGTGATCACCGGAGGACCCCGGATCGAGCCGAGATCCGTGGAGTTCAACCCCTACCACCTGCCGGGATCGATCGCCGAGTGCGCCGCCGACGTGCGGGACGTGTGCACCTGCGCGGTGGCCGGCTCCTGCGATCACGAGCGTACGGACCCGGCGTTCGCGGATGCGCAGGCCGAGTGCTCGTGGGTGAACGCTGGCGCGCTGAACGCCGAGGCGCTCTGCGTGCTCGCGCTGATGAGCATCGAAGGGGTGAAGGAGTGCGTCTACTCCGCGGGCAGCGGCGCCTGCACCGCGCTGCCGATCGCGGGCCGCGACGGCGCGCTCGCGTTCGCCGCGGACGACGGCTGCATGGGGGTGCTCGATCGCTGTCTTCAGTTCGGCAGGCCGACCGTCTCCGCCGGCGTCCCGAGCGTCCCCTCCGGAGGCACGACGGACACGGACTCGGACGGCTGCGGCGGCGGCTGCAAGGGCTGCAACGAGGACGTCTCGGGCTGCAACCAGAACTGCAGCGACTGCAATCAGAATTGCAGCGATTGCAACCAGAACTGCAGCGATTGCAACCAGGATTGCAAGAACGCCAAGGACGGTGATCCGTCGACGACCTGCCGCCTGAGCGCCGGCCGGCGCGACCTGGAGGGGGGCCGCCCGGGCGCGCCGCCGCCGCTGGGCGCCGCGTTCTGGCTGGTCGTGCCCGCGGGCTACATGCTGCTGCGCATCCGGAGGCGGGCGTGAGCGGCGCCGTGATGCTCTGGCTGGAGCGCCACGGTCTGCCGCCGTGGCTCTCGCCGACGTACGCGGTGATGGTCGCCGTCGCGGGGCTCCTCGGGGCGATGGCGTTCTTCTGGCTCGTGCGCCGGGACCGGGGCGACGTCGCCGTCGAGGGCCGCGCGCTGCTCTCGGGCTACGTCGCGGCGCTGCTGGGCGGCTACGTCTTCGAGGCGCTGCGCGCCGCGCCCGAGGCGCTCGCGCGGGGCTCGTGGGGTCCGGTGCTCCACGCGGGCCGCGCCGCATATGGCGGTCTCCTCGCGGGCGTCGTCGTGGCCAGCCTGGTCCTGCTCCGCCACCGCGCGGCCGTGCGCCCGTTCCTCGACCGGCTCGTGCCCGGGCTCGGCGTCACCTACGCCTGCGTGCGCACCGGGTGCTTCCTCGCGGGGTGCGACTACGGCCGCGTCACGGCCGGCGCGCTGGGCGTCCGGTTCCCCGCCGGCAGCCCGGCGGCGATGGACCACGCCGCGGCCGGCTGGGTGCCCCTCGGGGCGCCGAGCCTGCCCGTGCATCCCACGCAGCTCTACGAGGCGGCGCTCGGCGCGCTGGCGAGCGCGATCGCCGCCGTCTGGCTCGTCCGGGGGCATCGGGACGGCCGTGCGTTCGGGACCTGGCTCGCGCTCTACGCCGCGGGGCGGTTCATCATCGAGCTGGTCCGCGGCGATGCCGGACGCGGCGTTTACGGCGGGCTCAGCACCGCCCAGCTCGTCTCGCTGGCGCTCATGCTCGGCCTCGCGGCGGTGGCCCTACGCGCTCGCCGCGGGCGCCGCGCCGCGGCGGCGGTGCCCGCGCTGCTGTCGCTCGCGTCCCTGGGCCTCGCGGCGGGCGACGCCGCGGCCCAGCCGGCGCCCCGCGCGGCGCCGACGGCGGCTCCGCCCGCGGGAGCGAGCTCGGCGCCTGCTCCGGCGCCGCCGCCCGCGGCCTCCCCGTACCCGCCGGCCCCCGCGGGAGGCCCCTCGGCGCCCTCCTACCCGCCCCAGGCCGGCGGATACCAGCCGCCCTACCCGTACCCGCCCCCGGCCGGCGGATACCCACCGCCGTACCCGCCTCCGGCCGGCGGATACCCACCGCCGTACCCGCCCCCGGCCGGCGGATACCCACCGCCGTACCCGCCCCCGGCCGGCGGATACCCACCGCCGTACCCGCCTCCGGCCGGCGGATACCCACCGCCCTATCCCTACGCGCCGCCTCCGGCCGGCGGCTACCCGCCGCCCTATCCCTACGCGCCGCCTCCGGCCGGCGGCTACCCGCCGCCCTACTCTCCCCCGCCTGCGTCTGCTGCACAGCCGCCCCCGCCTGCCGCACAGCCGCCCGAGCGCACGCCGGACGCGCCGGCGAAACCTGCGGCGGCGAGCCCCGAGGTGAACCATCAGGCGGAGGCCAACGCGCGCCGGATGGCGCTCTCGGTCGGGCTCTCCGGCTACTTTGTCCCGGCCCGTTTCGCTGTCGAGGACGGGGTGTCTCTGGATCTCGGCGCCGTGGCGCGCCTCCGCGTGAGCGACACGAACCGCTTCGAGATGGGCGTCGAGCTCCGGGGCCTCTTTGCTGCCGACGCCGACCAGCTGGCTATCGGCGTGCCGCTCCGGTTCGTGATGGCGGTCGGCTCGCACGTCGAGATGTCGGTCGGGATCACGCCAGGCTACCACCGCGTCTTCTTCGAATCCCCCTATTTCGAGGGCGTCGGCGCCCTGGGCGCCCGTTTCGCGTGGGGCATCCAGTTCCCTATCGGATCGCACCTGTTCGTCGGTTTCTCTCCCGCGAGCTTTCTCGTGCTCGGCTCGAACGATGTGGACACGCTCGTCGCGTACGAGCCCGGGGTGTGGATCGGCACCGGATTGCTCTGAGGAATGCAGCAGCTCGATCTTCTCATCGAGCACGGCGACGACCTTGCGCTCGTTGTCGGCAAGACAGGGCGCTGCTCCTTGCGGGCGTGGCCGGCGCCTGGCACCGATCAGGGAATGAAGAGATTTGAACCACAGAGGCACAGAGGACACAGAGGAACAACAAAAAAAGCTCTGTGCCTCTGTGCCTCTGTGCCTTGTATGTTCCGCGAGGGTACTCGATCCACGTCGTCGTCGTACCGAGGGGGGGCCCGGGGGGGAGACCGGCAACCTGTGGGTTTGTGGACAAGTTCGCGGGGAGCGGCCAAAAAGCTACGCGCGGTAGACCGTTTGTGTCTTGGTCTGGAGACCGTCACAGAGCATGGGTCGCCGCGCCGTAGGTCCTGGATGAGCCCGTACGGCTGCCTGAGGGAAAGCTCGCATATTTCGCAAGGATGGGCGACCGGGGCCGGGTTGTAACAGAGGGGAGAGAGGAAGGGACGGACGTGGGCGGGTTCGTAGGGATCGATGTCTCCAAGGAGCATCTGGACTGGGCCGTGCACGGAGAGGCCGCGGACGCGCGCCTCGCGCATGACGAGGACGGCCTGCAAGAGCTGGTTCGCCGTCTGAACGAGCTGCGGCCAGCGCTGGTGGTGCTGGAGGCGACGGGGGGCCTGGAGATGGCCGTGTTGGCCGCGCTCAGCGTTGCCGGCCTGCCCGTGGCCGTGGTTAACCCGCTCCAGATCCGCAACTTTGCGCGCGCCACCGGCCGGCAGGCCAAGACGGATCGGCTCGACGCCCGATGCATCGCGCACTTCGCAGCCGCCGTGCAGCCGCCGCTGACGCCCATGCCCGAGGCAACGACCATCGAGCTGGAGCTGATGCTGGCGCGCCGGCGCCAGCTGACCGGCATGCTCGTGGCGGAGAAGAACCGCCTCTCTGGCCTCATCGGTCCGCGTAAGGTGGCGCGTGTCGTCGCCAGCATCGAGCGCGTGATCAAGACGATCGAGAAGGAGCTGGAGAAGCTCGACGACGAGCTGAAGACCAAGATCGAACAGAGCCCGGTATGGCGGGCGAAGGACGAGCTGCTCCGCTCGGTGCCCGGTGTCGGGCCTGGTACCTCGCGCACGCTGCTGCTCGACCTGCCTGAGCTGGGAACGCTCAGCCGCCAGCAGATCGCGGCGCTCGTTGGCGTCGCGCCGTTCAACCGCGACAGCGGCAAGGCCAAGGGACGGCGAGCGATTTGGGGTGGCCGCGCTTCGGTGCGCTCGATGCTCTACATGGCCAGCGTCACCGCCGTGCGATGCAACCCCGTCATTCGTGCCTTCTACGACCGGCTGCGAGCCGCGGGGAAGCCCTACAAGGTCGCCATGACGGCTTGCATGCACAAGCTGCTCACCATCCTCAACGCGATGGCGAAGGCAGCACGGCCTTGGCAGGCCGCTGCTTGACAAAGAACACGGCTGCTCTGTGGTTCATTTTCTCGGGGTTTCAACCCGTTCGGTGTCCTAGGCGCGCTCGACTCTCGTCGCGATGATCAGCCCTGACGACCAGCAAAGCTTGGTCACCACGAGGTGCTCACGCCGCTCGAGGGTGGCGATCAGCTCCGCCACCTTGGGCGCATGTCCATCCGGCCAGTTGGGCTGAGGGAGCAGATCGTCGATGATGTAGAGGCCGCCGGGCTTGAGCAGGCCCAGCGCCTCGTCGAGGGCGTAGAACTTGCCAGGCCATGTATCGGCGAAGATGAAGTCGAACCGCTGCTCCCGGAGCGAGCGCAGGAAGGCCTCGCCATCCATGTTCTCGAGCGTCAGGCGGTGGTCGCCGCCGAGGTGCTGCCGCGCCACGGCCTGGACCTTCTCGTCGCTCTCCACGGAGGTGAGCGTGGAGCGAGGATCCATCCCATCGAGGATCCAGCACGTCGAGATCCCTGTGCCGGTGCCGAGCTCGAGAAAGGCGCCGGACCTGGCGGCCGCGAGCGTGCGCAGGAGCGACCCTGTCTGCCTGTCGCTGGCCATGTTGAAGCCGATCTCGGCGCTGGCCCGCTCGATCGCGTCGAGCAGAGCAGGCGGGTTCAGGTGCTCCAGGTCGTTCATGAGAGGCTCCTTCTCCGCTCGAGCGAGCGGGCGCTACCCTACAGCATGGGCTTGCGCGGCGCGGGGCATTTCGGACCAGCCACGGATCACGATCTCGCCAGGGCTGCGGCTCCGCGCGAAGGGGCTCAGGGTGCTGGCTTTCGCGCGAGGATGTAGATGCGCCGGCTCTGATGCTCGAAGTCGTACGGCGCCCGCTCCAGGCACTCCTCGACGGCGAAGCCGGCCGTCTTCAGGTATCCCGTCATCTCGTCTGGTTCGAAGAAGGTGAAGTCCACCGAGACTGCTTGTTCCCACCAGCTGTCGAGGTGGATGACCTCCTGGCCTCCGTGGAACGCGAGCAGGAGCAGTCCACCGTCGCGCAGCGCGCGCTGCATCTCTCCCAGGGCGCGCACGGCGTTCCGTCGTCCGACATGGATGATGGAGTAGAACGCGGCGATCCCTGCCCAGGCCTCGTCGGGCACGTCCAGGGACAGCATATCTCCCTGGCGGAACGGGATACCGGGGCTCAGCCGTCCGGCGTGCGCCACCATCTCGGGCGACAGATCGACGCCGAGCGCCTCGACCCCCCGCGACGCCAGATAGGCGGCGATCTGTCCTGGCCCGCACCCCATATCGCAGACGGGCCCGCGTCCAGCGACCTCTCTGGCGAACCGATCCAGCAGCTCGCGATCGAACGGTTTCCGCTCGAGCTCGTGGAAGAACGTCTCCACGTAAGTCCGGGCCACGCGATCATAGCTCTCCTTGACGCTCATTGCCCCTCGCTCCCACCGTCCTCAACACCCACTCTCCCGTACGCGACCGAGAGAGCCAGCGGTGGAGGGGGGGCGGCGCGGGGGGGCGGCGGGGCAGGCCCCCACAAACCCCGAGCGCCGGCCCGCACCGCAGCGAGTCGCCCCCAGATCTCTCCCCCCCGGTTCCCGGGGCAATAGCCACCAAAAGGCGCGAGTTTGTGGGACCGCCCCGCCGCCCCCCCGCGCCGCACCCCCTCCACCGCTGGCTCCGCTGCCGCCGGCCGGGCCCTACTCCACCGCGACCTCGTCGAACCTCTCCGCGACCGCGTGTCGCCCCCCCGCGTCCCGCGCCGTCCCCGGCCTGAGGATCTGCACCGTGCGCATCCCGGCCTTGACCGCCGCGTCCAGCTCGGCCGCCACATCGGACAGGAACAGCACCTCTCCTGGCCGCACCCCGAGCGCCTCCGCGATCCGCTCGTAGGCTACCGCCTCCCGCTTCGGCCCGGTCGTCGTGTCGAAGAACCTCGTGAACAGCCCGGTCAGATCCCCCGCCGTCGAGTGCCGGAACAGGAGCACCTGCGCCTCGACCGATCCGGAGCTGAACACCGCCAGCGTCACCCCCAGATCCCGCCACCTCCGCAGGGCCGGCTCCACATCCGGATAGACGTGGCTCCGGAGCCCCCCCGACTCGTACGCGCCGCGCCAGATCTTCCCCTGCAGCGCCTTGAGCGACGTCTCCTTGCGATCCTCGTCGATCCACGAAAGCAGCGCCGCCGCGAGCTCTCCGTCGCTCACGGCCCCCTCGGAGACGCCCCGCTCGCGCGCTACCGCCGCCCGCGCCGCCTCGACCTCGGGGCTGCCGGCGTGCGCGGACACGTGCGCGGCCAGATCCCTGCGCGCCACGGAGAACAGCGTCTCGTGGACGAACCTCACGTCCGTCGTGGTCCCCTCGATGTCGACCAGCACCGCGCGCGCCGGGATCGCGGCCACGCTCACGCCTCCAGGCGCGGGAAGCGCGACGCGATGTCCGACCCGGTGTGCTCGGCGACCCACCCCTTCGGGTCGGAGAACCAGCGGATGCACGTGAACGAGGGCGCCGGCCCCATGTCGAACCAGTGCCGCGTTCCAGCCGGAACGCTGATGAGGTCGCCCTTCTCGACAAGGAACGAGAGCACGCGCTCGCCCTGGTGGATGCAGAACAGCCCCCGCCCCTCGACGAAGAAGCGCGCCTCGTCCTCGGTGTGGATGTGCTCGTCGAGGAACTTCCGCCGGATCTCCCCGTGGTTCGGGGTGTTCGGCCCGACCGAGATCACGTCCGCCGTGACGAACCCGCACGCCTCGGAGAGCCGCTTCACCGGGCCAGCGTACGCCTCGAGCACCTGCTCCGGCGACGTCCCCGAGGGCAGCGGGCGCTCGGCGGACCAGCGCTCGAAGCGGATCTGCGACGCGGCGGCGACGCGCGCGATGTCCTCGAACGTCGTGTACTCCTCGGCCTTCGTCGGATCGCTCTCCCGGTAAACCCGCAGCAAGCTCATGAAATGCTCCCTTCCAGCAGCGCGCAGTCGAGCATGAACTCGAGCGCCTCGATATGGCGGCTCGTGTCGACGATGTCCGCTCCCCACGTGTAAAGCCCGTGGCCGGCGATGAGGTAGCCGTGCACCGGCGGGTGCGCCGACATGAACGCCTCGACGTCCTCGGCCAGCTTCCCGATGTCCTGCGTGTTGACGAACACGGGGAGGAGCACCGTGTCGTCGTGCGTCGTCACCCCGGAGAGCGCCTTGGCCACCTCGTAGCCCGCGAGGGTCACGTACCCCTCGTGCGCGCACCGGCGCGAGAGCACCGTCGCGGCGCGCGAGTGGGTGTGCGCGACCGCGCCGACGCCGGGGGAGCGCCGGTAGAGCTGGCAGTGGAGCGCCGTCTCGGCCGACGGGCGGCCCGCGGACGGCCCCGTCAGGCGACCGTCCGTGTTGACGACGACGATGTCCGACAGGACGAGCGACCCCTTGGGCCGCCCGGACGCCGTGATCGCGAGCGTCTCGTCGCCGAGCCGGGCGGAGAAATTGCCGCTCGTCGCCGGCGTCCAGCCGCGCTCGTGGCACCAACGGGCCAGCGCAATGAGCTCGGTAGCGACCGAAGAGAACGATGAAAACGACGTCCCGCGCGCGCTCACCGCGCGACGATACCAAAGGGACCCCGGCCGATCAACGCGCCCGCCCCCGGATCGAGCCGGCGAGCCCGGGGATCGCCCGCGGACGCGCCGCCGTCCGCGCTGCTCACGGCGCCGGCAGGCGCTCGGCCTCGCGCCGGCCCGCGCGGTCCCGCGCGCCGCGGAGCAGGCCGGCCCAGAAGCCGAGGCCGTGCGCGGCGTGCAGCGTGGGGAAGATGCCGCAGAGCAAAGGGAAATCGCGCGGCGAGCCGCGCCGCGCGAGCCGGAGCGACTCCGCCATGACGAGCGCGGCATAGGCGAGCGAGGCGAGCGCGAGCGCGGGGCGCACGGACGGGAGGAGCGCGGAGGCGAGCGCGAGCAGCGCGAAGGCCGTCACCATGCAGAACGGCAGCATCGGCCGGAGCGACAGGAGCCGCCGGCGGCAGCGCAGCGTGCGCGCGCGCCCCGTGCCGTAGGCGAGGTACTGCCGCGCGAGCGCCGCGAAGGACGACCGCGGGTAGTAGTAAGCGACGATCTCCCGCGACAGGTAGACCGCGCCGCCGGCCTCGATGATGCGCTGGTTCAGCTCGGCGTCCTCGTTGGTGATCGCGGCCGGGTCGTAGAGGCCGGCGATCTCGAACGCCTCGCGCCGGAAGGCCCCGTTGAACACGGACTCGACGAACCCCTCGCGCGACGGGTCCCTGTAGGCGGAGCCGCCCACGCCGAGGGGGCTCGAGAGCGCCGCGCAGAGCGCCCGCTGGAAGCCGTTCCGGTGGCGCGGCCGCGCGGCGCCGCCCGCGTTGAGCGCGCCGGTCCTGCGGAGCGCCGCGACCGACGCGGCGACGTAGTCGTCGGCGTACTCGGCGTGCGCGTCCATCCGGACGATCACCTCGCCTCGCGCTCGGCGAATGCCGATGTTCATCGCCGCGGCCTGGATCCGGGCGGGGTTGTGGAGGAGCGTCACCCGCGGCTCGTCCGCCGCGATGCGCGCGACGATCTCCCGTGTCCTGTCGAGCGAGCCGCCGTCGACCACGAAGATCTCGAGGAGATCCGTCGGATAACGCTGCCGGAGGGCGCAGCGGAGGACGTCCTCGATGTAGCGCTCCTCGTTGTAACAGGGAATGACGATGCTGCACCGCGGCCGCTCGGCGAGCGGCCGCAGGGTGAGGCGCCCGCCGCGGGGCGCGCTCGCTGCTGGATTCATGATCTCCCTCCGGCCCTCCGCGGGCCGGATAGACCCGCCGCCTGGCCTCGCGGGAGGCCGATACAAGCGCGGTGCCAGGACGTATGGCGGGGTCGACCGGAGCAAACTGCACTGCGCGGGAGAGCCGGGATCGCGGGTGAGCAGGCGGCTGGGCTCGGGCTGCACACACCGGCGCCAGACCTTGCTCGTGATGCCGCGCTCCCGGAGAAACGCCTCGAGCTTCGCCAGAACGTCCCGATGCCCTCCACCGCCGCGAGGAAGCTGTCGAGCTCGGCGGGCTTGGTCACGAAGCAGCTCGCCGCGAGCGGTCAACGGAGCGTGCTAGAAGCGAGCGTCATGCGTCGCTTCGTCGTGGTTGGGCAGCGGGCCACGGCCTCGCCCGATTTTTTGCTCGTCGACCTGCCGGGGACGAGCGGTCGGCTCGACGTGCTCCTCCGCTGCGTGCGCGCGGCGCTCCTCGTGTCCCATGGGGTGCGCCGCGATACCGTCGTTTACCTCGTCCTGCTCGGGGGGCCGCGCGCACCGAGGACGCTTCGTGTGGAGGGGGAGGCCGTCCGCTTCCTGCGTCCGGATGAGCGGCACCTCGCGAAGACGGTGCAGAAGGCGCTCGCGACCCCGTCCGACAGGGAAGGATTCGTGCCCATCCGCGCGGGTATCGCGCTCGCCGACGGCGGGCTCGAGGCGGTGCTCGCCGATCTCGGGCCGATGACGCCCTACGTGCTCGAGGAGGGGGCCACCGATGTCCGCGAGGTGCCGTTCGACGCGCCGGCCCCGGTGTTCTTCCTCGGCGATCACCTGGGCTTCGACGACGTGACGCGCGCGCGCCTCGCCTCCGTGTCGGCCACGGCGGTCGGCGTCGGACCGGTCAGCGTCCACGCGGATGATGCCGTGGTGATCGTGTGCAACGAGCTCGATCGCCGTGACGCGCGGGAGGCGCAAGTGACGTGAATGTCGCAGGTGGCGCAAGAACGCAACTCATCAATCCATGGTGGATGAGGTCGAGTTCATTGGTTGGGAGGCAGTTGGCAGAGGGTGCGCACATTTCGGGCGCAGTTCGAGCTTGCGCTCCGATTTCCAATGAAATGGTGGAGCGGCGGCGGCGTTCCTTCGCGACCCGCTCGAAACTCTGGTCGAGGCCACCCGGGAGTGCGGAGACGTCGTTCGCTTCGAGAGTCCCGGGGAAGGCGCCGGATCGCAACGGTTCGCCACCGCGAAGTCGTCCTCGAGCGACGCGGACCTACCGCCCCCGGCGCACCACCCGCGCGATCTTGCGCGACAGCACGTCCGGCGCGACCGGATAGCGCGCGACATCCGCGGCCCCGGCCGCGACGAGGGCGTTCATCCGGTCCGACGAGAGCCCGGCCGCGCAGACGACGGCGCGCACGCTCGGCGCCGCGCGGCCGAGCGCCTCGAGCAGCGCGCACGCAGCGTCCACGTCGGCGCCGGCGTCGATCAAGGCCACGCCGAGCCCCGACTCGGCCAGCGCCGTGGCGTCAGGCACCTCGGTGAGGTGGATCCCCTGCGCGTCGAGCCCGATCTCGCACGCCTCGCTGAGCCCCTGCCCCGCCGGCGCGAGCCGGAGCAGCGCGACGGCGTGCTCCGGCGCTGAATCGAGCCGCGCCGCTGTCTCGCTCTCCGGCCACGCCGGCGCCCGCTCGCCCCGCTCCCCGGGCGACGCTTCCCCCTTGCGCGCCGGCAGCCGCCGCGCCTCGGCCTCCTGCGACATCGCCTCCGCGAGCCGCGCCCGCGCCGCCGCGGCGCTCTCCGGCCGCCGCTCCGGCAGCTTGGCCAGCAGATCCAGCCGGAGCCGCTCCAGGAGCGGCGGGACCGGCGGCGCCCCGGGCGGCCGGACCAGCGGCGGCGGGATCGAGAACATGTGCATCGCCATGAGCTCGATCGCCGGGAGCCCGGTGAACGGCGGCCGCCCTTGCAACATCGCCGTGAGAATGCACCCGCACGCGTAGAGGTCGGAGCTCGGGCCCACGGCGAGCGAGCGGCACTGCTCCGGGCTCATGTACTCCGGGGTGCCCGCGACCATGTCCTTCGACGTGAGCGTCGGCCCGGCGTCGAGCGGGTCGTCGAGGTGCGCCAGGCCGAAATCGACGACCTTGGCGATGCGCTCCCCGTCCTGCTCCGCGAGCAGCACGTTCTCCGGCTTGAGGTCGCGGTGCACGATGCCGCTCGCGTGCGCGGCGCCCACGCCGTCGAGGATGTCCGCGAAGATGGACGCCACCTCCGCGAGGCCGAGGAGCTCGCGCGAGGCCCGGAGCCGCGCGGCGAGCGACTGCCCCTTGAGCAGCTCCATCACGAGGTAGATCAGCCCGTCGCCGCCGTCCTCGTCGCCCCCGAGGTCGAGCACCTTGACCACGTTCCGGTGCACGAGCCGCGACGCTGCGCGCGCCTCGCGGAGGAACCGCCGCCGGCTCTCGGGGAGCGCCGCGATGTGCTGGTGCATGGTCTTCACCGCGACCGGAACGCCGAGGAGCACGTGCTCCGCCTCGTAGACCTCGCCCATGCCCCCGGCGCCGAGCAGCCGCACGAGGTTGTACTTGCCGCCGAGAACGCGCCCGACGCCGCCCCGCTGCGATGAGCCCGCGCCGGGCTCCTCCGAGGGGAGCGTCTCCGCCGCGGCCGGCGGCCGACCGGAAGCCGGCCGGTCCGGCCCGACACGGCCGGCGGCCCCCGGCGCGCGCGGAGCCTTCACCACGGTGCGGTCGGCCAGCACGGTGCGCTCGGCCTCCCCGCCCCCGTCCGGCGGCCGGCGCGCCCCGTCGTCCGTGCTCACGGCGACGCCTCGCGGAAGCCCACGGCGATCTGCGCCGTCAGCGGGCCCTCGCCCGCCTCGCGCCACGGGCTCGCCCGCACCGACAGCGCCCCGAACAGCGCGCCGCCCGCCTCCGCGCCCGCCGACAGCCCGCCGAGCACGTCGTTCGCGCCGGCGTCCCGGTGGACGAGGTGCAGATCCAGCGCGCTGTGCAGCCGGAGCCACGGCGTCGCGTCGGCCGTCACGCCCGCCACCAGGAAGCCCTGCGCGGGCGGCGCGGCCAGCTCACCGCCGCCCGCCGCGCTGCCGTCGCCGCCCGCCGCGCTGCCGTCGCCGCGCGCTGCGTCGCCTGCCGCGGCTGCGCGGATGCGCGCGCCGGCGTCGACCACCCAGGTGAGCGGGCCCGAGGCGCCGCCGAGCGCGACCCCGGGCTCGACGCGGACCGGCGGGCCCGCGTCGGTCAGGGGCACGCCCAGGCGGAGCGTGGGGGCGAGCTCGAACGCCGATCGGCCGAGGCGCAGGACGCGCACGCGCGCGCCGAGCCAGCCGGCGCTGCCCGCCGCCTCGCCGTCGCCGGCCGGGTTCGAGCGGAGCGCGACGTCGAGCCCCACCGGTCCGACCGCGCCGCTCGCGCGCACCTGCCCCGCGGCGACCCAGCCGCCCCCCGAGCGCGCCGCGGCAGCGCCCACGGCGACCACCGCGGGCGGCGTCGGCGCGAGCCAGAGCACGTCGGAGACCCCGGACACCGGCAGCAGCGGGAGGTACGCGCCCAGCACGGGCGCGGCCGGCGGCGCCGGCAGGGGCGCCGCCGGCGCCGGCCCCGCGGCCGGCAGCTCGACCTCGCGCGTGCCGAGCACGCCGCCGCGGCCGTCGACGACGTCGAGCCGGACGCGCAGCGGCTCCCCGGGGCGCGCCGCCTCGCCGGGCAGCGGGATCCGCGCGGTCAGCGGGCCGCCGCGATCGCCCCCGGTGAGCGCGGCGGAGCGCACCCCGCCCGGCAGGTGGGCGATGAGCCGCGGCTCCACCCGCTGCGCGACGTCGATCCCCTCGAGCCCCTCGAGCGCGACGCGCGCCTCGAGCGCCCGGCCGTCCGCCGCCCGCGAGGCCTCGACCGCCGCGCTCACCTTCGTGTACCGGACCGGGAGCGACGTCACCGCGCCCCGCGCGAGCTCCGCCTCGACGCTGCCGCGCTCGCGCAGCCGGAGCTCGCGCGGGGCACGCTGGAGCAGGTCGATGCGCTCGGGGACGGGGCCGAACGGCCCGCCGTCGATGGCCAGCTCGAGCGCCGGCGACGGCGTGAGCTCGACGATCCCGTACGGGCTCGCGGTGATCTCCTGCGCCGACGGGGCGACGCCCCCGGCGGCCTGCGCGGCGACGAGGTGGAGCCGGCGCACCGCGCCCACCCCGAGGTATTCCTCCCGGTCGATCACCCGGACCCGGAGGAAGTAGGTGCCGGCCGGCATCTTCTCCGCGCGGAAGGACACGACGTCCGGCTTCACCTCCTCGCGGACGACGAGGTCGTTGAGCTCCGGATCGCGCGCCACCTCGACGCGGTAGCCGGCCGCCTGCGGCGCCGGCTTCCACGACGCCGACAGGACGCCGAGCCCCGCCGGGGCGAGCGCGATCGCCGGCACGCCCGCGGACGTCCACTCCGGCGCCGACGGCAGCGGGCGCGGGCGCGCGGGCGGCGACCTGCCCACGAACCGGGTGCCATGGTCCTTCGGGACCACGACGGAGAGGCCGCCCGAGCTGACCCCCGCCTTGCCGTCGAACACAGCGACCGTCGTCCGCTCCCCGCGCCGCTGCACCACCGTGTCGCGCGACGACGCGCTCACCCGGCCGCCCTCGCCCGTGACGACGTCGACCGACTGGCCGCGCAGCGCGGCGAGCGCCGCCTTCACCTCGCCGTCCGAGAGCTCGACGGCCGCTGGCGGCGTCTTCGACACCCGGGTTCGGCTCGCGGTACCGTAGATGACGACGAGCGTATTGGGCGCGAGGAGCACCCGAGTCCGATCCACAAACTCGATATCTGCCCGCCCGGCGTCCAGCGTGTTGACGCTCGAGTTCGTGAGGAGGGGCATCCCCGGAGTCGCCGGCGACCAGGCGCCGCCGGCCGGGCGCGCGCGCACGTCCGGGCGCAGCGACCGGATCTTCGCGTCCGGGATCGACGTCACCTCGGCCGGGAGGACGAGCGTGAGCCCCTCGGCCAGCGTCGTGCCCGGGCCGCACGCGACGCGGTTGTACCGCTGGATCAGCCCGACATGGCTGGACGAGCCGTAGAGGACATTTGCGATGTCATCGCAGGTCTCTCCGCGCTGCACGCCCCACTGGATGACCGCCTCTGGATATCCGGGCGTCGGCTCTCTGGCGCTCGCCGCGCCGGTGTAACCAACGTGGCTGGCGCAGCCGAGGAGCACCGCGATAGCGACGGACAGGCCATTTGACGATGCCACGCCCGCGGCACGCTACCGGATCGAGATCGGCGTTGCAAGAGACCAGGCAATGGGATACGAGCAGACCGATGGCGTATTGGTCGGCGCGCGTCCTCGCGCCCCTCCTGGCCTCCCCGCTGCTCGCCGCGGCTTTTTCCATGCCGGCCGCGGCGCAGGAGGCCACCGCGCTCGACAGGCTCGCTCCCGCGCCCGCGGGCGACGGGTTGTCCACTGTGCCTTCTGCCGTCGTGTCGGGCGATCTCCGGCCGGCGGTCGGACTTCTGTTCTCCTATTCTCATCAACCGCTCAGCATCCGCGGGACGGATCCCCCCGGCGCGGTAACGTGGGTGGACAGGCAGGCGATCCTCCACGCGCTCGCGAGCATCGAGCTCATGCGCCGGGTCAAGCTCGACCTCGACGCGCCGCTCGTGCTGGACCAGGGCGGCGCGTCCGGCGCTGTCGGGGGCATCAGCGTCACGGCGCCCGCCGGCGGCGTCTCGCTCGGGGATCTCCAGGTGGGCGGGAGGGTGGCGCTGCTGCCGCAGCAGGGGCTCCGGCCGGCGGCGGCGCTCGGGCTCTCGGTCTGGCTGCCGACCGGCGACGAGGCGGCGTTCTCCGGCGCGGGCGCCGTGCGCTACGCGCCGCGCGTGCTCGTCGGGGCGGAGCACCCGGGCTTCCTGTGGGCGGCGTCGGCGGGGGGCCGGTTCCAGCAGGACTCGGGGGACAGCCTGACCGGCAGCGAGGTCTTCGTCGCCGCGGGGGTCGGCGTCCGCAAGGGCCCGCTGCAGCTCGGGTCGGAGCTCTCCGTCTGGGCGGCCGCCGGCGCGCCGGCGGTCGAGGTCCCGGGCCGCGCCGGCGTGCCGCTCCAGGTCCCGGGCCGCGCCGGCGCGGAGCTCTTGCTCACCGCGCGCTGGTCGCTCGGCCCGCTCACGGTCGACGCGGGCGCCGGCCCCGGCTTCGGGCGGCTGCCCGGCACGCCCAAGGCGCGCTTCTTCGCGGCGCTCGGCCTCGCCGCGGACGTCCTGCCGGCGCCGCCCGCCGCCGCGGCCGCGGCCACGGCGCCCGCGGCCGCGGCGGGCGCCGATCACGGCGGCGCCGCGCGGTCGCCCGCGCCGGTCGCCGATCTCGATGGGGACTCGGTCCCCGACGCGGAGGACGCGTGTCCCCGGGTCATCGGCGAGGCGCGCCCGCCGGCCGTGGCGGCCGGCGCGCGGCCGGCGTTCCGGCGCGGCTGCCCGCCGGACCGGGACGACGACGGGATCTACGACGTCGACGATCGCTGCCCGGACGTGCCGGGCGTGAGCACCGCGGCCGCCGACGAGCCCCCCGCGAGCGCGGCGTCGCGGCCGCCGTCGGGCGGCTCCGCGAGCGCGGCGCCGCGCCCCACCTCGCGGCACGGCTGCCCCGCGGACACCGACGGCGACGGCATCCCGAACGTGGAGGACGCCTGCCCTTACGAGCGCGGCAAGCCGAGCGAGGACCGCGCGACGCACGGCTGCCCGTTCGCGGTGCGCATCGAGGGCTCGCAGATCGTCATCCTGCAGCAGGTGCAGTTCCCGACGGGCCGGGCCGAGATCGAGCCGGAGAGCTTCGAGCTGCTCTCCGAGGTCGCGGCGGTCCTCGAGGAGCACCCCGAGATCGCGCGGGTCGCCGTCGACGGCCACACGGACAACCAGGGCTCGGATCAGGGGAACCTGCGCCTCTCGCAGCGCCGGGCGCTCGCCGTCGTCGCGTGGCTGACCGCGCACGGCATCGACGCCCGCCGCCTCGAGGCGCGCGGCTTCGGCGCGCGCCGCCCCATCGCCGACAACCGCACCCGCGACGGCCGGGCGACGAACCGCCGCGTGGAGTTCCAGATCCGCAAACGGACGGACGAGGGCGCAGCCGGCTGGAAGGACGGCCCGCTTGAGTGACGCGCCCGGCGCGCCCTCGCCGTCGTCCCACCGCCGCCGCCCGCGCGCGCCGCGCGGCGGTGACGCCCGTCACCGCGGCGGGTGCCGCGCGGAGGTCCCGGCGTGAGGGCGCTCTCGCTCAAGACGAAGGCGATCGCGCTCTTCACGGCGATCGCCGTCGCCCCCGTGGCCGTCGCCGTGACGCTCCTCACCGACGTGAACCGCCGCGCCGTGCGGACGTCCGAGGAGAGCCTGCAGGCGGCGATCCTCTCCGAGGTGGCCTCGGTCTCGATCCAGCTCGTGCGGGACGTCGAGAGCGACGCCGTCGCGGCCGCGGCGATCTTCGGCCACGCGGCGGCCGGGGCGATCCGGGACGAGGATGCGGTCGCGTCGGTGCGCGCCCTCGTCGCGACGCGCGCGCTGATCGACGCCGTGCGGCTGGAGGTGCCCGAGGCGGGGATCAGCACGGTGGTCCGCAAGGCGTCGTCCGGCGCGGACGTGCCCGCGGCGCCGCCGGCGCTGCGCAGGCTGGCCGACGAGCACGGCGTGGGCTTCGGCGTGGTCGGGCCGGGCCAGGGCCTGCTCGTGGCCCGGGTGCGGTCGCCGGCCGACGCCGCCGACGCCGCCGGCGCGGCCGCGCCTCTGGGTCCGGCCGGCTACGTCGTCGCGCAGGTGGGGCTCGACGCGCTCGAGCGCGACCTCGCGGCGATCGCCGAGCGCCGCTTCGGCGGCCGCGAGGTGCGGCTGCTCATCGCGGGCCACGAGCGCCGCGCGATCGCGGCGTTCGGGGTCCCGGGCGCCGCGCCGGGCAGCGACGTCTCGGGCTTGCCGCTGTGGGGCAAGCTCCCCCCGGGCGCGGTGTGGACCGACAAGATCAGCGTGATCGGCCCGCACGACGAGGGCGGCCAGCGGATGATCGGCGCCGTCGAGACGCTGCCCGACCTCGGCTGGGCGGTCGCGATCTGGCGCCCGGAGCCGGTGGCCTTCGCGGCGCTCGACGAGATGCGGCGCCGCGGCCTCGCCGTCGCCGCGGGCGCGCTGGTCCTCGCGTTCGCCCTCGCGGTCTTCACCGCCCGGCACGTCACGCGTCCTGTCCTGCACCTCGTCGCGCAGGCGCGGCTCATCGGCGCCCGCCGCTGGCGCGAGATCGCGCTCGGCGACGCGCAGGGCGGCCGGCGCGACGAGATCGGCGAGCTCACGACCTCGCTCCGCCGCATGGCCGAGGACCTCGAGCAGGGCGAGGTCGACATCGCGCGCGAGGCGAAGCTCCGCGGGGATCTCGGCCGGTTCATGGACAAGGCCGTCGTCGACGCGATCGTCCGGGGCGAGCACCCGCTCGCCCTCGGCGGCAAGCGGGCGGCCGTGTCGGTGCTCTTCGCCGATGTCGTCGGCTTCACGCCGCTCGCCGAGTCGCGCGACGCCGAGCGGATGGTCGCCCTGCTGAACGAGCTCTTCTCGATGCTCACCGAGATCGTGTTCCGGCACGGGGGCACGGTCGACAAGTTCATCGGCGACTGCGTCATGGCGGTGTGGGGCGCCCCGCTCCCGCAGGAGGACCACGCGCGCCGCGCGCTCGCGGCCGCGGAGGACATGATGCGCTTCCTCGAGACGGCGAACGAGGAGTGGCGCGAGAGGTACGATATCGAGATCCGGCTCGGCGTCGGCGTGAACTCCGGAGAGGCGATCGTCGGCAACATCGGCTCCGACAAGCGGATGGAGTACACGGTGATCGGCGACGTGGTGAACGTGGCCTCGCGGCTCGAGGCGATCGCGGCGCCGAACCAGGTGCTTGTCTCCGAGGCGACGAGGGGCCTCGCCGGCGGCGCCTTCCCGCTGCGCGCGCTCGGCGAGCGCAACCTCACGGGGCGCAAGACCACCACGGTCGTCTACGAGCTCGATCCGGGCTGAGGGGGGCCGAGCGCGCCCGCGGGGCTCCCGCGAGCCCTCACGCTCCGCCCCAGCGGCCGACGACTGGCTCGCTCGCGCAGAGCGACAGGCACGATCCCACGGAGGAGAGCTCCTGGCAGAACCCCTCCGCGGTATCCCTCGCCAGCGACGAGAGATCGACGTCCTCCAGCTGCATCGCGAGCTGCCCCGCGCTGATCCGCGACACGTCGAGCAGGTCGTCGACCAGCTTGGTGAGCCGCTCCAGCTGCTGATTGGAGATCTCGAGGAGCTTGTAGAAGCTCTGCGTCCTGGGGTGCACCGCGAGCGCCGGATCGGAGAGGTGCCGCCGGAGCAGCTGCATGTGCAGGCGGAGCGGCGTGAGCGGCGTCTTCAGCTCATGAGAAGCGATGGAGAGGAACTCGTCCCGGACCCGGAGCGCCTCCTGCGCCTCGCCGAGCAGGCGCTCGCACTCCTTCTGCGCCTCGACCCGCTCGGTGATGTCCGTGCAGATCCCGCACACGCCGTACAGCACCCCCGACGCGTCGCAGAGCGGGACCTTGAGGGAAATGTACGTGTGCACGCCGTCCGGCTGCGGCAGCGTCATCTCCATCTGCACCGGGGCGCGGGCCGCCATCGCCTTGAGATCGCTCGCCCGGAACTTTTCGACGATCTCCGCGGGGAGCACCTGGTCGCCCGTCGTGCCGATCAGCTCCGCCAACGGGATGCCCCACACCTCCGCGAACCGGCGGTTGAGCGTGAGGATGCGGCGCTCGGTATCCTTGGCGTAGACGATCGCCGTCGTGTTCTCGACGATGGCACGGAGCAGCTCCTCGCTCCGGCGCCGCGGCTCGTCGGCTGCCCGCTTCTCGGTGATATCGGCGAGGATGCTCCGGTGATGGCAGATCCGCCCCGCAGCGTCCCGCTCGATCGCGGTCCGGTCATCGACCCATCGGACGCGTCCGTCCCCGCAGACCACACGATACTCCTGCTCGAACCGGTCGCGACCGACCGCCGCGCAGGCGGCGATCTCGCCTATGACGCGCTCCCGGTCATCCGGGTGAACCAACGACGAGAACGTCACCGCGCCCGAAAGGAGGTCACATGGCCGGCGGCCAAACACGGCCGACAGATGGTGCGCACCAAGGCCTCGAGCAGCCGCGAGAGGACGATCTCTCTGGAGATGGCCTGGGACGCCTGGAGCACGGCCATGAGGTCGAGCTGCTCCGCCCGCGCCCCGACGGCAGCCGCCGACCGGCCGGGCCCGGGCTCGAGCAGGTGCCGGGAGCGCTGGTCGGACCGGGCCACCTCGTCGTCAGATGCCGTGCGCATGGATCTCCTCCGCCGCCGCCGTCATGCCGCTCGCACGGAGCGTCTCCGTGCGAGCGGCACGGAGCGTCTCCGTGCACGGAGCGTCTCCGTGATGGTGTAGCTCTCTGTCATGGATTCTGAAGGCCGAGCTGTTCAGTCCGGCGTCTCGGTCCGGGCGGCATCCTGCAGGCTGTGTCCAGCCTGCCTGGTCGCTCGGACGTCGCGCGGCGTTCATCCACAGTAGTGATGGACGACGTCGAGGAGCGCGTCCAGGCTGATTGGCTTGCTCAGCACGCTCCGGGCAGGCAGCTCTCCCGCCCTGTCGGGAAAGGCCGTCAAGACCAGGATCGGGATCGTCGAGAACCGACGATCCTGCATCACGGCGGCGATGAACTCCCATCCGTTCATGATCGGCATCATCAGGTCGACCAGGATGACGCCCGGCCGCAGCGTCCCTTCGAGCGCTTCCAGCGCCGCCCTGCCGTGCTCCGCCGTATGGACCTCGTAGCCCTCGAGCTCCAGCGTCATCCGGAGGGTCTCCCGGATTCCCTCCTCATCGTCGATGATGAGTACGGTCTTGATATGCATGAGCTTCCCTTCCGTGTGGCGCAGTCCGGCGCGGTATGCCGGCGCCGCCCGCTCCTGGTCGATTCAAGCCCTCCAGCTGAGGCCGAGCGACCGGCTGTCCGGTCCTCGCTGACTCGATGTCCTTGCTATTACCCCACGTACACGCCCGCTGCTGTCGGGCCCCCCAGGATTCAGGCGCTCCGCCCTGAGCTTGCTCAGGGTGGTCGCCAGCGCCTCCTCCCCTCGGGAGACCTTTGTCGGATCGGGCGGGGGGGTGGACCTGGGCGGCGCAGTGGTGATGGGCGAGCAGCGCCGCGTCGCTGGAGAGGGAGCTCAGCGGCGCGGGCGATCAGTCGTGAACCGCGTTGATGATGCCGTCGAAGAACTCGGCGCAGCCGATGTTGTCGAGCATCCGGTCCCAGCCGAGCTCGTCGAACGGCTGCGGCAGGCCGTGGTTGGTCAGGAGGACGCCGATGATCTCGAGATCCGGATCGACCCACATCACCGTGCCGGCGCCGCCCGCCTTGCCGTAAGCGCGCGGCGACAGGCGCATGCCGCCGCTGGAGAAGCGCCTCGTCCAGAGCTCCCAGCCGAGGCCCTTCGGGGTGCAGAGGAGGTTGTTGATGGGCGAGGTGTCGGTCGCGGCCGCCGTCACCTGGGGCGTGTTGTTCTTCTTCATCTGGCGCACCAGATCGGGCCGCAGGATCTCGGCGTGGCCGTACGCGCCGCCGTTCATGATCATCTGGCAGAACACGGCGATGTCCCTCGCCGTGGAGAAGACGCCGTCGCAGCCGGTGATGCCGCCCAGCGCGAAATCCTGCTCGTCCTGCACCTCGCCGCGGACGACGCGGTCCCGGATGCTGGAGTACCCCGTGGCCGCGATGCGCTCGAGGAGCGCCGGGGGCGGGTTGTACATCGTGTCGTTCATGCCGAGAGGGCCCCAGATGCGCCCGTCCGCGACGGTACCGAGATCTTCGCCCGCGGCAGCCTCGATCATGCGACCGAGGAGGCGGTATGTGAGATCGCTGTAGAGCACCGACGTACCCGTCGGGTACTCGAGCGGCGTCTCGGCCATGAGGCGCCAGACGGCCTCGCCGTCCGTCATGTCCAGGAACTGGTTGTCCATGGGCAAACCGGCCGAGTAACGGAGCATGTCATAGACGGTGACGGCTCCCTTTCCGTTGGCGGCGAACTCCGGCAGGTGGCGGGCGACCCGATCGTTCAGCCGGATCACGCCCTCCTGGACGAGCGCGAGCGCCGACGCCGCCGTCGAGAGCACCTTGGTCATCGATTGCAGGTCGAAGATCGTATCGAGCGTCACCGGATCGTCGGCGCCGGCGACCTTGCTGCCGAAGGCCCGGTGACCCACGATGACCCCGTGCCGCGCGACAAGCGCCGTGGCGCCCGGGAACAGCCCGTCGTTCACCCGGCGCTGGATCCGCGCGAAGACGTCCTCCAGCCGTTCGGAGCTCATGCTCACGTCCTCGGGCTGCCCCGCCGTGAGCGTGGTGCAGGTGACGCCTCTCCAGGGGTCCGAGCCGAGCGCGGGCGCCGCGGCCGCCACCGCCGCGAACTGGGTCATCCCTTGCAAGAACTGCCTGCGGTTGAACGCTCGTCGTTGATCGGTCATGGCTCTTCCAACCTTGCTTTCATCAAGAATGAATGATTCCACGGAGCTTGCCCGGCAGAACCGGGGCGAGTTCAACGTGGGCGTCTGGCGCGCAGTTCGGCAACATGTGCGCCAGCGCGGCCTGCTCTCTTTCCCTTCGATCTGCGTCGTCAACAACACCTGATTCCGCTGCCTTTCAGCCGAGCGGCTGGGCGCGTCGCCTCCAGTTGAGTTGGCACGACGGGAATCAACGCGCAATCGATTGCGGGATGACGCAAGCAGATGTCCTCTCGTCTCGACATCCTGGACGACCGTGGAAGACCGTGGACGAATGCACCGGGGCGTTTCGACCTCGCTTCGAGGAGCGCTCTCGGGGTGCAGGCGTCACCGGCGATCGCGCTGCGGGGCGCGGGCGCGCTGCGCGACCGCCGCTGCGGAGACGCTCGATCGCCGCGGACGTCCCCTCTCGGCGAGGCGCCGCGCGCCGCGCTGACTGCCATCACATCACGAGGCCTTCGCGCAGGACCGCTCGATGGGAGCGCCTGGCCCCTCGAGGGCTCATCGGCCACCTCTCGCCTCGCCTGCTCGACTTGCATCCTGCCGATTCGCTCGATCAGCGCATATGCCTCCTGTGGTGAGTCGCGCGAGCGTCTTGCTGCCAGAGCATGATATCGACGGCGCTGCCCTGTCGCGGCGATGCCGTTCGTCAACGTGCCTGGATGTGAAGACACCGCCGCCGCGCCAGCCTCGGGCGACGAGCACGATCCAGTCACGCACGGCGACCCCGGCCCCTGGTGCGGCGGCGGCTGCTCGCGGCGCCCACCGTCGTGACCCGCTGGCCACCCGTGCGCTCGCCGCTGGCCACCCGCACACCCCCCGCTGGCCACCCGCAGCTGACCACCCGCAGCTGACCACCCGCAGCTGACCACCCGCGCGCCCGTCGCTGGCCGCTCGCCGCTCGCCGATGGCCACCCGCGCGCCCGCCGCTGGCCGCCCGCCGCTGGTCACCCGCCGCTGGCCGCCCGCCGCTGGCCACCCGCCGCTGGCCACCCGCCGCTGGCCGCCCGCCGCTGGCCGCCCGCCGCTGGCCACCCGCAGCTGGCCACCCGCAGCTGGCCACCCGCAGCTCGTCGCCCGCCGCTCGTCGCCCGCCGCCCGCCGCTCGCCCGCCGCTCGCCCCCGCGCGCTCGCCGGTCCCCGCGACCCTCATGCCTCGGCCTGCGCATCGGGAAGGACCTTCGAAGGCCCGTGACCGATGGGGCCGCCTACGCGCACCACCACTGCTGCATGGAGCAAGCAGCATGAGGCGCCTCTCATGCCTCGACCTGCGCATCGGGAAGGACCTTCGAAGGCCCGTGACCGAAGGGGCCGCCTACGCGCGCCACCACTGCTGCATGGAGCAAGCAGCATGAGGCGCCTCTCATGCCTCGGCCTGCGCATCGCGAAGGACCTTCGAAGGCCCGTGACCGAAGGGGCCGCCTACGCGCGCCACCACTGCTGCATGGAGCAAGCAGCATGACGCGCGGCACCAAAACTGTTCACGTGTGAACGACTTTTTTTCTGGATCACCGCTGCCGGCCCCGCACTCATAACGCAGCGCTCCGCTGCGGCTCGGCGCGACCGTCCATTTACCACACCATGCCTTGCCCCACGATCGCTGTATCGATGCCAGGCTTCTCCCGAATGAGCTTCTCTCTCGGCCCCGATGCTCACCGCCCGCGCGCGGATGCTCCCGGCGACTCCAGAGCTGACGGCTCGGTCCACTGCCCGCGCGCAACCGCCTTTCCGCAGCGTATTTTCGTCGTCAGGCGAGGCCGCGCTGCGGGACCGCTGCGAGTCACCTGGGCTGATGAGCTCGCCAGCGACTCCGAAGTTCGACGCCGACGTCGCAATGCCAGCGTCCAGTGAGGCTGCGTTGACGCAGCGCGCTCACAGCTTGCTCGGCAAAACCGGCTATGCTAACATGACAAATCGTATCGACAATGAATTAGCGCACGCGTCGAGAGCCCATCGACTCCGCGTGGACTGTTTTGTCTCGATGCCGCAGCCCTGGTGAGGCGCAGGTGTCTTCCCGATAACACCTGGCGACAGTGGCGTTGAACTTCTTGGCGACCCGGGCGCCCCCGATCGCGCCCCGGCGCTTGGCATCATCCGTGAATAGGCTCCGATGCGAAGACGAACCGGTCTTCGACAGAGCGCGAGAGCGCCGGGGCTGACATAGATAAGCATTGAAGTGGCGCATGCGACGCTCCGCGTCGACGCGCCGCACGGGAGGGCTTCTTCAATGAAGCCCGCTCGGCACAACACAGCTGTACGAAGTCGGCGTGAGAGCGCCGGACGACGACCCCAGGTCGGATCGATCGAAACGGACGCGCGCGTCGGACGACCCGAGCCGCCCGAGCACACGATCGATTCCATGGTTGGTTATAGGCTGTCGGCAACCCGGCGTTCTGCGTTCTGGCGAAGCAAACAAACAAAAACGAACCGAACACCCCTGATTCGAGGATAAAACGAACATGAAGTCGCTCAAGTCTCGCGTTCTCTCCGGCGTTGGCGCTGCTCTCGTTGCCCTCAGCCTCTCGGCCCCCGCGCTCGCGTCGTGGGAGGCTCCGGTCAAGGCCGACGCCCCGGACTACACCACCGTCGCGACCGGGCTCGTGGCCGTCGCCGCCCAGCTCACCGACACCCTGGACCTCAACGATGAGGTCATCAACGCCGAGCACATCAAGATCGTGTACCTCCAGGACGTCCTCAACGACGCCGATATCGACATCGTGGACAACACGCTGAACAACCTCGTCCTGAACCTCCAGATCCTCAACCTGCAGAACGTGCTGAAGGACGTGGACGTGGCCAACGGCATCAAGATCGGCGATGTCCTCAGCAACAACGACGTGGACGTGAGCGATGTCGTCGGCGTCAAGGTCTTCGACGTCAACGGCATCAAGAAGCTGCTCGTGTTCGTCAAGTGAGGCGGACCGCGCGACCCGGCGCCGAGCGCTGACACGCGAGACCGAAGCCCGGGAGGCCCGCCGCCTCCCGGGCTTCGCTCGATCCAGACGACCGATCGACCGGTCCTTTGACCGGCCAGCGCGCGCGCCGGCTCTCTCGCGGGCCGAGCGACACAGGCTATCGCCGCATGGCACCCGGGGTGCGCTCGCACGCCTCGCGGTCCATCACCCTCGCTGGGCCGGAGCGTTACGCGCGCACCATGGCGGCTCGGCGCGATCATCCATTCACGACGCTGTTGCCTCCCTCGCATTCGCGGTACCGGCGCCGGGTTCTTCCCGTGCGAGCTTCTCTCCATCACCCTCCGCTCACCTCTCGCGCGCTCCGCAGCCCCCGGCGATCCCGGAGCTGACGGCGCGGTCCGCTCCTCGCGCGCAGCAGCCTTTCCGCAGCGGATCTTCGCTGCCAGGCGAGGCCGCGCAGCGGGGCCGCTCCGCGTCACCAGACGTTGATGAGCTCGCCAGCGACTCGAAAGTTCAACGTCGACGTCGCACTACCACTGTCCAGTAACATTGCGTTGACGCGGCGCGCTCACGGCTTGCTCGGCAGAACCTGCTATAGTATCATGATAAATCACATCGACAATGACTTGGCGCATGCGTAGAGAGCCCATGAACTCCGCGTGGCCTATTGTCTCGATGCCACACCGCTGGTGAGGCAACCATGTCTCCCCGACACTACCGGGCGACAGCGGCGTTGAATTTCTTGTCGATCCGGGCGCCCCAGCCGCGACCAGCCGCGACTCTGCACTTGGCATCATCCGTGAATAAGCCCCAATGCGAAGACGAAACGGTCTTCGACGGAGCGCGAGAGCGCCGGAGCTGACATAAACGAGCATGAGCAGGCGCGCACGACCCTACGCATCGACGCGCACAACATAGCTGTACGAGGCCGGCGCGCGAGCGCCGGACGACGACCCCAGGTCGGATCGCTCGAAACGGACGCGCGCATCGGACGACCCGAGCCGCCCGAGCACACGATCGATTCCATGGTTGGTTATAGGCTGTCAGCAACCCGGCGTTCTGCGTTCTGGCGAAGCAAACAAACAAAAACGAACTGAACACCCCTGATTCGAGGATAAAACGAACATGAAGTCGCTCAAGTCTCGCGTTCTCTCCGGCGTTGGCGCTGCTCTCGTTGCCCTCAGCCTCTCGGCCCCCGCGCTCGCGTCGTGGGAGGCTCCGGTCAAGGCCGACGCCCCGGACTACACCACCGTCGCGACCGGGCTCGTGGCCGTCGCCGCCCAGCTCACGGACACCCTGGACCTCAACGATGAGGTCATCAACGCCGAGCACATCAAGATCGTGTACCTCCAGGACGTCCTCAACGACGCCGATATCGATATCGTGGACAACACGCTGAACAACCTCGTCCTGAACCTCCAGATCCTCAACCTGCAGAACGTGCTGAAGGACGTGGACGTGGCCAACGGCATCAAGATCGGCGACGTCCTCAGCAACAACGACGTGGACGTGAGCGATGTCGTCGGCGTCAAGGTCTTCGACGTCAACGGCATCAAGAAGCTGCTCGTGTTCGTCAAGTGAGGCGGACCGCGCGATCCGGCGCCGACCGCTGACACGCGAGACCGAAGCCCGGGAGGCCCGCCGCCTCCCGGGCTTCGCTCGATCCAGACGACCGATCAACCGGTCCTTCTGACCAGCCAGCTCGCGGGCCGGGAAACATAGGCTATCGCCGCATGGCACCCGGGGTGCGCTCGCACGCCCCGCCGTCCATCACCCTCGCTGGGCCAGAGCGTTACGCGCGCACCATGGCGCTCGGCGCGATCATCCATTCACGACGCTGTTGCCTCCCGCCGCGATCGCGGTACCGGCGCCGGGTTCTTCCCGTGCGAGCTTCTCTCCATCACCCTCCGCTCACCTCTCATATCGACAATGACTTGGCGCACGCGTAGAGAGCCCATGAACTCCGCGTGGCCTATTGTCTCGACGCCACACCCCTGGTGAGGCAACCATGTCTCCCCGACACTACCGGGCGACAGCCGCGTTGAATTTCTTGTCGATCCGTGCGCTTCAGCCGCGACTCTGCACTTGGCATCATCCGTGAATAAGCCCCAATGCGAAGACGAAACGGTCTTCGACGGAGCGCGAGAGCGCCGGAGCTGACATAAACGAGCATTGAACAGGCGCGCGCGACCCTACGCAGCGACGCGCACAACATAGCTATACGAGGCCGGCGCGCGAGCGTCGGACGACGACCCCAGGTCGAGATCGATCGAGACGGACGCGCGCATCGGACGACCCGAGCCGCCCGAGCACACGATCGGTTCAACGGATGTGGTGAGAGGCTGTCAGCAACCCGGCGTTCTGCGTTCTGGCGAAGCAAACAAACAAAAACGAACTGAACACCCCTGATTCGAGGATAAAACGAACATGAAGTCGCTCAAGTCTCGCGTTCTCTCCGGCGTTGGCGCTGCTCTCGTTGCCCTCAGCCTCTCGGCCCCCGCGCTCGCGTCGTGGGAGGCTCCGGTCAAGGCCGACGCCCCGGACTACACCACCGTCGCGACCGGGCTCGTGGCCGTCGCCGCCCAGCTCACGGACACCCTGGACCTCAACGATGAGGTCATCAACGCCGAGCACATCAAGATCGTGTACCTCCAGGACGTCCTCAACGACGCCGATATCGATATCGTGGACGACACGCTGAACAACCTCGTCCTGAACCTCCAGATCCTCAACCTGCAGAACGTGCTGAAGGACGTGGACGTGGCCAACGGCATCAAGATCGGCGACGTCCTCAGCAACAACGACGTGGACGTGAGCGATGTCGTCGGCGTCAAGGTCTTCGACGTCAACGGCATCAAGAAGCTGCTCGTGTTCGTCAAGTGAGGCGCACCGCGCGATCCGGCGCCGACCGCTGACACGCGAGACCGAAGCCCGGGAGGCCCGCCGCCTCCCGGGCTTCGGTCGGTCAAGATGACCGATTACCCGGTCATTTCGACCGGCCAGCGCGCGCGCCGGCCCGCTCGCGGGCCGAGAAACACAGGCCATCGCCGCCTGGCCCCCGGGGTGCTCTCGCACGCCCCGCGGTCCGCTCGCCTCGGCAGCCCCTCGAGGGCGCTGCCCGGCCGAGGGACCCGGGAGGCAACTGCGATGCATCATCGGATGGACGTGCTGGCGCCTGCGTTTCGCGCGGACCCGTATCCCCATTACGCCGAGCTCCGGCGCGAGGCCCCGGTCTGTCAGGTCGAGCCCGGCGGGATGTGGGCCGTGAGCCGGTACGAGGACGTGCTCTTCGTGCTGAAGAGCCCCGAGCTCTTCTCGTCGCACGGCTTCAAGGCGGCGTGGCAGCCGCCCTGGATAGGCTACAACCCGCTCGCGAACTCGATGCTCGCCCTGGACCCGCCCGCGCACACACGCCTGCGCGGGCTCATCCACCGGGCGTTCGGGTCGGGCACCGTGGCCCGGCTCGCGCCGCGCATCCGCGCCGTCGCCGGGGAGCTCGCGAGCGGCCTCGCGGGAGAGGTCGACTTCATCGACGCCCTCGCGATGCCGCTGCCGGCGTTCGTCATCGGCGAGGTGCTCGGGCTCGACCATGGGCTGCGCGCGCACTTCAAGCGATGGGCCGACGACATCCTCTCGGTCACGCCGGGGCCCGCGCCGCCCGCCAACCCCGAACGGATCCGGACGACGATCGCGGAGCTGACAGGGTACCTGAAGGACGTCGTCGCGGCGCGGCGCCGCGCGCCCGCGGACGACACGGTGAGCGACCTCGTCCGCGCCGAGCTCGATGGACAGGCGCTGACGGACACCGAGATCGTCGACTTCCTCGTCCTCCTCCTGCTCGGCGGGCTGGAGACGACGACCCACCTCCTCGGCAATGCGCTCCTCTTCCTGGCCGACCACCCGGACATGATGCGACGCCTGCACGACGCGCCCGACCTCGTGCCGCTCTTCGTCGAGGAGGTGCTCCGGTACGATGGTCCGAGCCAGTCCGTCCCACGGCTGACCACCCGTGAGGTCTCGCTCGCCGGGGCGACGCTGCCCGCCGGGGCCCTGGTGCTCGCGCTCGTGGCCTCCGCCAACCGCGACGAGCGGCAGTACCCCGATCCAGACCGGTTCGACCTGCACCGCGGCTCCCACGGAGGGCTCCAGTTCGGACACGGCATCCACTTCTGCATCGGCGCGGCGCTGGCCCGCATGGAGGCCCGCGCGGCGCTCGAGGCGCTCGTCGCGCGCTTCGCCCGGGTCGAGCGCTGCTCCGGGGAGATCGCCTACAACCGCACGCTCACCGTGCGCGGACCTGTGGCCTTGCCGCTGCGGTTCATCGCCGGCTGACGGCGCCTGGGTCGCGCCGGCCAGGCGCGGACCGGAGCGACGACTGCCGCGCTGAGGCTCCCGGAGCGCCTCACCCGATCTCGACGGCCAGGCCAGCCACGCCAACCACGCCAGCCACGCCAGCCACGCCAGCCACGCCAGCCAGGCCAGCCACGCCAGCCACGCCAGCCAGGTAAAACAGCCCAAAGCCCCCTCCCCGACCGCTCAGCTTGACAGGAGGCGCGCTGGCGCTATTCTCGTCGCACCGGTCAGGAACAGGATCCGTCATTCCACCGACCGACGAGTCATGACGGGCCGCGCAAGCGCCAGGCGACGATAGACCCGAGGATGTCTCCGAGCCCTCGTGGGCCGGGGATGATGAGGTCGCGCCATGCGAAAGGCGGAAATCGACGCCCTGGTGCGCGCGCACCGGGGCCGCGCCCGTCCGGTCGCCTTCTTTCACGTGCTTCGCCAGCCGGCGCTCGAGCCGGACGATCATGCCTTTCTCTCCGAGCACATCGAGGAGCTCGGGACATCGGATCTCCTGCGCTGGAGGGCGCGCTGCGAGAGCGGCTTCAGCGGACCTGTGATCCAGCAGCTCGCCCGGCTCGCGATCAGGGATCCCGCGCACTTCCAGCACGAGGTGCTGAGCGTGCCGCGCCTCGAGCTCGACGAGGAGGAGTGGATCGAGCTCTCGGATCTCGTGCGCGGGAAGGTCCCCGACGCGATCTACGAGCGCGTGCTCGCGCGCTGCCGGCGTGAGCCTGTCCAGTGGGCCTCCGGGTTCATGTTCTCGCCAAAGGTCTATCGGGGGCTGCCGCCGCTGCTCGACGGGAACGAGCTCGACGGCCTCGACGCGGAGCGCCCGGCGCTGCGCGATCTGCCGGTCGCGAAGATCCTCGCGGCGCGGCGCGCAGGGGTGCTGTCGCTCGACGACGACGCGCTGGCCGCGCTGGCGATGGAGCGCGCGCGCGGGTCGGACGAGGACTGGAGCGTCGATATCCCCCACTTCCCCGCGCCGCTGAAGGACGCGATCCTCGAGAAGGCCCGCCGGACGCCGAGGGCGGGAGAGCGGGCCAACCTGCTCGGCTGGCTCGAGGCGCACGGCGTGGCGAGGGCCGCGCTGATGGATATAGCGCTCGGGTCGATCCGCGCGGGGGGTGACGCCTATGCGGTGCTCTCGTGGCTCGCGCGCCAGCTGACGACGCGGGCAGCCTGGGACAAGCACGGCCTGGAGACGTTCTCCACGCTGATGTCGACGCGCGCCTTCTCGGAGATAGGCGAGCTCGTGACGCTCGCGTGGAGCGAGGCCAGCCAGGGCGGCAAGGAGATCTCCCGCGGCTTCCTGGAGGCGATCCAGGTCGCTTTCGCGCTGGTCCTGCTCGGGATGGCGCGGGAGGCGCTCGCGGCGGGCAACCAGTCGGCCGCGCTGGCGGCGCTGTCGGCGCTCGCGTGCCTCGACCCGCCCTCGCGGGTGAGCCGCGCCGTCCACGAGCTCCGGCGCATCCCGGGCGCGAGCGAGGATGTCGCGGAGCTCATCGCGGTGAACGAGCGGCTGGTGAAGCACAGCGACGCGCGCGACGCCTCGCTCGAAGGGTTCGTGGCCGCCCTGCACGCGATCGCCGACGCGTCCTGCTGAGCGCCGGCGGCGCGGCGCCAGGCGCGGCGACCATGGGAGTCGGCGCCGGCCGCGCGTGACGTGGGGCGGGCGCGGCGGCGCGGCGGCGCGGCGGCGCGTCGCGGCCCCGTAGCCCGGGCGCGCCCTGGCGCGCGCCGCGGACAGTGCGGCGATTCGAGAGGGGAGCGGCCGTCGCCCTCCCTTCCAGCGCGGGGTCGGCGATCGCCTGCTCTCCCGGTGCGGGAGGCGGCGGTCGCCTTCCCCTCCAGTGCGGGGAACGTCGGCCGCCTTGCTCTCCGGTGTGGGGGGCGCGGTCGCGCTCTCTTTCCAGTGCGGGGACCGGCTTTGCCTCCCCTCGAACGCGGACTCTAGAGGAGCACGCCGATGGCGTTCATCAACTATGCGAGCCGGGAGATCTACTGCAAGATCGTCTATTACGGGCCCGGGCTGTGCGGAAAGACGACGAACCTCCAGTATGTGTACGACCGGACCGTGCCGAACGCCAAGGGGCGGCTCATCTCGCTCAAGACCGAGAGCGATCGCACGCTGTTCTTCGACTTCCTGCCGCTGGATCTCGGGGGGCTGTCCGGCTTCCAGACGCGCCTGCAGCTCTATACCGTGCCGGGCCAGATCTTCTACAGGGCGAGCCGGAAGCTGATCTTGAAGGGAATCGACGGCGTCGTGTTCGTGGCCGACTCGCAGCGGGCCCGGCTCGACGCGAACCTGGAGTCGATGGACGACCTCTGGGACAACCTCAGAGAAGAGGGCCGCTCGCCCGGCCGGCTGCCGTTCGTCATCCAGTACAACAAGCGGGATCTCGACGGGATCGCCGACGTGGCGGAGCTCCGCGAGCTCCTCAACCCGAGCGGAGCGCCCGAGTTCGAGGCCGCCGCGGCGAGCGGACGCGGGGTGTTCGACACCCTGAGGGCGATCGCGAAGCTCGCCCTCAAGGAGATGGATCGCGGGCGCCGCTGAGGCCTCCCGCGCGCAGCAGGGCTCGTGTACAAGGGAGAGGACACGACGGCCGTGTCCTCGCGCCGCGGCGAGACCGAGCGCCCGCGCCGCCTCATCCAGCCTCACTCTCCCGCCGACTCACCCGCCGTGGAGGCGCGCCATGCCTGACGACCGTCTCACCGCCGCCGAGCTTCGCGAGATCTGGCCTGTCCTGTCGCCCGCGGAGCGCGGCGAGAGCTTCGAGCACGTCGACCGGAGCGAGGTCCACGGCTTCTTCCTGGGCCTGTCCGGGCAGGAGCAGGCGGCGATCCTGCTCGCGATGCGCGGCAGCGAGCGGACGCTCTGGATGCGGCTCCTCGCGCCCGACGACGCGGCCGACGTGATCCAGCTCGTCCCCCCGCAAGACCGCGCCTCGTTCCTCCAGCTGCTCGACGAGCCGACGCGGCGCGAGGTCGCGGCCCTGATGGCGTACGCCGAGGACGCGGCCGGCGGCCTCATGAGCCCGCGGTTCGCGCGCCTGCGGCCCGACATGCAGGTGGGCGAGGCCATCCGGTACCTCCAGCGGCAGGCCCAGGAGAAGGTCGAGACGATCTATTACGCGTACGTGCTCGACCAGGCGCAGCGGCTGCAGGGCGTGGTGTCCTTCCGGGACCTCTTCGTCGCGCCGGGCGACAAGGCCGTGTCCGACGTCATGCGCCGGGACGTCATCTCGGTGCCCGACACGCTGGACCAGGAGGCGGTCGCGCGCGTCATCGCGCAACACGACCTCAACGCGCTCCCGGTCGTCGACGCCGAGGGCAGGATGAAGGGCATCGTGACGGTCGACGACATCGTCGACGTCGTCCAGCAGGCGGCCACCGAGGACATCCAGAAGCTCGGCGGCATGGAGGCGCTCGACACGCCGTACATGCAGACCAGCATGCTGGCCATGGTGAAGAAGCGCGCCGGCTGGCTCTCGGCGCTCTTCCTCGGCGAGATGCTCACCGCGAGCGCCATGGGGCACTACGAGGAGGAGATCGCGAGGGCCGTCGTGCTCGCGCTGTTCGTGCCGCTCATCATCTCGAGCGGCGGCAACTCCGGGTCCCAGGCCACGACGCTGATCATCCGCGCGATGGCGCTCGGCGAGGTCGCGGTCAAGGACTGGTGGCGCATCGTCCGTCGTGAGCTCACCGCCGGTCTATCGCTCGGCGTCATCCTCGCCACGATCGGCCTCGTCCGCATCCTCGTGTGGCAGGCCATCTTCCACACGTACGGGGAGCACTACCGCGAGGTGGCCGCCACGGTGGCCGTGAGCCTGGTCGGCATCGTCACGTGGGGAACGCTCGCCGGCTCGATGCTTCCCTTCGCGATCCGCCGGCTGGGCTTCGACCCGGCCAGCGCCTCTGCGCCGTTCGTCGCGACCCTCGTCGACGTCTCGGGGCTCGTCATTTACTTCAACGTCGCGCAGCTCCTCCTCCGGGGGAGCCTGCTATAACAACCCTCCGCCGCGGCTCCGCCCGAGCGCTGGCTCGAGCACGACGACAGGGCGCGTCCTGCTAGCGTCGCAAGCGTCGCAATCATCGCGACCATGGCGGCCACGGCAGGATAACCGCCGCTCAGCCGCGATTTCTCTTGACGCATTCCCCAGCAGCTGAAAACGTGGCTCGCATCGTCGGCGAGCTGTCACTTCAGCAGAGCGCGGAGATCCGTTGATCGGCCGACCGGGCGCGCTCCTCGGAGCCCCGACGGAGGCGCGCGGCGTCATCCGGCGACACCGACCGTTCCATCAGGAGATTGCCCAGATGAAATCCGAACGCGCACGCCACCATGCAAGCCTCATTATCGCCGTCGCGGCCACCGCCCTCTTCGCGACCGGGTGTTTCGGGCTGAACGCCGCCGCAGGCGCCGCGGACGCCGAGGAGCGGGAAGCGCAGAAGGCGCAGCAGGAGAAGAAAGAAGCTCCCCCGATCCCCGCGCCCGGCAAGGTTCACGACGAGGCGCTCGCGAAGCAGCTCGTGGACAAGATGACGTCCAAGGGGACCATCACGGACGCCAAGGTGATCTTCTCCGATGACGAGTGGCGGATCGAGCGCAACGAGAACAGCGGGGTCGTGACCGGCCGCGTGACGAACGCCACCGTGATCTACAAGAAAAAAGACGGCAAGTGCACGCAGGACCCGTCGTTGCTGCGGCAAGAGTTCGTCGGCAACGAGTTCGTCGGCCCTGGCGTGTGGGCCCTGATGATGACCGACAAGTACGAGATCCCGTGTGAAAAGGGCGGCCTGTAGCGCGGTGCTCGGACGAGCGTGAGGTGAGCCGCCCGGGCGCCGAGGGGCCGTAGATTTCGCGCGATTTCCGCGAGCTTCCTCCTCGCGCCGCGCCTGCCGTGCTCGCCCGCTCTCAGGCCGCCCGGCCCTCGAGCCGCTCGAATGACCGGCACATGGCGCCGAGCGCGCGTCCGCTGTGCCGGCGCATCGCACCGGGATGCGCGAGAATACCTGCGCGCGCGCGGGAAATACAGTACACCCCAGCGATGATGGCAGAGACGTGCGGCATTTGCGGAGGCGACGGTCGCATCGCCAATTCGTTTGGAAACACCACCACGTGCCCGAGCTGCCACGGCTCGGGGCGTCGCTCCGACGAGGGGGGCCTCCGCGACGTCACGAAGACGAAGGCCTCGCACCACCGCCCGACGAACGTGGCGGCCGTCGTCGAGAAGCAGACGTGGCCCTCGACCCTCGAGGGCGGCCAGCTCGCGAACGAGGTCCGGGCCAGCGCGACCGTCTCGAACGAGACGAAGGCGAAGCTGACGCGCGAGATCATCGAGCACGAGGGCAGCCACGGCAAGTGCACGCAGACCTTCCTCAAGAAGATCCGCAAGCAGATCCGCCCGCCGACGCCCTGATCCAGGGCGCGAGCCGCGGGCGCGCATCACGCCGGGCCCGGCGGGCGCCAGCGACGAGCAGGCGCGCCCGGGCGGCCGCCGGAGGGGCCGGGACCACTGCACATTTGTCCACAGTCGGTGGCCTTCCTGTGGACAACGTGACCGCGGGCGCTGCCCGCTCCCTCCTGGCGCGGCCCAGACGGGCGCCGCCGGAGCGGGAGGGCGGCGCCTCGCCGGCGGATCACGGGTGCGCGGCACGCGCGAAGCGGCGTGTCCGGCGAGACCGCTGATCGAGCCCTGTTCAATCCTACAGCAGCAGCGCTGCGCCGATCACGCCGCCGTCCGTGCATGAGCCCGACAGGGGCCGATCTGCACGTGCTGCGGCGTGCAGCGCCCGGCGATCCTCCAGCGCCACCAGGCGGTCCTCATGACCGCGCGACCCTGGTGAGGCTGCTGGCGATCAGCGCAGATCTGGTTGCGCTGCAAGATCACAATCAGCGGCGAAACGCGCGACTCTCACGCTTTTGGTGATTGGGTTCGGGTCCCCCGAGCAACCAGGAACAGCAGAGTATGCCCCTCGATCTCCGGAGCGCCGCTGGCAGGTAAACCGCCGGCCGGAGGCGGCCGGAGGACGAGGTTTGCCGCGGCTCACCCCGGTGCGCCGCGTCTTTCAAGAGAGGATCTTTCCATGCGAACTTGCTTATCGGCAGCAACGGCCGCTGCCCTCGTGCTCCTCGGAGCGTGCGTGATGGACGGCACCCAGGAGCCTCAAGGAGAGCTCGAGTACCAGGAGGCGTGGGATCAGCCGCTGACGGGCGACGGGCTGACCGCCACGCTGACGGTTGCATCGGACTGGGGGAATGGATACTGCGCCGACGTCGGCATCAAGAACACAGGAACGACGGCGACCACGACCTGGCGGGTCGCCACCAACATGAACGGCTCCACGCTGACGAACGCGTGGAGCGCAACGACGAGCGTGAGCGGAGCGCAGCTGATCGCGACGCCCGCAGCCCACAACGCGGCCCTGGCCCCCGGGGCATCGACGAGCTTCGGGTTCTGCGCGTCAGCGAGCGGTCCTGCGCAGCGGCCATCGCTCGCCAGCGTGACGGCGGGCGGCTCGGGCACTAGCAGCGCCAGCAGCAGCAGCGCCAGCAGCAGCAGCGCCAGCAGCAGCAGCGCCAGCAGCAGCAGCGCCAGCAGCTCTAGCGGCAGCGGCAGCGGCGGCGCCGGCGGCAGCGGCGGCAGCGGCGGCACCGGCGGCACCGGCGGCGCTGGCGGCACCGGCGGCGCTGGCGGCAGCGGCGGCGGCATTGCCGCCCCGAGCGGCCACTACCAGATGGAAGACCTCGATCGCGGCGTCGTCGCCGTCAAGGTGTCGGGCGGCGTCTACGTCGGCTGGAGGATGTTCGGCTACGAATACGACGCGGCGAACCCGAGCGCGATCTCGTACGACGTGTACCGGAACGGCACGCGCGTCGCGAACGTCACGAACAGCACCAATTACCTCGACGCCGCCGGCACCACCTCGTCGACGTACGCTATCAAGGCCGTCGTCGGCGGCGCCGCGCAGGCAGCCTCGCCCGCCGTCGCCACCTGGGGCCAGAACTACCTGCGCATCCCCATCTCGGCGCCCGCGGGCGGGACCACGCCGTCGAAGTGCGATAACGCGGGCGAGAGCTACTCGTACGTTGCCAACGACGCGAGCACCGGAGACCTGGACGGCGACGGACAGTACGAGATCATCCTCAAGTGGGACCCCTCGAACGCGAAGGACAACTCCCAGGCCGGCTGCACCGGGCCCGTCTACCTCGACGCGTACAAGCTCGACGGGCGCCGGCTCTGGCGCGTCGACCTCGGGAGGAACATCCGCGCGGGCGCGCACTACACGCAGTTCGTCGTGTACGACTTCGACGGCGACGGGAGCGCCGAGGTCGCGGTGAAGACCGCGCCTGGCACGAAGGACGGGACCGGCACGGCCCTGCGCCGGGGCCCCGCCGCCTCCGACGACGACGCGGCGGACTACCGGAACGCCGCGGGCTACGTGCTCACCGGCCCGGAGTACCTGACGGTGTTCGCCGGGAGCAACGGCGCCGAGCTCGCGACCGTCGCCTTCGACGTGCCCCGAGGCACCGTCTCGTCCTGGGGTGATTCGTACGGCAACCGCGTCGACAGGTTCCTCGCCAGCGCCGGGTTCGTGAGCGACCTCGGGACAGGCCAGGACGCGAGCGGCAGGCCGGCGATCCTGATGGCCCGCGGCTATTACACGCGCGCCACCGTCACCGCCTGGCGCTTCCGCGACGGCGCCCTCTCCCAGATCTGGAAGGCCGACAGCAACGCGAACACCGCCTACACGGGCCAGGGCGCTCACTCCATGGCCGTGGCCGACGTCGACAACGACGGCGCCCAGGAGGTGATCTACGGGGCCTCCACGATCGACAGCAACGGCACCCGGAAGTGCTCGACCGGCTTCGGGCACGGCGACGCGCTGCACGTCAGCGACTTCGTGCTCTCGCGCCCGGGGCTCGAGGTGTTCATGCCCCACGAGGACGGCAGCCAGCCGACCTTCGACATCCACGACGCGAACTCCTGCGCCGTGCTCCACAAGGGCCCCGTCACGGGGGCCGACACAGGGCGCGGCGTGGCGGCCGACGTCTCCGCGAGCAACGCCGGCGCGGAGATGTGGACCAACTCCACGGGAGGGCTGCTGTCCGCCTCCAGCGGGTCGAACGTCGGGAGCCAGCCCGCGTCGGCCAACTTCCTGATCTGGTGGGACGCGGACGAGCTGCGCGAGCTGCAGAACAACACGTCGATCACCAAGTACGGCGGGGGCTCGCTGCTCAGCTGCAGCCAGTGCTCCTCGAACAACGGCACGAAGTCCACGCCGACGCTCACCGCCGACCTGCTCGGCGACTGGCGGGAGGAGATCGTGTGGCGCGAGACCGACAACTCGGCGCTGCGGATCTACACGACGACCAACGTGACGACGCGGCGGATCTACACGCTGATGCACGACCCCCAGTACCGCATGCAGATCACCTCGGAGCAGACCGCCTACAACCAGCCGCCCCACCCGAGCTTCCACATCGGCGGCGGGATGGCGGCGCCCCCGAGGCCGGACATCCACGTCAGGTAACGTCGACAGCGCGAGGCGGGCAGTCCGCGCCGCGGCCTCTCGCGCCGCGGCCTCTCGTGCCGCGGCCTCTCGCGGCGCAGACTACTCGCCAGCGCACCGGCGCACGCGGCCAGTCGCCGGGCGCTCAGCTTAAGGCGCGCTCCACCATCCAGTAGAGCCCAAGGGCGACGACCACCAGGGACAGGCCTCTTTCGCCGTGACGCGCGAACGCAGGCACGGCCCGCAACCGCCACAGGATCGGCAAGAACAGGAGGGTGATCCCCAGCTGTCCGAGCTCGACGCCGAGGTTGAACGAGAGGAGCGGGACCACGATCGAGCCTCCGTCCTCGCCGAGCCCCATCTCCCTGAGCACGCCCGCGAAGCCCAGGCCGTGAACGAGCCCGAAGGCGAACGTGAGCGCCCAGCGTCCCTTGGGCTCCTCGCCCCGGAGCAGGTTCTCGGCGCCGACGAACACGATCGTCGCGGCGATGAGCGGCTCGACGATGCGGCTCGAGAGCGTGACCACCTGGAAAACAGCGAGCACCAGCGTGAGCGAGTGCGCGAGCGTGAAGCATGTCACGATGCCGAGCGCCGACCGGACGCCGCGACACACGGCCAGGAGCGCGGCGAGGAACAGCAGATGATCATACCCCGTGAGGATGTGCTCCACACCGAGGCGCAGGTACTGGCCGAACGAGGGCACCTCGGGAGGCTTCGCCGGCCCCGGGGCCCCCGTGCCCGCTCCCGGCGCCTCGATGTCGATCTCGATCGTCGAGTCCTCGGCGCGCAGGAGCCGATGCCCAAGGAGCGCGCCCTCGCGCCTCACCGCGATCTCCGCGCCATAGGTGGGATCGGGCAGGCGCTTCAGGAGCACGGCGTCGAACCGGAGCGGGCCTGTCGGCGGTGGCGGATAGACGAGCGTCACCTCGACATCGTTCTCCTCCGTCAACGCGGCGCTCGACGCGCGGGGCCGCAGCGCCTCGCCGCCGGCGGTGACCTCGTGGAGGCGCGGCCCGCAGGCCTCCATGCGCGATCGCAGGGCCTCTGACGCGTCGGCCCCCTCCCTCGGGCGCTCGCCGGCCGCGGCCGGGCACGACGTCGCGGCCGTCCCGCGCCCCATCGTGGTCTGCACCTCGATCCGATCGGCGTGCAAGCTCGCCTCGACGGTGATCTCGAAGGGATCGTGCGCGGACGCGCTGCCCGGAGAGAGCAGCGCGAGCAGCGCGATCGGGAGAGCGGGCAGGAAGCAGCGCAAGAGACCTCCAGGAGACGGTGTTGGAACATGCGAGATCGAGGTGCGCGCGCCTCGCTCGCAGGGCTCAGCGGAGGGTAAAGAGGCCGACGCGCTGCCTCATTTCCGGTACTGCGCGAGCAGCAGGTCGGTGTCGGCGGTGCCGTCGGCCACGAAGCCCGCCATGATGCGGGCGCCGGTCTCCTGGAAATGGGTGCCGTCGACCGAGCCGTCCGCTCGGATGAGGAAGAAGTCCTCGCCCGCCGCCACGCACCCGATCGACCTCAGATAGACGAGCGTCTTCTCGTTGAGGTCGATGACGGGCACGTCCAGGTCGCCGCCGAGCTCCCGCATCGCCTGCGCATACGCGGCCAGGCCGTTGCCGAAATCATGGCTGTCCCCGGAGCAGGAGCGCCGCGGCGGCGGGGTGACCAGCACCGGTATCGCGTCGTGCTCCTGCGCGCCCGTGATGTACCGGGTGAGGTACGATTTGAAGTCCGTCGCGGGGTCCAGGTAATAGGGAATGGTGACGCCGTCGCGCTCGTACGTCGCGTTCCTGTTGCTGTCGTTGGTGCCGAACTGCACCAGCAGGTAATCTCCGCTCTGGATGTCGTCCAGGATGTCGGTCAGACGCCCCTCCTCGATGAACCGGCGCGCGGTACGGCCGCCGATGGCCCGGTTCTCGATGTGCACCCGCTCGTCGAAGAACTCTCCGAGCATCTGACCCCAGCCCGCCTGGTGAATCGGGCTGTTCACGTAGGTCTGTACGGTCGAGTCGCCGGCGACGTAGACCGAGACGTCCGGCAGCTCGGCGCTCCCGCCGCTGCCCTCCGCTCCACCGGCGGTGCTCGTCGTCCCCCCGGCCGCGCCACCGCCGCCGCCCCCTGCGCCTGCGCCGCCAGCGCCCGTGCCGCCGGCGCCACCCCCGGAGCCGCTGCTCGCGCTCCCCACACCGTTGCTGCTGCTGCTACTGCTGCTGCTGCTGTCGCTGGCGCTGCTGCTGCTGCTGCTGCTCTGCGCGGCGGGCTCGTCGTTGGCGTCTCCCGGGTCGCACCCCCCCGCGGCGAGGCCGAACACGAGGGAAGGCAACAGGACGGTCAAGCAGATGGGTCGAATGATCATGGCAGGCTCCTGAGAGAGGACGGTGCACGCACGAGCACGCCTCGACGGCGTGCCCGGAAAGAGGACATAAATGACATGCGCGTGCGGGCGCTCGAGAAATGAGCGGCGCCGGCGCGCCCGCCGCGGGGCGAGCGCTCGGGCGCCGCTCGGCGAGGATCACGGCAAGCAGGGCACCGAGATCTCCGGAGCGGGCGGGTCCGCCATGCCGTCGCCGAGGTAGAAGCTCGTGTGCGGAGGCTGGTTGTAGGCGACGTTCTGCCAGGCAACCCCGAGGCGGTACTGGGGATCGTGCAGGAGCGTGTGGATGCGCCGGTCCGTGGGGATCGTCGTGGTGTAGATGCGCAATGCCTTGCCGTCCGTCGTCCTCCACATCACCTCTTCCCGCCAGTCCCCGAAGAGATCGGCGCTGAGGGCAGGCGTCGCCTTCGTCCCGTTGTTCGAGTCGCACCCGTCGGCGGTCAGCAGGTTGCCCCCGCCGTACTTGCTGATCCGGTTGCGATCCAGGAGCTCCCGCAGCGGGTCGGCGTCCCACCAGGCCACGAAGTTGCACGACGAAGGAGCGTCGCCGACCCGGTCTCCCCGCACGTTCCACAGGCTGCCGCTCAGACCGGCGCCCGCGACCCACATCTCCAGCCCTCGGTGCGCCGGATCCAGATCGGCCGCCACGCCGCGGCCAGGCCCCTCCCCGTCGTCTCCGGCGGCCTTCGACGCCTTCTTCCACAGGGTCTCCCCGGTCCGGGCGTCGTTCAGGTGGGCCCCGGCGTCGTCGAATCGCTCCTGGATATCGAAGACCTCGATGCCCGGCCGGTCCGGGTCGATGTCGGTGAGGTGCATGGCGTCGCCATGCCCGTACCGGGTGTTCCACAGCGGCGACCCATCGTCGTCGATCGCCATCGCGCCATAGACGATCTCGTCCTTGCCGTCGGCGTCGACGTCGCCGACGCTGAGCTGGTGGTTGCCCTGCCCGGCGTAGTCCCGGTTCCCGTCTTTGCTGTCGAACGTCCAGACATTCGTCAGCTGGCCATCCCTCCAGTTCCACGCCGCGAGGACGGTCCTTGTATAGTATCCGCGGCACATCACGAGGCTGGGCCGCTTCCCGTCGAGGTACGCCACGCCGGCGAGGAAGCGGTCGACCCGGTTGCCGTACTTGTCTCCCCAGTCGTCGACGTTGCCCCGGGCCGGGATGTAATCGACCGTGGCGAGCTCGCCGCCGGTCCGCCCATCGAAGACGGTGAGGAACTCCGGGCCTCGGAGGACGTAGCCGTCGCCGTTCCGGTGGTTCGCGTCCCGGTCGCCGAGGATCTTGCCCTTGCCGTCGACGGTCCCGTCCGCGGTCTTCGCCGCGACCTCGGCCCGCCCGTCGCCGTCGAAGTCGAAGACCATGAACTGCGTGTAATGGGCGCCTTCCCGGATGTTGCGGCCCAGGTTGATCCTCCAGAGGAGGGTCCCGTCGAGCTCGTACGCCTCGAGCTTCGTCTCACCGGTGCTCCCCTTCTGCGAGTTGTCCCGGGGAGTCTGCTCCTGCTTCAGGACGATCTCGAGCTCGCCGTCACCGTCGAGATCCCCGACGGACGCGTCGTTCGGGGTGTGGCCGGGGAGGGTCTGCAGGGGAACCGTGATGTAGTTGCGCGCGATCACGGTCGCCGGCTTTGACGGCGGCTGCTCCTGCCCCTGGAGGACGGGCCGAACCTCGTACGAGGACCGGTCGCCCCCGTCGCGATCGACGTAGTTGGTGGACGCCACAATGGGCTCGGCGTTGATCCTGGTCCCGTCGCGGTAAAGGTTGAAGGCCACGTCCGGAGGATCCGTGCCCAGCAGGCGCCAGCCGACGTAGACGCCATCGCCCGTCCTCACCGCGACCAGGCCGCGCCCGAGGTTCTCCATGAGCCGCGCCGCCGGCTCCTGCCCGGCGCCGACGCAAGCGTTCAGGCTGCTCCCGCCGCCGGTTGCCCCGCCGCCTGCTCCCGGGCTGCCGCTGGCGCTGCTGCTGCCAGCGCTGCTGCTGCTGCCGCCGCTGGCGCTGCCGCTGCCGTTGCTGCTGCCGCTGCCAGCGCTTCCCGACGGCTCGCCGCCGCCATGGCCCGCGGCGCCGCCAGCGCCAGCCGAGCTGTCCTCGGCACCGCATGCGCAAAGGAGGGCCGCCGAGAGCAGCGCACGCAAAGGAACCGAAGCTCGTCTGTAAGCAAGAATGGTTGATCGAGACATGGACTCTCTCCTCCGCCGGCCGTCGAGGCACAACGCCACAGGGCGACCGGCAAGCGCGTGTCGCTCGAGCGGACACGAGCGCGCCCGCCGAGCGACCATGAGATCACGGTCCGCTGGGTGTGGATAAATTGGACGTGTAGGAAGAGGGTACCAGGCCACCCGCCAGGCACCGCTCTGCCTCCCTGTGCGCCGAAGCGCCCGGGATCAATCACACATTGTCACGATTTTCTGCAGGGGCCGGAGCCGTCGCTCGGCGATGCAATGTTGCGCCGACGAAGGGGATGGCGAAGCAGCTCGCGTCGAGCGAGACCCTCCTCCGGTCCCAGGCGCGCGCCGGCGTCAGAGCTCGACGCCGAGGAGCAAGCCGGGCCGGAAGCGGTAGCGCGCGAGGACCGTCTCGGTCCCCTGCTCGAGCGCGAGGTCGTAGCGGACGCGCGCGGGGTCGAGGTCGACGAAGAGCTCCGTGAACAGCGAGAGCTCCCGGGTCAGCGGGAGCCTGGCCACGAGCCCGGCCGCGAGCACGAGGGCGTACGAGGCGCTCGCCCCGGCAGGGACGAACGCGGCGGCGCCGTCGCTGCCCGGCCGCGGCGTCGCGTCCACGCGGTCGAGGCCCGCGCCGAGGCGCGCGCCGAGCTCGAGCGACGTCACGCCCGGGGCGACGGCGTGGAGCCAGGAGGCGTCGGCGCGGAGCGTCATCGTGCGGAGATCGAGGCCGATGCGCGGCTCCTCGTAGCGCCGCTCGAACTGGTACTGGAAGCGCGCGTCGACAGCGAGCCGGTGCCACCCCCAGCTCGCGCCGAGCGCGACGCGCACGCCGGGGCCGTGCGTGAGGCCGACCTCGGCCGAGTGCGCCATGACCCCGTAGAAGGCCCCGAGCTCCAGCGCGCGGCGCGGGGCCGCGGCGGCCGCGGCGGCCGTAGGCGCCGGTGCGCCGGCGGGCGGCTCCGGAGGCGCCGCCTCGTGGAGGATGAGCGCGCGCGCCTGCTCCCGGTCGAGCGAGGAGCGCGCGTCCTCGCGCAGCGACCGCAGCGAGAGCTCGACGACCTGGGCCACGGACTCGCGATCGAGCTCGTCGAAGCGGCCCGAGAGCTCGATCGAGCGCACGAGGAAGCGATCGGCCACGGGATCCGTGAAGTAGAGGGCGGCGCGGCGCGGATCGCTGAGGTCGATCCAGCACGAGAGGGCCACGCCGGGGGCGGCGCGCGTCGCGAAGAGCGCCGTCGCGTCGAAGCGCGGCGCGGTCCGGAAGCGGAGGGTGAAGGCGGAGAGCGCCTGGGACTCGAGCGCCGTCCGCACCGCGACGAGATCGCCCGCGGCGCCCGTGAGGACGAGCTCCACGACCGGCGCGCTCGGCGCGACGACCGGCGGCGCGACCGGCGCGACGACCGGCGGTGTGCCCGGCGGCGCTGCCGGGACGGCGCCGCCGCCGTCGGCCAGCGCGGACGCCGCGGCGAGCGCGAGCGCCGCGGCGAGCCCGATCCCGATCCCCGCCCGCTTCGTGATCACCCTCCGAGCTCGGCGAGGCGGCGGCGCGCGTGCTCGACGTAGGGCGAGCCCGGGTGCTCCCGGAGCAGGCGCCGCCAGCTCTGCGCCTCGTCGGCGGAGCGCCCGAGCGCCCGCAGGGCGCGCCCGCGGCCGTAGAGCGCCTCGACCGCCAGCGGGCGCGCGCCGGCGGTGCCCAGGTACCTGTCGAACTGCGCGAGCGCCGCGGCGGGCGAGCCGCTGTTGAGGAGCAAGCTGCCCAGCGACACGAGGGAGAGCGTGGCCTCGGGCGACCTCGCGAAGCCCTTCTGGAGCGCGCGGTAGAGCTCGATGGCGCGCTGGGTGCTGCCGGCGCGCCTCGCTTCGTTGGCGTCCCGGAAGAGCTGCTCCGCCGTCGGGGCGGAGGACGCGGCCGCGCCCGGCCCGCGCGGGGCCTCCTTCGACCGCGCAGCCGGCGCCGCGAGCTCCGGCAGCGCCGCTCCGGCGGGCGCCGCCGCCGCTCCTGCAGCACGTGCCGGCGCGCCGCCCGGCGCGGGCTCGCTGGCGGGCGGCGCGGGCTCGCCGGCGAGCGGCGCGGGCTCGCCGGCGAGCGGCGCGGCCACGCGCGGGCGGGACACCACCGCGCGCAGCGAGGGCTGGAGCAGGCGGACGCTCGGGGTCGACTGCGGGGGCGGGCGCCGCTGCACGAGCGCCGCCGCCGCCACGCCGCAGGCGAGGACGGCCGCCGCGGCGTAGAGCCAGGCGCTGCGCTTCCAGCGAGCCCCGCGCGCGCCGGCGAGGCCGCTTCCGGGCGGCGCGAGGTCGTCTCCGTGCCGCACGTCGTTGTCAGGCCGCACCGGCGCGCCCTCGCGCCGCACGTCGAGCGCTGCCCCGCCGATCGCGACGCTCGCGATGCGCGCGAGGAGCTCCGCGTCCCCGGGCTCCGCCGCGCCCACGGTGTCGAAGTCCTGCGCGATCCCCCAGCTGATCCGGCACGAATCGCAGGCGCCCAGGTGGGCGTCGAAGGCGAGCCGGTCCGGCTCGGTCGCGACGCCGCGGCGCACCCGCGTGAGGAGCTCGCTCCGGCAGTCCAGGCTCATGATTCCCTCCACCGGGAGAGCTCGGCCAGCTTGGCGTTGTTGGCGAGCGCGCGCCGCAGGGACTCCTTGCCGAGCCGGAGCCGGCTCCAGATCGTGTTCGGGGAGACGCTGGCGAGCGCCGCGATCTCGTCGACCGTGTAACCGAGCACGAAGTGCAGGGCGAGCGCCTCGGCCGTCGACCCCGGCATCCTGTCGAGCACCTCGAGCACCATCTCGCGCCGCCGGGTCGAGACCGCCTCGGCGAACGGCGAAGGGCCGCTCTCGTCCGCGGCCGCCTCGACCGGCGCGTCCGACACGTCGAAGCGCGCGCGCACGCGGAGGCGCCGGCGCGCGCCGAGCGCGGTCATCAGGGCGATACGGTTGGCGAAATGGACCACGGTGCACTCCGCGCGGAAGGAAGGCAGCGCCTGGAGCAGCGCGAGGACCGCCTCCTGCGTGACGTCCTCGACGTCGGAGTGACGGGGGCCGAGCACCTTCCTCACCGTCCGTAGCATGGAGCCGCCGAGCTCGGTGACGAGCGTGCGAATGGCCGCGGGGTCGCGCGCCGCCGCCGCGCGAGCGACCCCGAGCAGCTCGTCCGCCCGCGGAGGCGCTCCCTCCGCCGGGGGCGGGAGGTCGGTCGCAAGCTTTCGCACGTCAACCACGATGCACGAGGGCGGAAGTCCTGGTCAAGGCGCGCTTCGGCGGGCCTCATCGACAGCGGCCACGCTGCTCCGCGCAGGCCGCGAGCGGGGCGCACGTCACGGTCCTCCGGAGATCGGCCAGCCGTCGCCGTCCCACGCCAGATCGGAGATCCGCAGCGTGGGGGCGCCGTTCGCTTCCGCGTTGTACGCGTGATAGACGTTGTAGGCCCGGTCCTTGGCGAACAGGACGGCGTTGTGCCCGGGCCCTCGCCACCGGGAGTCCCCCGTGACGAGGAGGGTGCCGCCGCCGGACAGCATGGCCGTGCCCTCCCTGTCCACGTACGGGCCGTTGATGCTCGTCGAGCGGCCGACGGTGATCTTGTAGGTGCTGTCGACCCCGCGGCAGCAGGAGTCGAACGACACGAACAGATAGTAAAAGCCGCAGCGCCGGACGATGAACGGCGCCTCGAGCGCCCCGCCGGCGTCAGGGCGCGAGGCGAGGGCGTGGAGCGCGTCGTCGGCCCGCTCCCCCGATGGGGCGAGCTTCACCATCTTGATCCCGCTCCAGAAGCTCCCGAACACGAGCCACGGGGTGCCGTCTTCATCGAGCGCGACGTTGGGGTCGATGGCGTTCCAGTCGTCCCGGGTCGCGTCGTCGTTCGAGCAGATGGCGGCCCCTCGGTCCGTCCACGGCTCTGTCGAGTCGAGCGATGCCTTCGTCGCGTGTCCTATACACGACTTGTTGCTGCCGAACGTCGAGGCGGAGTAGTAGAGGTGGTAGGTGTCCCCGAAGTGGGAGATATCGGGCGCCCACAGGTCGCTCACGCCCGGCACCCGCGCCGCGAGCCAGGCGGGCCTCGCCTCGAACACCCGACCTGCAGGCTGCCAGTCGAGGAAGTCCGAGGAGGTCTTCATCGGGATCCGGTCGCCCGTCTGGAAGAGGTAATACCGGTCGCCGGCCTGGATGACCGACGGGTCGTGCGTCCCGAGGTTCCCGGACAGGCGCAGCGCCCCGGGCGGGCTCGCGGGGTCGTGGCGCGCCTCTGCGCACCGGTCGCCGCCCCCCGGGCCGCCGCCGCTCCCTCCGGCGCCGGCGCCGCCGCTGCCTCCCTCGCCGCTCCCTCCGGCGCCAGCGCCGCCGCTGCCTCCTTCGCCGCCGGTGCCGGTCGTGTCGGCGCGACCTCCCGCGCCGCTGGTGCCCGCGGTGGCGGCCGCGGTCGTCGTGGAGGTGGTGGCGCTCGTGGCGCCGCTGTCCTGACCCCCTGAGCCGGAGCTCGGGCCCGGGGTCTCCGAGCCACAACCCGCGAGCGACGCGACCACGCCGATCAGGAGGCTCCACGTACGTGCAGACCCACATCGTCGCCGCGACCGGTCAAGCAGAGGATGCATTGAAGCTCCTGGGGGGTGTTCTCGATCCCGTTTTCCCACGTGGAGCGGAGCGACCGCGATCAATCACGGGTCGCTCGATTTTCTCGTCAGGGGCCGCAACGATCGCGCTCGATTGGAAAGTTGCACCAGGGCAGGATGCCGTGACGCCACCCGGTCGTGGGCCTCCGGAGGGCGCCTGTGCCGGGGTCGCGCTCGGCGCCGCCCGCGTGCGCCGGCGTGGGATCGACGGCGCTCACCGCGGCGTGCGAGGCCTGGAGTCCGGATCAGGGTGTGAGGCGGCGGGCCTCGTAGATATCGGCCACGCCGGTCCGTGTCGACGCGAAGAACAGGACGGAGCCGTCGGGTGAGAGGTGCGGATCGGTGTCGCGCTCCTCGGGGAGGTTCACCGGCGCCTCGAGCGGCTCCGCGGCCTCGAACGCCGCTTCGGCGCTTGCCCGCCGTGCCCAGAACAGGTCTCCCCCTCCCGCGCGGCTCGATCGGAACAGGATCTGCTTGCCGTCGTCGAACAGGAACGGGGCGCCCTCGTCGCCTGGGCCGTCCACCCCGGCGAGCGGGACGAGCGCGCTCCAGTCGTCCTCCGGGCGTTCGCGCGACGCGATCGCGAGGTACGTCTCCGCGTCCGCGGGCGTGACGCCGGTCACGAGGTGGAGCCCTGGGGGATCGACGTGAGGGCCTATCACCGTGGCGCCCTCGACGGCGAGGGCGTCCACGTGCGCTGGTGTCCCCCACGGGTCGTCCCGGCTGGCGCGCGTGGCCAGCCAGATGCCCTCCGGATCGCGTGCGCTGAAGAACCAGATCTTGAGCCCGTCTCCGGAGACGGAGGGGGTGTCCTCGATCTCGGCGCTGTTGAGCTCCTCCACGGCGCGCGGCGCGTCCCACGGCGAGCCCAGCGCTGCCCGTCGCGACGTGAAGAGGTCCCGGTTCCCGTCGCGATCGGACATGAAGTAGATCTCGAGCAGATCGCCCGTGAGCGTCGGGTCTTCTTCCCTTGCCTCGGAGTTGACCTCCGCCACCGCCGCAGGCGCCTCGAACGTCGGCCGCACCGGCGCGCCTGCGCCGCCCTGTCCTGGCGTGAGGTTGCCGATCACGAAGTGCTGATCCTGGCACCCCGCTCCGCCGAGCGCGAGCCAGAGTCCCCACGCCGCCGCGATCTTCTGGCCCCGCCACCTCATCGATTCCCGTTCACACGTGAGAAAGTTGGCCTCGCATCAAACGTTCGCCCCGTCGACAACGGCGAGCTTCCGCGGACCGTGCTCGGCGCCGGGAGGCCTGACATCCGCCCCCCGTTCGACACCGGACGGCCCCCGGGCCCCACGCCGCCTCACCCGATGCCCGCCTCGCTGGGCGGCGCGACCGCCTTGTCGTCCCCCGCCTGGATGGGCACGCGGGGAAACCAGAGCGCCGAGATGAACCCGACGACGCCCATCGCCGCGATGATCCAGAACACCGTGGTGAGGCCGGACGTGAGCGCCTCCCCGAGGTGCTGCACGACCGCCGGGTCGAGCCCCCGCGCCCCCTCCGCCGTCAGCAACCGGCTCGCCGCGTCCTCGGGGATCGACGGGTCCTTCGCGAGCTGCGCCGTCAGGACGCCGCCCATGACGCCCACCGCCACCACGCCGCCGAGCAGCCGGGAGAACATCGTGCTCGCCGTCGCGATCCCGCGCTGATCCCAGGCGACGCTGCTCTGCACCGCGATGAGCAGCGCCACGTTCGACAGCCCCATGCCCACGCCGAAGACGAACGTCGTCGCGCGGAGCATCAGCGGCGTGTCGTGCGCCCCGCCGAGCGCGAGCGCGAGCCCCGCCACCGCCGTGAACCCGAGCCCGAGCCAGATGAGCGGGCGGAACCCGACCCGCGGGATGAGCCGCCCGCCGATCGCGCTCGCGACAGGCCAGCCGATCAGCATCGGGGCGATGGCGCTCCCGGCGTCGGTAGGGGTGCCGCGGAGCACGCCCTGCACGAACAGCGGCACGAAGGTGATCGTGCCCATCATCGCGCCGCCGAGGATGGCGCCGGCCACGTTGGAGATGAACATCACCGGGCGCCGGAAGAGCGGAAGCGGGACCATCGGCTCGGGCGCCCGGCGCTCCACCGCGAAGAACGCCGCGAAGAGCACGACGCACGCGATCGCGGCGACGAGCGTCGTCCCCCCGCCCAGCCGCCCCGTGGCGAGCAGCAGCGCGACGACGCCGGCAGACAGCAGGGCCGCGCCGAGGAAGTCGAGCTCGTGAGGCCGCTTCTCGATGCGCTCGTGGAACGAGGTCGCCACGAGCGCGGCGGAAGCGAGGCCGAACGGGATGTTGATGTAGAAGACCCAGCGCCAGGAGAAGTAGGAAACGATGAGGCCGCCCACCATCGGGCCGATGATGCCGAAGAGCCCCCACGCGGCCCCGAAGACGCCCTGGATCCGCGCGCGCTCGTTGAGGTCGAAGATGTCGCCCGAGATGGTCATCGCCATCGGCTGCATGGCCCCGGCGCCGGCCCCCTGGAGGGCGCGGAAGGCGATGAGCTGCGGCATCGAGCGCGCCGCGCCGCTCGCGATCGACCCGATCAGGAAGACGGCGATGCCGAAGAGCATGACGGGCTTGCGCCCGTAGATGTCCGACAGCTTGCCGCAGATGGGCACCAGCACCGACGAGGTGAGCAGGTAGGCGGTGGTGACCCAGGCGTACTGGTGAATGCCGCCGAGATCGCCGATCACGGTGGGCATCGCGGTGGCCACGACCGTCGACTCGAGGGCGGCCATGGCGAGGGAGAGGATGAGCCCGACGACGGTGAGGGCGCGGTGGGTCTTGCGTTCGGAAGCCATGCAGGTGGTCGGGGATGTGGTGTGGACGAGCCGGCCCGGCAAGCGTGACACCGCGCGGCGGCGCGCGTCGAGCCGGAAGGCGCGCGCCAACGCGGAAGGCGCGCGCCCGCCCGCCCGCGCTACGGCCGGATTCCAAGCGCGCGCAGCATCGCGGGCGTGATCCTCTGTCGGACCTCCCCGTAGCGCGCCCACGGGTCCTCCTTGAGCGAGGCCAGGCGCTCCGGCAGGTTCCTGATCGTGAACTGATCCGCGCGCACCTCCGGCCCGAGCTCCTCCCAGGAGAGCGGCGTCGACACCGGCGCCCCCGGCCGCGCCCGCGTCGAGTACGCGGCCACCGACGTCGCGCCCCGCGTGTTGCGCAGGTAGTCGATGAAGATCTTCCCCTTCCGCTGCGCCTTCGAGACCACGATCGTGTACCCCTTCGGGTCGCGCCGCGCGATGTCGCCCGCGAGCCCCTTCGTGAAGGCGAGGCACTCGTCCCACCCGCTCCGCGGCGCGAGCGGCACCACGATGTGAAACCCCTTGCCGCCCGTCGTCTTCACGAAGCTCTCGAGGCCGAGATCGGTGAGCCGCTCCCTGATCAGGAGCGCCGCCGCGATCACGCGGTCCCATGACACCGAGGGATCCGGGTCGAGATCGAACACCACCCGATCCGGCAGCTCGAGCTTCGATGCCGTCGAGTTCCACGTGTGGATCTCCAGGGTCCCCATCTGCGCGAGCGACACGAGCGCCTCGGCCGAGTCCGCCACGAGGTACTCGCCCGCCTTCGTCTTCTCCTGGATCGTCACGCGGCGGAGCGCCGACGGCCCCCACACCTTCGAGTGCTTCATGTAGATGCACTCCCGGTCCGCGCCCTCCGGGCACCGCACCAGCGTGAGCGGCCTGTCCTTCACCTGCGGCACCATCCGCTCGGCGATCGACGCGTAGTAGAGCGCGAGCTCGCGCTTGGTGATCCCCTGCGCCGGATACAGCACCTTGTCCGGGTGCGACAGGCGCACGCCCGCGACCGAGGTCTCCTCGCCGTCCTCCGCGCCCCTCGCCGCAGCCGCGCGCGCCCTGGCCGTCTTCTTCGGCGCCGCGCGCTCGCCCGCCCCGCGCGCCGCGGTCTTCTCCTTCTTCTCGGGCTCCTCGGGCTCCCGTCCCGGCGCGCTGCCGCACGAAGCGCGGACCCAGCCCGGGCCGCGGCCGGGCACATAGGGCGCGTCGATCCGCTTCGAGACGATCCCCTTCAGCGACAGCTGGCACCCCTTCTGGACGACCTCCTCCCACGAGCCCTCGACGTGGTCGGCGTAGCGCAGCGCGCCCTCGCCCGAGGAGCCGAGCAGCCGCTTCAGCGCCTGCTTCCTCGCCGAGAGCGGCGACGCCATGAGGTCGTGGCCCTCCAGGTACAGGAGATCGAACACGAAGTAGACGACCTCGCCGCCCCGCGGAGCTGCCTTTGCGCCGGGCGGCGGCGGGGCCGTGGTGCCGTCCCGCAGGAGCACCGCCACCTCGCCGTCGAGCAGCGCGCTCTTCGGCCCGAGCCCCGCGATCGCCGCGGCGATGTGCTCGAACCGGCCCTCGACGTCCTTCCCCTTCTCGTCCACGAGCCGGACGCGCCCTTCCTCGACCCGGGCCATGATCCGGCAGCCGTCGTACTGGATCTCGTGCAGCCAGCCCTCGCCGTCCGGCGCTCCGCTCGCTTTCCCCTTCCCCTTCCTCGCCGGCAGGTGCTCCGGCAGCTGAGGCCGCACCTTCGCCGGCATCACCGCCTTGCGCGCGCCCTCCACCCGCGCCGCGGCGCGCGAGAGGCCGCTCTCGCGCCGATCCCCGCGCCCGGGCGCCTCCTCCGGCGCCTTCTGCTTCTTCTTCTCGGCCCGGTTCGATTGCCACACCCGGTCCTTGGCCGCGGCGATCTCGTCGAGCTGCCTCCCGGTGGCCACGCTCTCGGGCCGGGCCTCCACGACGCTGTACTCGTTCATGGAGCGCGCCTCCGCGTCCTTCTCCTTGATGAGGAGCCAGCTCCTCCCCTCGTCGTCATCGTCCCGCCCGCGGGTCTTCACGAGCGTGAAGCCGCCGCGGAGCTTCTCGCCCCGCAGGAGGAACTTCAGCTTTCCGGCGTGATACCCCTTGTGCGGATTCTCGACCGGGACCCACGTGCCCCGGTCCCAGAGGAGCACTGTCCCGCCCCCGTACTGCCCTCTCGGGATGATGCCCTCGAAATCCCCGTAATCGAGCGGGTGATCCTCGGTGTGCATGGCCAGCCGCTTGACCTCCGGGTCGAGGCTCGGCCCCTTCGGCACCGACCAGCTCTTGAGCACGCCCTCGAGCTCGAGGCGAAAGTCGTAGTGCAGGTGCGAGGCGGCGTGCTTCTGGATGATGAAGGTCCGCTCCTCGGCGTCGGCAGGCGCGGCAGTGACCTCTTCCCCCCGTGGCTCGGGCGTGACGGAGAAGTCGCGTTTACGCCAGTACTCGCGCAGTCCCATGCGCCAGGATAGCAGAGGCGTCGCGCGCTGCAGCCCAGGCGCCGAGTCCGCGGGGGCCGCTCGAGCAGGGGAGTGACCTCCTCGGCGACGTCATCGACACCGCGCGCCGCGCGCCGGCACGCTCGAGGCGCTCCTCGAGCCGGAGGAGGACACATTGCGCGCGATCGTTCGCGCGGGCTGAGCCTGCTGATGGAAGGGCGCTGCGCCGCGCGGCGCAGGGTGGCCGCGAGGCAGAGGCCGACCGCTTGACGTCGCTCAGGCTGCTGATGTCACCGAGGGACGCGAGCGGCCGCCGAGGCGCGCCGGCCCCGGCGCGTCCCGCTCCAGGACCGGCGCCACGCCCTGCGCGCAGGCGGAGCGAGCTTGACGACGCGTCCTGTGTAGCCGATACCGCATCGGCGTATGCTGCGCGCGCCACGGCGCCAGCAGGCGCCGTCCAGGCCTGGCCATCGGACGAGATCCCCGACGTCACGAGGTAATCTTCTGCCCCGAACCTAGCTCACGCTTCCGCTGTGAGGGGCACGAAATCGAGCTGGTCACGGAGAAAGAGAGCAGCATGTCCGTAATGGAAGCCTCCTCCAGGGAAGGTCGGCTCATGTCGACCCTCGAGCGCCTGCTCGAGCTCCCGGCAGCCGACCTGCGGCAGTCGCTCAACCAGGCGAGCGAGCTCCTCGCGAGCGCGCTCGGCGCCGACAAGATCGACATCTTCCTCTTCGACCCCAGCAGAAAAACGCTGCGTGCCCTGGGGACGAGCAACACGCCGATGGGCCGGCTCCAGCGGTCGCTGGGCCTCGATATCCATCCGGTCGCCAACGGCGGCTCGATCGCCGGTGTCTTCACGACCGGCGATCCTCACGTCACCGGGCATGCGGACCAGGTGCACGGCGAGCTCCCCGGCGTGGTCCACGACCTCGGGGTCCGGTCGCACATCGCGGTCCCGCTCTTCATCGACGGCGAGCGGCGCGGGGTCGTCTCCGCCCAGTCCCCCGCGCCGGAGTTCTTCTCCGACGAGGACCTCCGCTTCCTCGGCGCTGTGTCGCACTGGATCGGCGCCCTGACGCACCGGGCGGAGCTGGTCGAGCAGGTCACCGCGGCGGCGCTCGTGCAGGGCCGGCGCCAGGTCGCCGAGGAGCTGATCACCGTGATGGCCCACGACCTGCGGAACTACCTGAGCCCGCTCCTGAGCCGCCTCGAGCTGCTGCACCGGCGCGCCGAGATCGAGGGCCGGGCCGATGACGTGCGCGACCTCGACCGGGCGAGCGATTCGGTCGCTCAGCTCGGCCACCTCATCTCGGATCTGCTGGACGTCGGGCGCCTCGAGCAGGGGCTGTTCGAGATCGTGCCGACGTCGATGGACCTTGCCGCGCTGGCGCAGGACGTCGCGCGGGCGCTCGGGACGCCCAGCGTCGAGGTCCGCGTCGAGGGCCCGCCGGAGCTCGTGGTCGCAGCGGACAGGGCTCGCCTCCGCCAGGCGCTCGAGAACCTCGTCAGCAACGCGATCAAGCACTCGCCCGCGGGGAAGTGGGTGCTCGTCAAGCTCAGCAGCGAGCTGCGAGCGGGGATGGAGTACGTTTATGTCGATGTCATCGACCACGGAGCCGGCGTGCCGCCAGAGCTCCTTCCCAGGATCTTCGACCGCTTCGTCACCGGCGGGAGCGCGTCGGGCATGGGCCTCGGGCTCTACCTGGCGAGCAGGATCGCCGCCGCCCACGGGGGCTCGTTGACGGTGAGCTCTCCTCCCGGCACCGGCGCGACGTTCCGGCTGAGCTTGCCGGTGAGCGGTCCGCCCGATCATCCGGAGAAGGCGTGATCCGGAACCGGAAGAGGAACGACCCAGCGCATCATCGCGCCTGATCACCCGCGGCGCAGCTCGCGTCGAACGGCGCGCGCGAGGGCACAAAACGAAGCTGGCGGAGCGGGCCCGCTTCAGGCCTGCTCCGCCAGGATCGCGGCGGCGCACGTCATCGCGCCGCGCTGTGAGGACGGCGCGCCGCCCTCACGGGCTTCACGCAGCCATCATCGACTTCATGCCCATCATGTTCGGCATCATGCCGCCCATCATGCCCATGCCGGGCATCATGTTCATCATGCCGGGCATCATGCCGTTCATCATGCCCATGCCGGGCATCATGTTCATCATGCCGTTCATCATGCCCATGCCGGGCATCATGTTCATCATGCCGGGCATCATGCCCATGCCGGGCATCATGTTCATCATGCCGGGCATCATCATGTTCGGCATCATGCCGTTCATCATGCCCATGCCGGGCATCATGTTCATCATGTTCGGCATCATGCCGCCCATCATCGGCATCATCATGTTCGGCATCATGCCGCCCATCATGCCCATACCGGGCATCATGTTCATCATGCCGGGCATCATGCCGCCCATCATCGGCATCATGTTCATCATCGGCATCGAGCTCATCGGCATCATCATGGTGGTACCCTCCGTCTCCGTCGGTGTTTCTGAGCACGGGTGTACTTGGCGGCGCGCACGCGAGCAATCGTGAAGGATATGGACGGATCGCTTTCCTCCAGGGGAGCGGACGCGCGCTCCTCGCGAGCGGACAGTCCGCCGTGTCTGGCGGAGGAGCGTCCACGATAGCGACGGGTCGCGCGGCTGAGCCCGCCGCGGCAGCAGCCCCGGGCGGCGGGTGTGCCGCGCGGGGCGGCGCCTGAGGAACTCCCTCATTTTGCAGCCCTTTCCAGCAGGGAAATTGAACAGGGAGGCGGGGAGACAGGGAGTACTTCGAAGATTTCCCTCCCCGTCTCCCCGCCTCCCTGTGAACTTTCCGAAGAATTTGAGGGGATACATCAGGGGCGGCGCCCGAGAAGGCGCTCTCCCGGGTCACCTGGCCTTGCGGCTCCCTCGCTTCGGGCCGCCTCGCTCCGCCGACAGCTCGCTGCGGGCGCGCTCGATCCACCGGAGCTCCGCGTCGCACCAGGCGAGCCCGTGCTCGATGCTCAGCCGCCAGATGTCGCGCTCGCGCGCCGACCGCGCCAGCGAGAAGATCTGCTCGTCCCCGAGCCGCCCCTCGTAGTCGACCCGGGTCGCCTCGATATCCCGGGCGTACCTCGCCAGGATGTCGTCGAGCTTCGCCGGCGGCACATGCGCGGCGAACACCAGCTTGAGCAGCAAGGGGTGCCGCAGCATGAGCGGCTCGAGCGGCGCCTCGAGCCACGCCTTCAGCGCCGCTCGGCCCGGCTCCGTCAGGGAATACACCTTCCGGTCCGGCTTGCCGTCCCCCGGCACCGTCCGCGCCTCGACGAGCCCCTCGCCCTCCAGCGCGTGCAGCTCCCGGTAGATCTGGCTCTGCGTCACGGACCAGAACGAGCGCACCGACCCGTCGAACCGCTGCTTCAACGTATAACCGCTCGTCGGCTCGAACGAGAGGAAGCCCAGGATGGCGCCGCGGAGGGACACGGCGCCGGACCCTAGAGCACCGGTATCCTATATACAATGTGATATAAGAGCTCGATCGCCGCCGGCGACGCCGGAAGAGCCCGCGCGCGCCGCGAGGCCGGCGGTGGCGGCCGGCCAGGGCTCGGCTACACCGCGCGGATGCTCCGACGGCTCCTCGACTGGCTCGATCGCGCGCTCTCGCCCCGCGCGCCCGCGCCGCCGGCCCCCGCCGACCTCGAGGCGCCCGGGGCCGAGCCGCCGGAAGCTCCCGCTCCGCCGGGCGCCGACGACATCGTGGTCATGCCGATCGAGGACGCGATCGACCTGCACACCTTCGCGCCGCGCGACGTCGCGTCGGTCGTCGAGGAGTACCTCCACGAGGCGCAGCAGCGCGGGTTCCGCGAGGTGCGGCTCATCCACGGCCGCGGCAAGGGCGTGCAGCGCCGGATCGTCCGGAGCGTCCTCTCGCGCCACCCCGCCGTGGACGACTTCCGCGACGCCCCGGCCTCCCGCGGCGGGTGGGGCGCCACCGTCGTGTGGCTCAAGGCCGCGGGCGACGCGCCGCCCTAGCTCCGCGCGAAGCTGGCCGCCCGCAGGGCCACTTGGAACGACCGCAGTCTCCTGCGAAGATGGCGCGATGCCGCGCCCCCCCGCCACGCCCGACGCCCCCGGCCTTCCCGGCGTCATCTCCGCCACGGAGCCCCGCATCAAGGCCGACGTGGTGGCGGTGCCCCGCCTCGAGCTCTGCGTCGAGCGCGAGGCGGGAAAGCCCGCGAGCCGGACGATGGTCCTCGACGGCGACTTCATCCGCGTCGGCTCCCACCCGAGCAACGACCTCGTCCTCGCCGACCGCGCCGTCTCGCGCTTCCACTGCATCCTCGAGCGCGTCAAGGCGACCTTCCGGCTGACGGACGTCGGCTCGCTCAACGGGACCTACATCGCGGGCGTCCGCGTGCGGGACGCCGACGCCATCCTGCCGGAGTGCCGCATCGAGCTCGGCGAGTCGGTCGTGCGCATCCGCGACGCCGATGCCGTCGCCGAGACCGAGCTCGCGCGCGCGGCGAGCTTCGGGGCGCTCCAGGGCGTGTCGGTCCCCATGCGGCGCCTCTTCGTCATCCTCGATCGCGTGGCGAAGAGCGCGCCCGACGTGCTCATCGAGGGCGAGAACGGCACCGGCAAGGAGGTCATCGCCACCGAGCTCGTCCAGCGCAGCGCGCGCGCCGACAAGCCGCTCGTCATCGTCGACTGCGGCGCCATCTCGCCGAGCCTCATCGAGAGCGAGCTGTTCGGCCACGTCCGCGGCTCGTTCACCGGCGCCTCGCGCGACCGCGCCGGCGCCTTCGAGGAGGCCGACGGCGGCACCGTCTTCCTCGACGAGATCGGCGAGCTGCCGCTGGAGATGCAGCCGAAGCTCCTCCGCGCCCTCGCCTCGCGCGAGGTGCGCAGGCTCGGCGAGAGCCGGGTGCGCAAGGTCGATATCCGGGTGATCGCCGCCACCAACCGGCGCCTCGAGCGCGAGGTGAACAGCGGCCGGTTCCGCGAGGACCTCTACTACCGCCTCTCGGTGCTCACCGTGCGCGTGCCGCCGCTCCGGGAGCGCAAGGAGGACATCGGCCTGCTCGTCCAGTGCTTCCTCAACGAGCTCGGCGCCAGCGACAAGGTGAACCTCTTTCCCCCCGAGGTGATCGAGGACATGAAGCGTTACGACTGGCCCGGCAACGTGCGAGAGCTGAGGAACTACGTCGAGCGCCGCGTCGTGCTCGGCGAGGGCGCCGCCATGGGGGCGACCGCGCCGGCCGAGCGCGGCGCCGCTCCGCCCGCCGACGCTCCCGCGCCGCCCGCCGACGCCGCCGCCGCCAACATCGAGATGCCGTTCAAGGAGGCGAAGGACGCCATCATCGACAGGTTCGAGCGGGACTACCTCGCCGCCCTGCTCGAGTGGTCGAACGGCAATGTAAGCCGCGCCGCACGCAAGGCAGGGCTCGACCGCATGTACCTCCACCGCCTCCTCCAGCGGCACGGCCTCCGGCGCGCCGCCGCCCTCGACTGAGCAGCGCCGGGCCACGCCGGACCGGCGAGTTCCCGGCGGCCTCCGCGGATCGGGCAGGGCGCCACCCGGCTGCACATGTCACAGTCGCGTCGCAATGGCGCGATCCGTCCGTGTGCGCAACCTCGCAAAATCCCTGAATGTTTCGGAGACCGATCTGCTCATGTGGCTGGCGGAGAACGCGCCCACCGCGGAGTTCCGGCACCCCGCGGATTTCCTACCCGCGGACGTCGTGGAGCGGGCCCAGCAGGCGCTCGGCCGGTCCCCGCCGCCGGCGCCCGACCCGGAGCCGATCGAGCGCCGCTGCGCCGGGTGCATGAAGCTGCCCGCCAGGGCCGCGGTGCGCGTCGTCGAGGTGGGCACCGATGCAGTTTGCGACATGTGCGGCAGCTCTGCGAACAAGCGCGCGGCGCTGGCGATGATCGAGGCGTTCCGCGCGCGCGGGCTCCGGCGGTTGCTCGTCGTCGGGGGCGGGCCGGGCACGGCCGAGGACCTGCGGCAGCTGCTCTCGGGCGAGGTCGACATCCGCATCGTCGACGGCGAGGGCCACCGCAACGCGACGAAGGCCGACGCCGATCTCCGCTGGGCCGATGTCGTCGCGGTCTGGAGCTCGACGATCCTCTCGCACAAGGTGTCGAAGCTCTACACCGATCAGCGCGCCACATTCCGCGAGAAGCTCGTCACCGTACCGAGGCGCGGCGTGGCCGCGCTCTGTATGGCGGTGGCCGACAAGGTGAGCACGCCGGCAGGATAGGTGTTCGCCTTACCTGCGCCCCAGAGCGGCGGTCACCCGCACAGGAGACGGGCCCAGATCGGCGTTTTCGGCGCGCAAGCGCACTCCTGTGCGCTGAGCACCGAAAACGTCGAGATGGGCCCGTATCCGAAGCGGGTGCCCGCCGCTCACCCGGCGCCGGCCTCGCCGGTCGCGCCCTCGTCAGGCCAGCTGCTCTTGTGCTCGGCGCTCGACTCCGGCGTCAGCGGCTTGCTCTGGTCGAGCACGCCGGGGATCACCTCGTTGCTCGACCCGCCCCCGCGCGGCGTGTCGACGGCATCGTCCGCGTCGCCCTCGTCGAGGTCCTCGCCGCGCGCCGCCTTCTCGCGCGCCCCGGGGTTGCCAGCGCTGCCCTGAGGCGCCGCCGCGGGCGCGCTGCCCTGAGGCGCCGCCGGCGCTCCCCCCTGCCCCGCCCCGCCCGGATCGCCCACGGTGCCCTCGGAGATCCCGCCGTAGCCGGGCGGGCTGGCAGCAGGGCTCTCGGCCACTCGTCCTTCCCTCGTGCGCTCGTCTTGAGCCATGACATGTCTCCTTCGCGCGGAGGTGCAGCAACAGACATGCCACTTGCTGGAGCGGAGACAGAGCGGAGGTAGAGCGGAGACAGATGGGGAGTCGGCCGGTGGTCGAGGAGCGGTCACTCAGGGCGGCTGTGGAGCCGCACGCGCCGGACGGTGCGCCGCGCGTGGGGCACCCAGCCGCGGAAGTGCCAGCGGGCGCACATGGCGAGGCCGCGGACCCACTCGTCCGCCGCGTAGGCCACCCAGATGCCGGCGAGGCCCCAACCGAGGCGCACGCCGAGCAGCCAGGACAGCCCGACGGCCACGGCGAACATCGAGAAGACGCCGAACCCGACCGGAAAGCGCGCGTCGCCGGAGGCGCGGAGCCCGTTGATGACGACCATGTTGATCGTGCGGCCCGGCTCGACGAGGAGGGTCAGCCAGAGCAGCCTGGAGCCGGTGGCGATCACCTCCGGATCGTCCGTGAAGAGGCCGAGCAAGCGGGGGCCGAGCAGCGCCGCGGTGAGCACCACGGTCACGCACACGCAGAGCCCGACCGCGAGGCCGCCACGCACCTGGCGATCGGCGCCGTGCAGCTCGCCGGCGCCGATGTGGTGGCCGACGACGATCTCGGTCCCGAAGCCGACCGACAGGCCGAAGAGCAGCAGGAAGTGCACGATCTGCATCGTGTACGTATGCGTGGTGAGCGCCGTCTGCCCCATGTCGGCGACCATGGCGAGGATGATCATGAAGCTGATGCGGTAGACGACGTTCTCGCCCGCCCCCGGCAGGCCGATGTGCAGCATCTCGCGGAGGCGATCGGGCCGGATGCGCCAGAAGTCTTCGAAGCTCGGTCGGATGCCGAGGCGCGCGACCCAGAGCTTCGAGTGCATCCAGAAGGAGAGGGCGCGCGCGATCACCGCGGCGAGCGCGAGCCCGTTCATGCCGAACCCCGGCCACCCGCCGACGCCGAACATGAGCGGCAGGCTGAGCGCCAGCTGCACGATGTACATGATGACGATGAGGCGCAGCGTGTCCCGGGTATGGGTGTGCGCGCGGAGCACCGACCCCATCGAGAAGTTCACCGCGTCGAACGCCAGCATCACGCCGACCGCGATCAGGTACGGCTGCGCGATCGGGAACAGCGACGGCGGCAGGCGCATCAGCTCGAGCAGGGGCCTCGCGCCGATCGCGATGATGGCGCAGCTGAGGAGGCCCATCCAGACGTTGGCCGCCAGCGACGCCCGCGCGACGTGCTCCGCGCCGACGCGGTCGCGCGCGCCGAGGTACTGAGTGACCACCACGCTCGCGCCGACGCTGACGAAGCGAAAGGTGATCATGAAGGTCAACATGATCTGGTTGGACAGGCCGTACGCGGCGGCGGCCTCGTCCGACAGGCGGCTGACCAGCCACAAGCCGAACACCCCGACGAGCATGTGCAGCAGGTGCTCGCTGAAGATGGGCCAGGTGATGTCGATCAGCCGCGGGCGAGGAAGAGACGGTGCAGGGACTACTGATTCCAAAGCGCCGCATCCTACTCCGCCACGAGCCGTCTCGCCACGACGGAACACGGAGCAGGGAAAGCAGGTCCTGCGCCGCGCGCCGCGCGCCTGCGTGTGGTGACGCCGCGCAGGCGCGTCGCTGCCGAGCTGAGCGCGAGGGGCGGCGTGGGGCGGTCACGTGGTCGACGGGACGGCGACTGGGGTGGTTGTCGCCTGTACGCGCACGGCTCGCTCGGTATCCGCGTCACTCGAGCAGCGCGCGAGGCGAGGAGCGGCGCCTCGCCGTGGAGGCGCTGTGGGAGAGCTGCGCTCGCGCGGAAAGGCGAGATGGCAAAAGCGTATCCCGGCACGCCATGTTGCATGCTTGTCCCTTCCCGGCTCGCCCTTGCCTCGATTACCCTGGAATGGGCGGAACAGGGCACCCTCGCCCCTCCGCGCTTGGAGGATCGAATGCTGAGATTGCATAGCAGCGCAGGATGGCTCCTTGCCGCCGCGGCCATGGCGCCGGCCGTCATCGCCGGGTGCTCTTGCGGCGATTCCGGCGGAACGGCCGCGAATGCGTCCGGCAGCGGCGACGCCGGCGCCGGGGCCCACCCGGGCGGCGGGAGCGGCTTCGGGGGCGAGCCGTTCATCGCGGGCAGCGGCGGATCGGGCGTCGGGAGCGGCGGGTGCGAGGGGCTCGAGTGCCAGCAGATCGCGTGTGAGGGCGGCGGCAAGACCACCGTGAGCGGCACGGTGTACGAGCCCGCGGGCAATATCCCGCTCTACAACGTCATGGTCTACGTCCCGAACAGGGAGCTTGACCCCATCACCAGCGGAGCGACCTGCGACCGGTGCGACGTGACGCTCTCCGGGGATCCGATCGCGACCGCGCTGACGGACACGAAGGGGCGGTTCGTGCTGGAGAACGTGCCGGTCGGCCAGGACATCCCGCTCGTCGTCCAGATCGGCAAATGGCGGCGCGAGCTCGTGCTGCCGCAGGTCGACGCGTGCGTCGATAACCCGACCGAGGACGGGACGGTGCGGCTGCCGCGCAACAAGGCGGAGGGCCATCTCCCGAAGATCGCGCTGACGACGGGCGGCGCGGACGTGCTGGAGTGCCTGCTGTACAAGATGGGAATCGACGCGGCGGAGTTCACGCCGGAGACGGGGGACGGGCGGGTGAACCTCTTCACCGGGCGCGCCCTCGAGGGCGACAGCGCGACGAGCCGGTACCGCGACGGGCTGAACAACGGCGCGACCTTCTCCCACGCCCGCGACTTCTGGGGCTCGCTCGACAACCTGAGCCAGTACGACATGGTGCTCCTGTCGTGCGAGGGGTCCGAGTTCGAGCAAGACAAACCAGAGGCGGCGCTGCGCGCGATGTTCGACTACGCCTCCGCGGGAGGGCGCGTGTTCGCGTCGCACTGGCACAACACATGGCTCCGGCTCGGGCCAGAGCGGTTCCCGGAGACGGCGGACTGGGACGAGGCGAGCGATCCCGACGACGGGCTCCCGGTGCTGGTGGACACGACGTTCCCGAAGGGCGAGGCGCTCCGGGACTGGCTCGTCACCGTGGGGGCGTCGATGGTGCCGGGGCAGATCGAGATCGATGATCCGCAGCACTGGGTCAACTCGGTCAACGAGGAGATCGCGACGCGGTGGCTCTACAACGACGAGAACGAGGAGTACGACGCGCGCGCGGGGGTCAAGTACTTCACGTTCAACACGCCCATCGGCTCGCCGGAAGAAGCGCAGTGCGGCCGGTTCGTGTACACGGACATCCACGTGGCGGCGAGCGACGTGGCCGGGGCGCCTTTCCCGAGCGGCTGCGAGGACGGCGACGGGGAGCGCCACGGGCTGTCGGCCCAGGAGAAGGCGCTGCTCTTCATGCTGTTCGACCTGTCGGCCTGCATCACGCCTGACGACGAGCCGCCGCCGGTCCCGGTGCCGAGGTGATTTCCTGAGCGAGAATGACGCTCTGCGCATGGATAGACCGTTGACCAGGGTGGTCACCCGACCACCAAGGGGAGCGCTGTATCCTGCGTGGAACACGCGAAATACGCCCGCGTGCTGCGGCAGACGCAGCGCAGCAGCGCCCGCTGCGCGGGTCTCACGGAGTGGCATGCGTCTTGCGGAAAATTTTAGTTGCCGGCACACCGAAGCTCGGTCTAAGCGGCACCGCGCAGCCGTGACCTCACGCCCCTCGCCAGTGCTCTGGCCGCTCGAGCCGCTCGAGCCACTCGAATGACAAGGGCTGCACACCGCACCGGGGTGTGAGCGGGGGTGTGCTGGTCCACAAGATCCACGTGAGTTAAATCCCTTAATTATTGTGTTGCAGAGGGCTTGCCATGGCGCGGAGGTCCCTCTTTAATGCCGCGCCATCCGGAGACTTTCCTTGGAGGACATGATGAACAGCGTTTCGCTTCGCGGTGTGCTTGGCAGGTCGACGTGGTCCTTCGGCCTCGCCGTGGTTGCGTTGCAAGCAGCCATGCTGATCGGCTGCGGTGACTCGTCGACGGACGACGGCGCGGGCGGCGCGGGTGGCGCGGGTGGCGGTGGCGCGACGACGGGGGCCTCGGCGACCACGGGCACCGGGGCGTCCACGAGCACCACGGCGACCTCGAGCACCACGGCGACCTCGAGCACCACGGCGACCACGAGCACCGGGGATGCCGCGACCACGACGAGCACGAGCTCGGGAGGGGTGCCCACCGACGGGACGCCCGTCGAGCGCCACGGGCAGCTCCGGGTGATGAACGGCAACATCGTGGGCGAGCACGGCTCCCCGGTCCAGCTCAAGGGCATGAGCCTCTTCTGGAGCCAGTGGAGCAACTACTACAACGCCGACGTCGTCAACTCGATCGCGGACAACTGGGACGCGACCGTCGTCCGCGCCGCCATGGGCATCGAGGAAGAGGGCGGCTACCTGGAGGACGCGAACGGCCAGAAGAGCAAGGCGAAGACCGTCGCCGACGCGGCGATCGCGAAGGGCATCTACGTGATCCTCGACTGGCACGATCACAACGCGCACCAGCACCAGGATCTGGCGAAGAACTACTTCCGCGAGGTGGCGCAGACCTACAAGAACGTGCCCAACGTGATCTTCGAGGTCTTCAACGAGCCGCTCAACACGAACAACTGGGCCGCCGTGAAGCAGTACGCCGAGGCGGTGATCGGCGAGATCCGCGGCCAGGGCGCCAACAACCTCGTCATCGTCGGCTCGCCGAACTGGTCGCAGGACGTGGACGCCGCCGCGGACAACCCCCTCAGAGACCCGAACGTGGCGTACACGCTGCACTTCTACGCCAGCACGCACAAGGGCTTCCTGCGCGACAAGGCCAACTACGCCATCGGCAAGGGACTGGCGCTGTTCGTGACCGAGTGGGGGACCTGCTCGGCCGACGGCAACGGCACGCTCGATCTCGGCGAGTCGCAGACCTGGCTCGACTTCCTGAACTCGCACCACATCAGCTGGGCGAACTGGTCGCTGGGCGACAAGGCCGAGGCGTGCTCCGCCCTCAAGCCCAGGTCGAACACCATGGGCAACTGGACGGACAACGACCTCACCGACTCGGGCAAGTGGGTGAAGAGCAAGATGGCGGAGTGATCCGCGCGCGGTCCCCGGGCGCTCGCCCCGGTGACCCGGCCCGACCGGGACCTCGCTCTTCCGGAAGCCCCGGTGGGAGCGAGGGCCCTCTCCCCCGCATCAGACACCCATTCACAAGCAGCGCGACGGGTCGGCGCTCCTCGCGAGCGACCGCCGATCGAGCGTCGGGGCGCTCGAGCGTCAGAGCCCGAGACGCCCGCTGCCGCGAGACGCAGACCGGGCGCACCGCCCCTCGCCGCTCACCCGCGCTCTTGTTTGCTCTCCACGGCCAGGGGCCGCCCGGCACAGAAGGGGCACTGGCCGTCCGAGCTCCAGTCGTCGTCATCGAGGCCGAGCGCCCGGAGCTGCTCGAGCTCCCAGGCGCGCGCCTCGGGCGAGAGCGGGGCGGGACAGGTGGACTTGTGGTCTCTCGGGCGGCTCAACATGGACGGTCCCGCTTGGTTGTGCTCCGGAGAGCGATTCAGGGATTTATCGCGTGCTGCCCTGCAGCGCCCGCGAAATCGGCCGCGCCGCGGCACGTCTGTCCCTCGTCGAGGCGAACGGAAAAGACCCCTGGAGGACGGCCGAGTGGCAAACGGGGAGCGCTATCCGGAAGAGCCTGTGTGCGGCGCCGCGCTCATCGAGCGGCGCCCGCGCTCATCGAGCGGCGCCCGCGCGCAGCCGCTCGGCGACCTCGCGGCGGCGCAGCTTGCCGCTCGTCGTCTTGGGCAGGTCGCCCGGCGGGACCAGGACGACATGGTCGACGGTGACGCCGCTCGCCCGCAGCGCCTCACGCACGCGCTCCACGAGGGCGGCGTGCTCGGAGGCGTCGGCGCGCGTCTCGGCCACCACGTAGACCGACTCGGTCTGGCGCTCCTCGACGAACAGCCCGACCGCGACGACGCACCCGGCCCGGATGCCGTCGACCCGGGCGGCGATGTCCTCGATCTCGGCGGGGATCATCGTGTGCCCGCCCTTGATGATCACCTCCTTCTTCCGGCCGGTGACGAACAGCGCCCCGCCGTCGAGGAAGCCGAGGTCGCCCGTGCGCAGCCACCCGTCGACGAGCGCCTCGGCCGTCGCCTCGGGCTCGTCGAAATACCCCTCCATCAACGTCTCCGAGCGCACCTCGATCTCCCCCACCGTGCGCTCGGGGACGGGGCTGCGCCCGGCGTCCACGATCCGGATCTCCGTGCGCGGGATCGGCCTGCCGACGCCGACGAGCTCCAGCGAGAGGGGGCCGGGCGCGGCCTCCTCGATGCGGCCCTCGCGCTCGAGCAGGCCGCGATCGACCGTGAGGAAGCGCGGCGCGGCGAGCAGGTCGGGGAACGTGACGGCGACCGTCGCCTCGGCCAGCCCGTAGACGGGGAAGAACGCCTCGACGCGGAAGCCCGTGGGCGCGAACGCGTCGGCGAAGCGGCGGAGCAAGGCGGGGGAGATCGGCTCCGCGCCGATCATCGCGCAGCGCCACGCGCTCAGGTCGAGCCCCGCCTCGACGGCGCGGCGGGCGAGCCCGATGCAGATGGAATAGGCGCTCGGCGGCCCGAGCGAGATGACGCCCCGGATGCTCGACATCTCCGCGAGCCACGAGAACGGCCGCGTCCGGAACTCGAGCGGCGAGAGCATGTGGACAGGGAAGTCGTTGAAGAGCGGGAAGAGCAGCCCGCCGACGAGCCCCATGTCGTGGTGGAGCGGCAGCCACGACACGCCCCCCGCGCCCTCGCCGCGCACCGGGAGCCGCTGGCTCATCGCGTCGAGGTGCAGCATCAGCCGCTCGTGCGGGATGACGACGCCGCGCGGGTGCCCGGTGCTGCCGCTCGTGAGCTGGATGAGCGCGGGGCCGGGCGCGCCGTCCGGGTCCGGCAGCGAGCCCGGCAGCAAGTCCGCGAGGCGCGCGTCGAGCAGCGGCTCGGCGGCGATCTGCACGATCTGCGAGCGGTCGTCGACCCCCGCCCCGCCCTCGCCCTGCGCGAAGCCGAGCAGCGCGGACGAGACGACGAGCGCGCGCGCGCCGACGCGGGCGGCCGTCCGCCGGAGCTCGCCGAGGAACGCCGCGACGTCCGTGAGCCGGTAGGGCACGCCGACCTGGATCGGCACCGCGCCGAGCACCCAGACGCCGAAGAGGCACGGCACCGCCACCTCGACGTCCGTCACGAGCAAGAGCACGCGGTCGCCCGGGCGCACCCCCGCCTCGGTCAGGCCCGACGCCGCCGCGCATGCGCGGCGCCAGTACTCCGCCCACGTCCAGCCGACGAACTCGCCCTGCTGCTTGTGGTAGAACCCGAACCGGTCCGGCGTCGCCTCGGCGCGGGCCCTGAGGAGGCCCGCGACCGTCCGCGCAGAGGGCGCGCGGCTCACGGCGCGCGCCCCGGCTCGGGCGAGGGCGCGACGCCGAGGCGCTCGCGGCCGCCGGCCTTCGTCGCGACGATCATGTACTCGAGCGCGGTGCGGCGCGCGAAGGACAGCCGGCCCACGGTCATGTAGGTCTGGAGCAGCCGCGAGAAGCCGGGCGCGCGCTCGTCGATGCGGGCGCGGTTCGCGCGCACGTTGTCGATCCACCGGGCGACCGTGTGCACGTACGAGCTCGTGAGATCCTCGACGCGCCGGATATCGAGGCCGGCCTGCTCGATCAGCCCGAGCTCCTCGGCGAGCGAGGTGAGGCGGCAATAGCCGAGCGCCTGGACGAAGATGTACTGCGTGGCGGCGCTCTCCCGGTCCCCGCGGGCGCGCGCGGGGAAATAGCAGTCCGAGATGAGCAGCCTGCCGCCCGGACGCAGCGCGGCCGCGATCTTCTGGTGGATCCGCTCGCGGTTGTGCATGTGCACGATGCTGCCCACGAAGAGCACGGCGTCGAGCGACCCGGGCTCGAGGTCGACATCCTCGATGTGCGCGAGATCGATGTGCACCCGCGAGGCGACGCCCGCCCGGTCGGCGCGGCGGAGCGCCTCCTGTCGCTGCTTGTCGCTCAGCGTGACGCCCCGGAAGACCCCGCCGGTGTGCTGCGCAAGATAGATGAGGTTCGACCCCCAGCCGCACCCCACGTCGAGCACGCGCTCGCCAGGCTGGATGTCGAGCTCGCGACGGACCCAGTCGTACTTCCGCTCCTGCGCCGCCTCGAGGCTCTCGGCGGGGTCGAGGAAGATGCCCGTCGCGTAGGCGAGGCGGCTGTCGAGGACCATGGAGAAGATCTCCGGGTCGTTCTGGTAATGGGCGGCGACCTCCCGCCGCTCGTGCTCCCGCTGCTCCTCGGGCGTGCGGGCGGCGGCCTCGCGCTCGGCGCGCGTGCGCGGCGCGGTCACGGGGCGCCTCCCCGGCCGCCCCGCGCCGCGAGCTGGGCCTCGACGAAGGCGATCACGTCGCCCACCGTGCTGATCTGCGCCTGGTCGGGCGCCGCGAAATCCGGCGCGACGATCTGGAATCGCTCCTCCAGCGCGACGTTGACCTCGATGAGCGCCAGCGAATCGACGCCGAGGCCGCTCTCGAGCGACAGGTCGGGAGTCACGGCATCGACGCTCATCCCACATCGCTCTGCAATGATGGTGCGGACCTCGCGGGCGATCTCCGGATCTCCCCCGCCCGCCGCCTGCGGCTGCTTGCCTGGCGCCGCCTCGCTCTTCTTCATCGCGCTCTCCTGCTCTGGGTTCGGCGCGCGCGACCATCAACGCGTCAGCGCGAGACGAACTCCACGCCAGCGCCGGTCACGGCCGCAATGGGCCGTACCATGATTGCCATTCGTCGTCCATGACGGATGAGCACGCTCGCCCGTCGTGAAGCGGCTCAATCGCCGAAATCGCCGAAATCGCCGTCGGCCCCGCCGCCTTCATCGAGCCCGCCGCCTTCATCGCCCCACGGGTCGACGTCGTCTGCCGCATCGCCCGCATCGCCCGCGTCGCCCGCGTCGTCCGCCGCGGGCTCCTCGTCGCCCCCGCGATCGCTGTCGTTCAGGAGGTCAGGATTCGCGGCGGCCTCCTGCGCCGTGCCGAGCGGCATGCCCGCCGGGCTCACGAAGAGCACGTGGGGGGGCGTGAGCATGTGCATGAACGACGAGATGAGCATCACGTCGAGCATCATCCCGAGCGGGCTGGGCGGATAATAGACGACGAACGGGTCGTAGCCCGGGTGGGTGGGATTCACCGGACGCTGCTCGGCGGCCGCGCCATCGCCGCCCGGCGCGTGCACGACGCGCGCCTCGGCGTGGTGCTGCGCCACGCGCGCCTCCGGCATCACCGCCTTGAGGGCGCCCTCGAGCCGCCCGACGAACGACTCGAACTGCAGCCGCGCCGTCTCGAACAGGGCCGGGTCCTTCACGAGGGGCTCGACGCGGCGGCGGTAATCGTCCGCGGGCTCGCCGGCTCGCGGCTCGAGGTCGCGCAGGCGGCCGCCGACCGAGATGATCCCCGCCGGCTCGTCCTCGGCGTGCTCGGTGCGGGCCCGCGCCTCGATGACGAGGTGCAGCCCCGCCTCCTCGTGCTCGGCGGCGAACCTGAGCTCCTGAAAGCCGCGCCCGAACACGGCGGCGTGCTCGGACAGCGCGAGCACGAGATCGGGCAGGTCGTCCGGCTTGCCGTCGGTGTCCTGGAAGATGACCGTATCGTCGATCACGAGCGAGAGGGCGTTGCCTACCTCGAGCTTGACGAGCGCCCGCCGCACCTGGTCGACCACGGCGGTGGCCTCGAGCTCGACGCGCAGGCGATCCGTGTCGAGGTCCACCGCGGCGCCGAGGCCGCGCTTCACCCTCTCCCAGAGGGTGGGGTTGCGCTGGATGATGCTGCCCTTGAGCGATACGTGGATCTGTCCGGTGAGCCGCATGCGCGCTACTTAGCACCGGAGCGCCGGCGCCGTCCGCGCCGCCGCACCGACGGCGCGACCCGGCGAGGCCCCGGCCGCGCCGCCCCGGCCGCCGCCGGCCGCGGTCAGCCGAAGTTGAGCCGCTGGGCGACGCGCTTGTACGCCTGCTCGACGACGCGGCGGGCGTGGTGGATGGCGTTCGAGTGGGGGAACTGCAGGGAGGGCGGCGCGCCCTCGTCGGTCTCGGGCGACGCGTCCGCGAGCCGGCGCGCGAGGGCGCCCACGGTGTCGACCTCGAAATCCTTCGAGTTCTCCTTGAGGAAGCGGCAGAGGCCGCGGAGCCGCTCCACGTTGAGCCGGTTCGGGTAGCCGCGGCGCTCCGCCGCCGAGTCGAGGAAGTAGAACTCGAAGGAGTGGGTCACCAGCGTGACCTCCTTCACCCCGAGCGCGCGATAGCGGAGGAGACAGTGCTTGATCTCGTCGAGCGTCACCGCCGTGATCTGGAGGTGCCTGAAGCGCTTCGTCGGCTCGATGAAGTTCGTGACCGGCAGCTCGTACACCCCCTCCTCGGGCGTCTCGAAGAGGCCGAGCCGCGCGCCGGGATACTGCATCTTGCAGTTCTTGGTGAAGTAGCAGGGGTTGTAGTTGCTGCTCAGCACGAGCCCCGCCCGCTTCATCGCGCGCCAGGTGTCGTTGTTCGCGCCGAAGTTGCCGGCGCGGTAGCCGAGCAGCTCGGCCTCGGGGACGCCCGCGCGCACGAGCAGGTCGCGCCCCTCCAGGAGCAGCCGCGCCTGCTCCTCGACCGGGTAGTCGGCGATGTCGTCCGAGACGCGGCGCTCGCCCCGGGTGTGCCAGTCCGCGCGCCGCTGCACGGGGTGCACGTGGAGCTGCACGTCGTGGCCGCGGCCGTGGAGCGCCTGGCACACGTTCGTGAGCCCGTCCATCCCGAAGCTGTACGAGCCGATCGCCTCGACGAAGAACGTCCCGCGCTGCCCGTACGCCTCGAGCTCGCGCATGATGAGCTCGATGCCGAGGGGATCGCGCTGGTTGACGAAGCGGCCCCAGATGCGGAGGTCGTAGCCCATCGCGGGAGAGATGTTGTCGCCCGTGATGCGCTCTTCAGCGCACTCCACGTCCACGGTAATGTATACCCGCGTCCTCCCGTCAGCCATTGCCTGTACCTCCCTCACCGCGCTTCTGAAGAACCATCGTGACCGTCGGCGCCACGAAGCCGACGTGCATCCCGAGCGGCCCGAGCACCCGGTTCGCCGCAGAGAAGGCCAGGAGCCGTGGCCCGGACATGCCCATCTTGGCCTTGAGATCGACGATCAGCCGGCCCCGATCCTGCTGCGAGATATCCGCATAGTCGCCGAACCCCCGCCGGAGCTGCCAGGGAAATACGCTGTAGATCGACCTGCCCGGGAAGAGCGGGCGCAGCGCGCGAGGCACGTAGTTCATCAGCGGGCGGCGGCTGTGGAGCTCGATCGGCCAGAGGCGGTTGCTCGTGCCGAGGATGACGATGAACCCCCACCGCTCGAGCACCCGGTTGATCTCGCGCTGGACGGCGCCGAGGGCCTCGGGCGGGATGTACTCGAGCACGCTGTTGCACGACACGAGCTCGAACTCCTCGTCCGCGAACGGCATCGAGGCTGTGTCGGGGACGTGAACGGCGCGCACCTTGTCTCCGACCCCGTGGCGCTCGGCGTTCAGCTGGGTCAGCTCGACGTACGTGGGGTCGACGTCGATCGCGGTCACGTCCGCGCCCAGGGCCGCGAGGACGACCGACGTCGCGCCGAGGTGGCAGCCGAACTCGAGCACCTTCTTGCCGCGGACGGACGTGAAGAGGTCGTCGTAGGCGTGGCGGCTGTGCCGCCACTCCCAGGCGACGTACCCTCCCACCCACGGATCGTCCGGATCCCAGCCATGGCGGTGGGCGCACTCACGGAAACGGCGGTCGGCGTCCGCGTCCTGGACCGCCGGCGGGGAGAGGGGATTCTCGAGGGGCTCGCTCATCGGGGAAGTTCAGGCGTCGGGTGTGCCCCCGGCCAGCCTGGGCGCCCTGTAGATGGCGAAAAGAAAGGGGGAAAACCAGGGATTCGTCTCGCCAGGGACCACCCGGCGAGCGATGGCCTTGATCGGCGGGACGAGCTTCCAGATGACACGCCGCGCCAGGAGCGGCGCTTCGTCGTCCAGCCAGAAATCGAAATGCCCGCCCGTGTAGCGCGCCTGGACGATCTCGGCGCCGTTGCGCCGGGCGGCGGCCTCCAGGAACGGTAGGTTCATGATGCGGGTGTTGTGGCCGTTCAGGTTCTTGCGATCGAGCAGCCAGTGGAGCGCCTTCTGCCCGCCGGCGAAGTTCGGCATCCCCACGACCACCATGCCCCCCGGCTTCACCATCTCGAAGTGCCGATCCACCACCGCCCCCGCGTCACCGAAGTGCTCGATGAAGCCGAAGGAAGCAACGATATCGAATTTTTCCGCTGGCTTCCAGGAGAAGAAGTCCCCCTTCTCGATCTTGCCGACCCGGATGCCGCGCTTCGTGAGCTCCTGCTCGACGACGCCCGGCTCGCAGGCGTAATCTAGGCCGTAGGCCTCGTACCCGAGCTTCCCGCAGAAGTCGGCGAGGATGCGGCCCGGGGCACATCCGATCTCGAGGAACGACAAACCTTCTCCGCGCGGAAGGAACGGCGCGACGTCGTCGTAGATCTCGCAGCCGCCCCCCATGTCCTCGGCGTCGGCGTAGCCCTTCCAGTGGTTCTCCCAGTACTCCTGTGACGTGAGCTTCAACCTCGCCTCCTCGATGACCTGGCGCCAGGGACGGCTCCACCGGCGAACCGGAAAGAGAACTGCAATCCGCCGCGCGTGACGGCGCGCGGTCGATTGCGTCCCGAGAGCACTTCAAGTCGACGAATCCTAGAAGAGTGGAAGGGCCGTACGCAAGCCGGCCCTCCGCCTTCTTCCCCCGACGGCGCGGCGCCGGGCGAGGGGCCTGTTTTCGCGGGGCTCGCCCCTCGCCGTCGCCCCTCGTCGCGCGCGCGCCGCCTCGCCCGCCTTCAGGAGGCGGGCGTCTGCTGGAGGCGCTCGCGGAGCAGGACCTCGAGCGACGCGAGCGCCTTCGCGAAGCCGTCGATGCCCTCGCTGAGCTTGTCGCTCGCCATCCGGTCGGCGGTGTGCATCGCGCGGAACGTCGCCTCATCCATCGTGATCTTCTCGATGTTCATGGAGCGCGCCGCCTCGGGGTCGAGCTTCCTCGGCAGATCGCCGGGCGTGGAGGCGAGCTCGGCGAGCAGCTTCGGCGAGATCGTCAGCAGGTCGCTGCCGGCGAGCTCCTTGATCTCGTCGAGGTTGCGGAAGCTCGCGCCCATCACCTCGGTCTTGTAGCCGTGCTTCTTGTAGTAGTTGTAGATCTTCGTGACCGAGACGACGCCGGGGTCCTCGGCCGGCGCGTAGCTCTTGCGGCCCGTGTCCTTGAGGTACCAGTCGAGGATGCGCCCGACGAACGGCGAGATGAGCGTCACGCCCGCCTCGGCGCACGCGATCGCCTGGTGCAGCCCGAAGAGCAGCGTCAGGTTGCAGTGGATGCCCTCCTTCTCGAGGACCTCCGCCGCGCGGATGCCCTCCCAGGTCGAGGCGATCTTGATGAGGACGCGCTCGCGCGAGACGCCGGCCTCCTCGTAGAGGCGGATGATGCGGCGGCCCTTCTCGATGGTCGCCTGGGTGTCGTAGGAGAGGCGCGCGTCGACCTCGGTCGAGACGCGGCCGGGGATGATCTTCAGGATGCGCAGGCCGAAGTCGACGGCGAGCCGGTCGAACGCGAGGCTCACGGCGTCGCCTGGCTCGTCGCCCCGGCTCGCCTCCTTCTGCGCCCACGCGAGCGCGCCGCCCACGATGTCCGTGTACTCGGCCATCTGGGCCGCGGCGGTGATGAGCGACGGGTTCGTCGTCGCGTCCTGGGGGCGGAACTTCTCGATCGAGTTGATGTCGCCGGTGTCCGCGACGACGACGGTGTACGCCTTGAGGCGATCCAGCAGGTTCTGGTCCATGGCGCCATTGTACGAGCAGCCGGGCAGGACGCCTCCACGCTTTCGCGGCCTTCGTGTGAGGGGCGGCCCCTCCCGCTGGATGCACGGCCCGCGGTGGCCTATGGACAGCGCCCCGTGGACCCGCCCCCCGACGCCGTCTCGCAGCACGTCCTGTCCGCCTATGACGACCGCCTGTCGGTCCTGCGCGCCGAGGCCAGCGCCCTCGAGCGCCGGTCGAGGACGTTCTCGGTGCTGCGCGGGGTCTCGTTCGTGGCCGCGGCCGTGACCGGGGGGTACGCGCTCTTCGGCGACGTGCCGCGGTGGGTCGCGTACGCCGCCATCGCGGTGACCGCGGCGTTCCTCGGGCTGCTCGTCGCGCACGCGCGGCTCGTCACCCGGATGACGGAGGTCGAGCAGCGCATCGGGCTCTACGTGCGCGGCAAGCGGCGCGTCGCCGGCGACTTCGCCGATTTCCCGGAGCAGGGCGCGCGCTTCGCCGCGCCGGACCACGACTACGCGGGCGATCTCGACGTGTTCGGGCAGGCGTCGCTGTTCCAGCTGCTCGACGTGGCCCAGACCGGCGAGGGCGAGGCCACGCTCGCGGCGTGGCTCGCCGAGCCCGCCCCGGCGCCCGAGGTGGCGGCGCGGCAGGCGGCGGTGCGCGAGCTCGCCGGCCTCGGCGCGTTCCGTGAAGACTTCGCGGTGGAGGGCATGCAGGCCGGGGCGCGCGGGCGCGAGGCCGGCCCGCTCATCGCGTGGGCCGAGGCGCCCCCGGCGCTGCTCGGCGCGGAGGCGCGGGCCGGCGGCCTCCCGGTGAGCGCGCTCCTGACCGCGGCGAAGGTGCTCGTGCCGCTGACGCTCGCGCTGCTCGCGGCGCCGAGGTTCTTCCCGGGGGCAGAGCTCGGGCTGCTGCGGCACGCGTGGCTCCTGCCGCTCTGCGCCCAGTTCCTCGTGCTGCTCGCGCTGCGGCCCGCGATCGCGCCGATCATCGCGGCGGCGTCGTCGCGCGAGGCGCCGTTCGCGCGGTACCGGCCGCTCCTCGCCCGCATCGAGCAGCAGGCGTTCTCGTCGGCGCTGCTCGACGAGCTCAAGGCCGCGCTCGCCGGGCCCTCGGGCGTGCTCGCCTCGCGGGAGATGACGGCGCTCGAGACCCGCGTGGGCTACGCGGACCTGCGCCACAGCGGGCTCATCCACCTGCTGGCGGACATCTTCCTGCTCTGGGACGTCTGGTGCGCGGTCGCCCTCGAGCGGTGGAAGCTGCGCGCGGGCCAGCACGTGAAGGCGTGGATGCGGACGCTCGGGCAGGTCGAGGCGCTCGCGTGCCTCGCGACGTTCGCGCACGAGAACCCCGACTACGCCTACCCCGAGGTGCGGGACGGCGAGCCCCGCTTCGCGGCGACGCGGCTCGGCCACCCGCTGCTGCCGCGCGACCGCCGGGTGACGAACGACGTCTCGCTGGAGGGCGCGGGCGCCGCGCTGCTCGTGACGGGCTCGAACATGTCGGGCAAGAGCACGCTCTTGCGCGCGATCGGGGTGAACGCCGCGCTCGCGCTCGCGGGCGCGCCGGTCTGCGCGTCGTCGCTGTCGATGTCGCCGGTCCGCGTCCGGACGAGCATGCGGATCAAGGACTCGCTCGAGCACGGCGTCTCGCACTTCTACGCCGAGCTGACCCGCCTGAAGCGCGTCGTCGACGGCGTGGACGCGGGCGAGCGGGTGCTGTTCCTGCTCGACGAGATCCTCCACGGCACGAACGCGCGGGAGCGCCAGATCGGGGCCAGGGCGGTCGTGCGGCACCTGGTGGAGCGGGGGGCCATCGGCGCTGTGTCGTCCCACGACATGGGGCTCGCCGTGCTGGAGCAGGAGACCGCGGGCCGGGTGCGCAACATGCACTTCGAGGAGCTCGTGGTCGAGGACCGGATGACCTTCGATTACAAGCTGAAGCCCGGCGTCGTGACGAGCGCGAACGCGCTGCGGCTCATGAAGATCGTCGGGATCGATCTCGACTTCTCCGAGAGCGAGCGCGCGGCCGAGCCGACGGCGACGGCCGCGGCGGCGACGGCCGCGGCGGCGACGGCCGCGGCGGCGACGGCCGCGGCGCGGGAGTGAGCGCCGCGTGCTCCTCGGCGAGGACGGCGACGGCGAGCGGATCAGCCCGCTACGTCGCAGCCTGGCCCGTGCCCTGATCGGGCGGCGCGGCGCGCTCCCCGCCGGCGCCTGACGCCGGCGCCGCGCTCGCCCCGCGCGAGAGCACCTCCTGCGCGAACGCGACGATCCGCTCGGCGAAGCGGCGCGGGTCGTCGACGTGCGGGCAGTGGCCGATGCCCTCGGGCTCCTCGATCTCCGCGTGCGGCGGGAGGTGCCGCCGGTAGTACGCGAGGTTGGCGCTCGGCATCAGCCGGTCCGAGCGGCCCCAGATGAGCAGGATGGGCATCGAGAGGGAGCGCAGCTGCTCGGGGGTGAAGGCGTGGTCGCACCGGGCCGAGCTCGTGAAGGAGAGGATGGTCTCGCGCGAGAACATCTGCACGACGTCGCCGGCGACGAGCGGGGTGAACCAGGGGACGCGGTGGTAGAGGCGCGCGAAGAACGCGCGCGCGTCGGCCCGCGACCGCAGCTTGAACACGCGGAGCAGCTCCGCCAGCTCCGTCTCATCCATGCAGGCGCCGGCCGGCGACGCGAGCACCAGCGCGCGCACGCGGTCCGGCGAGCTCAGCGCGAAGTTCACGGCGACCGCGCCGCCGAGGGAGTTGCCGACGACGACGGCGGGCTCGTCGAGCTCGCGCCCGAGCAGCTCGTTCATGGCGGTGGAGAGGCACTCCGGCGTGAACGCCGACGCCGGCGGCGCGCTCCACCCGTGCCCCGGCGCCTCCGCGGCGATGACGCGGCGGGCGCGCCGCCGGAGGCGCTGCAGCACCGGCGCGAAAGGGAGCGCCGAGGAGCCGATGCCGTGGAGCAGGACCACGGTCGGGAGCGGGCCCGTGCCCGCGGCATCGTAGAGGTGCAGCCTGCAGACCGACGTGTCGACCCAGCGGCTCTGCACCCCGGACCTGTTCAGCGCCCTCTTCCCGAGGCGCTCGGCGAGCGGGAGGATGCCCATCAGACGGGCATAGCAGATCGAGGGCGTCCCCGCGCGGGCGGCAGCGCGAGGCGGGAGAGCGCGCTGGTCGATGCGCGGATGCGCCGGTGCGCCGATGCGCCGATGCGCCGATGCGCCGCGCGCGGCCCGAGCCGCGCCCGATTTCCGTTGAGCTCCATGGGATTCCGCGCCACACCTCCTCCCGTGCGCTCGTTGCTCCTCGCCGCCGCCGTCCCCCTCGTCGCGTGCTCGCGCCCCGAGCCGCCGACGCTCAGGCCTGAGGTCGCCGCGGTGACCGCCGTCACCGCCCAGGGCATCGATCTCCGGGTCCAGATCCAGGTGTACAACCCGAACAGCATCGATCTCTCGACGCGCTCGGTGAAGGCGAACGTGCTGCTCGACGGCAAGTACGACGTCGGCACGGTGACCGTGCCCGCGCCGCTCAAGCTGTCCGCGAAGCGGTGGACGCCGCTCCAGGTGCCGCTCTCGGTGAAGTGGCAGGATCTCACCAGCATCGCGGTGCTGACGGCGCAGGGCCGGGGTGTCCCGTACCAGGTGAACGGCACGGTCGCGATCGGCGGGGAGACGCTCAACGTGGATCTTCCGTTCCGCCTCGCGGGTACGATCACGCACGATCAGCTCGTCGCGGCGGTCGGGAAGTCGCTGCCCGGCCTGGGCCTGCCCGGCCTGCGCTGAGCAGGGCGGGCGGGGGCCTCGCAGGGGGAGGCGACGTCGCGCTGGCTCGAGCGCTTCGTGAGCGCGCGACCCGCCGGCGCTCACCGGCTCGCGTGAGTGGACTTCACGTGAGCGGTCCGAAGCGCTTCTCGTACGCCGCGAGCTTGTCCGCGAGCGTCTGCGCCCGCTCCTCCGCCGCGCGGGCCTGCTCCTCCGCGGTGGGGAGCACGCGCCCGTCGGCGTCCAGCCAGCGGAGCCATTTCCCTTTGCTGCCCAGGTACAGGCCTTCGCGCACGCCGAGACGCAGCCCGAGCTGCTGGCTGACCAGCTCGCCGTCCGCGTTCGAGGCCATGCGCTCGTAGCTGCGAGAGCCGATGTCGAGCAAATGACCTTCCAGCATGTTCTTTATCGGATCGAACATGAAGTACTCCGGCACACGCAGCACCTTCGCGTAGATGCGCATCTTCTCGCCGCGGTCGACCGACTCCGTGCTCTCCGAGAGGAGCTCGATCACCAGATCGGGTGTCCTGCCGTTCTCTTGCCACACGACCCACGACTTCCTGTCCCGGCGCACCGTGTCGAGCACCACGAAGACGTCCGGACCACGGAAGTCGTTCTTCATGGTCTGGAGCTCGCTGAAATAGATCGCCATGTTGCCGCTGACATAGACGTCGTCGCGACCTTTCCAGAAGAGGTCCAGCGACTCGATCAACAGGAGCATCTGCTTGCGGTGGCGATCGCTCTCCATGGGCTCACCGTCGTCGTGGGGGAGTTCGTCCTCTCCGGGCGGCGGGATCGGGACGAGCGAGGTCTCGCTGGCGTACGGCATGGGCTTCCTGGGCGATCGTACCAGGTTCCTCGGAGACCGCAGCCGCGGCGATCCGGCAGGCGCTCTCGACCCCGAGGCGGCTCGCGCCCGGCGGCGCGCCGCGCCCACCGAGGGCCCGGCGCTCCCTGTTGTCTCGGTCCCGCGGAGCTTGCAGAATCGGGGCGGAGGATACGTCCGTGCCCGTCTACGAGTACACCTGTCGCGCGTCGCCGCCGGATCGCGCAGCCGCATGTCCGGCGGCCTGATCTTCCACGACGGCGACGGCGGCGGCGCCGTCGCCCGCTGCGCGCGCTGCGGCGCCGAGGCGGCGGGGCCGTGCGCGCGCTGCCACGCGCCCGTGTGCGGCGACTGCTGCGTGCTCACCGAGGGCGGCGCGCGGGTCTGGGCGATCTGCCTCGCGTGCGAGGATCGCGGCGGCCGCTCGCTGCGCCGGGGCTGGGCGACGGTCCTCGGGTGGATCGCGCTCCCGATCGCGGCGCTCGCGGCGCTTGTCGCGCTGCTCGAATGGCTGCACAGGTGACGAGGAGACCGGAGGACCCATGTTCAGCGTGAAGGAAATCCAAGGCGCGATCCCCACCGTGGAGCTCGCCGACAGCGACGCCGCGAGCCGCGCGGTGCTGGCCCCGGCCCGCGGCGGCATCCTGACCGAGCTGACCGTCGGCGGCCGCGAGCTGCTCTACCTGGATCGCGCCACGTTCGACGATCCGACCGCCAACGTGCGCGGCGGCAACCCGGTGCTCTTCCCGTCGCCGGGCAAGCTCGCCGGCGACGCCTGGTCGACGTCCGGCGCGGCGGGGCAGATGCGGCAGCACGGCTTCGCGCGCGCCCTGCCGTGGTCGCTCGACGACCGCGGGACCCTCGCGTCGGGCGGCGCCTACGCGCGCCTCGGGCTGCGCTCGAGCGAGGCGACCCGCGCGCAGTACCCGTGGGACTTCCGCGCCGAGTTCACCTACACGCTGCGCGGCAGGGCGCTCCGGATCGATCTGCGCATCACCAACGAGACCGGCGAGGGCGCGCCGCCGATGCCGTTCGGGGCCGGGTTCCACCCGTACTTCGCCGTCGCCCAGGCCGACAAGCCTCGAGCCTCGATCGAGACGCGGGCGACGCGCGCGTTCGACAACACCTCGAAGAAGGAAGTGCCCTTCTCCGGCTTCGACCTGACCCAGCCCGAGGTCGACCTCCACCTGCTCGATCACGGCTCCACCGAGAGCGCGCTCTCGATCGCGGGCGATCCCGGGGTGCGCATCGCCGTCCGTGGCTCGCCCGAGTTCACGCGCTGGGTCGTGTGGACCTTGCGAGGCAAGGACTTCGTCTGCCTCGAGCCGTGGACCTGCCCCGGCAACGCGCTCAACACCGGAGAGCAGCTCATCCACCTGCCGTCGCAGCAGACGCGGGAGCTCTGGATCGAGCTCTCGGCCTGACGCCGCCTGGCGCGCCCGCGCGCGCCTTCGCGGTTGACGGCCAGCCGGAAAACGCGTGAGATCCGCCGATGACTTCTGCTGCTCACCTTATCGCACACCGATCCCTGCTTGCCCGCTGCCGAGCGCTGCTCGGGCGGCGGTCGCTCCTCCTGTCCGCCGCGCCCGCCGCGGCGCTGGCCATGACGGTCACGACGGGCGCCTCGGCGGCGCCGGTCTGGACCGGAGACTTCGAGACAGGCAACCTGTCCCAGTGGAACACGAGCCTGAACGGCGAGCACATCACCGTGGTGACGTCGCCTGTCCTGCAGGGCACGCGCGCCGGGCAGATCCAGCTCACCAATGACGCCGTGTGGCCCAGCAACGGCATCAAGCGCGTCGAGCTGAACCACAAGCCGGCGGCGGGCCGCACGGCCGAGGGCGCCCAGACGTATTTCGCCTGGAGCTTCTATCTCCCCGAGGCGCTCGCGGCGGACCCGCCGACCCAGATCGGGTACTGGGAGTCCGACGCCACGTACAATCAGATGATGTCGTTCGAGGTCGTCGGACAGCGCATCAGCTTCGCCACGCGCAAGCCCAACAACAAGGTGCACTGGGAGGCGAACGGCGCGGTGACGCCCGGCGTGTGGCACCGCATCGCGCTGCACGTCCGGTGGTCGACGAACCCGTCCCAGGGCTCGGTCGACGTGTGGTTCGACGGCGAGCAGGTCGTCACCGCGGGCCAGGCGCAGACCCTCGCCGACAACAACGCGCACTTCACGCAGCTCGGCCTGCTGCGCAACCCGGCCGAGTTCACCGACAGCCCGATCATCGTCCTCGATGACGCCGTGGAGGGCGACACGCTCGAGGACGTCCGCCCCGAGCTGCCCTCCACCGGGGAAGGCGGCGCCGGGGGCGCAGGCGGCGGCGGGACCGGCGGGGCCGACAACACCGGGGGCGCGGGCGCCACGACGAGCGCCAGCGCCAGCACCAGCACCAGCACCAGCACCGGCGCTGGCACGGGCGGCGGCGCCGCGAGCGGCTCCGGCGCGTCGACCTCCGCCGCTTCCGGCGCCGGCGCCACCGGCTCGGGCTCGGGCGCCGGCGGGGCTGACGAAGGGGGCGACGAGGGCGACGAGGGCGGCTGCAGCTACCGCGCCGTCGGCTCGTCCGCGCCCGCGCCCGCGGCGATCGCCGGCCTCCTCGTCGCGCTCGCCTTCGCGCGGCGGCGCGAGCGGCGCTGAGCCGCCGCGGGCGGGGGTAGCCCGGCATCCGATCAAAAAATCAAAACTCGAAATCAATTTTGTTAAACACGAGATTGACATTATTGGCCGCGCGCCAATAATACAGTCATCCCGTGGCAAGATTCGTCGTTCGATGCCCGAGCTGTGACGGCGAGCTGCGCGCGACGCGGCTCGGCTGTCAGGCCTGCGGAACAAACCTGGACGGTCAGTTCGAGATCCCCGCGCTGCTCCAGCTGCCGCCGGACGATCTCGCCTTCGTGACCGCGTTCGTGCGCTCGTCCGGGAGCCTGAAGGCGATGGCTCAGCACCTCCAGGTCAGCTACCCGACCGTGCGCAACCGGCTCGACGAGGTCATCGGCCGGCTCGACGCGCTGGAGCAGGGGGTTCAGCGGCGCCGGCACGAGATCCTGGACGCGCTCGAGAACGGGCGGCTCTCCGCGAAGGAGGCTGAAGAGGCGCTGCGGAAGGTGGGACTATGATGATCACCACGCCCGACGAGAGAGTTCGCGCGCTCGTGCGCGACAACGTCATCAAGCCCGCGGAAGGCGAGCGGCTGCTGGCCACGATGGCGCCGCGGCCGCCCCGGCGCGGCTGGCGGCTCGCGCTGGACCCCTTCGAGCGCTTCGGCGGCGGGGTCGCCGCCGCCGCGGGGCTCGCCCTCGCCGGGCTGAGCGTCGCGATCACGCGGCTCGGCGTCCGCTTCGACGGCTTCCTCGACCTGCACGCGACGCCGGACGTCATCCCGGTCAGGACAGCGCTCCTCGAGCAGGTCGTCGCGTGGCCCCTGCCCGCCCTGCTCTTCTGGGCCTACGCGCGGCTCCTGCGGCGGCGCGTCCGGCTCATCGATTTCCTCGGCGTGACGGGGCTCGCGCGCGCGCCGCTCGCGCTCGCGGCCCTCGCGCTCGCCCTGCTCGCCCCCGAGGCGCCGGCCGGCGCGCCCAGGCTCACGCCCGGGCTGGCCGCCCTCGCCGTCGCGGCGACGCTGTGCCTCGCGTGGTTCCTGACGCTCCTTTACCAGGCCTTCAAGAACGCCTCCGGCCTGCGCGGCGCGGCGCTCGTCGCAGGGTTCATCGGCCTCGTGCTCGCGTCGGAGATCCTGTCGAAGGTCGCGCTCGCGCACCTCGGCTGACCGTCTCCCCGGCGCGCCCCGCGGTCCGCGGCCCGCGGCTCGCGTGACGCGCGCTCGTTCGTGCTCGCTCATGCTCGCTCGCCGCGAGGGCGCACCGGTGCGCTCCGGCGGCGGAATACCGCTCCTTGCCTGTTCGGAGGGTTCGTCATGTCGTTGCGATCGTGTCTCCTGGTCCCGGCGCGCCGCGCCGCATTCGCTGTCTCCTGCGCGGCCGCGCTCCCGCTGTCGTCCCTCGGCGCCGGCTGCGGAGCCGGCGAAGACGGCGCGCCGCCTCCCGGCGGAAGCAGCGCGCTCCCGGGCGACGCAGGGCCGCCCCCGGACACCCCCGCGTGTCCGGAGGCGGCGAGCGCCGAGATCGCGGTGGAAAACGCGCGCGGGGCGCTGGCGGGCACGCTCGAGGTGCCGGCCGGGTGCGGGCCGTTCCCTGCGGTCTTGATCATCCCCGGGTCGGGGCCGAACGACCGGGATGGCAACAGCGCGGCCGACGGCAGCGGGTCGAGCGCCTACAGGCTGCTGGCGGAGGGCCTCCGGGACCTGGGGATCGCGTCGATCCGCTACGACAAGGCCGGGATCGGCGGGAGCGTCGCCGCGGCGCCCCGCGAAGAGCAGGAGATGCGCTTCGAGATGGGCGCCGACGACGCCGGGCTGTGGGTGAAGAAGCTCCGCGACGACGGGCGGTTCGCGACGGTCACCGTCGCGGGGCACAGCGAGGGCGCGCTGCTCGGGATGCTGGTGGCCCAGGGGACCGAGATCGACGGCTATGTCTCGATCGCGGGCGCGGGGCGGCCGGTCGGCGCGGTCCTGCGCGAACAGCTCGCCAGCCTGGCGGACGAGGACCGCGAGAGAGCCTACGAGATCATCGGCCAGCTCGAGGCGGGAGAGCTCGTGGAGGAGGTCCCGCAAACGCCGCTGTTCATGGGGCTGTTTCGCCCGAGCGTGCAGCCGTACATCGTCTCGTGGATGAAGTACGACCCCGCGGCGGAGATCGAGGCGGTGACGGCGCCGATCCTCATCGTGCAAGGGACGACCGACATCCAGGTCAAGGTGGAGGACGCCGAGCTGCTCGCCGGCGCCCGGCCCGACGCGGAGCTGGTCGTCATCGAGGGGATGAGCCACATGCTCAAGGAGGCGACGCTCGCGGACGCGTCGCAGCAAGCGGCGTACACCGATCCGACGCTGCCCGTCGTGGCGCGCCTGTTCGAGGCGCTCGAGGGGTTCATTCCGGTGGAGTGACGCGCAGGCGGAAGACGGGAGGGGAGAAGGCGAATCGCGACGAGCGGGCGCGCTGGCGCTGACCGGGCCTCCTCGCCTCGAGCGGCGCTCGCCCGCATTCCGCGGTCAGCTCGAGAGCTGCGTCTCTTCGTAATAACGTGCTTCGAGCGTGTTTCCGTCCGGATCCTGGAAGTAGAACCAGTGCACGGTGGAGCCGCGCGCGCCGAACGACGGGCTGCTCTTCGTGTGCATCGCGACGCCCGCCGCGGCGAGCCGGGCGGCCAGGGCGTCGAGCTCGTCGCGATCCATCGCGAAGCAGACGTGGTTGATGGGCCTTCCGGCGGCCGACGGCTTCTCCTCGCCGGTGTACTTCCGGAGGAACTCGGCGGAGGAGACGGACATCAGGTCGAGGATCGAGGTCTCGGACAGGCGAACGCTCGGAAACGGGGCCTTGCCCGCCCGGAACTCCTCGGCGCGGACGCTGGTCAGCCCGATCACCTGGGTGTAGAACTCGAGCGCGCGGAGCGGATCCTCGACCCACAGGACGACATGATCGATGTGGAGTGACATGGCGAGGAGGATGCTACCGCAGCGGGCGCCACGCAGGCCATCGTGGCGCCCAGCCAGCAGGCACGGCCCGGAGGATTCCATGTCGCTTGGATGTTGTGCGCGAGGCGCCCTCGCCGCGGCGCTCGTATTTGCCGTCGTCATGGGGGGATCCGGCTGCGGCAAGGACGCGCCGCAGGCGCCCGGGGGAACGCCGCCGGGGGCCGGCGGGGCCGGCGGGACAGGAGGGTCGGGCGGCTCGGGCGGCTCGGGCGGCAGCTCGACTGACGGGGAGACGGCGACGCCTCTTTCGATCACGGCGTTCGAGAAGGTCCGGATCACGAGCGACTCGGGCCAGCCGAACTTCCAGCAGGCGAACACGGAGCTCGAGCTCCCCGACGGGCCTTTCGCGAGCGTGAAGCTCGTCGTGGACCTGGAGACCACATGTTACCCGTTCGAGACGTGGGAGGACAACCCGCCGCCCGAAGGCCAGAGCTGGCCTGCGGACTGCGACGCGTTCGATCGGAACTTCGAGTTCTCGCTGGACGATCCGGCCGATCCGGCGGTCGAGCCGCCCGGGATCGAGCTGGTCCGCGCGATCACGCCGTTCGGGGGGCCGCTGCACCTGGAGGTGGACATCACGGACGTGGCGAACGGGCTCGCCGCGGGCAAGCACCGGCTGCGGGCGGTGATCCCGACATGGTCCGACGGGAGCGGGCAAGTGAGCGGCTCGAACGGCGGGTGGAACGTGAGCGCGACGATCGAGGCGGTGCAAGGGCCCGCGCCGAGAAAGGTGCTGGCGGTGATCCCGCTCTTCAATGGATCGCAGACGAGCGCTGACAGGCCAGGACCGCTCTCCGTGCGCGTGCCCGAGGGGACCGTGAGCTCGCGCCTCGAATACCGCGCGACCGGCCACGGGGGCGGCGAGATCGAGACGGGGTGCATCGGGCCGGCAGAGGAGTTCTGCAAGCGAACCCACAGGATCCTGGTGGACGGGGCCGAGATCGAGCGGATCAAGCCGTGGCGGAGCGACTGCGAGGAGCTCTGCACGCTCACGCACTACGGGCCAGCGGACGCCGGCTTCGACTACTGCCTGGAGAACCCGTGCGGGGCGATCGAGAGCGTGAGGGCGCCGAGGGCGAACTGGTGCCCAGGGAGCGAGTCGCCGCCGTTCGCCTGGGACGCGGACGAGCTGCGCGCGCCGGGCGAGCACACGCTCGAGTGGGAGCTGTCGGCGCTCGCCGAGGGCGGCCTGTGGAGGATCTCGGCGACGTACCTCGCTTTCGGCGAGTAGCGCGGGGCTGCGCACCTGGACGGCCCGAGCGCCTGGGGTGTATCGGCAGCGGCCTTCATTGGCCGCTCGATCAGCTGAAGCGCGCCCGGATGGGCGCCGGGCTCTCGCAGATCGGGCACGCGTCCGCGCGCTCGGCGATCTTGCCGCAGTCCTTGCAGTCGACGCGGTAGCCGTGGAACCCGGGGTCGTGCAGCTCGACGCTCGTCTGCGCCTTGTCCGCGCGCTTTCCTTCGTACTTCACGCGCGCTGGCACGAACGCGATGAAGCGCACCTCGATGTGCTCGCACCGCGGGCACCGCTCCGGCACCGCGTACGCGTTGGTCGTCGTGAGCCCGCGCGCGAGGCCGCCTTCGCCATGGCACCGCGGGCAGCGATCGTCCTTGAACAGGACGTGCTGGCACGCGCCGCATGTGACCTCGTACAGGCCGTCGACGAACATCTCGCCCTTGTAGACCCACTTGACCGGGCCGACCGGCTCGCCCTCCATGAGCGGAACGAGCCCGTCCACGTACGAGCGTAAGCTCAGCTGCCGTCCCCCGCACGAGGGACACCCCGCCTCGACCAGCTCGGCAAACGCGCGCTCGGAGAGCTTGCTCATGTACGCCGCCTTCTAGCACGCCTCGGTCCACTGCGTACCGGTCGGGTGCGCGCGTGCCGGTCGGGCGACGGAGCGTCGACGGCGTTCACGACGCCCGATCGACGACGCGGAGGGCACCGTCGGTCGCCGGAGCCGCGCCCTGGTCTGGCGCGATTTGTCGCCGCGTGGCGCGATTTGTCGCCTTCGCGATCGGTTTACAGCCGAGTACACAGGCGCTCGCAATGGGAGAGCGCCTGTGTCTGCGCGAGCAGGCCGGGCGAGAGCCGATTCGCTCCGTCTCATCCCATCAACAAGGCCGTCGAGGGCTTATTCCATGACAAGTCTCAGATCCTTGCTGATACGCCAGCATGCTCAATCACGCGCTGCCCCGTGGCGCGCGGGGCGCTTGCCGCTCCTCGTGTGCCTGGGCGCGATCACGGCCGCCTGCACGGCCGGCACCGACGATCCGGTCGAGCTGGACGGGCCCGTCGGTCAGGCGGAACAGGCGCTGTGCGCGCCGGACGACGAGGCCTGCAACGACAGCACCATCCACGACTGGCCGACGTGGTCCCAGCAGCCCGACCGGCCGGACGCCGTCATCGAGGGGGAGGCCCCGGACGCCGGCACAGGCACGTTCCAGGTCCAGGCGTGCGATCCGAGCCAGCTCGGAAAGCTGCCGGAGAACCCGAACCCGAAGGGCGCCGACCTCCAGAACATCACCACGAACTTCCACGTCCTCCAGTCGATCCAGCTCCTCGCGTCGATCGTCAACAAGACGGCCGAGGCGATCAACGGCCTCAAGACGGAGCCGGCCGCGGACGCGGACAAGGGCACGTGCGTCTGTAGCCAGCAGGTGTCCACCCAGTGCCTCGACGTCATCCAGCAAGACAAGACGACGTACGAGGAGTGCATCAATTTCTGCGACCCGAGCTCGTCGACGGCGAACCCGTGCAGCACCGGCGTGCTCGTGTGGCTCTCCAACGACATCCAGCAGACCCAGGCCGGCAAGGCCAAGTGGGCGCTCAGCACGGTGAAGTGGCTCGACAAGATCGCTGACGAGATCGGCGGCGGTCAGTTCGCCAGCTTCCTGAGCCAGTTCGGCGGCGAGCTCGACAACATCAGCGAGGTGATGTCGAAGATCCAGTGCTACGTGGACCAGTACACCGAGGGGTACCACCTCGGCAGCTACTCGGATCAGCGGCCCGACCTGCACATGTGCGTTCCGTGGGCCGGGCACGGCGCGTACGCCAACCTGTCGGACAGCGACCGGTGGGGCATCGGCGGCCGTTACACGTCGCACAACCTGAGCAAGGAGCGCCGCGCCCAGATGCGCACCGGCGGCTTCGCCGTGACCGCGTTCGGCGAGACGCTGAGCATCCTGCCAGGGATGGAGTTCAACATGCAGCTTGACGGTTACAAGTGGTTCAACCGTGAAGCTCCCCTCGGCATCGAGGAGCTGGGCCACCTCGCCGGCGGCGGGGTCAGCCTCGACGCCGCGAAGAAGCTCGGCGTCTTCTACCTCGCGGACGAGGACCAGATGACGTCCCTGGACTCCGACGGCGACGGCCGCGTCTCCCCGCAGGAGTTCCTGATCGGCACGTACATGCCGTTCAACTACACGCCGACCGACGGCGTCCCGGCCCAGCTCACCTGGCCCCGGGACGGCGCGGAGGCGGTCGAGGACTGGGAGGGGAAGTCGGCCGCGATCCTCGCCGCGGCGCTCAACCTCGACCTGAAGCTGAAGCCGCTCGAGAAGGAGCTGACGCCGATTCCCATCCCGCCGGTCCCCGGCGCGTACCTCATCCCGTACTTCAAGCTCGGCGCAGGGGCGAAGTGGTACGACGAGGCCTATCACATGCGCAAGCGCCTGCAGGAGGCGCTCAACAAGAACACGCCGAACAAGATCTCCGATCTCGACTTCAACCGCGACATGCACGGCTTCCAGGCGCCGGACGTGACCGCGGAGGCCGGGACGCAGGTGTCGGTGAGGCCGGAGGTGGGCGCGAAGCTCTTCCTCGGCGTGCCGATCGGCAAGTTCCTGAAGGTGGGCGTGGAGGCGAGCATCGGCTTCTCTGTCGATCTCAAGCCGAAGGGCTCCGGCGGCGTGGTCGACCTCAACGCCTCGCTCGAGCAGGCGCTCGTGAACAGCAACCCGAACGAGGACCTCGAGTGCAAACCCGTCTTCTCCTACAAGGATGAGGCGTCCTGCTCGAGCAAGTACATCCCCGGCTCGTCGCTGGATCTCGCCTGCTCCCCGCTCGAGACAAAGAACTCCTGCTGCGTCACGTTCATCAACGGCAGCCGCGCCTGCCTCGACGACTGGACGGGGGTCACGCAGGACCTGTGCAGCCCGTCGAAGCTCTCGTACGCGCTGTTCTCGACGTTCCTGAAGGAGAAGGACGCGAAGACGTACAAGAACCTCTTCCAGCACGCCTTCACGACCCAGTGGAGCGCGAACAAGACGTGCGAGGAGTGCGCGAACGACGGCACCTGCCCGAACAGCTTGCGCGCCCCCGCGATGCCCGAGATCTCGGCGTGCGCCAAGCACGGCGTGTGCTGCCTGCCCTCGGTCTCGTCGCCCTACGGTGCGGCGTACACGCTGTCGCTCACGGACGGCACGTTCGGCGGGTCCCGCTTCCTCCAGCCCACCGACCTCGCCTACGACCGGACCGGAAACCGCCTCTACGTCGCGGACCGGACCGCCATCCGCCGCATCAACCCGCAGACCGGCCAGGTGACGACGATCGCCGGGTCGTCCGCGGCAGGCAACGTCGATGCGGTAGGGACCGCCGCGCGGTTCAACACGATCTCGGGCATCACCTACGACGCGGGCTCGCTCTACATCGCCGATCGCGGCGCTCGCTCGGTCCGCAAGCTCGACCTGACCACGAACCAGGTGACCACGATCGCGGATCGGTTGGTGTTCCTGACGCCGCGGGACGTCGCCGTGCACGACGGCGGCCTCTTCATCACCGACAGCGGCGCCCGCACGGTGATCCGCATCCCGCTCCCCTCGGGCACGGCCACCACCGTGGCCGGCACGTCGGGCCAGGCCGGCGGCACCGACGGCATCGGCGCGGCGGCCCGGTTCTCGGAGCCGACCAGCATCGTCGCCGACGGGCGCGGCAGGCTGTACATCAGCGACACGTTCAACAACACGCTGCGGCGGCTCGACGTCGCCTCGACGGCGGTCACCACCGTGGCCGGGACCAGCGGCTCGGCGGGCTCGGCGGACGGCATCGGCGCGGCCGCCCGGTTCACCGCGCCGAAGGGGCTCGCCGTGGACAGCGCGGGTCACGTGCTCGTCGTCGAGGGCAACAAGCCCGGTCGCGTGAGGAAGCTCGACCCCGAGACCTCCGCCGTGACGACCGTCTCCGGCGCTCCCGGCACCGTGGCGGCGGACGGCCTGGCCGACGACGCGATCTTCGAGCTGCCCTCGGGCGTGGCCGTGCTCCCGAACGGCGACATCTACCTGAGCGACACGACCCCTGGGACGGTCCGCAAGATCAGCGGCGACTGCAACTCGGGCATCCCCGGCGCCGTCGTGTACGACGTGACCGAGGCCGAGTGCCCCGGCAACTTCGACGCGTACAGCTGCCTGTCCGAGACCAAGGTCGACTCCACGGAGTGGCAGGGCCCCGGGTGCCACCCGCTCCAGACAGGCTTCCTGTCGGCGTGCGGCTGCACCTCGAACGCCGATTGTGCCAGCGGCGAGACGTGCGATGTCCAGGCGAAGGTGTGCACCGTCGGCGGGACCGCCGTCGATTGCGTCTGCACCGCGCAGAGCACCTGCCCGAGCTCGCCCGGCCGCGCCTGCGTCAACGGGGCGTGCGCCCGGCACTGCACCTACAGCCCCTCGACGGCCAACACGGCCTGCGGCCTGACCGAGGTCTGCACGCCGAGCGGCACGTGCGAGCCCAAGGCGGGCCCGAACGTCCCGTACGCCGAGGAGGTGATCTGGGGCATGAGGAACGGGGATGACCCGACCCACGCGATAGCTACCTACGGCCTGACCGAGATCGAGCTCATCGCCGCGCTCAACGCGGGCATCCACGTGGGCCTCGAGGCGAGGCTGTTCAAGAAGTGGAAGAAGTTCACGCTGTGGAAGTGGCGCCGGACCTTCGATATAGGCTCGGTCTCGAAGTACAAGTTCCAGCCCGGGCTCGAGGCCACCTACCAGTGGGACAGCTCGCCGCTCGGCGACGTGACGAACTACCAGCCCGGCGAGGTCACGCGGTACACGCAGGTGAACGCGTCGACGGCCGACTTCCTCGCTTGGTGCAAGGACGAGCTGTCGCTGCACACGGCCGACCCGCTGCCCCCCACCACCGATGACGTCGTCGGCGGCATGGAGGATGTCGTGAACTTCGGCTTCGACGTGGGCGAGACGGTCTCGTCGGCCGAGAACCTCTGCATCAACGGCCAGCCCATGACCACCTGGCTGCAGGATCAGGACGCGCTCACCCAGGCGTTCGTGCAAGGGACCTGCTCCTACGTCGGGCCGTCGACCGGCTCGCGCGGCAGCCTCAGCTTCCCTTGCCAGGAGTCGCATCGCCACCTGCTCAAGCACTGGGGATGCCTGGACACACAGCGCACGGCCAACTCCATCCAGCTCGCCATCGGCGCCTTCAACAGCGCCGTGGTCAACCCGGGGACGGCCCACTTCGACCTGACGAAGGTCCTCGTCGACCCGGACGCCGGCCTCGAGCCGGAGAACCTGGTGAAGCGGACCGCGATCTCCGAGGCGTGGCTCGCCGAGGTGGAGACCTGCTTCGACGACCACTACGAGGACACGATCCCCTGCGCGTGCACGACGGACGCGGACTGCAACAGCGGCCCTGGGCAGACCTGCGTGAGCGGGACGTGCAAGACGCCGGAGAACACTGTCGCCGAGTGCTCCGTCGTGGAGAACACGGGCGTGACCGTCGAGCGGTGCTGCGGCGACGGCGTGCAGCAGGCCTCGGAGCAGTGCGACGACGGCAACACGGCGAGCGGCGACGGATGCTCGGCGCTCTGCAAGCCGGAGTCGAAGGGCGCGTGCTGCCGGTCGGGCGGCTGCACCGACCTCGGCCAGGGCGGCATCGGCTCGGGCCAGAGCTGCGAGAACGCCGGCGGCTACTTCGTGAGCGGCTACAGCTGCTCCGAGGTCGACGCGTGCGGGAGCGAGCCTGTCGGCGCTTGCCACGAGGCCGACGGGACCTGCCACGCCCCGACCTCCCAGTCGCAGTGCGCTGCGGTGCCCGGGGCGGTGTTCACCGTCAACGGGGCCTGCGAGAACCCGGTCCTGACGCTGGACCTGCAGCCCGGGAGCGCCGGGCTCGACGCGACCATCAGCAACATGACCGGGGCCAGCGGGACGAACTACGGCAGCTCCCCCAACCTCACCGCGGGGTCCTGGACGGCGAGCAGCGTCTGGTACCGGAACCGGGGCCTGCTCCGCTTCGATCTCTCGCCCGTCCCGGCGGGCGCCACGATCGAGCGGGCGCGCCTGAACCTGTATGCGGACCCGGACGCGCGCCTGTACGGTCAGGGGACCTACAACCCGTATTCCCCGGGGCACCTCACGGTCGGCGGCTCCAACGCCTTCCTGCTCCAGCGCATCACCTCGTCGTGGCAGGAGAGCACGGTGACGTGGGCGAACCAGCCGAGCGTGTCGACGGCGAACCAGGTGCTCCTGCCCCAGAGCGCTTCCTCGAGCCAGGATTACGAGAACATCGACGTGACCGCGCTCGTGCGAGACATGCTCGCCACGGCCGGGAACAACCATGGATTCATGATCCGGCTCCAGAGCGAGGCGAACAGCTACAGGGAGGTCTCGTTCACGTCGAGCGACCACGCGACCGCCCTGAGGCGCCCGAGGCTCGTGGTGCTCTACCGCAATCCCTGAGACCCGGAGTCGCCGGGCCGGCCAGGGTGGCAGGGGGCGGGCGGTCGTCCATGGGACGACGCCCGCCGCCCTGCCACCCCGGCCGTCGCCGATGCGCCGGCCCGGCGGCGCCGCGTTCACCCGATCTTCAGCTTCTGTCCGAGAACGCAGCGGAACGCAGAGAAAGAACCAGAGACGACGATGAGATACGCAGCTCGAACTTTCGCAGGCATCACCGGCGGCCTCCTCGCGGGCGTGGTGGGGCTGTCCACGGCGCTGGCGCAGGTCACGCCGCTCGACACCAACCACGTGGTCATCATCGACCGCTCCGGCAGCATGACCGGGACCAACCTCGCCCTCGCGCAGCAGGCGGCGAAGGTCTACCGGAGCACGCTCGCCTCGAGCAACGTGCCCGCCTCGCAGTCGTTCACCGAGCAGATCGGCCTGGCGAGCTATTCGGACACGGCCTCGGAGTCCTTCCCGATCACGCCGATCCCGGCGTCCGGCTACGACGCGGCCGTTGACGCGCTCGTCGCGAGCGGGTCGACGTCGATCGGGGCGGGCCTCGGGCAGGCGCTCGACATGCTCACCACGGAGAGCCCGACCAAGGGGCCGCGCGAGTGCGTCGTCCTCCTGTCCGACGGGCAGCACAACACGCCGCCGGCGCCGAGCACCTTCCTCCCGAACTACATCCACCGCGTGGACGAGGTCCACTCGATCGCGCTCGGGTCGGGAGCGGACGAGGCGATGATGAGCGACATCGCGACGAGCTACGGGATCTCGCCCGGGCTCTACATGCGCGCCGACGTCAGCTCCGACATCGACCAGCTCGAGCTGCTGGGCGCGTTCAACCGCATGGCGAACGACTGCCGCGAGGGCGGCATGATCGACCAGGGGCTGACCCCGATCCCGGCGGGGACGACGATGTGCGCCGACGCCCTCGTCTCGGCCGCTCAGATCGTGGATTTCACGATGATCTTCGTCGGCAGCGCCGCCCCCGACGTGTACCTGACGCCGCCGTCGCAGCACCCGACCTCCCAGATCACCGAGACGAACTACGGGGCGTCGGGCTCCGACTTGACCTTCTTCTCGGCCGACAACTTCAAGCGCTTCTCGCTGAACCTCACGCAGTCGTACGAGGAGGGCTTCTGGCAGTTCTGCGCCGTCAACAACTCGTCGTCGACCATCTATCTCTATTCCTCCGTGTCGACGCTGATCGACGACATCCAGCTCCAGGTCACGACGAACGGCCTGAACGTCGGGTCGCAGCCGCTGACCGTCGAGGCCGCGGTGACCCACCTGGGCGCCCCGGTGACGGGCGCCACGGTCAGCGCCGAGATGACCGCGCCGAGCGGCGCGGTCACGCCGCTGACTTTCCATGACGACGGGCTCCTCGCGCACGGCGACTCGACTCCCAACAACGGCGTTTACTCGCTGAAGTTCAACCAGTTCACCGAGACGGGCAGCCACCAGATCACGGTGTTCGCGGACCACGCCGGCAACCCCAGCGTGCCGATGTTCACGCGCCAGTACACGTTCGGGGTCTACAAGAACCCGACCCCGACGCCGACCTGCCAGGGCCTCGGCCAGGCGGGGCCGGCGACCACCGCCACGGTGAACGGCGCGGCGTGCTTCCAGATCGACCCCGCGAGCTACCCGACGGGCTGGACGCCGGCGAACCTGTGGCTCCAGGTGACCTCGATGGACGGCATGTCGCTGAACGGCGTCGCCGTGTCCATCAACGGCGGGCCGGCCCAGAGCCCCGCGGCGAACAGCTGGTCGACGCAGCTCTCGACGCCGTTCCCGGGCGCAGCGAACCCCGTCGTCTACCAGGTGAGCACGACGGGCAGCCGGCAGCTCCAGCTCGCGTGGCATCCGTGATCGCCGCGGCGCCCCCGGCGCGGGCCCGCCTTCGCGGCGCCCGCGGGCGGGGGCGCGGGTGAGCGCCCGCGGGCGGGGGCGCGGGTGACCCTTCTTCATGGCCGCGACGCCGGTGGGCCCTGGGCTCCCGGGTCGCGGCGCGCTCCCCGACGTCGCGGCGCGCTCCCCGGCGTCGCGGCGCGTCTACCGACGCCGCAGCGCGCGGGACACGGAGCGGGCGCTCACGTAGCCGAGCTCGGCGGCGAGCATGTGCCGCGAGGGGTTGGCGCTGGCCAGGCACCGATCCATGAGCGCGACGCGTGTCTCCGCGAGGAGCGCGCGGTGCGACGAGCCCTGCTCCCGTAGCTGCCGCTGGAGCGTGCGTGGGCTCACGCCCATGCGCTCGGCCACCTGGTCGACGTTCGGGTTGCCCGCGGCGATGCACTCGCGGAGCACGTGGCGGACCTCGTCGACGAAGCCGGACGGCGCGGCGGGCGGCGGCGCGGCGACCCGGCTCAGCTGCTGGAGCCGCAGGTGCGCGGACTCCTCGAGGATCTCGCACAGCCGGGGGTCGGCGGAGCCGAACGGCATCTCCAGGTGCTCCCGGCGGAAGACAAGCTCGTCGCAAGGGGCGCCGAACTCGACCGGCGCGTCGAAGATCCGTTCATATGCACCTGCGGTACATTTGCGATGGTGTCGGAAGCGCACGGCCAGCGGGCGGACGTACTCGCCGGAGAATGTCCGCGCCCGGAGCACGGTCATGCCGACGAGGAGCTCCGACACGGCGGGCACGCCGTTGGGAGAGACGTGGCGGAAGTGCGCATGGCCGCCGTCCACGTGCAAGCTCATCACGCCGGAATCGGCGAACAACGGGGCGAAGCGGATGAAGCGGGCGAGCGCCGCGCCGAAGCTGGCGCTGCTCCGCGACAGGTAGTCGAGGATGTCGAGCGTGCCGACGTCGAGCTTCTCGGCGACGTGGAGCCCGAGTACGGGATCGCCGCTCACCCGCTCGGCGGACGACCAGATGTACCGCGCTGCGCTCAAGGGAATCGGCACCCCGCGCCGGCAGAGGGCCTCCGGCGGCAGCCCCGCGCTTCGCAGGACCGCCTCGAGCGGCAGGCCGAGCTTCGGTGCGGCCGAGATGAGGAGCAAGACGAAGTCGGAGAATGCAGCCGGTTCTGGCTCTTGGGGCACATTTCCTCACAAGCTCAAGAACTAGCAAAGATAGAGGGCTGTGCGGGGCCTTGCAACCCGGGCAGGGCGTCGGGAGCGTGCGCTCCCGTGGACGCCACACCTTCACCATGTTCTGCCCATGCGCTCGCCATGCCCGCTCGTCGTCGAGACGCGCGGTCCGGCTGCCGCTGATCGTGCAGCCGCAGCCAATGGGCGCCGGGCATCACCACGGAGGTCGGCTCGCTCTCGGCTGGTCGGAAGCGACCCTCACCAGACGTCTGGCGATCGCCCCTACACCCGCGCGGTCTCCTCGAGCTCCTTGCCGCGCGTCTCCGGCAAGAGCCACAGGATGAGCGCCAGCGCGACCAGCGGGAAGATCGCTGTCGCGGACACCGCCTGTCCCCAGCCGATCTCCTCCGCGGCGAAGCCCACGGCGACCGGAGACAGGATGTAGCCGATCCGGCCGAGCAGGTTGTTGGACCAGGCGAGCGCGTCGCCCCGGAGGTGCGTCGGGAACAGCTCCGTCATGTACGCGTTCAGCACGGGGAGCACGCCGCTCGCGCCGAAGATCGCGAAGACCAGCGCGGCCGTCAGCCCGGCGTGCGAGCCCAGCGAATACGCGCCGAGCACGCCGGCCGCCGCCAGCGCATAGATGATCACCGCGCCCCGGCGGCGGCCCACGACGTCGAGCAGCTTGCCTGACGCGAAGATGAGCGGCATCGACACCACCGCGGCGAACGTGATGCTGGCGCCCACCTCGGCGTCGCTGAACCCGCGCTCCCGCAGCGCGAACGTCTTCCAGAACGTCACCGCGTTCTGCGTGCAGACGTACGTGAGCCCCCAGATCAGCGCGAGCTGCAGCATCCGCCCGCGGTACGGCGAGCGCCAGATGCGCGTGAACGGCTGCGCGCCCGCGAGCTCCCGCGCGACCGCCGCCTGCTCGAACCGCGCCGTCTCGCGCAGGCCGCGCCGCGCCACCGCCATGATCACGAGCGGGATGCCGCCGACGAAATAGACGCTGCGCCACCCGTACGAGGTCGAGAGGAGCAGCGGCACGACCCCGGCGCACACGATGGATCCGAGGCTCGAGAACGCCTGGATGACGCCGATCACCATCCCCCGCCTGTCGCTCGGGTACTCCTCGGCCGCGTACACCGTGCTGACCGCCCACTCGCCGATGAGGAAGATGCGCGCGAGCAGCTGGCAGACAGCGAAGACATAGACGTTCGGCGCGAACCCCGTGAGCACGGAGAAGAGCGTGTATCCCGCGATGGTGATGGTGAGCACCCGCCGCCGGCCCCACTCGTCCGCCTTGCGCACGAGCAGGTAGGCGAGCATCGTCCCCGAGTTGATGACCCCGACGAGGAGCCCCTCGTGGCGCGCCGCGAGCCCCATCTGCGCGCCGAAGTTCGGGAGGATCTGCGTGAGCGCCAGGTAGTCGTAGCCCTCGAAGAACGAGGCGACGCTCAGGAACCAGAACAGCCGCCGCTGGTACGGCGTGAACGGCGTCTTCTGGTGCGGGGCAGCTGTCGTCATGTCGCCTGTTCCCTCGGCCCGAGCGGGCGCTCGTAGACGCGATAACGCCGGTAAGGCACGCACCCGGCCGACTCCACGATGTGCCGCATCGGCGCGTTGTCCTCGTGGATCAGCGAGGCCTCGAGCCGCTCGTACCCCGCCGCCCGCAGGCCGTCGACGACGTGCTGCACGAGCAGCGCGTAGAGGCCCGTCGACCGGTACGCCGGCACGACGCCGATCAGCTTGAAGCTCGCCGTCCGGACGCGGCGCAGCGCCGCCGCCGCGCGCGCCCACCCGAGCGGCCATAGCCGCCCGCGCGCCGCCGCGAACGCCTCGTTCAGCTCGGGGAGGCACACGGCGAACGCCGCGGGCTCGCCGCGCACCGTCGCGATCTGCAGGAGGCGCGGGTTCGCGAGCGCCACGAAAGCGCGGCCGAGGTTCACGAACTCCGCGCGCGACATCGGGACGACCTCCGGCACGCCGCGGTACGCCTCGGTGAAGACCGCGTGGGCGATCTCCATGTCGCGCGAGAGGCGGTGGACCGCCACGCGGCGCACCTCCAGGTCAGGGATGCGCACGGACGCGGCCTTCTGGCGCAGGGCCTCCGGGAGCTCCCGCCGGCGCCCCGCCGGGTCGAGGAGCGGGGTGTCGTAGGCGAGCATGTCGTAGCGCTTCGAGAACCCCTCGGCCTCGATGAGCTCGCGGTAGTACGGCGGGTGGTGGCCGGCGAGCAGCGGCGGCCGGGACTCGTACCCCTCGATCAGGAGCCCGATGTCCTCCACCCGCGTGACGTTGCGCGGGCCCCGCAGCGACGTCGCGCCGAGCGCCCGCGCGCGCTCGCTCACCGCCGCGAAGAGCGCCCGCGCCACGTCGGGATCGCGCTCGCACTCGAAGAAGCCGAAGAACGCCGTGCGCTCGCCGCCGTGGCGATCGTGAGCCTCGTCGACGAGGAGCGAGAGGCTCCCGACCGTCTCGCGCCCGCGCCGCGCCCGGAAGAAGCGCAGGCTCGCGCGGCGGAAGAAGGGGTTCTTCGGGTCGATCCGCCGCAGGACCAGCGGGCGGAGCGGCGGCACGTAGGCCGGATCGGCCGCGTGGAGGCGGAGCGGCAGATCGAGGATGTCGGTGAGCTCAGCGCCGCCCCTCGCCTCCTCGATCGCGATCGACATCGAGGCGCTCAGTACCCCGCGAGCCGCTTCAGCCGGAAATAAAGCGGCGTGGGGCTGTCCTCGTGCTTCTCCTTGAACGGCCCGCTCATGAGCGGCAGGTACATCACGCGCCGCTGGCTCGCGTCGCCCGTGGCCGTGGCCTGCGCGACGCGGTGCCAGATGCGGCCGTCGTGGATGGTGAGATCCCCTGCCTCGGCCTCGAGCGCGTACTCGCCGGGGTCGGGCCGGTGGTCGAGGAAGTACGCCTTGCGGGTGACCATCTCGAAGAGACCCTGGCGGTGCGAGGAAGGGATCAGCCGCACGCCGCCCTTCGAGAGGGGCGAGTCGTCGAGGTAGAAGCCGACGTTCAGGTAGCGGCGCGGCTTCTCCAGATAGAAGACGTCGCGCAAGCTGTCCGTGTGCCAGCCGAGGCGCTGGTACGTCGACCCCGGCTCGTGGCGGTAATGGTTGATCACGAGCCCGTCGCGCTCCCGCTCGCCGATCCGGTAGCCAGGCCCGGCCACGTCGAGGATCGCGCCAAAACGGGGATCGCGCAGCAAGGCGCGGAGGCGCTCGCCGAAGAGCGACGCGAACACCATCCGCTGGATGTAGCGCGACCCGTCCTTCCTCGCGCCGAAGATCAGCGGGACGCCGTGGATGTGCGTCCTGCCCTCCGCGACGAGCCGGCGGTCGATGTCCTCCACCTCCTCGATGAGCGAGCGCACCGTGTCGCGGCCGGCGAAGCCCTTGAAGCGGATGAACCCGTACGTGTCGAGGAAGTCCTGCTGCTCGGCCGTGAGCGCGCCGCCGAGCGTGAAGTCTGGCAGCCGGAGCTGCTGGTTCGCCGGAGGCAGGCCGGCGCTCGCGGGCGGTGCGGCACGGGGCGTATCGCGCGGGGCGTTCACGAGAGATCTCCTCGCCGCTCACTAGCGCAGCCGGGCCGCGGCGGGAACAGCCGGCCAACGGGAGCGCGCGCCGCGCGGGGTCTGCGCCGCGGCGCACGGACTGCGCGCGCCGCGCCGCCTCGCGCTCGGCGACGCCTCGGGGCGGCATCCCCGCCCCGCGCCGGCAAGCTGCCTCCCCCGCCCCCCCGCGCCGCGCTGTCGCTCATCGCACCGTCATCGCGCGAGCGCCGCACGTCCATCTCACGTTCCGCCCAGGTCGTGGCACCTGCCTTGCAAACGCGGCTCGCGACCCATGATCCGTCAGCCGGACCGAGATGCGGAAGGGGAGCCGCGCAGCGAACCGCTCGAGCCCGCCGTCCGGGAGCGACCGCGCGGCGAGCGCCGCTGGACACGGGGCCTGCCGCTCGCGCTCTGCGTCGCGCTCGGGGCGGCCATCGGGCTCGGCGGTTACACGTTCGTCTACGCGAAGGGCGCGTCCTATCTGCAGAACGACCCGTCGGCGTGCGCCAACTGCCATATCATGAACGAGCAGTTCGACGGCTGGCAACGCTCGAGCCACCGCGCTGTGGCGGGGTGCAACGACTGCCATGCTCCGCACACCTTTTTTGGCAAGTATGCCACGAAGGCGACGAACGGGTTCTGGCACTCCTTCGCCTTCACCTCGGGCCGCTTCCCGGACCCGATCCGGATCAAGCCAGGCAACCTCCGCATCACGGAGGAGGCCTGTCGCGGGTGCCACGACGACATCGTGCACGCGATCGACAGCGAGCACCGCGGCGCGCCCCGACTCTCGTGCGTGCGCTGCCATGAATCGGTGGGCCACCTGCACTGAAGCGCGCCCGCCGCTCGAAGGATGGATACGATGACGGAGCCCAGGGACGAAGCATCCACGACCAGGAGCCCGCGGCAGCCGGCGCTCCGGCGCTACCTGCCGCTCATCGCGGTCGGCGCGGCGGCCGCGACGGCCGGGATCGCCGCGCTGCTCGTCAACATCTTCGAGCACAAGCAGGAGGCGAAGAGCCCGTTCTATCGCGTCGTCGAGCTTGACGACACGATAGAGGACCCGGCGGTCTGGGGGAAGAACTTCCCCATCCAGTACGACGGCTACCGGCGCACCGTCGACCAGAAGCGCACGCGCTTCGGCGGGAGCGAGGCGGTGCCGCGCACGCCCACCCAGGCCGACCCGCGCAGCGTCGTCGCGCAGTCGAAGCTCGAGGAGGACGGGCGGCTGAAGACGATGTGGGCCGGCTATGCGTTCTCGCGCGACTTCCGCGAGGAGCGCGGGCACGCCCACATGCTCGAGGACCAGGTCTACACCGAGCGGCAGGTCGCGACGAAGCAGCCGGGGACGTGCATCCACTGCCACGCGTCGGTGTACGTGCCCTACAAGAAGCTCGGCGGCGGCGACCTCATGCGCGGGTGGGAGGCCATGAACCAGCTGCCCTTCCCCGAGGCGCGCAAGCTCGTGACGCACCCGGTCTCGTGCATCGACTGCCACGATCCGCAGTCGATGCAGCTCCGGGTGACGCGGCCCGGCTTCCTCGAGGGCATCCGCGCGCTCAAGGCCTCGATGGGCGAGGAGGACTACGACGTCAACACGATGGCCACGCGCCAGGAGATGCGCTCGTACGTCTGCGGCCAGTGCCACGTGGAGTACTACTTCAAGGGCCCGGAGAAGCGCCTCGTGTACCCGTGGGCGAAGGGGATCAAGGTCGACGAGATCTACGCCTACTACGAGGAGACGGGGCACGCGGACTGGACGCACGCGGAGTCGGGCGCGAAGGTGCTGAAGGCGCAGCACCCCGAGTTCGAGATGTGGAATCAGGGCGTCCACGCCCGCTCCGGGGTCGCGTGCGCGGACTGCCACATGCCCTACCAGCGGGTGGGCGCGGCGAAGGTCAGCGATCATCATATCCAGAGCCCGCTCCTCAACATCAACCGCGCGTGCCAGACGTGCCACAGGTGGCCCGAGGACGAGCTGCGGCAGCGGGTGGAGACGATCCAGGAGCGCCACTTCGAGACGCGGAGCCGCGCGCTCGACGCGGTGACGGAGCTGATCGGCGACATCCGGCGGGCGAAGGAGGCGGGCATGGCGGACGAGGCGCTCGCCGGCGCGCGGGCGGCGCAGCGGAAGTGCCAGTTCTTCGTCGACTTCGCCGAGGCCGAGAACTCGTCCGGCTTCCACGCGCCCCAGGAGGCGATGCGCATCCTCGCGTCCGCCATCGACACCTGCCGTCGCGGCCAGCTCGCGCTCCGCGACGGCGCCCCGCCCGGAGCCGCCGGAGCGATCGCGGCGCCGGCGGGCTCCGCGGCGGCAGCAGGCTCGGCTGCGCCGGCGGGCTCCACGGCGCCGGGCGCTTCCGCGGCGCCGGGCGCCCCCGCGGACGCTGGCGCACACTGATCCTCGTCCCGTCGCCGCCAGGCCTCGGGTGACGTAAGCTGGGACGATGCTCCGACCGATCACCGGCTATCACCAGGACGACGCGAGCGACTGGGTGGCCGAGCTGAGCTGCGGTCACGGTCAGCACGTCCGGCACAAGCCACCCTTCCTCACGCGGCCCTGGGTGATCACCCCCGAGGGCCGCGCGTCGATGCTCGGCACCGAGCTCGATTGCGTCCGCTGCGATCGGCTCGAGCTGCCCGACGGGCTGGTCGCGTACAAGCGGACGGCGGAGTTCGACGAGGGCACGATCCCCGGCGGCCTGCGGAGGGACCATGCGACCAAGCCCGGCGTGTGGGGCGTCATCCACGTGGTCTCGGGGCGGCTCCGCTACCGTATCGATGGGCTGGGCGGGCGAGATCACGTGTTGAGCCCGGAGGCCCAGGGGATCGTGGTGCCGGAGGTGCTGCACCACGTCGACCCCGAGGGCCCGGTGAGGTTCTTCGTGGAGTTTCGCCGCAAGGGCGGGTGACCCGACCCGTCGGGCGCGCCTCGCGTCGCGGTCGCGACCTGGGTAGAGCCAAGGCCAGCGAACGGGTTGAAACCCCGAGAAAAGCAACCACAGAGGCACAGAGGACACAGAGTTTTTTTGTTGTTCCTCTGTGTCCTCTGTGCCTCTGTGGTTCAAATCTCTTCATTCCCGGGTCGGTGTTCCAGGGGCAGCTCGATCTCCTCTTCAACTCATCGTCATCGCCGCCTGCCCAGCAGGCCGAGCGGCCGCTTCTTGCGCGCATGCTCGCGCGCTGCGGACCGACAGGCTGGACCGTGACTCGATAGCTCCAAACGAGTATGCCTGTGAGCTGCAATGCATCCGCCGCCAGATGAGTCAGCGCCGGTCGCATCGTGAGATAGTTCTTGGATTCTTCATGTGAGATCCGTAGGGTGGCGCCAAAAGGGGAAGACAACATGGCGATACGCCGTAATCGCTCCTGGGCCACCGCCGCGGGATGCGCCGTCCTTGCGCTGTTCTCGGCCTCGTGCGCCGCCGGGGACCCGACCGCGCCGGCAACTCAAGAGGTCCACGTCTCGCTCGTGGACAAGGACACCGTCACGACGTTTCTGAACCGCCTCGCCACGCCGGATGGCCAGATCGTCGCCACCCGCGCCGCGGTCGACGGCGCCCGACAGAGCGCCGCGCTCGCGGAAGAGCGCGACGCTCCGCTGCACCTCGTCGAGGGGCCGCTGCCCGACGCGCCCCTCCCGGGGGAGCGCGCGCGCGTCGGCGGGTTCGCCGTCGTCGCCGTCCCCGCCGGGCGCGACCCGCACGACTGGCTCGGCTCGCGCCGCTACCACGCGGAGCCGATCGCGGAGCGCGAGGTCGCCGTGTCGAGCGCGCCGAGAGCGCAGCGCGCCGGCGCTCCGCCGGACAAGCGCGCGACGCTCGAGGGCGAGGCGCCCGACATCGCCATCGACGCCGGGTTCCTCGAGGCGCGCCTCGGAGAGCTCTCCGGCGCCACGCCCGTGACCGTCGGCGGCCGCACGGTCGTCATCCGCGAGCGCGGCTCCGAGAGCGGGCGCTCCCTCGCCCGCGCCTGGCTGCGCCAGCAGTACGAGGCCATCGGATTCACCGTCCGGGAGCATGCCTATCGAAGCGGCTGGAGCCAGGGCGTCAATGTGATCGCGGAGAGGCCCGGCGCCGACCCGTCACGCGTCCTCATCCTCTCGGCCCACTACGACTCGGTCAGCAACGCCGGCGCGGACGACGACGGCTCAGGCATCGTCTCGTCGCTCGCCATCGCCCGCGCGCTGAAGGACGCGCCGCTGCGCGTCGGGCTCCGCTTCGTCGCCTTCGATCAGGAAGAGACAGGCCTCCTCGGCTCGAAGGCCTACGCCCAGCAGCTCGAGCGCGACAGGCAGCTGGCGCAGGTCGTCGGCGTGCTCGACCTCGAGATGACCGGATACGACTCGAACGACGACGGGCGCTATCACGCCATCCACTGCAACGAGAACACATCGGCCGAACTGGCCGCCTCGGTCGAGTCCGCCGCGACGCGCGCCGCGCTCGGCCTGGTCCGGGCGGAGGCCTGCACGAACCGCAGCGATCACGCCGCGTTCTGGCGCTACGGGGTGCCGTCCGTCGCCGTGGCGCAGGACTTCTTCGGCGATGACGGCAACCCCTGCTACCACGAGCGCTGCGACAGGGTCGATCGCCTCAACTGGGACTACATGCGGCGGCTGACCCAGGCCGTCGGGGTCGCGGCGGCGGGCATCGTGCTCGAGTGACGAGCTGCCGCCGCCAGCGGGCGAGCGGGCGAGCGACGACCGCGCGCCGCTGCTCCCCGCATGGCGCGGTGATTGCTCCGACGCGGAAGCGCGGCACGCTGACGCGCCGACGCGCGCCCGCCGAGTCCACCGGCGGAGCCGGGCGCGACCAGGAGCCTGGCGGACTCATGCGGAAACTCGCGATCGGTTATCACGCCTCCCACGAACAGCTCGCCCCCTCGACCTTGCTCCGGCACGTGCGCCACGCCGAGCAGGCCGGGTTCGCGGCGGCGATGTGCTCGGACCACTTCCACCCCTGGGGCGAGGCCCAGGGCCACAGCGGCTTCACCTGGGCGTGGCTCGGCGCGGCGCTACAGGCCACGTCGCTGTCGTTCGGAACGGTCTGCGCCCCCGGGTACCGCTACCACCCGGCGGTGATCGCCCAGGCGGCCGCCACGCTGGCCGAGATGTACCCGGGGCGCTTCTGGATCTCGGTCGGCAGCGGGGAGGCGCTGAACGAGCATATCACCGGGGAGAAATGGCCCGATCACGCCGAGCGGACCGCGCGCCTGGAGGAGTGCGCCGAGGTCATCCGGGCGCTGTGGCGCGGCGAGACCGTGACGCACCGGGGCCGCGTCGTCGTCGAGGGCGCGAAGCTCTACACGCGCCCCGCGGCGCCGCCGCTCCTCCTCGGCGCGGCGATCTCGCCGGCGACCGCCGGGCGCGTGGGGCGATGGGCCGACGGGCTGATCACCGTGTCGCAGAGCAAGGACCAGCTCCGCGAGGTGGTGCGCCGCTTCAGGGAGGGCGGCGGCGAGGGCAAGCCGATGATCCTCCAGACGAAGATCGCCTATGACGCCGACGAGGGCGCCGCGCTCCGCGAGGCGCACGCGCAGTGGCGGACGAACGTGCTCCCGCCGCGGCTCCTCGCGAGCCTGGTGATGCCCGAGCACTTCGACGCGGCCGCTTCCTTCGTGCGGCCGGAGGACGTGGCCGCGCAGGTGCGCGTCTCGGCCGACGTCCAGCGGCACGTGGCCTGGCTGCGCGAGGACGCCGAGCTCGGCTTCGACACGATCTACGTTCACAACGTGACGTTGAACCAGCAAGCGTTCATCGAGGTCTTCGGCGAGCGCGTGCTCCCGGCGCTGACCCGATGACGAAGCGGCGAGACGGGCCCAACAACATGGCCGCTCGCAAGGTTCCTCGCCAGGGCACCGCCAGGGCTGCGCGAGGCGATCTGCCACACATGGTGCGATGTGGCGGGCGCAGTGGAGGTCTGGCGCGGCGCCGCGGTCTGTGATTTCAGTGGATCACGATGAGGGTACAGGCAGGCGACGTCCGGCTGTTCTTCGATGTGGAAGGGTCAAAGCTCGTCCCCGAGGGCCCGGTGATGCGCGAGCGCCCCACGGTCATCCTGCTGCACGGCGGGCCGGGCGTCGATCATACAGAGTTCTTCCCCTTCGGCGCGGCGCTCGCCGAGGTGGCCCAGGTCGTCTACCTCGACCACCGCGGCTGCGGGCGCAGCGATCGCAGCGGGCCCGAGCGGTGGAACCTCGAGACGTGGGCGGACGACGTGCGGGCGTTCTGCGACGCGCTCGAGATCCAGCGGCCGGTGGTGTTCGGACACTCGTTCGGGGGCATGGTGGCCCAGGCGTACGCGGCGCGATACCCGGATCACCCCGGGAAGCTCATCCTCTCGAGCACGACGGCCAGGCTCCGCCTGGATCGCATGCTGCCTGTCTTCGCGCGGCTCGGGGGCGCGGAGGCGGCCGACATCGCGCGCCGGTTCTTCGCGGACCCGATGCCCAATTTCAGCGACTACATCCGGGTCTGCCTCCCGCTCTACCGCCAGTCTCCGGGGGACGAAGGCGCGCTCGAGCGCGCGGTCATCCACCTCGACGTGGGCGGCCACTTCGTGGCGGGCGAGATGCAGACGTACGACCTGCGCGCGGCGCTCGCGCGCGTCGGGTGCCCGACCCTCGTGCTGTCCGGCGATCTCGACCCGTTCGCGACGGTCGAGGACGCGCGCGAGCTCGTGGCGGCGTTGCCCCGGGAGCTCGTGCAGGCGCGGCCCTTCCCCCGCGCCGGGCACGCGGTGCTCGACGACGCGCGCGCGGAGGCGCTCGCGGCGGTCCGGGAGTTCCTGAGCTCGCCCTGAACGACAGCGGGCAGGAGGCCACGACGCCAGGACAGCCATGAGGCCCGCCCTCGCGCCGCGCGCCCGGCGGCCGCTCCGCCGGGCACGGTGACCAGTGGACGGCAGCTCCGCGCGCGGGGAGCCTCAGGCGCCCCGTGCAGGGCACAAAAAAACAGAGCGCCCATTCGACGGCGGGGGGGGAAGCCGTCACGGGCGCTCTGATCTACCTGGTTAGCAGGATGCAGGCCAGGGCCGTCCCTGCATGTTTCCAGGGGTTACCCCCAGGGAAGCGCCCGACATCTTTCAATCCTGCGATCGGTGCTTGCAGACCTGGCATCTCAGCGGCACGCCGGGGCCTGCCGGCGACCGCGCCGCAAGGCCCATGGCCCCATGGCGCCGGCGCGCTGCCTGCAGCCATGCCGGCGTCGGGCCCACGTCAGCCGGCGAGCCCCGGCGCCGCGGCGGCGCCTGGCCGGCGCGCGTACAGGACGAGGTGCTCGTACGCGATGGTCGCCGCGGCCAGCGCCGTGATGCCCGCGGCGTCGTAGGCCGGCGCGACCTCGACGACGTCCATGCCGACCACGTCGATGCCCGCGATCCCGCGCAGGATCTCGATCGCCGTCGCGGTGCTGAGCCCGCCGCAGACGGGGGTGCCCGTGCCCGGCGCGAAGCTGGGATCGAGGCAGTCCACGTCGAACGTCACATACACCTTGCGCCCCGCGACCGCCTCCCGGACGCGCTGGATCACGGCGGCGGCGCCGTTGCGGTGGACCCAGGGAGCGTCGAGGATCTGGAATCCACACGTATCCGGGTTGTGGGTGCGGATCCCGATCTGCACCGAGCGGGCCGGATCGACGATGCCCTCCCGAGCGGCCTGGAAGAACATCGTGCCGTGATCGATCCTCCCGGCCTCGACGTCGTGGCTCCATGTGTCCGAGTGGGCGTCGAAGTGGATCAGCGAGAGCGCGCCGTGCTGCCGGTGAAGGGCCCTCAGCACGGGCAACGTGACGAAGTGGTCGCCGCCGATCGACAGCGGCGCGGCCCCGCCGCGGAGGATCCCCGCGATGTGCGCCTCGATCGCGGCGGGGACATCCATCGGCCGGCCGAGATCCCACTGGCAGTCGCCGTAATCGACGACAGCGAGCTGCTCGAGCGGGTCGAGCTCGCAGCCATACGGGCGGTCCCACGCGAGCAGGGCAGACGCCTCCCGCACGGCGCGGGGGCCGAAGCGCGCGCCGGGCCGGTGCACCGTCGCCGTGTCGAGCGGGAGCCCCGTGACCGCGACGTCCACCCCCGTCAGATCCCGCGAGTACTTGCGGCGCAAAAACGAGAGCGCGCCCGCGTACATCGGCTCGGACGAGGCGCCCGTGAGGGACTGTGCCGTGAACGCATGATCGCCGCGGGTGCTATTCGCCATCTCGCCTCCGTCCCATCCTCGGATGACCGCTCACCGACAGACACCATGAAACCGCGCGGTGGAGCCCGGACCTCCCGCGAGCGCCGGCCGCGCCGCGCGGGAGCCGCCGGCGTCCCCGTGCGAGCGGCGACCCGGGCCCTGCCGGCGGTGCATCGCCAGCGGCCCGCGAGCCCGATCCGCAGCAGCGCGTCGCTGCCGGCGCCGGGTCCAGGAAGAGGCGGACACCTGGGCACAAAAAAAAGAGCGCCCATTCGACGGCGGGGGGGGGAAGCCGTCACGGGCGCTCTGCTCCAGGTAGTTTGCAGGATACGGGCCAGGGCGATCACCGCAGGTTCTTGGGGGTTAGCCCTAGGTGAATGCACCGATGCCTTTCACTCCTGAGATCGGCCTTGCAGGCATGGCAGCTCGGCGGCTCGCGGCGAGCACCAGGGGAGAGGCTGCCGGGCGAGCGCAGCCGGCCGCCGCGCGTTCGATCGGGCGAGCGCAGCCGGCAGCCGCGCGCTCCGCGAGCGAGGGGGTCGGCCACGGAGCGGCCGGCCGGCGGGAGCCCGGGGCGCCGGGGGCCCTGCCCCGCCCGCCTGCTCATCGCCCGGGCCGCGTGAGCCGGCTTATCGCGGCGGCGAGCGACTGGAAGATGGATATCCCATGCAGCTCGATGCCGAGCTCGACCATGCTCTGCGCCATCCTGGGCCCCACGCCCACGAGGCTCACGCGCGCCCCGAGCAGACGCGTCGCCTGCGCCGTCTGCACCAGCGCCGCCGCCGTCGCCTCGTCCACCAGCGGCACGCCCGTCAGGTCGAGCAGCACCCACCGGGCGCCCTCCCGCGCCACCCCCGCGAGCACCGCCTCCAGGATCTGCCCCGCCCGCGCCGCGTCGATCGCCCCGATCAGCGAGATCAGCAGCACCCCCGGCAACAGCGGGATCACCGGACAGCCCAGCTCCCGCACCGTGCTCGACAGCGCGCGCTCGCGCTCGTACGCCGCGGCCAGCATGTCGCGCTCCTCGTGCAGCGCGGCCTCCATGTCGTGGCGCTCGAACGCCGCGACCAGGAGCGATAGCCACATGGCCAGCGGCTGGAGGTTGTCCGTGAAGCTCTCCGTGTGCAGCCCTCCCAGCACCAGCGTGCCCCAGTCGCGCCGCGCGTTCGCGATCGGGACCATCACGAGATAGCCGCTCGGCTCGTCCGGTGAAGCAGCCTCCATCAGCTCGGGCGGCGGAAAGAGGCCGGCCTCGCACCGGTCCCCCACGAGCGCGGCGAGGCCCGGATCGTCGGCGCGCACGGCGTCGATGATGAGCTCCGGCCCGCCCCGGCCCGCGTCCTTCGCCCACAGCGCGATGCACGCCACGCGCACGGTTGTGTGCCGCAGCCACCCGAGGCGATCGTCGCTCCAGATCTGCGTCGACGTGAGCAGCCCGCTCATGTCCATGTTGGCGCGGACGAGCCGCTCGAGGCTCCTCACGCCGCGCCGCTCCCACGCCATGAGGGCCCGCTGCTGCGCGAGGCGCGCGCTGTTGAGGAAGGCCTCCATCCGGCCCGCGGCCTCCGGCGCCGGCGCGCCGGCGAGCTGCCGCGCGGCGGTCTTCTCGACCTGCTCCAGCACCGCGAGGAGGGTCTCGACCCTGTCGTTGCGCGCGACCGCGGCCGCGAAGGCGCGCTCGAGCGCCGCCAGGTCCGGCAGCTCCGCCCCGGTGAGCGCCGCGCCGACGCCGCGCGCGATCACCTCGGCCTCGGGCCAGATCAGGGGCGCTTCGTCGGGCGACGCGAGCGCTGGCCCCTCGAGCGCGCGGTTCATGCGCCAGGACAGCTCGCCCTGCCAGTCGCCCCGCTGCCCGAGCTCCGGCGGGGGCGGGCCCGCTGCGCCCCGGGCGCTGCCGCACGAGCGCCGCACCACCAGCTCGGCGGGGACGCGGGTCACGAGCTGCGACGGGGCGCGGCCGTCGATCTGCTCGATGAGCCGCTCGACGGCCACCCTCCCGAGGAGCTCGGGGTTCTGCCGCATCGTGGTGAGCGGCGGGTCGCAGTGCTGGGCGATGCTGATGTCGTCGAAGCCCACGACGGCGATGTCGTCGGGCACGCGGTAGCCGTGCGCCCGGATCGCGTTCAGCGCGCCTATCGCCATCTCGTCGTTGCCCGCCACGATCGCGTCGCAGAGCTTGCCGTCGCGCTCGAGCAACGTCCGGAAGCGATGCTCGGTGTACCAGATGGTGCACTCGTCGAAGTACGAGAGCAGGTTGAGATCGGTGTCGAGCCCGTGCGCCCTCATGGCCTCGTCGAACGCCTCGCCCCGCTCGACGAAGTCGTCCGAGGACGATTTGCCTATATAGGCGATGCGGCGGTGGCCGAGGCCGACGAGGTGATCGACGAGCCGGCGGATCGAATCGCGGTTCTCCGCCCGGACGACCGGGCAGCGCGCACCGAGCGCGGGCCCGCAGAAGATCACGGCCGGCTTCCAGCCGGACAGCAGCTCCTCCAGGCCGTCGGTGATGTACATGGTGATCCAGCCGGCGACCTGCTGGAGCCCTACCCCGCGCCCGTGCACCGACCGGGGCGACCCGCAGCTCAGGAGGAGCTGGTAGCCGCGCTCTCGCGCGGCGCGGTGCATGCCAGCAAACGCAGCGCAGTTGAAGGAGTTGTCGAAGGCGGCCGACGCGACGCCGATCACATTCGAGGCGCGCTGGTTGACAGGCCCTGTGCTCATCCCGGTCGTGACCTCGCCCATCCCACGCTGCGAGCCTATCACCGACCTCGAGCCCGCGACCGGTGAACTTCGGCGCAACCGCCGGAGCCGTCGAGCCAGTGCGCACCCGCGCCGCCACCTCATCCCTCCAGCGCGACCGCCTCGGGTGAGGGCATGTAATTACTCCGGATCCGGTCAGACACGTTGGTAAGCAGGACACCCCGGCTCCGGTCAGACACCCTGGTGAGCAGGCCCCTATCGGCTCCGGAGCGGCCGCGCGAGAGGGAGTCGAGAGCCCCGTCAGCCGGGGGACTGCGTCAGGTGGTTTATCGCGGCGGCGAGGGACTGGAAGATGGATATCCCATGCAGCTCGATGCCGAGCTCGACCATGCGCTGCGCCATCCTGGGCCCCACGCCCACGAGGCTCACGCGCGCCCCGAGCAGACGCGTCGCCTGCGCCGTCTGCACCAGCGCCGCCGCCGTCGCCTCGTCCACCAGCGGCACGCCCGTCAGGTCGAGCAGCACCCACCGGGCGCCCTCCCGCGCCACCCCCGCGAGCACCGCCTCCAGGATCTGCCCCGCCCGCGCCGCGTCGATCGCCCCGATCAGCGAGATCAGCAGCACCCCCGGTAACAGCGGGATCACCGGACAGCCGAGCTCCCGCACCGTGCTCGACAGCGCGCGCTCGCGCTCGTACGCCGCGGCCAGCATGTCGCGCTCCGCGTGCAGCGCGGCCTCCATGTCGTGATGCTCGAACGCCGCGACCAGGAGCGAGACCCACATGGCCAGCGGCTGGAGGTTGTCAGCGAAGCTCTCGGTGTACAGCCCTCCCAGCACCAGCGTGCCCCAGTCGCGCCGCGCGTTCGCGATCGGGACGATCACGAGATGTCCGCCCAGCTCGTCCGGTGAGGCGGCGTCGAGCAGCTCGGGCGGCGGAAAGAGGGCGGCCTCGCACCGGCGCCCCACGAGCGCGGTCAGGGCCGGATCGCTGCTATGCACGCTGTCGATGAGGAGCTCGGACCCGGCCCCCCGATCGTCCGCCCACAGCGCGAGGCACCCGACGCGCACGGTGGTGTGCCGCAGCCACCCGAGGCGCTCGTCGGTCCAGATCTGCTTCGAGGCGAGGAGCCCGGTCATGGCCATGTTGGCGCGGACCAGCCGCTCGAGGCTCGTCACGCCGCGCCGCTCCGACGCCGCGAGGGCCCGCTGCTGCGCGAGACGCACGCGGCCGAGGAAGGTCTCCATCCGGCGCGCGGCGTCCGGCTCCGGCGCGCCGGCGAGCTGCCGCGCGGCGGTCGCCTCGACCTGGCTCACCACCGCGAGGAGGGCCTCGATCCTGTCGTTGCGCGCGACCGCGGCGGCGAAGGCGCGCTCGAGCGCCGCCATGTCCGGCAGCTCCGCCCCGCTGAGCGCCGCGCCGAGGCCCTGCGCGATCACCTCGACCTCGGGCCAGACGAGGGGCGCCTCGCCGGGCGGCGAGGGCGCTCCCAGCGCGAGCAAGGAGCCCAGCTGCCTGGGTAGGTCGCGCTGCCAGTCGCCTCCCGGCGCGTCGAGCGCCGGCGCGAGCGGCCCGGGGTCCCACGAGGCGCTGCCGCACGAGCGCCGCACCACGAGCTCGGCGGGGACGCGGGTCACGGGCTGCGGAGGGGGGAGGCCGTCGAGCAGATCGATGAGCAGCTCGACCGCCTTCTTCCCGAGGAGCTCGGCGTTCTGCCGCATCGTGGTGAGCGGCGGGTCGCAGTGCTGGGCGATGCTGATGTCGTCGAACCCCACGACGGCGATGTCCTCGGGCACGCGGTAGCCGCGCGCCTGGATCGCGTGGATGGCCCCTATCGCCATCTCGTCGTTGCCCGCCACGATCGCGTCGCAGAACTTGCCGTCGCGCTCGAGCAGCTCCCCGAGGCGCTGCTCGGTGTAGACGATCGAGCTCCCGTCGAAGCAGGAGAGCCGGTTGAGACCTGTCTCGAGCCCGCCCGCGCTCAGCGCTTCTTCGAACGCCCTGCTCCGCTCGACGAAGTCGTCCGAGGACCACTTGCCGATGAAGGCGATCCGGCGGTGGCCGAGGTCGATGAGGTGCTGGACGAGCCGGTGAATCGAATCGCGGTTCTCCGCCCGGACGATCGGGCAGCGCTCGCCGAGCGCGGGCGCGCAGAAGATCACGGCCGGCTTGCCGTCGGACAGCAGCTCTTCCAGGCCGTCGATGGTGTACATCGCGATCCAGCCGGCGAACTGGCGGAGCCCTAGCCCGCGCTCGGCGACGCTCCGAGGCGACCCGTAGTGCACGAGGAGCTGGTAGCCGCGCGCCCGCGCGGCGCGGTGCATGCCACCGAAGACGACGGCATTGAAGGAGTTGTCACAGAAGAGCGACGCGACGCCGATCACGCTCGAGGTGCGCTGGCCGATAGCCCCCGTCTCCATCCCGGTCGAGATGCCCCCCATGAGCTGGCGAGCCTATCACCGGCCTCGACGGAGCGAGCAGGGAACTTCAACGGGAGCGATCGGGCTCTCTCGGCGGGTCGCGCGCTCCGGCGCGACGCTCCCCGGGTGCGCGCATGTGGATGTTCCTGCACGGGCATGCGAGCGCGGTCGGCGCCGCCGGCGCCTCCCTCGGGCGGCCGCTCGCGGCGCGGTCAGGTGCCTTGACGAGCGTGCCCGAGGGAGGGCTCCGGACCGACGCAGCCGCAGCCGCACTCGTTGACGAACTGCGACTGGCTCTCCGCGCAGATGAAGTCGATGAGGTGGCATTCCTCGATGTCGTGAGAGACATAGCGCACGTCCGGATCGCTCGAGTCCGGGCAGGCCGGCGCCTCGGGGGCGATACAGCCGCACCCGCACTCGTTGACGAACATCGTCTCGGGCGGCGAGCACGCGAAATCGAGGAGCTCGCACTCCCGCAGATCGCTCGATACGTAATGAACCGCCGGATCGCTCGGGTCCGGGCAGGTTGGCGCCTCGGGGCCGATGCAGCCGCACCCGCACTCGCTGAAGAAGTGCGTCTGCGGCGGCGAGCACGCGTAATCGATGGCCTCGCACGCCCGCGGGTCGCGCGATATGTAATGGACCTCCGGGTCGCTCGGGTCCGGGCAGGCCGGCGCCTCGGGGCCAATGCAGCCGCACCCGCACTCGTCGGAGAAGAGCGTCTGCGGCGGCGAGCAATCGAAGTCGATGCGGGCGCACTCCTCCGGGTCGTGGGAGACATAGCGGACCTCCGGGTCGCGCGGATCCGGGCAGTCACCGCCGCTCACCTGGGGTTGGCACCCGAGCGGACCGAGGAACGCGGATATCGAAAGGAACCACAAGGCATTTGATCGCATGTTCGTCTCCATGGTCTTGTCGCAAGAGAGAGGGTTCGTGGGAGCGCGCCTCCACCTGGAGGCCCGCCAGAGGCTCCCCGGAGGGGGCCTGCAAGCTTCTCGTCGACTCAGGGCACGCCGCGCCCGAAGAGCGTCACCGCGCGACGGATGACCGCGGTGGCCGCGGGGGAGGACGCCTCGATGAGCAGCACCTCCTCGCGCAGGCCGGACGCGCGCGGCCGGAACTCCACGCGGACGTCGAGGGGCTCGCCGGGCGCGAGGACAACGGGCGCCGGCCCTCCCTGCAGGGCGAGGTCGGCGGCCGGCGCGCGGAGCGCGATCGCGTCGATCGCGAGCGGATCCGCGCAGCTGTGCTCGAGGCGGAGGGCGACGGTGGACACCTCGAAGGCCGCCGTGTCGGGCAGCTCGAGCTCCGGCTCGACATGGAAGCAGTCGGCCAGCGGGCGCGGCGCGCGCTCGAGGACGCCGTCCGCGACGACGAGATCCACCGGCGCGGAGCGGTGCTCGCCGCGCCGCGCCTGCACGCGCACCTCGTCGCCCAGACGAACATCCGGCGAGAGGAAGAAGCTCCCGTCGGCGCCGACCTCGGCGACCGCGGGCGGCGCGGTCCCGTCGAGGTTCACCGCCCAGACGGCGTCGGCGTTCGTCGCGCTCCCCGGTCCGCCGGCGAGGTCGACCGGCCCTGTGTCGCACACCATGCAGACGTCGCCGGTCACGTCGCCGAGCTCGGGCGCAGCCGGCGGCTCCGGGATCGGGTTCACCCCGCACCCGGCCACGCACGCCACCAGAAGAACCGCGAGCCAGCGCATCACGCCGCCAGGCTGTTCAACAGCCGTGCCAGCGCGACCGCTCGGGTTTCCCGAGAGTCCGGTCGCCTTGTTTGTACCATTGTGTTCCACTCTGTACCGATGGTACAGCCCGGCATTGCGCCAGGGGTCGTCGTCGACGGCCGCTACGACGTCGTGCGCGCGCTCGGGCGCGGCGGGCTCGGCTCCGTCTTCGAGGCGCGCGACCGCCTCTTCGAGCGCGACGTCGCGCTGAAGGCGCTGCGCCTCGGCTCCGCGGGCGCGGTCGAGGCGTTCCGGCGCGAGTTCTCGCTGCTCGCGGCCTGCGCCCACCCGCGCCTGCCGCGCGCGTACGACTTCGCCCGGACCACGTCCGGCGGCGCGCCGCTCACGTACACGACGGCGGAGCTCATCCGGGGCCGGACGCTCGCGGAGCACGCCCGGGGGCGCGCCTTCCGCGCGGCCTTGCCCGTCCTGCTCGACGCGCTCGACGCGCTCGGCTGGCTCCACGGCGCGGGCATCGTCCACGGCGACTTCAAGCCCGACAACGTCCTCGTGCGCGACGACGGCGCGGGCGTGCTCATCGACCTCAGCGCGGCGCGCCGGATGCGCGCGGCCGCGGAGGACCTCTCGGGCACGGCGCGGTTCCTCGCGCCCGAGCTCCTCCGGGGCGCCACGCCGAGCGCGCGCTCCGACCTCTTCGCCGTGGGGCGCACGCTCGAGGACCTGTTCCCGCTCCTCTCCGGGGCGCCGCCCGCCGCCGCGCGCCGGCTCGCGGAGCGGCTGACCGCGGAGGACCCGGCCCGCCGGCCCTCCGGCGTCGACGAGGTCCTCGAGACCCTCTCCGCCGGCGGGCTGCCGCGGCGCGCGCCCGCCGTGCTGAGCGAGCCGGGCGAGATCGTCGGGCGGGAGCGCGAGGTCGAGGCGTTCGGCGCGGCGCTCGAGGCGCTGCTCCGGGGCGAGCGCGGGCCGCGCGCCGTGGTCGTCACGGGCGAGGAGGGCGCCGGCAAGTCGCGGCTGTTCCGCGAGCTCAAGTGGCGCGCGCAGCTCCGCGCGCCGGTCTTCGAGGGCGCCCCCCGCGGCGACGACCCGCTCCGCGCGCTGCTGCTCCGCGCGCTCGGCGGCGGATCGCTCCCGGCCGGCGTCGACGCGCTGCTCGGGGCCCGCGGCGTGCTCGCGCGGGCGCGCGCGCCGCTCGCGCACGCCGACCGGGCAGAGCGGCCGCGCGTGCTCGCGATCGACGACGCGGACCGGCTCGGCGCGCACGACCGGGCGCTGCTCGAGGCGCTCGTGCGGTCGACAGAGCCGACCGACGCCCTCCTCTGGCTCATCGCCTCCGCCGATCGGCTCGGCGTGAGGGGCGCCTCCGTGATCGAGCTCCCGCTCGGCCCCCTCGGCGAGGAGGCGGTCCGGGTGTGGACGGCGCCGCTGGCCACGGCGGCGCGCGCGTCGGACCTCCTGCGCGCGAGCGGCGGCCGCCCGCGCGCGCTCAAGGAGCTCTGCGCCGCGCTGGCGCAGCGCCGGCTGAGCGAGGCGGAGCTCGACCGGTTCGTGGACACGACGGGCACCCCGGAGCTCTGGCGCCGGCGCGTGGCCGCGCTCGACCGCGGCGAGGCGCGCGCGCTCGCGGCGCTCGCCGTCGCCGACCCGCTCGGCCCCGACGCCGCCGCGGCGCTCGGCGTGGGGCGCGCGGCGCTCGACGCGCTCGAGGCAGCGGGGATCGCGCGGCTCGACGGCGACGGGCACCGCCTCGGCCAGCCCGGGCAGGCGAGGGCGCTCGTGCCCTGGCTCGACGCGGGGGTCGTGCGCGAGGTGGCGCGGGCGCTGGCGGCTCACCTCGCCGGCGCGGAGGAGGGGGCGCTCGCCCCGGCGCGGAGCAGCCAGCGCGCCGCGGACCGGGCGAGGGCGCTCGCCCTCGCGGGCGACCACGAGGCGGCGCGGCGGGCGCTCGCCGCTTCCGAGCCGATGTTCGAGTGGGCGCCGCGCGCCTGGGTGCGCGCGGCGGACGCCGCTTGCGCGGCCATGCCGGAGGCGCGGACGCTCGTGGCCGCCGCGTCCGCGCTCGAGGCGGCGGGCGACCCGAGGCGCGCGCTGTCGCTGCTCGCGCGGGCGAGGCGGGGGACGCGGGCGAGTCGACCAGGCGCGCCCGCGCCGCCGCCCGGGGTCGGCGCGGAGCTCTCGTACAGGGCGGCGCGCTGCTACGAGAAGCTCGGCAAGGTCGCGCGGGCGCTGCGGCAGCTCGCGCGCGCGCGCGCCCTCTCGGCCGGGGCGGTCGACGTGGTCGACGTGCGCCTCGCGAGCCTCTCCGCGCGCTGCCTCCTGCGCCTCGGCCGCTACGACGAGGCCCGGCGCGAGGCCGAGGGCGCGCTCGCCGTCGCGGAGGCCGCGGCCGCGCTCCCGGCCGGCGAGGCGGCGGCGTCGCCCGGCGCGGCGGCGTCGCCCGGCGCGGCGGCGTCGCCCGGCGCGGCGGCGTCGGCCGCCGCGGAGCTCGCCGAGACGCTGGGCCTCGCGCTCGGGTACCTGAGCGACCAGGCCGGGGCGCTCCGCAGCCTCGCGCGCGCCGTGGCGCTGCGGCCGGCGTCGGACTCGCCCCGCGCCCGCGTCCGCACGCTCAGCTACCACGCGCTCCACGCCTACCGCGCCGGCGACACGGCCCTCTCGGCGCGCGGGTTCCAGGACGCGCTCGACCTGGCGGAGGCGGAGGGCCTCGGCGACCTGCTCGCGACGGCCGCGCTGAACCTGGGGACGGCGCGGCACCAGCTCGGCGACTGGGGCGCGGCGCTGCGCTGCTACGAGCGCGGGCTGCGGGCGGCCGCCGCGTTCGCCAAGGAGCGGACCGAGGCGACGCTGCGCTTCAACCTCGCGAAGATCCACGCGGACATCGGCCTGCTCGAGCGGGCCGAGCTCGGCGTCGCGCGCCTGCGCGCGCTCGAGGGCGCGGAGGTGCCCGGGGAGATCGCCGCGGCGGCGCTCGGGCTCGCCGCGGAGATCGCCGCCGCGCGCGGCGCGCTCGGCGAGGCGACGCGGCTGCTCGAGGAGGCCTGCGCGGGCCACGCGGCGCGCGGCTCGAAGCGCGAGGCGTGCGAGGCGATGATCCACGCCGCGGAGGTCGCCCTGGCGGCGCGGGACCGGGCCGCCGCGGGCGCCCGGCTCGCCGAGGCCGCGGCGCTGCTCCGGGAGACCGACGCGGCGGACCTCGCGCTGCGCCGCGCGACGGCGGGCGCGGAGCTCGCGCTCGCCCTCGGCGACACGGACGCGGCCCTCGCGGAGGTGCAGCGGGGCGCGGACCTCGTGGCGAGGGTCGCGCAGCTCGAGCTCCACGCGCGGCACGAGGAGGTGTCCGCGGAGGTGCTCCGCCTGCGGTCGGCGGCGGCCCTGGCCGAGCGGCACCGCACGGCGGCGCTCGAGTGCTGGGAGCGCATCGGGAGCACGCTCCCCGCGGAGCTCGCCGAGGTCTTCTGGCGGCACCCCCGGCGGGCCGCGCTCCGGGTCGGGCCCGCGCAGCCGGCGGCCCGCATGGAGCTCGTGATGAAGCTCCTCGAGGTGAACCGGCGCCTGAGCTCGACGCTCGACGCGGAGGAGGTGCTCCGCCTCGCCATGGACGCGGCCATCGAGCTGACCGGCGCCGAGCGGGGCTTCGTGATCCTGGCGTCGCCGCCGTCACCGTCGCCCTCGCCTCCGGTGGACGCGCGGGCGAAGGTCAGGCTCGAGGTCGCTGTCGCGCGGAACCTCGACCGCGAGCGCGTCGGCAAGAGCCAGCTCAAGTTCAGCCACGGGATCGCGAAGCGGGTGGTCGAGCGCGGGGAGGCCGTGCTCACGGTCGACGCGCTGGCCGACGAGCGGTTCCACGGGAACGCGTCCGTGCACAGCCTGCGGCTCCGGTCGATCGTGTGCGTGCCGATCCGCGCGCACGGCGCGGTGCTCGGCGCCGTCTACCTCGACAACCGGTTCCAGCGCGGCAAGTTCGCGGCGGGCGACGCGGATCTGCTCGGCGCCTTCGCGGACCAGATCGCCGTCGCGCTGCACAACGGAAGGCTGGTGGCCGAGCTCCGGGACCGGACGCGGGCGCTGGAGGAGGAGCAGCGCCGGGTCGCGGAGCTCATGCGCTCGCAGGCGGACGAGATCGAGCGGCTCTCGCACGAGCTCGAGCGGACGCGCGCGGACGCGCGCCACGATTTCCCGGAGATCGCGGGGCGGAGCGCCCCGATGCGGGCGGTGCTCGCGCTCTGCGAGCGCGTCGCGGAGAGCGACGTGACGGTGACGGTGACGGGCGAGAGCGGCACGGGCAAGGAGCTCGTCGCGCGCGCCATCCACTCGGGCGGGCCCCGGCGCGAGGGGCCGTTCGTGGCGGTCAACTGCGCCGCGCTGCCCGAGGCGCTGCTCGAGTCGGAGCTCTTCGGCCACGTGAAGGGCGCCTTCACCGGCGCCGTCCGGGACCACGGCGGCCTGTTCCTCGCGGCGCGTGGCGGGACGCTGTTCCTCGACGAGCTCGGCGAGATGCCGGTCGCCGTGCAGGCGAAGCTGCTGCGCGCGCTCCAGGAGCGGGAGATCCGCCCCGTGGGGGCGGACCGCAGCATCCCTGTGCCCGACGTACGGGTCGTCTGCGCGACGAACAGGGACCTGCGGGAGGAGGTCGCCCGGGGGCGCTTCCGCGAGGATCTCTACTACCGGATCAGCGTCATCGAGATCCGCCTGCCGCCGCTGCGCGACCGCCCGGACGACATCCCGGCGATCGCGCAGGCGGTCGTCGAGAAGCTCGCGGCGCGCCAGGGCCGCCCGGCCTTCCGGCTGTCCCGGGGCGCGCTCCGGCGGCTCACGACGTATGGCTGGCCCGGCAACGTGAGGCAGCTGGAGAACGTCCTGGCGCGCGCGTGCGTGCTCGCGCCCGGCCCGGAGATCGGCCCGTCCGACATCCAGCTTCCGGCCGCGGCGCCCGCGCCGCGGGGCAGGTCGCGCGCCGACTACCGGGGCGCCGAGGAGGAGCGGATCCGCGCCGCGCTCGAGCTCTCCCGCTGGAACGTGTGCGAGGTGTCGCGGAGCCTCGGAATCGCGAGGACGACGCTCTACCGGAAGCTCGCGCGCTACGGGCTCCTGCGCGGCGAATGAGCGTCGGCCTGCGCTCATGGCGTGGGCCCGGCGCTGGCGGCTAATCCCAGACGCGCACCACCATGAGCCCCAGGTTCGATCGCTTCCCCGCGGCCACGATGCGGCCGTCGCGCTGGACGGCGACGGCGTCGAGGCGGTTGGTCTCCGGGTGGTCGTCGAGCACGACGGCCCCCGAGGCGCCGAACCCTGGATCCTTCGTGCCGTCCGGCAGGAACCGGAGGATCGAGGCCGTCACGCCCGCGCTCGCCGTGCCTCCCGCGACGGCGCCGAGGATCTTGCCGTCGGCCTGGAGGGCGACGCCGTAGCCCCGCACATAGTGCCCCTCGCCCGCGCTCGCGCGCAGCAGACCGCTCCCGCCGAACGCCGCGTCCGCCGAGCCTTCCGCGTCGAAGCTCGCGAAGACCCACTCGTTGACGCCGTCCAGCGCGTAGCCCACGAGGAACGTCTTCCCGTCGGGTGTGAGGGCGAGGTCGGCGTCCCGGTACGGCGCGTGGTCGAGGGTGCCGGTGCCGCCCGTCCCGTAGTCGGGATCCGGTACCCCATCCGGGTCGAACCGGGTCACCGCGAAGGTCGGTCCACCGGAAATCGTCCTCGTTCCTCCGGCCACGAGCCGGTCGCCCTCACCGACAGCGAGCCCATGAAACGGGCTCTCCTCGATCGCCACCACGCCCCCGCCGCCGAAGGCGCGATCGACGTCGCCGGTGGGAGAGAACCTCACGACGACGCCGCGGTTGCCGGCGGCCGCGACGCCGACGGCGACGATCGCGCCGTCGCTCTGGATCGCGACGTCGAAGCCCTCCGTGTCGCTGCCAAAGGCGGGATCGAGCGTCGCGACCCCGCTCGCGCCGAAGGCCTGGTCGACCCCGCCGTCCGCGTTGAACCGGACGATCGCGATCCGATCGTTCCGTGTCCCCACCGCGAGGATGCGCCCGTCCGGCTGGAGCGCGAGCGACTCCACCGCTCCCGCCTGGCCGACGACGAGGCCCTCCGTACCGAACTCGGGATCGAGCGCGCCGCTCGGCAGGAAGCGCGCGAGCCCCCAGGTCGCTCCGTCGACCCCGGCGACGAGGATCTTGTCGTCCGCCTGAACGACGACGGCGCGCGCCTCGTGCGCCGTCCCGCTGGAGGCGATTCCATCTCCATCGAACGACTGGTCGAGCGTCCCCGGCGGGTCGGCGACGAGGAGGGAGACCGGCACCGCGCGCTCCTCCAGCCCGGGCGCGCTGGCCCGGAGCGACGGCGTCGCTCCGCCGACCGACGCGAGCGCGTCGGCGGTCACCGTGAGCACGCCGGTTGCCTCGTCGCCCGGGACCACGACCGGGCTCGCCGTGACCCCGCCCGGCAGATCCGACAGCGAGAGCTCGACGTCGCCCGCGAAGTCGCCCGAGCGCGCGACGGTGACCGTGAGCTCCGCGGAGCTGCCGCGCACGACGCGCGGCGCCGCCGGCTCGATCGCGAGGGTGAAGCCCTCCTGGGCCGTCCCGCCCTCGCCGCCCGTCCCGCCGCCGCCCGTCCCGCCGCCGCCGTGCCCGGGCCCGCCGCCACTGCCGCTCCCTCCCTCCCCTGCCGCGGCGCCGCCGTCGCCGTCGCGCGAGACCTCGTGAATCCCGAGGATGCTCTCGCAGCCGAGCGCAAAGGAGGCCATGGCCGCCCCCGCGAGGCAGGCGGCGCGCGCGAATCGGACGCCTCGGACTGGCCGGATCAGCGCGCTCCTCGGCGCGGGCGGCGCGAGCGGGGAGAACATGCCAGCACGCTATCACACCGCCCCCGCGCTGGACGCCGCGCCGGCGCTCCCCCGCTCCGGGCGCAGGCGCGCTCCACCTGCTGCGCGAGCGCATCCGCACCCTTGGCCAGGCGGGATCGGGAGCGCGTCGATCTCCGCTGTCCATGAATCAGGCACCGAGTCACAGAGGCACAGCGGACACAGCGTGTCTCACCGCTCTTGTCCTCCATGACCTCTTTCCGTTTGGCTCGGCCTCTCCGTTCCGATCCCGCGACGCGCGTGCTGCACGCAGCCCTGGCGCAGCCTCGCCGGGCCTGGACGGCCCGCTCGCTCCGCTCCATCACGCTCTCGGGTCGCCGGAGGCGCGCGGCCTGCGTCGCCCTGCTCCTCCGCTGACCGCCAAGCCGTGGTCCGCCAGCGGCGCGCAGCCCCGACCCGGCGGCAGGCCGCTCGCCGCGCCTCGACCGCTGCGCCCGGAAGGTCCACCGCTCCTCGATGGCGGGCGTGTACTGTACATCCGTTCAATCATCTGCTAGCCGACAGGCATGCGCTCCCGCAAGGCCGCCGCCGCCGTCGTCGTCGAAGAGCTGCCGCCCAACGAGGATCCTGTCGACGCGATCCCGCCCGACGACACGGCGGCGGACGAGACCTTCTCCGGCGACGGAGCGCCGCCCTCGCTCGAGCGGATCTGCATCGACTGCGGCAGCGGCGGCGGCGGCGGTCACGACGGCTGCGCGCACCGCGAGCGCGCCCGCTTCCACGCCCCGCCGCGGGCGGCGCTCGAGCTGGTCGCGCGCCTGCGCCGGGCCGCCGCCGAGCACCGGGCCGCCGCCCGCGCCCTCCGCGCCCTCGTGACCGCCGAGCACGCGCGCGGCCGCGCCGAGCTGGAGCGGGCCGAGCCGGAGCCGCCGCCGGAGCCGGAGCCGCCGCAGCGCGAGGCGCCGGAGCCGCCGGCGCCGCCCCCGCCTGCGGCGGCGGCGCCGGAGCCGGTCGAGCCGTCGCCGGCCATCTGCCCGCGCTGCGCCGAGCGGACCGCCGAGCGGACCGAGGGCGAGCCTGCCGAGGCGGAGGCGCCGCCGCGCCGGCCGAAGCGCCGGGGGCGCGTGGTCCTCGAGCAGCAGGCCCTCCCCTTCGCGAGCGACCCCGAGCAGCCGCCGGCGCACGGGGCGTGAGCCCGGGCCGAGCCGCTGCGGAGGGAGCCGGTCACGACTGGAGCGACGTCGCGTTGGCCCGATGTCGACGAGCCGACCCCGCACAGCCAGCGAGCGTGGGATCCGCCGCCGTTCCGGGGTATGCGTTGCTTCCATGACGAGGCACACCCGGGCGTCCATGACGCTCCTGCTCCTCTCCGCCCTGCTCCCAGCAGGCGCATGCGGCGGCGCGTCGCCTCCTGAGCTCATGAGCACCGGAGAGCACGGCGCGTGGGCTTGCTCCTTTCCCGAACAGGCAAAAGACATCGAGTCGGCGGTCACCGTCATCGCCGTGTACGTCGGCGCGGACGGCTCCCCTCGATCGGTGCGGGTCCTCAGCGATCCAGGATACGGCTTTGGCCAGGCCGCCGCCCGGTGCGCCATGACGAAGCGATTTCGCCCGGCGCAGGACGAGCACGGGACCCCGATCGTGGCCTGGTCGCCGCCGATCACGATTCACTACACGCGGTAGTTCCGGGGAGCCCTGCACCTGTCCTGCCGCTCTCGCCACCTGAGCGCAGCCGGTCGGCATGACACACGCGGGGATCCCATGATAGGTGTGCCCGTTTGTGATCGCGGCGCGGCGGCACGCCGGAGCCGAGGACAACCGAGGACTCTCCCACCATGTCGCTCGACAGAGCCATCGGCATCATGTGCCCCGACATCTGGGGGACGTATTTCTGCGAGCTGCTCGGCGGCATCCAGTCGGCCGCCGGGCGCTCCGGATACCGGGTGATCGCCATCAGGTCGTCCCCGCGAGAGGTCCACGAGCTGAAGCTCGCGCGCGACCAGATCGACGGGTGGATCGCGGTGATCGATCCGACGGATCTCGAGCGCTTCCTCGACGACGGCCGGCCGGTCGTGACGCTCAGCACCCACGCGAGGGACGCGCGCTGCCCCTACGTCGTGCCCGACAACCACGGGGGCGCCCTGGCGGCCGCCCGTCACCTGATCGAGCACGGGCACAGGCGGATCCTCTTCGCGGGGAACATGACCCATGAGGACATCCGGCAGCGCTTCCAGGCCTACCGGGACGCGCTCGACGAGCACGGCATACCGTTCGATCCCGGGCTCGTCTTCGAGCTCCCGAACAACGAGCGGGCGAGCGGGCGGCTCGCCGCGCAGCGCCTCTTCGAGCTCGGCCTGTCCTGCACCGCGATGTTCATGGCCACCGATCAGGGGGCGCTCGGGGCGCTCGACGCCCTCACCGAGGCAGGCCTCCGCGTCCCCGAGGACATGGCCCTCGTCGGGTTCGACGACATCGAGGCGGCCAGGTACGCCTCCCCGCCGCTGACCACCGTCCGCCAGCGGTTCGACGCGCTCGGCAGGACGGCCGCGCAGATGCTCATCGATCTCCTCGCCGGCCGGGAGGTGCCGAGCGGGGGGCACGTCGGGCCGACGACGCTCGTCGTGCGCCGCTCCTGCGGCTGCTCGCCTGCCCCGGCGGCGGTCGCGCCGGGCGCGCGCGGGATCGCCGCTGGCCAGAGCGCAGCGGGCCAGGCCGACGCGCTCGCCACGCTCGCCCAGGAGCTTGCCGCCCTCGCGAGCTTCTCGGCGCCGGTCGACCCGGAGGCCGCGCCGGCAGACGCCTGGCCCGGGGTGGCGGACGTGCTCGCGGGGCTCGAGGCGGCCGCCCAGGGCCGGCCTGGCCCCCAGGCGGCGGCGCTGGAGCGGGCGTGGCGAGACGTCGCGGCGCAGATGCCCGACGTCGGCATGCTCCTCCGGATGGTCGACCGGCTGGAGCAAGCGGGCCAGGCGATGCTCCGCGGCGCGGCGGACGCCGCCGCCGGGGAGCGCGTCGCCGCGTACATCCGGCAGGCCCGGCACGACGTGGTGCAGGGCCGCGTGGCGATCGAGTCGACGCGCGCCGACTACCTGAACGGCCTGCTCGACATCAACCTCGTCATCCGGGAGACGCTCCTGGAGCACGCGGCCGGCGGCGGGAGCAAGCTGAGCTGGCTCTCCGCCGTGCAGATGAGCTGGGGTTGCCTCGCCGTGTGGGAGGCGCGCGGCGACGCCGGCCCCGTGCTGCGGATCGTCGAGAGCGCCTCCCCCGGCAAGCCGCTCGCCTCGCCGGCGGCGGACACGCGCGTCGAGGCAGCGGAGTTCCCGCGCGGCGACTGGCTGCCCGCCGCCGTCCAGTACGACGGCGACCACGTCATCCGGCTCCTCCCGCTCCGCAGCGACGGCGAGGATCGCGGCATCCTCGCGGTCTGCGCCCCGGTGAGCAGCCCGCTCGGGCTCGATCACCGGGACATGGACGTGTGGGTGGCGATGCTCACCGCCTCGTTCGAGCGCGCCTCGCTGATCGAGTCGCTGGTCGAGCAGGAGCGGCAGACGCGCGCCGCGTACGAGCGCGAGCGCGCCCTGGCCGACGCCGTGCGCCGGCTCGGCTGCCCGGTCATCCCGCTCGACGCGGGGGTGCTGCTCGTGCCGCTCGTCGGCGCCATCGATCTGGAGCGCGCGCGCCACATCCTCGAGGTGGTGCTCGCGGAGATCAGCCGCCAGGAAGCCGAGGTGCTGCTGATGGATATCACCGGCGTGCCCGTCGCCGACCTGCAGGTGGCCGAGTCGCTGATGAAGACGACCCGCGCCGCCCTCCTGCTCGGCGCCGAGGTCATCGTCGTGGGGATGCGGCCGCAGGTCGCGCAGGGGTTCACCCACCTCGGCATCGACCTCGAGGGGATGACGCTCTACCCGACGCTCGGCAGGGCCCTCTCGGCGCTGCGGAACCGGAGGGGGCCGGTCGCGGCGCCGCGGGTGCCCCGTGCCTGAGCCGCGGCCGGCCGGGCCCGCGGCGGACCACGGCCCCACTGGAGAACCGGCGGCGGGGCGGACCGGCGCGACGGCGGGCGAGGCGCCGCGGATCGCGGTCCTCGACGTCCACTACGAGGGAGAAGGCGCCAGGGCCGCGTGCGTGATCGCGGAGCGCTGGACCGACGCGGCGGCCAGCGAGGAGCAGATCGCGACGCTCCCGTCCGTCATGCCGTATCGCCCCGGCGCCTTCTTCGAGCGCGAGCTGCCCTGCCTGCTCGAGGTGCTCGGGCGCGTGCGCGCCCGCCCCGCGGCGCTCGTCATCGACGGCTACGTGGAGCTCGACGAGGCCGGCGCGCCCGGCCTCGGCGCGCACCTCCACGAGCGCCTCGGCGGCGCGGTCGCGGTCGTCGGCGTCGCCAAGACGGCCTTCCGCGGGAGCCGCTTCGCCGCGCACGTGTGCCGCGGCTCGAGCCAGCGGCCGCTGTTCGTGACCGCGCGGGGGCTCGACCTGGGCGACGCCGCCCGGCTCGTGCAGGCGATGCACGGGGCGCACCGCATCCCGACGCTGATCGCCCGGGCCGACGCGCTCGCGCGAGGGCGCGCGCGGCCGGGATGACCTGCTCGCAACGGCCTGTCGAGGTGTCGAGTCGCGCGACATGGCCGCTGGCGCCCGGGACGCTCCGAACGCGCGCTACTCCTCCTCCGCCGCGGCCGCCCGGCGCGCGCCGGCCCCGCGGGCGCGGCGGCCCGGCTCGCCCTCGCTCTCGCCCGGAGCGCGGCGGCCCGGCTCGCCCTCGCCCTCCTGCCCCGGCTCGCCCTCGCCCTCCTCCCCCGGAGCGCGCCGCCCCGGCTCGCCCTCGCCCCGCGCCCGGCGCGCCGCGCGCGGCTTGTCGACGCCGACCCGCCGCACGAACGCAAGGAACTGCCCGAGCGTGGGAGAGGCGTCGCCCGCGCGCCACGCGAGGAGGAGGTCGGTCGACGGCGCGCCCACGATCGGCCGCAGCGCGAGCCCGCTGCGCCGGATGTTCTTGATCGAGTCCGGCAGGATGGAGACGCCGAAGCCCGCCGCCACGAGGCTCAGGATGTCGAGGTGCAGCGCCTCCTGCACGATGCGCGGGGAGAAGCCCGCCTGGCGGCAGAGCGCCACCACGAGGTCGAAGAAGGCCGACCCCCGCTGGCGCGGGAACACGACGAACGGCTCGCGCGAGAGCAGCTCGAGCGGGATGCGCTTGCGCCCCGCGAGCGGGTGGTCGGCCGGCAGGGCGACGACCAGCGGCTCGCGCCGCACGCACTCGGCGGAGAGCCGGGCGTCGTCGAGCGGCGCCCTCACGAAGCCGACGTCGATGCGCCCGTCCTTGAGCGCCTCGATCTGCTCCTGCGGCGGCATCTCGCGGAGCGCGAGCTCCACCGACGGGAACTCCGTGCGAAAGGCGCGGACCAGCTCGGTGATCCCGCTGTAGGCGAGCGACGACAGGTACCCGACCACGAGGCGCCCTGTCTCGCCGACGCTCGCGCGCCGGGCCTCGTGCACCGCGAGCTCGAGCGCGTCGAAGACCCGCCGGACCTGGGCGAGAAAGACCTCGCCCGCGGGCGTCAGATCGACGCGCCGGCGCGAGCGATCGAAGAGCGAGAAGCCGAGCTCCGACTCGAGATCCTGGATCTGCCGGCTCAGCGGGGGCTGCGCGATGCCGAGCCGCCGCGCCGCGCGGCCGAAATGCCGCTCCTCGGCGACGGCCGTGAAGTACCGGAGGTGGCGCAGATCCATACCTTGAAGGTATCGTGTGATACGAAATAATAGATTGGACGAACGTCAGGGGCACCCTAAATGCGGAGCCTGCCCCAGGCGTCGCCCCCACCCGGGGCGCTCCGGTGGGGGGACGGGAATTGGCCCATGTGGCTCGTCCGGATCGCGCTTCAACGCACGTACACGTTCATCGTGATGTCGATGCTGATCGTCATCCTGGGCGTGTTCACCATCACCCGGATGCCGACGGACATCTTCCCCGACATCGACATCCCGGTCCTGTCCGTCATCTTCAACTACGGCGGCCTCCCCCCCGAGGAGATGGAGAAGCGCATCGTCAACAATTACGAGCGCTTCCTCACGACCACCGTCAACGACATCGACCACATCGAGAGCCAGTCGCTCACCGGCATCTCGATCATCAAGATCTTCCTCCAGCCCGGCGCCAGCGTCGAGGCCGCCACGGCGCAGGTCACGGCGATCTCGCAGACCGCCATCCGCCAGATGCCGCCCGGCATCAGCCCGCCGCTCATCATTCGCTATAGCGCCTCCAGCGTGCCCATCCTCCAGGCCGCGCTCGAGAGCGAGTCGCTGAGCGAGCAGCAGCTCTTCGATTACGCGGTCAACTTCATCCGCGCCGACATCGCCACGATCCGGGGCACGCAGATCCCGTACCCCTACGGCGGCAAGCAGCGCCAGATCATGGTCGACATCGACCCGCAGCGCCTCTTCGCCTGGGGGCTGTCGCCGCGCGACGTGAACGCCGCGCTCGGGCTGCAGAACGTCATCCTGCCCTCGGGCACGGCGAAGATGGGGGAGAACGAGTACCCCGTCATCATGAACAGCAGCCCCGCGGCCTTCGAGGACCTCGGGAAGCTGCCGCTCAAGACCGTCAACGGGACGACCGTTTACCTCCGCGACGTCGCCAGCGTCCGCGACGGCAGCGCGCCGCAGACGAACATGGTGCACGTGGAGGGCAAGCGCAGCGTGCTCCTCAGCGTCCTCAAGAACGGGAACGCGAGCACGCTCGACGTCACCTCGCGCATCCACGCGATGCTGCCGGCCACGCTGGAGAAGCTCCCGAAGGAGCTCAAGGTCTCGCTGCTCTTCGACCAGTCGATCTTCGTGCGCGCGGCGGTCGACGGCGTGGTGCACGAGGCGCTCATCGCCGCGGGGCTCACCGCGCTGATGATCCTGCTGTTCCTCGGGAGCTGGCGCAGCACGCTCATCGTCGTCATCAGCATCCCGCTCTCGATCCTCGTCTCGATCATCGCCCTGAACGCGCTCGGCTACACGCTCAATGTGATGACGCTCGGCGGGATGGCGCTCGCGGTCGGCATCCTCGTCGACGACGCGACGGTGGCGATCGAGAACATCCACCGCAACCTCGGGCAGCGGAAGCCGTTCATCCGCGCCATCGTCGACGGGGCGCAGGAGATCGCCGTCCCGGCGCTCGTCGCCACGCTCTGCATCTGCATCGTATTCGTGCCGGTGGCGTTCATCACCGGCGCCGCGAAGTCGCTCTTCGTGCCGATGGCCCTGGCGGTCGTCTTCGCCATGCTGATGTCGTACTTCCTGTCGCGGACGCTCGTCCCGACCCTCGTGCGCCTGCTGCTCGAGCGCGAGGCGGCGGAGCACGCCCACGGCCACGGTGAGCACCCGAAGAGCCTGTTCGGGCGCGTCTTCGCCGCGTTCAACCGCGCATTCGACCGGCTGCGGGCCGCCTACGGCGGGTGGCTCGCGTGGGCGCTCGCGCACCGCGCCGGGTTCGTCGGCGTGTTCCTCGCGTTCGTCGCCGCCTCGGTCGCGCTGATCCCGCTGCTCGGCCGCGACTTCTTCCCGAGCGTCGACGCGGGGCTGATCAAGCTCCACGTGCGCGGCGCGCCGGGCACCCGCCTCGAGGAGAGCGAGCGGCGCTTCGCCCGCATCGAGCAGACCATCCGGGAGGTGATCCCGCCGGACGAGATCCGCACGATGCTCGACACCATCGGGATCCCGGCGAGCGGCATCAACTTGTCCCTGAGCGAGGGCGCGCAGATCTCGTCGGCCGACGGGCAGATCTTCATCGCGCTCGCGGAGCACCACCGGCCGACGGCCGGCTACGTCCGGCAGCTCCGCGCGAAGCTCAACGCGACGTACCCCGACACGACGTTCTTCTTCCTCGCCCCCGACATCTCGACGCAGGTGCTGAACTTCGGCCTCGCCGCGCCGATCAACGTCCAGGTCGTGGGCCCGATCGGCAAGGAGGACGAGACCCTCGCCGTGGCGCAGAAGATCGCCGGGCGCGTGGAGAAGGTCCCTGGCGCGGTGGACGTCCACCTCGCGCAGGTGCCGGAGCGGCCGCAGCTCCGCATCGACGTCGACCGCACCATGGCCGACCAGATGGGGCTCAGCCAGCGCGACGTGGCGAGCGACGTCCTCGTCTCGCTCTCGTCGAGCGGGCAGACGTCCCCGACCTACTGGCTCGACAAGCGCGGCGTGCAGTACCTCGTCGCCGTGCAGACGCCCCAGCACGCGATCGGCTCGTTCGACGACGTGAACGCCACGCCCCTGTCGACCGGCGACGGCCGCCCCCAGCTCCTGTCCAACGTCGCGTCGCTGTCGCGCGGCACCGGGCCGGCCAACATCACCCACTACAACGTCGCGAGGACGTTCGACGTCCAGACGAACGTCGACGGCACCGACCTCGGCTCGGTCGCGAGCGCCATCGAGCGCGTCGTCGACGAGCTCAGGCCCGAGCTGCCGCGCGGGACGAAGGTGACCATCAAGGGGCAGGCGGAGAGCATGGACTCCTCGTTCCAGGGGCTCGGCTACGGGCTCCTCTTCGCGGTCGTGCTCGTTTACCTGCTGATGGTCGTGAACTTCCAGTCGTGGCTCGACCCGCTCATCATCCTGATGGCGCTCCCGGGCGCCGTCGCGGGGATCGCGTGGATGCTCTTCGTGACGCGCACGACGCTGAGCGTGCCCGCGCTCATGGGGTCCATCATGTGCGTCGGCGTCGCCACGGCGAACAGCATCCTCGTCGTGACGTTCGCGAACGACCAGCGCAAGCTGGGCCGCGACGCGGTCGCCGCGGCCCTCGCCGCGGGCATGACGCGCCTCCGGCCGGTGCTCATGACCGCGCTCGCGATGATCTTCGGCATGCTGCCGATGTCGCTCGGCCTCGGCGAGGGCGGCGAGCAGAACGCCCCGCTGGGCCGCGCGGTCATCGGCGGTCTGCTCGTCGCGACGATCACCACGCTGTTCTTCGTGCCGGTGATGTACAGCATCCTCCGCAACAAGGCGCCGGCCCGAGACCTGCTGGCAGAGAACCTATGAGCCCCCCCGATCACCCCGCCACAGCTCCGCACCCGGCCCCGCCGGGCGACGATCTCGGGTTCGACCTGCCCCCGCCCGCCGTGATGACGAGGACGCGCGGCGTCGCGCTCGGCGTGGGCGTCCTCGTCGTGCTCGGCGCGGCGTTCGCCTCGGCCTACCTGCCCCGCCGGAGCGCCCGCGCCGCGCTCGAGGAGGGCGTGAGGGCCGGCGAGGGCGCGGCCCCGCGCGTCGCTACCGTCGCGCCGCAGCCGGTGTCGAGCGACAGGGCGCTCGTCCTGCCGGGGAGCATCCAGCCGCTCGAGGAGACGGTCGTCTACCCGCGCGTGAGCGGCTACGTGCGCAAGTGGAGCGCCGACATAGGCGACAAGGTCGAGGAGGGGCAGGTCCTCGCCGAGGTCGACACGCCCGAGCTCGACCAGGAGCTCGCGCAGGCCCGCGCGCAGCTCGTGCAGGCGAACGCCGGGCTCCTGCAGGCCAGGGCCAACCGCGACCTGTCGCTGTCGAGCGTGAAGCGCTACGAGCAGCTCGTCCCGGCGGGCGTGGCGCCGCAGGAGGAGCTCGAGCAGCGGCAGGGCCAGGCGCACGTCGCCGAGGCGAGCGTCACCGTGGCGCAGGCGGCGATCACCGCGGCGCAGGCGAACATCCAGCGCCTCCTCGACCTGAAGAGGTTCGCGAAGATCGTCGCCCCGTTCGCGGGGACGGTCACCTCGCGCACGGTCGAGCGCGGGGCGCTCGTCACGGCCGGCAACGCGACGCCGCTGTTCAAGATCGCCGCGACGGACCCCGTGCGCGTCTTCGTGGGCGTCCCGCAGGACGTCGCGCCCAGCGTGCGCGTCGACGCCCCCGCGAAGGTCACGGTGCGCGAGTTCGGGGGGCAGCCGTTCCAGGGCACCGTCGCGCGCACCGCCGGCGCGCTCGACGCGGCGACCCGGACGATGAACACCGAGGTGCGGGTGCCGAACCCGGACCGCAGGCTCCTCGCGGGCATGTACGCTGAGGTCGCGCTGACGCTGCCCACGCCGCACCGCGTGCTCGAGATCCCGGCGACGGCGCTCTACAACGACGCCAAGGGGCTCCGCGTGGCCGTCGTGGACCCGGGGAACAAGATCCGCTTCGTGCCCATCGTCGTCGAGCGCGACACGGGCGCGACCATCCAGATCGCGACGGGGCTCGACGGGAGCGAGCGCATCGTGAAGCTCGCGAGCGCGGAGCTCGGCGAAGGGATGGCCGTCGAGGTCATCCCGTGACAGGCGGCGGCCGCGCCCGGCGCGGTGGGCGGGTCGGGCGTGGGTGGCAGCCCGGCCCGAGGAGGGCCCACTGTCGTCGCGGAACCGGGGATGCCCCGGGGCGGCGCTAGTTGTTGAAGTACGCCGGGATGTCGATGAACTCCTGCGTGAACAGCGCCCTGAAGAACTCCGGGTCGGTTCCCGGCGCGAGCTCGATGTACCGGGTGTACTCGAGCAGCGTCTTGTTACCGCACACCCGGGTCGCATCTCCGAACGCGTAATATTGCTCCATGCCCAGCTCCGGCACCGGCTCCACGAGACGAACGAGTATCTGGTTCTCCTCCTCGGAGCGGTAGATGATCTCCTCGTGGAGCGTGATGCCACCCGAGGTGAACTGGTAGCGCGAGGGGATGATCTCCGGGCCTCCACCGTCCTCCCACATGAACGTCGGCGCCACGTCGGGGAGGACGGCCTCCACGAACCGCTCGATGTCGCGGAGCACCGGCCAGACCTCGCTGATCGGCGCGTCGAGCAGCACCCGCTGATAGCTCAGGTACTGATTCTCTCCGATGGGCGTGAGCACGAGCACACTCTCTGTGTCATTGCACTTGACCTTGCGCGCCGCGCCATCGCCGGCGCCCGGCGCATGGTCCTTTGCGGCCGCGCTGCCCGTCCAGAGCAGGGCCGTCAGGCAGCCCGCGAGTACGACCGACAAGCTCGTTGTAGCTCTCATTGTCAAGCTCCTCTCGTTACGCTGGGGAGGCGTTGTTCTCTTCGATGGCGCGGCGCCTCTGGCGTCACGTGCGCGCTCCAGCCCAGAAGGGCTCTCGCGCTCGCGAGCGCGCAGAGCGCTCTCCGGCCAACTGGAGCAGCCTAGCAAGCTCTACCGTGCGTCGTCGAGCGGAAAACCGTTGTTACCTTGCGGTGTTACCTCCGAGGCATCCCCTCAAATTTTTCGAAAAATTCACAGGGAGGCGGGGAGGGAAATCTTCAAAACACTCCCCGTCTCCCCGCCTCCCTGTTCAATTTCCCCGCTGAAAAGGGCTGCACAATGAGGGGATTCCTCAGGTGTTACCTCGCAAGGCCCGCCCCGCGGGTCACGGCGCGAGCGGGGCGTCGTCGCGTCGTCGCGTCGTCGCGTCGTCGCGTCATCGCGTCATCGCGTCATCGCGTCATGCGCAGCGGATGGATCCGGACGTGTGGCGACCACCCGACGTGGAGCAGCGTCTCCCACACGGAACGACGACAGCCACACCATCGTGGATGGCGAGCACGACAGCGGCGCGGACAGGTCCTGTGCAACCCAGCGCACCACGCGCGCTGCGCCCGTACCTCGATTTACACGTGGCGAGCGCTCGAATACCATCCCCGTACAGTGGCGCTACCGCTGGCCCGACCGGCACTTACCTTTCTTCAGGGCAGCGAGGGAGCAGCGGAGCGTCGCAGGACGAGGGATGGCAATCAGCATCATGGGAGAAGGCACGCATGAAGGGACGGCTCCTGCAGGTGCGCCCACGTCCGAGAGCGCGGAGCGGCGGATAGCGGCGCTGGAGAGGGCGCTGGCGCAGGCGCAGGCCGAGCTCTCGGACCTGCGGTCAACGCACCAGAGCCTCCACGACATGCTCATGCACGCGCGCACGCCGGTCTGCATGTGGCGGGGCGACGAGCTCGTGTTCACCCTCGTGAACCCGGCCTACTGCGCCTCTTTGCCGGGCCGTCAGCTCCTGGGGAGGCCGCTCCTCGACGTGCTCCGCGAGGTGCTCAGCGAGGAGGCGGCGCAGGGGTTCCATGCCCTCGTGAACGGCGTCTACCGCACCGGCCAGCCGTTCCTCGGCAGCGAGGTGCCCGTGAAGCTGCAGGACGCGGAGCAGGGCCGCGAGGAGCTGCGCTGGTTCAACATCGTGTACGCGCCCGTCCGCGATGGGTCGGACGGCATCGTCGGCGTGTGCCACTACGGCGTCGAGATCACGGAGCAGGTGCAGGCGCGCCAGGCGGCGGAGGCGAAGGCCGAGGAGCTGCAGCGCAGCGCCGAGCTGATCGCGGCGCAACAGGAGACGATCCGCGCCCTGAGCACGCCGCTCCTGCCGCTGGCGAAGGACGTGCTCGCGATGCCGCTGGTCGGGCCGATCGACGCCCGGCGCTCCGAGCAGATCATGGAAGGGCTGCTCCGGGGGGTCGCGAAAGAGGGCGCCTCGATGGTGATCCTGGACGTCACCGGCGTGGAGACGATCGACACGCAGGCCGCTGACGCCGTGGTGCGGGCCGCGCAGGCGGTGCGGCTCCTCGGGGCGCGGGTGCTTGTCACCGGCATTCAGCCGTCGATGGCGCAAGTCCTCGTACAGCTCGGCGTGGACCTGCGCGGCATCGCCACCTACAGCACCTTGCAATCCGGTATCGCCGCCGCGATGCGCGCACGATAGCCGCCCCGGCGGCCCGCGGCGCGGCGCTGACCCGCCGCCCGCAGCTCCAGCCGGGGCTCCTCTCAACCCGTCTTCCGTCGCCGGCGCAGGGCGGACAGCGCGAGCGCGGCACTGGCGATCAGGAAGCCCGCGCTCGGGCGGCCTGCTCCGGCCCCCGTCGCGGCGGAGCAACCGCTGTCGTCGGCCGGCCCCGGAGAGTCGCCGCCCCCGCCGCCGCCGTCGCTGGCCTGCCCGCCAGCCCCACCGTCGCCCCCGGCCGCGCTCCCGCCGCCGCCGGCTCCGCCTGTCCCCGGCGCGCCCCCCTCGCCTGCGCTGCCCTCGCCGCTGCCCCCTGCGCCGCCGGCCCCACCGCCGTCACCCCCCGCGCCGCCGGCCCCACCGCCGTCACCCCCTGCGCCGCCGGCCCCACCGCCGCCGCCCGAGCCTCCCTGGCCTGCGTCGTCCGGGCTCGGCGGGAGCAGGTTGATGTAGGTCTGTCTGGCGATCTTCTCACCGAGCGTCTGCCCCGCCGCCGTCGAGGCGGGGAAGTGGACGCCGCCGTAATAGCGGCTGCGAGCCGCCTCGCTCACCGCCTGGCTGAAGCTCGCGAAGGTGCGCGTGGTGTCGGGATAGGTGTCGGACGCGAGCGAGAAGCTCACGTCGTCGCCGAAATAGTACCTGAGCACGTTCAGGCCGGCGGAGACCGCTGTCGCCGCGCCGCTCGGGTAATCCGGGTGCGCGGGCAGCGGGCTGAGGAGCGATGTCCACTCCGGATCAGCGACCGTCGCCTCGTTGCCGTCGGCGGCGGCGAGCGGGATCGCGGAGGCGGGCCGCCACAGCTGGTAGAAATACTTGCCGTCCCAGGCCGCGATCCGGGCGTCGGCCAGCGCCGCGTTCAGCAGCGCGAAGAGGCGCGCCTCCTCGGCGATGTCGAGGCCGCGCGCCGCGGACACCTGGCGCGCGACGGCGTTCGGCGTGAGGACCGCAGAGCCGTTCCAGAACTGCGCGATGACCGTCTGCTCCGGCGTCCGCGCGCTGCTGTTCGCGCCGCCGAGGGCCTTCACCTGGTTGACGGTGGCTGCATACTCGGCCGAGTCGAGCGCCGGCGGAGGGGGGCTGCGGTGCTCGTCGGGGCTGGAGAGCACGAACGGATCGACCGAGCGCCAGGTCGAGTCGGCCGTCTGGCCGGGCTGGGGGTGGCGCCACTTGCCCGGCTCGGTCCCTTCCGGGAACGACTCCGAGCCGGCCGAGCCGTCGTCAGCGCGCAGCGCCAGAGTCTCCTCGGCGGCCTGGACGCCGACGGCGACGCCGTTGTCCTCCTCCGCGCCGTCCGGGATGCCCTGGAGCGAGAAGCTCAGCGCGTCGTCCAGCGCCTCGGCCTGGGCGGGGAAGAGCTGCGTCAGCACCGCGTGCGCGGCGGCCGCGGCGGCGGCGTCCGCCGAGGCCGGCCCCGCGGCGACGGGGTGCGAAGAATAGGCCTGATAGCGCGGCACGATCGCGGCCACCGCGTCGTGCACCGCGAGGTGCACGAGGGCGAGATCGCGGCTCTGCGCGTTGGTGCTCCGCCCCGCGGTCTTCGCGGCCTGGACGGTCACCCTGTTCCAGTCGAGGACGACGTCGGCGTGGGCCGTCGCGCCTTGCAGGACCAGGGCGGTAGCCAGGCACGCGGGCGCGGCCCGGAGAATGGATCTCGGCATGTGATGACTCCTCGGAGGCTTTTCGTTGCACAACGAAGCGAAGCGTCGCGCCGCGCCGCCGGCCCGCTGAACGGGTCGTGAAGGGCGCCGGACGGCTCGCGCGCGACGCGAGCTCAGGTCATTTCAGCTGCACGGACGCGGAGGCCGCCCGGAGCGGGAGAGCACCTCTGCGCTCTCCACACCTCATGGGGATCCCTCCTGCGCGCTCGAGCGTTCGACCTCGTCACTGCACCTGCGGCGCGAACGGGTTGAGCTGGTTGGTGTACAGGTCCTCGGCCTTGATCTGCCCCTCTTTGAGCTCGCCGTCCCTCACCAGCCAGTCGATCCAGACCTGGTATTCCTTCGAGGCCAGGAGCCCCCCTTTTCCGGCGACGCCCAGGCTGGTCCAGTACTTCACCACCGACGCGTCCTCGTTGCGCTTTCGCCGCTCGATGATGCTCTGCAGGCGGGCTATCACCTCGTCGCGCGGGGCGCTGCGCGCCCACTCGATGGCGCGCGCCGCGGCCTCCACGAACTTGCGGGCGCTGTTCGGGTTCTCCTGGATGAAGCGCTTCGTCAGCACGTAGCTGCCGGCGGTGAACTCCCCGAACAGCTCGTGATCCGAGAAGAGCGCCCGGATCCCGCCGCGCTCGAGCGCCTTGTCGCGCAGGATGTCGCCGAGGACCGCGACCTCCACCTGCTTCTGCCGGAGCGCCTGCTCCGCGCTCACCGGCGGCAGCACCACCAGCGTGACCTGCTCGATCTCGGCGCTCGTCAGCCCCTGCCGCGACAGGTACTCCTTCAGCATGAACTCGTGGTGCGCGCCCAGCGTGTTCATGGCGACCTTCTTGCCGAGCAGGTCCCGCGGGGCCTTGATCGGGCTGTCGTCGAGCACATAAAAGCCGCTCCACCGCTTCGCGTCGACCCCGTAGCCGCCCACCACCGCCCGGAGCGGCGCCCCGGCGGCGATCAGCTTGATCACCGCGCCGTTGAACGCCTGCCCGAAATCGGTGTCTCCGGTGACCACCGTCTGGATGTCCTGCGGTCCGCTGATCGTGTTGCCGACGTAGCTCAGCTTGATCGGGGCGAGATAGCCGAGGTCCTCCGCCAGCTCCGGCACCGAGACCGCGCCGGAGAAGCCCTGATAGCGCAGCTCCAGCACCTCGGGGTCGCCGGCGGCCCTGTCGCCCTTGCCGCCGCCTGGCTCGGCCTTCGAGCAGGCCGCGAGCGAGAGCGCGGCGCAGAGGGCCGCGACGAACGCGCGGCGGGTCCTGGTGATTCGAGATGTCCGGTGAGAGTCGCGCATAGTTCAGGGCCTCTGGGAGCGCCGTTCGTGTCGTCAGGGCCTCAGGCCGAGGCCCTCGCCGCGGCGGGGGCCGGCGGGGCGACGGCGGGCTCGATCTTGCCGGGCCTCGGCCGCTCGCCGGTCCGGAACTTGTTGGCGGGGCGCGGCAGACCCAGGTTCTCGCGCAGGGTCCGCCCCTCGTACTCGGTCCGGAAGAGGCCCCGGCGGCGCAGCTCCGGGATCACCAGATCGATGAAGTCGGTGAGCCCGCCGGGCAGGTACGGCGGCATGACGTTGAAGCCGTCCGCCGCGTCCTCGAGGAACCACTGCTCCAGCTGATCGGCGATGCTCTGCGGCGTGCCGACGAGCTGCCGGTGCCCGCGCGCCCCGGCGATCCACTCGTACAGGCCGCGGATGGTCAGGTTGTTCCGGCGCGCCAGATCGACGAGCAGCTTCTGCCGGCTCTTGCCGCCGTTGCTCTCCGGCAGATCCGGGAGCGGCCCGTCCACCGGGTACTGCGACAGATCGGTCCCGCCCGACATCCCCGACAGGAGCGCCAGCCCGACCTCGGGGTGGATCAGCGCCTGGAGCTCGCCGAACTTGTCCTGGGCCTCCTGCTCGGTCCGGCCCACCACCGGGAAGATCCCCGGCATGATCTTGAGGTGCTCCGGCGAGCGCCCGTGGCGGTCGAGGCGGTCCTTCACGCTCCTGTAGAACGCCTGGGCGTCTCCCAGCGTCTGCTGCGCGGTGAAGATCACCTCCGCCGTCTCCGCCGCGAGCTCCTGGCCTGGCTCGGACGACCCCGCCTGCACCATCACCGGATACCCCTGCGGCGGGCGGGCCACGTTGAGCGGCCCGCGGACCGAGAAGTGCTCGCCCTTGTGGTCCGGCACGTGCAGCCGGCCCGGCTCGAAGAAGAGGCCAGACTCCTTGTTCCGCACGAACGCGTCGTCATCCCAGCTGTCCCACAGCGAGGTGACGACGTCGACGAACTCCCGCGCTCGCCGGTACCGCAGCGCGTGCTCCAGGTGGTGATCGCGGTTGAAGTTCAGCGCCTCGGCCGGGTTCGCGGAGGTGACCAGGTTCCACCCGGACCGCCCGCCGCTCAGGTAGTCGAGCGAGGCGAACTTGCGCGCGAGGTGGAAGGGCTCGTTGTAAGTCGTCGACACCGTGGCCACGAGCCCGATGTGCTCGGTCACGGCGGAGAGCGCCGACAGCAGGGTGATCGGCTCGAAGTGAACGACGCTGGTCCGGCTGAGCGACTCCGGCGAGCGGTCCCACACCGCGGCGCTGTCGGCCAGGAACATCATGTCGAACTTCGCGCGCTCGGCGGCCTGGACGATCTGCTTGTAGTGCTTGAAGTTCAGGCCGGCGTCGGCCTGCGCCGCCGGGTGGCGCCAGGCGGCCACGTGATGGCCCGTGGCCATCAGGAACGCTCCGAGCTTCAGTTGACCCTTGCGCTGGCTCATCTCTCTCCTCCTCGCGACTCCCTACTTCACGGACACGCCCGCTCCGCTCGCGTCTCCCGCTCGCTCGTCACTCGGCGGCCGCGGGCGCGGCGGACGCCTGAGGCACCGCCGCCACGGCGCTGGACGTCCTGCGCGCCACCGCGAGGAGCACGCCGAAGAGCACGGACAGGAACAGGAACATGGACTGGAGCCCCAGGCTCCGGCCCACCAGGCCTCCGACGGTGCTGCCGAACAGCCCTCCTGACGGCCCCACCAGGGCGTGCAGGCCGGCCACCTTCCCCCGCCCCACCCGCGCGCCGATCCGGGCGATGCGGGTGAGGTTCGCGATCTGCAAGAGCCCGAGGCCGAGCCCGAGGATCAGGCCGCCGACGCGGAGCGGGGCCAGGTCGCTCGACAGCCCGAGCAGCAGCAGCGCGCTCGGGACGAGGATGAGGCTGGCGAGGTACGTGCGCTCGTGCCCCACCCGGCCCACGAGGCCGCCCAGCGAGAACAGCGCGAAGATGTAGGTCACGCCCTGCCAGGCGAGCAGCCCCGAGGCCTCGGCCGCCGTCAGGTGAGCGACGGTGACGCCGATCGGGATGATGAAGAACATGAAGAACGAGTTGACCGACTGCGTCGCGAACTCGATCACGCACACGCTGCGGAGATCGACGTCCTGCGCGAGCAGGGCGAGGTCGGACCGGACGCCCGACAGGCGGAGCGAGCGAGCGGAGGTGGCCCGCACGGCGTAGCGGCCGAAGACGATCGACGACATGAACACGGTGACGAGGAACGAGACCCCGATGAGCCGGTAGGTGCCCGGGAAGCCCAGGGCCCGGGTGAGGCTGGCCGCGAGGATGGGGCCGAGGAGGAACATGCCGACCATATGCGTCCCGCGGTACCAGCCGGCCTTGCCCTCTCCCACCGTCTCGAGCTGCTGCATGAACACGGTGCTCAGCGAGACGAAGCGCATGGGCATGAAGAAGCTGATCGCGGTCGTGCAGGCCAGCAGGAACACCGGCGACGGGACCGCCGGCAGGGCCATGTAGATCGTCCCGGCGACGAGGCTCCCGAGCACGAACAGCCGCGATGGCCCGAGGTGATCGACGAGGAGCCCGATGGGGATGCTCATGAGCAGCACCCCGATGCTCTGCGATCCGGCGATCAGCCCGAGCAGCGCCTCGTCCGCCTGGAGATCCAGCGCGTACAGCGTCGTGGTCACCTTGGCCACGCCGACGCTGATGCCCATGACCGAGGACAGCGCCGCGAACACGAGAAGAAAGCGGTTCTTGTCGATGAAGGTGCGCAGTTGGACCTCGGTCGATGCTCGGCCGGCGCCCGGTCAAAGCCCGGTGGACGCTCGGCAAACGCTCGGTGAGGCGATCGAGTCAGCAACACCCATGCCGCATGTCCACACGCGATCCGGCGGCGCCGCCCGGGCGCGCGCTGCTGCCCTGGAAGCAGCCGGTGATGATCGGCTGCTCCGTCGCGAGCAGGGCCACGCCGCTGCGCCCGGCGCCGGCGGATCAAGCGCGGTCGAGGGCAAGACCGAAGGCCGCCGCGTTCACGAGGTCATCATCCGTTTCTGACCCGCGCCGCCGCGAGCGGCGCGCTCCCTCTCGCTGCGGCGAGCGCCAGAGAACGGCGCGACGCCGCGAGGCGGCGATGTGTCGCCCTCAAGAAGTGATTCCCAATACAATCGAGCGTCCGTACCGGCGGCTTGGAATCGTCTCCCGCTCCCGCTCACGGTAAGCTCCGGGACAGCATGGACGTTGGCCAGTTCATCGAGCGCGCGGCGGCCGCGCCGTCGTTGCTGCTCGCGACCGACTTCGACGGCACCATCGCCGAGATCGCCGCGGTCTCGGGCGGGGCGGCGGCGGCGCCTGTCGCGCTCGAGGCGCTCCAGGCGCTCTCGCACGCTCCGGGGACGGCCGTGGCGGTCGTGACGGGCAGGACGATCTACGACGTGGCGGCGCGCACGGCGACCCTGGATGCGGTCTGGCGCGTGGGCGAGCACGGGGCCGAGATCGCGGCGCCGGGCGGGGCGCTCGTGTACACGGCGGAGGCGCCGGTCGAGGCGCTCGACGCGCTGGAGCGCGACGCGGACGAGATCGCGCGGCGGGTCCCCGCGTTCTGGGTCCAGCGCAAGCGCTGCTCGATCGCGCTCCACTGGCGGCTCGTCTCGGCCGAGGACCGGCCCGCGGCGTTCGCCGCGGTCGGGGTGTGGGCGGAGGCGGCGCGGCAGCGAGGGCTCGTGGTCATGGAGGGGCGCAGCATCCACGAGGCGCGGGACGCCGCGCACGACAAGGGCGGCGCCCTCGCGTTCATGCTGGCGCGGCTGCCGCCGGGGACGGTGATGGTCTATGCGGGCGACGACACGACCGACGAGCCGGCGATCGCCTACGCGCGGGCGCACGGGGGCGTGGGCGTGTACATCGCCTCGTCCGAGCGGCCGGAGCCCCGGGTAAAGCCCGACCTGACGCTCGACGAGCCCGGCGCGTGGATCGCGCTGCTCCGGGAGCTCGCGGCGCGCCGCGGCGGGCTGGTCAGCACGGCGGCGCTGCGCTCCGCGTGAGCGGGCTGGTCAGCGCGGCGGCGCTGCATTCCGCGTGAGCGGGCTGGCGAGCGGTCGAGGCGAGCGCGCGGGGCCGCGCCGCTGCCGCGCGCTCGACGCCGCGCTGGCGGAGGGCGCGGGGGGATCTGTAGGCTGGCGCGTATGCCCATCACGCGACTCACGAAGCCTGATTCGAAGTTTCGCCTGGACGACGTCTCGACCGACCCGCCCCGCGACGCGAGCAAGCAGGAGGCGGCCGAGCGGCTCCACGATCTCGGCAAGGAGCTGCTGGAGCTGCAGGAGCTCATGTGGGGCGCGAGGACGCACAGCGTCCTGATCGTCCTCCAGGGCCGCGACGCCGCCGGCAAGGACGGCGCGATCAAGAACGTGGTCGGCGCGCTCAACCCGCGCGGCGTCTCGGTGAGCTCGTTCGGCGTGCCCACGAAGGAGGAGCGGGAGCACGACTTCCTGTGGCGGATCCACCGGCAGGCGCCGCGCGCGGGGGAGTTCTCGATCTTCAACCGATCTCACTACGAGGACGTGCTCGTCGTGCGCGTGCACGATCTGGAGCCGAAGTCGCGCTGGGGCGAGCGCTACGACCACATCAACGACTTCGAGGAGCTCCTGGCCGAGCACGGGACCATCGTGATCAAGTTCTTCCTGCACATCAGCAAGAAGGAGCAGGAGGAGCGGCTCCTCGAGCGCGAGAAGAGCCCCTCGACCGCCTGGAAGCTCAACGTGAACGACTGGAAGGAGCGGGAGCACTGGGACGAGTACACCGAGGCTTACGAGGACGTCTTCCGGCGCTGCGCGGCCAAGCACGCGCCCTGGTGCATCGTCCCGGCGGACGCCAAGTGGTACCGCAACCTCGTCGTCGCCGAGACGGTGCTCGAGGCGATGCGGGAGCACCGCGACGAGTGGCTGGAGACGCTCGACCGGGCCGGGAGGGCGGGGCGCGAGGAGCTCGAGGAGTACCGGAAATCGAAGGGAGTCCGGCACAAGGGGTGAGCGTCCGCTGAGGCGGAGTCGCGCGGCCCGACCATGGCCGTGAAGCCGGCCGGGCTACGCGCCCGCGAGCGCCTCGAACCAGGCCCGCAGCGGGCGCGTCCCGCGCGCCGGAGCGACCGAGTCGGACATCGTCACGGCCGCCACGAACTCCAGCAGATCCGACAGCCGCGGATGGATGCCCGCGAGCAGCACGCTCGTGGACCGGAACACCCCTGCGGGGACGTGCACGATAAGCCCCTTCTTGCCGACGGCGTCGAAGGCGAGGCGCATCACCTCGTCGCGGGTCATGACGTCGGGCCCGCCCACGGGCAGCACGTCCGGGCCTCCGGCGACCACCTCGGCGAGCGCCTCCGCGACGTCGACGGGGTGCACCGGGTTGGTCCTCGCGAGGCCGTCGCCGGGCACCGTGCCCAGGCCGGCGCGGGCCATCCTGATCATGTCGCTCAGCGCAGAGTAGACGCCGGTGGGGCGCACGAAGGAGAACGAGATACCCGAGGCGCGGATACGCTCCTCCATCTGGAGATGGGCGGCGAGGTAACGGGTGTGGGCGTAGCCCGGGCCAGGCTGCGCCGAGAGGTAGACGAAGCGCCGCGTCCCCGACCGCTTCGCGGCCTCGAGGAGGTGCGTGTTCGCCACCACGTCGACGTCGTGATAGCTCCTGCGCTCGCGCAGCGTCATCGAGACATTCGCGCCGAGGCAGGAGACGATCGTATCCACGCCGGCGAGCGCGCCGCTCACGGCCCCCGGCTCCGCCGCGTCGGCGACGACGACCTCGGAGGCGAGGCCGAGCAGGCGCGTGGCGTTCCCCTCGACGCGGGAGAGGGTGCGCACGAAGCACCCCCGCGCGCGGAGCAGCCGCAAGAGCTCGAAGCCCACCGCGCCCGTGGCGCCGGCGAGGAGGATCCGCTGCGTGGTCATCGGCTCACCCGTTCCTTTCGCTCCACAGCTCAGGCCATCACCCTGACCATCCTCGTGTGCAGGATCCCCGCCTCGTCGAAGGTCGGCCCCTCCTCGACGAACCCGAGCTTGCGGTAGAACGGCGCGGCCGAGACCTGCGCGTTCAGGACCAGGGCGCGCGCGCCCTGCGCCGCGCCGATGCGGATCGCCTCCTCGAGCAGGCGCCGCCCGAGGCCGGCGCCGCGGAGATCCTTCCTGACCGCGACGCGGCCCACCTTGAGCGCGCCGTCGTACGGCACGATCCGCATCGTCGCGACGACCTCGTCGCCCTCCAGCACCACGTAGTGCTGCGCATCGGCGTCGAGCTCGTCGCTCTCGACGTCCGCGGGCACGGCCTGCTCGACGACGAAGACGTCGAACCGCAGGCGCAGCGCGCCGGCGTAGAGCGGCGAGTCGCTGCGGATCGGGATGATCTCGCCGGCCATCACGCCCTCTCCCCCGCGGCGCAGGGGGCGCTGCCCTCGGCGCCCGCGCGCGGCAGGGCCGCGGCCGCCCGGGCGCCGGCAGACACGGGGACGAGGTGCAGGGCGCCCTGGAGGCCTCGGTGCTCGGTGCTCATCGTCGGCTCCATGGTCTGTCAGGCCGGGGCGCGGCCCCGCGCGCGGCCACGTCCGCTTCGTGCGCTGTCGCCGGCGCCGCGTCCACCGGATTCAGCGCGCCCTGGAGCCGCTCCGCGGTCACGAGCTAGCCTGATCCCGAGATGAAGATCATGACCTTCAACATCCTCTTCGGCGGCGAGGACCGCTTCGACGCGATCCTCGCGATCGCCGCGGCGGCGCGCCCGGACCTGCTCGTCCTCCAGGAGTGCGTCGGCTGGGGGGACGGCGCCCGGCTCCGGGCCGTCGCCGAGGCGATCGGCGCGCCGTCCGGCGACCGGCACGCCGTGCTCGGCCGCGCCAACCCGCGGCCGAACGGCCGGCGCAACCACGTCTGCGTGGTCAGCCGGGCGCCGCTCGTCGAGGCGCGCGTGCACGCGCCCGAGGCGCTGGCCCACTGCCTCGTCGAGGTCGAGCTCTCGCTCGCGGGCGAGCCGCTCGTGGTGCTCGGCACCCACCTCAACGCGGGCAGCGAGGACCGCCGGCTCACCGAGGCCCGCTGGCTGCTCGCCCTCGTGCCGCCCGAGCGGTTCGCCGCGGGCCTCTGGGCGCTCGCCGGCGACCTCAACGCGCTGTCGCGGCGCGATCCCTACCCCGCGGACCTCGACGCGCGCCTCGCGGCCGCCGGCATCGAGAAGTACGGCAGCCCGCCGCGGTTCGACACGATGGACGCGATCGAGGCGTTCGGCTGGACCGACGCCCTGCGCGTCCGGCCGGGCGCCGCGCGCTGGGCCACCGCGCTGCGCGGGCGCCCCGGCGCGCAGGTGGAGACGCGGACCGACTACGTGCTGCTCTCACCGCGGCTGTCCAGACGGCTCGCGCAGGCCCACGTCATCGACGTCGGCGCCGCGTCCGACCACCACGCGGTCGTCGCCGAGATCGCCTGAAGCACGCGCCGCGCAGCGCGCGCCGGGCCGGGCGCGCTTCGCGGTCCTGCTCGCGCCGGCTTTCCGCTACGCTCGCGGCGGGGCCTCTCCCAGCAGCGCACGAGGAGGAGATAGAGCGTGGTGGAGTTGCCGACCATGGGCCCGGCGCCCGGGGACGAGACCTTGATTCAACGCGACCGCCTGCTCGCCGCGCTGCTGGTGGGGCGGGACGACCTCCTGCTCCTCCACTGCGATGCGGTCGTCGCGGAGCTCGTCGGGCGGACGGCCCCGGTGCGGCTCGTGCTCGTCACGACCGCCGCCGACGCCTCGGCCGACGAGATCCGCGCGCGGCTCGGGGCCCTGGTGAAGGCGATCCCCCCCGGCGGGCCGCCGGCGCACTTCGTCGTGGTGGGCGGCGGCGCTGCCGCGGGCCAGGCCGCGCTCTCCCGGGCGTCGCCCATCCTCCAGCCCGTGCGCATGGGCTTCCACCACCTCGACGCGGCGGGCGCGCTCGCGCGCGTGAAGGGGCCGGCCTTGCCGCTCCTCGCGGCGGCCCACGCGCGCCTCGCCGAGGTGGGCCCGATCGGCCCCGAGGCGCTCGCGGAGGCGCTCGCGCTGGCGCAGCAGGAGCGCGCGATCGTGGACCGGCTCTCGGGCAGCCGCCGCGTCACGGCGACGCTCGTGATCGCGTGCGCCTCGCTCCTCGCCGTGAGCTACGCCTTCGGCTCCGGCACCCACGACGCGGCGCTCTGGCGCATGGGCGCCGACAACGCCGACGCGGTGCGCCGCGGCGAGGTCTACCGGCTCTTCGCCTCGGCCTTCCTGCACGCCAACCCGGTGCACCTGTTCGTCAACATGCTGGCGCTCTGGTCCCTCGGCCCGATGCTCGAGGCGCTGGTCGGCCCGCGGCGCTTCCTGCTGCTCTACGGGGCCTCGGCGCTGGGCGGGGCGATCGCGAGCACCGTCGGCAGCGTGCTCGACGAGGGCCGGTGGAGCGTCGGCGCGTCGGGCGCGATCTGGGGCCTCATGACCGCCGGCATCGGCGTCGCGCTCCGGCCCCACGGGCTCCTGCCCCCCTCGATGATCGCGCGGATGCGCAGCCGCGCGTGGTGGCCGCTCGGGCTCAACCTCGCGATCAGCCTGATACCCGGCGTCGATCTGCTCGCGCACCTCGGCGGCGGCGTCGTCGGCTTCGCGCTCGCCGTCACCGTCCTGCCCCGGGGCCTCACGCCGCTCGATCAGCGCCAGCGCCCGTCGGACGCGGAGCCGAGGCCGCGCCCCCTCCTCACGGCGGCGGCCGCGCTCATGGGTGTGGCGATGGCGCTGTCCGTGGTGGTGGCGCTCGCCGTCGGCCGCCCCTGGGAGCTCGCCGCGCCGCCGGCGCTGACGCGCACCGCTGTCGCGGACACGGGCGTCGCGCTGGACCTGCCGGAGTCGCTCGCGCGGGCCCCCTCCGTGGAGGAGCTCGACGGCGTCCGCGTCCACACGTACGGGCGGCTGCCCGACACGCCGGTGGTGTTCCAGCTCATGGTGTTCCCGCGCCAGGGCGAGACGACGCCCGAGCAGCTCGACGCGGACCTCGAGCAGGGGCGCAAGGACCTCGACCAGATGCCGCCGGAGGGCGCGGCCGCCATGGGCCCGGCGAAGCGCATCACGCTGGGCGGCAGGCCGGCGCTGAGCGTCAGGCACCAGCTCAAGAACGGGATGCAGATGGCTTCCTATGTCGTCGCGCTCGAGGACCGGGACGTGTTCCTCAAGGCCTACGTGGCGGCGGATCGGCCAGCGTCCTGGGGCGGGCTCGAGGACAAGGTGGCAGCCACGCTCGGGCTGCAGTGAGGCGCGGCAGCGCGCGGCGGGCAGCGCCAGCGGCCGGCATGGCAGGCGAACGGCGGACGGAGACCTGACCCGTGGAGCACCGGCGCGCCGGCGGTGGGCGCCTGGCCGGACGCGCCGCGGGGACCTACGTTGAGCTCCATGAAGAAGCTCCGTGTCGATGTCTGGTCCGACATCGCGTGCCCCTGGTGCTACGTCGGCAAGCGCCGGCTCGAGGCCGCGCTCGCCAGGTTCCCGCACCGGGATTCGGTCGAGGTCGTCTGGCGCGCGTTCGAGCTCGACCCCTCGGCGAAGCGCGTGCTCGAGCCGCCCGTCCCGTACGCCGAGCGCCTGGCGAAGAAGTACGGCGCCTCCGTCGCCAGGGCCGAGGCCATGATCCGGCAGATGACCGACGTGGCGGCGGCGGACGGGCTCGAGCTCCACTTCGAGAAGGTCCGGCCCGGCAACACCTTCGACGCGCACCGCGTGCTGCACCTCGCGGCCGAGCGCGGCGTGCAGGACGCGGTGAAGGAGCGGCTGCTCCGGGCCTACATGACCGAGGGCGAGGCGATCGGCGACCCGGAGGTGCTCGCGCGGCTCGCCGGGGAAGCGGGGCTCGACCCGGACGAGGTGCGCGCCGCGCTCGCGGGCGACGCCCACGCGCGCGAGGTGCGGGCCGACGAGGACGAGGCGCGCGCGCTCGGCATCACGGGCGTCCCGTTCTTCGCGTTCGGCGGGCGCTACGGCGCCTCCGGCGCGCAGCCGGCGGAGCAGCTCCTCGGCGTGCTCCAGAAGGCGTGGGACGAGGCGGCTGCCGAGCCCGAGCAGGCGTTCGCCGAGGGCGCCGCCTGCGGCCCGGACGGGTGCGCCTGAGCCTCCGGGCGTGATAGAGCTACGCGACGGATGTCGATTCAATGGTATCCCGGCCACATGACCAAGGCTCGGCGCGTGCTCGCCGAGTCGATGCCGTCGCAGGACGTCATCATCGAGGTGCTCGACGCCCGCATGCCCCGGGCCAGCGAGAACCCCGTCGTGGCCGAGCTGCGCGGCCAGAAGCCGTGCATCAAGGTGCTGAACAAGAGCGATCTCGCGGACCCGGCCGTCACGAAGGCGTGGCTCCGTCACCTCGAGGCGGAGCACCCGGCGCCGCCGGGCGGGGCGCCGCCCGGCGGCCAGGTGCTCGCGCTCGCGATCTCCGCGAACCAGTCGTCCGAGGCGCGGCGCCGGATCCCGGAGCTCTGCAAGCGCCTCGCGCCCCCCAAGAACGGCCCTGGCAAGGTGGTGCGGGCCATGATCGTGGGGATCCCCAACGTCGGCAAATCGACGCTCATCAACACGCTCATGGACCGCAAGGTGGCCAAGGTGGGCGACGAGCCCGCGGTCACGAAGAGCCAGCAGCTCGTCACCTTGAAGAGCGGCATGGCCATCTCCGACAACCCGGGCATCCTCTGGCCCAAGATCGACGATGAGGCGGCCTCGTTCCGCCTGGCCGTGGGCGGGGCGATCCCGGACACGGCGATCGATTACCAGAGCGTCGCCCTCTTCGCGGCGGGGCACTTCCTGCGCCGCTATCCCGAGCTCCTCGTCGCCCGCTACAAGCTGAAGGAGCTCCCGGCGTCGGCCGCCGCGCTGATCGAGGAGATCGGCCGCCGCCGCGGCTGCCTGCGCGGCGGCGGGGCGGTGGACCTGCACAAGGCGTCGGACATCCTGGTCCACGACTTCCGCGCCGGGCGGCTCGGGCGCATCAGCCTGGAGGAGCCGCCGGGGCTGGAAGAGCCGTCGGGGATCGAGGAGAGCGCCTGAGCCGCGCCGCGGTGGCGCGGTCGATCCGGGCGCCTCCTTGCTGACGGCCGCGCCGCCGCCGCTACGCCGCCTGCTCCGGCGCGGCGCGCTTCGCCTCGACGATGGCGCGGGCGAACCAGAGGTACTCGTCCAGGAACCTGCTCGTCGACTTCGCGACGTTCTCGCCCTTCACCTGGAGCGACTCGTCGAACGCGCTCTGGACCTCCGGGACGAGCAGCTTCGTCGGCAGCGGGAAGGCCCCGAGGCTCAGGATCACGTGCTGGAGCTGGGTCGAGGCGTTGATGCCTCCGAGCTTCCCGGCGGAGACCGCGGCCACGCCGATCGGCTTTCGATTGAACTCCTCCCAGAAGTAATCCAGCGCATTCTTCAGCACGCCGGAGAAGCTGCCGTGGTATTCCGGCGTCACGAACACCAGGCCATCCGCCTCGCGGAGGCGGGCGCTCAGGCCCTGAACCCGCGCCTGGAGCTGCGGGTGCCGGCCGCTGCGCTCCTCCAGGATGGGCAGCTGGCTCTCCGCCAGGTCGATGAGGTCGGTCGCGACGCGCCTCTCCTGCAATCTCCTCTCCAGGTAATGGGCGACCTTGTGCGACTGCCTCCCGCTCCTCGTGCTGCCGAGCAATATGCCTACCTTCATGACGGCTTCCTCCAGCGATGGTTGGCGCTCCTGCCCCGGACGACGGCGCGGGGTCCGGCTGCGCTGGCCCGGCTCCGCCGTCGCCTGCGCTCGCCCTCCGCTCGCGTATCCCGCCGGCGTCCGTGGCTGACGTCCAGCTGCTTTCAAGGTGAGGCGGGATGTCCATTCTGTCAGACGGCGCGCCAATCCCTTGGACAGTTACCAATCGGTCGTCGTGCCCACGTCGCCGCGCGCGCCCGCGGCTGTCGAGCACCGCGCCATACGCCACGAGCGACGGACCACGCGCCGCGCGGGCGAACGCGGCGCCGCTCGGGACCGGCAGCGTGCTAGGCTCGCCGGTCAACGTGAACGCCCGGGGATCTTCGACCCGGGGGCGGCGCCCGCTACCATGCCGGCCGCGGCGGCCCCGCGGCGGTTCCACGGCGCGCCGCGGCGACGCCATCCACCCATCCATTCGACGAGGACCTCACTCCATGGCCGGAAGCAGCCTGCTCGCCCTGATCGACGACATCGCCACCGTGCTGGACGACGTGGCCGTGCTGACCAAGGTGGCCGCCAAGAAGACCGCCGGCGTGCTGGGCGACGACCTGGCGCTCAACGCCCAGCAGGTGACCGGCGTCAACGCCGACCGCGAGCTGCCGGTCGTGCTGGCGGTGGCCAAGGGCTCGCTGCTCAACAAGGCCATCCTGGTGCCCGCGGCGCTGGCGATCAGCGCCGTCATTCCCTGGGCCGTCACCCCGCTGCTGATGGTGGGCGGCGCCTTCCTCTGTTACGAGGGCTTCGAGAAGATCGCCCACAAGCTGCTGCACAGCGAGCACGACGAAGAGGCGCACCACGCCGAGCTCGTGCAGGCGCTCGCCGATCCGAAGATCGACGTCGTCGCGTTCGAGAAGGAGAAGATCAAGGGCGCGGTGCGCACCGACTTCATCCTGTCGGCCGAGATCATCGCGATCACGCTGGGCACCGTGGCGGATTCGCCGCTCGTCACGCGCGTGGTCGTGCTGACCGGCATCGCCTTGCTCATGACGGTGGGCGTCTACGGCGTGGTCGCCGGCATCGTCAAGCTCGACGACGCCGGCCTCCACCTGACCCGCCAGAGCAGCGCGGCGCAGCAGTCGCTCGGCCGCGGCATCCTGAAGGCGGCGCCCTGGCTGATGAAGGGCCTGTCCGTCGCCGGCACGGCGGCGATGTTCCTGGTCGGCGGCGGCATCCTGACGCACGGCATTCCCTGGCTGCACCACCACATCGAGGGCATGACCGACGGCGCCGGTCCGGTGATCGGCGCGGTGGTGCCGTCCCTGGCCGATGCCGTCGTCGGCGTCGTGGCCGGCGCCGTGCTGCTCGGCGTGGTGACGGCCGTGAAGCGGGCGCTGGGCCGCGGCGACAAGGACGGCCACTGAGCGCGAGCCGCGGGCGCGCGCCGGGCCGGCCTCGATCGAGGGCGCGCCGGCGCCCTCCGCCGCGCCGGGCGCGGTCCGCCGCTCAGCCCGGCCGCACCAGGGCCGCGAGCAGCCTCTCGAGCGCCGCGGCCGGGTCGGCGCAGAGGCCGGAGTGGACGCGCGAGGGCTGCACGATGGTGCTGGTCGGGGAGACCACCCAGCCGAAGCGCTCGGCCTGGGGCAGCCCGGCGACGTACCCGCACGCCGGATCGCCGGCGCAGAGGCGGCGGACGAAGTCCAGGTGGCCGCGGACCGCCTCGAGGTCGAGGGCGGGCCACAGGGCGAGCAGGCGCCGCTCGTCGGGCTCGAGGCGCGCGTCGAGGAAGCTCCGGGCGCGGCAGAAGAGCACCACCCCCACGTTGACGCGCTCGCCGCGCTCCACGCGCGGGACCACGCGCAGCAGCGCGTAATCGAACGCGTCGGCGGCGTCGCGCGCGGGCGGAGGGCTAGCGCCGGGCGCGGGCATCGCGCGCCTCCTCGGCGAACCCTCGCGGCGACGCGAGGCGGTGGGTCAGGTAGGCGGCGTAGGCCGCGCGCCGCGCCCCCGCGAGCGACGAGACGGCCGGCGCGGGCGGCTCCTCGACAGCGTCCGGGGCGAACGCCGACCGCCGGTCTCCCGCCAGCCTGACCGGCGGCGCCTGCTCGACCAGCCACGCGTCGGGGATGACGGCGACGATGTCGGCGATGCGCTCGGGCGTGAGCCGGGCGCTCAGCGCGGCGTCGGCCGCGGCGAGGTCGCCGGCGAACGGGAGCAGCACGTGGTTGCTGACGAGCGGGAAGCGGTCGGGCGCGTCGGCGAGCGGATCGGTCGTGTCGGTCCAGGCGTGGTGGACGTAGAGCGCCGCCCCGTGGTCGATCAGCCAGAGCTGGCGGTGCCACAGGAGCAGGTTGGGGTTCTTGGAGGTCCGGTCCACGTTGCTCACGAAGGCGTCGAACCAGACGACGGCCGCCGCAAGGGCCGGGTCGAGCTCCGCGCCGGCGAGCGGCTGGAACGGGAGCGACCCCGGCAGGTAGTCGAGCGCGAGGTTCAGGCCGGCGCTGACCGACAGCAGGTCGGACAGCTCCGGGTCCGGCTCGGCGCGCCCGAACTCCGGGTCGAGCTCCATGAACACGATCTCCGGCACCGGCAGCCCGAGCGCGCGCCCGATCTCCCCCGCGACGAGCTCCGCGATGAGCGCCTTCGGCCCCTGGCCGGCGCCGCGGAACTTCAGGACATAGAGCCCGTGGTCGTCGGCCTCGACGAGGGCCGGCAGCGACCCGCCCTCACGGAGCGGGGTGACGTAGCGAGTCGTGTGGACGGTTCGGATCATGCGGACCTTGGCGACCTGGCGGACAGCGCCCTCGGATCGGCGGGCGGCAGTTGACGACAACTCGGCGCTCCATGCCAGCGCGTTCGGAGAGCATGCGACGCTGACGGTGAGGGCCTTTGCATCGGCGGGGGTTTGCAGGGGCGCGCCGGGAACGTGCGCGCTCCGAGAGATGCCGCGCTGCGGTCGCGCCGCCGCTCCCCTCCTCTGCTGACGCAAGGAAGGCTGGACTGCCGCTCTCCGCCGGCGCCGTCTGCCAGGACTGGCATCGCGATGGCTCTTGATTGCTGGCGAGCGCTCCCGCGGCGCGCTCACGGCGCCGTTCACCGGGGGAGATGGCTCAGGGAGGGAACGAACGACCGGCGCGAGCGCGCCGGAGCGCGGCGCTCACTCCGCGCAGAAGCGCGAGAACGAGCGCCGCGGGCGAGCCTGGCTCACTCGCCGAGGAAATCCAGCCTCGATCCAGGCACGGTCAAGTAGTCACCGAGCCCGAACTCCTGCAGGTCGGTCGTGAACTCGAACGGACCGACGACGTGAACCACGTCGCTGCTCGCGCCGCCGGCGCCGCCCTCGCCGCTCGCGCCGCCCTCGCCGCCCGAGCCGCCCTCGCCGCTCGCGCCCGCCGAGCCGCCCTCGCCGCTGGCGCCCGCCGAGCCGCCCTCGCCGCTGGCGCCCGCCGAACCGCCCTCGCCGCTCGCGCCCGCCGAGCCGCCGGCGCCGCCCTCGCCGCTCGTGCCGCCGGCGCCGCCGGCGCCGACCGTGCTGCCAGCGCCGCCCTCGCCGCTCGTGCCGCCGGCGCCGCCGGCGCCCGCCGTGCTACCAGCGCCGCCCTCGCCGCCGGCGCCCGTCGTGCTGCTAGCGCCGCCCTCGCCGCCAGCGCCGCCCGTACCGCCGGCGCTGCCGGACCTGGTGACGATGATCGAGTCGACGTAGACCACGGTCGGGTTGGCCCAGGGCCCCGCGGTGCCTGCGTCGACCTTGAGGCCGATGCGCCTCACCTGGGTCTTGTCGAACGTCGGGGCGTCCACGGCGGCGGCATCGACGTCGATGGTGAGCTCCGTCCACTCGCCCAGGCTGCTGAGGTCTGTCCATGCCCAGGGGACGCCCACCCAGCTCTGCGCACCGCCGTTCTGCACGAACGTCTGCACGCCACCGCCGGTGGCGGCCTGCGCCTTCACGCGGAACGTGACGGTGGCGCCGGTCAGGTCGACCAGCCCCGGCCAGTCGAACTGGAACAGCGTCCCCGTGCTGGCCTCGGTGAGGGGCACGGCCAGCCGGGCGCAACCCGAGCAGCTCTCGTCCGGACCCGGACCGATGTCAGGAGCGCCGCCCGCGCCACCCTCGCCGTTGTCGCCACCCGCGCCGCCTTCGCCGCCGACGCCCGCGCCGCCTTCGCCGCCGACGCCCGCGCCGCCTTCGCCGCCCGCGCCGCCCTCATCCCCGGTCCCCGTGGAGGTCGAGGTGCCGGAGCTGCTCGACGAGCTCCTCGAGCTCGTCGACGTCGTGCTCCCGCCCGCCCCGCCGTTCCCGCCGGAGCCTTCGTCATCACCGCAACCCATCATGGCGATCGAGCCGGCCAGCAACCCAAACATCGCCAAGGAAAGAACTGATCTCATCCGTACCCTCTCTTTGTTTCACGCGCACACGAGGCCCGCGCGGCTGCGGCCGCCGTTCGCCGTACCTGCTCTTGCCGTACTCGATCCCTCTCCGGACCAGCCGCGCGCGCCGCGACGTTATCCCGAAGCCGGAATTTTCTCAACAGCGCCTGCGGAAGAGCCCGAAATGGACGCGCCGCTCGGCGGGCGCTCCTCGCTGCCTGCCTCACTGCCTCGCTGCCTCGCTGCCATTGCAGGCGAAACGCCGCATCACCGGCGCATCGAGCCGACGGGCGATCCCGGCGTGGAGCGCGCTTTGCCGGCCTCAGCACGGCACACCCGGCGCATTCGTCATTTCTGCCGTGAGGAGAAATATCTCGCCATCCGGCACAGACCCCCGCGGTCGCGCCTCGGGCGCCGGGAGTCGTCATGATGGCTTGATCTGATTTTCAGGCCGCGCAAGGCCCGAGGATCGACAGGGAAAGCGGACGGCGCGCAGCGCACGCGGGGTCGGCGCCGGCTCCGCGCTGGCGGGTCGCGTTGCTCAGGCCTGCTCGATGCTCTGCAGCGGCCCCCCGGCCAGGCCGGTCCCGGCGATCTCGGCGGTCCCGGCGGCCGGCGCGGAGAGGGTCCCCCGCTGCACCGGAGGCTGGCCGGGGAGCGCGTCGCCGATGTGCCCGCCGACGACGCCGATCTCCTCGTCGAGCGCGGCATCCCGCAGCGCTTCCCGCTGCCGATCGCGCGCGACGACCACCTCGGCGACCGTCCCGACGAGCGTGCCGATCACCGTGCCGGCGACGGCACCGGGCGGGCCGGCGATGGCGCCCACCGCCGCCCCCGCCGCGGCCCCGGCGAGCGCGCCCGCCGCGGCCTTCGCCAGGGTCGAGGTCCGTGGAGGCACGCCCGCGGGCATCGGCTCCTCGTCCCAGCGGCGCGCCCTGAAGTCCTTCTCGGCAGCATCAAAACCGGTGTCGTACATGGCAATCATCCTCGCGGAGACCGGAGCCGCCCGCCTCGCGGGACGGATCGCGGCTGTTCCGTCGTTCTCCGTGGTCGTTGTTTTCGGTCCTCCTGCGGGCCAAAGCACGCAGCGTGCCGACCACGGCTCGCCGCGTTCGGCGCGCTTCGCCGCGCGCGCGTGCGCCCATCGCGCCGCCGCGCCCGGGGCGCGCGGCGCATTTCGCCTCAGGCGCGCGGGCGCGTGCTCGACAGGCGGCCCCGGAGGAGCCATGTGGCGCGCCGTTAAGGTGACGACGGCGGCGGACGGCGGCGCGCGGGGCGCCGGCCGAGATCGCCAGCTCAGCGGCCTCCCGACGACGGCGCCGCGGTCGGGTCGAGCAGCATCAGCGCGATGGCGATGACATAGAACGAGAGGCCCACGAGCAGGAACGCGATGGCGACGCGGTAGATCGTTGTCTTGCGATCGCGGTAGGCGAGCGCGACGAGGAGCCAGCCTCGAATATCGCCGCCCGGCTGCTGGGTGAGCCACCGGATGTGCTGCACACCCCAGACGATGAGCGTGGCAGAGAGCAGCACGGTCGCCACGCCGGCGATGATCAGCCCCTGCGCCGCGCGGCTGGTGCCCGCGATGAGGCGCCCCGAGAAGCCGGTCGTGGTGATGACGATGCCGCACAGGCCGATCAGCACCTGGGCGCGGTTATGGAGGACGGCGAACTGCCGCTCCAGGATCCCGTGCATGACCTCCCAGGAGCCGGCGCCGGCGAACTCGATGAACCGGTCCGCCTCTTCCTCTCGCCCGACCTTCTTCATGGCCGACGCCGCAGCGCCCCGCGCAGGGTCGTAATGGCGGTAATGGCGACGACAAAGCGCACGGGACCTGCGATAGGCCGTCGTGGCAGGGTGCGGTCGCGACGGCCTGCTGGCCGGCGACCCGGCGCGACCGGGCCTTGCAGCCGGGGAAGCGAGCTGGTTAGCATGTCGCGCCATGGTAGTGGAAATCCGGCAGATGAACGCGATCTGCGTCCTCGGCTGGGTGGATCGGCTGCACATCGCCGTCTGGAGGGGGAGCGGCGTCGGCGAGTCCCACATGTTCTATCGGGAGATGAAGGCCGGCATCGCGCGCTTCGGCTCCGGGGTAGGCCACCTCGCCGTCATCGAGCCTGGCACCCCGCTGCCGCCGCCGGAGGCACGGAAGGTCATCGCCCGCGTCTTCAACGAGCACCCCGGGGCGGTGAGCGCCGTCTCGGTCGCGTCCGAGGGGCAGGGCTTCTTCGCCTCCGCCGTGCGCAGCGTGGCGACCGGGCTCATGATGCTCGCCAGAACGCCCGTCCCATTCCGGCTCAGCGGGAGCGTGGTCGACTCGGCCGCTTTCCTGTCGAAGCACATCGTCTCCCCCGACGGAGCGCCGCACGACGGGAGGCTCTATGTGCATGCGGTCCTCGAGATGCGGCGCAAGCTGCACCAGCAGGTGCCCAGATCGGCATGAGCCGCGGCCGGCACCCCGGCGCGACGCCGCGCCGCTCACACCCTGTTCTCCTGGTGTGACGGCCTCGCCGCGCGGGCGCGGAACAGGCCGAGGGCGACGAGCGTGAGCGCCACCATGAGCGCGCCCGAGGCCCACAGCACGGGGCGGTGCCCGTGGCGATCGACGCCCATGCCCACGGCCGGCCCGAGCAGCGCGAAGGCGGCGCGGAACAGGAAGCTGCGCAGCGACACGCAGCTCGCGCGATCGTCGTCGGGCACGAGGCGCTGCTCCTCGTGGTGGAGCAGCGGCATGTGCAGCCCGCGCACGAACGTGAGCAGGAAATAGAACGCGAACCCGAGCGCGTGGTGGGAGAGCGCGAGGCCGAGATACCCGGCCGCCACCAGGGCGAGGCACGCGAGCAGCGTCCCCGTCATGCCCAGCCGGCGGCCGGCGCCCTCGCTCAGCATGGATCCGAGCGCGGTGGTGAAGCTCGCGACGGCCCACATCGGGCCGATCCACGTGACGCTGGCGCCGGACTCGGTCGCGTACAGCGCCATCAGCCAGGTCGGCAGGTACGCCGCGAGCGCGAACACCACGCCGAGCAGCATCACCGCGCGCAGGTCGGCGCGCTCGACCAGCGCGCCGCGCACGACCGCGCGCATGCGGCCGAGGTGGTCCTCGACCCTGGGCTGCGCGCGCGCCGTCTCGCCGAACCGCAGGGCGATCCCGAGCGCGACGACCCAGCACGCGACCTCGATCGCGAACGGCAGGCGAGACCAGCGCGCGTAGAGGAAGCCCGCGACGAGCGCGGCGCTCCCGGAGGAGATCTGCGCGGCCGAGCGCATGCGGCCGTACCAGCGGGCGAACTCGTGCTCCTTGCCCTGCTCGCGCAGCGAGTCGTAGAGCAGCGCGGCGTCAGCCCCCGAGATGAGCGAGAACCCGACGCCGAGCACGAGCTCCGCCAGCACCACCGACCAGAGAGAGCGCGCGAGCGCGTAGGCCAGCCACCCGGCGAGGATGGAGACGCTGCCGAGCACGAGGGCGCGGCGGTGGCCGAGGCGATCGGCGATGTAGCCGGAGGGGAACTCGAAGAGCGCGATGCTCAGGTTGAAGAACGCCTGGACGCTCATCATCGTGGCCACGCTCATCCCGATGTCCCTGGTCCAGAACAGCGGGAAGATCGCCGCCGGGAACATCATCGAGTGCACGCCGTAGAAGGCGCAGATGAGCCATGGATTGTGCTTGACGGACGGCATCGCGCGGGCGCGCGAGCCTACGCGCTCCCGGGCGGAAGATCCTCACGGATCGCGAGGGTACCGTGGTGGATGGGATCGGCGCTCGCGGCCTCGCGAGCGCCTGATTCGTGCGCGCCGGCGATCCCGAGCGCCGGCCCCGATCACTCGGGGATGTGGAGCAGCGTCGAGCCTGCCACGGGCATGTAATTGCTGATCGCCATCGGCTCCACGCTGGTCGTGAACTCGAAGGGACCCACCACGTGAATCACGTCGGGGCCGGAGCCGCCTTCGCCGCCTTGGCCTTCGCCGCCTTCGCCGCCAGAGCCGCCAGAGCCGCCGGTACCGCCGTCGCCGCCCGCGCCACCTTCGCCGCCGGCCCCCGCCGTGCCGCCTTCGCCGCCGGCGCCGGCCCCGGCCGTGCCGCCTTCGCCCCCCGCACCGCTGGTGCCGCCCGCGCCGCCGTCGCCGCTGGTGCCTCCAGCGCCGCCCACGCCGCCCGCGCCGCCGTCGCCGCTGGTGCCTCCAGCGCCGCCCACGCCGCCCGCGCCGCCGTCGCCGCTGGTGCCTCCAGCGCCGCCCACGCCGCTCGCGCCGCCGTCGCCGCTGGTGCCTCCAGCGCCGCCCACGCCGCTCGCGCCGCCGTCGCCGCTCGTGCCCCCGGCGCCGCCCTCGCCGAACTCGTCGCTCGCCCCCCCGGCTTTGCGCTGACCGCTCGTGCTGCTGGGCCTCGTGACAGTGATGGAGTCGACGTAGATGACGGTCGGGTTGGTCCAGGGCCCCGTGTCGCCCGCCGTGACCTGAAGCCCGATCATCTCCACCAAGGTGCGGTTGAAGCCGGGGGACGCCGCGGCGGCGGCATCGACATCGATCGTTAACTCCGTCCACTCTCCGAGGTCGGCGACCGGATTCCACGTGTAGCCGATGTACGCATAGAATAGCTCGTCCCCGTTTTGCACGTACGGCTGCAAGCCGCCGCTGGTGCCTGTATGGGCCTTCACGCGGAACGTGACGGTGGCGCCGGTCAGGTCGATCGCCTCGTCGAACCCGATGAAGAACTGCGTCGCTTGCCCCCTGCCCGTGAGCGGCACGGAGAGCCGCGCGCAGCCAGAGCATTGCTCGCCCGGATCGACGGTGCCTCCGCCCGTGCCGGTACCGCTGGCCGGTCCGGTGCTGGTCGAGCTGCCGGTCCCGCTCGCCCAGCTCGACGACGTGCTGGAGCCGGAGGGATTCCCGCCGGCGCCGCCGCTGCCCGACGCATCGTCGCCGCCGCAACCCATCATGGCGAGCGCGCCGACCAGCAACCCGTGCACCGTCACAGAATGAACTGATCTCATCCTTGCCCCTCCTCGATATGCACCGCGAGGCTGCGCGACCGGAGCCACCATTCGCTGTAGCGGCTCACTCCGCACCCGAGATGCTCCGAGCCAGACCCGTATATCGCGAGACTATCCCGGGCAGAAAATCTTCTCAACAGCCTGGACAGGTGAATCCGTCGTCTGGTGCTCAGCGCGCATGGCGAGCGTCGCCGCTGGCTCCACTGCGAGTGCGGCATCCACATCAGACCACCTGTGGAGTCGACCGACGAGGGCGACGCGGTGGGGTCGAGTAGCATCATGGGGAGGCGTCCCCTACGCCGCGCCCCCGTACTTCACGTCGTATCTAAGGAGGGCCGCGCCGCTCGCGTACGGCTTCGATTCGAGGAGCGCCAGCTCTACCTTCCTCGTGCTCTCGCCGAAGAGCCGGATCCCGTGGCCGAAGAGGATGGGATTCAGCTTGAGGACGATCTGGTCGACGAGCCCGTGGTCCAGGAGAGAGCCGGCGAAGGCGCCGCCCCCGCAGAGGTAGATGTCCGCCCCGTCGCCCTCCTTCAGCCGCCGCAGGACCGCGAGCTCGTCGCGATCGACGACATGGACCTCCGCGCCCTCGTCGAAGCGCAGCGTCTTCGAGAAGATGTAGTGATCCATGTTCGGATACGCTCGCTTCCCCGGGACGAGCCCGAAGGGATAGCCCCACTCGTACGTCTTTCTCCCCATCACGACGGTGTCGTAGCCCTTCAGGCGCTCGGCGTACTCCGTGACGTGATCTCCCTGCATCAGGAAGCCCTCGACCGAGCCGTCCTCGTGCGAGATGAAGTTGTCGAGCGTCACCGCGACATCATAGACTATCTTTCTCATACGAACCCTCCTTCAAGGCCTGTCTTGTTCACGCCCCGGTCGCGCCGCGGCAGCGCCGGACCGACCCGCCGCGAGCCCCCCGGCTCGGCGCCGCGGTGGCCCCGGGAAAACGTCCCTCCGGCCGCGCAGCGAGCGCCGCCGTCGCCATCATGACCGTCACTGCCGTCGCTGCGCGCCACGGCACCGCGCGCCGTGGGCCGATCGTCAACGAGCGCGCGACGCACGCGAACGACAGGCGCGGTGCGCGGCGCGACGGACGGCTCACCTCGGGCGGCCGAGCGACGGAGCGATGGCTTCAGCGAGGGGTGATCATGAGCGACGCGGGTGAGGCGTCGCTGGCGACATTAGCATGGGTCCGCGCGCTTGCCTACCGCCTCGGCAGGTTGCCCTGCTCGGTATGCGCTGGTAGCGTCGTCGTCACCCGAGCAGAGGAGAAGATCCCATGAGGAGCGACACGAACCGGTGCTGGCGGCTTGCCTCACGTCCTGTCGGCCTGATCAAGGACAGCGATTTCACCTTCGGTGAGGAGCCCATCCCGGCGCCGAAGGACGGCGAGATCCTCGTGCGCACGCTCTATCTGTCGGTCGATCCCACGCAGCGGATCTGGCTCGACCGCGACTCGTACATGCCGGCGATCCCGATCGGCGATGTCGTCCGCGCCGGCGGGATCGGCAAGGTGGTGCGCTCGAACAGCCCTGCTTTCGCCCCGGGCGACCTCGTCCAGGGCCTCCTCGGCTGGCAGGACTATGCGGTGCTGGCGACCGGGAAGGACTCTCTGCTGCCGGCGACGAAGCTGCCGCCCGGCCTCGCGCCCGAGCTGGCGCTCAGCGTCTTCGGCGTCACGGGCCTGACTGCCTACTTCGGCCTGCTCGACATCGGGCGCGTCAAGCAGGGAGAGACGGTGGTCGTCTCGGGCGCCGCCGGCGCGACCGGGATGATAGCGGGACAGATCGCCAGGCTCAAGGGCTGCCGCGCGATCGGGATCGCAGGCGGCCCCGAGAAGTGCGCGTGGCTCACGGGTGAGCTCGGCTTCGACGCCGCCATCGACTACAGGTCCGAGGACGTCGAGGCCCGGCTCGGCGAGCTCTGCCCCTCCGGCATCGACGTCTATTTCGACAACGTGGGCGGCGCGATCCTCGACGCCGCGCTCGCCCACCTCGCGATGCGCGGGCGGGTCGTGCTCTGCGGCTCCATCGGCGACTACAACGCTTCCGAGGCGCCGGCCGGCCCAAGGAACTACCTGAGCCTGCTCATGAAGCGCGGCCGGATGGAGGGGTTCATCGTCAGCGATCACTTCGGCCGCCTGGAAGAGGCGGTCTCCGAGCTCGGCGGCTGGGTGAGCTCGGGCAAGCTCAAGAATCGCGTGGACGTCCAGGAGGGCCTCGAGAAGGCCCCGGCGACGCTCAACCGCCTCTTCACCAGCGCGAACGTGGGCAAGCAGCTGCTGAAGGTCGCCGATCCGTGAGCGCGCCCGGCTAGAACTCGGTCCCGATCACGTACCTGAGCTGCCCGGTCTTCAGCGAGAACACGTAAACCGCCGTCCACGTGGCGTAGAAGACGTCGTTCGCCGAGGTCGAGATACCGCTGGATACCTGCGACTTCTTGTGGACCTGCACGTCCCAGAGCCGCTTGCCGGTGCCTCCGTCGAAGCAGGCGAGGCGCGTGCCTTCCTTGCTGTCGTTCATGTCATAAGGGACGACCAGGAGCCCGCCCTCGTAAGCCGCCTCGTCCGACCCCATCGCCTTCGTGGTGAGCGGATCGACGCCGGGCACCACGTCCTTCCAGAGGACCTTCTTCTTGTCCACCGCGGCGACCATCTTGACCTGGCTGCCCTTGCTGCGGCGGCCGAGCAGGAACCGCGGCCCGGGCCCGCTCGGGACGAGCGCGTCGTGCGCCGTCATGCCCTCGATCTCGTGCAGGCTGGGCAGGCCGAGCTCGTCGAACTCGGACCAGCCGACGAGCTTGTAGCCGGGCGCCTCGGCCGCGTTCGAGCTCGGGACCGGCTTGCACGCCGCGTCCTTCGCGAGCTGGCGCCGCGCTCCGCTCGCCGGCTCCAGGCCGTGCTTCACGTCATCGACCGTCTCGACGACGATCACGCCGTTGCCCTGACAGACCCGCTTCGCCTTCTCGCCGAGCGACACCGACCATGACGGGCTCCCGGTGCGCAGATCGTAGGCCTGCGCCTTGCCCAGCCCGTCGATCGAGATCACCCGGCCGGCGGCCACCGCGCGCCGCGCCTCGTGGCTCGTCGCGTCCTTGGTGAGGACCGCGGTCTTCCAGATCGGCTTGCCGTCGCGGCCGTCGTAGGCCGCGATCCACTCTTCCCCGGCGGGGATGCTGCTCTTTCCGATCACGTCCGTCGCCCCGTCGCCGTTCACGTCGGCGAGCATGGGCCGGTCGCCGAAGTACGTGCGTGGTCCGCTGCCGAGCAGAGGCCGCGCGCCGGCGCCGGCAGCGGACGTCGCCGGCGCGCGCATCAACAGAAAGCCAGCCACGCCGCCGGCCACCATCATGGAGGTGACCGCCCCGAGCACGATGAAGGGCGCGGCGCCGCTGGACGGCGGGGCGACCCGGACGACGTGCATGCCCTGCGGGATCGGCGCGGTGGTCGGCTTCCTGCCGCGATCGATCAGCGAGCGCGCGCCGCAGTACTGGCAGGTGACTGCATCCATCCCCGGCTGAACGGGCAGCGGGGCGCCGCATCGCGGGCATCGGGTATCGACGATCCGGGCCATCGTTCCACTCTACACGAGCTCCTCGCTGGATTCGCAACGCCTTCGTCGCGAGGGACTCCACTTCGCCGCGTCGTCCTTGTTCCCGCGCGTCGTCCTTGTTCCCGCGCGTCGTCCTTGTTCCCGCGCGTCGTCCTTGTTCCCGCGCGTCGCCCTTGCCCCGCGCGTCGCCCTTGCCCCGCGCGTCGTCCTTGCCCCGCGCGTCGCCCTTGCTCCCTCTACTTCCTCTCTCGCTCGCTCCCGCGCCCTCCCCTGGCCGCGCCGCGATCGCCCGAGGGCGGCTGTTCCAGGAGGGCCGCGCGGGTGAGCCCCTTGCCCCCGAAGCGCTCGGCCACGTCGGCCACGACGCCCTCCAGGCGGCGGCGGCGCTCGGAGGCGACCGGGAACAGGCTCAGGGTCGGGCTGGCCGTCTGGCTGGTCAGGTCGCCCGCGGCGATGCCGACCAGCCGCACCGGCCGCGACAGGTCGAAGCGCGAGAGCAGGCCCTTCGCGCACGCGTAGATCGAGTCGGTGTCCCCGACCGGCTCGCCGAGCTTCGTCTGGCGCGTCCGCAGCGTGAAGTCCGAGTACTTGAGCTTCACCGAAACCGCGCGGCAGGACAGGCCCGCCTTGAGCAGGCGCCGCGCCACGCGGCCCGACAGCTCCAGCAGCCAGCGCTCGATCGGCGCCCTGCCGAGCAGGTCCTCCTCGACGGTCTCCTCCGCGCCGATCGACTCCGCCGCGCGGCCCGGCACCACCTCGCGCTCGTCGATGCCGGCGGCGAGGAGCCGCACGTGCTCGCCCCACGCGGGGCCGAGGAGCTCGTGCAGGCGCGGCGCCGGGCAGCGCGCGAGGTCGCCGATCGTGCCGAGCCCCGCGCCGTGGAGGCGCTCGGCCGCGCGCGGGCCCACGCCCCACATGCGCTCGAGCGGCAGCGGCGCGAGGAAGGCGGCGACGTCCCCGGGGACCACGACGAGCCCGTCTGGCTTCCGCAGGTCGCTCGCGATCTTCGCGGCGAACTTGCACGGCGCGACCCCGGCCGAGGCCGTGAGCCCGATCTCGTCGCGGATGGCGCGCTTGATCCGCGCCGCGATCGCCTCGCCGTCGCCGAAGAGCGACCGGCTCGCGGTCACGTCGAGGAACGCCTCGTCGAGCGACAGCCCCTCCACGAGCGGCGTGAACCTCCGGAAGATCGCGAAGACCTGCGCGCTCACCTCGGCGTAGCGCGCGTGCCGCACCGGCACGACGACCGCCTGCGGGCAGCGGCGGAGCGCCTCGGCCATCGGCATCGCCGAGCGGGCGCCGGAGGGGCGCGCCTCGTACGAGGCGGCCGCGACGACGCCGCGCCGCGAGGCCCCGCCCACGAGGACGGGGCGGCCCCGCAGCGACGGATCGTCGAGCTGCTCGACCGACGCGAAGAACGCGTCCATGTCGATGTGGAGGATCTCTCGCATCGCGGGTCCCCGATCGCACTCCAGGATCGCGCCGGGATCAACCGAGCACCCTGGCTCCGGGGGTTTCCTCGCGCTCAGCGGACCGGCGGCTTCAGGTCGTCCGGCAGCCTGCCGGCGGGCGGCCGCGGCAGCTCCGGGGGGCGCTCGAGCGGCGACAGCGGCGCCGCTGCGTCAGCCCCGGCGTCCGTCTGGGCGCCCGCGTCGGCGTGGGCGCCGCCGTCGGGCTGGCCCCCCGCGTCGGCCCCGGGTTTGCCGGCGTCTGCCGCGTCGCTGCCCGGGTCGGGCGGGGGCGCGCGCCTGTCGTCGGAGCAAGCGCAGAGCGCGCACGCGGCGATCAAGAGGAGCCATGCTCGCATGATCTGCCCCCCGCGCTCAGTACTTGACCCAGATCTCGGTGCCGGGATGGATCATCGTCAGCACCTCCGTGTCTGGCTCCGTCATGATCAGGCTCTGGGTGCTCGGGTTGGGGCTGTACGCCGCCTTCCCCGCCCAGACGATGAGCGCGTCGCTGAAGACCGAGAGGTCGTGGACATGCTCGTTCACCGTGTACTTGTTCCACCCGGGCGCGCGCGGCGGCAGGATCGTCAGCGCCGGCGCGGGGTGCGTGGCCGGGGCGCCCGCGTCCGTGTCGTGGCTGCCGTGGTCGCCGGAGGTGTCGGTCCACTCGGCGGTCGTCTCGGTGCCGTCGGCGGCGCGGCAGGTCTGGATCGTGGGGAAGTGAAGGGTCGTGAACGGCGAGTCAGGGACCTTGAAGCGCACGGCCAGCTTGTAGAAGTTGGTGTCCGCCGGGAGCACGTCGGCGGCGGGCTTCGTCCAGACGACGGCGGTGACGTTGCCTGTCGCGTCCTTCTCCAGGACGGCCTTGCCGAACGTGCTGTCGAGCGGTCGCACCGAGGTCACCGCGGCCGGGATCTGGACCTTCACCCGGTAGGTGTCCGCGCCGTCGCACCCGTGGCCGACGCCGAAGGTGGCCTCGTGGGTGGCGCCGGCGAACGCGGGGCCCGACACCGAGATGTGCGCGTGCGCGAGGGTCGCGGTGAACAGCGAGCCTGCGACGATCAGGGAGCTCTGCAACCTCGTCTTCATCTCAAGACCTCCACCGGGGAAAGCACGGGCACTCTAGCGAGGGCGCCCTCCCTTGAGAATGCGACGCTTTGTCGCAGCGCAGCCTGTCGACGCGGCGCGGCCTGTCGGCCTGTCGACGCGGCGTACGCTGTGGGCAGCGCCTTGCCGCGGCGCTGTCACCCGCCGTCGTAGGGTCCCAGGATCACCGGCCCTGGCGCGAGGAGGTGCGTCCCCTCCATCAGCCACACCGCCGCCTGGTTCGTCCCGGCGGCGTACCAGAGCACGTCCGCCATGCTGTCGAAGTTGACGTCGTTGCTGGGGCGCGCTTCCCAGCCGCGGCCGAGCGGCCCCGGGATCGCCGGTCCCGGCGCGAGGAGCTGCGTTCCCTCCATCAGCCACACGGCCATCAGGTTCTGTTCCACGTTGTTCCAGAGCACGTCCCCCATGCTGTCAAAGCTGAAGTCTGTCGACGTGACGATGCGCCAGCCGCGGCCGAGCGGCCCCGGGATCGCCGGTCCCGGCGCGAGGAGCTGCGTTCCCTCCATCAGCCACACGGCCATCAGGTTCTGTTCCACGTTGTTCCAGAACACGTCGCCCATGCCGTCGAGATTGACGTCCTGCGCGGTGGTCGCCACCCATCCCTCGCCGACCGGACCCCGAATGAACGGTCCCGGCGCGAGCTGGTGGCTGCCGTCCATCAGCCAGACGGCGATCAGGTTCTGTTTCGGGTTGTTCCAGAGCACGTCCACCATGCCGTCGAGGTTGAAGTCGGTCAACGAGTGCACTTCCCATCCCTCGCCGACGGGTCCCGGGATCACCGGCCCCGGCGCGAGGAGCTGGCTCCCGTTCATCAGCCAGACGGCGATCAGGTTCTGCTCTGCATTGAGCCAGAGCACGTCCGCCATGCCGTCGAAGTTGAAGTCACCCGCGTTGGCCGCCGCCCAGCCCTGGCCGATCGGCCCCGGGATCACCGGCCCAGGCGCGAGGAGCCGGTCTCCCTCCAGCAGCCAGACCGCCATCAGGCTCTGCTCCTTATTGCTCCAGAGGAGGTCCGCCATGCCGTCGAAGTTGAAGTCGTTGAGGCGCAGGGCCTGCCATCGGTAGTCGCTCGCCCTCGATGTCGCGACGCCCAGGGAGGACGCCGGGGGTTCGACCGACCCATCGTCGTCATGCAGGTCGATACCGGGCGCGCACGCCTCCGTGGCGTGAGCCACAGCGGCGGCGCACAACGCGGCCCTCACAACCGAAGACCTCATCAGACTCGCCTCACTTGCGCCGCGCGCGGGCACGGATGTCGGTCCGGCAGCTCCGATCCCGGCCTTGTGCTCGCCGCTCACGCGCCTGGCGGGGGCGGCAAGGGCCAGTCCATCGAGGCCATTGTATGCGCCGGATCTCGGCGAGGCGCCTACATACGAGCTTACCCGGCGATTCCCCGCTTCTTGCATCCAGGGTCGTCGCACAGGGATTCTGTGCTGATCGAGCCCGGGGGGCCCCCTGGTACCAGGGTGACCTCAGCGTCTCGTGAAATGGCTCATGGGTTCTGGTCGTCTGGCTCGCCCAGGGCAAGGTCTCGCGGGGCGCCGAGGGGCTCGACCCACCGGACCAGGGCGTTCTTCGAGCCCGGGCGGCCGTGCCATGCGCTGTTCGGACTGCAACCTGGGGAGCGTAGATGTTTGTACCCGACCTGAGGATCACGCTCTGTACGGCAATGGTGCTCGCTCCGTCCCTCACCTGCGTGGGCCCGCGGGAGGCGCCCGAGGCCGCGGGCAGCGGCGGCACACGCGTCGTCGTCGGCGAGGCCCGCGGGCGCCTCTGTTTCAGCCAGATGATCGCGAATGTGGTCGTCTTCCCGGAGACGTACCGCTGGGAAGATCCCGCCCATCTGCTCAGCGTGGCGGAGGGGGTCGGCCCGCGGATCCTCGACGTCTCCGTGTCGGCGAGCGTCGAGCCATCGGTGAACATCACGGGCACCATCACGGGCACCTTCGAGCCACCGAGCTCCCAGCCCGCCTCGGGCACGGCGGGCGGACCTGGCATGTCCGGCATGCCAGGCTTGTTCGGTCTGCCGGGTGTGCCGGTGATCGGCGTACCGGGCGCGCCGGGCGCACGGGCCACGCCGGGCTCCCGCTCGCCCACGGGCGACCCGTCCTTCTGGGGCGCGCCGGGCAATGGCGCTCCCCCGAGCTATCCGCCCTTCTGGGGCGCGCCGGGCGACGGCGCTCCCCCGAGCTATCCGCCCTTCTGGGGCAGGCCGGGCCACGACGCGCCGAGCGAACAGCCCCCCTGGGGCATGCCGGGCAACGGCGCCCCGAGCGAACAGCCCCCCTGGGGCATGCCGGGCAACGGCGCCCCGAGCGAACAGCCCCCCTGGGGCATGCCGGGCAACGGCGCCGCCCCGAGCGCACAGCCCTCATCGAGCCTACCGGGATCGAGCATGCTGGGCGGCTGCACCCCCTCGAGCGCGGACATCTCCAATGCGGTTGGATTCAGCGTGAGCGAGAGCATCACGCTCGAGGCCAGCACGTCCTACTTCGTCCCCACGGCTGCATACGCGCGCGTCTCGGCGTACCCGGTGTTCCAGAAGATCACCTGGGATGTTGTCAGCCTCGGCGGTTGGAGCCTTGGAGCCGGCCCGGCAGGGGGTGTCGTCGTGGGCAGCGGCGTCGTGCTCAAGCCGGTCGGGGTCTACTTCGCGACGTACCGCGTCTATGACCTCGCCGCGATGGGCGGGGGCGTCGTCAGCCCGGGCCCGATCCTGGACCCCCCGGGCGGCGGAGGCGGCGACCAGGGCGCTAGCAGCGGAGGCGGCGACCAGGGCGCGGGCGCCGGAGGCGACGACCAGGGCGCGGGCGCCGGAGGCGGCGGCCATGGCGCGGGCGGCGCAGGCGGCATCCAGGGCGCGGGGAGCGCGGGTGCCACCGGCGGAGGCTGGTGGATCGGCGGGACGGGCGGCGGTGGCTCGGGCGGCGGCCCGTGAGGCTCCCCCTCCGGCAGTTCGGTGCGCCTCGACGGCCGGCCCGCGTCGTGGCGCCGCCGGCCCTCGGGCGTCCGATCAGGGGGTGACCGGATCGAGCGGAGGGAGCGACTCGCACGGTGTCTGGCTGAGGACGCTGACATCGGAGCCGCGCACGGCGATGCCCACGCAGCGCACGTGGGCGTAACGGCCCGGCCCCACGCTCCGTCCGATCGTGACCTTGTAGCGCGCTGTGTAGCCGCGCCCCGGGAGCGGCATGGCTTCCTCGATCTTCATCACGTCCATGTGATATCGCCAGCCCACGAACTCCACGATGCGCTGGAGACGATCGAAGCCGAAGGTCTGCCCATCTCCGAACACGATCCCCTCTGGATCCAGCAGGTAATCGTGCTGCTCGTTGTTGTCCCAGTACTCGCGCTCGGCGACGACAACCTGGATCGCGAACCGCGCCGGCTCCGCGTGGTCGGCAGGATAGATGATCCCGGAGAACACCCACCGCTCGGGGGAGCCCCACGGGGGTGCGGACTCGTACCTCGCCGGGACAGCGCGCCATATTCCGCCGGCGTCCCGGTAATGCACGATCACCTGCTTCTCGGGGGCGATGTTGTGGACGAGCACGACGCCGGAGACCTCCGACACAGCGGGATCGCCGACGCACTTGCGCGTCGCATGTTCAAGACGCACGACGTCGTTCGTACGTGTCATGACACCCGCGCAGCACTCGGCGGGCCGGCTGCGGTGGGCACCGCTGGCACACCGGCGCGCCGCCACGAACGAAGCGCCGGCGACTCGGCGCGCCGCCGTGCCCGCGCGCGGCGAGCGGGCATCGCGCGGGCCACCCCGTCGAGCGCCGCGCGGTGACCCGGGCCGAGCCGCGCGAGCGGCGCGCGCCGCATTGCGAGCGCCGCATCCCGGGGCCGTTCCCTGGCGCGGGAACGTGATCTCGTGTCAGAAGGAGGCCTCGTGAGCACGACCTCTATCGCAGGCATTCCGGCGCCCGAGCTCGCCGCGGCCGCAGACGACAACATGGCTGTCCACGCGAGCTGGGCGCAGGAGCGGCTCCCCGGCGCCCGCGTCGCGCGGGGCGCCGATCTCGTCCTCGTCGACTCCGGGCTCCCCTGCGACACCTTCAACTTCGTCCTGCGGGCCCGCCTCGACAGCGCGACGGCGCAGGCCCGCGTGGAGCAGGCCATCGCCTGGTTCCGCCGCGCCGGCCACCCCTTCTCGTGGTGGGTCGGGCCCGCGGACGAGCCCGGGAACCTCGGCGACCTCCTTTGCGCTGCCGGGCTCGCGCCCATGGAGTCCGAGGTGGGCATGGCCGCCGATCTCCACGCGCTCCGCGACGACCACGAGGCGCCGCGCGGCCTGGAGATCGCGCGCGTCAGGACCCCAGCGCAGGTGCGCGACTTCGCGCGCGTCCTCGCCGCCGGCTGGACGCCGCCCGATCCCCTCGTCATGCGGTTCTACGAGATGGCGACCCCGGCGCTCCTGTCGGACGACGCGCCGCTGTGGCTCTACGTCGGCTACCTCGCGGGCGCGCCCGTGGCGACCTCGGAGGTCACCGTGGGAGGCGGCGTCGCGGGCCTGTACAACATCATGACGCTCGAGCCGCACCGGCGGCAGGGGATCGGCCGCGCGATGACGCTGCGCCCCTTGCTGGACGCGCGCGCTGCCGGGGTCCGGCGGGCCATCCTCCAGGCCTCGGCCGACGGGCTGAAGGTCTATTGTCAGATAGGCTTCGTCGCGACCGGCCAGATCACGGAGTACAAGCCGCCCGGCGAGGCCGCCCCCTGAGGACAGCGCGCCGGGATCCACCGCTCCCCGCCGCGCGGCGCAGCTTCCGCTGCGCCGCGCCCGCGGATCAGCGCGCCGTCCGCGCGACCTCGTCCGCCGCGCGCGCCCGCTCCTCCGCCGCCTGCGCCAGCGGCCCGGTCAGGAGCGCCTGCGCCTCGCGGAAGCGCGCGGCCACGTCGGACCAGTAGCGCGCGTCCGCGCCCTGCGGGGCGGCGATCTGCTTGATCAGCGCCGCGTCGTACGCCGCGATGCCCGCGTACGGCGAGGCGGGCTTCGCGCGGGCCACCCAGTCGAGCGCCGCGAGGTCGCCGAGGCCGAGCCCCGCGAGCGGCGCCCGCCGCATCATCAGCGCCGCGTCCTCGGGGCCGTTGCGCAGGCCGAGCGACAGCGCGAGCAGCATCGTCGCCTCGGGGGAGCGCGGCGTGCCCTCGGGCCTCGCCGTGAGCAGCGCGGTCGCCTGATCGAAGTCCACGGCCCGCCAGTACAGCCGGCCGAGCTCGATCCGCGCCCGCGCATAGAGCAGCCGCGCCTCGGGCGAGAGCTCGGCGGTGCGCAGGGCCGCGCGGTGCTGCAGCGGGACGCCCCGGCCGAGCAGGACGCGCAGGAGCTCCGGCCGCGCCGCCGCGTCGGCCGGGAGCAGGCGGCCCGCGTAGTACGTCGGCAGCCTGGCCGCGAGCCGCTCGGCGCCCGAAGCAGGCGCCGCCGCCTCCGGGAGCGGCGGCAGCTCCAGCGCGTCGAGCGCGTCGACGCGCCGGCCGCCGTAGAGGCGGGAGAGCATCGCGCGCGCGCCGTCGACGCGCGGGTCGCGGAGCACGCCGACCGACGAGAGCTCGCGCAGGCCGACCAGCGCGGCGTCGCGGCCGCGGGTCTTCCAGGGCTCCAGCAGCTGGTCGAGCTCGGCGTAGTAGACGTTGCTGAGCTCCGCGTCCTTCCGCATGGCGTCGGGCAGCGGCGCCGACCGGACCGCCTCGACGAGCCGCATGTCGGCCCGCCCCGACTCCACGGCGACGATGCCCTTCGCGTAGAAAGGCAGCTCGACCCCGAGCCGCCCGAGGTCCTCGATCGCCCTGGCCTGATCCGTCACCCACGCGAAGAGCGGCCCCTTGGTGAACGCGAGCACGCGCTGCTGATCGTAGGGCGGCCGCAGCGCGGGCGGCTCGGTCGCTGTGCGCGCGAGGCGGGCGGAGAGCGTGAGGCCGAGCAGCACCTGGTAGAGCTCGCCCTTGAGCGTCGCGGGCGGCGCCTCGAGGAACGGCGCGGCGATCGCGTCGCCGCACGCGACGGGCGCGAGCTCGGCCCGGAGCGCACGCGCGAGACCTGCCTCGAGGCCCGCGCAGGTCTCGACCCCCGCGAGCCGCGCGTCGCGCTTCGCGGCGTCGTCCTCGGCGAGCGCGGCGTCGAGCGCGTCGAGGGCGCCCTGCGCGTCGCCGCAGGCCCGCGCGGGCGCGACGGGCGCGCGCCGCGCGAAGGCCTCGCAGGCCGCCGGCGGGGCGGGCACGCCGGCCGGCGCCGGGGGGACCAGCGCGGATTTCGGGTTGAAGGGGGTCTGCTTGAGGAGCGGCAGCCACTCGTCCTTGAGCGTCCCGCGGACGGCGAACGCCTCTTCCTCGGGGAGCGGGGCCGGCGGCGGGGTCGCCGCGCGAGCGTCGCCCGGCGCGGCCGGCGCGTTCGGCGCGGGCGGAGGAGCCGCGGCGCAGGCCGCGAGGGAGAGCCCCATCGCGGCGGCGAGGGCGGTGAAGATCGAGCGGGGGATCGAGCGCATCACGTCTCCTTGGACACGGGCGACCCGCGAAGGTTTCACGGCGGCCGGCGGGCGGCCGTCGGGACCCGGGCGGGGGCGGTCGTGGATACCACCAGAGGGGCGGGCGCGGGGGGCCGGCGCTCGTGACGAGCCCGAGGGGAGGTCATGATCTGGAGACCGGCGTAATTTTACAGGGATGTCCAGATCGGGACCTGGGCGCCGCATGCCGGGCAGGGTCCTGGGGAGGTCGCGACCTGGGCGGTGGTCCCGGGACGGTCGTCTGGCCAGGTCGCGATCTGGGTGCTCGCTCAGGGGCGACGTTCCGGCAAGGTCGCGATCTGGAGGGTGGCTCCACGACGAGCCTTCGGCCAGGTCGAGACCTCGGGCGCTGGCTGCAGGACGAACCTTCGGCCAGGTCGAGACCTCGGGCGCTGGCTCCGGCGCGACCCTTCCGCCAGGTCGCGCCCTGATCGGTGGCATCGAAGCGAGCTTCGGCCAGATCGCGACCTGGACGCTGGTTCCGAAGCGAGCCCCCCGCCAGGTCGTGACCAGGACGGCGGAACCCGGATGACCCTTCGGCCAAGCGCGAGGCTCGCCGTGAGCTGCGCCCCGGGTATCCTCCGCGCATGCAGTCTGTCCCGACGCACACCGCACCTGAGGCCGAGCGACAGCGGCCCCATCACGAGGAGAGCGACCAGCACGTCATTCTCCACGGGATGACGTGGAAGGATTACGAGATCCTCCTCGCCGTGCGGGGGGACCGGGCCGGCGTGCGCATGTATTACTTGAACGGAGCGATCGAGCTGACGAGCCCGTCGCGCAGCCACGAGGGGATCAAGACGACCATCGCGCGGCTCCTCGAGGCCTACTGCGACGAGCGCGGCATCGAGCTCAGCGGGTATGGCGCGTGGACGCTCCGCAATGCGCCCAGGGAGCGCGGGGCCGAGCCCGACGAGTGCTACATCGTCGGCGACACGAACAAGGAGATTCCAGATCTGGCGATCGAGGTCGCCTGGACGCACGGCGGCCTCGACAAGCTGGAGATCTACAGGGGCCTGGGCGTCGCCGAGGTCTGGATGTGGGATCGCGAGGAGGGGCTCCGCATCTTCGCGCTCTCGGGCGAGCGGTACGAGCTCCGCGCGCGGAGCGCGTTCCTTCCCGAGCTCGACCCGGCGTGGCTCGCTGGCTTCCTCGATCAGCCGACGCAGAGCCAGGCCGTCCGTGCGCTGCGCGCGGCGCTGCGGTGAGCTCGGTCCGCTGCTTCGGCCTGAAGTGACAGAAGGCTGGAACCGCCGAGAGGCCACGAGCGCCGAGAGCATCGAGAGAACGCCAGAGATTCTCTTCCCTTGGCGCTGCTGGCGTCATGGCGGTTGAGCCTTCTCTCGGCTTGACACCGGCTCACCGGTGCCGCGCGTTGCAGCCGGAGCGCGCACGCGCACGCGCACGCGCACGAATGACGAGCACGGGGGACGGGAGACGGGGGACGGGGGACGGGGGACGGGAGACGGGGGACGGGAGACGGGGGACGGGGGACGGGGGACGGGAGACGAGGGACGACCAAGGGGCCGCCGGAGACCCTCGGTGAGGTGCTGGCGTCAGCTCGAGAGAGGCACTCGAGCCAGCACGAGGCTCGCGCTCGTCAGTACCACTCTCCGCCGACCCCTATCGTGAAGGTGAAGGTCGTGGACTCGGGCATGAACACCGGGTGGAGCTCCGCGGCGAGGGCAAACCCGCTGCGCCGCGGGCCATCCCCGGACAGACCGCCCAGGATGAGGCCGCCGCGCGCGTGCACGCCCGGATACCAGTCCGAGGTGCTCTCGCAGCCGGCGCCCGACTCGAGGCCCGCGTACTCCGCCGCGCAGCTCGCGACGGCCACGTAGTCCATCGACGGCCCTGCGCCGAAATCGAGGACATGAAACACGGTGAAGCTCGCAAGGATCGAGTTGTAATCGATGAACCCCGCCTCGAACCCAGCGCTGTTGGCGGTGCTCTCGGGGGTGAGCGTCAGCATCGGGGTGTTCTGGTAATAGAGCCCGAACGTGTGGTTGATCTGGAGGCCCACCCGGCCAGTCCACGCGAAGACGCCGCCAGTGCCCGTCGGCGACTTGATGATCCCGCCGCCCAGCGTGCTGCCATACCGGAGCCGGACGCCGTCCCGCTCGTCGTCCTCGGGCTTCTCCTCTTTTTTCTCCTCGGGCTCGACCGGTGACGACGTCGCCGCCGGCGCCACCGCCTCCGCCTCCTCCGAGGCCTCATCCGAGGGCGGCGCCGGGCGCCGCGGCGCGGGCTCGCTCCGGGGCGGAGACGACGGCCGCAAGGACGGCGGCGCAGGCGCATACGGCGGCGTCTGCGCGGGAGGCGCGGGCGCATACGGCGGCGCAGGCGCATACGGCGGCGCGGGCGCGTACGGCGGCGTCTGCGCAGGGGGCGCGGGCGCATACGGCGGCGCGGGCGCATACGGCGGCGCGGGCGACACCGGCGGAGGCAACGGCGCAGGCGCCGCGGGAGGCGGCAGCGGCGCAGGCGCAGGCGCGGGGGGGACCGGCGCGGGCACAGGCGCGGGCGGCGGGGCAGGCGCGGGCGGCACCGGGGTGGGCGCTGGCGCAGGCGCGGGCGGCACCGGGGTGGGCGGTACCGGCGGGGGCGAGGGGGTGGGCGCAGGCGCGGGCGGCACCGGGGTGGGCGGCGGCGGGGGCTGCGCCGAGGCCGACGGAATTGGCTCAGGAGACGGCGGCAAGGGCGCGTCCTGCTGGGCCAGGCCCGTCGCCGGGACCGCGCAGGGGACGGTGAGCGCCAAGAGTGCGGCAAGCCAACGAAGGGGTTTCATCCAGGGCTCCTCGGCCTGAGCTTATCCCGAGCGAAGCGGCGCGCTACATGTGCGCGCTGCCCTCACATCCCCGAGCGGCTCGCCATCCGCTTCGAGACCCAGCGCATCGGACCAGGGGCCACGCGGGCGGCGAGGCTCGCCGCCTTCACGAACAGGCTCGTCTCCAGGACCTCCCTGCCCGATTCGACAGCGCGCACGACCCCCTCGGCCACCGCCTCGGGGCTCTGCGGCCGGTGGCCCGGCGGGCGGTAGCCGACGTTGTCGTCGGTCACCACGGCGTTCGCGCGGAACGGGGTCGCGACAGGGCCCGGCCGCACCACGAGCACGCGCACGCCGCGCGACGAGACCTCCGCGCGGAGCGACATCGCGAGCGCCTCCAGCGCGAACTTCGACGAGGCATACGGGCCCATCCGCGGCGTGGCGACGACCCCCGCGACCGAGGAGACCATGACGATGGTGCCCTTCGCGGCCGAGAGAGGCTCGATCGCGAGCTGCGCGAGGCGCACGGGGGCGACGACGTTGAGCCGGTAGATCGCCTCGAGCTCGGCGGGGTCGATCTCGAGCGAGGGCGCGTAGTAGCCGCGCCCGGCGTTGTTCACCAGCACGTCCAGCCGCCCGTACGCGCCGAGCGCGCGCTCGCAGAGCGCCTTGCGATCCTCCTCGACCGTGACGTCCCCGACCACCGCGAGCGCGTCGCCGCCCGCCGCGCGCACCTCCGAGGCGACGCGCTCGAGCGCCTCCTGCCCGCGCGCGCTCAGCACCACGCTCGCGCCGCGCTTCGCCCAGGAGAACGCGAGCGCTCGACCAATCCCGCTGGATGCACCGGTGATGACGACGACGGAGGCCATGTCGGCGAGAGTATACGCTCCCCGGTTGAGCTGAGGGAAATACGCTGTTGTCGCCAGCTGGCCGCGTCGGCCGCCCTGCGCCGACACGCCGACACGCCGGCACGCCGACCCCCGCCGCCGCAGATCGCGCACCTGCGCGGCGCGCCGGCCCCCCCCGGCGGATCCAGCGCGCCAGAGGGCGAAAGCGCGCTCCGCGGCGGCGGTCGGAATCCTGCGCGCGCGCGCGTCCGTGCTGCGTATGTCCGCGCGCTTCGCCTACCATGCATCGCTTGCTCGCTGCGCGCAGCGACGACGACGACGCCGGATTCGCGCTGCTCGTCGGGTCCTCTTCACCAGGTGCACATGAAGAAGCTTGCCGGAACGTTGTTGATGGGCTCACTCCTCGCGATGGGCGCTGCCTGCGGCGACGACGCGCCGACCGAGCCGCCCTCGAGCACGGGGACGGGAGGCGGGGGCAGCTCGGGAGACGGCGGGCGGGGCGGAGGTGGAGAAGGCGGCAGCAACAGCGGCGGCGACGGCGGCGGCGATGAAGGCGTCCGGTGCGCGGGCTCGGACATCGTCTGTCCCGAGGGCGCGCGGTGCCAGATCGACACGGAGGGCAGGCCGTCGGGCTGCACCGCGACGTGCGACGAGGCGCGCGCCTGCGGCGACGCGGCGTGCTGCAGCCCCGGCGCCACGTGCGTGGGCGGCGAGTGCATGGCGGCCGACCTCGTGCTCGAGCCCGCGGAGCGCGGGGAGCCCGTCACGTTCGACGCTGTCAGCGTCGCCGAGGACGCGTGCGAGGTGCAGCGGGGCTGCGTCGGCGGGAGCGGGCGGCGGGCGCTCATGCGCTTCAACGTCTCGCTCAGGAACGCCGGCGAGGTGCCGCTCGAGCTCGGCGCTCCCTCCGAGAGCGACGTGTTCGAGCCGAACTTCTGCGAGAGCAGCTACGTCGTCCCGCGCCTCTTCCGCGCCGTCCTCAGGCAGGGCGACGCGGTCGCCGCCGAGGCCGAGCTCGACGCGCGCTGCGTCGCGATGGCGAGCGGCCAGTACAGCTGCGACGCGCAGGGCCTCGGGCCCGGAGACCACGTCGAGCAGCCCGGCACCGTCGCGTGCAACGCCCTCGACGTGACCGGGGTCCCGGCAGGGCTCTACGAGCTCGAGATCACCGTCAACCCGCGCAAGACCCTCGCCGAGGCGAGCTTCGACAACAACACCATCGTCCTGCCGGTCGACTACCCGGCGTGCGACGGCACGATCTGCGGCGGCGCGTGCTGCCCCAGCGGCCACGAGTGCAAGGCCGACGTCTGCATGGTGCCCGACCTGCGGCCGGACGAGGGGCGCATCGTCGACACGCTCCGGTTCTCGTACCAGACGTTCCCCGCGGACGCGTGCGAGATCATGGAAGGGTGCATCGGAGGCCCCGGGCGGCGGCACCTGCTCCAGTTCGAGGGGCGCATCGAGAACGCAGGGCCCGGCCACGTCGACCCCGGCCCCGAGTTCGACAACCCGCTCTTCGAGTACGCGCAGTGCCACCAGCACTTCCACTTCCTGAACTTCACCGACTACCGGCTGGTCGACGACGGCGGGGCGGTCGTCACGCAGGGCCACAAGCAGGCGTTCTGCCTGGTCGACATGGCCCCTCTCGACCCCGTGTCGCCGGCGCCGCGGGGCTTCCCGAGCTCGGGGGGCACGGGGTGCAACTTCCTGAGCGCGGGGTGGGCCGACATCTACGAGGTCGGCACGGCGTGCCAGTGGGTCGACGTGACGGACGTGCCCGAGGGGGACTACGTCCTCCGCGTCGCCGTCAACCCGGCCGGCGCCATCGCCGAGCAGTCGATCGAGAACAACGTGGTCGAGGTGCCGGTCCACGTGCCGGCATACACGCCCTGCGTGCCCGAGCCGGAGATCTGCGGCGACTTCATCGACCAGGACTGCGACGAGATCCCCGACAACGGCTGCGGAGGGGGCGTGGAGTGCGCCTTCCCGATGCCCGAGATCTGCGGCAACGACGTCGACGACGACTGCAACGGGGTCCCGGAAGACGGGTGCACGCCGATACAGGGCGCCGATAGCTGCGAGACGCCGGGGGAGCTCACGGGCTCGATGAGCTACGCCGCGGAGATCACCGCGGACAACACGCCGGAGGTGGACCTGTCGTGCGGCGGCGCGGGCGGCGAGGTGTTCTTCCGCTTCACGCTCCCGTCCGAGGAGGTCGTGTACCTCGGCACCCTGGAGTCGGAGATCGACACGGTGCTCGCGGTGCTCGAGGGCGACGGCTGCAGCGGCGCCGCCGTCGGCTGCGCGGCCCACAGCTGCGGCGAGCTCACGATGGGCACGAACTTCGCGGCCAGGCTCCCGGCGGGGACCTACACGGTGGTGGTCAAGGCCGCGATCCCCGGGGCCTCCGGCAGGGTGCGCCTCGCGTTCCAGCGCACGTCGTGCCTCGGCGAGGACGCCGAGGTGATCGCGAGCAGCGGCCTCGTCAGCGGCGACACGACCGGGAGGCCGATCCCGCCCAGGTCCGCATGCGGCCCGAGCAGCCCCGAGCAGACGTTCTATGTCCCCGTCTGCCCGGGGAGGGCCGTCGTGGTGTCCTCGTGCGGGCTGACGAGCTTCCCGATGACGATCGAGACCGCGGCCGACGCCTGCAACCCGACCACCGCCCAGTGCTCCAGCCCGTTCAACGCGTGCGCGGGCGATCCCGAGGGGACCAACGCCGCGGTCATCGGGACACGGGCGGGAGGGGGCCTCGGGGCCATCACCGTCAGTGGGCGCACCCCGGTGGACTCCGGGCCCTACCAGCTCTTCGTCACGTCGTTCTAGGGACCGGGCACGCCCCCGGGACCGGGAACACCGCCGGGCGGTGGCCGGGCTGGAACGTGAAGGTGGGAAGGAAAAATCGACGTTCTCTCCGCCTCCGGACCTTCCTGTGAGCTCTCCGGCAGCTGCGACCGGGACCCGCCGCCGGGCGTGATCCGCGCGGCGGCGATCCGGCCTCGCCGCGAGCGAAGTTTGCGCTCCGCCTCGGTCGATCTGCGGTAGAACCGCGCGCATGCGAGCCCACCATCCGTCCCAGCGGAGGCGCCTACGGGCGCTCTCGTCCCTGCCGAGCGCGCTCGTCGCCGCGCTCGGCCTGACGTTGCCCGCCTACGCCGCGCCGCCGGCCGCAGCGCCACCGCCCGCGGCGGCGCAGCCCGCAGCGCCGGCGCAACCTGCCGTCAAGGCGGCGGCGGCGCAGCCCGCGGCGGCGCAGCCCGGGGCGAAGCCGGGGGCGGCGGCGCCGGCCGGTGCAGCGCCGGGAGCAGCGGCGGCGCAGCCCGCGACGAAGCCGGCGGCGGCGGCGCCCGCCTCGGCCAGCGTGAGCGTCATGATCCCGGTCGAGAAGTACACCCTCCAGAACGGGCTCGAGGTGATCCTGCACGAGGATCGCCGCACGCCCGTCGTGGCCGTCAACGTCTGGTACCACGTCGGCTCCAAGGACGAGCCGAGAGGGAAGAACGGCTTCGCGCACCTCTTCGAGCACCTCATGTTCCAGGGCTCGAAGAACGTCGGCGAGGACATGTACTTCAAATACCTGGAGCGCGCCGGCGCGAGCGAGCGCAACGGGACGACCAACACCGACCGCACGAACTACTTCGAGACCGTCCCGGCCAACGAGCTCGCCCTCGTGCTCTGGCTGGAGAGCGACCGGATGGGGTGGCTGCTCGACCACGCGAACGAGGAGACGTTCGCGAGCCAGCGCAACGTCGTGAAGAACGAGCGCCGCCAGAACTACGAGAACGCGCCCTACGGCCTCGTGCCGCAGTTCATCCGCGCGGCCACGTTCCCGGAGAGCCACCCCTACCACCTGCTGACCATCGGCACGCCCGAGGACCTCGACGCCGCCCGGATGGATGACGTCCGGGCCTTCTTCAAGACGTTCTACGCGCCGAACAACGCGACCCTCGTCATCGCGGGCGACATCGACAGGGCCAGGACGAAGGAGCTCGTCAACAGGTACTTCAGCTCCCTCTCGAAGGGCGCCCCGCCGCCCGTCGTGTCGAAGCCCGATCCGGGCGACCTCGCGACCGAGAAGCGCCTCGAGATCGAGGCGGACGTGGAGCTGCCCCGCCTGACGATCAGCTGGGTGACGCCGCCCAGCTTCGCCCCCGGCGACGCCGAGCTCGACCTCGTCGCCAACGTCCTCTCGTCCGGCAAGACGAGCCGGCTCTACAAGCGGCTCGTCTACGACCTCCAGATCGCGCAGGACGTCTTCGCGGGCCAGCAATCGAGCCAGCTCGCCAGCACCTTTCAGATCACCGCCACCCTGAAGAAGGGCAAGTCGCCGGAGCAGGCGCTCAAGCTGATCGACGCCGAGCTCGAGAAGCTGCGCAAGGCGCCGCCGACGCAGGACGAGCACGACCGGGCCCGCGCGAAGCTGCTGTCCGACCTCGTCTTCAGCATGGAGCAGGTGACCGCGCGCGCGAACGCCATCAACAACTACAACCAGCTCGCCGGCGACCCGGGGTACTTCCCGAAGGACGTCGCGAGGTACGAGACGGCCACGGCCGCCGACCTGCAGAAGGCGACGGCGGATTTCCTGCCCCAGGGCAGGCGCGTGATCGCCCTCGTGACGCCGAAGCCGGGCGCCCCGAAGGCCGGGCGCCTCGTGAAACAGACCGCAGCGGCGGCGCCGGCGGCGGCGAAGCCCGCGGCGGCGGCGCCGGCGGCAGCGAAGCCCGCGGCCGCGGCGCCGGCGGCAGCAGCCCCCGCGGCGGCGAAGCCCGCGGCGGCGGCGCCCGCGGCGGCGAAGCCCGCAACGGCGGCGCCGGCGCCGGCGAACGACAAGCCTGCGGCAGCACCGGCCGTCAAGAACCCCGCGGTCGGGAAGCCCGCGGTCGAGAAGCCCGCGGCCGGCACGGCCGCGCCGAAGGGGGGTTGAGCCATGCGCATGAAACGAATCCTCTCCGTCTCGCTCGCCGCGCTGGCGCTCGCCGCCTGCGCCCAGAAAACGTCGACGCCGCCCGCCACGACCGCGAAAGCGCCGCCCGCGCCGACCTCGGCCGCGCCGCCGGCGCCCGAGGCGCCGGACGCCTTCCGCCGCTCGCCGCCGCCTCCAGGGCCCGATGTGGTCTTCGTGCCGCCGCGGATCGAGGAGGCGAAGCTCGCCAACGGGATCCGCGTCCTCGTGGTGGAGCGGCACGAGCTGCCGATCGTGGCGGTGGACGTGACCACCGTCCGCGGCGCGGACCAGGCCGCGCCGGGCGTCGGCGCGTTCGCGGGCGCGATGCTCACGCAGGGCACGAAGACCCGCAACGCGCTCCAGTTCAGCGACGCGCTCGGCAAGCTGGGCGCGAACTTCTCGTCCGGCGTCAACTTCGACGGCGGCGGCGTGCAGGGCGAGAGCCTGGCGCCGCGGTTCGGCGAGATGCTCACGCTGCTCGGCGACGCGTACATGAACCCGGCGTTCGCGCCCGCGGAGATCGAGCGCGAGCGGTCGCGCCGCATCACCCAGCTCGCCGAGATGAACGACCGGCCCGCGTCGCTCCTCTCCATCGCCCAGGGCATGGTCCTCTACCCCGAGGGCCACCCGTACAGCGCGCCGCTGCTCGGCACCGAGGCGGCGCTCAAGAAGATCACCGCGGGCGCCCTCGCGAAGTTCCACGCGGCGCAGTTCCGGCCGGAGCTGACGACGGTGGCCATCGCCGGGAACATCACCAAGGCCGACGCGGTGAAGGAGGTGGAGCGGGTCTTCGGCGCCTGGAAGGGGCCGCTCGGCGCGCCGCCGGTCCCGGCGCAGGCGGAGCTCCCCGCGGACCCAGCGGCGCTCGGCGCGGGCGCGCCGCGCATCGTGCTCGTCGACCGGCCCGGGCTCACGCAGTCGACGGTGACGGTGACGCTGCCGGGCGTGCCGCGCGCGACGAAGGACTACGACGCGATCCTCGTGATGAACACCCTGCTCGGGGGACAGTTCTCGAGCCGGCTCAACCTGAACCTGCGCGAGAAGCACGCCTACACCTACGGCGCGCGCTCCGGCTTCGACATGCGCCACGGCCCCGGCCCGTTCGCCGCTGGCGGCGCGGTGGTGCGGGAGAACACCGGCCCCGCCGTGCGGGAGATCATCGCGGAGATCGACCGGATGCGGAGGGAGCCGGTCACGCTCGAGGAGCTCGCGGACGCCAAGGCGAACCTCATCCGCCAGCTGCCGGCCCGCTTCGAGACGGCAGGGGCGACCGCGTCGACGGTGGCGAGCCTCGCGGTCTACGATCTGCCGCTCGACGAGTTCGGGACGCGGCCGGCCAGGATCCAGCGGATCACGCCCGAGGACGTGCAGCGCGTGGCGCAGAAGTACCTCGCGCCCGAGCAGCTGCGGGTCGTCCTGGTGGGCGATGCCAGCGCCGTCGGAGAGCAGTTCTCGGCGCTGCAGCTCGGTCCGGTCACCGTGCAGAAGGCGCCCGGCGTGACGGCGGGACAGCCGCCGGCGGGCAAGCCTGCGGCGGCGGCGCAGCAGGCCGGAAAGCCCGCGGCGCCCGCGCAGCAGGCGGCCCCCGCGCAGCCCGCGACGCCCAAGGCCGGAAAGCCCGCGGCCCCCGCGCAGCCCGCGGCGCCCAAGGCCGGAAAGCCCGCGGCCCCCGCGCAGCCCGCGGCGCCCAAGGCAACTCCACCCGCAACGAAGAAGCCGTGAAATACGCCGGCCCGCTCGCGTGCGCGTGCGCGCTGGCGTGGAGCACGCCCGCCGCCGCGCAGGTGGGCCCGGCGGCCCCGGACTGGGCCTTCGGGACACCGGCCGGCGAGGTGGCCGTCGTCGCGGCCTGCACCGCCTCGCTCGCGACGTACCTGCTGCCCCAGCGCCGCTCGGCGTGGGGCGCCGCCTCCAGCGAGGAGCGCAACGAGGCGATCGGCCTCGCCAGCGACATCACCGGCGCCACCCTGGGCACGCTGCTCCTCCTCGGCAGCGGGTACGCCCTCGAGGGCAGCTACCTCGCGGGCGCCGGTGTCCCCGACCCCTACTCCCGCGCGCTCAGGACGTCGCTGATCGAGATCGAAGCAGCGGCGCTGTCGACCGGCCTCTCGAGCATGATCAAGCGCCTGTCGGGCCGGTGCCGCCCGCGCGCGTGGCGGACGGATCGCTGCGGCGAGACCGACCTCGATTTCGACGCCTTCCCGTCCGGCCACACGACCCCGGTCGCGGCCATCGCGGGCGCGCGCCTCAACCTCGCGCTGCGCACGACCGGCGATGCCACGCCGCGCCTCGGGGCGCTCGCCCTCGCCGAGGTGGCCACCGTGGTGACGATGGCCCTGCGGATCGGCTCGGGCGCGCACTCGTGGCAGGACGTCGGCGCCGGCATGATCCTGGGCCACGTCACGGGCTTCGCGATCGCAGCCATCCACCCGATCCAGCCGACCCGGGCGCCGTATGCGGCAGGCGCGCTGCCCGAGCCGGCGCCGGAGCCCGCCGCGATCACCTGGTCGTGGAGATTCTGAGCGAGGGCGCTCGCCGGACCGTCATCGAGCGCTCCTGCGCGGCGGGCGCGACCCGGCGCCGGTCCCTGAGGCGAGCTCCGCGCCCGCCTGCGCCGCGCCGTCGAGCAGCCTCACCAGGACGTGCTTGCCCGAGGCCTCGAACAGGACGCTGAGGCGCAGCGCTCGATCCCGCAGCGTCTGCGCGAGCCTCTGCCGCGCAGTGCCCTCGGGGGCGCGCGCGAGCGCCCCGCGGAGCTCGGCGATCTCGCGCAGGAGCAGCACCTCCTCGGGCGCGCTCCCTGCGCTCCGCGCGAGCAGGACCTCCGTCCGCTCGTCGCGGGTCAGCCCGGCGAGATCGTCCTCCTTGAGCGGCTTGCCCCGGCCCGGGAGCCGATCGAGGTCTCCGCGCGCGATCGCAGCTTGAATTCGCGACTCCACCAGCTGTTCCAGCCCGTCGATCGCCATGCCGCCGTCCTTTCCGTCCGATGGTCCTTTGGCGCTGGAGCGCCGCGCGTTTCCTCTCTGCGGTTCTTCTCTGGGGAACGCTCTCCACCTCGGCAATCTCCCTCGCCGCCCGTCCAGGGCTCCGGGACAGGGCGCCGTCCCCGGCGAGGCGCGGGCGCGCAGGCAGGCCGCGATCCATGGTGCGGCCATGCCCATCTTCGAGAAGCGCACGCGCATCGCCGCGCCCCCCGAGCGGGTCTTCGCCTTCCACGAGGAGCCCGACGCCCTCGAGCGCCTGACGCCCCCCTGGGAGCACGCGCGCGTCCTCGAGAAGACCGGCGGGATCCTCGTCGGCGCGCGCGTGGTGATGGAGACGCGCGTCGGCCCTGTCCCGCTGCGCTGGGTCGCCGAGCACACGCAGTACGAACAGGGCCGGATGTTCCAGGACACGCAGCGCAGCGGGCCCTTCAAGCGCTGGGTCCACACCCACCGCACGGACCCGGACGGCGCCGGCGGCTGCTACCTCACCGACCACGTGGACTACGATCTGCCGCTCGGCGCGATCGGCCGCCTCGGCGGCGAGCGGTTCGTCCGCCGCAAGCTGGAGCGGATGTTCGCCTACCGCCACGAGGTGACGCGGCGGGCGTGCGAGGCGCCGCCGCGGTGACAGGCTCGGCCCGGCGCCGCGTCAATCGCACCCGCGCCTTCGCCACGCAGCGCCGAGCGCCCGCGCCTTCATCATGCCGTGCCGGGAACGCGTCGCGGCGCCCTGCCCTTCAGCCCGCTGTCACCGGCGCGGATCGCCCTCGGGCCGCCCGCCCGGATGCTCCGGATCGAACTGAGCCGGCCGGTCGTTCTGCGGTCCGTCTGCCGTGTATCCCCGCTGTGACGCCCCCTGCTGGCGGGCGATCTGCTCGACGTCGCTCGAGCCTTGCGTGGTCTCGTCGTTCAGCTGCCGCGTCGGCGCTCCCGGCTCCTGCTGCTCGCCGCCGATTTGCTGCTGAGCCTGCTCGCCCGGTCCTGCGTTCTCTTTCGTGGGTTCCATGATCCGACCCTGGAGCCCGATCGCTGAGTGTAAAGCCCCCGTTGCCAAGGCAGACGTCGGATCCAAGATCTTCACGATGCCGCGGCAGGCGGCGATGCCAAGGAGAACGAGCATGGCTATCTACCGTTGCGGCCGGTGCGGGTCGATGAACCGGGTCGCGGACCAGCGGGTCAAGGACCGGCCCCTCTGTGGCCGCTGCAAGGCTCATCTCGACACGACGGGCGCCCCGCAGCCGGTGGACGGGGCCGCGCTCGAGCAGGCAATCGCCAGCTCTCCCATCCCCGTCCTGGTCGACTACTGGGCCACCTGGTGCGGGCCGTGCCGCGTCGTCGCGCCCGTCCTCGACGAGCTGGGTCGCGGAAACGCGGGCAAGGTGCTGGTCCTGAAGCTCGACATCGACGCCGATCGGGCGGAGGCCGAGCGCCGGCGGATCCAGGGGGTGCCGACGTTCGTGCTCTTCCACGGCGGGCAAGAGGTCGACCGCCGCAGCGGCGTGACCTCGCGCGCCGATCTGGAGCGCTGGATCGCGAGCCGGGCCGGGCAGCCCTCCATGCGCGCTAGCCACGCCTGAGCCACCGCCACAGGCCACGAGCGCGCGCCGGACTGGCCTCGCGAGACGTGGAGACGCGTCGCGCCCTGGTGGGCAACACGGGCGCTCTGCTGGCGCTCTTTCAGTGAAGCACTCCAGCCCCGGTGAGGTCGGCGCGACGGCGAAGGAGTGGTGTATTTCGGGCAGGTCGACGGGGCCATTTCGATTTCCGCGCGCCGTCGTCGAGCGCGCGTTCGAGCGGACCGAGCGGCTACCGCGCGCGTTGCGACGGGCCCAGCAGCGTGCGATCCTCTCCGTGCTCAGCGAGCGGATGCTGGAGTTCCTCAGGGAGGCCTCGATGAACCCCGACAAGATCCCCGAAACTCCCGCTGCCAGGAAGCTGCGCCTCTTCCTCGAAGCGCAGGGGCGGAAGAAGGGGCGCGCAGAAGGCGAGGCCAAGGGGCGCGCAGAGGGCGAGGCCAAGGGGCGCGCCGCAGGCGAGGCCAAGGGCCGGCAGGAGGCGCTCATCACGCTGCTGCGGGCGCGCGGGCTCGCGCCTTCACCGGACGATGAGGCGCGCATCCGGGGCTGCGCCGACGCGGCGAAGCTCGATCGCTGGATCGCACGGGCTGCCACGGCCACGACGGTGCGCGAGGCCCTCGGGACGCGGACCCAGAGCACGAGGGCTCGACCCCGCCCGCCGGGCCGCTCGCGCCCGACACCCGCGCCGCGCTCCTGAGCCGCGCCGCGCCGGCTCCGCGACGGCGCTGGCCGGGCCGGCTCCGCGACGGCGCTGGCCCGTGCAGCGGCGCCGACGCGCCCCTCAGGTCGCCCTCAGGTCGTCCCCGGGGCGCGCGACGAGGAGCGCTCCTCCCCCCGCCCGAACGCCGCCGCGGCCGCTCCGCCGCGCACCGCGCGGTAGCGCGCCAGCTCGCCGAACTGCGCGAGCCGGGCGCGCACGATGTTCCTGCTGATCCCGAGCAGCCGCGCCGTCTGGAGCTGGTTGCGATCGCAATAGCGGTACGCCGTCCGGATGATCGTCTCCTCGATCTGCTCGTGCAGGTTCGGCAGGTTCTGCTCGAACAGCGCCAGCAGCGCGCCCTCCAGCGACGCCGCCTGCTGCGCCGGCCTGACCTGCGACTCGACGTCCGCTGCCCACCGGTCACCCCCCCTGTCCGAAGGAGGAGGCAACGTCGCCGTCCTCGGCTGGAGCGCGGTGAGGCGAAGGTCCGCCACCGCGATCTGGCTGCCCTTGCAGACCAGGAGCGCGTGGTGGATGGCGTTCTCGAGCTCCCGGATGTTGCCGGGCCACGGGTGCTCCAGGAGCCGCGCCGCCGCCTCCGCCGTGAGCGCGGCCGGCGCCGAGCCGAGCCGCTGCGCGTAGAGATCGACGAAGTAGCGCGCCAGCGGGAGGATGTCGCCCGGCCGCTCGCGCAGCGGCGGGAGCGCGAGCGTCGCCACGTTGAGCCGGTAGAACAGGTCCTCGCGGAACTTCCGCGCGGTCACCGCCGCCTCCAGATCCACGTTGGTCGCCGCGATGAGCCGCACGTCGATCGGGATCGGCTGGCGCGAGCCGAGCCGCACCACCTCGCGCTCCTGCAGCACCCGGAGCAGCTTCACCTGGAGCGGCAGCGAGAGATCCCCGATCTCGTCGAGGAAGAGCGTGCCGCCGTCCGCCGCCTCGAACCACCCCGCCTTCGAGGTCGTCGCCCCCGTGAAGGCGCCCTTCTCGTGACCGAACAGCTCGCTCTCGACCAGCGACTCCGACCAGGCACCGCAGTTGACCGCCACGAAGGGCCGGCCACGGCGGTGGCTCAGCGCATGGATGTGGCGCGCGACGAGCTCCTTGCCCGTGCCGGTCTCCCCCGTCACGAGCAGCGTCGCGTCGCTCGGCGAGAGCTGCCGGATCCGATCGAGGATCGCCTGCGACTGCGGATCCTCGAAAACGAGCGCCTTGGCGCGCAGCGAAAGAGCCAGGGCACCCGGGTTGGGAAGCGTGAGCAACGGCATCGTCATCGGGCTTTACTCACCATGATAGCGGATGTTCCGTCCATTATAACGGACGACATGGCCGAGCGCCAGCGTCTTGTCGGGGCGTGACCCTAGGGGCGCCCCCGGCGCGCGGGAGCCGCGCGGCGCGTCACGCCTCGAGGAGGTAGCTGCGCACCTCGTCGGTGAGCGCCTTGATGTCGTGATCGGTGCGGGACCGGGGGCGCGGCACGTCGACGGGGACGACGCGCTTGATGCGCCCGGGCCGCGGCTCGAGCACCACCACCCGATCGCCCAGGAACACGGCCTCATCGACGTCGTGCGTGACGAGGATCATCGTGATCTTCTCCTTCTGCCAGATGCGCTGGAGCTCCTGCTGCAGCTTCGTGCGGGTCAGCGCGTCGAGCGCGCCGAAGGGCTCGTCGAGGAGCAGGATGCCCGGCCTGTTGACCAGCCCGCGCGCGATGGCCGCCCGCTGCGCCATGCCGCCGGACAGCTGGTGCGGGTAGGCCCGCTTGAACGCCGACAGGCCCACGAGCTCGAGGTGCTCGTCGACCGCGCGGGTCTTCTCGGCCTGCGGCCACGTCGAGCTCTCGAGCCCGAGCGCGACGTTCTGCTCGATGGTGAGCCACGGGAAGAGCCGGTGCTCCTGGAAGACGATGCCCCGGTCGAGGCTCGTCCCCTCGACGCGCGCGCCGCCGACGAGGATGTCGCCCTGGTAATCGCTGTCCAGCCCGACGATGAGCCGGAGGAGCGTCGATTTACCGCAACCGCTCGTGCCCACGACGCTGATGAACTCGCCGGGGTGGATGGTCAGGCCGATCCCCTGGAGGACCTGCAACGACTCGTCTTTGACAACGTACTTCTTGCTGACGTCGCGAATGTTGATGACTCCGGGCGAGCTCATGACTTGTTCCTCCAAGATTTCACACGCCGCGGACGCGCCATCGCAGCAGGCGGTCCTCCGCGGCCGTGGCCAGCACGTTCAGGCCGAAGCCCACGAGGCCGGACACGATCAATCCGACCAGCACCACATCCATGGCGAAGCGCTCGCGCCCGTCGACCATCAGGCTGCCGACGCCAGGGGCGGGCTCGAGCAGGTACTCGGCCCCGAGGGTGCCGAGCCAGGCGTAGATGAGCGCCTGATGGAAGCCAGCGAAGAGCGAGGGCGTCGCCGACGGCAGGATGACCTTGCGGAGCACCTGCCACCGCGAGAAGCGGAGGACGCGCGCCACCTCGATGTGCTCGACACCGACGCTCCGCACGCCCTCGTAGGTGTTCACGACGACCGGGTAGAAGGCCGAGAGCGCGATGAAGGCGATCTTCGCCTGCTCGCCCACGCCGAGCCACACCGACATGAGCGGGATCCACGCGAAGAGCGCGACCTGCTTCGCGGCGTGGAAGCTCGGCGAGAAGAGCCTGTCGGCGACGCGCGAGACGGCGAGGAGGCCGCCGACGGCGATGCCGGCCGCGGTCCCGAGCGACAGCCCGAGGAGATCCCGGGTCAGGCTGGCCCGGAGGTGGTCCCAGAGCTCCCCGCTCTCGTGCAGGCCCCTCGCGGCCTCCCAGACAGCGAGCGGTGGGACGAGGATGCGGGTGTTGGCGAGCTCGTAGCGGCAGACGACGATCCAGGCGAGGACGACGAAGACGGGCAGGACCAGGCCGCGCAGCCGCGGCGTGTCCAGAGCATGGGTGATGGCGCTCATGTTCGATCCGAGGGAGTGTGCGAGGGTTACAGGGCGGCGCGCCGCCAGCGGAGGAGGCGGGCCTCGATCTTCTCGAGCCCCTTGTCGAGCGCGAGCCCGAGGACCCCCACGACGAGGATCGCCGCGAGCACCACGTCGAGCTGGAAGAGCTGGCGGCCCCAGACGATCAGGAACCCGACGCCCTCGGAGGACGCCAGGAGCTCGACCGTGACGAGCGACAGCCACGCTTGCGTGAGGCCGTACCGGATCCCGACCGCGATCGACGGGACGGCGGCGGGGAGCACGACCTTCCTGAGCAGCTGGACGTTGCTGAACCGGAAGACGCGCGCGACCTCGATGTACGACCGGGGGACGCTCTTGATGCCCTGGAGCGTGTTCAGCGCCACAGGGATGAGGCTGGCCTGCGCGATGAGGACGAGCTTGAGCGACTCGCCGATGCCCAGCACCATCATGAACAGCGGCAGCCACGCGAGCACGGGGACCTGCGCGAGCGCCTTGAAGAGCGGGTGAACATAGTCCTCGACGCGCCGCGAGAGCCCCATGGCCACGCCGAGCAGCAGGCCGGCCGCGCCGCCGATGGCGAAGCCGCCGAAGACGCGCCCGAGGCTTGTCGCGATGTTCGTGTGCAGATCTCCCGAGCTCGCGAGCTCGGTCAGCGTCTGGACGACCAGCCCCGGCGCCGGCAGGATCTGCGGCGGGATCAGCTCGCGCTGCGAGGCGTAGCTCCACGCGAGGAGGAGCGCCGCCGGGAAGATCAGCCCCACGGCGACGTTGCCCACCCGGCGCGACAGGAGGCGCGCCGCGCCGCCCGCGGGCAGCGTCACCTCGGGCGCCGCGAGCTTGTAGGCGGCCTGGGCCTGGCTTTCTTGAATTCCCTGCTGCGTCATCTTGAGTGCCTTTCTGTTGTGGTCGGCCGCCCTGCCGCGCGCGCGGCGAGACCGCCGCGCGCGGGCTGCCCTCATTGCCTGCCGGGGTGCTTGATCTTCCCGTTCGCGTCGAACTCGGGCCAGTAGCCCTCGAGGTTCAGCTCCTTGAGCGCCGCGTTCAGGAACCTCAGATCGATCCACGAGTCGACGTCGAACGTGTTCCTGATCAGGCCGAACCGCTTCGCGTCGGCGGCGGCCGCCTTGTAGCGGGAGATCAGGTACTCATCGAACAGCGGGCTCGCGCGCACCTTGAGCGAGTCGCCCGTCTGGTCCGCCTTGAAGTTCGAGTACGGCACGCCCGACTTGGACCAGAGCTGGTAGATCGGCGCCGGGTTCGCCTCGTTCTGTGCGATCCAGTGGGCGGCCTGGACGACGACCTTCACGACGCGCTTGGTCACGTCCGGGTACTTGTTCGCGAAGTCCTCGGTGACGATCAGGTGTGCGTGCCGCAGGTACGCCGGCGAGTCGTTCTTCGTCGAGTAGACGATCTTCGCGATGCCCTGGTCCTGGAGCGTGAGGAGGTCGTACCCGCCGAACGCCGCGTCGATGTCGCGGGTGGCGAGCGCCGCCTTCGCCGTCGCGGAGTCCATGTTGAGGATCCGGAGATCGCGCTCGGTCAGCCCGCTGCCCGCGAGGATCTTGTTGACGGCGAGCTGGAGGTTCGTGCCCTTGAAGAGGGCGACCTTCTTGCCCTTGAGGTCGGCGAGCGACGAGATCGACGAGTCTGACGGGACGGCCAGGTAGGTGTGCTGTCGCGTCGACACCCCGGCGAGGAGCTTCGTCTTGAGCCCTCCTGCGCGGCCGATGCTCGACGGCAGGTCTCCCTGGAGCGCGAAGTCGAGGAGCCCGTTCGCGTACGCCTCGTTGACGGCGGGCCCGGCGCCCTTGAAGAAGGACCACTGGATCTTGATGTTGTCCTTCTTGAACTCCTCCTCGAGGAGCCCGCGCGCGTGCACCACGCTGAGGCTGCTCCCCCCCACGAACGGCCGGTTCCCGATCCCCACCCCCGCGAACGCGACCCGGATGACGCTAGGCGCATCCGCCCGCGCCACCTGCGCCGAGAACGTCAAGACCGCCGCGACAAATATCTGAAGTATAACAAGAGCTCGTCTCATGATGTTCCTCTGTAAATTCTCTGGATATCGCCGGCTAAACCGCCGCCAGAGCGATGCGCTCCCGCACAGGAGACGGGCCCAGATCGGCGTCTTCGGCGCGCAGGCGCACTCCAGTGCGCCGAGCACCGAAGACGTCGAGGTGGGCCCGTATCCGAAGCGGGTGCGCATCGCTCAGAAGCCGCCTTGGAGCTGGGCCAGGAGCTCGTGCCGGGCCCCCTCCTTGCTCGTGCGGTCGTCCCGGCGGTTGAGGTTGAGCTGGAACTTCGTCGTCTCCGCGAAGAAGAGGTTGAAGCCGAGCGTGTACACGTCGACCCGGTTCGCTGGCACCTCGGTGCTCGGGTCGAAGAGGTCGACGCGGATGAACGGCTGGTAGGTCTTCGGCCACCAGTCGTCGTACCGGCCCTGGTTCCGGTAGCCCCTCAGGAACTGCTCACCCCAGTTGTAGAAGAAGGTCGCCACGTGCGACAGGCTCGAGAGCCTCGTCTTCCGGGGATCCTCCGGCGTGGTCCCGAGCGTCACGTCGTCCTGGCCGTAGATGAACTCGTAGGTGACGCCGATCGGGTAGTGGTTGTAGTAGATGTCACCGCCGTAACGGCGCTTGACGCCCTTTCCGGACAGCGTCTTCTTCTCGTCCTTGAGGAAGGTGTTCTGCCAGCCGATGTACGCGCTCCCGCCGAGCGTGATCTGGCGAAGGAGGGAGTTGTAGTCGGACGGCACGGTGAACGCGAGCCGACCGATGATGTCCTTCTCGCTGTTGTCGTCGGGCGTGTTCGGCCCGCTCCCGTTGACGAGGCCCACGGCGTAGGCGAGGACGGGCGCGCGGTAGTTGTAGCCGTAGTCCACCTGCGGCAGCACGTCGCCCCGGATGATGAGGCCGAGGTCGCGCCGGTTGAGCCCGAGCTTCGTCGTGAACTGCGCGTTGGTGATCACCGGCTTGAGCTCCTCGCTCGCCGGGACCTCCAGGCCGAACGGCAAGAGCTGCTGGCCGAGCGTGACTTGCAGGACCCAGTCCTCGGGGGCGAGGGTGGGCAGCACGGAATACGAGAGCTGGGCGTCCAGCAGGTTGAGGAAGCTGTTGTTGCTCGCCTGCTGGGGCGAGGCGCCGAAGCGCAGCGAGTAGGTCAGGTTCCGCCCTTCCTCGTAGTCCTTGTAGAGGATGCCGTTGAACGAGAGGAGCGCGGCGCCGATGTCGAACGTCACCTTGCGGTCGTTCGAGGTCGCCGTGGTCACCGGCTGCTCCGTCCACCCGATGCGCGCCTGGACGACGCCGCCGACGAGGAGCGAGCGGGTCGAGATGGCGGTGTGGAGATCGCGCTCGCGCTGCCACTGGAACTTGAAGTTCTCGAGGTCGGTGACCAGCCCTTGCAGGTCGTCCCGCGTCGCGACGTTGGGATCGGGCTCGACGAAGGCCTCCGCGGCAGCGTCGCCCGCGGGCGCGGCGCCCGGGGCGGGCTCGCCCGGGGCGGCGCCGGGCGCTGCCGGGGCGACCGCTGCGGTGCCTGGCGTGGCCGCGGCGCCCGGCGTGGCCGCCGCGGCGCCGGCGGGGGCCGGGGCCTGCGCGGCGCCCGCCGGCGCAGGAGCGGCGGCGCCGGGCGTCGGGGCGGAGCCAGCGGGCGCCGGGGTCGCGCCGCGAGGAGGCGGGGCCGCGCCGGCGGGCACAGCGGCGGCGCTGGGCGCACCGGCAGCGCCGGCAGGCGCAGGGGCGGCGCCGCGATTTGCGGGGGCCGCGCCGGCGGGCGCCGGGGCAGCGCCAGCAGGGGCAGGCGCGGGGCGCTGGCCGGGCGGGTTCTGCGCGCTGGCCTCGGTCACGCAAAGGGCGATGGTCGTCGCCAGGATCGTGGAGATAGCTGTTCTTGAACGGTCAAGCAGACGCATGAATGGATCCAAAGAGGTTCGTTTTTTTCGAGATCCCCCCCGCGCGGGGCCGCATCCGCCGGCCCCGCCCAGCGCTTCTCCTCCGTCAGGCCGCCTTGCTCTTCGGCAGCTTCTGCTCGACCGCGGTCCCTGCGAAGAAGCCGGGGTTCTTGCCGGCGAAGAAGTTGTAAGGATGGGTGAACACGAGATCGCGGAAGTTCGCCTCCGTGAGCGCCCCCCGCTCGACGAGGCTCCACGTGTCCGCGAGGACCTCGGTCAGATCCGGCACGTCCCAGTGGCCGCTGTCGGACGCCCAGAAGGCGTTGAGCTGCACGCCGAGCGGGTTGACCTTCGTGTTGAACGCATACGCGATCGTCGGGTCGTCCGCCTCCGAGCCGAAGTAGAAGTTCGGCACGAACCGGTCGCGGATGTCCTCGATCCGCTCGATGCCCGCCGCCGCGAAGTCGTCGAGCGCGCCCGGGTCCTGCGGCTGGCGGCGCGAGTTGTTCGACACGCCGAGCGCCCCGCCGAGGACGGCGTTGATGTCGCCGAGCCGCGCCTCGACCTCCTGGCCGCCGTACTGCTGGTAGAGCGCGTAGAGCAGCTTCGCGTCGATGAGGTCAGGGTTGTAGTTCTGGACGGCCTTGCCGTTGCGCTTCTCCCAGTGGCCGACGAGATCGGCGAAGAGCGTCGCGCCCCACGCCGCGCCCCCCTCGAGGAAGCCGACGCGGAGGTCGGGGAACCGCCGGGTCACGCCGCTGAAGAAGAGCGACTTCGCGAGCGCCTCGGAGGCGGAGGCGAAGTGGCCGATGTGATTGTACATGTAGCTGGAGACCGAGCTGCGGCTGGTCCACCCCATCCCGGCAGAGTGGGTGGTCAGCACGGTCTTGAGCTCGACCGCCTTGGCCCAGAACGGGTCGTAGTTGTATTCGCTGTCGACGCCGAACGTGTCGAGCCAGTTCGCGTGCCGCGCGACGTCCGGATGGTGGCGGGACGGGTACTTCTCGGCCACGGCGCGGATGGGCCGGCGGAGGTTGCCCGGGATGAGCGCGACCTTGAGGCCGAGCTCGCGCACGGCGAACTCGAGCTCCTCGATCCCCTCCTCCGGCGTGTGCAGCGGGATGGCGGCGACCGGCGTGAGGCGGTCGGCGTACGGCCGGTACGCGTCGGCGTGGTACGCGTTGACCGCGCGGATGAGCACCCGGCGCAGGTCCTCCTTGCCGACGTGGGTGGCGAAGGTGGAGACGTTCGGGAACAGGACGGCGAAGTCCGTCCCCGACTCGCCGAGCCGCTCGTGCAGCAGCCTGGGCAGCGACACGGTGGCGAGATCGAGGGTGTTCTTGGTCGGCAGGGCCCACCACGGCGGCCGCACCGAGCGCTGCGCGGCGCGCTGCTCGGGCGTGAGCTCGTACCACTCGTTGCTCAGGTAGCCGAAGCCCCGGTTGATCGCCTGGCGGAACTCGTCGACGTACTTCGCGCCGCCGTACTTCGCGATGTAATCCTCGAGGATCGGCGCGAACTCGATCGTGTGCAGATCGGTGTCGATGACGGGGTAATCGAGCTTGTCGCGCACCGCCCGCGAGCGAGAGGTCTTCTTGCCGTCTTTCAGCGAGAGGTGAGAGGATGAGATGCTCATGTCGATGATCTCCATGGCGCGGTCGCGCGGCCGCGCCGTCGTCGGCTGCGCTCGGCAGCCGCGGTCAAGGCGTGATGGGGCGGCGCGCCGGAAAGGCGCCCGCTCCTGTCCTGGTAACGTGAGAGGCCTACGAGCTAGAGCGCCGCGAGCGCGGCGCCCGGACAGCGCGTGGCGGTCCATCGCGCGCGTCGGCGCCGCGCGCCGCTCCGGCGGAGCGCGACGCGCGGCGAGCGCCTGCGGGGCGACGAGGAGCGCCCGGGCGCCAGGGCGGCGCCCGCCCCGGCGCGGAGCTGCACGACGGCCAGCGCGCCCGCGAGGGCGCTTGTCATGGTCGTGCTGGCGAGGACGAGTGAAATCGCGTCGAGCGCGACCACTGGAGTTTTCATGGCTGCCTTCAGATGTGCTGTCGCCCTGACGCGATGCATTGCGCGGACCACGCCCTCGCGGGGGCCGGAGGGCGCGCGCGGAGGCTCGGAGGTGCGCCCGCATCGCGGCCGCGCCCGCCCTTCCTGAGCGCCGTCCCGGGGGGAAGAGACAGAGGAGGCCCGAATGGCCGGACGCCTCCCGGTGGCGAAGGAAGATCAGCGGAGCGCAGCAGGCGCCGCGCACCCTGTCAGGAGAGCAAATCGATGAACGTTGCTCCGCCGTCGTCTACGTTCTGCACGGGTCATACCAGGCTTACGTCCGCTGTGCAAGACGCGGATCCGCTATACCGGATGCCCCCCCTGCTGCTCCAGCAGCAGGCGTGTGCTGCGGATGTGTTGCTGGAGCAGCAGGCGGCGGCCCCATGCCGGGCGCACAAACGGCGAGAGCCCGCCGCGCAGCTCGTGCACGGCGGGCCCTCTGATCGGTTACCGGGGACTCTGGGCTATTCCAGGCCCTTGCCCATCCAGTAGCTCTCGGGCGGACCGAGGTAGCTCTCCTCCACGCCACCGGCGTCCACGACGATCTTCTGCAGGATCACGCCCGGATGGACCATCCAGAACTTCAGCGTGTGGTCACCCGGCTGGGAGATCGTGTGCTTGGTGCGCATGATGTTGGCGTTGTCCGAGGTGTGCCTCTCCCAGATCTTGTTGCCGTTGCCGTTGAGCTCGACGGCGTAGCTCATGTTGACGGTCTCGATGTCGCCATCGTCGATCGACACGGCATACTGCATCCCTTCGGCCCAGTTCTGGAAGTTGTTCCTGGGCGACACGTACACCCAGACCGTGACCTCGCCGCTGCTGGTGAGGTGCATGTCGTACTCGAGGCGAGGCGAGTCGCCGCCGGGCTCCTGGGCCTCGGCGGTCACCGGGAACGGCGTCACCCCCGCGCCGGTGCGGCCGATGTCCGGGAGCCGCTTCCACGAGATGTCATCCGTGTCGACCGCGCGGCTGTAGTGCTCCGCCTCCATCGACACGTAGCCGTTGGCCTCGATGAACTGGTTGGGCTTCCAGGCGATCTTCCGCGGGTCGTCGACCCGCGCCGTGACCACCACCGAGCTGCCGTCCGAGGCCTGGACCGTGATCGGGATCTCGAGCGGGAACTCCAGCGGCAGCCACTGCGACGGGTTCTCGGGGTTGGGGTACGTCGTGGGAGCGAGCGTCCAGTCGACCCTCACCGTCGCGCGGACCTCCTTGTCGACGGTGCCATGGCTCGGGTAGATGGTCAGCCACGACGGGCACGGCGTGTTCGCGGCCCAACCCGAGGGGCACTCCACCGGGAGCTCGGCCTCGATCGTGTACTCGAGCGGCTCGCTGCCGCGGTTGAACAGCTCGATGTACTGCTCGGGCTGGGTCTGGTACGGGCTGAACGCCGGCAGCACGGGCTGCTCGTCGCTCGCGTCGCCCGCTCCGGCCGCCGTCCAGTAGTTGCTCGAGCCGTCGATCGCCACGCCGAGCTCCGCAGCCGCGGGGACGTCGAGCGAGACGAGCTCGGGCCAGATGAACTCCTGGATGTTGTTGTACTGGTGCTCGGGCTGCTGCCAGGACGGGTTCCCCGGCGCGCCGTAGCCGATGTGCGGCTGCGTCTGGAAGCCCTCCCACTTTCCGTCGGAGAGCTCGTGGTTGTAGTAGTACGCGAGCGCCAGGTCATCCTGGAGCCGCGCCTCCGCGATGGAGGCCATCTCGTTGGTCGCAGCTCGCCCCTGCGCCGCGTAGAGCCGGTTCTTGAACCCTGCCAGGCGCAGCGCGTACAGGTTGGCCGTCGCCTTCACCTCGTAGAGCACGAGCTGGAAGTACGCGTCCTGGGCCTCGTGCGGCAGCAGCTTGCCCGCGAACTCCGCCTGCTCGGCCAGCGCCTCCCACTCCTCCACGACCTGCTCCAGCTCGCGGTAGCTCGTGAGGCTGAACGGACTGGCGCTGTCGTCGTACGTGACGGCGGCGGTGTCGGGATCCGGCACAGCGGTCGTGGGCTGGCTGACCAGGACGTCGTAATCGACCGTGATCTTCCGGTTCGTCAGCTCCGGCTTGCGATCCGACTGCAGCAGCGAGTAGCCGTGCAGGATGTCGGCGATGACGTCCGCGTGCTCCGCGCCGAACTGCTGCTCGGTCCACTGCCGCTCCCACTCGCCGAGGCGCTCGATCGGCCAGCGCTCCGGGTTCCAGGCGTAGTCCAGGAAGAACTGGAGCGGGAGCTCCTCGTTCTTGAAGTCCCCGACGTTGACGACCCAGAGCCGATTCACGCCGTAGCTGTAGGCGAGGTGGAGCTGCTCCCAGACGTTGGGCAGGAGCGTCGTGTCGACCCACTTGTAGTTACGGCCGCCGCCGACGTAATCAAAGTGGTAGTAGAGGCCATAACCGCCGGCCCGCTGCTCACCGGGCTTGGGCAGGCGCTTCATGTTGCCCCAGTTGTCGTCGGCCCAGACCACGGTGACGTCATCCGGCACGCGGATGCCGGCGTCCCAGTAGCCCTGGATCTCCTTGTACAGCGTCCAGACCTGAGGGATCTCCTCCACGTCCTGCTCCATCACCTGGTCGAGGATCGTCCGCTGGGAGTCGATGATCGCCTCCATGAGCGGAATGCCGTCCTCCGGAGCCAGGCTGACGTCGCCGGGGCCGCGCATGCCCAGCGTGACCACGCCCTCGATGTTCTCGTCGGCCATCCGCTTGATGCCCTTGGTCCAGTGCGCCTTCAGCGCATCGGAGTTCACCGAGAAGCGCCAGTCGCCGGTGCCGCCGTACGGATCCGTCTTGGGAGTGACGATGTTGCCGGCCGCGTCCTTCACCTCCGGGACCACGTGGCGGTTCCACTCCTCGATGCCCTGCATCATCGGGGCCTCGTGAGAGGTCCCCATCACGATGCCGTAGCGCGAGGCGGTCTTGTGGTTCTCGGGGTCGTCCTCCGCGAACGCCCGGCCCCACACGGCGGGCCAGATGTAGTTCGCCTTCATGCGGAGCGCGGCCTCGAAGACCTTCTCCCAGTAGAGGTGATTGAGCCCGCCCGGGAAGCCCGGCGCCTTGCCCGGCCCGAACATCTTGGCGGCCCAGTTGCCCGTCGCGGGGTTCTCGTCGTTGACGAAGAAGCCGCGGAACTTCACCGCGGGCTCGCCCTGCGTGTGGAGCCCGGGCAGCACGTACAGCGCGTGCTTCTTCTGGGCCGGGACGTCATCCCACCAGTACAGGGGCGAGACGCCGATCTGCGCGGAGAGATCGTACGCGCCGTAGATGGCGCCGCGCTGGTCGCTGCCGGCGATCACGAGCGCTCGCTCCACGCCCTCGACCGGGGCCTCGACGATCTGCGTGACGAAGGTCTCCCACTTGCCGGTCACACCGGAGACGTCGAGCTTCCCGGACTCCTCCAGCTGCTCGATGAGCGGGCTCTTGCCCAGCGTCCCGACCAGGATCACCTCGGTCGCCCCCTCGGGGATCTCGTTCTCGACCACCGGCGTGACGTCGGTCACCCGCGCGATGTCCGCCGCGAGGTCGTTCACGACGCGGACCACGCCATCGTGATCGGTGGAGCTGACGACCAGCGGAGGAACCTTGCCGTTCACGGCCAGGGGGAAGCGCCCCGCGCCCCCCTCCATCGAGACGTACTTGCCCGGCTCGACCACACCTGTCGCGGGGTCGCCCGGCTCGCCCTTCTCCCCCGGAGCGCCGGGCTCGCCCTTCTCCCCCGGCGGCCCGGCCTCGCCCGCCGGGCCCGGCTCGCCCTTCTCCCCCGGCCCGCCTGCCGCCTCGTCGTCCCCGCAGGCGGTCAACGTGGCGAGCGACAGGGGAAGCAGCAAGCAGAGTAGCGAGGATCTCATCCGACCCTTCCTGATGGCAATGCGTGCGTAGCTCATAACGGTGTTTCCTCGTTGATGCGGCTGACCGGTGTCGCCGGCCGCCCGCGCTGGGCGCCGGCCGTGGACATCGGCGCTGAGGCCGGCCGCTCCTGTGCGATTGTCGAAGTACCTCGAAAGACGTGCGCCTGCGGTGGTCCGGTCCGTGGTGGCCGACGGCGCAACGAGCACCGTCGACCACGGCTGGAAAATTCTGCCAGACCCATCGACCGTCGATCCCGTCCGAGTGAACGGAGTCGATCGAGATCTAAGCGTCGTTATTATTCCCTCGGAAGGGCGATCTGATCACGCGATAACATTCGATCTCACGTAAGCGGGACAACCCTCATCGGCCGAGCTCAGAGCGCACGTCTCGCGATCTTCGACGACTCGTGAGGAGCTCGAAGCCTGCGACGCATCGGCCTGTAACGAGCCGACGCGCCGCCCCGAAGGGCGCTGCGCCGCTCGGCCTTGCGGCCGGCATTTCTCGCCTCGCCTCATCGCGTGCTCGTCATTCCCGAGCACGATGTCGACGCGCGAGCTGTGGAGTGAGGGCGCCCCCGTGGATGCGCGGATGAGGGTTATCGATAGCCCGTCGCCTCTTCAGGGGGGTCGGTGGATCGCACAAGGGATCTTCGATCACCCGAGGCGGACGTGGTGATTCGGCCTTGACATCCTCGAATGGTTTTGCTGTCCCTTCCCCCCTCCCCGCCGCCGGCCCCGCCTTCGCCGCTGCTGGCGTCGCCGCCGGCTCCGCCCGCGGCCGCGCTCGTCGGCCCGGAACCTCCGCCTGGATCACCGCTGGAGGAGCAACCGGCAGCGTCGAGGAAGGCGGAAGGAAGCGGGGCAGGAAAGGTGCGACGCATGCGCCGTTATATTACACCCGGTGACCGGGGGGCGGGAAGCCGCGCGTGACGCGCTGCTACCGATGATCCCCCGGCGGCGGCGAAGCTCCCGGAACGGCGCGAGGGCCGGGGTGGAGCGAGGGCGATCCGGGGATTGGCCGGGTGATCCGGGGCACATGACGGTCGAGGCGCGCTCGGGCGCGCTGGCGACCAGCGCGACGCCGCAGCTCGCCGCGACCTCCGCGAGCCGCCGGACGATGTCCTCGGGCGAGGTCTCCCGCAGGATCCCGGGCACCAGCGCGGGCGCATAGCCTGTCGTGAAGAGCTCCGGGGTGACCAGCAGCTCAGCGCCGGCCGCGGCGGCGCGCCGCGCCGCGCCGGCGATGCGCGCGAGGGTTTCGCCCACCTGCCCAGGGACGGCGTGGGCCTGCAGCACGGCGATCCTCATGGGGCCAGCGCCTCCGGCGGTCTCCCGCGCTCGGCAGCAGAGCTCCGCGCCTCCAGGTGAGCGTGGAAGTCCGCGGGCGTCCGCGCGCCGTGCTCCACCACGGCCGCGTAGATGTCCACGCCGCCGATCTGCTCGGGGTACTCGGGGCGGCGCGACCACACGTCCTTGATCCAGAGGATCGCCTGCCGGAGCTCGGGATCGAGGTCGCGCAGGCGCCGCGTCGCGTCGAGCTGCGTGCGCGGGGCGTCCGACTGCCACACGGAGATATCGACCTTCCAGGCATGTCCCGCGGGCGTGCGGTAGCGCAGCACGAGATAGTGACGCTGGTCCTCTGGCCGCCCCGACGGGCTGCGCTCCCCGGTCTCCTCGCGGTAGTGGACCTCCAGGACGCCCGGGTGCGCCAGCACCGGCAGGAGCGCCGTGAGCACGTCGCGGGAGCCGGGCGCCCGGCAGCGGACGCCGAGGTCGAGGTCGCGCCAGACCATGAGCCCGGAGGCCGCGCTGCCGATCTGCTCCGGGACGCCGAGGCGCGACGCACAGGCGAGGAGATCGAGCTGCGCGAGCACCTCCGAGGCCTCGGCCTGCAAGGCCTCCTGGCGCGCCCAGAGCGCGCTGGCCTGCTCGGGCGAGAGTCGCGTCGGGAGGTCCGCCGCCGGCATGTGACGCGCGAAGCTAGAGGTTGACCTTGTAGTTCAGCTTGACCTCGTCGCCGTGCATGCCGCGGAACCCCCAGTCGTGCGGCGGCGACTCCGAGATACAGATCTCGATGTCCTGGTGGTCGATACCCACCTCGTCCCGGATCCTGTCGAACAGGAGCCGCACGAGCTTCTTCTTCGTCTCGACGCTGCGCCCGGTCATCATCGAGATCTCGATGATCGTGTACGCGTCGGTGCGCCCGCCCGGCGCCAGCATGTCCTCGCGCTCCATCGGGAAGAAGCGGTGCGCCCGCTTGTCCTGCGGGAGCTGCAGCGCCTCCATGACGCAGCCGTGGATCACCTTCGACAGGGTCTCCTTCACCGGGTTGAGCCTGTCCTTGATTCCGTAGATCTTCACCTGAGACATCGAGGGTTCTCCTGGAGCGGCGCGCAGCTCGACGGGTGGCGTTACTGCCCGAACAGGACGACGGCGATGGACAGATTCGCGTGCTGGTTCTTGCCCCGGACGAAGCAGCCCTGCTCACCGAAGCTGAACGTGCCGAGGAACGGCGTCGGCCCCAGCGCGGCGGCCATGCCCTTGACCACGCGCTCGATGTCGTCGCGCACCGCGAGCATGCACCCGGCGCAGAAGATCACCAGCGCGCCCTGCGGCTGGAACGAGGGCCGCGCGGCCTCCAGCGCGGCGCCCGCCACGGACTGGATGCGATCGAGCAAGCCCTCCCTCGAGCCGGTCATGAGCACGAGCTCGTCCCCCTCGTTGATGTGCACGCCGAAGGTCAGCGCGTTGTCCTTGTCTATCGCGTTCGGGTGGATGAGCAGGTACTGCGGGACCTTGCCGGCCCAGCCGGATGGCCGGCCGAGCGGGCAGAACGAGCTCTCCGCCCCGATCGAGCCGCCGCCGAGCTGCGCGGCGAACAGGCCGTCGGCCCAGCGGTTGTAGACCTCCGCCGCCGGGAGCCCGTCGATCTCGGGCACCCGCCGCCCCTCCGAGCGGGTGACCCAGCCGCGGTGCTCGGTCGGGGTGTAGCCGGAGCTGAAGGCATGGGCGATCTCGCCCGACGGGTACAAGGCCGACAGGAGCACCGCGCCGCGGTGCGCCTTCCCGCGCTCGACCTGCGACAGCACGCCATCGAGCGAGTTCGCCGCGGAAGAGCCGCCGAACACCGGCACGTCAGGCCCGACAGCGTCCTCGATCCCGAGGAGGACCTGCTCCTCCACCCCGAGCGGCGCGGTCAGCCAGAACAGCGCCGGCGGCTTGCCCTCCCGGCCGGCGTCCTCCATCGCGCGGCGCGCGGCGCGCGCGGCCGCCTCGCGCGCGGCGCGCGGCGACTCGCCGATCGGCTCGGCCGCCGCGCCATAGGCGCCCTGCGCGTCCGCGACGCCGAACAGCGCCAGGCCAGGGCCCCCTGCGCCGTGGATCCCAGCCGCGGTCATGACCGAGAGGCAGGAGCTCGAGCCGTGGACCCGCACCGACGCCGGGAGCGCCGCCGTGGCGCGCGCGAGCTCATCGAGATCGTAGGCGTCGGTGTAGCTCAGGAAGACGTGGTCCGGCTCCCGGCCCAGGCTCGCGCGGAGCGCGGAGATGGCCTCGGCGAACGCGGCGTCCGCCGAGCCCGCCGTGGAGGACGCGGTGGCCATCTTCATCGTGCCCGCCACGCCTGCCGCCGCCTCGGCGCCCGCGCCACCCGCCCCGGCATTCGCGCCGGAAGAAGCTCCGCCCACCGTGTTCGCTTCGTTGTTGTGCATCGGCCTCTTGCCTCCTGCGGTGCCCCCCGGATCGGGTCGATCACGCCCGATCCATATACACGAATCCGCCCCGTCCCCGGCCGGATTCGACCGCAGGAGTGGGCACCTCGGCGGACTCGGCCCACCGCGTCTCCAGCGCTTCGCCGGGCGAGGCCTCCGCCTCAGTCGTCCGGGTCGTCGCCCTTCGCCCCGGAGCGCCTCGCCGCGGGCTCCTCGCCGTCGTCGCCGTCCTCCTCGGAGGGCCCTGCGTCCGGCGCGCCCGTCGCCTCCGCGGCGAGCGCCATCTGCTCGGCGAGGGGCCGCTCGGGCAGCGTGAGCAGCGGGCCGTCGCCGAGCTCGCCGATCATGTTGAGGTACGCGTTCATCGCGTGGCACACCGAGTCGGTGCGCACGTAGCGATCCCTGACGCTCCAGAACACGCCGCCGGCGGCCACCTGCGGGTTCTTCACCACGAACGAGTTCTCCGGCCCGTAGGTGTATTGCAGCAAGAGCCGGATCGCGGCGACCACCGCGTCCTTGTACCGCTCGCAGCCATCCATGCTCTTCTGCCGGCAGTGGTGGTAAACCTCCGACATCACCTCGGCGAGCCACCCGGTCCCGCTGCTCGACAGCGACCGCTGCCAGCGGCCGTAGCGGTACGCGTCCTCGGGCCTGCGCCACTGCCGCTTCACGAGGTCGTCGGCGCAGCGGAACACGGCCTGCTCGAAGCGCGGATCGCCGCTCGCCTTGGCGAAATCGAGCAGCGAAAGGACGGCCCACGAGCTCGAGATCGGGTTGGGCTTCCGGTAGTCGTCGCCGAGAAAGCAGCCCTTCTTGGCGATCCTGGCGAGGAGGAAGTCCGCTGTCTGCCCCGCGGCGTCGAGGTACTTCTTGTTGTTCGTGGCCCGGTAGGTGCGCGACAGCGCGGAGAGGACCTGGCCCGTGTAGAGCATCGACTCCTTGCCCTGGACCTTCCACGCGCCGCCGTCCTGCCCGCTCAGGGCCGAGCGCACGCTGCCATCGGGCCGCTGCATCGCGATCAGCCAGTCGGCCGCGCGCACGGCGGACTCGAGGTACTTCTTGTCCTTGGTCACGCCGTGGAGCTCGACCAGCGTGAAGATCGACTTCGACGCGGTGCCGACGACGAGCCGGCGCTCGGGCTGCTTGCGCTCCAGGTCGAACGAATAAAAGAAGCCGCCGGCCGTGCGATCGCGCTCGTCGTGGCTCTGCATGCCCATCATGAAGCCGGCGGCCTCGGTCGCCTGGCGGAGCAGCCGCTCGTCCGGCTTGTAGGCGTGCAGCTTCAGCAGCGTCAGCGCCGTGGACGCGGTGTAGATCGTGTGGAGCTCGTTCTCGAACCGGTCGGCGGGGGCGTGATAGTACTTGTGAACCCCCTTGTGCTGCGGGTCGATGACGCGCAGGAGATAGCCCTTGCCGTCCTCGATGCGCTTCGTGAGGAGCGCCTTGTCGAGGGCGCGGACCGGCACGAGCCCCTCGATGAGCTCGACGCCCTTGCGCTTGCCCTCGACGCCCTCGACGCTCTCGAGCACTGACTCGTGATGATCGGGCAGCTCGACGACGAGCCGCGCGCCGGCGAGCGCCTCGCGCGCGCCGCCCGCCGCGGCCACGGCGCGGCGCGTGGCTTCCTTGAGCGCGACGCAGAGGCCCGCGTCCGACGCGTCCCCGCGGGCGATCTGCTTGCCCTCCTGAAAGCCCATCACGAGGGCGCGGAAGGGGCGCCTTGAGGACAGGGGCAGATCGCACGTCACCCTGTCGGCGCCAGCGGCCACCTGGCGGACAAAGGCGATGGTGCGGTCGCGGAAGGTGCCATTGTCGAGCTCGGCGCTCGCGCCCTCCGGGAGCTGGATCGCCGGGTCGGGCACCCGGGACAGATTCGCCGCAATCTGGGTGGCGAAGCGGTCGTCGCCTGGGGTCGAGGCGCCCTTGCGGGCCTCCGGAGCGCTGGCGCTGGTCGTCGCGGCCGGAGCGGAGGCGGCGGGCTTGCCGACGGCGGCCTGCTCGCCGGGCTTGCGGCTGTCGCAACCGGTCGTGAGCGCCGAGGACACAGCGGCCAGCGCCGCCAGGGTTGCGAGGGTGAGAGCGCGTGCAGACGGCATGGATAAGTACCCCGGAAGCAGCGATTTCGACGCGTATCAGCAACTCCGAGGCTCCGCAAGGCCGAACGGGGCGCGGAGGCGAGGCGCGCGTGCCCGCGTCCGCCGCGCGGCGGCGGCTCACATCGTCGCCGTGTGTACGCGCGGCCGTGCGTGTCTTGCACGTACGCGGCCGCCTGTGACAGGCGCACGACGGCGCGGATCGTCGATGTACTCGGGCTATTTCTCCCTTGCGCCGGAAGCACGCGGTGGCGATACAAACCACTCTCGCTCTCTTATCAGGCCTGAGGGAAAGGAGCCGGGTGGTGGAATGAGCTTCTTAACACAGCGCGGCGCAGCGTTGACATGCTGGCTCGGGGTGGCGCTCCTCGCGGTCGGTCCGGGGTGCACGGCCGGAGCGGATCGCGCGGACGAAGGCGCCCTCGCGGAGGAAACGGCCGAGTTCGCCGATCCCCTGAGCGGGACGACATCGTTCGTGTCGGCGGACGATCTGCCCACGGTGTTCTACGGCGAAGAAGAGGAGGAAGAAGAAGAGGAGGAGGAAGAGGAAGAAGAGGAGGAGCGCGAGCTCGAAGAGGGCGACATCTATCGGGTCCTCGGGGACGGGCACCTCCTGAACCTCAACACCTACCGGGGGCTCCAGGTCATCGATATCCACGATCCGGAGAGCCCGGCGATGATCGGTCAGATGCCGGTCTCCGGGACTCCTGTCGAGATGTACGTCGACGGCGACCGCGCGATCGTGCTGCTGAACGACTGGGTCGGGTTCCGCGCCACGCCGGGCAGCCTCACGATGGAGCGCCGCGCGGGCGGGGCGGTCCTGCTCATCGACATCGGCAACCGGAACGCGCCCGTGCTGCTGTCGCAGCTCGACGTGCCGGGGTACATCCAGACGAGCCGGTACGCGAACGGCGCGACCCGGGACGCCCTCTACGTGGCCAGCACCAACTGGGGGTGGGTCGAGCGGGGGAACGGCGACTACGAGTATCACAACGAGGCGGTGGTCAAGAGCTTCGACGTGACCCAGGGCGCGCTCGTCGAGCGCAGCCAGCTCGACCTCGGCGGGTACGTGACCGGCATCCACGGCGAGGGGGACGTCCTGCTCGTGGCGCGCGGCCCCGAGGGCTGGGACAACGAGAACAGCCAGGTGTCGCTCGTCGACGTCTCGAGCATCGACGGCTTCATGACGCTGCGGGACACGGTCACCGTGGACGGCTACGTGCGCTCGCAGTTCCACATGGACTTCCGCGACGAGACGCTGCGCGTCTTCTCCGGCCCGCAGTGGGGCGGCGGGGCGAGCCACCTGCAGACGTGGGACGCCTCGGATCCCGACAACCTCACGCCGATCGATGAGGAGGACTTCGGCGACGGACAGTCGCTCTACGGCGCTGTCTTCCTCGACGACCGGGCGTTCGCCGTCACCTACAGGCGCATGGACCCGTTCCACGCGTTCTCGATCGATCCCGACGGCAACGTCGAGGAGAAGAGCGAGTTCATCGTCTCCGGCTGGAACGACTTCCTCCGCCCGGTGCTCGGCGCGACCCGCCTCATCGGGATCGGCGTGAACGACGAGGGCGGGGGGCGCAGGCTGGCGGCGAGCCTGTACGACATCACCGACCTGACCAACCCGAGCCCGATGATCGCGCGCGCCGAGGTGGCCGGCAGCGAGGGCGGCTGGAACTGGTCGGAGGCCAGCTGGGACCACCGCGCTTTCACCGTGCTCGACGGCGCGGTGAACGTGGCGGCGCCGACGGGTGAGGTCGAGACAGGCCTCGTGCTCCTGCCGTTCTCCGGCTACAGCGTGACGGGCGACTGGTGGACGTACGAGTCGGCCGTGCAGATCTTCACGTTCTCGGGCACGACCCTGACCCGCCGCGGCGTGATGAAGCACGCCTCCCCCGTGCGCCGCTCGTTCCGCGCCGGCCCGGACACCGCGGCGAACGTGTCGGAGACGCAGCTCAGCCTGTACGACCAGCGCGATCTCGACAACCCGGAGAAGCTCGGCGAGCTCGACCTCGCGCCCCACTACAGCACGATCCTCGGGTACGGCGAGTACCGCGTGCGCATCCGCAACCCCGAGCAGGAGTCGTGGGAGCGCGAGGCGGGCCAGATGGCCAAGGCGGAGGTCGTCGCCGCGGCGGACGTGGCCGCGGTCGCGACGCCGCTGGCGAGCTTCCCGGTGGCGCCGGACGCGAGCTATTACAAGGTCGGCGACGACCTGCTCGCCGTCGTGACCTCCAGGTACGTGAGCTGGCCCAGCTACGAGACCACGATCGGCTTGTTCGACCTCTCGGACCCGCTGCGACCGCGCGCGGCGGGGCAGCTCGTCACGACGGACCTGCCCCCGACCTACGGCCATTACTACGACTATTATTACTACGCGCCGACGCGGGTCCACGTCACGAACAGGTCGCTCACGTTCGCGGGCAAGACCGACTCCTGGACCGTCCTCGGGTCGGGCGAACAATGCGAGTCGTACGTCACGTACGGCCGCGGCGACTACTCCTGCTCCGGGCTGGACGGCTGCACGTACTACACCGGGCGGCGCACCTGCCAGTCCATCGACGGCGGGCCGGAGTACTGCTCGGGCGGATTCGCCGAGTGCACGACGCGGCTCGGCTCCGAGGACGCGTGCGCCCCCGTCGTCGACGAGGCCGCGCTCGACGGGCTGCTGGAGTCGTATTGCTTCGAAGGCGAAGCGAGCCGCCAGCTCAGGCAGATGACCGTCCACGTGGTCGACCTCTCGGACCCGGATCACCCGGCCCTGGCGCCCCCGCTCGCGCTCCCGGCCGAGGAGGACGCCGTGAGCACGCTGGCGCACGAGGGCGACCTCTACGTGTCGGTCAAGCTGCCCGCCACGGTGCCTGACGACCCGCGCCCGCACGCGCGCTACTTCCTCCGGCGCGTCGACCTGTCCCGCCCCGGCGCGCCCGCCCTCGGCGCGGCGATCAACGTCCCCGGCGAGGCCCTCGCGCTCCGCGGCGCGAAGGTGTTCACGCGAGACAGGGTGTGGGGGAGCTACTTCATCGAGCCGGCGATCGCGCGATCGACGCTGCACGGCGGGCTCGCGCACCTGAACAACTACCAGGAGCTCGCCGGCAAGGCGATCGACGACACCCTCGTCATCGATCAGCACCAGAGGGCCCTCATGACGTACGGCGAGCGGAGCTGGCCGACGTACTGGCGGTGGAGCTACGGCTACGAGTCCGGCAGCCTCGCGATCCTGAGGCCGAGCGACACGATCTCGTCGACAGGGTTCGACGTGATCTCGGAGACGCCGATCGATCGCTATATGTTGCTCATGCCGTTCGCCGCCGAGCGCCGCGCCTTCTTCACCGTGTATAGCGGCACGCTGATGGTCGATTACGAGGACCCGCGCCAGCCCGTGGCACAGGCGTTCTTCACGGGCGCGTGGCGCCCCGAGATCCTTGTCGACCGGGCGCGGGACGAGGTCCTCGTCGCCGCGGAGCGGTTCGGCATCCACCAGCTCGATCTCGACGTCTCGAACCTCCTCCCGTAGCGCGCGGCGCCTTCTCCCTCCCTCCCCTCCCTCCCCTCCCCTCGCCGCCCGGCGCACGGCGGCGCTCCAGCCGACAGGCGCCGACAGGCCTGCAGAGCTCGGCGACCGTCCTCTCATCGCCCCGATCTCGAGGCCAGCGCTGCGGGCGCCGCGCGGCGCGCTATCCTGCTGGCATGGGACCCGCGCAGATCAAGGGCAGGAACGTGGACATCAAGATGTGGACCCGGCCGGAGGAGGTCGAGGCGGTCGCGCTGGAGCAGCTGCGCAACATCAGCGCCCTGCCGTGGGTGTTCCACCATGTCGCCGCGATGCCGGACGTCCACTTCGGCAAGGGCGCGACCGTCGGCTCGGTCATCGCGATGCGGGACGCCGTCGCGCCGGCCGCGGTCGGCGTCGACATCGGCTGCGGGATGGGCGCGCTCCGCACGAACCTCAAGGCCGCTGATCTACCGGACGACCTCAAGCGCATCCGCAGCGACATCGAGCGGGCGATCCCCGTCGGGTTCGCCGCCCACGACGCGCCGCCGAAGGGGTTCGCGGGCCTGCCGCTCTGGGAGGAGTTCAAGAGCCTGACCCCGAAGGTCCAGGGGCTGTTCACGAGGGCGCGCTGTCAGCTCGGCACGCTGGGCGGCGGCAACCACTTCATCGAGCTCTGCCTCGACACGGAAGGCGGCGTGTGGCTGATGCTCCACTCCGGCTCTCGCAACATCGGCAAGGAGCTCGCCGAGATCCACATCGCCACGGCGAAGAAGCTCGCCCACAACCGCGACCTGCCCGATCGCGATCTCGCTGTCTTCCTCGCCGGCACCCCGGAGATGAAGGCCTACCGGCACGACCTCTTCTGGGCGCAGCGGTACGCCCGCGCGAACCGTGAGGCCATGTTCCACCTCGCCGAGGACGTCCTCCGGCGGCACTTCCCGCAGCTCGAGATCGAGGAGGCCATCTATTGCCACCACAACTACGTGGCCGAGGAGCACCACTTCGGCGAGGAGGTGCTGGTGACGCGCAAGGGCGCGATCCGCGCCGGCAAGGGCGAGCTCGGCATCATCCCTGGCTCGATGGGCACGCGCTCGTACATCGTCCGGGGCCTCGGCAACCCCGAGGCGTTCGAGAGCGCGTCGCACGGCGCGGGGCGCAAGATGAGCCGCGGCGAGGCGAAGCGGCGCTTCACCGTCAAGGACCTCGCCGCGCAGACGGCCGGCGTCGAGTGCCGCAAGGACGGCGGGGTCCTCGACGAGATCCCCGCCGCATACAAGCCGATCGAGCGGGTCATGGAGGACCAGCGCGATCTCGTGGAGATCGTCGCCGAGCTCCGCCAGGTCCTGTGCGTGAAGGGCTGAGCGGGGCGGGCGCGCGAGGCGGCGCCGGGCCGGGCCTCTTCGGCGCGCGCACCGGATTCGCGGCCCCGCCCCGCCCTGCTCTCGGCTACGATGCCCGGCGCCGGCGCGACGCACGCCGTGTGGAGAAGCCATGAAGTCGGACTGGATCGATCTGGGCCCCCTCTCCGAGTTCCCGGCGGAGCAGCCCCTGCTGCGCAAGGACGACGCGGGGCGGCGCTTCGTCTGCGTCCTCCGGGGCGGCGAGGTCCACGCGCTCGACGATCGGTGCCCGCACCAGGGCTACCCGCTCTCGCAGGGCGCGCTGCGCGGCGGCGTGCTGACGTGCGCGTGGCACAACTGGAAGTTCGACATCGCCACGGGCGCCTGCTCGTTCGGCGGCGAGCCGGTGCGGCGCTACGCCACCCGCGTCGACGGTGGGCGCGTGCAGCTGAACCGGGCCATCGACATGGCGGCCGAGGTGCGGCGCCTCGTCGCCGGCCTGCGCGAGGCGATCTGGCGCGACGAGCCGGCGCGCGCCCTGCGCGAGGGCCTGCGGCTGGGGGCGCTCGGGCTGCACCGGGCGGAGACCGGCCTCGGCAGCCTGCACCTCGCGTTCGAGGTGCTCGCCAAGGACGGGGCGGAGCGCGCCGAGCACGGCTTCGATCACGGCCTCGCCCTGCTCGCGGACCTCTGCACCTGGATCGAGCGCGGCTGGGTGCCCGCCGAGGAGGCGTTCGTCGTCGCCGCCCACGCGGTCGGCGAGGCGTCGGCCCGGCTCGGCCCGCGCGGCAAGGGCCCGGGCAGGGCCGGCGGGGGCTCGCCGCTCGCGCGCATCGCCGATTTCGAGCTCGACGAGCCGGAGAAGGTGAGCGAGGCGCTCGCGGCGGAGCGGCGCGACGAGGCCGAGGCGCGCATGCGCGAGCTCGTCGAGGTCCGCGGCGCCGCCGGCGCGCGCCGCGCCCTCATGCCGTTCGTCGCGCAGCACCTCTTCAATTACGGGCACGGCGCGATCTTCCTCGCCAAGGCGCTCGAGCTGGCCGGGCGGTTCTCCGCCGCCGCGGACGAGGTCCTCGCGGCCTCCACGGTGCAGCTCGCCTGGGCCACCGCCGACACGAGCCTGCCCCCCTTCGCCGCCACGCGCGCCGCGCTCGCGCGCGTTGCCGAGCTGCCCCTGTCCGGGCCCGAGGGCGCCGCCGTCTCCGCCGCCTCCGTGACCTCCGTGGATGGAGGCGCCGCCGCCCCCGCGGCCTCCGCGTCCACGCGCGCCGCGCCGCTCGACCCCGCGGAGCGCGCCGCCTTCGAGGCGGAGGTGCTCGCAGGAGAGCGGCCGGCCGTCGAGGCGACCGTGCGCTGGCTCGCGCGCGGCGCCGGCCCGCTCGCGCTGCTCGGCGCGATCGGCCACGCCGCGGCCGTCCGCCTCGCGCGCTTCGATCCGGCCTGGGAGCAGCGCCTCGACGCCGAGGTCGGGGTGCTCGACGTCACGCACGCCGTCACCTTCGCCGAGGCGGCCGCCGCGCTCGGCCGCGAGGCCCTCCCGCGCGAGGCCGCGCAGCTCGCCGTGCTCGCGGCCGGCTTCGTCGGCAAGCTCCGCGCTGCTGACGTCGCGCACGTCGCGCACGTCGCGCACGTCGCGCACGCCGCCGCGCCGGCCGGGGCCGCGGCGCGGGCGCCCGGCGGCACGCTGCTCCAGGCGGCGGAGGCGCGCGACGTCGGCGGGGCGCTCGCGATCGCGCGGGAGCTCGACGCCGGGGGTCGCCGCCGCGCCTTCGCCGAGCTCGCCCCTTTCGCCGCCTTCGACGCCGCGGTGAGGCCGATCTTCACCGCGCACGCCGTGAAGACGCTCGAGGCGCTGCAGCGGCTCGAGTCGTCCGATCCGCAGCCGGACGGCGCGTACCTGGAGGCGCTGCTCACCTACGTCGTCCCCGTCCGGCGCGAGCTCCACGCGCGGCGGATCGCGGCCATCGCGCGGAAGTTCATGTCCGATGGACGGCCGCCCGAGGGGCTCTACTGAGCCGCGCGGCGCCGCGCCGTGAGGGCGCCGTCGTGGGCCAGCGCGCGCCGGCGCGACAAGCGCGACCGCGAGCGCTGCGAGCGCCGCGCGCGACGAGGACACGGCGAGGAAGCAACGCGGACATGGCGAGGAAGCGAAACAGCTCCAGGAGAACGCGGCGATACGATGACCGGCGCGCCCCCTCTGCCCGCCGCGCGGCGTCACGCCCTGTGGCCAGCGCAGGACGCTTCATGCATACTGGCCATCTATGCGGCTCGAGCCCGGGTCCCAAGTAGCGCCGCACCTCACGCTCGTGACCCTCCTCAGGATGGGCGGGATCGGCAGCATCTGGACGGCGCACCACCAGGGGCTCGGCAGGGACGTCGCCGTCAAGTTCATCTCTGCGTCGCTCGCGACCGACGCGACCGCTGTCGCCCGGTTCCACCGCGAGGGCGCGCTCATGGCGAGGATCAAGAGCCCTCACGTCGCGGAGGTCCACGAGCACGGCGTGGCCGGGAACGGCCTCCCCTACATCGTGATGGAGCTGCTCCGCGGTGAAGAGCTGTCCGACCGGCTCGCGCGCGCCGGGCGCCTCTCCCTGGCAGAGACAGTCACCCTCGTATCGGAGCTCTGCGCCGGGCTCACCGTGGCGCACAGGCTCGGAATCATCCACCGGGACATCACGCCGGAGCACGTCTTCCTCGCCGACACCGGCGGGAGCACCTGCGTCAAGCTGCTCGACTTCGGGGTGGCCAGGGGCGATGTCGACCCCGAGGGGACCACGCTGACGGCCACGGGCGCGGTCGTCGGCAACCTCGTTTACATGAGCCCGGAGCAGTTCTTCAACCCGAAGAGGGTCGATGGCCGCTCGGACCTCTGGTCCGTGGCCATCATGGCGTACCAGGCGCTCACCGGCGTCCCGCCGTTCGAGCAGAAGGGGCTCGAGGCGCTGCTGGGCGCCATCCGGGTCGGCGTCTTCCCGCTGCCGAGCGAGCGTCGCGCCGACGTCACGCCCGCCCTCGACGCGTGGTTCGTCAAGGCGCTGTCCCGCGAGCCGTCCGGCCGCTTCGGCGCGGCCGAGGAGATGGCGGAGGCGCTGCGCCGGGCCGCCGCCGCCGGGCCGCCGCCGCCGGCGCACGGCCCGACGGACGCGCCTGGCAAGGCGGGCTAGCCCTCATGGCGCGCGCCCGCATCCCGAGCCGTTCCAACCATGAGCTCGTGTTCCGCAGCGCCCGCAAGGGCGAGGAGGGCACCCTCGCCACGGTCGCCTACCGCGCGTTCCAGGCGGGCGATCCGGAGGCGTGGCTGCGGTATTTCACCGAGCACGCCCACCTCGCCATCGACAACGTGATCGTCGCCGAGACCGACGGCCAGATCGTCGGGCACGTCTCCTCGCTCGACCTGACCATGAGCTTCGCGGGCGCGGACGTGCCGTTCCAGGGCCTCGCCTCCGCGGCGGTGCTCCCGGAGTTCCGCCGGCGGGGCATCGCGGATCGGCTCGTGCGCGAGAGCCTCCGCCGCATGCGCCGCCGCGGCGAGGCGCTCACGCTGCTCCACCCCTTCCGGCTGTCGTTCTACCGCAGGTTCGGCTTCGGCGTCTGCGAGCTCCGGGACGTCGTGCGCACCTCGCCCGATCGGCTCCCGGACTCGGTGCTGCGCCGCCACGTGCGGGCCTTCTCCCGCCCTCGCGACGAGCCGCTCGTCAAGCAGGCCTACGACGTCGCGCGCACGGACACCACCGGGCAGCTCAAGCGGAGCGAGTACTGGTGGGACGTGCGCGTGTTCAAGCGCTCTCCGAGCGGCGCTGTCTACGTGGATCCGGGCTCCAAGGCGATCGCCGGCTACCTGCTCTTCGACGTCCCGGAGGGCGGCGCCTACGGCGTCCAGCAGCTGCTCGTCCGCGAGCTCCGCGCGCCGACGCCGGGCGCCTACCGCGGGCTCATCGGCTTCCTCGGCGCGCTCGGCGACCAGTACGAGGTCGTGGAGCTCATGCTCCCGCGCGGCTACGGCGCGCCCCTGCTCGACGAGCCCGGCATCCGCGACGAGCCGGTCGTCTACGAGACGGCGGCCCGGCACCCCGGCCTGTGCCCGCCCGTCCACGCCGCGCACCGCCGCAACGTCCTCGGCCTGACGGCGGCCGGCGCGATGGGGCGCATCATCGACGTCCCCGCCGCGCTCGCGCTTCACCCCTCGCCGAGGAAGCACGGCGTCCGCGGCGCCATCGGCCTCGACGTCGAGGATCCCGTGTTCACCGACGCGCCGCGCGCCTTCGACGTCACCTTCGCGGCGCGCGGCGTCCAGACGGCGCCCGGCAGCACGGCGGGAGACCGCCTGTCGCTCTCCATCGAGCGGCTCACGCAGATCTATTTCGGCGCCACCTCGGCGCGCGATCTCCTGAGCCAGGGGTTCGTCGTGGGCAGCGCCAAGGCGGCCGCGCTCCTCGACGCGGCGTTCTCCGGCCCCCCCTTGTTCCTCGGCACCTTCAACGGGTTCTGACGGGCGGCCGCGGGCGCGGCCGCGCCGGTCAGGCGCCGCGCCGCGCCCGGAGGAAGAGCTTGAGCGAGCGCGATGTCAGGTGCGTCTGTTCGCCGCCCTCGCGCGTCTCGGTGGCGGTGTCGTCCTGGGTGTCCACGAGGAGCTGCCACGGCCTGGCATCATCGGCGAAGGGGAGCGCGAAGCTCATGTCGCCCGGAGACGCGTTGAGCAGCAGGACGAAGTCGTCGTCGACGAGCCGGTCGCCCGACTCGTCCACGTCGTCGAGCCCCTCTCCCGACAGGAACACGCCCAGGCACTGCGTGCAGTGGTTGCCCCAGTCCTCGTCGGTCATCAGCTCTCCGTCCGGGCGATACCACTGGATATCGTAGGTCTTGCCGCCGCGGATCGGGCGCCCCTTGAAGAAGGTCGAGCGCCTGAGCCCGGGGTGCTCGTGCCGGATGCGCAGACACTTGCGCGTGAACTCCAGGAGCGCGCGCGACGGATCGTCCCATGTCCACGGCTGCCACGTGAGCGGGCTGTCCTGGCAATACCCGTTGTTGTTGCCCTCCTGCGTGCGCCCCCGCTCGTCGCCGTGGAGGATCATGGGCGTGCCCTGCGAGAACAGGAGAGACGCCATGATGTTCCGCATCTGCCGGGCGCGGAGCTGGAGGATCTCGGCGTCGTCCGTGGGCCCCTCGGCGCCGCAGTTCCACGACCGGTTGTCGTCCGCGCCGTCGCAGTTGCCCTCGCCGTTCGCCTCGTTGTGCTTGTGGTTGTACGAGACGAGGTCCGCGAGGGTGAAGCCGTCGTGGGCCGTGACGAAGTTGACGCTCGTGTACGGCTTGCGCCCGTTGTTCTCGTAAAGGTCGCTGCTCCCCGTGAGCCGGAAGCCGAGGTCCGAGGCCGTGCCGCCGCAGCCGCGCCAGAAGTCGCGCAGCGTGTCCCGGTAACGGCCGTTCCATTCCGCCCAGCGCACCGGGAAATTGCCGACCTGGTAGCCGCCGGGGCCGACGTCCCAGGGCTCGGCGATGAGCTTCACCTGGCTGAGCACCGGGTCCTGGTGGACGATGGTGAAGAAGCTCGAGAGCTGATCGACGTCGTGCAGGCCGCGCGCGAGCGCCGCGGCCAGGTCGAACCGGAACCCGTCGATGTGCATGTCGAGGACCCAGTACCGCAGCGAGTCCATGATGAGCTGGAGCGCCTGCGGGTGGCGCACGTTGAGGGTGTTCCCCGTGCCTGTGTAATCGAAGTAATAGCGCTCTTCGCCGGGGACGAGGCGGTAGTAGGTCGGGTTGTCGATGCCGCGCAGGCTCAGCGTCGGGCCCAGGTGGTTGCCCTCGGCCGTGTGGTTGTAGACGACATCGAGGATGACCTCGATGCCGGCGGCGTGGAGCGCCTTCACCATCTCCTTGAACTGCCGGACCTCGGCGGTCACGTCGCTGCCCGCGCGGTACCCGACGTCCGGAGCGAAGAAGCCGATGGTGTGATAGCCCCAGTAGTTCCGGAGCCCCTTGTCGAGCAGGAACTTCTCGTGCACGAAGGCGTGCACGGGCAGGAGCTCGATGGCGGTGATGCCGAGGTATCTCAGGTACCCGATCATGGCCGGGTGGGCGATGCCCAGGTACGTCCCGCGGAGCTCCTCCGGGATCTCCGGGTGCAGCATCGTCAGGCCGCGGACGTGCGCTTCGTAGATGACGCTGCGGTGGAACGGGACGCGCGGGGACCGGTCTCCGGTCCAGTCGAAGGACGGATCGATCACGACGCCGAGGGGGGCGCCGAGCGCCTCTTCCTCCGACATGCGGAGGTCCCCGTCGGGCTCACCGATGCGGTGGGCGAACGAGTTCGCGTTCCACTGGACCCGGGACGCGAGCGCCTTCGCGTAGGGGTCGAGCAGGCGCACATGCGGGTTGAAGCGCAACCCCCGCTCCGGGGCCCACGGGCCATGGACGCGGTAGCCGTACCGCTGTCCTGGCGCGATCTCCGGCACGTACACGTGCCACACGAAGGAGGTGCGGTGACGCATCGGCAGGCGCTGCTCGTTCCCCTCGTCATCGACGAGGCACAGCTCGACCGCCTCAGCATTCTCCGAGTAGAGCGCGAACTGCGTACCAGAACCGTCCCATGTCGCACCGAGCGGATACGGATCCCCAGGTCGCAGTCCCTTGCGCTTGTAAATCATTCTGGTCTCCAGGCCGGGCGGGCCCCCCCATCGGCCCTTGTGATCTAGGTGACGTTCGTGGCGATGGCTAGGCGGAGTGAACTCGCCGGCTGCACATGACGTCGGTCACGGCGTCCGCCACGCTGCGGGCCATCCCCTCTGCGATGCGGAGCGTCTGGGCCTGGTCGCCTTCCGGGGTGCAAACCCTGAGGCGTTCGATCATGTCGGCGAGCCGCCGGGCTAGCTCGCACGCCTCCGCCATGGAGGCTGATGACTCGAGGGAAGTCCTCCGGGGCGGGAGGGTGACCAGCTCTTCGGTCGGCGTCATCGAGGTTGAAATCATGCCTGGCTCCTTACGCTTCGGGTGATGCCTACAGACAGCTACAGCCGAGAGCAGGCATCGTGCCATCACCGTTCCGGTGCGTTCGCTCACTGCGGACACAACGGTTGGTGGGACCCGGCGGAGCTTGGTACTACAAAAGCGCCACAGGTGGGGCGAATTGTCTCCCACAGCAGGGACCGGATCGTTCGCTGGATAGCCAGACTCCAAAATTGTAAGCACGATGCGCGCCGTCGGGGAAAGGACCGCGCTGGCTGTCCCGAACGGCAACGTGGCGTGCGCCGGGGGAATGTGGCCGGACCCCTGGCGGCTCCATGCAGAGCGCGGTGCGGGCGGGCGGCGTCCTGCCCCGGCGCCGGGTGTCGCGTCGTCTGCCCGCTGCTGCCCCCCTGCGGGGGTCCGACGCAGCTCGCTCGACCGAGCGCCGCCTCGGGCTTCGGGCGAGGAGTCTGCGGAGCGCCGGTCGCGCGCAGCAGGATTGCGACGCAGTCCGACCGTGGTGCGTGTGTGCGCCGGAGGGGGATAGACCGCGCGCGGCGCGCGCGCTGGAGAGGTGATCTCGATCGCAGCGCCGACCGCGCTGCGGCTGTAGCAGTGCTCCGGTGACCAGGTTAGTATCGCCCCGCCGCGGCGGCCGCCGGTCCCATGCGTCGCGGTCGAGAGAGCTCATGATCGGAACACTCCAGGCGAAGATCCAGTATCTCAAGAACAAGAACCTCCACAACTGGCTCGGCGGCTACGCCCGGCAGAGGATCGAGAACGCCCGCGTTCCGCGTCCGTTCGGCCCGCGGCACCTCCTCTTCGCGGTCTGCGACCACTGGGAGCCTGGGTGGGAGAACGCCACGCCGGAGGTCGGCGATGCGCGGGTGAGGGCGTGGTCAGAGCGGTATCCCGAGATGGCCAGCGCCTACCGCGACGGGGACGGCCGGCACCCGCGCCACAGCTTCTTCTTTCCGGGGGAGCAGTACACGCCTGGATGGCTCGATGCCCTGGCGGACCTCACGCGCCGCGGCTTCGGCGAGGTGGAGCTGCACCTGCACCATCACAACGACACGGAGGAGAACCTGCGCGCCGACATCCTCAGGTACCTGGACATCCTGGGGAAGCACGGGCACTTCTCGCGCGACGCGGACGGGCGCATGCGCTACGGGTTCATCCACGGTAACTGGTGTCTGGCGAACTCCGGGCGGGACTCGCGGAACTGCGGAGTCGACGCGGAGCTCCCGCTCCTGTTCGAGACGGGCTGCTATGCCGACTACACGTTCCCCTCGGCGCCTGACGAGTCGCAGCACAGCATCGTGAATCAGATCTACTGGCCGACGGGCAACCTCGCGCGCCGGAGGGCCCACGCCGTCGGGGCGCGCGCCAAGGTCGGCGAGGTGCTGGAGGACCGTATCCTGATGATCGAGGGTCCGCTGGCGCTGACGCTGACGCGCCGGGGGAACCGGCCGCGGGTGCGGATGGAATACGGCGCGCTCCAGGCGGTCGACCCGCCGACGCCGGACCGGGTGAAGACGTGGGTGGATCAGAACATCCACATCGAGGGAAGGCCCGAGTGGGTGTTCGTCAAGGTCTACACGCACGGCGCGCCCGAGGATCAAGCGGAGTCGCTGCTCGGCGAGGGGAGCCATACGCTCCACCGGGAGCTCACCACCCGGTACAACGACGGCAAGGAGTGGGTGCTCCACTACGTCACCGCGCGCGAGATGTACAACATCGCAATCGCGGCGCTCGACGGCAAGACGGGCAACCCCGGCGACTACAGGGATTACCGCCTGAAGCCCCCGCCCTGCGCGAGCTGACCTGGAGGGAGCTCTCCCGCGAAAGCGCTCACCTCCAGACGACACGATAGGGCCGGGCGGCCAGGTGAGCGCCTCAGCCGCCCCCGCGACGCTCCCTGACGACCTCTTCCAGGAGCGCGTGATAGCGCTCCCCCACCACATCCCACGAGAGCGCGCCCACGCTCCCCCGCAGCGCCGCCGGATCCCACGCCGTCTCGAGCGCCCGGACCAGCGCATCCCCGAGCGCCTGAGGGTCGCCGGCCGGGACGAGGAGGCCGTTGCCCCCTTGCCCCTCGCGCACGAGCTCCGGCACGCCGCCCACCCGGGTCGCGACGACAGCGCGGCCCGAGGCGAGCGCCTCCAGGACGACGTTCGGGCACCCCTCGCGGCGGCTCGGCAGGCAGAAGACGTCGCACGCCGCCATGTAGTCCGGGATCTCCGTGGGCAGCGCCCAGCCGAACAGCTGCACGCGGTCCCCGAGGCCGAGCTCGCTGACCCGCACGCGCAGCGGCTCGAGCAGCTCGCCGCCGCCCACCATCATCAGGTGCACGTCGCGGCGGCCTGACCGGTCGAGGTGCGCCATCGCCTCCACGAGGACGTCCACGCCCTTCTCGGGCACGTGATAGCCGGCGTAGAGCACCACCTTCGCGTCCGCGGGGACGCCGAGGCGCTGCCGCGGCGCCGCCCGGTCCCGGATCGAGAACCGCTCGCCATCGACGGCGTTGAGCTGCACGACGACGCGCTCGCGGGGCACCCCGAGCTCGACCAGGCGCTCGCCGAGCGCCCCGCTCACCGAAACCACCCGGGCGCAGCGCTGGAGCGCCGGCGCGATCTGCGCCCGCAGCACCGCGTTCCTCGGCTGCTCGTTGATGTCGCTGCCGAGCACCGTCGTGACGATCGGCACCCCGGCCTCCCGCGCGAACGCCTCCGCAGCCACCGTGTCAGGGTAGGCCCACGCGGCCAGGATCACGTCGTAGGGGAACTCGCGGCGCAGCCCGGCCATCGTGCCCCGGAGCGACGCGTGGATCGCCCGCGCGTGCAGCCGCGGCAGCCCCGGGATCGACCAGTAGGTGGGGAACAGCGCGTCGATGCCGGTGTGCGACTCGCGCGTGCCGCCGAGGAGCTCCCGCGACGCCCCCCGCGCCCGCGTCCACCAGGGCGTCGGGGCCACGAGCCGGAGCTCGCAGCGCCGCGCGAGCGCCCTGTACGTGTGATAGCTGTACGGCGCCATCGTCGGCAGCCGCTTTGACGGATAATGATGGGTGAAGACGAGTACCTTCATCGCGCGCTCGCCCGTCACGTGAGGCTGAGATAGAGCTGCTCGTACTTGCGCGTCATCTTCTCGAACGAGAAGTCGTCGCGGACCCGGACATGCCCCGCCTCGCCGAGCCGCCGCCCGAGCGCCGGATCGCGCGCGAGCCGCTCGATCGCGCCCGCGAGCGCGTCGGGGTCGTCCACCGGGACGAGCAGGCCGTGCTCCTCGCTGCGCACGACCTCCGGCACGCCGCCGACCGGCGTCACCACGACAGGCAGCCGGCGCGCCATCGCCTCGAGCACCGCGAGCGGCAACCCCTCGTCGCGCGAGGGCAGGACGAAGAAGTCGGCCGCCAGGAGCAGATCGGGGACGTCCTTGCGAAACCCGAGGAAGCGCGCCTCCTTGCCGTGGATCCCGAGCTCTCTCGCGAGCCCGTGGATGCGGTCGCGCTCGTCGCCATCGCCCACGATGAGCACCGTGACCGCGACGCCGCGATCCCTGAGCCGCGCGAGCGCCCGGAGCAGCACGTCGTGCCCCTTCACCGGATGGAACGCGGCCGGCATGATCCCGAGGAACGCGCCGCCGGATGAGACCGCGGGCTCCGACGCCGCCGCGGGCTCCGACGCCGCCGCAGGCTCCGACGCCGCCGCAGGCTCCGACGCGGCCGCAGGCGCTGCATCCGCGCCGAAGCCGAGCTCGGCGCGCACCTCCTCGCGCGTCCGCCGCGCCGGGGTGATGTCGATGCCGTTGTGAATCACAGAGATGTTGCTGGCCACGCCCACAGCGCCGCTCTTGTCAGCGGTGTCCTGCGAACAGCCGACGACGGCGTCCGTCTCGCGCCACTCGAAGCGCGAGGGCACGCGGATGATCCCGCGCGTCTGGGCGTGATCGGTGAAGACCAGTCGCGCCCGCGTGAGCAGCTTGCCGACCGTGGCGTAGTGCAGCGACGTGGGGTTGTGCGCGTGAATGACGTGCGGCCGCCGGCGCGCGAAGGCGAGCGCCCCCTGCGCGACCCGCGCGGGGAGGCGCCCGCGCAGCACCGTGACCGGCAGCGCGCGCTGACGCGCCAGCTCCTCGAGCGGGCCGCCGCGCAGCGCGAGGATGGAGGCGTCGTGGCCGTGACGCCGCTGCGCCTCGGCGAGGCGCAGCACGAAATGCTCCATACCTCCGCCGTTCAGGCTGCTCACGGCATGGACGATCCGCAGCATCGAAGTCCCCATGAGGCTTGCTACCCGAATCGGGTCTCCTGTTGAAGAGCAAACAGCACCGCGCCACCGTCACCCACGCTGCCAACACGCCGCCAACGCGCGTGCCCTGCGCGCCAGCGCGCGTGGCGTATGGCGCGCAGGCCACGCGCACGCTGGACCACGGTACCACCTCGCGTGGCCGTCACCTCGCCTTTTGATTTGGCGAGCGGAAGCGGCTACTAGACGAGCATGAACCCTGAACTTCGGCGCGCCCTCGACCAGGGCTTGCGCCGCGTGCCAGGCATGGACAGCGCGACGCGGCTGCTCGCCGCGCGGCTCGAGACGGTAAGAGCCCTCCTCGCGCGGCGGCTCGACGAGAACCCGCTGCCCGTGCCAGACGCCGTGACCCCGAGCGAGATCCCGTCGGTCGCCGAGCTCGGCCCGGGTGACAGGGTGCTCGCCGAGCTCGATCAAGACGGCTTCGCCTTCGCGATCCACCCGGCCGACGTCGCCTTCTTCAACCGCCGGAGCGAGAAGATGCCGCGCCTGCGGTACCGGCTGCACGTCGTCCTGCACCGCGGCTACGTCTGCGTCCGCAAGCGCTTTATCGGCCAGCCGAGGAACGCGCCCCTCGACGCGCACCTCTTCGCCCTGCTCGGCCTCTTCTTCTACAATGAAGCGGCGTCGCTCCTCCGCCTGCGCGACCTCCCCAGCGTCCCGAGGATCCGCGGCATCCAGCTCACGACGCGCACCCTGTTCCTCGACTACGTGCGCGGCCGGACGCTCCAGCACCTGGTCGCCGAGCGCGGGGAGAAGGTGCTCGACATCGACCTCGCGCCGCTCGGGCAGCTGTTCGATCCAGACCGCGACCGGCGGGAGATCGAGGCCTTCACGCAGGGCGGCGGCGACGCCTACCGCGGCCGCATCGAGGAGATCGTCCGGGCGATGAACGCGCGCGGCGTCGCGCCGCTCGACGTCAAGCTGGGCAACGTGCTCGTGGGGGAGAAGACGGGCGCCCTCTACTGGGTCGATTTCGAGCGGGCCGCGCTCGAGGGCACCCCCCGCTACCGCGAGCGCCTCACCGAGCACCATGGCCTCGTGAAGCGGTGGTTCGGGCTCTCTCTCCCGGGCGACGGCGGGGCGTGAGGCGCGCCGGACGCGGCAGGAGCGAGCGATGAAGCGAGACGAAGGCGGGGCGCCGCGGAGCGCCATCGATCGGATCGGCGAGAAGGCGGGGCGGTCGTGGCCGAGCATCGAGGCGGCCGCGCGGCTCTCGGCGGAGACCCGGGCGCGGCTCGCGACGCTGCTCCGCGAGCAGATCCCGTGCGACACGAGCGCGGTGGTCTTCGGCTCGCTGGCGCGGGGCGAGTACACGACCGGCAGCGATCTCGACTGGACGCTGCTCATCGACGGTCAGGCCGACGAGGGGCACTTCAGCCAGGTCCAGGCGATCACGAAGATCCTGAGGGACGCGAAGTTCCATGAGCCGGGCCCGACGGGCGTGTTCGGCAACGTGGCGTTCAGCCACCCGATCCTCCACCAGATCGGCGGGCAGGAGGACACGAACAAGAACACGACCCAGCGCATCCTGCTGCTCCTGGAGTCGCTCGCGATCGGCAAGCCGGACGCCCACGAGCGCGTGCTCAGGCTCGTGCTCTCGCGCTACGTGGAGGACGATCGCGGGCTGCTCTACGGCAGCAAGCGCGAGATCATCCCGATGTTCCTCCTGAACGACATCGTCCGCTACTGGCGCACCGTCGCCGTCGATTTCGTCTACAAGCAGCGGGAGCGCAGCTCGGGCTGGGCGCTCCGCAACGCGAAGCTCAGGATGTCGCGGAAGCTCATCTTCGTCAGCGGGCTCATCACGTGCTTCGGGTTCGAGCTGTTCGGCAAGGACCGGACGACGTGGGCCGACGAGGGCGGGATCTCGACCCCGGCGCTCGTGCGCTTCCTGGGGGAGCGCATCCGGGTGACCCCGCTGGAGAGCCTGGCCGAGGTGCTGCTCCGGCCCTCGGTCTCCGCGGAGACGGCGCGCATGCTGTTCGACAGCTACGATGCGTTCCTCACGCTCCTGTCCAACGAGGAGGAGCGCGGCCGGCTGAAGCAGCTGCCGCTCGACGAGCACCTCGGCGATGATCCGACCTTCAAGCGGGTGCGGGACATCGGGCGCGAGTTCCAGGGCGGGCTCAACCGGCTCTTCTTCGAGGAGGATCCGGAGCTCCGCAAGCTCATCCAGACGTACGGGGTGTTCTGATGCGACCCATGGGCTACTCGACAGGGGCGCTCGCGCTGAGCGACGTCGAACGGGCGCTCTCGATGCTGGAGGGCAGCTCCGCGACCGCGGTCGAGCTCTCCGCGCTGCGCATCTCGGAGCTCAAGCCGCTGCTCCGGCTCCTCGGGTCGCTCGACCTGTCGCGGTATAGCTACGTGTCGTTCCACGCCCCGAGCCGCTTCGACGCCGCGGAGGAGCGCGTCGTCGCCGACGCGATGGCGGAGGTGGCCGCGCTGGGCTGGCCCATCGTGCTCCACCCGGACACCCTCCACGATCTCGGGGCCTGGCGGCAGCTCGGCGGCCTGCTCGCCATCGAGAACATGGACAAGCGGAAGCGGACCGGCCGCACCGTGGAGGAGCTCGAGGCGTTCTTCGACGCGCTACCGGAGGCGTCGTTCTGCTTCGACATCGGCCACGCGCACCAGGTCGATCGCACGATGACGGAGGCGCATTTCCTGGTGAAGCAGCACCGGGCGCGGCTGAAGCAGCTCCACGTGAGCGAGGTGAACGCGGGGAGCCGCCACGACGCCCTGAGCCAGAGCGCGGCCCAGGCGTTCCAGCGCGTCGCCGCGCAGGTCCCGAGCGAGGCGGCGCTGATCCTGGAAGCGCCCGCCTCGCACGAAGATCTGGAGCGGCAGATGGCGATCGCGAGGGCGGCGCTGTCGCTCCCGAGGGGCCCGGAGAAGGCGCGCGCCTGAGCCCGGCCGCGCCGCGGAGGTGGCGCCAGCGCGGCGCCTTCGCCAGGCACCGGCATCGATCCTGAAGACCCCCGGCTCGATCGCTTCGCCGGGGAGGCCTCGGGAGCTTCCGAGCACCGGCGGACGGTCCGCGGGCCCCCGAGGCGCTACGATCTGCGCGTTTTCCGGCGCGCTCACGGCGGAAATCGGGGGAAACAACGATGAAGCTGAAGACGCTCGCGGCCGCGAGCACCGCGTCGCTCGCCGCCCTCGCGCTGCTGACGGCGAGCGGCCTCACGCTCGGCACGGCGTACATGGACCGCGAGGTCACGTGCCTCTTCAACATGGTCCGGGAGGTGCGGACCATCATGGAGCTGGAGGTCCACCTGCTCTCCTACGAGCGCGAGAGCGCCCGCGTGGCGCTGACCCGGCTCCCCGAGCACGCCAGCGCGCGCGACGCGGCGGAGCGCGAGGTGAAGCGGTGGCTCGACGAGCTCCGCACCAACCCCGTGAACGCGCAGAACCCGGGCGCCTTCGGCGCGGTCGAGCTCGAGGTCGAGCGCTACCTCGCCGCCCGCGCGGGGGTGGGCGAGCGGGCGCTTCCTTCACTCGAAGCCCAGCTCGCGCGCCCCGAGGAGGCCGATCGCGCCTACGCCGCGCTCGAGCGGCTGCTCGCGGCCAAGCTCGCCGAGGCGCAGGTCGCCCGCGCCCGCGTCGACGCGGTGAACAGGCTGTCGAACACCATGAGCCTCGGGGCCGCGGCGGCGCTGCTCACCGGGATCCTCGCGGCGCTCTGGCAGGTGAGCAGGCACGTCTATGGCCCGCTCCTCTCGCTCCGCGCCGCGATCGACCGCTACGGGGCAGGCTCGCACGACGCCCGCGCGCCGCAGGGCGGGCTCGACGAGCTCCGCGCGATCGCCGTCGCGTTCAACGACATGGCCGCCGCCCTGGACGAGCAGCGCCGGAGGCAGCTCGGGATCCTCGCGAGCGTGGCGCACGACCTGCGCAACCCGCTCGCGGCGCTGAAGCTCACCGTCGACCGGCTGAGGCCGGATCGCCCCCTCCCGCCCGAGGAGCGGCTCAGGCCGATGCTCGCCCGCATCGGGCAGGAGGCCGCGCGCTGCGACCGCATGCTCACGGACCTCATGGACATCGCGCGGCTGGAAGGCGGCGAGCTCGAGCTGCGCTGCGAGGTCCGGGACGCGCGCGAGCTCGCCCAGGAGGTCGTGGAGCTCTACCGCCCGACCGCCACCGCGCACGAGCTCGGGCTATCGCTGCCCGAGGAGCCCGCCCCGCTGCGCTGCGATCCGATCAGGATCGGGCAGGTGCTCAACAACCTGGTCGCGAACGCGATCAAGTACTCGCCGCGCGGCGGCGCCGTGCAGGTCGCCGTCGCGCGCGAGGGCGCCGAGATCACCATCGCGGTCTCGGACCGCGGCGTCGGCATCGCGGCCGACGACCAGGCCCGGCTGTTCGAGCGCTACTTTCGCGCGCCGTCGTCGGGCCGGGTGGCCTCGGGCGTCGGCCTCGGCCTGTGGGCCGCGCGCCGCATCGCCGAGGCGCACGGCGGCCGCATCGAGGTGACGAGCGCCCCCGGCAAGGGCTCGACGTTCACCCTGCACCTTCCCTGCTAGAGCTCGTCCGGGTCGAGCTCCCAGCCGAAGACGCCAGGGGTGCGCGCGCGGTGCTTGCCGAGCACCTCGCCGGGCAGCCAGGGGCCGTCGGCGGCCCAGCGGGCGGTGAAGGCGTCGCGCAGCACGAGCTCCGCCAGCTTGCCCCTCGGCGAGAAGCCCCACTCGGCCTCCTGCGACACGTCGTCCGGGTCGGCGTAGAGCCGCCAGACGAAGAAGCCGGCGCAGGTGCGCGCGTCGAGGAACGGCGCCACCACCGCGGCGTAGGCCTCGGCCTGCGAGCGCTCGTCGACCACGACGCCCTTCATCCGGTCGGGCCACTCCCACGGGCGCACCGCGGGGTCGCGGCGCGTCGTGTAGCCGATCTCGGTGAGCAGGACCGGCTTGCCCCAGGCGCGCGCCACCGCGTCCACCCCTTCCGCCACCTTGCGCCCGCCGCGCAGGAGCTCCTCGAACGACGCGCCCTCGCGCTCCGCCAGCGGGTAAAACGCGTTGATGCCGATGAGGTCCAGCGCGTCGAAGATCACCGTGTGCTCGACGTCGTCCCAGTTCGCCGAGTAGGTGAGCAGCCCCGGGTACACGCGGCGCACGGCCTCGATGATCGGCAGGAAGCTCGCCGCGCGCGGCGTCGTCACCCAGCTCCGCAGCTCGACGCCCACGCTGAGCATCTCCGCGCCGCCCTCGCGCGCGACGGCGGCCCACGTGAGCAAGAACCGGCGGTACGACTCGGCCCAGCGCGCCCAGCCGGCGTCGTCGCCCGGATCGATCTGCGCCCGCCACTCGCCGCTCTCGACCCAGAGGTGCGGGACGAGCAGCACCTTGAGCCCGCGCGCGTGCGCCTGCGCGATCGCCGCGAGCACGTTGCGCCGGTTCTCCTGGAAGGGCGCCTCGAAGACGAGGTCGACGCCGGTGCCCTTGCCGTCCCACACGCGGCCGAACGGCGTCAGGCTGATCCAGGTCGCGCCCATGGCCGCCGCCTCGTCCATCGCCCGCCCGCTCGCCGCGCTGCCGTAGCCGCGGCCCGGGTGCCGCAGGTTCTCGATCGGCCCGATCGTCACGCCGCGCACGCCGCCCCAGCCCGACACGGACCAGCCCGCCGCGCCGTGCGGCAGGTGCTCCGGCGCGATCGGCGGCGGCGCGGCGTTCGCAGGAGGCGCAGGAGGCGCAGAACGCGCAGCACCGCCGACCGCCGCCGTGGACACGGCGAGCGCGGCGCCCGCCGCCCGGGCGAGCGCGCGTACCCCTCGGCTCATCGCTGGCACGGACCGCCTTATATCAGGCAAGCGCGCGGCGGTGTCGCGGACGTCACCCGCCTTCCGGGCGCTGCGCGCCGCCCTCCGCCGGCGGCTGTGGCTGCGGCTCGCGCGCGCCCTCCGCCGGCTGCGGCGGCTGCGGCTGCGGCTCGCGCGCGCCCTCTGCCGGCGGCGGCGGCTGCGGCCCGCTCACGCCCTCCGCCGGCGGCGGCGTCCCCCGCCTGCCCGCATCGCGCTGCTGCAGCGCTCGCGCGGTGTCCTCGCGCCACTTCCGCTCGCGCTCGAGCTTCTCGCGCCGCTGCCGCTCGCGCTCGACCTCGTCGTAGATCACCTCGGGGCGACGCGGCTGGTACCGGCCTGCCCCGGGCGCCGCGGCCTGCGGCGCCTCGACGTCCGGGCCCGCGGCGCCCACGGCGTCCAGCTCGGCCGCCGGGGGCTCCGGCAGGGGCGCCGGCTCGGCGGGCGCTGCCGCGGCCGGCCGCCTGGCCGCAGCGGCGGAGCGCGCCGCCTGGGCCGCGCGCCTCGCCACGCCCTTCGCCGCAGGCTGGGCGCCCCTGCCAGCGTCGAGCGTGTGCGCCTGCACGAGCCAGACGCCGCCCAGCCCCGCGAACAGCCCGAGCACCGCGAGCGCGACCGCGAGCCGCCGGGGCCACGGCGAGGGCCCGCGGCGCACCACCGTGAGCCGCTCCGTCTCGGCCGGCGTGACGCGCAGCGCCGCGTCGGTGCTGACACGCTGCGCCGCCCTGCGGCCGACCGGGATGGGCGTCTCCTCGTCCGAGGGCCGCTGCGGTACGTTCGCGGCCGGATCGGACGACCGCCCGGGCGGGGTCACCGTGACGACCGGCGGGGGCGGCGTGCGGCTCGCCCGCAGCTGCTCACCGCCGTCCCACGACGCGCCCGCGTGCGAGACCAGCGTGACGTCGGAGTGGCTGCCTCTCCCGGGAGAGTCCCACTTGGCCGTCGTCTCGAGGTCGCGCATGAGATCGTCGGGCGACATCCGCGGCAGGTCGGCCAGCGTGTCGGCCTCCCACTCGTCGGCGCTCGGATCGGGGGCCGGCTTCGCCATGCGGACGGTCTCGTCTTCTGCCCGGAGCGCCTCCCACACGCGCTCGGCCGCGTCCTCCGAGCCCTCGCCCCCGAAGCGCGCGAGGGAGAACGCGAGCTTCGCGACGTCCGGGGGGCGCGCCTCCGGGTTCTTGTCGAGGCAGCGCAGCAGGAGCGCCCTCAGCTCGGCCGGCTCGACGTGCGCGGGGAAGGGCGCGGGCGGCTCGTTCAGGACCCTGGTGCAGACGTCGAGCTCGGTGGGCGCCTCGAACGGGCTCGCGCCGCAGAGGAGCGCGTAGGCGACAGCGCCGATCGACCAGATGTCGGCGCGCTCGTCGATGCCGCCCGCGGACCGCATCTGCTCGGGCGCCATGTAGAGCAGCGAGCCGCGCATGGCGCCCGAGGCGGCGTTCGGGCCCTCGCTCTCGACGCCGCAGGCGACGGCCGAGACGCCGAAGTCGAGCACCTTCACGCTCGGCGCGCCGTCGCCGAAGCTGATGAACAGGTTCTCGGGCTTGATGTCGCGGTGGAGGAGCCCGGCCGCGTGCGCCTCGGCGACGGCCTCGCAGATTTGCAGGAGGTACTTCACCGCCTCCCTGACCCGGAGCGGCCCGCGGCGCTGCAGGTAGCTCGCGAAGTCGGACCCCTCGAGGTACTCGCTCACGATGAACGGCGCGCCGCCGTCGACCCCGAGGTCGAGGACCCGCGCGACGTGCCGGCCCGAGAGGGAGCGCGCGGCGTGAGCGCCCCGGAGCAGCCGCTCGACGGCGTGCCGGTTCTGGGCGATCTTCGGATCAACGCGCTTGAGCGCGACGTGCCGGCCCGACTGGAGGTCGGTCGCGAGCTGGACGACGCCCACGCCGCCGGCGCCGATCCGGGTCTCCACCGCGTACCTGCCGGCGACGACCTCCCGCCTCCCCGGGCCGCCCTCGGCCGCCCGCGACGCGTCGTTCCGCTCCGGTGCGGCCGCGCGATCCTCTGCTCTGGGCTTCAGCGACGTCAACGCACGGCCTCGATGTGTGTCCCGCGAGCTCCGCGGGTGGAGTCGAACCTGTCCTCTGAATAGCAGATTCAGAATGCTGCTATCGCGTCCATGACGTGTCGTCTAGCGACACATCCGCACGGGAGTGTCCTTTCTGTGCTGGCCGGCCAGCTGGCCGGCCGGCCACGCAGCCGCACGCAGCCACACAGCCATGCCCGGCCGTGCAGCGCCCATGCGCGCTCCTCGCGATCCCGCCGCGATCCCGCCATGCCCGGCCGCGCATCGCTCCTGCGTATGTCGCTGGCAGCCTCCAGCCGTCCCCGGCCGTGCAGGCATGAACGTCGCTGGCCGCCTCCAGCCGTCTCCGGCCGTGCCGGCATGAGCTCGCAGACCTGCAGCCGTCCCCGGCCGTCCGGCCTGCTGCCATGCGCCGTCCGCGCCGTGCAGCCACGGTCGCCTCGCCGTCTGGCCGCGGCCGTCCACGCGGCTCACGGTGGGAGGCCCAGCAGGAGCGCTACCACGTAGTCGATGCCGCTCATGACCAGGACGATCGCCGACGTCGACGCCGCGCCGAGCCCGAGCGCCTTCAGCGCGCTCCAGCGTCGTGTCCGGCCCGCGGTCAGCCGCCCGCGCTGGACGTCGCGCGTGACCCAGCACCACCCGAGCATGGACAGCGGGCCGAACGCGTAGAGGGCGGCGCCCCATGTCGCTCCGTTCCAGCAGGCATTGCGCTGCTCCGGCGTGACGGGCGTGAGCCGCCGGCGGTCCCAGAGCTGGAGCGCGAGCGGCAGCGCGATTCCGAGCACCATCTGGATTGCGAGGCGGAGAGCGCTCATGTCGCGCGCCGAGCTCCCGCGCGCCAGACCCGATCAGGCAACGCCGGACACGCGCTGTCCACTCGAGCACGCCGCAGCGCGTCGCGGCAGAGCTCGGGTGAGCGACGCGCCGCACGTCTTCGCTGTCCTTGCGCGTCCGCGTCGAGGAAAGCGCCGCGAAAATCGCCCACCGGCCTTCTCGTTGCCGACGGGGATTGATACGAACGAGGGATGACAACGACTGAGGCAGGGGACATCAGGAACGTTGCAATCATCGGGCACAAGGGGGCTGGAAAGACATCGCTTGCCGAGGCGATGCTGTACGTCACCAGGGCGACAGGCAAGCTCGGCAAGGTGGACGACAGATCGAGTGTCCTCGACGATACCGCCGAGGAAAAAGAGCACGTTTGCTCGTTCGAGGCGAGCGTCGCGCACCTCTCCTGGGGAGGGAAGAAGATCAACCTCGTCGACACGCCAGGAGAGGGGAGCTTCCTCGCCGAGACGCGGCTCGCCCTCGCGGCGGTCGACGCGGCCATCGTCGTCGTGAGCGGCAAGGACGGCGTGCAGCCGATCACCGAGCGCGTCTTCGGCTGGGTGAAGGAGGCGAAGCTGCCGTGCCTGATCGTCGTCACGAAGGTCGACGCCGAGAACGCGCGGCCCGACGAGGTGCTCGCCGACGTCCGCGCGCGCCTCAAGGCGCCTGTCGCGGTGATGGAGGAGCACATCGGCGAGGGGCTCAAGTACCGGGGGGTCGTCGCGCTCCGGACGAAGAAGGCCTGGCTCGACAAGCCCGAGGCCCCCGCCGCCGCCGCGGGCTCCCCGGCGCCGGCCGACGTCGCCGGCGCCGTCGAGAGGGCCCGGGGCAAGCTCGTCGATGACGTCGCCGGCAGCGACGACGACCTCACCGAGCGGTACCTGACCGAGGGCGATCTCACGCAGGAGCAGCTCGATCAGGGGCTCCGCGCCGCGGTCCGCCGGGGGGCGCTCGTCCCGGTGTACTTCGCCTCCGGGGTCCGCCCGAGCGGCGTCGCCGCGCTGCTCGACGCCATCGTCGAGCTCCTGCCGCCGCCCGCCGAGCGCCCGGCGTGGAGCGGCGTCGTCCCGAGCAGCAAGCCCGGCGCCGCGCCGCAGCCGGCCGAGCGGCCGGCGGCGGCGGACGCGCCGGCGGCGGCGTTCGTCTTCAAGACGTCGATCGATCCGCACGCCGGCCGCACGTCGTTCGCGCGCGTGCTCTCCGGCGTGCTCCGGCCCGACGCCGCGCTGCTCAACGCGAGCACCGGCGTCGCGGAGCGCCTCGGCAAGATCCACGTCGTCGTCGGCAAGGACCACAAGCCCGTGGACGAGGCGCGGGCCGGGGATATCGTCGCGCTGCACAAGCTGAAGGCCACGCTGAGCGGGCACACGGTCTGCGACGACAAGCAGCCGTTCCTGCTCGGCGCGCCGGAGCTGCCGCCGGCGCTCTTCTCGCGCGGCGTGCGGTTCGACGCGAAGGGCGGCGAGGACAAGGTCGGCAACGCGCTCCACCGGCTGACCGAGGAGGACCCGGGGCTCACCGTGCACCAGGACGCGTCGACCCGCGAGCTCGTCGTCTCGGGCCTGGGCGCCCTGCACCTCGAGATCACGGTGGAGCGCATCCGTCGGCGCGTCGGGATCGACTGCCGGCTCGGCCCGCCGCACATCGCGCACAAGGAGACGATCACGCGGAAGGCCGCGGGCGTCGAGGGCAAGCACAAGAAGCAGACCGGCGGCCACGGCCAGTTCGGCGTCTGTTACATCGACATGGAGCCCTTGCCGCGCGGCGGCGGCTTCGTCTTCGAGGACGCTGTCGTGGGCGGCGCGGTGCCGCGGCAGTTCATCCCCTCGGTCGAGAAGGGCATCGTCAAGGCGATGTCGAAGGGCGTCCTGGCCGGCTACCCGATGGTCGACGTCAAGGTGCGGCTCATCGACGGCAAGTACCACGACGTCGACTCGTCGGACGCGGCCTTCCAGATGGCGGGCAGCAAGGCCTTCAAGGCCGCCGCGGCGCAGTGCGCGCCGGTGCTGCTCGAGCCGATCGTGCGGCTGTCGGTGACGGTGCCGAGCGCCGCGATGGGCGACATCATCGGCGACATCAACAGCCGCCGCGGGAGGATCATCGGCACGGACTCGGTCGAGGGCCAGACGATCGTGAGCGCGTTCGTCCCGCTCTCCGAGGTGCTCGAGTACGAGTCGAAGCTGAAGAGCATGACCCAGGGCAAAGGCACGTTCACGATGAGCGTCGAGCACCTGGAGATCTGCCCGCCCGTGGTGCAGGACAAGGTGATGAAGGAGAGCGGCTTCAAGGCCGAAGCCGACGAGGACTGACGCCGCGCCCCGCGGCCCGTCCCCCCGGCCCCGCGGCGGCGAGCCGCGCCGCGGGCCGCGTCTCTGGCGGCCGGGCCGCCCGGCTACGGATGGATGTGGACGATCGTCCCCTCCCCCGTGGCCTTCCCCGTGCTCACGCCGTGCCACCCTTCGGGCACCGGCGGATCGGTCCAGAGGAACACCCGGCGCGCGTCGATCGGCGACAGGTTGATGCACCCGTGGCTGCGCGGCTTGCCGTAGTCGTCGTGCCACGGCGCCGCGTGGATCGCGTAGCCGGCCTCGAAGTACTGCACCCACGGCACGTCGCGGAGCTCGAACTTGTTGTCGACCTCGTGCGCGTCCATCGTCGTCGTGACGTGCTTGTCGCGGATGCGGAACGTCCCGCGCACCGTGGAGAAGGTCTTCCTGGGGTCGCCGAGCCCGTCGCGGCCCGTCGCCGCCGCGGTCGCGAAGACGGGCTTCTTGCCCTCGTAGAGGACGAGCGTCTGGCTGAGGATCGAGATGTCGATCCACTTCACGTTCCCCTGCGCGAACGACGGCAGCTCCGAGGGCTTCACCGCGATGGCGACGTCGGAGTCGCGCACCCACGTCCCGTCCTTGGCCTCGACGAGGCGCGCGCCGCCGACCTTCTTCGAGCGCCCCGTGAGCTGCACGGCGGTGTGCCAGGGCAGCTCGCCCGCCTTCTCCATCTCGCCGCCCGAGATGTCGTAGCGCCTCGCGTCCTGCCGGTGCACGAACGCGAGCGGCAGCTCCCAGCCCTTGGTCATGTCGACGCCGTGGAAGGTCGAGCCGCGCGCGGGCTTGAGCTTCGAGGTCGGCACGAGCCGCGCGTCGGTGGTCAGCGCGAAGCGCCGCCCGCCGTCGCCCATGAAGGTGTCGATGAGCGCGAGCCCCGCCTTGCGCGCGATCCGGTTCGTGATGATCGCGTAGCCCGGGACCTTGAACGACGAGATGTTCGGGAGCTGCCGCCCGCCCTTGAAGAACCAGGGGATCTCGTCGCTGCCGTTGCCGCCGAAGAGCTCGCTGTCGCCGAGCTCGGGCGGCTCGGCGGGCGGGTCGCCGACGGCGTTGCCCAGCGCGTCAAGGGGGACGTCGTTGGCGCCGACCTTGATCTCGTCCCACTTCTTCTTGAGCTTCTTGTAGCTGCGGAGGTGCCGCTCCAGGCTCATCTCGTACTGGAGCTGCTCCTTCGTGGAGGGCATCCGGTAGTAGTTCGGCGCGATCGCCCTGACGAACGCGTACGGGTACGGCATCGGCCTGGACAGGTCGGGCCGCCGCGTGAGCGCCCGGAGGATCGGGTGCTGCATGTCGATCGTCGCGTCGCCGTCGGCGCACATGTACCCGGCGGGCAGCACGCGGAAGTAGCCGCCCTGGCAGTCGTCGAACGAGACGGGCTTCTCCCCGCGGGGCGCCGTCCCGCCCGCGCGGAGGTAGCCGAGCTTCGGCGAGCGGCGGTCCGCCTTCTCGTAGATGGGCGCGACCATCTGCACGGCGCCGATGCGGGGCCCGTCCACGCGCGGGAGGGTGGCCGGGTCGTTCTCGGACGTCGTCTGGGCCGCGCCCGCGGAGAGGCTGATGATGCCCTCGGGCGTGGCGTTCTCCCCGCTGCTGCAGGCCGGCAGGACCGGCGAGGCGAGGGCGGCGACAGCCAGGGCAAGCGGGAGGGAGCCGCGCGCGGGGGCCGAGATCGCAGAGCTTCGCTGTCGGGCATCCATGGCCTGGGGATGCCGGACAGACGGTCCGGTGGCCAAGTTTTGGCCGGCGCCGCGGTCTCGCAGGGCAGGGCGACGCCGCGGGGCCCCGCGGGTGGGACGGCGCCGCGCGATCTGATCCGGGGAGCGTCCGCGGGGGCAGCGAGGCGATCAACGATGGCGACGACGGCGACGGTGCGCGATGGTGCTGGAATGGGGTTGCGCTGGAGCCCGGCCTTGGGTAGGTTCGGGGCCCTCGCGAAACCCCGCGAGAGTGCGCCACTAGCTCAGCTGGATAGAGCGTCGGCCTCCGGAGCCGAAGGCCAGTGGTTCGAATCCACTGTGGCGCGCAGGGTTCTCGTCGGGCGGCCCGGCGAACCGGGCAACCGTCCGGCGAACCTGGCGCCCGCGACGGCCGGGTCAAGCCGTGGCCGCGCCCGGAGAGACCCGCGGAGGAGCTGGACCGGGCACAGCGGGAGGATGCTCCCTCGGGGTCGCTATCCCCTGGTGAGCACCATCTCGGTCGACACGAAGGGCCGCGGCGGCAGGTCCGCGCGGTGCTGGAACCCGAACCGCGCGTAGAACGTGTGCGCGTCCTGGGTGCCCAGGTGGACGTGGAGCGCGCCGCGGACCGCCGGGTGATCGAGCAGCAGGCGCACCACCGCCTCCCCCACGCCGAGGCCGCGCAGCGACGGGGCGACCATCACGTCGAACATCCACGCGCGCTTGCTCCCGTCGCTGATCGCCCGCGCCGTCGCCACGAGCCGGCCCGCGCCGTCGCGCGCGCCCACCCACGCCGGCGAGCCGAGCTGCGCGCGCGCGAGCGCCTCGCGCGACACGCCCTGGTTCCAGTAGGCGCCCTCCAGCAGAGCCACGGCCGCTTCCACGTCGCGCAGCCCGAGCGCGCACGCGAGCGCGCACCCCGCCGGCGCGCTCAGGAACGCGGGCACCGGCGTGTCGGGGCACGCCGCGCGGAGGGCCTCGATCGCCGCAGGGTCCCCGGGCAGCCCCCGCTCCCAGAGACGCGTGAGGAGCCGCGCCCGCTCCTCGGGCGCGCGGTTCTGCGCGAGCTTCGCCTTGCCGTCGAGCCGCTCGAGCGGCACCGCGAGCACGAGGATCCCCGCGATCGCCTTGCGGTAGAGCGGGCTCGCGGCGTCGAGCGGCGTGTAGCCGCCCTCGGGCTGGTACTTCCGCATCAGGGCCTCGAGCACCTCGGCCTTGTGCTCCGGGTCGTCCACGCGCTCGATCACCCCGTGCACCTGCGCGCTCCGGTAGAGCGTCGTCGCCGGGCAGGCGCGCTCCGGATCGGTGAAATAGCTCGGAATCGACGCGACGATCTCCTCGCACGAAACGACCGCGGGCCGCCCCACGATCTCGGTCTTCTCGCCCGCGGGCGCGCCGTGGAACGCGATCGCCCCGCGCACGAGCGCCCCGTGCACCGTCCGCAAGAGGGGCTCGCCCTCCGCGGTCGTCGAGGCCACGTGCACCACCGGCGCGCGCGCGATGAGCGCCTCGGCCTCGGCCCGATCCATCCGAAAGATCTCTCTGCGCATGGGCGGAGACTGCCGCGCAGCTGGTACGTCCAGAAGATCCGGATCGGAGATTTCTGCTAGACCAGTCCGCATGCCCTGGGAGCTCTCGCTCGCGGTCGATCCCGCCGCGCCGCAGCCGATCTTCCTGCAGATCGCGCGCGCCCTGTCCGACGACATCCGCCGCGGCCGGCTCCGCGCGGGCGCCGAGCTCCCGGGCAGCCGCGCGCTCGCGCGGTCGCTCTCGGTCCACCGCAACACCGTGCTCGCCGCGTACCGCGAGCTCGCCGCCGAGGGCTGGATCGAGGCGAGCGCCGCGCGCGGCACCTTCGTCGCGGCGGAGCTGCCGTCGCCGTCGCCCCGCCGCTTCGCCCGGCGCGCCGCCGCCCGGGCCGAGGTGCCGGCGAGGCTCGGCTTCGACCTCGGCGCGACCTCCCTCCGGCCCATGCCGCTCGTCCCGCCGGACACGCTCCGGATGAGCGGCGGCCTGCCCGACATGCGCCTCGTCCCGACGGCGGAGCTCGCGCGGGCCTACCGCCGCGCGCTCCGCGCCGAGCCGAAGCGGCTGCTCGACTACGCCGATCCGCGCGGCAACGAGCGCCTCCGCGCCGCCCTCGCCGCGATGGTCTCGGCGGTGCGCGGCCTCGCCGCCGGCCCGGAGTCGGTCCTCGTCACGCGCGGCAGCCAGATGGCGATCGACCTCGTCGCGCGCGCGCTGCTCGCGCCGGGCGACGCTGTCGCCGTCGAGTCCTACGGCTACCGCCCCGCCTGGGAGGCGCTCCGCCTCGCTGGCGCGCGGCTCGTCCCGGTGCCGGTCGACGCCGCGGGCCTCTCGGTCGACGCGCTCGCGGAGCTCGCCGATCGCGAGCGCCTCCGCGCCGTCTACGTCACCCCGCACCACCAGTACCCCACGACCGCGGTGCTCGCGCCGGGCAGGCGCGTCGCGCTCCTCGAGCTCTGCCGGCGCCGCCGGATCGCGCTCATCGAGGACGACTACGATCACGAGTTCCACTACGACGGCCGCCCGGTGCTGCCGCTCGCCAGCGCGGACGCGGCCGGCGTGGTCGTCTACGTCGGCACCCTGTCGAAGATCCTCGCCCCCGGGCTCCGGCTCGGCTTCGTCGTCGCGCCCGAGCCCCTGATCGAGCGGCTCTCCCTCCACCGCACCTTCGTCGACCGGCAGGGCGACCACGCGGTGGAGCGCGCCGTCGCCGAGCTGCTCGAGGACGGCGAGGTGCAGCGCCACGCGCAGCGCGCCCGGCGCGTGTACAGGGCGCGGCGCGACCTCCTCGTGGAGGCGCTGCGCGCGCGGCTCGGCGGCGCGCTCGACTTTCGCGTGCCCGCCGGCGGCATGGCCCTGTGGGCCAGGGTGGACGCCGCCATCGACGCGGACGCGTGGGCGGAGCGCTCGCTCGAGCGCAAGGTGGCGTTCTCGCCGGGGCGGCGGTACGCGTTCGACGGCAGGAAGCGCCCCTTCCTGCGGCTCGGCTTCGCGGCGCTGGATGAGGAAGAGATCCGCGACGCGGTGGAGAGGATGGCCAGAGCGCTCTGAGCGGCGAGGCCGGCGGCCCGCCTTGCCTCCGCGGCCCTCCGCCGCGGAAGGTGCGCGCGCAGGCGGCAGCCGGGAGATCCCCTCTCTGCGCGTCCGGCGGCGGCGCCTGTTCCTCGGGACCGAGGCACCTCGACAAAACATCCGTATCTCCCTGTCTCCCCGGGTAGTCCTGCCCTATGCAGCAGGGGCGAACCGAAGGGATACGAAGAAACAGATGCAGCCAGAAGTAGTGACCGCGCTCGGCCTTGTCGCGGCGAGCCTCACCACGATCTCCTTTTTACCGCAGGTGCTCCGCACGCTGCGCACGCGCGACACGAGCTCGATCTCCGTCGGCATGTATGCGACCTTGGTCACCGGCGTGGGCCTGTGGCTCATTTACGGCCTGCTCACCGGGGACGTGCCGATCATCATCGCCAACGCGATCACGTTCGTGCTCTCGGGCATGGTGTTCATCCTCAAGCTCCGATACGGCTGAGCCGCCCTCCTCCGTCGCTGGACGGCGACCCAGCCCACCACGCCTGCGCCGAGGCCAACGCCGCTCGGCCGCCCCCGGGTCGCCAGCGAGGCCTCTCCCACTGATTCCGCTGAGGCCGATATTTTTCAACCTTGCTTGACAGAGCATTTCGCACGTCCTAGTACCTCGCCAGTCCGAGGCAGCAGACGAGGGCGCAGCTCCTCCAGCGAACCACGTCGGGCATTGCGCGCCTGGGGCAGGGGTCGGATCTGCGTCGAGATCGCCGCGTGCCATGGACTTCCTTTATCCGGAGAGGTTGATTCATGAGACGATTCGACGGACTGAGTATTTTGCTCGCGCTCGCGGCGTCGGGCTGCGCGGTGTCCACGGAGATGGACCTCGCGCCGGTCGGGGCAGCCGAGGGCGCGCTCGAGCCGGAGGTGGTGAGCGCGGCCGCCGCGGAGCTCGGCCAGGCGCCCCGGGGCGCCGCGGCCTGCGGCGCGGCGTGGGTCGGTGACGGCGGCTGCGCGCCCGATACCCGTGCTCCGATCGCCGAGGTGGGGGAGAGCTGCGGTGGCTTCACGCGCGGCCCCGCGCCCGTGTGCGCCGCGGGGCTCTATTGCAGCTACACGCCCGAGGACGTGTGCGGCTGGGCGGACGCATCGGGCTTCTGCGCGGAGCGACCTGCGTCCTGCGCGGAGGTCTACCTGCCCGTCTGCGGCTGCGACAACCGGACTTATGCGAACGCCTGTAAGGCCGCTAGGGGCGGCGTCGCCGTCTACGCGCACGGCGAGTGCGAGGCCGCGCCGCAGGAGGAATGATCAAGCGCCCTCCGCAAGCGCAGAGAGCGCCGCTCCCCCTCGCGAAGAACACCGCCAGGCTGTCCCCGGCAGACAGCGTGTGTCCCTGGGCCCCCGCCGCCGCGGCGCGCTGCGCCCGCGCTGGATGGCTGACGGGTGGTTCGCGGGCGATTGACGGCGATTGACGGCGATTGACGCATACGACACGACGTAAAGCCGTGCTGGCTTGACCGCGCTCGCGCCCGCTCTCACCCTCTATCGTAAGGGGGATCACAATGAATGGCGCGGTGCTCTACGACCTCGCGATGCGGCTCCCGCTCGCCTTCCTGATGTTCTATAACGCCCTGTTCGTCGGGCGTGATATCCATGCTCACCTGTTTCTCTGGCGCGGGCCCACCGGGCTCACGTACGGGACGACGCTGGCGGCGCTCCTCGCCACCGAGGCCTACCTGCTGCTTGTCGCGACGCTCACGCTGGTGCGCCTCCGCCCGCTGCGCAAGCTGAAGGGCGTCGTGCCTCGCGTCACCGCGCTCGCCGCCGGCCTCCTGCCGGCGAGCCTGGCGTGGCTGCCCAAGGTCCCGCCGACGCCCGGGCGCCAGATGGCGGGCACGCTGCTCATCGTCATGGGGATGGCGCTCGCGGTGGTCAGCATCGGATGGCTGGGCAAATCGTTCAGCGTCATGCCCGAGGCGCGCCGCCTCGTCATGGGCGGCCCGTACCGGTTCGTGCGCCATCCTGTCTACCTCGCCACGATGATCCAGGGCGCCGGGCTGATCCTGCTCTATCCATCGATCGCCGCGCTCCTGATCTACACGACAGAGATGGCGTTGCAGGTCATCCGCATGGGGTACGAGGAGCGCGTGCTGCGCGAGACGTTCCCCGAATACGACGACTATGCGCGCCAGACCTCCGCGCGGCTCGTCCCCCGCGTCTACTGACATCGCACGTCGCACGTCGCACGTCGCGCTCCCCTCCCCTCACCGCGCGAGCCGGACGAACCGGATGAACCGGGCACCTCGCCTCCAGCGACTGCGCGACAAAATGCCACGTGTGTCGCAAGGGCGCCCAGCGCGGCGAGCGACGGATCCAGAGCGCGGAAGATCGCGGTGAAGGGATATCCGGGGTGGGGGCGCCGCGATCCGATCGCGAGAGGAAGAGCGCCTCGACGAGCTCAGCACCGCGCGCCGGCGCGGGTGTCACCGGCAGCGGGGAGCGGCGGCACCGGCGCTGGGCGGACTCTGCTGCTCACTCGGACGGGTTCATCACGCGGCCGACGAACAGGACCGCCCCGGTCTCGATGTCCCGGATGAAGAAGAGGAACGGACGGTCGAAGCGGATGGTGGCGGGCTCGGGCGCCGATGTCTCGCCGATGACCACCGCCGTCGCCGCCGCCGCCTCGGTGCCCGCCTCGTCCACGGAGACGAACGCCTTGTGGAGCACGTCGCTGATGAAGAGCCCGCCTTGCCCGTCGATGCCCGAGAAGTCCGCGAGGCCGGTGAAGGCGATGGGCATCCCCAGCTCCGCGAGCTGCGGGACGAGGTCCAGGGTCGACTCGAACTTGAACTTCGGCAGCGTCATCGTGACGCTGCGCGTCCCGAGCGAGCCGATCACGCCCTCGAGGCGCTCCCGGTCGAGACCCGCCTCGAGCTCCCCGCCCTCGGCCGGGAGCACGAGCACCATCGACAGCTCGCCGCCATCATAGGGCAGCTCCAGGGCCTCGTAGCCGTCGCCCTCGCCATAACCGACCTGCGCGCTGCCGTTCATCATCGGCACGGAGACGGCGGTGCCGTCCAGCAGGGTGAAGTCGCCCGGGGCCGTGTCCTCCTCGCCAAAGGGGAACTGCCAGGCTGCGTTGAAGTAAACGGCGTTCGTCAGCACCAGCCGGGTCGCGGGCCGGATGGCGCCCTCGGGCAGGATGTCCTTGATCCGGTCCTCGGTGCGCTCGGCGACCCAGCCGTTGATGATCCCCCGCGCCTCGTCGGGCGCCTGCGCAAAGTCGACGACGCGCAGCCCGGCCCCGTAGCTCTCCGCGAGCACGTCGAGGAACGACGGCGCGAACGATGAGCCGACCTGCCCCCAGAGCGCGTTGGCCACCTTGAGCCGGAAGCCCTCGCCGTCCTTGCCCTCGGCGCCCTCGCCGCGGCGTGCGAGCGCCAGGTCGAGCGCGTTGAACGCCGGGTGCAGCCGCTCCTGCGGCAGGGTGAAGCGGAGCGCGCCCGCCATCTCCGTCTCCGTCGCCCCGCGCGCGCCGGCGTACGTCATCGCCAGCGCGCTCGACATGCTGTAGGGCGAGTAAAAGAGGTTGCCCGGCATGCCGGCGAGCTGCTGGTAGAGGGCGAGCGCGAAGTCCGTGTTACCGCGGACGAGCTCCTTGAGGTCGGCCGCCGGCACGGCAGGCTCGCTGATCCGCCGCTTGTCCGAGGCGACGACGCAGCCCGCCGTGCCCGGATCGCTGCACGCCGAGGGCTGCGGCCCGGGCTCGGGCTGCGGGTCGACGCTGTCGGAGTTGCAACCCGCGAAGATCAGGGACAATGGCAACAGGACGGCGGAGATCGGAGGCCTACGCATGCCGCCCGGCAGAGCAGGGGACGTGCCGGAGCGCCGCGACAGGGCCGCGGCACAGGAGCTGCGCTGCGCCGGCCCAGCGGTTGCGCTCGCTGGCGCCGCAGATCAACGCGCCGTGACCGCGGGGTCCGGAGGCGGCCCACTGCGGCGCACGCCAGCGGCGGTGCGTGCGCCGCAGGCGCGCATGGTAGACTGCGCCCGCCATGCGGAGAGACCGAGAGGCAACCCTCGAGGAGGCGCGGCGCCCGTGATCGTGATCGTGATGGGCGTGAGCGGCGCCGGCAAGACGACGGTGGGGGTACAGCTCGCGCGCGAGCTGGGGTGGGCGTTCGTCGACGCCGACGACCTGCACCCCGCCGCGAACATCGAGAAGATGCGCTCCGGCAAGCCGCTCGACGAGCAGGACCGGGCGCCGTGGATCGCCGCGCTCGTGGCGCGCATCCGCCAGGTCCTCGACGAGGGCCGCAGCGCCGTGATCGCCTGCTCGGCGCTCAAGGAAGCTCACCGCGCGCAGCTGCTCGTCGACCCCGCGCGGATGCGCCTCGTGCACCTGACCGGTGATCCCGCGCTCATCGCCGCGCGGCTCGCGACGCGGGCGCACCACTTCATGCCCCCCGGCCTCCTCCCGACGCAGCTCGCCGCGCTGGAGCCGCCCGAGGACGCCCTCCGCGTCGACGTGGGCGGGACCCCGGAGGAGATCGCCGCCACCATCCGCCGCGCGCTCGGCCTGTGAGCCGGGCCCGCCCCGCGCGCCGGCGCCGCGCTGGATCGAGCGGCGTGCAGCCGTAAGACGCCAGCGGCCGCTCGCCGGACAGGCGATGATCGTCGAGCAGGTGCCCGCCGGGAGCGCGCGCCGCGCCGCGGGGACGCCTGGATGACCGGGCGCCCGGGCGCGGTCAGTCCGACTCCGCCAGGCGGGTCACGAACAGCGCGCCCTGCTCGCTGGAGAACTGACCGCTGCCGAGCGTGATCGTGCCGCGGAAGGACCCGGCCAGCACCGGCTGCGCCATGGGGCCCACCTCCAGCCCAGCGACCTGGACGTCCGCGCCGATGCGCTGCGTCCACCGCGCCTCTCCATCCTCGCTCAGCCCGGCCGCCCAGGCGCTGCATGACGCCGGATCGTCCGCCTCGCACAGCGCGTCGCCGGCCAGCACCACGGTGTCCTCGCTCGCCGCGACCCGGCGGGGGTTCTGCGCGTCGAAGCGCTTCACCCAGACCACGTCGCCGCCGTCGTCGAGCTTGGCGACGAACGGCCGCGGGCCGCCCGGCAGCGCGGGATCGCCGAAGACGCCGCTGCCGGAGAGCAGCGCCGCGCCGTCCGGATCCACGGCGATGTCGAACGCCATCTCGAGCTGATCCGAGGAGCCGCGGAACCGCTGGTGCCACTCGACCGCTCCGTCCTCGTCCAGCTTGGTCACGGACGTCGCCGTGCCCCGCGCGTCCTGGCTCGCGAGGATCGCGTCGCCGTCCTCGTCGACCTCGATGCCGATCTCCTCGCTGTCAGCGCCGCTCGGCGGATAGCTGACCCACGCGAAGCGGCCCGAGGCGTCGAGCCGGACGACGAAGGCGCCGATCGACCGCCGCTCGATCCGCACGCCGGCGACCGTCGCGGCCCCCTCGAGCCTGCCGAGCACGAGCGCGCCGCCGTCGCGGTCGTCGGCAGCGAGCGCCGTGCCGCTCAGGATCGCGTCCTCCTCGGGGGTGATCTGCGCCGCCCAGCGGGTGGCGCCTTCCGGGCCGAGCTTCGCGAGGAACAGGTCGGCGCCCCACGGCGACGCGGCCGTGAGCTGGCGCGCCCCGAGGTCGAGCGTGCCGGAGAAGTCGCCGAGCACGAGCGTATTGCCCCCGCTGCCCGCGGCGACGTCGATCGCGCCCTGCGCCGCGGCGTCGCCGAACCGCTTGATCCAGAGCGGATCGCCGCAGGCGTCGAGCTTCGCGACGAAGGCGTCCGACGCGCCCACGCTCACCAGCCGGGTGCCGCCGAAGGTCATCTCCCCCTCGAAGGAGCCGGCGAGCAGCGCGCGGCCCGTCTTGTCGAGCGTGAAGCCGCGCAGGGTCGCGCCGGCGCCAGCGAACTGCCGGCTGAACGGACGCCGCCGGCACGCCAGCTCGTACCGCTCGCCCCCGCCGGGCTCGCCCGCGGCGGACGCGCTCGCGCTGGGCTCGCCCGCGGCGGAAGCGCTCCCGCCGGGTCCGACCGCGGCGTCCTGACACACCCCTGCGACGTCCGCTGCCCCCGTCCCGCACATCCCGGACGGGGCTCTGTGCTCCGTGTTCGCCCCCGCCGCCTCGACGCCGCCGCGCCCCGGCTCGCCCTCCAGCACGCCATCCGCGGGCCCGGAAGCACAACCAGCTCCCCAGCCGATGACCCCGCAGAGCGCGCTGAACACCCCCAAGACAGACCGCATACCGCACTTCTCCTCTCCCGCGTCGGCGCGGGCAGGATGGAAACATTGCAGGATGTGGACCATGCACCGTCCCTCTCAAAGTTCTCCCCGGTACGCGCAATCCGGTTTTTCTCGATGCGTGCGAACTCGGCTGGGAGAGGAGGGCGCGATCGGTTACAACCGCGTCATGCCCTCCTCACGCCGCCATTTCCTCTCGATCACCGCCGCGGCCACCGCCGCGGCGGGCTCGATGGCTGTGCTCGGCTGCTCACCAGCGCCGCGGCTCAGCTCGCCCGCGCGCGCCGGTGCGGGGAGCGGTCCGGCGCGCGCGCCCGGTCCTGTCGGGCAGCCCGCAAAGCAGCCGCCCGCGACGTCCGGCGACGGCAAGAAGACGCTCCTCGTCCTCGGTGGAACAGGCTTCCTCGGGCCCGCGCTGGTCGAGGCGGCGAAGGCGCGCGGCTACACCATCACCCTCTTCAACCGTGGCAAGACGCGGCCCCACCTCTTCCCTGATATCGAGAAGCTGCACGGCGACCGGGATCCGGCCAAGGGCGACGGGCTCAAGGCCCTCACCGGCCGCCCATGGGACGCCGTCATCGACAACTCCGGCTATGTGCCGCGCATCGTCAAGGCATCGGCGGAGCTGCTCGCCCCCAGCGTGCGACAGTACGTCTTCATCTCGAGCCTGTCCGTGTACGCGAGCCACACGACCCCTGGCGCCGACGAGACGGGGCCTGTCGCGACGATGCCGGATCCAACCGTCGAGACGATGGGCAAGGAGTTCGAGAACTACGGCCCGCTCAAGGCGCTCTGCGAGCAGGCCGCCGAGGCCGCCATGCCCGGCCGGGTCACGCAGGTTCGCCCCGGCTTCATCGTGGGTCCCGAGGACCCGACCGATCGATTCACGTACTGGCCTGTCCGCGTCGCCAGGGGCGGAGAGGTCCTCGCCCCGGGCACGCCGCTCGACCCGATCCAGATCATCGATGTCCGCGACCTGGCCGAGTGGCTCGTCACCCTCGTGGACACCCGGACGACAGGCGTCTTCAACGCCGCCGGGCCCGGCGAGCCGCTCACGATGGGCGGGCTGCTCGACGCATGCAAGGCCGCCTCGGGCGCAGACGCGCGCTTCACCTGGGTCAGCGCGAAGTTCCTCGAGAAGCCGCCCGGTGAGCCGGTCGACCTGCCGATCTGGACGCCCGCAGAGGGCGAGACCAGGGCCTTTCACCTGCGCAGCGCCGAGCGCGCGCGCAAGGCAGGGCTCAAGTTCCGCTCCGTGCAGGAAACGGTGAAGGACACGCTCGCGTGGTGGAAAACACTGCCGCCCGAGCGGAATGCAAAGCCGCGGGCGGGGCTCTCACCGGAGCGCGAGGCCGAGCTGCTCAGGGCCTGGCGAGCGCAGCCAAAGAAGACCGGAGCACTGCCACCGTAGCGCACCCCTGCCCACTTATTGTAGGATGCTGATGCACGACTCCGGCGGACGTCGCGCCGCTGGAGGAGCCCGCTGCCGCGGGCGACGCCCCTCCATGGTCCCCTCCCCATCTACGATCACGAAGGAGCTCCCTGCGAGCAACGGGGCCACCGCGCGGACGCCCACGCCGCCTCCAGGCTCTCTGCAGGCGCCCCCGCGATCGCCCCGGAGATCGTGATGAAGCTCCTTTGCAAGCCAGCTGACGAGCGCTATCCAGGCGCGCAGGCGCTGAAGGTCGACGTCGACGCGTACCTGCGGCGCTGGGACGCGCGCGCGGGCACCGCCTCGTGGGACCTCGGCGCCCTCGCGGAGCCGCAGCTCCTCGACGACGGCGCCTCGAGCGCACAGCGCCCGCTCGACCGGCTGTCGCCCGCCGCGCGGCGCGCCGTGGCGCTCGGCGCCTGCATGGGCCACGAGCTCGACGCGGCCACGCTCTCGCAGCTCGCGGAGCAATCGCAGGCCGAGGTGACCGCGCTGCTCCGCGAGGCGGAGAGCGCCGGCATCCTGGCGCCGCAGCGCACCGACGATGCGCCCCAGCCCCTCGACGATGACGCGCTGCGGCTGCGCTTCCTGCACGACGGCGTGCACCAGGCCGCCTACGCCGCCCTTCCGGACGCGGAGCGGTGCGCGGTCCACCTGCGCCTCGGGCGCATGGCCGAGGCGCGCTCGCAGCGCCAGCGCTCGGACGAGGCGCTCTTCGAGGCCACGCAGCACCTGAACCTGGGCGCGCCCCTGATCGTCGAGCCGCGCGAGCGCGCGGAGCTCGCCGCGATGAACCTCACGGCCGGCCTCAAGGCGAAGGAGCGAGGCGCGCCCCCCGCGGCGGCCGGCTTCTTCGAGGCCGGGATCTCGGCGCTGCCGGACGGGAGCTTCAGGCAGGACCACGAGCTCGCCTTCTCGCTTCACGCGGAGGCCGCCGAGTGCGCGTACCTCGGCGGCCAGCTCGAGCGCGCGGAGTCGCTGCTCGACGTGCTCGCGGCGGAGGCGCGCTCGGACCTCGAGCGCGCCCGGGCGCACGAGCTGCGCATCGCCGTGTACACCACGCAGGGCCGGCTCGACCAGGCGCTGGCGCTCGGGAAGACGGCGCTCGCGATGCTCGGCGTCTACCTTCCCGAGGAGGGGCCGGCGCGGAAGGCGGCCGCGGACGCCGAGCTCGCGGCCGCGCGCGCCGCGCTCGGCACGCGCCGGCTCAAGGACCTGCTCGGCGAGCCCGAGACGTCGGACGCCCGGACGCGCGCGGCGCTCCGGCTCCTCATGTCCCTGACGCTGCCCGCCGCGTCCGTGAGCCCGCCGCTCTGCACTTTCATCGCGGCCAGGCAGGTCAACCTGTCGCTGGAGCACGGGCACGGCGGGGCCTCCCCGTACGGCTACATGGCGTACGCCTGGGTCGCCGCGCGGATGTTCCGCCGCTACGGCGAGGCCTATGAGCTCGGCGAGCTCGCGCTCGAGCTGAACGAGCGGTCCGGCCAGCACGAGCTCTCGTGCCGCCTCCGCCTCCTGCTCGGGGCGCACATCAGCGCCTTCACCAAGCACCTCCTCTCGAGCCTCGATCTCTTCAAGGAGGCCCAGGAGGCGGGGCTCCGGACGGGCGATCTCACCTACCTGGCGCAGGCGTGCGTCCACACGGCCCTGGTTCGCTTCGGGCTCGGCGACGAGTGCGAGGCGGTGCGGGCCGAGGTCGACGGGTTCCTGTCGCTGGCGCGGCGAGCGCGGGAGGAGCTCGCAATCGCGGCGCTGACCAGCGTGCGCCGCGCGCTCGACGAGCTGATGAGCCCGGCGCGCGGCGGCGCGACGCTCGCGCCGGAGAGCGGCGCCGTCCACGGTAGGCTCGATGAAGAGAAGCTCGCGGCGCCGAGCTACAGCGCCGTCGCCTTCATCCACCACGCGCTGAAGCAGCAGCTCTGCTTCCTCCACGAGGACTACGAGGGGGCGCTGCGGATGGGGTCCCTCGCCGAGGCGAAGATGCAGGGCGGGGTCGGCGATCACCTCGCGACCGAGGTCTTCTTCTACACCTGCCTCGCGCAGCTCTCGCCGGCGCTGTCGCGTGGCCGGCAGCTGAGCGCGGCCTCCCTGCCCAGCTACCGCGACCGGCTCGCGGAGTGGGCCGAGCAGTGCCCGGACAACTACCGTCACAAGCACCTCCTCGTCCGCGCCGAGTCGGCGCGCGCCGCTGGCGAGGAGCTCGCCGCGATGAAGCTCTACGATCAGGCGATCGAGGTGGCGAAGGTGAACGGGTTCGTCCGGGACGAGGCGCTCGCCAGCGAGCTCTGCGCGAAGTTCCACCTGGCGAGCGGGCGGGAGCGGATCGCCCACATCTACATGACGGACGCCCACGAGGGCTACGCGCGGTGGGGTGCCACGGCCAAGGTGCGACAGCTGTCGCGGAAGTACCCACACCTCGTGGCGCGCGTCTCGCTCCTCGGCCAGCAGAGCCGGCCGCCGGAGGCCTCGGCGCCGGCGAGCGTGGAGCGCTCCGGCTCGCTCGACGCGATGGCCGTGCTCCGCGCGTCGCGGGCCATCTGCGGGGAGCTCGTCCTCGAGCGGCTCTTCGAGCGGCTCCTCCGGGTCTTGCTGGAGAGCACGGGGGCGCGGCGCGCGGTGCTGCTCCTCGAGCGCGACGGCGCCCTGACCGTCGAGGCGGAGCGCACGATCGACCTCGAGGCGAGCCGCATCGGACCGGCGACGCCGCTCGACCCGGCGGCAGATCTCGCCGTGAGCGTCGTCCAGCACGTCGCCCAGACGCAGCAGCCGGTCGTCCTCGCCGGCACCGCCGCGGACGATCGCTTCGCGGACGACCCCTATGTGGTCGAGGCCAACGGGCGCTCGCTCCTGTGCGTCGCCATGACGCACCAGGGCCGCCTGGCGGGCGTGCTCTACATGGAGGGCGACGCGGCCGCCGGCGCCTTCCGGGCCGGCCAGGTCGAGCTCTGCGGCCTCCTCGCATCCCAGGCGGCAGTCGCCGTGCACAACGCGTTGCGCTACCGCGAGGCGCAAGAGACATCGAGCGAGCTGCGGCGCTCCAACGAGGCGCTCGCGGCAGAGGTCGCCCGGCTCGACGAGGAGCTGCGCCGGGCGAGGTGCGAGACGCCGAGCACCCAGGGCGACAAACGGGTTGAGCCCACTTGAAACGAGCAGAATTTCGCACCGCCAAGGACGCCAAGTAAGGAGACAATCTCTTGGCGGCGTGGCGGATCATTTCTCGCTCGATCAGCGTGATCGGTGTTCCAGGGCGGCGCTTCGGTGAGAAGGCGCTGAGACGCACGCTGGCTGCGCGGCTCAGGGCACCTGGGGTGGCGCTTCGACGAGAGAGAGAATTGAACCAGGACGCCGAGGACGCCGGGGGAGGAAAGAGATCGAGAGAGATCTCCGAGTCATCCCGGCGGTCTGAACGCTTTGGATGTTCCATCCCCGCGCCAGGGGGATGTGAAGCGTGAGCAGCAATGCGAAGCGGGCGCGCTGCAATGCGAAGCGCACGTATCGCGTTGCGAAATGGGCGCGCCGCCGCGCGAAAGCGGTGTAGCAGCGCGGCGCAACAGCGCAGACGCCGCCTGACGCATTGTCCGTCCATACCGGGTTGAGCCGGCGATGACGGAACCGTGAGCTGAGTTGAACGTGCTCGGGACCTCCGGGAAGGTGGAGAGACGCAACAGCATCTCCCGTCTCCCAGCCCTCCCGTGATCCCCTTCCGAGCTCAGGAAGGAGCCCTTCCCCCGCCACCCGCACTGCGGGTCTGACGGAGGAAGAGCGCTACCGCCGAGCTCGTCTCAGGCGCCGCCGCCCGCGCCGCCAGCGCCGCCGGTGCCGCCGCCCGCGCCGCCGGTGCCGCCGCCCGCGCCGCCGGTGCCGCCGCCAGCGCCGCCCTCGCCGCCGCCAGCGCCGCCCTCGCCGCCGCCAGCGCCGCCCTCGCCGCCGCCCGTGCCGCCCTCGCCGCCGGTGCCGGAGGTGGTGGTCACCGAGCTGGACGTCGTGGTGGACGTCGTCGTGCCTTCATCATCGCCGCATCCGGCGCCGATCATCATAACGGTCGCGCCAAGCAGCAGCGCGCTTGCAAAGATGCTCTTCGAAGCTTTCATGTATCGTTCTCTCCGTTGGGTTGTTCCCCCCCAAAGAATGGCTCGGTACAGCCCCGCATCGACCACTGCCCCACAGCCCGGCGGTTCACTCCACTCCGACAGCTGCGTAAAAATGTGCGCTCGCGAGCCACACGAACGCGCCATGCGCAGTGGTTCGATTACAGTATCATTGTGATTCCGTTATTGTGGATGATAGGCCACCATACTGGATTACGCAAGCTTTTTGTCTCACTGCATCATCGTTGCATGTGGGTGGCCCACCGCGAGCGCCCGACGGTCAAGCACATTCGCCGACGCGGCGAGGCGCGCGTGGACACGGGAAAAGGCGGTGCTTGACAGGGCATCCGTTATAACGGATAAACCTCCAGAGGTGAAGCCCCCATGAACCAGAGCACTGCTCGCGTGATCGACCTGGAGGAGTACCGCCGCCGCCGCGCGCTGCGCGACCAGAGCCGCGCTGTTCCGCGGATGAGCGTCGTCTGGCTCCCGATCTGGGGTTGGATCCCGGTCTGGTCATGAGGGCACGTTGCTGACCGGTGGAGATCATGTGCAAGTCCCAGGCCTGGGGCTCGCCTGGCGTGAGTCCCCGGCGCTGCGCTCGCCTTCGCGTGGATGAGGCCGCGGGGAGCTATGAAGCCAGGCGCCGACGCCTGACAACGCTGTCATGCTCGCTCACCAACAGCGGTGAGGCGGGCATGAGGCCGCTGGGCCGATGCGCCGCGGACGACAGAGAGACGTCGCTGAGGGCGGAGAGACGATTGCGCCCTCCGTTCAGGAGCGTCCTTATCCCTCCTCGCGAGCGCGGGCGCGCCCGGGAGAGACTCGATATCGATGACGACTGATTGCGACCGATCGCGACCGATCGCGGTCGGGCTCGCTCAGGCGGGATGAGCGCGCGAGACGGAGCGCCAGCGCGCTCCAGGAAGAGAAAAACGACGCTCCGTCACCCGACGGCCCTCCGTGCGCCCCCCGGGATCAGCGGAGTCGAGCGCCCGTGAGCGCTCCTCTCCCGTCGGCGCTCCCCTCGGCCGTCACGGGTTGATCTCCTCGCTCGAGCCTCGATCCCGGGCGCCGGAGAGCTCGCCGGCGCGGGCCCTGGCCGCGAGGCTCGCCACGGCGGCCACGAGCGCGGCGGGCTCGATCGGCTTCGTGGCGTGCATGTGGAAGCCGGCCTCGAGCGCGCGCTTCTGGTCCTCCTTGCGGGCGTAGGCGGTCAGCGCGAGCGCGGGCAGATCGCCGCCGGCGTGCGCCGGGCGCTGCCGGATGGCGCGGATGAGCTCGTACCCGTCCTCGCCCGGCATGGCGATGTCGCTCACGAGCACATGCGGGCGAGCCGCGACGAACGCCGCGAGCGCCTCGCTGGCCGACGCCACCGCGGTCACCTCGGCCCGATGCTGCGACAGCACCTCCTGGAGGAGCTCCCTCGCGTCCGCGTCGTCCTCGACGAGCAGGACGTGGAGCCCGCCGAGATCGGACGTGGCCTCGGAGGCGGCCAGCGCGCGCGAGCGCGCCTCCCTCAGCGGCGTGGCCAGGTGGCTGCGCTCGGCCCCGAGCAGCGGGAGCCGGACCACGAACGTCGACCCCTTCTGAAGCCCCTGGCTCTCGGCCATGACCGAGCCGTTGTGGGCCTCGACGATGTGGCGCACGAGCGACAGCCCGATGCCGAGGCCCGCGTGCGACCTGCGGCTCGTGCTGTCCGCCTGGCGGAAGCGCTCGAAGACGAAGGGCAGGAAGTCCGGCGCGATCCCCTCGCCGGTGTCGCGCACCGTGAGCTCCGCGTGGCCGCCGGCGCGCCGGAGGGAGACGAGGATGTGGTCCCCGGGGCGCGTGAACTTGAGCGCGTTGGACATGAGGTTCGAGACGACCTGCTGCAGGCGGTCCCCGTCGCCGTTCACCTCGAGCGCAGGGTCGAGCGAGACGTCGATCGTGAGCCGCTTCGCCTCGGCCGCCGGGCGGATCGCGTCGATGGCGACCTCCACGACGGACGCGAGCGCCATCGGCGCCGCGCTGATGCGCAGCTTGCCCGTCGCCACCCGGGAGACGTCGAGCAGATCCTCGATGAGCTTCGTCTGCGCGGCCACGTTGCGCTCGATGACCTCGAGGCCGTGGGACACGCGCTGCTCGTCGAACGGCTCGCTGCGCAGCAGGTGTGTCCAGCCGAGGATCGCGTTGAGCGGGCTGCGCAGCTCGTGGGAGAGCGTCGCGAGGAACTCGTCCTTCATGCGGTTCGCCTCGCGCGCCTCGGCGTGGACGCAGTTCTGGATGGCGATGGACGCGAGCTGCGCGAGCTGCACGAGGACGGTCTCGTCGTCGTCCGTGAACTCGCCGTCGTGCCGGTCCGAGAGCTGGATGCACCCGATGTTCTGGCCGTCCGCGGCCGTGAGGGGCACGGCGAGGTACCCGCGCGGCGCCGGCGTGTTCCCGCAGTCGTCCAGCCACTCCGGGTGCTGCGAGAGCTCTCGCTGCGTCATCCGGAGGGGCCGGTTCCTGCCGCACACGAACGCGGACAGCCGGCCGGCGATGGGGGGCGGCGACTCCTGCTGGAACGTCGCGTACCGCTCCGAGAGCGACACAGCGGTCCGCGCCCGCTCGCCTGGCTGCTTCTCGAGCTTCACGACCGTCATGGCCTGGTGAGCGCCGGTGACGTCGCGCGCCGCCTCCGTGATCGCGGCGACCATGGCGTCGAGCGACAGGGCCGAGTTGATCGTGAGCGCGGCGCGGTTGAGCCGCTGGAGCTGCTCCGCGTGCGCGCGCAGCGACTCCGCCTGGAGCCGGATCTGCTGCGTCTTCTTGAAGAGATCGACGAAGACAGACACCTTGGTGCGGAGGACCTCGGGGGCGAACGGGGTCATGATGTAGTCCACAGCCCCGAGCGAATAGCTGCGCTCGACATAGACGCGATCGGTGTGCGCCGTCAGGAAGATGATCGGCGTGTGCCGCGTGCTCCTCCGCTGGCGGACGAGCGTCGCGGTCTCGAAGCCATCTATCTCCGGCATGTTGATGTCGAGGAGGATGACCGCGAACTCGCCCTGAAGGAGGTTGCGGAGCGCTTCCCTGCCGGACGCCGCCTTGACGATGTTCTCGCCGAGCGGCGCGAGGACAGCCTCCAGGGAGAGGAGCTGCTCGGGCCTGTCGTCAACGACCAGGATGTTGACCCTGCCTACTTCTGCCCTCATCCCGCGTCTCCTTGCCCCCTGCCGCGACGTCAGCGCCGTCGCCAGCCTCGCAGCATCCTCAGGAAGTCTTCTCTGTCCACCGCTTTCGGGCGGGCCCTGACGCGCCGGCGTTAAGGCTCCGCCCGAGGAGACTAAGGGAGCCAATGTCGCCTCATGGGCGCCACGCGCGATCGCGGCGCGCGCGCCCCTCGAGGGCGGCGAGCGTGGCCACCGCGCGCGCGCGGCGACGCCCCGCCGCAGGTGCCCGGGTGCACAGGCGCCGCCTCCCCGGCCCTGCTGCCCCCGCTCCCGGAAAGCTCGGACCTCTCGGCGAGGCCGCTCCGTTGATCCATTTCAGCCCTCCCTGAACCGCACTGACGAGCCTGTATCGTAATCGAGCCGCTCTCGTACCTGCGACCCAGGGCTCACCTGCAGTGCCAATGAGGGGGCTCCTGATGCTGCTGCATGATCCCCGCACAGGAACCCTACACCGAAGCGCGTCCGCGTGGAAAGAGGAATTCTACACCTCACCGGGTGAGCGCCGATTCCCGGAGAGGCCGTGAGGAAGATCGCGAATCAGAGAGACCACGAAACCAACACGAAAAGACGCAGAGTTCGAGGGGCTCCGCCGACACCCTGCGTGTCGCTCGTGTTTCGGCGGTGCGGAGTTTCTCTCTGGCGCTGCGCCTCGCGCGCCGACGCTAGGGGGACGAGCGGCGCTCCTGCAGGGAGCGCGAGTGCCGGAGGATGACCTCGAAGACCTCGGCGACGCCGTCGGGGTCGAGGCCGAGCTCGGCGGCGCAGCGGCGGCGCGACTCCATGAGCCGCGCCTCGCGCACGGGATCCCGGACCGCGGCGCCGATCGTGGCCTTGGCGCGCGCGGCGCGCTGGACGAGCTCGGAGCGCCGCGCGAGCAGGCCGACGAGCTCCAGGTCGAGGTCGTCGATGAGCTCCCGCGTCTCGCGGAGCTCGGGGGAGAGCGAGCCGAGGTCGGGGATCGCGAGCGCGGCGATGTCCTCGGGCGCGGCGTCCTCGGTCGGGACGTCGAGGGTACGGTCGATGGAGACGAGCGCGTTGATAAGCCGGCGGCGCGCCTCGCCCGCGAAGGGGTTCTCGCGGTGCAGCGCCGCGAACAGGTGCCCCGCGTCGACGCGCACCGTCTCGATCGTGTGCGCGATGCCCTGGAACGAGGGCGGCGCGTAAGGCGCGCCGGCCGGCACGCCCGCGTCCAGCATGCCCTTGGCGATGAAGAACGCGAGCGCGTGCGTGAAGGCCATCACCCGGTCGTGCTCCTCCGGGGCCTGCTCCAGCACCTGGCAGCCGATCCGCTCGAACAGCGCGACGACGCGGCGCGCCGCGTCCGGGTGCGCCGGGTTCGGGCACACGACGGCGCGCAGCGGGCGCTCGCCGCGGGCGAGGCTCGCCGGGCCGAACAGCGGGTGCGTCGCCACCCACGGCTGCTGCGCGCCGAGCAGCTCGGCCATGGCCCGCGCCGGCACGGTCTTCACGCTGCCCACGTCGGCGACCACCTGCCCCGGCGCGAGGTGCGGCCGCAGCGACCCGAGCGCCTCGCGCATCGCCGGCACCGGGACGGCGACGAGGACGAGGTCCGCGCCCGCCACGAGCTCCGGGAGCGAGGCGGCCCGCGCGGCGCCGTGGATCTCGGCGCCTGGATCATACGCGCGCACCGCGATCCCTGCGTCGCGCAGCAGCGACCCGAGCGCCGCGCCGAAGCGGCCATAGCCGAGGAAAGCGACCTTGCCGATGCGCGCGGGCGGAGCGGAAGCGCCCCCATCGTGTGGGAGGGAATGCGGCATGCGGCCGATATTACGACAGCCGCTCTGCGCCGATGCGACGTTTTCTCGGCGCGGTCGCGAGGGGGCCCGCGCCCGCGGGCGGCGCGACCGCTCTCCGGACTCTCCATGCCGCGACGCGCTCCGGGGCCCGCGGCGACAGCGCCCCTCAGCGAGGAGCGGTCTGCGTCGACGCGGCGGCCTCCGGGCGCGCCGCGGGCCGGTCGCCGCGGGCCCCAGAGCGCGCCGCGGCCGCGCCGACGATGGCGAGGAGCGACGCGAGGGCCGCGATCAGCGCGACGCGCGCCGCGCTGTTCCCATGGCCCGGCGCGGCCTGCTGGGAGGGCCGCGAGGGCGCCGGCGTGCGCGGCGCGGCGCCCCGCTGCGGAAGGCCGTCCTGCAGGAGGCGCAGCGCCGGGCGCGGCCTCGCGTTGAGCCCGAGCCCGATCGTCGGGAGCGAGGCGCGGGGGCGCGGCGGGAGCGTCGCGCCGAGGATCCGCGTGGCGCGCTCCGCGTGGCCCTGGCTGGCCGCGGACGCGTACGGGGCGAGCGCGAGCGCCAGCTCGGCCACGCTCGCCGGCCGCCGCGCCGGGTCCTTCTCGAGGCAGCCGAGCAGCGCGCGCTCGACGGCGGGCGGAATGTCGTACCGGAGCGCGCTCGGCAGCGGCGGCTCCGCGCCCGCGACGCGCGGCGTGAGGTCGGCCAGCGAGCGCGCCTCGAACGGCGGCTGCCCCGTCAGGAGCCGGTAGAGGACCGCGCCGAGCGCCCAGATGTCGGCGCGGGCATCGACGAGGCGCGACGGCCGCAGCTGCTCCGGCGCCCTGTAGAGGGGAGCGCCGGCCGCCTCCTCGGGCTGCGCCAGCGAGCCGCCGTCGCCCTCGCTCGCGCCGGGCAGCTCGCTGAAGAGGCCGAGATCGAGCACCTTGACGAGCGTCGCGCCGTCGGGGGTCGTGGTGAGGAACAGGCTCGCCGGCGTGAGGTCGCCGTGCACGAGGCCGGCGGCGTGGGCCTCGGCCAGCGCCACGCAGGCCTGCAGCACGTAGTCGATGGCCTCCGAGAGCTCGAGCTGGCCGCGCTCGCGGAGCAGCTCGGCGAGGTCTCGCCCGTCGAGGTGCTCCGTGACGGCGTACGGGACGCCCGAGTCGAGCTGGCCGACGTCGAGCACCCGCGCGATGTGCTCGCCCTTGAGCCGCGACGCCGCGCCCGCGTCCCGGAGGAACCGCTCGGCGCGCGCCGGGCTGCGGTCGCCGAGCAGCAGCTTGACCGCGACCCGCTGCGGAGGGGCGAGGTGGCTGGCGTCGACCACCATCCCCGTGCCGCCGCTGCCAAGGATCCGGTCGACCCGGTACTTCCCAGCGATCACGTCCCCCGCGACGACAGGTGCGTTCATCAAAGCTCCCCGCAGCGCGCACCGGCTCAGGGGCAGCCGCCCACCCCCCCCGGACGTGCGTGGGTACATCCTAGCATCTTCGCTCGATCGATTGGCGATCCTCGCGCGCCGGCGCGCGACGTCGCGCCGCTCAAGCCCGCTCGCGCAAGCGAGGTCGACAGCGGCCGGGAGCGCGCCGCATTGCCGCCAGGGCGCGCCGGTTCTCGTCGGTCTGTCGCCTCGTCGGTCTGTCGCCTCGTCGTCCTGCCTGCTCCGATGCGGTCTCGTGTCTGCTCCGATGCGGTCATGTCTGCGCGGCGGGAGGGACCTTTGCGCTGAACGCCCGGAGGAAAGCGTCGAGGTGCGTGGCGGCGAACGCGTCGAGGTCGAGCGGCCTGCACACCCGCCCGCCGAGCGGCCCCTGATGGAGCAGCGCGAGAAGGAGCGGGCCCAGCAGCGCGAGCGCCGCGTGCCGCAGGTCGCACGGCGCGAGCTCGCCGGCAGCGACGTGCCGCGCGAGGCGCGCCTCCGCGGCCTTGAGCGTCGGCTCGAGCAGCTCGTTCACGTAGGCGGGGCCGAGGGCGGCGTCGCCGAGGCCCGCGGCGAGGCCGAGCGCGTGCAGCCGGCTCAGCGGCCCGCGGCGGAAACCCTCGATGACCTGGGCGAGCAGCCACCCGAGCGAGCGCGGCAGCGGATCGAGCGGCCCGGTGGCGACCTCGACGAGATAGCGCAGCCCGTCGCCGTGCGCGCGCGCGAGCGCCGCCGCCACGACCCCCTCACGCCCGCCGAAGTAGTGGCGCATCGTCGCGACGCTCACCCCGGCCGCCGCCGCGAGCTCGCGCAGGCTCGCCCCGGCGCCGCCGGGCTCCATCAGCCGCGCGAGCGCGGATCGCGCGAGCTGCTCCCGCGTGGCCTCGAAATCCGGGTTCCGGCTCCCGGCAGGTCGCCCCATGAGGGGAACATTCTACAGGACGATCTACGGATCACGCGGGGAGAGCGGCCCTGAGCGCCATTGTACGCCGCCCGGCCCAGCTCCTGCCGGGCCAGTTTGACCTCGCCCGGATATAAAATATACTGTTTGATATAATAAACCTCCGGAGGTGGTCATGTTCGAGGGGTTCGCGCGGGTGTGGACGCCAGTCGAGGTCGCCGGGCGGCTCGGGAGCAAGCCGCTGGCCGTCCGGGTCGCCGGCGAGGACGTGGTGCTGTTCCGCGGCGCCGGCGGCCGCGCGGCGGCGCTCGTCGACCGGTGCCCGCACCGGGGGGTGGCGCTCTCGCTGGGGCGCGTGGGGCAGGACGGGTGCATCGAGTGCCCGTTCCACGGCTGGCGCTTCGACGGCGCGGGGGCGTGCCGCGAGATCCCGCTCAGCGACGTGCCGCCGGAGAAGCGGGGGCGCCACGCGGCGACGGCGCTCCCGGTCCGGGAGCTCGGGGGCCTGCTCTGGCTGTTCACCGGGCCGGACGCCGAGGGCGAGGGAGAGCCGCACGTCCCTGACGGGCTGCTCGATCCACGGCTGTCGCGCTCGGTCCACGCGCAGGACTGGAGCACCCACTGGACGCGGGCCATGGAGAACATGCTCGACTTCCCTCACCTGCCCTTCGTCCACCGCTCGACGATCGGGCGCGACATGCGCCGCGCGCTCCGCCCCGGCTCGGTGATGCACGTCGACACAGCGGAGACGCCCTCCGGGATGCAGGTCCACGCGTGGCTCGACGACCAGGAGCAGAAGGGGGTCCGCCTCGACTGGGTGCGCCCGAACGGCATGGTCCTCCGGATCAACATCCCCGGTCGAGATCTCCGGATACACGTGTTCTGCACTCCCATCGACGCGGCGCGGACACGGATGCTGCTGATCACGACGCGCGACTTCGGCCGCTATAACCCGCTGATGCGCCTCTCTGCCCTGTTCAACCGGCGCATCCTCCTGGAGGACCGCGCCGTGGTCGAGTCGTCCCGCCCCGCCGAGGTGCCCGAGGCCCACGAGGAGGTCAGCGTCGCGACGGACCGCGCGACGCTCGTCTTCCGCCGCTATTATCACCGGGAGCTCAGGGGATCGCGCGCCGACAGGCCCCCGACAGGCCACCTGCAGGCCGCCAGCGCGCCGCCAGAAGGCCGGCTGGACGGCGTGGTGCCCGCCGCGTCGCTCGCGAGGAGGAAGAAGGACGCTATCCACACGGCGTGAGGCGACACGGCGTGAGGCGACGCGGAATGCGTGCACGCGAGTCGACACCTGCCAGGCGGGCGCCTGCGCCAGCGGGAGCCCGATCGCGTGCGCCGCGCCCGACAGCTGCCATGTCGCCTCGTGCGACCCCACGACCGGCGGGTGCGTCGTCGCGCCCGTCCCCGACGGCGCCGCCTGCGAGGTGGACGGCCGCAATCGCCGGCCTCGGACTGCTCCTCGCCTCGCCCCGCAGACGTACGAGCAGCGCCACCCGCGCCGCGTGACCCGCCCGCCCGGCAGCCCCGGGCGCCCCACCAACGCGCGCTCGGCCGCTCAGCGCGCTCAGCGCACATCGATGCGCTGAGAATGCCCCCATCAGGCGCATCAACCCACGTTCCTGCCCCGTCGCGAGGGTGAGGACTTTCCAGCTCGCACGCTCACGCATCTTGCTCTATATCCTCAAGGGCCGCGCGAGGGGGGACGCGTATGACTCGGGTGGAAGCGACGGAGGTCCACCGTTGCGGCCGCTTCCTGCTCCGCAGGCAGACGATCGCTGGCAGGACGGTCGTGGAGAAGAGCGCCCGGGGGAGCCCTCCGTCCCAGGGCGCGGCGGCGCTCCTGCTCCGGGAGCACGCCTTCCTGCGCCGGCTCGACGTGCCGGGGGTCGCGCGGCCGCTCACGCTGGAAGGCCCGGCGGGCGCGCCCGTGCTCGTCGTCGAGGACGCAGGCCCCGAGGACCTCGAGCGGCGGCTCGCCCGGGGGCCGCTCACGCTGGACGCGTTCTTCGACGTCGCCATCGCGCTCGCCGATACATGCGCGCGCATCCACGCGAGCGGCGTGGTTCACCGCGCGCTCGCCCCGAGTCACGTCGTCCTCGGCGCGGAAGGGCAGATCACCCTCGTCCATTTCGTGGACGCCGCCGAGCTCACGAGCGCGCCCGGAGCCGTGGAGGTCGAGCTCGAGAAGCTGAAGGCGCTCCCCTTCATGTCCCCCGAGCAGCTCGGGCGCACGGGCCGGTTCATCGACGCGCGCTCGGACCTCTACGCGCTGGGCGCGACCTTCTACGCCATGCTCATCGGCGCGCCGCCGTTCCAGGACCTGGATCCGCTCGCGCTCGTGCACGCCCACGTGGCGAGGAGCCCCGTGCCCGCGCACATGGTGAGCCCCTACGTCCCGGTGGCGCTCTCCGAGCTCGTGCAGCGGCTCCTCGCCAAGATGCCGGAGCTGCGGTACCAGAGCGCCGAGTGCCTCGCAGAGGACCTGCGCGAGGCGCGGAGGCGATGGCGCTCCACGGGCGACATCGAGCCGTTCGAGCTCGGCTGCCTCGACCTCGCGCGGCGGCTCCCGCTGCCCGACCGCTTGTTCGGGCGCGCGCGCGAGCTCGCCGCGCTGAACGGCGCGCTCGCCCGCGCGTCGGAGGGCCGGACCGAGCTCGCGCTGGTGACCGGAGAGGCGGGCATCGGGAAGACCGCCCTCGTCAAGACGCTGCAGTGTGCGGTCGCCGAGCAAGGTGGGCGGTTCATCGAGGGGAAGTTCGATCTGCGCGCCGCCAACGTACCCTACGCCTCGCTGGCGGAGGCGCTCCGCACGCTCGCGTCCGCGCTCCGCGCCGAGCCGGAGGACAGCCTCGCGCAGCTCAGGGACGCGGCGAGCGCGCCGTACCGCGCGCTCACCGAGCTCTGCCCGGAGCTCGCCGACCTCCTCGCGGAGGCGCCCGAGCTGCCCGCCGTGGATCCGATGCGCGCGGAGAGCCGCTTCCTGCTCGCGATCCAGAACTTCGTGCGGGCGGTGGCCAGCCAGCGGCCGCCGCTCGCGATCTTCCTCGACGATCTCCAGTGGACGGACGCCGCGTCGCTCCGCGTCCTGCGCGCCCTGGCCGCAGATCCAGGCAGCCGGCACGTGCTGCTGATCGCCGCGTACCGGCCGAGCGAAGCAGGCATCGCGCACCGGCTCCGCGGAACACTGGAGGAGCTCCGGCAAGCCCAGATCCCGATCACCCGCCTCCCGCTCGGCCCGCTCGACGCCGAGACGATCGTCGCGCTGCTCGCCGACGCGCTCCGCTGCGAGCCGGCGCGAGCGCAGCCGCTCGCGGCGCTCATCCTCGCCAAGACCGCGGGCAACCCCTTCTTCATTCGACAGCTCCTCCGATCGCTCCAGGAGAAACGGCTGCTCCTCTTCGACGCGAGCCGCTCGACATGGACATGGGACCTCGGCCGGATCGAGCGGGTCGGGGCGACCGACAACGTGGTCCAGCTGATGACGGAGTCCGTCCGCAAGCTGCCCGACGAGGCGCAGGAGCTCCTGCAGATCGCCGCGTGCATCGGCAAGCGCGCGCAGCTCAGGGTCGTCGCGGCGCTGTCAGGGCGATCCATCGACGAGACGATCGCGTCGCTCGGCCAGCCGCTCCGCGATGGCCTCATCTGCCCGGACGGCGCGCGCGCGCATGGCGCGGAGCTCGCGGTCCGGTTCGCCCACGATCGCGTCCAGCAGGCGGCCTACGAGCTCGTGCCGCAGGAGCGGCGGAGGCAGCTGCACCTGGATATCGGCCGCTTCCTCGAGGCCTCCTCCGGCGACAGGGCGGAGGGCGCGCTGTTCGACGCCGCGGACCACCTGAACCTCGGCTCGGCGCTGCTCGACGCGGAGCAGCGGGCCGACCTCGCGCGGCTGAACCACCGCGCCGGCCTCAAGGCGCGCCGCGCCGCGGCCTACGGCCCGGCGCTCGCGTACTTCCGCAGCGGCCTCCGGCTGCTGCCGGAGAACGCCGCTCGATCGTGCTACGGGCTCTGGTTCTCCCTGCACCGCGACGCGGCGGAGTGCGCGGCGCTGACGGATCAGCACGCCATGGCCCGCGCGCTCGTGGACGAGGGGCTCCGCCACGCGACGTCGATCCCCGAGAAGGTCGATCTGGAGACGATCCGGATCATGAGCGCGACGATCACCGGCGAGCACGAGCTGGCGCTCGGCTGGGGACGCGACGCGCTGCGCGCGGACTTCGGGGTCGAGCTGCCCGCGGCGGATCTCGACGGGGCGATCGCGGCGCAGCGATGGGCCATCGCCGGGAACCTCGCGGCGCGCTCGCCCGAGTCGCTCGTCGACCTCCCCCGCGTGACCAGGCCAGAGGAGCGGGCTTACATGAAGCTCCTCGGCGAGATGGTGGCCCCTGCGTGGTTCGCCGACCGGAAGCGGCTCGTGCTCGTCACCTCCCTCGGTGTCCACTTCGCGCTGGAGCACGGCAACTCGAGCGAGTCGATCCTCTCCTACGCAGGGCACGCGATGCTCCTGGCGGCCGAGGGCGAGCTCCAGGGCGCCCAGGGCTTCGGCCGGCTCGCCGTGGAGCTCGCGCGGAGGTTCGAGGATCACGCCCAGGAGACGATCGCCCGGTACATGTACAACGAGTTCGTTCACCCGTGGGTCGCGCCGCTCGCCTCGAGCGCTGGGCCGTTCCGCGAGCTCATCGCCCTCGGCGTGTCGTCCGGCGAGCTCCGCTTCGCCGCCTACGCGCACACCGGGCTCGTGGAGCACTCGTTCGCCGCAGGGGTGGAGCTCGATCGCTTGCTGGTGGATCTGAACGACGCGCTCGCGTTCAGCCGGCAGACTGGCAACAAATCGACGCTCCTCCACCAGCTCGCCTACCGGCAGACCATCCGGTGCCTCAAGGGGCTGACGAAGAGCCGGAGCCTTGCCGATGACGCCGAGTTCGACGAGCGGGCCTTCCTCGAGGCGGCGCAGGGGGAATCGCCGGCGAAGTGCGTGTATCACACCCTGCGCCTCCAGGCGTCTTACCTGTACCGGGACCTGGCCCAGGCCACCGCGCACTCCGACGCGGCGGTCCCGTACATGCACTTCCTCGGCGGATACATCCCCGAGTGCCAGCACGCGCTGTTCACCGCGCTCACGCTGCTGTGGCGGTGCGACGAGTCCGACGAGGGAGAGAGGGCGGCGCTGCTCGCGCGCGTGGCCGACCTGCAGCGCGTCCTGCGAAGGTGGGAGTCGGGCTGCGCGGAGAACTTCCGCCCGAGGCGCCTCCTCGTCGACGCGGAGGTCGCCCGCGTCGAGCGCAAGTTCGAGCTCGCCGGTGCGCGATACGACGAGGCCATCGACGAGGCGGCGCGCGCGGGGTTCATCCACCTGGCGGCGCTCGGCAACGAGCTGGCCGGACGCTTCTACCATGGGCTCGGGCGGGCGCGGATCGCGGCCCTCTACCTGCGCGCCGCGCGGCAGGGGTTCGCCCGCTGGGGGGCCTCGGAGAAGGCCCGCGCGCTCACGGACGAGTTCAGGCTCCACGGGCCCAGCGAGGAGCCCGAGCTCGTCGAGGAGCGGCTGCCGGCGGTCGCCCTCGACGCGCTCAGCCTGCTCAAGGCGGCCGAGACCCTCTCCGGCGAGATCGTCCTCGATCGGCTGCTCGAGAAGCTCCTCGGCGTCTGCCTGGAGGCCGCCGGCGCGCAGCGCGGGGCGCTCGTGCTCGAGGAAGAGGGGGAGCTCTTCGTGCGGGCCCTGGGGTCGGTCGCGGCCCCGGTCTCCATCGAGCGCACGCCGCTCTCCCGGTCGTGCGAGGTCCCGCGGCGGGTCGTCGAGCACACGCACAGGGCGCGGGAGACCCTCGTGCTCGACGACGCGGCCTGCGAGCCGGAGCGCGATCGCGATCCGCGCTTCGCCGAGGGCGGGTCGAGGTCGGTCCTGGTCCTGCCCATCCAGCGGAAGGAGGCGCGGCTCGGGGTGGTCTACCTCGAGAACAACCTCACCACGCGCGCCTTCACGCGCGACCGCGTGCACGTGCTGGAGCTCCTCTCGGGCCAGATCGCGATCGCCCTGGAGAACGCCCGCCTCTACCGCGAGGCGCAGCACGCGGTCCGCGTCCGCGACGACTTCCTCAGCATCGCGTCGCACGAGCTCAGGACGCCCGTCACCTCCCTGCGCCTCGGTCTCCAGGCGCTGATCCGCCGGGGCGACCACGGATCCGAGGAGCGCCTCGCGCGCGCCCTGCACCGGATCGACAGGCAGGTGCAGCGGCTCATGCGGCTGGTCGACGATCTGCTGGACGTCTCGCAGCTCCACACCGGCCGGCTGGAGCTGCACGTCGAGCCGGTCGACCTCGCGGAGGCCGTGGCCGAGGTCCTGGAGCGGCTCGGCGGCCGCATCGCGCAGTCGGGCTCGCCCGTGAGCGTGCGCGCGGAGCCGTGCGTCGTGGGCTCGTGGGACAGGAGCAGGCTGGAGCAGGTGATCTCGAACCTGCTCGACAACGCGCTCAAGTTCGGCGGGGGCAAGCCGATCGAGATCACCGTCGCGCGCCAGGACGGCACGGCAGAGCTCGCGGTGCACGATCAGGGCATCGGCATCCCGGCCGAGCGGCTGCCGCACGTGTTCGAGCGGTTCGAGCGCGCCGTGTCGAGCCGCCATTTCGGGGGGCTCGGGCTCGGGCTCCACGTGGTGAAGAGCATCGTGGAGGCGCTCGGCGGGGCGGTGAGCGCGGAGAGCCGGCCGGGCGAGGGCTCGCTGTTCACGGTGGAGCTGCCCTGCGAACCGCCGGCAGCGACGCCGCGCGCGACGCCGTCGTCGCTCGGCGGCGCGCGCCCCTGAGGCGAGCGGCCGTGAGGCGAGCGGCCGAGGGAGGGTGCTACGGCCTCGCGGCCGGTTGCTGCGGGACGAACAGGATGTACGGCGTCGTGGGCTCCTCGCCCGGCGGCACCGGCTGCGGCGCGCGGGCGCCCTTCTCGCCGAGGCTCCGGATGAAGCGGTACATCGCCACGAGGTCGCGCTCGTGCATGGTCGTGTAGTTCAGCCAGGGCATCGGCGGGCGCCCGGCGGCCGCGCGGAACATCTGCACCCAGGCCTCCTCGCTGAGGTTCTGGACGGAGATCCGGAGGTTCGCCGCGTAGCTCGTCCCCCACGGACCTCGGTAGCCGACGTCGTTGCCCGTCAGCCACTCCGAGGCCGGCAGCCTGCCGCTCGAGCGGTCCCAGCCGACCGTGTGGCAGTCGTTGCACCCCCCCACGAGGATCAGGTAGCGGCCGGCCTCCTCCGGGCTGGACGCCTGCACGTACGGCGAGGCCTCCGGCTGGGCGAAGGCCGCACACCCGATCATCGCCGCCAGGGCCGCGCCCGGCAGCCCGCGTACAGCCCAGCTCGCCGCGCGAGGCCGCGCGGCGGCGGAGCCGGTCAAGTCAGCTCGCGTTTCGCTCCCCATTCCAACCATTCTATCCGGAGTGCAGCGCGTGTGCCGAGCAGCGATGCCGCGCGCGGCAGAATGCGCTCTTCCGCGCGTCCGGCACGCGTCCGGCGCGTCCGACGCCGGCGGACGCGCCGGGGCGGACGCGCCGGGCTACGCGCCCGCGGCGCGGGGCCTCCGGCGCGGCGCCGCCATGAGCGGACGGAGGCCGTTCACGCAGGCGAGGACCGCGGAGCCGTTGTTCATGAGCGTCGCCATGACCGGGTTCAGGAGCCCGGGGATCGACAGCGCGTACGCGACCGCGTTCACGGCGAGGATCATCGTGAAGTTCTGGTGGATGATGCGCATCGCGCTGCGCGAGATGTCGATCGCCTCGACGAGCTTCGACAGGTCGTCCTCCACGAGGACGACGCCGGCCGTCTCGCGGGCGATCTCCGCGCCCGCGGAGACGCAGATCCCGATGTCGGCGTACGAGAGCGCCGGCGAGTCGTTGATGCCGTCCCCGACGACCGCGACGGTGCGGCCCTCCTGCGTGAGCCGGCGCGTGATCTCGGCCTTGTCCTCGGGCAGCATCTCCGCAAAGAACCGCGTGATGCCGAGCTCGAGAGAGACCTGCCGGGCCACCTCGCGGCTGTCGCCCGTCAGCATGACGATGTCGTCGATGCCGCGCTCGCGCAGGCTCCGGATCGTCGCGCGGCTCTCGGCGCGGATCGCGTCGCGGTAGGCGAGCGTGGCGACGTGCCGCCCGTCGACGGCGAGGAAGAGCAGCGACTTCGCCGCGGCCTCGAGCGCCTTCCGGGCGCCGGCCTCGGTGCGGCACGGGATGCCGAGCTCCTCGATGAAGCGCGGGCTGCCGAGCTGCACGACCCGGCCGAGGACCCTCGCCTGCACCCCCCGGCCGACGAGGTAGCGGGACTCCTCCCGGTCCGGCACCGAGAGCCGCCACGCCTCGGCGAGCCGGAGCACCGCCTGCGAGACGGGGTGGGTCTGCCGCGCCGACACCGCGGCGGCGAGCGTCGCCGCCTCGCGCTCGGACAGGGCGTCGTGGACGAGGAAATCGGTCACCTCGGGGACGCCGGAGGTCAGCGTGCCCGTCTTGTCGAACACGACGGTCGACACCTTCGCGAGCTTCTCGAGGTAGGCGCCGCCCTTGATGAGGATCCCGCGCCGCGCCGCGGCGTTCATCGAGGCGAGCACCGTCGTGGGGGCCGAGACGCGCGGGCCGGTGCCGAAGTCGATCGTGAGGATCGCGGAGACGCGGCCGAGATCCCGCGTGGCCGCGAGCACGACGGCCGAGCACGCGAGCGCCGGCGGGACGAGCCGGTTCGCCACGACCTCCGCGTAGTTCTGCGCGCGCGTCTCCAGCGCGGGCGCGCTCTCGATGAGCCGCGCCGTGCTCGCGGCCGTCGTGTCGCCGCCGACCCTGTCGGCGCGGATGTACAGCTTGCCGTCCTTGATGACGGTCGCCGCGAAGCAGCGGTCGCCAGGACCCTTGAGCACGGGCACCGACTCGCCGGTCAGCGTCTGCTGGTCGACGAGCCCCTCCCCGTCGGTGACCGTCCCGTCGACAGGGATCACCGAGCCGGTGTAGACGACGAGGACGTCGCCGACGACGAGCTCGGCCACCGGGACCTGCACCTTGGCGTCGCCGCGGACCACCCACGCGAGGTCCTGCTGGTACCCGAGCAGGCCGCTGATCGCGCGCCGGGCGCGGGCCTGGGTGCGGTCGCGGATGTGGTCGCCGAGCGTGACCAGCCAGATGATGCCGGCGGCGTTGATGGCGTCGCCGGTCGCGACGGCCGAGGCGATCGCGAGGCTGTCGAGCAGGTCGACGTTGAGCTTGCGCTGCCGGGCCACCGAGTCCCACGCCCGCCTGAGGATGGGCAGGGACGTCGCGGCGATGAACGGGTACGCGAGCAGCGGCGAGACGAAGCCGAGCGAGAAGAGCATGCCGGCGCTCGAGAAGTAGAGCGGGCGCCGCGCGAGGGCGGCCGCGAGGCGCGACTCGCGGGCGCGGCGCGCGACGCGCAGCGCCCCGCGCGGGGCCGGCGCCGCGGAGGCCAGCGCGGCGGCGCGCACGATGGCATCGACGTCCACCTGCCGCGGGTCGTGCTCGACGACGGCGCTCGACGCGCCCTCGGCGACGCGCACCGACAGGACCCCCGGCACCGCGGTGAGCCCGGCCTCGAGCAGCGGGCCGAAGGCCTCGTCCCGGCGGAGGCGCGGGAGCCGCAGGCGGACCCTGCCGGGGATGGCGTGGACGACGGAGACCGGCGCGGCCCCGCTCGACAGAAGCGCTGTCATGGCCGCCCCATCTCGCCGCCGGTGGGCGCCCCCGAGCTCGCGAAGAAGCCCTGGATACGGCCGTGGTTCAGCACCACGAACGCGTCGAGTCCATACTTGACCAGCGTGATCCAGTGAGGCGCGCTCGGGGCGCGCCGCAGCAGCACCTGGAGCACCCCGGAGCCGACGAGCAGCCCGGGGATCAGGAGCTTGAGGTCGACCTGCGGCGGCGGTACGGCCTGCGTCGCGGCGTTCAGCCGGTCCGCGGCCTTGACCACGAGGCGCACCGTCCGGTCCGGGCTGGGCGGCTCGACCGGCCCGGCGCAGCGCGGCGGCGGCGAGAGCTCGTCGAGCGCGCGGCAGCCGCAGCCCGAGAGCTCCGGGATCTGCGCGAGCTCGGCGAGGACCTCCTCGAGCGGGACATCGGGCTCGTGCTCGACCGTGAGGCTCCCGGCCCAGGCGCTCGCCCGCGCGTCGACGACGCCGGGGCACGCGCGCGCGAGCTCCGCGATCTCCTCCGCCCGCGCCGGGTCCCGGCGGAGGGCGCCGACGCCGAGGCGCACGCGCCCCGGGATGCAGTGAATGATGAAGACCCCTCGATCGCTCGACATGGCTCACCTCCCGGCCGGCGAGGCCGGGTCACCCGGACACCCCTCTCCTCGGCTCGTCCTCAGCCCGCGGGCGGCTCCATCTTGACGCGCACCCCCGAAGACGCGTCGGCGCCCTGCTGCTGCCGCGCCATCTCGTCCCGCACCTCGGCGGTGAGATCGGCGAGCCGCTCCCTGCCCTCGCCGAGCGCGCTCTTGAGCGCCCCGAGCGCGACGAAGCCGAGCTTCATGGCCCTCTTGACGGTCGGACGGGTGACCCTTGTCAAGCTGGCGAGACCAACACCGATGATGATGCCAAGCCCGAGGCGTTCCATCCCCCCTCCTCTCCTTGAATGACACGAGCGGCGACGCCGAGCAGCGCGCCCTACGGACGACAGAGAACATGACCCCAGAGACACAGAGGACACGGAGGGAGAGAGACAGAAGCGGACCTCTGCTCTCCGCGCCTCCGCGGCTGGCTCCTCTGGATTCCGGGCCGCGCGGGTCGCTAGGGCCGCGCGACGGCGGCCCTTCGCGGCCACGACCAGGACGGGCGCCGCCTCGGGGGCGGCGGCGCCGGATCCGGGAATACGAGAGGGCGCCTTCGAGCGAAAACCCTTGCTTCCGCGACTTCCGTGAGAGCACCCACAAAGGATTTGTAACACTGTAGTCGCTCGATCGCCACGTACATTTCATGTCCACTCGACACCTGACTTGCGTGTCGGCTTACGCGCCGGTTTACGTGGTGGCTACGTGGTGAGTTGCGTGCTGGCGGAGCGTTCTGTCCTGGCCTCCGGCCCGCGCGGCGCCGCGCGGGCCGGCGCTGGACGCGGGGGACGCTCGCGCGCCGGCGTGTCCGTCGCTTCCAGGCGGCGAGCGACCGTGGTAAATTTGTGTACATGCAAGAGGGGCAGCACGAAGAGCCCGCGCGAGAGGGCGGCGGCTCTGTCGTCGCGGAGATCCTGGCGCAGACGGGGATCGGGCCGGCCAGCGCCGCGTACGAGGGCATGGAGCGGGGCGTGAAGGCCGCGCTCCGCGAGGCGGTCCGCCGGCGGGAGGGCGGGGCGGGCGGGGCGGTGATCGACAACGCCCTGGTCGACCTGTGGATCTCCGAGATCGACCAGCGGCTGTCGCGCCAGATCGACGAGATCCTGCACCACCCGACGTTCCAGCGGCTGGAGGCGGCGTGGCGCGGGCTCAAGTTCGCGGTCGATCACATCGACTTTCGCGAGAACATCCGGCTCGAGCTCCTCAACTGCTCGAAGGACGACCTGCTCGCCGATTTCGAGGACTCGTCCGAGGTGGTGAGGAGCGGTCTCTACAAGATCGCCTATTCCTCGGAGTTCGGCTCGTTCGGCGGCAAGCCGTTCGCCGCCATCGTCTCCAACTACGAGTTTGGCCCCGGGCCCCAGGACATCGCGCTCCTCCAGAAGTGCGCGGCGGTGGCGTCGATGGCGCACGCGCCCTTCCTGGCCGTCGCGGGCCCGCAGTTCTTCGGGCTCACGGACTACCGGAAGGTGCCGCACCTCGGCGACATCAAGGCGCTCTTCGAGGGGCCGCAGTACGTGAAGTACAACGCGTTCCGCGAGTCCGAGGACGCCCGCTACGTGGGCCTGCTCCTCCCCCGCTTCCTCCTGCGCCTGCCGTACGGCGCAAGCACCTTGCCGGTCAAGACGTTCTCGTACGAGGAGGACGTCGTCGGCAACCACGCGGCGTACTGCTGGGGCGCCCCGACCTACGCGCTCGCGACCCGGCTCGCCGAGAGCTTCGCGCGCCACCGCTGGTGCCTGCACATCATCGGGCCGCAGTCGGGCGGGACGGTCGAGGGCCTCACGCTGCACGAGTACGAGGCGCTGGGCGCCATCCAGACGAAGATCCCGACCGAGATCATGCTGACCGAGCGCCGCGAGTTCGAGCTCAGCGAGGAGGGCTTCATCGGGCTCACGTTCCGGAAGGACACCGACAACGCGTGCTTCTTCTCCGCGAACTCCATCCAGAAGCCGAAGTTCTTCGGCCAGAGCGAGGAGGGGCGCGCCGCGGAGATCAACTATCGACTCGGCACGCAGCTGCCTTACATCTTCCTCGTGAGCCGGCTCGCCCACTACCTCAAGGTGATGCAGCGCGAGCAGATCGGCACATGGAAGGAGCGCGGCGACCTGGAGCGCGAGCTGAACGCGTGGCTCGGCCAGTATGTCGCGGACATGGATGTCGTGGCGCCCGCGGTGCGCTCGCGCCGGCCGCTCCGCAAGGCCAGGACCGTGGTGACCGAGGTCGAGGGGAGCGCGGGCTGGTACCGGGTGCACCTCGAGGTGCGCCCGCACCTCAAGTACATGGGGGCTTACTTCACCCTGAGCCTGATGGGCAAGCTCGACCGGGAGTGAGGCGGACCGCGCGCCCGGACGGGCGCGCTGGCGCGGACCTCGGCCGACATCACGGGATCCGCGCGGCGCGCGGTCCGTGGTAGAGCGCGGCATGCGCACGCATCGACAGCTTGCCGCTCCCCTCGCGATCACCCTGGCGCTCGCCGCGCTGCCGGCCTGCGGCCCCGCCGCGAGCCCGCCGCCGCTCCCCGCCGCCACGGCGCCCGCGGCGCCCGCGCAGCCGGCGCCCCAGGGCCTGCCCGTGGTCGAGACGAAGCTCGAGAGCGTCGGGCTCGACGAGGCCGCGATCGACCGCTCGGCGAACCCCTGCCAGGACTTCTACCAGTTCGCCTGCGGCGGGTGGCTGGCGAAGGCCGAGATCCCGGGGGACGAGTCGTACTGGATGCGGAGCTTCAACGAGATCGAGAAGCGCAACGAGGCGGAGCTCCGGCGCATCCTCGAGGAGGCCGCGCAGGCCGGCGACAGGGATCCGGTGAGCAAGAAGATCGGGGCCTACTACGGGGCCTGCATGGACGAGGCCGCGGTCGAGGCCGCCGGCGCGAAGCCGATCGCGGACCTCCTCGCGAAGGCGCGGCGCGTGCGCGACGCGAAGGGCGTCGGGGCGCTCGTGACCGAGCTCCACGTCCGCCGCATCTGGGCGCTCTTCGACATCTCCTCCGCGCAGGACATGAAGGACGCGACGCGCGTCATCGCGCAGCTCGACCAGAACGGCCTCGGCCTGCCGGACCGCGACTACTACCTGAACGAGGACGACAAATCGAAGGCGCTCCGCACGAAGTACCAGGAGCACGTCGCGCGGATGATGCGGCTCGCGGGGGCGCAGGAGGCCGCGGCGAAGGCGGCGGCGGCCGACGTGGTGCAGATCGAGACCGAGCTCGCGAAGATCTCGAAGACGCGGGTCGAGCGGCGCGATCCGAAGGGCCTCTACAACAAGCTGGACCGGGCGGCGCTCGCGAAGACGGCGCCGGATTTCCCGTGGGACGCGTACTTCCAGGGGATCGGCCGCCCGGACATCAAGGAGGTGAACGTGACCTCCGTGCGGTTCTTCGAGGGGCTCTCCCGGCTGCTCAAGGCGGCGAAGCCGGCCGCGTGGCAGAGCTACCTCGCGTGGCACGTGGTGCGCTCGACCGCGCCCGCGCTGCCCAAGGCGTTCGTCGACGAGAGCTTCACGCTGCAATCGGCGCTCACCGGGCAGACGGAGGTGCGGCCGCGCTGGAAGCGCTGCGTGGACTCGACCGACAACGCGCTCGGCGAGCTGCTCGCGCAGCCGTTCGTGAAGACGAGCTTCCCCGGCGAGAGCAAGCCGGCGGCCGAGTCGATGGTGCGCGAGATCAGCGACGCGTTCGCGCGCGAGGTCCGGTCGCTCGACTGGATGGATGAGGGCACGAAGCAGCGCGCGCTGACGAAGCTGAGCGCAATGGCGTACCTCATCGGGTATCCCGACAAGTGGAAGACGTACGATTTCGAGGTCGATCCGAGGGCGTACGCGAAGAACGCGCTCGCGGCGCGCGCCTTCCACACGCGGTGGGATCTCGGCAAGATCGACAGGCCGCTCGACCGCGACGAGTGGCAGATGAGCCCGCCCTCCGTGAATGCCTATTATGACCCGCAGCGGAACCACATGGTGTTCCCCGCCGGCATCCTGCAGCCGCCCTTCTACAGCGTGAAGTCGGCCGTGGCGGTGAACCTGGGCGGCATCGGCATGGTGGTGGGTCACGAGCTCACGCACGGGTTCGACGACGAAGGGTCGCAGTTCGACGCGAAGGGCAACCTGGAGGACTGGTGGTCCAAGGACGTGGGCGCGGCGTTCAGGACGAAGACCGGCTGTGTCGACGCGCAGTACTCGGCCTACGAGGCGCTGCCGGGGCTGAAGCTGAACGGCAAGCTGACGCTGGGCGAGAACATCGCCGATCTCGGGGGCCTGAAGCTCGCTTTCATGGCGTACCGCGCGATGCGCAAGGGCGCGGCGGAGCAGACGGTCGCGGGGGGCTTCACGGAGGATCAGCAGTTCTTCCTGGCGCACGGGCAGGCGTGGTGCGGCAAGATGCGCGACGAGGCGCTGCGGCTGATGGTGCAGGTGAACCCGCACTCCCCGCCGCGCTTCCGCGTGAACGGGCCGCTCGCGAACCTCCCGGAGTTCGGCGAGGCGTTCAAGTGCGCGCCCGGCACGCCGATGCGGCCGACCAACATGTGCACGGTCTGGTAGCGCCCGGGGCCGCGCGTTGCCGCGGCCGGCGCCCTCGGTTACAGGCGGATCCATGATCCTGATCGGCCAGTACGATTCGCCTTTCGTGCGCCGCGTCGCCGTGGCGCTCCAGCATCACGGGCTCGCGTACGAGCATCGACCGTGGTCGGTGTGGGCAGACGCGGAGTCCATCGCGCAGTACAACCCGCTCCGGCGCGTGCCGGTGCTCGTGATGGACGACGGCGAGGCGCTCGTGGAGAGCGCGGCGATCCTCGACGCCCTCGACGGCCTGGTGGGGGCCGAGCGCGCGCTCCTGCCGCCCTCGGGCGAGGCGCGCCGCGCCGGCCTGCGGGTCTGCGCGCTCGCCACGGGCTTCGCGGACAAGGCGGTGAGCCTGCTCTACGAGCACGTGCTGCGCGCCGGTGACCGCCGCAGCCCGGTCTGGGTCGACCGCTGCGTCACGCAGATCTCCGAGACGCTCGATCTGCTGGAGCGGGAGCGCGCCGCCCGGGGCGGCGACTTCTGGCTGGGCGCCTTCAGCCACGCCGACATCGCGGTCGCCTGCGCGCTGCGCTTCCTCGGCGAGGCGCACCCGTCGCTGGTCGACACCGCGCGGCGGCCGGCGCTGGCCGCGCACGCGGCCCGCTGCGAGGCGCTCCCGGTGTTCGCCGCGGTGGTCCAGCCGCTGCACGTGGCCGTGTAGCTCGCGACAGCCGGACGGGGACCCTGGGCAGCGGCGCGCGCTCAGCTCTTGGCGGGACGGTTGAAGCGCCCGACGCCTATCTCGTCGGGGGAGCCTTCGCAGAGGACGACATCGTCCGGCGCGGTGAGGTTCTCCTGGGCTGGCTCAGAAGCCGACCCTGGCGAGGAAGGCGTCCTGCGCCGTCGCGGCCACCAGCGAGCCGCCCGCCCATGTCGTCCGGAGCAGGCCGGTGAAGCCATGCAGCAGAGCCGCTGGACCCTGCGTTTGCCACCAGGTGGAACGTCACCACCAGAGCGAGGTCCACTCCTGCTGACGCGATGCTAGCGCGGAGAGATACCCGCGATCTCGCAGGCGAGCTCGGACAGCACCGTCACGGCCGCGCCGTAGCCGCCGGCGTCCTCCGAGCTCGCGTTGCCCAGGAGGCTCCGCCTGTAAACCCCCTGAGCGATCGCGGCGAGGCGGAAGATGCCGAAGGCCATGAAGTACGGCCACGCCTCGATGCGGTCGCGACCGGACAGCTTGCAGTAAGAGGCGACCATCTCGTCCTCGGTCGGGATCCCGAGCGACGCGACGTCGACCCCGGCGAGACCGCCGCGACCAGGGAGGTTGACGCGATAGCCCATGCAGGCGTACGCGAGATCGCTCACCGGATGTCCGAGCGTCGAGAGCTCCCAGTCGAGCGTCGCTATCGCCTCGGGCGGAGAACCGGACGAAAATACGAGGTTGTCAATCCGGTAGTCGCCGTGGACGAGCGTCGTCTCGTCGTGCGCCGGGACGTTCGCGGACAGCCACCGCATGAGCGCCTCCATCGCCGGCATCTCGCCCGTGCGCGAGGCCTCGTACTGCTTCGACCAGCGGTCTACCTGCCGCGCGACGAAGCCGCCGACCTTGCCGTAGTCCGCGAGCCCCACGGCGGCGTGATCGACGCGGTGGAGCGCCGCGAGGACACGGATGTATTCGGCATAGATGGCGCGGCGGTCTCCGGCGGTCCCGAGCTCGGGCAAGACAGGATCCCAGAAGATGCGTCCGGCGACATACCGCATGACGAAGAACGGTGTGCCGATCACCGAGCTGTCCTCGCAGAGGGCGAGCGCCTCCGGTACGGGCACCGCCGTGTCGCGGAGAGCGCGCAGGATCCGGTGCTCGCGCTCGACGGCGTGCGCGGAGGGAAGGAGCTTGCCGGGCGGCTTCTTCCGCACGACGAGCTCCAGACCTCCGCCCGACCCGCCGTCGACGCCCACCCAGTACGTCGGGTTCGACTGGCCGCCCTTGAACTGGGCCACGGCCACGGCGCCTCCCGCGCAGCCTTCGACGTGCTCGGCGAGCCAGCGACCGAGGGCCGCCTCGTCGATCCGGTGCGCCTCGCGCGGCGCGCGCGTGTTGGTCGGCGGGGTGAGAGCCATCGCGCGTCCCACCCTATCACGCAGCCCATCGGCCTCCTATACTGCCGCCGTGACGATCTCCTTCGATCTGTCCCCCGAGCTGGCTGATCTCCGCGGCCGCGTGCGCGCGTTCGTCGACCAGCACGTCATTCCGAGCGAGCCTGCGATCCTCGAAGAGGATCGCGAGCGACGGAAGGACACGCTGACGGCGCTCCGCGAGCGCGCGCGGGCCGCGGGCCTCTTCGTTCCGCACCTGCCCGTGGAGCACGGCGGGCTGGGGCTCGGCATCATGGGCATGTGCGCGCTATTTCGCGAGATGGGCCGCTCTCCGCTCGGCGCGGCCTGCTTCAACTGCGACGCTCCGGATCAGGGCAACATGGACCTCCTGCTCAAGGCGGCCTCGCCCGCGATCCGCGCGAAGTACCTCGCGCCGCTCGCCCGCGCCGAGATCACGAGCGGCTTCGCGATGACCGAGCCCGCCCCCGGCGCCGGCGCCGATCCGTCGAACCTGCGCACGAAGGCGACCAGGGTCGACGGCGGCTGGGTGATCGACGGCCACAAGTGGTATACGACCGGCGGCGGCGAGGCGGCGTTCCTCATCGTGATGGCGCGGACGTCCGACGATCCTCGCACCGGCGCGACGATGTTCGTCGTCGATCGTCACGCCGAGGGCGTCGAGCACGTGCGCGACATCCCCGTGATGAGCCCGCCGATGCTCGCGCACCGCGAGGCCGAGCTCCGCTTTCACGCCGTGCGCGTCGGCGACGACGCGGTCCTCGGCGGCGTCGGCGAGGGCTTCCTCCTCGCGCAGCGGCGCCTCGTGCCGGCGCGCCTCACGCACTGCATGCGCTGGCTGGGCTGGGCCGACCGCGCGCTCGCGATGTGCCGCGAGTACGTCGTCACGCGGGAGAGCTTCGGCAAGCCGCTCGCGCACCACCAGATGATCCAGAAGAAGATCGCCGACGCGGCGTCCGGCATCCACGCCGGCAACCTGATGACGCTTCACTGCGCGGCGATGCTCGAGCAAGGCAAGGAGAAGGAGGCGCGCCCCTACTCCTCGATGGCGAAGAACCATGTCGCGCGGCTCCTCTGCCAGGTGCTCGACGACGCGATCCAGATGCACGGCTCGCTCGGATACAGCGAGGACATGCCGTTTTCTCTCTGGTATCGCTTCGCCCGGTCCGCTCGCATCGCCGACGGGCCGGACGAGGTCCACGACGTCGTCGTCGCGCGCGACTTCCTGCGAGGCACGTTGACGACGTTGATCTGAGGGGGCGGTCTCCGGCGGTATATCGAACGACAGCGACCGTCCCCACGCGGGCTGGGCCCATGCTGGAGCCCAGCTGTCCTCGCGCGCGGCGCATTCTGGACCGATCGTTCCAGAACGATCGGTGGTGAGGCTGGGCTGGTGAGGCTCGGTCGAGCCCGCTTCCGGTGTGGCCCGACGGTGGCGCGCCAAGCCGGGCCGCGCGCCGGGCGCCCGCATCGTCTTGTCAGCGTGGTGCTCGGCCGGGTCGGTCAGCGATCGAGCGCACCGTCCGCAGAGAGCGCGCGCTGCACGAGCGCGCGCAGATCGGAGAGGCCCGCCCCCTCGAGCGGCGCGGCCCCGGTGTCCAGCGACGCGGGATCCACGCCCCGGCCGAGCGCGTCGAGGAGCCAGCGCGCCGTGAGGACATCGCCGCCGAGCCACGCGCGCGCCGGCGCCCCGCCGAGCGCGGCGGCCTCGATCCAGCCGATCGGCACCCGCGCGAGCACCGCGGGGCCGGCGCCCGGCGGCGCCGGGTCGTCGGGCGCGGTGATCGGCTGGAGCCGCTCGGCCTCGAGCTCCGGCGCGCCGCCGTCGATCAGCGGGAGCCCCGCGCGCAAGGCGATCTCCTCGACGACGGTGCGCGCGAGCGCCTCGGGCGAGGAGCGCGCCGGGAGCACCTCGGCGAGCGCCGCCGGCGCCTTGCCGAGCCAGCGGTCGACGGCGCGCTCGTCAGGCGCCGCGAGCTCGGCCGGGATCGCGAGCGGCGCGTCGTGGCCGGCGAGGACCTCGATGAGGACCGCGCCGTCCTCCGCGGCGTCGACGCCGAGCAGCGCGGCGGGGCGGTGCTGCAGCGATATCCACTCGCGCCCGAAGTAATGCGCCGGCGCGCCGGCGCGGGTGAAGCCCCGGAGGAAGCCGCGCACGTTGCGGTTCAGCAGCGTCCGGGCCGTGGCGTCGGGCGCCAGCGCGGCGACGTGCGGCAGCGCCAGCGTCCAGAGGACGCCGCGCCCGCCGAGGAACGCGGCCGTGCCGGTCGTCGAGCGCCGGAAGACCGGCGCGCCGCGCGCCGCGCAGGCGGAGAGGTCGACCACGCGCCCGGCGCGCTGGGCCGCGCCGAGCACCACCGCGGGGCCCTCGACGAGGCTCGCGGCGAGCCACGGCGCCGCGGGCGCCGAGCGGGCGCGCGCGAGCAAGGCGGGGCCGAGCGCGAGCGCGTCCGCGAGCGGACGATGGGCAGGCGGGAGGGAGCGCATGGCGAGCCTCGAGTATGCTCCCTCGCGCGCACCGGTGATACCATCGCCCCATGGTGACCGAAGAAGAGCTGGCAGAGCAGCGCGTCGGCACACGGATCGGCCCATGGGCGGTGGAGCGCGTCCTCGGGGTCGGCGGCATGGCGAGCGTCTTCTATTGCCGCCGCGCCGACGGGTGCGTGGCGGCGGTCAAGGTCCTGCACGCCGAGCTCGCCGAGCTCGACGAGGTGCGGAAGCGGTTCCTGCGCGAGGGGCCGATCGGGAACGCGCTCGCCGCCGTGGCGCCGCTCTGCGAGGGGCTCCCGCAGGTGCTGGAGTCGGGGGCCACCGACGACGGCGCGGTCTACATGGCGATGGAGATGCTCGAAGGAGAGACCGTGTTCGACCGCATGGTCCGGCACGGGACGCTCCCTGTCGGCCAGGTGATCGCGCTCGCCGAGCGCGTCCTCGACGTGCTGATCGTGGCGCACGACCACGGCATCGTTCACCGCGATCTCAAGCCCGAGAACCTGCACATCGGCAATGACGGGCGCGTGCGCGTGCTCGACTTCGGCCTCGCGCGCGTCCTCGATCCGTTGCTCGAGGACGTCGCCGGCGTGCCGGAGATGACGAAGACCAGCACGGGCGTGTCGATCGGCACCGACGACTACATGGCGCCCGAGCAGGGCCTGGGCCTCATCCGCGAGATCGACGGCCGGACGGACCTCTTCGGCCTCGGCGCGACGATGTTCCGCCTGCTCGCGGGCCGCACGATCCACGGCAAGCTGGAGGACGCGCACCTGCTCATCGCCGTCGCCACCGAGAAGGCGCCGCCCCTCGCGCAGCACGCCCCCACGGCGCCGCCCGGCCTGTGCGCCGTCGTGGACCGCGCCCTCGCCTTCCAGAAGCAGGAGCGGTACCCCGACGCGAGGACGATGCGCGCCGACCTCGCGGCCTTGCGCGCGGGCCGCGAGCCGCCGTATGCGACGGCCGCGGCGAGGGGGCGCGGGTAGCCGGGGGCCCGGCGACGGGCGGCCTGCGGCGCGCGTCGCCGGGCACCGTCACCTCCCCTGGGAGCGCGCTGGCCAGCTCCGCCGCGCCCGTGCTCGCGGGTCGACAGGCTCACGGTTCCAGCGGCGACCAGGGACATGTTTTCGCGTCGACCGTGCTCGGCACGATCTGGGCTTATCACCTCAACGGCGGCAGCCACGGCCCTCACTTCCTCGAGAGATACGTGTCTCTCACCTGGGTTTGATCGCTGCGGTTCACGGTGATCGTGATGCTCCCCGTCTGGCTGCCTGCGTATGTCACCGCACAGGCGCGCTCCTGCACAGTCACATCCTGCCGAGCCAGCATGCGATGTGGCACATCGTGCGAGCGCCATCGGCGCCACGGCGCTGACGCACCTGGTGTGATGGCTGCGCCATCGCGCGCCGCGCTTGTAACCGATCACATCGAGTCGAGACGCTGATAAGGTGGACGCGCGGCACGGGAGCGTTCGGCTGAGTGTCGTGGGGGAGCACCTTGCGGAGTCACGACATTCGTCTGCATGGCGAGTCGATGCGGCCTGGCGTCGAGGTCCAACCCAGCCCGCTCTCCGATGGGCGCGCGCACCCCGGAGGTCATCCACTCTCCCACTCCCCGAGCACCCATGTGACGCAGGCTCGCCAGGGCCGAGAAAGCGGACCTTCCATGCAGAGCTGGATAGACCCGGAGCACCAGGCGATGACGAGGAGCGCCGCGAAGGCGCTCAAGGTAAACGCCCTGCACAACCGCAGCGGCCTCCCTCCGTTCCGGCTTCCGCAGGTCGCGCAGCAGGTCCTCGCCGAGCTGCTCCGCTTCGTCTCTGCCGGCGACACGGCGCCCGCCCTGTCGCTCGGGCACAAGCTCGGAGCCCAGGGCCTCGGCCTGCGCGCCGTGCTCGGGCTGAGCCGCGCCCTCGTGCGCGAGGTGCTGGCGCGCCTGCCCGACAGGACGCCCGGAGCGCTGGAGGAGGCGGCGCGCGTCAACGACTGTCTGACGCTGATCGTGGACGCGGTGGCGGAGCAGGAGCGGCGCGAGATCGGCGTCCAGCGCGACGAGATGCAGGTCGCGCTCGAGCGCGCCATACAGAACCGCGAGCGCGAGCTGCGCCGCATGATCATGGAGCTCTCGACGCCGATCATGCCCGTGTACGACCACATCGTGGTGCTGCCGCTCATCGGGAAGCTCGATATCGAGCGGGCGGACAGGATCACCGAGTTCCTCTTGCGGGACGTGGTGGAGCGGCGAACGCGCACCGCGATCATCGATGTGACCGGCGTGCCGGCCGTGGACGAGGTGGTCGTCGCCGCGCTCGTGCGCACCGCGCGCGCGCTCACCCTCCTCGGCACCCACCCGGTGCTCGTCGGCATCCGCCCCGAGATCGCGCGCGCGCTGAGCGACCAGAGCGCCGGCCTCGCGGGCATCGTCGTCCTCGCCGACCTTCAAAGCGGTATCCTCTATGCGCTGCGGCGGGAGGGGCTCGAGGTACGCAGCAGCCCCCGCTCGCAGCGCGCGCCCGCGCACTCGTACCGCGGCCGCTGACGCGCGCGCCGCCAGCTCGCTCCAGGAGGGAACGATGGAGATCGACACCAGCAAACCGCACATCGGTCGGGTCTATGACTACGTCCTCGGAGGGCACCATAACTACGAGGTGGATCGCCACACGGCCACCGAGATGATGAAGATCGTGCCGACCTACCCGAAATGGGCGAAGCTCAACCGCTGGTTCATCCAGCTCGTGGGGCAGCGATGGGCCGACACGGGGATCACGAGCGTGCTCGATCTCGCCTCGGGGCTGCCGACGCAAGGCCACCTCAACGACTACCTGCCGGAGGCGCGCATCCTGTTCTCGGACATCGATCCGGTGAGCGTGATCTACGGCGAACAGCTCCTGGCTGACAGGCCCAACATGCGCTACATTCAGGCCGATCTGCGCGAGCCGTCACCCTTGCTCGCGGCGGCGGCGCAGTTCTTCGGCGCGGACCGGCGCATCGCGGTGGGGAGCATCGGCATCCTGTACATGATGAGCGATGAGCACACGCGCGATCTCCTGCAGAGGATGCACGCGTTCTGCGCCAGCGGCAGCACGCTGGCCCTCAGCTTCGCCGTGGCGCGCGGGGCCACCGCCGGGCACCAGCTGAACGGCGCCTCGTCCCTCGCCGGGCAGAAGATCTACCTGCGCACGCCCGAGGAGATGGCGGCGCTCGTGGCGCCGTGGAAGGTGAGCGAGTGCCGGCCCCTCGTGGAGTGGCTCGACATGGAGGACTTCCTGACCCCCGCGGAGATGGAGTCGAACCCGTTCGAGATGATGGGCTTGATCGCGCACCACTGAAGTGTCGCCGCGCCCGTCCGCGCCGCCAGGGCCGAGGAGCCCTGTTCTTTGCGCAGCGCGGGGATCCCGCCGGGCTCACCTGACCCTCGCTCCTGCGGATCGTTCTGGACCGATCGTTCTGGAATGATCAGTCCAGAATGAGCCGCACGAGCGGAGGGCACCTGGGCTCGCCCCCCGCTCCTGAGAGGACCGTTCTGGAATGATCAGTCCAGAATGAGCCGCAGCAGCGGAGGCACCTGGGCTCGCGCGTGATCCCTGCTCGTACCGCGAGGCCAACAGGGGCTCCTCGGGCCGCACAGCGCTGTGAGACCTCCCGCACGACAAGGGATGAACTCGGGCGGCGAGGTACTAGCCTTGCCCCCGTGGATCCGTCCGACCCCGTGACCCGGTACCTGCCGACCCTCGGGCGCGCCCGCGCGGAGGGCCTCGCGCTGCCGCCCGGCGCGCCGGCCGAGGAGCGCCGCGTGGCCGCGCTGGTGGTGCTCGCGTCGCTCGTGCGCCGCGAGGGCTGGGCCGAGGTCGTCGATCTCAGCCCGGAGGCCGCGGGGCAGCTCGAGGCCGGAGAGCCGCCGCTCCCGCGCGCCTTCGAGGCCCGCGCGCACCGGCGCCTCGCCGAGGATCTCGGCCTGTGGCCCTGCCCCGCGTGCAGCGGCGCCGGGGCGAAGCTCATCTTCTGCGCGACCTGCCTGGGCGACGGCCACGTGCGGCGGGTGCGCCTCCGCTACGTGCAGGACCGCCTGATCGAGGTGCGCGAGCTCTATGCCCCGCCCGAGATGTCCTTCGTGCCGGCGCTGTTCACGCTCGATGGCGCCCTGAAGCGCGCCCTGGGCGAGGCCGATCCCCCCGAGCCGCTGCGCTGCCTCGACCTCCGCCCCCGCGCGACGCGCACAGCGTACCGCGGCGGCGCCGACCGGGTGGTCGAGCCGGATTTTTACACCCACCGCTTTGCCGGCACGATCGAGTGCGCGACGGCTGGCCTCGCCGCGCTCGCCGCCGGCGGCCGCGTCGTGGCGCAGGCGGTGCGGGCCTACGCGTGGCCGCTGCTCTGGCTGCGCTACGGCCCCGGCGAGCCCGCGCGCGACGCGGTCGTCTTCCCCGATCTCACCGGCGCGCTCCAGGTCTTCGCGGGCGCGAGCCCGGGCGGGCGCGAGGGCTCGCGCGCCGTCACGGCATGAGGCGCAGCATCCCCATCATGCCTGCCTCGGCGTGGTCGAGGATGTGGCAATGGAACATCCACATTCCTGGCCGGTTGTCGTAGCGGACCACGAAGCGCGTCGTGCCGTCGACAGGCACGTTCACCGTGTCCTTCCACTCCAGCGGCCTGGCCGGCTGCCCGTCGGCGCCGAGCACCTGGAAGAAGAAGCCGTGCAGGTGGAACGGGTGGTCGAACACAAACGTGTTCTCTACCGTCCACACCGCTGTCTCGCCCACCGCCGCCATGAGCGGCTCCGCCTCCCACGAGGGCACGCCGTTGATGCCCATCACGAGGTCGCCCGGGCCCTCCTGCAGCGTGAGCTGCAGATCGACGCGCCTCGCCGCCGACGTGTCGAGCGCCGAGATGGCCCGCGCTACCTCGGGGAGCGGCTCGTCCTCGGCCGCCGGCTCGTCCGCGAGGTGGAGCCGGAAGGCCTCGACCTCCGGCCGCCCGAAGATGGCGCCATAGCCGCGGTCGTAGGGCACCCAGCGCACCGAGAGCGTCGAGCCCGGCGCGCCGCGCGGCTCGACCAGCACGTCGGCGCGCTCGCCGGGCGTGAGGACGATCCTGTCCATCTGGACGGGGTGCTCCAGGAGCCCGCCGTCGCCGCCGACGCGCGTGAAGCGGTGATCGGCGATCACGAGCTGGTAATAACGGGTCTTGGCCGCGTTGACGAGCCGCCACCGCTGCCTGAGCCCGGCGCGCGCCTCGATCACCGGGTTGACGCGGCCGTTGATCAGCAAGAGGTCGCCCTCGCGCCCGAACAGCGTGCCAAAGTTACCGCCCGAGTTCGGGTCCACGAGCGCGCCGTCCTCGTCCACGCCCATATCGCTGAGCACGAGGACGAGCTCGTCCCCGAGCGCCGCAGGCTCGCTCGGGTCCTCGACGAGCAGCGGGCCATAAAGGCCGTTGCCCGCCTGAACGGCGGAGTCGACGTGCGGGTGATACCAGTAGAGCCCCGCGTCAGGCACGATGAAGTCGTACGTGAAGCCGCCGCCCGGCGGCGTCTCGGGCTGGCTGTGCCCGGGCGCGCCATCCATCGACGCCGGCAGGCGCACGCCGTGCCAGTGAACCGTCGTGGGCGCCGGGAGCTCGTTGCGGAAGTGCACGATCAAGCGATCTCCGGCCCTGGCGCGGAGCAGCGGGCCAGGGACGCCGCCGTCGTAGGTCCAGGCCGGCGTCCGCTTGCCGGGGACGAGCTCGAGCTCCTCGACGCGGGCCGTCAGCTCGACCTCGACGACCCCCTCCGTCGCGTCGAGATCTCGCGGCGGGCGCAGCGCCACCGCGCTGTCCCACCCCTCGGGCTGCGCCGGGGGATCGCCCGCGCAGCCGGCCGCGGCGGCCGCGAGCAGGAGGCCAATACGAAGCATCGTCTTCGCGCGCTGCATGAAGTCGACCCGGGTCGCTATTTCGGCCACGTGAACCGGAAGACGGCGCCCTCGCCGAGCGCCGACTCGACCCACACCCGCCCGCCCCGCGTCTCGACGATCTTCTTGACGACCGAGAGGCCGATGCCGGCCCCCTCGACCTTGTCGCGGGCCTCGAGCGTCTGGAAGATGCCCCAGATGCGCTCGTGGTACTCGGGCGCGATGCCAGGGCCGTTGTCGGTGACGGTGAACTCGTACGCGTCGCCCGCGTCCCGGGCGCGCAGCTGGACTTGCGGATCGGGGCGGTTCAGCGTCGAGAACTTGATGGCGTTGCCGAGCAGGTTCATGAACACCTGCTGCAGCGGCACCCGCTCGGCCGTGAGCGTGGGCAGCGCCGGCTGCACGTCGAGCCGCACGTGATCCGGCGGCGCGAGGAGGTCCAGCACGTCCCTCACCATCGCCACCGTGTCCACCGGCGCGGCCGCCTCCCGCACCCGCCCCGCCCGGGAGTAGGCGAGGATGCCGTCGATCAGCGCCTCCATGCGGTGGACGCGCCCGAGGAGCAGCTTCACGTGCTCGTGAGAGCCGGCCGACAGCTGCTCGCCGACGTCTTCCTGGATCCACTGCGCCAGGCTCGCGATCCCGCGGAGCGGCGCCTTGAGGTCGTGCGACGTGACGTACGCGAACCGGTCGAGCTCGCGGTTCGACTGCTCCAGCGCCTGCGTGAGGCGCGTGAGCTCCGCGGCCCGCTGCTCCGCCTGCTGGCGCGCGCGCACGATGTCCGTGACCTCGATCGCGTGCGTCATGACGCCGAAGGCGCTGCCGTCCTCGCCGATGAGCGGCTGGTAGACGAAGTTGAAGTACGCCTCCTCGACCCGCCCGAAGCGCTCCACCCGCACGGGGGCCTCGTTGCCGATGTACGGCTCGCGCGTCGCGAGCACCTGGTCGTACAGCGCCGGGAAGCCCTGCTCGATGAGGTCCGGGAACGCCTCCCGCACCGTCCTGCCGAGCAGCGGGCGATCCCCGGTCACGTGCGCGTAGAGGGGGTTGGCGGCCTCGATGAGGTGCGTGGGCCCGCGCGTCACCATGATCGCCGCCGGCGCCTGCTGGAACACGTCGTTCAGCCGGTTGCGCTCGAGCTCCAGCTGCCGCTGGAGGCGGTGCTGCTCGGTGACGTCACGGGCGGTGAGCACCACGCCGATCTGCCCGCCTCCGTCGCCGTAGACCGGCACGGCGCTGCCCTGGATACGGCGCGGCGGCGCGCCAGAGCTCCGCACGATCCACGCCTCGTCGATCACCCGCTCGCCCCGCTGCGCCCGCGCCGCGGGGCTCTCCTCGGCCGGGTACGGCGTGCCGTCGAGCCGGTCGAGCGAGATCCGCTCCGCTTGCTCGGCGAACGTCGCCCCGGCGCGGAGCTCCGGATAGAGGGAGCGCGCCATGTCGTTGAGGAAGTTGATCCGGCCCTCGCTGTCGAAGGTCACCACCGCGTCGGCGATCTGGCCCAGCATGGCCGCCCGCTCCGCCGCGAGCTCCTCGACGCGCCTGCGGGCGAAGACCTGCTCGGTCGTGTCGACCGCGTGGGCCATGATGCCGAAGACGCTCCCGCTCGGGTCCTTCAGCGGCTGGTAGATGAAGTCGAGGTAGACCTCTTCCAGCGTGCCGTCGCCGCGGCGGTCGAGCTTCACGAGCGCCTCGTGGGCCACGTACGGCTTGCCGGTGCGCCGCACCGAGTCGAGGAGCTCCAGGAACCCCTGGTCCACGACCTCGGGCAGCGCCTGCCGCACCGGCTTGCCGACCACGTCGCGCCCGCCGACGAGCGCGATGTAGTGCGGGTTGGCCACGGTGAAGGTGTGCTCCGGCCCCTCGAGCACGGCGATGATCGCCGGCACCTGCATGAACACCTCGTAGAGGCGCTCGCGCTCCGCCTTGGCCTCGGCCAGGGCGCGGTCGCGCTGGATCCGGGTCCGCACCTCCTGGGTCACGTCGAAGACCGTCACGAAGACGCCGCCCACCGCGCCCGACTCGTCGCGGACGGGGTTGTAGCAGAGCGTGAGGTGATACTCCTCCACCTGGCCGTGCGGCGCGAGCGGGTACATCGTCTCCTCGAAGGAGACCGTCTCGCCGCTGAAGATGCGCGGATAGATGCTCTCGTTGATGTGCCAGACCTCTGGCCAGCACTCCCGGTTGCCCTGCCCGAGCCCCGCCGGGTGCTTGGCGCCCATGAGCAGCCGGTACCCGTCGTTGTAGATCTGCACGAGCTCGGGCCCCCAGAGCACGATCATCGGAAAGCTCGAGCCGAGGACGATGCTCACCGCCGTCTTCAGGCTCTGCGGCCAGCGCTCGACAGGGCCGAGCCGCGTCGCGCCCCAGTCCTTCGCCCGGCAGCGCGCGCTCAGCTCGCTCGCGCCCGGGAAGATGTCCTCGATGGAGGTCGCGGGGCGGCCTCCACCAGCGGCCATGGCGGCCTCTGCGGGGGCGAGCGGCGTGGGCGAGGTTGGTTTCATGCCTTGATGTCCGTGTGGACAGACGAGCGCACGCATCCCTGGACGTCAAGGTCCATCGGCCCGCGCATTTCCCCCGCCTCCCGAGCCGAGCTCATCACCAGGGCGCGCCGGGAGCGCGATATCTGCCCGAGCGCCCCTGCCGCCGCCCCGCGCTCCTCGGCGGCCCGTCGACCGACTCGACGTCACGGACGACACCGCATCTTCAGAGACAGAGGATGTCCGGAGACCGGCAGCGTGGCGGAGTGAGGCGCCCGGCGCGTCAGACGTAGCGCCCGATCACGTCGAGCAGCGCGCCGAGGCGGACGGGCTTCTTCAGGATATCGACGTGTCCGAGCTCCGCCGCCCGCGGCGCCGCCCCCGCCGTGAACACGACGACGGGGACGCCGGCGATCGCGGGCGTGCGCAGCTGCTCTGCGCGGAAGGCATAACCATCCATGACGGGCGTCATCAGGTCGAGCACGATGAGCGCCGGCGTCGGCCCCTCGCGCAGCCTGGCCAGCGCCTCGGCGCCGTTCGCGGCCGTCGTCACCTCATAGCCCTCGCCCGACAGGACATCGACGAGCGCGCCCATGAGGCCCGGGTCGTCCTCGACGACGAGGATCGTCCTCGGCGGCGAAGGGGCGCGCTCCGCGAGGGCCCCGCCGGTCGCGCGCGGCGACGGCGAGCCGGACGGATGGCCGCGATTCACCCTGCTCCCCCGACGCCGCTCCGGCGCGCGGGACCGCGCGTGACACCATCGATGTCGCCCGCGCGCGGTCCGCTCCCGTCCATCGACGGAGCCATAAGGCTTCCCTCCACACCGCGCAATTTGAATCGCGCCGCGGGTCGAAACGCGCGCCGCGCGCCGCGGGATCGCTCGCGACGAGCCGCGCAGGGAGGCGCGAGAAGCGAGCTCTTCAGGGGCGGCGCGGAGCGCCCCGCGCGAGCGGGCGACGGTACGACGGCTGCATACCCGCTCACCATGAACGTGGCCGTGATCTTCTATTCTCTCTACGGCGATACGGCCGCGCTCGCGGCCGCCGTCGCGCAGGGCGCCGAGCAGGCCGGGGCGACGGTGCGGCTGCGGAAGCTCGCTGGCCTCGCGGCGCCAGACGGCCGCGCGAGGACGAGTGAGCGGATCCGTGCCACCCGGGAACACCTCGCCTCCGTCCCGCTGGCGCGGGTCGACGACCTCCTCTGGGCGGACGGCATCGCCCTCGGCTCGCCCGCGCGCTATGGCGCGATGAGCGCGGAGCTCCGGCGCTTCCTCGATGGCTCTCCTCATCTCGCGGGAGATCTCGCCGGCAAGGTGGCCTGTGTGTTCTGCTCGCCGTCTCCCATCCAGGCAGCGCAGCGCGCGGCGCTCCACGCGATGATCGCCGCCCTCCTCCGCCAGGGAGCCCTGGTCCAGGCCCCCGCTCGCGCGGAGATGGATGCGGCGAGCGCCGCGGCGCAGCGCGGCGGCCCGCCCTGGGCGGCTGGGGGCGAAGCATCCGCCCGGCTCGATCTCGCCCCGGCGCGCGCGCTCGGCCGACGGCTCGCGCTGGTCGAGCGGCGGATTCACGGGTAGGCGCGGAGACCCGGCCGATCCGTCGGCCTGTGCCGTGACGGCGCCGGCGCGCGCCAGCCCTGGAGTCCCGGACAAGCGAGCATCAAATCAGCACGAGCGCGCCTCGCCGTGGCGCATGCGGAGAGCGCGGCCGCGATGGGCTGTTACACCTCGGCCCCGATACCTCGCTACCGGTCAAAACCGGACGCATCGCCAGGCGGGGCCCTACGGGCCTCGGGCGATCCGCCCCCACCGTGGACAGGAAGAAGGCCCAGCGACCCATGAGCGCACCGGCTCACCGCAAGAACTATCGCCCTTCGCCGCCGCGGCGCGAGGGCAGGACATCGAGGCTCTCCCCGAGGACCACGCTCGCCGCGCCCAGCCGCTCGGCCAGCGCGGAGCGGCTCCGGTTCTTCCTCCGGGTGGGCGCCTATTTCAAGGGCGAGTGGGCGCGCCTCGGGGCGCTCTGCCTGCTGGTCGGCGTCTCCATCGCGATAAGCCTGCTCCAGGTGTGGCCGGTCGCCGTGATCGTGGACCTCATCTCGACCGGGCCGCGCCAGGGGGACCTCGTGCATCGCCTGCTGCTCGCGCCGCTCCCGGACAGCCTGCTCGGGCGCGTCCTCGGGCTCGCGGCGATCACGCTCGTCCTCCGCGTCGCGCAGGAGTTCGTGGGCATGGGCCGCACCCTGCTCAACTTCCGCATCGGCTACGGCGGGCTCATGCGCGTGCGCTGCGACCTGTACCGGAAGCTCCAGGCGCTCCATATCGGCTACCACCGCGCGCAGCCGCAGGGCGACGCGCTCTACCGCCTCAACCAGGACGCCACGGGGTTCCACGGGATCCTCAACGTGGCCGTCGCGGTGATGGGCAGCGCGCTGACGCTCGCGGTCATGCTCTGCATCATGGCGTCGCGCAGCCCGGCGCTCACCCTGCTCGCGCTCGCGGTGGTGCCGCCGCTGCTCCTCACGAACGTCAAATTCGGGCGCGCGCTGCACCGGAAGTGCACCGAGGCGAAGGAGGTCGAGAGCGAGCTCACGACGTCCGTGCAGCGCTCGATGGCGTCGATCGGGCTCGTCCAGGCGTTCGGGCGCGAGGCGGACGAGGAGGCGCGCTTCCACGCGACGCTGGGCAACAGCGTGAAGGCCTGGCTCAGGCTCCACCACGACGAGCTCCGCCACACGCTCACCGTGGGCTCGATCCTCGGGCTCGGCGGCGCGCTCGTGCTCGGCTACGGCGGCTACCTCGTCGTCGAGGCCCGCGCGGGCGCGGGCGACCCCGGCATGACGCTGGGCGCGCTCACGGCGTTCCTCGGCTACCTGGGCATGCTCTACGACCCGCTCTGCAAGCTGACCGGCGCCGGCGCCGCGGTGCAGGGCGGCGTCGCGGGCGCGCAGCGCGTCTTCGAGGTGCTGGACCGCGACCAGGCGGTGATCGACACGCACGACGCGGCCGCGCTGCCGCGGCAGCCGCGCGCGCTCGAGCTCGAGGGCGTCGGGTTCGAGTACCGCCCGGGCCACCCGGTGCTGCGCGGGATCGACGCGACGATCCGCCCGGGAAAGATGGTCGCGTTCGTGGGCTCGGTCGGCTCCGGCAAGACCACGCTGCTCAGCCTGCTGCCGCGCTTCCACAACCCGACGCGCGGCGCGCTGCGGCTCGACGGCATCGACACGCGCGCGATCCGCATGGCCGACCTGCGCCGGCACATCGCGCTCGTCCTCCAGGACGGCATCCTCTTGCCCGCGACCATCGCGGAGAACATCGCCTACGGCCGCCCCTCCGCGACCGACGCCGAGATCCGCAGGGCGGCCGAGATGGCGGGGGCGGCGGGCTTCGTCGAGGCGCTGCCGGACGGCTACGCGACGCAGATCGCCGACGGCGGGCTGAACCTGTCGGCCGGCCAGCGGCAGCGCATCGCGATCGCGCGCGCGCTGCTGACGGACGCGCCCATCCTGGTGCTCGACGAGCCGACCGACGGCCTCGACGCCGAGCACGAGCGGACCATCGGCGAGGCGCTGCGCGCGCTGAAGGGGCACCGGACCATCGTGCTGATGAGCCACCGCCTCAGCACCGTCGTCGACTGCGACGAGATCTACGTGATGGAGCGCGGCCGCGTCGTCGAGCGCGGCGCGCACGCGGATCTCCTGCGGCGGGGCGGCGTCTACACCGAGATGGCGCGCTGGCAGCTGCTGCACACGGGCCACGCCGGCGTGCACCCGGGGCATGCCAGCGCGCCGCCGAGGAGCAGCCCGCGCCGCGCCCACCCCCCGGCGCCCTCGGAGTCGTACCGGGGTGACGACGCCCTGTGGGCTGACGATGGGCTGATGGGCTGATGGGCTGAGCCTGCACGGATCTGGACGGACGCGGCGTCGACGACGCGCGACGCCGCGCTTTCCGGCCCGCCCGGCGCCCCGGACCGCCCCGGGACGTGATAGAGCTGCGGGTGCGCGCGCGCCGCGCCTGACGCCGGATCGCCATCGATGCTGCGGGCCACGAACATCGACAGCCTGAGCCGCGGGACGTTCGACGTCCTCGTCCTGGGCGCCGGGATCAACGGCGCCGTCGCGGCCGCCGCCCTCGCCGCGAAGGGGGCGAAGGTCGCGCTGATCGACCGCGGCGACTTCGCGGGCTTCACCAGCCAGGAGTCGTCGAACCTCGCCTGGGGCGGCATCAAGTACATGGAGAGCTTCGAGTTTCCGCTCGTGCGGAAGCTCTGCGTGTCGAGGAACCTGCTCCTCAGGAGCTACCCCTCGACGGTGCAGGAGATCCGGTTCTACACCGCCCACGAGCGGGGCTTCCGCCACGGCCTGTTCAAGCTCTTCCTCGGCACGTGGCTCTACTGGATCATCGGCAGCTTCTTCACGAAGATCCCGCGCCTGCTCTCCCGCCGGACGATCGCGCGGGAGGAGCCGATCATCGACCTGGAGGGCTGCGACGGAGGATTCGAGTACTCCGACGCGTACCTGGTCGACAACGACGCGCGCTTCGTCTGGGGCTTCGTCCGCTCCGCGCTCGATCACGGCGCGCGCGCCGCCAACTACGTCGAGTCGCTCGGCGCGCGGCGCGACGGGGACGCGTGGCTCACGCGCGCGCGAGACGTCCTGTCGGGCCGGGAGCTCACCATCCGGTCGCGCGTGCTCGTGAACGCCTGCGGGCCGTTCGTCGACGCGCACAACGCGCTGACGGGCCAGCGGACGAGCCACCGCCACATCTTCTCGAAGGGCATCCACCTCATCGTCGAGCGGCTCACCTCGAGCCGGCGCGTGCTCACGTTCTTCGCGGACGACGGCCGGCTGTTCTTCGTCATCCCGATGGGGCCGAGGACGTGCATCGGCACGACCGACACCCGCGTCGAGCGCCCGCACACCGAGGTGACCGCCGAGGACCGCCGGTTCGTGCTCTCCAACATCAACAAGCGGCTCAGGCTGCCCCGGCCGCTGACCGAGGCGGACATCATCGCCGAGCGCTGCGGGGTGCGCCCCCTGGCGGTCCAGGAGGGCGGCGGCGCGGCGGACTGGCTGCAGCTGTCGCGCAAGCACGTCATCGAGGTGGACCGGCAGCAGGCCCACGTGAGCGTCTTCGGCGGCAAGCTCACCGACTGCATCAACGTGGGCGACGAGATCTGCGCCGCGGTGCAGGAGCTCGGCGTCGCGCTGCCCCGCCCGGCGCAGCGCTGGTACGGCGAGCCGGGCGAGCGAGCGCGCGCCGCGTTCTTCGAGGAGGCGCGCCGCCTCGAGCTCGACGCGCTGACGCCGCCGCGCTCGTCCGAGCCGCTCAGCGCGCGCCTGTGGCGCCGGTACGGGGCCGAGGCGCTCGAGCTGCTCGAGGCGATCCAGCGCGACCCGCGCATGGCCGACGCGCTGATCGAGGGGGTGGACGACCTGCGGTGCGAGGTCGCGCACGCCGCGCGGCGCGAGATGATCGCGAAGCTCGACGACTTCCTCAGGCGGCGCACGAAGATCTCGCTCCTGGTCCGCCGCGAGGAGCTCGCGCGCTCGCCCGGGCTCCGCGAGGCGTGCCGGATCCTGTTCGGGGACGAGGCCGACCTGCGGCTGGAGGAGTACTTCCAGGGATCGCCCGGGACCGCTCACGCCGATAGCGCCTGTGGTCGGGAGTGTTACTCCGCCTCGGACTTCACCCCATAGACAAGCATGTAGGTCGACAAGGCAGGATGTGCCGTGACAATCGGGCTTGCTATCCGCTGAATCCGCCAGACATGAACACCTCCACACGAGGGCGGCCCGCGGCTCGACATCGAGCTCGCAGGCAGACGGACGTGTCAAGCGCGCACCTGCGCGCGCCGCGTGTGCGGCGATACCGGCGGGAGCGATGCTGGCCCCTCGATTGACGAGGGTAGCTGCCGTCCGGTGTTGCGGCCCACGCCGACGCCCCCAGTGCGCCAAGCTCGATCGGAATGTCGTGGGCGCCTCCCGTGGGCGCTTGACAGGTAGGGTTGCGGGTCGTCTAGGCTATCTACCAGGATGACCAGGAGGGCATGAGCGGGGTGGAAAGGACATGCAGGCGCTCCACACGGGGAAGGCGGTCAGCGATCGAGGCCGCCCTGGCGCACCTCGCGTATCCAGCGCGCGTCGCGCACCGCTTTCTCTCATCGTGTATGCCGCGAGACAACCACCTGGCTGCCGCTGCTCGGTCCGGCGCATCTCGCCCTGATAACAACACCACGGCCGTGCCTGTCCGGCTCGAGGAGGCCCGGCGCTCGCCTGGCCGGCCGCTCCGCTCCGCGCGCGCGCCGGCGGCCCTCGTCGCGGCGGCGCTGCTCCTCGGGTGCTGTCTCCTGCTGATCAGCCCGCCGACCACGGCCGGCCCCCAGGCCACGCTCTATGTCTATGCGGTGACGCCGCTCCGCGCTCGCGCCCTCGAGCAGAAGATCGAGGAGTCGATGCCCGGCGTCGATGTCACGGTGTTTGGCAAATTGAGCGATTTCAAGACGGCGCTCGAGGCGAGCCCGCCCAACGCGGCGCTCTCGCCAACGCCGGTCCTGGCCTCGCTCAACCGGGCGCCCGACCTCCAGGGCGTGAGGGCGGGGAGCGACGTGGAGCAATATCTCCTGGTCTCCACGAGGTCGCTGACCAAGGACATGCTCTCGTCCCTCAGGTACGGGATGGTCGACCTGGTCGAGCGCAGAGCGCTCCCGAAGTTCGTCGCCGGGCTCCTGGGCGTGAGCGCGACGCCAGACGTCCAGCGCGTCACGAAGGTCGAAGATCTGCTGCAGCTGCTCCAGTTCCAGACGGCCGACGCGGTGCTTCTCCCGGAGCGCTTCCGCTCCGATTTCGAGTCGAAGAGCAAGATGAGCTTCACGATCCTCAGCCTCCCGACCGCCAGGGTCGGGCACGTGGCGGTCACGTTCCTCAGCGACCGCCAGCCTGTCGAGAACGCGATCCGGAAGCTCCCCAAGGCCGTGCTGGCCGATCTGGGGGTGGACGAATGGAAATGAGGTCGACGCGTCCCCGCTATCGCCGTCTGCTCTGGCGAGCCCCCGTCCTCGCGGGCCTCGTGTTGACCCTGGGCTGCTCGTCGGGCCCCGCCTCGCACACCGCGAAGGACCCGGATCCGCTGGCGGCGCTGCCGCCTCCGGACGGGAGGCCCGCCATCTCCATCATCGCCCCGTCGGACTCGCAGCTCGACGACATGCTGAAATCGCTCCGCGTCGAGCTGTCCGAGTCCTACCGCGTCACCATTTCGCCGATACGCGTCGAGGGCTCGAGCCCCGAGCTCATGGCGCAGATCGTGGCGCGGGATCGCCCGCGGGCGGTGGTGCTCGTCAACAACTCGACCGTGCTCCTGTACCGCAGCTGGGCGCGGACCGTCGCGGCGCCGCCCGTCGCGCTGATCCTGATGGCGTCCTTCGCCGAGGAGCTCCAGCGCACCGTCCCCAACTCGGTGGCGATCTCCTACGAGGTGCCTGCGGTCACGGCCATGGTGGGGCTGCGGACGCTGGGCCTCGATGTGCGTCGGATCGGCGTCGTGTACCGCCAGGGCTTCGCGAGCCATATCGCCCGGCAGGAAGCCCTCATGCAGGTCGAGAAGCTCACCTTCGTGAGGCAAGAGCTCTCGAACAGGCCGCGTGTGCAGGACCTCCGCGCCGCGCTGGTGAACCTCCAGCGCGACACCGTTGACGCGATCTGGCTGCCGAACGACAATGGCCTGCTGAACCCGAGGTTCCTGACCAACGTCTGGCTTCCTTATGTTGGTCGGCTCGGCGCGCCCGTGGTGGTCGCCGTACCTTCGCTCGTGAACGAGCACGCGGAGTTCGGGACGTTCGCGGCCATCCCTGACACACAGGCGCTCGCGGTGCAGGCCTCTGATCTCCTCTACGAGCTCGCGGACGCCGAATGGAAGCTCCGGGCGTCGGACGTCCGCCTGCCCATCTCCGTGAAGCGCCTCGTCGACGTGAGGCTGGCGCGTCGCTTCGGCCTCGATTCCAGCCAGTTCGGGCAGGTTGATTTTCTCATCGGTCGGTGAGCGCGTGTCGGTGGGAATGGAGTCCCGGAGGAGGTTCTCATGATTCGGGTGCTCGTGATCGATGACGACGACATTGCTCGCGAAGCGATGTGCGCCGTGCTGGTCAAGGCTGGCTTCTACGTCTTCGAGCTGGCCACCCCGATCGGCGCGACGTCGGTGATCAAGCGCGACGGGATCACCGCCGTCGCGCTCGACATCAACATGCCCACCATCAACGGCGACAAGCTGGCCAAGCTGCTCCGGGAGAACGCGCAGCTCGCGAACCTGGGGATCGTCCTCGTCTCCGGCTGTGACATCGAGCAGCTGAGCGCGCTCGGGGAGAAGGTCGGCGCCGACGGCATCGTCTCGAAATCCAAGCTGCACGTCGCCCTGGCGCCGGCGATCGAGCGCGCGGTGGCCGCGCGCGCCGCCAAGAGCAGCAGCACGCCTGCGGCGGTGCCCTATCCCAATGCTGGCCCGCCTTCCTCGTCGCGGCGCCCCAGGTAAGCGATGGCTACCCCGAACATCCACGGGTCGCTCCGCATCAAGCTGCTGCGCCTGATCCTGGGCGCGCTGCTGCTGCTCGGCGGCGCCACGCTGCTGTCGATCGGCGCCCTCATCTACTCCGCGGATCGCGAGGTCCAGGCGAAGCGCGAGCAGGAGCTCCTCGCCAGCCTCGAGGAGAAGGCCCGCCTGCTCGGCTTCAACCAGGCGCTGGCCCTGCGCAGCCTGGTGGCCGACAACCTCTTCGGGGACGTCAAGGCGCTCATTTACCAGACCGTCTCGGAGAACAACGACATCGCCTATGGGCTGTTCTTCGACGCGGAGGGCCGGGTGTGGGCGGCGAGCGGCCTCGGCCAGGCGAGCAGCGCGAAGGACGCGCCGCCCCTCACCGCGAAGGACCTCCAGGCCCTCGGGATCAGCGCGGAGCACAGCCCCCGGCCCGTGCTGCGGCGGCGGGCGAACCCGATGGGCGGCGACGACGTCCTGGAGGTCGCCGCCCCGGTCGTCTCCGAGGGGACCCACGCCGGGACGGTGATCTACGGCATCAGCACGAAGGGCGTCGTCGAGCGCATGGTCCAGGCCCGGAGCCTCGCCTCCGCCCGCCTCGTGACCACGCTCGGGCTGATCGGGGCGCTCATCCTCGGCAGCGTCGCGGCCAGCTACTTCCTCGTCAAGCGGGTCGCGGTGCACATCACCGAGCCGCTGCTCGCGCTGCGCTCGGCGGCGGGGGCCATCGCCACCGGCCTCCGCTCGAGCTCGCCGTCGGACCAGGCGACCGGCGTGCAGCTGAAGCAGTGGGAGCGCGTGCAGATCGCGAGCGGCGACGAGCTCGAGCTGCTCGGCGCGGCGTTCAACAGCATGGTCGAGGCGAACGAGCAGGCGTTCGAGGAGCTGCGCGTCAAGACCGAGCAGGCCCTCGAGGCCTCCCGGCTGAAGAGCGAGTTCCTCGCCAACATGAGCCACGAGATCCGGACTCCCATGAACGGGATCCTCGGGGTCATCCGGCTCATGCAGAACCAGGCGCTCGACGGCAAGATGCGGCGTTACGTGGAGACCGTCGACGCCTCCGCGAACACGTTGATGGCGATCATCAACGACGTCCTCGACTTCTCGAAGCTCGAGGCCGGCAAGTACGTGGCGCAGCACGTCTCCTACGATCTGCGCCTCGTCATCCAGGAGGTCGCGGAGCTGATGGCGAGCCAGGCGCACGAGAAGGGGCTCGAGCTCGTGTACCGCGTGGAGCGCCGCGTCCCCACGGGCGTCGTGGGCGACCCCGACCGCTTTCGCCAGGTGCTCACCAACCTGGTAGGCAACGCGATCAAGTTCACCGAGCGCGGAGAGGTGCTGATCGACGCCTCGGGGGGTCAGCAGGACAAGACCTCGGCGCTCATCAAGCTCGCCGTCGTGGACACCGGCCCCGGCATCGCCGCCGACGACCAGAAGAAGCTCTTCTCCGCCTTCACGCAGGTGGACGGCTCGATGGTCCGCAACCACGGCGGGACGGGCCTCGGGCTCGCGATCAGCAAGCGCCTCGTGGAGGTCATGGGCGGCGAGATCGCCGTCGAGAGCACCCCGGGGCAGGGCAGCAAGTTCTGGTTCACGATCAAGGTCGGGGTCACGGCCGGGGGCGAGCAGATCCGGTCCGCCGAGTGGGCGAGCGGGCGCCGCGCGCTCGTGGTGGAGATCAGCAAGAGCTGGCGCGACGTCGTCGTGGAGCACCTCGTGGCCTGGGGCTTCGACGCCGAGTCCACCGCGTCCGGGCGAGACGCCATCAACCGGCTGGAGCTCGCGCAGCTCGAGAACCGGCCGTTCAGCGCCGCCGTCGTCGGCGTCCAGATGGACGATCTCGGCCTGGAGGAGTTCCTCCGGACCATCCAGTCGGTGCCTGGGCTGCAGACGCTGCCCGTGGTCGCGCTCTACCACATGGGCTCGAGCGTGGCCCTGAGCGGGCTCGACTCCAGCCTCGTCACGCAGCTCCCGAAGCCGCTGCGCGTGTCCGAGCTCTACAACACGCTGCAGAGCGCGCTCACGGGCACCAAGGCCGCGCCCGTCAGCAAGCCTGGCGTGGAGCCGGGCAAGATCGCGAGCAAGCTCCCCGTGCTGGTCGTCGACGACAACGAGATCAATCGCTACGTGGCGATGGAGCAGGTGGAGCAGCTGGGCCTGCGCGTGGAGACCGCCGCCAATGGCCTGGAGGCGCTCGAGTGCGTCAAGCGGAAGCAGTATGTCGCCGTGCTCATGGACTGCCAGATGCCGGTCATGGACGGGTACACGGCCACGCAGAAGATCCGCGAGTGGGAGAGCGACAGGAATCGCCACACGGTGATCATCGCGCTGACGGCGCACGCCCTCGTCGGCGAGCGGGACCGGGTGCTGGCCGCGGGGATGGACGACTACCTGGCCAAGCCGGTGCGCCCGCAGTCCCTGCAGAAGACGTTGTGGCGGCACGTGGTCCTGCACCGGGACGAGCCGGAGCCGGTCTCTGCGCGCGCCAGCAACGGCAAGCAGCCGGCGGCCCTGCCGGTGCTCGACCCCGAGGTGCCGCGCTCGCGGAAGCTCATCGAGCTCGTCCTGAAGAACGTCCCGTCGCAGCTCGACGGCCTGGAGGCGGCCATCCGCGAGACCCTCACCGCGGAGGTGAAGGCGAGCGCGCACAAGCTGAAGGGCAGCATGCTCTCGATCGGCGCGTCGCGCGTCGCGGAGCTGGCGGAGAAGATGCAGCACGCGGCCGGCCAGGGCGAGCTCCCTCGGACGGACGACCTGGCGCGGCTACGGCAAGAGTTCGATTCCGTCAGCATCGCCCTGCGGGAGGAGCTCTTCGCAGCCGAAGCCGAAGTGAGCGTTGCGCGCAATTTGTCCTAGTCAAAGGCTCAGAACCAATCGCACCCGCATGACCTTTGTCTCGCTCGAAACCAAGTGGATTGTCGCGCTGGTGATCGCCGCGACGCCGGGGCTCGCATGGGCTCAGCCCACCGCCGCCACAGCGCGGGGGGCGCCGAAGGCCACGGGGAGCGAGCACCGGAACGACGCGCTCGAGGACGTCGACCTCCTCAGGCTGCTCGACGTCGAGGTGTCGACCGCCACGAAGACGCTGGAGACGCTCGACGACGCGCCTGCCATCGTGACGGCGATCACCGCGGAGGAGATCCGGCGCTGGGGTTACGAGAGCGTCGGCCAGGTGCTCAGGCACGTCATCGGGTTCTATCTGATCGACGACCACATCCTGCCGAACGCCGGCGTGCAGGGCATGACGGGCGGGCTGGGGTCCGAGAGCGGCGGTATCAAGGTGATGATCGACGGGCGCTCGGTCGCGTTCCGGACCACCAGCGGCAACTGGCTCGGGACGGAGCTGATCCCGCTGTCGGCCATCAAGCAGATCGAGATCGTCCGCGGCCCGGCGTCGGCGCTCTATGGCGCGGACGCGTTCCTCGGCGTCGTCAACATCATCACGCTGTCGCCGGAGGATATCCCCTTCGTCGACGCCACGGCGCACGCCGGCCTGACGCTGGACAACCCGAGCGGCCGCCTCGACGCCGTGGGAGGGATGTTCACCGACCGCTTCGATATGATGTTGACCGCCGCGGCGGAGCTCGGCGATCGAAGCGGCCTGAAGCTGCCCGAAGGGTCTCCGCTCCCCCGCAAGCCGGCGTACAACGAGGGACGCTTCGTCGCCGAGAACCTCAGGCGGTCGGCGGCCGTCCTCGGCTCACGCCTCGCCTTTCGCGATCCGGACCACGGTCACCACCTCATCGTCAGCGGCTACTGGTCGGCCTTCAGGCGCGGCGGCGACTTCGCGCAATGGGCGCAGCTCACCGGCGGAACGGACGCGAAGGGGCGTTCAGCCGGCACCGTGGTCAACCTGCAGCAACACCGCGTGGCGGTCGACGGGCTCCTCCAGCTGAACCGGGAGTTCGCGCTCGCGGTGCAGGGGATGTACTTTCAAGGCGGCGTCCTCCCGGGGGACCGCGTCGACGTCGCTGGCGGCTGGTACTACATCGAGCGGCGCATGGCCTACCGCGGCGTCGACGCGAACGTCGAGCTCCGGTGGGTTCCCCTGGACCGCTTCAACGTGCTCCTGAACCTGGAGTCCGTCTACGACCAGGAGGATCTCCCCTCCTTCCGTCGGGTGAGCAAGGACACGGGGCAGACCTTTGGCTCGCCGGAGCGCGAGCGCCTCTCGGCCGAGCTGGTCGACGTAGGGGCGCTGCTCAGCGCCAACCTCAAGGTGCTCGATCCATGGCTGAAGCTGACGGGGGGAGTCCGCTACGATCACCACAGCAGGTATGAGAATCAGCTGACCGGCCGGTTCGGCGCTACCTCGCACCTGGGGAAGACGGTCGTGGCCAAGCTGCTGTACGGCAGCGCCTTCAAGGCGCCGTCCCCGTACCTGCTGTACGCCGAGCCCCTCGTGCCGGGCGACGTGATCGGGAACGACGACCTGAAGTCCCAGGTCATCCACACGCTGGACACCGAGGTGACGTGGCGGCCCGCTGCTTCGTTCTCGGCGAGCACCGGCGTCTCGTACAGCCGCCTGAACGACAAGGCAGAGTTCGTCCCGCGGGGCATCAACCAGACGGCCCAGAACGTCGCCACCCAGATGTCCGTGATCTGGGCGACGCGCGCCGAGCTGCGGCGCGGCGAGAACCTGGGCGGCTACGGGTCCTTCGAGACCGTGTACTCGACCAGGGACTCCGGCCAGGTCGGGTACCAGGCGGAGCTCGTCGGTCCGGCGATGGTCGCCTACCCGCGCTGGATCGCTCGAGCCGGCGCCTACGTGAAGCTGCCGTCGCCGAGATCCATCCCGCTGGAGCTCTCGACGCAGGGGATCCTCGTGGGCCCCCGGCGGGCGGCGGACGCGAGCATCCTCGAGAAGGGTGGCAGCTTCGACCTGCCCACGTACCTCTGGTGGAACGCCAGCCTCGTCGCGCGCAACCTGTGGGTCATCCCGGGCCACGAGACGACCGTCGCGCTGCGCGCCAAGAACATCCTCGGCGCCAGCGGTCCCGACCCCGGGTTCTCTGGCTTCGAGTACCCGCTGGCGCCGCGCGAGCTCTACCTCGAGCTACGGCACCGCTACTGACTGGAGCCGATCGCGTCGAGGAGGTCGTTGTAGGCGTCGACCTCGTTCCCGACCCCACGACGGGCGGGTCCGCTGCCTCGATTCGAGGACCGATGGTCAAGGACGACGCACGTCGGCAGCGCCGACGACACCGCTATTCATTTGCGCCGATCGAGTCGAGGAAGGCGTTGTAGGCGTCGACCTTGTCCCCCGGGACCACGTCGATGCCGAGGTTGAACAAGCTGCCATCGATCAGCTGCGGCGCGAGGATCTCCTTGGTCGCTTCGAGGCCGATGCTCCTGATGCCGTAGAGGATGTAGGGCACGAGGTACCCCTCGTAGTACTGCCGCTGGATGTGCGTTGCCTTGATGCGCCCCTCGCGCATGTAGTCGACGGTCCTCGCATCGAAGTCGAAGGCGACGATGGGGAGGTCCGGCTTGCCCGCGGCGTCCGCGGCCATCGCGCACCGAAACGAGAGGTTGAACATACCGAGCAACCCCACGACCGGCGGGTCTGCGGCCTCGATCTTGTCCTTCATCCATTCGACGTCATCGGCCTCGCCCTCGTCACCCCAAGTGACCTGGCGCACCAGGACCTCATAACCGGCCGCCTCGAGCACGCCCTGGGCGCCCTGCGTTCGATCCAGCCCGTCGGCCCAGGTCGGGTCGCTGCTGCCGTGGATCACCACCGTACCCGGCGCCGGGGGCAGCATCCCGCGCAGGGTCTCCCCTGCCTTGGCGCCGGCGGACGAGTTGAGGGTCCCGACGTAGATCGCGCGCTTCGAGGCCTGCAGGTCGCTGTCGAGCGTCACCACGTGGACCCCCTTCGCGATGGCCTTGTCGAGCACGGCGACGCTGGCGTCGCCGAAGGGCGAGATGCCAATCCCTTGGGCGCCATCCATCACCGTCTGTTCGATCTGCTCGTTCTGGAGCCTCATGTCTTCCTGCTGATCGCCCGGCTCCTGGATGGGCCCGATCACGTTCCCCGTGACCCCGAGCTCCCCCATGGCTCGGTTCGCGCCCGTGGCGATCGGCGCGAAGAACGTGGAGAGGGTCTTCAGCATCACCGTCATCTGCATCGACTCGGTCGAGCTCTTGTTGATCTCCGCGACGAGGTTGTCGATGGTCGTCTCGAGCTCTCTCGGGGTGAACTCGTTCTCCAGGGCCGGCGCCCGCCGGATGGGCGTGACTTTCCCGCCCTCGATGGATGCATCGTCCGATCCGCACGCCGCCGTCAGCAGCGAGAGCCCGAGGGCCGCCATCCAGCATCGTCCAACTCTCGTCATGAGACCCCTCCTTGTTGGTGATTCGCTCGGTCGAGCGCGGTGCCCCCGCGTCGAAGTCATGCTTGCAGCGGGCTCATTTCCAGGCCTCGCATGTGATGGGGACAGAGGCGACATCGACGAATTTGCCTCCATCGATGGTCCATTTCTGCATGAAATAATGCGCGTTCGCCCCGTACATGTCGAACTCGTATTCGGCGGCTGCTCCGACGTACCGCTGGCGGGTGCCCGCGCGGAGCCTGGCCATCGCCGCCTCCAGGTCCCTCCACGAGGCCGCTTCGTGGTCTGGGCTGTTGAGCCCGCGGATGATGTTCCGCAGATCATGGCCGGAGGAAGGGATCGCCCCGCTCGTCGCCTGGGCGTACACGAGGCCCATCGCGATGAGGACGACGCCGTCGTAATAGAAGTGAGCTGCGGGGAGCGGCACCTCGCCGCCCCACCGGCGGGAGAAGTGCTCGATGAAGGCGGCGGCGTTCCCGGTCGTGCAGTCGGCCGTCTCCTCGGCTCCGTCGGTGATCTGGCACTCGCTCCGCAGGCTGAGCGACGGCGAGACCCCGAAGAACCCGTCGAGAGAGCCTGTCGGGATGTTGGCGAGGAGCACCTCGGTGCGCAGCGCGGGACCGAGTAACCAGGTGCCCGGCCTGCCGGAGACGGCCCATTCGGTCACGATGGTCGAGGCGGTGGCCGGATGGGCGGCCAGGAGCGTGCGGCCAGCGTCGAAGTCGAAGGCGGTGGAGATCTTCTTCGTGTACGTTTGTTCGCCCGACGTGAACGTCACCGAGGGGAGAACTCTGCCCTTGAGCGCCGCGAAGTGGGTGGTGAAGCTGCTGCTGACGCTGGCGTTGTAGTCGTCCCGCGCGGCGAGGCTGTTCGCTGTATCGGTGCCCTCGCGAACGGCGATCTTCGCCAGCGCGCAGCCGACGTCGAAGGGGGAAGGGGCGAGCCGCATCCAGCCTCCCGTCGTCGCGCTGCGCGCCACCGTGGGCGCGGCATACCCCGGCAGCATGTGAAACAGATCGAGCCCCTGCATGTCCTGCGCGATGTTGCGGGCGAGATCGTTCTCTTCGGGCCCCATCACGTAGGACACCCGATCCGTGTAAATCAGCTCGAGCAGCTGGTCTAACCCTCGCTTCGAGCTCGAGTGGCTGTCACGGCTCCGGAGGTCGAACGGCCTCCCGTCGAGCCCGCCGGCGGCATTCAGGTCCTCGATCGCGAGCAACATCGCCTGCTCGAGGTTGCGGCCGATGGCCGACTCGCTGCCGGAGAAGGGCAGGACGGTCCCGATGACGACCGCGCCCTCGGGGTGCTCGGGCGCCGTCGGCGAACATGACGTAGAGAGCAGGGACGCGAGCCCCACGAGCAGCCCGGCCCTCATACAGCGCATGTGTCGTCCCGGATGAGCGAGCGACATCCCGGCTCGATGGAGGCGACGCAGAGCGGCAGGCATCGTGAGGGACATGCTCGACCTTCGCATGGATGACATCGCATCGGGGACCGATCGTCAAGAGGCCGCAATAGCGAACAACGAGGACCTGAGCGGAGGATCACAGGGTAAGTCGACGCCATCATGCAATGGGGATCACAACGTTCAGCACCGTCATGAGCCGCCGTGCTTGTCCGCTGATCGCGGCCTTCAGGCGGATACGTGAGCGTGATCACGAGGGCGGAGGGGCCCTGAGCGCGGAGACGTGCACCTCCGGCGAACCTCGCCCCCAGGATCGTACCGGTGCGCTCCTGCAGCCCCGGCGCGGTCCCCTCGCCGGCCTTTCAGCGCGCCAGCGAACAACCTGTGCTTCACGCCACGTCGAGCGACCTGGAGGGTGGTGAGCTCGCGGTCCAGCTCGGCTTGAAGCCGAGCTCGGCTTGAAGACTGAACGCTGAAAGCTGAAGGCCGATGGCGCCATGCCCACTTGACAGCTCGAGCCGGCGTGGGGTCCGATTATCAATCATCGCAGACGACGCATGCGCTGAATCAGCATGACTCCATGCGACGGCGGCGCGCGGCTCGACTACCCCTGACGCGGGCGAGGACTCGACGCCCATCAGGCGAGCGCCGACTCGCTCGACGCGAGCCAGTAGCGGCGTCTCGGCTCATCGCCCCGGCGCGCCGCAGATCCGGTGGACCAGCTCGAGCAGGGGCTCGATCTGGAGCGGCTTCTTCAGGAGGCCCGCGGCGCGGAGCCGCGACGCCTCGTGCTCGGCCCGCACGTCGGCGGACACGATCACCACCGGGACCGACGCGAGCGCCGGATCGCGCTGGAGCTCGGCGCGGAGCTGCCATCCGTCCATGACCGGCATCATCAGGTCGAGCAGGATCAGCGCGGGCGGCTGGCTCGCTCGCAGCAGCGCGAGCGCCTCGGCGCCGTCCGCCGCCTCCTCGACGTCGTAGCCCTCGAACAGGAGCAGCTGCGACAGGATGCTCCTGATGTCCAGATCGTCCTCGACGACCAGGATGCGGCCCGTTTTCTCGCCCATGCTCGAACCTCACCACGGGCGCGCGCCGCTCGGCGCGCTCCCCCTCCGCTGATCCGCTGAACAGCCCTGCTGCTGGCCGTGATCGATCGAGCGTTCACGGGCCGGTGCGGCACATTGGGCGCGCGCAGCCGCCCTTGCAAGCGGCCGGTCCGCCCGGTGCGCCCGTCCGCCGGGGGCGGGCGCCGCGCCTACTGCGCTGCCTCTTCCGGGTACTCGTCCACGGCGCCGCCCGGGGCGTCCCCGCCCTCGTCGTCGGCGCCGGCGCCGGCGCGCCAGACGGGCAGGAGCACCCGGAAGCACGCGCCGCTGCCGACCTCGCTCTCGACCGCGATCTCGCCCCGGAAGCGCGTCACGATGCCGTGGCAGATCGCGAGGCCGAGCCCCGTCCCCTCCCCGATGGGCTTCGTCGTGAAGAACGGGTCGAAGATGCGGCTCCGGAGCTCGGGCGCGATCCCGGGCCCCGTGTCGCGCACCTCGATGAGCACGCGGCCGGGCGGCGCCAGGGCGGTGGTGATCCGGATCTCGTTCTCCGACTCCTTCCCGTCCGGCAGCGCCTGCGCGGCGTTGACGAGCAGGTTCAGGATCACCTGGCCGAGCTGCGCCTCGTTCGCGTGGACGGGCGGCACCGGGCCGAGCTCCACGACGAGGCGCGCCTTGCTGCGCACCTGCTGCTGCGCCATCCGCAGGACGAGCTGGATGACGCGGTCGACCTCGACCGGGCCGAGCGCCCCGTCGTCGGCGCGCGAGAACGTCTTGAGGCCGCTCACGATGTGCCGGACCCGCGCCCCGCCCTCCGCGGCCTCGTCGAGCGCCGCGATCAGCGCGTCGACGCGCGCGGCGGCGCCCTTGGCGCGGAGCTCCTTGCGCGCGAAATCGACGTTCGCGACCATGTACGCGAGGGGGTTGTTGATCTCGTGCGCCACCCCGGCCGCGAGCGTGCCGAGCGACGCCATGCGATCGGCGAGCTGGAGGCGCGCCTCCATCTGCCGGCGCTCGGTGACGTCGGACACGGCCCCGAGCATCCGGTACGCCTTGCCGGCCCCGTCGCGCAGGACGATGCCCCGGTCGTGGACGTCGGCGTAGCTGCCGTCCGCGAGCAGGCACCGGTACCAGAGCTCGAACGTACAGCCGCCCCCCTCGATCGCGCGCCGCAGGCCGTTCATCACGCGGTCGCGGTCCTCGGGGTGGACCCGCTCGAACCACCACACCGCGTCCTCCTCGATGTCGGCGCCGCCCGTGCCGTAGAAGCTCCGCATGCGCTCGCTCCCGGTGACGCGCCCCGACGAGAGGTCCCAGTCCCAGAACGCGTCGCTCGTCGCGCGCACGACGAGCCGCAGGCGCTCCTCGTTCACGCGGAGCGCGCCCTCGGCGGCCTTGCACGCCGTCATGTCGAGGGTGAAGCAGACGCCGCGATCCCGGGACCCCTCGAGCAGCGCGGGGGCGATGAGCACGGGCAGGCGCCGCCCGGCAGGGAGGAGGAACTCCTTCTCGAACGGCGGGCAGATGCCGTTCTTGAGGACCTCCGAGAGCGCGCGCTCGTCGGCCGCGCGGTGCTCGGACGGCGTGAGCGCCACCCAGCTCAGGCGGCCTGCCTCGAGGTCCTCGCGCGCGCAGCCCACCATGCGGAGGAACGCGTCGTTCGCGTCGAGGATGCCGCCCGCCGCGTCCCAGACGAAGAGGCCGATCATCTCCGTGGACGCGTCGCGGAGGGAGCGCGCCGCGCTCCCGAGCAGCGCGCGCTCCGCGGGCGCGCGGTCGGCCACGTGCGCGGCCGGCCGCCGCACCCACCACACCGCCGCCTCGATCTGGATCGCGATCGACCGCTCGTCCGCCGCCGCCACGGCCGTCGCGCCCGCCTCGAGCAGGGCGGTGGTCGCCTCCGCGCTCCCGGCGACGGCGACGACGGCCACGCGGTCGCCCCCCGGCGCCGCGCGCAGCCGCCGGCACAGCGCGAGCGCCGCATCGAGCGGCCCGTCGGCCGGCACGACGGCCACGTCGAGCGGCTGGGTCGCCAGGAGATCCAGCCCGGCCTCGATGTCCCGCGCCGGGACCGCGACGTGGCCGCGCGCCGCCGCGAGCGCCTGCGCAGCGCCCGCAGAGCCGCCTGGGAAGATCAAGATCCTGGGCTGCTGTGCTCCCGCCACCCGCGCAACATCCCGCGCGCGGCGCGCAGACGCAATACCGGCGCGGCGCTTCCCTCCGCCGTCCGGGTCACCCGACCCCGGTCCTCCGGTCGTCGAACCACTGCCAGGCGTTGGCGAACCCGGCGCGCTGCGACGACTTCTTGTAACAGAGGAAGTACAACCTTCCGCCCTGAACACCGCACTCCGTGCGGTCTTTCCAGCAGGCGAGGAGGTCCGGGTCCACCGCCGGGTTGCTCGAGAAGACCGTCCCCTCCTCGAGGTCCGGCACCTCGCCGGGGACCGGGCAGAGCACCGGGCCAGCGGCCGGCGAGCTGGCGGCCGCCGGGACGCCGACGGTGTTCGACTCGACGCCCGTGTTGAAGAGCGCCTCGGCCACGCGGCGCGCGGCGGCGGTGCGGTCCGGGCCGCAGAGGGAGAGGATGTCGAGGCAGGAGCGCTCCACCTGGACGAGGACGAAGTTGCGCCCCTCGGTGATGGTGAGCTCGAGCCCGCCCGCGGCGAGCTCGTGACGGAGCAGGTCGGGCGTGTCGTCCGTGGCCGCGTGGAACGCGTGGCGCGCCCCCAGGGCCTCGTTGTGCGGGTTGAGCTCGCTCCGGAAGATCGAGTCGCACCAGTAGAACGAATCGGCCCGCGCCTGGGCGGGCACGTCGTCGAACCGCTCGACCGGCGTGAAGCCGTCCGGCGGTACGCGCGCCACGGCCGAGAGCCACGCCGCGACGCGCGCCTCGATGTCCTGTCCGAGATGTCCTCGCGTGCTCATCACCCACCTCCCGAAGATCTATAGGTCGCCACGATCTCCTCGACGCGGTACCCGTCGTTCGGCGCCGAGCTGAACCAGATGAGCCCCCAGAAGACGCCGAGGATCGGCTCCAGGCTGTCGAACACCCCCGCGCCTCCCGCGTAGTACCTCGTCTGACCGCCGTGCGAGAACTCGAGGCACGCCTCGTACCGGTTGAGCCCCGGGCTGAGCGTGCCGTCGGGGAGGCGCGTGTGGGAGGCTGGATAGGTCCTCCCCTCCTCGACCGGACCGTCGACGAGCGCCGCGCGCCACACGCGGTCGCCCACGGTCTTCGTCACGTCGAGCCCCGCCCACGGCTGCTCCTCCAGGTTGGCCGAGAGCGTCTCGCGCCCGCCGCCCACGTTGGGATCGCCCCAGATGACGAGCACGCGCGTCCGCCCGGGGATCCCGAGCTGGCGCAGCATGCCGCGGACGAGGCGGACGATCGCCTGGCACTCGCCCGTCTCCTCCGGATAATCGCTCATCGCCCAGGCGCCGCCCTCGTCGTTCAGGTACGTCGGGTGGTGGTACCGCCGGGGCACCCTGGGGCTCGGCAGGAGCGTGTAGGTCGGGAACCTGGCGAGCAGCCCGTCGACGATCGCGTGGGGATCGAGGGTGTCGAGCGGCCCGATCCAGGAGACCGCCCTGTCCATCCGGTTCAAGGTCACCCCATCTTCCTCCCAGACGTGCTGTTTGTCGGTCTGGGGCCTCCCCATCGTGACATAAACGATGTTCGAGGTGTGCGCGGGCGACACCGTGGCTCCACCCGCGGACCACCTCAGGGTGAGGTTGATCTTCTGGATCTTCCTCTCGATCTTCCGCGACGAGGCGAGATCGAGCGGCGCGCCGCCGCGCGCGAGGCGCCGGCTCTCGAAGGTGATCCCCCCCGGCCCGGCGGCGCGGATCCCGGCCGGCGCCGCGCCGGGGGCGCCGCCGCTCGACTCCAGCCCTAGCCGGATCACGAGGTTCCTGCCCATCGAGACCGACACAGGGACCGCGTGCTCCGGCGTCCACTCGGTCCGGGGGCACGGGTCCCCGGCGTTCCTCCAGCCGCTCTCTCCTTTGCAGTCCCTCATGAGACCGTGATCGGACCGGAACTCGATGGAATGCAGCGCGATGGACAGCGCCGCATCGGGCGCAGCCTCGGGCTGCGGGCTCTCCGTGGTCGGATCCGCCATATGGACCTTCCTCGCTCGCGGCGCTCATGGACTCGGCACTTGCCGGGCCACGCGCCGACTCACGAGGATCGTAATGGCGCAGTCGGCCGGGCCAAGTCAGGAGCCGACGCAGGGGCCGGAGGCGCTCTGCCGGAGCGCCCCTCGGCGACGGCCCCTGGGCGCCCCAGGTGGCGCGGGCGATGGACGCGGGCCGGCGCGGGCTGGCGCGGGCTGGCGCGGGCTGGCGCGGGCTGGCGCGGGCCACGACCCGGGTTCCTGTCGCCGCGCGACCGAGCTAGATTGCGCGCATGCCCAACAGCCTGTTCATCGTGCATGTCCACGTGCATGTCAAACCCGAGCTCGCCGACGCCTTCCGCCAGGCGACGGCCGAGAACGCGCGCGAGAGCGTCAAGGAGCCCGGGATCGCCCGGTTCGACGTCGTGCAGGACATCGAGGATCCCGCGCGCTTCGTGCTCGTCGAGGTCTACAAGACCAGGGAGGCGCCGGCCGCGCACAAGGAAACGGCGCATTACAAGCGGTGGCGGGACACCGTCGCGGACATGATGGCCGAGCCGCGGACCAGCCGGAAATACGTCAATGTCTTTCCCGACGACGCGGGGTATTGACGTGGCCTCTCAGGACCACGCGCCCGCCCAGGCGCTCGCCTTCGAGTTCGCCACCGCGACGCGCATCGTCTTCGGCGCGGGCAAGCTCGCCGAGGTGCCCGCGGCCGTGCGCGGCCTCGGCGGGACGCGGGCGCTCGTCGTCACCGGGCAGCGCTCCGGCCGCGCCGCGCCGCTGCTCGCCGCGCTCGCGGAGGCGAAGGTCGGCGCCGTCACCTTCGCGGTCGCGGGCGAGCCCACGGTGGAGATCGCCCGCGAGGGCACGGCCACGGCCGCGGCCGAGGGGTGCGACGTCGTCGTGGCCATGGGCGGCGGCAGCGCGATCGACGCCGGCAAGGCGATCGCCGCGCTGCTCGCGAACGGCGGCGATCCGCTCGACTACCTCGAGGTCGTCGGTCGCGGCCAGGCGCTCTCCCGGCCGGCCGCGCCGTTCGTCGCGATCCCCACGACCGCGGGCACCGGCTCGGAGGTGACGCGCAACGCGGTGCTCGCGTCGAAGGAGGCCCGCGTGAAGGCGAGCCTGCGCAGCCCGCTCATGCTGCCGCGCCTCGCGGTGGTCGACCCGGACCTGCTCGCGGGCGCGCCGCCGGAGGTGCTCGCCTCGAGCGGGCTCGACGCGCTCTCGCAGCTCATCGAGCCGCTCCTGTCGAGCCGCGGCAACCCGCTCACCGACGGCCTCGCGCGCGAGGGCATCCGCCGCTCGGCGCGCTCGCTCCGCCGCGCGGTGCTCGACGGCCCCGACGCGCCGGCGCGGGACGACCTCGCCGTGGCCAGCCTGCTCGGCGGCCTCTGCCTGGCGAACGCCGGCCTCGGCGCGGTCCACGGCTTCGCCGCGCCGGTCGGGGGCATGTTCGACGCGCCCCACGGCGCCGTGTGCGCCGCGCTCCTGCCGGCCGTCCTCGAGGTCAACCTGCGGGCCCTGCGCGCGCGCAGCCCCGCTCACCCCGCGCTGCCGCGCTTCGACGAGGTCGCCGCGCTCGTCACCGGCCGCCCCGGCGCCGTCGCCGCGGAGGGGATCGCCTGGGTCCGCGAGCTCTGCCGCGACCTCGCGGTCCCGGGGCTCCGGCGCTACGGCATGAGCGAGGCGGACCTCCCGGCCGTGGTCGAGAAGGCCAGGGCGGCGAGCAGCATGAAGGCGAACCCGCTGCCGCTCACCGACGAGGAGCTGACCGAGATCGCGGCGGCGTCCTTGTGATCGCGGCGCCGGTGGTATGATTCCGCGGTGGCGAGCCCCTACCGCACGAGACCGCCCTCTCCACCTGCCCGGTCGACCGACGAGCGACGGCTGGGCGCGGCCACCCTCGCGTTCGGACTGTTCTGCGGCGTGATGGGTCTTTCGCTCGCCGAGGAGGGTCGGGCAGAGTGCGCGCTGCTCGCGGGCCTCGGCGGCTTCGCCGCGCTCCTCCACCGCGAGGGCGCCCGCTAGCCATCACCCACCCCCGACGACCGGAGCTCGATGAAGAACGATCCCGCCCCGAACCCCACCCTCGACGCCATGCTCGCCGCCCAGCGCATCGCGTTCGCGCCCGTCATGTTCCAGGTGGCGCGGGTCATGCGGAACCGCGGCGTCCTCAAGGCGCTCCAGCGCGCTGGCAGGAGCGGCAGGACGGCGGCGGAGGTGGCGCAGGACACGGGCCTGTCCGCCTACGCGACCAAGACCCTGCTGGAGGCGAGCCTGAGCTTCGGCCTCGTGGAGACCGCCGGCGCTCGTGGAGAGCGCTACACGATCACGCGGGTCGGGCTCATCGTCGAGAACGACCGGATGACCCGCGTCAACATGGATTTCATCCATGACGTTTGCTACGAGGGCATGCGCTTCCTCGACGAGGCGATCGAGGACGGCAAGCCGGCGGGCCTGAAGGTCTTTGGCGAGTGGCCGACTGTCTACGAGGCGCTCCCCGCGCTGCCGCCGCGGGTGAGGGAGAGCTGGTTCGCCTTCGATCACCTCTACTCCGACTCCGCGTTCCCGGAGGCGCTGCCCATCGTGTTCGAGCGGAGGCCGAGGACGCTCCTCGACATCGGCGGCAACACCGGCCGGTGGGCGATCCAGTGCTGCACCCACGACCCCGACGTGCGGGTCACCGTGCTGGACCTGCCGGGCCAGCTCGAGGACGCCCGCGCCAACGTGGAGCAGCACGGCCTGCTCGGCCGGGTCATGGGCACGCCGATCGACTTCCTGGATCACGGCCAGGCGTTCCCGACAGGCTTCGACGCCATCTGGATGAGCCAGTTCCTCGTGTGCTTCTCCGAGGCGGACATCGTGCAGATCCTCCGGCGGGCCCGCGCCGCCATGGGGGACGAGACGGTGCTCTGGATCCTCGACACCTTCTGGGATCGGCAGACCAACGAGGTGGCGGTCCACTGCCTGCACGGCTCTTCCCTTTATTTCACGTGCCTCGCGAACGGGAACAGCCGCATGTACAGCGCCGCCGACATCAAGCGCTGCATCGATGAGGCGGGGCTCACCGTCGACGCGGAGATCGACCACCTCGGGCTCGCCCACACGCTGCTGCGCTGCCGCAGACGCGACGCGCCCGCCGGCGCGGGGAAGAGCGCGTAGCAGCCTGGACGATCCGGCCTCGGGGCGAGCGGCGGCGAGCGTCGGCGAGCGTCGACACGACGGCTGAGGCGGCCCGCGGCGCGCTCGAGCGGCTTTCGCCTGCGGTCCTCGCGTAGCATAGTGGGGGCCCCTGACGGCGCGCCGCGCCACGGGCCCACAAGGAGAAACCGTCGTGTCCCACCCTCCGCTCACCCAGCTCTCCGACGAGGAGCGCCTCTTCCGCGACTCGGTGCTTGATTTCGCCCGGAAGCGCATCGCCCCGCGCGCGGCGGCGATGGACGAACAGGGCGCGCTCGACCGCGATCTGCTCCCGCCGCTGTTCGATCTCGGCCTGATGGGCATCGAGATCCCGGAGGCCTACGGCGGCTCCGGCGCGAGCTTCTTCGACGCGATCCTCGCGATCGAGGCGCTCGCCGTGGTCGACCCGAGCGTCAGCGTGCTCGTCGACGTGCAGAACACGCTCGTGGCCAATGCGCTCCTGCGCTGGGGCACCGACGCGCAGAAGGAGGGGTACCTCCCGCGGCTGAGCCGGGAGTGGGTCGGCTCGTACGCGCTGAGCGAGGCGGGCTCTGGCTCGGACGCCTTCGCGCTCGCGGCGCGGGCCGAGCGCAAGGGCGACCGCTGGGTGCTGAACGGCCGCAAGCTCTGGATCACGAACGCGAACGAGAGCTCGCTCTTCCTCGTGTTCGCGAGCGTCGACCCCTCGAAGGGCTACAAGGGCATCACGGCGTTCGTGGTCGAGCGCTCTTCTCCCGGGTTCTCGGTGGGCAAGAAGGAGAACAAGCTCGGGATCCGCGCCTCGAGCACGTGCGAGCTCGTCCTGGAGGACTGTGAGATCCCGGAGGGCAACGTGCTCGGCGAGGTCGGCAAGGGCTACAAGATCGCGATCGAGACGCTGAACGAGGGCCGGATCGGCATCGGCGCGCAGATGCTCGGGCTCGCCGCCGGGGCGTTCGAGCACGCGATGCGCTACATGGGCGAGCGGAAGCAGTTCGGTCAGTCGATCGCGAGCTTCCAGGGCGTGCAGTTCCAGTATGCGCGCGTGGCGATGGAGATCGAGGCCGCGCGCCTCCTCGTCTACAACGCCGCGCGGCTCAAGGACGCGGGCCAGCCGTTCGTGAAGGAGGCCGCGATGGCGAAGCTGTTCGCCTCCGAGGTGGCCGAGCGGGCGGCCTCGCTCAGCATCGAGTTCATGGGCGGCGTCGGCTTCACCAGGGATTATCCGGTCGAGAAGCTCTACCGCGACGCGAAGATCGGCAAGATCTACGAGGGGACCTCGAACATGCAGCTCTCCACGATCGCGAAGCTCCTCCAGGCGGAGTACGGCGCGAAGGGGTGAGCGGGGGTATGCTCCTCATCTCGGGGTGCGCCTTGTGGCGCGTCCCGGGAAGGAGGACAGGGCGTGCAACGGAAGGAGGTTGCCATGAGCTGGCATGAGCGCATCGTGACGGATCCGGCGGTCTGCCACGGCAAGGCGTGCATCCGAGGGACGAGGGTCATGGTGTCCGTCGTGCTGGACAACCTGGCCGCGGGTCTTTCGTCGGATGAGATCGTGAGCAGTTATCCCTCGCTCACGCTGGACGACGTACGCGCGGCCGTCGCGTATGCCGCGGAGCTGGCGAGGGAGCGCATCCTCGACCTGCCAGCAGCATCGTGACGAGATGAGGCTCGATCCCGCAGCCGCCGAGCGGGCGCCTCGCTTCACGGGATCTGCCGCTTGATGTTCGTGAGCCAGCGGAGCGTGGACACCTGCTGGGGCAGGATCACGTCCCGGACCAGGACGTGCGATTCGACGTCGAGCTCCTCGAGGTCGTTGCGGTAGTCCTTGAGGCCATGGTCCTCGCCCTCCGCGAGCACCGAGAGCGCCGTCTTGTCGCCGAGCGCCACCGCGGTCCTCTCGATGACCTTCGCGAGCGCGCCCCACGGCCCGGAGCTCTCCGGCGGGTCGCCTCCGAGCTCCTCGATCCGGCGGCGCAGCATCTTCACCCGCGCCTCGTGCGACGCCAGGTTGAGCCGGAGGTGCTGAGCCACCCAGTCTTCCCGCGCGGCGGCGATGGCCTGGCGGTACGTCTCGACCGCGGACATCTCGCCCCGGCAGAACGACTTGAGCTGCTCGATCGCGTCGTCGTCGATCAGGCCGTCCAGGCCCACGCTCTCGTCTGCGAATGCGACCTGTTCCATGGGTACTCTCCTGAGGTGTCTGGTGAACGCCGATTGCCTCTCCTCCTTACCTCCCGGGCACCATCTTCTACGCCGACCGTCCGCGCAAGAACCGTGAGCGAGACCGCCCAATTTCGGCCTCGCAGCGGCGAGCGCGCGACCATCTGCCTCAGGGGTACAAATTCGCCTCATGCCGAGTCAGTCTCGGCTGATTTCTTTGAATGACATTCAAATCGCGTTCCAGCGAATGCCCCGCTCGCAAGCAGGAGCGGGCTCATCTCTCGATACTTGGAAAGAGAGCCGCTGGAGCGATGCGCATCACAGAGCCGCGAAGACGCGCGCGCCCTTGCTCGTGCCGCAGGACTCGCCGCTGCCGACGCCGCGCAGCAGCGCGTGCAGCGCCGCTGCATCCGAGTCGTCGCGGGCCACGACGCCGACGAGCATCGACCCCTCCTTGAGGCGCTGCTCGACCTCCGGCGCGCGCTGCTCCGGGATCCCCGCGTCGACGAGCACGCTGCTCAGGCTGCCCGTCGTGCTCGCCGAGCTGCCGTCCGCGAGCTGCACCGCGATGGGACCGGCCACCGTGAGCCGCAGCCCGGGGACCACGAGGCCCGCGCACGCCCCGGCGAGGATCGAGCTGAGCACCTGCCCGTGAACGGCCGCTCCCTGCACGCGCGACCGCGTGAAGTGCTGACGGCGGGCTGCCTCGCTCACGATGACACAGATGTCCCGACGCGAATGCCCGCTGTCCAGGAGCCGCCGGATGGCGTCCTCTGCCTCCACACGTGTCCGCACCATCTCGGTGATCAACCTCTGGGTCGCCATGCAGATCTCCTTGGCTCGGGGTTCGCGCCGCCTGTCGGAGATCCCGCAGAACACGAAGCATACCGGGCGCGTCCTTGCGCCAGGACCTCGGGATCCTTCACGAACCGGCGACCGTAAGGTCGCGTCCGGGGCACAACGCCACAGCGCCCTGCGCGCGCTGTGACGCAGCGACACGACGATCTCTTCGGGGGGGTTTGGCCGCCAGCGCGCGGCCGCGGTTGGGCCGCCAGCGGGCGGCCGCGGCGGCGGCTCGGGTTGCTGCGGCGGCTCGGGCTGGAGGCGGCTCAGGCCGCGGCGCGCCGCTCCTTGGCGGGGCGCCTCGCGCTCTTGCCTTTGCCGGGGCGCCTCGCGCTCTTGCCGTCTCGCTGCGCCCTGGCCGCCCGCACGCTCGCGCGGAGCTGGGTCGCGAGCGGCACGGCGTCGCGCTCGCTGAAGCCGCGGACGATCCGGAGCATCTTGGCCTCCTCGGGCCGGAGCGCCGCGAGCGCCTCGTCCGTGACGGCGTGCTCCGCCTCGAGCAGGGTCTGCAACGCGCCCTCGGTGTAGGCGCGGATGACCGAGGGGTGGACATAACAGCGCTGGCAGACAGCGCGCGTGTTGCCGAGCCGCGCGGACACCATGTCGATCACCTGCGCCACGCACTTCTTCATCTGGCGGGCCGTCGTGGCGACCTCCATCTCGCAGAAGAACGACGCGCACAGCACCGTACCGGTCCAGGTGCGGAAGTCCTTCGCCGTGAACTCCTGGCCTGCGATCGCGCGCAGGTACTCGTTCACGTCGTCGGAGTGGATCCGCTGCCGCTGGCCGTCGCCGTCGATGTACTGGAACAGCTCGTGACCGGGCACGTCCTGGCAGCGCTTCACGACGCGCGCGAGCCGCCTGTCGCGCACCGTCAGCTCGTGCTCCTTGCCGCTCTTGCCCCTGAAGTGGAACCTGATGAGATCTCCCTGGATCTCGACGTGCTCGTCGTGGAGCGTGGTCAGACCGTACGACTCGTTGTCGCGCGCGTACTCGTCGTTCCCGATGCGGATCGAGGTCTCGTCGAGCAGGCGCACCGCGGTCGCCAGCACCTTCTCGCGCGGCAGGCCGGGCAGCGCGAGATCGCGCTCGGTCGCCGCGCGGATCGCCGGGAGCGCCGAGCCGAACGCGAGCATGCGGTCGTACTTCGTCTCGTCGCGCACCTCGCGCCAGCGCGGGTGATACCGGTACTGCTTCCTGCCGCGCGCGTCGCGGCCGGTGGCCTGGATGTGCCCGCGCTCGCTCTGGCAGATCCACACCTCGGTCCACGCCGGCGGGATCGCCAGGCGGCGGATGCGCGCGAGCGTCTCCTCGTCCTTGATGAGCCGCCCCTCGGCGTCGAGGTACTTGAAGCTCTTGCCCGCCTTGCGCCGGGAGATGCCCGGCTCGCCGTCGTTGACGTAGCGCAGGCCGGCCGATTTCGCGGACTCGACCGGCGACGGGGTGAGCGGCGCGGCCGCGGCGACCGACCCGGCCTCGCGGGCCAGCGCGACGGTCTCGACGGTCTCGACGGCCAGGCTGACGCGGTGCCGGCGGACCGCGCCGCCCGGCGCGGAGCGACGCTCGCGGCGCGGAGAGCTCCGGGAGCGTCGCTTGGATCGTGCGGGTGTGGCGCTGGCAGTCTGCATGGCGTCACCAGCTCAGACGGCGTCCTCCACGACCGGGGCGCTCCTGGAGCGCTCGCGGTGCACCTCGCCGATGAACCGCCGGACCTCGGCGTCGATCGCCGCGATCGCCATCCGCTTGAACATGCGCAGCGGCAAGGGAACGTCGATCTCGAGGTCGACGGTCCGCGGCCGGAGATCGAGCCGCCCCGCGAGCTTGAAGCCCTTGACGGAGAAGCCGAGCTCCGCGCTCCGCTCGCTGCTCCAGAGCATGGAGGGAGAGTACTCCGCGTACCTGTCGCAGTACTGCGCCAGCGCCCGCATGACGGCCTTCTTCGCTTCTTCGTCGTTCAGGTCGTGATGGACCGTGTGCTTCATGGTGACCTCGGTTTCATGCTGGAGAATCGGGTCCAGCGGGAGCTGACGTGCGACAGACTCGGCAGCGCAGCGGTCGCCAGCGTTAGCAAGCCGGGTGCCCGGCGGGCCCGGCGCTGGCGGAGGCCCCGCGGCGCGCTCGCTTCCCGGGAGATCTCCGGGGAATCGCCCGTCCTGCGCGCTCCGCGCCTGGCGACGTTCGCCACGATCGAGGCAGATCGCTACGGCGAGCCCTGAGCCCGCCTCCGGCGCTGCGGGCCAGCTCGGCGGCACGGCGCGTGCGATCCAGGGGGCTCATGCATGCAGCTGGAGCGCTGAAGTCGCCGTCTGGCCTCAGGGAACGGCTCGAGGAGCGGGTCGGGCCGCGGGTGACCAGGGTGCTGAAGGTGCTGTTGCTCGCGCCGATCGCGCTCTGGCTCGGCTACGTCGTGATCGTCAACGTCATGCTGAGCACGAAGCTCATGGCGCGGCTCATCAGCTACAACCCCGGGGACGCGTCGCTCTACTACGGGTCGGCCTGGAGCCTCTGGCCCGGCGTCGTGCACATCGAGGAGTTCCGGCTCAGCGGGGGCGACAGCAAGCTGGAGTGGGCGGTGGAGCTCGACAAGGCGGATGTGGACATCCACCTCACCGATCTCCTGCGCAAGAAGTTCTACGCGGAGGACGTCCGCGCCGAGGGCTTCGTGTTCCGGATGCGGCTGCTCGTGGATCCGACGAGCGAGCGCGATCTCGCGGCCCCGCACATCATGGCGCTGCCCCCCATCCCGGAGTTCAGGAACCCTCCGCTCAAGCCGGCGCTGCCGCCGGAGAAGGATCTCGAGAACTCGGACGAGGGCTACAACCTCTGGACAGTGCACCTCGAGGGCGTGGACACGACGCTCAAGGAGGTCTGGGTCCAGCAGTACCGGTACGCGGGCGGCGGCCGCGTCCGCGGAGGGTTCTATTACAAGCCGCTCCGCGCCGTCCGCGTCGGGCCGCTCGCGCTCGAGCTCCGGTCGGGCGAGGTCCACCTCGCCGACCACGTCGTCGCGCGCGTCGAGGGCGACGCCGACGTGACGATGAACACGTTCGACCCGCGCGAGATCGACGGGCTCGACATCTTCGACACGACGTGGGCGCGCGTGCGCCTCGACGCCCAGCTCCCCGGGCTCGACTTCCTCCAGTTCGTCAGGGGCCCGGACGCCGAGCCGCGCCTGGAGGACGGCAGTGGAGAGCTCCGCACGAACCTCGTCGTGAACCGGGGGAAGGTCGAGCCGGGCAGCTCCGCCTCGTACGCGACGAGCCACCTCGTGGCCTCCGCCTCGTCGTTCCGCGCGACGGTCGACACGAGCCTGGACCTCCGCGTCGGCGAGCGCGGCGAGGCGCGCCTCGAGGTGCGCTTGCCCCGCGCGACGCTCGAGCGCCCCGGCAAGGGGCTGCCGCCCATCGTGGTGGAGCGGGCGAGCGCCGTCCTCGACGCGGCGGAGCTCCACCTCATGCGGCTCCCGCCGGGGTTCTCGTCGAAGGTGGATGTCGTCGCCGCGGCCGTCCCCGACCTGCGCTGGCTCAACCAGGACGACGCCGCGCCGGACGCGCCGAGGTTCACCGGCGGCGCCGCGTTCCTTCGGAGCAGCGTCGAGCTCGACCCGCTCGGGCGCGGCTCGGGCTCGCTGAGCCTCCTCATGAAGCACGGGGCATTCAAGTGGAAGGAGACGACCGTGAAGGGCGACGCGGAGGCGCGCTTCGAGCTCGCGGCGGCCGACCTCATGAGCTCGGCGGTCAGGCTCCGGAAGAGCCGTATCGAGATCAAGGACCTCGCGGTCGAGCACAAGGGCGAGACGTGGCCGGACTGGTGGGCGCGCGTCGACATCGACGAGGCGAAGCTGGGGCGCGGGCTCATGGAGGCGGCGGTCCGGATCGAGTGCAAGGACGCGCAGCCGGCCGTGAAGCTGCTGGACGCCGAGGACGCCATCCCCGGGTGGGCCGCGGGGCTCCTCACGATGGAGGGGCTCAAGGCCTCCGCGACGGTCCGCCGCAAGGCGAGCGACGTCGATTTCAGGCTGCTGGAGGCGCAGGGCGGCAGCCTCGCGATCCGCGGGCGGCTCACGAAGTCCGATGGGCAGGACCCGCTCGGCGCGTTCCTCGTGAGGAGCGGCGTGCTGTCGGTGGGGATCGACCTCGATCGGGAGGGCGCCGGCGTTCACCCGCTCGTGGGCGACGACTGGGTGAACGAGAAGATCGCCGCGCTGGGCAAGTGAGCCGGCGCCTCCACGGCGGCGGTCCGCCGGCAGAACCCCGTCCGGTCGAGGTCCGCCGCGCGCTACCCTCGCCGGATGAAGCGCACCATCGAGATCCGCCCGGCGCGGCCGACCGACGCTGACCGGGAGGCCGTGGCGCGCCTCAACGCCGCGGTCCCGCCCGAGGAGCGGCACGACCTCGAGCCGCGCTCGCCGGACGCGCTGAGGGAGCTCGACGAGCTGCTCGCGCGGCGCGGCCACGTCCTCCGCCGCCACGTCGCCGAGGTCGCCGGGACGGGCGCGGTCGTGGCGTACGCGCACGGCTTCCACGTCCCGTGGGACCATCACCCCGCGCGGTTCTGGTGCACGGCGCGGTGCGACCCCGGCCACCGCCGCCGCGGCATCGGCGCCCGGCTCTTCGCGGCGGTGGAGCGCGACCTCGAGCGCCTGGGCGCCCGGGAGCTCCGCGCCATGGCGCGCGAGACGCAGCCGGAGATGGTGGCGCTCGCGGCGCGGCGCGGCTTCCGGGAGCTCTTCCGGAGCTGGGATTTCGAGCTCGACCTCGCAGCGCGGCGCGCGGACCGCCTGGACGAGCGCCCGCCGCCGCCGGGCATCGCGATCGCGCCGCTGTCCGAGGAGCGGGCGCGCCGGCCCGGGTGGCTGGGGGAGCTGCACGCGCTCTACCTCACGGTGAACCGGGAGGTGCCGCTACCGAACCATGTCGACCCCGAGCTGCCGGCGGAGGAGTTCGCGGCGTACCTGGAGCGGTCGCCGACGTCGCTGCCCGAGGCGTGCTTCGTCGCGAAGGACGGCGACAGGGTCGTCGGGCTCTGCATCCTCCACCGGAGCGAGGAAGACCCCGCGCGCCTCGACCACCTGTTCACAGGGGTGGAGCCGGCGAGCCGCGGGCGCGGCGTCGCGAGGGCGCTCAAGCTGGCGACGATCGATTTCGCGCGACGCCAGGGCCACGCGCGGATCGCGACGGCGGTCGAGTCGAACAACCCGGGGATGCTCGCCTTGAACGAGGAGCTGGGGTTCGTGCGGCGCGGGGGTCTCGTCGTGCTCGAGCGGCAGATGAAGTGGAATCTTGCAGGGTGACAGCGTTGCACGCGCGGAGCTGGCCAGTTACCTCACCATCTTCAAACGGAATTATTCATCTCAACTGATATAGCGAGTCCGCGATGCTCAAGGCCTGGACCCAGGACAGGCCGTTCAACCACGAGGGCAGGTTCTTCAACCTGCGCGGCGTGATCGCGGATCCGAAGCCGCGAGGCGGCAAGGTCACGCTGATGAGCGCGGGCGCGTCGAGCGCGGGCCGGAGCTTCGCGATCCGCCGGTGCGATCTGCTGTTCTCCATCCTCACCACGCTGGAGGCGTGCCGGGACGAGGTGGCGAAGGTGAAGCAGGACGCCAGGGGCATGGATCGCCGCGTGGACGTCTACACCGGGGCGTTCATCGTCTGCCGCCCGACCCGCAAGGAGGCCGAGGCGTACCACGAGCACGTCTCGCGCGAGATGGCCGACGAGCCCGCGATCGACAACGCCATGCGGCAGCTCGGCGTGAACTGCCACTCGTTCACCCCGGAGTTCTATGCCGCGTTCCGGGGCCGGTTCGCCAGCGGGTACGGGCACTATCCGATCGTCGGCGACCCGAGCGACGTCGCCGAGCAGCTCCGGCGCGTCCGCGACACGGGCGTCCGCGGCCTGGCGCTCAGCTTCATCGACTTCGCTGGCGAGCTCCCGTATTTCAGGGACGAGGTCTTGCCCCGCCTGGTCGAGATGGGCGTGCGCCGGGCCGGCTGAGCCCCGCGCCAGCCGCTCTTGACGCACGAGGCTCGACGCGACGGCACCCCCTGCGCACTCCCGGTTCCAGGGGCGCTCCTGTACCGCTACAACCACACCTGAATATGGGTCCGGTTGAATCCAGGACCCGCCCATGGGTCCGGGGTCAAGCGAGCGGCCCGCGCCCAGGGAGAGCGCGTGTCACGCCCGCGCTCGGCGCCCGGCGGGGGAACAGCTGGCGGAAGGTGAATGCGTGGGGCGTCGGGCCGCGCCGCCGCAGGTGCTCGATCCGCTCCTCGGCCTCGGGGCGCACCCGCGGACAGGCCTCCTCCGGCGCAGGAAGGGGGTGCCCGCGGGCGCGCCGGGGTGGTCCTCGCTACTGGCAATAGCCGCCGGGATAGCCGCAGTAGCCCTGCACGCAGGAGCCCTGCCAGCCGCCCGGCGTCGGGATGTTCGACCAGTCCTTGCAGCACGACTGGCCGACGGTGCCGCAGCCGTAGCAGCCGCCATTGTACTCGACGAGCCCCGCCTGGCAGCGCTGGCCCGACGAGCACACGAGCTGGTTGTGCCCGCCGCAGACGGTGGTCCCCGGCGGCGGGGCGCCGCTGTCGAGCACCCAGCGGACCGCCAGCCCGACGCGCGGGTCCGGCCCCGAGCCGTACAGCCACGCCTTGCGGTACTTCGAGCCGGTGCCGAGGTACGTGCGCAAGCTGCGGTTGGCGATCCACTCGCTCACCTTGGTGTCCCAGCACAGCGACATCCCGAGGAAGCCGCACGGCTTGCTGCGATCGACGCGGAAGTGAGCGCTCGAGTCGAAGCTCTGGTTGAACGCCGTCGCCTTGTACCAGCTCGTCCACCGCTTCTTCGTGACGGTCACCCAGGTGGCGTTGGCGGCGAAGTAGCCGGCCGTGCCGCCGGTGTAGAAGTTCTGCGAGAACCAGCTCGCGTCGGCGTTCCAGTCCCATGCGACCGCCGACGCCCCCGGCTTGGCGAGCTCGCCGTCGGACACGAACGCGTCGTCGGGCGGCTGCACCTCGTAGTCGGGCGCGCTCTCGCGCGCCGCCGCGCGGGCGTCGGCCTGGACCAGCGCGGCCGGGACCGAGGTGCCGGGGAGCAGATAACGATGGATGTCGGCGAGCGTCCGCGGAGCGTCGTCGATGTCCGCGAGCCGGCGCTGCGCGGCGTCGCGATCGGCGTGCAGATCCTCGTAGACCTCGAGCGAGCCGTCGGCGCTCTCGGTGAATTTGACGGTGTGGGTGAGGCTGAGCCGCAGCTCCGCGAGCGTGACGTCGGCGTCGGCGCGCGTCTCGGTGCCGCCGCGCTCCAGGGGCGCGCTCGTCTCCCCCAGCTCCGCTTCGGACAGATCCACCTCGGGCTGCTCCGGCTCCGGATCGGCGCTGGAGCACGCCGCGGCGAGCCCGAAGAGCGCTGAGACGGTGACGAGGCAGCGTGCTACATGGGATCGGATTCGCATCATGATGAGGTACACTTTCGCGTTGTGTTGACGGTTCGTGGGGTGGCGCTCCGCCGCTCCCGCCGCGCGGGCCCCGGCCGCCTCCCCGTGTTCGATGGAGGCTTATGCGCGGCGCCCTCCGCGGCTGACATCGCACGCCGCCTTCTTCCTCGTCAGCTGACGCTTCCCCGAGCCCCGGTGCGGCCTGCACCGTGACGGCCTCTCCGCCTGCGCTCCGGACGGCGGCTCCGGCGGTCAGGGGAGGCCGGAGCCCTGACGCGTCTTTCAGGTGCTGTATGCCCCACGTGCCCGAGAGTCGCCGGCTTCGCGCGCACGCAGCAGCCTTCCGGCCAGCGGATCGTCTCGCCCGTCATCGGCACCGGAGAGCCCGGCTGAGGGTGGTCGTCGGCGGCGGCGAGCACGGTGAGGACGCGCCTGTCGGCGAGGTACGCGGCCTGGCACTCGTCGCAGAACGCCGGGTCCTCGGTGTGGTTGAGCTCGATCTCTCGACGAGATTTTGCACGATGAGCTCTGAGCCCGCGGCGGGCCTGAACGTCGATCGCGATCGCAGAGCGGACGTCGCCGTGAGCGGCACGACGCCGCTCGTCCACGATCCGACGACGGGGCTACCCGCCGCGGGCAAGGGCAAGTGGAAGGGAAGCGCGAGAAGTGGAGGGGGAAGGGCCTTCGCTTCAAGCTCCATTGCCGGTGCAGAACGTCTCATGGTATCATCGAGCCCCCGCCGGGCTCAGCGGGGATGTTTTGCCGATCCTCGCATCCGGTGTACATTGGAGCCTGAACCTCGATGAGTGATGATCCCCAGCTAGCACACTGTACAGCACGGATCGGAACAGTCCTCCGGGGCAAATGGCGCATCGATTCGCTCATCGGCGTCGGCGGGATGGCTGCGGTTTACGAGGCGACACACAGGATCGGCCGGCGCTGCGCGATCAAGATCCTCCATCCGGAAATCGCGGTCTCCAGGGAGCTTCGAGCCAGGTTCGAGCAAGAGGCGCTCGCGGTGAACCAGCTCGGTCACCCCGCAGCCGTCAATGTCATCGACATTGACACGAGCGAAGACGGCTCACCGTTCCTGGTGATGGAGTTGCTCGACGGCGAATCGCTCGGCAAGCGCGCCCACGGCTCCGGCGGCGTCGAGGAGCGCGAGCTGCTCCGCGTTGTCTCGACCGTGCTCGATGTGCTCGATGTCGCGCACGGGCTCGGCATCGTTCATCGAGACATCAAGCCTGACAATCTGTTCTTGACCTCTTCAGGCGGCGTCAAGGTCCTCGACTTCGGGATTGCTCGCATGAAACAGGGCGGCTCCAATGTTCGCACGCGCATCGGCGCGATGCTCGGGACCATACCTTACATGTCGCCCGAACAAGTCGCTGGTGGCCAGATCGATGGGCGGGCCGACATCTTCGCCGTTGGCGCGACGATGTTTCGAGTCCTGACGAAACGCCATGTGCACGAGGGCTCCACGGAGAGCGATCTCCTCATCAAGATGGCGACGCAGCCTGCGCCGGCCCTGCGCTCCGTTGCCCCCTCTGTCAGCCCGGAGGTCTGCGCCATCGTCGATCGCGCGCTCGCTTTCGATCCATCGCGCCGCTATCCGACGGCCCGCGCCATGCGCGAAGACATCGAGCGAGCTCTGGGCGCCAACGCTGCCCCTCACGCGCCAGCCCCAGCGTCGATCCGAGCCGACGTGTCGTCTGCAATCAGCGTCGATGCCCCGACGATGGCCGCTCCTGCTCCCGGCCAGGCGATGCAGGCGCCCATGGTCGTATCCGTGCCGCCTCAATCTGCTGCAACCAGCCCACGAGCGGGCTCGGATTCGCCATTCTTGCTGATCGCAGTGATTGGCTCCTTTGCTGTCGCTGTTTTCCTCGCCGTTGTCTTCCTCGTTGTTCGTTCGCGAGGCTCCGTCGAAGACACTCGTGAGAGCGCGGACGATGAGACATCTCAAGAGGACAAGGCGAGCGGCAGCTCTCGCACGATGGCCACGTCTTCCAGCGCCAGCACGCCCTCCTCGACCGCTGGGCCCTCAGCGACCGCTAAGCCCCCATCGGCGCGCCGGCCCGTCCCAGATGGCAAATATCGCCTCCTCATGAAAGACGGCAAATATCCATTCTGCGTCACGTCGAAATTGAAAAAGGCGTATCCAGTACGCACGAATGATGAGGGCGTCAAAGTGTGCAGCGGCACCCCCGAGGGGCCCATTCCGATTGACGACCTCAAGGCCTACCACCCCTCCGAGCTCCAATGGGAATAGCTTTGTGAGGAGCGGCGGCCTTGTCTTGCACCGTGTCGGCATGCCGAAGAGCGCGCCGCCGCCCAGCTCCCCGATCGCCCGACCTCGATGTCTTCATCGCGCCGTCGGGGCGGGCCTGGAGGTTCCGGCGATGCGGGCGGCGACCAGCGAGCCACGGCTCGATGCGCTGTGGTCACCCTTGTAGGCTGATGTCGGCGCACGGAACCAGAGCCACGAACATCACGGAACTGCACAGCTTTTCCGTGCGATGGGTGGCTCGAGCAGGATCTCCACTCGGACGGCGGTGCGGTTCCTCCGCTCTCAGCACCTTGGTGCGAGTACACTCCTCGGCATGCCAGGGATGACCCCACCCAAGGGGGGCTCAAGCACCGACGACGTCACGGTGCCGATGCTCGGGAAACAGCGCGACGCATCCGTCGTTGAGCTCTCGAGCTCGGCGCTTGGGGAGGAAATCGAGACGGCGGCACGGCCGTGGTCGGACGACGCACCCACGTTGGTACGCTCGGACAACAGAGCGCCAGCGCTGAGCGGGAGCTTGATCTCGGAGCGCTACCGCGTCCACGAGCTCATCGGGGAGGGCGGCATGGGAGCCGTGTACCGCGGCGAGCAGGTGCACCTCCGCAAGCAGGTCGCGATCAAAGTCCTCCAGCCGAGCGCCCGGAACCTCCCCCAGATCGTGGCGCGGTTCGAGCGCGAGGCGATCGCGGGGGCGCATATCCAGCATCCGAACGTGGTCTCGGCAAGCGATTTCGGTCAGCTCGCGGATCGGTCGCATTTCCTCGTCCTCGAGTATGTCGAGGGCACCCCGCTCCAGGACGTGATCGCCTCGGCGCCGCTCCCCGGGCGACGCGCGCTCCACATCGCGAGGCAGATCGCGTCGGCCCTGGAGGCGGTGCACGCGAAGGGGATCGTGCACCGCGACGTGAAGCCGCAGAACATCCTCCTCGGCGCCCGTGATCAGGTGAAGCTCATCGATTTCGGCCTCGCCAAGGTGAACGTGGAGCTCCTGTCCACCGAGAGCCGCGAGGCCGCGCGCAAAGGCCAGGACCTCACCGCTGCCGACCAGGTCCTCGGCACGCTCAATTATCTCGCGCCAGAGGCCGTGCGCGGCATGGATGCCGTCGATGCTCGCGCAGATCTCTATGCGCTTGGGATCATCTTGTACGAAATGCTGTCCGGGAGAGGCCCGTTCGACGCGAGCGACGGCCAATCCTCCTTCCGGCAGCGGCTCCTCGAGGATGCGCCCCCGCTCCGCCAGCGTGCTCCGGGATCAGGTATCCTCCCCGACGTGGAGGCGATGGTGATGCGGCTCGTCCAGCGAGACCCAATCCAGCGCTATCCGACGGCTACCAACGTGATCGCGGCCATCGACGGGGCCATCGCGGCGATGGAGGGCGCGCCGCGGCAGCTCGAGCCGACCGTCACGATGCACCCCGGTGCTATGGGGCACCAGACGAGCGCGACATCGCTCGCGTCCAGGTGGACCTCGCCGGCGATGCGGCCGTGGCTCATCGCGTCCATCGTCGTATCGCTCCTGCTCAGCGTCGCGCTCTTGATCGCCATCCTGCTCAGCTGACAGGGACCGGTGACGGCGCCTTCGGCCCGCTGTGCCCACAGGGACGTGAGGGGCGCCGAGCGGCGCCTCGGCGTCGCGCCCTCACGACCTCTCCCCCGAGCTCCAGGTCGCTTCGATCTGGCTCGCGGCCATCACCGCCGATTCACACGTCCCACGCGATCTTCAGCTCCCTGATGCCGCGGTGGATCGGGTTCACGATGTAGCTGAGCTCCTGGTCCGGCGCGAGCCGCAGCCCCGGCAGGCGCTGGAGCAGGAGCTCGAGGGCGACCCGCACCTCCAGCCGCGCGAGCGGCGCGCCGACGCAGAAGTGGATGCCATGGCCAAAGGCGATGTGCCGCGCCACGTCCTGGCGGCGCAGGTCGAACCGGGCGGCGTCGTGGAAATACGCCTCATCGTGGTTCGCCGAGGCGAACGTCAGGGCGAGGGTCGCCCCCTTCGGCAGCTTGACCCCGCCGATCTCGACCGGCTCCGTCGTGGTGCGCATGAGGACCTGAACCGACGTGTCCGCGCGCAGCGTCTCCTCGACCGCCCTCGGGATGTTCGCCGGGTCCTCGCGGACGAGGCGGAGCTGGTCGGGCAGGCTGAGGAGCCGGTAGACGCAGAGGCCCAGGAGGTTCGTGGTCGTCTCGTGGCCCGCGAGGACCAGGACCGCGCAGGCGTTGATGAGCTGCAGGAGCGGGACCCGCGGCTCCTCGTCCTGCGACGCCTTCACCAGGTCGCTGAGCAGGTCGTCGCGCGGCCGCGCGCGCCGCTCCTCGATGAGGCGCGTCCAGTAGCGCTCGGACTCGAGGAGGCGGCCCACGACCTCGCGCTGCTGCTCGGGGGTGAGCTGGACCGCGACGAGCGCGATCCAGTCGTCCGCCCACTGCTTGAGCTGCGCGAGGTCGTCCTCCGGCGCGCCGAGGACGCTGAGGATCGTCCGCATGGGCAGCGGAAAGGCGAGCTCGCTCACGAGGTCGGCGGCGCCGCGCCTCGCGAACCGATCGATGAGGCTCGCGGCGATGGCGCGGACGCGCGCCTCGAGGTCGGCGGTCTGCCGCGCCGCGAAGGCCTTGTTGACCATGCGCCGGATCTGCGTGTGAGAGGGCGGGTCGTTGTTGGTGAGCGAGCTCTGGGACAGGTAGCTCGCCCGCACCGCCTCCAGGGTCTCGGGCGTGCGGTCGAGCGGGACGTTCACCGACTGCGCGGACGAGAAGCGGGCCGGGTCCCTCAGCACGGCGAGGATGTCGTCGTACCGGGTCACGTGCCACATCCGGGTCAAGGGGCTGTAGAAGACTGGCTCTTCCCGCCGCGCGCGAGCATAGAACGGGTACGGATCCTCGAGCTGCGCGCCATGAAACGGGTTGAACTCCTCGCCGAGGCGCGAGACCGGGCAGGTCTCTGCCGGTGTGGCGGGCGACGTGGTCGCGTCATCGGCCGGGTCGATTGCCATGGTTGCGTGTTCCTGTCTCGAGGCGCTCGGGCACGCTGGGGCCCGCCTCGGGCCTCGGGCGTGGCCGCGCGTGGTTCGTGCGGAGTTGCGGCGCCACGCCTGTCGGCATGGCTCCTGGATGGATGAGCGGAGCCTGTGGAGGGGAACAAACGCCATGTCGCCTGTCAAGGCCCGCTCCGGCGCCCCGGTGGGCCACACCGGAGCCACCCTCGCCTGCCCCCCGAGCCGCGCCGCCGCCCTCGCGGATGAGGCGGCGGCCCGGGTCGTTCGCAACAGCAGTGGCTTGCATTCGGTGTCGAGCGCGGTGCGCTGTACGCTCTTGCGGTACCACGTCGAGCCGAGTTGCACGCGTCGATTGGCGGCGTCGATGTCCATGTACGTGGTACGTGGTCATGAAGACCGCGCGGCCGCTTCGCACATCGATCACGACCGCGCGCGTGGAGCGCGGGGACGCCCGCTGACGCTCACCCGTCGAGGAACGGCTCCAGCACCGGCACGAGCAGGGCGGGCGCGATGTCGTGGGTGGCGCCCTCGATCGTGACCGCCCGTCCGCCGGGCAGCTGCGCGGCGAGCGTCTCGGCGACATGGCGCATGACCGGCGCGCCCGCGCCGCCGGCGATCGCCAGCGCCGGCTGGCGGACCTCCGCGAGCGCGGCGGTGATGCGCCCGTCGGCGACGAGCGTCGCGTCGTAGACCAGGGTGTGCGCCATCGCCTCCAGCGCGGGGCGGAACGGGGCGTGCCTGAGCTGGGCCACGACCTCGTCGGGGATCCCGACCATGCGCCGCTGGAAGTACTCCACGGCGTCGCCGCGACGCCCGGCCGCGACCAGCGACGCCAGCGCCTGCGCGTGCTCGGCGGGCTGGGCGGGCGGCGTTTCGTAGAGCGCCAGCCGCGTGATGGCCAGGCCGCGCGCCGCGGCGGCCAGCGCGAGCAGCGCGCCGGAGGAGTAGCCGAACACGGCCGCGGCGCCGCCCGCGGCCTGGATCACCGCGTCCAGGTCCTCGACCTCACGGTCGATCGCGTACGTCGCCGCGTCGCCGCTGTCGCCGCGCCCCCGGCGATCATAGGCGAGCACGGTGAACCGCCGCGCCAGGGACGCTGCCAGCGGCGCGCCCGTCGTCCGGTCGTTGAACGCGCCCAGCACCAGGATCACCGGCGCCCCCTGCCCGGTCTGGTCGAACGCGATGGTGGTGCCGTCCCTGGAGGTCGTCTTCTTCATCTCGGGTCTCCTTTTCTCCGCGGTCATGTCGCGTAGACCCGGGGCGGCGAAAAACTAATCGGTGAGCGTCGGCGGCAGCCGGAACCCGGCGCACAGCTCGGCCGAAAACGTCGTGATCTCCGCGATCTGGCCGTCAGAGACGCGCAGCACGTGGATCCCCGACAGCCGGAACACCGCCTCGCCCTGGCGGCGCAGGTAGGCCGCGGCCGCCGGCTGCCGGTTGGCGCCGACCGGCGCCATCCGGAATTCGCGCCCCTGCCAGCGGGGCGGGAACAGCGCGAGCAGGTTGGCGATCGCCGCGCGGCCGTCGAACCAGAGCGGCGCGGGCGGCATCGCCCAGCGCGCGTCCTCGCGGAGGAGCCGGGTCAGCTCGGCGGCGTCCCCCTGCTCCCACGCGTCCATGAACACCTTGAGCGCGGCGCGCTCGCGACCCGTGACCGGCGCGCCGGCGGGCGGGTCCGGCGCCCCGGCGGGGAAGCGCGCGCGCAGCGTCGAGCGCGCCCGCTGGAGCGCGCTGGTCACCGACGGGACGGTCAGCTCGAGCAGCTCCGCGATCTCGGCCGCCGACCAGCCCACCACGTCGGACAGGATGAGCACGGCGCGCTGACGCGGCGGCAGGTGCTGCAGCGCGGCCAGGAACGCCAGCGCGATGGTCTCGCGCGCCTCCACCACGGCGTCGGCGGGCGGCTCGGCGTCGAGCAGGTCGTCCGGGAACGGCTGGAGCCACGGGACCTCCGGCGCCCAGGGCGGCGTGGAGCGCGCCTGCGACGCCGGCGTGGAGGCGGTGACCGGCGGCGCCAGGTCCTGCGGCAGCACCCGCGGCGGGGCGCGCTCCAGCGCGTTCAGGCAGGCGTTGGTGGCGATGCAGTAGAGCCAGGTGCGGAACAGCGATCGCCCCTGGAACCCCTCGCGGCCACGCCAGGCGCGGAGCAGGACCTCCTGCACCATGTCCTCGGCCTCGTCGAACGAGCCGAGCATGCGATAGCAGTGCGCGCGGAGCAGGCGGCGGTAGCGCTCGCTCAGCGCGGCGAACGCCGCGTGGTCTCCGGCGCGCGCCGCGGCCAGGACGGCCGCCTCCTCTTCGCCATGGTCCGCCGGCATGCCTCGCCGGGCGAGATGGTGGACGGGCTCGGGAAGGGGCGCAAGCGCAGGGCATGGGTTGCGCGTTCTCTCGATCGCTCACCGAAGGACAGCGGGCCGAGATCTCCGGGCTTCTTCGATCTCGCCGGGCTGGACCCAAGACGTACGCATGGATCCGAACCTGCGCGATGCCTCCGGCGGAGACGTCGGGAGCGCACATCCACGCAATCTGCGGCGCCGCACCCAGCATCGAGATCGAGGACACGCTGCACACGTCGTCTCTGGATACCGAGGTGGTCCTGACCTTCGGCGCACGACATGACGCTGCGCTGAGTCGACACGAGCTGAGTAAGTACGAGAGCCCGATCTTCCATTCTACCGCTGGGAGCTCCTGGCCTGGCACATGGGACGGGGTGGGCCGATGTGGGCAGGAGCCGTCCGCCGGGTCGGCGCGCGGCGATGACGTTGCGGACGCCACGTTCCCGTGATGTCTTTTCCTCAGGAATCCATGGCCGAGCCCGGACGATGCTAGCCCAGACTGGTGGCGTCGCGGCGGCGGCGCACGAGCCCACCAGCCACGGGAAGGCCCACCTCGGCAAGGCCGTGCTGATCACGACGGCCGTGCTCTGGCTGCTCGACTGGGTCAGCACCAGCAGGTTCGACGCCCGGGAAGCACTGGGGATCGCGGCGTGGGTGTCGGCGGTCCTCGGCGCGCTCACGGTGGTGGGGCGCAGGCTCGACACGCAGCGCATGCCGGTCTGGCGGCAGCTGCTTGCCCTCGCGCTCACGGCCGGCATCGCCAGCTCGCTGAGCCACCTTGCCCTCCTCCTGCTCGTCATGGCGCTGCCCGAGTCCTTCGCCGAAGGCCCGCGGCAGGCGTTCGGGGCCACCGCCGTCGTCGGCTTCTTCGACGGTGACGCGCTGTTCGGCTTCTGGGCCCTGCTCGTCGAGTTGCCGCGCCGGATCGGCGCCGAGCGAAGGCTGGAGCAGGAGCGACACGCGCTCCGCCAGGAGGCCGAGCTCGCGCGCATCCGCGCCGCGCTCGAACCTCATTTCGTGCTGAACACCCTCAACACGATCGCAGGCCTCGTGACCGAAGAGCCGCGCGAAGCCCGCAACCTCATCGCGACGCTCGGGGACCTGCTGCGAGACGCCATGCAGGAGTCGCGACGCCACCATCATACGGTGCGCGAGGAGGTGAGCTGGCTCCGGGGCTTCGCTCGGATCCTGGAGTCCCGGCACGTCGGGCGGCTCGCGTTCGAGTGGGACGTGGACCGCTCGGCGGAGGACTGCGTCCTTCCGGCATTGCTGCTGCAGCCGCTGCTGGAGAACGCGGTTCATCACGGCGCGCTCCGTCGGCCGGACCGCGGCCGTGTCGCCCTGCGGATCGCCCACGACGCGGACCGCTTGCGCTGCATCGTCGAGGATGACGGGCCGGGCTTCGACCCGGGCTCCGCCCGCCCCGGGGGCCGGGGGCTAGACCTGGTGCGGCGCCGCATCGCCCTCGAAGCCGCCCACGCTTCGCTGCGGGTCGACGCGATGCCCGGCCGGACACGCGTCGAGATCGTGTTGCCAAGGAGGACCGCATGAAGCCCCTGTCCGCTCTGATCATCGAAGACGAATGGCCTGCTCGCAACTTCCTGGTGGAGCTGCTGCGCGACACGGGAAGCTTCGGGGACATCGCCGCGGTGACGAGCGTCGAGGATGCCCGAGCAGTGCTCGAGCGCCCTGAGCTCGGCGTCGAGGTCGCGTTCGTCGACGTCCGCCTCGTCGATCGGCCCGGGGATCGCTCGGGGCTCGACTTCGCCCGGTCGCTCGCCGGCCTGGCGAGCCCCCCGGCGGTGGTGCTCGCCACCGCCTCGGCGCAGTATGCGCTCGACGGGTTCGAGCTGGGCGTCGTCGACTATCTCCTGAAGCCGTTCACGCTCGATCGCATCACCACGTGCGCGGCACGGCTGCTCGCGCGGCGCCGGCCGCCGACCCATGGCGCCGCGCGGCGGCGCCTGGTCGCCCGGAAGAGCAACAGCCTGGTCTTCCTGGACCTCGATGGCATGCTGGCATTTCAGACCGTAGATCGCCTCACCTACGTCCACCACGTCGATGGTGTATTCTCGATGGACCTCTCCCTCAACGCGCTCGGGGCCGCCCTGGGCAGCCGCGTTCTACGCGTGCACCGCAACTGGCTCATCGCCCCCGCGCACGCGCAGGGGCTGAGCCGGCTCGCGGGAGAGCTGATCGTCGAGGTCGGCCCCACGCTCCGCGTCCCCGTGTCGCGCGATCGGGCGCGGGAGGTCCGGCAGCAGTTGCTGGAGAACACCGTGGGCATTCGTCAGCCAGGCTGAGCTCGTCCTACCTCGCCGAGAGGACGAATTTGGCCAGCTCGCCCCCGAACTGTTCGATATCGAACGCGTCGGACGCGTTCGTCCCGAGGATCACGCGGCTGTTCGCCTCCGGGCAGTCCGCCGCGTATCCCCCGAAGCCGTAGTCACTGCCCCCGGCATAGCCGTAAACCGTCTTGCCCTCGAAGGTTACGCCTGAAAGGTACAGCGTTCGGTAGGCGTCGAGCGCCGCCGGGTCCAGCACGTCCCCGCCCCAGACGGCGACCAGCCAGCGCTCCATATCGGAGACCGTCGTGACCAGCCCGCCGTTGCCGACCAGCGACCACGTGTACGGCCACGCGGCCGGGTCGTTGCTCCCGAACGTCGAGTCGCCGTACCCGATTGCGGTGTCGACCCGTTCCCACACCGGGTCGCCGAAGAAGCCGCTGTGTTGCATCCCGGCCGGCGTCAGGAGCTCGTCGCGCACGTAGTCGGTGAACCCTCGCCCCGAGACGGTCTCGACGACGTCGGCCAGCAAAGTATAGCCCGAGTTCGAGTAGTCGACCTCGCTTCCCGGCTCGAACCGCAGCTCCTGCGCGAAGATCCGCTGGCGGGCTTCGAGGCGCGCCATGGGCTCGAAGTCTCCCTCGGTGTCGTGGTACTCGTGGAACCCGGCGCTGTGCTGGACGACTTGCAGGACGGTGATCTCGGCTTTGTCGGCCGGCACGTCGTCGAAGAGGGTCGCGAGCGAGGCCGTCACGCTGAGCTTGCCCTCGCCTTCGAGCTTGAAGATGGCCGCCGCCGTGAGGTCCTTCATGACGGAGCCGAAATCGTACGCAGTGTCGGCGACGTCGGGCACGCCATTGTCTCGGTCCGCGAGGCCGTAGCCGCGCGCCAGCACCGTGCCCCCGTCCACCGTGACCAGCGCCGATCCGGAGAACCCGGCCATCGCCGCGGCGTCGAGGCGGCGCTCCAGCTCGTCGCGGAGGTCGTCAGGCGCGTCCGGCGTACCGGAGCTCGATCCGCATGCGGCGCTGAGAGCGATCAGCGCGGTAAGGGCAACTACCATCGACGGAGGATCTCGTCTTGTAGGGGACGTCATAGGACACCCACGTTGCCAGACGGGGTGGCGAGATCGAGCGACGGATGACCAGGCAGGGGTTTTGCCCGACGAGCGGCGGGTTCTCCGGTACGAGGCGCGGGGCGGTGCCGGCGGAGCGGACGGTCTCTCTTCGGGCTCGCCGGTCGGGTCCGGCTTGGGGCCATCCCCAAGGGGCTGGTGTCACGGCGCCGTGCCATTGAAGCCAAAAAAATCGACATCGGCCCGTGCCCAAACTGGCTCCCCCACGTTCTCCATCGGGTGAAGGGGCCGGCGGCAACGGCGGGCCGCTTCCGGGGCGCCGCGCTGCGTGGGCCGGCCGGCTCCCCTCCATCCACACGTTGCGAGCTGCAGAGCTGGATTATGCGCAAGAGTTATCTCATGGCGTCGATTTTCATTGCGACCGCGCTCCTCGCGGCCGGCTGCAAGACGGGGAAATGCGCGGATGCCGTCGAGCACGCCGCGGCCTGCGGGGTCGACGACCTCGAGCTCGAGGACGACCTCGCCGGCTGCTCCGAACACGAGGAGTGTCGCGCGTCGTGCGTGCTCGACGCGCCCTGCGACGAGATCAAGGCGTCTTTCGCCGGCGGCACGGACCGCAGCACGGAGGCCTGGCGCTGCTACGAGCAGTGCCCTCTCTCCGATTGATGGCCATTCTACCGATCGGGTTTTCTCGGCTCTCGGCGCTCGTCGGGGCGGCCGCGCCCTCGGCCTCGTACGCGGCCTCCGTGCAGTGGAGCGTGGCGTGGCGGCGCGCCGGCCCCGGCCCCGAGCGCCACACTCCGCTGCGCAACGCGGCGGACGCACGCAGGACCGCGAGACGCACCACCGGCGCGAAGAGGCGACGAGGCCGATATCGCGGCCACCTTTGGCCTGCTCCAGCCGCTTCTCGTGGAGGGAGCAAACGACGAGATGAGCGTGCTCTTCGGCGCCGTCGGGGAGGAGGGGCTGGCCTCCTGGCTCGCGCTCGCCGCTCCGCCGCCCTCCGATCCGGCGTCGACCTCGCCGGTAATCCGTGTGTACCAGCAGGCGTGGATGGAAGGGGCGGAGGGGCGCGCGGCGCTGATCGAGCAGAGCTGGGCGGACGGCGCGCGCTACGTCGATCCGACCGCCGACGTCACGGGGCGGCCCGGCCTCGACGGAGTCATCGCAGCATTCCAGCTGGCTCTACCGGGGGCGACCCTCGTACCAACCAGCGGGGCGCTCGAGGCTCACGGCCTCGTGCACTTTCTCTGGCGCGTCGAGGGCGATGGCATGCCGCCGCTCGACGGGATGGATGTGGGCTTCGTCGACGGAGCGGGCGCTCTGACGTTGATCGCAGGATTCTTCGGTCCTTTCGCGCCGCCTTGAATCCTGTGCGCTTACGGGCACGAGTTCCGGTATTTGCTGCCCGTCGAGCCGCGGGAGCTCCGGCGAGCGCTCCGGTCGTCCTGCTGCCGCACGGGCAACCACGCATGAGATGCCGCTTTCGCCACCCGGGCAGATTTTGTGAAGGTTGCGCGTCCCCTGCGGTATTCAGTCATCAGGCCTCGCGCATACCGCACGCCCAGCCCAGGGGGCCCTCGGAGCAACCGCCGATGGCGGCATGCCACATACCATCACAAGGAGAACTGATGCATTCAACTATCGGCGTTGCGGGCATCTTGGCGCTCTTGTTGTCCGCCGCTTGCACCATCGTCACGGCGGATGAGGGCGAGCCCGCGGGCCCTGGTGGCGGGGGTACCTCGGGTGTCGGTGGGGCCGGCCCCGCTTCAAGCGGCTCGGGCTCCGGCGGCTCCGGCACCGGAGGCGCCGGCGGGGTCGACCCCTCCTCGGGAGGCGGAGGCGCCGGCGGGGTCGACTCCTCCTCGGGAGGCGGAGGCGCCGGCGGATCGGGGGCGGAGGAGACCTGGAGCAAGGCTTTCGGCGACGTGGACATGCGCACTTCGGAGTCCGCCGTCGGCGTCGCCACCGACGGCGAAGGCAACATCGTCTTGCTGGCGTTCACCCCCGAGCCCATCGACTTCGGCGGGGGGCTCCTGTCCGCAGGAGGCAGCGTTCGCACAGCATCCCTGGCGAAGCTCGACCGCGCAGGGAATCACCTCTGGAGCACGAGGTTCGAGGTCCCCGACGGCCTCCTGCTGGCGCAGGACCTCGCGATCGACGCCTCGGGCAACATCATCGTCGCGGCGCAGGCCGTCGGGACGAGCGTCGACCTCGGCGGAGGAGCCGTGGCCCTGCCCGGACCCAACTGGAACACCGTCGTCGCCAAGTTCGACGCCGCCGGGAACACGCTGTGGAGCGAGGCGTTCGGCAACGTGTACGCGCGAGCCGTCGCCGTCGACGCCGCGGGGGACGTCGTACTCGCGGGAGGGTGTGATGCGGACGCCGATCTCGGCGGCGGTGCGCTCGGGAGCACAGGCGCATGCGCGGCGAAGGTGGACGCAGCCGGCCATCACGTCTGGAGCCGGCACGTCAGCGGCCCGAGCCTCAGGGACCTGGCTTGCGATGCGATGGGCGACATCGTCCTGACGGGATACGTCGGCTACATCGAGGGCGAGACCATCGATGATCCCGGAACGGCGGACGTTTACGTCGCAAAGCTCGATTCTGCCGGCAACGACCTCTGGAGCGAGACCTTCGGTGGTGAGAGCGTGCAGATCGCGAACAGCGTCGCGATCGATGGATCGGGTGACATCGTCCTTGCAGGGACCTTCTTTGGCAGCGTTGATTTCGGCGGCGGGCCCCTGGTGAGCGCCGGCGGGCGAGCTTACGATCCCCACTGGGAGGGCACGCTGCAGTGGGGCGGCGATATATTCCTTGCCAAGCTCGACGGCGCGGGCGACTTCGTCTGGAACAGGAGGTACGGCGACGCTGGCGTGCAGGCGCCCTGGGGCGTCGCGGCCACGGGGGACGGCAGCATCGCGCTCACCGGCGGCTTCCTTGGCGTCGTCGACTTCGGCACCGGCCCGCTGACGGGGAACAACAGGTCTGGAGACGTGTTCGTGGCGAACCTCGACGCCACGGGCAACACGTCGTGGAGCAGGGTCTATAGCGGCGGGCCCCAGCAAGTGGGCCAGGCCGTCGCGCTCGGCCCTGCGGGGCACGTGATCGTCGCGGGGGTATTCCACGAGAGGATCGATTTCGGGTTCGGCCTGCACGAGACCAGCGCCGAAGAGTACGAGCAAAGCGACATCTTCCTGGCAAAGCTCGACGGCCGCTGACCTGCTGCTAGCGGCCTCGAGGCGCAGCATGGCAGCTCCCGGCGCGCGCCTGCCCGATCGCCTGCGCGAGGCGCGACACGGCGCGGGGCGAGCGCCGCGCCGCGCCGCGGGCGACCGCGCGCCCGTCAACGGAGGCGCTGGAGCGCCGCGGCGGCGCAGGGAACTTCGAGCATGGAAGATGCGAAGAAGGCGCACATCCGCCCCCGCAGGCGCGTCGCGGAGGGTGACGTCACGCCTGGATCCGCCGCCCGGCCCGGAGCGCTCCCCGCTGCTTGAGGAGCCACGCGCGCGCTTCGGCTTCCGTCTCGAAGAACACGAGCAAGGGGAACCGCTTCGTGAGGAGGTTGATGCTCTTCACGATGAGCGTCGCCATGACGCGGATTGGGAAGCCCGCTCCGAAGACCGCGATCCCGTCGAGGCGCGCCGTGCGCAGCCCGTCCAGGTACACCTTGCGCGCCGCCGGCGTGACCGCCCCGCAGCGACGCGCGTCGGCGAGCACCAGCACCTCGCGGCCGCTGTCCGTCAGGCGCTGGAAGGCGTCCACGAGCGCGCGCGCGTTGTCCTCCAGGACATCACCGTCGGTCGCGATGACCAGGAGGCCATCGGGCTCCTCGCGGAGCTCGAAGCGCGCGCCCGCCGGACGGGGATCGCTCATGCCAGGCATGGTAGCCCATCCCCGCGACGCGAGTCCTGCGCGCCGGCGCTGCGCCGATGGCGCGCGCCTCGGCGGGCGGCGGGCGTCATGCGCCCTGCCGCTGCGTGGCCCGGAGCGCGTCGCGCTGGGCGAGCAGCCACGCGCGCGCCTCGTCCTCCGTGTCGAAGAACGCCAGCGGATAGACCTCGCCCGTGAAGAATTGCACGCTCCTCGAGGCGAGCGTCGTCACGACGCGCACGGAGAAGCTCGCCCCGAAGCTCGCGACCCCGCCGAAGCGCACGCCGCGCAGCTCTTCCGCCAGCGCGCTGCGCGCCGCCGCCGTCAGGGACCCGACGCGGCGGGCGTCGGCGAGCACGAAGACCTCGCGACCGCTCTCCCACACGCGCCGGAACACGGCGCAGAGAGAGCGCGCGATCTCGTCCGAGATATCGCCCTCGATGGCGAAACAAAGAAGGCCGTCGGCGTCCTCGCGGAGGAAAGGGCATGCGTCCTCGGAATGGGGCTCGCTCATCTCCAGCAGGCTAGCGCATCGGGCTCACGGCACGACGAGCGCTCGTGGGGCCGGCGCGGGAGAGCGCTCGCCGGGTGACACGCCTCACCGAGCGCCGCTCCGCGCGCTGCCGCCGAGCGCGTCGCCCGGCGCGTGAGCCCCCGCTCAGCGCCGGCGCCGGCGCGCGGCCAGCGCGAGCAGCGAGGTGCCCAGCGCGCAGCCGAAGGACGCGGCGGAGCTCGCGGCCGCGGTCGCCGGCGCCCCGACGCGGCAGCCGCACCCGCCGTCGTCGACGCCGCCCGCTGCGCCCTCGGCGGGCGCCTCGCCTCCGGCGCCTCCGCCTCCGCCGGCGCCCTCCGCGGCGGCCCGGCACGCGGCGACCTCGTCCGGCGTGCCGATGCACAGCGGCGGCTTGCGCGAGTCGCCTTCTTGCAGGCCGTTCACCACGATCACGGCGAGGTCATCGGCGCCCGCCATGTCGACCAGCGCCGCGCCGGAGGCGATCGGGCGGATGCTCCGAACCCTGACGCCGCTCCGAAACGCAAGCGTGGCGGCTATTGAGCGGTCGACAAACCGCGCCGAGCTCTTGCGCCGCACATTTGCGATCGATGTCCTCGAGTGCCCAGCTTGCAAGGGGCGGATGAAGCTCGTCGCCATGGTCACCGAGCCCCGGAACATCGCCCGCTTCCTCTCCGCGCTCGGCGAGCCGACCGATGTTCCAGCACGCTCTCCCAGCGTCCACGCGGCGACCACCGTACTGGAAGAGCACCGTTGTGCGCCGTAAGGCGCTCGGTGACGCCGTATAGCGTCTCGCGACGCGGGCAAGTGGGCAGTGAAGACGCGAACGGCATCGGATCGCTTCCAACGGGCATTGAGGGGTATCTCGCAGTGGTGCAAGGCCCATCGCCATGAACCACTCGAGAGGCAGCAGCACGTCTTGAACCTGAAGCTCCGAGGCCACTACGGCTACTATGGCCGCCCTGGCAATCGGGCGAGGCTCTGGACTCTTCTGCACTGGGCCACGCTTGTGTGGTGGCGGTGGCTGCATCGCCGCTCCCAGCGTGGTCTCTCCTGGGCGGCAATGAATCGGCTCCTGAAGCGCTACCCGCTTCTGAAGCCGACCGCCGTCCGAATCGTGTAGCGAAGCCGTGTTTCGAAGAGCCGGATGCGGGAAATCTGCACGTCCGGATCCGTGGGGGCCCCGGGAAGGCGACGACCCGGGGCTACCCGACCGCCGGCAGGGCGCCTGTCGACACGGGCCCGCTGGCTCCGCGCTGGCATGTGCCGCGTCCCGTGCCAGCGCTGGCGCCGCCTGGAGCAGGTGATCGCGCCGCTCCCGGAGGGCGTCACCGATGAGATATCCTCCGGGCTCGGCCCGCTCCTCCCCAGGGCCGTCCAGGAGGCGACATCGTGAAGGCAGCTCCGGAGCAGATCCCGCCGCCGCCGAGGGGCTCCCTCGGCGAGCTCTTCAACCCCTTCCTCCCCGAGCAGATCGAGGACCCTTACCCGATCTATGCGCGCGCGCGGCGCGAGGAGCCGGTCTTCTATAGCCCCCCGCTCGACGTGTGGATCGTCACCAGGTACGCCGACATCGTGGCCGTCCTGCGGGACACGGACCGGTTCTCGTCCTTCAACTCGCTCTACGTCAGGGCCGAGCCGATCCCCGAGGTCCGCGCGGTCCTCCGCGAGGGGTACGAGGAGTTCACCTCGCTCGTGCAGAGCGACCCGCCCGATCACACGCGCGTGCGCGCCGTCTTCGGCAAGGCCTTCACCCCGCTGCGCGTGGCGGCGCTGGAGGGGCACATCCGCGAGCTCACGCGGGAGCTGATCGACGCCTTCATCCGCGATGGGCACGCCGAGCTGGTCTCGCAGATCGCCCTGCCGCTGCCAGGGTACGTCATCTGCGATCTGCTCGGGGTGCCGCGCTCCGAGATGAAGCAGCTCAGGGCGTGGCACGAGGACAAGCAGGCGCTGATGGCGGGGAGCGCGCCGCCAGAGGCGCAGGTGGCGAGCGCCCGCGGATACGTGGCGATGCAGCGCTATTTCCAGGCCCAGATCGAGGCGCGCCGCGCCAAGCCGCGGGAGGATCTGCTCTCGCTCCTCGTCCCGGAGGAGATCGGCGGGAGCGCGGCGCTGAGCATGCAGGAGGCGGTCTGCAACGCGATGGATCTGCTGGCCGCCGGGCACGAGACGTCGACGGCCCTGCTCGCGAGCGGGATCGACCTCTTGCTCGCGCACCCGGAGGTGGCAGATGCGCTGCGCGGGGACCCGTCGCTGATCCCGGGCGCGATCGACGAGATGCTGCGCTGCGAGTCCCCGGTCCGCGGCTTCTTCCGGGCGGTGACGGAGGACGCCGAGGTGGCCGGGGTCCGTATCCCGAAAGGCGCACGGGTGTACCTGCTGTATGCGTCGGGGAACCGGGACGAGGCGGAGTTCGCCGACGGCGAGCGCTTCGACATCCACCGCAGGGACACGGGCAAGCACCTCGCCTTCGGCAAGGGCATCCACTTCTGCGTCGGCTCGCTGCTGGCGCGCACGGAGGCGAAGATCGCCCTCGAAGAGCTCCTCGAGCGGCTGCCCGGCCTGCGGCGCGGGAAGGACCCCGCGCGCCGGAGCCCGTTTATCCTCATGCGCGCGTTCGACTCGCTCCCCATCGCGTGGGACGCGTAGCCCTCCCCCGCGCCGCGCCGGCGACGTGGCAATTGTACCCCTTGTGCCTTCAGCTGGCGCTGCAGGTCGCGGATATCGGTGAACGAGGCGAGCTTCTGGGCGTTCTGCTCCTGATCCCAGCCGGGGTTGAAGGTGAGGATGTTCTCCTCGAGCATCCGGTACGGAGACGGATGCCGGACGACCTGCCGTTGTGCCGCGGGCGCGGCTGCGCGGCGCCGCCCGTCCGTCAACGGACCGCGCCGCCTTGACCGCGCCCTCCCGCATCGTGATCGGGGCGGCGCTATCGCGCTCCGCGTCCGGGCTCTCTTCCGGCAGGGAGGGCATGCGCCGCGACCGCTCGTCATCGACCGTTTTCTCTGGCGGTATTTCCGTGCGGATGCGGCGCGAGTCGTCCCGATCTGCTGCGCGGCATGGAGCGCCTGGGATGGAGCGAGTGGTTGCCCCGCGAGCGCTGGTTCCCTGAAGACGTGATTTTCTCTGCCACGCTGCGCGCCGTGCGCAAAGCGTACGACAACGCGGGGGAGCCACAGCAGGAGGGGGCGGTCGTCTGTTATCTCGTCTGACACCGTCAGACTATCTCGCAGACCGGTGCCGCCGCGCCTCCCCGATCGGGGTGGCGCGGCAGCTCGGGAGCATCGCTCGGAGCTCGAACGGCTCAGAAGTAGCCGTTGAGCGGAGGGGCCTTGCCGTTGACGACGAAGTCGCCGATGGCGGTGGCCTTGCCGTGCGTCGGGTTGTGGGTCGATGCGGTGCGAATGTTGCGCCAGTGCCGATCGAGATTGTAGACGGACTGCGTCGCCGAGGCGCCCCCGACGTCGAACAAGCGGGCAGCGGTGGCGTAGGAGAAGCGGTCGATGGCCACCTTGGCGAGCGCCGAATGGATCTGGGCGCGCTCGGCGAGCGCCTTGTCGGGCAGGCCATCTTTCACGGACCGAGCCGCCTCGTCGATGACGTCCGCTGCAGCCAGCACGATGGCGTCGGCGGCGAACGAGTCGGCCGCGATCTCGCCGACGACCTGCAGCACCTGCGGATCGGCCGTGGGCTCCTTGGCTTGGGCGTGGGCAAAGTTGCGCTTGCGCCGGCGCACGAGCGCGACGGCGTCGTTCTTCACCGCGCGCAGGATGCCGGCCGCGACCGCCTGCAAGTACAGCTGCAAGAAGGCGTACTGGTAGCTCGGCGCCTGCGGGCCGTCGGGATGACCGTAGACCTCGACCTCGTCGTCGGCCACGAAGACGTTCTCGAGGAGGGTGGTGCCCGTGCCCGTCAGGCGCTGGCCGAAGCCGTCCCAATCGTCCTCGAGCTTGAGGCCTTCACGGCTCACGGGGATGGTGGCCGCCGCGACGTTGCCCTCGGGTGTCGACGCGAAGATCAGCGTGTAGGTCGAGAAGAGGCTGCCCGTCGAGTAGTACTTCTTGCCGTTGAGGCGATAGCCCTTGCCGGACGCGTCTGGCGTGAGCGTGGTCTCGAAGTAGAGGCCGACCGCCTTCGTGCTCTGCTCGCTGAAGCCGTTGCCGAAGATATGGCCGTCGTTGACGAGCTTTATGTTGCGAGCGCGGAGCGGATCGCTGAGCGGCCGCTGCAGCTGCGCCTCCACGAACCAGTAGTGCACGCGGAGGATGTGCACCACGTTGGAGTCGGCCTCGCCGAGCTGGATCAAGAAGTCGAACAGCTGGCGCAGCGTGACGCCCGCGCCGCCCTCGGCGACCGGGATGCGAAGCCGCCCGAGCCCCGCGTCCGCGATCTGCCGGATCTGCTCGTGCGGGGCGATGCGCTTGGCTTCGCGCTCGGAGGCGCCGGCAGCGATCTGCGCCAGCAGCGCCTTCAACTCGGGCGAGCCGAGCTGCAAAATGGCAGAAGGGCCATGGCCGTTGCTGGCCTTGGCGCTCGATTTGTGGGGGGTGTCACTGGTCGCGGCCGACGTCGTCATTTAGATTTCCATCTCTCGTTGCAGCGAGCCATGCCCGCCGTTTGCCAGCGCCCTGCAGCCAGCATGCCAGGCGAGCGCAGCCCGCATGCCAGGCCGGATGGGTCTGCTCGCGTCACAAAAGCCGAGACAGGCGCGCTGTGGCGCGTGGCGCTCGCGGCGTTGCTGCCCGAGCAACAGCGCGAGGGCACGGCTGCGCGCTGGGCAGCAGCCGGCGGGCGGTTGGCTCGCCGCGCGCCAGAAGCGCCAGCAGGACTCGATCCGCGCCGGGGTTTGCAGCCGGAGGACGCGTCTTCTCAATGAGACAGAGGTTGTCCGAGAGGTGACGCGCGGGGCTCGCCGCCGCGCTGATGCTGGGCTGCGCGGGCGGACCGGCGGTTCTCCCCGCGAGCGCCGAGGGCGTGAGCTTCGCTGCCAGCCGCTCTGTCTTCCCGACGGTCACCCGCGTCATGTCACCGCTTCCCCCGCGGTGCTGCGCCCACCCCAGCGCGCGTGTGGCACGAGCGTTGCTCGACCCTCGCACTCGATCGCCGGAGTTCGGCTCGCGCGTTGTCTTCCGCGGAATTCGTCATGGATGTTCATTTTGGATACTGGATGCCGCTCGGCAGCGGCGGCATGGTGATCAGCAGCCTTCCACAGCGTACAGACTGGACGCTGGAGTGGAACGCGCAGATGGCGGCGCGCGCCGAGGATTCGGGCTTCGAGTATGGTCTGGCGCCCGCGCGCTTCATCGCGAGCCACGGCTGGGAGTTTCGACAGGAGCCCACGGTTTGCGCCTCGGTGCTGTCCGCGAGTACGAAGCAGCTGAAGCGCGCAAAGGCCCGCACCGAGCTGTGGAGCAGCAACGGCGTGCTCGCCTGAATCTCCCCCTTCCCCTCCGCGAAGCCTCAAATGTCTAACCTATCCAAGCGAATTCTTCTCAATGCGTTCCACATGAACTGCGTGGTGCACCAGTCTCCCGGGTTGTGGATCAAGCCGGGCGACACGATGGAGCGCTACACCGAGCTCGACACGTGGGTAGAGCTCGCCAAGGTGCTCGAGCGCGGCAAGTTCGACGCGCTGTTCCTGGCGGACGTGGTCGGCGTCTATGACGTGTTCCGCGGCAACCGCGAGGCGGCCGTCTCGAGCGCTGCGCAAGTGCCCGTGAATGACCCGCTGCCCTTGATCCCGGCGATGGCGCAAGCGACCGAGCACCTCGGCTTCGCCTGGACGAGCTCCGTCCTGCAGAACCATCCCTTCGCGTTCGCTCGCACGGTCTCCACGCTCGACCACCTGACCCGCGGGCGCGTCGCCTGGAACATCGTGACCTCGTACCTGGAGAGCGGCGCCAAGAACTTCGGACAGAAGGGCCTGCCCAAGCACGACGAACGCTACGACATCGCCGACGAGTACCTCGACATCTGCTATCGGCTGTGGGAGTCGAGCTGGGAAGATGGCGCCGTCATCAAGGATCGCCAGCGTGGCCGCTACACCGACCCGTCGAAGGTTCACAGCGTCGACGTGGATGGGAAGTACTTCCAGGTTCACGGTATCCACCTGAGCGAGCCGTCGCCGCAGCGCACCCCGCTGCTCTACCAGGCGGGCAGCTCGCCGCGTGGCCGCCAGTTCGCGGCGCAGCACGCGGAGTGCGTGTTCGTGCTGGGGCCGAACCCCGGCGTCGTCGGCCAGTACGTTGCCGACACGCGCAGTAGAGCGAGCGCGCTCGGCAGGAACCCGGATGATCTGAAGTTCCTCTCCTACGTGAAGGTGATCACCGGCGGCACCGAGGCCGAGGCCAAGCGCAAGTACGACGACTTCCTGGAGAGCATCAGCTACGACGCCAGCATGGCCCTGCTCTCGGGCTGGTCGGGCATCGATTTCGGCGCGTTTACCCCCGATCAGCCGCTCGAGTACATCGAGACCAACGCCATCCGAACGCTGCTTCACGGTTTCACCGAGGCCGACCCGACCCGCAAGTGGACGCTGCGCGATCTGGCCAAGTACATCGGCATCGGCGGCGCAGGGCCCGTGCTGGTGGGCGCGCCAGAGCAGATCGCCGACCAGCTCGAGCGCTGGGTCGCGGCAGGCGTCGATGGCTTCAACCTCGCGTACGCGATCACGCCGGGCACGTTCGTCGACTTCGTGGACGGCGTCGTGCCGGTGCTACAGCAGCGCGGCCTCACGCAGCGCGAGTATCAGCCAGGCACGCTGCGCGAGAAGATCTACGGCGCCGGCCAGAAGCGGCTGCTCGATCGGCACCCCGCCGCCAAGTACCGCACCATCTCTTCAGGGCAACGGCACGAGCCGGCGGCATCCCTCGACGCCGTAGCCGAATAATCAGACGTTGAGCAAGGACGACACCATGTCGACGATGACTTTGCTTGACTCACCTCCATCGAACTGCTGCCCGATGCGTGGGCGCGAGCGTCGCCCGCGGCTGCGGCCGCTGGCGACGCCGCCGCGCCCTGAACGACGCGGACCTCACTCTTCGCGCCGCGGGAGACGCTCTCGCCGGCCCTCTCGCGTCCGCCCGCGCCCGCCTGAGGCCTGGGCAGCCGCCGCCCGCGACCAGCATCGTCGACCCCGGCGAGAGCCGCAAGGGGTCGCCCCCATGGCGATGGCTGGACGCGCTTACGGCGAAGCGGCGGCGGTAGACGCGAGGGTCCAGGTGCACCGCCCCTGGTAGGGTCGAGGGGCGAAGCCCCCGTGGGGTACGGCGCAAAGCCCCGCTGGGGTTGCGGCAGAAGGTTGCGCGATGAGCTCCAGCGGCGTCACCGCGCCCCAGAATCCAGACGCCACACGTTTCGTCGGTCCCAGGCGGGGCCTCGTTAGAACTGGGTGATGAACGCCCACATCAGATCACTAGCCCCGGGCGGGAGACCGTGTCCGCCGTTGAATGTACACGCCTTGACTGGATATCCGGGCCTGCACCCGAGGAAGTCGTAGCAGAGCGTGTTGCCCGATTTCCATGTCGGAATGTCCGCCGGCACCATGCATCCATTGTCGGTGGCGTGTTCGATCGCGATGTACTTCGCACCTTGAGTCGTGCTGTTTCCATTGACCCAGGGGTCGTCCGGTCGCTCATCCCGGTCGTTTGCATCCAGGCGATCGGCTCGTGCGTCTTGGGGGGTAGCCAGATGTTGTAGTTGGCCGGGCCCATGCCGATAGCGGCGCGAATATCCTTCTGATGATTCAGGGACAGCGAGTAGCTGTACATGCCGCCGAAGCTAAATCCAAGCACGAAGACACGCGACGTGTCGATGCAAAGGTTCTGTTTCACAAGGGCGAGAATGTCGTCGAATAGAGGGTGGTCCTTTTCTCCCCAGGCGCCGCCGAGTCCGCTGGGCGCGAGGAAGATCGCGGGGTCGTTGGCGGCGTCCGCCACGCGCTTGAGGCCATAATAGTTCTCCCTTGTTATGTCGTTACCATTCCCGCCAAGGCCATGCGACGCGCAGATGACGCGATACGCCTTGTTCATGTCATAGTTGGTGGGAATGGTGATGTTGTAGTGGCGCTGATCCCCACTGCTCACGATCATCTTGCTGCCGTCCGTCATCATCGGCGCTTTGCCACAACCGGCACTCGGGACCGGCGGGTTCCCCAGGGGGTATCCGCCGCTGCCGCCGCTGCCGCCGCTGCCGCCGCTGCCGCCGCTGCCGCCGCTTCCCGAGCCGGGCGCGACCAGCTTCCATTGCTGGTTGGCGCCGCCGCCGTAGCGCCACTGGACGACCGATGTCCCGTTCACGGCCGCGGCCGCGTAGGCGTCGAGGGACTTTCCGCTGAGGCGCGACGTGATGCGCAGGGTGTCGCCGCCGAGGTCGGTGACGGCCCATTGCTGGTTGGCGTTGCCGTGGCAGGTGTACTGGACGATGGCCGCGCCGTCCGCGGTCGAGGCGCCGCGGACATCGAGGCACTTGTTAGGTGACCGAGCTCGTTCCACACGAGCTCGGTGCCGTCTTCGTGATAAGCCCCGTCGAGGAAGACCACGTGCAGATGCGGATTGAGCCGCATGTCGCCGGAGCGCGCCGCGTCGCCCGTCGGGGCGGCCGCCGGAACGAAAGCCGTCGCCTACACGGATATCTTCGATCAGGTCTACTGGACCAAGAAACCGGTATACATACGCGGCACCGATTGGCAACAGAGGAAGCCGGCTGCTGGGAGCAACGTAGCCGATCCTAGGGCGGTTGAATCGCGGCGGGGCGCCGGATTTCAACGCATGGGCGCAAGGGCGCAGAGGCGAAAAAAGCAAGGCGCTTGGGGCGCAGCTCCGCGCGCTCGTTGCGGCGGCGACGCTGAACGGTTCCGGCCTCGCGTCCGCGAACTCAACATGGCTGCCTGACCTCACGCATGGTTCGGCGACACCAATGATCTAAACTTGACCTATGTGTCGCAACATGGCAGAAAGGTTCCATGTCCCATTCCCCCTCAAGCCCTGCTATCGATCCGAAGCAATTCCCCGATGCACCCCCCATGCTTCGAGAATACTGGTACACCGCCTGCGCTACCTCGCAGCTTGCAAAAGAGCCTCGTGGGGTGCGCGTGCTCGACCAGGATCTTGTCGTCTTCCGCGATGGTGCGGGTCAAGCCCGCGCGTTGCTCGACCGCTGTTGTCATCGCGGTGTGCGGCTCTCGCTCGGCTCCGTCACCAAGGGGAACATCGCCTGTCGCTATCACGGATGGTGCTTCGACGGCGAGGGCCGGTGCGTTCACATTCCGTCGCTCACCAAAGACCGCCGGATCCCCGAGAAGGTCGGAGTGCCATCCTTTCCTTGCGAGGAACGCGACGGCTATGTTTGGGTTTTCCTTGGCGAAGGCGCGCCTCCACCGCTTGAGGGCATCCCGCGCTTCGCATCACGCCGGTGGATGCAGGGCGCGATGGATATGCGCTGCGACTACCTAAAGATGATCGAGAACAACGTCGACGTGTGCCACCCCTACTTCGCCCATCCCTGGACGCATCTCCAGTTCTTCACGATCCTATTCCGGGGTTTCCAGGAGTACGAGTACGAGATGCGCGTCACCGAGCGGGGGATTGTGGTCTTCACGCCGGCGACCTCGGATCCCGAGGCTCCGATCCCACCGGACGCCATGATGACGACCTACGAGCTTCCCAACCGGGTGACGGTGGAGACCACCAAATTCCATGCGCCCATCATAATCCTGCACTTCGTTCCCACCGGGGAGAACAGCTGCCGGCTGGAATGGATGGTCACGAACCCGATGCCGTTCGGCCGCAAGGTCGGGTGGTCGAAGCAGGAACCGAAAATTTTCGCTCAGGATCGTATCCTTCTTGAGAGCGCGCAACCCTGGTATGACCGCGGCGGCGGGACCTTTGAGAGGAGCGTGGAGGCTGACGCTTCGTCCCTGCTCGTGCGGCGGGTCGTCGAGCTGGCCGCTCGTGGCGCTTGGGAGAGCACGCGGGCTTCGCTGCCAAAGCGCCGGCTGGTCGGCGTCCGCGCCTAGCTCATAGGTTGCCGTCTTTGCAGGCCCGCCCGCCGGCGCCGATGCCCTCTCGCGGGCAAAAATCACCCTTGTGTCCACCGCGTTTGGAACCAGGATCCTTGGCGCGCCACCCCGCGAGACTCCATGACGGAGAGGTTGCGCTTGCGCAGCGCCACGATGAGACCACGAGCGCGCGACTTTTTCGGCTGCGCCCTGCGGCAAAGCGCCGTTTCTCGCATTGGCCCAGCGCGGCCGCGGCGCATGTCGGCCTTCATTCAGCGCAGGAAACGCGTTCCCATCCAATCGCAGTCATCCGGCAGGGCCGCCTCGGCGCGCCTACGGCGGAAAGCCCAGCTAGCACTACGCTGCCGCGGCGGCGGAGGCGCTCGCCGAGCACCCGCCTCGCGCTCGATATGTCGGCGCGCGAGAACGCAGAGCGCGAGCGCGCAGCGTTGCAGGAGGAGATCATCCGGGTGCAGCAGAGCCGGCTAGCGGAGCTGTCCACGCCGATGATCCCGATCACCGAGCAGGTGATGGTCATGCCTCTCATCGGGACCATGGATGAGCAGCGTGTCAGGCTCGTGCTTGAATCTGCGCTCTCTGGCGCCGAGGCGCATGGTGGGCGTGCCGCCTCCGTGCCAGCGTGCAGGAGCCTGTTCGCCGCTCGTTTTCCCACCGCTCCCCGTGGCGTCCGCAGTTCCGCCATGGCGTCGCCATGCAGCATCGCGGCGAGAGGGTCGTCGCCTGCGCACGCCGCCGCCGTTGCCTCCCGGCACAGGCCTGCTGCTTGCCGGCATCACTTTCCGGATGCCTCCGGGGCGCTTCGGCACGCAACCGCCGCGCGCGGGCGATCCCAGCAGAGCCTGCGGCACTGGCGAGCGGCAAGGCTCCGGCAGCGAGTCGACGCGAGCGGCGGGCTCGACGTTCGGCCCAAGCTTGCTCACCCCTCCGGTGCCACCGGTAGCCCGAGCAGCTGACCGATCGCCTCGTGCACGACCCGGGCTGCCTCCGCGTCCCCGAGGGCGACGGCTCGGCTCAGGGTGCCGGCGAGCGACGCAACCACGGCGGCTCGAGGCGATGGATCGACCGTCGCGAGTTGCCCGGGCCCAGGGCTCGGCGCTTGGGCCCGGGTTGGGTCCATGCCACCCGAGGGGGTGCGATCCGTCGTCACGCCCCCTCGAAATCCCGCCGAAAGTAACGGATCGCGACGGTTCGACACCGCACCGGAATCCTGGCGGGACGATTCCGCGGGGGCGAACCATCACGATCCGTCGCATCCCCGGGGATTTTGGGAGAGCGTGACGACGGATCGCAGCCCCTCGGAAGGCGTGGGCCCAACCCGGGCCCAAGCGTCAAGCCTCGGGCCTGGGGAGCTCGCCGTGACCGAACCGTCGCGTCGGGCGGCGGTGGTCGCCTCGCGTGCGAGCACCCTGAGACGCGCCGTCGCCCTCGGGGATGAGGCGGCGGCCCGGCTCGTTCACGAGGCGATCGGTCGGCTGCTCGGACTGCCGGTGGCACCGGAGGGGTGACCAAGCTTGGGCCGAACGTCGAACCCCAGCGGCAAGCGGCTGGGGACGCACGTTGTGGTGAGCGCCGACCGCTCCCCTCCTGACCTGCGGCGTCTCGCACGGGCGCTCCGCTCCGGACCGGCGGCGACCCCGATAGCGGATCAGGCGACGGAGGACGCCGGCCGGCGGCCGGGCGCATTCCCGGGTGTGGCGCCGAAGCGCGTCGTCACCAGGTAGTCGCACCAGCGCTCCACGCTGGTGTGGATCGGCGGCATCACCAGGCCGACCGCGCGGGCGTGGGCGTCGGCCGCGCTGGTGTCATACGCATCCTCGGCGAGGAACGATAGGCTCTCTCGCGTCACCCCGGTGAGCGCCTCCGGCAGTAGGCGCACCAGGCCGAGGGGCAGCATCCACGCCGGAGGGCTGCGCCTCAGGTGGGCGGCGATGCCGCGGACCAGCGCGGGCAGCCGCGGAGTCGCCTGATCGAGGACGCAGAGGTCCTGTTCCGCGGTCTCCGAGCGCTCGGGCACGCTCGCCAGGAAGCGCGCCAGGTAGTCGACCGTCACCAGCGGCAGGAAGGTGCGCTCGCTGCCGACCAGAGCCGGCAGGCGGTCCCGCCAGAGCTGCTCGACCATCTCGCCGACGCCCATGAGCTGCGTGGTCTCGCCGGTGCGCGAGTCGCCGATGACGCTGCTCGGATGCACGGCCGTCCAGCGCAGCCCGCGCTCGGCCGCGAAGCGGCGCACGGCGAGGAACGACTCGTGCTTCGACCCCTCGTACGCGCCGTACTGGCGGTAGAGCCGGTCCCGCGCTCGCTTCGTCAGCACGCTCTCCGCGCCCGACCGGGCGCTCGCGTGCATCATGCGGTAGCCGCCGAGGTAGACGAAGCGCCGCAGGTGGGGCCGCTCGAGCGCCCACTCGGCCGCGTGCAGCGAGCCCTCGACATTGCAGCGCCGCGCCTCCTGTACGCCGAGCCCGAAGGCGAAGCGCGCCGCCAGGTGATAGACGTCGCGCACCTGCTCGAAGCGCTCCGACAGACCGAGCGACGCCGCCTCGACATCGCCCTCGACCACCAGGAGCCGCCGCGAATCGCCGCCGTGCGCGTCGACGAACGCGGAAAGCTCGGCGGCCCGCTGCCGCGCCTGGCGCACCGGCGCCACCACGGCCTTCGTCCGGGTCAGCTCGGCCAGCAGCCAGCGCCCGATGAATCCCGTACCCCCCGTCACCATGACCTCGACATCGCACGCTCTCATAGGCCGCCCAGCATGCGTCGCTGGACCCATGAGGAAAATGGGATGTATCTCATACCAGGCATGAGCGAGATCGATATACGGAGCATCAACCTGAACCTCCTCCCCGCCCTCGAGGCGCTGCTCGTCGAGGGCAGCGTCAGCGGCGCGGCGCGCCGCGCCCACGTCAGCCAGTCGGCGATGAGCCATTCCCTCGCGCGCCTGCGCGAGCTCTTCGGCGATCCCCTCCTCGTCCCCCTCGGCCGCGGTCTCACCCCCACGCCGCGCGCGCTCCAGCTCCTCGCGGCCCTGCCCGCCGCCTTCGAGCACCTCCGCCGCGCCCTCGCTTCCCCCGAGCCCTTCGATCCGCGCACCTCGGCGCGCAGCTTCCGCGTCGCCACCGTCGACTACTTCGAGCTCACGACGCTGCCCGACGTGCTCGACTACCTGGGCGAACACGCCCCCTTCGTCCGCCTGGAGATCGAGCGCTTCTCCCCTGACGTCACCCCCGCGCTGGTCCTCGGCGACATCGATCTGGCCCTGTTCGGCGCCTCGCAGCCCGTGCCGGCCGCGGGCCTCCGCCGCGCCCCGCTCTACCAGGATCCCTTCGCCGTCATGGCCCGTAAAGGCCACCCGGCGATCAAGCGCCGCCTCGATCTCGACACCTATGTCGCCCTCGGCCACGTCCTCGTCAGCGTCGAGGGCCACCGCGACGGCGCCGTCGACCGCGCCCTGGCCCGCCTCGGTAAGACCAGACGCGTGGCCCTGCGCCTGCCTCACTTCATGTCCGCGCCCCTCGCCGTGCGCAGCTCCGACCTCCTCTGCACGATCGCGAGCAGCGTCGCCCAGCGCGCCCGCGAGCTCTTCGGGCTTCGGGTGTTCGCGCCCCCCTTCGAGCTGCCCGCCGCCCAGGTCGTCGCCGTGTGGTCGCAGCGCCACGACGACGACCCGGCGCAGCGCTGGTTCCGCGACCTCTTCTTCTCGGGCCGCGCCCTCTCGCCGCGCCTGCGGGCCCTGATCCGAAGGGGCGCGGCTTGATCCGGGGATGTTCTAGATGGGATGAGGCATCCTGGGCATTCGAGGGGGCCCCCCGGACAGAGCCTGGAGCGTCGATCCGAAACTCGATGCTCGACCAACCTTTGCATCCGCTCAAAACGAACTGAATCGAAGAAGGAGGCAATGCCCGCATCGAGCACCCAATTGACCTTCCTGCCACGTGCCACCGCCAACGCATCAAGGGCATCATATTGGCTTCGACCGGGCCGAAATCCGCACGAAAATCCAAGAAATGAAGGCTCGTAGATCCGCTCCAGAATGGTGCGGTGACAGGGAGGACGGTCACGGCCGCGGGAGGCCGCGCGGTCGCCGTGGCCCGTGCTCCGGGAAAAGAGCTACTCCCATTCCGGTGCTTGAATGAAATACCGGAGGGCCGGCACCCTAGCCGCCAGAGGGGCTTCCGGGAGGCATCGAGCTCCGGGGCAGGACCACTGTACGGTGGGACCGTGATGCCGCGGCCCTTCACCGCGGGCGACGCGGCGGCGGAGGGCGCCCCGTTGGGCCACACCGGAGCCGCCCTCGGCGGCCAAGCAGGCGGAAGCTATGGGAATAGCTGCTATTTCCGACGACCGCTCGCCATCGACGGGTGTTTCTGGCGGGACGATTCCGCGGGGGCGACCCGTCGCGATCCGTCGGATGTACGCGGCGATCAACCTCTCGCCGCGACGCGGCCATGGCGTCGCCAGGCATCATACGGTTCCATTGCGATGAGCGCGGTCAGGACCTCCTGGTCGCTTTCTCCTGCAAGGGGCGCGGCCTCTGCCCGAGCTACGGTGCGCGGCAGATGTGCAACACGGCGGCGCACCTCGTGGATCGGGTACTGCCAGCCGTACCGGTGAGACAATGGGTCATTTCGCTTCCATTAAAGATCCGGGGCTTAGCTGCATTTCAGGTTGCGGATCCGAGTGTACATGCTCCGACCGGTTCGTTCCATGTTGGACGAGAGCCTCTGCGCGCGGCGCTCCCGCGTGCGGACATGGACAATCAGATCTGTGAGGTATCCAGCCGAGCCGCCGCCATGTTGAGCAGCGCTGCCATGGCGTCCCAGGCGAGCTGGCGTGTTCGGGGGAGGTGCTGGACGAAGTAGGCTTCGTGCTCCATCCACTCGTAGCTACCGCGTCGCTGCTTGATCGATGCAGCGCCCGTGCTGAGAAAGAGTGGCTTGCGGCGTTCGATCGACAATCTGAACGTGAACGCGAGCGCCATTCGGTAGCACGGGAAAGAGTTACGCGGAAGCTGAGGGTCGTAGCCGACGAGCGAAGACACGAGCCGCCCAGGATCCTCGAAGTAGGTAACGAACGCCACCAGCTCCCCGGTATCCTTACGCTCCAGCAGCGCGATCGGAGTCATGCCGGTCGACGTTACCACGTGAAAGAACCCGGCGTTGAAGCAGGCGTTCAGCCGGGAGTGCTTGCCGATGTACAAAGCGTGGTACAGCCACGCGACGCGCTGCGCCTCGGCAGGGGCGAGATCCTTCGGCTCCCGCACGCTGAACGGTCCGTCGTGGAAGAGCGCGAGATCCTTTCGGACCGCTGCTCGTTGGTTGGCCGACAGCCGGGCAATACGCGTTGGATCCCACTCGTGCACGGGTCGATGCGCAATCAATCGGTAACCGCAGGCGGCAATCACCGCCTTTTTCGTGATCTCACGCGGATCGACCGCTCGCATTACAAGCGCATGTTCTGGAAACAGCCGGCAGAGCCCGGCAGTGAGCGTGGCCAGCTCGTCTCGCGTGAGCTGGTTTTGGGGCGATGTTGTCAACAGCCAGTTATTGATCGAGACGCAGCGATTGAAGCCCGCTCGGGTCACGACCCTCCCGAGCAGCCCGACGGCGCGCTGCAGCGGCCAGGTCTTCCAGCGCGGGCGTATCTTGCTCATCTCGAACATCATGTAGAGGATATAGTGACAACGCGTCGAGACGAGGTAGCAATCGTCCACGTCACCGTCGTTGACAACCAGCGGGACGAGCGCGTCGCCCACCACCGCGATGAACGCACGTGTGCTGCGGCCGTTGTCCATCAAGCCACTCGGGCCATGACGTAAAAATTCGACGAAGTAAGCCCGACGTTCTGGTGTGTATCGATCGTCGGAACAGCTCGCGATGCGTCGCGCGAACGCGTCCGCCTGTCCGGAGCGGAAAAGTTCGACTTCAGGCATTGCCGTGTCCATTGCGGTAGATCAACAGCGCCATCAGCACGAGTCTCGCAACCGAGAAATATGCATCGATCGCACGCTCACGCAAGCGCCGCTGTTACCGAGCCAGCTCATTGATGGCCATGAAATCCGTCTGGATGGTGGCCATCATCGCGCAGCAGCACGCCCACCACGGACGCGATGGTGCGGGCGTACTCGGGCGCGTCAAGGGTGCGCTCCCTGCCGGTCGCCGCTGCGCGCCTTTGACCCGCCCTGCGTGCGCCCGCTGGCTAGCGCCCCGGGTGATGGGCATACGGATGTGACTCCGCGGCTCTATCGCCCTGCCTGCGCGTACCCCTGTCAACGCTTCGCGGACCCCCTCGCGGGAGCCTGCTCATGACTCGGGGCCATCTTGGCTCGCTACGCCTTCAATGTAGGTCTCTCTCATACCCATCTCCGTGCCGGTTTATCCCGGCGCACCCACGTTCCCATGATGCCTTCTCCCTCGCGCTCGGTGGGCGAGAGGCAGGCGAAGAGGATAGCGGCATCCTGGCGCCGCGCGGGGGCGCCCGCGCACGAAACGTGCAGCGCGAGAGCCACCATCGACCTGAGCAGGCGCTCGCTCGTCGCGCTCGCCTGGGCAGCGAGCCATGTCGGGCAAACCGACCCTGGCAGGTCGCCGCCGCTTGACGAAGAACACGGCTGCTTGGCGGTCATCCCGCCGGGAGAGAGGGGACCTCCCGGAGCAGAGACGGCGATGAAGGCGGTCGTCCAGCCTCACCTCCACCGACGGGCGCCTCACCCCAGATTCTCGAATGCATCCAAAAAGCGGGCTGACGTGGATACCCAGCCGACGATGCCGCCTTGGGCTTTGATCATATCGAGGGCCGCTCGCTGAAACTCCGGAAAATAAGACGCAACGCAATCTTCCAGGACGAGACACCTGTAGCCCCGGTCGTTGGCTTCGCGAGTCGTTGTCTGAACGCAGACCTCGGAGGTCACGCCGGTGACGATCAGGCTGCTAATTCCGATATTTCTCAAGATCAGGTCGAGGTCGGTGGCGAAGAACGCCCCTTTGCCAGGCTTGTCGATGACGGTCTCTGTCGGCAAGGGCGACAGCTCATCAATGATGTCATGGCCGTACTCCCCGCGCACCAGCACGCGGCCCATTGGGCCTTCGTCGCCTATCTTGATCTTCAGTCGTCCGCGTTCGCGCTTGGAAGGTGGGCAATCGCTCAGATCGGGGCGATGTCCTTCTCGTGTATAAAGTACTGTCAAGCGTCTCTGCCGGCAGGCCGCGAGTACGCGGCGCGTCGGCTCGATCGCAGGGTGAAGCAGCTCGACCTTGTTTCCAAGAAAATCGCCGAACCCACCCGGCAAGATAAAGTCTCGCTGCATGTCAATGACAATCAATGCCGTGCTGGCCGGGTCGAGGGTGAACTCGTACGGTTCCGCTTCCACCGTTAAATGCGTTTTCATCTTGAGCTCCACGATTTCAGGTGATTCCGCCAGATGCGGATCCATGTCGGCATTGATTCGTGCTTCTCGACTCCGGGGCGTTTGCGAGGGCGAAGCCTTCTGGCATGGTGCGGCGCCTCGCGCTTCACGGGGCTGCTGCGAGCGCGAGGCGGTGTGCGATGACCTTCTGACCCATGGTTTGAGGCTTTGGCGGAGCTGTCTCGCGCGCATCGCTCGGTGATCGGAGCAGGATATTATCCATGTGGAGGTCAACGGCCTCTCCGTCAACCTGAGAAACCAGCTCACTTTGCAGCCGTTTCCGGCTGAAATTGAACAGGGAGGCGCGGGCTACCGGCGGCGCGTTGGGCCCGCGTTGGGCCATGCCGGAGGCTCGCTCGGCCGCGAATCAGCCGGAATTATTTAAAATTATTGATATTTCGTCCGCGTCCGCCTCGTCGTCGCAGAAGTCCTGGCGGGACGATTCCGCGGGGGCGAACCGTCGCGATCCGGTGCTTTGCCCGGGATTTCAGGGAGGCGTGACGACGGATCGAAGTCCGTCGGTGGGGGTGGGCCCAACCGGGGCCCAGCCGGCGAGCCTCGATCCTGGGAAGCTCGCGTCGGCCGACGCGTCGCCTCGGGCCGTCGTGGTTGCCTCGCTCGCCGGCACCCTGAACCGCGCCGTCGCCCTTGGGGATGAGGAGGCGGCGCGGATCGTTCACGAGGCGATCGGTCGGCTGCTCGGCCTGGTGCCAGCACCGGAGGGGAGAGAAAGGTCGCGCCGACGGTAGCAAGCCGCATTGACGAGGCGCCCAGATGGAGTGGCGAGTGGCGCAGACGGCGCTCCTGGTGACCACGAACATTCAGTACGACACGCCATCGAGGACTAACAGGATCCGGAGATCGATTCACGTGGCCGATATCGTGGAGGCTCGGCCAGCGCGAGCGGCAGCGCGTCAGCGCGACAGGTCGAGCTCGAAGAGCGGGAGCAGCCGGCCAGGGATGCTGGCAGAGCCCTTCTCGCCCACGCGCCGCGCGCCGCAGGCCTCGTAGAACCGCCCGGCGTTCGGATCGCCCTGGATCACGAGGACGCGGTACCCGCGTCGCCGCGCTTCGTCGCGTGCGTGCGCCAGGAGCGCGCGGCCATGACCGCGCCCCATCTCCTCCGGCTCGACGAAGAGGTAGCCGAGCTCCACCCGGGTCGGGCTCAGGGCCTCGAGCGTGTAGAACCCGAGCGCCTCGTCTCCGCGTACCAGGACGAAGGTCGGATGCCGCGCCACGTACGCCGGCGAGATCGAGAGCTCCGCGCGGCACGCCTCCATGAACTCGCGCGTGTAGCCCCAGTGCGCCTTGGAACGGAGAGCGAGCGCGCCGAGGAGCTCAGCCTCCTCGGGGCGAGCGGCCCGGATCACGGGGACCTCAGGCAGGCGAGCCGACCGGGCGCGCCGGGGACGGCGGCGCGCCGGTCTCCGCCGGGCGTTGTCTGCTGGCGCAAGGGCATGGCTTCGGCATTCTAGCGACGGGCTCCTGATCTCGCGATGGCCTTCCGAGGAGCGAGCGCCTGTCGGCTACAGGCTGCCTCGTCTGACCTCCTGAGCCGGAGGGACGCTCAGCCCTTCCCGCTCGTCGTCCCAGGCAACCGCGCTGATCTTCCAGCCGGCGGGCGTCTTGACCAGCTGGATGGACTTCGTGCCCCTCGCCTCGAAGCGCTGCCCCGAGAGCAGCCCGGACTTGCGATATACACAGAAGCGCTGCGCGATTCAGAGGATAGCCCGCGCAAAGCCATTCCGACCTGTTAAGAATTTCCTGCCAACAACCGGCAGTTGACATGACGTACAAAGTACGGATCCACCGATCCGCCTACAAAAATCAACAGATCCAACGAGTTCACTCGGCTGTGTAATATTGTCTACACCACGCTGGCTCATCACGTCGGCGAAGCAGGCGGTCCAGGCGCCCATCACGGGCGACCTTGCATGGCTTCACAACGCGGGCGGATGCGATCGATCAACGATACGGTCCCTGGCGCGGCGCCTCACCATTGAGCACCGACACGTCCACGTGCTCGTCGAGCCCCTCGAGCTCCTTCACGTGCCACTCGACCAGCATGCAGCCCGCGCAGATGTACGCCTCGAGCTTGCCGACCCTCCGGCTGCTCCAGACGCTCGGCTTCGCGATGGCGAGATCGCTCCGACCGTCGGCGTCCGCGTCGAGGACCTTGGGCGCGTGGAGGATCTTCCTCGCGCCGCATGCGGGGCAGCGGAGCTCGTCGCGCATCGACGCGGATCGCCGCTCGAGCAGCGCCTGGACCTCGCGCTCGAGCCGCCCCACCCGCTCCTCGAGGGAGCGCTCCGCCGGCGCGCTCGCGGCGTGGGGATCGGTGACGGGATCCGCGACGGGCGCGCTCGCGGCGCGGGGGAGCCGGGCGCCGCAGTCCAGACAGAAGACATAGGCCTCCGGGTTCGAGCGGCCGCACGCGGGGCAGTGCATACCGACAGGATACGGGCGATTTCCCGCGGAGCGAACAGCAGGAAGCCCCGATCTCACGCCACCAGGATCTCCACGGCCACGAGCCGGTTCTCGCGTGTCCCGTCACCGACGGGTCGTTCCGCGTCCGGAGCGCGCGTCACCCCTCTCCCGCGAGCACCGCGGCGATCGCGACGCGCTCCCCGCGCGGCCGCCCGGCCGCGTCGGCGTGGGCCATGTCGAGGGCGGCCAGCACCGTCGAGAGCGTCGTCTGGTCCAGGACCGACGACGCCTCGATGGCCTGGAGGTCCTCTCCCACGAAGTTCTTCGGGCACGCGTCGATGACGGGCAGCGCGCGCCCGCCCGGCGGCGCGAACCGGATCGGCAGGCCGTGCGTGCGGCAGATGAGCGGCCGCGCCGCGTAGACAGCGCACCTCCCCTCCCCGTCGAGCGCCGGGCACACGCCCGGGTCGCCCGCCCGCGCGCGCGCGGCGAGCGCCGCCCGGTCGGCCTCGGGGAGCGCCGCGAGCGCCTCGCGCAGGGCGTCGGCCTCGATCGACGTCACGGAGAACCGCCGCCGGCAGCAGTCGCTGCACCCGGTGCGGCAGGCCATCCGCGCGCCATGGCGGGCGCTCGCGCTCGCGAAGAACGCGTCGACCTTGGCAAAGAGCTCGCGGAGGCGCTCGCGCGGCGGAGGACTCATCCGCCGGGTTCTAGCAGCGGCGCGTCCTCCTGCAGGCGCGGCTCGCACGGTTCGCACCGCTCGCGCGGCTCGCGCGGCTCGCGCGGCTCGCGCGGCTCGCGCGGCTCGCGCGGCTCGCTGGCTGCCCGGCGCAGCAGGACGTTCTCTCCCAGCGCCCACATCTCGGCGCCGTCCCCGCGCACATCGAACAGGGTGCCCCAGGTGCCCGACGCCTCGCCCCGCCAGGTCCCGCCGCCATCGGTCGAGCGCAGGAGCGCCCCGTCCCGGCCGCACGCCCAGAGCGTCCCCTCCTCGTCCCCCCAGATGCCCCGGAGGCCGCCGGAGACCACGGCCAGCAAGTCCCATGTCGCGCCGCCGTCCCGGGAGCGCACCACGTCGCTGAGGGTCAGCCCGCCGACCGCGAAGAGCTCGTCGCCCCTGCCCCAGACCGCCTCCAGATCGCGCGTGCTGCCGCTCTCGACCGCCTCCCACGTGGCGCCGTCGTCGACCGTGCGGACGACGGCGCCGCCGCGGCCCACCGCCACGGCGAGCTGCGCCGGCCCCGCCCAGACGGCGCGGAGGCGCGGCTCGCGCGGGGCCTCCAGCTCGATCCACCGGAGGCCGTCCGCGCCGAGGCGGCAGACAGCGCCATCGAGGATCGCGAACGCCCTCCTCGCCCCCTGTCCATGCACCGAGGCTCCTCCAGGCCTGCCCGTCACTTCGATCCAGGAATCTCCGCCGTCCTCGGACCGGAGCTGCGCGAAGCCCCCGCCGACGGCCAGCATCGTCTCGCCGCTCCCCCACACGGCGATCAGCGAGCCGGCGTCCTCCTCGGTGCTCCTCGCCCAGGTCTGGCCGCCATCGCGGGTCTGCACGATGGTGCCACCGTCGCCCACCAGCACGACGCGACCAGGCCCCGCGACCCAGAGACCCCGGAGCTTCCCGCGGACAGGCACCTTCTGCCAGGGGCCCTCGAGCGGCGCGTCCCCTGCCTGGACTGGCACCTTGGCGAAGCTCTTGCCACCATCGGTGGACCGGAAGGCGGGCCCGGTCCCCACGCACCAGATCGCGCCCTGGTCGTCGCCCCACGCCGCGGCCCGGGGCTGATCGGACCTGAGCTGCGGGCGACGCCAGGTGCGGCCCTCGTCCTCGCTGACGGCCACGAGACCGCCATCGCCCGCCGCGACGACAAGACCGTCGGCGCCGAGCCATAGCCCGTGGAGGGCGCTCCCGCTCCCGGTGGGGCGCGATTCCCAGGAGGCGCCCCCGTCCCGGCTGGTGTGGACACGGCCATCGCCATCGCCCACGACCACGAGCCCCGCGCGCGCGCAGAGCGCCCGCGGACACCGGCCAGGGACCTCGTGACGAGCCCACGCGCCTCCTCGCAGGACGGCGAGCTCACCTTCGAGCGCGAGCGCGAGGAAGCGCCCCTCGGCGTCGACCGCCGCGGCCTCCAGGCAGAGCGCGTCGAGGCTCGGCCCTGCTTCCCAGGTCCGGCCGTGATCGCGGGACCGGAGCACCGTCCCGCCGAGCCCCACGGCGATGGCCTCGCCGTCGTCCCGCAGGGCGACGCCGCGCAGGTCGGCCTCCGCGCTGGAGCTCACGTCGGACCAGCGCCGCCCTTCATCGAGCGAGGACAGCAGGGTCCCCCGATGTCCGGCCGCGATCAGCGCCTGGCCGGCCCCCGCGACCGCAGCCAGGTCCTGGCGAACGGGCGTCTGCGCCCGCTTCCAGCGCTGGCCTCCGTCCTCCGAGCGCAGCGCGTGCCCGCCGGAGCCCACGAGGACGAGCAGCTGGCCTCGCCCCCAGACGGCCCGGTGGACGAGGCTCATCGGGCGGCGACGCGACAGGCCGAGGCGGCCGCGGCGCGCGGATCGTTGCGGCTCACGAGCTCGCGGGTACCACCTCGGCCGGCGAGCGCGCAAGCGATCCGGCGCCGGAGCGCTCGTGTCAGGGCGCCGCGATCTTCCCCTTGACCCACCGTCCCGAGTCGGTGAGCTGCCCGTCGGCCCAGGGGCCGCCCGCGCTCGCGCCGGACCGGAGCGCCGCGCACGCCTCGGCCTTGTCGACGATCGACCAGTTGAGCCAGCTGATCTTGTTGGCGCTCAGGAAGTCGAGCCAGGTCTGCGCCTCTCCGAGGTCGAGCGCGCCGGACCCGCTGGCCTCGCAGGTGCCCCACTCGGTCACGAACAGCGGGAGGCCCGCGGCCAGCGCGTTGGTCGCCTTGGTGCGCAGCGCGCCCTTGTGCGTGGCGGCATAGAAGTGCAGCGTATAGGCGATGTCCTCGTAACGCGTGATCGGGTTCCCGGCGGCGATGTCCACGTCCTGCGACCAGGTCGGCGTCCCGACGATCACGAGGTTGTCGGAGCCGGCGCCGCGGATCTCCCCGATCACCTCCTCGGCATATGCCTTCACCTGAGGCCATGTCTCGTCGTTGGGCTCGTTGTAGACCTCGAAGATCACGCCGGGCTCGTCGCCGTACTCCGTCGCCATCTCCCGGAAGAAGCGCTTCGCCGCTTCCTTGTGATCGTTCAGGGCCGCGTCGTGATCGTGCCAGTCGATGATCACGTAGATGCCTCTGGCGATGGCGGCGTCGACGATGGCCTTGACCTTGCGCTTCTCCGCGTCCGGGTTGCGGAGGTAGCCGAGCCCCATCCCGGCGCTGATGGTCATCGCGGCGCGGACGACGCTCACATCCCAGCCGTCCACGAGCGTGTTGACGGCGGACGCGTTGTAGAACTTCTCCCCCTCCCAGACGCTCCAGAACATGCTCATGCCCTTGAGCTGGAGCTCTGCCCCGTACTCGTCGACGACGCGGTTGCCCATCACCCCGAGGCGGCCGTGCCGCTCGACCGGCGTCCCCGTGACAGGGCCCGTCCCGGTCGAGGTCGTCGAGCTCACGGCGGTCGTGGTGGTCGTCACGGCCGACGTCGACACGTCGGCGCCGCCGGCGCCGCCCGCGCCGCCAGCGCCGCCGCTGCCGCCCGCACCCGTCGTCGTGGTCGTCACGGCCGACGTCGATACGGCCGAGGTCGATACGGCCGAGGTCGATGCGTCGCCGCCGCTGCCGCCCGTGCCGGACGTCGTGGTCGTCACGGACGATGTCGATGCGTCGCCGCCGCTGCCGCCCGTGCCGCTCGTGGTGGATGCCACCGTCGACGCATCGCCGCCGGTGCCGCTCGTCGTGGATGCCACCGTCGACGCGTCGCCGCCGGTGCCGCTCGTGACGGATGCGACCGTCGAGGCGTCGCCGCCAGCGCCGCCGCCGCCGCTGGCCACCGACGTCGATGCGTCACCGCCGCCCACGCCTCCGCCGCTGCCGCCCTCGCCGCCTGTACCGCCGCCCGAGGACGCCGACGTCGAGCCGCTCACCGTGGAGGACGCCGACGTCGATGACGCCGAGCCGCTCGCCGTGGAGGACGCCGACGTCGATGAAGTCGAGTCGCCCCCTCCAGATCCCGAATCCCCTACCGAGCCATCGCATGCGATGAGCATCATCGCCGGCAGCGCAAGATGCAGAAAGCCGCGCGTCCACCGCGGCCCGACAAACAACCCCGCGTTCACGTCGTGATTCATTGCATTCTCCAAGCAAGGCGCTCGCTCGATGGACCTGGCATCGAGCAACGGGCGTCCAGTACGGGATCAGGAAAGCAAGTCAGCCGCGCAGATAGCAGGCTCGGCGCGAGGGGTGAAGGAGAAAGTCGGAGCTCCACCGAACAGCGCGCGCAGAGATGGCTTCACGCAAAGCGTCATCGCGACCGCCGCGCGAACACCCACCACCCCGCGCAGCGGTCAACGCATGAGCACGCGGCCCCCGCGACGAGCCTTCCGGCGTTCGCGCCGCGTCGGCCGTCGCCGCGGCGAGGCCGTCGGTGCGCGCGAGCATCCGGCCGGGCCTCGCCAGCGGCCACCGCGCCGCATATATTCCTTGACGAGCATATACCCGATCGGGCATATTCTCCTCGTGATGGTCGAGACGTTCGCGGCGCTCGCCGATCCAACACGCCTGCGCATCGTCGAGCTGCTCCGGGCCGGGCCCCGGCCTGTCGGCGAGATCAGCGACCGGCTTCCCCTGCCGCAGCCTCAGGTGTCGAAGCACCTGCGCGTGCTCAGGGACGCCGGCCTGGTCGACGTGCGGCCGCAGGCGCAGCAGCGCATCTACGGATTGCGCGCGGGGCCGCTGCGCGAGCTCAACGAGTGGATCGAGCGATTCCGGTGCATCTGGGACGCGCGCTTCGAGCAGCTCGACGAGCTGCTGGTCGAGATCCAGCGCAACGAGGAGGAGGAGAAGAGGCGATGAGGGACGCGACGAATCTGGAGATCAGGTCGGACCGTGAGGTCGTCATCACGCGCACGTTCGCTGCGCCCCGGCGCATCGTCTTCGAGGCGATGACGAAGCCAGAGCACGTGAAGCGCTGGTACGGCCTGAGATCCCTCACGATGTCCGTTTGCGAGATCGACCTGCGCGTGGGCGGCAGGTGGCGCTACGTGCTGCGCGCGCCGGACGGGAGCGAGCACGGGTTCACGGGCGTTTACCGCGAGGTCGAGCGACCGGAGCGGGTCGTCAGCACGGAGAACTACGAGCCGCTCGGGCCAGGTCACGAGATGGTCGTGACGGCGACGTACGACGAGCGCGACGGGAAGACGATGTTGACGAGCAGGATCGTCTATCAGTCGCAGGCAGATCGCGACGCGCACCTCCAGTCGGGCATGGAGGCCGGCATGCGCGAGACGTTCGAGCGGCTCGAGGAGCTCCTCCCCACGCTCTCGTGAGGGCCCGGTGACGGCGGCGGGACAGGGGTGGATCCGGGCGGCGCGTCCGTCAGTCCGCGACGCGCCACCGCTGCTGCTCCAGCAGCAGCTCCGGCGTCACCGCGCGATACCCCCTATCGCTCGACCGCCGCGTCCGTTATAACGGACAAACCGTCCGCTCGATAGTTCGCGAGGGACGCCAACCGGAAGGGAACTTTGCATGAAACGGCTGTTCAAGCTGCTCGCCCTCGTGCTCGCGCCGCTCTGCATCGCGCTGAGCGCCCAGGCTGCCGAAAAACCCAGCGAGATCCGCGTCGCCAACCCCGGCGTGGGCGTCGGCAATCGCCCGGCGGTGGGGGGCTCGGCCTGGTCGCTGCTCAGCCTGCGCAGCGCGCTCGAGAATGAGTTCAAGAGCGACGGCGTGCCGGTGCGCTGGAGCTTCCTGCGCGGCGCCGGACCAGCGGTGAACGAGACGTACGCCAACGGGCTGACCGATTTCTCGCTGCTCGGCGACCTGCCGTCGATCATCGGCCGCGCCGGCGGCCTGAAGACGCGCATCCTCGCGAGCGGGCCGAAGACCAACCTGTACATCGCCGTGCCCGCGGACTCGCCCATCCAGAGCGTCAAGGATCTCAAGGGGAAGCGCTTCGCGGTGTTCAAGGGCACCTGCTTGCAGCTCTCGGCGGCGCGCATCCTGGAGGCCCACGGGCTCAGCGAGCGCGACCTCCGCGCCATCAACATGGACAACGCAACCACGAAGGCAGCCCTGGCCACCAAGGACGTCGACGCCGCCATCGGCCTCAACGACCTGCTCGCCCAGCGGGATCAAGGCCTCGTGCGCATCATCTATTCGACCAAGGGCGACCCCCGCTACACCTGCAACAGCACCATCATCGGCTCGGACGATTTCATCCGAAAGTACCCCGAGGTCACCAAGCGCGTGGTGCGGCAGTACGTCCTGGCAGCCCGATGGGTCGCGGAGCAGGAGAAGGACCTGAGCGAGGCGTACCGCGTCTGGTCGCGCTCCGGCGTCCCGTTCGCGTCCTTCAAGGAAGACTGGGCTGGCGAGTCCCCGCGCGAGAAAGACAGCCCGCTCGTGGACGCGTACGTGGTCGCTCGCTACAAAGCGAGCATCGCGGACGCCAAGCGCCTGGGCTTGATCCGCGCGACGTTCGACTTCGAGCCCTGGGTCGACCGCAGCTTCCTCGAGCAAGTCCTGAGAGAGGAGAAGCTCGAAGGTTTCTGGAAGCCCCGCCCGGCGCCCTGACGCGGCCGGGAGCTCGAGACGAAGCTGCCGATCGAGGCAGCGCGGATTCTGATGCCGGCTGTCGTGCGCGGCGCTGACGGCGCCCGGCGGGCCTGGTACACTGGCGCTCCGCCATGACGATTGACGACGAGCTCGTGGTGATCGTGCGCGAGCTGGATGTGGTGGTGGAGCGCGCCGGCGGGCTGTTCCTCGGCCGGCGCGATGCCCTGCCAGCGTTCGCCGATTCGCCCGTGTTCCTCGGCAGGTTCGAGGATCGCGGCTGGTACGCGGCGCGAGCTCGACGTGATGTCGAGCTTCCGGCCGAGCTCGCGTTCGCGTCGGTCCGCTCCCTGTTCTCCGAGCTGCCCGAGCCGACGCTGCACATCCTGGGGATCGCGCTCGCTGGCGTCGAGTTCGCCGAGACACACCGCCACTGCGGGCGCTGCGGGACGGCCACCGAGCCGGGCGCGGCGGCTCCAGACGGGCGCGAGCCCAGCGCCGGTGCGCAGACGCGGCGCTGCCCGAGCTGTGGGCTCAGCGTGCACCCGCGGATCGCGCCCGCCGTGATCGTGCTGGTGGAGCGCGAGGACCGCGTGCTCCTGGCGCGCAGCGCGCGCTTTCCGCCCGGTCGCTTCAGCGCGGTGGCAGGCTTCGTCGAGATCGGCGAGTCGCTCGAGCAAGCGGCGGCGCGCGAGGTCGGCGAGGAGGTCGGCGTCCAGATCCGCGATCTGAAGTACTTCGGCAGCCAGCCGTGGCCGTTCGGCCGCTCGCTGATGATCGGCTTCTCGGCCACGTATGCCGGCGGCCTGCTCACGCCCGACGGCCACGAGATCGTCGAAGCCGACTGGTTCTCGCGCGACCAGCTGCCCGACCTTCCACCCAAGGTCAGCATCGCGCGCCGTTTGATCGACGCCTTCGTCGAGCGCTCGACGCCGCGATCCTGACCGAGCAGCGTCCACGTGGACGGCGGCGCGCCGGGGGTCGGCCAGCGCGCTTCCGACGTCGACTACTTCACGACCTGCTCATTGGCGTACGGGTTGAACTCGTTCGTGTAGAGGCGGTTCAGGGCGATCTCGCCCGGCTTGAGCTCGCCGCTCCTGACCATCCAGTCGATCCAGATCTGGAACTCGCGCTCCGCGATCAAGCCACCTTTGCCGGCGACGCCGTAGCTGCGCCAGAACCTGATGGCCGAGTCCTCCTCGTTGCGGCCGCGCTTCTTCATCAGCGCGATGCAGCGCTCCACCACCGTCTCGCGCGGGGTGTTCCGGGCCCACTCGATGGCCTTCGCGGTCGCCTCGACGAAGCGCCGCACGGTCCTCGGGTTTTCCTTGATGAAGCTGGTCTTCATCACGTAGCTGCCCGCGGTGAACTTGCCGTAGAGGTCGTAGTCAGAGAACAGCGAGCGAATGCCGCCGCGCTCGAGCGCGCGATCGCGGTAGATGTCGCCGAGCGTCGCCACGTCGACCTGCTTCTGGCGGAGCAGCTGCTCGCCGTTCACCGGGGGAACGACGAGCAGCGTGACGCGCCGGGCTTCCTCCGGCGTGATCTGGCTCCGCCACAGGAACTCCTTGACCATGAACTCGCTGTGAGCGCCGAGCGTGTTCATGGAGATCGACCTGTCCAGCAGATCCCGCGCGGTGCGCAGCGGGCTGTCTTCCAGCACGTAGGCGTGGCTCTGGCGCTTCTCGTCGACACCGTAGTAGCCCGCGACGGCGATGATGGGCGCCTTGGCCGCGACGAGCTTGATGATCGCGCCGTTGAAGGCGCCGCCGAAGTCGGTGTCCCCGGTGACCACGGCCTGCACGCTCTGCGGTCCGCTCACCGTGCTGCTGACGAAATGCAGGCGGATCGGCGCGAGATAGCCGAGATCTTCCGCGAGCTCGATCGGCGCTACAGTGCCGTTGTTGCCCTGATAGCGGAGCTCGAGCGTCTCGAACTCGCCCTCGGTCCCGCCGGCGGAGGCGCGCGAAGCGTCGTCGCGCGAGCAGCCGGCCGCGCCGCACAACGCCAGCAGGGCGAGCAGCAAGACCGCGGGCAATGCGGCGCGGAGCAGGCCGGGCCGGACGGGGTACGAAGGAGCCATATCCGTTATAGTGGACAAACGTCCGTTGAAATGCAAGCATCGCTGGCCAACATGTCCTCCAGTCCCCTGCCCGCCTCTTTCCGCGTGGCCGTGCTCGACGACTACCAGCGCGTGGCGCGCTCGCTCGCGGCGTGGGACACGCTGGGGCCGGGCGTCGAGGTCGAGTTCTTTCACGATCACGTGGCCGATGCGCGAGCGCTCGTGCACCGGCTCTCGCCGTTCGACTCCATCGTGGCGATGCGCGAGCGGACGCCGTTCCCGCGCGCGGTGCTCGCCGAGCTCCCCAGGCTGCGGTTGCTGGTCACCACCGGCGCACGCAACGCCGCCATCGACGTGGCCGCCGCGCGCGAGCGCGGAGTGGTCGTGTCCGGCACCGGAGGTCTGCCCTATCCGACGGCCGAGCTCACCTGGGGCCTGCTGCTCGCGCTGGCGCGGAACATCCCGCGCGAAGATCGCGCGGTGCGCGCCGGCGAATGGCAGACGAGCCTGGGGCTCGGCCTGTCCGGCAAGACGCTCGGGCTGCTCGGCCTCGGCCGCCTCGGCGCGCAGGTCGCCCGCGTCGCGCTCGCGTTCGGCATGCGCGTGACCGCCTATAGCCAGAACCTCACGCCCGAGCGCGCCGCCGAGCACGGCGCGACATTCCTCCCGCTCGACGAGCTCCTCTCGGGCGCGGACGTGGTCAGCGTCCACCTGGTGCTCTCCGAGAGGACCCGCGGGCTGCTCGGCGCGCGCGAGCTCAACCTGCTCAAGCCCGGCGCGCTGCTCGTGAACACCTCGCGCGGCCCGATCGTCGACGAGCGCGCGCTGATCGAGGCGCTCACGAGCGGTCGGCTCGCGGGCGCGGCGCTCGACGTGTTCGACGCCGAGCCGCTGCCCGCGGAGCACCCCCTGCGCCGGCTGCCGAACACCGTGCTCACCCCGCACCTCGGCTACGTCACCGAGGAGACGTACCGCATCTTCTACGGCGACGCGCTCGAGGACATCGCCGCGTTCCGCGCGGGCCAGCCCGTGCGCGTGCTGTGATCCCGTGAACGCTGGTCCATGACGTGAAGCCCGGACCCCGGGACGGGCGCAGCCGCGCTTGTCTGCTATAACGGATTCACAGTATTATAAAACGGAGGGCAACCGTGATGGCGCCAACCGATCCGGCTGATATTGCAGTGGAAGCGGAATACTGCCTGGGTATCTTCTGGCGCGCGGAGTGCGCGGTCCTGAGGGACACGGGAGCTCGCTGCGCTGCGGATGGGCGCCTGTCCGGGGTGCTGGACGCACCGGCGCGCGATGAAGGGGCGATAGCGCTGGCCTTGCTGTTTCCGTTTTGACGGGTCGACGCCAGATCACGAAGGGTCGAGACGTTTCGAATGCTCGAGGTGACCCCGCGGCTCCGGGTCCGCATCACGCCCCGAACCACCATCCGATGAGCCCGGGATAGCCCAGCTCCGCGGCGTCGGGTGAGCCTGGGACACCGAACAGGCTGAAACCCAGAGAAAAATGAACCACAGAGGGCACAGAGGCCACAGAGGGCACAGAGGCCACAGAGGGCACAGAGGCCACAGAGTTTTTTGGCTGTTCCTCTGTGTCCTCTGTGCCTCTGTGGTTCAAATCTCTTCATTCCCGGGCGTTTCAAGCTGTTCGATGCTCCAGGCGCGAGCCGCGCTGGTGCGCGCTCTACCTCGGATCGAGGAGCGCCCGCGCCCCGCGCTCCGTCTCGGGCGCCGTGAGCCCGTGCTCCGCGCCGGTCCGCGCCACGGCGCGCCGGAACCTCCGGCGCGCCTGCGCCTGCTCCACGCTGATGAGCACGAGGCACAGGAGCGCCAGCGCCGCGCTCGCTCCCTGGCTCGGCACCGACCACGCGAGCGATCCCACCGCCACCGTCAGCAGCACGCTGCAAAGCACCATCGACTCGTTCAGCGCCTGCGCGCCGTCCGCCGCGGCGTGAGCCAGCGCCCGCGCCGCCGCCGGTGGGATCTCCCGCTCGGCGTCGCCGTGCTCCACCGAGGCCGCGCCCGCCGCCGGTCCGCTCGGCATCGACGCGCTTCCCGCCGCCGACGCCCCGGTGCTCAGGGGCCCCACCCCGCCGCGCCGGCTCTCCACGCCCGCATCGATCATCGTGCTGGGGCTTCGCGAGGACATACACGCTCCTTGCTCCGACGTGCGGAGCTCTTCTCACCTTCGTCCGTCGCTCGGTCATTCGATCTGGCCATCGATCTGGACCCTCGATACCGGCCCATCGAACCCGGTCGAGCGCGCGGGCGCCGAGCCGCCCGCGCGCCCCCTGACGTCGAGCGCTCAGGACGCGCCGGCGGGCGCCTCCGGCCGGAGCAGCGCTGACGCCAGCGGCCCCCGCGGCGCCGCGAAGACGCTCGCCCTGGCCGCGGGCTCCTCCAGCGCGCCCAGCGCCTCGGCCACCGTCGGGAACACCCGGCCGCCGGCGACCTCCCGGAGGATGCCCGCCTCCTCCAGCCGCTCCGCCACGGCCTCCGAGGCCCGCGACACGAGGGCCCGCGTCCCCTGCTCGCGCAGCCGCGCGAGCAGCGCCCGGAACGCCTGGATGCCCGTGCAGTCGATGAGCGGCACCCCCGCCAGGTCGAACACGAGGTGCCGCGGCAGCGGATCCCCTTCGGCGAGCGACCTGAGCTCCGTGTGCGACGCGAAGAAGATCGGCCCCTCCACCCGCACCACCGCGACGGGCGGCGTCGGCCCGAGCGAGCGGCGCGCCGGCAGCTCGAGCAGCCGCGGGATCTCCGCCGGCTCGTCGGTCAGCGCCGTCACCAGCGACACGTCCACCCTCCGCTGCATGTGCGCGAAGTGGACCAGCGACAGCACGAGGCCCATCAGCACCCCGCCGACGAAGTCCGACACGACGATCGACGTGGCGGTCGCCACGAAGACGAACGCCTCGAACCGCGACACCCGCCACATGAACCGCGCCTGCTGCCAGTTGATCAGCCGGTAGCCGACGACGAGCAGGATGCCGGCGAGCCCCGCCAGCGGCAGCCGCTCCACGAACGGCCGCGCCAGGTACAGGAGCCCCAGCAGCGTCACCGACTGCGTGAGCGCCGCGAGCCGCGTGGTCGCCCCGCACTGGAGCGCCGCCGACGACCGCACGATCGCGCCCGCCACCGGCATGCCGCCGATCATCGAGCTCACCATGTTGGACACCCCCTGCGCCACGAGCTCCTGCTCGCTCGAGTGGCGCTTCGCGTTGCTCTGCGCGTCGATCGCCACCGCCGACAGCAGCGAGTCGATCGACGCGAGCAGCGCCAGGGCGATCGCCTCGGGGAAGATCGCGATGAACTCCAGGCGGTGGAACTCCGGCAGCGACGGCGCGGGGAACGACGCCGAGATCGGCCCGACCGAGGCCGTGCCCACGCCGAGCACGCTCACCGCCGCGATCGCCGCCCCGAGCCCGATGAGCCCTCCAGGGAGCCGCCGGTGCAGCTTCGGCAAGAGCACCGTCGCCGCCATGACCAGCGCGCCGATGCCGACGGCGAACAGATCCACGTGCGCGAGCCAGCCCGTCCCCGGCAGCGAGGAGACGAGCCTCATCTCCGCCGGCAGCCCGAGCAGCCGCGGCAGCTGCGAGTTGAAGACGAGCAGCCCGACCGCGGCCATGAAGCCGCCGATCACCGAGACGGGGATCATGTGGATGAGGCGCCCCACCCGCGCGGCCCCCATGATCACCTGCAGGACGCCGCACAGGAACGTCGCGCACAGGAGCCCGTGGGGCCCGTGCCGCTGCAGGATCTCGAAGGTCAGCGGCACCAGCGCCACCTCGGGCCCCGTCACCTGCAGCCGCGACCCGCCGATCAGCGCCGCGATCGCGCCGGTCACCGCGCCCGTGATCAGCCCGGCGCTCGCGGGTAATCCGCACGCCAGCGCGAGCGCGAGGTTCAGCGGCAGCGCCACGAAGGCCACCGTCAGCCCGCTCAGCAGGTTGTCCACGAGGCTCCTGGGAGCGACCATCTCCTTCCAGGAGGTCACCGTCTCTGCCCAGGTCGAGCCCCAGAAGCTTGGTTGGGGCCTTGTGCTCATGCCAGATGAGGTGGTCATTCCGACGCGCCATGTTCACGGGACGTGCCAGGCCCGCGCCTCGCCCGGATTCCGCGGCCCGCGCGCCGTCCGCCCGCCCGGTGTCTGGATCCGCCGACACCCGCCTGAGGGGCTCCGCCGACACCGTCGGTGGGGTCCCACAGGGCCCGAACGGCAGCCCTCCTCCGGAAGATCCTGAAATGTCCGCAACTCGTGCGTCCGGTGGCGCGGGAGGCCATAGTCAGCCGCTCGCATGCGCCTCCTGACACGGCTCATCCTCTCTCATACAGCCCCGGTGCTCGTGATGCTGATCGCCCTCGGCGTCGTGCTCGGGTCGCTCGCGCGGATCACCTCCTCGCAGACCTTGCTGAGCGACGAGACCGAGGAGCTCCGCCGCGAGGCGGCGCTCCACCATGCCGCCTGGGCGGTGGGCCTCGCCATGCGGCGCGGCCAGGAGGCGTGCGTGCGCGGGGTCCCCTGGGAGAGCGTGGCCCCGACCCTCCGGGAGCGCATTGCCGTCCTGAAGGCGGAGATCGGCGACACCGCCCTGCTCCCGCCCGGCCCGATGCTCCCGTCGATCGACGGCCACCTCCATCTCGTGCAGCGCGCCCTGGACGACGACACGTGCGATCGCCTCACCGACCCCGACGTCCAGCGCGAGCGCGTGCGCCTCGACGAGCAGCTCACCGACGCGTGGGTCCTGCGCATCGGCGAGCTCCAGTCCCGCGCGCAGGTCAAGGAGGAGGACGCCCGCATGGCCAGCGACGCGGCGCTGTCGAACGGCCTCGCCATCGCCGTCGCCGCCTGCGTCATCGCCGCCGTCCTCGCCCACCGGATCGCGCGCACCGTCACCGAGCCGCTCGCGGCCATCGCCACCCAGGCGCAGCGCCTCGGCAAGGGCAATTTCGACGCTTCCCCCGAGGTGCGCGGCCCCGCCGAGGTGCGCGATCTCGCCCTGGAGATCGAGACGATGCGCAGGCGCCTCGCCGAGATCGAGACCCTCAAGCAGAGCTTCCTCGCCTCCGTCTCCCACGAGCTGCGCACCCCCCTCACGAAGATCCGCGAGGCGATCTCCCTCCTCGGCGACGGCGTCGGCGGCGGCGCGCTGAGCGAGCGCCAGGCGCGCATCCTCCACATCGCCCGCGTCGCCTGCGAGCGCGAGATCCGCATGGTGACCACGCTGCTCGACCTCTCCCGCTTCAGCGCCGGCTCGCCCATCCGCCTCCAGGACGGCTCCTCGATCGACGAGCTGATCCGCAGCGCCGTGCGCGAGGAGGAGCAAGAGGCGCTCGAGCGCGGCGTCACCGTCCACATCGAGGCGCCGGGCGCCGTCCCCCCGTGCAGCGTCGACGTGGCCCTCATCGAGCGCGCCGTCGCCAACCTGGTGCGCAACGCGACCTCCGTCTCGAAGCCCGGCCAGCAGGTGCTCGTGCGGCGCGAGCTCGTCCCGGCGGGCCCCGGCGGCCGCCCGGGCAGCCGGGTGATGATCAGCGTCACCGATCAGGGCCCCGGCGTGCCCGCGGAGATCCGCCAGTCGCTCTTCGAGGAGTTCAAGACGCAGCCGGTCGCGAACTCCCCGAAGCGCGTCGGCATCGGCCTCGGCCTGGCCCTCTCCCGCAGGATCGCCCGCGCCCACGGCGGCGACCTGGAGCTCGACGAGCACGCCCAGAGCGGCGCGGCCCCCGGCGACGGCGAACGCGCCGCGGGGGCCACCTTCCGCCTGTGGCTGCCGCTCTCGACGGAGCGGCCTTCCGAGCACGTCGCCGCTGCGCTACACCCCTCTGCCGCCCTCTCATGAGCTCTGTCAGAAAACCCCACGTGGTCATCGTCGACGACGAGCCGCACCTCTGCGAGCTGCTCGCCTTGCGCCTCGAGCACCACGGCTACCGGGTCACCACCGAGCTGACCGGCAGCGGGGGTATCGCCGTCCTCTCCCGCGAGCACGTCGACGCGATGATCGTCGACCTCCGCCTCGACGACTGCGACGGGCTCGACGTGCTCACCGAGGTGCAGAAGCGCTCTCCCGACGTGCCCGTCGTCATCCTCACGGCCCACGGCACCATCGAGACGGCCGTCGAGGCGATGCGGCGCGGCGCCTACGGCTTCCTCACGAAGCCCTTCCACGACCTCGACCTGCTGCAGAAGCTCGCGCACGCCGTCGAGAGCAGCAAGCTCCGCCGCGAGGTCGCCGGCCTCCGCCGCATCATCGGCGCCCAGAGCGACGAGCTGCGCCTGCTCGGGACGAGCGACCGCATCGCCGCCGTCCGCGAGATCATCGCCCGGGTCGCGCCCACCGACGCCAACGTCCTCCTGCTCGGCGAGTCCGGCACCGGCAAGGAGCTGGCGGCCCGCTCGCTCCACGGCCTCTCCCAGCGCCGCGGCAAGCCGTTCGTCGCCATCAACTGCAGCGCCCTGCCCGCCGAGCTCCTGGAGAGCGAGCTGTTCGGCCACGTGCGCGGCGCCTTCACCGGCGCCGCGCGCGACAAGGAGGGCCTCTTCGCCTCCGCCAACGGCGGCACCCTCCTCCTCGACGAGATCGGCGACGCGCCCCCCGCGGTCCAGGTGAAGCTCCTCCGCGTGCTCCAGGAGCGCCGCATCACCCGCGTCGGCTCCCTGATCGAGGAGGACGTCGACGTGCGCCTGGTGGCCGCGACCAACCGCGACCTCCGCGCCGAGGTCCGCGACGGCCGGTTCCGCGAGGATCTGTTCTACCGCCTCCACGTCGTCCCCATCGTCATGCCCCCCCTCCGCGAGCGCGTGGAGGACATCCCCCTGCTCTGCGAGGTCTTCCTCGCCCGCGCTGCCGCCCGCCACGGCCTCTCCGAGCCCCAGATCTCCCCCGAGGCCCTGCGCGTGCTCCTCGCGCACCCCTGGCCCGGCAACGTCCGGGAGCTCGCCAACGTCATGGAGGGCGCCGTGTTGCTCTGCCGCGGCCAGCGCCTGCAGCCGCAGGACCTGAGCGCCCTGCTCGTGCCGCCCGCCCGCAAGCTGGACAACTGGTCCAGCGCCGCGGAGCCCGAGGACGCCGAGCCCCCCGCGACCGCCGACGCCGCGGGCGGCGCCATGTCGGTCGCCTTCGGCGACGCGGGCGCGGAGCTCCCCTCGCTCAAGGCGGCGCGCGACGCCTTCGAGCGCGCCTACCTCGTCGAGGTCCTCCGCCGCGCCAGCGGCAACGTCAGCGCCGCCGCGAAGCTCTCCGGCAGGAACCGGACGGACTTCTACGATCTCCTCCGCAAGCACGGCCTCTCGTCCGCCAGCTTCAAGGAGTGACGCCGCCCGCCGTCGGCGCGGCGACCGGCCGGAGGGGCCTTCCCCCGCGGCGAGGGCGCTCCGAACGAGGGAGTCGCCACGAAGGTGGGTAGTTCGAGTTGCGCGGTGTGTTGATGTCGTAGGATTCGCGTCCGACCTGCCTCAGGCCAGTCGGAATTTTCGTCCCTTCGGGGCTTCGTGGACTATTTTCGTGCGAAGGCGGGCTATCGCGCTGCCGGCCAGCGCGCGAGATCCAGCGCGAGACCGATGGCGACGAACCGAGGAAGGGACGATCATGAGTGACGCCAAAGACGAGGCCAGCGCAGAGGCGAGATCGGATGTGGAAGGGGCACGCGTCGAGCTGTCGGCCACAGTGCCGCAGGGCCCATGTGCAGATGTCGGCGGCGAGAGTGGCAGGCCGGGCACCAAAAAGACCTCTACCACGGTCGACACCGTCGCCATCATCAAGGCCGCGATGGCCGACCCTCTGCTTCGGGGCATACCCATCCACTGGGAAGATGGCTGGGAAGAGAGGGCCAACGACGAGGGCCCGCTCGTACCCCGCGGCCTTGTGCTTCATCACACCGGCACGCCGGATCCAGACAAGACCAAGGACTACCCGACGTTGAACGTCATCATCAATGGGCACGGTGGCTTACCCGGTCCTCTGGCCAACTTTGGCCTCGGTCGCTTCGGGGACATCTACGTTATCGCCGCTGGCTGCGCGACTCACGCGGGGTGGACCAAGGGCTTCAACGGCCTCGAGGGAAACGACAGCGTGTGGGGGATCGAGGCCGAGAACGATGGGGACGAGGAGGCGTGGAAACCCTTCGTCCAGACGTATGTTTACCCTCGGCTCGCGGCCGCCATCGCTCGCGCCACCGGGTTCGAGGCCGACATGATCTGCTCACATAAAGAGTGGCGACCAGAGGCTATCACCAAGGGCGGCGTGACGCAGGACGCCAAGAGCGATCCCAAGGACATCGCCGACAACATGAACGGGTTCCGCAGCCTGGTCCGCGATCTGCTCCTGAACGGACCGCAACCCCGGCCGATCAAGTCCATGATCGCCCCCTCGGACTATAGCGATGGTACGAGCTGGACACAGGGCTTCGGGTTCTTCGACGGGTCGCCGTTCGTGTACCTGAAAGGGGGTGGCTCGGGCGCCTTCGTCTACAGGTTCGACCTTCCCGACTACCACGTGGAGGACAGCCAGGCCAGCGTCATCGCGACCCTGGCCTCCGCCGACGTCGCCGCGGGATCCGAGGTCTCGTTGATCGTGAACGGTGTCCCTCAGGGCACCCAGCACGTCCAGGCTTCCGATCCTGGGTCCGGGGGCACGCAGTACCAGTGGCTGCTCCCCGAGGCCGCGTTCAACCCGAACAGCACCAACGTGATCGAGTTCAGGGTCCTGGCGGATGCCCAGCTCCGCAACGGGCTGTCCATCTTCAACAGGGTCGTTGCGCCCATCGCGGGAAGCGAGATCCGGGTCAGCATCCCCTTCGAGCAGCTGCTTCCTACCCAGCCGACCTACGACGCTGCCTTCCTCTCCCAGAGCGTCCCCACCTTGATGATCGCCGGCGGCGCTTATGCCGTCTCCGTGACGATGCGCAACATCGGAGACCAGGTGTGGAGGCCGGGCCGGATCCGGCTGCGATCGGAGCAGCCGGCCGACAACCTGACCTGGGGATTGAACCGGGTCGATCTGCCCGATGGCGCCAACGTGGATCCGCAGTCGGACGTCACCTTCCACTTCAACGTCGTCGCCCCGCAGACGCTCGGAGAGCACCTGTTTCGGTGGGGCATGATTCGAGAGGGGGTCAGGCCCTTCGGGCAGAGAAACGCCGCTGTCAACGTCATGGTGGCCAAGGAAGCCCTGTTCGTGCGCCAGAGCGTACCGGCCACGATCGTGGCGGGGACCACTCAGCCTGCCTCGATCACGTTTCGCAACATCGGGACGGTCCCCTGGACCCGCGGCGCATCGTTTCGTCTGGGCAGCCAGGGCCCTGCCGACAACACCCTCTGGGGAACGCACCGGGTCGAGCTGCCCCACGACGTGCCCCCAGGCGCCGAGGTGACCTTCCACTTCTCGATCAAGGCACCGCTGACCGTGGGCAAGCACAACTTTCAGTGGCAGGTCCTCCGGGAGCTCGTGTCGTGGCTCGGCCAGCCCTCTCCGGCCTTCGAGGTGCGTGTCATGCCCGCGCTGACCAAGGCCGCGGTGTTCGTCTCGCAGTCCGTTGCCAACCCCATCCCCCCCGGGGCCGTGCAGGTGGTCGCGGTCACGATGCGAAACGTCGGCACCGAGACCTGGACGGCGGGTGCTCAGTTCAAGCTCGGTTCCCAGAACCCCACCGACAATGTCCGCTGGGGCACGAGCAGGGTTCCCGTGCCCAGGGACGTGCCCCCCAACGCCGAGGTGACCTTCACCTTCGGAATAGCTGCCCGCGAGGCGGCAGGGACCTGGAACTTCCAGTGGCAGATGCTGCAGGAGGGCTCCGCGTGGTTCGGGCAGATCACGCCCAACGTCGAGGTGAACATCGCGCCTCTGCAAGCGCCGCTCCTGGATCTTTGCTTCTTGAAGACCACGAACGTCGCCCAGGGCAAGGTCGAGGTCTTCACCGCGACCAGCAGCTCGGGCCACGCTGCGGGGCTGTCGTCGCTCACCCGCTTCAGCTCGGCTGACGCTGGCGACGGCTGGGTTGGTATGCACCGCAATGGCAACATCTACCTCGTCAAGACCAGGAATACAGGGTCGCGCAAGGTGGAGGTGCTCACCGCCACCCGCAGCTCCGGCTACCTGGAGGGGTTGTCGGCCGTCACCCGCTTCGATGCGAGCGACGGGGCGAACGGCCGGTTCGGGGTGCTGCCCAATGGAGACCTCTACTTCGTGAAAGAGAAGAACACGGGGACGGGCACGATCGAGGCGTTCACCGCCCTCGGGCCCACCTACTCGACGGGCCTGTCGACTCGCACCAGATTTGCGGCGGCCGAGGCCGGCAACGGTGTGTTCGGCATGCTCCAGACCAGCGATGTGTACTTCGTGAAGACCAGGAACACCGGCTCGGGAAAGGTGGAGGTGTTGACCGCCACCAGCGCATCCGGGTACACGGCGGGAGTCCATGCTATCACCCGGTTTGCTGCTGGGGACGCGGACAACGGCACCTTCGGCGTCCTGGCCAACGGGGATGTCTACTTCGTGAAGACCAGGAACACGGCGTCCGGGAAGATCGAGGTCTTCACCGCTACCCGAGCATCGAACTACGCATCCGGCCTGTCTGTCGCCAGCCGCTTCGGGAGCGGCGACGGAGCCAGCGGCGTCTGGGGGGTGGTATAGGGCCTGGATCTCCGCCCCTGCAAGTCGTTCGATGGTGCGCTTCGGCCTCGGTCCTGTCCGGTCGAGAGAGGCCGAGCGAAGGCGCCCGTTCGGCGGACCTCGCCCAGGGGCCTCCGGGTGAGGCCGCTTGCCCCCGCGCGGCGCAGCGCTGCTCCAGCCAGGAGTGGCGCGCGCGCAGGCGCGATCGGCGGGCTCGCTTGCACTGGCGCCCTGGGATAGCATCGGCGCGCGCTCCAACGGTATGCGCAGGAGGTTTCCTTGATCCACGCGACGAAGCACAAGCCACTCGCAACGACCATCACCGGCTCTCTACCGCGGCCGTCATGGTATGTCTCCGGCCTCGCGGGCCGTCGGTTCTCGACGGCCATGGCCGACCTCGTGTTCAGGGAGCAGTACACCGACGCGGTCGCCGTCCACATCACCGATCAGATCCGGGCGGGCCTCGATATCGTGACCGACGGCGACGCCCGCTTCGACATGGATGTCGGGGGCCGCTCCTGGTTCAGCTATCTGGCCGAGCGCATGGAGGGCATGGAAGATCCCGGCCTCCGGCCCCAGCCCTGGACGTCGCCGCGGGAGCGGGCCGCGGGCGATATCCTCCACGAGGTGATGGAGGCCCGCCTCCCCTTCTTCGTGCGCGGCCCGGTCGGCCGGGGAGGGCTGGAGTACGCGCGCGTCTGGAAGGCGGCGCAGCGCCTGACGAGCAGGCCCATGAAGTTCGGCACCTGCTGCGGCCAGCTCCTGGAGGTCGTCGTCCTCAACCAGCATTACGCGAACCGCCGCGAGCTCCTCTTCGCCATCGCCGACAGCCTCAATCAGGAGCTGCACGAGGTCGCCGACGCCGGGTGCCCCGTCGTCCAGCTCGAGGAGCCCATGCTCCATTACGTCGCCGGACAGGACAAGGGGGCGGAGCTGACCACGGGGCTCTACATCGACGCCTTCAACCGCGAGGTCGCCGGGCTGCGCGCCAAGACCGAGGTCTGGGTGCACACCTGCTGGGGCAACCCGGCGGCGCAGCGGGTGGAGGTCGCGACGAGCGGCTACGAGGGCTCGCTGGAGCTGCTCGACCGGCTCGACGTCGACGTCATCACCTTCGAGGCCGCGAGCGACGGCGGCGCGGCGCTCCCGGCGATCGGCAAGGTCATTGGCAAGGACAAGAAGGTCTCCATCGGGGTCGTGCACCACCGCAGCCTCGAGGTGGAGACGCCCGAGCAGGTCGCGGCGCTCATCCGCAAGGCGCTCCGGTTCATCGAGCCGGAGCGGCTGATCCTCAGCAGCGATTGCGGCTTCGGTCGGCAGGGCATGAGCCGGATGCACGCGTTCCACAAGATGGTGTCCCTGGTGCGCGGGGCGAACATCGTCCGCCGCGAGCTCGGCCTCGACCCGGCGCCGTGCCTCGCCGCGGAGCAGCGCTATTCGATGCTCGCGTAGCGCTGGGCTGAGCAGGGCGCCTGGAGGCGTACCAAGAAAGCTCTTCGCGTCTGTGTAGACATCCGGTCGTCAATGGCCTGGCTACAGTCCTCAACGCCGCGTCGATGTCGCGGCGAGGAACCAAATAGTAAGGAATTTCACATGACACAGAAGGCCACCACCTACAACCACGGCGTTCCGTGGGAAGACGGCTTCGGCGTCACCCAGGGTTACTGCGTCAACGGCACCATCTACATTTCGGGGCAATTCTCCCACGACATGCAGGGCGCGTTCGTCGGCGAGGGCGACTTCGAGGCACAGGCCCGGAAGACGCTGGAGAACCTCGATCGGGTGCTGGCGGGGTTCAACGTAACGAAGTCGAACATCGCCGAGATGATCATCTATCTCACGAACCCGAGCGAGCATTTCGAGCGATGCGTTGGTATCTTCAAGGAATATGTGGGGCAACATCGTCCAGCAGGCACGCTCATCGGCGTTTCGGGCCTGGCGTTCCCGCACCAGCTGATCGAGATCCGCGCCGTCGCGCACACCAGCTGACGCTGTCACGGCGGGCGACGCTCGATGAATGATCGTCCGCCTACGAAGCTGCGGCCCATTCGAGCAACACACGGCGGACGCGCTCGAGATAATCAATCTCGCGCACGATCTCCTGGTATCCCGGCACCGCGCCGACCCACTCCCGCATGCGCACGTTCGGCGCATCGGTGAGGTACATCGTGGGAAGCCCCATGAGCGCGGGGCCATCCATCCCCGCGGTCGTGACGCCGAGCTGGCCGACGAGGCCGTGCGCTCGCTGCAAGTGCTCGAAGAACTGCAGCTGCGCCCGACGCATGTCGAGTCGTCGAAAGGTGGGGTCCTTCCAGAAGAGGGTCATGTCGACCGCGCCCTCGGGGATTTTGCCGTCTCGAAGGGCGTCGCCGGTCAACACAGGCACGAGCCCCGTGCGTTGAACGAGGTCCGTCAGCTCCAGAAGCTCGACGAGCGTCGTGTTCCGGTGCGGGTGGTGGAGCCCCTCGCGGATCCAGAGCAGCACCTTCCTCCGACATGGCTTTCCCGCGCACGCTTCCGCGAGCCTGCGGTCGACCCAGCCGGTCACCGACTCCGGAATCGGCGCGTCCCCGAGAAAGGCCGCGCGGAGCCGCCGCTGGGCGGAGGACGGCTCGGCCTTGAAGGCGCGCGCGACGATCTCCGTCGTCTGCTTCACCGCGCGCGGGCGCGAGCGGTACGCCTGAAGGTGATCGCGGAGGCCTGCATCGCGAAGAAACGCCTCGGCTTGCGGTGTTCCGGCCTTGCCTGGCTCGACCTGGATGGCCGCGCCCTCGAGGACGGCGGCCGCGGCGACGTACCACCCCTCGCCGAAGGAGAAGCCGTTGTCCGTGTGGAACGTATACGCGTGGTTCCGCTCGTCGATGATCCTGCGCGCCGCGCGGGCGGCGACCTCGGCCTTGTGAGCTGCCGCATGCGCCGCGCGGGCGACTCTCGACCGCGGCGAGCCGGCCTCGAGCTCTGTGGCGCTGATCGCGGCCGCGCGGGCCGAGGCCTCCGCGCCGGCTGCGATCGCCTCCACGCGCCGCCAGCCGTCGTCGCACGCTTCGCGCGTCGGCGCGCGCTGCGCGCTCAACGAGAGCTGCCCCGCGCCGTGAAGCGCGTCTTCTGCTCGCGCCGCGTGGGCCCTCGCCAGCGTCGAACGGGCGCCCATCCTCGTCGCGAGGAGTCGCTCTCTTCCGACGGCGAGCTCATGTTCCTGGAGGGCGGCGCGCTCCTGCTCGGCGGCGGCCAGCGCGCGATCGGCCTGCTCGATCGCGCGTTCGAGCAGATGTCGGTAGCGCTCGCGCTGCCCCGGCGCGTGCAGCGTGGCCGCCAGGGCGAGCGCGGCGTCGAGGCAGCTGGCGGCGTCGCGCTCGAGGTGCTGCGCGGCGAGCGTCTCGGCGGCAGCCACCGCCGTGCACGACGGCTCGGGTCCCTCGGTCATCATGGAATGCCTCTGCTCCTCCTGAGCGCCCCCGTTGCGATACTCCGCTCCATGCTGTAACACCGCGCGTCCAGCCTCGTCCCGCGCTTCCTTCCATGCCCTCTCCACGCCTCACCCGCATCGCGCCTCCGCTCTTCGTCGTCATCTGGTCGACGGGGTTCATCGTCGCGCGGCTGGTGGCGCCTCACGCGGAGCCGCTCACCTTTCTTCTGGTGCGCTACGCGCTCGCCGGGCTCGTGCTGGCCGTCATTGCGCTCATGACGCGGGCGCGATGGCCGAGCTCGGCGCGGTCGTGGCGGGACGCTCTCGTGGCTGGTGCCCTGCTGCACGGGTTCTACCTCGGCGCGGTGTTCTGGTCGGTGAAGCACGGGCTCCCGGCGGGCATCTCGGCGCTGGTCGCGGGGCTGCAGCCGCTGGTCACGGCGGCGCTCGCCGGGCCGCTGCTCGGCGAGCGGGTCTCGCCGCGCCGCTGGCTCGGCATCGGGCTCGGCTTCCTGGGGGCCTGTCTCGTCGTGCTCCCGAAGCTCGGGGCCGGCGTGCCGCCGCTCTCGCTCGGGGTCGCCGTCCTGGGGATGCTGTCGATGACGCTCGGCACCCTCTGGCAGAAGCGCACCGGCGGCGGGGTCGACCTGCGGGTCAATGCCGTCATCCAGTACATCGGAGCCGCCCTCGTCACCTTGCCGGTGGTGCTGCTGGCCGAGCAGGGCCGGATGGAGCTCACGCTCCCGCTCTGCGCGGGGCTGCTCTGGGCGGTGTTCGGGCTCTCGATCGGGGCGGTCGGGCTCCTGCTCTACCTGATCCGGCAGGGCGCGGTGGTGGGCGTGGCGACGCTCCTCTACCTCGTGCCGCCGGTCGCGGCCCTCATGGCGTTCGGGCTCTTCGGCGAGACCCTGAGCCTGATGCAGATCGCCGGAATGGCCCTCGCGGCGCTCGCTGTCTACGGGGTCGTGCGTCCGACCTGAGGAGCCCTGGATGCCCTCGAATCGTTTCGCTCTCCCCTCTTCGTTCATCACCACCTTCGGCGGTGATGCGCGCGGGCGCGCTCACCAGCGGCTGCGCACCGCGAGGCCGGCGCCGGTCGGTCCCGCGAGCAGCGACCAGCTCACCGCGCCCGTGCGCGGGAGCGGCGGGGGCGGCTCCGTCAGGAGGAGCAGCACCGCCGCGCCCGCCAGCGCGCCGCCGGCGCCGAAGCCGATCGTGCTCACCAGCCCGAGGTGCTTCGCGCGGTCGCCGGCGGCCTTCCCGAGAGGGCTGCACTCCGCCACGTCGGGGCCGATATCCGAGCACTCCCTGGCCGCCCGGCTGCTCTCGCCGAGCGCCATCCACCCCGTCACCGACCCGAGGACCAGCCCGCTCACGGCGAGACCGCCCGTCACGTAGGTCAGCGCGCGCCGCCCGCCGGGCCCCGAGGCCGGCGGCGCCGGCGCGGGGTCAGCCACGCGGTCACCGGGCGGCGCGACGCCCTGCTTCACCGACGGGCCCTGCGACCTCACGGGCGGCGGCTCCTCGACGGGCCGCTCCACCTCGAGATGGATCGTCCTCGACTCTGTAGCGCTCGTGCTGCTTGATCTGCTCGGCCTCCGACATGCGGGAGTACAGCGCCAGATAATCGTTGTAGCGCGCGACCGCAGTCGCGATGCGCCCCCGCCTGGCCTCGCACTCGGGGAGCGTGAACAGCCGCCCTGGGCGAGGGTCGAGGCGATGGCTCTCGGCGAGCGCAGGACAGCCGGTCTCATACCGGCCCGCGAGCATGTCCGCACGGCCGCGCACGAAGAGCGACTCGGCCATGGCCACCGCGTCGGTTTGCGCGCTGGCCGGGGCGGCGATCGCGACGCTCAGCAAGCCGCTCAAGAGGTACCCAGGCGAATAGACGCGCATCGGCGAGATGAAATCCTTCGGGTTCGTCCCAGCCAGGAGATCAGCGCTCCGCTGCCCCCCTGCGTTCAGTCAGCCGTGTAGAGCGACTCCCGGGACGTGGATGCAGCTGACCTCCGCCGCTGCGCGGACGGCGCGGGCTTGCGCTCCGCGTTTGGCGGCGTCGCCGGGAGCGTCGCGCTCGCGGACGGCGCCGCGTGGGCGAGCGCAGGGTCGCTGTCGGCGCGCGGCGCGGAGGCCGAGGGCGCAGGCGCCACGAGGTCGTGCCCTCCGGGCGCCGCGGAGGCCTCGATGAAAGCGGGATCGGGCGGCGCAGCGGCCGGCGAGAGCGCCGCCGCCTGCGCGGCCTGCGCGCGCTCCGCGCCGCCGAGGGCCGCGGGCGCCCGGCCGCCCAGCGAGGTCAAGGCGATGGCGCCCCCGCCGAGCGTGACGAGCGCCGCGACCGCGAGCGCGGAGCGGCTCCGCGGCTTCGCGGGGACAACCCTGGTCTCCACGCCCGCGCTGGAGAACCGAGCGGCGCCGGGCACCGGCGACGCGGGCCACACGCTCCCGCGCGGGAGCGGCGTCTCCAGGGCGGACAGGCGCGACGACCTCACCGGCATGGAGGGGAGGTCGAAGACCTCGGCGAGCGCCTCCACCGCGGCCGATGCGGTCGCGAAGCGCGCCTCGGGGGCGCGCGCCGTCGCCTTGGCGAACCAGGCGTCGAAGGCCGGAGGCAGGCTCACCCCCTCGGGCGCCGCGCGCGCACACGCGGGCTCCTGCGGGCCGTGCACGGCGAGCGCCGCGAACGCGAGCGTGACCTGGAACTCCCGCATGTCGTGCAGCCAGTACGCCTTGCCGACGAGGAGCGTGTAAGCGATCATGCCGAGGGCGAAGATATCTACCGCCCTGGAGATCGACCCGCCGTCGAACTGCTCAGGCGCCATGTAAAGCGGCGTCCCGAGCGCCGCGGTGGTCGCCGAGTCGAGCGCTGTCTCGGCGACGAGCTTGGCAATGCCGAAGTCGAGCACCTTGATCCGGGGCTCCTCGTCGTCGTCGCTCTCTGCCAGAAAGAGGTTGGCCGGCTTGAGGTCGCGGTGGACGACCCCGGCGGCGTGCGTCTTGTCGAGGGCGAGCGCGGTCTGGCGCAGGCAGGCGACGGCCTCTTCCGGCGGAAGGCGCCCGGAGCTGCGGAGGCGCTTGCTGAGATCCTGGCCACGGAGCAGCTCCATGACGAGGAACGGCATGCCGGTGTCCACGTCGATCCCGGCGTCGAACACCTCGACGATGTGCTCGGTCGCGATGCGCGCGGCGATGCGCGCCTCCAGCTTGAACCGGGCGCGGAACTCCGGGCTTTCGGCAAGGTGCAGGTGCATCACCTTGAGCGCCCGGCGGCGCTCCGTCTCGACGTGGATGACCTCGTACACGGCGCCCATCGCGCCGGTCGCGAGGCTACGCACCACGCGGTACCTGCCTGCGAACAGCGTCCCCTCGTGGAAGTCAAGCGACATGGGTCCCACCGCGTCGGGCCAGGCTTATACCATGAGGTCCGATCGCTGCGCTCGGGAACTGATCTGGAGGACGGCAACAACAGGATCAAATACACAGAGGGCCGGCATGCGTACTGGTTCGTGTTCAACGACGGTACAGGAGGGGTGCAGGCGCCCACGGACTCAGCTCGCATCGTCAGCGAAATCGACCCGCCGCGCTCAGGCATCCAGGGTGAGATCAGCGAGATGGCCATGCACACGAGCGGGGAAGGCTTCACCACATGGGGGGCCGGCGTCGGCACCGATCCTGAACAGCACCTTCTACGACGCCTCCGAGTACCGCGGCATCACCTTCTGGGCCAGGGCAGACGGAGACTCCCCGACGGAGTTGAACGTGGATTTCGTCGACAGGCAGACCGTCTCGGGCGGCGGCATCTGCGTACGGGAGCCGACCGAGCCTCACACGAGCTGCAACGATCATTTCCACACGTCCTTTGCCCTGGATTCCCGGTGGAGGTATTTCCACATCACGGCCTCATGCCTCGTGCAACAAGGGTTCGGAATGCAGTTCGACGAGGTGAAGATGGACGAGCTCAAGACGCTCCATTTCATCGTACTCGGGCCTCGAGCCTTCAGCATCTGGATCGACGACGTCGCTTTCTATCGATAGGCGCGGCGGCGGAGCCGGCCGGCCGCCCGCCGCGCGCCCGGAGGCGGTGAGCGAAAGTGGCGACTCGACCCAGGTTGACGTTGCGACCGAGGTTGGCGCTGGACGGATTGACCAACCCAGGTCGAGGTGAGCCGACCCAGGTTAAAATCTATTAATATGTATTTACTAAGGCCATAGACTTGAGTACTCTCCGGGCGGCCTTTGGTCGTTTCCGGCGAGTCCCGAGGCTTCCCGAGGTTCTTGACGTGGTCCTGTCCATCCTGGCCAGCGAGGTGTTCTTCATGAAGAGTTTGTCCGAGATGGTTGCCCCCCCTGGAAGTGAGTGGAGGCCCGGGGGAGCGCTGTATGGTCGTGAGAGCGAGCCGAGTCAGGCGCGGTCATCCGGGGTTTCTGGCAAGCTCGTGTCTGTCGATGGAGGTCGATGGCTGGCGGGGCGCTCCCATCAGCGCGCGGCGCGCGCCACCTTCGTTCTGCTGGCGCTCCTCATGAGCGCGTGCACCAGCGAGGACGCCCCCCCTGGTACGAGCGGCGATCAAGGCCCCGAGCCGGGGACCGGCGGCGACGGCGGCACCGGCCCCGAGCCGGGGACCGGCGGCGACGGCGGCACCGGCCCCGACCCGGGCACCGGCGGCGGCGGCGGCGACGGCGGCACCGGCCCCGACCCGGATACCTCGATGGCCCCCAGCAAGAACCCGCAGTTCAGCTGGTTCGAGTACGAGGGCAAGGACCCCGTCTATCAGGAGTTCACGGCGGGGGAAGGCGAGTACTCGAACCCGATCCTCGCGGGGTTCCACCCTGATCCCAGCATCTGCCGGGTCGGGGAGGACTACTACCTCGTCAACTCCTCGTTCTCCTACTTCCCCGGCGTCCCGATCTTCCACAGCCGCGATCTCGTCCACTGGACGCAGCTCGGGCACGTGCTCGACCGCCCCTCGCAGCTCGACCTCGACAGCCAGGAGATCTCCGAGGGCATCTTCGCGCCGGCGATCAGATACCACGACGGCGTGTTCTACATGGTCACCACGCTCGTCGGCGGCGGCGGCAACTTCTTCGTGACCGCCACCGACCCGGCGGGGCCATGGTCGGACGCCATCTCGCTCAACAGCGTCGACGGGATCGACCCCTCCTTCTTCTTCGACGACAACGGCAAGGCCTACGTCGTCAACAACGGCCCGCCGGCTGGCGCGTCGCTCTACGACGGCCACCGAGCGCTCTGGATCCAGGAGTTCGACGTGGCGACGCAGAAGATGGTCGGCCCGCGCTCGGTGATCGTCGACGGCGGCGTCGACATCTCGAAGAAGCCGATCTGGATCGAGGGACCCCACATCTTCAAGGTGGATGGAACATACTACCTGATCGCCGCCGAGGGCGGCACAGGCGATCAGCACTCCGAGGTGGTGTTCCGCAGCGCGTCGGTGACCGGCCCGTACGAGCCCTACGCGGGCAATCCTATCCTCACGCAACGCCACCTCGATCGCAACCGGCCTTTCCCGGTGACCTCCACCGGCCACGCCGACTTCGTTCAGCTGCCGAACGGCGACTGGTGGTCCGTCTTCCTGGGCACTCGGCCCTACGAGGGCGATCTCTACAACACGGGCCGCGAGACGTTCCTGATGCCCGTCCGGTGGGTCGACGGCTGGCCGGTCATCACGGCAGGCACGGAGACGGTGCCCTACGTGCACGAAACCCCAGCCCTGCCGCCGCAGCCGGCGCCGGCCATCCCGATGAGCGGCAACTTCACGTACCGGGATGAGTTCGACGGCGACGAGCTCGCCCCGACCTGGAACTTCATCCGCACGCCCGTCGAGCAATGGCACGATCTCACCGCGTCGCCCGGGTGGCTTACCTTGAAGGCGCGCGCTGCCCACCTCGGGCAGCGCGAGCAACCGTCGTTCGTCGGTAGGCGGCAGCAGCACGGCTGGGCCTCCGCCTCCACGGCCATGAAGTACCTGCCGTCAGCGCCAGGGGACGCGGCGGGGCTGGTCGCGTTCCAGAACGACGACTTCTATTACTTCCTGGGCGTCACGCTGGCGGACGGCAAGCCGGTCATCCAGCTGGAGAAGAAGGCCGGGAGCACCGCGAACGGCGAACCCCAGGTGATCGCCTCGGCTCCGCTCGACCTCTCCGCGGGCGCGCCCATCCACCTCAAGATCGAGGCGCAGGGCGCCGCCTACAGCTTCTCCTACGCGCGTGAGCCCGGGGCGTGGGTCAGCCTCCTGGAAGAGGTCGACGGGAAGATCCTGAGCACGCAGCAGGCCGGCGGCTTCGTCGGGACCTACATCGGCCTCTATGCGTACACGGAGCAGCCGTGAGCAGATCGGCGCGAGCTCTGCCCCGTCGTCGGTTTACCTTGAGGTGCGGGCATCGCGCCGACCGGTCGCTCCCCCAGGGGGTCACATGTTAAGCATCGGTTAACCGACGCTTCCGCGCGGCGCGCGAGTGCTACCCTGCCGTGACGATGGCACCGGAGAGAGGCACAGCGTCGATCGTGTACATCGAGGACGACGAGAAGCTCGCGCGGCTCACGGCGCGGTACCTCGAATCCCACGACATCCGCGTCACGCTCGCGACCGAGGCCCGCGAGGGCATCGCCTGTGTCCTGCGCGAGCGCCCCGACGTCGTCCTCCTCGATCTCATGCTCCCCGAGCTCGACGGCTTCGAGGTCTGCCAGCAGCTCCGCGCCCGCGTCGACACGCCGATCATCATGGTCACGGCGCGCGGCGAGGAGGCCGACCGCGTGATGGGCCTCGAAGGAGGCGCCGACGACTACATCGCCAAGCCGTTCTCGGCGCGGGAGCTCCTGGCGCGCATCCGGGCGCAGGCGCGGCGCGCCCGTGGCGTCGCGGGCCTCGCCTCCGAGCGCCGCCTCGTCGCCGGCTCGCTCACCATCGATCCGGCCGCGCGGAGGGCGCCCCTCGGCGGCCCGGAGCTGTCACTCACGACCTACGAGTTCGATCTGCTCCACGCGCTGGCCGGGCGCGCAGGGTGCGTGCTCACGCAAGAGCAGCTCGTCGATCTCGACCCGGAAATGGGAGTCGGTCACGTGGCGCTCGGCGAAGAAGAAGTCGAGCTGATACTGCCGTCCCACCTCGAGGCCCAGCGTGTCGAGATCGACGGCCGCCGTCTCCTGGGCGTGAATTCCGCCGAGGTCGACGACCTTCTTGCCATCGATGTACGTGAAGACGTCATCGTCGCCGGCGAACGTGAACTTCTCGCCGCCATTGTAGATGAAGCCCATGTGCATCTCGAAGGTGAAATGATAGTTGTGGGGCCGACCTTCGTTCCCAAACAGCATCCCGTCGATGGGGAAGAACTCCTGGTCATCGTACGTCCACACCCCGTCGCCCTCGGGGTCGACGAACTGGAGCGTGAGCGGCATCGGGTAGTTCACGCCCTCGGCGTCATGGTACCACATGTCGAAGTTCGCCGGACCGGTCGTGGTCAAGGTGCCCTGAGCATCACCGGCGTAGACCGGCTTGAAGTCAGCTCCGAGCGTGTCGGCGACAATCGCGCGATCGTCGCAGACATCGCACTTGCCGGAGTGCCCCGGTTCCATGTCGGGGAAGCTGTCGTGGAAATCACGGATCGTTCCGGTGTACTTGCCGTCGCACGACTCGCCGTTGCCCTGGCCAGGGACCGTGCCGCCTCCACCCCCGCCAGCGGAGCCGCCCGGGTCGATGGTGCCGAAATCGCCGCCGCTGCTCGTCGTCGCCCCGCTGGCGCTTCCCGGACCCGTCGTCGCTCCACTGGAGCTTCCCGGAGGCGACGAGCTTCCCCCGGTGCTGTCGTCGCCGGCACTTTCATCATTGCCAGCAGCACAAGCGCTCAGTATTCCCATAAGAGCAAACGCCGTCACGAGACCAAACTTCGCAGCCATCTCACTACCTCGTTTCGAAAGGCCGCCGCTCGAGCCCGCACGGACATTCAGCACAATGACTCATGAAGTCTCATGTTGATGTATCGCGCTGCTGACCTCGCTCGTCAGGCTGCGCACGGCCACGTCCAAGATCCCTGCGAGCATCATCGGGCACGCCGGCACGCCAGGGCACGCCATGCCAAAGGTCCCCCGGACAGCACCTCATGCCCAGCAGTTTGAAGACAGCCTTCAGGCGATCAATAGAAGGTGATGTCGTCTATACAGAGGTCGAACTCGGGCACGGTGTTGAACTGGAACTGGATCGAGTAGATCTTCGACGCGTCGATCGCGTCCGTGGCCGCCGGATCGCCCCAGCCGCCCTGCGCGAGATCCGCGAAGGGAATCGTGAACGCCTTCCACTCCTCGGTGAGAGAGAGCGACTTCGCCCAGTTGTCGTTGCACGCCGTGGTGCAGACGCCGCCTTCCGGAGCCGTGCTCTGATCCGAGATCATGACCTTCGCAGCCGTCGCCGAGGTCGGGCCGACCTTGGCCCAGAACTTGATGCCGGTGTACCCCGAGGCGTCGTAGGCGGTCTTCTCCCCCGACAAACTGTTGAGATCGACCCCGACCCCGGCGCCCCAGTCCTCGAAGCCCGAGCCCTGCGAACAGGCCGCGATCGTGCTCTGTACCCGAGGCCGGATCCATCCCCGCTCACAACGAGGCTTGCATGACGCCCAGGCGGTACGACCTCGTGGCGTGCGCGCCCTTCGCCTCCGCGCCGCGCGCCGACGGCGACCGCTCCGCGCCGCGCGCCGACGGCGACCGTGCGCTCGCCCACGTAGAGCCTTCGGCGACCGTGGAGATGGCCGCGATGCCGCCGCGGGGCGCGGTGCGCAAGGCTGCGTCATGCGCGCGCCCGTCGGCTTCGGCGTCATGCAAGGCCCGGGAGTGGCTCTACACGCCCGACTGAGCGCAGGAGCCGCGGAGCCGCTGCGTGTTGCGTTCGCGCACGCCTTTCGCCCCACGATCATCCTCCTGCCCCTGCTGGCCTGCCACTACCTCCACAAGAGCCTGGAGCTGTTTCTGCCGATCGGGCTCGGTTACACCTTTCTCATGACCGCGCTGGAGCAGATCATGCCCGCGAGGCCGGAGTGGAAGCCACTATCGAGCTTCAAGCAGGTCGCCGTCGACTTCGCGTTTCGATACCTCGCGCCTGTCGCGACTTCGCGTTCTGATACCTCGCGCCTGTCGCTCATTCTGGACCGGTCGTTCCAGAATGAGCGCTCCAGCTAGCAGTCGAAGACGCCGGCGCCTCTCTCGATCTCGCCGAACGGGTCCACGAGCGCGCGCACGAGCGAGCGCGCCGGGGCGCTCCGGATGCCCCTGGCCGCGCGCCAGGTGGCATACCGCAGCTCGCCCAGGAGGGCCCCCGCGAGCGGCGTATAGACGAGATCGAGGGCCGAGGGGCGGACGCCGTTGGCCTCGTAGCCATATTCCCAGAGGTGGGTGCCGGCGATGGCGAACGCCACCGCGGCCGGGGCGCTGAAGCGGCAAGTCCGGGCCCTCAGGTAGATCTCGCTCCCGAGCAGGCCGTGGCCGAACACGTTGATCGGCCAGGGGTCGTGATCCCACCGGAAGGCCGGCTGAGCGGCGTCGAAGAGCGGCGGCTTCGTGAACGCCTCGCCATAGTGGTATCCCCAGCGCTCCGGGCGGAAGTCGGCGAAGGGGTCGGGCCACAGCACCGCTTCGACGCTGCGGGTCACCGTGAACACGGCCAGCGAGTGCAGGATCGGCGGCGCCCAGGCAGGGTCGGCGCTCTCCGGCGCAGCGGCGCCCGCCTCGGCCGCGGCGCGAGGGCGAATGCCCGTGGCCTCCGGCACGGGCGCGCCCTCCGGGGGAACCGCCGAGTCAGCCCGCGCAGCGGCCAAGTCACCGCGCGGAGCAGCCGAGTCAGCCCGCGCAGCGGCCGACTCCACCGGAGCAGCCACCGTGGCCTGACCGGCGCACGCGGCCGAGACGACGGCGAGGAAAGCGGCGGCGCACGTGCGGATCGGGCCCATCGGGGACAGCGGACGCGGCGCGCGCCGGGGGCGGCGGCCGGACGCGAGTCTAGCGCGGCGGCGAGCATCGGGCGCCAGGAGAACCGCGCGCCAGCTCCCCTCCCCGTCCGTGGCGGGCGTCCGCGGCGCCGCGCTCATTCCCCCACTGCCTGGCGCCAGCGCGGCGCCGAGCAGCGGCGCCGGCCCTCCGGAAGGCTCGAGTATGCTCCGGCGGCATGGCCGAGATCATGATCGTCACGGGCGGCAGCCGCGGCATCGGCGCCGCCACCGCGTCGCTCGCCGCGCAGCGGGGCTACGCGGTCGCGGTGAGCTACCTGCGCGACGAGGCCTCCGCCGCGCGGGTGGTCGACGCGATCCGCGCGCGCGGCGGCGTCGCCCTCGCGGTCGCGGCCGACGTGAGCGTGGAAGACGACGTCGTGCGCCTGTTCCAGACCGTCGACGGCGCCCTGGGGCCGGTCACGGCGCTCGTGAACAACGCGGGCGTGCTCGACCGACAGGCGCGCCTCGAGGACATGACCGCGGCGCGCGTGCAGCGCGTCCTCGCCACCAACGTCCTCGGCAGCGTCCTCTGCGCGCGCGAGGCGGTCCGGCGCATGTCGACGCGCCGCGGCGGCACGGGAGGCGCCATCGTGAACGTCTCGTCCCGGGCCTCGCAGCTCGGCTCCCCGGGCGAGTACATCGACTACGCCGCCTCGAAGGCCGCGGTCGACGCGCTCACGATCGGCCTCGCGAAGGAGGTCGCGGCCGAGGGCATCCGCGTCAACGCCGTGAGGCCGGGGATCATCGACACCGACATCCACGCGAGCGGCGGCGACCCAGGGCGCGCCGAGCGGCTCGGCGCGACCCTCCCCCTCGGCCGCGCCGGCAGCCCCGAGGAGGTCGCGCGCGCGATCCTGTGGCTCGCCTCGAGCGAGTCCTCCTACTGCACGGGCTCCCTGCTGGACGTCGCTGGCGGCCGCTGAGCCCGCTGAGTCCCGCCAGCCCGCTGGCGCTTCATCGCCGCTCGCGCGCCCCGATCGCCCGGGCCACGACGGCCGCGAGCGTCCTCGCCGCCTCCAGGAGCGCCGGCTCCGCGTGCGCGCCGAACCCCAGGATGAGCCCGGGCGCGCGCGACGCCCCGGCGCGCGACGCCGCGCTGCGCGAGAGCGGCAGCGCGTCCACGCCCCGCGCCGCGAGCGCCTGGACGATCGCGACGTCGTCCGCGTCCGCCGGCAGGTCGAGCGTCAGCACCGACCCCCCCGCCGGGGCGCGCGCCCGCACCGCGCCCGGCAGCAGGCGCCCGAGCTCCGCGAGCACGAGGTCGCGGCGGCGCCGCGTCGCCTGCTTCAGCTTCCGGAGGTGGCGCGCGAAATGGCCCTCGTCGATGAAGTCGGCGAGCGCGGCCTGGAGCAGGTACGGCGGCGAGCGCGTCGACGCCGCGCGCATCGCGGCCACCGCGCGCACCAGCGCGGGCGGCACGATCATGAAGCCGAGGCGCAGGCCCGGGAACAGCGAGCGGCTGAAGGACCCCACGTGGATCACGCGGTCCTTCACGCCCTCGATGTCGAGGCCGAGGAGCGAGGGCAGCGGCGAGCCGTCGAACCGCAGCTCGCCCTCGTAGTCGATCTCGACCACGACCGCGCCCGCCCTGCCGGCCCAGGCCAGGAGCTCGATGCGCCGCGGGAGCGTGAGCCGCGCCCCGGAGGGGAACGCGTAGGCCGGGGACACGAACGCGACCCGCGCGCGCGGCGCCCGGCGCGCCCCGACGTCGACGCGCACCCCGTCCTCGTCGACGGGGATCGGGACCAGCCGCGCGCCCGCCATGCGCACCGCCGCGCGCAGGGCGAGCGGCCCCGGGTCCTCCACCCAGGCGGCGTCGCCAGGGTCGAGCAGCGCGCGGCAGCACAGGTCGATCGCGGCCTGGGACCCCTCGGTGATGAACACCTGGTCGACCGTCGCGCGCACGCCCCGGGCCACCGCGACGTGGTGGAGCACGGCGCGCCGGAGCAGCGGCGCGCCCCGCGGATCGTCGAGCAGCGCGTCGGCGGCCGACATCGCGCGGAAGCGGCGCGCGAGGCACCTGTCGAGGATGCGCCACGGGAGGAGCTCGAGGTCCGGCAGGCCGACGCCGAAAGGGCGCGAGCGGGCGCGGCTCTCGAGGAGCGCGTCGAGCTTGTCCGGCGGCACCACCGCCGCGAGGCGCCGCGCGCTCTTCGAGGTGCGCGGCGCGGACGCCGCGGGCTGGGCGCGGGCGGCGCCCTGCCACCCCGCGCGCGCCGGCACGTGGGCGACGACCGGCGCCCGGCGCGGGCGGACCACGATGGTGCCGTCCGCGGCCAGCGCCTCGTACGCCGCCGCGGCGGTGTTGCGCGACACCCCGAGCTCCCGCGCGAGCTCGCGGGACGACGGCAGCAGGTGATCGGGCTGGAGGACGCCGTCGAGGACGGCGCGGCGCAGCTGCTCCACGAGCTGGGCGGCCAGGGTCGCGGGCGCGCCGCGCTGGAGGCGGAGGAAGGCGTGGGAGGCGGAGGGCGCTGGCACCATCGAAGTCCCCTGCGGTGGCCCTTTCCAGGGTGCCAGGCGCAGGTCACTGTGTCGACGAGGAGCACGCCATGCGCACCGAGGACGACCGCGCCACGCCGCCCATCGCTCGCCAGGGGCGGGCGCCCGCCGAGGGCAAGACCGGCGAGCTGTCGTCGCGCATCGCGCGCCGCGCGGCCGAGGCGCACGCCGGGCAGCCGCTCGATCGCCTGCTGGCCGAGGACCTCCCGGGCAACGAGCTGACCACGCTCCTGCTCCACTCCCTGCGCCAGCGCGCGCTGCGGCGGAGCTTCGCCGACGTCCTCGACCACGCGGAGCGGGCGCCGATGACGCACGCCTCCGCCGCCGACGGCCGGCGCCTGCACGCCTTCGACGCGGCGGCGTTCGCGGCGGCGGCGGACTTCGAGGTGGTCGATCTCGCGCCGGTCGTCCCGCTCGGCGCCACCGCGTGCGCCGGCGTCGAGCCGAACAACGTGCTCGCGACGGTCCGCTTCGCCGAGGTCGCCGCGGACCCGACGACGGGGCTCGCGCTGCACGCGGCGCGGCGCCGGCGCGAGTCCCGGGGCGGCGAGGCGCTGCGGCTCTGCGCGAGCCAGCGCGTCCTCCGCATGCAGCCCACGAAGACGCCGGGCTTCACGCCGCACTTCCGCCTGTTCGCGCTCGCGACCGCGGCCCGCTCGCCGGGCCGGGGCGAGGACGACGCGTGCGAGCGGCGCGCCTTGCTCGAGCACCTGCTCGTCTGGGCCGATCTGGTCCGCGCGCTGCCGGGCGCCGGCTTCCGCGCTGCCGGGCTGCGCGTGGTCCTCTCCGACACGTCCCTCGTCCGGGCGAGCCTCGCCGCGCGCGGCCTCGACGCCGACGCGCTGGCGCGGCGGGCGAAGGCGCACGAGCCCGGGTTGACGGAGGCGGCCCTGCGCGAGGCCTCCGTCGATCTGCCGCGCGCGGCCGCGGATCTCGTGGGGGCCGCGCGGTCGCTCGGCCTCGGGCCGGAGCTCCTCGCGCGGGCCGAGCGCTGGGTCGCCGAGGTGGCCGAGCCGCTCGCGCGCGCGCGGCCGGAGGTCGAGGTCGTCCACGATCTCGCGCGGCTGCAGGGGCTTGGCTACTACACCGGGCCGTTCGTCCAGCTCCACGTCCGCCGGGACGACGGCCTCGAGCTGCCGGCCGGGGACGGCGGCGCGGTGCCGTGGCTCGGCGAGCTGCTCTCGAACCGCCGCGAGCGGATGATCGCGACCGGCCTCGGGGCCGAGCTGCTCGTGAAGCTCTTCGATCGATCGACCACCCGGGCCGGCGAGGCTCGGCCGGAGGAAGCGACCCGATGATCCTCGAAATGCCCGCTCTCACGCTCCGTCCCTGGACGCCGGCCGACGCCGACGCGCTCGCGAAGAACGCGAACGACCGCCGCGTCTGGGCGAACCTCCGGGATCGGTTCCCGCACCCGTACACGCGCGAGGACGCCGAGGGCTGGATCGCCTTCTGCACCGAGCACGCGCCGCCCGGCGACAACATGGCGATCGTGGTGGACGGGGAGGTGGCCGGCGGGATCGGCCTCGAGCGCTTCGACGACGTGCACCGGCGCACCGCGGAGATCGGCTACTGGCTGGGCGCGCCCCACTGGGGCCGCGGGCTGGCCACCCGGGCCGTGGTCGCGCTGACCCGGTACGGGCTCGAGCAGCTCGGCCTCGAGCGCATCCAGGCCGGGGTCTTCGACTGGAACGGCGCGTCCGCCCGCGTGCTCGAGAAGGCGGGCTACGCGTACGAGGGGCGGATGCGCCGTCACGTGGTGAAGGACGGGCGGGTGGGAGACGTCCTGCTCTACGCGCGCGTCCGCGAGGAGGGCGCGGCTGGCGGGGCCTGAGCCGCGCCGGGCCCTGGGCTCCTGCTCAGGCCGGGTGCAGCGGCGCTCTCCTCTCCGCCGCGGGCGCCTCCTGCGCGACCGGCTCCGCGATCGGCATCGTGAAGTAGAACCGGGCGCCGTGCCCGATCTCGCTCTCCACCCAGATGCGGCCTCCGTGCGCATCGACGATCCCCCTGGCGATGTAGAGCCCCAGCCCGGTGCCCTTCTTGCCTCGCGTCTCGTCCTTCCAGAACCGTTCGAAGATGCTCGGGAGGTTCTCGGGCGGGATCCCGGGCCCCGTGTCGGCGACGGAGAAGCGGGCCGTCGCCCCTTCCCGGTCCACCGAGAGGGTCACCTGACCGCCCTGGGGCGTGAACTTCAGCGCGTTCCCGAGGAGGTTCGACAGCACCTGGAGCACGCGCTCCCGCTCCGCGCGGATCACGAGCCCGGGCTCGTTCGTGCGCGGCTCGAGCCGGATCTGCCTGGCCTCGGCGAGGGGCCCGAACATCTCCAGGGTCTCGCGGAGGAGGTCCTCCACCGCGCACGGCGCCGGCGTCACGGAGAACGTGCTCGCCTCCATCGTCGCCACGTCGAGCATGGATTGGATGAGCTGCTCCATCCGCCTGGTGACGTTCTCGATCGACGCCGCGTGCTGCCGTATCTTCTCCGGCTCCGCTCCCTTCCGCACCAGCGCGGCCTTCATCATGATGGCGCCGAGCGGGTTGCGCAGGTCGTGCGCCACGATGCCCATGAGCTCATCGCGGGCCGCCAGGGCCTTGCGCGCGGCCTCGCGCGCGTCGCGCACCTGGTCGTACGATCGGCCGAGCCGCTTCGTGAAGTACCAGGCGATCCCGAAGCCAGCCAGCACCAGCAAGCCCAGCAGGCCATACAGCCGCCGTTCCAGCTGGACTCGTTCTATCTTTGCGCGCTCGTAGTGATCCCTGACGACGGCTTCCTTGTAGTCGACGAGGCGAGCGAGGGAGCGATCGAGCTCGCGGCGAGCCGGCCGCAGCTCCGTGTCGAACCGGCGCACGAGCGAGCCCAACTCCTCGGAACGCTGCCGGGCGGCGAACAGCTCTTCCTGGAGCCGGGTGAATTGTCTGGTCGCCTGGTCGATATCCGTTACCAGCCGGAGCCCCGTCGGGCTGAGCGGCAGGTCGCGGAGCGCGCGAACGTTCTCGTCGAGGCGCGCCCTGGAGTCGTGGGTCTCTGTGAGGAGCTCTTGTTCTCCGGAGAGGAGGTAGCCTCTGCCCTGGGACACGACGAGCTCGCTGCTCCACCGGAGCCGCTCCACGAGCGCGATCGTGTGCTCCTTGGCGCGGAGCCGGGCGATCTGAGCGTCTGCCACGGACGAGAAGCGTCGAATCGAGAACGCCATGCCGACCGCCAGGAGCACGGTCAGAACGGCGTAGCCCATCTTCGCCGTGGCCTCGAAGCGCGTCCGCGTCGGCATGGCCGGAGGTCCTTCCTGCTCTCGATTCGCCCTCGAAAACTAGACCGGGCAGCGCGATGAGCAAGGTGCCCGCGGAGCTGTGCCGGAGCGACGTCGAGCGCCGGCGGCGAGCGGAAGCCCGCAGAAGCCAGGGCGATCGCGCGCGTCCTGGAAACACGGCAACTCCGCCCGTTGCCGCTGTGCTGGTTTGGTCGTCACGCCGCGCGGCTCGCTCGCCGGCGCCGAGGACGCCACGACAGCCCGCCGCGCGCCCCGCCAGGTCCGTCGTCGCGAGCTCGCCGCGCGCCCGGGGGCGCGGCGTCGCGGCCGACTGGCGAGCTCACCCCTTCTCGACGGTCTGGTAGGACAGGAGGACGACCCCGCTCCTGAACGTCTTTGTCGCCGTGAGCTTCAGGTTGAGCCTCTCCTTGAGCCCCTTGAATATCGACCGACCGTCGCCCAGGGCCACGGGGTTCACCATGATCGCGAACTCGTCGACCAGGCCCGCCTGCGCCAGCTGGGTCACGATGCTCCCGCTGCCCAGGACCGTCATGCTCTTCCCGGGCACCTCCTTCATCCGCCGCACCTCCTCCTCGAGGTTGCCCTTCGAGAGCCTCGTGTTGCTCCACTCGGCCTTCTCCAGCGTCCTCGAGAAGACGACCTTCTCCGCGCGGTTCATGCCCTCGGCGACGGCCGGGGCGTTCTTTATCGCGGCCGGCGTCGGCCAGAAGCTCGCCATGTGCTCGTACGTCACGCGCCCGAACAGGAGCGTGCTTCCGGAGCCGAGCGAGCTGGCGGCGAACTCCCCCTCTTCCGCGCCGTGGCTGTTCCAGCTGACGTCCCCGCTGGGACCGGCGAAATAGCCATCGAGCGTCACGAAGTTGAACACCTTCACTGTTCCCATGTCGACCTCCAGCGGTTCGGTTTCCGTCAACGAGCGAGCGGGTAAGCCCCTGAGATGATCGCGGTCCCGAGGCGACTCACGGGCTGTCCCCGGTGAACAGGAGCTCCAGGTAGCGGCGCAGGTGGCCGAGGCACTCGGCCGCCACGTCGCGCCCGCCCCTCGCCTTCGCGAGGACGAACGCGCCCTGGAGCACGGCCTGCGTGAAGAGCGCGAGGCCGTCGGCGCTCCACCGCGCCTCGGGCGCGTAGCGGCTCCTGGCGGCGGCGATGTCCTGGGCCACGGACGCCGCGTGCGCGCTGATGTGCTTGTCGCAGGCCGCGCGGATCGCGGGGTGGGTGCCGTAGGTCTCCTGCACCATCGTCCCGAGCAGGCACGTGAAGTCCGGCAGCGCGCCCCGGAGCATGGCGATGCGGAAGTCGACGTACCCGAGCAGCCGCTCGAGAGGGTCGGTCGCGCTCGTATACGGAGCCGCCGCGAACCTGCTGTCGGCCATCGCGGCGAAGCGCTCGGCCGCCGCCAGCGCCACGTCTTCCTTGCTCTTGAAGTGATGGAAGAAGCTCCCCTTGGTCAGGCCGGCCGCCTCGCACACGTCTTCCACCCGGGTCGCGACGTACCCCTTCGAGCGGATCATCCGGATGGCGGCGTCGACGAGCTGCGACCTCGAATCTCGCGTGGCGTCAGGTGATTTCATACAATACCCACCGGTCGGTATGGACCGTACCAACAGGTCGGTATGGAGGGCAAGCGCCGCGTTCGCGCCGGCTTCGATGGGTACCGGGAGGGGGCGCGCGGACGGGCGATGGAGGTGAGCTTCCGGCGCGCTCGAGCAGGGCGGCTCGGCCCGAGGTGGTGTGGAGGCGCACGTCCATGGATGACGCGTACGCCTTCCTCGGTGTAAAGGATGCTTGTCATGGTCGACCGAGCTGCGAACCGGGTCCGGGAGCGGCGCGAGGTGCGCGGGCTGTCGCAGGTCGCGCTCGCGGAGCGCGCCAGCCTCACGCGGCAGAGCGTGGGCGCCATCGAGGCGGGCCGCGCCACGCCGGCGGTCGACGTCGCGCTGCGCCTCGCGAGGGCCCTCGACTGCCGGGTCGAGGACCTCTTCGACGACGCGCCCGCGCGTGGGGCGGCGGTCGTCACCGCCGAGGCCGACGGTCCGGCGGCGCCGGGCCGCGCCGCGATGGCGCGCATCGCGGGCCGCTGGGTCGCCTACCCGCTCGTCGAGGACGCGGTGCGGGTGGCCGCGGACGGCATCGTGACGGCCGAGCGGCGCGGGAAGGCGGAGGTCGAGCCCCTCCGGGCGCTCGCCGAGGTGGAGGAGAACGTCGTGATGATGGGCTGCGCCGCTGGCCTCGGGCTGCTCGCCGACCGGCTGAACACGAGGCCTGGGCCGGGCCGGTTCCTCTGGTTCCCCCGCTCGAGCACCGCGGCCCTCCAGGCGCTGGCGCGGCGGCGCGCCCACGTCGCGGGCGTTCACCTCGTCGATGCGCGCACGGGCGAGGCGAACGTCGCCGATGTCCGCCGGCTCGGCCACTGCGAGCCGATCGTCCTCATCACGCTGGCGCGCTGGGAAGCGGGCCTCGTGGTTCGCCGCGAGGAAGCGGGCCGCATCCGTGGCGTCGCCGACCTCGGCCGCCCCGGCCTGCGGCTCGCCGGCCGCGAGGCGGGCGCCGGCGCCCAGCGGCTCCTCGAGCGCGAGGTGCGCGCTCGCGGGCTGCCGCTCGAGCTCGCGCGCAAGCCGCAGCTGCGGGTCGCGGGCCACCTCGACGTCGCGCGCGCCGTGGCGATGGGCGCGGCGGACGCGGGGGTCGCCACGCGCGACGCCGCGATGGCGTTCGGGCTCGGCTTCGTGACCCTGGCCGAGGAGCGTTACGACCTCGCGGTCCCGCGCGAGGCGCTCGCCGACGCCAGGGTGCAGCGCCTGCTGGACGTCCTCGTCTCGGGGGAGTTCCGCCGTGAGCTCTCGGTGCTCGGCTACGACGTCCGCCCGGCGGGCGAGCGGGTCGCCGAGGTCGCGGCGGCGTGATGGCGCGAGCGAGGGCGAGGGACAGGCGGAGCCGAGGCGTCGCGCCGATGCGCGGCGTCCGGAGGTGGCGTTCGCGGCTCCTCCTGCTCGCGCTCGTGGCGGCGTGGCTCGTCTCGGCTGGCGGCTGCCAGCGCTCGGAGGCGCCGCCTGCCGGGCGCGAGGACCGGCTGGTCGTCTTTGCCGCCGCCTCGCTCCGGGACGTGTTCACCACGATGGGCGAGGACTTCGAGCGCGCTCACGCCGGCGTCGAGGTCACGTTCAACTTCGCCGGCACGCAGGAGCTCCGCGCGCAGCTCGAGCAAGGCGCCGCGGTCGACGTGTTCGCCTCGGCCGATCAGCGCCACATGGACGAGCTCGTGAGGTCCGGGCGCGCGGTGAGCCCCGCCGTCTTCGCGCGCAACGAGCCCGTGATCGTCGTCGCGAGGGAGAGCGCCGGGACGATCCGGGGGCTCGCGGACCTCCCCGCCGCGACCCGCATCGTCATCGGCGCCCCGGAGGTCCCGATCGGCCGCTACACGCAGGAGATCCTCGATCGCGCGTCCATGTCCATGGGCGCCGACTTCCGCGCGCGCGTCGAGGCGAGGGTCGTGTCGCGCGAGCTCAACGTGCGCCAGGTGCTGGCCAAGGTGCGCCTCGGCGAGGCCCAGGCCGGCGTCGCCTACCGGACGGACGCGCGGGCGGCGCAAGCGGCGCAGGCGGCGCAGGCGGCGCCGGACGACGTGTCGATCGTGGCGATCCCGCCCGACATCAACGTCATCGCCGGGTACCCGATCGCTGTCGTGGTCGGCGCCGCGCACCCCGGGCTCGCGCGCGCGTGGGTCGATCTGGTCCTCTCGGAGGCCGGGCAGGGCGCCTTGCAGCGCGCCGGGTTCCTCGGGCGTCCCGGGGGCGGGTCGGGCCCGTGAGCGCGCGCCTCCGTGCGGAGCGGGGCGCCCTGGCCGCGGTGGGCGCGGTCCTCGTGGCGTTCCTGGCTGTCCCGGTCCTGGCCCTCTTCGCGACGGCCACGGCGGCGGACGTCGCGCAGGGGCTGCGCCACCCGCTCGTGTGGCCCGCGCTCCGCCTGAGCCTCGTCACGACCTCGGCGAGCCTCTTCCTCGTGGTGATCCTGGGGACGCCGCTCGCCTGGACGCTGGCGCGCGCGCGGGGGCGGCTCTCGCGGGCGCTCGAGGTGGCGGTGCAGCTGCCGATCGTGATCCCGCCCGCGGTCGCCGGGGTCGCGATGCTGCTCGCGTTCGGGCGGCGCGGGCTCCTGGCTGGCTGGCTCTACCCGGAGGGGTGGTCGGTGACGTTCACGACGACCGCCGTGGTGATGGCCGAGGTGTTCGTCTCGGCGCCGTTCTTCGTGCAGGCGGCGGCGAGCGCGTTCCGTCGGATCGACGCGAGGCTCCTCGTCGTGGCGCGGACCTTCGGCGCGACGCCGCTGCGGGTGTTCTTCCGCGTGGCGCTGCCGCTCTCGGCCCCGGGGCTCGTCGCGGGCGCGGCGATGAGCTGGGCCCGCTCCCTCGGCGAGTTCGGCGCGACGCTCATGTTCGCCGGGAACCTGCAGGGGGAGACGCAGACGTTGCCGCTCGCCATCTACACGGCGCTCGAGTCGGACATGCGCGCCGCGCAGGCGCTGTCGATCGTCCTTGTCGTCGTGGCGTTCGCGCTGCTCGTGTTCGTGCGGGCCGTGGCGCGGCGCTCCACCGAGCTGCCCGAGGCGAAGCGCTGATGGGCGCCGAGAGCCTGCGGGCCCGCGTCGTCGCGCGCGTCGGGCGGCTGCTCCTCGATGTGGACATCGACACGGGCGGCGGGACGCTGGCGCTGGTGGGGCCGAACGGCGCCGGGAAGACGAGCCTGCTCTCGGTCCTGCTGGGCGTGCTGCCCGTGGAGCGGGGTCGGGTGGAGGTCGGAGCCGCGGTGCTCCTCGACACGGCGCGCGGGCGCGACGTGCCTGTCGAGGAGCGCCGGATTGGCTATGTGCCCCAGGATTATGCGCTGTTCCCGCACCTGAGCGTCCGCGAGAACGTCGACTTCGCGGTGAGGAGCGCGCCGCCGCGGCCGAGGGGCGCGGCCCGCGCCGAGCGCGTCGACGCGATGCTGAACGAGCTCGGCATCGCGGCCCACGCCGGGCGCCGGACGCAGGCGCTCTCCGGGGGCGAGAAGCAGCGCGTTGCCCTCGCGCGCGCCCTCTCGGTGAGCCCGCGCGCGCTGCTGCTCGACGAGCCGCTCGCCGCGCTCGACGTCCATTCTCGCCGCGAGGTCCGGACGTTCCTCGCGGGCTACCTGCGGGCGCTCGCGCTGCCGACGATCGTCGTCACGCACGACGCGTCGGACGCGCGGCTCCTCGGGCACCGCATCGCCGTCCTCGAGGCAGGGCGCGTGACGCAGACAGGCACGTGGGACGAGCTCGCCGCCCGGCCGGCGTCGCGCTTCGTGGAGGAGCTCGTCGCGTCCGCGCGGGGAGGAGAATAGCCGCCTTTCTTCCGGATGGACCACGCCAGCCGGACCTACCGAAGCCATGGCAGAGAGAAGAAAACGACTGGAGCTCACGTGGATCGGCAAGGAGGAGCGGCTCCGCCTGGAGCCGCGGATCCTGCTCGAGGACACCGCGCTCTCGTACCACGCCGCGGAGCGCGTCACGGACCACGACCTCTTCGACAACCGCCTGATCCACGGGGACAACCTGCTCGCCCTGAAGGCGCTGGAGCAGGAGTTCGCGGGCAAGATCAAGTGCATCTACATCGATCCGCCGTTCAACACCGGAAAGGCGTTCGAGCACTACGACGACGGCGTCGAGCACTCTCTCTGGCTGGATCTGATGGCCAGGCGTGTCGAGCTGATGCGCACGCTCATGGCCGACGGCGGGGTGCTCTTCGTCCATCTCGATCAGGAGGAAGTGCACTACATGAAGGTCGTGCTCGACGAGGTGTTCGGCCGCCCCCAGTTCCTGGGGCAGATCGCCTACGAGCGGTCCGGCGTCTCGGGCATCGGCCAGGGTGGGGCCTTCCTCGTGAACACGCACGAGTACATCCTGGCCTACACGAAGGATCGCTCGAGGTTCAGCGCCGTGGACCTGCAGGGCGAAGGCCCCCTCGAGCCGAGCGCGATGAAGCGCTACAACCGGGTGCTGGTCTCGGCGGGGGCGCGGAGGGAGGTCGCGCGGTTCAAGGCGCCCTCGACCGGGGAGCCGGTGGTCATCTACAAGCACTCCGGCTTCGACGTGCAGAGCATCTCGCTCCGCGACTTCGAGAAGCGCAAGGAGGAGATCGACGCGGAGTACGCCAGGCACTTCGCGGCGATATTCCGGCTTACCAGCATCCAGAAGGAAAACGAGTTTCAGAACCGCATCATCTCGCACTGCAAGGACGGCTTCTTCTCGGCGGACTACCTCGTGTCGCGCGGCAAGAGGGAGGGCGAGCGCACGACCGTGTACTACATGGACGGCCAGGCGGCGGTCTGGCTGAAGGACACCGCGAAGCTCGTGGATGGCCGGGTGGTCCGGACCGGCAAACAGTCCGACTTCTGGGCTCACGCCGACATCCCGAAGGCCAACCTGGCGAACGAGGGCGACGTGGACTTTCGCCGCGGCAAGAAGCCCGAGTTTCTGATCAGGCGCCTGCTGAAGCTGGTCACCGAGCCGGGCGACTGGGTCCTCGACGCCTTTGCTGGCTCCGGGACGACAGGGGCCGTCGCCCACAAGATGGGGCGTCGCTGGATCATGGTGGAGATGGGGGACCACTGCAGGACGCATGTGCTCCCGCGCCTCCGATCCGTGATCGACGGCTCCGACAAGGGCGGGGTCACCGCGACGACGGGCTGGCGAGGCGGGGGGGGCTTCCGCTTCTTCGACCTCGCGCCCTCTCTCGGCGGAGAAGCTGCTGTGCGATCCCAGGCGCGCCGACCAGCTGCAGGATCCTGTCGTGCTCGCGAAGGCGCGGACGGCCGCGACGTGGTGCAAGCATGCGACCGCCCGCGAGACAGCGAACAAGGGCAAGCCGTGGCGCTACGTGCTCATCCCGCACGACGCGATCACTGACGGCACGACCGTCGGCGGGCTCGCGGCGCTGTACGCGAACAGGGGCGCGCCGTAACGTCGCAACGGCCTGGCTAGGGTTCCCGCACGGGCTCGTCGTCTTCGTCGTCGCCGAAGAGCACGCCGACCTGCAGCGGAGTCGTCTCGAACGGCTCGGCCCGGACCTGCTCGCCGCGCTCGGCGGCGAGGATCTCGACGTAACCTTCCTGCGTCCAGCGATAGACGGCCAGGGTCTCTTCCTGGGGGTCGATGATCCAGTAGTGCGGAACCTGGTGCCGGTGATAGACGCGCTTCTTCTTGATGAGATCGTTCCGCTTGTTCGTCGAGAGGATCTCGCAGATCCAATCGGGGCGCACCATGATCGGGATACCGCGCGGGCGCTCCGGGACGCGGCCTCGTCGCCAGCCGACCACGTCGGGGCGGAAGGTGTTCGCGGCGTCGAAGTAGACATCGACCTCGGTGGCGAACCACCATCCCCCGGGCCTGCGCCCGCCGGGGCGCTGATCGTAGGGGTCGACGTAGGCGGAGAGCTTGCGCTGCACGGCCCCGTGCTCGCCGGTCGCGGCCCCCTTCTCGACGATGCTGCCCTCGATGAGCTCGTGGCGCCGCTCCTCCTCCGGGATCGCAAGGAGATCCTCCAAGGTCGCGGGACGGGCAGCCTTCGGCGCCGATGCGGTCATGCCTCGACGATAGCAAGTCCGTTCGGGCGGTGGCTCCATCGTGATGGCCGACGGCGAATACTCCGTCGCCGTCCAGCCGGGGGATTGAGCGCCGGCGCCCCAGCTGGCCAGCGAGCATGCCGGGCGGGCGGAACTAGGAGGTCACGGGCGCGGGGGTCGCGGGCGCGGGGGTCGCGGGCGCGGGCGCCGCCGCCGGCTTGCCGTTGGCCTGTCCGGGCTCGGCGGCCTTGCGGGCCTTCTCGCGCCGCGCCGCCGCGCGCCGGCGCCGCTCGTAGGCGCTCGTCACCTCGCGGGCGATCTCGGGGTGGCGCCGGAAGACGTGGGCCGCCGTCTTCCGGATGGCGCCGACCCGCGCGACCATGAGGTGCAGGAGCTGGTTGCGGGTCGTGGTCGCGGCGGCCGAGGCGCCGGCTTCGGGGGCCGCCGCCAGCGCTCGCCGTTGCAGGTCCTCCGCGAGCTTCCTGGCCTCGGCGATGAGGCGCACGTCGAACGCCTCGTCCGCCTCGACCAGGCGGTCCTTGAGCGACTCCGCGAGCCCCGCGTAGTCGCGGAGCGCCTGGGAGAGGGCGCTCGAGCGCTGGCCGTCTTGCGCGTGGAACTCCTTGATGCGCGCGAGCTGCGCGTCGGCGGGCTCGTCGACGTCGTCGTCGAGCAGGAACTCGAGCGCCGACTCGAGCTCATCGACCACGAACCGGGCGCGCTCGCCGAGATCGGCCACGGCCGGATCGACGACGAGGAGCAGCCGCGTCTGCGCTTCCTGCACGGCGTGCACGATGGAGAGCAGCTCCTCGCTGCTCGAGGCGGGCAGGCGGCTCTTGACCCGCTTGAGGCCCGGGCGATCGCCGTCGGGCTCCCAGTACTTCTTCACGAACGCCGCGGCGGCGACCGCCTCGCGCACGGCGATGTCGTACGGAATGTTCAGCGGGTTGTCGGTCCGCTCCGACCCGGCGGCGACCTTGAACCAGCGATCGAAGTCCGATCCTTGCTTTGCCATGATGACGTTGACCCCTCATGGTCGAGCGCGTGGTCGCCGACATCGACGAGATCGTACGGCTCGTCCGCTTCCCCGGCTGGCAGAACACGGCAGCCGGCGAGCGCGAGGTGGAGAAGGCCCTGCGCAAGAGCCTGCTCAAGTACCAGCTCCACCAGGACGCGCACCTCTTCGATCGCGCCTACGGCTACATCCGCCAGCACTACTGACCATCACGCAGCCGCTCCTGAAGCCGGTGGGATGAGCTCCGACGGTTGGGCGCTGGCGCCTCGCACCGTGGCCGAACGACTCAGTGTACCCGGAATGGTTCCTGGGGTATCCTCGATCCCTCGCGGCGCGGCCGTCCGTCATCGGTGCTCATGTCCACATTCGACTCGACCAAAACCCAGCTCAGCGTGCTCCTTTCCAGGGTGGTGGAGGGCAAGCTGCAGCTGCCCGACTTCCAACGAGGGTGGGTGTGGGACGACGAGCACATCCGGTCCCTGCTCGTCTCCATCGCGCGCTCCTTCCCGATCGGCTCGGTGATGCTCCTCGAGACCGGGGGCGAGGCCCGGTTCCAGGTCCGGCCCGTCGAAGGCGTCGAGCTGCCGCCCAAGTCTGCGCGCCTCGCCGAAGAGCTGATCCTGGACGGGCAGCAACGCCTCACGTCGCTCACCCAGGTCCTGAAGTTCGACAAGCCAGTTGCGACGCGCGACGCGAAGAAAAGGGACCTCCGCCTCCACTACTATTTCAACATCGAGAAGGCGCTCGAGGGGCCTGAGTCACTGGCGGATGCGATCGTTGCCGTCGACGAGCAACGGACCCTGCGCAGTGTGTTCGGGCGCAAGGTCGACCTCGACCTGAGCACCCGTGAGAAGGAGCTCGAGGCGTTCCACTTCCCGTGTAGCCAGATCCTGAACTCGGACGACTGGGAGCAGCTCCTCTCGGAGAGGGCTCCAGACAAGCTCGTCCGCTTCATGAAGTTCAGGCGCCAGGTGGTCGAACCGTTCCGCAGCTACATGCTGCCGGTCATCAGCCTGAAGAAGGAGACCTCGAAGGAAGCCGTCTGCCTGGTGTTCGAGAAGGTGAACACCGGGGGCGTTCCGCTCTCGGTCTTCGAGCTCGTCACGGCGACGTGGGCTGCCGATGGGTTCAACCTTCGCGACGATTGGCTCGGCGGCCGCGGTCACGCGGGCCGGCATGCTCGTCTCAGCAAGCGGCCGCTTCTGCGCGACCTTCAGCCGACGGACTTCCTTCAGGGCGTGTCGCTCCTGTACTCCTCGGAGCGCCGCGCGCGGGACCTCGCAGCAGGACGTTCAGCAAAGGAGACTACCGGCGTCACGGCCAAGCGTGAGCACATCCTCGACATGCCGCTCGCCGCCTACGAGAAGTGGTCGGAGCTACTGACCAAGGGCTTCGAGCAGGCCGAGCGTTTCCTGCGCAGTGAAGGGTTTCATCACCCCAAGTTCCTCCCGTACCGCACGCAACTCACGCCGCTCGCAGCCGTGCTCGCGCGCCTCGGCGAGCGATGGCTCGAGCCACAGATCAAGGCGAAGCTCGCACGCTGGTTCTGGTGTGGCGTCTTGGGCGAGCTGTACGGTGGGGCGGTGGAGACCCGCATCGCGCTCGATGTCCAGCAGCTGATGGCGTGGATCGAAGACGCCTCGGCGCCCGAGCCCGCGACGGTCCAGGCTGCCGGGTTCAATCCGAACCGACTCGATACCCTCCGCTCGCGCACGAGCGCGGCCTACCGCGGCTTGTACGTGCTGCTGCAGCGCGAGGGGGCCTGTGACTTCTTCTGGAAGGCGCGGATGGTCGATCTCGACCTTGATGATGTGAAGCTGGACATCCACCACATCTTCCCGAAGAAGTGGTGCGAGGAGCGCGGAATCCCGCCGCGCATCTTCGACGCGATCATCAACAAGACGGCCATCTCGTACAAGGCGAACAGGATGATCGGCGGCCGGGCGCCTTCGCTGTACCTGGCGCAGATCCAATCCCACGCGCAGGTCCAGCTCAAGGACGCCGCGATGGACGCCATCCTGAAGAGCCACGTCATCGATCCTGCGCTGCTGCGCGCCGACTCGTTCGAGGCCTTCTATGCAGCCCGCAAAGCCGCGCTCCTCGGGCTCGTGGAGCGGGCCATGGGCAAGGCCCCCACCGAGGCGTCGCCGATCGTCGCGGACGATGAGGGGGACGACGACGGCGAGAGCGACGCCTGAGACTCGGTCAGCAGGTGCGTCGTCGTGGGTGCCGCTCGATCTCCACGCGTCCGCGAGTTCGCGAACTCCGCGCGATGGCGGCTCATGTTGAGCAGCCCCGGTGAATCGGCCTCAGCCCCCTCTCTCTCCGGCGGATGCCGAGAGAGAGGCGAGAAGCTGTCCCCGGCGGGTGAGATGATCGCTATGGCGCGCTCTCTGCCCTGCGCGCCGCGTCGTCACGCGCGGCGCGCGTGCCCGCGAAGGCCCAGGCTCTGCGCAGAAGCAGCGAAGCCCCCTCGGATCTCTCCTCGGGGGCTCCTGTTGACTGGCTCTCGCCTGAACTTCGCGACGAGAGAAGGATGGCTCCAGCTGCTGGACTCGAACCAGCGACCCGGCGGTTAACAGCCGCCTGCTCTACCAACTGAGCTAAGCTGGAATGCGTTGGAGACGGCGCGAGAATAGTCAGCCGGCTCTTCCCGTCAAGCGAATCCGCACGCCGCTTCACTTTGGTGACGCGCCTGCGAGCTCGCCCGCTCCCTCCCCCGCCCCCGCGTGCTTCGCCTCGCCCGCTCCCGCGAGATTGCCCGCCCGGCGTGCTTCTGCGACAACGCCGCCGTGTCGCGCCCCGCCGTGCCCCTTCCGCCGCAGCCGCCGGACGCCCCGGACCCCTCGCCGCCCCTCCCGGCCACGGCCCCCGCCTCCCCGGATCCCTCCCCCTCCGCCGCCCGCTCCGCCGGCCGCGGCGGCCTTGCCATCGCGGGCGCCAAGGTCTCCTTCATCGTCTTCGGCTTCGTCCAGCAGCTCATCCTCCCCCGGCTGCTCGGCACCGACGGCTACGGCGAGGTCTCCGTCGTCCTCGCCGGGGTCGGCGTCGTCAACAACGTCATCGTCGCGACCGGCATCCAGGGCGTCTCGCGCGCCGTCTCCAGCGTCGCCGAGCGCGACGTCGCCGAGGCCTTCCGCCGCACGCTCGCCCTCCACGCCGTCCTCGCCGTGGCCGTCTCCTCGGCCTTCGCGCTCCTTGCCGGCGCCATCGCCTCCTTCTCCGAGGCGCCGCACGTCGCCGGCCCGCTGCGGCTCGCCGCCGCCGTCGTCCTCCTCTACGGCCTCTACGCCCCGCTCGTCGGCGCGCTCAACGGCCAGCGGCGCTTCCTCACCCAGGCCGCCTTCGACGTCGGCTACGGCGCGCTCCGCACCGCGAGCATCGCCGCCGGCGCCCTCCTCTTCCTCCGCGCCGGCCAGAGCGGCGTCCTCGGCGCGATCGCCGGCTTCGTCACCGCCGCCGCCATCATCGTCCCCCTCGCGCTCACCCGGACCGGCCTCGGCCGCCGCGGCAGCGCCGGCCCCTCGATCCGCGAGCACCTCGTCTTCCTCCTGCCGCTCGCCGTCTCGCAGACCTTCCTGAACCTCCTGCTCCAGACCGACTTCTTCCTCCTGCGCCGCTTCCTCGGCCAGGCCACCAACCACCTCGCGCTCGGCGCCAGGGCCGCCGACGACCTCATCGGCGTCTACCGCGGCGCGCAGCTCTTCGCGTTCCTCCCCTATCAGCTGCTCCTGTCCGTCACGTTCATCCTCTTCCCGATGCTCGCCCGCGCGCACGCCGAGCAGGACCGCGCCGCCGTGCGCCGCTACGCCATGACCGGCGTCCGCCTCTCGTTCCTGCTCACCGGCCTGCTCTGCGCCCCCATCTCGGGCCTCGCCCCGCACGTGCTGCGCTTCGCCTTCCCGGTCGAGATCTGGAGCCGCGGCGGCGGCGCGCTCCGCATCCTCTCGCTCGGCATGGGCGCGTTCGCCGTCCTCGGCGTCGCCTCGGCCGCCCTCACCAGCCTCCGCCGGGAGCGCACCGCAGCCGCGCTCACCGCCACCACCGTCCTCCTCGTCGCGGTCGGCTGCTCCCTCTTCGTCCCGCGCGCCCCCTTCGGCCCCGACATGCTGGTGAGCTCCGCCATCGCCACCTCGCTCGCGCTCGCCACCGCCGCGGTCGTCTCGGGCTTCCTGCTCCACCGCGCCGCCGGCGGCTTCGTCCCTGCGCGGACGGCGCTCCGCGTGGGCCTCGCGCTCGCCGTCGCGGTCGCGATCGGCGCGCGGCTGCCGTGGCTCGGCAAGGTCGCCGTGCTCGGCGAGGCGATCCTCGTGGCCCTCGTTTACGTGGCGCTCCTCGTCGCGACGCGCGAGGTCGGCCGGGACGACCTGGCCATCCTCCGGCAGGCGTTCGGCCGCGGCGGTAGCCGGGCGTGAGCTGACCGACGCCCGCCGGCCTCCGCCGGCGATCCTGCCCTTTCCGCCGGCCGATCCTCTCGCTCCCGCGCCCGATCCTCTCGCTCCCGCGCCCGATCCTCTCGCTCCCGCGCCCGCCCCTCTCGCCCCCTCAGGCCCCCCCGCGACCGCCCGCCAGAGCCGCCCTGCCGCCTGCCGTCGACGCCTCTTGACCGACAGCCGGCAATCTCGCATACGCCGGTCTCCCTGATCCGGCCAGCGGCCGGGGCCCGCCCGGTCGACGCTCGGTCGATCGGGCGGCGCGCCTCCATCCCCCACCCGCCGCGCGCCGGGCGCGCACACGCAGGAGATACCGTGGCTCCTCAATTCATCTTCACGATGCAGGACGTCCGGAAGGTGCACCCCCCGAACAAGGAGGTGCTGAAGGGCCTGTGGCTCTCCTTCTACCCGGGCGCGAAGATCGGCGTCCTCGGCTCGAACGGCGCCGGCAAGAGCACCCTGCTCCGCATCATGGCGGGCGTCGACAAGGACTACCTCGGCGAGGCCAGGCCCGCCGACGGCATCCGCATCGGCTACCTCGCACAGGAGCCGCAGCTCGAGGCAGGCAAGACCGTCCTCGAGCACGTCGAGATGGCCGTGCACGACGTCCGCTCCCTCGTCCAGCGCTTCGAGGAGATCGGCACCAAGCTCGGCGAGTCGCCCCCCGACATGGAGGCGCTCCTCGAGGAGTACGCCGCGCTCCAGGACAAGATCGAGGCCGCCAACGGCTGGGAGATCGACCGCGTCGTCGAGCGCGCCATGGACGCCCTCCGCCTCCCCCCGCCCGACGCCGACGTCACCAAGCTCTCCGGCGGCGAGCGCCGGCGCGTCGCCCTCTGCAGGCTCCTCCTCGAGAAGCCCGACATCCTGCTCCTCGACGAGCCGACCAACCACCTCGACGCCGAGAGCGTCGCCTGGCTCGAGCGCTTCCTCCACGATTACCCGGGCACCGTCGTCGCCGTCACCCACGACCGCTACTTCCTCGACAACGTCGCCGGCTGGATCCTCGAGCTCGACCGCGGCGCCGGCATCCCGTACGAGGGCAACTACACAGGCTGGCTCGAGCAGAAGAAGAAGCGCCTCGAGCTGGAGCAGAAGCAGGAGAGCTCGCGCAAGCGCACCCTCGAGCGCGAGCTCGAGTGGGTCCGCATGGCCCCGCGCGCACGCCAGGCCAAGAGCAAGGCCCGCCTCGCCGCCTACGAGTCGCTCCTCGCCGAGGACAGGTCGAAGAAGGTCGAGGAGAACGAGATCCACATCCCCGCCGGCAATCGCCTCGGGAACGTGGTCGTCGAGGCCGACCACCTCCGCAAGGGCTACGGCGACCGCGTCCTCATCGAGGACCTCACCTTCTCCCTCCCGCGCGGCGGCATCGTCGGCGTCATCGGGCCGAACGGCGCCGGCAAGACCACCCTCTTCCGCATGATCATGGGCCAGGAGCAGCCCGACGGCGGCGCGCTCCGGCTCGGCGAGACCGTCGAGCTCGCGTACGTCGACCAGTCGCGCGACGCCCTCAACCCGAACAACAACGTCTGGCAGGAGATCTCCGGCGGCGAGGACCGGCTGCTCGTCGGCAAGCGCGAGGTCAACTCGCGCGCCTACGTCTCCAGCTTCAACTTCGCCGGCAGCGACCAGCAGAAGAAGGTCCGCGACCTGTCCGGCGGCGAGCGCAACCGCCTCCACCTCGCCAAGCTCCTCCGCCGCGGCGGCAACGTCCTCCTGCTCGACGAGCCCACGAACGACCTCGACGTCGACACCCTCCGCTCGCTCGAGGAGGCGCTGCTCAACTTCGCCGGCTGCGCCGTGGTCATCAGCCACGATCGCTGGTTCCTCGACCGGATCGCGACCCACATCCTGGCGTTCGAGGGCGACAGCAAGGTCGTCTGGTTCGAGGGCAACTACGCCGACTACGAGGCCGACCTGAAGCGCCGCCTCGGCGCCGACGCCGCCGAGCCCCGCAAGATCCGCTACCGCAAGCTCACCGCGAGCTGATGTCGCGCAGCTGAGGGAATCCCCTCATCTTGCAGCCCTTTTCAGCGGAGAAATTGAACAGGGAGGCGGGGAGACGGGGAGTATTTGAAGATTTCCCTCCCCGCCTCCCCGCCTCCCTGTGAATTTTCCGAAAGATTTGAGGGATGCCTCGGGTGGCCAGCGCACCGCGTCTCGCGGCGCTCCAGCCCCGGAGCACGTTTCCGGTCTGGTGCGACGCGGGCGCCCGCAGTAGCTCTTCTCCTCCATGGTCCGGAGCTCCCTGGGCGCAGGTAGCGCATGGCTCAGCGCGGCCGCCGCGGCGGCCATGCTCGCGACGACGGCCGCCGCCGGCTGCCGGGACGCCGCCGAGACCCGCTCGCCGTTCGCCGTGGCCCCGTCGAACGGAGACGGGGGCGGCGGGGCCGCGGGCGCGGGCGGCTCCGCCGACCACGGCGCCGGCGGCTCCGCCGACCACGGCGCCGGCGGCTCTGCCGACCACGGCGCCGGCGGCTCGGACGGCGGCGCCGATCCGGTCGGCCCGCCGCCCGACACCGCCCCGCTCGCGGTCGTCACGTGGAACACCAAGGACTTGTTCAACGACCAGGAGGACAGCGACGTCGCCGATGAGCTCCTGCTCAGCCCCGCGCGCTACCGCGAGAAGCGCGAGGCCGTCGCGGCGGTGCTCGCGGCGCTCGCCCCCGACGTCGCCGTGCTCCAGGAGGTCGAGAACCTCGACGTGCTCGAGGACCTGAACCGCACGGAGTTCGGCGGCGCGTACCCGCACGCCGCGCTCGTCGACGCGTACGACCCGCGCGGCATCGACGTCGGCGCGATCTCGAAGATCCCGTTCGACAAGGTCGTGTCGCACCGGGACGACCGCTTCACGCTCCGCGGCACGCAGGGACCTGTCTATACGTTCACGCGCGACTGCCTGGAGCTCCACCTCACCCGCGCCGGCCGCAAGGTCATCCTGCTCGGGGTCCACTTCAAGGCGAAGGCGGCGCCGGACAACCCGGACCGGCGCCTGGCCGAGGCGCAGCGCGCCCGCGCCATCGCCGACGCGCTCGCCGCCGAGCACCCCACCGCCGCCATCGCCGTGCTGGGCGACTTCAACGACCTGCCCGGCTCACCCCCCTTCGAGGCCGTCGCCGGCGCCGGCGCGGCCGCCTTCACGGACGTCGCCGCCTCCGTGCCGCCCGCGGATCGGTGGACGTACGACTTCAACGGACAGCTAGAGCTCATCGACCACCAGCTGGTCAACCCGCTGCTCCGGGACATGCTCGACCCGGGCTCGGTCCAGATCCCGCACGGGCCGCCGGTCGACGAAGCCAGCGATCACGCGCCGGTCTTTTCCGTGTACAGGGTCACCCCTCCCACGTAAGCGTTCGACCGCGGTTCAGCTAAGCTGCGCCCCGATGCACGGCACGAGGAGAAAGGGCTCCCCGCCGAGAGCCCGCAGGGACTGGGGGCGCGTCGCCGTGCGCCTGCTGTGCGCCGTGTTCGCGGTGATCGGGGCGATCCCGCTCGCGGTCGGCTTCCTCGTGCGGACCGAGACGGTGCGGGCCTGGGCCGCGCGCGAGACGGCCGCGCTGCTCCAGCGCGAGCTCGGCATCACGGCCCGCTACGACGTGCGCGTGCAGGCCTGGCCCCTCATGGTCGGCCTGAACCGCCTCGTCGTCGACTCCTCGGACGGCGGCGCGCCGTTCCTCGAGCTGGAGCGCGTGGCGATCCGCCCGCGCCTCTTCTCGCTGCTCGCGGGGCACATCGACGCCGGCGACGTCGAGATCATCGGCCCCCGCGTCCGCGCCGTGGTGAAGGACGGCGAGCTCCGGAACCTCGAGCTCCCGAGCACCGGCGGGAGCAGCGGCGACAAGGGCAAGCTCGACCGCGCGCCGCTCTCCTCCGTGGCCATCACCGACGCGCGCCTCGACCTCACGATCGACAACGTCCGCGTCCAGGCCCGCGAGGTCGATGTCGACGTCTCCGCCGAGCCCTCCGACGCCTTCGAGATCGCGATGCGCTCCGGCGTCATCTCGGTCGTCCACACGCACGCCGCGCCCGGCCGCGAGGCCGAGGAGGACAGCGTCGACGAGGACGTCGTCTGCCGCTTCGACACGCGCGTCCGCGTCGAGCCCGACCGCGCCCTCGTCCGCCGGCTCATCCTCGAGGGCGCCGCCGACTTCGACCCGGACCCCGGCACCACGCCGCCGTGCGAGCTCCCGGCCGGCGACTGGCGCCGCGTCGAGCTCGAGCTCGGCGCCCTGCGCGCCGTCGGCCTCGGCGGCGGCATGCCCCACCGGATCGAGGGCCGCGTGCGGGCGCGCCTGCCGGTGCCGGTCGTGCACCGCTTCGTGAACCTGCCGCCCGCGTCCGGCGCCGTCTCGCTCGACGTCGCCGCCGAGTACGACGCGGCGGCCGCGCCGTTCGGGCTCGCGCTCCCCCGCGTCAAGGGCACCCTCCTGCTCGACCAGCTGGGCCTCGACGGCAGATCCTTCGTGACGCGGCTCTCGGGCGAGGTCTCGACGACCGCCGACGCCGTGCAGCTCTCGAACGCCGACATCGCGTGGGGCGACGGGACGCTGAAGATCGCGAGCGCGGAGCTCAAGCCGTTCGAGAAGGGCATGCCGCTCCAGGCGGGCCCGATCGACATCGCCAACATCGAGCTGCCCGGCCTGCTCCGCGACCTCGGCGTGCACCCCCAGGCGCACGTCGCCTGGACGCTGCGCGAGGGCCGGTTCGATCACTTCGGCGGCACGCTGTCCCCGCTCTCGCTCGAGGGCCCGCTCGCCGTGCAGTCGCGCGGCTTCGAGATCTTCGATCGCCCGACGAAGGACCCTGCCCGCCAGCGCCTCATGGGCGTCAGGGAGGCCGCGCTCCGCGGCTCGTTCCAGGTGCGGCCGAACGCCGTCGTGCTCGCGGGCTTCTCGGTCGACACGCCGGTCTCGCACCTCAGGACCACCGTCTCGCTCGGCTTCAACGACCAGCTCGGCGCCGAGGTCCACCCGGGCTCACGGGTGGACCTCGCCGAGGTCTCGCCGCTCGCCGATCTCGAGCTCGCCGGCGTCGCCACGATGAAGGCCTCGATGCACGGCTCCTACGCGCACCCGAAGCTCACGGGCGAGGTAGGCATCGAGAAGTTCGTCTTCACCGGCTTCCCCATCGGCGACCTCGAGCCCTCGCCGGTCGCGTTCGAGCCGCTCGCCCTGACCCTCGAGAACGCGCGCGTCCGGCACGGGGCGAGCCGCGTCCGCGTCCCCTCGATCAAGATCGACTTCGACCCGGCGGGCAACCTGCCCAGGGGACGCCCGCTCGACAGCGCGTCGGGGGTCGTCGTCGTGGACGCGACCGTCGACACGCGCGAGGCGCCGCACCTCGGCGCGCGCGACCTGCTCGAGATGCTCCGCATGGACAAGGACCCGCGCTTCGCCGCCTACAAGGCGACCGCGAGCGGGACGGCGCGGGCCCACTTCGCGCTCGGCGGCCCGGAGGACCGCTGCGGCGGCGGCTACCTCGCCGTGAGCGCCGGGATGCGCCTCACCGGCGTGGAGCTCCTCGAGGAGCGCTTCGACGAGGGCGAGGTCGACCTCAACCTGATCTGGGACGACCAGGCCGCCGGCGCCGACGGCATGCGGCTCGACGTCCGCTCGGCGTCGCTGCGCAAGGGCACGGGCTCGGTGCTGGCGAGCGTGTCCGTGGCGCACGGCGGCGCGCTCAAGGGGAGCGTCATCGCGAGCGGCCTGCCCCTCGCGCGGGTGGACGCGCTCGGCGCGGCGGGGTCGCTGTTCGACGGCTCGGTCTCGCTCGTCGCCAACCTCGGCGGCACGGTGAGCAGGATGGCCGGGTTCGCGGACGTGCACGTCTCGCGCGTCGGCATCCGCCGCACGCACGCGAGCCTGCCGCCCTCGCGCCTCGAGCTCACGATCGTCCCCACCGACAGGCAGCCCAAGATCATCGGCAGGACGCCGATCTGCGGCAACCCCCAGGGCGCGCCGTTCGACCCGGCGGAGCTCGAGCGCGACCTCCCCGACGGCTCGTTCGTCGCCAACGGGTCGCTGTTCGGCGGCCAGATCGCGCTCCAGGGGCTCCGCGTCACGCGCCAGCAGCGCAAGATCGTGGACGGCAAGGTGCGCGTCGACGCGCTCGACCTCGGGACGCTCGCGAACCTGATCCCGGGCGTCGCGTTCTCGGCGGCGCCGCCGAAGGGCACGCTGACCGCGTCGCTCGACGTCGCGCGGCTCCCGCTCGCGGATCCGCGGCAGGCGGCGCTCACGCTCACGGTCGACGCGCTCAGGCTGGAGCGCGACGGCCAGGGGCTGACCCTCAAGAGCCCGACCGGGCCGATCCACCTCGCGGGCAACACGGTGAAGGTGCCGGAGCTCCACCTCGAGGCGCACACCGCCTCGCGCCTGTCCGCCGCGTTCACCGCGTCGGGCGAGGTCAAGCGGGCGTTCACCGCGCCGGATCTCGACCTCGCCATCCGGGTCAGCCCGACGAACCTGTCGCGGCTCAGCGCCGACATCCCGCAGATCCGGCACGCGCGGGGCACGGTGCAGGCCGAGGTGCAGGTGACCGGGCCGCTCACGGGGCTGCGCTACTCGGGCTCGGCGACGCTCAAGGAGGGGGAGCTCGACGTCGTGGGCCTGCCCGTGTCGCTCGACGACATCGACGTCGAGATCGCGATCGGCGGCGACCAGGTGCGCCTCACGAAGGCGACCGCGCGGGTCGGCACCGGCACGGTGACGGCGGTCGGGCAGATGCCGGTGCGCGGCCTCTCGCTCGGCACGGCGACGGCCTCGATCGTGGCGACCGGCGTGAAGCTGCCGGTCGCGGAGGGGGTGAACCTCACCGCGAACGCGAACCTCAACGCGACCTTCCGGCCCGGCGTCGAGGACGAGGAGGCGGGGGAGAAGAACCTGCCGTTCGTGATGGGCACGGTCACCCTCACGTCGTTCAGCTACACGCGCCCGATCCTCATGGCCGTCGATCTCGGCGACCTCACGGGCCGCCAGCGGACGGCGGTGCAGACCTACGACCCGGCGGCCGACGTGGCCCGGTTCGAGGTCACGGTCCTGTCGCCCAACCCGCTCCGTTTCTCGAACGATCTCGCGGACATGCGGCTCGAGGTCTCGCCGACCGGGCTCCAGCTGTCGGGCACGAACCAGCGCTTCGGCGCGCGCGGCTCGCTGCGCATCCTGCCCGACTCGAAGCTCATGCTGCGGAGCACCGAGTTCGAGGTCCGGGAGGGCTACGTCCGCTTCGACGACCCGTTCCGCATCGCGCCCAAGGTCGACGTGCGCGCGGAGAGCGAGTACCGCCGCTACACGTCGGTGGCGAGCAGCGGCGCGGCGGACGCGTCCGGGAGCGCGGAGCCGGCGGCGCCCGTGAGCGCGGGCCTCGGCACCGGCGCGAACTCGAGCGGGCAGTGGCGCATCAAGCTGCACGCCCAGGGCGACGCCGACAACCTCCGGCTCAACCTCACGAGCGATCCGCCGCTCAGCCAGGAGGACATCGTCCTGCTGCTCACGCTCGGCGTGACGCGCGCCGAGCTCAACCAGGGCGTCGTCTCGTCGCTCGGCGAGACGATGGGCCTCGAGGCGCTCTCCTCGCTGACGGGCGCCGACAAGGCGGTGAAGACCATCGTCCCCATCATCGACGAGTTCCGCTTCGGCACCGGCTACTCGTCCAGGAACGGCGCCCCGGAGCCGACGGTGACCCTGGGCAAGCGCATCACGGACGCGGTCCGCGCCAACGTCACGACGGGCCTCTCGCAGGGCAGCCAGGTGCGCGCGGGCGTCGAGGTGAAGCTCAGCGACCGCATGAGCTTGCAGGGCTCCTACGACAACGCGAACGACGCCTCGAGCTCGCCGGTCGGCAACGTGGGCGCCGACCTCCGGTGGCGGCTCGAGTTCGAGTAGCGGGCGGGACCGGCGGCCCGGCGCTCAGGTGGCGGCGGCGCGGCGGAGCCGGCGGCCCGGCGCTCAGGTGGCGGCGGCGCGGCGGAGCCGGCGGCCCGGCGCTCAGGTGGCGGCGGCGAGCGCCGCGTCGAGGGCGCTGTAGCGGTCGTCGCGGCCGGCGACCCACTGCTTGTGGCCCATGAGCTCGAAGATGCGCCGGTGCTTCGGGTTCTTCCAGGTCATGCCGAGCAGCACGCGCTGGAACGCCTCGGCCTTGGCCTCGGGCAGCGACGGCATCGCGTCGAACATCGCGAAGTCGTAGGCCGGCGTGGTCCAGAGGACGTCGACCCGGCGGAGGTCGATGTGGCCGTTCGCCTGCTCGGCGAGCCACACGGCGTCCCCGACCGCCGCCGCCTGCGCCTTGCCGTCGTGCAGCGCCGCGAGCGCCTGGACCTCGCTCGTCGCGGTGTCCCCGTGCTTGCCGACGTCCACCTCGAACGGCAGGAGCTGGATCTTCTCCACCGCCACCCCCGCCTGCCGGAGGAAGTGCAGCGGCAGGATGCGCGCGTGCGCCGAGTCGGCGCTCCCCACCGCGAGCACCTTGCCCTCGAGGTCGCTCAGCGCCCCGACCGCGGCGTCGCGGCGGACGAGGAGCTTGCTGTGGAAGTCGCGGTCGATCTCGCGCATCGCCAGCGAGCGGGAGCGGCCCTCGGTCTGCCGCTTGACCCGCACGTGCGCGATGGCGCTGTCCCAGGCCACGTCGATGTGACCGCGGACCAGCGACTCCACCTGGCGCTCGTAGGTGGAGAACAGCGCGAAATCAATCAGGATTCCATGCTCGCGGAAGTGCTCGCGCAGGCTCTCCCACAGCGTGACCACCTTGGCGTCGTGCGCCACGGCGCCGACAAGCATCGCCAGGTCCTTCATCCGGTGCCTCGCACGGGCGGCGACGCTAGCACGAGGTCCGCCCGCCGAGAGCCCCGCGTCTCGCACATCGACGCCCCGGAGCGCGATCCGGTCCGGCCGGGCCGGGCCAGGCCTGGAGCCTGCGCACCCCGTGTCGGCGCGCGAACCCCGCGGCGGCGCCGGCGGCGCGCCAGCACGAACGCCGCGCGGGCGGCCTCTTGCCCACTTTCCGCCCAACCGGGCTACGCTGCGCTCCTCGTGCAAGCCGGCGCCGGTTCGTTTCGGTTTCGTCCCCCGGCGCTCCGCGCCTGATGGCCCGCTTTCGCTCCTCCCTCATTCCCTTCTTGCTCGGCTTCTTGCCGCCAGGCGCGGCCGCCATCCCCGCGCGCGCCCAGCAGGCGCCCGCGAGCCAGGCCAGCGAGGTTGGGGCCAACCCCGGCGCCCTCGCTCAGGCCGACCCCAACCCCAACCAGGTCGGCGCCAACCCCGGCGCCCTCGCTCAGGCCGACCCCAACCCCAACCAGGTCGGCGTCAACCCCGGCAACCAGCCCAACGCCAACCAGGTTGGGGTCAACCCCGGCAGCCAGGCCCAGGCCAGCCCCGCCCCCAACCAGGTCGAGGCCAACCAGGTCGAGGCTCGCCCGGCGCCCTCGGGCGCGGCGAGCACCGAGGCCACCGACGTGCCGTCGCTGCAGCCGCCGATCGCCCTCGGAGAGCTCGCCGGCAAGCCGATCGTCCGCATCGACGTCGTCGCCGTGGGCAATCGCTGGCAGAGCGCGTCGCCTGTCGCCAGCGTCGAGCTCGGAGAGCCGCTCAGCCTCGACGCCGCGCGCCGCGCCATGCGCGAGCTGCTCGCCTCCGGCAACTTCGCCCGCGCGTCGGCCGAGGCGAGCCTCATGCCCGACGGCGCCGCGCTCCGGATCGTCGTCGTCCCGCGCCGGCGCATCGCGACCATCCAGCTCACCGGCAGCGCGCTCGACCGGCAGGACACCCTCGAGGCCGCCGGCGTCTCCGAGGACGGCGACATCACCGCCGCGACGCTCGCCGGGCTCGGCCCCCGCGTCCGCGCCTTCTATGCGCTGCACGGCTACCCCGCGGCCACGGTCACGGTGCGCGCCGTCGACACCGACGACCCGTCCGCGATCGTCCTCGCCCTCAACATCGAGGCCGGCGCCCCGCGCGTCGTCGCCCAGCGCGTCTTCGTCGTGGCGCCGCGCGCCGACAAGGAGCTCGGCGCGCTCAAGGAGAGCTACCCCCTCGGCGCCGGCGCCCGCGTCGACGAGTCCGCCCTCGCCGACGCCGACCGCGAGATGGCCGACCTGCTCCGCCGGAGCGGCTTCCACTACGCCCAGGTCTCCCACCGCGTGCTCGCGGTCGGCCCGAACAACTACCTCTACGTCTACCTCGAGCCCGGCGCCCGCATCGTCCCGGCCTTCGACGGCAACCGCGCCTTCGACGACGACGCGCTCGAGGCGGCGCTCGGCCTCGGCGAGACGACCGAGACGAAGCCCAATGACCTCACCGACAAGCTCCGCGCGTTCTACGTCGCGCGCGGCTTCCTCGACGCCGAGGTCACCCCTTCCCTGGGCGGCAAGCCCGAGGACCCGGTCCGGTACCTGACCTTCACCGTCCGCGAGAACGAGCAGGTGCGCGTCACGAAGCGCGTCTTCCCCTGCCTCACGGGCGACCTCAGCGCCGACGACCTCGGCCGCGAGATCGAGAGCTTCCTCGAGGAGGACCTGCCCGGCGAGGTCTTCACGCTCCCCGACCCGCGCGGCGTCGCGGACCTCTTCGGCCCGACCCGCGGCGCCGGGGGCCGGGCCCGCCCGGTCGAGCTCATCCCGGCGATGACGTACGCGCCGGAGACCTACGACCGCGCCCTCAAGCACCTGCGCGACCTCTACTTCAGCAAGGGCTACCTCAACGCTGCCGTCGGCCCGGTCTCCGTGCTCCGCGCCACCTGCTCGCGCCGCTCGCCGCCCGGCGCCTGCATCCCCGAGCCGGTCGCCGAGCGCGTCACGGCGCAGTGCCGCACCGACGCGCTCGGCCTCCCCCTGCCCGAGCCGCCCGTCCCCGCCGCCCTCACCTGCCGCCCCGACCCCGCGCGGCACATCGCGTGCGCCCCCGAGGTGACGCTCCGCATCCCGGTCCACCCCGGCCCGCAGACCCAGCTCTACGACCTCGCCTTCGAGGGCAACAAGGGCTTCTGCGGCCAGGCCGGCCTGGGCGAGCGGGACCGGACCACCTGCGCGGAGGAGCGCCCGTTCAGCGAGCGCTGGCTCAGCGACATCGCCGATCTCGAGGTCGGACAGCCCCTCTCGACGCTCGCCCTCGACGCCGCGCGGCTGCGCATCCTCGATGCGTACCGCGACCTCGGCTACGCCTTCGCCGAGGTCCGCGCCGCGATCGAGCCGTCTCCCGACCGCACGCGCGCCCGCGCGCGGTTCATCGTGTCGGAGCGGGACCGGGTGATCGTCACCGGCATCGTCATCAAGGGGGCGGTCCGGACCGACGAGCAGCTCATCCTCCGCCGCGTGCTGCTGCGCGAGGGCGCCCCGTTCCGGCAGGGGCAGGCCCGCCTGAGCGAGGAGCGCATCGCGACGCTCGGGCCCTTCTCGAGCGTGTCGATCGCGCTGGAGGACCCGGACATCCCGCAGAAGAACAAGCGGGTCATCATCCACGTGGTCGAGCAGCTGCCGCAGTACCTCAACCCGCAGATCGGGTTCTCGACCGGCGAGGGCGTCCGCTTCGCCTTCGAGTACGGGCACCGCAACATCGGCGGCCTCGCCGTCGGCCTCACGATGCGCGTGCAGCTCAGCTACCTGTTCGAGTTCATGATCGTCGACCCCGCGGCGCGGCGTCACTACGAGACCGTTCTCAACGGCGACGACCAGCTGGAGCGCCGCAACACCGTCTCGGTCACGCTCCCGGACATCGGGCTCGGCCCGCTGGTCAGCCTGTCGCTGTCGGGCGTCGACGTGCGCGACAACCAGCTCGATTTCGGCTTCACGAAGGACGCGCTCATCCCCGCGCTCACGTACCGGCCGCGGCGCGCCGTGACCGCGCAGCTCGCCTTCTCCACCGAGCTGAACAAGGTCGACTTCTTCGGCGACTCGGACTCCGACAAGCGGGAGATCCTCAACCAGCTGCGCATGCCCGAGGGCCGCACGATCGCCCTGGCGCAGCGGGTCGACGCGTCCTGGGACACGCGGGACACCCCCTTCGCCGCGACCCGCGGCTTCCTCCTGTCCGGCGGGGTCGAGCACGTCGACGCGTTCGACGTGTTCGACTCGGTCGGGGACACGACGAGCTTCCCCGAGAGCCATTTCCTCCGGTTCACTGGCCGCGTGTCGGGCTACATCCCGCTGGCGCGCCGGTCGGGGCTCACCCTCGCGCTCAGCCTGTCCGGCGGCTACATCCAGCCGCTCGTCGCCACGAGCGGGACGTACCCCGATCGGCTTTTCTTCCTCGGCGGCGTCGACTCGCTCCGCTCGCACCTGGCCGAGTCGCTGTACCCGGAGGACGGGATCGAGGAGGCGAAGAAGGTGCTGCCCGAGGGGGCCACGCTCTCGACCGACGACATCCCCCGCGGCGGGACGGTGATGGTGAACCCGCGCGCCGAGCTGCGCGTCCCGCTGACCGATCTGCTCCAGCTCGGCCTCTTCCTCGACGCGGGCAACCTCTGGATCAGGGCCAGGAACGTCAACCTCGACCCGCGCCTGCTCCGCTACGGGCTCGGCGCCGGGCTGCGGGTGAACACCCCGATCGGCCCCCTCGCCTTCGACTACGGCCTCAACCTCGACCCGCGCGAGGAGCTCGACGAGATCAACGGCGCCCTCCACTTCTCCGTGGGGCTCTTCTGAGCGGCGGCGCCGCGGCTCTTCCGAGGCGACGCCGCGTCCACGACAGGCTCCCGCGGCGCGCTGTGGGCGCGCCGCGCCAGCGCGCCTCGCCGCTGCTGAGGTCGCCATCGGCCCGGCCAGCGCTCGCCACCCCGGCGCAAATGCCTGACAGGCCGCTCCAGCGGGGACGCTAGGATCGTTCGCCCCCACGACACCGGGACGCGCTCTCGGCGGCTCAGCGACGGCGGGGGCGCAACGGCAGCTCCCCCCAGCTCAAGACGACGAGGCTCCCCTGATGAACCGTTCTCTCCGCGCGTGTGCTCTGCTCGTCCTGACTTCGTCCCTGACGACCTTCGGCTGCGGGGATGACAGCGCCGCGCCGAGCAGCACGGCGAGCGCGTCCAGCGGCGGCGGGGGGGACGGACAGGGCGGACAGGGACAGGGCGGCCACGGCGAGGCCGGCGGCGGCGGGGCCTCGACCGGCTCCGGCGGGGCGGCGGTGTGCGGCGACCTGCGGTGCGACGCCGGCGAGACGTGCGAGAGCTGCCCCGGCGACTGCGAGGCCTGCGCGCCGGGCTGCGGCGATGGCCAGTGCGAGGCGCCCGAGACGTGCGGCTCGTGCGCGGGCGACTGCGGCGAGTGCCCGCCCGTCTGCGGCGACGGCAAGTGCGAGCCCCTGCGGGAGACGTGCAACGCGTGCGCCGCCGACTGCGGGGCGTGCCCGCCGGACGACTGCAGCCACGATCCGTGCGAGGAGGGAGATCCCCTCGGCGCCGGCTGCGACCCGTGCGTGACCGCGCTGTGCGCGGCGGACCCCGCGTGCTGCATGAGCGCGTGGGACGCCCACTGCGTCGAGGGCCTCGCCGCCGCCTGCGGGCGGGCCTGCGGGTGCGCGCACGACCTCTGCGAGGCGGGCGAGGCGCTCGACCCCGCGTGCAGCAGCTGCGTCGCCAACGTGTGCGATGAGGACGAGGGAGACAGCTACTGCTGCACGTTCGGCTGGGACCCGTCGTGCACCGCGCTCTCGCAGCTCCGGTGCGGCGTCGCGTGCCCGTGAGCGCTCAGCCCGCCGCCTGCCACGAGATCGACGCGCGGAGGCGCGCGCTGGCGAGCGCCCCGGCGAGGCGGGTCGCCGCGCCGCCCCCGTCGCGCTCCGGCGCGGCGTAGCTCACGCGGTGCACGGCGCGCAGGCCGAGGTCCGGGACCGCCACGCCGAGGACCAGGTGGGCGCCGGCGGGCACGCGCGCCGGCGACCCCGCGCGCTGTCCGCCCAGCACCGCCGCGTGGAGCGTGATCGAGACGGGGCCGGCCGTGAGGTGGAAGGAGGCGGTCGCAGGGGCGTCCGGCGCCTCCAGCAGGGCGCCGGCTGCCTCGAGGTGCGCCGCGGCCGCGCCGAGGGCCGCGGCGGCGAGCAGCGCTGTCGTGTTCGTGGTCAGCCGCATGGACGACTCCTGGGGGTGGGCGGGGGCCATCCTGGCGAGGATCGCCGCCGCGCGGAAGCGGCGAGCAGCGAACCGCCCGGCCGCTGCAGGGAGCGAGGCGGGCGCCGCGGCGAGCCGTCCAGGGGGACGGCGACCGGGCGCCGCGGTCAGCGCGCCGTGGCCGCCTTCATCTCCCGGACGAAGCTCGCGACGGAGCGCGCGGCCGCCTCGGGATCCCCGAGGTTCGACGCGATCCGCTGGACGACAGCGGACCCGCTGATCACGCCGAACGCCCCGGCGGCGAGGGCGGCGCGCACGTGCTCGGGCTTCGAGATGCCGAACCCGAGGATCGCGGGCGGCGCGCCGAACCGGCGCAGCGTCTCGAGGAGGTTCCCGTGGCTGAGGCTCAGCTGGTCGTCCGCCCCCGTCACGCCCTTGCGCGTCACGCAGTAGGTGTACGCGGCGCACCGCTCGGAGAGCAGCTGCAGCGTCGCCTCCGAGGCGTTGAGGGGCGCGATCAGCACCGGCGCCACGCCCACCGCGCGCGCCGCCGCCACGTAGGGCTCCGACTCCCGCACGGGCACGTCGGCGACGAGCACGCTGTCGACCCCGGCCGCGGCCACCGACGCGTAGAACGCGTTGAGATCGCGGTGCTTCACCAGGTTCGCGTACGTCAGGATCCCGACCGGCACCTCCGGCGCCTCCGCCCGGAACTGGCGGAGCAGCTCGATGCAGTCGGCCGGCCGCACGCCGGCGCCGAGCGCCCGCACGGCGGCGGCCTGGATGGTCGGGCCGTCCGCGATCGGGTCCGAGAACGGGATCCCGACCTCGATCGCGTCCGCGCCGCCCTCGACGACCGCGCGGAGCAGCCGCGCGCTCGTCGCGAGGTCGGGGTCCCCGAGCATCAGGAAGGGGATGAACGCCCCCTCGCCCCGCTGCCGCAGCCGCTCGAATGCGCGATCGTAGCGCGTCGTCATCGCTTCCCGACTCATGTCGACCTCCCGGGATCGAGCAGCTTCTGCGCCTGCTCCATGTCCTTGTCTCCGCGGCCCGACAGGTTCACGACGAGCACCGTCTCGCGCCCTGCCTGCGCCGCCTCCGCCGCCATCTTCAGCGCGTGCGCGATCGCGTGCGCCGACTCGAACGCCGGGATGATGCCCTCGCTCCGCGCGAGCTTCTGGAACGCATCGAGCGCCTCTTCGTCGGTCGCCGCCACGTAGGTCGCCCGGCCCGACGTCATGAGGTGCGCGTGCTCCGGCCCGACGCCGGGGTAGTCGAGCCCCGCCGAGACCGAGTGCGTCTCGGCGACCTGCCCGTGCTCGTCCTGGAGGATGTAGGTCTCCGACCCGTGCAGCACGCCCGGGCGGCCCTTGAGGAGCGTCGCGCCGTGCTTGTCGGTCGAGAGCCCGTGGCCGGCGGGCTCGACGCCGATCAGCGCCACGCCCTGGTCCGGGAGGAACTCGGAGAAGATGCCCATCGCGTTGCTGCCGCCGCCCACGCACGCGACCACCGCGTCGGGCAGGCGCCCCTCCGTCTCCAGCACCTGGGCCCGCGCCTCTCTGCCGATCACCCACTGGAAGTCGCGCACGATCGTGGGGAACGGGTGGGGCCCGGCCACGGTCCCGATCAGGTAGTGCGTGTCCTCGTAGCTCTCGGTCCAGTAGCGCAGCGCCTCGTTGAGGGCGTCCTTCAGCGTCTGCGTGCCCGAGCTCACGGGCACCACCTCGGCCCCCATCAGCCGCATCCGGAAGACGTTGAGCCGCTGCCGCTCGACGTCCTTCGCGCCCATGTAGATGCGCGTGGGCATCCCGAGCAGGGCCCCGATCATCGCCGTCGCGACGCCGTGCTGGCCTGCCCCCGTCTCGGCGATGAGCCGCTTCTTGCCCATGCGCCGCGCGAGCAGGCCCTGGCCGAGCGCCTGGTTCGTCTTGTGCGCGCCGCCGTGGAGCAGGTCCTCGCGCTTCAGGTACACCTTCACCCGCGGGTCGCCGGTGAGGTTGCGGCAGAGGGTGAGCGGCGTCGGGCGGCCGGCGTAGGTCGTCAGCAGGGAGTTGAACTCCGCCGCGAACATCGGATCGCCGCGCGCCTCCAGGTACGCGCGCTCGAGCTGCTCGAGCGCGGGCACGAGGATCTCCGGGACATAGGCGCCGCCGAAGGCGCCAAAGCGACCGCTTTGCTGCATGGTGATTGCCTCGATCGTCGGTGTGCGTGGTGTTGTGCGTCGTGGACGAGTGGGGGATGCGGTCAGGGGGAAGCGAGGTCCGCCGGGGCCGCGGGGTCGGGGCCGTGGCGCGAGGGCCCGCGCGCGCCGTCGAACAGCCGCACGAGCAGGTCGGCGCACTTCTCGCCGGGCGCGCGCTCGACGCCCGAGCTCACGTCGAGCGCCCAGGTCCCCACCCGTCGCGCCGCGTCGATGTTGTCCGGGTTGAGCCCGCCCGCGAGCAGGCTCCGGGGCCGCGCCGGGTGGCCCGCGATCGCGCTCCAGGCGAAGGTCCGGCCGGTGCCGCCCCGCGCCTCGGCCGTGCGCGTGTCGAAGACGAGCCGGTCAGCGCGCCGCTCGACCTCGGCGCCCTCGCCTGCCGCGCCGGGGCCGCCTGCCGCGCCGGGGCTGCCTGCCGCGTCGCCGGAGGGCGCCATCGGGACCGCCTTCCAGACCTCGCACCCCTCGGGGAGCGCGCGCCGCAGGCCCTCGACGAACGCGGCGTCCTCGTCGCCGTGCAGCTGCACGGCGCGGAGCCCGAGCGCGCGCGCCGTGTCGGCGACGAAGTCCGCGGGTTGATTCAGAAAAACGCCGACGAAGGGGAGCCCCGCGGCGGTGGCGACGACGACCTCGGCCTGCTCCCGGGTCACCCGGCGCGGCGAGGCCTCGGCGAAGACGAGGCCGCCGAAGCGGGCGCCGAGCCGCTCCGCCTCGCGCGAGTCGCCGGGCCGGGTCAGGCCGCAGACCTTCACCCGGCCGTTCACCAGCGCGCGCGCGGCGTCGGCGATGTCGGGGCTGCGCATGAGCGACGTGCCGACGAGGAACCCGTCGACCGAGCGCGCGAGCCGGTCCACGTGGGCGCGCGACTCGACGCCCGACTCCGCGATGACGATCCGGTCGGCCGGCACGCGCGGGGCGAGCCGCTCCGAGACGGCGAGATCGACCTTGAGCGTCTTGAGGTCGCGGTTGTTGATGCCGATCACGGGCGCCGGCAGCGCGAGCGCGCGGTCGAGCTCCGCGTCGTCGTGGACCTCGACGAGGCAGTCCATGCCGAGCGCCTCGGCGGCGCCCAGGCACCGGAGCACCGTCGCGTCGTCCAGCACCGACAGCATGAGCAGGATGGCGTCCGCGCCGTGCGCGCGCGCCTCGACCACCTGGTACGGGGTCACGACGAAGTCCTTGCAGAGGAGCGGCACGTCCATGACCGCGCGCACCGCCTGGAGGATCTCGAAGCTGCCCTGGAAGAAGGGCTCGTCGGTCAGCACGCTCACCGCGTCGGCGACGCCGTAGTACGCGGCGGCGACGGCGTGCGGGTCGAAGTCCTGCCGGATCAGGCCCTCGGACGGGGAGGCCTTCTTGCACTCCAGGACGAACCGCGCGCCCGGCGCGGACAGGGCGCGCCGGAGGCTCCGCGACGTGGGCGGGGCCTTGGCCCTGAGGTCGGCGAGCGGGGTCCGCCGCTCGCGTTCGGCCACGTCCGCCCGCTTTCGCTCGACGATGCGCGCGAGGACATTGCTCTGCTCAGCCATGGTGCGCCTCCTTCCGTGCTTCCTGGGCCCCTTCGCGGCTCAGCGCCACGAAGCGCGTGAGCCGCTCGCCGGCGCGCCCCGACCGCAGCGCGTCGAGCGCCGCGGCCGTCCCCTCCCTCAGGCTGTCGGCGCGCCCGGCGATCCAGAGCAGCGCGCCCGCGTTGATGGCGACGGCATCGCTGTGCGCGGGCTCGCCGCGGCCGGCGAGCAGGTTGCTGAGCCACGCGGCGTTGGCCGACGGGCCGGCGCCCCGGAGCGCCTCGATCGGCGCCGGCGCGACCCCGGCGTCGGCGGGGTCGATCGTGAGCTCCTCGACGACGCCGTCGCGGAGCCGCGCCGCGCGGGTCGGGGCGTGCAGGGCGATCTCGTCGAGCCCGCCGCCGTGCACGACCAGGGCCGCCTGACAGCCGAGCATCCCGAGCGTGCGGGCGGCGGTGGTGACGAGCTCCGGATCGTAGATGCCCATCACCTGGATGGGCGGCGCGCTCGGGTTCACGAGCGGGCCGAGCAGGTTCAAGATGGTGCGCACCCTGAGGACGCGGCGCACGGGCATCGCGTGGCGGATTCCGGCGTGGTACTGCGGCGCGAAGAGGAAGCAGAACCCGACCTCGTCGAGGGCCTGGCGCGAGACCTCCGCCGGCGGATCGAGCCGGGCGCCGAGCGCCTCGAGCACGTCGGCGGAGCCGCACTGGGAGGAGACCGAGCGGTTGCCGTGCTTGGCGATCGGCAGCCCCCCTTCGGCAGCGACGAAGGCGACCGCCGTCGACACGTTGACGGTGGAGTGCCCGTCGCCGCCGGTGCCGCAGCAGTCGGCGTAGGCGTAGGCCGGCCGCGGGAAAGGCGCCGACGCCCCCCTGAGCGCGCGCGCGGCGCCCGCGATCTCGGCGGGGGTCTCGCCCTTCGCCTTGAGCGCGACGAGCAGCGCCGAGATCTCGATCTCGGTCAGCGCCCCGGCGATCGCGTCGCGGAACAGCGCCTCGGTCTGCTCCGCGGAGAGGTCCACGCCCGCGCAGAGCGCGTCGATCACTGCATGCACCATGGTTCGCTCCTCATGTTCACGGCCGTTCCGGCAGACACTGCTCCTCGAGACTCGAGCGTCGGACTGCGGCGCCCTGCATAGCGGACAAAAACGAAAAGGCCCACCGTTGTTCGGCGGGCCCTCTTTCTTCTTTCCTTCAGGTCGTCCTCCCTGCAGGGAGGCGCATTACCCGTCGTGAGGGCCCGCCGCGGTAGACCACCAGCGCCACCAGCGAAGCCCTGCCGCGCGCGATCCCACCTGGGCGACAGCGCGCACGGCGGTGCCGAGGACGAACGCCTCGGAGCCGGAGTGAGCGCTGGACGCGGTGAGCGCGCGATGCATGCGGGAAACATAGCTTGGGTTCGCGCGGGGGGTCAAGCGGGTTCGCTGCGGTTTCCGCTTCGCTGGTTCTGCCGGTCTTCGGTCTTGTCTGTCTTCCTGCCAGGGTTCCTGCCGGGGTTCCTGCCGGTCTTCCTGCCGGTCTTCCTGCCGGTCTTCCTGCCGGTCTGCCCAGCGGCCTGGCGGGTGTCCGCGCGGGCGGCGCCGGGTGTGCGGGACAGACGCGGTGTCGGGATCGGCGCGGCGGGATGTATCCATTCTCGGCGGGCTCGGCCCGCTGTCAGGCTATCTGGTCGCTCGGAAGAGAGGAGTGTCTCGGCGACAGCGCTGCCCGCGAGTCGCCGCGATGGATGGCGACGAGGCCGCGCCCCCCCCCATGGCGCCGCACTTCCCGGAGCGCCCCAGATACGTAGGAGTCCTGGCGATCATGCGCTGGCGAGGAGCGGGCGGAGCTGTACACGGCGCTCCTGGTGCTGGCGACGATCGACCCCTGGGGGCACACTCTGCAGAAGGAGCTCATGACGATGGTGGAGGACATGGAGGAAGGGCTGCTCCGGCGCACGCCGATCATCGGGGAGATGATCCTCGAAGCCGAGCAGAAGGGGCAGAAGCAGGGACGTGAGGACGCGATCGCCGAGCTGCTCGGCCGCCTCTTCGCGCGGCGGGTCGGGCGGCGGCCCACGACCGAGGAGGAGCGCTCGATCACCGAGCGGGCGCGCGCGCTCGGTCCGGGCGAGGTCGAGGACGCGTTGCTCGACCTCGAGGGCGACGCGCTGATCCGCTGGCTCGCCGAGCCGGCGCGCCGGTCCTGAGTTCATGGAGAAGGATGCATGGCTCGAAGCTCGGCTGCGGCCGATCGGCGTGATCTCCTCCGAGCTCACGCGCCGCAGCGAAGCGCCCCGACAAGGCTCGGAGGGGGCGCCCGACGCCTGGATCGAGGTGCACCCGTGGGCGGCGGAAGGACTGCAGGGCCTCGCCGCTGGCGACGAGATCCTCGTCATCACGTGGTTTCACCAGGCATGCCGCGACGTCCTCCGCGTCCATCCGCGGTCCGACGCGCGCAATCCGCTCACAGGCGTCTTCGCGACGCGATCCCCGGACAGGCCGAACCCGCTCGGTCTGCATCCCGTCGTCGTGCGCGCGATCGACGGCAACCGCCTGCGCGTAGGCCCGATCGAGGCCATCGACGGAACGCCGGTCGTCGACATCAAGCCGGTGCTGAAGTCATCGTCTTTCTTCTCTTCCAGAGGTTCTCCCCGATAACCGTTGTCGTGAGCCGCCAAGCTGTCCGTATGCACTGCTGGCCGGCCACCGGCTGGCCCGATGACCAGGCGCTGGCGCGGGCCTGTCGCCGCTTCCGGCGTCCGCGTTATCTGGAGATCACGAGCCAGGTCAGCTCGTCGATCCCGGAGCGCGGCGCCGTCTTGACGGACGCGCCGTCGGCCTCACCAGCGACAGGCGCCGAGAGCTTGCCATCGTACTCACTCATGCTCCGGAAGCTCACCGGCGTCCCGGGCGCCAGCTCCGAGGGAGCCTGAACCCCGATCGGCGAGCCGCTGGTCGTCGCGAACGGGGAGAGCGCATAGACCGCCACGATCTCCTCTCCGCCCAGCTCGGGGAGCGGCGGCACATGCTCCGGCGGCATCCGCCGGGCCGCGATGTCGTGGAGCGATACGCCGGGCGGCGCGACGAGCTCCGCGCGGCTCACGGTGAGCTGGAGGCCGTCGCCGACCTCCAGGGTCTGCGGATCGCGGCTGCTCGGGCCGAGAACGGCGCCCGCGGGCAGATCCGGCACGAGGAGCGTCCCCGCGTCCACGGTGCCCGCGTCGCGGAAGCGCAGCGGGAACATGGTCACTCCCCGGCGCGGCGTCGCCCCCGCTTCCTCCAGCGACTTCACCACGAAGTCGACGGGAAGCTCCTCGTCGCACTCGAAGGTGAAGCGACCATCCGCCCTCGATCGATCCGAGTAGCAGACCGTGGTGTTGCAGAACAGCACGGGGGCACCGCCGATCGGCTGCCCCGCCTCGTCCGCGAGCACGCCGGTCACGCCCAGACCCGCCGGACCACCACCCGAGCCAGCGCCGCCCGCCGCTGCGCCGCCGCCCGTCGCGCCGCCGCCGCCCGTCGCTCCATGACCCCCGTCGCCGCCGCCCATCGCGCCATCGCCCCCGCCGCCGCCGCCGTCCTCCGCGCCGCCCGTCGAGCGGCCGTCGCAAGCGGACGTGATGAGCGCGGCCAGCAGGAGCAGGGCGCGGCTCGTCACTCCGCCAGCGCCTGCTCGATGATCGCCGTCATCGTATCCGGGTCGTACTCGTGGCTGGCGTACCGGACGATGCCGTCCTTTCCGACGATCACGTCGACCGGGAAAGGGTTCGGCCCGGGGAAGCTCGACGTCACGGCGGCATAGGTGCTCGCGGTCTCCTCGAGCCCGACAGGAAAGGTGATCTCGATGTTGTCGCAGTACGCCTGCACCTGGCCGATCTGCTCGACCGGCTCCCTCGGGTTCAGGGCGACGATCTGCAGGCCCTGGTCCTTGTACTTCCGCCAGAACCGCTCCTCGGTGTCGGGCAGGTGGTTGGCGCAGACCGGGCAGAAGGTCGCAAAGTAGGTGAGCAACAGGACGCTCCCGGCCGACTCCTCCGAGGTCCAGGTCGTGCCCTCCAGCATCGTGCCCGTCGTCGCGGGCAGGGGCGCGCCGACGCTCACGCCGGGCGCGTTGCCGACGAGGTAGGCCTTGCGCACCGGGGCCGCGGGATCATCGGACACGATGTGGAGATAGCCGATCTCCGGATCCCCCGCCGACGCGGCGTAGGTCAGCTCGAGCTCGATCTTCCCGCCGGGCTCGATCCGGGCCTGGCGCGGCTCGACGCTGAAGGCGGAGCCGCTGATCCAGCTGTCCACCAGCGTGAGCGGCGCCGTCCCCTGGTTCGTGACCTCCAGCGGCAGGGTCTTCCTGTCCCCGATGGCCACCGGGCCGAAGTCGATCCGGGAAGCGGCTTCCGGGAGACGGATGTTGGGGGCGAGGCGGTCCGGCTCGAGGCGGTAGGAATACGGGTTCTCCCAGGTGCCGATGAACACGTCTCGACCCCGGGCGGCGACGCCGAAGGTGCGCATGGTCGGGAGCTCGCGATCCGGATCCTCGTACTCGAACTCCCTCGGGATGCGCACGGCCGCGATGAAGGTCGGGGCGGCGGGCGTGGACACGTCGTAGACGCGCACGTCGTTCCACGCGGCGACGAAGAGGCGGTGCTCGGAGTACGCCAGGCGGAGCGGGGTCCCGGGCATCTCTGCGCGGCCGACCACGACCGGGTTCGCGAGATCCGAGACGTCGACCACGGCGACGCCCGCCGAGCCCGCGGCCACATAGGCGAAGTCGCCGTCCACGACGACCCCCTTGGCCTGGCCGCCGGTGGCCACGCGACCGAGCTCGATCGGCTGCGCGGGGTCCGTCGCGTCGACCGTGACGAGCCCGTCCACGCCGTCGGCGACGAAGACCTGGTTGTCGCGCGCGGCGACGCCCCACGCGTTCGTGAAGCCACCCAGGCTCCCGACGCGCGTGAACCCGACCGCGCCGTCGTAGTTGTAGACGCCGAGCCCATTTCCGTGCAGCCCCACGAAGATGTTGTGGTTCGCGACGTCGACGCCCTCATAGCTGATCCCCGGCTCCCGCAGGACATGGAGCTGCGTCGGGGCCTCGGGATCGCTGATGTCCCAGCCGCTGAGGAAGGCCGGGTTCCGGATATTGCCGAGGTGCGTGGTGAAGACGAGGTCGTCGTCCCACGCGAGGTGCTTGCAGCCGGGAGTGCGGGTGTCGTCGGGGATGGAGTGCTTGAGCCCCCCCGCGAGCAGCTCCATGCCAGCGGCGTCCTCCGCGTCGATGACGTTGAATGTGTAGCTGCAATTGAGGAGCAGACCGTCGCCGCGGACCCGGACCTCGTCCGTGTGGCTCCCGACCTCGTGCAGGCTCTGGAGCTGCACCAGCGGGCTCAGGAAATGGCCGGCCGCGAGCGCGGTCGGGACGCACTCCCCGTCGACTTCCTCCGTCCCCTCGCCGCAGGTGACCTCGGGGCTCGTCGCCGCCGGCACGCACGCGCCGCCGGCCTCCATGGTGCCGGGGCCGCAGGACAGCCCGGCCCCGCTCACCGCGTCATCGCCCCCGCAAGCGGACGAGGCGACCATGACCAGCGCGGGGAGGACAGCGCGACGTCGCAGCAGCGTCATGACGTGGCTCCTTGGCTCGAGGCGAAGATGAGGAGTGCTCAGCAAGAAGGACTGGCAGTGTCGCTGCGAGCATAACGGTCACGACGACCCCGCGGGCAAGGGGAAACCGGGGTCGGGGCGGGTCGACCCCGTGCAAAGCACGATCCCGCCCGGACGCGGCTGGCCACCTCCATCAAGGACGCTCGCCGTCGATGCTCTCGTGCAAGCGCAGCGCCTCGGGGATGGCCAGCAGGTCCGCGATCGTGGCGAGCTCGCGCGCGGGGGGCGAGCTCGCGCGCGGGCACCGACACGGCGCATCCGTGGCGCCGTGACCGCCCGGCTTCGGCCAGCGCGCCCCCTCGAGCTGCACGCGCCGCACGCGCCGCGCGCGCCGGCGGCGAGCGACCTCGGGACCCGAGCGCCCCGCCCTCCCCGGCCGTCCAGTCCCGCAGGATACTTTGCGGCCCCGCACGCCGATGGTAGGCCCCGTCATCCCCCCAGGGCGCACGACCTCGCGGCCAGGCGCGACAGGCCCCTCGCGAGGCGCCGCGCGGCCCTCCCCCCTGTGTGCCCATGATCACCGCCGAACCAGGTCCTCCGCCCCCGAGCGCCGCCGGCTCTCATGACAGCGTCCCGCCGCGAGCGCCGAGCGGGCCGCCCGCCCACCCGAGCTCGCCGCCGGCGCGGTCCGTCCCCCCGCCGGGGCGGTCCGCGCCCCCGCCGCCGCGCCGCAGCGCCTGGACCACCCGCCTCGGCGAGGCCTGCGTCCTCGGCCTCGGCGTCGCGTCGCTCTCCGCCGTCCCCACCGCGCTGCGCACCGCCCGCGCCGGCGCGTCCTTCCTCGACGGGCTCCTCGTCGGCGCCGCGGTCCTGCTCCCGCTCGTCACGCTGGCGCTCATCCTCTCGCGCGCCGCCGGCCGCGGCTTCCGCGGCATCGTCGGCACAGGCGGCGAGCGGCTCGCCGTCCTCCGCGTCGCCCTGTGGATCGGCGTCGCCTTGCCCGTGCTCGCCGCCCTCGCCGCCCTGCTCAAGGTGGCGACCCACCACCGCGGCCTCGCCGGCGCCACCTTCGGCGTCCTCGGCCTCGCCGGCGTCGCGGCCGCGGCGCTCCTCACCCAGCGCCTCGTCGCGCTCGGCGACCGCCTCGCCGCCCGCGGCGTCAAGCCGTGGATCCTCGCCGTCGCCGGCGCCGCCATCGGCGTCCTGCCCCTCGTCGCCGCCTTCGCGCCCCTCACCGCCTTCGCGGGCAACAACACGACCGGCGACGCCGGCGCCGCCGTGCGCGCCGCGATCGTCGACGGCGCCATCGCGCTCGTCGCGACCGCGCTCGTCTCCAGCGTCGACCTCAGCGCCGCGGTCGGCCGCATCGCCGGCCTCGCGGGCGTCCCGCTCGCCGCCCTGGTCCTCATGACCGCGACCGCCCGGGTCGAGTCCTTCCCCCCGCTCGGCCAGGCCGTGCGCGCCGGCGGCGGGCTCGCGGCCACGCTCTTCGGCGCCCTCGAGCGGTGGACCGACCGCGACGGCGACGGGATGGGCTCGCACTTCGGCGGCAGCGACTGCGACGAGGGCGACCCCACCCGGTACCCCGGCGCGCGGGACATCCCGGGCGACGGCATCGATCAGGACTGCAGCGACGGAGCCCGGGCCGACGCCCCCCGCCCCGCCAGGGCGCTCGCGGCCGCGCCTGTCGACGTCGACGCCCCGCCGGCCGCCCCGGCCCCGCGCCCGCCTGCCGCCGCCGCCGCGCCCGCGCCGCGCGACGATCGCGGCGCGGTCGTCCCGGCCGTCCTGACCAGGATCGCCGCGGACACCGCGCCGGCCGCAGCCACCGCCGTCGGCGCGCCCTCTCCCGCCGCGCCGGCGCCCGCCGCCCCCGCCGCCTCGCCCGCCCAGCGGCGCCCCGACATCCTCCTCGTCACCCTCGACACGGTCCGCGCCGACCACACGTCGGCCTACGGTTACGGCCGCGACACGACCCCGCGCCTCGCCGAGCTCGCGGCCCGCGGCGTGCTGTTCGAGCGCGCCTACGCCGCCTCCAGCGAGACGCAGCGGGCCCTCTCGCCCCTCGTCACCGGCCGCCGCCTGAACCGGGCGGCGCGCGACCGCCGCGAGTGGCCCACGCTGCTGCCCGAGAACGACACCCTCGCCGAGCGCATGAAGCGCGCCGGCTACCTCACCGCCGCGGTCAGCTCGTTCACGTGGATCAGCCAGGAGCGCGGCTTCGATCAGGGGTTCGACCGCTTCGAGACCGTCTACGATGACGCCCACCCGGAGCGCGAGGCGACCGGCCACCTCGCCGTGCAAAAGGCGATCGAGCTCCTCGCCGGCCATGCCCAGCGCCCCCAGCCGGTCTTCCTCTGGCTCCACCTCTTCGACGCCCACGAGCGCTACCTCGCCCACCCCGGCATCCGCTTCGGCTCCGGCAGAACGGCCGCCTACGACGGCGAGCTCGCCTACGTCGACCGGCAGCTCGGCGCGCTGCTCGACGCCGTCGCGGCGGGCCCGCGCGCGGGCCGCACCGCGGTCATCGTCCACGGCGCGCAGGGCGAGGGGCTCGGCGAGCACGGCCCTGTGGGGCACGGCGTCGAGCTCTACGAGGAGGCGATCCGCGTCCCGCTGGTCGTCGCCCTCCCCGGCGCCGCCCCGGCCCGCTACCCCCACCCGGTGAGCACGGTCGACATCGCGCCCACCGTCCTCGAGCTCGGCGGCGCCGAGGCCACCGCCGTCGAGGGCGGCTCCCTCGCCGCGATCGCGACCGGCGCCGACCGCGCCCCCCGCGGCCCTGTGTTCGCCCGCACCGCCCGCCGGTCGGCGCTCGTCGATGGGCAGCTCAAGCTGCTCGTCGCCCACCGCAAGAAGCGCGACCGGCTGTTCCTTTTCGATCTCGAGCGCGACCCTCGCGAGACCCGCGACCTCGCCAGCGAGCGCCCCGACGACGTTGTGCGGCTCCGCGAAAAGTTGTCTGCCCTCGAGTCTCCCGCGCAGTAGAGTCTACGCGAGGGATCATGCATCCACCTGCCCGTCCGGCGCGGAAGCCCGCGCCCCCCCGCGCGAGGGCGCTGCGCGCCGCGGTCGCCGTCGGCTTCGCGCTGGGCGTCGCCTCGCTCGCGCTGCTCGTGGTGCGGCTCGCTCGCGCGCCGTCGGTGCCGCTGACGCTCGGCGCCGGCGCCATCACGGCCGCGCTGCCGCGGCGGCTCCGCTTCGAGTGGCGCCTCGTGCGCGACCGCCACTGGCAGATCGCCTCGTCCCCTGCGGCGTCGCGCGACGCCATCGATCAGCTCGAGGGCAACCGCGGCGTCTGTCCCACGGGCATGGTCGAGGTCTCCGGCCTCATGAAGCTCGACCCGGCGCCGAAGGCTCAGGGCGACCTGCGCACCATCGACGAGATGCAGCGGACGACCTGCAAGCACTGGATCAGCCGGGACTACCCGGAGCGGTGCGCCGAGTTCGATCGCGAGCAATGGCTGCTGATGTCGAGGGACCTCGACGCGAAGCCGATGCACTTCTGCATCGATCGCTACGAGTACCCCAACCAGAAGGGTGTCTATCCGGTCATCCTCGTCTCGTTCTACGAGGCGGCCGAGCTCTGCGCCGAGGAGGGCAAGCGCCTCTGTGACGAGGCCGAGTGGACCTTCGCCTGCGAGGGCGAGGAGGCGCGCCCCTACCCTTATGGCTACGTCCGCGACCCCGAGGCGTGCGTCGTCGACCAGCCGTGGCGCGCGTACATCGAGACAGCGCTGCGCCCGCGGAGCGGCCCCGCCGCCATGGCCGAGATGGATCGGCTCTGGCAGGGCAGGTCGTCCGGCGCGCAGCCTCGCTGCCGCAGCCCGTTCGGGGTGTACGACATGACCGGCAACATCGACGAGTGGACCCGTTCCGTCCGTGAGGGGGAGCGCCCCTCCATCCTGAAGGGCGGCTACTGGGGCCCTGTGCGCACGCGCTGCCGCCCCTCGACCCGCTCGCACGACGAGAACCACATGTTTTACCAGCAGGGCTTCCGCTGCTGCGCGGACCACGACGCGGCGCGCGCCGCGCCCTCGGAGCGCCCTGTCGCCGCCGACCCGGCTGTCGCCCCGCTGCCGCGCGAGCTCCGCTGACGCGCGCGGCCAACACCCCGCGCGCCTCGCCTCGACACACCGCGCGCCGCGCGGTCGACCCGGCTCGCGGCAGCGCGTATCCTCTGCGCTGATGGACGACTCCCCCGCCGGACAGGGTGCCTCGCCCGGCCCTCGCGACGCGCACGCCGGCGCGCGCCCCGCCGCCGTCGCGGCGCCGCCCGGCGCCGTGCCGGCGCTGCCGCACGCGCGCCGGCTGGACCGGCTGACCGGGCTCGTGCTCTTCGCCGCCGCCGCCGTCGCCCTCCTCCCGACGGCCCCGCTCCTCCTGCGCGCCCTTGCTGGCGAGCGGCCGCCGATGCAGGGCGCTGGCCGGTTCGCGCACCTCCTGGAGCGCCGCTCCCCGGCGGCGGAGCGCTCGCGGTCTCACCCTCGCTTCCCGTTCGACGCCGACCCGGGCGCTGACGACCCGAGGTCGCCGCGCGAGGACGATCCCGGCCTCGACGAGGAGGCCGAGGAGCCGGGCGGCGCCTCGCCCCTCCAGCTCGGCATTGCCTCGCGCGGCATCACGCTGCTCGACGAGCCTGGGGACGGCGCCCGGGTCGGCGTGGTCGCCGCTGGCGAGCTCGTGATGGTCGTGCGCGAGTCGGGCGCGTGGGCGCTCGTCGCCAAGAACCAGGGCGGCAACATGGTCATGGGCTGGGCGCGCCGGAGCGAGATCGCGATCCGATGAGCGCGCCGAGCCCCCGGTCCCCGCGCGCCTACCGCGGCCGCCTGCTCACCCCGCTCGCCGCGCCGGCGAACGGCTCCCCGGTCCGCTTCCTGGACGACGCGTTGCTCGTCGTCGGCGAGGGTGGCCTCATCGAGCAGGTCGTCCCGTTCTCTCCGGGCGCCTTCCGCGGGCTGGTGCTCGACCTGCGTCCGGCGGTGTTGATGCCGGGCTTCATCGACGCGCACGTGCATTTCCCGCAGACCCGCATCATCGGCAGCGCCAGCGGCGCGTTGCTCGACTGGCTCGAGCGCTCTGTCTTCCCCGAGGAGGCTCGCTTCCGGGACGACGGCTACGCGGAGCTCGTCGCTGCCGAGTTCACGGGTCACCTCCTCGCGTCGGGCACGACCACCTGCGTGGCCTTCTCCAGCTCGTGCCCTGGCGCGACCGACCGGCTGTTCCGCGCCCTGGAGCACGCCGGCCTGCGCGGCATCGCAGGTCTCACGTTGATGGATCAGAACTGCCCCGAGGCGCTCTGTGTCCCTCGCGACGAGGCCATCGCGGCGGCTCGCGATCTCGTGCAGCGCTGGCACGGCGCGGCTTCTGGCCTGCTCGAGTTCGCGATCACGCCCCGCTTCGCCCCCACGTGCTCTCGTCGCTTGATGGAGTCGGCCGCGCAGCTCGCCGCGGATCATGGCCTCCTCGTGCAGACGCACGTCGCCGAGAACCTGGCCGAGGGCGAGGCGACGCGGCGCGAGCACCCGTGGGCGCGCGATTACGTCGACGTCTACGATCGCGTCGGCCTGCTCGCGGGCCGCGCCCTGCTGGCGCACGGCATCCACCTCTCGCCGCGCGAGTGGGATCGCGTCGCCGAGGCGCGCTCCTCGGTCGTTCACTGTCCTGACTCCAACTTCTTCCTGGGCAGCGGCCGCATGCGCCTTGGCGACGCGCGTTCCCGCGCTGTCCCCGTGGCGCTCGGCAGCGACGTCGGAGCGGGCCGCAGCTTCGACATGCGCCGCAGCATGTCGAGCGCCTTTGACAATGCCCTCTGCCTCGGCGACCGCCTGCCCCCGGCCGATCTGTTCGTCATGGCCACGCAGGGCACTGCCGACGCCATCGGCCTGGGCCGCACCATTGGCAGCCTCGAGCCCGGCAAGGAGGCCGACTTCATCGCCGTCCGTTTCCCCGAGCGGGTCCAGGGCGAAGCCGAGCTCCTGAACCACCTCGTCTTCGCCCCCGAGACCGCCACGGTCCGCCGCTCTTTCGTCCGCGGCAAGCCCATCCACCCCCGCCCCCACTGACCCCCTCTTCCTACGGCCACGAGGCCCCCTCGCCGGGGGCCGGCCTACTCGACCTCGTAGACCTCCAGCTCCCAGACGAGGATCTCGAAATCCCTCCGCAGGATGTACCGCGCCCCGTCGTCCCCGCGCACCTTGACGTAGAGGTGGTCCCCCCCGAACCACCGGTCGATGATCTCGGTCACCCGCACGCGCCGCTCCCCCAGGGTGAGCGCCTCGGGCTCCTCGCTTCCGCCGTGGCCGGCACGGCACGCCACATCGACCCGCATCTGTCTCCCGCTCAGGCTAGCAGGCGCGGGCGCCCCGCTCTCGCGTTCTCCGGAGCGGGAGCTCGCCGGCCGGGCGCCTCGGCGTCGCGCCCCCGGGCGCCGCGCCCGGGGGCGCTCCCTCGCTCAGAGCGGATCGACCGAGCAGCCGTAGAGCAGGTTCATGCTCGCCGTGTTGTCCTGGACCGCCATGGTGCACGTGTCCGGGCACAGCCTGATCAGCCCCTCGTCGATGTAGAACGACATCGCCTTGCACTCCTCGGGGCTCTTCACCTGGGAGAAGGTCTGCTTCTCCCCGCCGTTGCTCGGCGTGAACTCGATCTGCACCGTCTCCAGATCGATCGAGTGCCCGCCTGGCGCCTGGGGCACCTCGATCTCGCACGACAGCTTGGCGCCCGAGATCACGCTGTCCGCGATGGCCTGGAACACGGCGTCGTACGTGTCGTACCGGTTGATCGGGTACCTCAGGCCGCCGGTCATGACGCTGAGGGTCTGGTACGTCGTCCCGGGGTCGACCGAGCCGGGCCGGCACTGCTCCCAGGTGGCGGGCAGGTCCGGCGGCCAGGGCGCGGTCGGCGGCGTGTTCTCCTTGATGCCCACGAAGCTGAAGAACATGTAGTTGCGCGCGCTCGGCGTGCCGAAGTACTCCGGCGCGACGGTCGTCAGGGCCGCGTCGAACGCCTCGGCCGAGGTCGCCCCCCCGGCGGTGTTCTCGTTCTCCGGCAGGTCGTCGTCGAGGTCGTACAGCGTGATATCGCCGTCGTCGGTGAGCAGCTTGTCCGCGCCGAGCGATCTCGTCGAGCAGTCGGCGCCGTCGTCGGTGATCTCGACAAACACCTTGAGCGAGTCCGTGCGCAGCCATTGTGACCACCCGGGCGACGTGGCCTCGCCGCGGGGCGGGATCGCGCCCTTCACGGTGTCGATGGCCAGGCAGAGCGAGTCGAGGCTGCCGACCTCCAGGTTGTACTGGTAGAAGTGCGGCGGGTTCGAGTTCGGCGTCGCCGGCACCGGCGAGCAGCCCCCGCTGCCGAGCGGCGCCTCGATACAGACGGACTGCTCGATCGACGAGCTGCCGTGCCTCGACAGCATGATGACGCGGTAATCGATGCCGCTCCCGTCGATGATCGAGGCGAAGTTCTGGTTGATGTTGCGCTGAACGCTCTCGATCTCCTCCGTCATGCTCTCGGAGTTGTCGATGAGGAAGATGATGTCTGCCGGGCGCTGCTCGTAATCGGCCTGCAAGCTGGTCGCGACACACGCCGTGTCCGGGTTGAGCGAGCTGCCGGTCGTCCCCCCGTCGGGCGTGAAGCCGCCGCTGTTCCCGATCCCGCTCCCGGTCGTCTCGCCGCCCCCGCCACCGTTGCCGCTGCCGGCGCTGGTCCCGCTGCCAGAGCCGTTGTTGCCGGAGCTCGCCTCACCACCCCCGCCGGAGCACCCACCGATGGCTGCCACCGCCGCAAGCAAACCCAAACCGACCAGCCCAACAAGCGTCTTCGTCGAGACCTTCAAAATGACCTCCCAATCGGGGGGCGCGAGAATGCGCAGCGACGGATGTTACCAGAGACACGTTCTCATGGATGCGATCAGCATGAATTATTTGAGCCTCACCGGAGGTAGACAACCGGCCACCGTTGTCGGTCCATGTACCTTGTCCGCGACCTTTCGACTCGCGGTCTGGGACAGGCTCCCCTAAGGGGCGAGCGCATGGCCGAGCGCGGGTGGACGGGCGCGCCGCGCGACAAGGAGGGTGCGTGTGCCCCGCCGAGACCACCCTCGAGCACACGCGACGAGCGCCGCGCACCCGCGGGCGCTCGCGTCGCGTCCGTGAAGCGCGCGGCGTTCGCGTGGATCGCGCGGAGCTAGCCTGAGGCTCTCGAAGCGACGATGTCGCGCGCCGCGGCGAGCAGGCGCTCCGGGGTGTTCGCCTCGGGCTCCTCGGTGACGAGCTCGACGAGGCGCTCCAGGGTCTCACCGATGAGCTTGCTGGGCGGAATCCCGAGCTCCTTCATCAGCACACTGCCGTTCACGGCGAGATCCTTGACGGAGAGCGCCGCGCCCGCGGCGAGCAGCGCCTCCACGCGCGCCCGGAGCCGCCCTATCGAGGCGATGTCCTCCGTCACCTCGCGCCCCTTGCCCAGCGCGTCCGCGAAGCCGATCTCGTAGAGGTCCGGCGCGAGCGCCGGCGTCACCCGGCGGAGCCAGCGGCGCACCGCGCCGTCCGTCCAGGTGTCGTCGTAGCAGATCAGGTGGTGTCGAATCAGCGCCACGACCCGCGCCCGCTCGTCGTTGGAGAAGCGGAGCCGCGTGAGGATCGGCTCCGCCATTTCAGCGCCGATCCGCTCGTGCTCGTAGAACGTGTAGTCGTGCGTCTTGTCGGAGAACGCGCGCGTCCGCGGCTTGCCGATATCGTGCATCAGCGCCGCCACGCGGAGGATCGGCTCGGGCTTGCACGCGTCGAGGCAGGCCATCGCGTGCCCCCACACGTCGTACGCGTGCCAGCGGTTCTGCTCGCACCCGACCGACTCGATCATCTCCGGGCAGGTGATCGCGAGCAGCTCCGTGCGGCGCATGATCTCGAACGCCACGCTCGGGCGGCGCGCCCGCATCGCCTTGAGCCACTCGTCGCGCACCCGCTCCGCGCTCACGCAGCGGAACGTCTGGTGCGACCGCGCGGAGCCCATCGCGCGCTCCGTCTCGGGCTCGATCGACCCCTCCAGCGTCGCGGCGAAGCGCGCCGCGCGCAGCACCCGCAGCCCGTCCTCGGCGAAGCGCTCGTTCGGGTCGCCGACCGCGCGGATGACCTTCGCCTCGAGGTCCCTCTGACCCCCGAACGGATCGATCAGGTGCCCGTCGACCGGATCGAGCGCGATCGCGTTCATGGTGAAGTCCCGCCGCGCCAGGTCGGCCGTGATGTCGTCCACGAACTCGACCCGGTCCGGCCGCCGGCCGTCGCTGTACGTCCCGTCCCCGCGCAGCGTCGTCACCTCGTACGGCACGCCGCGCACGAGGACGGTCACCGTCCCGTGCTGGATCCCGGTCGGGATCACCTTCCGGAACGACGCCACGACCTCGTCCGGCCGCGCGTCGGTCGCGACGTCCCAGTCCTTGGCGGGCTGCCCGCGGAGCAGGTCGCGCACGCAGCCGCCGACGATCCAGCCGCGCTTGCCGCGCTCGCGGAGGCGGTGACAGATGCCGAGCACGTCCTCGGGGACGAGGGTGATGAGCTGCTCTACCGGGGTCACCCCCGCGGCTTAACACGGCGAAAGCGGAGCGGGGCGCACGGCGCGCGGGCGCTCACTTCTTCTCTTTCGCCCAGGGGTCCCGGACGTCCGAGCCCTTGGGCGTGCGGACCGTCGACGGCGTCGCCGGAGGCCGGGCCCCGCTGGGCCTCGCCTTCATCCCCTTGTCGTCGACCTCGACCAGCTTCACGAGCTTGCTCGGCTCGGTCCCGTCGAGCACCACCGTGCTGGGGACGTACCCCTCGGCCCGGATGTCGATCGTGACCGTCTGCCCCCGCTCGATGTCGATGCTCGCGGGCAGCTTCATCTCCACGCCGTTGCGGTAGCCGACCGCCGTCTCGGGCACGGCGGCCAGCGCGACGACCGCCTTCTGGACCGGCGCGGGCACGGGCGCCGGCGCGGGCACGGGCGCCTCGACCGGCGGCTTCGGCGCCGGCGCGGCGGTGTGGCTGGCCGACCCGCTCCCGCCGATGACGAAGATGGCCGTCACGATCCCGACCGCGGCCGCCGCGCCAGCGACCCACACGTAGCGGGGCCACGGCGAGCGCGGGGGCGACGGCGGCGTCGCCGGGACGATGACCTTCGACGTCTTGAAGTAGTCGTGCGGCACGTTGAAGCCGCCCGAGCGCGCCATCATCTCCGCGACGGCGCCTGGCACGCCGCCGCCCTTCACGCGCTCGAGATCCGCGTGGAGGTCGCCCATGCTCTGGTAGCGCGACTCCGGCTTCTTCGAGAGGCACTTCAGGATCACCGCCTCGAGCCCGGGCGGGCAATCCGGGCCGCCGACGAGCGCGCGGATGGGGACCGGCGCCTTGTACATGTGCTGCGTCAGGATCCCCATGAAGTTGTCGGCGTTGAACGGCAGCTGCCGGCTCACGAGCTCGTAGAGCATCACGCCGAGCGAGTAGATGTCGGTCCGGTGGTCGATGGGCGCGCCCGCCGCCTGCTCGGGCGACATGTAGTGCGGCGTCCCGAACACCGCGCCGGCGCGCGTCAGCTTGGTCGTCGTGCTGGTCGACACCTTCGCGATCCCGAAGTCGAGGATCTTCACGAAGTTCGGGTCGCTGCCGCGGGCCACCACGAAGACGTTGTCCGGCTTGAGATCGCGGTGGATGATGCCGGCCTCGTGCGCGGCGGCGAGCCCCGCGGACAGCTGCAGCGCGAGGTGGCAGATGCGGTCCGTCGGCAGCTCGTTCGGCGAGTCGATGAGCTGCGCCAGGCTCACGCCCTCCAGGTACTCCATCACGAAGTACGTGGAGCCGTCCGGCAGGTCGCCGAAGTCGGAGATGTCGACGATGTGCGGGTTGCCGATGCTCGACGCGGCGCGGGCCTCCTGCACGAAGCGCTCGAAGATCTCGCGGTCCCGCGCGAGCTCCGCGCGCAGCACCTTCACCGCGACGCGCTTGTCGATGACCTTGTGGCGGGCGAGGTAGACGTACCCCATCCCGCCCTCGCCGAGCAGCCGCTCGATCTTGTACCGGTGATCGAAGGTCGTCCCGATGTACGGGTCCTTCGCGCCGGGCGGCCGCCGCTCGCGCGGCTCGACCTCGTCCGGCGGCGGGATCTCCATCGACGGCTCGCCCTCGCTCACCGGGGCCGCGCTCGTCCGCCCGCCGGCCTCGTCGATGTCGGGCTCGCTCTGCCGCGCGAAGCGCGGGGTCTTCTGGCGCAGCGGCGGCGGCGCCACGAAGCTCGGCGCCTCGCTCGCCGGCCCCTCGACCCAGCCCGACCTGGAGGGCCGCGACGGCCTCGACGAAGGGCGGACCTCGACCTCCACCGGCACATCCTCGCCCGCGTCCTCGGGCCCCACGCTCGGCGCGCGCGCCGCCCCGAAGCCGGACGAGCGCGCCCCGCCCGCCGCGCCGCTGGGGCGCGACACCGGCGCCTCATCGAGCGCGCCAGCCTCGTCGTTGAAAACTCTGCTGCGCGCGGTGTGGTGCTCGTTTTTGGTGGCGCTCATGAAAGGCTCGCGGGCAGAGGTGCACGCCACATGCCGCCGTCTGCGGCAGGGCTGGATTCTAGCAGGCGTTCGGTCCGGGAAGCGAGGGCATGCGAGCGCCGCGCGCGAAAGTCCGCGCGCGCGCGCCGCCGGACGGCCGCACCCCGGCGTGCCGCGCGCGCGGCGTTCTGCTAGGAGGGCACCGCGATGAGCTATCCTATCGAGGTCGCGCTGCGATATCTCGGCTCCAAGAAGCGCGCGTTCATCTCGGTCGGCACCACGTTCGCGATCCTCGGGGTCGCGCTCGGGGTCGCGGCGCTCGCGACCGTGATGAGCGTGACCGGGGGCTTTCAGGCGGAGTTCCGCGACAAGGTCCTGGGCGTCAACGCCCACGTCCTCGTGATCAAGTACTCGACGGATTTCCGGGAGTATCGCTCGATCATGGATCAGGTCGCCCAGGTGCCTGGCGTCATCGGCGTCGCGCCTTTCAGCATCAACCCCATGATGTTGACGCACGGCGACGCGACGGCGACCGGCGTCCTCGTGAAGGGGGTTGACCCGGCCCGGAGCCTCGGTGTGGGGACCGACGGCGGCGCGCCGGTGCTCGATCTGCCTCGCCACATCCTCCCCGGCGGCGATCTCACCGGGCTGCGGCGCCCTGGCGCGAAGCCCCCCGAGCGCGGGGCGCCGCCCTCCTTGCCGGACGTCCCTTCCATCGAGGCCGACGCGGGCGCCCGCGGCGCGCTCGAGCCCCCGGACGCGGGCGCCGAGCTCGATCTCCTGAAGGCCTACGAGGCGCGCATCCAGGAGGACGAGCGCGCCGCCGCCGCGCGGAACGCGCGGAACGTCGACACCGAGCCCGCGCCTTCCGCGGTGGATCTGGAGGGCGCGGCGGACGCCGGGTCTGACGAGGGCGAGGAGGCCGAGGTCGCGGTCGCCGAGGGCGCCCCGCGCGGCGCGATCGAGCCGGAAGGCGGCTACGGCAGCGTGCTCCCCGACGACGACGAGCTCCCCGCCGACGTCGATCCCGACCCGTGCGCCGACAAGGAGCAGATCGCGAGGATGCCGGGCATCGTGATCGGCGCCGCGCTGGCGAAGAACCTGTCCCTCGACCTCGGCCAGTGCGTCACCGTGACCTCGCCGACCATCGGCTTCTCGTTCTCGAACGGCGCCATCAAGCCGCCGGTCGCCAAGCGGTTCCGGGTCATCGCGATCTTCGAGGCCGGCTTCGAGCAGTACGACACCAAGCTCGCGTACGCCGATCTCTACGAGACGCAGGCCTTCTACGACCACGGCGACACGGTGACCGGCGTCGAGATGAAGGTCGACGACATCGACAACGCCAGCACCATCGCCCGCGAGATCTCGAAGCTCCTCAGCAACGGGCTCTACTACACGATGGACTGGGAGGAGCTGAACCACGGCCTCTTCACCGCGCTGCGCATCCAGCAGATCGGCATGAGCGCGGTGCTGGCGCTCATCATCGTGGTCGCCGCGTTCACGGTCATCGCGACGCTGATCATGGTGGTGCTCGACAAGAAGAAGGAGATCGCCGTGCTCAAGGCGATGGGCGCGACCGACGGCGCCATCCTCCGCATCTTCCTCTACCAGGGCGGCATCATCGGCGTCGCCGGCACCACGCTCGGGCTGCTGCTCGGCGTGGCGGTGTGCAAGGGCCTCCTGGTCTACGGCTTTCCGCTCGATCCGAAGGTCTATTTCATCTCCCGCCTGCCCGTGCAGGCGCGCCCGCAGGAGTTCGTGATCACCGGCTGCATCGCGATCCTGATCTGCCTCGCGGCCACGATCGTGCCCAGCCTGTACGCCGCCCGCCTCCGCCCCGCCGAGGGCTTCCGCGCGCAGTGAGCCGAGCAGCAGCCGATCAGCGGCGAGAGGCAGCGTAGAGCCGCTGCTTCCCGTCCGTGTCCAGGTTGGACGCCAGGTACAGCGTGCACTCGTCGGGCGAGAGCGACGGCGTCATGACCGCGACGGTCGGGGGCAGGTTCGACAGCAGCATCCTCGCCGGCTGCCCGTCCGCGGGCTGCCCGTCGGGCCCGAGCTTCACGTAGAAGCTCCGCAGCACCGACGCCTGCGCGCAGTTGCCCCGCGGGCTGTAGGGCGCCTGGAAGAAGAGCACGCTGCCGTCGGGCGTCACCCACGGGGCGAGGTCCTCGCCCTGCGCCGGGCAGTCGCCGGGCAGGGTGATGTCGAGCGGCTGCGCCTCCGCGTCATGGACGCGCTTCGTGACGAGCCGGTGCGTGATCCCCCCGTCGTCCTGGTGCTCGCTCATGAACCAGTACCTGTAGGGGCGCGCGGAGTGCGCGACCGCGACCGAGTGGCTGCCCCCGTCCAGGTTCAGCGGCTCGAACGGCTCCGCGGCCGTCGCGTCCAGCGCGTCCGCGACGAACAGCCGCCGCAGGCTGCCCGGCCCGGGGAGGAACCTGTCGAAGAGCAGCGAGCCCGGGGGGAAGCCGTCGCGCGGCGAGAACGCGTCCACCGGCAGGAGGAGCGGGCCCGACTCCGCCTCCGGCGAGTTGACCATCGCGCTCGAGACGACCGCGCCCCCGGTCCACGGCCGCCCGGTGGCCGTGGCGATCTGCCTGTCCGGGCCGAAGCCGGCCACGTAGACGAGCCGCTGGGTCGCCCCGTCCTCGCCCGCCTCCGCGCGCACGCGCGGGAACGCGGGCGACGTCCCCTCGACCTCGACCTTCGCCGGCGTCCCGAACGACAGCAGGCCGCCGCGGTCGGCGCACCGCACGCAGGTCTCGCTGGCCGTGCAGAACTCCCCTTCCTTGCAGGCGCCGCAGCCGCCCTCGCCGCCCCCGCCCGACGTCGACGAGGAGGACGACGCCGTCGTCACGCCGCCGCCGCCGCCCGCGCCGCCGCCGCCGCCGCCCGCGCCGCCCCCGCCGGTCCCCGAGCTCGACGAAGCGGACGTGGTGGACGCGGCGCCGGCCGCGAAGGGCTCGCCGCAGCCGGGCAGGGCCGAGAGCGAGGCCAGCGAGAGGGTTCCGTAGAAGCGAAGCGTGCGCAACCGAGCTGCCTCCTGCCGTGATCCCGCCGCGCAGAGCAGGCGCGCGCCCGGGTCAAGACGGCTTGTTGTAGTCCGTGTCCTCGAGAAGGATGACGTTCGTCTTCGAGCGGGTCTCGCCGACGCTGGTGACGTAGACCGCCGGCTTGTCCTGCACCGGGCAGACCTTCTCGCACGCCCCGCAGCCGATGCACAGCGACGGATCGACGTGCGGACGCTGCACGTGGACCATCTTCAGCAGCGGCTCCTTGCCGTGCTCCGCGGCCACGGGCTCGCGCTTCGGGATGTCGACCTCCTCGACCCAGATCGCCTTGGGCGACGTCGGGCAGAACTCCTCGCAGACGATGCACGGCACGCTCATCGACCACGGCAGGCAGCGCCCCTGGTCGTAGAACGCGGTGCCGATCGAGATGGGCTTCTGGCCGATGCCCATCTTCTGCTCCTCGGTGATCTTCTGGATCGCGCCGGTCGGGCAGACGTCGCCGCAGAGGACGCAGGAGTGCTCGCAGTACCCGATGCGCGGGATGACGATCGGCGTCCAGATGCCCTCGATGCCCGCCTCGAAGAACGCGGGGTGGATCGCGTTGTTGGGGCAGACCTTCATGCACTCGGCGCACCGGATGCAGCGCTCCAGGAACTCGCGCTCCTCGACCGAGCCCGGCGGCCGGATGACGCGGTGGTCGTAGTTCGCGTCGAGCACGTCGGCGATGCGCGCCGTCGGGATCATCACCGCGCCGGCGGCGGCGGTCGCGAGGGCGGTGCGGCGGCCCGTGTCCGGCGTCACGAGGGCGCTCTTCCGGTTCGGGAGGAAGCGGAACTTGATGACGTCCTCGGGGCAGGCGTTCTCGCAGTTGAGGCACATGTGGCACTCGTCCTGCCGCCACTTCACCCCGCCCTGGGGCGAGTCGGCGCCCTGGCAGTGCACGAGGCACAGGTTGCAGTCGGTGCACTTCGCGTGGTCCTTCTGCATCCCGAAGAGCGCGAAGCGCGCGAACACGCCGAGGAAGGCGCCGAGCGGGCAGAGCACGCGGCACCAGAACCGCGGGATGAAGCGGTTCATGAAGAGGATCGCGACGAACAGGATCCCGACGAACCACGCCTGGTGGAAGTAGAACTGCTTCGTCTGCCACACGCTCGAGGCGAGGAAGTCCTGCGCCTGATCGGCGGTGAACTGCACCGGCCGGCTCCCGGTCCCGGCCGCGGCGCCGGTCACCACGGCGGCGACGTACTGCGTGGCGGGGATGACGGCGAGGCCGATCGCGCGGACCGCCACGCAGATCGGGTCGAACAGGCCGCCGATCACGCTGCCGGCCACGCTCGCCGCGAGGAAGGCGTACATCATGTAGTACTTCACCCGCTGCCGGGAGTACGTCTTGTTCGCCTCGACGCGCTTGCCGCCCTTGCCGTAGCGCGAGGGGAAGATCCACCCGAAGAAGTGGTGGAGGGTGCCGAAGGGGCAGATCCAGCCGCAGAAGACGCGCCCGAAGACGAGCGTCAGCGCGAGGATCCCGAGCGACCAGAGCAGGCCGCGGTAGACGGTGTGCGTCGAGAGCAGGGTCATCGCGCCGACGAACGGGTCGGCGAGGAGGAAGCCCTCGACGGGCAGCGGCAGGCGGACGCGCGCCTCGGCCGACGTGAACGACCCGCGGAAGCCGGTCTGGAACAGGAAGTAGAGGAACAGCCCGAGGCAGCCGGCCTGCACGGCGCGGCGCACCCAGACGAGCACCTGGATCGTCTTGCGCGCCGGCAGCCCCGAGCCGGACCGGCGCTTCGGCGCGGGCCGGACGATCGCGCGCGCCTTGCGCAGCAGCGCGGTCCAGGGGGCCACCCGCGCGGGCGCCACGCGGCTCGGCGCCGCTGCCCCTTCAGCTGGGCGGTGCGCCGGCTCGGCCGGCGTCGGATCGGGATTTGCCATGAGTGCTACACCTCGGCGAGCCGCAGGTTCTGCCAGTGCATCGTGCCAAGGCCCCGGTCGTGGCCCATCTTCAGGTACGGGATCTCCTCGGGCTTGCGGCCGATGAGCTGGCATCCGTACGCGTCGGCGGCGACCTGGTCGGTCGTCGCGATGATCGTGTGCATGTCCTTCGCGTCCGCGACGTTCCCGCCCTGCGGCCCGTTGCGCATGAGGACGCGGACGGCGTCCACGATCGTGAGCGTGGGCTGGATGAACGTCGCGAGGTCGGCGATCGACACGTCGATGTTCTGGTGGAGCCGGTTGCGCCGGCCGCCGAGCGCCCCGTACCAGTTCTTCATCGCGGCGGTGTACCTGGACAGGTTGTGGTGCTTCGCGATGGGGACGTTGATGACCTTGTCCGCGTTGACGAGCGGCGTGTACACCGGCCAGTCGTCGAGCACCTCGCCCTTCAGGCGCATGCCGCGGAAGCGGTGCGCCGCGGGGATCACGACCTCGGCGCCCACGTCGTACGCGGCCTTCCAGATGCCGGAGCGCTGGAAGCAGCGGTTCGGCTCGTTGCACGAGGCGTCGGTCACGATGACGGTCTTGGCGCCGGCGTCGTAGGCGAGGCGCACCACCTCGGCGACGACCTTCGGGTTGGTGTTGGCCGCGTGGATGGGCGTGCGGTCCCACCCGATGTTCGGCTTCACGACCACGACGTCGCCGCGCGAGATGAACCGGCGCATCCCGCCGAGCGCGTCCACCGCCTTGCGGACCAGGGCGGCGGGGTCCGGCGCGCCCTCGGCGAGCGCCTCGGCGCCGGCGCGGGCGATCACGAGCTGCGGCACCCCCGCGGGCGTGTCGCGGAGCCGGTAGTCCCGCGTCTGCGGGCGCTCGGCGGCGATGGCGGTGCTGCCGCCGCGGTCCCACCGGGCCGCCGCGACCCCGGCCGCGCCCCCGAGGACGAGGCCCGCCGCGCCAAGGCGACGCAGCACTTCACGTCGAGAGATGTCACCCATGGCCCTCGCCTCCCTGGCCTTACGGATAGCCTCCCCGGGCGGTCGCCACAAGCAGAGGTGGCCTGGCGACAGCCGCGTCCGCCGCTTCCGGCGGCGGCGCTCAGGGAGGAGCGGCGGTCGGCGTCGAGGCCGCCGGGGTCGCCGGCGCCGCCCCGCTGCCCGCGGCGGCGGGCGCGCCCCCGCTCGCCGGCGCGCCCGCGCTCGCCGGCGGCTGCGGCGTCGCGCCGCTCGCGGCGGCCGGCGCTTGCGGCGCCGGCGAGGGCGGCCCCTCGTAGGGCTCGGCCGCCTCGGCCTTCAGGCGGTCGCGCTCTTTGACGCAGCTCGCGCGCTCCGCGTCGCAGGCGGCGCGCGCCTGCGTCGCGGCGGCGAGCTCGGCGGCGCGCTGCTCGGCCAGCGCCCTGGCCTCGTCGCGCTCGGTGACGAGCGCGGCGCGCGCCTTCTCGGACTCGGCGAGCCGCTCGCGGTCGGCCATGCTCGCCTTCTCCGCGGCCGCGGCGCTCTCCTCGCAGGTCTTGAGGCGCGCCGCGTGGGTCGCGTGCAGCGACTGGATCTGGCGTGCGTGCTCGGCCTCGGTCATCGAGCCGCTCTTCTGGAGGGTGGCGAGCGTCTCGTTGAACTCCGCGCGGTCCTGGTCGCGGGCGCTGCGGCACGCGTTCGTATCGGACTGGGCGATCTGGTGGGACGCGATGCACGTGTCGAGCTTGTCGAACGACTCGGCCCCGACCTGGCGCGCGCGATCGAGCTCGTTCGCGAGCCGCAGCGTCTCGCGCTTCGAGACGCCGAGCAGCACGACCGCGCAGCCGATGAGGGTCATCGCGCCGGCCGCGATGCGCACGCGCAGGTAGGACGTCTTCTGCTTGATCCGCAGCCGCTCCGCCTCGCGCTCGGCCTCGCGCTCCGGCTCGAGCAGCACCTCGAGCTCCTCGGCGATCTGGCGCATCGTGGGCCGCTCGTTCGGGTCGATCGCGAGCCACCGCTTGAGCGCCTCCTGGAACAGCTGGCGGGGGGGCCCGGTGAGGTCGGGCAGCGCGTTGTCGGCGAGCGGCTTGTCGGCGCGGACGTCGTGCGACTCGACGAGCTCGGTGCGGGTCTGCGCGGACTCGCCGGGGAAGTCCCTCGGGTTCACGAGCGAGTAGAGGAGCGTCGTGGCGAGGCCGTACGTGTCCATCTTCTCGGTCAGCGGCACGACGCCGGGGAAGCCGTTCAGCGCGCGGATCTGCTCGGGCGAGGCGTAGAGCGCGGTGCCCGCGCAGAACGAGGCCTCGCGCTCCGCGGCCACGCCGAGGTCGAGCAGGATCGGGTGGACGCGGCCGGCGAACCTGGCGAGGAAGATGTTGTCGGGCTTGACGTCCTGGTGGCGCAGCCCGGCGGCGTGGAGCGCCTCGAGCCCGCGCGCGACGGGGAGGAAGATGTCGTACGCCTCGCGCATGCTGAGGGGGCTGCGCTCGAGGCGCTGCGCGAGGGTCTCGCCCTCGTACACGGGCATGGTGAGCCACACGTACTCGGCGTTCATGCCGTGGTCCTTCAGCTGGACGACGTGCGGGTGGCCGACGGTGGCGAGCATGACGAGCTCGCGCTCGACGTTCCGCATCGCGTAGAGCGAGCGGGGCATGAGCTTGAGGGCGACCTGGTGCTCGGGGACGTCGACGCGCTGGGCGACGTAGACCTTGCCGAACATGCCCTGCCCGAGGAGGCGGCCGAGGCGGTACAGCCCGCCGACGACGTGGCCGACGTCGGGGAGGATGGAGGGGCCGCGGCTGCTCCTCTCCGGGTCGTCGGTGCCACCGCCGCCGCGCGACGTGGTGCGCACCAGGCTCGACGGGTCCGCGACCGTGACGGCGAACGCGTGGACGATCGTGGTGCGGAGGTTCGGGTCGACGATCGGCACGGCGGTTGCCAGGGTAGCGGAAGGGTCGCGCGCTGAGAAAGAAGCCGGCAGACCGGAGACGGCGGGCGCCGGCGGTTTATTCGCGGACGGTGGCGGAAACGCCAGGCCCCGGGATCCGGTCGTGGAGAGGACAGCCTCGACGCGGGCGGGAGCACGCGCTGGCGGGGGGCGGGGACGTCGCCGACCTCACGGCCGCTCGAGAAGTCCTGCACGGGCACATCCCGACTCCGCGCCGCGATGGCGCGGCTCGGACGAAATGGCGCGGCTCATTCCAGCGACAGCCGCGGCGACCGCCCGCGGAGGGCGCTCCAGACGGCCAACACGAGGACCTCTCCGGCCGAGGGGTCGTACACGTAGTACACGAGGTAGCGCGATGTCGGCAGCGGGGCGCGGCGAACGCCTTTGATCCGACGGTGTGCGTGCGGGGCCCCGACCTCCGGCGCTGTCCTGAGCAAGTTCAGCAGCGCGGCGAGCTCCTCGCGGAACAGCGCGGGAGCGGCGGGGCGGTTCTCGATCCACCATGCGGCCGCGTCCCTCGCCTGTCGGGCTGCATCCCCGGTGAGCCGGATGCGGGCTCGTTTCATCCGCGCGCCGGCTCGAGGCGCGCGATCTCGGCCAGGAGATCGTCCGCGTCGATCGTCCCCTCGCGCGCGCTCGCCAGCGATCGCTCCAGCGCCTCGTCGAGGCGGGCGCGCTCCTCGTCGTCGAGGTCGTCGTTGTCGGCCACCACGAGCTCGATCACGGTGCCCTCGGCGAAGCTCGTCGGCTCGTCGAGGACCAGCCGGCCCCCCTGCACCTTTGCTCGCAGCGCGCTCATCGCCACAGCGTACCATTGCGGGTCCTGGCCAGGTAGGTCACGGCCAGCTGCGCTCAGCCTCCCGGCTCGCCAGCTCCCGCTCGATGAGCGCGCAGGAGCACGCGCTCTTGCCTTCGAGAGCGCCCGACGGCTCAGCCGTCCGAGGGCAGCGCCGACGCCGCCAGCGAAGGTACCACCGGCGGCGGCGCCGAACCCGCGCGCCTGGAGCGCGCCGGCCAGGCTGGCCTGCCCGATGCACAGCGCGATCGCAGGCGCGCGGCCGTGAGCAACGGTTCCACCGCGCGCGCCGCGAGATCAGGAATCCACGCAAATGCTCGCCAGAACCGCGCTCGTGATCGCCTGTCTGGGACTCGCCGGGTGCGCCGCGTTCCGGCCGCCGGCGTCGCCGCCCGAGCTCGCCCGCGCCCGGGCGGCGATCCGCGCGGCCGAGCGGGAGGGCGCGAGCGCCGACCGGCGCGCGGCCATGCACCTCGCGCTGGCGAGGAGCGAGCTCGCGCAGGCGAGGCGGCGGCTCTCGGTGGGCGACCAGGAGGGCGCGCGCTGGCTGCTGCGGCGGGCCGAGGTCGACGCGGAGCTCTCGACCCTCCTCGTGAGGGAAGCGGGGCTGCGCGACGCCGCGAGCCGCACGCTGGACCAGGCGAGCGCGCTCGCCGAGGGGAAGAAGGGGAAGAAGTAATGGGCCGCGTGCGCGCCGGAGCCCCGCTCGCGATGGCCCTCGCGCTCGCAGGCTGCGCGAGGAGCGCGGCCGCGCCGTCCCCCGAGCTCCTCACGGCGCGCGCCGCCGTCGTGCAGGCGCAGGACAACCCGCTCTCGCCGCTCGCCATCGCCGAGCTGAAGCGGGCGGAGGAGGCGCTCTCGATCGCCGAGCGCGAGGCGCGCGAGCGCCCGCGCTCCCCGTCCGCGCGCGACGCCGCCTACGTCGCGCGGCGGATGGCGCAGTGCTCGCTGCTCTCGTCGCTCGTGCGCGCGAACCAGAGCGCGCTCGTGCGCGCGCGGCTCACCGCCACGCGAAAGCCGTAGACGCTCCGGGACGCGCCGCCGGAGCCACGTCGGCTCGCGGCCGCCGCCGGGGCGCGCGGCGTACCGCCCCGGGCGTCAGCTCCGGCCTGACGGAGCAGTTTCTCCTGGGATCGACCGGGCTTTGGATCCAAGATGCGCGCGATACGCCTCCGCAGGCGGCCAAAGCGTCCCGGGGGCGGGCAACGAACGAAGGGATCCCCGGGTCCCGCGGGCGAGGAGAGCGCGATGAAGGAAGGCGCGAACGTGATACTGGTCCCCGTCGACTTCGAGGAGGCCTCGCGGAAGGCCGTCGAGCTCGCGAAGGACCTCGGCGCGAAGCTGGGGCGCGAGGTCGTGCTGCTGCATGTCTACCAGCTCCCGGTCTACACCTACCCCGGGCTCGAGCCGGCGCTGATGCCCGGGTTCCACGCCGAGGTGAGCGCCGCCGCGTCGCGCGCGGTCCAGCAGCTCTCGGCGCAGACCGGTGGGCTCCGGGCGCTGCTGCGCGACGGCGACCCGGCGACCGAGATCCTGGCCGCCGCCGAGGAGCAGCGGGCCGCCATGATCGTCATGGGGACGCACGGCCGCCGGGGGCTCACGCACCTGTTCCTGGGGAGCGTCGCCGAGCAGGTGATCCGCAAGAGCGGCGTCCCCGTGCTCACCGTGCGCGTGGCCAGCTGATCCCGCGCGATCGCCTCGTGTAGATCAGGCCGGCGCTGCTGCTGGCCAGGGCGCGGGCCGGCCTGGCCGCGCCCGTGTGGACCAGGACCATCCGGGTGCCGTGACGCACCTGCGACGCAAGGGATGCCCGCAATGCCGCCCCTGTCTGCGCGCGATCTCGCCCTCCCGCCGAACCTGATGAGCCTGGCCCGGCTGCCGCTCGCGGCGCTGTTCCCGTTCGTGGCCACGCGGCCTGCGCTCGCGCTCGCCGTCCTCTGCTGCGCCGGGCTCACCGACGTGCTGGACGGCTGGATGGCGCGCCGCTCCGGTCAGGTGACCCGCATGGGCGCGATCGTCGACCCGATCGCGGACAAGGTGTTCGCGCTGGCGGTGGTGGGCACGCTCCTCCGGAACGGCGTGCTCCCGCTCTGGGGCATCCCGGCGCTGCTCGCCCGCGAGATCCTCGAGCTGCCGCTCGCGCTCTGGATCGCGCTGAGCCGCCGCTTCCGCGGCGCGCGCCTCTCGACCGCGAGCGCGAACATCCCGGGCAAGCTCGCCACGACGGTGCAGTTCGCCGCGGTCCTGGTCGCGATCGCGCTCCCCGCGGCGCTGCCCCCCACGCTCGCTGCGGCGGCGGGCGCGGGCGCGGCCGCGGGCATCTCGTACTGGGCGCGCCAGCTCCGCCGCGCGCCCGGCACCCCGCCCGCGGCGGGCGCCTGAGCTTGAAGCACGTGCCTCCGATCACGTGAACGCGGCGGTGTGCCCCGCGTGCGCCCGGAGGACGGCATCGAGCCAGCCGAGCAGCGCCGCGACGGGCGCCAGCGCCCGCGCCTCGCCGTGCCAGAGCATGAGCGTCCTCGGGCCCGCCGGCGTGGCCACGGCGATGTCCAGCAGGGCCTCGTCCGGAATGCCCGGGCGCTCCGAGCGCCGGGAAGGCACGGAAGACAGGCCATCGAGGATGCCAGCCAGCGATTGCCGCTCGGCGGGCGAGAGCGCCACGGGGCCCGGCTCCGTGCGCCGCCCGAGCACCTGACCGCGAATCAACAGCGTCCCTGTCGCGTCGACCGTGACCGTCCAGGCGCCGAACCGCCCGTTGGGCCCGTGGGCATGACCTCCGGAGAACTGGAGCACGTGAGCTGGCGGCGAGGCGGGCAGCACGCGACAAGCTCTATCATCCCTGAACCCGAGGATCTCCACAGCAACAGACCATGAAGCGCACTCACGATCGGGCCGCACGTCACCGATCCGGAGCGTGATGGTCCACGGCGGACTGCCGTCTGCAGGGGGGTAAAAAGCACGACCGCGACGGCCCGCGAGCGTGCCGGGAGCTTGCGGCGGGCTCGACCGATGTCGAGACTCGGGGCGCCCCTGACCAAAGGAGGGTATCTCATGGGTTATCGCAATCTCAGCCCCCAGGCGATGGTCAATATCTCCGGCCCGTGGCTCGATCCGGAGCAGGATCGAAGGGTCTTCACGTCGCTGCCGCTGCTCGCGCCGCTCGTGCCCGCGGTCCAGGAGGCGCACGACCGGATCAGGACCACGCAGCGGCTCGGCTCCAGCCTCCAGCAGCAGACGAAGGCGCTCATGGAGAGGGCCATCGCGCTCGACGCGACGCACGACCGCAAGCTCCGCGGCACGTACAACTACCTCGGCGCGCTCGCCGAGATGAGCGACGACCCCGCGTTCGCGGCGGCGCTCCTCGACCTCCGCGATCGGCTCGCGCCGTCGGGGCTCAAGGCGATCTCGCGGAGCTACGGCGATCAGGCCGGCGACGCCAAGCTGCTCCGCTCCCGGCTCGACGAGGCCTCGGAGAAGCTGCTCAAGAAGCTCAAGACGCCCGAGGGGCCGCTCGCGCAGGTCGTGGACGCCTGGGTGGCGGCCGCGCTCGAGCTCGAGAAGGTGGAAGCGCAGCGCGAGCAGCTCGCGCTGAGCGCTCCGTCGAACACCGACGGGGCGACGCCGCGCGAGGTGCTGAGCGCCCGCAACGCCTGGATCCGCGTGGTCCGCGCCGTTGAGACGAACCTCGCGCTGGAGAAGGCGGCGACCGGCGAGATCGCCGAGCGCCTCCTCGGCCGGCTCCACCGCGAGTCCGCCAGGGCCGACCGGCGCGGCCGAAAGGGCGCCGCGGACGGCGCCGCCGAGCCCACCGAGCCGGCGCCGGTCGAGGACGCCGCGCTGCCCGCCGGCGACGACGACGATTCGTTCGACGGCGCCTGAGCCTGGCGTTCCTCGCCTCCAGCCCCCACGGCCCATCGTGCGCCAGGGCCCGTGAGGCAAGCTGCGTGGCTGCACACGGAACATCCCACCCCTTAGAAGTAAGCAATTTTACTCAAATCGCCGCCCGATGGCGGGCATGCAGCTGTTCACTCGCGCAGATCGGGTAGCAGGAGGCGATTATGGTGAGTTTTCTTACGCACGATCGCTCCCCTGCGGCGGTCTCACGTAAGACAGTTCACCACGAAGCGGTGCACGCCAGCGATCGGATGCAAGCTGGCTCACGTTGAAATGCCACCAGCCGGCGATCGCCGGCAGTCTACTTGCGCCGAAGCGCCGCCCGCCGGGGATCGCACGCAAGCCTGCTCACGGTTGGACACCGCCCGCCGGCGATCGTCGGCAGCCGGCTTGCTCCGAGGCGCCGCCCGGCGGCGCTCGCGTGCTGGCGCTCGTCTCCCATGGACGGGACCTCCGCATGTCCCATCGACGGGACCTCCGCGTGCCGGACGACCGCGTCGCGTTGCGCATGCTGTAAGGTCGTCCGAGCCGGGTGCGTTCCGCGCATACCGATCGGCGCCACCTCTCGAGGAACCATGCGAAGAACGCTGCCCTCCTGGGCTCTCCTTGCCTTGCTCGCAGGCCCCGTCGCCTGCGCCACCTCGAAAGCAGGCGGCCGCTCCGCCGAGGCGGGCGACGTCGCGAGCCCGTCGATGCCGGCGTACGCGCCGCAGGCTGCGGCCACAGGAATGCCCGTCCCGGGCGGTGATGCGTTCGACGCGTCGTCGCGCGAGGAGGCGTCGTACGACTTCGACGCGTCGGTGGCCTCGGTGGAGCTCGCCAAGGCTGCGCCGGCGCCCACGCCCACGCCTGCGCCTGCGCCTGCGCCTGCGCCCGCGCCGAAGGTCACGCAGGCGGCGCCGTCGCCCGCGCGGCCGCCGTCCCCCCCCGTCGCCCAGACCGCGGCGGAGAAGCCGGCGCCAGGCCCTGCCGCTCAGCCCGCGACGACGCCGGCCGCCCCTGCCGCGCAGGGCACGCCGGGCGCGCAGCAGGTCGCCGCCGAGGTGAGCGAGGCGCCAGCGCCCCTCCTCATCTACACGGCGCAGGTCGCGATGGCGGTGTTCGAGGTGGGCGCGTCGCTCGGCAAGGTCGAGGCGCTCGCGCGGGAGCTCGGCGGCTTCCTCGCCCGCCGCGACGACCGCACGATCACGATCCGCGTCCCCGCCGCGCGGTTCGACGAGGCGCTGAAGCGCCTCGAGGGGCTCGGCGACATGCTCCAGCGCAACGTGGTCGCGGAGGACGTGACCGAGGAGTTCCTCGACCTCGGGGTGCGCATCCGGAACGCGCGGGCGGTGCGTGATCGCCTGGAGAAGCTCCTCGAAAAGGCTGCGAAGGTCGAGGAGTCGATCCAGCTGGAGCGCGAGCTCGCGCGCGTCGCCGGCGAGCTCGAGCGCCTGGAGGGGCGCCTCAAGTTCCTGCGCGATCGGGTCGCGTTCTCGACCCTCACCATCTCCTTCCAGCCGCGCTCGACGGAGACCATCACCCCGTCGGGCCCGCGGCTCCCGATCGACTGGCTCAACGAGCTCGGCCTCTCGCGGCTCCTCAACCTGTGACCTGGGCGCCTCCGATGATGCACTCCCTTCGCCACGCCTTCGTCCTCGTCGCCTCGCTGCTCGGCGCGGCGGCGCTGCTCGGCTGCGGCCGGCCCTTCGTGCCCGCGACCCCGCCGGGCTTCGTCGACCTCGGCGACCGCTATGGCGACGACGAGTACCGCGCGACCACCGCCGAGGGGGTGGTGCTCGGGATCCGCGCCTTCGAGAACGAGCCAGAGGGCGACCTCGCCTTCTGGTCCCGCGTGATCGAGAAGCGGCTGCGCGAGGGCGGCGGCTACGCGCTGCTCGGCAAGGCCGACGTGAAGAGCCGGAACGGCCTGCCGGGCGTCCAGCTGCGCTTCGGGCACGACGAGGGAAAGGACGCGCACCTTTATTACCTCACGGTCTTCGTCAACGAAGATCGCGTCTTCCTCCACGAGGCGGGCGGCCGGAAGGAGCTGGTCGAGCGGCACCAGCAGCAGATCGACTGGGCGATCCGCAACTTCGTCCCGGAGTGACGCGCGCTCTGCCCGCGCCGCCGCCCGCGTCTGCCGCGCGCGGCGCTCGGGGGCTGAAGGCCGCCGCGCTTGCTCGCGGAAGCCCTGTTTGCTACCTGGCGGACGTGCGTACCCGCCCCATGCTCCGCGACGCGCGGCGGCGCCCGTCGGCCCAGGCGCTGCTCCTCGCCCTGGCGGCGTCGCTCGGCAGCGGCAGCGCCCTGGCCCACGGCGAGGGAGAGCGACCGCTCTCCACGGTGCCCGCGCCGCCGCCCGGCGACGGCGCGAAGGCGGTGCAGATCCTCCAGGAGATCGAGGCGCGCCTGGCGGCGCCGCCCCCGGCTGGCGAGGGCGAGAAGACCGCCGCCGGTGAGAAGACCGCCGCGGGCGAGAAGGGCGCCGCGGGCGAGAAGGCCGTGGGCGAGAAGGCCGCCGCGGGCGAGAAGGCCGCGGGCGAGCAGACCGCCGAGGCGCCGCGCGTCGAGCCGGGGGCCGCGAGGGGGCCGGCGAAGGGCACGGCGAAGGTCGTGGCCGAGCCGGTGGCGCAGGCGAAGCGCGCGCTCCAGCGCGCGCACGGGGCGCGCGCGGCGGGCGACGCGACGAACGCGCGGCGGCTCGACGCGGTGGCGCTCGAGTGGGCGGAGACAGCGAGGACGCTGCTGCGCGCCGCCGCGGCGGAGTCGGCGGCGATGGACGCGGCCAGGCGGGCGCGCGAGGTCGAGACGAAGCTCGAGCGGGCGCGCGCGCTGCTGGAAGAGACACAGGCGCGGCGGGGCCGCGCCGCGGCGGAGCTCGATCGGATCGAGGCCGAGGCGCGCGAGGCGACCAGGGCCGCGGCCAGCGCGGAAGCGCAGCGGATCGAGGCCGGCAAGAAGGGCGGCGCCAGAGGGGCGACCCCGGCGGCGCCCGCGGCCGAGCGGGCGCCCGCCGCCCCGCAGGGCGCCGGGGCAAAGGGCAGCGGGGGCGCTGGCACGGGGGCTCCGGCGGGCAAGGAGGTCACGCCGTGAGCGCGCGCCGCCTCGCCACGATGGCTGTCGCCGGGGTGCTGCTCGGCGCGTGCGCGCCGATCCCGCGGCCCGCGGTGCTCGACGAGCTCGAGCACGTCCGCGCCGGCGCGGTCGCGGCCGAGTCGAAGCGGTACGCGCCGGGCGCGTTCGCCCGGGCGGAGAAGCTGCGCGGAGAGGCGCTCGCCGCGCTCGACAAGAAGGATCGATCCGGGGCGCAGATCCTCGGCGAGCACTCCATCGCCGCGCACGCCTACGCGCACGCGCTCTCGCGGGTGGCCCGGGCCGAGGCGGCCGAGACCGAGGCGAAGGCGCAGAGCTCGACCGGCGAGGCGTCCCTCGCGGGCCTCGAGGCCGAGCAGGCGCGCGTCGCGGCCGAGGTCGACGCGCTCGACATGCGGATCAAGGTCGCCCGCGACGCGCAGCCCGTGGTCCCCTCGGGCAAGGCCGACGCCGATCGCGAGAAGGCCCGCGTCGCCGCGGCGCGGTCGCTCGCGCTCCAGGCCCGGCTGCTCTGCGGCGCGGCGCGCCTCCTGATCGCGCCGGCGGAGCCCGCCGGCGCGCAGCCCACCGCTGCGCAGCCCGCCGCTGCGCAGCCCGCCAGCGCCGATCTCATGGCGCAACTCGACGTCGCGACCGCCGCGATCCGGAAGCTCGACGCGGAGCTCGCGGAGGTCGGCGGCTCCGCCCGCCCCATCCCGGCGCCCATCGACCAGGCTTCCCGCGCGCGGGCAGGCTGCCTCGCCGCGCTGACCGCCGCGCGCCGCGCCGCCACGCCGGTGACCCGCGCGCCCGGCGCCGGCGATGCCCTGCTCGCGGAGCTCTCGGCCGCGGGCACCTGGTCGCCCGTCCGCGACGACCGCGGCATCGTCGTCACGCTCCGCGGGCTGTTCGCCGGCAACGCTCTCACCAAGGCCGGCGAGGCGCGCCTCCGCGACCTCGCGCGGGTCGCCGCGGCGCACCCCTCGTTCCCCGTCGCCGTCGTGGTGCACACGGACAGGGACATCAGCTCCAGGGAAGAGCCTGCGTGGTCCGCGCGGGCCGATGCCGTCGTCCGTGCCCTCGGCCCGGCGCCCGGCGCGAGCGCCGCGGGGGCCTCCCCCGCGACCCAGCCCATCGCGCCGTTCGTCGCGGGGTCCGCGGCCCCGGTCGTCGACCCGGGCGGCAGCGAGCGCGCCCGCAACGCCCGGGTCGAGGTCGTGTTTGTAACCCCCGAAACCCTTTGAGGAGCGATGGTCCCGGTCGCCGGAACTCCGCTGCCCTGGGAGAGTCGTTCTCGATGATGCGCTCTTCAACCCTCGCTCGAAGCGAAAGCAAGCCGCTCGTGCTCGCCTGCGCCCTGGCCGCCACCCTCGCGAGCGCGTGCCAGGAGGACGGCAAGACGTCGCAGAAGCACGCCGCGGAGCTCTGCGCCAAGCTCGCCCCGGTCGTCGCGGAGGACGTCGGCCAGGTGCGGACGGGCCTCCCCGCGGGCGCGGCGAAGCTCGCGGCGCTGGTCGACGCCGATCCGGGCGCGAACCTGCTCGGCCTCCAGCGCGCGATCGCCGGCGCGCGCGCCTCGGTGAAGGAGCTCGAGTTTGCGAAGAGCACCTTCTTCTCGTTCACCGATCCGAGCGGCACGGTGCTGCGCAGCGAGGCCGATCCGGACATGCTCGCCAACCGGTCCGTGCTCGCCTCGTTCCCTGAGCTCAGGAAGGTGCTCGAGCCGAACAGCGGGGTCGTCGAGGCGTTCGGCGAGATGCAGGAGATGCGCGGCGTCAGGAACGGCCCCGACCTCCAGTGGGTCGCGGCGCATCCGGTCAAGGCGAGCGGCGGCGAGCTCAAGGGCCTCTTCGTCACGGGCTGGTCGTTCCGCGCCTACGCCTACCGGCTGCAAGAGGCGGCCAAGCACGAGATCGCCGAGATGGCCAAGCGCGACGGGGTGAAGTCGACGCCGCTGCACTATGTCTTCGCCTGGAAGGGCGCGAAGGCGTACGGCGGACCGGTGACGCCCGATGTCAACACCGAGGCGCTCGAGAAGCTGGACCTGCCGGCGAAGACCGCCTCGGGTCCGTGGAGCGGCACCGTCGAGATCGCCGGCCGCACCTTCGGCGCCGCTGCGCAGCGCGCTCCGGAGCTCGCGGCCGACGCGGGCGTCGCCGCGCTCGTGTCGACGCTCTGAGCGGGAAGCTGGCGCGACCGACGCCAGCTGGCGCGGCCCGCTGTCCCGCAGCGTCGGCCCCGCGGCGGTCGGCAGCCGGGTGATCGCCCGATCGAGCGAGGCCGTGCTAGTCTCGCGACTGGCTCGCGCTGCCGAGCTCACCCCCCATGCCGGCTTCCATCGATCAGCTTCTCAAGGTTTGCCGCGAGGTCATCGCGCCGCTCGTCCGAGCCGACGGCGGTGAGCTCTACATCGTGGCCGTCGAGCCCGATCACCTGACGCTCCATCTGGCCGGCGCATGCTCGGGCTGTCCAGGCGCGATGCTCACCGCGCGCGCGGTGATCGAGCCGGCGGTGCTCGCGGTCGCACCGTCGGCGCGCGTCGTCGTGACCAACGGAATGCGCGTCCCCGAAGGCGCCTCCCTGGCCTGAGACGTCACCCGCTTCGGATACGGGCCCATCTCGACGTTTTCGGTGCTCGGCGTACTGGAGTCTCAGGATCCTACACATCATCGCTTGATGTGCGCCGCGTAACATGATCCAAGCTGCGGATGGGTTCACCTGCAGCAGAGCACGCGGCGTCACTCGCCCAGGAGATGAGCGACGCCCACTTCGGCGACGCGCGGCTTTCGAAGCGTCAGACCAAGCTGGTGAAGAAGCTGGCGCAGGCGCCGGACAAGAGCTTCCCCTCGCTGCTGTCCGACAGCGAGCTGGAGGCTGCGTACCGCTTCTTCGGCAACGACGCCGTCACTCCCGCGGCGATCCTGGCTCCGCATGTGCGCGCCACGCTCGCGCGCATGCAGGCCGAGCCGGTCGTGCTCGCCATCCATGACACCACGACCCTCTCCTTCCGCTCCGACGGCCAGCGGCAGGGGCTCGGTCGGCTGCGCTCCTCGGGGCAGACGTTCTTCGCCCACTTCACCCTGGCGGTCAGCGGTGATGGAACGCGCCGCCCGCTCGGCGTGCTCGACCTGAGCACACACGTGCGCGACGACCACCCCACGGGCAACGAGCACGACCGCTGGGGAGAGCAGGTGGAGCGAGTCGCAGCCCTGGGCTGTGCACCGCACGTGGTGCACATCATGGATCGCGAAGGCGACGACTACGGCCTGTTCGCGCAGCTGCTAAGCGCAGGGCATCGGTTCGTGATTCGGCTCGCGCACAACCGCCTCGTGGAGGCTGCCGTCCCCGGAGAAGAGGCCAAGCTCGAGCAGGCGCTCGCGCAGGTTCAAGCGGTGGCCGTGCGCGAGGTAGAGCTCTCCACGCGGCCGGCGGGCAACCGCAGCCCTCAACAGAAACGCCTTCATCCCTCCCGCGCCGGACGCCTGGCGAAGCTCGCCGTTGGAAGCACGCGCGTGACGCTGCGACGACCGAGATCCCAGCCGCGTGAGATGCCTGCGACGCTCTCGCTTCAGGTCGTACGCGTCTGGGAGCTCGATCTGCCGCCAGGCGAGGCGCCGGTCGAGTGGGTGCTGCTCACGAACGAGCCGGTCGATTCCGATGAACAGCTGACGCAGCTCGTCGACTGGTACCGCGCGCGCTGGACGGTGGAGGAGTTCTTCAAGGCCCTCAAGACCGGATGCGCCTACGAGAAGCGCCAGATCGAAGATCTGCACGGCTTGCGTAACGTGCTGGCGCTCTTCGCCCCCATCGCCTGGCAGCTACTGCTGCTGCGCAGCGAGGCCCGGCGCGCTCCGGAACAGCCCGCGAGCGCCGTGCTCACGCCCACCCAGCTCGAGGTGCTACGGGCCTTCGCCCGCAAGCCGCTGCCCGAGAACGCCACGGCCCGCGATGCCTTCCTGGCGATCGCCGCGCTCGGCGGACACCTCCGGAGAAACGGCGAGCCCGGCTGGCAGACCTTGGGACGCGGCTACGAGCAGCTCCTCATCCTCGTCCAGGGCTGGAGCGCCGCGAAGGAGTCGGGGAAATGTGATCAATCCTGAGACTGGAGTACGCCTGCGCGCCGAAAACGCCGATCTGGGCCCGTCTCCTGTGCGGGTGACGCCTCAGGCCGGACTGCTGGGACCGAGAAGACGGAGCGCCGCGGCGGGGGAACGCCGCGGCGGGGGAGCGCCGCGGCGGGGGAGCGCCGCGGCGGGGGAGCGCCGCGACGGGGGCTACTTCTTTTTGCCGGGCTTGTCGGCTGCGGGAGGGGGGCCCGGAGGGGCCTCGTCCTTGCGGATGGCGGACGCGACGGAGGGATCGATGGCGTTCACGTCGACGGGCTTGTTGGGGCGGAGCGAGTCCAGGCTGCTGAGCGTCACGAGATCCTCGTAGGCGAAGGCAATCTCGGTCTCGCCCCGCTCGATCACGCGGAAGCGCGTGCCCGCGTCCTTCCAGTCGACCTCGGTGACGTAGCGACCCTTGTCCGGATCGGGCGGCGTCACACGGCCAGGCACGCCGAGCGCCGTCGCGAGCTTGACGACGGCAGACTGGAAGTCCTTGCCGCGCGAGCTGCCCTCGCCCAACGCGTGCTCGTCGATGATCTTCCAGAGCTTGTCCTGGATGAAGAAGAAGTACCGCTTCCCGCCGTCGCGGGTCAGCGTCATCATCGACTCTTTGTTGAGGTAGGTGTACTCGCCCTTGAGCGGCGTCGAATCGATGCCGGTCGGCAGCTTGCCGAAGTCGATGCGGCTCCGGCGGAACGCGCTCTTCTCCTCGGCGAGCTCGGCGTCGAGCGCCCTCATCTTCACGCCCGGCGAGGTCGCCTTGTAACGCGGCACGTAGGCCTCATCGAGCATCTTGTCGATGACCGCCGCGACCTGCTTCGTGCTCAGCCCCCACGCGATCCCTGGAGGGGTCAGCGCGATCGTCTTCTTCGTGACCGGCGGCTCGGCGGGCCGGGCGGGAGCCGCAGCGGCCGCCGCGCCCTTCCCCCGCTTCGGCTGGGCAGCCACCACGGCCGTGCTCGTGATCGCCGCTAGGCCAAGCCCCACGGCCAACCCCGCTCCCAGGAGCCTCTTCGCTTTCATGTTCCTCCTCCAGCCGGCGCAGGCCCTGTCCCCGCGCGCTCTGCAATCGCAAAAGTTAGGACGACCCGCCCGGCAAGCCCGGGCACGCTAGCACCAGCGGTAGGACAGGAGAATAGGATCTCCGCGCCGATCAGCGCCGACCAAGGCCGCCGGACCATTGGACGGCCGCTCGTCCGGATCGATGGAGCACAGTGCGCGGCGAACAGCTGGAGCGCAGCGCGCGGCCGACAACGGAACCGACGACACCGACGACACCGACGACACCGGCGAGCCAGCGGAGGGAGGCGCGCGAGACACGGGGCTCGAGAGCGGGCGGAACGGGAAATAACGGCCCTGAATGGACGAGGATGACGACGAGGATGACGACGAGGACGACGACGAGGATGGCGACGAGGTCCGGCGGCGGCGACGGCGACGGTCTCAGCAGCGCACGTCGCCGGTGTGTGCCGGGTCCTGACAGGCGCCGGCCGACGTGCTACGGACTCCGGTCCCAGGAATGATTTCCGCCGCCGGTGCTGCTCCCCTGCGCCTCGCGCTTGCCGCGCTGGCGACCGTTGGCTCCGCCGGCGGCTGCATCGCCGACCAGGAGCGCCCCGCGACGTCCATCGACCCGTACTCCGGCCTGCCGGCGTGGGAGGGGCACGTGGTCGAGGTGTTCGACGACAACATCGAGCCGGCCGCCGTGGGCTTCTCGCTCGACGGACCCTCGCCCAGGTCCGACCCCTTCCTCCGGGAGAGGGCGCAGACGGCCGACGTCGTCACGCGGGTGCGCGTCAGCACCGTGACGGTCGACTCGATCGGCGAGCAGAGCAGCTACCACCTCGGGGTCCAGGTCGCCGACGCGCCGCTGACGACACCCCGGGTGCAGGACCGGACCTTCGAGCTCCACATCCGCCCCACGAGCCGCGCGTTCGGCGTCGCGAAGGCGGTCGACGCGCGGCTCCGCGGGGTAACCTTCATCGCGTTCATCCGACGCTTCGCCGGCGAGGCAGGCGAGCCGGAGTTCCACTGGCACCTTTCACCTGATACAGCGGAGGTCGCCGCGGCCGTCAAGGAGGCCGTCGTCCTCGGGGAGCTGTCTGCGCCGTGAGCAATGTGAGCATCAAGACGGTCAAGGAAGTCGACGCCCTCCGGGTAGCCTCCCAGATGGCATCGGAGACGCTCCTCGGCGTCGGCGACATGATCCGCGCCGGCATCACCACCGAGGACATCAACACGTTCGTCCACGAGGACACGATCCGCCGCGGCGGCTACCCCGCGCCGCTCAACTACCACGGGTTCCCGAAGAGCGTCTGCACCTCGATCAATGAGGTCGTCTGCCACGGGATCCCGTGCGATCGCGTCCTCGAGCCGGGTGACATCATCAACGTGGACGTCACCACCATCTACAACGGGTTCTACGGGGACACGTCCGCGACCTTCTACATCGGCAAGCCCTCGCCGGAGGCGAAGCACGTGACCGAGGTGTCGCGGCGCTGCCTGCAGCTCGGCATCGCCCAGGTCCGGGACGGGGCGCGCCTCGGCGACATCGGGGCCGCGATCCAGGAGTTCGCCGAGGCCGAGGGCTGCTCGGTGGTGAGGGCCTTCGTCGGCCACGGCATCGGGCGGCGCTTCCACGAGGCGCCGCAGGTCTCGCACGTCGGCAAGTACGGCAGCGGCAACCGGCTCCGCGCTGGCATGTGCTTCACGATCGAGCCGATGATCAACATCGGCACCTACGAGGTCGAGATCCAGGAAGACAAGTGGACCGCGCTGACGGCCGATCGCTCGCTGTCGGCGCAGTTCGAGCACACCATCGTCGTCACGAAGAGCGGCTGCGAGGTGCTGACCCGACGCAGCCGGCCGCTCGCGAACAGCGAGATCTTCCCCGATCCGTTCGTCGTCTCCGCGGCGCAGGCGCTCTGACGCAGAGGCCCGCGCGGCTGACGTGCAGGGCCGCGCCGGCCGACCGCGGCCAGCAGCGCCGAGCGGACCGGAGCCGGCTCCCGGGGACCGAGTTTTGTGGACCGATCGGCGTAGGATAAGGGTAGAAGCAGGGGCATGGCCTTGGACGAAGCGTCGCGCGCCAGAGTCGCGCCGTATGTGTCGAGCCTGACGGCTGACGTCTTCTCGCTGTCGGGTCTGCCCGAGGAAGTCATCGCCGTGCTGTTCGCGTACTACTCGCGCAGCCGCGACGACCTGCGCACCAACCTGGCGCGCCTGCTCGGCGACGAGGAGCTCGACGTCGCTCCGCAGGGCGACGACAGGTCGCGGCGCGGGCTCGCGTTCGCGTCGGACAAGGCGCGGAGCTTCCACGAGAAGTGGGTCGTCGGCTACGGCCACGCGTCCGTCGCGGAGCACGCCGTGGTGCACCTCGCGATCGAGAACGTGAGCATCGTCGCGTCGAAGGTGATCGAGGACCTGCGGCTCGGCTCGTACACGGAGAAGAGCACGCGCTACGTGGTCTTCGATCAGCACGCGTTCATCGATCTGCCGGAGCTCGACGCCGAGCACAGCGCCAGGTACCAGGCCTCGAGCGAGCGGCTCTTCGCGACCTACCTCGACCTGGTCCCGAAGGTGACGGAGCGGCTGAGCGCGCGCGAGCCGAAGCCCGAGAAGATGTCGGACGCGGCCTACAAGGGGGCGCTGCGCGCGCAGGCGTGCGATCTCCTGCGCGGCCTCTTGCCGGCGGGGACGCGGACGAACATCGGCCTCACCGCGAACGCGAGGGCGCTCGAGATCCTGCTCACGAAGATGATGTCGAACCCGCTCGAGGAGGTGCGCAGGGTCGGCCGCGAGATGCACGCGGCGGCGCTCGCCGTGACCCCGACTCTGGTGAAGTACGCCGCGCCGAACGAGCTCCGGAAGGAGCTGCAGGGCACCGTCGCCGAGGCGATGAAGCGGGTCTACACGCCGCCGGAGGAGGGCGTGAGCGCGACGATGGTGATAAACCAGCCGGTCCGGCTGGTGCGCTACGACAAGGACGCCCTGGAGCGCATCGCGCTGGCGCTGGCGTACGAGGGCAGCGATCCGGGCGTGCACGCCTACAACCTGGGCGACGCGCTCCGCCGCGCGACGCTGCCGGAGCTCATCGGCATCGCGCAGACGGCGTGCGCGAAGCGCGGGCCCTACGACGCGCCGCCGCGCGCGTTCGAGGCGTCGACCATGACCTTCGAGCTGATGCTCGACTACGGCGCGTACCGCGACCTGCAGCGCCACCGGATGCTGACGCCAGCGACGCAGCGGCTCACCTGTCGGCTCGGCTTCGAGACGCCGCACGTCCTCTCGGAGCTTGGTCATGCCGAGGCCTACCAGGACGCGATGCTCGCCGCGCGCGACGCCTGGCACGCGATGGAGGGGCGCTACCCCCTCGAGGCGCAGTATGCCGTGCCGCTCGGCTTCCGCGTGAGGACGCTCTGGACGCTGAACCTGCGCGAGCTCTTCCACGTGGTCGAGCTCCGCTCGGCGAAGCAGGGACACACGAGCTACCGGCGGATCGCCCAGGGGCTTTACCGCACCGCGATCACGGTGCATCCCTGGCTCAAGGACCTGATCCGCGTCGATCTGAACGACTACACGCTCGCGCGGAGCTGATCCGCGCCACGCGGCTGATCCGCGCCGCGCCGCGCGGCCGATCCGCGCCGGCCCCACCTCGGGCACGGCCGTCGCAGAGCGGCGGTCACCCGCACAGGAGACGGGTCCAGATCGGCGTCTTCGGCGCGGAGGCGCACTCCAGTGCGCTGAGCACCGAAGACGCCGAGATGGGCCCGTATCCGAAGCGGGTGACCGCCGCTCGCTCTAGAGACGCGCCGCCTCGATGAGCTCCGTCGCGGCCTTGAGCGACGCGCCGGTGACCTTCGCGCCCGACAGCATCCGCGCCACCTCGGCGATGCGGTCCTTCTTGTCGACACGCGCGACCGAGCTCTTCGCGATGCCGCCCGCGTTCTCCTTGGCGACGACGAAGTGCGCGTCGGCGAACGCGGCGATGGGCGCCAGGTGCGTGATGCAAAGCACCTGGTGGTGGCGCGCCACGTCGCCGATCGCGCGCCCGATCTTGTCGGCGACAGCGCCGCCGACGCCGCTGTCGACCTCGTCGAAGACGTAGAGCCCCGCCGGCCCGCACTCCGCGAGCACGCGCTTCAAGGCAAGGAGGGCGCGCGACAGCTCGCCCCCCGAGGCGATGCGGCGCAAGGGGCGAGGCTCGATCCCCTTGTTGGGCGAGATGAGGAACTCGACACGGTCGATGCCGTCCTGGCCCAGGCGGGCGCCGTCGACGACCAGCTCGGCGCGGTCTCCGCCGTGCGGCGCGACGTCCACGACGACCCGCGCGCCCCCCATGCCGAGATCGGCGAGCTCCGCGGAGATCGCGACGCCGAGCTTCTCGCCGGCCTTCCGGCGCTTCACCGAGAGCTTGCGGGCGCGCTCGGCGGCGACGGCGAGCAGGGCGTCGCGCCGCCGCTCGAGCTCCGCGACGTGGCTCTCGACCCCCGCGAGCTGCTCCAGCTCGGTCGCGAGGCGCGCGCGCGCGGCGAGCACGTCGTCGATCGTGGGGCCGTGCTGCCGGAGCAGGCCCTCGAGGCGGTACATGCGATCCTCGATCTCGGAGAGGCGATCCGGGTCGGCCTCCGCGCGCTCGGCGTAGCGGGCGATCTGGCGGGCCGCCTCGCTGAGCTCCGTCCAGCACGCGTCGACCGCGCGGGCGACGGCGTCGAGGGCGGGATCGATCTCCGCGGCAGCCTGGAGCTCGGAGGCGAGGCGCGCGAGCTCGTCGCACATCGCTTCATCCCCCTGGTCGAGGCGGGAGGCCGCGCGCCGCGTGATGTCGTGCAGGCGGCCCGCGTGGCGGAGCCGGTTGCGCTCGGCCGCGAGATCGGCGAGCTCGCCAGGGCGCGGCGACAGCGCGTCGATGGCCTGGAGCTGGAAGGCGAGGAACGCCTCGCGCTCACCGCGGCCGCGCTCCAGCTCGCGGGCGGCCCTGAGCTGCGCGCTGAGCGCCTCGAGCTCGGCGACGTCGGCCGCGAGCTCGCTGCGCGCCGGCACCAGGCGGCCGAAGCGATCGAGGTAGCCGAGGTGCGTCGACGGATCGGTGAGCGCGACGCTCTCGTGCTGCGAGGCGACGTCGGCGAGCTCCGGGGCGAGCGCCTGGAGCTCGCCAGCGGTGCAGAGGCGGCCGTTCAGGTAGGCGCGCGAGCGACCGGTCGCCTGGACCACGCGGCGGACCACGAGCTCGCCGCCGCTCGCGATGCCCGCGGCGTCGAGCATCGCCATCGCGCGATCGGAGCTGCGCACGTCGAACAGCGCCTCGATCTCGGCCTCGTCGGCGCCGGGGCGGATCTGCTCCGCGCTCGCGCGGCCGCCGAGGACCAGCGAGAGCGCGCCCACGACGATGGACTTGCCGGCGCCCGTCTCGCCGGTGAGCACGTTGAAGCCAGGCTCGAGCCGGAGCTCGAGAGCATCCATCAGGATGAAATTCTTGACCCGAAGCGCGACCAGCACAGCGGCGGGAGGATAGGAAGCTTTCGGCCCGTCGTCAGCGGATCTTCACCTGCTTCATGACGGTGACCGGAATTCCCTCGAAGGGCGGCACCGTGGCGCTGCGGAACGCGGCGGCGATGCACGCGGCGGTGGCCGTCCCCACGAGGTCGCCCCCTTCCACGCGCGACGACATCGCCTTCCCCGAGGGGGAGAAGGTGACGGCCACCCGGGCCGTACCGGTGAGGCCCTCGCCCGTGCACCCGGCGGCGGCCGCCGCCGCGGACGCGAGGGCGCTGCTCGCCGCGCTCTGGTCGAAGCGGGCCGGCTCGTCCCGCGCCGGGAGGAGCTGCGTGGGCGCCGGCTGCTTCGCCGCCGGCTTCGCGCGGTCGGGCGCGCTCGGCGCCGCGGCGCGGGCCGGCTTCCCTACGGCCTGAGGACCGTCGCTCGGCTGCGAGCCCGCACCCACGACCGCAGGGGCCGGGGGCGCTGCCGGGGCGCTCGCCGCTGGCGCGGCGCTCGCGGCCGGCGCCGCGGGGGTCGGCTCGGGCGCTGCCGCGAGCGCAGGACCTGCCTGCGCCGGCTCGGGCGGCGGCGCGGCCTGCTCGCCCGTCGGGATGGCCGAGGCGGGAGCGGCCGGCGCCTGCTCCGCCGCCCCAGCGGCTGCGGCCGGCGGGTCGGCGACCGGCTCGTCGTCGAGCGACGGCTCCCGGTCCGCGGTCTGACCTGCCGGAGCAGCCGCGGCGGCCGGCGCCGCCTCTTCCGGCGGGGCCGCGGCGACCGCGCCGCTGCTGCCCGCGGCCGCGACCTGGGCCGGGGCGCTGGCCGCCCTGCCGCGGGCCTGCGCGAAGTACAGCGCGGCGCCGAACACGACGAAGACGACGGCCACCCAGCCGGCGATCTCCAGGTACTGGCGCGCCACCGGCGTCGAGAGGGCGCGCCGCCCCTCGGACACGAGGGAGCCGGCCGTGATCGAGGTGCGCACCGGCGTCTCTTCCCCGGAGGCAGTGTGCCCCTCGGCGGAAAGGAGGAACTCCGGCTCGATCGGGTCGTCGGGGAGCGGCCCCTCGACGGCGCTGTCGAACAGCCCGCCGCTGATGCTCAGGACCTCCTCGTCGGCCCGGAGCTCGTTGCGACGCTCGCCGCCCTCGGCGACGGGCGGCGGCGCCATGCTGCGCAGGTCGATCAGACCGGAGTCCTCCTTGCGGCCGGCGCGGCCGCGGAGGTCGGTCTGGCTGATCCGGTCGGCCGACGGGCCGGGGGCCGGGTCGCTCGAGGCGCGGGCAGCCCCCCGGGGGGCGTTGCTCGCGCGCGCCGGCGGCTCGCGCGAAGGCCGCTCGTCGTTCCCCTGCTCCCGCAGATCCCCGGCGGGGCCGCGCGCCTCCGCCCTCGGCCTCGCGCGCTCGCGCTGCGGCTCCTCCGCGGCGCGCGGCGGGACCGTGGCCGGCGGCGGAGCCAGCGACCCCAGCAGGGCAAGGTCCGCCGGCGAGGAGTCGGCGGGCATGGCGCCCGGGCCGGACCGGGGACGCCGCGCGGAAGGCAACGGCTGCGGGGCGAGCGCCGCCATCGCCTGCACGTCCTGGAGGCGGAGCTCGGGCGACGAGCGGTGAGACGACGGCCGGCCCTCGTCGATGGACAGGGGCGCCGGCGGCCCCTCGGACAGGGGCGCCGGCGGCATCTCGGACGGCGGCGCGATCGGCCGGGAGGAGGCGCTCGCGCGCGGCAAGGTCGCGGAGCGCGGCCGCACCGTCGCGGTCGCCGTGCGGTGCTCGCGGCGCGCCGGCGGCCGGACCGGGACCGGCGTGTGCGCGGTCGCGCGAGGCGCGGGGTGGCTCGCGCGCTCGTCCTCGGAGCCGTCGTGCCCGAACGAGAGCGAGGGCGGCTCGACCCCGGGGGAGAGCATCTGCGCGAGATCCTGGATCGAGACGGGATCGGAGTCGGCGGGAGGAAGCGCGGACGGGCTCCGGCCCGTCGACGGCGCCGCACTTCCGCGCCGCGCGTCGTCGCGGGGGACGCCGGCGAACGTGCGAGACCGCATCAGGATGTCGCGCCGGCCCAGCCCGCCGTCCGGCGTCACCACCGCGTGCTCGAGCGAGGCCTCCGCGGCGGCGTCGAGCGCATCCAGCGGGCGCGCCCTCGGGCTGGACACCGGCTCGTCTCCCAGGTCCTGCTGCGCGATCCGCTCCGCGAGCGTGAGCCCTCGACCCCGCACCGCCGGAGCCGCCCCCGCGCGTCGCTCCGAGCCGCCCGCGAGCTCCCGCTCGCGCTGGATGCCCGCCCCCGGCAGCGTCGACTCGGCGTCCAGCAGGTCGCCGGACAGCCCGTAGTCCCTCGCTGACGGGCGCTCGGAATACGGCCTTGCGAGCTCTGGCTCGCTCGGCGGCTCCCGCCGGTCGCGCCCGTTCGCGGAGCTCGGAACGACCGAGGGGGAAGAGCGCGGCTCGGCCCCGCCTGTCCTGTCAGACGCCGCCTGCTTGTTCTTCGTGCGGCAGGATTTGCAGACAAACGGAAGGGACGGACGCATCTCGCGTCCCACACCGATCTCCACGTAAGCCCTGCAGAGAGAGCAGGCGAGTTGCACCTTGAGAAGAGGATCGCGCAGCTCGGCAGAACGCGCAATCTTTCTCGCTGGCGACCAGGGCGGTCGCCCTCGTGGGCAGGGCTTGCCCGCGCCGTTTCGACTGCCGCGGGTGATTCCGTCCTACGCGGCGGGCGTGCTGGCGATCACAGGCGGCAGGGGCGCGGGCGGGCGCACCCAGCGCTGCTCCAGCCACTCCAGCGAGACCGCCGCGCTCCGCAGCGCCGCGTCGACGGCGCGCGCGGCCGCATCGGGCGCGGTCGAGGACCCGAGCGCGCGTGTCGACAGGAGCCAGTTCGACAGCTCGTAGTGGTGCAGGAGCGGCGCGAAGCGGTGCGCGTCGAAGCCAGCGAGGATCTCGGCCGCGCGGCTCATGCGATCGCAGGGCAGGAGCGCCGTGGTCACGTCGAAGAGCAGGGCGCGGAGGTCCTCGAAGGCGCGCTCCGGGTCCGCGGACACGCCCTCCAGGAGCGCCTCGAAGCCGGCGTCGGAGAGCCCGGCCGCCTCGGCCGCCTCGGCCATCGCGGGCACCTGCGTGGCCAGGAAGTCGGCGTTCGGGGCGTGCCCGAGGAGGCGACCCACGAGGTACATATCGAAGGCGCTCGCGATCGCCTCGGCGAGCAGGAGCCCCTCCGCGCTGGGCGGAGCGCCGCCGCCCGCGGCGGTGAGGGCGCGGTGGGCGAGGTGGTGCCAGGCGACGTGCGCGACGACGTCCGCGGCGAGGTGATCGCTGGCGATCAGGTCGCCTTGCTCGCTCTGGCTCCAGAATGTCAGGTTCAAGAAGACCACGCGATCCCAGCTCGCCTCGACCTCGGGCACGCGGAAGCGGTACCCGTCGCGCCGGAGCACCTGCTTGAGATCGTCGTAAAGTCCGACGTGCCGGAAAGAGCGCTCGTCGTCGATGGTCAGCTCGTCCAGGGTCAGGCTTCTCAGCTTCACGCCGCGGACCTTAGACCCTGATCGTTTCATCAGCCACAGCGGATCCTGGAAGAACCCGGCGGCCTCGCGGGTTTGGGGGCTGGAGCCGGGCTCTTCCCGACCAGGGACGCAAGTTCCCGCCAATGGCCGGTGTTGCAAGCGCCGCCGGCTTAGGCATGATGCGCCCGTTCCTGCGCCAGCCGAGGAGGCACACCGAATGATTTCCGTCAGGTCTCTCTGTTCCATCGCGCTCGTGCTCGTCGCCAGCGGTGCCGCCGGCTGCAAGGAGGACCCGCCTCCTCCGCAGCCGGAGCCGGCCAGCTCCGCGGCGGCGAACAAGGGCAAGGCGAGCCTGCGGACGCCCGTGTCGCCGATCGCGAAGGTCGATCCGCAGTCGATGAAGGAGTACCGCGTCGACGCCTGCTACTTCGGGACGCTCTCGCTGAAACAGGCCCGCGACGCGTACCTCGCGAGCCTCGGCAAGGACGAGCCCAGCGAGAAGAAGGTCCCGAGCTTCGGCACCGAGGATCAGAGCAAGCCCGGGGACGCCGGCAAGGCCGTGCTCCCCGCGAAGCCGCCCACCCCCACCACGCCCGCGGCGCCGAAGACGACCGCCACGCCGCCCGCGGCGACGGCGGCGCCGCCGGGCGGCAGCGCCAAGGCCGGGCCCGCCAAGCCCGACGAGCGCCGGCCGATCAACATCGGCGCGCGCGCGCCGTACGAGCGCAACGCGCGCGCCTGCACCGTCGCCCTCAGCCTCAAGGATCCGGCCATGCCGGACGTGGACGCCGCGCTCTCCGAGTACGCGCCGTTCGCGACCGAGCTCGCGAAGAACATCGCCGCGGCGTCCAACTACTACCAGCGCGAGGAGTACAAGAAGGACAGCTTCGCCAAGGGCAAGGAGCTCCACACGAAGCTCCTCGCCGACTTCGAGAAGCTCGACGCGCACTCCGACAAGCTCGGCCTCGCGGTGTCCGCGTGGCACGCGTCACACCTGCCCGACCTCGCGAAGGCGGACGAGGGCCAGAAGGCGGCGCTCACGGCCCTCGAGGACGCGCGCACGCTCATGCTGACCCTCGCGAGCAAGAACCTCGACCCCGCGGCGGCGAGGACCCAGCTCCAGAAGCTGGAGACGTCCGCGGCGGCGCTCAAGGCCCACGGCACGACCAACCAGACCGACCCGTGGTCCAAGATCATGGCGCCCGCGCTCGACAACTTCATCCGCGATGTGAAGGCGGCGGAACCCAAGCTGACGGACAAGGGGATCAGCTCCCCCGCCCTGTACCTGCCGGTGGTCACGAGCTTCGTTTCGCTGATCGAGGGGAAGCACCGGGCGCTCTCCCGCTCGCTCACGGCGAAGGGCCAGCCGGGCACGCGCGAGGCCGCCGGGAACGCGCAGCCGGCCGCTCCGGCTGCCCCGGCCGCGCCCGAGCCGCAGAAGGAGTAGGTCGGCAGGAGCAGCGACGCGCCCCGGGCGGCGCTCCCCGGAAGGGGGGCGCGCCCGCGCGCGCGGATCGCGCCGCGTCCCCCCGCGGCGGGCGATCAGCGCGTGAGCGCGATCAGATCTGGCGTCCGGTCCGGCGGGAGATGGCGAGGCGGTAGAGCGCCTCGTACTGCCGCGCCTGGTGCGACCAGCCGAAGTTCTTCTTCATCGCGCGCAGCTGCATCGTCCGGAAGTAGGCCGGGTCGGCGCGGTAGAGGTGCACCGCCCAGGCGACGGTGTTCCCGAGCGCCATGGACGACATCTCCTCGAACTTGAAGCCGGTGACGTTGTTCTCGACGGTGTCGTCGAGGCCGCCGACGGCGCGCACGACCGGCAGCGTCCCGTACCGCTGGCTGTAGAGCTGGTTCAGCCCGCAGGGCTCGTAGCGCGACGGCATCAGGAAGAGGTCCGCGCCGGCCTCGATGCGGTGCGCGAGCCCCTCGTTCATGCCGACGTAGACGCGGAAGCGGTCGCTCGATCCGGAGATCCGCGAGAACAGGTCCTCGGCCCAGCGCTCGCCGGAGCCGAGGATCACGAACTGGACGTCGAGCGAGAGGATGTGGTCGAGCGCGCCCGCGAGGATGTCGATCCCCTTCTGGGTCGCCAGGCGGCTGATCAGCCCGAGGAGCGGGACGTCGGGGCGCTCCTCGAGGCCCATCTCGCGCTGGAGCGCCGCCTTGCAGAGCCGCTTGCCGCTCAGGTCCTCGGCGGAGTACGTCGCGGCGATGTGGGGATCGGTCGCGGGGTTCCAGATGGCGTCGTCGATGCCGTTGAGGATCCCGACCACGTCGCTGCCGCGATCCCGGAGCACGCCGTCGAGCCCCTCTCCCCCTTCCCACGTCTGGATCTCCTGCGCGTACCTGGGCGAGACCGTCGAGACGATCGTGGCGTTGTAGATGCCGGCCTTGAGCAGGTTGATGCTGTCGTACGCCTCCAGGCAGAACCTGTGGAACTGGTCCCAGCCGAGCCCCGTCGTGGGGAGCTGGGACTTGTTGAACCAGCCCTGGTAGCCGAGGTTGTGGATCGTCAGCACGGTCGCGGCGCGCGCGAGCGGCGACCGGTGCTCGAGGACGTTGATGTAGAGCGGCACGAGGGCCGACTGCCAGTCGTGGACGTGGACGATGTCCGGCCAGAAGCCGAGCGCGTGGCAGAGCTGAAGCGCGCCGCGCGACAGGAGGGCGTAGCGGGTGAGGTTGTCGCCGAACTCGCCGTGCGCGTCGCCGTAGATGCCGTCGCGGTCGTAGAGCACGTCGTGCTCGATCATGTACACGCGGGGCGCGGGCGCGCCGGGGGTCCCCGGATCGAGGCGCGTCTCCCAGATGCCGGTCCACGCCTCGCCACCGCCGATCGGCACGCCGAGCGCGTCCGGCAGCCGGTGCGGCATGAAGCGCTCGGCCGGGGGCGCGCCGTCGCCGCCCTGCGCCGCGACGAGGGAGGGCGCGGCGTCCGGCGCGGCGACGTGCGTCGGCGCGGCATGGGCCAGCGCGGCGTCGGCCGCGGCGAGGGCCGGCGCGCCGGCAGCGGCCGCGACGACGGCCGGCGCGGAGACGGGCCCGCTGCCCTCGAGCTGCTGCTCGGCGGCCGCGATCTGGCGGGCGAGGTAGCGCTTGGCGACCCGGTAGGCCGGCATCACGACGCGCACGTCGTGGCCGGCTTCGGCCAGCGCGAGCGGCAGCGCGCCGGCGACGTCGGCGAGGCCGCCCGTCTTGCTGAAGGGGACGCATTCGGACACCACGAAGAGAATTTTCAGGCGCGGCATGGACATGGGAGGGGGCGCGCCCCTGATCAAGGCGAGCGCGTCGCGTCCCTTCTACCAGCTTCACGGGCGATCTTGACCACGCGATCGACAGACCGGGCGAGACCGAGCGCCGACGTGTCCACCACGAAGTCGGCCTGCTCATAGAGGGCGCGCCGCGCCTGGAAGAGCGCCCTGAGCTCCTTCATGGCGTCGGCCCGGTTGGCCATGGGGCGCGCGTCCCCCTGCTCGACCACGCGCCGCCAGTGGTCCTCGGGCTTCGCCCGCAGCCAGACCGTCACGGCGCAGCGCCTCAGCCGCTCGAAGGTCGCCGGATCGGTCACCAGGCCGCCGCCCGTCGCGACGATCCCGTGGGCGCGCGCGTCGGCGAGCCGCGCCAGCTCCTCGCGCTCCAGCCGCCTGTAATAGGCGTTTCCGTGGATCTCGAACAGCGCCGCGAGGCTCATCCCCGCGCGCGTGGCGACGAGGGCGTCGAGCTCGAGGAAGGGCACCCCGAGCCGCGCCGCAGCGCGGCCGCCGATCGTCGTCTTGCCGGCCCCGCGCAGGCCGAGCAGCGCGACGAGGGCCCCGCCTGACCCGCCCTCCGCCTCGGAAGACGTGCCGCGCGTCCCCTCGCCATCGACGAGCTCGCCCGCTCCGAGCAGCGCCGCGGCCGAGGTGCCCAGCGCGCGGCCGATGTCCTCCAGCCGCACCACGGACACGTTCGCTCGGCCGCTCTCGACCAGCACCAGGAAGCGCTCGCTCACGCCGGCGAGCTCGGCGAGCTCGCGCAAGGTCAGCGCGAGCTCCTGCCGCCGCTGCCGGAGCCGCCCGGCGAGGTGCGCGAGGATCGGCGGCGCGCCGTCCGCGGCGCTGGCCCCGCCCGCTGCCCCGGCCTCCGGGGACCCCGGACCTTGCCCGGCGCGCGGCGCACGCGCTCCACGTGGCGTTCGGCGCGGGTCCTGTCGGGACGGCATGTCTACAACGCACTATATTTCATGAATCCAGGATCATCAAGCACTATACTGCTTGACGAGAGGGCGCCGGGGTGGTGGGCTCAACGGCGTATGGAAGCGACCACCTCTCCTCCTTCCGCGGCCGCAGCGCCGCAGACCAGGGCCCGGGAAGAGGGCTCATCCGGCGAGGGCGCGCCCCTCCGCTTCGAGACGGAGCCGGGCCGTTACCGGCACTGGAAGCTCTCGTTCGACGGGGCGATCGCGCGCGTGGCGATGGACGTCGACGAGGAGGCGCCGACGCGGCCCGGCTACCAGCTGAAGCTGAACAGCTACGACCTCGCGGTCGACATCGAGCTCGCGGACATCGTGCAGCGGCTGCGCTTCGAGCACCCCGAGGTGAAGGCGGTGGTCGTGACCAGCGCGCAGCCGCGGATCTTCTGCGCGGGCGCGAACATCTACATGCTCGGGTCGTCGACGCACGCGTTCAAGGTCAACTTCTGCAAGTTCACGAACGAGACGCGGCTCGCGCTCGAGGAGGCCTGCGCCGAGAGCGGACAGCGCTACCTCGCGGCGCTGAACGGCGTCGCGTCGGGCGGCGGCTACGAGCTCGCCCTCGCGTGCGAGGAGATCTTCCTCTGCGACGACGGGAGCAGCGCCGTCTCGTTCCCGGAGACGCCGCTGCTCGCCGTGCTCCCGGGCACGGGGGGGCTCACGCGGCTCGTGGACAAGCGCAAGGTGCGGCGCGACCTCGCGGACGTCTTCTCGACCCTGGCCGAGGGGGTGCGCGGCAAGCGCGCGCAGGACTGGGGCCTCGTCGATCGCTCGATCCCGAAGAGCCGGTTCGATCAGGCGGTGGCCCAGCGCGCCGCCGAGCTCGCGGCGGCGACGCCGGACAGGGAGGGGCCCGGGGTGAAGCTCGCGCCGCTCGAGGCGCAGCGCGCGGAGAAGGGCGACGTCTCCACGTGCGAGTACCGCCACGTGTCGCTGAAGGTCGACCGCGCCGCGCGGACGGCGGAGATCCGCGTGCGGGCGCCGGAGGGCGAGGGGCCGTCGGACGCCGGCGGGATGCGCCGGGCAGGCGCGGATCTCTGGGCGCTGCGGGCGTTCCGCGAGCTCGACGACGCGCTGCTCGATCTCCGCTTCAACCACCCCACGGTGGGCCTCGTCCTGCTGAAGACGAGCGGCTCCCCCGCGGCGGTGCGGGCCGCGGACGAGGCGCTGTGGGCGAGCCGGGACGACTGGTTCGTGAGGGAGGTCTTGCTCCACATGCGGCGCGTGCTCAAGCGGCTCGACCTCACGGCGCGCAGCGTGTTCGCGCTGATCGAGCCGGGCTCGTGCTTCGCGGGGAGCCTGTTCGAGCTCGCCCTCGCGGCGGACCGGTCCTACATGCTGGACGGCGGAGGGGACGGCGAGGAGGCAGCGTTCATCGGGCTCAGCTCGCTGAGCTTCGGCCCGCTCGCGATGTCGAACGGCCTGACGCGGCTCGCGTCGCGCTTCCTGGGCGCGCCGGAGCGCGTCGACGCCCTGAAGGAGAGGAAGGAGCTCCTGTCCGCCGAGGAGGCGCTCGAGGAGGGGCTCTGCACCTTCACGCCCGACGCGATGGACTGGGACGACGAGGTGCGGCTCGCGATCGAGGAGCGGGTGAGCCTGTCGCCCGACGCGCTCACCGGGATGGAGGCGAGCCTGCGCTTCTGCGGGCCCGAGACGATGGAGACGAAGATCTTCTCCCGGCTGTCGGCCTGGCAGAACTGGATCTTCCAGCGCCCCAACGCGGTGGGCCAGCGGGGCGCGCTGACCATGTACGGGCGCCCGGAGCGCCCTGAATTCGACTGGAGGCGGACGTGAGCGCAGTCATCAACTCGGAGAGGATCCCGAACAACGTCGACCTCGCGTCGGACAGGAAGCTCCAGCGCGCGCTCGAGGCGTGGCAGCCGAAGTTCATCGACTGGTGGCGGGAGACGGGGCCCGCGGGCTTCCAGGCGGACGACATCTACCTTCGTACGGCGATCAGCGTCGATCACGAGGGGTGGGCGCACTTCGACTACGTGAAGATGCCGGAGTACCGCTGGGGCATCTTCCTCGCGGATCCGGTGCCCGATCGGAAGATCGGCTTCGGCGATCACCTCGGCGAGCCGGTGTGGCACGAGGTGCCAGGGGAGCTCCGCAACATGCTGCGCCGGCTGGTGGTGACGCAGGGAGACACGGAGCCGGCGAGCGTCGAGCAGCAGCGGCTGCTCGGCCAGAGCTGCCCGAGCGTCTACGACCTGCGGAACCTGTTCCAGGTGAACGTCGAGGAGGGGCGGCACCTCTGGGCGATGGTGTACCTCCTGCAAAGCCACTTCGGGCGCGACGGCCGGGAGGAGGCCGAGGCGCTCCTCGAGCGGCGGAGCGGCGACCCGGACAAGCCACGGATCCTGGGCGCCTTCAACGAGCCGTGCACGAACTGGCTCTCGTTCTTCATGTTCACCTACTTCACGGACCGCGACGGCAAGTACCAGCTGCTCGCGCTCGCGGAGAGCGGCTTCGATCCGCTGTCGCGCACGACGCGCTTCATGCTGACCGAGGAGGCGCACCACATGTTCGTCGGCGAGACTGGCCTGCTCCGCATCTGCCAGCGGACCTGCGAGCTGATGAAGCGCAACAAGAACGAGGACGCGCGCGCCGAGGGCGGCATCGATCTGCCGACGATGCAGAGGTACCTGAACCTCTGGTACTCGCTGTCGCTGGACCTCTTCGGCGGCGAGATCTCCTCGAACGCCGCGTCGTTCTTCGCGTCGAGCGTGAAGGGGCGCGCGAAGGAGGAGTCGTACGCGGATCACCGGGCGGTCGAGGGCGTGTACGCGCTCGACGTGCCGGTCGCGGCGGGCGGCGGCGCGGTGTCGGGGTGGCGGCGCGAGGAGGTGCCGCTCCGCAACGCGATGAACGAGGTGCTGCGCGACGAGTACGTGAGCGACTCGCAGCGCGGGATCGACAAGATGAACCGGGTGCTCGAGGAGGGCGGCGTCTCGTTCAGGCTGAGGCTGCCGAGCCGGCGCTTCCACCGGAGCTCGGGGATCTACGCGGGGCTCCACTTCGACGTCGACGGCAACCCGCTCTCGAAGGAGGAGTGGGAGCGCCAGCGTGACGAGTGGCTGCCGACCGCGAGCGACGAGGCCTACGTGCAAAGCCTCATGGAGAAGCCGGTGTTCGATCCGAAGCAGATGGCGAACTGGATCGCCGCGCCGGCCAAGGGGCTCAAGGGCAAGCCGGTCGACTTCGAGTACGTGCGGCGCAGCGGCTAGGGGGCGCCCGCGTCGGGGGGAGGCGCGCCCGCATCGGCGGGCGGCGGCGGTGGCGCCTTCTTCGGCGGGTCGCCGTGCTCGGCGGCGAGCTTCTTCATGAGGCCGTCGAGGAGCACCTGCTCGTGGTACTGCGGCATCGCGGGGAGCTGCACGGCGACGTGCACGCCGGCGTTGCCGTTCACGACCTCGATCGAGCCCTGCGTCACCCGGCTGCCGCTCTCCGGGCTCCGGTACTCGAAGAGCAGGTAGCCGTTCGAGACGTCCTTCTCCACGAGCTTGAAGCCGAGATCGACGCGCACGAGGCGCAGCGCCGTGCCGAAGGTCTGCTCGAAGGTGTAAGGCGACTCATAAGCGACGCTGGCGCTGGCGTCCCGAGCGCCGAGGCCGATGGCCACGGGGGCGGCCAGCGCGACGAGGAGAAGCGCGATCGGCGGAAGGCGGCGCATGGCACAGCGGCGTAGAGGGACGGCCGGGGATGGGCCAAGTTTGTTGCCGGCGCGCGCGCGGGTATGCTGGCGTCGATCGCGATGGACCGACCCTACGTCGAGCAGCTCCGCATCCAGGGCTACGGCTGCGTCCAGGACGCGACGCTGGAGCTCACGCCGCTGCACGCGCTGATCGGACCCAACGACGGCGGCAAGAGCACCGTGCTGCGAGCGCTCCGGACGCTTTCCTCCGTCCTGGAGCGGGCGCTCGGGGCGCCGGCCCCCGACACGCTCGGGCGCGCCGGTCCGGCGAGCAAGGCGCCGGGCGGGTCCGTGTTCGAGGTGTCGGCGGCGACCACGACGTGGCGCGTGGAGCTCGACGCCGCGGGGCGGGTGCGCGCCACGTCGTTCCCGAGGGACCTGGAGCCCCCTTCGTTGCTCGACGACGCGGACGATGACGACGTCGCGAACGGCGCGCCGAGCCCCGAGCGCCCCGCGGCGGACATCGTCCAGGCCCTGCGCGGCACGCAGATGCTCCGGCTCGACCCCGACGCGCTCAGGTCGCCGCACCCGCTGATCCCCGACGGGCAGCCGCTCTGCTTCGCCGACGAGCGCGGCACCGGCCTGCCGGCCGTCTACGACGCTGTCATCAGTCGCGACCTGTCGGCCTACATCGACCTGAACGAGGAGCTCACCCGCCTCTTCCCCAGCGTGAAGAGCATCCACCTCGGCAACCCGAGCCCGACAACCAAGGCCATCGGGGTGAAGCTCGAGGGCGGCGGGGTCGTCCCGGCGGCGCTCATGAGCGAGGGGATGCTCTACTACCTCGCCTTCGCCGCGCTGCCGCACCTCGATCCGATGCCGCTGCTCCTGGTCGAGGAGCCCGAGCACGGGCTCCACCCCGCGCGCATCGCCGACGTGATGCGCGCGCTGCGCATCGTCTCCGAGAAGACCCAGGTCCTCCTCGCGACGCACAGCCCGCTCGTCGTGAACGAGCTCCAGCCCGAGGAGGTCACGGTCGTCACCCGCTCGGGCGAGCAGGGCATGAAGGCCACGCGCATCCTGGACACGCCCGGCTTCGAGGACCGCGCGCGGGTGTATGCGCTGGGCGAGCTCTGGCTCAGCTACGCCAACGGCGCGGACGAGGCGGCGCTCCTCGGAGGAGGCCCGCGGCCGTGATGAAGCCGCCCGAGAAGACCAGGGTCTTCCTGGTCGGCGAAGGCGAGAACGAGCTCGGCAGCCGCGCCGGCGCTCCCGCCTTCCAGTCGGACAAGCGCCCCGGCGTGCTCTTCACCCTGCTCACCCGCGTCCAGCCGAGCGGGTGGGTCGTCGGCGGCGCCCGCGAGTGGAAGAGCATCCGGAAGTACAACGCGCGCGGAGCGACCCACGAGGACACGCGCCACGTGCTCGGCGCGGCCCTCGACGCGAAGGAGGCGGGGTGCGATGTCCTCGCGTTCTCCCGCGACATCGATCGCGATCCGGCGCGCCGCGACGCGGTCGCAGAGGGCATCCGGCGCGTGTCGTCGATCCTGTCCGCGCCGCCCGAGGTGATCGGCGGCGTGGCCGTGCCGGCGCTCGGAGGCTGGATCCTCGCGCTCCTCGGGGAGAAGGCGACCGAGGAGCTCTCGCCCCTCAGGGCGCAGGCGATGCTCGCCGCGAAGGGCATGATGCCGGACGACGGCGCCGCCCTGGTGCGCGTCGCCGAGGACGCGGACCTCGACGCCGTCCCCCAGGACGCCACCTCGCTCACGGAGTGGATCGCGCGCGCGCGCGCCGTGCTGCCGCGGCGGACCGTCCGCGGCGCGCGGTGAGCCGCTCGGCGGCGGCGCGGCTCACCGACGGCACTGCGGCGCCGCGGAGAGCGCAGCCCTCGCCGTCTCGCGCAGGCCGTGCGGCGTGTCCTTGTCGAGGAGCGGCTTGAGGCGCGCGGGCAGGTCCGCCGGGTGCACCGCGCCGAGCGCCGCGAGCGCCGCCGAGCCGAGCCGCTGATCGCGCTCGCCCATGGGCGCCTTCGCCCGCAGCGCGAGGCGCGTCCACAGGTCGACCGAGCTCGCGTCGCACATCGCCCCGAGCGCGAGGATCGCCCGCGCGCGCACCTCGACGTCCTCCTCCTTGTCCTCCGCGCGATCGCGCACGGCCTCGATGTGGGCGACCGCGCGGTGCGCGCCGAGCCCGTCGAGCGCGCTCCGGCGCACCTCGGGCGCGCGGTCGGCGAGCGCCCCGACGAGCGCCCGATCGCCCGCGGGCGCCGCCGGCATCGCGCCGATCGCGAGCGCGGCGCTGCCGCGGATGAACGTCCACGGGTCCGAGGCGAGCCGCGCCGCGAGCGCCGCGGGCGCGCCGGCGGGCAGCTTCGCCCCGGCGGAGGCCGCGCGCGAGAGCGCCACGATCGCCGCCTCGCGCACGCGCACCTCCGGATCGGAGGCCGCCGCGAGCAGGTCCGGCGCGAGGGCCGGGACGTCCGCCGCCACCTCGGCGGCGCGGAGGCGCACGTGCGCGTCCGCGTCCTTCCGGAGCGACGCGCGCAGGTACGCCTCGGCCGGAGCCTCGCCCGCGCGGGCGAGCGCCGCCGCCGGCGCCTGGAGGAGGTAACGCCGCTCGAAGGGGGCGCTCGCCGCAGAGGCGAGCGCCTGGAACGCGGCGCCGCCACCCTTCACGCGCCCGAGCGACGGCCCGAGGGCGCGGAGCAGATCGAGCTGCGCCTCCTCGGGGCGGGCCCGCAGCCGGTCGAGCTGCACCTCCTCCTCGACGACGTCGGCGGCGCGCTCGCTCCGCGCCGCCAGCGCGAGCGCGGCCCGGAGCTCGCGCCGCGTCGCGCCGCGCGCCCCGGCGAGGGCGTCGAGCAGCGCCGGAATCGCCTCGGCGGGCGCCACGAGCGCGATCTCGCGGGCCGCCGCCACCCTGGCCGCGGCCGCGCCCCCCTTCACGATCTCGGCGAGCGCCGGCGCGGCCGCGCGCCCGCAGCGGCGGATGCGATCGCGCGCGTGATGGAGCTCGGGATCCGGCTCGGGCGGCGCGGCGCGCGAGGCGCGGCGCGGCGGGGCCGCGGCCGCGCCGGACGCGAGCCGCGCGGTGAAGAACGGGATCTGCACCGCGCATGGCGCCGTGTCGATCACGCCCGCCGCGAGCTGCCTGCCCGCCGGATCGAGCTTGTCGTAGCCGGCGATCGCCGCCTCGACGGCCTCCGGCCCGCTGCGCGCGAGCAGCGCCGCCGCCGCCCTGGCGCGCTCGCCGCCGCCCGCGAGCGCGCCGACGAGCGCCGCCGGGCCCTGCCCGTCGAACGCCGTGCGCGCCGTGATCTCGGCGATCGTGACGCGCACCTCCGGCCCGGACGGGGCGCCGCGGTCCCCTGCCGCCGCCGGCGCGCCGCGCGGCGCGTACGCGTCGTCGAGGACGACCGCGATGCACGAGGCCCTGATCTCCTCGGGCAGCTTCACCTCGTAGCCGGCGGTCTCCTTGAGCCACGCGTCCTCGGGCAGGCTCACCTGGAAGAGCCGATCGGGCGTCGCCACGAAGAGCGTGCGCGGCGCGGCGCCGCCCTCCACGACCTCGGTCGGCTTGATGCGCAGGCCGAGGCCCGTGATCCCGACCTCGTCCGCCGACGAGAGCGACACGAACTCGCCCCGGCCGGCGCCCACCTTGCCCTCGGACCACGCTGTCTTCGGGTCGCCGTCGGCGATCTCCGCGAAGCGCTTGCCGACGGCGCTCGACGCCGCGGTCGGGCGCAGCAGCCTGAAGGCGGGCGCGGCCGCGTCGGCCTCGCGGCGCTCGGCGGCCACCTTGCTCGCCGCGCGCCGCTCCTCGAGCGGGAGGTTCTGGAAGCTCGCCCCCTTCAGGAGCGTCATCGTCCGCGGATCGACCTCGCTCGCCCCGACGAGCGCCGGGCGCCCGCAGATCGTCACGTCATCGCGCAGCTGCCCGACGAGCACGCGGCTGCCGCTGCCGAGCGGCTCCACGACGACGGCGTCGCTCCGCCCCTCGCCGTGCTCCCCGGTGGAGACGCCGGTCCAGCCGCTCCAGAGGACGATCGGCTCCGTCCCCTTCCCCGCGAGCGGCGCGGCGAGCAGCATCACCCAGCTGCCGCCCCCGGCGCCGAGCGCGGTCGCGGCGGCGCCGGCCGGCGTGGCGGCGACCGGCGCCTCGATCTTCGCGAGGCGCTTGCCGTCGGCCAGAGTGACCGGCACGACGCGCGCGCCGCCGAGGAGCGGCGCGACCTCGGGAGCCACGGCGAGGACCTTGCCGCCGTCGGGCGCGCACGCCGCCGCAGCAGGACAGGCGCGGGCGGTGATCCCGCCCGCGTCGATGCGGACGGCGAGCGCTTGCTGGCCCGCCGCGTGAGGGAGCACCACGGGCGCGACCTGCGCGGCGGCGTTGCCGAGGAGAGCCGAGGAGGCTGCGATCCATCCGACGGCGGCGCCGACGCGACGCCACCCGGAACGAAACGGCGATCTGCGCATGCGCGCCATCGTAGTCGCGCTGCGCGGCGGTGCGCTCGGGAGTTGAGCGAGAGTTGAGCCTCGCCGAGCGCGTCGCGCCGCGGGGGCGCGCGGCGTCGCTGCAGCGCGTCGTTCGAGCAGGCCCGCCGCGCGCCGCGGCGGGCCTGGGTGTCTTCGTTACTTCGGCGTCTCGGCGGCGGGGATCCAGAAGCCGCCCTCGTCCGGCGGCGTCATGCCGAGCGCCTTCGGGAGCACGTTCGTCCAGCCCGCCACCGTCTCGAGCAGGTAGATCTCCGCCCCGGCCTCGATCTCGCCGACCGGCTTCTCCTTCTCGTCGCGCCGCGCGCGGACCGGGATGGCCCTCGTCGCCTTCACGATCGGCGGCGCCTTGTCGAGCGCCAGCTGCGCGCCGGCCACCGCGGTCGTCGGCGGGATGTACTGGTCCATCATCTCGCCCTTCTTGAGCGGCTCCAGATCCTTGAGGCGCGCCCAGGCGTCGATCGTGAGGTCGCCCCGCGACATCAGGTGGACGAAGCCGTTCTTGGCCTCGGTGCTCCAGAAGAGCTGGGCCGTCCCCTCGAGCATCTTCAGCGTGAAGATCACGTCGCCGCCCGCGCGATCGAACAGCTCGATCGTCGACGTCTTCATGAGGTAGCCGCGGGCGCTGCCGGGGATCTCCATCCTCACGGGGGCGCCGCGCTGCAGCGCGAAGGCGTCGCACGAGGCCGAGCCCTTCGCCGTCTGCCCCTCGGACCCGGAGATCGAGAGCTCCGCGCGGAGCGAGTCGCCCGTGGCCGCGACGAGCTTCACCTTCTGCGCGCTCGAGATCCAGATGTGCCCGGCGATGACCGGGATGTCGCGCGTCGTGAACACAGCGACGTCCGAGGGCGCGACGTAACCGTCGAGCCGCAGCGCCGGCGAGCCCTCCGACGTGCTCAGCCGCGCCCGGCCCGACGCCGGATCCGCCGGGATCGCGCTCAGCGTCATCGGGACCAGCGCGCCGGTGAAGCTCGCGAGCGTCCGGCCGCCGCTCGGCGCGTCGTAGAGCCGAGCGCCCTTGGGCACCGGCGCGGTGCCCTTCAGCTTGCAGGTCGGCCCGGACACCGCCGCCTGCGCGGCCGCCCCGGTCACCTGCGCGGCCGACACCGCCACCTGCGCGGGCTCAGCGCTGGCCTCGGAGATGGCCGGCACGCCCGGGAGCCCCGCGCCGCAGAGCACCACCCCAAGAGCCAGAAGACCAAGTCCCAGAACGTCGCTTCTCATCCACTTCCTCCGACGTAGGCCGGCGGTCCCGCGCTCGCGGCACTCGCACGCGCGGTCCTCTCTTGTCGAGTCTCCCCTGGAGCCGCCGGCCTCCTGCGCGGCGACAACCTGCAGGACCGCCCGGCGCGCCGAGCCGTCCGTGCCGTTGGTCGGATCATCCTAGCGGAACATTCAGGCTCCGCCCGAGAAAGGTCCTACCCCGCAGCGCTTCAGGCGATTCCGGTGTATTGAGCAGGGCGCCCCGAGGCGGCTCATCCCGGGCAGCCCGGCTGGACGGTACCTGCCTCCCCCGGGAAGCTACGCCATGCACGGATTCGATCTCGCCTTCGCCTCCCCCCGCAAGCTCCCGCGCGCCCGCGACCTGCGCGGCAACGTCGCCGTGCTCGACATCGCCTTCGCCTCGGAGGCGGGAGGGAAGAGCTTCGAGACGGTCACGCTCCCCTTCATCCAGGAGCTCGGGCCGCGGCTCGCCGCCTGGGTCGACCACCACGACAGCGCCCACCACGCGCGCTTCGCGGGCGATCCCCGCTTCGTCCTGTCGACCAAGGCCGAGCACGGCGCCTGCCCCGAGATGGTCACCCCCGGGGTCGTCGCCCGCGCCGGGCGCGTCGATACCCTCGTCTGCCACGTCGACTTCGACGGCCTCGCCAGCGGCGCCAAGTGGATGCGCGGCGGCGTCGAGCCCTACCCCGGCTGCGACGAGGACGCCCGCGCCATCGATACCCGCATCGGCGTGCCGAGCCCGGTCGCCACCCGCATGGACCGCGCCCTCCGCGCCCGCCCCCGCGACCAGGCCCTCTTCGGCCTCATCATCCGGCACCTCGCGTCCGGCCTCGCCGACCCGTCGCTCTGGACCCCCATCGACCAGGCCGGCGCCGAGCTCGCCACCATGGAAGCCGAGACCCGCCGGATCGCGCTCCGCTACGAGCGCGTCGAGCCAGGCCTGGTCCTCGTCGATGCCTCCCAGCGAGGCGGGTCCTACGACAAGACCCTGCTCCTCCTCATTGGCCAGGAGCGCGCCCCCATCTCCGTCGTCGTCGACAACGACAGCATCACCTTCGCCGCCCGCTTCGACAGCGGGGTGAACTTCCTCGAGACGTTCAAGATCTCCGGAGGGATGCCGACCCGCATCTCCCTCCAGCGCGCCAAGCTCAAGGACGCGCTCCTGGCGCTCGGCGTCAAGCCGGCGGACGCGAGCCGGCTCGCCCCTCCCCCCTGAGCCCGCTCCCACGCCGGTCCCCGCGGTCCCCGCGGTCCCCCCCGGATTCCTCCGGTCCGCCGACATCGTTGACGCTGTGGGCCCTGGCTGCTAGGGGGCATTGCAGATCTGCAATTTGCAACTCTGCAATGCTGGCGTGACCCGAGGCATCACGCCTGCGCCGAGAGCACGAGGGGTATGGCGGCGAGAAACCTTTCTTTGACGTCGAGCAGCGGTGTCGACGAGCTCCTGTTCCGGAACGACGCTGTTTCGCTCTGTCTCCTGGTCAACCGGCGGCACCGGACGCTCCGCATCATCGACTTCCGCGCGGGGCCGACCCCGTCCAAGCGGAACTTCGTCCTGTCGGCCGCCAAGCGCGAGGGGGTCGAGAAGATCTTCACCCTCGTCGAGCGCGACGAGGTGCCGACGTGGACGCGCCTCGGGTTCGTCCGGGAGGGGTCGATCCCCGGCTTCTACAAGCGCAGCGACGCGTGGATCCTCGGGGCGGTCGTGGCCGAGATGTCACCTTCGCTGCGCGAGGAGAGCGACGACGAGGGCGCCGAGGGCGACGGCAAGGCGGGGTCGCCGGCGGTGATGCTCGCCGAGCGCACGATCGCCCGCGCGCGGCGGCTGCTCCGGGAGAGCGAGGGGCGGCCGCTGCCCGCGATGAAGATCGCGCCGGCGAGCGGCCAGGAGCTGCGGCGGGCCGTCGCCGCCGCGCAGCGGGAAGGGCGGGCGCTCACGGGCTTCGAGCCATTCGGGCGCGACGCGCTGCGGACGGGCTACGTGCTCTCCGCGCGGGGCGGCTTCAGCCTGCACGCAGCGTGGGAGATGCAGTCGTGCTTCGGCAACTCGTTCCTCGAGATCCTCTCCTCGCCGCGCCATGAGTCGGAGCGGCTCGCCACGACGGCGGCGATCGGCGCCCTCTGCGAGCGCCTCGTCGCGGAGAGGGCCGTCAGCACGTTCACCTTCGCCCCCGCGGACGACCAGGAGCTGTGCGCCGCGCTGCTCGCGAACGGCTTCCGCCGCTCGGCCGTGATGGCGCGACACCTCGTCGTCGGCCGCGCCCGCAAGGACGCCATCCTCTGGTCGAAGAAGCTCGTCGCGCCCGAGGCCTGAAGCCGCATGCGGCACACGGCGCTGCTGCCCGGCACATCGGCGCTGATGCCCGCCGCGCCGTTCGATCGCCGGCCCGCCGCGCGGCGGGGCTACTTCGCGAGCGTGACCTCGTAGTCCTCGATGACCGTGTTCGCCAGCATCTCGTCGGCCATCTTCTTCAGCCGCTCCTCGAGATCGGGCGCGCTGCCGAGCGAGGGGTCGAGCTCTATCTCGATGAGCTTGCCCACGCGCACGCCCTTCACGCCGGGGAACCCGAGCGAGGTGAGGGCGCGCTTCACGGCGTCGCCCTGCGGATCAAGGACTTCCTTCTTCAATCGGACGGTGACGACGGCTTTCACTCGCTTTGCTCCAGGCGCTCTCGGCGCGACGCTAGCACTCGTACGGGCGCGGCCGCGCCCACCTACACTCCCAGGTTGCGCGGGATGCGGACGGCCGGGTCCTCGAGGTCGGGGACGAAGGCCGCGCCGGTGATCCGCTCGAACGCCGCGATGTAGCGGCGGGACGCCTCGATCCGGATCTCGTCCGGGATCGGCGGGATCGGCCCGTCGCCCTGGAAGCCCCGCGCCGCGAGCCAGCGGCGCACGTACTCCTTGTCGAACGACTCCGGGTCCTCGCCGGCCGCGAAGCGATCGGCGTAGGAAGACGCGAACCAGAAGCGGGACGAGTCGGGGGTGTGGATCTCGTCGATGACGACGATGTTCCCGTTCCGGTCCTTGCCGAACTCGTACTTCGTGTCGACGAGGATGAGCCCCTGGCCTTCGCAGTAGCGGGCGCCGTGCTCGAAGAGCGCGAGGGCCATCTCGGCGGCGGCGTCGAAGTCGCGCGGCGCGATCGTCCCGAGGGCGAGGATCTCCTCGCGCGAGGCGGAGAGGTCGTGCCCGCCCTTCGGCGCCTTGGTGCTCGGGGTCAGGATCGCCCGCGGCAGGCGCTCGTTCTTGCGGAGGCCGTCGGGGAGCCGGTGGCCGCAGAAGACGCGCTCGCCGCGCGTGTAGTGCGTCCAGATGCTGGTCGAGGTCACGCCCGTCACGTAGGCGCGCACCACCATCTCGACCGGCAGCGGCGTGCACTCGAGCGCCTCGAGGACGTTCGGGTCGGGCTGGGAGAGCATGTGGTTCGGCGCGACGTCGCGCGTGCGCTCGAACCAGAAGGAAGAGAGCCGGTTCAGCACCTGCCCCTTCAGCGGCAGCGTGCCGAGCACGCGATCGAAGGCGCTGATGCGGTCGGTGACGACGAGCAGGCGCCGGCCGTCCGGCGTCGTGTAGCAGTCCCGGACCTTCCCCTCGTAGCGGGCGAAGGGGCCCGCGAGCGAGGTGCGCTCGAGCACCCTGCCGAGCGCGGTGCGCAGATCGTCCTCGGTGACCATGGGGCGCGGCTTACCCGGCCTCGCGGGCCGAGTCGACAGGTTTCCGAAGCCGCCGGCCGAGTTCCTTCCCGGCGGCCCACCCGGGAGCCCCGTTGGTCCCCGGCCGGGGGGGTGGTAAAGGGCCGCCCATGGCCAACCGAAAGAAGATCGCCCTCATTGGCGCCGGAAACATCGGCGGGGAGCTCGCGGCCCTCATCGCGCGCAAGGAGCTCGGGGACGTCGTGCTCTTCGACATCCCCCAGAAGACCGATTTCGCGAAAGGCAAGGCGCTCGACCTCGAGCAGAACGGCGCCGTCCTCGGCTACGACGCGTCGATCAAGGGGACCTCGAACTGGGCCGACTGTGCCGGCGCCGACGTCCTCATCATCACGGCCGGCATCCCGCGCAAGCCGGGCCAGAGCCGCGACGACCTCGTGGCGACGAACCTGCCGATCATCCGCAGCGTGGCGGACGGCGCGAAGGAGCACTGCCCGGACGCGCTGGTGATCGTGATCTCGAACCCGATCGACGCGATGGTGTACGAGTTCAAGCGCCGCACCGGCTTCCCGCGCGAGCGCGTGCTCGGCATGGCGGGCGTGCTCGACAGCGCGCGCTTCCAGCTGTTCCTGGCGCGCGAGGCGAACGTCTCCGTGAAGGACGTGCGCGCGATGGTGCTCGGCGGCCACGGCGACGACATGGTGCCCATCCCGTCGGCGTGCACGATCAACGGCGTGCGCGCGACCGAGCTCATCAGCAAGGAGAAGCTCGACGCGCTCATCGCCAGGACGCGCAAGGGCGGCGGCGAGATCGTGCAGCTCATGGGGACGAGCGCCTACTACGCGCCGGCCTCGAGCGCCGTCGCGATGGCCGAGAGCTTCCTGCTCGATCAGAAGCGGCTGCTGCCGGTCGCGGCCTACCTGGACGGCGAGTACGGCTACAAGGACATCTACATGGGCGTGCCGGTCGTGCTCGGCGGCAAGGGCATCGAGAAGATCGTCGAGCTGCCGCTGACCGCGGAGGAGAAGGAGATGCTCGCGAAGAGCGCGAAGAGCGTGCAGGGCATCACCGACGTGGTGAAGGCCGCGAGCTAGCGCACGGCGCGCGCCGCGCCGGGGGGCAGGGCGCTGAGCCGGTTGGAGGGAGAGAGAAGAACCGTCAAGACGCCAAGAGAGGCGGAGAGAGAAAGGATGAAGAGTCTTTTCTCTCGGTGTCCTTGGCGCCTTGGCGGGACCATCACACGGCGGCGCGAGCGGGGATGAAGTCCGCGACCTCATGCGGTGAGTCGCTGGCGAGCTCGCCGGCGCGCGCGTAGGGGGCGGGCACGTCCATCGTCGCCTCGCCGCCCTCGGCGATGTCGTTGATGCGCTGGCAGATCATGTTCATCATCTGCCACCCCTCGGTGAGCGCGCCGCGCAGCGAGGCGACGTCCAGGCCGGGGAAGCTCTTCAGGAGCTCGTAGCCCAGCTTGAAGTGGTCGGCGTCCACCTGGGCGTGCGTGGAGAAGTAGTTCGAGCCGGGGAAGAGCGCCTGCGCCGCCGTGAGGAGGACGTCCGCGCAGCGCTCGATGACGAAGTGGACGAGGACCGTCCGCTCCTCGGTGGACGCGGAGCCCATCCGCTCGATGAACCAGGACGACGCCGCGGCGATGCCGCGGTCCCAGGACGGCACGCGCGACGGGCCGTGCATCCGGGCGAGCCGCCAGTTGTGGCCGATCTCGTCGGCCAGGTGACGCTCGGCGATCGCGCTGGCCGCGGGGTGCGACTCGAACACGACCCGGGCGCACAGGACCTTCTGGAACGCGTCCGACCAGATCTGGAGCGCGCCGAGCATGCGTCGCTTCACGTCGTCGCCGCGGGCGCGCTCGGACCGGATGAGCCGCATGAGGGGGCTGCCGGCGAACTCCCGCGCATGGACCTCGTTCTCCTCGACGAGGCGCTCCAGGGGAGGCGCGGCGCCGCGCGAGGGGTCCTCGCCCGGGCCGCCCGGCGCGGGCGTCGCGCAGAGACACGGCGTGTCCCAGCGAGCGCCCTCGCCCTCGAAATGGATGGATATCGCAGAGAGCCCGCCAGGCGCCCCGCCCACGAGCCCGGGGAGCCCGCCAGGAGGGACCAGCACGACGTCTCCGGCCTGGACCCGCCGGGGCGAACCGCCGAGTACCTCGCCAGAACCATCGGTGATGACGAGCATGCCTCTCTTCGGGAGCTCATGGGGGCTGAACGACTGATCCGGAGAGAGGCGCACCCATCTCAGGGACAGTCGGCAAGCTTCTGGGAAGAAAGCCGAGAGCTCCGGGTGCTCCCGGAAATCCTTGAACAACCCCAGAAGGGTGCGTTCGTCGGTCTTGAGGGACTCGATCGCGGGAATGCAAGCTGTGTTGATGACGCGCATCTATCGTCCTCTGGGTCGACGCTGTGGTGCGGGGACTGTGCACGGCTCGACTGCCTGTGTCCAGAAGGTGCATAGGGGATAAATGAGAATCCCAGAGGCCTAGAGAAGGAAGAGAACATGAAGTTTCCCTGGCCGGAGGTCTGACGCGCGGAGCTAGCGCTCGGCCATCGCCCTCGCGCGGAGCCCGATGAGCAGGGCGTCGAGGCCGAACTCGAAGTGCTGTCGCGCGTCGTGGCCCTTCAGGCCCGAGACGACCGCGGTCAGGTGGGGGAGCTCCTCGCGAGACAGCGCATCGTGGCGAGGGGCCGAGGCGTCGCCAGCCGGGCCGGACGACGCGAGCGCGTGGCCGACGACGAAGGCGATGAGCGCCTGGTACGCGCCGACGCACGCCTCGGGGCCGAAGCCCGCGCCGCGCAGGACGCCGAGCGCCGCATCGACGTGGCGGAGCGCGGCCGGGGTCACCGGCGGGCGCGACGCGAACAGCGGGAGCGCGTTCGGGTGGGCGGCGAGCGCGCCGTGAAACGCGCGCGCCGCGCCCCGCAGCACCTCGACCCAGTCGGGCGCAGGACAAGGGAGCGGCAGCGCGTCGAGGATCACCTCCTGCAGGCCGTCGAGGACGGCGGCCTTGCTCGGGACGTGGTTGTAGAGCGACATCGCCTCGACGCCGAGCTCCGCGCCGAGGCGGCGCATGCTGAGCGCCGAGAGCCCCTCGCGATCCACGAGCCCGAGCGCCGCCTCCAGGATGCGCGCGCGCGAGAGCGCGCGGCGACCGTGCTTCTCGGCCGATCCGGCCCTTGACGACATAGGGACTTACACCATAAGCTTACGTCGTAAGTACAGGGGGAAGCACACGGGCGCCACGGGGGCGCGGCGGGACCTGCGGGGACGCGCGGAGACCGGGAGGCATCGATGTGGGTGAGCAAGACGCGAGCGCAGAGCGCGCCGGCGCTTCGGGCGGTGTCCGGCGTGGACGAGGAGGAGCTGCGCGAGCACGTCGGGTGGCTCTCGGTCCGGCGGAACTTCTGGCATCAGGCCGCGGTGAACCAGCGGATCGGCGAGCGGCTCGGGGATCTGTTCACCGCGCTCGGCTACCGGACGTCGATCGAGGGGCCTTTCCGGAACGTGGTCGCGGTGCCCGAGCGCGCCGCGGGCGAGGCGTGCACGCTCGTCTGCGCGCATTACGACAGCGTCCCCTCGTCGCCGGGCGCCGACGACAACGCGAGCGGCGTCGCGGTGGCGCTCGCGGTCGCGCGCGCCCTCGCCCGCGCCGCGCCGGGGGCGCCGGTCGCGTTCGTCGCGTTCAACGGCGAGGAGGACGGCCTGGCCGGCAGCGCCGATTTCGTGACGCGCCTCGCGCACCGGCGCGGGCTCCGCGTGCGCGAGGCGCACGTCCTCGAGATGGTCGGCTTCACGTCGCGCGCCCGCGGCTCGCAGCGCGCGCCGCTGCCCGTGCCGATCCCGGGGATGCCGGACGTGGGCGACTTCCTGGGCCTCCTGGGGAGCGGGCCGTCGCGCGCCAGCGTCTCCGCGATCGTCCGCGCGGCGAAGGAGGCGACGCCGGATCTGCGCGTGGTCGGGCTGAAGACGTACCTCGGCGTGGACCGGCTGCTGCCGGTGCTCCACCGGAGCGATCACGCGCCGTTCTGGAAGGCCGGCATCCCGGCGGTGCTCTGGACCGACACCGCCGAGTTCCGCAATCCCAACTACCACCGCGGCACAGACCTGCCGGGGACGCTCGATTACGGGTTCATGCGGCGTGTGGCCGAGCTGCTGCTGGCGCTGCTGGCGAGCACCTCGCGCGCGGGCACGTGAGGGCCGCGGGAGACGAGATGGAGGGCGTGGCGGGCGGCTGGGCGCGCGGGCCGGCGCGACGAGCGCGCGCTGGCGGCGTAGGGGTTCCAGCGCCGCCGCGCGATGAGGCAGAATGGGGGCGTGAGCCAGCCGCAGCTCGTACCCACCATCCGCCGCGCCGTCGAGGCAGACCTGCCGACGGTCATCCATCTGTTTTCGATCCCGGACGAGGGCAACCTGAAGACGGACCACCCGGGTCCGCCGCTCGATCCGCGCTACCGCGAGGCGCTCGCGGCCATCGCCGAGGATCCGAACAACGCGCTGCTGGTCGCCGAGGTCGAGGGGCGCGTCGTCGGAGCATTTCACCTGACCATCATCCAGTACGTGGCGAACCACGGAGGACGGGTGGCGCAGGTCGAGAACGTGATCGTCGACCCGAGCCAGCGCAGCCGCGGGGTCGGCGAGGTGATGATGCGCTGGGCCATCGACGAGGCGCGGCGGCGGGGGTGCTTCCGCGTGCAGCTCACCTCGAACAAGACGCGGCTGCGGGCGCACCGCTTCTACCAGCGGCTCGGCTTCGTGGCGAGCCACGAGGGGATGAAGCTGAAGCTCTAGGCGCAAGCCGATAGGCAACCGCGGGACACGCTGTGTACCCTCGGCCCAGGAGGATCGAGCGTGGCCACGGCGAAGAAGACGACGACGAAGACCGCGGGCGCAGTGAAGGCAAAGGCGGCCGCGGGCGCAAAGGCGACCGGGAGCGGCGGCTCAGCAAAGGCCACCAAAGGCGCGGCCACCAGGGGGACAGCCACCAAGGGCGCCGCCACCAAAGCCACAGCCACCAAAGCGGCAGCCACCAAGGGCGCCGCCACCAAAGCCACAGCCACCAAGGGCGCCGCCACCAAAGCGGCAGCCATCAAAGCGGCAGCCACCAAGGGCGCCGCCACCGGCGGCAACACAAGCACCTTCGAGGCGCTGCGGAGCATCCTCCAGCGGCACGCGCGCCACCTCGTTGTCGTGCACGACACGCCCGATAATTACTACCTCGACACGCGCACGAAAGGGCCGAACGGGAAGCCGCTCTTCTTCGGAGCGACGCGGGTGGGCCGGGCCTACACGAGCTTCTACCTCATGCCGGTCTACACGAACCCCGAGCTGCTCGGCGACATGAGCCCGGAGCTCAAGAAGCGCATGCAGGGCAAGTCGTGCTTCAACTTCAAGACGAACGAGCCAGCGCTCTTCGCCGAGCTCGAGGCGCTCACCGGGCGCTGCTTCGAGAGGTGGAAGGCCAGCGGCCAGGTCTGAGCGGGGAGGCCGCGCCGGGCGCCGGAGCCGCCGCCTCGGCCGGCGGCGGGCGCGCGCCGCTCACAGGAGCGGCTCCCCCTCGGGCCCGAGCAGCGACAGCGGGAACACGGGCGCCCCCGCCAGCACGTCGCGGCAGAGCGGCTCCACGTCGGGGCCGCGCAGCGGCAGGGCCTTGATCTCCTTCAGCGTGACCCAGCGCGCCTCGAGCGAGTGCTCGTCCGGCTCGCTCTTCGGCGGCATGTCGCGAGCCGGGCGCGCGAGGAAGAGCACCCGCAGGCGCGCCTGCAGCGAGGTCGGGCTGTGCTCGATGCGCAGGATGCCCTGCAGCTCCACGGGGACGCCTGTCTCCTCCAGCGCCTCACGGCGCGCCGCCGCCGCGAACGTCTCACCAGGCTCGACCCGGCCCGCGGGCAGATACCAGAGCTGGTCGTGCTTGCGCTCGTGCACCAGGAGGAAGCGGTTCCCGAGCTTCACCAGCACCACGGCGAAGCACCAGGTCGGAATGGGAGAGCGGGACATGATGGATCCGACCGCCAGCTTACCCTGAAGCTCCCCCGGCGGTCTTCATGGTACGGTTCGCTGCACCAAACGCGTCCGAGCACCGCTGTAGACGCCCCGCCCGTTGCGCTTCCAGGACGATGACAACCGGAGCCGATACAGGAACATCCTGACTCTACCTCGGGCCGAGGGCTCGCAGCGCCGCGAGCCGGGGCACCGGTGAGCCCGTCCCCGCCGTGCTACGGTCATCGCGCCGGGTTACCCAGAGGAAAGCGAGGGCTCCAGTGCTGCACATCCAGGAGAGCATCCGCATCGAGGCTCCGCTCGAGATCGCATGGGCGTGGATAAGCGACCTCGAGCGCCTGATGAAAGTGAACGAGTTCCACGTCTCCATGCGCTTCGAGACCGACCAGCGCCGGGGCAAAGGCACGTGCGTGCACATCGTTCACTCGTTCTTCGGGAGCTCTCCTGAGGTGCGCGGGGCTCGGGTGACCCACTGGGAAGAGGGGGCGGGGATCGGCTGGGTCGAGACGGATCTCAAGGAGCCGAGGGGTAATTTCCCGCACTCGTCCCAGTACCGGCTGAAGCCGCTGCCCGACGGGGCGACGCTGCTCTCGGACGAGCTGCGCGGCTCGCTCAACCTCCCCTTCCTGGGGAAGGTCGCCGACAGGCTGATGCAGGACGTGTTCGCGTCGAGGATCGTCCGGCGCGAGTGCGCCTACATGAAGGCGCATATCGAGGAGTTCGCGGCCGGCTGGAAGGCGGGGCGCGCGGCGGCGTAGCGCGCCGGGGCGCGCGGCCGGCCACGCCCCGCGCGCTCGCGCTACCGAGGCCGGAGCTCGCCCGGCCTCGCGGCGTGGCGCTATGCGCTTGCGGCGAGGGGGGGCTCCTCGTAGCGTCGCGGTCGCCTGCAGCGCATGCGGTCATGCGCTACGTTCCGGCCCGCGCATATGAGATGGTCTCCGCTCCTCGCCGCCCTGCCCGTGCTCGCGGCCGCGTGCACGCGGACCGCCCCCGCGGACGAGGGAATCGCGCTCTCGCCCCAGGCCGCGAAGGGCAAGGCCCTCTTCTCCACCCACTGCGCCACCTGCCACGCCCCCGCCGCCAGGGTGGTCGGCCCTCCGCTCAGCGAGATCGCGGGCCTGTATGCGACCGACCCCGAGGGCATCGTCCGCTGGGCCGTGGAGCCGGGCCGCAAGCGCACCGACGTCCCCCCGATGCCCAGCTTCCGCGGCATGCGCGCGTCGGATCTCGCCGACGTGGCGCAGTACATCATCGAGGCCGGCACCGCAGCCGGGAAGCAGAAACCATGATCTATTCCATCGTTCTTCTGTTGCACTCGTGGCTGCGCTGGGCCGTCCTTTTGCTCGGGCTGGCGACGCTGGTGCGATCGGCCCGGGGCTGGATGCAGCGCCGGCCGTGGACCGCGGCCGATCGCAAGCTCGGCGCCGCGTTCGTCGGCTCGCTAGATCTCCAGCTCCTCCTCGGCCTGGTGCTCTACGTCGTGCTCAGCCCGCTCACGCCCAAGTCGCTGGCCGCGCTGAAGGCCGCGATGCCCGTCCCCGCGCTGCGCTTCTTCGCCGTCGAGCACGTCTTCGCGATGGTCCTCGCGCTGGTGGTCGCCCACATCGCCTCGGCCCGGGCCAAGCGCGCCTCGGATCCCACGGCGCGGCACCGGCTCATGGCGCTCGGCGTCCTCTTCGCGCTGCTCCTCGTGCTCGCCGCCATCCCCTGGCCGTCCTCGCCGCACGGTCGTCCGCTGTTCCGGCTGCCCTGAGGGACCGCCAGCCATCGACGCTCATGGGCATCGCCGATCGCATTCCCGCGAGCTTCGTCAGGCAAGTCGAGCGCCACCATGGGACCTTCGCGCCGCCGAGCTGGCTCGCCAGAGCTACGAGGAGGTGCTGGAACAGATGCTCGCGCAGCTGCCTCCCGAGAAGCTTCTGGCAAGGCTGACGCCCGAGCAGCGCCTCGCGGGGCACACGCCCGAAGAGATCTTGCGTGCGGTTCCGCCCGAAGTGCAGGAGTTGCTCGCGAAGAAGCTCGACCGCTGAGCCACGGCGAGACGCAGAAGCGGCTGCCCGCACCGCACGCGAAGAGCGAGGCTCCTTCCAGAGGCAGGCGCCCGCCCCGGCCTGCATAGGACATGGGCCGCGTGCTTCGCGGCACAGATCCGTTCACTACATCACGGCTCGGCCTGGGCTCAGGCGTCTTCCGCCGATGCCACGCCGCTCGCAGACGGCGTAACGGCGGGCGGGAGCGCGATGAGGGGCTCGCCGTCGGGGAGGAGGAGGAGGCTCGGCAGGTAGGGGTCGAGCTCGCCGGCCTCGAAGCGGCAGAGGCCGATCACGTGCCAGAAGGAGCCAGCGATGTCGCCGCCGAACCGGTAACGGCCGTCGGGGGTGAAGGCGGCCCAGCCCTCGGGGCAGGGCAGGAGGATGGCGAGGCACAGGCCGGTAGCCACGTGCCAGAGGCGGAGGGTGCCATCGGAGGAGGCAGAGGCGAGGAGCGCGCCGTCAGGGCTGAAGGCGACGCTCGACACAATCGCCCTGTGGCCACCGAGAACGCGGAGGGCTCGACCGCTTGGGACATCCCACAGCCTCACGCACGCGTCATCCGATCCCGAAGCCAGCAGCCGGCCGTCGGGACTGAATGCTACGCTCCTCGCCCAGTTGGCATGGCCCTCTAGGACGCGGAGGACTCGGCCGCTCTCCACGCTCCACAACCTCACGGTCCTGTCACCCGACCCTGAAGCCAGCATGCGGCTATCGGGGCTGAACGCCACGCTCATCACGCCGCCGCCATGGCCCTCGAAGACGCGGACGGCCTGCCCGCCCTCGACCTCCCACAACCTCACTGTCTTGTCGACCGACCCCGAGGCCAGCGTCCGGCCATCGGGGCTGAACGCCACGCTCATCACGCCGCCGCCATGGCCCTCGAGGACGCGCAGCGCTCGCCTGCGTCCCACCTTCCACCACCACACGGTCCCGTCGCCCGCCCCCGAGGCCAGCGTTTGACCATCGGGGCTGAACGCCACGCTCATCATACCGCTGCCATGGCCCTCGAAGACGCGGAGGGCTCGACCACTCTCCACCTCCCACAACCTCACGGTACTGTCACCCGAAGCAGACGCCAGCCTCCGACCATCGGGGCTGAACACGACGCTCCTGACCCAATCTCGATGGCTCTCGAAGGCGCGGAGAACTCGCCCGCTCTCCACCTCCCACAACCTGACGAGCCGGTCATCCGAACCCGAGGCAAGCGTTCGGCCGTCAGCGCTGAACGCCACCATCATCACCCTGGCGCCATGGCTCTCGAGGACGCGGAGGGCTCGCCCGCTCTCCACCTCCCACAACCTCGCGGTCCTGTCGACCGAACCCGAAGCCAGCGTCTGGCCATCGACGCTGAACACCACGCTCGTCACCTCAGCGGAATGATCATCGAAGACGTTGAGGGCTCGCCCGCTCTCCACCTCCCACAACCTCACGGTCTTGTCATAAGACCCCGAGGCAAGCGTACGGCCATCGGGGCCGAACGCTACGCTCGTTACCGTAGCAAAATGGCCCTTGAAGACGCGGAGGGCTCGCCCGCTCTCCACCTCCCACAACCTCACGGTCTTGTCATAAGACCCCGAGGCAAGCGTACGGCCATCGGGGCTAAACGCGACGCTCATCACGGCACCGTCATGGCCCTCGAAGTCATGGTCCTCGAAGACGCGCAGGGCTCGCCCGCTCTCCACCTCCCACAACCTCACGGTCGTATCATAAGACCCCGAGGCAAGCGCTCGGCCATCGGGGCTCAGTACAACGCTCATCACCCACGCGCCATGGCCCTCGAAGGTGCGGAGGACTCGCCCGCTCTCCACCTCCCACAACCTCGCAGTCCTGTCAGCCGAACCAGACGCCAGCGTTCGGCCATCGGCGCTCAGCACAACGGTCAGCACTCTGCGACCATGACCGTCGAGAACACGGAGCGCTCGCCCGCTCGTGACCTCCCACAACCTCACGGTTCTGTCATCCGCACCCGAGGCCAGCGTTCGGCCATCGGCGCTGAACGTCACGCTGTTCACCGGGCCGAGGTGTCCAGCCATTCCCCTGATAGCTTGACCCGAGAACGCATCCCAGAGCCGGACCGAGCCGTCGTGATGGCCCGTGGCGAGGAGGTCGCCCCGCGGACTCCAGGCCACCGCGTTGCACGCCGAAGTCAGCATCCATATCAGGTCAGCCCCGGAAGGCCGAGGTGGTGCCGCTCCCTCCGCCGCGATCGGCGCGACGGTGACCCCCCGGGCGCCGACTAGCTTGGCGCCACGCAGCGCCGCCCCCTCGAGATCCGCGCCGGTCAAGTCCGCGCCCACGAGGCAAGCGAACGAGAGGTCCGCGCCCCGGAGATCAGCGCCCGTCAGCGAGGCATCGCGCAGATCCGCCCGGCTGAGCCGCGCGGATACAAGCGAGGCGCCGGCCAGCCTGGCCTCGACCAGCGTGGCGTTCGTGAGGTTGGCTCTCGCCAGATTGGCCCTTCGAAGATCCGTGTGGTTGAGGTTCTGCCCGCTCAGGTCCTGCCCGGCCAGGTCGGCGCCTTCCGCCGCATCCTTCTCGTCGTCCTCGGCGCCCGCGTCCTCCTCACCCCTCGCCAGCCAGCGCGCTACCCGCAGCCCGTTGTCCTTCGCGTGGCCCTCCGCCGCCCCGTGCAGCACCCGCGCTGCCCACGCCGACGCCTGCTCGCGCCCCGCCAGCGACACGAAGAAATCCACCATCAGCTCGCTCATCTCGTCAGCCGCGAGCGCCGCGCTGTCGCCTGTCCCCATCACCTCCCGCGCCGCCGCCTCGGCCACGAGCCACTCCAGCACCGACCGGTGGACGAACGAGAACGCCCCCTCCGCGTCCCGCACGAGCAGCGATCCCGAGCCGATCAGGAACTCGACCATCGCACGCTCCAGCGGCGGACCGTCCACCGGCTGCACGCCCTTCACGAGGCTCTCGGGCAGCTCGCCGATCCCGACCGCGCGCACCCGCCTGTCCCAGAGCAGCCGCGCGAGGTCGGTCATCGCCCTCCGGAGCGCCCCGCGCGAGATCCCGCGCGGCGCTCCCCGCGGATTGGCGCGCCGGTGCTCGTAGTCGAGCCACTGATCCACGAGCAGATCGTACAGCTTCGCTGCGGTGATCTCCCCGGTCCCCTCCCTCGCCTCGAGGAGCTTCTTCTCCTCGATCCTCGCGATGAACCCCAGCATCCGCGGGTTCTCCGAGAGCCCCAGCAGATCCTTGACCTCGTGGAGCAGCCGGTACCGCGCCTCGGCCTCCGCGGGCTCGGGGATCATGTTGCCCAGGAACCTACGGATCTGCGGTTCGCCGAACCCCTGGAGCTGCACGAGCCGGTAGCCCTGGACCTGCTCCGCCCGCCGGGCGAGCTCCTGCTTGATCTGCCGGTCGTCGAGGAAGTGCTGCGTCCGGCTGGTCACCACCACCTTCGCGACCCCCTCGGCCGCCTGCACCACGGTCTCGAAATGCTCCAGCACCCGGTCGTACGTCAGCCGCAAGGCGAGCTCGTCGAAGCCGTCGAAGAGCAGCGCGATCCGCCCCTCGGCCAGCATGTAGCTGAAGGCGCGCGGGTCGACCGGCTCGTCCGCGAGCGCGAAGTGCTGCGCCACGAGGACGCTCAGCGAGCGCTGCTTCTCGAGCCGGCTCATCTCGATGAGCACCGGCACGAGCGGGTGCTTGTCCCTCGCCATCCGCCGCGCGAGCTCGTGCAAGAGGAAGGTCTTGCCCGCCCCGAAGTCGCCGAGCACCAGCACGAAGCGCCGGCGGGGCGCGTCGAGCAGCTCCCACAGCGACGCGAGCGCGCTGTCGGTCGCGCTCTTCTCGCGGTCGCCCAGGCTCACCACCGCCGGCTGATCCACGTAGAGCCACGGCGGGTAGGTCGGGTCCGCCTCGATCCGGTCGGTCTGCCGCGCGAGGTACCGGCCGAAATCGAGGAGCCCCTGGTACTCGGAGAAGCTCTTCAGCGCGACGCCGCGGCGCCACGCGCGCTGGGCCAGCTCCGGCGGCGCCTGCGAGCCTGCGTGGATCAGCATCGACCGCAGCAGCGGGTCCTGCTGCCGGAACCGGCGCTCCACGTCGGTCACGTAGCGCGCGACGAGCTCCTCCGTGATCGGCTGGTCCAGCGCGCCGATCACCCGCACGTCCACGAGCGATCCGTCGCGCGCCGCCACCTCGAGCACGCCCGCGAACGGCGGCGGCGCGCGGTGCCTCGTCACGGTCGCGCCGGGCGCCCGCAGCAGCGCCACGCGCTCGATGCGCTGGAGGAAGCCGTCGCGCCGGTCCTCGAACGCGCGCTCCCCGCGCTCGCCGCTCTCCGCATTGCGCTCGACGCCCTCGGCCACCGCGCGCCGCTCCCAGGGCTCTCGCTCGATCCGCGGCGCCGGCTCGAGGTGCTTCTGCAAGAACGCGAGCAGCACCGCCGCCGACGCCCGGCACGCGAACCCGCGGAAGCCGTCGTCCTTGGCGAGGTCGGCGTGGTCGCTCACCGCCTTGATGAAGATCGACCGCTTCTGGCTCCGCGCCGCGAGATCGCCGATCGCCGCGCCCTCCATGTCGAGGCCCAGCGTGCCGCGCACCACGCGCTGGAGGTCGCCCCAGACGCCAGGATCCTGCATCACCGCCGTGAACGTGGCGATGGCCCCGACGTGCACGCGCAGCGGCGGATCCGCCGGCGGCCCGTCCGGGTGGAGCAGCCGCTCCTCCAGCGCCCTCTCCCGCCCGGCGTCCGTGAGGCGCAGCGCGCCGCCCTTCATCGCGGCGAGCCCCTCCCGCACGGCCTCCTTGAGCCGCGCCGTCCACCCCGGGCAGGCGCGCCTGCGATCAGGGTGCGCCACGGGCGCGGGCCCGCCCTCCGCCTCGTGCGCGTGGAGCGCGTCGACGAGCCAGCGCTGCTGGGCCTCCCTGGAGGGCGGACGCTCGCGCGAGAGCGCCGCGAGATCGAGCTCGCGCGCGAGGAAGGCGGCGTCCATCTTCCACGTGGCCGCGAGATCGAAGGTCCGCACGTCGTGGAGGAGCTCCGCCTCCTTGCCCGGCGGCGCGACGCGCTTGCCTTGGTCGAAGCTGTAGAGCCGGTCGGCGACGATCACGTCGCCGAGCGCCACCTTGCCCGGATCGCCCGCGCAGACGCCGCACATCGCGAGGCACGCGGGGTCGAGCTCGGTCAGGAGCTGCTGCCCCCGGATCGCCGCCGTGCGCTCGCCGGCCTCGCCGATCCACGCCGCAGCCACGGCGATCGATCCTCCGTGCGCGGCCGGAAACGTGCGCCGGTAGTAGCGGAAACCGCCCAGGTCCCGCAGCGCGCGCCACCCGTCGGCGCCGCCTTCCCCCTGCTCGAGCACCCCCTCGAGCTCGTCCTGGAGCGCCGTGACGACGAGCACGTCGACCGTCCCGCCGTCGCGCTCGGCGCCCGCGCCTCCCCTGCCCTCGTTCCCCGCCTCCGCCGCGTCGTCGTGCTGCGCCTTCGCCACGAGGCATGGTGCAGCCGGAGGGAGAGACGCCGCAAGACGCCACGGCCGCGCGGTTCGAGCCGGCTGCCGGACGGGGTACGCTGAGCCCACCTCGAACGGGAGAGCAGCACCGTGAACGACGTCGACTTCGCCTTTGCCTGGGAAGGCGCCTCGGAGGGAGCCGGGCCCTGGCGACACCTGCAGGTCGTCGAGCTCCGCGGCAGCGACGCCATCTCGAGCCTGTACCGCCACGAGCTGGTGCTGGTCGCCCACGAGCCAGCGCCCGAGGTGGACCCGGAAGAGCTCATCGGGACCCGGGCGACCCTGCGCGTGACGACGCGCTCCGAGCCGGCCTACCGCGTGGTGCACGGGATCATCACCGAGGCGGAAGAGCTCGGGCCGATCTACGACGGCATGCTCTACCGCGTCGTGCTCTCGCCGCCGCTCGCGCGCTCGATGCACCGCTCCCGCTGCCGGATCTTCCTCGAGAAGACGACGCGCCAGATCATCGACGCCGTGCTCCAGGGCGACTCCTCGCTGCACCGCGACGACGGCGCCGCGCTCGAGCCCGACGGGGGCGACGCGCTCGCCTTCCAGCCGGCGCGGGAGCTCTACGCGTGGCGGGTGACGGACCCCACCCGCATCGACGACGTGGCCACGCGGCCCTACTGCGTGCAGTACAACGAGAGCGACCTCGCGTTCGTGTCGCGCCTGCTCGAGGAAGAGGGCATCAGCTACCACTTCGAGCACGGCGACAGGGCGTGCCTGCTCGTCCTCGCCGACGCGGACAGCGGCCGGGCGCGCCTCGCCCCGTTCACCCCGCTCGGCCCGGGGCTGCTCGGCCGCGAGATAGCGACGATGAAGCTCGGCGCGCGCCTCCGCCCCCGGCGGGTGTCGCTGGTCGACTACAACTGGAAGAAGCCGGCGCTCGACATGAAGGTGTCGACGTCGGGCCAGCCAGACGGCGAGGACCTCGTCGACCACGAGTACCCGGGGCGCTACCCGGACACGCCCGAGCAGGGGCGGCCGCTCGCCCAGGCGAAGCTCGATCGGCTGACCGTGGAGGCGAGCTACGCCGTCGGCGAGGGCACGGCGCGGCTGCTCGGCGCGGGCAGCGTGTTCGCGCTGGATCACCCGGCGTCGCGGTACGACGGCGAGTACCTGGTGACGCGGGTGGAGTCGCGCGGCGAGCAGCAGGGCGCGCTGCCGCCGGAGCTCGCGGCGCGCTTCGCGCTGCAGGGCGTGCCGTTCACGGCGCGCTTCGAGTGCGCGCGCCGCGGCAAGAACGGCAGCGTCGCCGAGTCGCGCTTCCGGCCGGCGCGCGTCACGCCGAAGCCGCGCGTCCAGGGGACGCAGACGGCGTTCGTCACCGCGGAGCCGAGCGGCAGCTCCACGGTAGCGTGGTTGTCGGGCGGGAGGATGGCGGCGGGCCGGTCGTCGACGTCCACGATCTGGCGCCTCCGGTTGAAGGCGTAGAGCCGGCGCGTTCTACCGCTCGTCCCCGCGGCTGCCCGCTAGCTCTCCGCCGCTCCTGCGCTCTTCCTGCGCTATTCCTGCGCTACTCCTGCCAGAGAACGCCGAGCTCGATCTCCACCGCGTCGAACGGCGCCGCGCGCACGGTGACCTCGCCCTCCCACGCGCCCGCGCGCGCGAACCGCCCCGCTTCGCTGCGGTAGACCTCGAGCAGCCGGAGCCGCGGGTCGATGAGCCAGTAGTGCGCCACGTGCTCGCGCGCGTAGATCTCCATCTTGTCGCGTCGATCGAGCGCCTCGGTGGACGGCGAGATCACCTCGCACACCCAGTCGGGCGCGAGGAAGATGGCCGCGTTCCGCATCGGGATCTGCGGCATCCGGTCGCGGCGCCACGCGGCGATGTCGGGGATGACGATGTCCGGATCGATGCCGAGGTGCAGCTCGGGCTCGACGAGCAGCGCCCACCGCCCGGGCCCCTTGATGCCCCGGCGGAACGGCAGGTAGAGCTCGCCGGCGAGCACCGAGGTGACGTTGCGGCACGACAGCGACGGCCGCGGGGTCGCGTGGAGCACGCCGTTCAGGATCTCGGCCACCTGGTTCGGCGGCGTGTCAAGCACATCCTGGTACGTGGCGCGACGAGCGCTGTCGGACATGGGCGGATGTTAGCACGCACGCCGTACGCCGCGGCTCACGTCGCGAAGATCTGGCTCGTATCCCTGAATGATTTGAACTCCAGCGCATGACCGCTGGGATCGACGACGAAGAGCGTCGCCTGCTCGCCGGGCTCGCCGACGAAGCGGATGTGCGGCTCGATCAGGAACTGCACCCCGAGCCCGCGGAGGCGCTCGACCAGCGCGTGCCAGGCGCGCCACTCGAGGATGGCGCCGAAGTGGCGCACCGGCACGTCCTTGCCGTCGACCGGATTCGTGGGGAGGCCGGCGCCGGCCTCATCGACGCGGGCCTCACCGACGCGGGCCTCACCGACGCGGGTCTCGTCGACCAGATGCGCCGAGATCTGGTGGCCGAAGAAGTCGAAGTCGATCCACCGCGCGGCCTCGCGCCCGACGCGGCAGCCCAGCACGTCGACGTAGAAGCGGCGGGTCGCCTCGAGGTCCGAGACCGGGAAGGCGAGGTGGAACGGCGGAGCCTGGCTCATCGAGGTCCTCCCATGCGGCGTCCGCCATCGTAGGGGAGGCCGCGGGCGCGGGACAGCCCCCGCTGCCGCCCGCCGCCTCCCCTCCCCTGCGATGGCGGACGCCGCGCGCCGGGGGCCACGCCCCGCGTCGCTCGGCCCCGCGGGTGCGCGGACGCGCGGACGTCAGAGGAGGGGTCGAAATTCCCTGAGCTGCCCCCCCCGATCGCCGCGGCTTCGTTGTAGATTCCGCCGCCATGAGCGAAGCCGCACCTTCTCCCAGTCAACGCCCCCGCCCGCTCGTCCTCTGTATCCTCGACGGATTCGGCGAGCGCGAAGAAAAGGACCAGAACGCGATCGCCCTCGCGACGACGCCGCACCTCGACGCGATCAAGCGCGACGCCCAGAAGACGCTGATCGGGACGAGCGGCCCCGACGTCGGCCTGCCGGTGGGGCAGATGGGCAACAGCGAGGTCGGCCACCTGAACTTCGGCGCCGGCAGGATCGCGCTGATGGACATCTCGCGCATCGACGTCGCGATCGCCGAGAACAAGCTCGGCTCGAACCCGATCATCGACAGGGCGTTCCGCATCGCGCAGGACCGCAAGTGCCGGCTGCACCTCTTCGGGCTCGTCTCTGACGGCGGCGTGCACTCGTCGCTCGATCACTTCTTCGCGCTGTTCAAGCTCGCGAAGTTCCACGAGGTCCCCGTCGTCCTGCACGCGTTCCTCGACGGGCGCGACACGGCGCAGAAGAGCGCGTGGGGCTACATCGAGCAGATCGAGCGAGCGCTCGAGGGCGTCGGCGTCATCGGCACCGTCTCGGGCCGGTACTACGCCATGGACCGCGACAAGCGCTGGGACCGCGTGATGAAGGCCTACACGGCGATCGTGCGCGGCGAGGCGCCGCGGGTCGACAGCGCGTACGACGCGATCCAGCAGTCGTACGCCCTCGGCAAGACGGACGAGTTCGTCGAGCCGGTGCGCATCGGCGACTACCAGGGCATCAAGGGCGACTTCATGGCCGACTTCGCCGCGCAGGACTCGAAGTGGGAGTGGTGGGGAGAGGAGGTCGGCCTCGCCGTCAACTTCAGGCCCGATCGCATGCGAGAGATCTCGGCGATGCTCACGCGGCGGAACCTGCCGCCCGAGGTCCTCGAGTTCCTCACGGACCGCGGCAAGCCGGTCCACGCCTTCCAGGAGCACTGCTACAGCTGCATGACCGAGTACGACGCGGCGCTGAAGCTGCCGGTCGCGTTCCCGAAGGACGAGATCACCCAGTCGTTCCCCGAGGTGATCTCCGGCGCCGGGCTCACGCAGCTCCGGTGCGCGGAGACCGAGAAGTACGCGCACGTCACGTACTTCTTCAACGGCGGGCGCGAGGAGAGCTTCCAGGGCGAGGACCGGAAGCTCGTGCCCTCGCCGCGCGACGTCGCCACCTACGACCAGAAGCCCGAGATGAGCGCGGCGGGCGTGGCGAGCGAGGTCGTGGCCGCGATCAAGAGCGGGAAGTACGACTTCATCCTGGTGAACTTCGCGAACCCGGACATGGTCGGGCACACGGGCATCCTCGAGGCCGCCATCCACGCCGTCGAGGCGGTCGACAAGGGGCTCGGGGACATCGCGGACGCCGTGCGGGAGGCCGGCGGCGCGCTCATGATCACCGCGGACCACGGCAACTGCGAGCTGATGCAGGACGAGCACGGCAACCCCCACACGGCGCACACGCTCAACCCGGTGCCGTTCTACTACCTGAACCAGCACGACAAGGGCATCGTGCTCCGGTCGGGCGGGCGCATCTGCGACGTGGCGCCGACGATGCTCGAGATCCTCGGCATTCCGCAGCCCGCGGCGATGACGGGGCGCTCGCTCCGCGTTCGACAATAGGAAGTGGTCGCGGCGGAGAGGCAGCTCGGCCCGTACATCCTGCGCGAGGCCGTCTCGGCGCGGGCGCTCACGGTGACGTACCGGGCCGAGCACGCCGAGCTCGGCCGGGCGGCGCTGGTCAAGACGCTGAAGCCCACGGTGTCGGCCGCGAGCGCGTTCGCGGCCGGCCTCGAGCGCGAGGCGAAGATCCTCGCGCGCATCCGGCACCCCAACATCATCGACATCCACGACTTCCAGCGCGACGAGGACCGGATCTGGCTCGTGCTGGAGCCGCTCTCGGGGCCGACGCTGGCGGAGCTGTGCGCGCGCGCGGGCCGGCTCGACGAGGGCGCCGCCGCGGCCATCGCGCTCGAGATCGCGCGCGGCCTCGGGCACGCGCACGAGCGGGGCGTGGTGCACCGCGAGCTGCGCCCCGAGCGCGTGATCGTCACGCCGTCGGGCGGGGTGAAGATCCTCGAGTTCGCGGCGGCGTTCGACGGCCGGCTGCCGTCGCTGCCCGAGCCGTTCGAGGGGAGCGACACGTTCGCGCGGCCCGACTACATGGCGCCGGAGCAGATCCTCGGGGCCGATACAGGCCCGCAGGCCGACGTGTTCACGCTCGGCGTGGTGCTGTTCGAGATGCTCACCGGCGCGCGCCCCTTCGACGAGCCCAGGGCGGAGGCGGAGGAAGGGAACCGGACGTCGAGCGCGTCGAGCGCGGCGCGCGTGTCCCGCGCGCCGCGCGAGCGCGAGGAGGACCGGTGGGCCGAGGGCAGGGCCGTCGCGCACCGCATCCGCAGCGCGCCGCCGCAGCCGCTGCGGGGGCTCGTGCCCGACGTGTCGCGCGGGCTCGAGCGGGTCGTGCTCCGGTGCCTCGAGAAGGACCCGGAGCAGCGCTACGAGAACGGCCGCGCGGTCGCGGACGCCCTGGCCGAGGAGCTCACCGAGCGCGGTCACCCGGCGCCGCGCGCGCTCATCGCGCGGGCGCTCGCGGCGGCGAAGCTCGGCGGGGACGAGCTGCCGCCCGCGCAGCTGCCGTCCGTGCGCCCCGCGGCCGAGCGGCGGAGCGGGCCGTCGCTCGCGCCCGACGTGGGCCGGCTCGCAGGCATCTTCGCGCTGGTCCTCGCGGGCGGCGCGCTCATCGAGCTCGGCCTGCGCCAGAGCGACGCGGCCGCGCCGCCGAGCGCTGAAGCGCGGCAGCCCGCCGCGGGCTTCGAGGAGCGCGGCTACCTGAAGGTGCTCGCCAGGCCGTGGGCGGAGGTCGTCATCGACGGGGAGCTCATCGACGTGACGCCGATGGCGCGGCCGATCCCGCTCCAGGCCGGCCGGCACTTCGTCACGTTCCGGCACCCGAACGCGCCCGAGGAGAAGCGCACGATCTCCGTCTCCACCGGGCAGACGGTCACGCTCGACGTGAGCATGCGGATCGACCGGGCCGTGCTCGACGCGGGCGCGCCGCCGGTGGAGGACAGGGACGCCTCGCCGTGACGGCGAGGCGGGCGGCGCCTACGCCGGGCCGCCGCCCTGCCCCGCGACGCCCCCGCCGCCCGCGCGGCGCCGGAGCGCGTCGAGCGCGATGAGCGGCCGCTCCCGCTTCTCGTGCAGCTCGCCGAGGCACGCGCCGCTGCCGCGCTCGAGCGCGCGGCAGCAGTCGGGCCGCACCTCGTAGATCGAGCAGAGGAACCGGCCGAGCTCCGCGTCGAGCGTGAGCGCGGCGCAGCGGCCATCCTCGATGCGCATGTAGCAGCGGTTGCCGATGAAGTGCGTGAGCCCCCGCGCGCGGTCATCCATGCGATCGTGGTCGCACCCGAAGACCCGGATGTACTCGGGCAGACCCGAGAAACAGCAGGTGCCGCACGCGGTGCACTCGGGGACGACCGCATCGCCGGCGCCGCCCGCGCGCCTCCTGCTCCCCGCGCCCCCCGCGCCCCCCGCGCCCTCGCGCGTCAGAGCCGGACCTCGACGTGCGTCCCGCGCTTCAGCTCGTCCAGCCACTTCACCTTCGCCTTCTGCAGGATCTCGCCCTGCAGCCGCTGCAGGATCTCCGGGCGGGCAGCCTCGAGCGTGGTGAAGCGCGACGGCTGGCGGCTCAGGAGCTTCATCACCACGAACGCGTCGCCCGCGCGCATCGGCCCGGTCATGTCGCCGGGCTCGATCGCCATGAGCGCGGCCTCGAGCTCCGGGGCCATCACCTCGCGCTGGCCGGTCGCCGCTGCCTGCGTCCCCTGGGGCGCGCGGACCCCGAGGTCGCCGCCCTCCTCGCGGGTCGCCGTGTCGTCCGAGAACTGCCGCGCGAGCGCCGCGAAATCCTCGCCCCGCCGCGCGCGATCCGCGATCGCCGCGGCCAGCGCGCGGCGCTCCTCGACCGCCTCGGCGCTCGAGCCGGGCAGGACGCGCAGGACGATCCACGCCGGGTGGTACTCGCGCCGCCGGCGCTCCTCGCGCACGAGCCGATCGAAGGCGGACTGCACGTCCTGCTCGGTGAGGCGCACGCGGCCCTTCACGCGCAGCTGCAGCATCTTGCCCTCGAGGATCTGCCGGCGGATCTCGTCGCGGTACTCCTGCTCGGTGAGCCCGGAGGTCGTCCGCGCCAGCCGGAACAGCTCCTCGACCGTCGTCTGCTCCGCGGCGGCGATGTTCCGGAAGGCGTTCTCGATCTCGTCGGAGGTCACGCGGATGTTGGCCTTCTCGGCCGCCAGGCTCTCGAGCTCCTCGTCCACCATCTTCTGGATGAGCTCGCGCAGGACCTGCGACTCGGCCGCGGCCTGCTGCGCGCCCGGCGGGACGCGCGCCTGGATCTGCAGGAGGAAGGGCCGGGCCCGCTGCCGCAGGTCCGAGAGCAGGATGGCGCGATCGCCCACGACCGCGACGATGCGCTCGCTCACGACCGCGTGGGCGAGCGGGGCCGCGAGGGCGGCGGCGGCGAAGACCCCGGCGAGGGCGAGGCGGAGCGGTGCGCGCATCGGGCGCCTCTACCATTGGACCCCAGCCGGTTCCACGCGTTTCCGGGCCGGCGCGGCCCGGCATGAAGCGGCGCGCCTCCCTCGCGGCGCGCCGCCTGGCCGCCGCGGTCCAGCCTGTTGCCGCAGCGATCCCGGCGCGGTAAGCGGCCCCAACGACAACCTCCCCGGAGCCCACGCATGGACAACCGGTCTCCATGTCGCAGGCCGGCGCGCTGGTCGTGCCGGACAACCCCGTCGTCCCCTTTCATCGAGGGAGACGGGACCGGACCGGACATCTGGCGCGCGAGCCAGCGCGTCTTCGACGCGCGGTCGAGAAGGCGTACGGTGCGACGGGCCCTTGGCGCCGGGCGAAACCTTCCCGACAATCCCGGCCCTTTCAACCCTCGAGGACACAGTGGAAACGCAAAATTCTACCATCATCTACACGAAGACAGACGAGGCGCCGGCCTTGGCCACGTATTCGCTCCTCCCGATCGTCGAGGCGTTCACGAAAGCCGCCGGGGTCCGAGTCGAGACGCGCGACATCTCGCTGGCGGGCCGCATCCTCGCCAGCTTCCCGGAGCGCCTGACGGACAACCAGAAGCTCGGCGACCACCTGGCAGAGCTCGGCGAGCTGGCCAAGACGCCGAACGCCAACATCATCAAGCTGCCCAACATCAGCGCCTCCATCCCGCAGCTCGTGGCCGCCATCAAGGAGCTGCAGCAGCAGGGCTACGCCGTGCCGGACTACCCCTCCGAGGCGAAGACGGAGGAGGAGAAGGCGATCAAGGCACGTTACGCCAAGGTGCTCGGGAGCGCCGTGAACCCCGTCCTGCGCGAGGGCAACAGCGATCGCCGCGCCTCGCCCGCCGTCAAGGAGTACGCCAGGAAGCACCCGCACTCGATGGGCGCGTGGAGCCGTGACTCGAAGAGCCACGTCGCGCACATGTCCGGCGGCGACTTCTACGGCAGCGAGAAGTCGGTCGTGGTGGACAAGGCGCAGGAGCTGAAGATCGAGCTCGTCGCCGGCGGCAAGACGACCGTGCTCAAGCCGAGCGTCAAGGTGCAGGCGGGCGAGGTCGTCGACGCCAGCGTGATGAGCGCCAAGGCCCTTCGCGCGTTCTACGCCGAGCAGGTGGCGGACGCGAAGAAGCAGGGTGTGCTGTTCTCCCTGCACCTCAAGGCCACGATGATGAAGGTCAGCGACCCGATCCTCTTCGGGCACGCCGTCAGCGTGTTTTATGCCGAGGCGCTCGACAAGCACGCGGCCACGCTGGCCAAGGTCGGCTTCGACCCGAACAACGGCATCGGCGACCTGTACAGCAAGATCCAGAGCTTGCCGGCAGACGAGAAGGCGAAGATCGAGGCGGACATCAAGGCCCTCTACGAGCAACGCCCGACGCTGGCCATGGTCGACTCCGACCGCGGCATCACCAACCTGCACGTGCCCTCGGACGTGATCATCGACGCCTCGATGCCGGCGGCCATCCGCTCCAGTGGCAAGATGTACGGCACCGACGGCAAGCTCTACGACACCAAGTTCACGATCCCCGATCGCTCCTACGCCGGCATCTACCAGGCCACGGTCGAGTTCCACAAGCAGCACGGGGCGTTCGACCCGCGCACGATGGGCAGCTCGCCGAACGTGGGGCTCATGGCGCAGGCCGCGGAGGAGTACGGCTCACACGACAAGACCTTCAAGATCGCCGAGAGCGGCACGGTGCGCGTCGTCGACGCCTCCGGCAACGCCCTGCTGGAGCAGGAGGTCGAAGCCGGCGACGTCTTCCGCGCTTGCCAGACGAAGGACATCGCGATCAAGGATTGGGTCAAGCTGGCCGTCACCCGCGCGCGCGCCACGGGCGCCCCGGCGGTGTTCTGGCTCGACGAGAACCGCGCCCACGACAGGAACCTGATCGCCAAGGTCAAGGCCTACCTGTCCGAGCACGACACCAAGGGCCTGGAGCTCCCGATCAAGAGCCCGGTGGAGGCGATGAACTTCACGCTCGGCCGCATGAAGGAGGGCAAGGACACCATCAGCGTCACCGGCAACGTGCTGCGCGACTACCTGACGGACCTGTTCCCGATCCTGGAGCTGGGCACCAGCGCCAAGATGCTCTCCATCGTGCCGCTCCTGGCCGGCGGCGGCCTGTACGAGACCGGCGCCGGCGGCTCGGCGCCGAAGCACGTCCAGCAGCTGCAGAAAGAGAACTACCTGCGCTGGGACTCGCTCGGCGAGTTCCTGGCGCTGCAGGTCTCGATCGAGGACCTCGCCACCAAGACCAACAACGCCAAGGCCAAGGTGCTCGCCAAGGCGCTGGACACGGCGATCGGCCTGTTCCTCGAGAACAACAAGAGCCCGGCGCGCAAGGTCGGCGAGATCGACAACCGCGGCAGCCACTTCTACCTCGCGCTCTACTGGGCGCAGTCCCTCGCCAAGCAGACCGAGGACAAGGAGCTGGCGGCCAAGTTCGGCAAGCTCGCCAGGACCCTGACGGACAACGAGTCCAAGATCGACGGCGAGCTGATCGGCGCGCAGGGTAAACCCGTCGATCTCGGCGGCTACTACCACTTCGACGACCAGAAGACGTTCGCCGCGCTGCGGCCCAGCGCCACGCTGAACGCGGCCATCGACGGCTTCTCCTGAGCCGCGCGGGCCCCCGCCGAGCGCGCACGTGCACACAGGCGACGCGCTCGGCGGCCACGGCCGCCTCGCTGGCTCAGCTAGAGCCGGGATAGACCGTCCGCCGGGACGCGCGCTCGCGGACGGCCTCGCGCGCGAGCGCGTCGGCGCGCTCGTTGAGCAGCACGCCGGCGTGCCCCGGCACGTACACGAGGCGCGCGCGCGGGCGCGACGCGAGCACGCCGCGCAGCGACGCGATGAGCTCGGCGTTCGCCTTCGCCTTCCACCCCTTCTGGAGCACGCCGATCGAATACTGGCTGTCCGTGTGGATGACGATGGGCCGCTCCGGCTCTTCCACCTCCTCGAGCGACCGGAGGATGGCTGTCAGCTCCGCGATGTTGTTGGTCGCGGTGCCGAGGTACTCGCTGCGCTCGATCCGCCGGCCGCCGTCGATGACCACCACGCCGAGCCCGGCCGGCCCGGGGTTGCCCGAGCACGCGCCGTCGGCGTAGACGATGACGGCCCCTTCCGGCACAGGCGCCGCGGCGGTCGCCCCCCGCGCCGACGCCTTGCGCTGCGCGCGCGCTGGCCCGGACGCCGCCGGAGCGCCCGCGCCCCCCGCTCCCTCCGGCTGCTCGCCGGCGCGCGCCTTGACGACCGCCTCGGCGGGGCCGCAGGTGTCGTCGGGCAGCACCTTCGGGTCGACGATGGTCAGGTTCTCCGGGCGCGCCTTGTACCTGCGGCCGTCGTGCGGCTTGTAGCGGATCTCGACGCCGCCCCCCTCCTCCGGGGCCAGGGCGCCGGCGGCGTCCGCGCGGGCGTAGACGGTTTGACCTCGAAGCGATGCGCGAACCCAGGGCACGCGCGCACCCTGGCACGGATCGAGGGCCGCCGGTACGGGAGACCAGGCCAGGCGAGCGCGGCTGCTCACGCCGGACGGGCGCGGGAGATGCGAGGAATGGAGAGGCGCGCGCCGGTCCGCGCGCAGGCCGCGGAGCGCAAGGCGCCGCGGGTGCCGTCGCCGCGGGGGCGCCGCGCGCGCCGCGCGCTCAAGGGGCGATGCAGAGGGCGAGCGACCACGCGTCGAGCGTGCCGGAGTCGGAGCCGGCGTCGTCCCCGACCCGGAGCGTCCATGTGCCGTTCGCCGGCCCGGACAGGAGCGCCGCGAACGACGCCTCCGGGCGGTAGCAGCCGCGGAACGGCGCCATCGCCGCCCAGACCGGGGCCGCACAGCCCATATCGAAGATCGTCCCGCGGTAGTTGTCGCCGGAGCCCCCGTTGTCGCTCGAGACCTCGACCGTCGAGCCCGCCGGAGACGTGAGCGAGACGTCGATGTCCCCGTCGAACGGGTGCGTGATGTCGAGCTCCAGCGACACGCGCCGGATCACGCCGACCGACGGGACCGCGAGCACGCTCGAGACGGTCGAGCGATCCGCGACGTTCCTGGGCACGTCCGCGGACGACTGCACCCACAGCACCTGCCCGGGCGGGCAGTCGCCCACGACGTCCTCGCAGCCCAGCGCGCAGTCCGGGTCGTCGCAGTCCGTCTCGCCATCGAGGTCGTCGTCGTCCGCGTCACCGCAGTCGCGCTCCTTGGTGAAGGTGCACACGCTGGGCGAGCTCCGGCAGGTGTAGCCCGCCTCCACGGTGCACGTCGCGCTGCAGCCGTCGCCGCCCGACGCGTTCGCGTCGTCGCAGCCCTCGACGCCGGCCCGCACGAACCCGTCGCCGCACCGCGCGGCGCGGCACGTGATGGGGCAGCCGTCGGCGCTGTCGGTGTCGCCGTCGTCGCACTCCTCGCCGGCCCGGACCGCGCCGTCGCCGCAGCCCTCGAGGAGGCACGCGGGGCTGCACCCGTCGCCGGCGCTCCGGTTTCCGTCGTCGCACGCCTCGACGCCGGTGCGCACGAACCCATCCCCGCACGCCGCCCGCGCGCAGCTCGCCGGGCAGGCGTCGGTGTTGCTCGCGTTGCCGTCGTCGCACGCCTCCACGCCGGCCTGCACGAACCCGTCGCCGCAAGCGGCCGCCGCGCACGCCGCGAGGCACGCGTCGGTGTTGCTCGCGTTGCCGTCGTCGCACGCCTCGCTGGCGGCGTTGACGACGCCGTCCCCGCACGCCGGCGCGGCGCACTCCCCCGCGGCGCTGCACACGCCGCTCAGGCAGTCGCGCCCGTCCGCGCACCGCATGCCGGCGGCGCACCCGGCGCACGCCGGGCCGCCGCAGTCGATGTCCGTCTCGGCGCCGTTCCGGGCGACGTCGGTGCATGAAGGGAGGCACGTCGTCCCGGAGCACCGGCCGCCCAGGCAATCGTCGTCCACGGCGCACGCCTTGCCGGTGGCGCACGGCGGGCACGCCGGGCCGCCGCAGTCGCGGTCCGTCTCGGCCCCGTTCTTCGCGCCGTCGCTGCACGAGGACGCCGCGCACAGTCCGTCCCTGCAGATGCCGCTCCGGCAGTCGCCGTCGGCGAGGCAGGCGGCCAGGTCCGCGCACGGCACGCAGGCGGGGCCACCGCAGTCCGCGTCGGTCTCGTCCCCGTTCGCCACGCCATCACCGCAATCCGGCGCCACGCACCGGCTCGCGACACAGACGTTGCTCAGGCAATCGCCCGCGGCGAGGCACTCGACGCAGGCGCCGTCCCCGTCGCAGTAGCGACCTGCGGCCACGCCGGGGCCGCCGCAGACCGTGGCGGCCGGCGCCGGCGGGTTCGCCGGCGCGCCCGCGACGCAGACGTCCGCCGAGCACGGGTCTCCGTCGGAGAAGGCGTCGCGCTCGTCATCGAGCTCGATCACGGCGCCTTGCCCGTCGCAAACGCTCTTCTTGCAGTCGCCCGGGACCTGCTCGGCCACGGGCTTGCCCCGCGGCGCCGGGTCGAGGCCGCACCGGCCGCCGTCGCAGGTGCGCCGCTGGCACTCGCCGTCGACGCCGGGGCAGTCCGCGGCCGCGCCGCAGGGCGCCCCGCCGCCGCTGCCGTCTGCGCCGCCCCCGGCGTCCCCGCCGCCCCCGCCCCCGCCTCCGCCGGCGACGGTCCCGCCGCCGCTGGCCTCCGGGCCCTGCGATCTCCCTCCGCCATCGCAGCCGTGCGCGGCCACGGCGGCGGCGGCGATGACGAGCGGCGGCAGGACCCTCGTGAACGGAGCGCTTCTGAAGAGGTCCTCTGGCACTGACACCTCGATCTCCTCCGCGTCTCGCGGGAACGGCGATGTCTCGTCAAGGCCCGATCCGGGCCTGACGGACACGCACGCGGTCGATCATCAGCGCACTAGACTGATATGGAATCGAGAGGACGCCAGCAGCCATGAGGCTCAGGAGAGGCCTTATCCCGCGCGGCGCCCCGGACGTCTCGTCGACCGAGCTGCGCCGGGCGCATGGCGCGGCGCTCCGCGATCGACGCGGGCTCCGCGCGGCGCCCCGCGGGCGATCGCTAGTACTCGACGTCTTGCTTGAAGACGATCTCCGAGGACGGCGACTCGGGATTGGGGTTCTTCTCGACGGTGACGACGAGCTCGAACCGGGTGAGCGGCACGCTCGCGTCCTTGAGCTTCCCGGTGCGGTCCTCGACGTCGTAGTTGAGGGCGCCGACCCGCTGCCAGGGCGAATCGCTGTCCGGGCGCGCCCACACGACGAAGGCGGTGCTGGACGCGTCGAGGCGTTCCGGCGGCGGGAGGTTCTTCGCGTTGATGTCGAGGCGAGTCATGGCCGCGTCGAAGTTGACGTCGGCCACGACCACGGCGTCGGCGCCCGGCGCCTTCCCGATGCCCTGCGGCGTGTAGCGCAGCGGGCCGCCGCAGCCCGCCATCATCGCGCACGCGAACGCCACGACAGCGAGCCGCAGCACCTTCGATTCATATCCTCTCATCTCGGTAGATCCTCCTTCGTCCCTCTGCTGCGGGCGAAGACGCCTCGCGAGGCCGCCAGCACCGGCCGGCGGCCGAAACAGTCGCGACATCATAGCCGCTCCGTCGCGCCGACGGCGCTCGCCGATGCGGGACGGCGACCGAGCGCGCCGGAGCGCCGGCCGCCCTGGATGGCGGGCGCGGCGCGCTCCGGGACCGGCCGCCGCGGCCGCGCAGCCCCGGCCGCACCGCGGCGCGGCGCACGGTCCGGTCTCGGGGATCGGCGGACGGCGCGGGGCCGAACGATCGGATGGCGAAGCGCCGCCCATCGACTAAAGTCCCGAAATCGAGATGGATTTGGCACACACAAGGCTCGGAGCGCGGGGCGACCGCTGGTCGACGTCGCGGGGGGTCCTGGATATTCGCACGCCCGCGTCCGACGTCGTCACGCGGCGCTTCGAGGGGTACGCGACGCTCGACCTCATCGAGCCGGCGGTCAGGCACCTGGAGACCCTCATCGACTCGGGCCTGCACCCCATCGTGTTCAACGATCTCGAGCTCGGCACCGGCTACGACAGCGACGTCCGCGCCAAGCTCACGGCGTGGCACCTGCGGAACCCTGACAAGCTGAAGGAGGTCCATATCCTCGTCCGGCCAGGGCTCATCGCCATGGGCGTCACCGTCGCCAACCTCGCGACGGGCGGCAAGTTCGTCGTGTACACGGATCGCTCGACCTACGAGTGGACGCTCGCGGGCGTCCTGACGGCGAGGATCACGGCGGGGCCCGTCTCATCGGTGCGCGCGCCGTCGCCGCGCTGACGCGCGCTCCTGCCAGCGCGCAGCCGGCGCGCGGGTGGCTCGCGCGCCGCCGGCCCGGGCTCACGGGTGCTGCACGGCCCCGTTCGCCGGGGCGCTCCTCGCGCCGAGCGTGATCTCGCTCATCCGGCTCGCGTGCTTTCCCTCGATGCCCTCGTAATGGCGGCGGATCGCCGCCATGTCGGCCTCGATATCGCCCGTCGGGTAGAAGACGTGGAGGATCCCGCCTCGCTTCCGGGGGAAATCGAGGTAACCGAGGAGGATCGGGACGCCGGCGCCGAGCGCCACGTAATAGAAGCCCGTCTTCCACCGCTTGGTGCGCGAGCGCGTGCCCTCGGGCGCGATGATCAGATGGAGCTCGTCGCGCTGCTTGAGCACGTCGACCACGGCCGCGACGAGGTTGTTCCGGTCGCGGCGGTCGACGGGGACGCCGCCGAGCCACCTGAAGAACCAGCCGAACGGCGGCTCGAAGAGGGTGTGCTTGCCGAGCCACGAGAACTCGAGGTCGAGCACGTAGCTCACCGCGAGCGTGAACGGGAAGTCCCAGTTCGATGTGTGAGGCCACGCGATCAGCACCGCCTTCGGCGGGAGATCCTTCACGCCCTCCACGCGCCAGCCGAATACAGAGAGCCAGGTATGGCCGACCCCCCGGCGAATCGCACGGCGGGCGGCTGAAAAACGCGGGGCAGGTTCGCTCGGCATGGATGACCTCGACGGCTAAGCAGCCGGAGGTTCGTCGTGGACCGAGTGGATGTCACGTCACGCTTCCGTCATCCCTCCCCCGCGACAACACCAGCGCGACGCCGCCGTCAGTCGTCACCGCCGCCCCCGCGCGCGCACGGCGCTGAGCGCTCGACGTCGCGCGCTCAGCGTCGCGCGCTCAACGTCGCGCGCTCAACGTCGCGCGCTCAACGTCGCGCGCTCAACGTCGCGCGCTCAACGTCGCGCGCTCAACGTCGCGCGCTCAACGTCGCTCCAGGCCGTGCGGCTTGCCCTCGCCGTAGCCGGCCAGCGTCTGCACCCCGATGACGGCCTTGTCGTGGAGCTCGTCGAGGTTCGCCGCGCCGGCGTAGGTGCACGCCGACTGCACGCCGGTGATCATCTCGATCAGGATGGCGCCGACGCTCTCGCGCCCCTCGTGGATGTAGATGCGCGACGTCGAGATGCCCTCGCGGAAGAAGACCTTCTTGGCCCGCTCGAACGGGTCGAGGTCGGCGGTGCGCTCGCTGACCGCGCGCGCGCTCGCCATGCCGTAGTTCTCCTTGTAAAGCAGTCCGTCGCGGTCCTCCATCACGTCGCCCGGGCTCTCGTACGTGCCGGCGAGGGTCGTGCCGACCATGACGCGCGAGGCGCCGGCGGCGAGGTAGAGCGCCACGTCGCGCGGGTGCCGCACGCCGCCGTCGGCCCAGACGCGCTTGCCGTGACGGCTGGCCTCGCGGGTGCACGCGAGCACCGAGGAGAACGTCGGCCGCCCGGCGCCGGTCTGCATGCGCGTCGTGCACATCGCGCCGGGGCCGACGTTCACCTTCACGATGTCCGCGCCGGCCTCGATGAGCTCCCGCGTGCCCTCCGCCGTACAGACGTTGCCGGCCACGAGCGGGACGGCGTCGCCGACCGCGGCCCGCACCGCCCGGACCGCCTCGATCATCCGGCGCTGGTGGCCGTGCGCCGTGTCGAGCACGATCGCGGAGACGCCGATCTCGAGCAGCCGGGCGGCGCTCTGGGCCGCCTGCGCCGAGATGCCGAGCGCGGCCGCGACCATGAGCTCGCCGCGGTCGTCGCGCGTCGGCTTGAGCAGCTCCAGGCGCACGGCGTCGTCGCGGGTCAGCACGCCGTGGAGCCGCCCCTCGGCGTCGAGCACGGGCACCGCCTTCACGCGCGCGTCCTCCATCAGCAGGAACGCCGTCCGGTTCGGCGTGCCGGCCGGGATCGTGATGAGGCGCGACGACATGAGCGCGGACGCGGGCGTGTACTGGTCGCGGTTGCGCAGGTCGGCGTGGGTGACGATGCCGATCGGGCGGCGCTCGTCGTCGACCACGACCACCATGTCGTGCGACCGCTTCCGGATGATGCCGTGCACGTCGCGGAGCGTCGCCCGCGGCGAGACCGAGAGCGGCGTGTCGTACCGCGGGTCCGCGCGCTTGATGTGGCGGACGATGCGCTCGACCGTGTCGAGATCCATGTCCTGCGGGAGCACGCCGAGGCCGCCGAAGCGGGCCATCGTCTCGGCCATCCGCTTGCCGGTGACAGCGTTCATGTTGGCGGAGACGATCGGGTGCGAGCCCCCGGGGAAGTCCGTCGGGCGCAGATCGGTGTCGAGGCGGGAGCCTCCGGCGAAGTACCCGGGGGTCAGGAACACGTCTTCGAGGGCGAGCTCCAGGTTCTCGTCACGCTCGGGGTGCAGAAAGCGCATGCAGGGCTCCGATCAGGGGTGGTGGCCACGCGGCCACGCGGCGACGGCGGCCGCGCGCCAGTCTAGAGCACGACCGGCGCCGCCGCGCCGGCGCGCCGGCCACGAGATCCCGCGCCGGCGGCGTGCCCCGCGGCTCAGCCGGCGCGGCCGCTGTCCGCCGCCCGGATCACGCCGTCCAGGATCTCGGCGATCCTGGCCGCGGCCGCCTCGGACGAGAGCTCGCGCGGCGGCTCCACCGGGACAGGCAGCGCGCCCGTCTCCCGGAAGCGCGCGAGGTGGCGCGCGAGCGCGGCGGCGACGCCGTCGATGTCGTCCGGCGCGACGCGCGCGTTGTCGCTCCGGTACGCGAGCAGCTCGTCGAGCTCCCGGGTCGCGATGGCGCTGACCATCGGCATCCCGGACGCGATGTAGTCGTACGTCTTGGCGGAGATGCGGAGCACGACGTGGGGGCTGCACATCGTGAACAGCACGTGCGCCCGCCTGAGCTCCCCGAGCACCTCGCGCTGCGGGATCGCGGGGAGCGCCTCGACGAACGGCGCGAGCCCCATCCGCTCGAAGCAGGCGCGATCGTAGTCGGACATCCGGCCGATCTGCCGCAGCACGACGTCGCCTGGCGCGAGCCGCTCGCGGTCGATCAGCCGGCGCAGCGCGGCCCCGATCAGCTCGGCGGAGGCCTCCTCCCGCAGGGTGCCGAGGTGCAGGATCACGAAGCGGCGGGGCGGCTCGGGCGCGGGCGCGGGCGCGTACAGCGAGAGGTCGAAGTGGTTCCGCACGACCGAGGACTTCCCGAGGAGCCCGGGGAAGCGCGCGCGGTACGCCTCGAGCGCGGCCTGCGTGTTGAGGATCACGTGATCGGCGGCCTCCAGCCAGCGCCGCTCCAGGCGCGGCACGATCGCGCGCCGCGCCCGCTCGGCCAGGCCGGACGGCGGGCCGTTCCCCGTCTCGTGGAGCGAGTAGGGGTCGCGCAGGTCGAGGACGAGCGGCACGCCGAGCTTCCGCTTCACGTACACGCCGACGGGGCAGGCCGAGTAGGGGCCGGCGCTCACCACCACGGCCCGCGCGCCGGTGCGGCGGGCGGCGGCGACCGCCGCCCGCGCCCCGTGCGGCGCGTGCGCGATCCAGCGATCCGTGAGCGCCTGGAACGGGCGGAGCCCCACGAGCGGCCGCGCGCGGGGTGGCCCCGCGAGCGGCGCCCGCGCGCGCAGGGCGCGGACCGCGGCCTCCGCGGCGAGGACCGCCGGATCCAGGTACTCGTCGACGACCTCCACCTCGGGCGGCAGCGCGGCGAGGAGCCCTTCATCGCGCGGATCCTCGGGGAAGGTCCCCGACAGGACGGCCGGGCGGAAGCCGTGGCGCGGCAGGTGCCGCGCGAGCTTCACCCAGCGGAAGGCGCCCACGCTCGTCTGGGGCGCGAAGGCGGGCGAGATCACCAGGAGCGGGCGCACGGTCGCGGGATCCATCGCGCGGGTCAGGCGTCGCGGGGCCGCTGCGCGCCGGCTCCGCGCCCCTGCGCGAGCAGGTCCGCGTACAGCGCGAAGAGCGCGTCGAAGTGCTCGTCGCTGGCGGGCAGCCGCTCGCCCGCGGCGCGGGCCGCCGCGACGCGCTCGCCCCGGGGGCGCTGCAGCATCCGCTCGATCGCGGCGGCGACCTCGGCGGCCGGGACGCGCGGCGGGTAGGCCTCGGCGGCGCCGGGGCTCACGAAATCCATCGCCGCGCCGGACGCGGGGACGACCAGCGGCAGGCCCGAGCAGAGCGCCTCGCCCAGCACGAAGCCGAACGTCTCGGCGGCGCCGCCGTGGACGAACACGTCGGCGCTGGCGAGCAGCGCCGCGTAGGCGGCGCGGTCCTTCGCGAAGCCGAGGAAGCTCACCTGCGGCAGGCTGGCCGCGCGGCGCTCCAGGCGCGCCCTCTCGGGCCCGTCGCCGAGCACCGCCAGCGCCACCGGGCGCCGCGCCGCGAGCTCCCGCGCGGCGTCGATCACGAGCGCGACCCGCTTCTCGACGGCGAGCCGGCACGCGACGAGGAGCAGCGCGGCCGACGGCTCGTCCGCGAACCGGCCGAGCAGGCTCCGCCGCACCGCGTCGTCCGCGCGGGAGGGATCGAACGACTCGCGCCGCACGCCGAAGGTGACGCGGTGGACGCGCTCGCAGCCGTGCGCGCGGAGCTGCTCGGCGATGAACGTCCCGGGGGCGATCGTCGCGTCGAAGCGCCGCGACAGCGCCCGCGGCCAGGCGAACAGCGCGCCCTCGACGGCGCGCGCGATCGCGCGCGGGCGCACCCGGTCGAGCAGCGGCGCGGCGTACGTGCTGATCTGGTCGGAGTGGTACACGAACGTGCGGAGCGGGACCGAGCGCTCGGTCGCGGCGACCAGCGCGGCCGTGTACGGCGCGCTCGCCTGCAGCACGTCGGGCGCCTCGCGGCGGATGATCGCGCGCACCGCGCCGAGCCGCAGGAGCGCGTGGTAGGTCGGGTCGTACGGCATCGGCGGGCCGGCCACCCGCACGATGCGCCCTCGCTCGAGCTGCACGACCTCGTCCCGGGGCCCGGGCGCCACGACGACCACCTCGTGGCCGCGCCGGCTGCCCTGGCGCACGAGCTCCTCGAGGTACGACCGCACGCCGCCCCCGCGCGACGAGAAGAACTCCGCGACGTCGAGGATCTTCATGAGTGGCTGCTCCCTCTCCAGAGGAGGCCGCCCTTCCACATGCCCCGCAGCGCCGCGGTGCGGTTCATCACGTGGAGCAGCGCCGGGAGGAACAGGAGGGCGCTCGCCACGCACGCGATCTCGCCGCTCACCGCGACCCAGCCGAACGAGTTCAGCGCCTGGTTGTCGGCGAAGACGAGCGACCCGTAGCCCAGCACGGTCGTGTAGCTGCAGAGCGCCACCGGCCCGGCCGAGCGCTTCAGCGCGAGCGTCACGTCGCCGCCGAGCAGCCGCGCGCGGTCGAAGACGTTGAACGGGTACTCGGCGCCGATGCCGAACGTGATCGGGAGCGCGATGAAGTTCAGGAAGTTGATCTTCACGTCGAGCAGCGCCATCGCGACCGCCGTCCCGAGCACGCCGAGCACCAGGGACGACAGCACCGAGAACGCGCCCATCAGGCTGCCTGTCGCGAGCACCACCACGGCCGTGACGGCCAGGAACGACACCGCCGTCGCCAGCGGGCCGTCGCGCTCCATCGACCGGATCATCTCGGCGAAGACCGTCGGCCTGCTGGCCGTGACGACGTGCGTACCGTCGGGGAGGACCACGTTGCCGGTCGTGTTCGCCATCCGGAGGAGGTTCTTGCCGTTCGAGAACGAGACGTCGTTCTTGTACTTCACGTAGAACACCGTGCCCACGACGCCGTTGTTCTCCTCGAACCGGCGCCGGATGAGGTCGGGCAGGTCCTGGGGCGTGATCACGCGCAGCGTCTCCGGCGGCTTCATGAGCAGGACGCGCTCCTGCTCCTCGGGGGTCAACGCCCGCAGCACGCGCGGGGTCAGCCGGCTCCGGATCTGCTCCAGGATCTCGATCTTCCGGCGCTGCTCCTCGGGGGTGCCGGGGAGGGCGTCGGCGATGGTCGCGACGTCGGCCACGAGCTTGCCCTGCGGGTCCTTCGCGTCGTTCGCCAGGATCTGCGCCTTGATGGCCGGCACCTGCTCGGGGGTGTCCGCGAGCATCATCGCGCCCGCCACGTTCATCTTGCCGCCGAAGACCTCGGACGCCTTGACCGACCAGCTCCCCGCGCCCCGCTCCCGCGAGCTCTTCGAGCCGAGGCGCGCGAAGTTGTACTCCCACGGGTCCCTCACGTACGCGGGGAGCACCCACGCCGCGAGGACCAGGGTGATCGGCGCGACCGCGAGGATCACGCCCGGCCACCGCCGCGTCACGCGCGCGAGCGTCCGCGCCCCAGGCCCGGCGGCGCCCTCCTCCGAGACGCGCGGCACCGGATCGCGCAGCCAGCTCGGGAGCCGCGACTGGACGCGCTCGATCGCGACGAGCGTCGCGGGCACGAGGGGCACGATGGAGGCCCACACCATGAGCATCCCGACGAAGCCGATCATGCCGAACTGGCTGAAGCCGCGGAAGTGCGTGATCGTGAGCGATCCGTAGGCGATCGCCGCCACGCTGGCCCCGACGAGCTCGGCCCGGAACGCGTTGACGACCGCCTCGCGCCGCGCCTCGTCCGCCGCCATGCCGCGCGCGCGGAAGTCGCGGTACCGCGACAGGAGCACGATCGGGTAGTTGACCCCGTTGCCGACGATGATCGCCCCGAGGAACGCGCCGACCGTGTTGACGTAGCCGTACGTCGCCGTCGCGAACGCGTAGCCGGCGCTCGCGCCGAACGCCGTGGGCAGGGCGATCACGACGATCGACCAGGGCGAGCGGTAGTAGACGACCACGCCCGCGAGGATCAGCACCAGCGCGATGACGGTGGCCCACACCGCCTCGCTGACGAGCGACCGCTGCTCGGCGATCGCGTTCGGGATGTCGCCCGCGTACCCGACCTGCATGGCCGGGTGGAACTTCGCGGGCTCGAGGCCGCCGACGAGCGCGGTCACCTGGTCGAGGAGCTGGGCCGCGCTGCGATCGCCCATCCCGGCGCTGCGCGAGACGATCCGGATCGCGACCATGCGCCCGTCCGGCGTGGAGAAGTAGCCGCTCGGGAACTCGTCGATCTTCTTCAGCCGCCGCTCGAGCTCCGCCCACGTTTCGTCGAGCGGCAGGCCCTTCTTGGCCGGCGCGCCCGCCGCCTGACCCCCGCTCGCGCCGCCGCCCTCGCCGGTGTCCAGGTCGTCGATGAGGCCGCTCCTGAGCGCGAGCTCCAGCTCGATCGCCTCGTCCGCCTGCTCGAGCTCGCGGACGCCCGCGTAGAGCCACTTGTTCGCGTCGAAGAAGCGGCGCACCTCCTTGGTGCCGGACTCCATGTAGCGGATGAGCGACGCCGGCCCGCACGCCTGTCGGCACGCGTCGTCGGCGCACGCCGCGAGGCAGGCCGCGCGCCGCCGCAGCGGCTCCTCGAGCTGCTCCGAGAGCGCGTCGATGAACCGCTCGTTGGCGGCGCGATCCGGCGACTCGGCGATCACGATGAGCTGCGCGCCGCCGTCGACGCGCCTGGCCTGGCGCTCGTAGGCCATGAACGCCGGGCTGTCGCTCGGCAGGAGCTCCCGGAGCTCCGTGCGCAGCTCGAGCCGCGACGCGTAACCCCAGAGCCCCGCCATGGCGGCGATCGCCAGGCCGATCACGAGCCAGGGACGGCGCCCGCTGAAGTCGACGAGCGCCCCGATCATCCTCAGAACCATGCGAAGAACACCTCGAGCCGGCGCCGGGGAGGCCCGGCGCGGGGCAGGTCTACCATGCGCGCGTCGCGCGGAACGACGGCGAGCGCGCCGCCTCGCGCAGAATCACGCGCAAATTACGCGCAAAACGATGGCTGGATCCCCTTCGGCCGCGGCGCCGCCGCCGGCCTCAGGTGGCCGAACGCGAAGAGGCCGCCGGTGACGCCCACCCAGGAGCGGAAGTGCCGGAAAGTCTCCAACCACTGGAGCGCCTTCGGCCCGTCGACGAGCGGGCGGATGCCCGACTGCGCCGCGTGCTCGCGCGCGTTCACGAACGCGTTCGCGAGCATCCTCTGGACCACGTGCGGCGAGGAGCGCTCGCGCGCGCGCTGCGCGGCCGCGCTCCCGAGCCGCGCGGCGGCCTGCGGATCGCGCGCGATCGCGAGCGCCGCGTTGCCGAACGCGGCGTTCGCCTTGTCCTCGGCGAGCGCGCCGCGGCCCGGATCGAGCAGCAGGCCGTTGTAGCCGCTCTGGATCTGCGAGCTCACGCCCATGCCGTCGGCGAACGCGACGGTCGGGGAGCCACACCAGAGCGCCTCGCTGAGCACGTTGCCGAACGTCTCGCTGAGCGACGCGTGCAGGAACGCTGTCGCGTGCCGGTAGTAGTCCGAGATGCGGCTGTACGGCACCTCGCCCGTCATGATCACGCGGCGGGCGACGCCGAGCTCCCGCGCCAGCGCCGCGTACGCCGCGCTGTCCGGCCCGTCGCCGACGAGCGTGAGCGTCGCCTGCGGGTGGTGCGGCGCGATGTGCTCGGCGAAGATGCGGATCAGCCGGTGCTGCGACTTCTCGCGGGTGTGGCGCCCGGCGCAGACGAAGCGCGGGCCGCGCGGGTCGAGCCCGCGCTCCTCGAGGAGCGGCGCGTACGGGTCGGGGCCGAGCTGGCGATCGAACACGTCCTCCGGCACCATCCGCGGGATGACGTGGATGGGCACCGCCACCCCCCGTTCGCGCCAGTAGTCGCGCAGGCCCTCGCTCAGCACGACGAGCCCGTCGCCCTGGTTGTACAGGTCCACGAAGAGGCGCTCCATCGGCGCGCGCAGCGTCTTGTGGAGCACCGTGTGGACCGCGCCGATCCGGGAGATGCGCTCCGGAAGGAGCACGTCGTACGCGGCCGCGAGGTGCGTCGTGTTCACGCAGAGCAGCGGGGTGCCGCGCATCTTGCGCAGCCAGATGCCGAACTCGACCAGGAGCGTCGTGGTCTGGGCAAAGCAGATGTCAAAATCCCACCGCATGGGATCGAAGACCGCCGAATCCAGGGGAATGGGCAGGTGCACCCCCGGGTAGGTGCGCAGCGGCAGGCTGGGCAGGGCGATGGTGCCCGGAGGAATCTCGTCGGCCGTGGCGTCCGGATCCCGGGGTCCGATCAGTGTTGCCTGGTGACCACAGGTGTTGAGCGCGCGATACAGGGCCCGGGTCTGGAAGACGGCCCCGTTCGCGTAAGGAATGCGCGTGAAGTCGCTGAGGATGGCGACCTTGAGCGGCCGCCCGTTGGCTCCGGAGAGGGCAGCGAATGGATTTTCCGGAATAGCCGCTTGCGCTTGCGCCCTGGCGAAGGAATGCCCTCCCCGCGCCGGGCCCGTCGACGGGGTGTGGCGCACCGACGCGATCACCTCGTGCTGTGCGCGATCGCCGCGGTGCTCACCGAGCGGCCGAATTGCATCCATGGTCATCTTCGTTGCTCCTTCGAGAAGCGGCGCGAACCGTGATCGACGACCGATGCGCGCAGCGCGACGGGGGCCGATATGACGTTCATGTCGCGTCAGCGACTGCCGTGTCGTTCAGCGCCCGCGAGCCCGGCCTGCTGCTCATCACAGCAGCCATCCCTCGTTGGTCGATCAGCCTGTCAGTCCAGAATGATTAGCAAACTCCGTGCCGTCAGCGTCACCCTGGTTGACGGCCAGGGTGCGAACGCGCCATCGCACCTAGTTGTGCGCGCGCGCCTCGTCCAGCGCCATGCGCATCGCCGATGGCGCGCTCGGCAATGCGCGCTCCAGATCGATGCGCGCGAAGTCGCCGGCGCGGACGCGATCGAAGAAGCGCGCGACGGTGTCCCGCGACAGCGCCGCGAACGAGCTCGCGACCGCGACGCCGGCCCGCTCGGCGACGAGCGCGTTGAGCGTCTGCTCGTGATGGCGCTCGTCGTGGAGCGCCAGCACCGGCTTGCCGGCGAGCACGCACTCGGCGAGGACGTTGCTGCCGGCGGTGGTCACGACCGCGGAGGCGACCTCCAGGTGCGCGAGGAACGCGCCGGGATCGAACGGGCGCGCCAGCACGCCGGGCACGTCGAGGCCGGGGGCGCCGAACGCGATGACGCGCCGGCCGGAGCGCGCGACGCGCTCGAGCATGCCGCGCGCGTCGTACTCGCTGAAGTAGCAGACGACCGCGCCGGGCTCGGCGCTCTCGGCGGCGCCCTCGGGCGTGGGCCGGCGCTCCGGGCGCGCGACGATGGTGCCCGGCGTCCTCGGCTGGGCGGGCAGGAAGTGGACGGCGACCGCGTGGCGCGCCCAGCTCGACGCCCAGGTCGTGCGGCGGCACGCGAGCACCCTGAGGCGCGGCAGCCCCTCGGGCAGGCAGCAGCGCGAGAAGACGAGGTCGTGGCCGAGCGCGATCGCCGGGATCCCGAGCGCGCGCGCCGCGAGCAGCGAGGGCACGTCGCCGTCGCTCACGATGACGTCGGGCCGGAAGCCCCCCTGCTCGACGAGCTCCTTCGCGACGCGGCGCGGGACCTCGATCACGCCGCCGAGGCCTCGGCCGATCGGCCGCACGTGGCGGTGCTCCGGCAGCGCGCCGAGCATCTCCGCCGCCTGACCGCCGCCGTAGATCCTGAGCTCGTGACCGCCCTCGCGGAGCGCCCCCGCGATCGCCAGCGCGCGGCTCGCGTGCCCGCGCCCGCGCCCGTGGACGTAGTAGCCGATCTTCGCCACGGGCTCAGAGCTCGATCTGCGCGATCGAGACGGCGCGGATCTCGCACGGGCGCCCCGCCACCATGACGCCGAAGCCGTCGAGCAGCCGGTTGTGGTGCGCGACGATCGCCGCCGCCGGGAGCGCCGGGCTGTCCGAGGTGCCGTGCGCGTCCGCGGCGAGCGTCACGCCGAAGCCGAGGGTCACCGCGCGCCGGCAGGTGGTGTCCACGCAGAACTCCGTCTTGCAGCCCGCGACGACGAGGTGGTCGACCCCGAGCCGCTCGAGGCGCGCGGCGAGGTCGGTCTCGAAGAACGCGTCGCAGGCGAGCTTGCGGACGCGCTCCTCGCCGTTCACCGGCGCGATCGACGCGTGGATGTCCCACGCGGCGGAGCCCACCTCCCCCACCTCGTCGTCCTGCACGTGGACCACGGGCACGCCGCGGGCGCGGGCGCGCGAGAGGAGCGCTCCGATGTTCGCGAGCAGGGCGCTCGCCCCCTGCACCGGGGCCTCCCCGTCGAGCACGCCATTCTGGACATCGATGATCACGAGAGCGCTTCGCTGCTTCATCCGTGCTTCCCCCTGCTCCTCTTGGCGCCCGGGCCGCCGGCCGTCCTCTTCGATTCGCTCGATTCGCTCGATTCGCTCGATTCGCTCGATTCGCTCGATTCGCTCGATTCGCTCGATTCGCTCGATTCGCTCGATTCGCTCGATTCGCTCGATTCGCTCGATTCGCTCGATTCGCTCGGCTGGTTCGGCTGGTTCACCTGGCCGTGACGAAAGCAGCTCACGAGGTGATCGTTGACCATCCCGGTCGCCTGCATGAGCGCATAGCAGATGGTCGAGCCGACGAACTTGAAGCCGCGACGCAGGAGATCCTTGCTGAGCGCGTCGGAGGTCGCCGTCTTCGCGGGGACCTCCGCGGGCGCCCGGAAGGCGTTTACAACAGGCGCCCCGCCGACGAAACCCCAGAGGTACGCGTCGAAGGTGCCGTGCTCGCGCTGCACCTCCAGGAAGCGCCGCGCGTTGTTGACGGTCGACTCGATCTTGAGCCGGTTGCGCACGATTCCAGGGTCCGCGAGGAGCTTCTCGACGCGCGCCGGCGTGAAGCGGGCGACGCGGGCCGGGTCGAAGCCGGCGAACGCCTCGCGGTACGCCGCGCGCTTGCGCAGCACGGTGAGCCAGCTGAGCCCCGCCTGCGCGCCCTCGAGGGTCAGCATCTCGAAGAGCGCCTGGTCATCGTGCAGCGGCACGCCCCACTGCTCGTCGTGATAGGCGATGTAGTCTGGATCCGAGGTCACCCACGCGCACCGCTCCGGCATCGGCCGCCACTGTAGCAGCCTCTGGTTCCCCGTCGCCGCCCGTCGCCGTTCATGCCGCTCGCGCCGCGCCGCGCCGCGCCGCGCCGCGCGCGGCGGCGGGCCATGGTCGGCGCTGCGCGGCGCGCGACCGCCCTCGCCCGCTCCTCCGGGAGGCGACGTGCGCTTTGACTCCCCGCCAGCGCGGCGCTCCAATGCGGCCTGCGTACCCTGGGCCGCGCCGCACCATGACCGCCTCGAGCAGCCTTCATTCGACGGGATCCCAGGGGCTTCGCAGCGCCAACACGGCGGAGGAGCGCCGCGCGATGGCCCGCGGCCTGCCCACGGCGCTCGTGACCTGGCCCACCTTCGCGGCGCTCGACGTGTTCGTGGTCCTCGCCGTGTTTCCGAGCGCGTCCGTAACCCGGCTGCTGCTCTACCGGCTGCTCGGCGAGGTCATCCTGCTCTGGCTGTTCCTCCTCGCCCGGCGCGAGCAGACCTCGGCCGAGCTCCTCGACGCGGCGCACGTCTTCGCGGTCTGGAGCACGGGGGGGCTGATCTCGGTGATGGCCCTGGAGTTCGGGGATCTCACCTGGAACTACATGCACGGGCTCTCGATCGTGATGCTCGTCGACGCGACGATCCTGCCCACGCACTTCTCGCGCTCGCTCCGGATGACGCTCCCGGTGGCGCTCAGCTTCCCGATCATCATGGGCGCGGGGGCGTCGCTCGACCCGGCGCTCGCGGCGCAGTGGTCGTCGCCGCGGTCGCTCGTGATCTTCTCGTGCAACTACATCTTCGTGCTCGCCACCGCGATCCTCGTGTCCGCGGCGAGCCACGGCCTCTGGTCGGCGCGCCAGCAGGTCTACGAGGCCCGCAAGCTCGGCCGCTACCGGCTCGTGGCGCCGGTCGGCCGGGGCGGGCAGAACGAGGTGTGGCTCGCCTGGGACGAGTCGCTCCGGCGCGACGTGGCGCTGAAGCTGCTCCGCAGCGAGAGCAAATCGGAGGGCGACGTGCGCAGCTTCGAGCGCGAGGCGCGCGCGACGAGCCGGCTCACGTCGCCGCACACGATCCGGATCTTCGATTTCGGGGCGAGCAGCGACGGCATCTTCTACATCGCGATGGAGCACCTGGCCGGCGCCGACCTGGCCACCCTGGTGCGCGATCACGGCCCGATGCCTCCCGCCCGCGTCGTTCACTTCGCGCGGCAGGCCTGCCTCTCGCTCGCCGAGGCGCACGACGCGGGCGTCATCCACCGCGACATCAAGCCCCACAACCTCTACATCACGCGCGTCGGCGACGAGCAGGACGTGCTCAAGGTGCTCGACTTCGGGATCGCCAAGCAGGTGACCCTGGAGGGAGACGCGAGCATGACGGACGTCGGCGTGATCAAGGGGACGCCGACGTACATGTCCCCGGAGATGATCTCGGCCGGCACCGTCGACGCCCGCAGCGACATCTACTCGCTCGGGGTGACGCTCTATTACCTGCTGACGGGGGTGGCCCCCTTCGACGGGCGGAGCTTCGGCAAGCTCGTCTATTCTCACCTGACGATGCCGCCGATCCCGCCCTCGCTCCGCGCGCCGTGGCCGCTCTCGTCGGAGCTGGAAGAGGTCGTGATGCGGTGCCTCGCCAAGAGGCCCGGCGACCGCTACCAGAGCGCGCGCGATCTGCTCGCCGCGCTCGACGCGTGCGCGCCCACGCCGCCGTGGACGCCGGAGGACGCGAGGAGCTTCTGGGCGGCGCGCGCCGCGATGCCGCGCCCCGAGCCCCCGCCGCCCGACCCGGGCCCCACCGTGCGCCTGCGGCCGGACAAGGCCGCCTCGGCGGCCTGAGGCGGGGCCGGGGGCGCGCGACCAGCGACGGGCGCGCGCCAGCGACGCGCGCGCCAGCGACGGACGCGCGCCGCTTCAAGCCGCTTCAGGCCTGGCTCGCCCCGAGCTGCACGGCCTCGGGGAACCGCCGCGAGGCGGGCGCGGGCGCCCACCGGCGGGACGAGGGAGGCGGCGCGTCGAGCTGGAGCACGGGGCGCCTCTCCAGCGCCGGCACCGGCACGGACACCGGGACAGGCAGGGGCCGCTCGCCGCGCGCCGCGAGGATCGAGTTGTAGAACGCGCGGGCGCTCTCGTCCCACCCGGAGCACCCGGCGAGCGCCGAGATCCGCTCCGGATCGTACGGCGCGTAGGCAGCGCGCGACATGGCCGCGCCCAGGGACGGCAGGTCGCCTGGTGACACGAGCTCGCCGAGCTCGGGGCTGGACAGCACGTCGGGGATGCCGCCGACGTCGGTCGCGACGACGCGGCGCCCGGACGCGAGCGACTCGATGACGACGTTGGGCGTGCCCTCGTGATGGCTCGGCAGCACCAGCGCGTCGCACGCGGCGACCCAGCGCGCCACCTGGTCGTGCGGCAGCCGGCCCGTCAAGTGGACGCGGCTGCCGAGGCGCTCCGCCGCCGCGCGGCAGGCCTGCTCGTCGGCGCCGCTCCCGACCAGCACGAGGTCGAGATCCGGGTGCGCCGGGGCGATCCGCTCGAAGGCGGCGATCGCGTCGAGCGCGCCCTTGTCGCGGAGCAGGTGCCCCACGTAGAGCAGCAGCCGGCGCTCCGCGGAGCGGCCCAGGGCAGCGCGGGCCTCGCCGCGATCGCGCGGCCGGAACATGGCGCGATCGACGCCGTTCATCACCACGTCGATGCGGTCGCGCGGGACGCCGAGCGCGTGGACCCCGTCCGCGAGCTTCTTGCTCACGGCGACGACGCGGGTCGCCCGCTGGAGCCCCCACTCCAGCGCCGGCCGCACCGCCGGCTGCTGCGAGAGCACGTCGATGTCCGAGCCGTGCACCTTGACGACCGCAGGGACGCCGAGCAGCTCCGCGAGGCACACAGCGGCGAAGCCGTCCGGATAGGCGAACGAGCCGACGATGACGTCCGGCGCCGGATGATGGCGCGCGAGCTCGACGAGCATCGAGGCCGCATAGAGCGGGCCATTCAGGTAAGGAGCCACCTTGGGGAGATACAGGAATCGCGGGTGGCGCACCGGCAACCCCTCGATCACCTCCTCCCGAGGCGCCTCGGCCGAAACCGACCACTTGGAGAACCTGGACGCCCCGGGAAACCAGGGAATGGTCGCGAAGACGTCGATATCGCAATAGCGCGACAGCGCGGCGAACTGTCGCCGGTTGAACGGCGCCTGGCCCGGGTTCATCGCGTTCGGGAAGATCTTGGTGATAAGCAGGACGCGCATTACCTCTGCTCCTCCGGACTCGCCCGCTTGGCTCGACAGGCCTTCTCCGATAAGGGGTGCGCGGCAATCGCCGCACGGTCGGGCCACACCGAGCAGAGAGCATGCCACCGCGGAGAAGCTGGAGAATCGAAGCGAGAACAGGAGCAACCGGGCCGTATCGACAGCGCGCGACAGGCCACCCTGCCCCATTCGAGGCAATTTGGCACAAGCCGAGAGCGGCCTCTGCGGGTAGTACAATTCCGCAGGTAGCGCCTTTGTACAACAAAGCGCGAAATTTACAACCGGACACTAAAGAGAAAGTTTCGCGACGAACGCATCTCCCTCGCCCGCGGCCGAGAGCAGCCCCTGGCCGAAGTTGATGCCGCCGTAGAAGCGGCCGGCGACGAGGACGCTCGCGCCTGAGTCCGCCGCGATGTCGAGGGCGACCTGAGTCTGGGAATCCCCGAACAACGAGCTGAACAGGTGGTCGCCGGAGGGGCCGAGCTTGACCAGGTACACGTCGGTCTTGCCGCGGCTCGTCAGCGCGCCGCCGCCGAAGTCCGCGGCGCCGAAGAGCGGCCCCGCGAGCAGGACGTTGCCCTCCGCATCGACCGCGGCGCTCGCGCGCGCGCCGGTCTCGAAGCCGGTGAAGAGCTGGTCCTCCTCGTCGCCGAAGCGCTGGCTCAGGAGGTGCGCGCCGGCGCCGGAGAACCTGGCGACATAGAGGTCGCGCCCGCCCGCGCTCGCCAGCGGCCCGCCGCCGAAGTCGATGGTCGACGCGAACGTACCCGTGAGCACCACGTCGCCCGTGGCCTCGTGGACCGCGACGTCGTGGGCCTCGTCGGCCTCGGCGCCGCCGAAGCGGGCGCTGAAGAGGTGGTCGCCAGAGGGACGGAGCCTGGCCAGGAAGACGTCGGAGAGCCCGGCGCTCTCGAGCGGCCCTCCGCCGAGATCGACCGTGCCGGAGAAGTGGCCCGCGACGAGGACCTCGCCGTCCGCGTCCGTCGCGACCGCGCTGGCGTAGTCGTCGCCCGCGCCGCCGGCGCGCACGGCGAAGATCGTGCTGCCGTCGTCCCGGCCGAGCCCCAGCACGAAGGCGTCGCGCATGCCCGCGCTCGCGAGCGCGCCGGTGCCGAAGTCGACGGTGCCGTTGTAGCCGCCCGCCACGATCACGGTGCCCGTCGGGTCGATGGCGATGCGATCGCAGCGATCCTCGCCGGATCCGCCGAGGATCCTGCTCCAGATGTGCTCGCCGTCGTGGTCGAGCCTGGCGACGAACACGTCGTCTTTGCCGTGCGACGCGAGCTCGCCGCCGCCGAGGTCGACGCTGCCGAAGGCGCGCCCCGCCACGACGATGTCGCCGCTCGTATCGACCTCGACCGCCATCGCGAACTGGTTGCCCTCGCCCGGGAACCGCTTGCTCCAGAGGTGCGTGCCGTACCTGTCGAATTTGGCCACGAACGCGTCGGCGCCCGTCCCCGTCGCCACGAGCGGACCCCCGCCGAAGTCGACGGTGCCCTCCAGCTGGCCGGCCACGATGACGTTCCTCTCCTCGTCGACCGCCACGGACCGGGCGTACTGGCCGGTCGCGTCGCCGAAGCCGCGGCTCCACACGTCCTCGCAGGTGGGCACGACGCCGTCGCAGTCCTCGTCGTCGGGCGTGTCGCACGCGTCGAACGAGGGCAAGGCCTCCCCGGCGCAGGGGCTCCACGACGTGCCCTCGGCGTTGCAGGTGCGCGTGCCGGCCGCGCAGCGCCCGACCCCCTGCGTGCCCTCGGGGCCCGTGTAGCACGCCTCCTGTGCACCGGGCGCGCACACGCACCCGGTACAGCCGCAGTCGGGGCCGCTGCACGCGGACGGCGTGAGCTCGGCGATCCACGCGGCGACGCACGCGAGCTCCTCGGGCGTGTACGGCGCCGCCCCGAGCGGCATGCGCGCGCCGCACGACGGGGAGTCCGTGAGCTTCGCGTAGAGCACGCTGTCCTCCGGGCGCTCGGGGTCGGCGAGCACGCCGGCGCAGCTCTGTGCAGGGCGGCCGGCGACGCGGGCGTCCACGCCGAGCGTGACGAGGTCGAGGGCGGCCGCGGGCTCGCCCGGCCCGTGGCAGCTCGCGCCGCCGCACCGCTCGGCGAACACCGCGGGGACGTCGGCGCACGCGGCGTCCGGGCCGCCGTCGGGCCGCATGAACCGCTCCTTGTCCTCGATCGTCCCCGGACACGCCGCGAGCAGCAGCGCCGGCGCGGCGAGCGCGGCCGCCGTCCAGAGGTCGCGGCGGAGGCGGAGCGCGGCGCTCGCCGGGCGCCGTCCGCGAAGCTCAATACCCATGATAGGCCACCCCCAGGTGAACGCCGAAGAGCTGGTCGAGCGCCCCGCCCGCGATGAACGCGTCCTCGGGCTCGGAGTCGAAGTCATAGAAGAACCGCGTGTAGGAAGCGCCGGCGCGCGCCTCGAGCCCCGGCGCGAACGGGACGGCGACGGCGAGGCGGAGGTCGACGCCGCCGGCGCTCGGCCCGCGGAAGTGCGACGCGAGCGCGCCCATCGAGAGCGGCGCCTGGTAGCCCGCCCCCGCCTCCAGCGCGACCGGGCCGACAGGCAAACGGCCGTCGGCGCCCAGGCGCAACGTGACGTATGACACCGAGGCCGCGTCGCGCGACGGCTCGCCCGTCGGCTCGACATCGAAGTCGATCCAGCAGAGTCCGCCGGTCGCGAACAGGACCGGTCCGGCCTGCCCCGCTGGCCGGAAACGGCCCCTGAGGCCGGCGTGGAGGCGGCTCCAGGAGGTCGATACGCTCGCTCCCCCGGCGCCCTCCGAGTCGAGGCCGACGGCGCGCGCGTACGAGAGCGCGACGCCGAGGTCGCGGAGCACAGGGAGCGCGCTGCGCGCGAGCGGGTAGAGCTCGCCGTGGATGGACGGCATGGGCACGCCGAGCACCTCGTAGGTGCGGAGGTTCTCGGAGAGCAGATCCGTATAGGAGAGCGTGCGACCCGCGATCTCGAGATCGACTCCCGCGCTGAAGAGCTCGGTGCCGACGGGCGGTGTGCGGCCGTCGCCCTCCTCGCGATTCGCGCGATCGTCGCGGGGCGCGGCGGCGCTCGGCGCGGCGAGCACGGCGAGCGCCGCGCCGAGCAGCGCGGCCGATGAGCCGCGCCGGGCGCGGCGCCGAGATACAGCAGCGGAGATAGAACAGGCGAGCGGTCGCCTTTGCATTGGGCGGGAGCATAGTCGCTCTGGACGTCCAGGGTCGAGCGCCGCCTTCGATGACCGGAGTCCGCGCTCACGGGAGCACGCGGTGAGACCCGGGCGCACGGGAAGATCACATCGGCCCCGAGCTCCCACTTGATTCACCCTCTCCCCGCGCGGCTCCTATCGCGGAGCAGCGGACTGCAATAGGCTCCCTGGAAGATGGCGAGGGGGCGCGCATCACGCGCCGCGCGCTGCACGAAGGGGGTCGACCCACCCGCCCTCGGCCCCCGCTCGCACTCGCTGACGAGGCATCATGGCTGAACCACGAGCTCTCCGCTGGCCCATCGGCCTGCTCCTCCTCGCGTCCTGTACAGGCCAGTACGGCGATCTGCCCGCGCACGACGGAGACGGCGAGGCGACGGGCCCGCTGTGCGCCACGATCGATCCCGGCGAGTCCCCGCTCCGCCGGATGACACGCGTGGAGTACGACAACACGATCTTCGACCTCCTCGGCGACGACAGCCGACCTGCGCAGGGCTTCGTGCCGGAAGAGGAGTCGCTCGGCTTCAACAACCAGGCAGCGGCGCTCGTGGTGAGCCCGCTGCTCGCCGAGCAGTACATGAGCGCGGCCGAGGGCATCGCGGCGCGCGCGGCGGGCAAGCTGCTCGGCGAGCTGCCCGCGTGCCGCGAGGCCGCGGGGGGCGCGGCCTGCCGCGGCGAGGCCGCGGCGCTCCTCGCCTCGCTCGGCAAGCGGGCGTTCCGCCGGCCCCTCGCCGAGGACGAGGTCGAGGAGCTCGTCGCGCTCTTCCAGCGCGGGCTCGCCCTCGGGGACACGCCGGACGACGCGTCGACCGGCCTCGAGCTCGCGCTCCAGGCGGTGCTCCAGTCGCCCCACTTCCTCTACCGCGTCGAGCTGGGCATGCCCGATCCCGTGGAGGCCGACGTCGTGCCGCTCAGCTCGTACGAGGTGGCCTCGCGGCTCTCGTACCTGCTCTGGGGCACGATGCCCGACGACGCGCTCTTCACCGCCGCCGAGCAGGGGGCGCTCGGCACCGCCGCGGAGATCGAGGCGCAGGCGCGGCGCATGCTGGAGGACCCGCGGGCGCGCGAGGCCGCGAAGAACTTCCACCGCCAGTGGCTCGGGCTCGCGAAGATCGACGAGGTCGCCGCGGGCGGGAAGGATCCGGAGCTCTACCCCGAGTACCGCGACGAGCTCCTCGGCCTCTTCCAGGCCGAGACCGAGGCGTTCCTGGACCACGCGATCTTCGAGCAGGACGCGAGCGTGAGCACGCTGTTCACGGCGCCCTACTCGATGATGAACCGGGAGCTCGCCGAGTTCTACGGCATCAAGGGCGGCCCGCGGGGCGAGGCGTTCGAGGAGGTCGCGCTCGATCCGTCGCAGCGCGCCGGCTTCGTGACGCACGCCGGGCTGCTCTCGCTCTACGCGAAGCCGAACCGGTCCTCGCCGGTCCACCGCGGCCGGTTCGTGCGCCAGAGCCTGCTCTGCCAGATCCCTCCGCCGCCGCCGGACGTGGTCCCGGAGCCGCCCATGGTCGACCCGACGAAGACGACCCGCGAGCAGTTCTCGCAGCACGTCTCGGATCCGGGCTGCAAGAGCTGCCACGCGCTGCTCGACCCGATCGGCTTCGGCTTCGAGCACTACGACGCGCTCGGGCGCTGGCGCGACGCCGAGAACGGCATCCCGATCGACGCGAGCGGCGAGCTGACGCAGACCGACATCGACGGGCCGTTCGACGGGGCCGTCGAGCTCGCGCACCGCCTCGCCGAGAGCGAGCAGGTGCGCGCGTGCGTGGTGAAGCAGTGGTTCCGCTTCGGCCACGGCCGCGCCGAGCAGAGCGCGGACAGCTGCAGCATCTCGCAGGCGACGCAGGCGTTCGAGTCGTCCGGGTACAACATCAAGGCGCTGCTCGTGGCGCTCACCCAGACCGACGCGTTCCGCTACCGGCGCTTGATCAGCGCAGGAGGCGACGCTGAAGGCAACGCAGGAGCCGCCGCAGACGGCGCAGAAGGAGAGCCTTGATGAAGCCGTTTCGACTCAGCCGCCGCGCCGTGCTCCGCGGCCTCGGCGGCGCGGCGCTCGCGCTGCCGTTCCTCGAGGCGATGGGCTGCTCGAAGCGGCTCGCCCCCGCGTCGGAGCAGACGGGGCGGGCCTCGTTCGGGGCCGAGTTCCCGAAGCGCTTCGTCGTCCTCTACACGCCGAACGGCACCGTGCCGCCGGACTTCTGGCCTTCGTCCTCGCGGCTCCAGAAGGGCGAGGAGCTGTCGCCGATCCTGGCGCCGCTCAAGGACCACAACGAGGATCTCCTCGTCCTCGGCAACGTGAGCGCGCTGTCGGCGCTGGTGGGGCCGGGCGACGCGCACCAGAAGGGCACCGGCCAGTGCCTGACCGGGCGCCCGATGCAGGAGGGCGATTTCCCCGGCGACGCCGGGCTGTCGTGCGGGTGGGCCGACGGCATCTCGGTCGACCAGGAGATCGCGAACCACATCGGCACGAGGACCAAGTTCCTGTCGCTGGAGCTCGGCGTCCTCGTCTACGGGGCGAACGTGGGCGCGCGCATCTCGTACCGCGGCCCGGCGCAGCCGCTGCCGCCGGAGAACAGCCCTTATGCCGCGTTCGACCGCCTCTTCTCCGACTTCGCCGTCGCGCCGGAGGCGACGACGCGGAAGACGGAGCAGCGCCGGGCGGTGCTCGACAAGGTGGCCGCCGACTACAAGCGCCTCCAGAAGCGCCTCGGCGCCGCGGATCAGGAGAAGCTCGCGGGGCACCTCGCGTCGGTGGAGGACATCGCCTCGCGCCTCGACCGCGGCGTGGCGCCGACCTCCGCGGCGTGCGCGGAGCCGGCGCTGACGCCGGACATCGACCCCGACAAGGTCGCCAGCATGCCCGAGGTCACGCGGCTCCAGCTGGATGTCATGGCGATGGCCCTCGCCTGCGATCTGACGCGGGTCGCGAGCCTCCAGTTCACGAACTCGGCGACGACGAAGGTGCTGAGCTTCCTCGGCCCGGACATCACCGAGGGCCACCACCCGCTGGCGCACAACGGCTACGCCGACCCGGCGAACCGCGAGCGGCTCATGAAGATCAGCCGCTTCTACGCCGAGCAGGTCGCGTACCTGATCGCGAAGCTGAAGAGCATGCCGGAGGGGAACGGCTCGGTCTTCGACAACACGGTGATCTTGTGGACGAACGAGCACGCCGACGGCAACCACCTGCGTCAGAACATCCCCTATGTCCTCGCGGGCAGCGCGGGCGGCCATTTCAAGACAGGCCGCTACGTCGCCCAGCAGAAGCAGGTCGGGCACAACAACCTGCTCGTGTCGCTGCTCCAGTCGATGGGCATCGATGCAGAGTCGTTCGGAGATCCGAGCTACTGCACCGGGCCGCTGACAGGGCTGACCAGCTGAGGGCAGAGGTGATGGCGCGCGGAGAGGGATAGGCGCGCCGACGCTCACCTGGACGCTCGCCTGGAGTGGAGCCGAGCAACGCTCAGCAGTTGATCCACCCGCCCAGCGCTTCACACCTCACGCCAGCCATGTCGGCAGCTCCGCGCATCGGCGCCCGCGACACGATGTCGAGCCGGAGCGCCTGACCGCCGGAGCGAGAGATGCCGCGAGCGTGCCCGCCTCGCATCGGGCCCGCACGCGCGTCGCGCCGACATCCGAGTTGTGGACGGGACACCCCTCGTGCGACGCTCGAGAGCGCCATGGCCAAGGTCACCGCCCTTCACATGGACACGATCACGGAGAAGTCGGGTCACCAGATGACCGGCATGGCCGTCAGCGTGTGCCTGACGCCCGCGGCGCCGAGCCCGTTGCCGATCCCGTACCCGACGATGGGCTCCGTGGCCGAGGGGATCATCGATCCGTGCATGCGGACCAAGATCGAAGGGGCGAAGATCCTCACGGTCGGCGGCTGCATGAAGGCATGTCACGGCAATGAGCCAGGCACGCTCAAAGAGGTCGTCAGCCTCAACACGGGGGGGCCGTGCTTTCCCTGGCTGGGCGCGCCCAACGTCCTCATCGAGCTCGGCATGGCCGGCATCACGGGCAGCATGGGCCAGATGAACAAGAGCATCACCGTCGGCGCGGGGGCAAGCGCGAGCAACGCCGCGGGCGGCGGCGGGGGCGGCGGCGGGGGCGGCAGCAGCGCCGGCGGTCCGGGCGGCGGCGGGCCTCAGGGCCCGAGCAACGGCGGCGGCGGCGGCGGGGGCAGCGGCCAGGGCGCGGGCCCACCGAGCCCACCCGCGCCGCCAGGGGCAGATGGCCAGGCGTCCGCGGGGCACCCGGTCGACGTCGTGACGGGGGCCATGTACACGAACCCGGTCGCGGACCTCGAGCTGCCGGGGCCCCTGGTCGTGACCCTCGAGCGAAGCTACTCGACCGCGGCGGTGCGGCACCGCTGCGGCGTGGGGTGGGGCTGGTCCCACGATCTCGCCTGGAGCGCCCGTCGCCGCGGCGATGAGCTCGAGCTCACCGCGCCGGGCGGTCGCACCCAGGTGCTCTCCTGGCCCGCGCAGGATCACGTCCTGCTCCTGCCGTTCGGGGTCCGCGTCGCCGCCGTCGGAGAGGATCTCCTCGTGGAGGAGGACGACGGCCTCGCGCGGGTGCTGCGCCGCACCGGCCCGGAGGAGCGCTTCGCGCTCGTCGAGATCCGCGACGCGTTCGGCAACAAGGCCACCATGGAATGGCAAGGCGACGAGCTCACGGGCATCGTCGATGGCGTCGGGCGGCGCGCCCGGCTCGAGCGCCAGGGGCCCTTCTCCTGGTGGGAGGTGACCGCGACCGACGAGCAGGGCACCCCGCACACCCGCCGCGCCGTGACCTACGAGCTCGACGACGCGGGCGACCTCGTGCGGGTCATCGACGGGGGCGGCGCCGAGATCCGGTACGAATACGACGAGGAACACTACCTCATCCGGGAGATCTTGCCGGACGGGCTCGCGTTCCACTTCAGGTACGAGGCGATCGAGGGCGTCAAACGGTGCGTCGAGACGTGGGGCGAGATCGCCGGCCGCGACGTGCTCGCGGAGCTCGGCGCGCCCCGCCTCCCGGGCGCCCGGGGCGTCCACCACACCCGGCTGTCGTACGACCCCGCCCGGGGCAGGACCGTGGTGATCGACGGCGAGGGCGCGACCCACACCTACATGGGCAACGCGCTCGGCCTCGTGACCGCCTATGTCGATCCACGCGGCCACGCGCGCACCTATACGTACGACACGGTCGGCAGGCTGCTCTCGCTCCGCGACGGCGGCGGGCGGACCACGCGGTGGTCGTACAACGCCGCGGGGCACCTCGAGAGCGTCACCGAGCCCGACGGCGCGACCTGGCGAGACGCGGTCGACGAGGAGGCGCAGGAGATCGTCCGCACGCGGCCCGACGGGAAGAAGACCCGCACCACGTACCGGAGGGGCACCCCGACCGGCAGCGTCGACTGGCGCGGCCGCGAGCAAGCCCTCGAGTGGGACGCACACGGCCTCGTGCGGGCGTCCACCGGGCCGGACGGCGCCGAGCTCACGTACGACTACGATGCGCACGGCAACCCGCTGCGGGTCGAGACGCCGGCCGGCGACGCCTACGAGTACGTCTTCGATCTGTTCGGGTGCCCCGTCGAGGCGCGGACCCCGAAGGGCGGAGTCTATCGATTCGCGTACGACTCGCGCTTCGCGCTGGTGCGCCTGGAGGAGCCGAACGGCAACGTCCTGGAGATGGAGATCGACGCGAGCCGCCGCGTCATCGCGCGCTCCGACGCGAGCGGGATCACCACGTACCGCTATGTCGCCGGAGCGCTCGTGGAGGTGGCGCGCCCCGACGGCAGGCGATTCCGGCTTGGCTACGACGCGCTGCTCCGGCTCCGCTGGATCGAGAACGCCGCGGGCGAGCGCCACGCGCGCGAGTACGACGGCAGCGGCAACCTCTCCCGCGAGACCTCGTTCGGCGGCTCGACCACGTCGTACGAGTACGACGGATCGAACCACCTCGTCCGGACGACCCATGCCGACGACACGTGGGCGCGCTACGAGCGCGACGGGGCCGGCCGCGTCACCAGGCTCGAGACCTCGAGCGGGCTCGTGGAGGAGTTCCAGCACGACGCGCTCGGCCACCTCACGCACGCGCGGAACGCGGACGTGATGATCACGTTCGAGCGCGACGAGGACGGCCGGGTCGTCCGGGAGGTCCAGGAAGCAGCCGGGTTCGCGTTCGCCGTCTCCCGCCGCTTCGACGACGCGGGCCGCGTGCTGCACCGTCGCTATGCGACGGGGTGGTCCGTCGAGGTGCGCCGGCGCGAGGAAGATGGCGCGCCGGCATCGCTCGAGGTCGCCGCCGCCGAGGCGGACGGGCTCGCCTTCACGCGGGACGCGCGCGGCGAGTCGCGGCGAAGGCGGCTCGACGGGACGCGCGAGCTCGCCTGGTCGCGCGACGTCCAGGGCCTGCCGGAGAGCGTCGCCATCCTGGACGAGCGCGGAGAGCCGGTCCGGAGGCGCGCGTGGACGTGGAGCCGGGTGGGCCCGGTCGCGGCGGTCACGGACAGCGATGGCGGCGGGCGCCAGTACGACCTCGACGTCGAGGGCAGGCCGCTCCGCCTCCACGGCCTCGGCGCCGACGAGCAGTTCACGTACGCGCCCCAGGGGACCCCGATCCCGTCGCGCGGCCCCGCGTGGTCGATCGGCGCGGACGGCCGCCCCGTGCGCGCGGGCGGCGCCGAGATCCAGTGGGACGCCCGCGGCCGCCTCGCAGGCCGCGTCGGGCCGGGGCCGCTGCAGACCTGGCGCTACCAGTACGACGAGCGCGACCGCCTCGTCGCGGCGGTCCGCGGCGACGGCCTCACCGTCCGCTACCTGTACGACCCCCTCGGCCGCTGCGTCGCGCAGGCGCACGGCAACGGCGAGAGCACCTGGTTCGGCTGGGATGGCGAGAGCCTCGTCGAGGAGCGCCCGACGAGGGGCCCGTCGATCCAGCGCGTGTTCGACGACGACGGCTTCACGCCGCTCCTCGAGGCGCGCGACGGCAAGGACTGGCGGATGGTCGTGACCGACGCGGCCTCCACGCCATGGCTCTACCTGCACCGCGACGGGCGCGCGTCGGAGATCGATCTCGGCGCCTTCGGACGCGTCGCGCGCGCGACGGGCGATCCGGGCGCGCTCCGGTTCGCCGGGCAGCGCGCCGACCCGCTGACCGGCCTGCACTACAACCGCCACCGCTTCTACGACCCGGCGACGCACGTCTTCCTGACCCCCGATCCGATCGGCCTCTTGGGCTCGCTGCAGGAGATCGGGTTCGTCCCCAACGTCACGATCTTCATCGATCCTTCGGGGCTCACGACGATCGTCGTGGGCGCGCCGGGCGACGCGACCATCCAGCAGCATGTCGCCCTTCTTCAGGCACAGCACCCGGGCGCGCGGGTGCTTCGACATGATCAGCTCACGCCGGGCAGCCTGGCGCGAGAGGATCACGTCATCCTATCGACCCACGGCGCGCCCAACACGGTGGAGTGGGGCAATGGGTACATCGACGGCCGCCAGCTCGGGCAGCAGCTCACAGCGGCGGGGTTCCGCGGCCAGAAGCGGGGGCGGAAGCGGCGCATCGAGCTGTCCGCGTGCAACAGCGCGACCCCCGCGGCCGGCAACGGGCCGAGCGTGGCCCAGGCCGTCGCGGACGAGACCCGGGCGGTCGCGAGCGGCGCGCGCTCGGCCAACCCGGCCGCGACCTACGCGGGCACCACGTCCGTGGGGCCGGGCGGCCACCAATGGGGCCCGGGCATGATGGCGCCGAACTGGACGGGCGGAACGACGCCGTACGTGCATCAAGGCACCTGGGTCGAGACGCGCCCCCGCCCGCAGGGAGGCCGCGGCCGGCGCGGGCGCTGATCAGCCCGGAGCGAGGAGCGAGACGAGCCCGTGCGTTTCATCAATCCCTATCCTTACGGCCACCCCCCCCGGAACGAGGACCTCCAGCGCGCGCTGGAGGCGGCGTCCCGGGGCCAGGTGGTCGATGGCGACGATCGCGTCCTCGCCGAGCTCGACCGGGCGGCGCTCGACGCCCTCGCGCCCGCGCTGACGATCCGGGACGACGGGCCCTGCTTCGACGAGCGGTGCCGCGGACCGCTCGGGCTGCCGCAGCTCGGGCTCCTCCTCACCGGCGAGGCCGGCCCCGTCGGCCGGGTAGACCTGTACCCGGAGAACCGGTCGATCTACTGGCGCGGGCTCGACTGGAAGCAATGGTGCGGCTGGTCGGAGCTCCGCGACGACCGCGCGCTGCTCGAGCAGCTCGCCGCGCGCGGCGTACCGGGACCGCTCGAGGACGTGACGCGCTGGCGAAGCGAGGAGGGCGAGCGCGCGCGGCGCGAATGGCGCAAGACGATCCCACCGAACCTCAATGGGCCCTGGTGCGCTCCGCTCGATCGCCTCCTGGACCCCTGGCACATCCTGGAGGCGGCGGCGTGGATCGCTCAGGCCGGCGCGACCATGCGCAAGGCCAGAGGGCTCCTGGAATGGTATGGTGCGGGGTCGGGCCCGTTCGCGCGCCGGCCCGATTACGAGTTCCTCCCGCGGCTCCTGCTCGGCCGCTTCCACGGCGAGGATCTCCAGCGCGCGCTCCAGTCCGGGCCGAGCGACCGGGTGCTCGCGGGCGCCGGGCGCCATCTCCTGGACATCGGGCCGCTCTCCCCGGGCGCCCGCGCCCAGCTCGCGCCGCTCGACGGCAGGCTCCGCGAGGCGATCCTCGGCGCGGTACGGCGGCTCGCGTCCGGCGAGGACGCGGATCTGCTCCGCGAGCGGCTCTTCCCGGCGCCGTTCGTCGCGCCGGAGCACACCGCGCTGGTCGGCGGCTCGATCACGCTGCACCTGCGCCGCCCGGTGGCCGCCGGCGACGCGGTGTACGCGGTGGATTTCCAGGAGATCGTGCGCCTCGAAGGCGGCGCGCGCGCCGTCCTCGGCAAGCTCCTCGGCGACGCCGTCCTTGCGGTCCGGGGCAGCCGGTTGCTCGTGGGCAAGGGCGGCGGCGTGCAGGAGCTCGACGCGCGGGGGAACGTCGTGGCCGTGCACCCCGCCGCGACCCCCGAGCAGGCGGCCGCGGCGCGCGCGATCTCCGCGGCTTGGTCCTCGCCGGCCGCGGCGCCGGCCCTGGGCGAGCCGCTCGGCCCCACGCCCGAGGAGCGCGAGGCGTTCGAGGCGCTCGCGCACCTCGGGCTCGGCGCGCCGCCGTCGGCGCGCGCCGTGGGGCGCGATCACCTCGAGGCAGGCGGGCGCGCGCTCGTCCGCCGCGGCGAGGCGGGCGCGCCACCCCGGCGGATCGCGCTGCCCGGGCGCGCCGTGCTGCACGCCTTCTCGGCGTCGCACCTCGCGCTCGCGCTCGACGCCGGCGACGCCTGCCAGATCGCGTGGGTGGACGAGGGGAGCGACGCGCTGCACCTGTCGCCGCCGCTCCGGATCGCCCCGCGCGCGCTCCGCTTCCTGCTCGCCACGGGCGATGCCGCGCTGCTCGGCGTCGACCTGGGCGCCGGCGAGGTCGTGCTGCGCGTCGGCATCGGGCGCGCCGGCGACGGGCGACCCTGAGCGCCTGCGTACCGCAAATTCGCCCTTGGGCTGACGAGGAGCCAGGCGGCCGAGAGCGCGCTCGCATACGCTGCCCTCGGAGCCGGCGTCATCGTCTACGGGGCGAACGTGGGCGCGCGCATCTCGTACCGCGGCCCGACCAGCTGACGAGTCGGCCCGAGAGCGCGTCGCGGCGGCCCGCGCCGCCGCGGCGGCCAGACGCTCGTTCACTTCCTCAGGGCGCGAGCGCGGCGATGAAGTCGTGGATGCACGCGATCTCGGTGTCGCTGAGCGGCTGGGCGCCGAGCGGCATCCGGTTGTTGCACGTCGGGGTCGGGGTGACCTTCGTGTAGAGCGTGCTGCCGTCCGGGTCGCCCGGGACGAGCACGCTGGCGCCGCCGCCGCACGCGGACGCCTGCCCCCGGACCGTGTTCTCCCAACCGGCGGCCAGCGAGAGGCCCGCCTGCTTCGAGTTCGCGTCGTGGCAGCCCGCGTTCGCGCACTTCGCCGTGACCAGCGCCGGCGCATCGTCGCATCCGGTCGGCCCGCCGCCGGTGGTCGCGGTCGTGGTGGTGGCGGGGTCGCCGCCGGTGGTCGCGGTCGTGGTGGCGGGGTCGCCGCCGGTGGTCGCGGTCGTGGTGGCGGGGTCGCCGCCCGAGGTCGCCGCGGGGGTGCCGGCCCCCTGGGTGCCGCCGGCGCCGCTGCCCTGCTCGTCCGGGGGGAACTCGTCCTCGTCGAGGGTCCCAGCGCAGCTCATGAGGAGCGCGCCGCCGGTCAGCAGGGCGCCCGCGGTGAGCGCGGCGCGCCCGTGAAGGGAAGTCATGAACGTCACGTGCTACCTCTCTCTCTTAATAGACGTAGGCTCCGGCGAGCCGGAGTCCCAGGTACTGGTCAATGGCCCCGCCCGCGATGTAAGCGTCGCCCTGCTCGGGCTGGAACGACGAGAAGAACCGGGCGTACTCGACGAGCAGGCGCGCCTCGATGCCGGTCGCGACCGGGATCATCACCCCGGCCAGCGCGCCGATGCCCTGCACGCTCGCCCCGGTGAACCGCTCGTAGACCGGGCCTGACGAGAGCGGCAGGATGTACTCGGCGCCCAGCCCCAGCGCGACAGGGCCGACCGGGAAGCGCCCGTCGAGGCCTGCCCGGAACAGGGTGTAGGAGACGTTCGGCACTGTCCTGGCGAGGTCCGCCGGCGCGTCGATCTCGAAGGTCAGGAACCGGAGCCCGGCGGAGATCCCGAGCACCGACTTCTCGCCGATCGACAGCCGCTCCCGGAGCCCCAGGTTGATGCGCTGGTAGGTGGTGCTGATCGGGTCGCCGTCGCCCACAGCCGAGTTGAGGCCGAGCGCCTGCGCGTACCCCGCGGTGATCCCGAGGCCCTTGAGCACCGCGATGTCCGTGGACGCGAGCGGATACAGCTCGCCCGAGACCGAGATCGCGGGCTGCCCGAAGACGCCGTAGGGCCGGAGGTTCAGCGTGCGCGGATCGGAGTAGTCGAACCAGCGGCCGACGAACTCGACGCCCAGCTCGACCGAGAAGAGCGCCGAGCCGATCTCGTTCTTCTTGCGCTTGCCGCCCTTGTCGTCCTTCCCGCTGTCGCCCTCGTCTTTCTCCTCGCCGCCTCCGTCCTTCTCCTCGTCGCCCCCGCCTTCCTCGCCGTCGCCTCCCCCGTCGCTCTTCGCCTTGTCTTCGTCGGCGGGCGGCGGCGCGATCTGCGCCAGCGTCGGACCGAGCAGCTCCTCCAGCGCCTTCTTGCGGTCGTCGCGCGAGCCGCTCAGCGGCACCGCGCCGTCCACGGCGAGGTCGCCGGCGTTCTCGTCGACGTAGACGAGGTGGACCTCTTTCTTCTTCTTCTTGTTGGTCCGCGAGACGCCGTAGATCACCCCTTCTGCCTTCGCGGCCTTGCCTGCCTTGCGGATGCGGTCGATGGCCTTCTTCCGCTGGGCCTTCGACACGAGCGTGTCCCCGACCGGCTTGGCCTGGCCGGCGCTCTTCAGCGCCTTCGAGAACGCGTCAGGCTCCACGACCCCGAGCGTCTCCGGCACGATGGAGAGGATGTCCTCGCGGATGTCATCCGCGTTGGGACCCTCGATGCGCACCGCGATCGACTTCGACGCCTTGGGGGCGGCGAGCGTGACGGGCGCGAGCGCGAACGTCGCGGCGGTCGCGGCGGAGAGCCCGAGCAGGATCCGCCCGCAGAGGCTCATGGAAAGGAACAGCGTTGTATTTTTGATGGGTTTGCGCACGGGCCTCTCGCTAGCGGCAGAGACGTCAACCGGGGCTTGAACGCGCGTGAGCCTACAGGGGACCAGGACGAGCTCCCGCAGGCTGTGGAGTGAAGGCGGCCCCTTCGATGCATGGATAAGTTGCTGGCATAGCTTCGCTTTTCCAGGGGGGTCGTATAGAAAATTTGGCTGTCAACCCAGAGCAGGTCCCGCAGTGTGACGGAGCCTGGAGCACCTGATCCGGGCCGGGGCCGAGGTGATGACACCGTGCACCCGAGGAGGGGCTGAGCAGAGCCCGCCGCAACATGAATCACGCCGCACCCGAAGTTGCCATCCGGCCGCCTCGCCGGATCTCGGAGAATTCCCGTGGACGATCCCCTGGATCTCACGACAGCCGAAGCGAGGCTCGTCGTGGTCTCCAGTGCATTGAAACTGGCAAAACGCCAAGCACCATCGATCGGCGATCGCTTCCGCGGTGACCGACCGAACGGAATCGGTGCCGAGGCCGATCAGATGACGAAGGTCTCGGTGCGCGTGACGAACCACCCGAGGCGAAGCGAAAGGATACCTCTCGACAGGATTGTGAACGGTCACATGCACGAAGTCAACGCGATTGATGGGCCCGCGGGGGGCATCCCGAGCCCGAGGGAGGGCAAGGCTGGCGGCGCTCCTCCGGCGCCCCGCGTGGACATGGGCGGACGCCGGACCGCGTTGTTCGCCGGCCCGCCCGACGCGCTCGAAGCCGAGGAGCGCATCGACGGTTGGCGCTCGACGCTGCGAGCCTGCGAGCGCCTGGGCACCGCCGCTTGCGCGCGGCGACTCGAACGCGCGGTCCAGCGCGAGCTCGCCCGCGGCTCCTGCGCTCGCCGGACCTCTCCCAGCTCGGGCGCCGCGGCCGGCCGCCGCCGCGCACCCATCGGGATCGAGGAGAGCCGCGCGTCGGACGATTCCTGTTGACGTCAGTATTGTGAACGCTCACAATAAGATTCTCCGAGTTTCGATGGCTCGTCCGAGCTTGCTTCTTACATGACAGGAGACGTCGGATGTCGATGAGCATGAAGCTGATGAGCGCGGTGTTGATGAGCGTCGGCATTGGCTTTGCGGGCGCAGCATGGGCCGCGAGCGGGACGGCGGACGTCCCCGGTTCCGTTGCCGAGGGGAAGGATTTTGGCTGCGGTGCAAAAGGACAGAAGGCCTGTCCGATGCAGGGCTGGATGAAGACGGTGATGCAGTCGGCGACCACGAGCGGCGACGGCGCGAAGATCGCGTCGGCGCTGGACTACGTGGCGTCGAAGCCGCCGCCCGGGATGCCCAAGTGGGTCGCGATCTCGAAGGAGGGCGCGGAAAAGGCCAAGAAGGGCGACATCGACGGCGCCAAGGCGAGCTGCAAGGCCTGCCACGATCTGTACAAGGCGGAGTACAAGGCGAAGCTCCGCGACGCCGCCTTCTGAGGCGCGTCTCTCTGCTCTCCCCCTCCCCGCTCGTCGGGCCGGGCGCGCGCTCTCCTGGCAGCCCCGCCCCTACCCGCCGGGCTGAGGCCAACACTGGCCCGGAGGGCTCCGTTCGAGCGGGTCCGCCCGACGGAGATCTGGAACCTGCGTGGCAGGTGCGTGTGCGCCCTGATCAGAGGTGCCCGGCAGGCGAGGTCTCGTGGTCATCGTGAGCTCCTGTGCCGTGGTGCACCGATTTCTGTTCATGGTCAGGCCGTCGCCCATGGCAGCCTTCGTGGGCGACCGTCGTGATGCCGTTCGCTCTCTTGAGCCCGAGGCAGGCCGATGTATCGCACGGACAGGTCCGCTATCTCGCCCTCTCGCCGGGCCGTGATACGAGCCGAGCGCACCGGAGAGCGCACACGGGCGCCGCGGCCGGGCGCCGCTGCCCAACTCCGGGGATCCAGGCGACCCGCGCGCCGCTCCATTTCTGGTTGACACCGAATATGTGAGCGTTCACAATACCTTCCAGGGGGTGTCCTTTTGCTTTGCCCTGGACAGGCCTTCGTGCGCGCCGGCCCCTCGTCCCCGGGATCGGGATCGATCTCGGCACCGGGTACGTTCGTTTGCTCGTCGATCACGCGTGCAGCGGCGCGTTCGCGGGAGCATCGTTCGCGTCATCCCGCGCTCTGAGCGCGAGGCCTCACCTGCGACCCGCGCACGCACCGGTTCACTCAGCTTTCAACCGTACACAACCAACATCGTCGAGGCTGCCGTGCGTTCATATGCAGCACAAAGCATCGCTCTTGTTGGATTGAGCCTGGTGCGGTGCGGCTCGTCGGATCCAGCGCCGGCCGCGCGAAGGTGGAGCACCCCGTCCTGGGCAAGAGCGGGGAGCGACGGCGCCCATGGAACGACCAGCGGTGGGGCGACCACGTTACACGCCGAGCGGCGTTCGTGATGTGGAGCGCCTGGAAGTCCTTCATGGGAGTCCTCCTCGCCCCCCGGGGTCGGGGGGAACGACATGGAGATGGCGCGGCCAAGCAGGAGCTCGATGGCTCATCGGGTGACCTGACCGGCCGAGTCCGCCGCATCCACCCCGCCCCAGAAATACATCGATGAGCGATCTTCACGGCCTCTCGGGAAACCTCGAGCGAACCGTGATTGAGCTCGGACGCTCACGTTCATCTCAGTGCAAGACGCGACGCACGGCGGTCGCATCGTGTCCTCCGTCAACAAGGTCTTCCAGCCGCGACACGTCCGCTCACTCCAACATTTCATCCTAGCAAGAGCGTTCCATGCCAATCGCAAAACGAATCGGTGTACTGCAATTACTCACGAGCCGCTCGTTTCGCCTTGCAGCGCCGCTCGCGGTCGTCGTGGCCAGCGGGTGCACGGGCGTCTTGGGCCCCGAGGGCGAGGCGGCGCCGGCGCCGGAGGCCGAGTGTAGCGCCACCCCTGCGCTGGCCAAACCGCGCATCTGGCGATTGACCAACACCCAGCTTGCCAACACCTTGCGCGACGAGTTCGACCTCCAGCCGGCAGCGCTCTCGAACTTGCCGAACGAGGCCAGGCTCGACGGCTTCGCCAACCAGGCCGCAGAGCTGCGAGTCGCGCCGCTCCTCGCGGAGGTATACTTCGCGCTCGGCGAAGAGCTCGGGGCGCACGCGCTGAAGAACCCCGACAAGTTCGGGATCGCTTGCGACGTCGCCACCCTGGCGCCCGGCAGTTGCCTGGACGGCTTCGTCGCCAAGACGGGGCAAAAGCTCTGGCGCCGCCCGCTCTCGGCGACCGAGCTCACCTCCTTCAGCGCGCTCTTCGCCAAGACCGCCGCGCAGGGCGAAGGTCCTGCCGGAGGCGTCAAGAGCGTCGTGCAGGCGCTGCTCATGTCGCCGAGCAGCCTGCACCGCACCGAGCTCGGCACGGTGAAGGACACCGGAGCGGTGACACCGCTGACGGATCACGAGATCGCTTCGGCGCTCTCGTACCTGCTCTGGGACAGCGCGCCGGACGCCGAGCTCACCGCGCTCGCAGATCAAGGGAAGCTGCGCGACCGTACAGTGATCCTGGCCCAGGCCCAGCGCCTGTTCGAGGCGCGCGACAAGGCGGCGCCGGCCATGAACCACTTCTTCGAGCAGTGGCTGGAGCTCGAGAATCTCTCGAAGTCGGTGAAAGACGCCAGCGTCTTCCCGATGGCAACGCCCGAGCTCGCCGCCGATTTGAGAGAAGAGTTGCGCCTGCTCACGAACAGCGTGCTGTTCGACGCGGGAGCGGATCGTCGCTTCGACTCGCTGTTCTCGGGCACGTACGCGTTCGTGAACGAGCGCACCGCCCCGCTCTACGGTCTGAGCGGGGTGACCGGCGACGCCATGGTGCGTCGCGAGCTCGATCCGACGGAACGCCGCGGCATCTTCACCTCGCTGCCGTTCCTCTGGGGCCACTCGCACAGCCAGGATACGGGCCTCGTCGGGCGCGGCGCCTACGTCCGCGCAGAGGTCCTGTGCCACCGCGTGCCGCTGCCGCCCGGCGGTGTCCCGAATGCTGGCCAGTTCGCCGAGCCGGGCGCCACGGGTCGGCAGAGACTCGGCATTCATGCGAGTCCGGGCTGCGCCGTCTGTCATAAACTGTTCGATGGCATCGGGTTTGCTCTTGAAAGCTACGATGCTATCGGTCGCTACAGAACGACGGACCAGGGGCAGGAGATCGACGCGAGCGGCAGTCTGCCGCTGCCGAGCGAGGAGAACGCGCTCCCCGGGATCGTGTTTTCCAACTTCGTGGAGATGGTGGACGAGCTGGCGCAAAAGCCGGATGTCTACGGCTGCTTCGCCCAGCAGTTCGCCGCCTACGCTTCAGGATACGATTTGCCGGAGCTCGACGCCTGTGAGAAGGAGCGCCTCGTGGACGAGTTCGCGCGCTCACAGCACACGATCGATCAGCTGGTGCTGAGCGTGATCGCATCGCCGAGCTTCATCGACCGAAGGAACTAGGAGTTCGCCATGCGCAACGTGAAATTTTCCCGGCGTACGATGCTCCGTGGCCTCGGCTACGGAACGCTCTTCTGTTCTGGGCTGGTCGACAACCTCTACGCCCAAGCGGTTCCGCGAATCACGCGCGTCGCCATGTTCGGCTACGCGAATGGCTCTCAGTATCAATCGGAGCCGACCGGAGGCGAAAGAAATTTCGTGCTCAAGCCGCACATGGCGCCGCTCGAGGCGGTGCGCGACGACATCCTGGTGTTCAAGAACCTGACGCTCGCACGCGACCCCGGTAACGCGCACCGCTCGGCGTCGTTTTCGGTGTTCGGCCTTGGCGCGCCGACCAGCATCGATCAGGAGTTCGCCAGGTTCCTGAAGGACACGACCCCGCTGGCATCGCTGGAGATGGCGGTCGGACAGACATCCGGCGACGGCGGCGTCATCCCCGGACTGTCTCAGGTCGATGGCAGGTTCATCCCCAGCGTGACGAACCCGCTGGCTGCGTATCAGCGCATCGCGGACCGGATCGGCGGGGGCAACCCGTCCATGAACACGCCGAGCGCCGCCGAGCAGGCGCTGCTCCGCCGTCAGAGCGTGCTCGACTTCATCAAGGACGATGTCCGGTCCTTTCGCGGGCGGCTCGGGCCGGAGGAGGCCGTCAAGATGGACTTCTACCTCGAGTCGCTGCGCACGCTCGAGCGCGATGTCGGCGGCAGCATCCCCCAAGAGAGTTCGTGCAAGCAGATCGCGTCGCCGCTGCTCAGCAAGAACACCATGATGAACGACATGCCGGAGCACAGCCGGCTGTATCTCGACATCCTGGCGATGGCTTTCGCCTGCAACATCACCCGCGTGGCATCCATGATGTGGGGCGGCGGCGAAAACAACGAAGCCGTCAAGTTCGGCGACATCGATATCTCGGCCTGGCACTCCATCTCACACGGCGATCCGGACGGCGCTCCGGGACAACAGATCACCCGACTCCAGGCCTACTTCGCAGGAGAGTTCCGCTATTTCGTCGAAAAGCTGAAGAGCATTTCCGACGGCGAGTTCTCGCTGCTCGACAACACCGCAGCGGTCCTTTCCACCCAGAACGGCAGCAGCCAGCTGGGCTCGTCCCAGAACTTCGCCGAGACCGACCACCCGCCCCAACACGCACCTTTCGTGGTTGCCGGCAGCTGTGGAGGTGCCTGGAAGACCGGGCGCCTGCTCGACGCCGGCGGGCGCAATCACAACGACGTTTATGTCAGCATTGCCCAGGCGATCGGCATGAACGTGACGTCTGTCGGCCGCGCTGGCTGGTGTCGAGGTCCGCTCATCCAGTAGCTGGCGGCCGATCGCGGCGCGGCAACAGCAGTGCCGTGCCGCGCCGCGGGCTCCCAAGCGACCGAATGCGGCTCCTTCGGCGCCGCGCGGTCGCGTCAGGCGCCGACCCCGACCGATGATGCCACGGCCCCCTCGACAGCGGCCGACGCGGCGGCGGAGGGCGACCCGTTGGGCCCCCGCGCTGGGCCACGCCGGAGCCGCCTCCGACGGTGAAAACCGCCGACAACTAGTGGAATCACCAAGCTTTTTAGCGGACGCTCCTCCTCGCCCGGGAAGTCATGACGGGATTTCTGTCGCGCGGCGCTAGGCGGCAGCGGGTGAGCTCGCGTACCGTATTCTCCCATTCGCCATGGCAGCTCCGCACCGCCGCCCACACCTTCTGTTCGCCGCCTCTGCGCTCCTCGCGTCGCTGCAGTCGCTCACCGGGTGTGCCGCGCCTGATCCGACGCCGGACGAGGCGCTGCGCAGCGCTTTCCCGGACCATGCCGCAACCGTGCTGAGCGTCGGCCCGGGGTTCCTCCGCAGCGGCGGCGGGCTCGAGCGGGCCGCCGCGGGGCGGCGCGGGGGCGTGGTGGCGCGGCTGCCGAGCGACGGGAGCGGCGAGATCCTCTTCGCGCTCGACGGGGGCGAGGCGCTTCGGGTTCGCGAGGTGGGAGCCGAAGGCGAGGCGATGCTCGCCGATCGCGCGGTGGCCTACCGGCGCGCGGGCGGGTCCTCGTTCTGGACCGCGACGCCAGCGGGCGTCGAGGAGTGGCTGCTGCTCGACGCGGCGGCGGAGCAGCGCGACGCGCCCGCGGCGGCATGGGAGGTCCAGGGCGGCGCGCTGGCGGAGCGGGACGGGGCGATCGAGATCGCCGACGCGGCGGGGGCGGTGCGGCTCCGCGTGACGGCGCCGGCGGCATACGCGGCCGGCGGCCGCGAGGTCGGCGCGCGGCTCGCGGCGCGCGGGGCGCGGATCGAGCTGTTCGTCGACGCGGAGGGCGAGCAGGTGCTCGTCGACCCGGAGTGGCAGTCGCCAGCCCCGCCGGCCATGCGGACCCGCCGCAGCCGCCACGCGGCCGCGCTGCTCGGAAGGCACGTGCTCGTCACGGGAGGAACCGACATCTACGGCGTAAGGCTCGAGAGCACGGAGCTCTACGATCCCGCGGAGAACGCGTGGTCCGCCCCTCCCGTGACAGGCAACATGCAGCGGGCGCGCACCGACCACGCCGCGATCGCGCTCGACAGGGACCGCGTCCTCGTGGTCGGCGGGGACGGCGACGGGGCGAGCGCCACGTACGAGGTGTACGACACGCGCACGATGAGCTGGGTGGTCCAGGGCACGCTTCCCCTGATCCACCCCCTCGATGAGGCTCTGCCGGCCGATCTCTACCGCCACACCCTGACCAGGCTCGGGGAGGAATCAGGCGATGTGCTGATCGTCGGCGGTGGGGCCGATCGCAACGACGTCGCGGTCTACGACACAGTCTTCCGCTACGACCCGAGCACCGGCGAGCTCGAGGAGGCGGCGTCCCTCGAGGAGCCGCGCACGCTGCACACCGCCACGCTGCTCCAGACAGGGGAGGTCCTCGTCGTGGGCGGCTATCGCGGCGACGGGCTGCGGACCACCGAGCTTTACAATCCCGTGAGCGACACGTGGACCCGGGGGCCGTCCATGATGGCGGAATCCGAGCGATACCTGCACACGGCGACGCTGCTCCCGGATGGGCGCGTCCTCGTGGTCGGGTACTCCGATGTGACGGAAATCTACGTTCCTTCGACGAACAGCTTCTCGCTCGGCAGATCGATGGAGAGGCACGGATCCCGTCACGCGCACACGGCGACGCGGCTTCCGAACGGCTGCGTGTTCATCGCGGGCGGGCGGCCCGATAGCGAATCGTTCACCGCGGATGCAGAGCTCTACAACCCGGACAACGATCGATGGATCACGGTACCGGCGCTCAGCGCGCCCCGCGCGTTTCACGAGGCGACGTACATCGCCGAGGACGGGTCGGTGCTGATCACGGGCGGAGAGTATCAGAACGTGGAGTATCAGACCGTGGAGCGGTTCACCCTGGGCCAGCCCGGCGAGGCGTGCGCGGATCGGTGCGAGTGCCAGAGCGGGTTCTGCGTCGACGGCGTCTGCTGCGACGCCGCCTGCGATCTCGGCACCTGCGACGCGTGCTCCGTGGCGGCCGGCGCGAGCGCCGACGGCACCTGCTCGCCCCTCACCGGCACCGCCTGCAATGATGACAATCCCTGCACGAGCGGCGACGCCTGCAACGCGGGCACCTGCGTGGGCACCGACGACGACACGGCCGCCTGCGGCGGCGACGAGCCGTGCACGCGCTACGCCTGCGTCGGGGGGAGCTGTGTCGCGACGGACGACGACGACGCGCCCTGCGATGACGAGAACTCCTGCACCACGGATGACATCTGCCGGGCAGGGACGTGCGCCGGCGAGGCGATCACCTGCGCCGCGACGGACGAGTGCCACGAGGATGGCACCTGCGATCCGGAGACCGGCAAGTGCGTGCCGCCGAGCAAGGCGGACAACGCGCCGTGCGAGGATGGCGGGGTGTGCATCGCCGGCGGTTGCGTCCACCGATCGCAGGTCTCGTCGTCGTCGCAGGGCGGGACGGGCGCAGGGGAGGCCATGGGCCCCGCGGAGGACGCGGGCGGCGGGGGCTCAGGCCCGGAGACCGACGACGAGGGAGGCTGTGGCTGCAGGGCCGCCGGCGCGGCGGCGCCAGGCGGCAGCGCCGCCGCCGCGCTGCTCATGGCGGCGGCGGCTTGGCGAGCCTCACGACGGCGCCGTCGGCGTTGCCCGTCGACCCCACGAGGGGCGACCCCTCGTTGATCCAGTAGAGCGCGTCCGCGTCGACAACGATCGCCCCCGGGTTGAGCTGCCCCGTGGCGAGCGTGCACGCGCCGTCGCGGCACGCGCTGCCGGGCGGAGCGTCGCGGGGCAGCATGTTCACCGTGCCCTGGATACGGTTGGTCCAGTAAACCCGGCGCTCGTCGAGCGCGATCCCGTACGGGCCGGGCGTGGCGAGGTCCCGGAAAATGACGTCGCGCGCTCCGCCGTCCAGCGGGGCCCGCACGACCTCGCCATCGAGGTTCACCCAGAACACCTCCTTCGGGTTCTCGGCGTCGAGCGCGATCCCGTACGGCTTCCGTTCGCCCACGCTCACGGGGTGCACCGAGCCGTCCTTCGCGCACAGGACCGAGCCCGCCGCGGCCTCGTTCCCGGCGCTGTCCGGGCCGACATCGGTCCAGCAAACGACGTTGTTTGCCGCGGCGATGCGGTAGGCGCGGTCGGCGTCGGTGAGCTCTGCAGGCGTCACCTCGCGCTGCGCGTCCAGCATGTCCAGCTCCGCGAAGCCCACGCGACCGGGCGCACCATGCTCGGGGAGCTGCGTCCAGACCAGGACATCGCCTTTCGTCGCGAGCGCCTCCAGGCTGCCCGAAGGACCCAGCTTCGCCAGCTGCTGCGCGTCCAGCAGGCGTTCAGCCTTGCCGCCAGGGATCCATCGCATCAGCGCCGTCGCGGTCGCGCCGACGACCCCGCGGTTCGTCCAGAAGACCTCGCCGTTGTCTCCGAGCGCGAGGTGGCGTGGCACCGCCTGCGCCGACGCGAGCGTCTCCGGCGCGCCCCCCGCGCGCGCGACGCGCTTCACGGCGCCGTCGACGTTGGGCTCGTCCACATCGCGCAGCGAGCCCTGCTCGGTCCAGAACACGCCGCCATGGCTCACCGCGAGCGAGCCCGGGCCCCGCTGCCGCGCGGCCAGGACGACCGGCCAGCGCTCGTCCGCAGGGCAGAGCGGGTCGCCGATCTGCTTCGGGGGACACGCCGGCGTGACCGGAGAGACGACCACGCCGAGCCGGGCCGGCCGCCCGGGCGAGCAGAGCGCCTTCGGGAGCGCTATCCGCCCGTCGTCGCGCCTGCGCCAGCCGAATTCGCTCTCCGCGTCGAGCGGCACGAAGCACCCCGCAGCGCCGCAGCCGCCGTCTCCCTCGGTCGCGATCGCGACGTTCACGTCGTCGTCGCCCGCCGCGATGGAACAGTCCTCCTCATCGAGGTCGCCGACCTCGACCGGAGGCGCGCCCGCAAAGCAGATCGCCGCGTCGAAGCAGGCACGGCGCAGGGCGTCCCGCTCTACGTAATCGGGCAGGCTCGCCGAGCTCACGCGGCGCTCCCCGCACGCGTCGGCGGCGCACGCGGGGTCGTCGGGACATGCGCCCGGAGGGCCGGCGTCGCGCGCCTCGCCTTGTTCCTGCGCCTCCACGCTGCACAGGAAGTGCAGCGGCACCCAGAGCGTCGCCACGCGGTTCTCGGGGACGGTCGTGAGCACCGTGTGCGTCACGCGGGTCCAGTCGCCCAGCATCGCCCGCACGCGGATGCTGATCTCCCGGCCCGGGTCCTCGGAGACCGTGAGCCCCTGTGTCGCGGGGAGCTGGAACTCGCCGGGACCGAGCGGAAAGGGCGTGCTGGGAATGACGATGTTGCCGCCGGAGAGGACCTGGAGCTCGATGCGGTCGAGATCCTTGGGCACGGCCATGTCCGTCTGGATGGCCACCATGAGCTCCCCCGTGACAGGCGCCGAGCACCCTGCCGAGGCGATCGCGAGCGCCGCCATCGACCCGAAGGACGACCGGAGCGAGCGCCTCACCAGCGGCCTCCGAACCCGGTGGGGCGCGTCTCCCCGAGGGTGCCCTTGATCGGCGGCTCCGGCCCGGGCTGGAGCGGCAGGCCGACGAGCACGACCGCCGCCGCGACGAGCAGCGCGGAGCCGGCGACCCACGCCCACACCGGCACACCGGCCTTCTCGACCGGCTTCAGGCCGACGATGGCGCTGCTCAGCGCCTCGTCCTGGATCACGAGCTCCGACTCATACGGCACCATCCCCGGCGCCGTCACCCGCAGCACGTGGCGACCGCTCGGCACGGCGCCTTCCCACCGCCCCCGGCCGAGGAGCTTGCCGTCGAGCACGATGATGTCGTTCGGCGACGCAAGCACGGAGAGCCTGCCGGCGTGGACCTGCTTCAAGAGCCGCACCTCGACGAGCAGCTCCTGTCCCGCAGTCACGGTCTCCACGAGGACATGCTCCTTGAAGCCCGGCTTGAAGACACGGATACGTCTCGTGCCGGAATCGACGATCACCTTGCCCGAGAGCGGCGTCTCTCCGACCGGCTCGCCGTCGATCGTCACCTCCGCGCCGCGCTCGCTCACCGCGAAGTCCAGGTGGCCGACAAGGCCCCTGGCGTTCCGCTCGAGGTCGGCGATCTGCGCCCAGTCGTCCGGGAGCAGGACGCCGCGATCCTCCCGCCTCAGCTTCTCCACCAGCGCGAGCAGCCGGCTGTACCGGTGCATCCTGGACGTGCAGACAACCATGTTCCAGAGGAGGCGCGCGTCCTTCGAGCTCTCGTAAGCATGCTGGAACTTGATGAACGCGTTGGCGAAGTCCCCATTGCCAAAGAGGCTCTTTCCGAGCTCGTAATCGGCCCTGGCCGTGCCGGTGAGCGTCTCGGCGAGCGGCGCCGGAGGCGCCTGGGCGGGCGTCGAGGCCTGGGTCGGCGCAGGAGCCGGCGGCGTGGCCTGGGTCGGCGCAGAAGCGGGCGGCGTGGCCTGGGTCGGCGCGGCGGGCTGCGCAGCGGCGCCGGCGGCCGTGGTCAGCGCCGAGAGGGCGACCGAGGAGGCCAGCCTACGTGAACGCATCGATGCCTCGTCCGTGATCCGGTTAAAGAAAGGTACAGTCGGTCGGAGACCGGTGATCCCTATCTCATTTGAGCTGGATCTCGAAGGGATTCCGGGCCTCGGACGACGACGGCGCCCTCGCGGGCGAGGGATCCGCGCTCGGGGTCGCAGGCGCACGCCGGCGCTGCTGCTGCGCCGGCGCGAGGCGCGCCGCCTCGCCGGTCGGCGCGGGGCCCGGGGAGGCCGACGGCAGCGGCGCGGCCACCTGGACGACCGGCCGCGGCTCCTGCGCGATGGGCGGGTCCGCCTCGCCCCCTGCCATTCCCTGCCCCGTACGCCGCGGGTCCCCCTCGCCCTCCGACGCCGTCCGCTCCGCGCCCCGCGCGGCCGGGGCGCCCTGCGGGACCTCCGCGGCAGGCTCCAGCGCCGCTCGCTCCTCCGGCGCGCCGTCGCGCAGCGCTACCGCGCCCCAGATCGCGAGCGCCAGCGAGGCCATCGCGGCCGCTCCGATCGCCATGCGGAGGGTCGTCCTTCGGGACGTCGGCTGCGCGGGCGTCCGCGCGAGCACCCGCGTCGTGGGCAGGAGGCTCGCCGTCGGCGCCGACGTGGCGCTCGGGCTGCTGTCCGGCCCGGGCCGCGGCGCCGGCACCGAGGGGCTGCTGGGCCGGGACGGCGCCGCGGGCGGCGCCCTGAGGATGCGCTCGGCGCGCTCGGCGCGCTCCTGCCCGCCCGCCGGCGCGAAGGGCGCCAGCGCGAGCGCCAGGTCGGCGACGGTCTGCGGCCGCCGGGCTGGGTCCTTCTGGAGGCAGTGGAGGATCACGCCCTCCAGCTCGAGGGGCAGGTCGCTCCGGAGCGCGCTGGGCGGGACCGGCTCCGCGCTCGCGACCTGCAGCACGAGCTCGGCGAGCGCCGGCGCCTCGAAAGGCGGCCGCCCGACGAGCGCGCGGTAGAGGATCGCGCCGAGCGCCCAGATGTCGGAGCGGGCGTCGACGGAGCGCGACGAACGCATCTGCTCCGGCGGCATGTAGATGGGCGAGCCGAGCACCTCGCGCGTCTGCGTCAGCGACGCGCCGCCGCCCTCGCCGCCGCTCGGCATCTCCTTCGAGATCCCGAAGTCGAGCACCTTGATGAGCTTCGCCCCGCCGGGCGCCGTCGTGAGGAAGAGGTTCGCCGGCTTGAGATCGCGGTGCACGATGCCAGCGGCGTGCGCCTCGGCCATCGCCACGCACGCCTGCAGCACGTAATCGGCCGCCTCCGCGACGTCGAGCTGGCCGCGCGCGCGGATCACGTCGGACAGATCTTCGCCCTCCAGGAACTCCATCACGATGTACGGGACGCCCGACTCGAGCTCGCCGACGTCGAGCACCCGCACGACGTGCTCGCCCTTGAGGCGCGCCGCCGCGCGCGCCTCGCGGAGAAACCGCTGCACGAGCGCTGGGCTGTCGTCGCTGAGGAGGAGCTTGATCGCGACCCGCTGCGGGAGGAACAGGTGGCTGGCCGCGACCACCATCCCCATGCCGCCCCGGCCCACGACGCGATCGACCCGGTACTTGCCGGCGATCACCTCTCCTTCGACGACGGGTGCGTTCATGAGAGCTCCGCGCAGCGCGCTCCGGCATGCGGCAGTCGCGCCCCGGACGTGCTGTGTGGTCGATGGTAGCACACACGCGCGCCGGCCGGCTGCGGGAGTTCTCCCCGGTGGGGCGGATGCCGGGCCGCGCGGAGGGCGCGTCCGCCATCCCGCGCGCGCTGAAAAGCGCTCGCCGGCTACACAACCGCCGCAGGCGGGCGGTACGATGCGACCGATGATGCGCTCACCTCACCGACTCTCGATGGCGGCCGGCTCGCTGGCGCTGCTGGTTCAAGCCGCGTGCGGCGGCGCCGTGGTCGTGGACGGCGGCGGGGGTGGAGCCGGCGGCGCGGGCAGCGCGGGCGAACCGGGCTCGACGACGACGTCGGTCGACCCCTCGGTGTCGACGTCGGTCGGCCCCGCGCCCACGACCTCCGGCGGCGCCACGCCGGGCCCGAGCGCGATCGTCTATGGCGACTCGACCGTGACGATCCGGATCGCCACGCTGCCCCTGACCTGCAGCGATCCCGACATGAGCCCCACGTTCGATCCGTGCGGCGTCTGGTGGGATCTGGAGCTCCGCATGCCCGAGTCGATGCTCGTCGTGGGCGAGGTGGATACGGCGAGCAGCGACCTCTCGCTCTTCGAGATGTCCTCTCGCGCGGACTGCAGCACGACGGCGGCCGCCACCGGGGGCGGCAACACGGGCTTTGGCAGGCTCACCATCACGGCGGTCGAGCCGACCTCGGTCACCTTCGAGCTCGCCGAGCTGGGCGCGCTGCTCCCGGGCAGCGACCCGAACGGCCGGTACGTCGCGGCCCGCTGCGTCGAGCGCTAGAGCGCTCGTCGCGCCCCCGCGTCGTCCGCCGTGCCTGGCAGCCGCCCGCGGCTGCTCTCGTGCGGAGCCCCGGCGCGTCCCGACGCGGGCCGGCTCAGGGCTGGCCAGCGGGCGACGGCGCGGCGGGAGGTGGGCTTGCGGCCGCTGCGCCAGCGGGCGTCGGACCGGGCGGCGCCGGACCAGCCGGGGCGAACACGATGGGATAGACCACGGTCACGATCCCGCCGCCCTCCGGCTCCGGAAACTTCAGGCTGAAAACGCTCTTGAGCACGCAGCCAACGACCTCTCGATCCGGCAAGTCAGAGCCCGCGTCGCCCGCCTCGGAGACAGAGCCGTCGCGAGCGATCGCGAAGCGGATCATCACCTTGCCCGTGAGGTTCGGATCCTTCAGCAGCCCGCGCTCGTAGCAGGACCTGAGCTGTCCAAAGCCGGCCCGCACCACCTGCTGAACCTGCGCGGACGTCAGCCGGCCGCGCTTCGCCGCCCCGTCGGGCGTCGACGTATCGCCCGTCCGCTGCGCGCCCGGCGCCGCCGCTGCGGACGGCGCCGCCGCCGCGGGGGACACGGCGACGGGCGGCGCCGGCGGGGCGCTCGGCACGTCGACCGTGACCGGCGGAGGCGGCGCGGGCGGCGGGGACGAGGTGGCGCAGGCGCCCGGCAAGAGCGCGAGGAGCACGATCGAACGGCGCATCTCTGCCCCTTGTACCACGCGCGGCTTCGCCGGCAGAAGGCCCCCCCGGAGCCCTGCGCGCCGTCCAATGCGGGCCAGACGCGCTATGCGCCGGCCGCCGCCTGATCGCCTCGCTCGCCGCGCAAGAAGGCCAGCGCGGCGCGGGCGAACGGCTCCTTCCACTCGCCGAAGACAGGAGTGTGCCCGCAGTTCGGCAGGAGCCACAGGCACGAGCGCGGGATCGCGCGGTACATCTCCAGCGCGAGCTCGGCCGGATAGAGGGGATCGCGGTCGCCGTTCACGATCATCGTCCGCGCCGTGATGGTCGACAGGTAGGGGGGCGTGAAGCTCATGTCGTCGTGGCTGGCCGCGAAGAGCCGCGGCTGCCGCCACAGCGCCTGGATCTGGGCGTCGCCGAGCCTGTGGCGGCTCCTCATCTCCTCCCACTCCGCCGCCGTTCGGCCCTCGCCGGAGACGTGGCGCATGAGCACCCTGGCCTGCTCGGGGAAGTACGGAGCCGCGGAAACGAGGACCATCGACTCGACGCGATCCGGCTGCTGCGTGGCGAGGTGCAGGAGGCACTTGGCGCCGAAGCTGAGCCCCACGGCCCGGAAGGTCTTCACCCCGAGCTCGTCGAGGAGCGCAAAGACGTCGAGGGCGCACTGGCGGATGGTGAGGGAGCCGGCCGGGTTGGTCGACCGGCCGTGGCCGCGCAGGTCGGGCGCGATGACCGCGTGATCGCGCCCCAGCTCCGCAATATCGAACAGGTGGGCCCAGTCGCCGCTCGCCCCGGTGAAGCCGTGGAGCAACACGAGCGGCGTCCCCTCGCCGCGGAGCTCGTAATGCATCTCGATGCCGTTGACGGACGCGGTGTGCGCGGTGTGTCGATCAACCGGCGCTGTCTCGCTCTCCATTCGCTCCTCCGATCGCTCGGCCGCGGGCGATCCGCAGCCGGATGCACAGGAGCTTTAAGCGCAGATCTTTGAACTTGATAGCTGGGCCGTTCACGCATAGAATGCGAGTCGGTCGTTGAGCGGACGGCGAGACGGTCGCCTGGTGCGCTGAACAGGAGTTCAGCCCCCGCGTGGCGGCGAGCGTCAGGACGCGAGCCGCGCGCGAGCAGCGCTCGTCAGCTGCCGAGGAACGGGCGCAGGAAATCGTCCGCTTCGCGGAGGATGCGGGGGATCGAGGCCACGAGCTCGTGGCCGTCGTCCACCTCGACGAGCCGGACATGCCGCTTCGCCGCCGCGAACGCGCGCGACAGCTCGATATCCACCACCTCGTCGTGCCGGCCGTGAACGATGAGCGTGGGTACCCGCACGTCGGGCCAGCCCCCGGAGCGGTCATCCACCTCGGCCGCGTCGGCGGCAAAGCCGAAGTCCACCCGGGCTCGCCGCTTCTCCGCGTAGTCGTCGACCTCGAGCCACCCCCGCTCCTCCCAGGCCCGGAATCCCTCCTCGCCGAGGCGCCGCCGCCACCGCTCCATGATCCGGAACGCCGGCGCGAGCAGCACGAGCGCGCACACCCGCGCGTCCTCCGCGGCGACGCGGCACGCGGTGAGGCCCCCGAGGCTCGAGCCGATCACCAGGGCCCTGTCGCGCTCGCCGCCGATCGCCTGCTTCACGGCCTCGATCATCGCGCTCAGGCGCAGGCGCTCGAACGAGGGCACCCGGAGGTCGAGCCGCTCGACGGCGACCCCGCGGCCCCCGAAGTGCGCGGCGATCTGGACGCCCTTGGTCGAGCCCGGGCCCGAGGCGAAGCCGTGGAGGTAGAGCCAGCGCGGGCCGGCGGCGGAGGGCGCGGTCGTCATGGTCATGCGGGCGCGGAGAGCCTAGGGCGCGCGCGCGGCCAGCGGCAAGCCGGCAAGCCGCGCCGCCTCGAGCGCTCTCCGCGCCGGGCGGCGCGTGAGCGCCGCGGCAGATCGAGCGCGCGGATCCCCTCGCGGACACGGGGATCTCGAGCTCGGACCCGAGGCGCTCCAGGCGCGTCCCCGGCGTGATCTCCTCTCGGTGCTTCCGCTCCGGAAGCGCGGTGCTGTATGAAGCGCAGGAGAGACGCCATGATCCGCCCCGCCACCGCCGCCGATATCCCCACCATCGCCCGCCTCATCCGGATGCTCGCCGAGTACGAGCGGCTCGCGCACGAGGTCGTCTTCGACGAGCGGGAGCTCGAGGCGAACCTCTTCGGCCCGAGGCCCGCGGCCGAGGTGGTGCTGGCCGAAGCGGAGGGGACCGCGGTCGGCTTCGCGCTCTTCTTCCAGAGCTTCTCCACCTTCCTCGGCAAGCCCGGGCTCTACCTCGAAGATCTCTTCGTCCTGCCCGAGCACCGCGGCGGAGGCCACGGCAAGGCCCTCCTCGTGCACCTGGCGAGGCTCGCGGTGGAGCGCGGCTGCGGGCGGTTCGAGTGGTCCGTGCTCGACTGGAACGAGCCCGCGATCGGCTTCTACCGGAGGCTCGGCGCGAAGCCCATGGATGAGTGGACCGTCCACCGCCTCACCGGCGAGGCGCTCTCCCGGCTCGCGCAGGGCTGAAGAGCTCGCTCGCGCGGTCGCCGCGACGGCGCGCGGCGTCCATCGAAGGGCGCCACGGCACGGATCGAGAAGCGGACTCATCCTCTGGGCGGCGGCTCGTACGCTCGTGCGCGCCTCGCTGTCGCCGCTGTGTCGCGATGATGTCGTTCCGCCGGAGAACAGCGTGTCCGGGAAGACCGCTACACGCGCTGCTCGACCCGGGGATCCCGCCCCCCGACAGCACGTTCCGGTGAAGCCGGATAGGAACACCAACGGACGTTCTCTACGATGGTGGGCATCCGTCGAGGGCAGGCACGGCTGGAGGTCGTTGAATGGACACGCAGGAGCAGTGCAGGACCAGCGAGTTCGAGTTCGATATCGGTGTATTCAACCTGGACGAAAGCGGCCTGGACGCGCAGCCCTTCGGGATCATCCGGATGGATCGCGACGGCGTGGTGCTCTCCTACAACCTGTACGAGGAGCGCCAGGCGCGCCGGAAGCGGCAAGATGTAGTAGGAAAGAATTTTTTCACCGACATTGCACCCTGCAGCCGGGTGAAGAAGTTCTACGGGCGCTTCCTCGTCGGGGTCGAGCAGCGCGAGCTCAACGCGACCTTCGGCTTCGTGTTCCACTTCCCCCACAAGACACGGCACGTCGACGTCTCGCTCTTCTACAAGCCGGCCGCGCGGCAGCAAGACGACACCGTCTGGGTAATCATCCGCGGCTGAGAGGGGCGGTCGCCCGCTTCGGAGACGGGCCCATCTCGACGTTTTCGGTGCTCGGCGTACTGAAGTACGCCTGCGCGCCGAAAACGCCGATCTGGGCCCGTCTCCTGTGCGGGCGACCGCCCCTCTGCAACGGAGATCGAGGGGATCTGGCGGGCGGCGCTAGCTCCCTGGCTGCTCGTGGCGACGCAGCGGAGCACCAGCGCTGCTGCTGGAGCAACAGCGGCCGCCTGCGCGCCCGTCGCTGCGCAGCACGGGCACGCGACGGGGGGCGCCGGGGGGCCGCCGCGGGGGGTGGCACGGGGGTTGCGGAAGCAAGACGCGTGCTGACGCCGGTGGCGCGACTCCCGGACTCGGTCGCGACATGCGCCGTCGCTCATCGTGCGTGAGCGAGAGTCCATATTCCCCCTCCAGGGTCGCCGCAGGCGTCGAGATGTCCTCCAACAACCTCACCGGGCTCGGCGTGCTGCGCCACCGGAGCTTCACGTTCTACCTCGCCGCCAGGCTGCTCTCCGCGATCGCGGTGCAGATGCAGAGCGTCGCGATCGGCTGGCAGGTCTACGCCCTGACAGGCGACGTGTTCGACCTGGGGCTCATCGGGCTCGCCCAGTTCGCGCCCTTCTTCGCCCTGATCCTCTTCGCCGGCCAGGTGGCGGACCGGTTCGACAGGCGCCACATCATCGCCGTCGGCCTCGGCGCCGAGCTGCTCTGCGCCGCGCTGCTGCTCGCCTTCACGGTCTCAGGCCTCACCGTGGTGTGGCCCGTGTTCGCGGTGCTGGTGCTGTTCGGCAGCGCCCGCGCCTTCATGATGCCGGCGCAACAGGCGATCCTGATGAACCTCGTGCCGTCGGAGAGCTTCGGCAAGGCGGTCGCGATCAGCTCCTCGAGCTTCCATGTCGCCGTCATCGTCGGGCCGACGCTGGGCGGGCTCCTCTACCTCGCCGGGACGAAGATCGTCTATTCGATCGTCGGGGCGCTGCTCCTCGCGTCGCTCGTGCTCATGGGCCTCACGCGCACGACCCAGCAGGCCAGGCGCTCGGAGCCGTCGTCGTGGAACACGGTGCTGGAGGGGCTGCGCTTCGTGTGGTCGAGGCCCGCGGTGCTCGGCGCGATCTCGCTCGACCTGTTCGCCGTGCTGTTCGGCGGCGCCGTCGCGCTCCTGCCGGCGTACGCGCGCGACGTGCTCCACGCCGGCCCGACCGGCCTCGGCATGCTCCGCACGGCGCCGGCCGTGGGCGCCGCGCTCACCGCCGGCGTGCTCGCCTTCCGGCCGATCACGCGCCAGGTCGGCCGGTGGATGTTCGGCGGCGTCGCTGTGTTCGGGCTCGCCACCATCGGGCTCGGGCAGACCCGGAGCTTCGCCGTCGCGCTCGTCGCCCTGTTCCTCATCGGCGCCGGCGACATGGTGAGCGTCTATATCCGCCACATCCTCGTCCAGTTCGAGACGCCGGACTCGATCCGCGGGCGGGTGAGCGCGGTCAACGCGGTGTTCATCGGCGCGTCCAACGAGCTCGGAGAGTTCGAGTCCGGCCTCACCGCCGGCTGGTTCGGCCTGCTCCGCGCCATCTTCATCGGCGGCAGCGCCACCGTCATCGTCGCGGCGCTGTGGGCCCTCGGCTTCCCCGTGCTCAGCCGCATGGACCGCTTCCCGCACGCGAAGCGAGAGGACGAGGAGAGCGCGGAACGGCCCGGCGCGCCCGAGGCCGCCGCCGCGACGTGAGGGGCGCCAGGCGGCGAGGCGCCCCAACCCTGAGGAATCCCCTCGTTTTGCAGCCCTTTTCAGCGGAGAAATTGAACAGGGAGGCGGGGAGACAGGGAGTATTTTGAAGATCTCCCTCCCCGTCTCCCCGCCTCCCTGTGAATTTTCCGAAGAATTTGAGGCGATGCCTCAGGCCCCGCCCGGGAGCCGCGCTACTCCGTGCGGAGCGCCTCGATCGGGTCGAGCCGCGCGGCGCGCCACGCCGGGTAGAAGCCGAACAGCACGCCGATCGTGACCGAGAGGCCGAGGCCCAGGACGATCGACCAGACCTCCACCTGGAAGGCCCAGCGGCCGACCATCCGCTCGAGCACCGCGCCGGCAGCCCAGGAGAGGCCCACGCCCGAGAGCACGCCGAGCACGCCCCCGAGCAGCGAGACCGCCGCCGCCTCGCAGAGGAACTGCAGCAGGATCGCGCGCGGCGAGGCGCCGACAGCGCGGCGGACGCCGATCTCCCGCGTCCGCTCGGTCACGGTCACCAGCATGATGTTCATGATGTTGATGCCCCCCACGATCAGCGCGACCACGCCGGTGCTGAGCAGCAGCATCTTGATGATGTCGAGGACGAGCTGCTCCTGGCCGTGGCTGTCCTTGTCCTCGATCTTGAAGTTCTTCACCCCGTGGTGGCGCCGCTGGAGCGTCGCGTCGATGATCCCGCGCAGCGCGGCGAGCGGCGAGCGGACGGCGAGGATCGGCTCCTGCCGCACGTAGATGCGGTCGGTCTTGTGCGACGGCGAGAACAGCGCGTCGTAGGTCGTCTCCGGGACGAGGACCTTGCGGTTCCAGATGTTCGTGCTGTCCGTGGAGCCCAGGATGGGCCGGTCCTTCAGCACGCCGACGATCGTCCACAGGTGCCCGTCGGCCGTCATGTGGAGCGCCTCCCCCTCCGCGGCCCGCTCCGGGGGGCCGCCGAAGAGATCGGCCCAGACCTCGTGGCCGACGACGCCGACGCGCCGCCGCGACGCGAGGTCCTCCTCGGTGAGGAACCGGCCCGCCGCGAGCTCGAGGTCGTAGAGCGCGGGCGCCGCCGGCGCCGCGCTCACCAGCGTGATCCGCTTCTTCTTGTCGCCAGCGCGGGCCTCGGTGTCGCGCACCGACTCGCTCAGGGCCGAGGCGCCGCCGAGGGCGCGCGACGCGTCGAGCGCGCGGGCGTCGGCGCGCGAGAGGTCGCGGCGGGTGCGGCGCCGGTCCTTGACGCTCACCTCGGCGGGGTGGATCTGGATGAGATCGGCCTCCACGGCCTGCTGGCTCGCGCGGAGCAGCGCCTCCTCGCCGCCCGCGAGGAGCGAGGCCAGGAGCACGATCGAGCCGGTGCCGATGATGATGCCGAGCAGCGTGAGCGCGGCGCGGGTCCGGTCGGCCACGACGGCGCGCGTCGAGTGGAGGAGGTCGGCGAGCCTCATCGCCGCATCGCCGCCACGGGGTCGAGCCGGCCCGCGCGCCGGGCCGGCAGCCACCCGAAGACGACGCCCACGCCCGAGGAGACGACGAGCGCCGCGACGACGGCCGACACCGAGACGGCGCCGACCCAGCCCGGGGTGAAGCGGCGGATGACCGCCGAGGCGAGCTCGGCCACGGCCGCGCCGCCGAGGACGCCGAGCAGGCCGCCGAAGCCGGAGAGCAGCGCCGCCTCGCAGAGGAACTGCGCGCTGATGTCGCGCGGCGCCGCGCCGAGCGCCTTGCGGATGCCGATCTCGCGCACGCGCTCGGACACGCTGACGAGCATCATGTTCATCACGCCCACGCCGCCGATGAGCAGCGCGATGCCCGCGATGAGGCCGACGATCGCCTTCATCGTGGCGAACATGGCGTTGAACTTCTCCATGATGCTGCTGAAGTCGAGGAGGGTGAAGTCGTCGACGCCGTGGTGGCGCTCGACGAGGAGCGCGTTGAGGATGCGCTTCACCGGGTCGTTGTTGCGGGCGTCGTCGGTCTTGATGACGAGGAGCGCCGAGGTGCTCACGGTCGGCTCGACGTCCGCCGCCGTGTCGATGGGCGCGACGACGAGGTCGTCCCAGCTGAAGCCGAAGTTGACGCCGAGGCGATCGCTCTCGGCGAGCACGCCGATGACGCGGCAGCGCAGGGACCCGACCGTGACCCAGCGGCCGATCGGGTCGCCGCGCCAGAGCCGCGCGGCGAGCTTGGGGCCGGCGACGCAGACCCGGGCGCGGCGGCGGTCCTCGTCGTCGGAGAACGCGCGGCCGCGGCCGACGCGCATCCGGAAGGCGTCGAGGAAGCCTCTGTCGGCCGCGATGAGGTCGGAGCGGTCCTCCTTGCCCTCGTCGGTGGTCACGTCGCGCGAGCCGAGCATGGCGTACATGGAGTGCTCGACGACGTGCGGGATGCCGCGCGCGAGCCGGTCGCGGTCCTTGCGGGTGAAGCCGGTGACGTACATCGTCTGCTTGCGCTCGGCGCGCTCCGGCACCTTCGGCGCGACGAGGATGAGCCGCGCCCCGCCGAGCTCCTCGATGCCGCGGCTCAGCGTGAGCAGGCCGCCCTCGGCGAGCGAGGTCATGAGCACGATGGCAAAGGCGCCGAGGGTGATGCTGAGGACGGTGAGCAGCGACCGCAGCTTGTGCGCCGAGAGGGCCTTCGCGGCGATCGCGAGGTAGACGGCCCACCTCACATCTTGGTCTCGTTCTCGGCCGCCGAGGGCGGGTTGATGAGCACCCGGGACCCCTCCGGGACGCCGTTCATGATCTCGACCTCGCGGTCGTTGCGCGCGCCGAGCGCGACCTCGACCTTCTCGGTCGTCTGCTTGCCGTCCGGCCCGTCGATGACGCGCGTGACCGTCGGCTTGCCGCCCTCCTCGGAGACGGCCTCGATCGGCAGGGAGACGACGCCCGGCTTGCTGTCGAGCCGGATGCGCACGTCGGCGGTCATCCCGGGCTTGATGAGGTCGTCGCCCTGGGAGAGCTCGGCCTCGACGGGGAAGACGTCGACCTGGCGATCCGCGGGCTTCACGGAGGCGGGCGCGATCTTGGTGACCTTGGCCGTGTACGTCTTGCCGGGCAGGGCGTCGAGCGTGAGCGTCGCCGGCTGGCCGAGCACCACCTTGGCCACGTCGATCTGGTTGAGGTCGACCTTCACGATCAGCGTCGAGAGGTCGGCGACGGTGAGCAGCGCCTTGCCCTCGAAGGTCGACTCGACGCCCGGCGTCACGACCTCGCCGGGCTCGATGTTGCGCTGGATCACGGTGCCGTCGAGCGGCGAGAGGACCTTCGTGTACCGGAGCCGGTCCTTCGCGGCGTTGAGCGAGACCTCGGCGAGCCGGATCGCGATGGTCTTCGCGGCGAGGTCGTGCTTCGCGAGGTCGAGCTCCTCCGCGGGGATGACGCTGGCCTCGACGCCGGCGGACCGCCGCTCGACGACGCGCCTGGCGTAGCCCGCGGCGGCCCGGGCCTGGGCGAGCTCGGCCTCGGCGCGGGCGACCTCGCGCTCGTAGTCGGTCGGGTCGAGCACGAGCAGGAGCTGGTCCTTGGCGACCCGGGCGCCCTCGTCGGCGAGCACCTCGGCGACCTGGCCCGCGACCTTGGATTTCAGCTCGACCTGCTCGCGGGCCTCGATGCGCCCCGTCTCGAGGATCTCGACGGCGAGGTCGCCGCGCTTGGCGGTCACGACGAGCGCGGGGTCGATGGGCGGGGGGCCGCCGCGGGTCAGCCCGACGATGAGGGCGACGGCCCCGGCGAGCGCCAGCGCGCCGACGAGCCACGGCCAGAGGCGCCGCCGGCGGCGGGCGCTCACGAGGCACCTCCAGGCTGCGCCGGACCGGGCGGCGGGGCCGATTCGGGTTGGGATGGCTGTCCGGGTTGGGATGCCGGCCCGGACTGCGACGCCGGCCCGGGCTGCGACGCCGGCCCGGGCTGCGAGGCCGACCCGGGCTGCGACGCCGGTCCGGGCTGCGGCGCCCGGACGTCGACGCGCCGCCCGCGGGGGCCGGTGTCCTCGACGATGGCGCCGTCGCGGAAGGTGATCACGCGGGTGGCGTAGTCGGCGATGGAGCGGTCGTGCGTGACGACGATGACCGTCATCCCCTGCGCGTGGAGCGCGCAGAAGAGCTCCATGACCTGCTGCGTGGTGGCGGAGTCGAGCGCGCCGGTCGGCTCGTCCGCGAGGAGGAGCGGCGGCTCGTTGACGATGGCGCGGGCGATGGCGACGCGCTGCTGCTGGCCGCCGGACAGCTGGTTCGGCAGGTGGTGCGCCCGGTCGTCCAGCCCGACGCGCGCGAGGGCGCGCGCGGCCCGCTCCCGCCGCTCGGCCGGACGGACGCCGGCGTAGACCATGGGCAGCTCCACGTTCGCGAGGGCGCTGTCGCGCGGCAGGAGGTTGAACGACTGGAACACGAACCCGATCTTCCGGTTGCGGAGGCGCGCGAGCTCGACCTCGTCGAGCTCCTCGACCGGCTCGTCGTCGAGGAGGTACCGGCCGCCCGTCGGCCGGTCGAGCGTGCCGATGACGTTGAGGGTCGTCGATTTGCCCGACCCGGAGGCGCCCATGATCGCGACCATCTCGCCCCGGGAGAGCTCGAGGGAGACCCCGCGGAGCGCCTGCACTTCGACCTCGCCCATCCAGTAGGTCTTGGTGATCGCGTCGAGCTTCACGAGTGGAGCCATGGGGGTTCTGGGCGGGTGGCCGGGGCGCTTTCCAGGGCGGCGGCCGGGGTGCGTCCGATCTCGGTTCGCCTGACGCGCCTGGAACTTTCAGGGCGCGTCCCCCGTGTCGCCAGGGACATCACGAGGGATAGCGCGCCGCGGCAGCCTGCGGACGAGCCGAGGCGTAGGCGAAGCGCGGCAGCGAAGCAACCGCGCCGCACGGGCGCGCCGGCGGTGCGACCGGAGGACCAGAAGAATGCAGCGCTACAGCCCTGACGTCTCGACGAGCGCCAGGATGACGGCGCCCACGCCGTACGAGATGTCGTCGCGGAGCTCGACCGCCGCGTAGTCCTCGAGCTTGCCCACCGTCGTCGGCCCGGAGATGCCCGTCACGACCGGGCGCCCCGACCCGTCCAGCTCGATGCGCGAGCGCACGCCGGCCATGGCGCTGTCGATCGCGGGGCGCACCGAGGCGTCGAGGAAGCCGTGGCGCAGGCCGCGCGCGAGCCCGGCGGCGAAGAGGGCGGTCGCGCTCGTCTCCAGGTAGATCTCGCCGGGGCGGTTCAGGATCGTCCACCAGAGGCCGGTCTCCGGGTCCTGCGCGTCGAGGACCGCCGCGACCTGCCGGTCGAGCGCCCCCGCCACGGCGTCGTCGCGCTCGCCGCGCGCCGCGCGCACGCGCAGGTACTCGTAGCCGGCCGCCGTGACCCAGGCGTTGCCGCGCGCCCAGTACACGTCCGGGTCCTGCGGCGCCGCCCAGTTGTACGCGTGCCGGAAGAGCCCCGGCTCGTCCTGGAGGAGCGACGCGAAGATCTCGAATTGATTGGAGAATTCGTCGAGTGGACGCGGGTCGCCCGCGCGCTCGCCGGCGCGGACGAGCACGTTGCCGAACATGAACAGCGAGTCGACCCAGAGCGTGGGCTCGAACAGCGGCGACACGCCGAGGTGGCTGATGCCGCCCTGCTCCGTCCGGCGAGCCTCCTCGTACAGGTAGCGGAGCACGTCGTCGACGACCTTCCCGTAGGGCGCCGCGCACGTCTCCTCGTGGAGCGCGAGCGCGGCGAGGGCCGGCGGGCAGCGATCGCTGGTCGTGATCTCGTAGCCGTACTCGATGTGCCGGTCGATGTAGCGGCGGGTGTAGTCGCGGTAGGGCGCGTGCTGCGTGACGCGGTAGAGATCGACAAGCGAGAGCATCACCGTGCCCTCGCCCCAGTCCCACGAAAGCGACTCCGCGGGGTGCTCGGCCATCCAGCGGTCGGCGACGGCGCGCGCCAGCGCGATGCTCTCGGAGCCGGGCGCGCGCTCGCGCGCGAAGGCGTCCTCCGCCGACGACGGGGTCGCGGTGCACGCCTCCCCGGGATCGGCGCCCGGGTCGCTCGAGCAACCCGCGGCCGCGGCCACGGCGGCCATCAAGGAGGCGGCGGCGAGCAGCACGCGGAGGCGTGGCGACACGGCGGACGCGCGCGGCACGGCGGACGCGCGCGGCACGGCGGACGCGCGCGACAGGGCGGGCGCGCGCGACAGGGCGGCGATCGGCATCTTCTCACTCCTCCACGGCGACGCCTGTCGCGTCGGGCGCAGTGACCTGGGGGACCCCGTCGAGGAGCACCTGCGTGCCCCGGGCCATCAGCGCGAACGGCCGCTCGCCCTCGACGCGCAGCACGACGAGCTCCGCGTCTGTCTCGAGGACCTGCCCGCCGGGCAAGGTCAGCGACCCCGGGGCGCCCTTGCTCCTCAGGACGGCGACGTCGGTCCCGCCGTCGCCCTCGATCTGCCACGCGACGACCCCGGGCTCCGCCTCGATCGGCGCCGCCTGGAGGGGCGCGTCCGGGCCCGCGTCCGCGCCGACCTTGTAGGGCAGGAGCACCGCCAGGAAGCCGGGCGCCTCGGCCTCGACCGTGGCGTCGATCACGGCGTGGTCGGCGGCCTCGCGGTCCTCCTCGAACTCGTGCACGTGGGGCGCGGCGAGCGGCGTGTACGGCGGCTCCACGACGGCGAGCCCGGGCGCCGTCGACTGCACGCGCGCCTCGACGCCGGCCCGCGTCCGCTCCCAGCGCGCGCCGTCGGCGAGGAGCTCGAAGGTGCCGCCGGAGGTGAGCCCCGCGTAGCCGTGCAGCCGCCACGCGTGCGCGCGGGCCGCCGGGTGCGACGTCGTCAGGCGGTCGCCGACGACGAAGTAGCGCCCGTCGACGAAGGCCACCGAGCGCTCGACGTGCGTGTCCTGGTAATCCTGGTGCGCCTCCGCGTACTCGACCGCGTCGCCGTCGTGGGTGTTGCGGATCCAGGCGTCCGCGTCGCCGAAGTTGTTGAACAGCCCCTTGTCGGGCGCAGATCTGCCGTCGATGAGGATCACGTTGTGCGACGGCGACTGGCTGGTCTTCGCGTTGTCGAGCGCGTCGGGCTTGTAGTAGCCGGGGTCGATCAACAGGTACTCTCCGTAGGCGGCGAGCGAGAAGGACGTGCCGTCCACGTGGTCGTGGATCGCCTTGCGCGCCGAGCCGTGCTCCGCCACGAGCAGGAGCCAGCGCGCCTCCTCGCCCCAGTCCGAGCGGAACACGGCGTTGCCCGCGTCGGGCAGGAAGCGCGTGAGCTGCGGCGGCTCCTCGGTGGCCACCGCGTCGTCGACGTAGACCAGGTGATGGGCGATGAGGTCGGCGCCGAACTCCATGTCCTGGGGGTTGTCGCGGTTCTGCTCCCAGTCCCATAGGTACGCCCCGCTGCCCCCGAAGGAGGTGAGCAGCGAGCTCCCGTTGAACGGGGTGAAGACGGCATCGTCGAGCGGGGGCCGGCTGCCCCAGGGCAAGCGCAGCGCGAGCGACCAGTCGACGGCGCTCGTGAAGAGCCCGCCGCGCAGCGGGAGCTCGAAGGTGCCCTGTTCGCCGCCGACGCAGCCATGTCCGGCCCAGGGATCCTCGTCGGAGCGGGTGCGGCAGTCGCGCGTGAACGTCGCGGGCCCCTCGAGCGCGTTGTCCAGCGCGATGAAGAGCGCCGCGGTCGGCCCCCAGGCGAACGCAGAGTAGTACGGGCCCTCGGACACGCCGCCGTCGGGCTGCACGTACTGGCCGTCCGGGCCCCACAGGTAGTCGAGCTCCGAGATCGACCAGCTCCACCAGGTCTCGGCCGCCGGATGCCCGGGGAACGCGAGCGCCACATAGGCGATCGCGTCGGCGGTCCGGATCGGATGGTTGTTCTGCGCCGGGCGGAGCAGGATGTCCCTGTAGAAGTCGTGCTCGACGTACTTGGCGAAGAGCTGGCCGGTGATCTCGGTGATCTTGCGCTCGGCCTCGGCGGACTCCTCCGCCGGGAGCCACGGCGTGGCGCTCAGGAGGTCCCACGCGTTCGTGTACCCCATCAAGGTCTTCGCCATCCGGATGTTGATGTCGAGGACGGTGTTCGTGTCCCAGTCGGTCTCGAGGCGGCGCAGGAACTCGCGCGCCTTGTCGGCCGCGGCCCGGTCCTCGAAGGCCCAGGCGAGCAGGGCGTTCGCCTGCGCCGTCGAGGCGTTGTTGCCGTTCGTCCGGTGGTCCCATGACGCCGGGTCGGGATCCTCCTCGTACGCGCGCTCGGCGCGGCGCTTCAGGGTGGCGAGGATCGAGGCGTAGGGCTCGCGCTCGACACGCGAGCGCAAGAGATCGCGCTGGTCCGGGCGCGCGAGGAGCCGCGGATGGACGCCGGTGTCCCGCTGCTCGCTCGGACCGGGGCCGTCCGCGCCGCACGCGGAGGTCGCGATCGCGAGCGCCGCGAGCACCTGGGGGAGAGGGGAGATCGAGAGAAGCGAGCCGTGAAGCCGTGAATGCATGGGTGGGATCGACCGAGGGCTGATGGGAGGGCCAAGCGCGAGGACGCAGCGTATCAGCTGGCGCCAGCGCAGATCGGCTCGACGTCTCGCAGGCGTGGGGGCGATCACCAGGCGCCCGTCGATACAGCGGTCCCAGCATCCACACGGCCAGACGCCGGAACGGAGATCCCGTTGCCGGCGACGCGGAACGGGAGGCGCGCCGCGCCCGGGCGGCGGGGCCAGCGAGGCGAGCCGCCCGGAAAGCGCGGATCAGGCGAGCTGAGCAACACGCGCGTGACGCACGGGCGCGCGCTGCGTGGAGCGCGCCCGCGGCTCCCTGGACGTGAGAGGCGCGACCGCCTGGAGTGGTGCAATCCTGCGCGAGCGCCTGCCTGCTGTGGCGAAACGCAACGGGCGGCGCCGGGCGAAAGCGCTGGAAGCGCGGAGTCGCCGAAACGACGAGCGGATGCGTGGTGCGGCCTCTCACTTGCATTGCACCGGCGCCGCTGGGGGAAATTGAGGAGGTTTGGAATGGCGAACGAGCAGAAGCAGGGAGTGAGCGCGCAGGGACAGCAGGGCTCCGGTCTGAGCGAGAGCAGCGTTGTCGCCGACAAGGAATACAACCTGGTCAGCGTGCTCTACCATGCGCTCCAGGGCGCGCAGACCTACACGCAGTACGTTCAGGACGCGCAGAAGCAGGGAGATCAGGAGCTAGCCACCTTCTTCAGCGAGGTGCGGCAGGAGGAGCTCCGGCGGGCGGAGCGCGCGCAGCAGCTACTCGGCCAGCGGCTGGGCGGCGGTCGCCAGCAGGGAGGCTCGCGCGGGAGCGCCTAGCACGAGGACAGGTTGAGCGGTGAAGGCGTCAAGTACGCCGGGGGACCTGGTTTCCCTTGGCGTGCTTGGCGCCTTGCTGTTTTCCGCCCGGGACCGGTTCGAGCTGGGCGCCTCCGTGGTATGCGCTCACTCCATGAGCCTCCCCAAGCAACCTCGCGCCGTCATCACCGGCGCCGCCTCGGGCCTTGGCCGCGCGCTCGCCATCGAGCTCGCCGGCCGTCACGCGAAGCTGCTCCTCGCCGACCTCAACGACGAGGGTTCCCGGGAGACAGCGCGCCTCGTCGCCGACGCCGGGGGCGAGGCCCACACGGTCCGGTGCGACGTGAGCCGGAGCGACGAGGTCGCGGCGCTCGTGGGCGAGGCCGATCGCGCGCTCGGCGGCGTCGATCTCGTCGTGAACAACGCGGGGGTCTCCGCCTCCGGCAACGTCGGCGAGCTCTCCCTCGAGGACTGGTCGTGGGTCATGGGCGTCAACCTCTGGGGCGTCATCCACGGCTGCCACGCGTTCGTGCCGCGCTTCAGGGAGCAGCGGAGCGGGCACTTCCTGAACGTCGCTTCCGCCGCCGGCTTCCTCGCGGTGCCCCGGGCCGCCTCCTACTGCGTGACCAAGGCCGGCGTCGTCGCCCTCTCCGAGACGCTGAGGCTCGAGCTCGCCCCGCACGGCGTCGGCGTCACCGTCCTGTGCCCGACCTTCTTCAAGACGATGATCGTCGAGAGCGGCCGCGGCTTCGACGAGAAGACGAAGGCGATCGCGGAGAAGCTGATGGGGCGCAAGGGGCTCCAGGCCGACTACGTGGCGCGGCGCGCGATCGAGGCGGTCGACGCCGGCCGCCTCTACGCGGTGCCGCACCGCGATGGGCGCTGGTTCTGGCGGGCGAAGCGGGCGATGCCCGAGCTGCTCCACCACGGCGTCGTGTCCCGGCTGATGAGCAAGCTCTGACGGCGCACGCCCCCGACAGGAGTCTCCGCCTCTCGCCCGTGGAGCGCGCGCGTGGAGCCCCGGGGCGCGGCGCTCCGCCAGCTCTCCCGGGCTGGCGGAGCGAGGCGCGTCGTCTCACGACCGTCGCGGCCTAGGACAGCCCCTCGGCCGCGAGCGCGGCTTTCACCGCGGGGCGCTCGCCGACGCGCTCGAAGTACGACTTGAGCCCAGGCGACCGCTCGAGCGCCTGCTCGTCGAGCCGGCGGAGGTTGCGAAGCGTGTAGTAAGCGTAGCCGTCTGCGACCGTGAAGGTGTCGCCGAGGAGGAAGCTCTTGCCTTCAACGCCCTTCGCGAGGATGGCGAACCGCGCCTCGAGCCGCTCCCGGAACGCCTGCTTCACCTCGTCCGTGGACTTCGGGTGGTTGATGGGCCCGAACCCCTTGTGCAGCTCGGTCGCGATGAAGTGGAGCCACTCCTGCAGCCGCAGCCGCTCGAGCGTCCCGGCCTGCGGCGCGAGCCGGGAGGAAGGGACCTTGTCCGCGATGTACTGGACGATGATCGCCCCCTCGGTGAGCACCTCGCCGCTGTCGAGCGCCAGGGCCGGGACATACCCCTTCGGGTTCACGGCGAGGAAATCCCCGCCGTCCTTCAGCTTCTTCGCCTTGAGGTCCACCTGCTGGAGGTCGAAGGACAGCCCCGACTCGCGCAGGGCGATGTGTGGAGACAGAGAGCAGGCGCCAGGCGTGTAGTAAAGCTTCATGATCGTCCTTTCCAGGGAGGGAACGCGTCGGTGTCCCCCGGTCGTGCGGTCGTCCTGCGCGCCACGGCGGCGACCCGCGGCGAGAACATGGCAGTCCATCGCTCGCGTGAGCGCGGCAATTCCGACCCACGCTCCTCCTTATCACCGAAGAGCGCGCAGCGTCCACCATAACGGACGAATATGCGCAAACCATCCGTCTTAACGGACAAATCGCATGATGACTGTAAAAATCCAGGATCCGTCCGTCGTCACGACGTGCACCGCCTTCCCTGGGTGCCCGCGCATCCTGGACGGGAGTCGGCCCCTGCGAAATCCAGGGCCATCTGGGAGCTCCAGGCGAAAGGCGCTGCCTCGGTGTGCCAGCAGGCCAGTTCGCGTCGAGGTGCGCCGCCCCGCGGATCGTCAGCTTGTGGCGCCGCCTCCTGACCCGTTGTAAACGCGGGGCGTGACCCAGGTGCGCTCGATCTTCGCCCGAGGACTGTTCGAAAATCAGGTCGCGGTCGTCACCGGCGGGGGCAGCGGGATCGGCCTCGCGTGCGCCCGCGAGCTCGCTCACCTCGGCGCGAAGGTCGCGCTCTGCGGCCGCAAGCCCGACAAGCTCGAGGCGGCGGCGAGGACGCTCGAGGCCGACGGCATCCCCGGCGACCACGTGCTCGCCGCCCCCTGCGATATCCGCGAGCCGGAGCAGATCGCCGCCTTCGTCGGCCAGGTGCTCGAGCGCTTCGGCCGCATCGACGTCCTCGTGAACAACGCCGGCGGCCAGTTCCCGAGCCCGGCCGCGGACATGAGCACGAAGGGCTGGGAGGCGGTCATCCGCAACAACCTGAACGGGACCTTCTTCATGACCCGCGAGGTAGCGCGGCGGGCGATGATCCCGGCGCGGCGCGGCCGCGTCGTGAACGTCACCGCGTCGGTCAGCCGCGGCTTCCCGGGCATGGCGCACACGGGCGCCGCGCGCGCCGGCGTCGAGAACCTGACCCGCTCGCTCGCCGTCGAGTGGGCGGCGCTCGGCATCCGCGTCAACGCGGTCGCGCCAGGCAACATCCGGTCGAGCGGGACGTCGCAGTACGGCGACGAGCTCCTCGAGCTCGCGCGGCGCGCCACCCCGCTGAAGCGCCTCGGGACACCGGAGGAGGTCTCGCGGCTCATCGTCTTCCTCGCGAGCGACCAGAACGACTTCATCACCGGCTCCGTCCACGGCGTCGACGGGGGCCAGCCGCTCTGGGGCGACATCTGGTCCATCCCCGAGCCGGAGGGCCCCCAGCCGGAGGGCCCCGGGCCCGAGGGCGCTCCGGGCGCTCCTCCAGAGACCAAGAGCTGAAGGGGGCCCGTCGTGATCTCTCCGCCCCCGTACCACGCCGGCGAGCACGCCGCGCCGGAGCCCGCCTCGGGCGCCCTCGTCGAGCCCATGGCGGGGCCGCTTTCCGCGCCGCCGCTCTCCGCGCCGCCGCCGTCCGCGCAGCCGCCCGGGCCGCCCGTCGCCAGGACCGCCCTCGGCAGGGCCGCGCAGCGCGTGCGCGGCTACTTCCTCGCGTTCGACCCGACCTTCCTCTCCGCTGTCGCGCCGCTCGCGCTGCTCGCCATCATCCTCTTCACGCGCACGCCGTCGACCAACTACATCTTCGACGAGCAGGAGGCGCTCCTCGCCAACCCGTACGTGAACGCGAAGGGCGGGCTCGGCTTCATCGACGCCATCCACCGCGATTTCTGGGGGCTGCCGCCCGACCGGAGCGTCGGCTCCTACCGCCCGCTGCCGAACTTCCTCTGGCGCACGATCTGGGCCGTCACCCGGCAGCCGTTCTTCCACCACTTCTACAACGTCCTCTTCCACGCGGCGAACGGCGCGCTGCTCACGTGCATCACGTTCTGGCTCACGCGCAAGCGCGGGCTCGCCTACCTCGTCGGGCTCATCTTCGTCGGCTGCGCGGTGCTCACCGAGGCGGTGAGCGGCATCGTGGGCATCGCCGACGTGCTCGGGGGCATGGGGGCGATCGCGGCCCTCGCCGCCCTGGCGCTGCCCGCGTGGGCGATGCCGTTCGGCGTCTTCACGGCCGTGCTCCTCGGCCTCTTCTCCAAGGAGAGCGCCCTCGTCTGCGTGCCGCTGATCCCGTTCGCCGCGCTCATCGCGGCGCCGCTCACGCACCCGACGCGCCCGGCGCGGCTCGTCCGGGCGCTGCTCGCGCTGCTCGCCGCGGGGGCGGCGTTCGTGCTCTACGTGGAGCTCCGGCGGCGCTGGTTCCCGGCGCCGATGCCGGCCGAGCTCACGGCGCCGCTCCCGGAGGGCGCGCCGCTCGTGAAGCGCGCGCTGCACGACGCGCTCGTCTGGTTCCACCAGGCGCCCCTGCCGCGCGACCCGCTCAACAACCCGCTGAGCGGCGCGGACACGCCGCACCGGATCGCGGGCGCGCTGCGCGTCTACTGGCGGGGCCTCACCCAGCTCGTGTTCCCGTGGACGCTCAGCGGCGACTACTCGTACCCGCAGGAGCCGGCGCCCGACCGGCTCGTCTTCTTCGAGAGCGTCGCCGGCGCCGCGATGATGGCGCTGCCCCCGCTCGGCTCGCTCGCGCTCTGGATCGCGGCGCTCCGCCGCGAGCACCTCGAGCGGCGCGAGCGGCGCTCGGTGCGCGCCGCCTTCCTCGTCGACGGCGGGCAGGCGACGTCGCGGAGGTGGTCGCTGCTCATCGCGGGGGCGCTGCTCGCGACGGCGGCGGTGGGGCTCGCGGCGTACGACTGGCACACGCTCCGGCCGGCGGGGCGCATGGCGCTGCTCCGGGCGCTGCCGCTCGTGCTCTGGCCGCTGCCGTTCCTGCCCGCGCTGCTCCTCGGCCTCGGGCTGCTCGTCGAGGGCACGCGCCCCCTGCCCTGCCCGGCGACAGCGGACCGGAGCGTCTGGGTGCCGCTGCGCCAGGGCTACGCGGGGCTGTGCCTGGCGGCGATCGGGCTGACCTGGGTCGTGGTCAGCTACTTCCCGCACTCGAACATCCCCGTCGTGCTGCCGACGGTGCGCGCGGAGCGCTTCTGGTACTTCCCGGCCATCGGCTCGTCGCTGGTCCTCGCCGTCGCCTTCTCGTGGCTGCACGAGGCGCTCGCGGGCTCGACCCTCTTGCCGCGCGCGCGCTGGTCGTGGCGGGCGTGGGTGACGCCGGCGCTGTTCACGCTCTTCTTCGGCTTCCAGTGCGCGCAGGCCTACCGGCACGCGATGGACTACCGGAACGACCTCGAGTTCTGGGCGGCGACGAAGAAGGCGGTCCCGAACAGCGCCAAGGCGCACCTCAACTACTCGGTGATGAAGGGCGCCCGGGGCGACCTCCCGACCCGGCTCGCCGAGAGCCAGATCGCGGTGGATCTCGCCCCGAGCTGGCCGATGGCCCACGTGTACACGGGCGACACGCTCTGCCGCATGCACCGCGCGGAGGAGGCCTTCCCGCACTACGAGCGCGGGATGGAGCTCGGCCCGAACGAGCTCAGCCTGATCGCGCTGGCGCTGCAGTGCCTGCACGACGAGCAGCGGCTCGCGGCGCACGAGGCGGAGCTCAGGCAGCTCGCGGAGGAGCACCCGGGGACGTGGCTCGCGTACCTCGCCGTCGACACGCTCGACAACGGCGCGAAGCACGGCGGCGTGGACCCGAAGTACCGGCCGCGCGGCTACAACGAGGGGCCGAAGGAGTGACCGCGGCCTGGCACGTGTACATCCTGCGCTGCGGCGACGGGTCGCTCTACACGGGCATCGCCCGCGACGTGGAGGCCCGCCTCGCGCAGCACGCGGCGGGGCGCGGGGCGCGGTACACGCGCGGCAGGGGGCCGCTCGCGCTGGTGCACGTCGAGGCGGCGGCCGGCAAAGGCGAGGCGCTGCGGCGCGAGGCGGCGATCCGGCGGCTGGGGCGGGCGGGGAAAGAGGCGCTCGCCGCCGCGAACGGGGCGCGATCCGTGAGGGAGTCGGCCTGAGGAGGGCGTAGTCGGCGCGAGGGGCGGGGCCGTCGGGATCGCGTGTGCGCTCGATGGCGCTGATCTCCGCGGTGAACGGCGTCGGGAAGCGGTTCCCCAGCTCTGCCCACGGTCCCGTCCGCTACGCTCGTTCCCCTTGATCGCCCGTCGACCGACCACGCTCGCCTTCTGCCAGGATCACCCCAACGCCACCGCGGCTGCGCGCTGCGCGTCGTGCAGTCGCGCGCTCTGCAACGCGTGCTTCTGCTTTCGCATGGACGGGTGCCCGGCGTGCGCGCGCTGCGCCTACGAGGCGTCCACCCGGCCCGGGCGGCGCCCCTCGCTCGCGGTCGCTTTTCTCTGCTTCACCCTCGGCGGCGGCGCCTGGTTCGCCCAGCGGCACGACCTGTGGGACGAGATGCCTGTCGCGCTCGCCGCCTGCGCGCTCGTGGCGATCGCGGTCGCCGCCGCGATCGGCGCCTCCGGCCGCGGCGGCGACCTGCCGGCGGTGGAGCACCGCGACCCCGACGAGGACGAGATCGATGAGCGCGCCTTCTCGGGGCGCGGGGCCCCCTACCGCGCCAGCGCGCGGCGCGCGCTGCTCGCCGCCTCGCCCCGCCTGTCGGGGAGCGCGACGGCGATCGTCATGATCGCGAGCCTCGCCGCCTCTGCCGTGCTCCTGCCCGCGTCGCTCAAGCTCCCGCGCTGGATCGAGGCCGAGCTCGTGCTCGCCCTGTGGTGGGTCATCGTGACCACCACGCTGGCGGCGCTCCTGCACCGCGGCTTCCGCCTGCGCGACGACTTCGTGTACTTCGCGCCGTGGAACCGGCCCGCGCCGCCGGGCGAGCCGCGCGGCAGCGGCGGCGCTCTTTCGCAGGGCGTCGACGTGGGCGTCACGGTGGGCTGCGAGTCGCTTGGCGGCGCCGACATCGAGGGCTGCGCCGTCATCATCGCCCTCGGGCTCGCGCTCTCAGCGGCGTTCGGCGCCGCGTGGGTCGCCGTCGAGCTCGCGACCCCGCTCGCCTTCTTCCTGATGTACTGGCTGTTCATGCGGGCGATCGGCCGCGTCGCCAACGACCACCACGGTTGCGAGGGCGATCTGCCGAGATCGATCCGCTGGGGCGCGCTCTGGGCCACCCTGTACGTGCTGCCGGTCGCGGCGATCGCCTGGGCCGTCCACGCGCTCGGCCGCTGAGGCCAGCCGCGCTTCGCCGGGCGGCCCTCGTCGGCTGCGCGGCGCGCACCGGGGCGGTGAGCGGCGCCGCGGGCATCGCCGATGCGCGCGGGGGCATGGGGGGCGCTCGCCGCCCCCGCCCCCCAGCCTACCTCCGGCGAGAGCCGGCCAGGTCGGCGAGGATCCGCAGCAGGTGCGCCGCCGAGACCGGCTTCGGAACGTGCACCTGGTAGCCCTCCTGGAGGGCTCTCCGGCTGTCCTCGGCGCCCGCGTAGGCCGTCAGCGCGACGGCCGGGGTGGCGCCTCCTTCCTCCGGGCGCAGCTGGCGGATCCGACGGATGAGCTCGTAACCATCCATCCTGGGCATGGCGATGTCGCTGACCAGGAGGTCAGGGCGCGACGCCTGGAACGAGCGCAGCGCCTCCTCGCCGGACGACGCGGCGATGACCTCGGCGCCTCGAGCCTCCAGGATGTGGCACGCGAGCTCGCGCGCGTCGTCGTCGTCATCCACCACGAGCACGCGCACGCCGTCGAGCCGCGCGGCGTCCTGCGGCCGCGCCGGCTCGCCGTCGCGAGGCGGCAGCGCGCGCGCGGGCAGCACCACCGTGAAGGTCGCGCCCTGATCCGCGCCGCCGCTCTCGGCGCTCACGGTCCCGCCGTGCAGCTCCACGACGTGACGCACGATCGACAGCCCGAGCCCGAGGCCCCCGTGGGCGCGGGTCGTGCTGTTGTCCTCCTGCCGGAACCGATCGAAGACGTGGGGGAGAAACGCCGCGGAGATCCCCTGGCCTGTGTCGCGGACCCGGAGCCGCGCCGCCTCGCCCTCGCGCGTCACCGTCACCTCGACGCGCCCGCCAGCAGGCGTGAACCGGACCGCGTTGGCCAGCAGGTTCCAGGCGACCTGGTGGAGCCTCTCCGGGTCGCCGACGATCAGCCCCGCCCCCGGCTCGACGTGCACGTGAAGCTGGAGCTGCCGCGCCGCGGCCGTGTGGCCGAGGACGTCGACCGCCGACTGGACGACGCGCCCGAGATCGACGTCCTTCACCTGCAGCGTGAGCATGCCGGAGCTGATGCGCGAGATGTCGAGCAGCTCGTCGACGAGCCGCGCCTGGAGCCTCGCGTTGCGGTCGATCACCTCGAGCGCCTGCGCCTGGACCGAGGGCTCGACGCTGGACGAGCGCAGGACCTGCACCCAGCCCAGGATCGCGTTGAGCGGCGTCCGCAGCTCGTGCGACAGGGTGGCGAGGAACTCGTCTTTCAGCCGGTTCGCCGCCTCGGAGTCGGCCCGCGCCCTCCGCTCCTTCTCGAGCAGCACGTCGCGCTCGCGCTCGAGCGCGCGCCGGGCCTCGCGCTGCCCTCGCTCGGCGATCTCCCGCGCGACAGCGGGGCCGAGGCGCGCCATGTTCTCCTTGCGGAAGTAGTCGTGCGCGCCCGCCTTCATCATCTCGACCGCGATGTCCTCGCCGATGCTGCCCGAGACCACGATGAAGGGGATGTCCTTGCCGCTCCGCTGGACGATCTCCAGCGCGTCCCGCGCGGTGAAGCTCGGGAGCCGGTAGTCGGAGAGGATCACGTCCCAGTCTTCCTCGAGCGCGGCGGAGAGCTCTCTCGCCGTCTGCACGCGGCGCACGCGATCGCTCGCGTAGCCTGCCCGCCGCAGCTCGGCGCACACGAGCTGCGCGTCGTCCTCCATGTCCTCGACGATGAGCACGCGAATGGGCCCGCGCTCGGTCATGCGGGAGGCCCCTCATTGACCAGGAGCCAGTACAGACCCAGGCTCCTCACCGCCTCCTGAAAACCCATGACGTCAATGGGCTTGCACACGTAGCTGTTCGCGCCGGCGTCGTAGCAGCGGTCGAGATCGCGCCGCTCCTTCGAGGAGGTCAGGATCACGACGGGCAAGCGCCTCGTCCGCTCGGTCGTGCGGATGCGCCGCAGCACCTCCGCGCCGTCGACCTTGGGCAGCTTGAGATCGAGGAAGACGACGGCCGGCAGCTCCGGCGGCTCGCCCGCCTGCGGGAAGAGGTAGTGGAGCGCCGCCTCGCCGTCCGTGACGTGAACGATCCTGTGGCTGACCCCGGCTTTCCGGAGCGCGCGCTGGGTCAGGTGCGCATCGTCCGGGTCGTCTTCCACGAAGAGGATGAGTCCAGGTTTCATGCTTCACCTGTGGATGAGGCGGCGAGGGTGAAATGGAGCGTCGCGCCGCGCCCGACGGCGGCGTCGAACCATACCTTACCCCCGTGCTTCGAGATCACGCGGGACACGATCGCGAGGCCGATGCCGGTCCCCTCGAACTCCGACGCGGCGTGGAGCCGCTGGAACGGCGCGAAGAGGTTCTGGGCATAGGCCATGTCGAAGCCCGCGCCGTTGTCGCGCACGAAGTAGACGGGCGGCGCCCCGTCGCGCGGCGTCACGCCGAGCTCGACCTCCGCGCGCGCGCGGTTCGCGGTGAACTTCCAGGCGTTCCCGAGGACGTTCTCGAGCATCACCTGGATGAGCCGCGGGTCGCACTGGTCGACGAGGCCGGGCGCGATCCGCACGTCGACGTCCCTCGTCGGGTCGCGCTCGCGCAGCGCGCTGACCACCTCGCGCGCGAGCTCGCTCAGGTCGACCCGCTCCGGGCGCAGCTCCGCGCGGGTGAGGCGCGACAGCGAGAGCAGATCGTCGATGAGCTGCCCCATGCGCCGCGCCGCGGCCAGGGCGCGCGCGAGGGCGCTGCGCCCCTCGTCGTCGAGGGCGGCGGCGTAGTCCTCCTCGAGGATGCGGCAATAGCCCGCCACCGCGCGGAGCGGCGCGCGTAGATCGTGCGAGACCGAGTAGCTGAACGCCTCGAGCTCCGTGTTCACCTGCTCGAGCTCCGCCGTCCGCTCGGCCACGCGCCGCTCCAGCTCGGCGTTGAGCCGCGCGAGCGCCTCATTGGCCTCGGCCAGCGCGCTGGCGGCCTTCCTCTGCTCGGTGATGTCCTTGGCGACCACCACGCCGAGGCGGAGCTCGCCTTCCGGGCCGTAGACGGGCGCGGCGCTCGCCAGGAGCCAGACTTCGTCACCCGTGCTCGGCGCCACCACCATCTCCTCGTGAGGGACGACCTCGCCGCGGAGGGCTCGCGAGAGCGGCAGCTCGCCGGGCACGTAGGGCGTGCCGTCTGCCCGGCGGATCGTGCGCGGCCGCTCCGCGCTCGACGACCCTGCGTCGAGCAAGGCGGGATCGCCCGTGAGCTCCTTCATGCGCTGATTGACGTACACGATGGCCCCGGTCGGGGGCGCGGCGAGCGCGACGCCCACCGGCATCTGCGCGAGCACCTCGTCGCGCTCGGCGTCCGAGCGGCGGCGCTGCTCGGCCGTCTTCCTGACCACGGCGCCCACGGCGAGCGCCAGGGCGAGCGCCGCGCCCGAGCTGCTGACCAGGAGCACCGTGACGCGATCGCCCTCATCCGCCTCGTGCTGGCGGCGCTTCAGCTGCTCCTCCTCCGCCTCCACGATGTCACGGACGCGGGCGCGGATCCTGTCCATGGTCTGCTTGCCAGCACGGCTGCGCACCACGTCGAGCGCCGCGTCGGTCTGCCCTTGCCGCCGGAGACTGATGAGCTCGCCGAGCAGCGTGAACCACTGCCTGGTCAGCGCGTCGAGGTCGTCGAGCGCTCGCCGCTCGTCCTTGTCGGCGATGAGCTCGCCGAGGCGCGCCAACCTGCTCTCCGCGTCGGTGATGCCGATGCGATAAGGCTCCAGGAACTCTTCCTGACCGCTCAGCAGGAACCCGCGCTCGCCCGTCTCGGCGTTGAGCAGCGCCGAGAGGAGCCTCTCGAGCTCGACCTGGACCGCGGCTGTCCTGCGAACGAGCTCCGTCGAGCGCGAGAAGCTGCGGAAAGAATAGAACGACGTCGACAGGAGCACCGCTGCGGCGAGGACGGCCGCGAGCAGCCAGGTCGTCCTGGAGCTCAAGCGCGTGGAAGGAGGGGTCATCAAGGGTCGGCTTCCCGTGCTCCGCGCCTGACCTCGGCGGCGCTGGCCGCCTCGGCCGCACAGGAAACCGAGTCCGTTCTATAGTGTGATACCCGATCTCCGGCAGCGGAAAAAAGCGGGGAAAAACGCCACAGTCCGGGTTCACGCGCGGCCTTGTTACCGCGTGGGCGGCACGGACCCGACCTCGGCTCAGCCCGCTGACCGCCCTCCACCCGCGCGGGCTCACCGTCGTTCGTTCCTCCGTAAAACCCGTTCGCGCCAGAGAGATCCGCTGCGCTCTCCGGGGTTGTTCTTCCTGGCTCCAGGCCGCTCAGCGCTCTCGGGCGAGCGCGCGGCGCGCCCAATCCGCCTTTTCCTGGACACCGCTCGCCCAGCGCCGCGCCGGCGAGCCCCGCGCGATGGCGGAGCTCAACGTCGGTTTTCTCTGCACCTGATGAGGCGCTATTTTATTCCCGTCCAGACCTCGATCGGGTACCCCGCTCCCCCATGGCGGTCGACGTGGATGCTGTCGTGATCGGGGCGGGTCCGAACGGGCTCGCCGCGGCCGTCGCGCTGGCCGGGGCCGGGCTCCAGGTGCGCGTGATCGAGGCGCGCGACACCGTGGGTGGGGGCGCGCGCACGGCCGAGCTCACCTTGCCCGGCTTCCGCCACGACGTCTGCTCCGCCATCCACCCGACCGCGGTGATCTCGCCCTTCATGCGGACGCTGCCGCTCGCGGAGCACGGCGTCACCTGGATCAACCCCGAGGCGGCGCTCGCGCACCCGCTGCCCGACGGGAGGGTCGGCCTGCTCTATCCCGATCTCGATCGCATGGCGGAGACGCTGGGCGAGGAGGACGCCGCGGCCTGGCGCGACATGTTCTCCCCGCTCCTCACGCCCGAGGGCGCGCTGTTCGGCGAGCTGCTCGGCCCGCTCCCCATCCCGCCGCGCCACCCGCTCCTGCTCGCGCGCTTCGGCCTCTCGGCCATCCGCTCGGCGGACGGGCTCGCGCGCGACACGTTCCGCGGCGACGCCGCGCGCGGGCTGTTCGGCGGCTGCGCGGCGCACTCCTTCTTGCCCCTCGAGACGCTGTTCTCGGCCTCGTTCGGCCTCGTGCTCGCGCTCGCGGCGCACGCGGTCGGCTGGCCCGTGGTGCGCACCGGCTCGCAGGCGCTCATGGACGCGCTGGCCGCCATCCTGCGCGCGCGCGGCGGCGAGATCGAGACGGGCCGCAGGGTGGCGTCGCTCGACGAGCTCCCCGAGGCGCGCGCCTACCTGTTCGACACGACCCCGGCGGCCATGGCGCGCATCGCGGGCGACCGGCTGCCGGCGGGCTTCCGCCGCCGCCTCGAGAGCTTCCGCCACGGCCCCGGCGTGTTCAAGATGGACTACGCCCTCGACGGCCCCATCCCCTGGAAGGCCCCAGCCGCCGCGCGCGCGGCGACGGTGCACCTGGGGGGCACGCTCGACGAGATGGTGGCCTCCGAGCGGGCGCTCGCCGGCGACACGCCCGCGGAGCGCCCCTTCTGCCTCGTGGCGCAGCAGAGCCTGTTCGATGACACGCGCGCCCCCGCCGGCAAGCACACCGCCTGGGTCTACTGCCACGTACCCCCCGGCTGCCCGGTCGACATGAGCGCGCGCATCGAGGCGCAGCTGGAGCGCTTCGCCCCGGGGTTCCGCGATCTCGTGCGCGCCCGCTTCGTCTACACGCCCGGCGACTGGCAGCGTTACAACGAGAACTACGTCGGCGGCGACATCGCCGGCGGCGCCAACGACTGGCTCCAGATCTTCGCGCGCCCGATCGCGAGCCTCAGCCCCTATTCGACGCCCAACCCCTCACTCTATCTCTGCTCCAGCTCGACGCCGCCCGGCGGCGGCGTCCATGGCATGTGCGGCTATCACGCCGCCGCCGCCGCGCTCCAGCGCGTGTTCCAGCGGCCGGCGCCCGCCCTGGCCATGCCGACGCCCCACGCCCAGCTGCCGCCGCGCGAGTAAGCGAGAGAAGCGAGGCCGGACAGGCGCTGTATGGGGCGTGCCCTCGGGGCCCGATCACGACCACGACACGTCGAACTCGCAGGCCTTGGCGCCGCGGAAGCGGCAGCGGACATGCAGGGTGCGGCTCTCCCGGACGCCCAGGCGGGCCATGATCCGATCCTGCCATGCCGGCACGCCCACCGCGCAGGTGACCGGCCCGGGGCCGCGGTCCGGGAGCCGCGACGCGGTGAGTCGGACGGTGTAGCGCCTCTCGGCGACCTCGACCCCCTCCATCGTGCCCGCGTCGAAGTAGCGCTCCCAGAGCGAGGCCGACCGCTGCAGCACGGTATGGGGAGACGCGGCCTTGAGCAGCACCGTGAAGAACCGCTGCAGGTCCTCCTCGGCGATCGCGTTGGCCACGGGCCGGAAGCTCTGCGGATTGCCGTCGCCGTACAGCGCCACATAGCGATCGACGAGGCTGTTCCAGAGGCTCACCGGATACCAGCCGTGCGGCAGGACGATGCCGCCCACGCGCGCGGCGTCCTCCGGGCTCAGGCACTCCAGCCACCGGTCCACGCCGGCGGCGCCGTGCTGAGCGGCCACGAAGCTCTTGAACCCCCCCAGCGCGTTGCCCTTGACGTTGCTCATCGAGATCACTCCAACCGGGCGACCGGCGCCTGGCGCGTCGCTTGCCGGGCAGATCCTGACGAGGGGCACCGGCGAATGCAATCGCTGCTTTCGGCCCGCGGGCGACGTACTACAATCGCCCGCGTGAAACCCTGCCCCTTCTGCGCGGAGCAGATCCAGGACGCCGCGATCAAGTGCCGCTTCTGCGGCAGCATGCTGGAGGAGCGAGCGCCTGTGACCACCGCGGTCACCGGCGCGCCGCTCGCCCACGCCTCCGGCGCGCTCGCCCACGCGGGCAGCGCGCTCGCCCCCTCGCCGGGCGGGGCGCGCGTCATCTTCGAGGGGACGCCGAGCTGGAAGGCGTGGTTCTGGTCCTACGTCGCGGCGGGCGTGCTCTCGCTCGTGCTGGTGGGCCTCGTGTGGCTCGGCATCCTGCACTGGAAGCGCAAGAGCCTCCATTACAAGATCACCGACCGCACGATCGATTACGAGGCCGGCCTGCTCACGCGGCGGGTCGAGACCCTCCAGCTCTGGCGGGTGCACGACATCGATCTTCGCCAGACCTTCATGGAGCGGCTGCTCGACATCGCCGAGATCCGCGTGTTCACGCGCGACGCGAGCGACCCCGAGCTCGTCATCCGGGGGCTGCCCGCGTCGCGCGAGCTGTTCGAGGCGCTCAAGAACGCGGCGGAGCTCGCGCGGCAGCAGCGCGTCCTCGGCGTCGTGCAGTGATCGCGCTGGGCGGCTTCAGTAGAAGCAGACCTCGAGCCAGGGACGGTCGCCGGTGTTCGCGTGCTCGCTCGAGCGGTACGCGGTGAGCGCCGTCGGGTCCTCCTCCAGGACGAAGCCGTGGTTCGGGTGCACGCCGTCGACCCACGCCTGGACGAGCGCGGTCAGGTCCGCTGCCCCCGTCGCGTCGGGCGCGCCGAGGAGCGTGGCGTCGATCGCCGGGTCGTAGCTGCCCGCGAAGCTGCTCCAGGTGACCTCGGTCTCGTCCCAGGAGGCCGTGATGCGGTGCGCCCGGATCTCGTTCGTGCCGGAGCTGTAGAGCCTCGTGCCGAACGTGGCGGACTCGATGGTCGAGCCGGGCGGGATGAAGCCGAGCTCGAAGCGGACCAGCGCCATCTTCGGGTCGCCTTGCTTCAGGCCCGTGTGGGTGTATGACGAGCTCCCATCGTTGTGGTGCGGGTACCGCTGCCAGACGGTCGCGTCCGTCACCTCGCCTCCGACGTCGCGCTGGATCGTCGTGCATACGACCTCGCAGTCGTCGCCGACCCCGTCGCCGTCGCTGTCCACCTGGTCCGGGTTGTGAAGATGGCAGTTGTCCACCTCGTCGCAGACGCCATCGGCGTCGCTGTCGTACCGGCCCTGTCCCACGCACCAGTCGCACGCGTCGCCGAACCAGTCGCCGTCGCTGTCCACCTGGTCGGGGTTGGGGGCGTGAGAGCAGTTATCCGCCGGCTCGCAGATCCCATCGGCGTCCACGTCATAAGCCCACTCCCCGAGCGCGTCGCACGCGTCGCACGCGTCGCCGAGGCCGTTCCCGTCGCCATCTTCCTGGCCGGGGTTCGGCGTCGCCGGGCAGTTGTCGCACGCGTCGCCCACGCCGTCGGCGTCGATGTCGGCCTGATCCGGGCCGGGGATCGTGCTGCCGCAGTCAGCGTGGCCGATGGTGTAGGTGATCCCCGTGGGGGCCGCGCGCGCTGCGTCGGGTAGCAGCACACAGCCCAGCAACAGGCCAAACGGATAGAACAAGCCAACCTTGCCGAGACGGCGCATGGTCCCTCCTCAGGTCTTGTACGCCCCACCGGGGCGCATCGGGGACCGAGCCTTGCCCTGAATCCCCCGACCTACACGGGTATCACGGCGCCCATCGCGGATGGGTCAGATCCGAGGACACGAAGCGAGAGGTCACCACATGGTCCCCTGTGGTCATCCTGTGTGGACGTGACGAGACACCAGGGGCTCTGCCCCGGGCGCTGGCTTCGCAAAATTCCAGTAACACTAGATCGCGGGCCGGGGCTGAGGGGGCGTGACGCCTCCGCGAGGCCCGAGGGCCGGCAGCACGAGTTCGCGCGGCGGCGCGGGCCTGCTAGGAGCGAGCACATGTCCTCGAGGCGATCCCCGTTCGATGATCTACCGGATGTGCGCGACGGCTTGACGCGCGCCGAGCGCATCATCGTGTGGCAGCTCTCCGAGCTCGAGAAGGAGTTCGCCGGCCGCAACGTGCCCACGGCCACGCTCTACGGCCGCGTCGTCGAGCACATCAACCTCTCGGTCCCGGAGTTCCAGCGCCTCATGCAGCGCCTCGTCGGCGTGCGCTGAAGGCGGCGTGGCGCCCGCTGCCGCTGGTCAGGCGGCGCGCTGCTCGAGGGCGGCGCGCTGCTCGAGGGCGCTCCGCAGCGCGGAGACCGAGGCGCTGCGCAGGTAGACGACGGGCGCGCCGTCCGACGCGAGGCTCTGCATCTGGTCGCGCAGCGCGTGCGAGACCATCGTCACCATGATCACGATGAGCGCGACCTTGCCCGCGCCGTGGCGCGCGCCCGGCGGCACGCGGTTCTCGTAGTGGCGCAGCGACCAGCCGTGCTTCTCGACCACATCGCGGTAGCGGCTCGACATGCCCCCGCTGCCCCCGATGACCAGCACCGTCTGTTCCTCGCGCTTCCTGTCTGCCGCCTGAGAACGACGCTCCGCCTTCATGCGATCTCGCTTGAGCAAGGCGCAAGCCACCCTCCGCGGCGCGCCATTTCCAGCGCAAACATCGAGTTCACGCTCTATTCCTGGGCAAATTGTCCTCCCGGCGCGAAGGTCCATGTCACCGTGACATGGAGAGCGCAGTCGCAGCGGCGGAGCGCGCGCGGGCCCGGGCGAGCGACGGGCACCGGCGCTCGCGCACGACAGGCATGCATCCAGCCGACTCGATGGCTGGGCTCCCGTCGCGCGCGCCGCGTGCCGCGCCAGCGTGTCCTGGTGCGAGGCGCGCGAGCGCGGAAGGACACGCCGTCGCGCGGCGAGCCAGGTCGGCCGTGGCCGAGGGAGCCCGGGACAGACAGGCCCAGAGGGGCTGATCAGGAGTTGACGGGAATAAAAGGAGGAGCGCTCGGCGGCGGACGACGGGTGGGGCGGTTCTCCCCGGCCGCGGAGGATTGACGCGGTGTCAGCCGGCCCGCTGCTCGAGGGCGGTCCGCAGCGCGGAGACCGAGGCGCTGCGCAGGTAGACGACGGGCGCGCCTTCCGAAGCGAGGCTCTGCATCTGGTCGCGCAGCGCGTGCGAGACCATCGTCACCATGATCACGATGAGCGCGATCCTGCCGACGCCGTGGCGCGCGCCCGGCGGCACGCGGTTCTCGTAGTGGCGCAGCGACCAGCCGTGCTTCTCGACCACATCGCGGTAGCGGCTGGACATGCCCCCGCTGCCCCCGATGACCAGCACCGTCTGCTCCTCGCGCTTCCTGTCGACCGCCTGGGAACGCCGCTCCGCCTTCATGCGATCTCCTCCGAGCAGGGGTCAGAGCAAGGCGTAAGCCACCCTCCGCGATCGGCCTTCTCCCGGGCAACTGTCGATGTTCTGGTTTATTCCCCGGCAAAATGTCGCCTCCGCGCGGAGGCCTTTGTCAACGTGACAGGGCGGCCGGCGACGGCGCGACGACTCGGCGGCGCGCGCGGGCCCCGGGCCCCGGGCGCGCGCGGGCATGGCTCGCATGCGGCGGGCCGCGGCTCGCAAGGCGGCGGGCGGCCGCTGGTGGCCGCTGGTGGCGATGGGGGCGACGGGCTTGCGCGATGCGCGCGGCAGCCGCGCGCGGGCACGTCAGAGCTGTGGTAGGAGAGCAGCGCCGCCCCGCACCGCCGCGCCCGCCATGCAGCCCCTCACCGCACCGCCCAGCGACGCGCCTCCGCCGGGCACCGTCGAGCGCTGGGCCTGGGACTACATCCTCTCGACCGACCTCGAGCACAAGCTCGCTCCGCCGCCCGTGCCTTCCGCCTGGGAGTCGGACGCCGCGCCGCCCCCGCCGCGCCGCATCGAGCGACCTGGACGGCCCGCCACGCTGCGCATCTCGGCGCGCGCCCAGAAGAGCCCGGGGCCCGAGGCGCTGCGCAACCCCGCGCGCCGCGCGCAGCTCTTCCATGCGTTCCTGCACCACGAGCTCCAGGCCGCGGAGCTCATGGCCTGGGCGGTGCTCGCCTTCCCGGAGACGCCGCGCGCCTTCCGCGGCGGCCTCGTCCGGATCGCCCTCGACGAGGTGCGCCACATGCAGCTCTACGCCCGCTACCTCGCCGCGCTCGGCCACCGCTTCGGCGAGTTCCCCGTACGCGACTGGTTCTGGTCGCGGGTGCCCGCCGCCGCGTCGCCCGCGCAGTTCGTGGCGGTGATGGGGATGGGCCTCGAGGGAGGCAACCTCGACCACACGGCGCGCTTCGCCGAGCGCTTCCGCGCCATCGGCGACGTCGAGGGCGCCGCGCTCACCGAGCGGGTCTGCGCCGAGGAGATCCCGCACGTGCGCTTCGGGGTCCGCTGGTTCCGCCGCTTCACGCAGGCGAGCGGGAACGCCGCGCGCGGGGCGCCGCCGGGGCAGAGCGAGGGCGCGCCGGCGAACAGCGAGGGCGCGCCGCGAGACCCGAGCGAAGGCTCGCCGCGGGGCGGCCCGATCGACTTCGACACCTGGGTCCGCCACATCCCGCCGCCCCTCTCGCCGCTGCTCATGCGGGGCGAGCCGATGAACCGCCGCGACCGCAGCCGCTCGGGGCTCCCCGAGCCGTTCCTCGACGCCCTGGCCTCATGGACCGAGCGAGCGCCTGGGTCCTGAACTTCGACGCCGACGAGGAGCTGGCGCGCCCCGCGGGGTACACCCCGCGCGCCGCGGTCTCCGGCCGCGCCCCGGAGCTCGCCGGCCGGGTCTCGGCCTTGCTGCGCCCCGGCGACGTCGTGCTCAGCCCTGCCCTGCCCTCGCCGCTCGTGCCGCCGGCCCCGCCCGGGGTCCCGCTCGTCGGCCGCGCGTGGTGCCCCACACCGCGCGCCCTGCGCCTCCTCGGCCGCGCCGGCGTCGCCGCGGCGGAGGCGCCGGCGCTCGACGTGCTCCGTCGCGTCAACCACCGGAGGTTCTGCGCGGACCTCGGCCAGACGCTGCCCGGGGCGCGTTACCTCGTATCCATGACCGAGCTCGAGGTCGCCATCGCGGAGCCCACGCCGACGGGCCACTGGCTGCTCAAGCGGCCGTTCGGGTTCGCCGGACGCGGCCGGCGCCGGGTCGCCCGCGGCGCCCTGCCGCCCGACGCGCGGCCCTGGGCCGTCGCGTCGCTCGACCCCGCCTCCCCGGACAGCGGCCTGCAGGTCGAGCCCTGGGTCGAGCGCCGCGGCGACTTCTCGCTGCACGGCCACGTCGCCCGCGGCGGCGCGGTGCGCCTCGGCGCCCCGTGCGTCCAGCGCTGCGACGGAAACGGCGCGTACCTCGGGGCCGCCCTCGCCGAAGGCGGCGATCTCGACGGCGACGAGCGCCGGCGGCTCGTCGAGGCCGCGCTCGAGTCGGGAGAGGCGCTCGCCGGCGCCGGCTATTTCGGGCCCTTCGGGATCGACGCCTTCCGCTGGGAAGACGAGCGCGGCGCGCTGCGCTGGAACCCTCGTTGCGAGATCAACGCGCGCTACACGATGGCGTGGGCCATCGGCATGGGCAGCCTGCGGCCCGACATCGACTGACCCGATGAGCGGGGCGCGCGGCGATCGCCTCGTGGCGGCACGCACCCGCGGTCGACGCAGCGCCCTCCGACGAGCATCGCTCGCCAGCGCCCCCGCGCACCTCATGGCCACATCGCCGACTGGCACTCAGCGCGAAGTCTCCGCCCCTGTCCCGACACCGACTTGTTGCACACCCGGGCGGCCGCTTCCTCTATAGCGGTGCCCAGACGAGAACGACACGAGCCGGGCCTGGGGAATCCCCTCATTCTGCAGCCATTTCCAGCGGAGAAATTGAACAGGGAGGCGGGGAGACGGGGAGGATTTTGAAGATTTCACTCCCCGTCTCCCCGCCTCCCTGTGAATTTTTCCGAGAATTTGAGGGGATGCCTCGGGAGCCGGGCACCAGGGACTCCAGGAGAGCCGTCAGCTAGCTTCTCTTTCCCTTTCTCTTTGCTCATTCTCCTGGCGTCCCTGGCGTCTTGGCGTCTTTCTCGATCCGGTTCGCTGTACCCGTGCAGGGAGCAGAGAAGACTCGAGAGACGCGGCGCCGCTCCCGCGCGCGGTCCTGCGCTGTCCGGGCTCGGCCGATGATCGTGTGTGCGTGAGAGGAGGAGGAGGCATGAGCCTGCCGGCGAGGAGAGAGAGGCGACGGTCAGCGCGGCACCACGAGAGGCACCGGAGCAGGCACGGCGCGGCGGCGGTCGCGGGCGCCGCGGCCCTCGCCGCGCTGCTCGCGGCGTGCGGTCCAGGCGATGGCGCGGAGGGATCCGCGGAGCCTGGGTCGTGCGGCTCGGAGACGTGCGCCGCGGACCAGTACTGCGTCTACCCGCCGGGCGACTGTGGCGAGGGAGGCGTCGTCCCCGGGAACTACGGTGTGTGCCAGCAGCGCCCCGCGTCGTGCGACACGGCCACGCCCACGCAGGTCTGCGCCTGCGACGGGCGCGTCTACCCGAACGCCTGCGAGGCCGCGCGCGCCGGCGTGAGCATCGGCGGCGGCGAGGAGTGCGCCGGCGCCGCGCCGCCCGGGACATCCGCCTGCGGCAGCTATTTCTGCAGGTCGGACGTCGAGTATTGCCGGATCGTCGAGGATCCTCACGTCGAGCTCTTCAAGATGCCGACGCAGCGGTCGTGCAAAGAGATACCGTCGTCCTGCGTGGCAGAGCCGTCCTGCGACTGCGTGACCCTGGCGGCCAGCGCCCCTGGCAAGGGCGGGTGTTCCAGCGCGCCGGCCTGCGCGCGAGACGCCTCGGGGAGCTTCGCCGTCGAGTGCACAGGAGATCTCTACTGAGACGCCGCACGCGCCGCGCGCGCCCCTGACCCGCGCGGGCCCCACAGACTCACCTCCTCCCCTTCCGCTTCCCTGTCGCCGCTCTCGCCGGCGGCCGCGCCGTCCCTCGCCCTCTCCCCCTTGCTTCATGACACCAGCGCCGCGCCGCTCGGGACTCGATGCTCCCCGGGCGGCCTGGTCACCGGCGTCGACGGCGCGGACAGGTCATCTCCGTCGCGGCGCTGCGACGCCGCGACCATGGGAAAGAAACAGAATCATCACCGAAACGTGGGGTTTGCTCAGCAGCTCTTCCCATAGCTTGCTCGCGCAACGCTCACCTCAACGTCCGACTCCAGAAGAAAGAAGGCACGCATTCATGCAGAATTCGCGCGCGCGAGCTGAATCACCCGTACACGAGCGGCTCATGACGGGCTGGTCCCGGCTGTCGAGGGGCGTCCTCTGCGCCGCCCTCCCGGCGATCGCGGTCGTCAACGCCTGCGGAGCAGAGGACGACCTCGAGGAGGTCTCGGAGGCGCAGCAGGCGCTGACCACGGTCTCCTTCCAGCAGGGGTCGCTCCCGAGCTCGTCGTACGCCGGCTCCACCGACGCGACGATCAAGCAGGGCGCCGCGACGACGAACTTCGGCGCCGCGACGACGTGCGAGGCCGACGGCGACGACGGCTCGGGCGTGGACAAGTCCTGCCTGCTGAAATGGACCCTCTCCGGCATCCCCGCGGGGAGCACCGTCCAGTCGGCGTCGATCACCCTCCAGGCCACGGACGGCTCCTCGAACACGTACAACCTCTACGAGGTGAAGCGCGCGTGGAGCGAGTCCGCGGTCACCTGGAACAACGCGACCGGCACGACGACGTGGGCCACCGCGGGCGCGCTGGGCGCGACCGATCGCGGCAGCCTCGTCGGCAGCGTCACCGGCAGCGCCGGCTCGAAGACGATCACGCTGAACGCGGCCGGCGTGGCGCTCGTCCAGGCGTGGGTCAACGGGACGTCCAACGAGGGCATCCTCATCGCGAGCCCGTCGAACACGGACGGCATCGACTTCGCCTCCTCGGAGCACGCCACCGTGGCGCAGCGGCCCAAGCTCACGATCACCTACGGCGAATCGAGCGGCACCGGCCCCTCGACCGACCCAGGGCTCCTCGTCGCCTTCATCGGTGACCAGGGGAACAACAGCAACGCGGATGCGGTCCTCGAGCTGATCAAGGACGAGGGCGCCGTCGCGACAATCCACAACGGCGACTTCGATTACGCCAGCAACCCGGCCGCCTGGGAGAGCCGCATCAACGCAATCCTCGGCGCGAACTACCCCTATTTTGCCGTCATCGGCAACCACGACGCCGCGGCGTGGGGCGGCGCCAGCGGGTACGCCAGCTACATCCAGGCGCGCCACGCGCGCGTGCCGGACATGAACTGCACCGGCGAGCTCGGCGTCAAGGCGACGTGCAACTTCCGCGGGCTGCACATCGTCGAGTCCTGCATCGGGACGGGCGAGCTCCGCTCGACCTGCGCCGCCAACGCGTCCGACCAGGTGAACTTCATCCACGACTCGCTCGCCAACGACAACTCGATCTGGTCGGTGTGCGCCTGGCACAAGAACCAGCACGACATGCAGGTCGGCGGGAAGTCGAACGAGGTCGGCTGGAGCGCTTACCAGGAGTGCATGAGCGCCGGCGCGATCGTCGCGACAGGGCACGAGCACTCCTACTCGCGCACGCTGACCCTCACCGACGTGGGCAACGCCGGGACCGGCCACGGCAAGACCGGCGCCTTCAACCTGGTGGAGCTCGCCCCGAACCGGAGCTTCGTGTTCGTGTCGGGCCTCGGCGGCGTGGGCCTCCGCGACTACGAGGCGGCCAGCCACGACGACGACACCTGGTGGGCATCGTACATCGCGAGCAACAAGTGGGTGAAGAACGGAACCTTGATGTCGGGCACCGCCGACTACGGCGCCCTGTTCATCCGGTTCAACGTCAGCGGGGACCCGAAGCGCGCGACAGCGTACTTCAAGGACGTGGACGGCCGCCTCGTGGACGAGTTCACGATCCAGGTCCAGTAAGGCGACGCGCGCCATCGCGCCGGCAGGCCCAGAGGCCGCGGAGTCCGCTCTCCCTCTCGGCCCAGCCCGGTGCCGCGGCGACGGCGCAGCCTCGCCGTGGTCACCGGCTGCGACACGTACCCGGACGCGCCCCCGGTCGTGCTGACGTCGGCCGGCGGCGTGGCCGACTCGTCCTGGATGGCATTCGGCCCCGCTCCCCCACGATGCATCTATTCGGGAGTGAGCGCCCTTCTAATCCATTGACCACCCACTGACTCGCGCTCTGCCTCGGCTTGGTCGGGCAGATCAAGCGTGCCTGTTAGCGTTGAACCAAGTGCGCGAAGCCTGGTGAGCCGGACGAATCGCGGACGAAACCGGCGGACCCGCGGACGGTGCTGCTCGGCCAGCTCGCGGAAGGCATGCGGGCGGCGCTCGCCGCGGGCGACGTCGAGGCGGCTCGCATCGCCCACGAGACGATCGGGCGGCTGCTCGGTGCGCCCTCGAGCGCATCCCGGTGCACGTGCACGCGCTCCGACGTCACGCTCCCTGACCGAGGACCCTCGTTCAGCGGAAGCCGAAGCGGTCGACCGTAATCTTGTAGCTGAGTTGTTCGCCGCGCTCGATGCGGCCACCGAGCGATATGTTGTGCTCCTCGCCGCTCGTCGCCACGTACTTCGCGTCGGCCGCCACGAACGTGCACGCACCCTCGATCGGCTGCGGGCGCTCGAAGAGGCAGCCGTAGCCGTCCTCGGCGACGGGGCGACAGATGCGGGTGTCGATCTTCAGCGCCTCGACCTCCTCGCGCGAAAACAGGCGCTCCTCGTAGGTGATCTTCATGGGCTTCTCGCAGCGAACGTAGATGGGCAGGTACTGGTGCTGCGCGTCCCTGTACACGACGCCGTCTTTGATCTCCTCGCGCGTGCCCGCGGCCACGTCCAGATAGCCCTTCAGGCGGACCGGCGCCTCGACCGCGGCGGGGAGACCCTCGGCGGGCATCGCCTCGGCGTGCGGGTGATCGCCGGCGTAGACGAGGACGTTGAGGAAGCGTTGCCGCGCGCCGTCCCCGGCGGGGTCGAAGATCTCGCTGACCGCGTCGCATCGTGCGGCCTGCTCGGCGGAGCGGCTCTCCATGTTGTCCCCGCTCGACTCGAACCCGAGCTCGTAGACGCCCACGCTCGCTCCCCAGCCATTGTCGTTCTTGGACGCGGCCATGCCGGCGGCGTCGTTGTCTGGGGCGATCCAGAGGTTGTTGGTGGTGAGCGCGGGGACGTGCGTCAGCGAGCGAACGAGGGAGCCGTTGTCGCCGCAGCCGCGCCCGATCTGTTCATAGGTGGTGTCTACCTCCGCCGGAGTCGACGGGGTTGCCGGCGCCGCGGTGGGCTCGGCGATCGTGTCGCCGTCCGATCCGCCGCAGCCCGCGACGAAGATGAAAGGAGCCCCCACGAGAACCAGCGAACGAAAGTAGTTACTCATGACGGCGGTGGGAAGCAAAGCACGTACCTCCCCCGATCCATGCGGATTTCCGCCCAAATCGCGGCGCGAGACGCGACGCGTGGACGGGGCGTCACACCTCGGCCGCTTACGACGCGGCCGGCGTCATCGACCTCGCCGCCGAGCGCACCCGGCGCGGCGGGTAGCCCCGGCTGGGTCCGCGCTCGCGGCGGGCGACGTCGAGGCGGCGCGCATCGCCCACGAGACGATCGGGCGGCTGCTCGGCGCGCAGGGGGCCGACGCGGGCGGCGTCATTGACCTCGCCGCCGAGCGCGTTCGCCGCGGCGGGTAGTGCCGGCCGGAGCGGCGCTGGCCGCGGGCGACGTCGAGGCGGCTCGCATCGCCCACGACACCATCGGGCGGCTGCTCGCTGCAGCAGAGACAAGGAGGTCGAGCATTCTGGCGCGTGAGCGGCCTAACCCCGGCGCTAACCTGCAACCGGTCGCCAACTGTAACACGACGAGGCCAGCACCGAAGCACGACAACCGGCCGTGGCATTCACCACGGCCTGGGCAGCGATGACCTGTACGCGCAGCACGGTTGTCAGGTGCAGCGGCTCGTCAGGCAGCCTCGCACACCCGTCGTCCGCCAAAGTAGAGCAACAGTTGTAGGGACAGCTCACAGGGTGTGCAGTAGCAACTCCAACGATCCAGGCGAACTGCGTCACAAGATGCGGCGTGTGTGGATGCCGCGGCGTAGCGGGCCCGGGTGATACACCCCAATCTGCTTTCCGAGGACGAGCGCGACCATGCCAGGCACTGCGGGACCCGTCGCTTGAATGCTCACCATGCCGACCTCCGTTGACACGCGCCAGACCTGGAGCGTCCCGTGGGGCCTGCGGACCGTGCCGTCGCTGATCGTCGCGGGCAATGGCACGCCGCCCATCGCGAGCCGCAAGGCGTGAACCAGGTTGAACGTCGTGTATACGAAGAAGAAAAACAACGGCACCGTTGCGACCAGACCATAGCGAGCTAGCTCGTAGCCATGCGCGTCGCCCCAAAAGCCACCGACCACGATGATGACCAGCAGGAGCACCGTTCCAAGGCAATTTTCGATCTCGGGACGTGCATGGCGGCAGGTCGCAAACCGTCGCGGCGTTGGTTCGCGCAGGTCCTCGGGGAGGAACTCGACTAAGCTGGTCGACGTTGCTGGCGCTGGCGAGGTCGGTCGTTCGACGTTCGAGGTCATTTGACTCCCCATTTCGTCCCCTGCACCCCGGTCAAGCAGGCGAAATCCGGCGACCTTGGTTCGCGAGCGCGCGCCACGTCCGGTGGGCGAACTGGTCTGCCTAACGATTTGGCGGCGTGCCACGCCGCGAAGCGGCGTCGGCACCAGCGCCTTGTTGGGCTGCTCCTCAGCCAATCAAGACAGCACGAGGAAGGCTGCCGTCGGGTCCGCTTCGAAGGCGAGCACGTCGTCGTACCGCGCTCGGAGCAAGGCTGCAACTGCGGCTGTCGTGCAGTTCCCTAGGCGCACCCATATTATCTTGGGCGGATGGCCGTAGAGGAATGCCCGCTGCTGGAAGTCTGAGTCCTTCGAAACAATTGTAAATCCGTTCTGGGCGGCAAAGCTCCAGACGACTTGATCATCGGCAGCGCTGAGCCCGACATTCCGGACATGAACGGATGCGGGATAGTGCTCCGCCAGCAAGGCGACGAGCCGATGCGACAGGTTCTGATCGAACAGCAGCTTCACGTCGGCGGCACCGCCCAAAGCCTACGCTCTCGGTCGGCCGCGAACGCCAGGCAGGCACGCACGTCTTCCGCAGTCAGATCCGGAAAGTCGGCAAGGATCTCCTCTACCGACATGCCAGAAGCGAGATACTCCAGAACGTCAGTCACTGTAATCCGCAACCCGCGGATGCACGGCTTACCGCCGCGCTTGCCTGGCTCGATCGTGATTAACTGCTGGTAGTTCATGCCAGCAGGATAATCGGGCGCGCTCCCGGCGTCAACATGGCCAGCTGCGCAGGCGCTCAGCTGAGGGTCGGGAATCGTACGAGACGCAGATGCCCGGCGGGGGCGGGCGCAGTCGGTTCAGCGTCGTGATGGCGGCCAGCAACAGTTCGTCCACCGTTTCCGCTGCAAGCGGCCGCCGCTCCCTGGCGGGTGCGGTGCAGGAATTGTCCGACAGGCCGTTGTGTCCGCCGTTCCGGTAGGGACCACCTTTTCAGGTGGCCCCCCGGACAGAACCCGGCGAGCGGATTTCCCGCACCGGGCTCCCACCTTGGGCAATTCGAGCAGCGAAGCGCTCTGTCGGCCAGGGGTGCCGGATTGTGGGCGTAGGAAGTGGAAAGCGCTCGGCGAAGCGGCTGATTTGGCCCGGACGCCACCGACCGCGCTGGCTCCGTCGCGCGAGCGAACGATACCAGAGACGTTCCACCTCGTAGTGGAACCGCTTCAATGCGTCGGTGTTCGTCGGGACCGCGTAGTAGTTGGCGTGCCCGACGACGACCCGTCGTAACCAGGCATGTTGATCCACTACGCGTGCATGTCGCCTCTTCCGGCACTCGTCCTTGATATGGGAAAGCTTCGCCCGCATCTTCTTCCCGGACGTGTGGCGTCGGAGTTGAAACCTACCCTGCCGATCCTTCGCGGCGATGTGCAGGAACCCAAGGAACTCGAACGTCTCAGGCTTCCCCAGCCCGCGACGCGCGCGATCCTCCCGGGCGTACCGCCCGAACTCCAGCACCCGGGTCTTTTCCGGGTGCAGCTTCAGGCCGAACTTCGCCATGCGGTCGGATAAGGCCTCCCGCATCGCTCGCGCGTCCCGCTCGCGCTGGAAGCCCATCACCAGGTCATCCGCATAGCGCACGACATACACGTCGCCGAACGCATGCTTCTTCCTCCAGGATTGGACCCACAGGTCGAGCACGTAGTGGAGGTAGATGTTCGCCAGAAGCGGGCTGATGACCCCACCCTGTGGCGTTCCTTCCTTCACCTCGTGGAGCTCGCCGTCCTTCATGACGCCTGCCTTCATCCACTTCAACAGAAGACGAACCAGACGTCTATCCCCAATCCGGTGCTCGACGAACTTCTGCATCCACCCATGGCCGATGGTGTCGAAGAACGCCAGGATGTCTGCGTCGAGCACCCAGTTGACCCTCCTGTACATGGCCGTCCCCCACGCATCGAGCGCGTCGTGCGCCGAGCGCTTCGGCCGGAACCCGTACGAGAACCCGAGAAACCAGGCCTCGTAGATGGGCTCCAACAGCCATCTCACCGCCTGCTGGACGATCTTATCCTCCAGCGCCGGAACGCCGAGCGGGCGAGTCTTACCGTTCTCCTTCGGTATCTCCACCCGTCTCACCGGCTGCGGATGATATCGGCCACTGTGGAGGCGATCTACCAGGTCCCGAAGGCGCTCGTCGACACGTTCGCCATACGCTTCCCAGGTGACCCCATCCACCCCGGTCGCCGCTCCCCGGCGCAGGCTGTGATACGCCTGCAAGAGGAGCGGTTCCCGAAGGTGACCGAACAGGTTGGTCCATCTGCCCTCTGGTCTTCCTTTCGCTCGCTGCCGTATCCGCTGCAGGGTCGTAGGCGCGCCGTCCCCGCTCTGTGTCGGGAGCGCGTTTCGTGCAGCGGACTGTCCCTTGGCCTCGGCCCTTCCCTCCATCGACTCGACGGGCGTTACCCACGTCTTCGCCGATCTCCTCGGTACTATGGCCTCGTCCGACTTCTCGAAGGCTACCGCCGCGGCTTGTCGCTTGTCGCTTTCCCGCGGCTGCCTGCCACCCACCACAGACGGCGAGGCACCTTCGAGATCTCCCAGCTTCCGTGCGAATGACTCTCTGAACGTGCCGAACTCCTGGGACCCCGGCGGGAGCACCCTCTCCACGTCCATTCTTCGGAGGGGTGCGGTAGCCTTCGACGTCGTTAACCGGCTCGGCTCCCGCGTTGATGCCAATTTCGGGGCTCTATCGCCCGGCCCGTTCATACGTCCCTCTACGCTTCGCCCCGTGGGTCGCCCCACGCAACGCAAGAGATGGACTTCCCGTGGATGGACTCCTTTCGGGGTAGGACTTGCTCGACTCGTAGTTCTCTACTCATTTCGCTCACCTACTGTCATTCGCCAGCTTTGGCTGGCGCACCAACGGCTTGGGCTTCAGCCTCAGGGCGTGCTGGCGAGCGAAGCTACCCTGGGTGCCCCGTCGTGCTGTAAGCCCTTGTTGGGCAGCCTTGGTCATGGACGACCCTTACTTCGCTCAGGTCGGGGAAGCTGGACAGCGGAGATCTGAGCCGGCGCGTTCGCCGTCTCGCGCGCGACAACGCGCACTTCGCCCTTCTCGAACTGTGCTTCAGCAATGCTGGTGACCGCGTCGTTCCAAAGAACTGAGCGGGTATCCAAGGCGGCGGTATCCGTCTGCGTCGCCATCGAGAAGATCACTCGCCGCACACCCCCGGTCTCACCGGTTGGACCGACAACACAGCAGGGAAGCGGCGGCGTGAAGACGGCGTGGAAGTCGCCGGCGCCATTCTTCGCATGATCGAGCACCGCGGTGCGCAAGTGGGGGGTAACCTGGTCAAGGATCGCCCCTACTGTCGCGGCGCGGGTTCCAACCTCGTCCGTCAAGATCGTCTCTCGGCCCGCCTGCCACCGCGCGCCGGCGCCGTCAGCGAGCGTTACATCGATCACAGTGTCAAACTGGACGTGCACGAGCTTGATGAAACCGCCCACGAGGTTGCGCGCGAAACTGGACCACGGGACGGCGGTGCTCTCGACGGGATCAACCGCTACCGCTTTCAATGCTTCGGCCTTGCGTCTCGCCGCATCGGTAAAGCCGTTCGCCGACCAGAGGATCAGCTTGTTCGTTGGAAGGTCGGCATGTTTCTGGGCCATGCTTTCCACCCATGTGACGTCGGCGGGGCGACTTCGGTCCCGCACCTCGATCCCTAACATGATCGAGTACCCACCGATGGACGACTCGGCAACGACGTCCACCTCACGATCTTCGCCAGTGCGTGCGTCACGCAAAAGGCGGGACTCCGTAACGGTCCAATCAGGACCGAGATCCTTGTGAACCTCGAGCACCAAGCGTTGCAAGATGTTCGAACGCGCTGGCATCGCTACCGTTTCCTTGGGCTATTCCGGGGGCTGCCCAACGACCGCGGGTCTGCCGCCGAGCGAAGCGAGGTCGGCAGCAGCCGCTTGTTGGCCTGTCATGTACGCGTCGCTTCTGCATACGCACGTCAGTGAAGGTTGCCCAGTTCGCCGCAGGCTGGGCATGGAACGGTGAGGACCGTTGCCGGTGCGGCAACCATCCCCTCCTTGCAGTGCCCGCACTCACCTAACTTGATAACTCCACGCTTCTGGAATGCAGTTCCAGTCTCGATGTAGGCAAAAGCCAAGGAGAATGCCAGCTTCTCGAGGTCTGGCACGAGGCGCCGAACATCCTGAAATGTCCGGGCTCGGCTGCTTTGGGTGAGCGGGCGGTCCAATTTTTCTTCGTACCGGATGAGAGACTTGCTGGCGTCAGCGTAGGTGCCGTCGAGAGACACCGGCAATTTGAGAAGTCGGGCCATCAACTCCAATGCCTTCTGACCCATGTGATGCAGGAGAGGGTTCGCCGCGAGCTCAGGTACCTTGTCCAATCGCACTCTGACGATTTCAAAGCGGAACTTGAAGTGAGCGATGCTGTTGCGGAGCTTTGATAGGCCGTCCAAGTCGTAGTCGCGGAACACCTGCGCGAGTCGTGGTGCATCATGAGTAAGCGCCGACTGCGCGTGAGTTGCGAGAAACTTAATGGCAGGGCCAAAGTTCTTCTGGGCTCGCTCGGCATCGTCGTATCGGCCGTTGGCAGCGCGCGGTCCTTTGTGACCGCTGTCAATTGCGAGAGCAATTAGCGGCTGAACGTGGGGCATGATCAAACCCTCACATAGGGTCACCAAGTAATACAGCATCGCCGAGATCACCCCTTCTGCTTCAGTTGTGTACAGAAGGAGACTGTTTGACAGTGCACGAATTCCTGCAGCTGGCGCAAGACGATCTTCAATCTTGGGACCGTTGAGCAGGGCTGTTGCATACTCGCAATATCGCTCAACGGACAACCGGCCGTAGAGGCGCGTGGCTTCTTCGAGCAGTCCTTGATCAACTACGCTAAGTGCAACACGGCCATCAAGATCTGTCTTACTCATACAGTCGCCTCAAGTGGAGGATGGCGCCTCGGCGCAACCGTGCCACGTTGTAGAGTCTCAGTCCGCCACCACAGTTTGTTATCGTTGTGGTTATGCAGCCGTCCGTGGTTGCTGGTCTGGCCAACGTCGCAATCAGTTGCGTCGCGGGGCCTAGCGGCGGTTTATAGCATGTAGGCGGCGAGGCGCCGCGGCCAATCGCCGTATTCCCGCGAATAGGTCGCGACGTTACGCGGAATATCTGCGTATTTCCGTGAATAGGCAGCGACTTCCGCGACCTATCTGCGCATCTCCGAAGATAGGCCGCCGCTGCGGAGACCCGGAGAGGGCGGGCATCGGCAACCTCGCGGAACCTGCTACGGTCATGCTTGGAGTCCAAAACGTTCGCGAAGATTGACAACGAGACGACCGTCTCGTTGTCAGATACCCGAACGGCGCGCTTTGGTTGTCGCCGAGCATGGGTATCGGTTGCCGTTCTCGTGCTGACCATACAAGCTCGCCGGATAAGCAAACTGACGCCCGCGGGTGCTGGTAACACCACGGGCGGCGTGGCCGAACCCCGACAACCCGAGTCCGACATGTCCGTTGTATACTTACGCCCTCTGACGGGCCAAGGAACCGAGCCGTCACGGGTCCCCCGCCCGTCCGCTTCCCCCTCCGCAGACGGGCCCGCCGGACTGCTGCGGGCGGTGTAGGTGACGCGCCCGCGGAAGGGCGCCTGGGACGAGGCCTGGGCCGAACGGGCAGTCGATGCGCTCGCGAAGCCATCGACACGGGCGGCCCTCAGCGCAGCCGCTCCCGCTCCCACCGCACCTGGTCCGCGATCGCGTCGTCCGCGGCACGTACGCCCTCGACGAAGAGCTCCGCGTGGGCGGGGTTGTCCAAGTCGAGGCCGATCCGGAGCAGCAGAGCGCGGTCGTGCTGCGGCACGGAACGGAGGATCACGGCGGCGGAGCGGGGGTAGCGAGCGGGACGCACGCTGCGAGCATACCAGACGCCGCGGGCAGGCCGTGCCGCCGCGCAGCTGGCTCGTGCCTCGGGCAGGCCGGCAAGAGCGTGTCCAGGCGACCGTGATGCGCTGTGGCTTGAGCGCGCCACGGTCGGCAAGCGGCGCGGCTCAGTCGGCTTGGATTCCTTCGGCGCAGAGCCGCGCTCCTCGTCAAGCTTGGAGAGCTCCCGACCGTGCCGAGGCGGCTCAGCGCGCGCGGCCGTGCTTCGGCCCGGCGGAGCGCCTCAGCCCCCGCCAACGGCGGAGCGCCTCGCAAAACAGCGTTCTACCGCGGTGGAGCCGCTTGAGCGTTGTATGAGGGTTCTTGTGCAGCTCCGCGGCTCCTGTCCCGCGCGATCGAGCTGAACAGTACGCGGACTTCCACGTCTGTGTACGTTCCCAGCCAACGGCCGTTGCAGCAGCTACGCTGCTCCATGGCTTCCTACGCCCGGCAGCGTCGTCTTCAGGGCCGACCCCTCGATGTCCTCCCAATCGGCGCCGCGCGCAATGCTGGACCCGCCGTCGTCGCGCTGTACGGGGAAGCTCGTCAGCCTGGCAGCATGCCGCTCGGGCTCGGCCCCCGAGCTTGCGCGGGACGGGAGCGGAGACCGAAGCCGCGGCTGTGGAGGCGACGGGAGCTTGGCCCGCGGGCTCCTGGCGATCAGATCGGGGATCGCTGCCACAGGCGGAGGGACATCGGGCGCGCGTTCGGGAACCGCAGCTGGACCCGGCCGCGCGGAGGTCTGCGCCGGTGCGGCCGGCGCACGCGCCGAGCTCTCGCGCGTGGTGGCGGGCTCGCTGAGCTGGATCAGCTGCGTCTCCTCCGCGTCTGTTCGATAGTCGTCATGCAGACACCAGAGGAACTCCCAGTACCGAGCAGGCGTGCCCGTGAAGGCCTCCAGCTGCCTCGCGAGGACGGGCGTGATCGGGAGGTCGCTCTTCAGCAGCCGCTCCAGGTCCCTCGGAACCAGCCCGGTGCTCTCGGCCAGCTTTCGTTGCCAGCCGGGGATGGTGACGCAGAATGTCTCGAGGACGCGGCCTGGCAACGGCACCGGGCGCGCGCGTGGGCTGGTTATCGCCGCGATGAGCGCATCCACGTGGCAGTCCAGCAGGCGCTGGTGTCGCCGCAGCTCGCGCTCGGCGTCCTCCTTCGCGTCGGCGAGGGCCGACTCCTCGTCCTCGTGCCTCTGCTCGCCGGCCGCGCGCAGCCCGCGCTCTCGGCCTAGCGCTTCGCGCGCCGTGACAGCGAAGCCGATCGCCACACAGGCCATCATCGCGAGACCGAGCGGTGAAGCGAGCCACATCGCACCGAGAATGTCCTCCATTGTACGTTGCCTCCTCGTCGTGAGCGTGCGTGTCCGACGCAAGGCGGATCTCGGCCTTGTGCTGCCCGAAGGCATCACCAGCGCCGCCGCCTGCTAGCTGTCGATCGACAGCCGATGAGTCAGCGAATCTGCTTGAGCAGCGCTTCGCGCTCCAAGGCGAGCCACCCTTGCGGGAACTCCTGCTTGTGCATCTCCAGCAGCTGGCGCGCCTCCAGGTCATCGAGGGCGGTGTGGGCGTCCAGCGCCTGGCGGGCGTCGCGGATCAGGCGTCGCTCGCGCTCGCTGACGGCGGGGTGCACGGCGCTCCTGGGCGTCGCGCTTTGGCGCACGACACTCCCGGGCACCTCGCCACGAGGGGGAGCCTCGGCCGACGCCGCGGGCCTATCCACGGCGACCAGGGCGCTAGCGTCGCCTTGCTGCGCGGACGGCTCCACCTTGCGCGCGGCTGGCGCACCGATCTCGGCGGTGGCGCTCGCGCCGCCCTCTCGGGCAGACGCGTTGACCTCCGGCGCGGCTGGCGCGGAGCCGGGCGCGCGAGCCGCCGCGGGCAACAGCCAGGGTTCCAGTCTGTGCGACAGCCCGGAGATCAGCGCGCCCGTCAGGATGACGAGCGCGCCCTGTGCCAAGATCCTGAAGACCAGGCGCCGCAGCGTGGCCAGCCACGACTCGCGACGGTAGAGGCCGAGCGCCACGGGGACGCACGCCTCTGCGTCCCGTCCCCTTGCAGCCTGCTCGGCCGTATAGCGGCGCTTCTCCACGGCGAGCTGTTCGAGCGCCCGCTGGTGCTGCGTCTTCACCGCCTCCGTCGTGAGGCCAAGCTCGCCGGCGATCTTGGCGAGCGGGATCTCCTCAAGGTCATGCTTGATGAGGAGGTGTCGGTACTTCGGGCCGACCCGGTTGATCAGGCGGCGCGTGAGCGCGTGCCGCTGGCTCCCGCGCACCAGCTCCTCTGGGTTCGGGCACTGGGCTCGGAGCTCGCTCTCGTCGAACGATGTCAGGACCTCTCCGCGACGGCGCGCGGTCCGCACATGGTCGCGCGCCTGGTTGATGGCGATCGTGACGCGGTACGCCGCCGCGTCTCCGCCCGGAGCGATCCGCTGGTCCGCTTCCAGCCCGCGCAGGAGCGCGTCTTGCGCCACGTCCTCGGCATCGCGTGCCGGAACGCCGAGACGCCTCGCGAGGCGCCGGAAGAGCTCGAAGCTGCTGGAGATGCTCGACGGGTTGCCCACGCCGGTAGCACGTCTGAGCGACCCCCTCGGGGTCAGCAAAATGCACGACCGCGATCACTTTGGTCGGACAATGTAGCACAAATCGCTACATTCCACCCGGGTCAGCTGGAATATCGCCGACAAATGGGACGGATGATTCGATTCCGCCATTCTCCTGTGAATTCTCTCCTGAGGCGCTGCTTTTTAGCATTTTCTCCCGGTTGACGTCGCGTGCTCGGCGTAAGTACCGTCGTTGCATGCGTTGCGGTGCGCACCTGTTGTTCATTTTGCTTACGCTTGGCGCTTCAACGGGCTTGGTCAGCTCGGCCGATGCTCAGCAGCGGTCTCCGGCCTCAAGGAGAAGCGACGGGTTGACGGTGAAGGACCTTGTTCGCCGTGCTCGGAAAGCGCGCGACCGCGGCAACTGGGTGGAGGCCTCCGAAGCCTACAAGGCGGCCCTCGATGCCGCAAACGTGCCTCCCGGCATGAAGCTCGACCGCGCGGACGTCGACCGCGGGGCGTTCGATCCCGCCGAGATCGCCGGTGAGCTCGGCCTCTGCGAGCTTGAGCTGCGTAAGTACCGTGACGCCGCGGAACACCTGACCTGGAGTCTCGAGCGGGATTGGGCGCTGCCGAGTCAGCTACAAGAACGATTCCTGATCGGCCAGCGGAAGGCCGCATTTTACGTTGTTGAGCTCGTGCTCTCCGTCGACCCGCCGGACGCCGAGGTCCTCATCGACGGCCAGAAGATCGGTCGGACCGCGCGGACCTACAAGCTGTTCCTGGAGCCCGGACGACACATGGTGCGGGCCCGGGCGCCGGGTCGCGAAGATGGCTTTCACGCGTTCAACGGCGAGCCGGGTGATAAGCAGGAGATCTCGATGAAGCTTCCGGGCCCGCCGGTGAGCAGCGCCAAGGAGGCCCCGGCGGTGCCGAAGACCGCGCGCGTTGTGCCCACTGCACGCGCGAAAGAGCCCGACCCGTGGGCTTCCTGGCCGGGGACGCTGCGCGTCACCGGGATCGCCGCTGCGACGGCCGGCGTGTCGATCGGCGCCATCCTCATGATTCGGGCGGACAGGCTCGACGACGGCCTGACCGCCCGGCGTAACCGGCTCCTGGGCGAGCCGTCTTCGAGCTCGTCGTTGTGCTGGAAGGCGCCGCAGAACTCGGCGTGTGCCGAACTGGCGCGCCTGCAAGACGCGCGCAACCTGTCCGGCCGCGCGGGGGTAGCCACGGTCATCGCGGGCGGTGTCGTCGGCGCGGTGACCGCCGCGTCCTTCTTCACGGACTTCTCCTTCCTGGCATTCTCGCCGGCTCGGGATCGGATCCATGTCTCGCCCGTGGCGACGAGGAACGAAATCGGTGCGCAAATCGAGGCGCTGTGGTGAGCGTGCAGGAGGCCAAGGGGATGGGGTCGCTGTCGCGCCGATACGCGGTTAATTCGGTCGCTGCTGTCGCAGTCTGCGTGTGGGGAGCCAGCGTGCTGACAGCATGCAGCTCCTACTCCGACGACTGCTGGGAAAGGCTGGAGTGTCCTCCCGATCCGGAGCCTCCGCCCGACCCGTGCGAGGGAGACCCCGCTACTGCGCCGGCGCTGGACATGTGCGGGGTGTTCGTCAGCGAGCACGGCGACGACAACCACCCCGGAACGAAGGACGCTCCGGTGAAGACCCTGCAACACGCGATCGGGCTCGCCGCGCATGGGCGAGCCCACGGCGAGGCAGCGACCCGGCGCGTGTACGCGTGCGGCGGGGAGTTCGCGGAGACGATCACGCTGCCGTCGGGGGTAGACCTCTGGGGCGGCCGTCTGTGTGACGGCGGGGATTGGTCATATGAAGGGTCGTTCGGCGGGCCGGAGCATCCGACGATCATCGCTCCGCCGAGGGGGATCCCGCTGCGGGTCTTCGGGGTGGAGGGTACGGCGCTCGCGGGGGACGATACGACGTCGGTGATCGCCGGCGTGCGCGTTGTCGCGGCGGACGCCTCGGCGCCGGATGGCAAGTCGTCGATCGCGGTGATTTTGAGCACGGGGGCCACGGCGATCGTGCAGGACAGCGTGATCGTCGCGGGCAACGGCAAGGACGGGGAGCCGGGGCAGGACGCGGACACCGAGCGGGCGACGGACGGCGTGGAGGGGAACGACGGCGCGTCCGCCTGTACGGCGGATCTTGTGACGGGCGCCCTCCCGGTCGTCACCGTGTGCGACGACGGCATCGAGTCGACGGGCGGCTACGGCGGTGACGGCGGACTCGACGCCGGCGGCGATGGCGCACCGGGGCAGCCGGCGCTCGCGGAGGATCCCGTGCGCGACAGCCACGCGGGGCGCGGCGCGGATCAAACGCGATGCGAGGACGGGGGCGATGGCGCACACGGCGCTGACGGTGGTCGCGCGGATGGCGCCTTGGGCCCAGGCTTCCTCAGCGACGAGGGATGGATCGGTATCCGTGGTGAGGACGGGACGAAGGGCGGCGTCGGCTATGGCGGCGGCGGCGGTGGCGGCAGCAAGTCGCGCGGGGAAATGTTTGCGTGCCCCGCACGTCTCCCCCAGAGTGGTGCGGCCGGCGGCTCGGGGGGAAGCGGGGGCTGCGGCGGCAAGGGAGGCTGGGGCGGCGGCCATGGCGGCGCGAGCATCGGCATTGTCGCGCTGGAGGGCACGGACCTGACGGTCGCGAACACCGACGTGCGCACGGGCAACGGCGGCCACGGCGGGGTCGGCGGAACGGGCCAACCGGGCGGCGTTGGGCGGAACGGCGCCTACGGCGGGCTCGGTTATACCGGAGCCGGCATGTGGCATGCGTGCAAGGGCGGCAGGGGAGGCAACGGCGGTCGCGGAGGTGATGCCGGCGGCGGGCTCGGCGGCGCATCCGTCGGCCTCGCCTACGTGGTGCCCAACTTCGCCATTCGACCCGGGACCACCATTGTTCCCGGGGACCCCGGGACTGGCGGTCTCGCGGGGAACGCCGGCACGGGGGACGAGGTGGGCAAAGGGGAACGCGGCCCACAAGGTGCTCTGGTTGCCTTCCCCGCGGCAAGCGAGCCGCTCCATTGAATCGTGCCGCGCGACACGCGGCCATCGAGGGATACCCATGAACCTGAATTCCGCGATCCTCCTCGTCGTTGCGCTGCCGCTCGCCTCGGCCGGCTGCGGGACCGCACCGGGGGTGGACGACCCGAACGGTGGGCCGCCGTGCGACGGACCCTCGACGTGTGCAGGCGATCCGGTCCCCGAGTCCGTCTGCCTGGAGCAGCTTGCGAAGGGTCAGCTGGTCGACGGCTGCGGCGTGTTCGTCAACATTCCGTTTTTCGGCGGCGACGACGCGAACCCCGGCACGAAGGACAGGCCGGTTCGTTCCCTCCAGCGCGGCATCGAGCTTGCGCGCACCGAACGCGGTCGCGTGTTCGCCGCGAGCGATGGCTTCGTGGAGTCCATCACGCTCCCCTCCGGGGTGGATATCTACGGCGGCTTCAATGTCGTCGATTGGGAACCCCTGAGGGAGACTCCACTCCCGACGCAGGGCATGAGCAAAGTCCTTCCCTCGGTCGGGCAGATCGCGCTGATCGTCGAGCCGGCCCGCGCCGGCGACACGGGGGCAGCGGACGGGGTCTCGATCATCGATCACATGCTCTTCAGCAGCCAAATGCATGTCGGGATGATCGTTCGGTCGGGCACCGCGGTGGAGATCGTCGGAAGCTGGATCGAATCCGACTACGGATTGGGGGGCCACGATGGGGACAGATGGCCGGGCCGGGCAGCGGAAGGACCGGACGGGCAGTATGGGGGAGACGCGTGCTCCGCAGCGACGGTCCCGGGCGGGGCTCCGCCGGTGAACTCGTGCGAGGGAGGGATCCCGAGCGTCGGTGGCAAGGGAGGTGACGGGCTCGCCGACGGCGCCGGAGATGGGGAGGACGGCGAGCCCGTACCCGAGCCGAACCCACAGCACCAGGGGAATGGAGGACGTGGCAGCCGGGCAGACGAGGGTTGCAACAGCGGCAACACCGGCAGAAGCGGCATGTGGGGCGCTGCCGGCGCACCGGGCAAGGGCCGCGGGCGGGTCGATGAGACCGGATGGCACGGCGACGGGGCCGGCAACGGCGCCCGGGGGATGCCGGGCCAAGGCGGCGGCGGGGGCGGCGGGCGTCGCGGTGGGCTCGCGGTGTGCGGCGTGGCCAACAAGGGCGGCGCCGGCGGCGGCTCCGGAGGCGCGGGCGGTTGCGGGGGGCGGGGCGGTCGAGCGGGCGGGAACGCCCAGCCGAGCGTCGGGATCCTGGCGCTCCACGCAAAGGTGACGGTGCGCGACAGCTTCATCGTCAGCGACGACGGGGGCCAAGGAGGCGACGGCGGGGAGCCGGAGGAAGGCGGCAAAGCCGGCCGAGGCGCTCCAGGAGGGGCCTTGGGGGACGGCATGTGGTCCTGCGAGGGTGGCAGCGGCGGCCCCGGAGGCGACGGCGGTTACGGCGGCCCCGGGCGCGGCGGGGACTCGATCGGCATCGCCTACCTCGACGAGGACCAGCTCACGCTGGAGGGGGTCACCTTCGAGATCGGGCTGCCGGGCCCAGGTGGCACGAGCTGGGACTGGTCTGGCGAGGTGATCACGGGCGAGGACGGCATCGCCGTCGAGACGCAGCGCTTCCCTGAGTAGGAGCGGCGCAATCACCACATCGTCACGCGAGCCCATGGCCAGTCTATCCGTTGGGCTGCGGGGGGATAACAATAGAGGAACGCCGTGGGGACGAAGTCTTCGAGCGACGAAATTTCCGGTTTGCGACCTAAAAAAGCACCGCGACCGGTGACGACTCTCATTCTTCGGAATTGGGACTCTCCTGCGCAGCCTCGCCGCCCCTCCTGCGCAGCTTCGCCGCCCCTCCTGCGCAGCCTCGTCGCCCCTCCTGCGCAGCCTCGCCGCCCCTCCTGCGCAGCCTCGCCGCCCCTCCTGCGCAGCCTCGCCGCCCCTCCTGCGCAGCCTCGCCGCCCCTCCTGCGCAGCCTCGCCGCCCTCCTGCGCAGCCTCGCCGCCCCTCCTGCGCAGCCTCGCCGCCCCTCCTGCGCAGCCTCGCCGCCCCTCCTGCGCAGCCTCGCCGCCCTCCTGTGCGCCCAATTCAGTGAACTGCACTACAATCGCGCGACTCCTGCGCAGCCCCGCCGCCCTCCTGCGCACCCCTTTCTGTGGCCTGCGCGACTGATCTGCGGCTCCTGCGCACCCCCACCAACCTTCCTGCGCCGCCCGCCGCCCTCCTGCGCAGCCCCGCCGCCCTCCTGCGCACCCCTTTCTGTGGCCTGCGGAGGACGAAGCCGCGCCGGACGAGGGCGAAACGGACGGCGGCGCGCCCGACGAGGGCGATGAGGAAGACGAGGCGCCGGAAGACGTCGCATCGGGTGAGGACGAGGACGAGTGATCACCGCCCTGAACCGCCGCCGCACGCCCGAGGTCCGCGGCGCGAGCGAATGCCGCCCTTCGCGCCGGCGAGCCGCTGAACGCGCCGCGCGCGGGTAGGCTGGCCGCGCCATCGAGGCGCGCGGCGCCGCCAGCGCCCGCCGCGGCCTGGCCGCGGAACCAGCCTTCTCGGCTCCGCGCGGTGGCGCGGCCTCGACCCCCGCGGTGGCGCGGCCTCGCCCCCGCGCGGCGACGCGGCGCGCGACGCCGCCGTGCGCAAAGCAAAGAGCCCTCGTGCGCGATCGAAGACGTGGTGACCGGCGAGGTCGACGCGCTCGCCGCCTCGTCAGCGAAGGCGGCGCTCGAGCGCTCGAGCGACCTGCTCGCGCGTCTCCTCGATCAGGCTCCGGACCGTTGAACCAGCTGCGCGACGGCGCGCGCGCTCGCCTCGTTCGCGGGTGACAGCACGAGCATCGAGAGGCCGTCGCTGCCTTCGACGTAGAACACCGACGACTCGAGCACGATCTCGCCGACATCGGGACGGACGAGCCGCTTCTGGAACCCGCCGTGCGACCGGATCTCGCCTTCGTCCCACAGGCGGCGAAAGTCGGGGCTCGTCTCCATCAGCTCGTCGATCAGCGCCGTCGCCTCGTCAGATTGGCCAGCACGCGCGATGTCGACGCGAAACGACGCGAGACAGGCACGGCGAACGTCTTCGACGTGGTGCACCTTGTTTTCTGAGCCCGGCTGGAAGACCCGGCGCAGCACGTTGCGGTCGCGCTCCGGTACCGCCGCGTAATCGCCGAGCACCGCGACCGCCGCGCGATTCCACGCGACGATCTGGAACGTCGGCGTCTTCACGAACGCGGGGACGGAGAGGTTGTCGAGCACGAGCTGGAGTGACGGCGTGACCGCCGCGGGCGGCGCGGGCTTGCGCGGCGGCGGACGGCCGTGCGCGAGCAGGAACAGCATCTCGCGATTCACGTCGTCGAGCTCGAGGGCGCTGGCGAGGCGCTCGAGCACGTCGTCCGACGGCGCGCCGCCGCGACCTTGTTCGAGCCACGTGTACCAGGTGACGCTCACGCCGGCCCGGGCGGCGACCTCCTCGCGGCGCAATCCGGGAGTGCGTCGGCGCGCGGTGGTTGCGGGATGGACGCGCTCGCGACGGTCGCGCAGGAACGTGGGGAGGGTGGTAGCCGCCATACCAGTATAGCTGCCCGTCTTTTCGGACGAGCGCTCCGAGGCTACGGTCCTCGCATGACCAAGTCAATGCGAGTGTTCGTCACAGGCGCGACTGGCTGGATCGGCACGGCGGTGCTGAAGGAGCTGCGCGGGGCCGGCCACAGCGTCCTCGGCATGGCGCACAGCGATGCGGGCGCCGACAAGCTGAAGGCGCAGGGCGTGGAGGTGTATCGCGGCGACATCAGGGACCCGAAATGCCTCGTCGAGGGCGTCCGTGCGACCGACGCGACGATCCACCTGGCGTTCCACATGGACTTCTCGGACTTCCCGACGATCTACCGGATCGATCGCGACGCGATCAGCGCGATGCTCGATGCGATGGCGGGCACGAACAAGGCGTTCGTCGGCACGAACGGCACGCTGGTTGTCTCGAAGCCCGGCAAGGTCGCGCTCGAGACGGACGAGTCGCCGGCGAGCTCGCCGCTCGCGGTCCGGTTGCAGGCCGAACGTCTCGTGGTCGACGCTGCGAAGCGCGGAGTGCGCGGCAGTGTCATCCGGCTGGCTCCGACGGTGCATGGCGCTGGTGACAAGGGCTTCATCGCAATGCTGATCAATATGGCGCGCGAGAAGAATACCGCCGGTTACGTCGACGATGGCAACCATCACTGGCCCGCGGTGCATCGCGACGATGCGGCGCGGCTCTACCGGCTCGCCGTCGAGAGCGCACCGCCGGGGACCGTGTTGCACGGCACCGCCGAGGAAGGCATCACGATGCGCGCGATCGCGGAGACGATCAGCAAGGGCACCGGCGTGCCGACGAAGAGCGTGCCGGCCGCGGAGGCAGGCGCGCACTTCGGATGGATGTCGATGGTCGTCGGGCTCGATAACCGGACCTCGAACAAGGCGACGCGCGAGCTGCTCGGCTGGAAGCCGGAGCAACCGGGCCTGCTCGACGACATGCGCGCTCACTACTTCTGATCTACCGTGCAGCCACAACCGGGCGCCCTCCGCGTCCGCGCCCCCGGCGTTGCGCGGCGGCGCTCCGTGGTTTGCGCGATCGAGCAACCGCTTGCCCCGGAGGTCCCGGAGGGCGCCTGCCCACCGCACGTCGCGCCGTCGCTCGCGACGCGTCGCCCCCGCGGTTCGGCCGCGGTCGAGGCAACGCAAAGCCCGTCAGGCACGCCATCCGGGCGGTGGCACGACCGCTGCTGAAGGTGGGAGCGCAACGCCACCATCCATCGACGTGCGCGGTGCTCCTTCATCATCGAACCGTGAATCGGAGACAATCATGAACATCAAGTCGACCATCGCAACATCGGCCGCCGCGCTCGCGCTCGGCGCCGTCGTGGTGAACAGCTCAGCGGCTCCCGCGCTCGCCAGCGAGGAGCCCTCTCCGTCGCACATCGCGCAGATGGCCGCAGCGACCGAGGCGGTCGAGGCCGAGCGCCTCGCCTTCCCTGGGCTCGCGAGGGCCGCCTTGCAAGGCGCCGCGTGGGGCGTCGGCTGGGTCGCCGGACAGAGGATTGCACGCGGGCGGGCTGTGGATTCCACGTCGGCCCTCGCCGCGACGAGCGATGCGCTCTTCGATTACCGCTGATCTCGCTCGAGCCCCAGAGCCGCGCCCGTGCACGCCGCACGGGCGCGGCCTGTCCTCCACCCTACCACGAGTGAGGCAAGCTCATGACGGATTCCCCCTCGGCCCGCCCGCGCTCCCGCGGCATCGCCCAGCGGGCGCGGTCACTCGCTCCAGGAGCGCTCAGGCTGGTGCCCGCGCTGCTGGCCGCCACGCTGGCCATCCACTTCGCGATGACGGCGATCTACCTCATGCCGGTCAGCCCTGCGAAGCTCAGGCTCGCACCGCTGGCGCAGGCCTACATGTCCCCGCTCTTCGTGCAGGACTGGCACCTCTTTGCCCCGGACCCTGACAGTAGCACGCGCGTGTGGATGGTCTCCTGCCGCATCCGAGGGCCGGACGGCGCCACGCGCGAGACGCCGTGGGCCGACATCACCACGCCCTACCGGCAAGCGCATTACCGCAGCCGGTTCGGCTCCGCCGACCGACTCCTGCGCACGCTGACGAGCGCCGGGCGGCTCACCTACACGATGCCCCCCGCCCTGGCGGAGATCATCGCCCACCCGGCGAACGAGGGCAACGGCGAGCTGATGAAGGCGGTCGACATCGCGCAGGAACGGAGTCGCCAGGACGGCGTTCGCGCCCTCAATCGCGCCGCGTCGGCCCACTGCGACGAGCTGCATGGCCCCGCGGACGTCGAGGCCGTGCGGGTGCGAATGGCGATCTTGAGGTTCCCGCGCTTCTCGCAGCGCCACCTGCCGGACGCCGCGGGCGAGCTGAGCGTCCACGACTACGACTGGGCGCCGCGCGAGGACGTGGCCCCGCCGGAGATCAGACGGTGATCGCGCAGGAGACAACAATGAACCAGACTCTCGTCGGGAGGCTCTGCCGGCGCTGGGACCGGCTCGTCGACGACGCCGGCCGCCCGCGGTCCTTGATCGGCGCCAGCGTATTCCGTGTCCTCGCCGCGCTGGCCATCCTCTATCAGTACCTGAGCAGCTACCATCAGCGTCACTACCTCTTCGGCCCCCGCGGCGCCTGGCCCTTCGCTGCCCCGGTGGAGCAGGCGACCGGGGAGGGCGCGCTGTCGCTCTATTTGCTGAGCCCCTCGCCCGTGGTGTTCGAGCTGATCTTCCACGCCGGGATCGTCGTCACCGCGCTGTTCCTGCTGGGCTGGCACACGAGGACGATGACGCTCCTCACGCTCGTGCTGTTCTGGTCGCTGCACCAGCGCAACCCGCTGATAAGCGACGGCGGCGACAACCTCGTCAGCATCATCTTGATCTATGGTGTCTTCGCGAAGCTCGGGGCCCATTTCTCGCTCGACGCGTCGCGCGCGCAGCCCACCCGCGGAGCGACACGGCAACGGCTCGGTGGGATGTTGCACAACGCGGCCATGCTCGCGTCCGCCGTCCAGCTGTGCCTGATGTACGGCCTCGCAGGCCTCTACAAGGTGCAGGGGCAGATGTGGCAGAGCGGGACGGCCATCTACTACGTCCTCCGCAACGCGGATTACGGCTGGCCTGGCGTCGCCGAGCACGTCTACCAGGATGCCTGGCTGGTCAACGCGCTCACCTACGCCACCGTGGCGTTTCAGGTGAGCTTCCCGTTCTTCTTGTTCCTCAACCGCCACACGCGCCGCCTCGCCCTGCTTGGCGGGATCATGTTTCACATCGGCATCGCGACGTGCATGGGGCTCGTCACCTTTGCGGCGTTCATGGTCAGCGTGGATCTGATGTTCGTCACCGACGGCGAGTACCGGGCGCTCGGCGCCTCGATGGCGCGGGCGCGCGCGGCGATCACGCGGCGAGCGCACGTCTTCCAGCACCGGCGAGCCCCTTCGTGACGGCCAGCCGAGCGTCCGGCTCCCGCGACGACGCACAAGGGACAGGCCACGCCGCTCCGACGCCCGCGCGAGGCGTCCCGGCTGGGCCGGCGTGAGCGCAACCAAGGACTTCGAGGTGACCATGACAACGAAGAGCAAAGAGCGGAAATACGGGCTCGCTGAATATTCACGCCTTTTTGTATCCAGCTTCGCCGGGTCCATTCTGAACCCGAACCTATTCCTCCAGAGCCAAGCGCAAGGCTTCGGTCAGCTCATCGCCGTGGCGCTGCGGCTCCTGGAGGGTCCGGCCGAGGCGATCCCGCCGCGCAGGGTGCGGACACCTTTCGACGGTCGCTGGAAGGTCTTGAACGGTGGCACGACGAAGCAAAGCTCGCACTCCTGGGATCTGCTGTCACAGAGGTACGCCTATGACTTCGTGGTGGAGGGGGACGACGGGCGCACCTATCGTGGCGACGGGCGGCGGCTCGAGGACTATCACGCGTATGGCCGCCCGGTGCTCGCCCCTGCCGACGGCGTCGTGATCCAGCTCGTCGATGGCATCCGTGATTACCACAGACCCGGGCATGGATGGGTGGACTGGCGCACGCGGGACATTCGCGGGAACTTCGTCGTCATCCAGCACGACGAGCATGTATATAGCCTCATCGCTCATCTTCAGCCTGGCAGCTTCCAGGTTAAAAAGGGAGATCGCGTGACGCAGGGCTGCGTCATCGGTCGCTGTGGAAACTCGGGCAACTCCACGGAGCCGCACATCCACTTTCAGCTGCAGGACCGGCGCAGCTTCTTCCTGTCCATTGGCATCCCGGTCCAGTTTTCGAGGTCCATCGTCGAGCGGAGGGCGCCCGGCGTCGAGCAGGTGGCCGAGAGGAGATATGCAGGCGTCGTCGAGCAGGGGGACTACGTCGAGGCGGCGTCGAGCGCGGATACCGGTGAGGAGGACCATGGCGCGCCTCCGCTCACGCGGGTTGGCGTGCGCGATCTGTTCTCGAGCCTGGGCTCCTGTGGCGCCGGTGTGGTTCTGGCTGTGGTGTTGGCTCGATTCGTGGCGCAAGTCCTGGGGTTCGTTCAGAGCTAGCGCCGCGTCGCCGAGGTTCGTCCCTGGCGGGGTTTCTGCCCCGCGGCAGCAGCCCTGCCCGCCGCGGCGACGTCGAACCGGCGTCTCCTCTGCGGCACGTCCCGGTGGGCGGGCGCCCGGGCCAGGGCGGGCTGCAGGATGCAGCGGCCGCCCGGCGCCCCCCGATCGCCCGGCGCTCGAAGGTGGACCGTCCGTCGGGTACGCTGCGCCCCGGACATGAAACAGCACGCGCCGCGCTCCCCTGAAGCCTCGGCCCCCGAGGCCCACGCGAACGCGCCCTCGCGGCCGTCGCCGCCGTCCTCCAACGCCACGACCCTGGTCCAGAAGCCGCGCGTCCCCGACTCCTTCGGGGAGGCGCCGACCATCGTGTACATGCCGAGCGACGAGCCCGGCCGCGCGTCGGGCGACCCCCCGCCCGGAGGGCCGAGCGGCGGCGCCGCGGCGCCGGCGAGCCGCGACCGCGGCGCCATCGACGAGGTCACGCTGCGCATGCCGGCCAGGGCCGCCGCTTCGGGCGCGGAGCCCGAGGACCGCACCCTCAAGATGCCCGCCCGGTCGGCGCGCTCCGCGGAGCCCGAGGACCGCACGCTCAAGATGCCCGCCCGGCCAGCGCGGTCCGCGGAGTCCGCCGAAGACGATGCCCCGACCGTCAAGGCCGAGCCCCAGGCGTCCTTCGTCGACCTGAACACCGGCGCGGACGAGGGGGAGGAAGGCCGGCCCAAGGATCTCAAGTCGGCCGCCCGCGAGTTCCTGAAGCGCCACCACAAGAAGCTCTGGTGGCTGCACACCGCCTACGCGCTGAGCCTCGGCGCCTTCGTGGTGAGCTTCGCGCAGAAGGGGTTCCAGCACGCCCGCTTCCTCGCCATCTCGGTCAGCGTCGCCTGGCTGCTCGTGCTCCTGTTCTTCCGGCTCTTCGGCACCGGCACCCGCCAGGACTTCGCGACGGCGTGGCGCGGCGCCCGGCTGCGCTTCCTGGTGATGACCTATGTCCTGAAGAACCTCTATCAGGGCATGCTCTTCTTCCTCCTCCCGTTCTACTGGAAGAGCGCCAGCCTCGACGCGCCGAACCGTTGGTTCGTGCTGCTCCTCGGCGCCTGCGCCGTGCTCTCGACGCTCGATCTCGTCTTCGACCGCGTGCTCATGCGCTGGAAGACGCTCGCCTCGGTGTTCTACGGGGTGACCATGTTCGCGTGCCTCAACCTCGTCATCCCCGCGCTGCTCCCCGACACCCGGACGCTCTACACGCTGCTCTCCGCCGCCCTCGTGTCCGTCCTCGGCTTCTGCACGCTGCACCTGCCCTTCGGGGCCCTCTGGAGCCGCGTGGGCATCGTGTTCCTCGTCGTCGCGGCGGCCGCCGGGGTCGGGCTCGCCTACGGGACGCGGGAGCTCATCCCTCCGGTGCCGATGCACCTGTCCTCCGCGGCCGTGGGCCCCTCGGTGCTCCCGGATGGCCGGCTCGCCATGTCGGTGAAATCATTGCATTATTCGGTGATTCGCGAGCTCCGCGCGGTGACCGACGTCGTGGTGCCGGGGGGCGACGGCGACCGCCTCCTCCACGTCTGGCGCCACGAGGGGCGCGAGGTGCTCCGCGCGCCGGAGGAGACGCTGCGGGTCCCGGGCCCGGAGGGCGCGGTGCGGCTCAAGTCGCAGCTCGTGGGCGGGGGCCTGCCGCGCCACCTGGCCGGGCACTGGACGGTGGACGTCGAGACCCAGGACGGCCAGCTCGTCGGCCGCACCGCGTTCGAGGTGACCGAATGAAGGGGGCGCTGCGGGTCGATCCGGCGGCCACCGTGCAGCGCGCGCGCTGGGTCGACGCGGGCAATGTAGCGAACGGGTTCCTCGTGTTCGGCAACGTCGTCACGGGCTTCATCGCGATCGGCAACGTCGCGCGCGGGTTCATCGCGATCGGCAACGTCGCCGTCGGCGTCGTCGCGATCGGCAACGTCGCGTTCGGCGTCGTCGGCGGGTTCGGCGCGACGATCGCCGTCGGCGCCTTCGCCGGCGCGGGCGTGCTCGCCTTCCCGGTGCTCGACGGGGCGGCGGGCGTGGTCAGCGCGCTCGAGCTGAACCCGGTCCTGTCGGTGTTCCCGATCGTGCTCTGGGTCCTCGCGGCGCGCCTGTTCCGCGGGCAGCGCGCGCCGCGCCTGGGCCCGAGCCCCGACCTGACGCCGCTCCGGGCGCTGCTCCGCGGCGAGCGCGCCGAGGGCTGGGTGCGCGCCCGCGTCGAGCGCGCGGGCGGCGGCGCGCTCCGGGTGGAGCAGGGCGGCGCGGCGGTCGAGCTGCCGGCGACGCCGGAGGCGCTCGGCGCGGGCGGCGCGCTGATCCCGGAGGGCCGGGGGGCGCGGCTGTTCGCGTACCTGCGGGCGGAGGAGCACGTCGGCGGCGGGGGCAGCGGCTACCGCGAGGCGCAGCAGCGCGAGCGGGTCCTCGCCGTCGCCGACCTGGTGGAGCCGCCGGCGTGGGTCGCGCCGTGGAGCAGCGGCGCCGAGGCGCAATGGTGGCTGGCGCGCGCGTGGGACGTGGGCGCTGTCGCGGCGGTGGTGCTGAGGGCGGCGCAGCTCGTGGCGGGCGCGATGGGGTGAGCGCCCCGGCGTGCCCGGCCCGGCGCCCGGCTCCCCTTCCCTTGCCGTAGCGCCATCCCGCAGCGCGCACGTGCCCCTCAGCGCTGTCCAGCGCCGGGAAGGCTCTGCGCCACCACGTCGGAGACACGGCCGTCGAACGGGCTCGCCACCGTCACGTGGGGTGTCAGCCACGAGAGACGCTGCTTGAGCCGATCGCTCCGTTCCTTTTGCCAGACCTCCCTCTTCTTGAAGGGCTCGGCCGCGCGAAGCTCCGCGTCCTCGATCCACGCGATCACGAACACGCACGGCCTCGGCTTGACGACGAGCCTGGCGCAGTCCTCAGCCCAGAGGGCTTTGCCCAGCCTGCTCGCGCCGACCAGGCCGGCGATGGTGTCGCGGACCTTGCACGCGATGCGGAGAGGGAGCTCGTGGAGCTGCCTCCGCTTCGTCTCGATGGGATACCCCCGATAGTCCTTCACCTCGATGAGGTACAGCCGGTCTTCGCGCACCCCGACGATGTCGACGGCCTGCGATCCCACGCGGACGAGCTCGCCCGTGGTCTCATCCGGATACTCGCCGTGAAGCTTTCCGATGCCGTCGCGGAAGGCACGGCTGTCGTCCCACTTCTCCGCCACCGTCCAGCTGTCGCCGAACTCGAAGCGGATCCTCTCCACCTCGAGAGCCTTCACCGCGGCGCCTCGTCTGGCGCGAAGAGGGCCTGCTGCTCCCGCTCGTGCAGCGACGCGACCGCGTCCAGGATCGCGTTGTGCTGGAGCTCGGCGAGTCGCTCGCCGCGCTCGAGGCTGCCCCCACGTTCGTCACGGCGAAGCGCGAAGAACGCGGCCTCTCCGGGGCGCAGCGCGCCGGTGTCGACCCTCAAGGAGATCTCCGACGTGAGCGCATAGCCGTGCGTGGCGAGGAGGACCTGCACGCCCGCGTGAGCGAGCGCGGCGACGATATCGCTGGTGAGGCGGGCGCGCTCCGGGTTGAGGTTGGCCTCGGGCTCGTCCCAGAGCAGATATGCGTTCTCGGAGAGCGAGCCGTTCATGAGCAGGTAGGCGATCATCGCGATCTTGCGGTCGCCTTCGGCGGCCATCGGCATCTCCATGTCGCCTCCCGGGTAGCGAAGATAGAAGCGCCCTTCCCTCATCACGACCTTGCCGCCGAGCTCGCGCTCTATGGGCTCGAGGAGCGCCGTCGGTCCACCGGACCGGAGCGGCTTCAGCCCGAGCGCGACGCAGAGATCAAAATAGGTCCGGTCGAACGCCGATTCGCGATGGAGCCACGCTTCGACGAACCCAGGGAAGATCGAGAGTACCTCCCGAGGAGGGATGAACAGCGGCCTGCCGATCTCGGAGATGGATCCGGTGACGTTGGCCGTCAGCGCGTCGCCCGGGCCCAGCGTGACCTCGATCCGGGCGTCTTCCAATTCGAGCGATATGGCCGCCTGCCCCGGCCTGAGCGCGGGGAAGCTGTCCAGGGAATCGGGCTGGAAGACCCCCATGAGCATGCCTCGAACCAGGTTGTCCAGCTTTGGCTCTACCCCACCCTCGAGCCCCTGGCCCGCGGCGAACCGGCGCGCTGCCTCGGTCAGCGCATAGACGAGCTTGAGGATGTGGGACTTGCCCGCCCCGTTCTCGCCGATGAGCACGTTGACCCCCGGCGCAAAATCGAACGTCGCGTCGGAGAATACGGTGAACTCGCGGAGGGTGAGGCGGGTGAGCTTCATCGCGCGCGGAGTCTACTGGCCCCCGTGCGCGCCTGCTAGCCGACCGCGGTTCGGTCGAGCGAGCGCGAGATCCCTGCCCTCACCCCTCCACGATCGCCGGGCTCCCGCTGTACACCACCGCGTCGAGCAGCCGCTCCTCCGGCACCAGCGCGAGCGCCGGCGCGTCCCGGCGGATCGCGAGGGTCCCGCCCGCGTCCGCGAACCCGCACGCCTCCGCCCCCCGCTGCGAGCCGATCTCCCAGAGCGCCTCGGACGGCGTCGCGCCGCCCTCTCCGCGCAGCGTCACGCGCTTGCCCGTCCGCAGCCGCTCGCCCAGCTCGACGCCCCGCAGGTCCTCGAACGGGTCGGTGATCACGTGGCTGTCGATGCCCACGCACAGCCGCACGCCCGCCGCGCGCAGCGCGCCCACGTCGGGCAGCCCGTCGCCGAGGTCGCGCTCCGTCGTGGGGCACAGGCACGCGAACGCCCTCGCCGCGCCGAGCAGCGCCGGCTCGTGCGGCGCGAGGTGCGTCGCGTGCACCGCCACGAAGCGCTCGCTCAGCACCCCGCGCTCGGCCAGGAGCTCCACCGGGCGACGGCCCGTCTCCGCGAGGCACGCCTCGATCTCGGCCGGCTGCTCGGCCACGTGCATGTGCAGCATGAGCCCGCGCTCCCCGGCGTACCGCGCGATCTCGCCGAGCCACGCCGGGGGCACCGCGCGCACGCTGTGCGGCGCCACCCCGACGCGCACGTCCTCGCGGCCCGCGTACCGCGCCCTCAGCGCGTCGACATCCGCGAGCGCCGCGTCGAGCGAGGCGTCCGAGAACCGCCGCTGCGCCCCCTCCGGCTCCCGGCCCGCGCCCGCGCGCGCGTAGACGACCCGCAGGAGCGCGATCCGGAGGCCCGCCTCGCGCGCCGCCTCGATCACCGCGTCCGCGAGGACGGTGCGGTCGGCGTAGGGCGCGCCGTCCGGCTGGTGGTGCACATAGTGGAACTCGCCCACCGTGCGGACGCCCGCGGCGCGGAGCTCGCGATAGGCCACCTTCGAGATCGCGTGAATCGACTCCGGCGTGAGCGACCCGGCGAGCGCGTACATGGCAGTGCGCCACGACCAGAAATCATCCGCCCCCGACGGCCCCGGCCGCTGCGCCTCGCCGCGCATCCCGCGCTGGAACGCATGGGAATGAGCGGTCGCCAGCGCCGGCAGCTCGATGGCTCGCGCGGTCAGCCTCATCGCCGCACGCCCTACCACGCCGGGGAGACCGGCGAAAGGCGCGGGCCCGCCGCGGCGCCGAGCGCGTCCGGGCGAGCTCGCCGCGCGCGGAGGATCCCCTCATTTTGCAGCCGTTTTCAGCGGGGAAATTGAACAGGGAGGCGGGGAGACAGGGAGTATTTTGAAGATTTCCCTCCCCGTCTCCCCGCCTCCCTGTGAATTTTCTGGAAAATTCGAGGAATGCCTCAGCGCCGCGTCGGGTCCTCGCCGTGCGCCACGCCGCGCGCCGTCATCATCGCCCCCGCGGCGTCACCCCGCCCGTCACTCCTCTTTCGGTACCGCGAAGATCGGCACGCAGCCCTGGTCGAGCTTGCTGCAGGCCGCCGTGACCGCTTCGTCGGTGTGCGCTTGATCGTAGAACTCCACGATGAGCGCGCTGCACTCGGGGAGCACGTTGCGCGAGCGCTCGCCCATCGCGGCGGCGCACGCGTCGATCTCCGCGATGGTCGCCGTGCACGGCATCCGCTCGAGGCAGGGCGCCGACTCGATGTCCGCGATGGCCTGCTCGAGCAACGCCTCTGCCTGGCTCGGGTCGGCCATGCAGCTCTCGTACTGCTCGGTGCACCTCGCCTGTAGCCCGGCGTCGTCGGTCCCTGGATCGTCGCCGAACTCCGCGCCCAGCACGCCCAGCATGCGGCAGATGTACTCGACGCTGATCGCGCCAACGCTGCACTTGCGGTATCCCCTGCACGCCTGCTCGACCTCGGCATCCGTCAGGTCATCGACCACGGCCGACGGATCGAGCCCCGAGCAAGACGCCTCGCCCGCTCCGCCGCCCCCGGACGCCTCACCCGCTCCGCCGCCCCCCGCCGCCTCGCCCGCTCCGCCGCCCCCCGCCGCCTCGCCCGCTCCGCCGCCCCCCGCCGCCTCGCCCGCTCCGCCGCCCCCGGCCGCCTCGCCTGCCCCGCCGCCCCTGGCCGCTCCCGCCGGCTCCCCGGCCGCTGCTGCTTCATCATCCCCCCCGCAGCCGAGCCCCGGGAGACAACAGGCCAGACACACCCCCACCACACCAGCCCAGAACGTCGATCGCATCGATTGCACCCTCCCTCGAGGAACCAGGGTCCGGCTCCGCCCACCGGCGGAACCACCTTTCCCTACGGAGGACGGGTGGCGCTCCTTCCTCCGAGCTCGCCGTCACGATGCTTCTGTCGTCGCCGCGCGGGGCGCGCGCGGCCGCGTCACGCCTTCTGCTCGACCTCGAGCTCCGGCAGCCCCTCCAGCTTCACCTCGACCTCGGCGGCGGGGGGCGGGGCGGGCACCGCCTCGCGGCGGGGCGCCATGACCGTCAGGGCGCGCGGCAGGCACTCGATCACGAGGGGCGTGGTCCCGACCTCCTCGCCGTCGATGAGCACGTGCTGCGGCGGATCCGTGGAGATGCGGACCCTCCGGGCGGCGAGGAACCCGATGTTGTCGCGCTCGGCCGGCTCGCCGTCGAGCGCGGTCCTCAGGAGGTGCAGGCCGGTCGCGACCGCCTCGACCAGCGTGGTGGCCGACACGATGGTGACATCGAGCAGCCCGTCCTCGGGGGAGACGACCGGCGGCCCCTGCGCCAGCACCGTGCGCACAGGCGCCATGTTCGCGACCGTCACCGCGACCGCCCGGCAGTGGATCCGATGGTCGTCCGTCTCGATGTCGACCTGGAAGGGCTCGAGGCTCATCAGCTTCTTCAGCCCGGTGCTGATGTACGCGAGCACGCCCCAGCGCTGCTTGGCGTCCTGCGGGGTCTCGCCGACCGTGTCGGCGTGGAGCCCGACCGCGGAGAGCAGGATCATCGTCCTCCCGTTCGCGCGGGCGGCGTCGATGCGCGTCGGCTCGCCGTGGACGAGGACCTCGATCGCCCCCTCGAGCGCGTCCGGGATGCCCAGGGTAAGCGCGATCGAGTTCGCGGTCCCGAGCGGGAGGATGCCCAGGCATGTGTCCGTCCCGAGGAGCGCCGACGCCACGCTGGAGATGGTCCCGTCGCCGCCCGCCGCGATCACCAGCGGGGCGCCCTCGCGGCGGGCCGCCTCGGCGCACGCGGCGGCGCTGCGATCCGCGCTCGTCTCGTACACGGTCAGCGCGAAATCGCGCTCGAGCCGGGAGGGCAGCGACTCGACCGCATCGCCTGCATGGCCAGCAGCAGGGTTGAAAATCAGCGCGGCCCGTCGTTCGGTCATCCGCGTATCCTAGAACGCGGAACCGTTTGAAACCCCAAGAAAAATCGGCAGGGAAGCGAGCGGCGCGCGCGCTCCCACCCACGCCGCGCGCGGCCCCGCGGCTGTGCCTGCCTGCGCCACCCTCGCGACATGGATGCCCCGCCGCGCAGCCCTCAGGCGCGATGAACTTTTGCGAAGACGCTGGCACGGTAGTTGTAGTTCGGTAGTGACCATGAGGCTTCAACGAATCGGTCGACTGGCTTGCCTTGCGCTGGCGCTGCTGGGCGCAGGGAATCTCATCGCGTGCGGTGACGGCTCGTCGGGGGGCTCGGGCGGCAGCGGCGCCGCGGGCGGCGAAGGCGGCAGCGGCGGCGCGGGCGGCGAAGGCGGCAGCGGCGGCGCGGGCGGCGAAGGCGGCAGCGGCGCCACCGGCGGAGCGGGCGGCACGGGCGGCGAAGGGGGAGGCGGTGGCTCGTGGCCCGTCGACACCTACCCGATCGAGATCACCCCGTCCGAGGACTGGAAGAACGAGATCACTTTCCCGTTCGACCCCTTCCTCGCTTATTCGACGTACGACGCGCCGATGTGGGTGAAGTTCACCGTGCTGATGCACGACCCCACCAAGGTCTATTACCAGGACAGCAACAAGTTCCCTTTCCACGGCGAGTTCGCCACGGCGCGACTCGACCCCTTCTTCGGCATGTCGCAGGACGAGTTCGACAGGGTCTCGCTCCACGAGGAAGGACAGGAGGCGATCCTCGGCGCCGTGCTCATCTCCCCGAACGCGTACGTCGATCCGGAGTACGGCATCCAGCTGGTCCGGCAGGACGCCTACGATCCCGAGGTGGCGCGCGTCGTCCTCCAGCTCGTGAAGGACAGCATCGACGCCCCCGACGGCGCGCAGCCCTTCTACTTCCCGACCTACGAGCAGACCGCATCGGCCGTGGAGAACAGCGCGTTCTTCGCGGAGAGCGGGTTCCCCGTGAGCTCGGTCGATCGGTGGCTGAACGGCGACCAGTGCTATTCGACCGGCTGGGCCCTGGGCCGGCTCCGGTACGTCCCGCCGGACATGATCGACGCCGCCTACGCGAGCGGCGAGCTCCGGGCCGAGGACATCCTCCTCACCGACTCCATCCCCGCGGAGGTGCCTTATGTGGCGGGCATCATCTCGCTGTCGCCCTCGACCCCGAACGCGCACACCGCCCTGCTGGCGACCTCGTTCGGCATCCCGTTCGTGTACATCGGCGATCCGGCCGCCGCCGAGCGGGCGAAGGGGCTCGACGGCCAGGAGGTCGCGCTGCGGGCGTCGCTCCAGTGGGGCGTCGTGTGCCGCACCGCGCTCCTCGACGCCGAGGGGAGGATCGCGCCGGCGGACCGGGAGCAGCTCCTCGCGCTGAAGCAGCCCGGCGATCTCGGGCTACAGCCCAAGCAGCCGCTCGGCGCCTACGCCGGCTCCACGGAGGATCTCGGCCCCGCGGACATCGTCCACTTCGGGGGCAAGGCCGCGAACTACGGCCTGCTGCGGGACGCCATCCCGGAGAGCTCCGACGTCGCTGTCGCGCTGTCCTTCGATCTCTGGGACGACTTCCTCGACCAGGTCATGCCCGGCGGCGGCACCCTGCGCGCCGAGATCGCGGAGCGCCTCGCTGGCCACAGCTACCCGCCGGACATGCAGGCGCTCAAGGCCGACCTCGCGGCGATCCGGGATCGCATCACCAAGGAAGCCGACTTCACCACGGCGCAGCGGCAGGCGGTCGAGGCGGCGCTCGAGGGCTTCACGCCCACGAGGAAGATCCGGTTCCGGAGCTCGACGAACGTGGAGGACAGCGCCGTCTTCACGGGCGCGGGCCTCTACGACAGCTACAGCGGCTGCCTGGCCGACGACCAGGACGCCGACGCGGCGGGGCCGAGCCTCTGCGAGGCCGGCGAGGAGAACGAGCGGGGCGTGTTCCGCGCGATCCGCAAGGTGTACGCGAGCTTCTACAACGACAACGCCTACCTCGCCCGGCTCCTCTACGGCGTGGACGAGGACGAGGTCGGAATGGGGGTCCTCGTCCACTACTCCTATGCTGACGAGGACGAGCTGGCCAACGGGGTCGCCACGCTCTCGCGCGGCGTTTCCACCTTGGACCAGATCAAGCTCGTGACGCAGGTCGGGGCGACCTCCGTCACCAACCCGGAAGGCGGCGCGCTGCCCGAGGTCGTGAACGTGACCAGCCTTGACGGCGAGACGTACGTCGAGCTCCGCTCCGGCTCGACGCTCTTGCCGCTCGGCGCTCACGTGATGGCGTGGGAGAGCGACTACCGCGAGCTCGCCGACCTGCTCGGCCGCGTCGAGCGGCGGTTCGTCGAGGCGCACCCGGAGAAGACGTCGTACCTGCTCGACTACGAGTTCAAGAAGATGAGGCCGGGAGAGCTCGTGGTGAAGCAGGTGCGCGAGGTCTCGCTGCCGGACACGACGCCGAGCCTCACGCCGTTCTTGCTCGACGAGCCGCGGGAGCTCTGCACGTTCCAGGGCGAGTTCGGCGACGTGTTCGCGAACCACCGGCTCAAGGTGCGCGCGCGCCTCTCGACGAAGAGCGCGTTCCTCACGCCGGCGGCCCTCGCCAGCACGCTCTTCGACGACGTGGGCCTCGACTACGTCTCCGGCGGCGCGGTGGCGACGCTGACGGGGAGCCCGGCGACGTGGCCGGGCGCGTCGTACGCGTACGCCGAGGGGACGGCCACGGACTCGTTCGTGGACGGCGAAGGGGCCGCGGGGGTCACGTACGCGCTCGCGACCTCGCCCGTGCCGGAGCTGCTGCCGCCGTCGGTGGGCCCGCTCGTCTCGGTGAGCGATTTCGAGCTGGTCCTCAGCGCCGCGTACACCACGCCCGTGCCGGCGCTCGAATGGGACGACACGCCGCTCGCCATCACGTCGGAGGCGGTGCGGCTCGACGCCTGCCCGGCGGACGGTCCGCCGGTCGAGGGCGCGTCGCTCCAGGAGCGCTCGCTCTCGCCGGAGTCCGGCGGCGTCGTGGTGCATACGTCCTTTTACTGGCCGCCCTACCCCAAGGGCCCGACGGCGGGGTACACGGCGCCGCTGCACAAGTGGGTGGAGACGCGCATCGAGGGGCTGACGAGCAGCCCGATCGTGCTCAAGGGCTATCACGCGCAGACGTACCGCCCGGCGCACCACAACTTCTCGGAGGACTTCATCTTCGAGCCCCGCCTCGAGCCCGGCATCGACCCGGCGCTCCTCGCCGAGCTGGAGGAGAAGGGTGTCCGGCTCATCTTCATGCGGACGTCGGATATCCCCGGGGTCCCCCCGCGGATGTGGACCCTCGACCCGGCCGGCGTGTTCCACCTGGTCGAGTGAGCGCCTCCGGGCGACCTGCGGAGCCCCGGGCGACACCGCCGCTCGGGGCTCCGTGGCGGGCGTCACTCGTCCTCGCGCTCGTCCCCGAAGAGCACGCCGACCTGGAGCTCGATGGCGCCGAAGGGCTCCGCCCTGACGCGCTCGCCCCGCTCCGCGCGGAGCGCGACGAGGTATCCCTCCGGGGTCCACCGGTACACGGTCAGCGTCTCCTCCCGGGGATCGACGATCCAGTAATGTGGGAGCTGGCAGCGCTGATGGGCACGCATCTTCTTGACCGTGTCGTGACGCGCGTTGCACGGGGACAGCACCTCGCACACCCAGTCGGGCCGGAGCCGGACAGGGCTCCCGCTCGGGCGCTCCGGCGAGCTTTCGTGGCGCCAGCCGACCACGTCGGGCCGGTACACCTGGTCTGGCGCGAGCTCGACCTCGACCTCGGTGGCGAACCACCACCCACCGGGCCAGCGCCCCCCGGGACGCCGCTGGAACGGGAACTTCACATGCGCAACGATGGCGGACTGCGCATCGCCGTGCTCGAACGAGGGCACGGCCTTCTGGACGAGCTCGCCGTCGATGATCTCGTGAAAGCGCTGCTCCTCGGGGATGGCCAGGAGATCCGCAGCGGTCGCTGGGCCTGGCTTCTGTGCGGCGGTGGGCACGCGTCGAGCATAGCGCCTCCGCGCGAAGGGTCGCGGCCATTCGATTTATCCTGAAATTTCGTACACTTGCGAGCCGGATCGACCACCTCCCCACGCCGCCGAGCCCGGAGGAGGGGGCCGGCGCGCGCGGGGTTGACGCGCGGAGGCCGCGGGGCGACCAGCAGCGCCGGCTGCACTCGCTGACGAGGAGACGATCATGAGCCTTTACGACAGCTCGTTCCCCCAGATGGCTCGCATGCTCGGCCAGGTGCCGACCTGGTTCGACAAGGCGCAGGCGTATGCCGAGCAGAAGAAGTTCGACCCCGAGGTGCTGCTGACGGCGCGCCTCGCGCCCGACCAGTGGCACTTCAGGCGTCAGATCCAGGGCGTCATCGCCTGGCCCCTGCGGCTGAGCGCGCTCCTCACCGGCGCGGAGCCGCCGGCGCTCCAGGCGGGGGATGAGACCACCGCGGAGCTGCGCGCGCGCATCGGCAAGACGCTCGAGCAGGTCAAGGCGCTGAGGCCCGAGCAGTTCCAGGGCGCGGAGGACCGCACGATCCCGCTCGCCTTCATGCCGGGAAAGGGCTTGAAGGCCACGGACTTCGTGTACGGGTTCGCGCTCCCCAACTTCTACTTCCACGCCACCACGGCGTACTCGATCCTGCGGCACAACGGGATCGACGTGGGCAAGCTCGACTATATCGGGCCGCTCGCGATCCGCGACCTCTGAGCACCCGACCCGGCGAGGCGAGCGGCCGCCGTCCAGCGCCTCTAGATCATCCAGCGCAAGATGGCGGCCTGACAGCCGGTTCCAGGCCTGTCGGCGCTCCGGCCGACGACGAGCGGGTCCGCCGAGCGCTCCGCTCCAGCGTCAGTCGCCGCTGCCGCCGGCGCCGACAGAGCTGGAGGACACCGCCACGGACACGGAGCCTTCCCAGCCGCCGCCCGTGCCGCCTCCCCCGGCGCCACCCTCGCCGTAGTAGTAGTAATCGCTCGGATCTTCGTAGACGTTGACGCCGATGTTCAGCTTGCCGTTGAGCCACAGCGCGCGGTCCCCGATACCGAACTGGTACTGAGCCCAGGTCGTCGAGTGCGGCGAGACGTAGACGTAGAACGATGACGACGACAGCAGCGTGGCCTCGACGGGGGTCGCGACGCCGCCTTCGATCTTCTCGAAGTACCAGCCAGGGAGCAGGCTGACGTAGTACGAGCCCCGCTCCAGGTCGACGGTGATGGAGCTCGCGTCGGGATCTTCGTCCTCGGAGCTGATCGTCAAGAGAGTGTTGCCTCCACTATCTCCGCCGCCGCCGCTGGTGGTGGAGGAGGTGCTGCCGCCGCCGCCGCTGGTGGTGGAGGTGGTGACGCCGCCGCCGGTGGTGGTGGAGACGCCGCCGCTGCCTCCCACTCCCACCGCGCCGTCGCCGTACCAGTAGTAGTCGCTCCAGATCTGGAACGTGGCGTTGCGAAGCTGATAGCGCGCTCCAGAAGGCGCGTCCGCCGCGAGCGGCAGGCTGATCGATCCGAGCTCTGCGTCATCGCCAGCATGCGAGACGCAACCGCTGATACCGACCACGAACAACACACCTGCCGCCGCGATCGCCCCCATACCCCTGAACATCCTGGTCATTCTCGTATCCTCCTGAGCTGACGCTCGGGACCAGCGGCAGCGCGTGCCACGCCTGCCACCTGTCACCGTTGCGAGCTCCGCCCAGGAGCAATTCATGAACCAACCTGGAATCCCTGCGATTCACGCGATCTTGAAGGCGTGCCCCGGAGGCGCGGCTCAGATTGGCTCAGACGATGTGTGCCAGTCCGAGCGCGAGCCAGTGTACCACGGCGCCTCGCGCTTCGCGCGGAGCTGCCAGGCGAGCGTCAAGGGCAAAGCACGTTGATGGCAATCGACGTCGACCGCGGTGCGCGTCGGCGCTGGGCTGACCGCGCGCTTCCGGCCCAAGCAGGCGGCGCTGCTCGCCGAGGAGGTGGACCAGGAGGCTCGAACGAGGAAGGTCTTGCGACGCACAACCAGGCGGCGCTACTTTGCCGGGCCAGGAGCGCCCGCACGTGAATACCGTGGCAAAGGACCCTCTCGTGGTAAGTGCTGCGTCGCCGCGCGGGATCGCGCGAGGCCGAGCGCCGCTCCTGAGCGCCGCCGGCGCCCTGGCCATCGCGGCGGGCTGCGCGCTCGCGGGCTGCCGCTCCTCGAGCTCGAAGAGCGATCAGAGCCCGAAGAGCGATCCGGCGGGCGCGGTGGAGCCGGCCGCCGCCAGGCCTCCCGCGGCGCCGTTCAAGGTGGCGTTCAATACCTGGCTCGGCTACTCCCCGCTCGTCATCGCCAAGGAGAAGGGCTTTCTGAGGGAGGCCGGCCTCGATGTCGAGTTCTCCATCCTGGAGAGCATCGGCGAGAAGAACTCGGCGCTCCTGCGGGGCGCCATCGACGCCGTGGGGCACACCGCCGACTCCGCGGTGACGAGCGCGTCCGCGGGCGTCGACGGGCAGATCATCTATGTCTTCGACCTGTCGAACGGGGCGGACGGGATCCTCGCCCGGCGCTCGATCAAGGGCATCGCCGATTTCAAGGGGCAGAAGGTGGCGCTCGAGCCGGGCTTCACCGGACACTTCTTCTTCCTGTCGCTGCTCTCCGAGGCTGGCCTCACCCCGGCCGACGTGACCATCGTCCCGATGGACACGGGGAGCGCGGGGAGCGCGTTCGCGGCGGGGCAGGTCGAGGCCGCGGTGACGTGGGAGCCATGGATCGGCAAGACGAAGACGATGAAGGACGCCCACGTCGTCGTGACGAGCGCCGACAGGCCGGGGCTCATCGTGGACGTGCTTTACATGAACCGCGCCGCGATACAGAGGCGCCCGGAGGACGTGAAGGCGATGATCCTGGCGATGGGCCGCGCGGTCGATTGGTACAACGACCACACGGCCGAGGGCGACGAGGTCATCGCTCGCTTCTGGAAGCTGCCGCTCCCCGAGGAAAAGGAGACCGTCGCCGGCATCAAGTTCATGTCCCTGCCCCGCAACGCCGAGCTCTTCGGGACCGAGTCCGCGCCGGGGCAGCTGCTCGATACGGTGCGGAGGGCGAACGACGTCTGGCTCAAGGCGGGCATCACGAAGAAGCCCGTCGAGCCGGCCTCCGTGATCGACTTCGCCTCGGTGAACAGGGCCGCGAAGGAGAAGCGCTAGCGCTCCGTCATCTGGCCATCTGGCCAGCTGGCCAGATGACCGGCCGACCGAGCGCCGGCGCCGACACACGGCACGATCGCATGAAGCTTTACCGCGGGATCAGCCGACAGGCCTACTGGGGGCTCGCCGCGCTCTCGTTCTCGACCTTCATCGCTGCCTGGGTCGTGCTCTCGAGGAGCATGGAGTCCGCCGCGGTGTTCCTCCCCTCCCCGCTCGACGTGGTGGAGGCGGGCCTCGCGCTGTTCCGGGAGCGCGACTTCGCGAGCGACGTCCTCGCGAGCATCTACCGCGTCACCGCGGGGTTCGCGGCCGCCGTCGCCGTGGCGCTGCCGGTCGGGCTCCTGGCCGGCACGGCCAAGCCGGTGGACGCGCTCGTCCAGCCGTTCAACGACTTCCTCCGGTACCTGCCGGTCGCGTCGCTGATACCGCTCAGCATCCTCTGGGTCGGCATCGGCGATGCCCAGAAGATCTCCATCATCTTCATCGGCACCGTCTTCCAGCTCATCCCCCTCGTCGCCGACACCGCCGCGCGCGTGCCGAAGCACCTCGTCGAGCTCGGGTACACCATGGGGGCGAGCTCGCGGCAGGTGCTCCTGCGCGTGGTGCTGCCGTGGTGCATGCCGACGCTCCATGACCACTTCCGCGTCGCGCTGGGGTGGGCCTGGTCGTACCTCGTCGTCGCCGAGCTCGTCGCCGCGACGTCCGGGATCGGCCACGTGATCATCCAGTCGCAGCGCTTCATCCAGACGGGCAACGTGATGGCCTCCATCGTCGTCATCGGGCTGGTCGGGGTGCTCTTCGACCAGCTCTTCAGGCTCTCGAGGCGGGCGCTCTTCCCGTGGCTGTGACGACGAGCTCACCGGGCGGGCCGAGGACCGGGAAGCCGCTCGTCCTGCGCGCGCTCTCGAAGACGTTCGCCGGCGACGGGGGCGGGCGCGCCGTCCTCCGCGACCTCGACCTCTGCGTGGCGGCAGGGGAGCTCGTGGTCATCCTCGGCCCCTCGGGCTGCGGCAAGACGACGTGCCTGCGGATCGTGGGCGGGCTCGAGGCGCCCGACCCGCGCCCCGGGACCGAGCTGCTCCTCGGCGGCGAGCCGATCCGCGGACCCGGGCCCGATCGCGGCTTCGTGTTCCAGTCCTACTCGTCCTTTCCCTGGCTGACCGTGAGAGAGAACGTCCTGTTCGGGCTGCAGTTCTGCGTGCCCGACAGGGCCGAGCGGGAGCGCCGGGCCTCGGCCTACCTGGAGCTCGTCGGCCTGAAGGCGTTCGCGTCGTCCTACCCGCGCGACCTGTCCGGCGGACAGCAGCAGCGGGTCGCCATCGCGCGCACGCTGGCGACGCAGCCGAGCCTGTTGCTCATGGACGAGCCCTACGCGGCGCTCGACGCCCAGACCCGCGAGGCCCAGCAGACCGAGCTGCTGCGCATCTGGCGAGAGCGCAGGCCGACCATCCTCTTCGTCACGCACGACATCGCGGAGGCCGCCTTCCTCGCCGAGCGCGTCGTGATCTTCGGGGAGCGGGGGACCGGCATCGTCGCCGACGTGCGCACCCAGCCGGAGCTCGAGGAGAAGATCGCGCGCAACGCGCGGAGCCTCGCGGCGGCCGGGGATCGCGGGCGGGCAGACGCGCTCGCCGCGCTCCTCGGAAGGCCGGTGGACGCGGCGACCATCGAGCAGCGCGGCCCGTGGATCCGGGAGCAGCCGGAGTTCTACGAGCTGACGGCGCGCCTCAAGGGCCTGCTGCCGGCGGTCCGCGCCGGCTGACGCGGGGCGCGGGCGCTCGCTCGTCGGACAGCGCCGGTTGTTCCGCTAGTCGCCCCCGCGGGCCGGAGCCAACATGACCCTCGTGCTCGACGTCGATCTCCGCTCCCGCCTGACCCGCTACGTCGCCGCCGTCCTCGGCTTCTGCCTCTCGATCTTCTTCGCGGCGCTCGCCATCGGCATCCTTGCGGCCTCCATCGAGGCGCCGCCCCTCCTGGCGTGGACGCTGCGCGGCTTCATCCTGCTCCTGTTCGGCGGCATTGCCGTGGGCTCGGCCGTCGGCGCAGCGCGCGCGCTCTCCGGCGAGGATACGAAGGCGCACGGCGTGCCCCCCGAGGTGCTCGCGCGTTGCCTGACGTGCGGCGAGGTCACGCCGAGCGACGCCCCCTGCCCCGCGTGCGCCGAGCCTCCGCACGATCGCGCAGGCGCCATCAAGGTCACGCGTCAGGGCATCCTCGGCGCGGCGTTCGGCGTGGGCCTCTTCGGCGCCCTCGTCTGTCTGGGCGTCTTCATCCTGGCGGGTCCCTACTACGACGGCGAGCGCCGCGTCTGGGCCCTCATCGCCTTCGGCGCGCTCGGCTTGCTGATCCTCATCGTCGGTGTGGCCGGGCTCTGGGGCGCGCTCGGCGTGCTGCGCGGAGCGCTCGGTCGCACCTCCAGCCTCTCGTTCAGCGTGCACGGCCCCGAGCGGACGGCATGGGGCGCAGGCGCCTCCGCGTGGGGCAAGCTCGTCTGGCTCGAGGGGCAGGGGCGCGTGGGCGCGCCGCCCGGGCCGGTGGCCGTGCCGGAAGGCGGCTATCGCGCGTCGGCCGGCGACGTCGCGTTCGCCGAGATGATCGCCACGCTGGACGCGGCGGGCATCGTGCGGATCGAGGACGAGACGACCATCGAATGGCGCCTCGGGGACAAGCTTGCCGAGGGCGGCCCTCGCCTCGTGCGCAGAACCCCGCTGCGGTTCGAGCGCAAGAAGACGCGGGATACGACCATCTCGCTCACGCGCGAGGCCGCTCGCTCGCCCGAGGACGACGACCTCGACGAGGTCATCTCGGTCGAGGCGCTCGAAGGAAGCTCCCCGGCGCAGGAGTACGTGGCCATCGTGGGCCGCTTCTTCGCGCGCTGGCTCCGCGAGCCCGTGAGCCTCGTGCACCTGCGTCACGCGCTCGACGCGGATCCGGCACACCGCGCGCAGGCCGAGGCGCATGCTCGCGCGCTGCGGGAGCGCGGCGTGCCCGTCTCGAGCGAGCTCGTGGAGGCGATCCTGGGGCGAGCTTCCGACCAGCCTACTTTCGCGAAGCCGACAGGGGTCGGAACGGAAAATAGGGCCAGAGGTCATGTCCACTCGACTCGACCCAGAGACTGAAAGATCCCGCCCCCCGGCACGGGTTGCGCCCGTGAGTCCCCGCGCTGTAGCATCGCCCAGCGCCTTCGCGCGACGGAGGAACACATCATGTCGGGATACCGTGTCTTTGAAACGCTCCAGCGCTCCGATATCGAGGCCCTGTTCGACGTCGGCGCCCATGTCGCCCTCGTCGGCGACGCGTCGCACACGCACGGAGCCTCGGACTTCAAGGCATTCCACCTCGAGCTGAACCTCGGCATCTCCGACGAGCAGATCCGGCTGCTCCAGTCTCGCCACAACTCCACCTACATCAAGCTGAAGCCCGGCCTGATGCTCGGCGGCGGCAAGGTGGATCTCGAGGTCTACACCTACGAGCAGGACATCCTCCAGCTCCTCGACAGCAGCTCCCAGTTCGCCCTCCGCACCGGGCGCGCCGCATTCGGCCACGGCGAGACGATCGGGATGATCCCGCTCAACTTCGACAAATGACGAGACGCCGCGCGGCGCGCCCGGTGATTGCGCCGGGGGCGCGCGGCGCCCGTGCTCTGTCAGCTCGCTGAGGGGACTCCGGCGCTTCGCAGGGGCGCAAAGAATCCATGATACCGGACAAGCGGGTACCGCGGCGGGGGAACACGTGTGGAAAGCCGCGCAAGCAGCTCTACAGGCGTCATGATCAGGCGCGCGCTCCGCTTTCCCGCCGGCTCGCCTGGGGAGCGCCACGCCGAGGCCCGGCAGAACTTCGTCGCCTGCTGCGAGCGCATGGCGGCAGCGCGACGACGCCGACGGAAACCCTCCCGCCTGACCGGCCGCAGGGAGTATCCTCCGCGCCCTCATGACGAGCGCTCTCCGCGCGCCACGCTCCCCAGCCCGGCCTTCGCGACGCACGGCGGGCCCGCGGATCACGCTGGCCCTGGTCCTCGGGTTCGCCGCGGCGGGGTGTGCCCGTCCGGACGGGGCCGTCTCCGCCCGGCCGGCCGGGGCCGCCTCCGCGGGGCCCGCCGCCGCCGCCGTGCCTGCCGTCTCCGCCGCGCCGGACGCGGGGGCGGCCGCAAGCTCCCGCCCCGAGGCGGCCTCCCTCCGCGCCGGCACCAGCGGCGACTACCCGCCCTTCAGCGTCTGGAAGGACGACCACGCCGAGGCCTTCTCCGCCGCGCTCCTCGGCGGCTTCGCCGCAGAGCAGCGGCTCGCGCTGTCCTGGACACGCTTCCGCTGGTCCGAGCTCGTCGGGGACCTGCGCGCCGGACGCTTCGACCTCGCGGCCGACGGCATCACCGTACGCCCGGAGCGCTCCATCGCCGGGCGCTTCACCGTGCCGGTGGCCCGCGGCGGCGCCGTCCTGCTCCTCCGGCGCCCGGCGTGGGCCGCGCCCGCGGGCAGCCCAGGGCTCGGACTCGAGGGCGCCCGCGCCGCGCTGCGCGCGCTGGACCGGCCCGAGCTGCGCGTGGCGGTCAACCGCGGCGGTCACCTCGAGCGCGTCGCCCGGAGCTTCCTGCGCCGCGCCCAGGTCGTCGCCATCCCCGATAACGCCGCGGTGCGCGAGGCGTTCGCCCGCGGCGACGCGGACGCGGCCATGACCAACACCTTCGAGGCCCCGCGCTGGGCCGAGGGGCTCGACCGCATCGAGCGGATCGGACCGCTGACCCGCGACGTCGTCGCGCTCTACGTGCGCGCCGACCGGCCCGAGCTCGCCGCCCAGCTGGACACCTGGCTGCTCGCCGAGGAGGAGCGCGGCGCGCTGGGGCAGCTGCGCGCGCTCCACCTCGGCCCCGGCGGAGGCGGGCCCACCGCGCTGCCCGTGGACGCGCTCCTCTGCGCCACCGCCGAGCGCCTCGCGCTCATGCCCCTGGTGGCCGCCGCCAAGCGGCGCGCCGGGAGGGCCATCGAGGACACCGCGCAGGAGGCCCGCGTGCTCGCCGCCGGGAGGGCCGCCGTCCTCCAGGCCGCCGCCGCGCGCGGCGCGCCGCCCCCGGCCGACGACGCCATTCACGCCTTCTTCCGGGCCCAGATCGAGAGCGCCAAGGCCGTCGAGCGACGCGCCCTGGCCGCCCCGGAGACGAGCGAGCCGGTCTCCTCGCTGGACGACGACCTGCGCCCGGCCATCGCCCGCATCACCGCGCGGATGGCCTTTCTCCTCGTGCGCCTGCCCCGCGGGCTCACGCGCGAGTCCGTGCTGGCCAAGGCCCGCGACGACCTGGCGGAGAGCGGGCTCGCGCCCGAGCAGCTCGAGCGGCTCGTGGCGGCGCTCGTGGCCCTCGGGGGCTGACGAGGCGGCGGCAGCGGCTCGGCACGAGCTGTTCGATGTGACGGCTTCTGCGGCGATGGGGTCACGCCGCACATCCTCGCACGGCCGCGCCGCTGGCCGCGTGAGGCCGACGCCTGGCCGCCGGCCCTCAGGACCTCCGGCGGGATCGCGCGAAGAACGCCGCGACCGCCAGCGACACCCAGGCGGCGCCCCCCGTGCTCGTGCGGCCCGGCGCGAGGCTGCACCCGCCCTCGTCGTCGCTCGCGCCGGGCTCCGGGGTCTGCCCCGTGGGCTCGCCGCCGCCGGCCCCCGGCGTGCCCGCCGCCGTGCTGCCCCCGCCGCCGGTGCTGCCGGTGCTGCCGGTGCTGGTGGAGGCGTCCGCCCCGCCCGCGCCGGGCTCGGTCGGAGCGCCGCCGGCCCCTTCCCCGCCCGCGCCGCCGCCGCCCGCGCCCGGATCCGCGGGCCCCGGCGGGACATACTCGCTGCCCGGCTCCACGACGGTCACCACCATGCGCACCCGGGTCGGCATGAACCGCGCGGCCCGGTCTGCCCCGACGTTGTCCGCGGAGGGCTTGCCGTTCTCGGTGTCCTTCAGGATGACCGCGATCTGGCGGATCCCCTGGCTCCAGTCCACCGACTCGCCGTCCGGCGACCAGAACCCCGAGAACGGCGACGCCCAGTCGACGACGCCCGTCGTCGTGTAGGTCGGCGACTGCTCGGTGCAGGCGTACGTCGGCGTCGCCTCGAAGCAGACCTGGAACTTCGTCGGCTCGTCGGTCGGCTTGGTGAGCACCTCCAGGTGCAAGTAAGCCGTGCCGGACGTGTAATCGACCGGGCTGCGCCAGTTGGTCGGGGCCGACTCCGGCGGATCGACGCGGTAGTGGGAGTCCGCCAGCGTGGGCAGGTGGTCCCATGTCTCATCGAGCACCACGAACTGCTCGGCGAGCGCCAGAGAGCTCGACAGCGACATTGCGGCCGCCGATGCCGCGAACACCCCGGCGCGGCGCCACGCCGCGCCCGACCTGCGCTGCCGCGCACCCAGGAGGGACAACGTTTCAAGGTTGATCATGGGTGAGCTTATACACCCGTTCTGCCCCGCCCCGCCCAGCTGCCTGACCTCGGGCAGCTGTGCCCAGGTCGAGACTAGCGCAGCTCGGGCGAGCGCCGCTCCCACAGCCGCGTCACCTCGGCGCTGCTCGTGATGTACGCGAACACGTCGCTCATGCACAGGAGCGCCGCCTCGTGGTGCGCGGCGGAGATGCCGGCCACCGCGTCGGCGGGCAGGAGAACGCGGTAGTCGAGGTTCCTGGCGGTGAGCACGGTGCTCATCACGCAGACGCTGGTGGATACGCCGCAGCAAATGAGGTTCTCGATTCGCTTGCACCGGAGCAAGAGGTCGAGGTCGGTGCCGAGGAAGCAGTCGTAGCGTCGCTTCGCCACGATGCGGTAGTCGCTCGCCGCGACCGCGAGCCCGTCGGCCAGCTCGCACCCCCGCGTGCCTTCGTGGCAGTGCAGGGGGTCGAACTCCAGCTCGATCCCGTAGTCGCTCCGGTCCGGCCGGTGCATCTCCTGGGTGAAGAGGATGGGCAGCTGCCAGCCTCGCGCCCAGCCGATGAGCCGGTTGATGATCGGGACCAGCCCGCGCGCCCCCGGCGTCTCGCCCGGAGCGCCTTCGTCCACGAAGTCCCGCTCCATGTCGATGACGAGCAGGGCCGTGCTCTCCGGGTGGATCTTGTCGAGCGGCAAGGGACGGATGCGCGGAGTCATCCCGGCGGCGTCCCGGCGACGAGGAGCCTCGTACGCGACCCCGGAGCTCGGCCGAAGCAAGGCACGATCACGATGCTATCCAGCGCTGCCGCGGCCGGCAAGGCGCCTCGGAGGGGCGGAGCCTCCGGGGTCATCGCCGAGGCGAGCGCGGCGATGCCGCGGGGTCGACCTGACGGCTCAGCCGCCCCAATCGACAGGCTTCCTCCCGGGCGGCGTCACGTTCGGCATCTCGTGAAAGAGCGCCCGCCCGAGGTCGGGCAGCGGCGCGCACGCCTGCTCTCCCAGGTTGGTCAGCTCGAGCGGATCATCCAGCACGTTGAAGCAGTGGAACTCGCCGTCCCACTCGCGCGCCTCGATCTTCAGCGGCCCCTGCATCATCCCCCAGTTGCGGAAGGAGCAGCCCCATACCCACGTGCAGTTCGTGAGCGGCACCGGCGCGACAGTGCGCTCCGGCCGCGTCAGCGGGTGCCCGATCATCCGGGCGCGGAACGCGCGCGAGCAGAAGAAGCTCGACCCCGACTGCCTCGGGCCGCTCGCGATCCGCGACCTCTGAGCCCTGCGGTGCGGGAGGCGCTGCTCGCGGAGGACGGCGGTCCGTGAACCGCCGGTCCGCCCTCAGGGGAGCGCGCTCGCGCCCTGGCGCGGCGTCGCGCAGAGGCGGAAACCGACGCGCGGGTGGCGAATCGATCGCTCCAGCACGTAGCGCCGATCGAGGCGGGCGTGGCCGGCTCCCTGAAACCACGTTCCGGAGCGCTGCGCGATCGCGCCGCGCTCGATCATCGATAGCGTGTACTCGGCCGCGTTCCCCGACAGGTCATCCACGCCGAAGGGGCTCCGCGAGGCGGGGTAGCTGCCGACCTCGCGTGGATCGAAGCCGTCGGGGTCGTGCCCCTCGACGGGGCTGATGTTCGCCATGTCGTACGGCAGGCGCTCGCCCATCGGAAACAGGCGGCCATCTGCGCCCCGCCCGGCGCGCTCCCACTCGCGCTCATCACAGAGGCGCGCGCCCGGCGTTCGCCCCGTGGCGTCGCGCCACGCCGCGTACGCCGCGGCATCCTCCTGGGAGATGCCCACGACGGGGAAGCGCTCCCATCGGCCCCTCCGCCCGCCGCGACCGACATAAGGCTCGCCCGTCACGGCCGAGTAGCGGACCCGGCCGTCCTGGAAGGTCAGGCGCCACCTCCCGGGCGCGATGGGGTCCAGCGTGAGATCGTCGGAATGGTCCCTCCCGCGAGGCGTCCGGCGAGCGCGCTCGCCGGCCGAGAGCGCCTCGAGATACCGGATCCAGTCCTCGAACGTCACCTCCACGCGCGCGATGAGGTACGCGCCGGTCTCGGCGCGGTGGATCGGCATGGCGAAGTAGCGCTCGCTGCGTATCGTCGGGTCGGGCTCGGCGCTGCCGAAGAGGAAGGGCCCCGGGGGGACGTAGACGAAGCCTTCGAGCACCTGCTCCGGGCGCGGCAGCTCGAGATCGATCGCGACCCGCTCGGCGCGTCCGACGAGGAAAGGGTACCGCACGGGGGCCCGATCCGGGGCGGTGAGCTCGAGCATGTAGGAGCCCTGCGCGAGCGCGAGCTCGGCGATGGGCGTCTCGCCGAGCGCGCGGGGCGCGTCGAGCGTGAGCTTGCCATCCTCGCCGCGCTGATAACGGCGGAGCACCGCGGCGGCAGGCGGCGCCGTACGCAGCGTGAGGTGACCGCCCAGATCGAGCGAAGCGCGCCGCGCGCCCCCGGGATCGAAGAACGAGAGCCGGAACATGAGGGTGTCGCGGTCGGCGAAGCGCCTGTCGCGCTCGGCGGAGAGGAGGCGCGCGAGCGTCACGTCCCCGAGCCGCGCGCGCATCGCCGGGCTGTCCTCGCGGGCGAGGGCGGCCTCGATCTCGCGGCTCGCCTCCTGGTAAGCCTGCTCGGCCCCGAGCACGCGCGTGTGCGCGTGCGCCCACAGGCCCTCGCCGGCCGCGCTCCCCTGCGAGACATAGGTCGCGAGCGCCTCAGCGCGGAGCGCGTCGACCTCGGCGTCGGTGCGCCTCGCCGCGCCCGCGGCGAGCTCTGCGGCGACGACGTGATCCCCCAGGCGCCGCTCGAGGTCGGCGCGCGCCTTCAAGAAGGTGCTGGTGTACGCGCCAGCCACAGCCACCATCGCGGCGGTCGCGACCGCGATCGCGCTGAAGCGCCGCCGCCGCGCGGCCCGCCGCGAGGCGGCGAGGAAGCGCCGCTCGCGCTCGTCCAGCCCCCCTTCGGGGAGCTCACGCACCTCGGCCAGCTGCACGCGACCCCAGAGCGCCGCGGGGTGCTCGCGGAGGCGCTGCCACTCCAGGGCGGCGCGCTCGAGGCGCTGCCGGAGCGCGAGCAGCTCGGCGTCGCGGCTCAGCCAGCCGCGGAGCGTATCCCAGCGTTCGAGGAGCGCCTCGTGCGCGATCTCGAACGCGGCCCGGCCGTCGTCTGACTGGCGCGCCACGAGCAGCCGCCCGCGCACCATCGCGTCGATCGCGGAGCGCACGGCGGCGCCCTCGGCCTCTCCGCCCCGGCGCACGAGCTCCTCGACGGATCGCCGCGCGCGCGTCCCCTCGGCCGTCACCAGCGCCATGAGCACGCGCTGCGCCGCGCGTCGCTCCGCTGGCAGGAGCGCCTCGAGGACGCCATCGGCGTGCTTGGCCAGCGTCCCGGTCACGCCGCCCATGGCCTCGAGCGCCGACGCCGGCAGGACCTTGCGCTCGAGGTCGCGCCGCTCCCAGAGCTCGGCGAGCGTGAACTGCAGGAGCGGCAGGCCCCCCGGAGCGCTCCGCGCGGCGACAACGAACTCGTCGACCGTCTCGTCGCGCTCGAAGCGGAACCCCGCGGCGAGGGCGGGGCCGACGATCGCCTCGCGCAGATCGGCCTCGCTCATGGCCCGGACGAGGAAGAGGGAGCGCGCGACATGGTCGCCGAGCTCGGGCAGCGAGGTGAGCCGCGTCAGGAAATCGCTCCGCGCCGTGGCGACGAGCCGCACGCCAGACGCGCGGATCGCGACGCCGCCGAGGGCCAGCGCGGCGAGGGCCGCCTCGGAGGGCTCAGGGAGGGTCAGGATCTCCTCGAGCTGGTCCACCAGCACCAGCGTCGCGGTGTCCGAAGGGCGCTCGCGCAGGCGCCTGCCGAGCTCCGCCGGGTCGCGGTGCAGAGCCCGAGCGAGCTCGCCCTCGGACGTGTCCAGGAGGGCCGCGAACGCGCTCGCCAGGCTCAGGAGCGGCTGCTTGCCGGGCACCAGCTCGATCGTCGCCCAGCGGGGCCTGCCGTCGAGCCGCTCGAGCGCAGCGGCCGGCAGGAGCCCGGCGCGGCAGAGCGACGATTTGCCGACCCCCGAGTCGCCGGTCACGAGCACGAACGACTCCACGCGGAGCCGATCGAGGAGCGCCCGCACCTCCGCGCTCCGCCCGTAGAACATCGCGCTGTGCTGCGCGTCGAAGGCGAGCAGGCCGCGGTAGGGGCGCTCGCCGGAGGAGGTGCGCCTCGGCGCGACGAGCGCCTCGAAGGCGCTGCAGAGATCGTCGCCGGACGCGAAGCGCTCCGAGGGGCGCCGCGCGAGGCAGCGCTGGATCACGCCCGCGAGGGCCGCGTCTACCGTGGGGGCGACCTCGATGAGGGGCTGCGCGTCCACCTCGCAGGCGACCCGGGGCAGGTCCGCTGCCGCGACGCCCTCGTGCGGAGCGGCGCCCGCGCAGAGCTCGTAGAGGAGCGCGCCGAGCGCATAGATGTCCGATCGCGGGGAGGCGGGCGCGCCGCCCCAGAGCTCTGGCGCCATGTAGAGCGGCGTCCCCGCGATCCGGCGCCGCCGCGAGAACGTGCGCGGCGCGTCGGTGTCGAGGGTGCTCGAGGTCTGCCGGTCGGAGAGGCCTGAGCCCGTCGACGAGAGCGAGACCGTCGCGCCGGCGCTCGGCGGCGCCCCGGGCGATCCGAGGCGATGCGCCGCCGTCGCCGCCGGAGCGCCGTCCGGCGCGAGCGGCTCGGCCAGCGCGGGCAGCTGGGCGACGGCGTCTTGCTGAGCCCTCGGATCGGTGAGCTCCGCGAGCCCGAAGTCGAGCAACTTCACCGTGCCGTCGTGCTCGAGGACGGCGTTCGCGGGCTTGATGTCGCGGTGCAGGACGCCTTGCCGGTGGGCAGCCGCGAGGCCGCGCGCGAGGCCGCAGGCGATGGCCAGCGCGCTCCGGGGCGGCACGGGCTTGTCCAGCGCGTCGAGCCCCGTGCCGGCGACGTACTCCGAGACGAGGTAGGGGCGCCGGCGCACCTCGCCGATGCGGTGGATCGCCACGACGTTCGGGTGCCGGACGCGGGCGATCGCGCGCGCCTCGAGGAAGAAGCGCTGCCGGGCGCGCGCGTCGGGTTCGATGCCGGCGATGAACTTGATCGCGACAGGGCGGTCGAGGGCGGTGTCATGCGCGAGGAAGACCTCGCCCATCGCGCCGCGGCCGAGCAGGCGTATCAGGCGGTACTCCTCGAACTCACGCGGGGGAGCACCGGGGAGAGCGGGCTCGTGCAACGTTGTCATCCGTCGTCGAGGCGACCGGGATCCAGGCCGTGCTGGCGTAGCTTGAGCCGGAACGTGCGCTCGGGCATCGCGATGAGGTGGGCGGCCCGCACCCTCACGCCGCCCGCGGCGGCGAGCGCTTCGCGCATGCGCTGCCGCTCGAGCGCCTGGATCTCGTCGGCGAGCGGCCGGAACTCGTCGGCCCGAAGCGGCGCCGGAGCGCTGCCGTCGACGCCCGCGCCAACGCCGCCGCCGCGGGTGACCGCCGGGGGCAGGCTCGACGGCTCGACGACGCCGCCGTGGACCGAGGCCGCGGCGTACTCCATCGCGTTCCGGAGCTCACGCACGTTGCCCGGCCAACCGTGGCGCGACAACGCCAGCATCGTCGCGGGAGCGATGGCGAGCGGAGCCTTGCCGGCGCGCTCGCGCGCGGACGCCAGGAAGCGACGCGCGAGCACGGGGATGTCGGCCGGCCGCTCGCGCAGCGGCGGGATCATGACCACCGCGCTGCTCAGGCGGTAGAACAGGTCCTCGCGGAAGCGGCGGGCCTTCACCTCGGCCGCGAGGTCCCGGTTCGTCGCGGCGACGAGGCGCACGTCGGCCTCGCGCTCCCTGGCCTCCCCGAGCCGGGCGAAGCGGCCGTCCTCGAGCACCCGGAGCAGCTTCGCCTGCGCGGAGAGGCTGAGCTCGCCGACCTCGTCGAGGAAGAGCGTGCCGCCGTCCGCGCGCTCGAAGAGGCCCGCCTGCGCCGCGTGCGCGCCCGAGAACGCGCCTTTCTGGTGACCGAAGAACTCGCTCTCGAAGAGCGTGTCGGGGATGGCGGCGCAGTTGACGCAGACGAACGGACCAGCGCGCCGGCTCGACCCGTGGTGGACCGCGAAGGCGGCGTGCTCCTTGCCGGCGCCGGTCTCGCCGACGACGAGCACGGGCAGGTGCGCGTCCGCGAGCCGCTCGATCAGCGAAAAGAGCTTCATCATGGCCGGATCGGCGAGCACGACGACCCGGTCCCCGAGCGCGAGCGACCGCACCCGGTCGGCGCCGCCGGCGACGGCGCCGGGCTCGGTCGCGCGGCAGGTGTCGCGGGCGGCCGCGAGCAGCGTCTCCGCGTCGCAGCCGTCCGCCGGGTAGGCCGCGACGCCGGCGCGCGCGCCCGGCGAGCGCGCGGCGAGGCTCTCGAGCGCGAGCACGGCCGCGGCGCGCGCCTCGTCTGCGTCGAGCTCGGGGAAGACGATGCAGAGCTCGCCGCCGGCCGTCCGGCCGACGATGTCGACGGCGCGGATCGCGCGCTCGCGCAGCGCCACGACGGCGGCGTCGTCGAGGAAGGAGGCGAGCGCGGGAGACGAGCCGGCGCGGGCCCTGGCGTGCACCCCGGAGCGCTCGGCGATGGGGCGCTCGGCGATGACGGCCACGCAGAGCGGACGGGCATACTCGATCCCGCGCTCTACCTCGTGCGCTAGCCGGTCCAGGAGCGCTTCCTCATCGAGGAGCGCGCCTGCGTGCCGGGGCTTCGGGCGGCCGCGGAGGATGAGCGACACCTCGCCGATCGAGACCACGTCGCCGGGGACGAGGGCGCACGCCCCGTCGATGGGGGCGCCGTTCACGCGCAGCCCGTTGCGGCTATCGAGATCCATGATGCGGACGGCCCCGCCCTGCAGCATCACCTTCGCGTGCCGCCGCGAGGCGGCGGGATCGTCGAGGTGGATGTCGGCCTCCGGGCTCCGGCCGACGAGGAGAAAGCCCGCCGGGGGCAGCCCCACGATGCGCGACGAGGTCTGCTCCACGACCATGAAATGAAACGTGTCTGGCTCGGGCTGCTGGTCCGCGGCCAGCGAATGCGTGGTCTTTACCCGATCTTGTGGGCCGAGCATCACCGCCGATTCGGCCACAGGCGCGCTGTGGATTCAACGGCCAGGCCACGAAGCGAGTGTGCGCATTATCCAGCCACACTACAATTCCACCGGCTCGCTGTTGCCGGGCTGCTCGGCGGCGCGGCGATAGCGGCAGCAACATCCGGCAAGACGTGCCGCCCGGCAAAGAATGCCGGGTGGGTGCTCTCGCGCGCTCGCGCCGCCGAGCCGCGGAATCCGGCCGAACAGGAGGTCAGCCGCGATCATGACCGCTGGCACCTGGGTTGCTCTCTCCTCGGCGAGCTCTGCGGGACCGTCGAACAACGCGACGACGACGCGCCGGGCTCGTACACGCGGGCGCCGTGGAGCGGCGCCATGCGAGACCAGGAGAATCTCTCGATGTTGCGACATAGCCTAGCGATGACTTCGATGGCCTCCGTCACGGCGCTGCTTCTGGGAGCGTGCGGCGACACGAGCGCGCCGGATCCCGAGGGCGCCGCCGGCGCCGCGGACATCGGATCCGCCTCTCAAGCCGCCACGATCACCCGGGTGATCCCGCTCCGGTTCATCCACATGATGGATTGCTCGTCCGGTCCTTCCTGCACCGCGAACGATCCGTGGGAAGTGATCCAGGCAGCCGTCTACCGGGCGAATGATGTCTACAATGCTGCCGGCGTGAAGTTCTGGATCAAATCGAACGAGATCCTCCACATGCCGACCGTGCGGCTGAACGAGGGCAGCGTCAACAAGCAATGGTCGGAGGTCCGGGCGGATCTGCAGAAGGCGTTCCCGAGCATCCCCAGCAACGCGTACGCAAACACCGAATCGAAGTCGATCTCGCGGTGGTTGGCCGCCGCGGCGGCGAACTACGGAGACAAGAACGTCGTCCACGTCTACGTCAAGGAGTCGGGCGGCAGCGTCTCCCAGTTCCCCGAGCACGGTCGCTCGCTCGTGGTCGGAAATCTCGCCTCGATCGAGGACGATCCGCCGAACACCCTCGTCCCGGCGACGCTCCTGGCCCACGAGCTCGGCCACTTCTTCGGGCTCCGGCACCCGTGGGTGTCCCTCGACCCCGCCGAGATGATCAACCCCGAGACCGGCCTTGGCTGGACCTACGGCGACGAGTGGGATCTGCTCTTCTGCAACACGAATCCGCCCCGGTTCTTCACGAGCAAGGCCGACTTCAACACGTATGGCTGCAGCAGCAGCAACCTCAAGCGCATCGACGTGGCGGCGGCTTGCGCCACATCGCCTGCGCACACGGGCCCGCTCACCTGCACGATCGGCAGCTTGCAGTACACGGCCGGCTCACCCGAGCTCTCCGGGCTCGCCTTCGCGGATCCTTCCGTCGTGCACGACCCGCCTGACGCCTTCAAGTACGGCGTGAACGTGATGACCTACTACTCGCACTGGGACGTGGATCTGCGCGCGCCGGCGTTCCTGCCCGACTCGGCGCTGGCCAAGGTCGCGAAGTACCTCGATTTCGACAACACGTTCGACCACGATGATTTCAAGCGCGCCGATGGCACGTTCCCCCCCGGCAGCCTCGGCGCCGAAGGAGACAAGTCGCTCCGGAAGGACCTCGGCGCGTCCAGCGACGATTTCGTCTGGTTCGCCAACCGTATCGAGGATGACGTCGCCTTCAGCTTCGCCGCCGCGCCGCAGTCTGTCTACGGCACTGCCTACAAGCCGATCAGCGGCGATTTCGACAACGACGGCCGCGACGACATCCTCTGGTACTACCCCGGCGACACCGACGCGCGGTTCTGGTGGGGCCGGAGCGACCGCAAGTTCGACGAGGATTTCCGGTCGAGCTACTTCCCCTCGACGGGATTCGTGGCCTTCGCGGGCGACTTCGACGGCAACGGCAAGAGCGACATCTTCCTTTACAAGGCGGGGAGCGGCACCGACTACATCCTGTCCGCTGGAGCGTCGAGGACCTTCACGCAGACGTCGACCACGGTTAGCGGGACGTACCTGCCGATCGTCGGCGACTTCGACGGAGCCCAGGGCGACGATATCTTCTGGTACGACGAGTCGGGCGGCTTCGTGAACCGGTGGTACTCGACGGGCGGGACGACCTTCACGCAGCTCGCCAACTACAGCGTGGATGCGGGCGGACCGTTCGTTCCGATCGTCGGCGACTTCGACGGCGTCCTGGGGGACGACATCTTCTGGTACGTGGCCGGGAGCAGCGCGGACAGGATCTGGTACTCGCTCGGCGGCGGATCCACGTCGTTCACGAAGACGTCCTCGCCCGAGAACGTCACCGGCTCGTACCTGCCTGTCGCCGGCGACTTCAACGGCGACGGCCATGCCGACATCTTCTGGGATGCCGTCAACGCCACGACCGATTACATCTGGCCCGGGGCGACGCAGACGGTGAAGTTCGCGCCGGGCCGGAACTCCTCGGTCTACGGCACGTTCGAGCCGGTGAGCGGCGACTTCGACGGCGATACCCGCACGGATATCTTCTGGTACCGGGACTGACGCTCGCCACAGGACCCCGCCGCGCCCGTTGACCGTCGCTGTTCCCGGCGTGCGACGGTCGGCGCCCGACGCGCCGCGGGATGCGTTTCCTTCGTGAATGCGGCGCCCGCTCTCGTCACGAACGAGCGGCGACGAGGCTGAGCCGATGGTTCTCTTGCTTTGCGATGGTCGGTGCTGAACTTTTCCTTTGAAGCTACCTCTTCTCTTTGCGAGATCTCTGGCGAGCATTTCGCTCGCCACCCTCATGGCGGGCTGCTCTGTCGCGGGGGCGCCGGAGCCTTCGCCAGAGTCGAGCTCATTCCCGACCTTCGAGGAGTTTCGCGCTCGGGTCTACCAGGACGCCGAGGGGAGATTCATCGTGGACGGCGACATTGCGATCTATTCGGAGCGAGGGTTGCGCGAGTTCTACCAGGCGGCCCTCTCCGCTCACGAGGATCGCGTCGCCGCCCAGGAAGGCCTCGCGGTCTCGCGTGATCACCTCCTGGTGAACACGTTCTCCGGGGCCGACGATCTCCAGCCGCTGTCCGGCCGTTTTGACATGACGTACTGCGTGAGCTCGAGCTTCGGAGCCGACCTCGATACGGTGATCGATGGGCTCGAGAGGGCGGCCCGGTCCTGGAGCGATGTCCTGGGTGTGCGGTATCGACGCGTCGATGTCTCGCCCTGCGATGCGTCTTCCGCTGTCACCTTCAATGTGCGTCCCATGCCGCCCGGATCGACGACCCACGCGACGTCCTTCTTTCCGAGCTATTCTCGGAGCACGCGAGAGCTGCTCATCGCCGACTCGGCCTTCACTGTGACGTTGGGCGGTCGCGACTTCGAGGGGATCCTCCGCCATGAGCTGGGGCACACGCTCGGGTTCAGGCACGAGCACATCGTGCTCGACCCGCAATGCACCGAGGAGGACGCGGTCGAATTTCGCGCGATCACGGAGTACGACGTCGACTCCGTGATGCATTATCCTCAATGCCGTCCGAGCGAGACCGGGGGGTATCGCCAGTCGTACCAGGACTACCGGGGAGGTAACCTCCTGTACGGCCTCGCGCCGGCCCTGACCAGCGCGGTGCTCTAGCTCCGCCCCGCTCCGGGATGCGCGGTGTCATCCTGGCGACTCCCGGCGACAAGGTGTCTCGCCCGCCTCCCTCCGGGAGCGGGTCAGTACGTGAGCGAGACCGTCTTGCAGCCGAGGCCGAAGGCTTTGATGGCCTCCTGCTCCATGACGTGAACCAGGTTCGCTACCTCGCCCTCACCGCAGCGGGTGTCCGGGAAGGGCTCGCCGCCGGGGCCGCCCGCGCCCTCGGGCGAGGAGACGGGTCCGATCTCTACACGGAGCGCGGGAGGCTCCCCCTCCACGAGGAGGGGCGCGCAATCGATGACGAGACGGTCCAGGAAATCGCCTACCTGGCCGCTGAAGCCCACCACCACCTGGTTCTCCGGGCATATCATCGTCCAGGGCAGCGAGCCATAGGACCCCCGGTTCGGGGTGAGGTCGCCGGGTGTCGTGGTGATCGTGTACGGGTCAGCTCCGGTGAGGTTCAAATAACCACACTGCGCCTGGATCTGGCCATGGATGGGCGCCGCATCGTCGTCGGTCTGCCCCTGATAACCAACGATGACCTGTCCCTCCGGGCACCCGTCCATGAACACGGCGCCCTCCGCCACATCGCCGCGCAGCTCGGTGAAGGTCTGCTCCCCGAGGACGATCCCCGTCGGCGCTGGGCAGGACTCCCCCTCGCACGCCGCACCCCCGCCGCCACCGGACGCGTCGCCGCCACCGGACGCGTCGCCACCGCCGGACGCGTCGCCACCGCCGGACGCGTCGCCGCCGCCGGACGCGCCTCCGCCGTCGAACGTGAGGCCGTCGACGCCCGAGATCGCGTTGCATCCGGCGACGGCGAGCACGGCGATCAGCGCGGAGAGACCGGGGGAGCGGAGCGTCACGGCGGGGCGGGATGGTACTCGATCCGGGGTCGACCCGACAGGCTCAGCCGCCCCAGTCGACCGGCTTCCTCCCGGGCGGCGTCACGTTCGGCATCTCGTGAAAGAGCGCCCGCCCGAGGTCGGGCAGCGGCGCGCACGCCTGCTCTCCCAGGTTGGTCAGCTCGAGCGGGTCGTCCAGCACGTTGAAGCAGTGGAACTCGCCGTCCCACTCGCGCGCCTCGATCTTCAGCGGCCCCTGCATCATCCCCCAGTTGCGGAAGGAGCAGCCCCATACCCACGTGCAGTTCGTGAGCGGCACCGGCGCGACAGTGCGCTCCGGCCGCGTCAGCGGGTGCCCGAGCATCCGGGCGCGGAACGGCGCGAGCCGCGGCTCGTCCCACAGCCCCATCAGATCGAGGAACGTCGGCGCGAGGTCGAGGTGCCACACGAACGCGTCCTTCGCGCCGGCGATGCTCGCCCGCTCCTCCGGGGCGAGCGTCCCCTCCGGCGCGTCGATCCACGCCGGGACCAGGATCTCCTCGTCCCAGAGCGAGCTCGTGTGGCCGAGCTGCCAGTGCTCCCGGAACGACTCACCATGATCCGACGTGTACACGAGCACCGTGCGCTCGCCGCTCGGCGTCCCGCGGATGTGCTCGATGAGCCGGCCAACCGCCATGTCCGACAGGTAAACGACGTTCTTGTAGTAGTTGAAAAAGTGCTCGTTCTTGTCGGGCGACTTGCTCAGCTCGCTGGGCTGGAACGGCGAATGCCGCGGATCGCTCACGTACGGAAAATGGATGTTCGAGTAGTGGATGACCGCGAAGAACGGCTCGACGAGCTCGTCCCACTCCTCGATCACGCGGTCCGTGAGCAGCCGGTCGTGAGCGCCGTAATCGAGGTCGGCGCCCGGATCGAGCTGGGTCGCGACGACGCGGTGCGAGACCGGGATGTCCTGCACGTAGAGCCGGGCGTTCCCGAACATGAGGTTCTGGCTCGTCCAGTACGCCGTGTCCCACCCGGCCGCGCGGGCGTAATGCCAGAGCAGCGGGGCGGAGCCGAGCACGTCCATGCCCTCTGTCGGCGACACGCCGGACCAGATGTTCGAGATCGAGATGGCCGTCGTCGAGTCGTGGGCCCGCATCTGCAGGAGCGGCATGCGGCGAGGCGCGGCGGCGTTGGAGAACGGCGTCGCCTGCTGGCAGGCCGGGTCATGCTCGACGCACGTCACGTCCGCGCGCTGGCTCTCCTGCAGGATGAGCACCACGTTCCGCGGCCGGGCGGGCCGCGCGGCGAGCGGGGGAACGCGCTCCGGGTCGCGGCGCTGCACCCGCAGATCCGGCGACTCGTCCGTGATGCCGAGGTGCTCCTTCACCACGGCGGTGACGCCGTGGAAGTAGATCATGTCGGCCGACGACGACTGGATCACCCGGTAGCTCACCGGGATCATCGTCACGCCGGCCAGCGCGAGGGGCACGACCGCCGCCGCGACGCGCCGCCGGAGCCGCCGGGGGCGCACGAGGCGGCGGGCGAGCCGTAGCGCCCCGAGGGCGAGCCCGAGCGCGACGGCGAAGTGGGCGATCACGCGGGGGTTCCCGAGCGGGAGCGTGCCCACGATCGACCACGGGATCGACTGGGAGTGGATCTGGGAGTCGATGGAACAGTAGATGTTGTAGAGGGCGTGAAAGCCCCCCTGCACGCCGCAAGCGAGCGTGAAGAGCGCGACGAAGAGCCCGCCGGTCACGCCGCGCAGGGCGCCGCGGCGGCCCGAGGCGACATAGAGCAGGACGCCCCAGAACCCGAGCGACACGGCCACTGTCGCGGCGTACCCCGCCGCGTGCAGCCGGTCGAAGGTGGTCATGTGGCGGCCCCGCCGCAGCACGTCGGCGACGAGGAACCAGAGCGCCGGCGAGGCGAGGAGCGCGAGGCCGGCGAGGCGGCGACGGCGACGAAGACCAGCCCGGCGCGCGGCGCGCGGGCGGCCGGCGAGGGGCGCGGGCTCGCCAGCGGCAGGCGCCGGTGCGCCAGCGGCAGGCGCCGGCGCGTGCACGTCAGCCGCGGGCGCGGGCGGCTCGCCGAGCGCGCCGCCGTCTCGGTCGATGTCCGGGGTCATCCGGCTCAGTCGCGGCGGGGCCTGGCCGCGAGGTCGCGGAGGTGGACCGGGACATCGACGCTGCCGGCGGGGCCGCCGTAGATCGCGTCCGCGAGCCGGGGCAGGTCGCCGCAGGCGGCGGGCCCGAGGTCGCGCTGCTCGCGGGGGTCGGCGAGCACGTCGTAGCAGCGCCAGGCGGTGTCCCAGGCGCGGGATTCGAGCTTCATGTTGCCGCGCATCATCCCCCAGTTCTTGAACGCGCAGCCCCAGATCCCGGTGCAGTTCGTGAGCGCCAGCGCCGCCGGCCCCGGCGACGGCCGGAGCAGGCTGTGCCCGACCATCGCCGCCCTGTAGCCCGCGAGCGCCGGCTCGTCCCACAGGCCCATCAGGTCGAGCAGCGTCGGCGCCACGTCGGTGTGGAAGACGGGCTCGTCCCGGGCCGCGCGCAGCGCGCCCTCCTCCTCGGCCGTCAGCGTGCCCGGCGGCGCGTCGACCCAGCCGGGCACCCGGATCTCCTCCTCGAGGATCGAGCCCGTGTGGCCGAGCTGGCCGTGCTCCCGGAACGCCTCGCCGTGGTCCGACGTGAAGACGATCACCGTGCGCTCGCCGACCGGAGAGCTCCGGACGAAGCGGATGAGCTCCGCGATCGCCGCGTCCTGCCGGTAGACCGCGTTCCTGTAGTAGTTGTGGTAGGCGTCGTTGTCGTCCGGCGCCTTGCTCTCGAGGGCGGGCTGGAACGGCGCCTCCGCCGGGTCGACCAGGTACGGGACGTGGGTGTTCCCGAAGTGGGCGACCGCGAGGAACGGCTCGCGCAGCGAGGGCAGCTCGGACCGCACGTGCGCGGACAGCAGCCGGTCGTCGGCCCCGAGATCGATGTCGGCGAGCGGATCGAGCTCGGTCGCGCCGCACTGGTGCGAGACCGGCAGGTCCTGCACGTAGAGGCGCGAGTTCGCGAACATCATGTGGTGGCTCGTCCAGTAGGCGCTGTCGAAGCCGGCCGCGTCCGCGTAATCGAAGACGAGCGGCGCCGTGTGGAGCTCCTCGCGCGTCGCGATCGGCTGGAGGCCGGACCAGAGCACCGAGAGCCCGATCGCCGTGGTCGAGGCGTTGGAGCGCATCTGCGTGAGCGGCAGCCGATCGGGCGCCGCCGCGTCGATGCGCGGCGTGCCCGGGCACGCGCCGGGCGCGCCGTCGGCGCCGTCCACGTCGGCGCGCGCGCGCGCCGAGCACGTGGCGTCGGCGCGCACGCTCTCTGTCAGGATGAAGAGCACGTTGCGCCGCGGGCCGGGCGCCGGGGCCACCGGCGGCAGCGCGGGCGGCGTGCGGAGCCCCGGGCGCACCTGCGCCGTGGTCTGGACGCCGACGAGCTCCTTGATGAGGCCTCCGATCGCGTGGAAGTAGATGACGTCGGGCGTGGAGGCCTGCACCGCGCGGTAAGAGCACGGCAGCACGAACGCGGCCACCACGCCCGCGGGCGCGGCGAGGCGCGCGGCGCGGGCCCACGCCGTGCGGCCGGGCCGCACGACCCGCCGGCCGAGCCAGACGAGCGCGGTGGCCAGCAGGAGCGGCGGGAGGACCGAGCGGAGGAAGTTCTCCCCGTCGGCCCGGAGCTGGCCGAAGAGGCTCGCCGAGAGCGAGGTCCCGAAGAGCGTGGCGTCGAGGTTGAGGTACGTCGCGTACTGGCGGTGGAAGTAGAGCTGGCCGCCGAGCGACAGCGTCGCGAGCAGCACGAAGAGCAGCGCCGCGACCCAGCGGGCCGCCCCCCGCCGCGCCGAGGCCGCGAAGAGCAGGAGCCCCCAGAGCGCGGCGCTCTCGGCCATCGCGCCGAGGTAGCTCGCCGCGTGCTTGCCGCTCAGGTCGAGCAGGCGATCCCCGCGGATGCGGACGTCCACGATCACGACGAGGAGCAGGGGGAGCGCGAGGAGCAGGCGACCGTAGCGGCGCCGGGCGCGGGCGACGGCGCGCAGCCGCGCGCGCGCCGCGGCGCGCTCGGCGCCCAGATCGCGGCTCAGACCGCGAGAGGAGCGGCTGGAGGCGTCCGCCTCGGCCGCCTGGGGTTCATTCGACGCATTGGGACGGGACACGTGGGGCGCGCGATTCTAGCGAGGACATGGCGTATCGGGAACGTTTCTGCGGCGGGTCGGTGGCGGTTCGATGAAGGGTCCGTCCGGCTGGAGCGGCGCGCCCCGGTCGAGAAAACCCTTCGACAGCCGCCCGGGGCGTGCCATGAGAGGCGTCCGACATGGCGGAGCAGCTCATCCTGAACGGGTTGCGCGGCGTCCAGCAGGCCTCCGAGGCCGCCGCGCCGCCGGCCGATCCCTCCTCCCCCACCGCGGCCGCCGGGCCGCCGCCGTCCCCCGGCGCGCCGCCGCCCGAGCCGCCGCGCGAGGCGGCGGCGCGGCTGAGCGCCGAGCTGGAGGCGGCGCTCGTGCGCGAGCTCATGGGGGCCTACCAGACCCTCAACTACACGCATTTCCGGCGGAAGCTGCGCTCGGCGTCCGTCGAGCTGTCCGACGCCTCGAGCCGGCTCGGGCGGTGGATCTCCGAGGCGCGCGCGATCGAGATCTCGCGGCCGCTCGTCCTGACGCAGCCGTGGGGCGTCGTGATCGAGGTGCTCAAGCACGAGATGGCGCACCAGTACGTGCACGAGGTGCTGGGCGTGACGGACGAGGCGGCGCACGGGCCGGCGTTCCGCGAGGTGTGCGCGCGCCTCGGCATCGACGCGACGGCGGCCGGGATGCCGGTGGCGGGGGCCTCGCCGGCGGACCCGGGCGGGGCGGCGCGCGGCGACGCGGACGGCGTGGACGCCCGGATCCTCGACCGGATCGCGCGGCTGCTCGCGCTCGCGGACAGCCCGAACGCCCACGAGGCGCAGGCGGCGATGAGCGCCGCGCAGCGGCTGATGCTGAAGTACAACCTCGACGTCGCGAAGGCGCGCGCCGCGCGGCACTACGGCTTCCGCCACCTCGGCGAGCCGAGCGGGCGCGTGGGCGAGAGCGAGCGGATCGTCGGGGGCATCCTCGGCAAGCACTTCTTCGTCGAGGCGATCTGGGTGCCTGTCTACTCGCCGCTCGAGGGCAAGCGGGGCAGCGTGCTCGAGATCGTCGGGACGCCGGCGAACCTGGAGATGGCCGCCTACGTACACGCGTTCCTGCACCACACGGCCGAGCAGCTCTGGAGCGAGCACAAGCGGGCCAACGGCGTGAAGGGCAACAAGGACCGGCGGACCTACCTGGCCGGCGTGATGATCGGGTTCCTCGAGAAGCTGAACACGGAGCGGAAGGTGTCTGCGGAGCAGGGGCTCGTCTGGGTGAGGGACGCCGACCTCGACAGCTACTACCGGTCGCGCCACCCGCACGTGCAGCACCTGCGGCACGCGGGCAACCAGCGGACGCCGGCGCACGCGCACGGGCGCGAGGCGGGGCGGAAGATCGTGCTGCACCGCCCGATGCAGGGCGCCACCGGCGAGCGCGGCCTGCTGCTGCCGCCGGGCAAGAAGGGCTGAGCGGTCAAACTCACGCGCGGGGCCGGGCGATCGGCGCGCGCCGGGGCCTCGAGCCGCGCGCGCCCGACGCGCTCGTTGACGCCGAAGGAGCGGTTCCGGCACGATGGCCCGTTGTGCGCGCCAACCGAGGAGAACGACGAGATGCCGCTCCGGTTCACCATTGAAGAGCGATTCGCTGCGTCCCCCGAGGAGGTCTTCCGGCTCGCGACGGACATCGACGCGTTCGGCGACTGGATGCCCAACTTCGTGCGGGCGGAGAAGCTCACGGACGGCGTCGTCGGCAAGGGCGCGATGTGGCGTGAGACGCGCAAGATGTTCGGCAAGGAGTCGACCGAGCAGTTCGAGGTCACGGCGGCGGAGCCCGGCAAGAGCCTCGACCTCTTCGTCGACGGGCAGAAGGGCACCACGGGACGGGGGGAGTACCGGTTTCGCTATGTCTTCGAGCCGACGGGCGACGGCACGCTGCTCAGGATGGATGGCGAGATCGCGGGGATGGGCTGGTTCATGGAGACGCTCGGGCGGCTGTTCATCGGCAGCTTCAAGAAGGCCGTGCACGGGGATCTCAAGGCGCTGAAGACGCACATGGAGCGGCAGCGGGCGAGCCAGTCGCCGCACCGCGAGCCGCCCGGGCCTGGTGGAGCGTGAGCGCGGAACACCGCAACATCGCAGGCGGCTCGGCCGGCACGTCGCGCCGCGCGGCAGCTCGTCCGACAGCGCCTCACGTGGCGCCGAGGTCGAGCGCGCCACGCCCGCTCCGCGGTGCCCGGCGCCCGCGGAGCGGGCCACGCGCTCCGCGCCGAGCCGTCTCGGGAAATACAGCGGAAAGCGCTGCCGAACGGCCCTGCGCCGGAACGGGCGCGCGTGCTCGATCGCGGCGCGAGGCGCCCAGACGTCTCGGCGCGATCGAGGCTCGGACGCGCCCTGTGTGGAGCGCCACGTAATATTCCCGCTAGCAAGGCTCGATGGGGCCGCTGCGGGGCGTTGATCGCGCGCAGCGCGCCCTGTACGCGCTGGCCGCACCGCGAGCGCAGGATCCCGCCGCGCGGCCCGCACCTGGAGGGAACGGCGCACGCCTCCTGGACCCCTCCTTTCCCGCGTCGAGCCGCTCCGTCTTTGTTGACCCGGTGCGCGGCGCCAGGCACCATCCCCGCGCGGCGCGAGGCCGGCCTGCAGGGCCGGAGGCTCGACCCCTGGCTCGCCACGCTTCCCCTAACACGCTGTTGAGGTGCTTGAATGCGCGTTCGTACGATCCTCTTGTTCTGCCTTGCTCCCTTTGCCATTGGCGCTCTCCAGGGCTGCGGCGGCTCGGATGAGCCCGGCGACAACAACAACAACAACAACAACGGGGGAACGCTCGGCGAGTGCCCGGACAACGCCGATGCCCAGGTGATGGCGGGCTTCACTGCGCTCACGGACAATTGCTCCTCCTGTCATGCCACGGACAAGACGGGCATCTCGCGCTACGGCGCGCCCGAATCGGTCAACGTCGACGACCCCGCGACCGTCAGCGCCGAGGCCGAGGAAATTTACGAGCGGGTGAAGGCTGGCACGATGCCCCCCGGCACGAAGCTCCCCGACCCCACGGTCGAATCGATCCGGGTCTACCTCGCCTGCGACGCGCAGTAGTCGCCACCGCGCCCCCTCCGCTCCACCCCTCCTCCGATCGCCGGCGCGCCGTCTCTCGAGACGGCGCGCCGGCGATCGCGCCCCGCCCGCAGCCGCGCTGCCGCTTGCGGCTCGCGCCAGACCAGCGATAGCGTGACCAGGTTGCGCCCGGGGACACCACACCTCGGACGCAGCGCAACCCTCTTCAGCACGAGGCAAGACTGGATGCGTTTACAGCAGAGCTTCAGCTTTGTTGTGGCGCTGGCGGTTACCCTCTCAGCCATCGGGTGCTCCGGCGACCCGGCCGAGAGCGAGGGCGCCGGCGGGCAGGCGGGGCACGGGAGCGCCACGGCGAGCAGCGCCGGAGGGCACGGCGGGCAGGCGGGGCACGGGAGCGCCACGGCGAGCGGCGGCGGGGGGCACGGCGGAGAGGAAGGGAGCGCGGGCGGCGGGGGCACGGACGCGGCGCCCGACTTCGCGCTGTTCATCGTCCCCGCCACCGTCGACATCCCCTATGACGCGCTGACGCCGGTCGCCCTCTCGATCCGCCGGTTCAACGGCTTCGACGCGCCGATCGACGTGATCGTCAACGCGCCGCCGGAGGGGCTCGTGGTCGCGCCGCTCGAGATCCCGGCCGGCGCGTCCACCGCCGCGCTGGAGGTCGGGGCCTCGGGCGAGCTCACCGTGGACACGACCTTCAACCTCGAGCTCGTGGCCCGCTCGGACGATCTGCTGCGCTTCGCCGCGGTCACCGCCACGGTCGTCGCGGCCGCGCCCTGACCGCCGCGGGCTCCCGGGCGCGCCGCTCCCCGGGCGCTGTGCGGCCGCGCGATCCGGAGTATGGTGCAGGCATGCCCAGGCTGGATGCCCGCTCCGGGGCCGCCGCGCTCGCGCTGGCCGCCGCGCTCGCGCTGACCGCCGCGCTCGGCGCCTCCTGCGCCGGCACGCCCCCCGCCGAGCGCGGCGCGACGGCCTGCCCTCCGCGCTGCCCGCCGCCCGCGCCGCAGCAGACGCCCCCGCCCGCGGCGCCGCCAGGGCCGGTCGTCTCGGGCGCGCCGGGCGAGGCTCCGGTGTTCGAGCCCGAGCGCCTCACCCTCGTGCTGGGCGACCCGCGGCTCGCGGCGGTGCAGAAGCTCGTCGAGCAGGAGGCGTACGCGAGCGCCGCCGCCGCGATGGCCCAGGCGCTCGCCGCGCCGCTCTCGCCGGCGGACGCGGCGTCGTTCCGCTACCAGCTCGCGCGGCTGCGCGCGCTCGCGGGCGACCCCGTCGGCGCCGCGAGGGAGTACGACGCGGCCGCGGCGGCCGGCGGTCCGCTCGCCGACCACGCGCGGTTCGCGGCGGCCGATCTCCTCGCCAGGGCGGGGCAGCCCGACGCGGCGCTCGAGCGCGCGCGCGCCGTCGCGTCGGACGTCGCGATTGCCGACGAGCTCGATCGCATCGTCGCGGGCGCGCTCGCCGACAAGGGCGACATCGAGGGCGCGGCCGCGCGCTGGCGGGTGTACCTGGCCCGCAGCTGGCCGGCGTCGACGTGGGTGCCCGAGGCGCTCCGCTTCGCCCGCGCGCTGCTCCGCCACCCCGGCGAGGACCACGCCGAGGAGGCGATCCGGATCGCCCGGCGCGTCCTCGACGAGGCGCCGGGCGGCGCCGGCGCGGGGGAGGCGAAGGAGATCCAGGATCAGGCGCTGTCGACGCTGCCGTTCGCGCGGCGCAAGCCGTTCCTCGACCCCGGCCCGGCGGACCTGCTCGCCCGCGCGCGCGCCCTGCTCGCCTCGCGCCAGGACAAGGAGGCGCTCGCCGTCACCGACGCGCTGGTCGCCCTGCCCGAGGCGCAGGCGCCGTCGGCCTTCGCCTGCGACGCGTTCGCCGCGCGCGGCGAGGCGCTGGGGCGCCTGCGGCGGCGCGCCGAGGCCGCCGACGTCCTCGGCACGGCGATCGAGCGCTGCGGGCCGGCCGCGCCGGCCGCGCCGGCCGCAGCCGCCGCGAGCGCCGCGCCGGCCGCAGCCGCCGCGAGCGCCGCGCCGGCCGCAGCCGCCGCGAGCGCCGCACCGGCCGCAGCCGCCGCGAGCGCCGCGCCGGCCGCAGCCGCCGCGAGCGCCGCGCCGGCCGCAGCCGCCGCGAGCGCCTCGGCGCCAGCCGGGGCGGCCGCGCCCCCCGCGACAGCGACGAGCGCCGCCGGGGCGGGCGCACCCGCCCCGCGGCGGCCCGAGACGCTCTACAACGCCGGCCGCGCCTCGCTCCGCGCCGACCGGCACGCCGAGGCGGCCGCGCGCTTCGCGCTGCTCGAAAAGGAGTACCCGGATCACCGGCTCGCGGACGACGCGCGCTACCTCGGGGCGCGGGCGCTGCTCTCGCTCGGGGACCAGGCGCAGTTCGTGCAGCTGCTCACCGCCATGCCCGACGACTACCCGTCGGGCGACATGGTCGCCGACGGCCTGTTCGAGCTCGCGCTCTTCGAGATGGAGCGCGGTGGCTGGGCGGGCGCGGTCAGGCCGCTCGAGCGCGCGCTCGCGCGGTTCCCCCACGAGCGCGCGTACCACGCCGCCGGCAGGCTCCCCTACTACCTCGGCCGCGCCCACATCGAGACCGGCTCGCCCGACAAGGGCAAGGCGCTGCTCGAGCAGGTGATCCGCGACTACCCGCTGTCGTTCTACATGGCGCTCGCCCACGCCCGGCTCGCCGAGCTCGATCCATCGGCCGCCCAGCGCGCCCTCTCCGCGGCCATGGATCGCGACGCGAGCGCGCCGTACACCGAGCTCCGGAGCCCCGCCTTCGCGCACCCCGCCTTCGCGCGCGGGGTCGAGCTCGCGCGCCAGGGCGAGGCGAGGCTCGCGCGGCGCGAGCTCGACCTGCTCGGCGTCGGCAGCCGCACGGCGCCGCGCGAGGTGATGTGGGCCTCGGCGTTCCTGCTCGCGCGCGCGGGCGCCCTGCCGCAGTCGTACAGCATCCTGCGCACGGCGATGGCCGCGCCGGCCGACGGCCGCGTCGAGCTCGCAGGAAATGTCGAGTGGCTCGACCACTACCCGGTCGGGCGCTGGCGCGGCGCCTGGGAGCTCGCCTACCCGCGCCCGTTCGGGGGCCTCGTCGCCGCCGAGACGAAGCGGAGCGGGATCCCCGAGGCCCTCGCCTACGCGATCATGCGCGAGGAGTCCGCCTTCGACCCGAAGGTGGCCTCGCCCGCGCAGGCGTTCGGGCTGATGCAGCTCATCGTGCCGACCGCGAAGCGCATGGCCAAGCCGCTCGGGCTGCCGTGGAGCGCCGAGGCGCTGAGGCGCCCCGAGATCAACGTCGCCCTCGGCTGCCGCTACCTCTCGGTGCTGCGCGGCCAGTTCTCGGACAACCCCCTGCTCGCGATCCCCGCCTACAACGCGGGCGGCGGCGCGCCGAAGCGGTGGATCGCCGAGCGCCCCTCGCAGAGCTTCGACCTGTGGGTCGAGCGCATCCCGTACGAGGAGACGCGGCTCTACACGAAGCGCGTGATGACGAGCCTCGCCGTCTACGAGCTCCTCTACGCCGGCGCGCAGCCGGGCGAGGCCCTGCGCACGCCGCTGCCCGCGAGCCCGGCTGCGCGCTCGGCCGTCGCGAACGCCGCGCCCTGACGCGGCCTGACGCGGCCTGACGCGAACCGACGCGAACCGACGTCAGGGGCGCGCGCGGGTAGGCTGCCTGCCCTGCCGACGTGGGCGCGCGCCCACGTCAGCAGCTTGCTCGCGCGCCGGGCCGAGGTTTCGGCGAGCGGGGCGCACGTCAGCAGCTTGCTCGCGCGCCCGGGCCGAGGTTTCGGCGAGCGGGGCGCGGCGAAGCTTTGGTAGAGTCCGCGCGTGGTCGACCCCTCGAGCCCCTCCCATCAGCTCGTGGGCGCCGTGATGAGCGGGCGCTTCCGGATCGTGCGCCTGCTCGGCGAGGGGGGCATGGGCGCGGTCTACGAGGCCGACGGCCTGCGCGGCGAGGGCAAGCGCGCGATCAAGGTGCTGCACCCGGAGTTCACGCAGGACGAGCAGGTCCTCCAGCGCTTCTTCGCCGAGGCGGAGGCGACGAAGGGGTTCGTGCACCAGAACATCGCCTCGGTCTTCGAGGCGGCCCGCGCCGAGGACGGCACGCCGTACCTCGTGATGGAGCTCCTTCAGGGCGTCCCGCTCTCCGCGTACATCGACTCGGGCAACCCCCTCCCGCCGCAGCAGGCCGTGCCGATCATCCACGAGGTGCTCCAGGCGCTCATGGCGGCGCACGGTCACAAGGTGATCCACCGCGATCTGAAGCCGGAGAACCTGTTCCTCGTGCGCGACCCCCGCGGCGGCTTCCGCGTCAAGGTGCTCGACTTCGGCATCGCGAAGGTGATGGACGCGGCGGGCGGCATGGGCCTGAAGACCCGCGCGGGCACGCTCCTCGGGACGCCCGGCTACATGAGCCCCGAGCAGATCAAGAACGCGCAGGGCGTCGACGCGCGCACCGACCTCTGGAGCGTCGGCGTGATCTTCTACGAGATGCTCACGGCGACGCAGCCGTTCCCCGCCGAGAACGAGTTCGCGCGGCTCACCGCCGTGCTCGCGAAGGAGGTGCGCCCGATCGAGCAGGTCGCGCCGCACCTCGCCGCCTGGAGCCTCTTCTTCCAGCGCGCCCTCTCCAAGGACGTGAGCGGGCGCTTCCAGACCGCCGAGGAGATGGCGCAGACGCTGAGCGCGATGGCGCACCGCACCGGCGTCGCGGCGCCCGGCGCGCGGGCCGAGCCCCAGGCGTCGTTCTCGCCGCCGCACCACCTGCCCTCGCTGCCGCCCCCGCAGCCGCCGCTGTACCCGCACACGGCGCAGCCGGCGCAGAGCGCGGCGCAGAGCATGCCGGTCGGGCCGAGGCCCCCGACCGTGCCCCCGCCGCGCGCCACCACGCCGCCGACGCAGACGACCCCGTCGATCGCGCCCACGGCGGCGTTCGCCGCCGTGCCCCCCGCGTCCCCGGTGCCCCCCGCGCCGCCTGTGCCCGCCGGGCCGACGTACATCAGCGCGCAGCGGCCCACGGGCGTGCCGACGCTGACGGGCGGCCACTACGACGTGCGGGTCGTGGAGGTCCCCCTCTCCACCGAGTCCGCGGCCTCGGAGGGCGCGGCGTGGTGGCTCGTGGGGGTGATCGGCCTCGTGTGCCTCGGCGTCGGCTTCGCGCTCGGCGTGCTGGTGAGCGGGTGAGCGCCGCGGGCCGCGTCCGCGCGCTGCTGGCCGTCACGTGCGCCGCCGGCGCCCTCGGCGCGCCGCGGGCCACGCGCGGCGAGGGCGCCGGCGGCCCGCCGCGCGAGCCGCCCGTGCACGTGGTCGATCTGCACGTCGACGTGCCCTGGCAGGTCCACTTCAAGGGGCGCGCCCTCCGCCTCGACGAGGGGCACGCCCGCAGGGAGACGCTCGTCGCGGGCAACTACCTCGGCATCGTGCTGCCGATTTACCTGCCCGACCGGGCGCGGCCCGAGGGCCCGCAGATCGAGGACGCCAGCGCGATCCTCGCGACCATCGAGGCGATCATCGCCGCGAACCCGGTGTTCCTCCCGCTCGGCTCGGCGCGGGCCGAGCCGGGGAGGATCAGCACCTTCCTCTCGATCGAGGGGGCCGGCGCGTTCGCGGCGGACATCGCGCAGATCGACCGCTTCATCGCGCGCGGCGTGCGGCTCATCAGCCCGAACCACGCGCAGAACACGCGGCTCTCGTCGTCGGCGACCGGCGAGCCGGCGGCGTTCGGGCTCACCGAGCTCGGCAAGCGGTTCTGCGAGCGCGTCTACGCGCAGGGCGCGCTCATCGATGTCTCGCACGTCTCCGACGCCGCGTTCGCGGACCTCGTCCCGATCGCGGCCGCGCACGGCGCGCCGATCGTCGCGACCCACTCGAACGCGCGCGCGGTGGCGAACCGGCCGCGCAACCTGACCGACGAGCAGCTGCGGCTCATCGCGCGGAGCGGCGGGGTCGCGGGGCTCAACTTCCACGCCCCGTTCGTGAACGGCGCGAGCGCGGCGGACATCGACGACGTGATCGCCCAGGTCGACCACATGGTCCGGGTGGCCGGCGTCGATCACGTCGCGATCGGCTCGGACTTCGACGGCGGCATCATCCCGCCGAAGGGGCTCGACGACGCGTCGACGCTGCCGGCCCTGGCCGCGCGGCTCCGGCAGCGCGGCATGTCGCGGGTCGACGTGGAGAAGATCTTCTCGCAGAACGCGCTGCGCGTCCTCGGCTGGCGGCCGGCGGGCGGGCGCGCGGCCGCCGGCGCGGGTCTGTTGTAGGCTGCCTGCAGGCGTGACCGCCCGCGCGCCGCCGGCGCGGTCGTGGTAAGGGCAGCCATGCGCAGGGGAATCGCTCGGTCGGCGCGGGGGCTCGCGGCCCTCGCGGTCGTGGCGTCCGCCGCAGGCCCGAGCTGCGCGGAGCTCGGTCACCTGGAGGGCGTCGGCGAGGCCGTCTGCCCCGAGCTGGGCGGGCCGGGCGACGTCCTCGGCGCGAGCTTCTCCGCGGACGCGCGCGCGAACGCCAAGGTGAGGACGTTCGTGCAGGCGGCCAAGGACATGGCCGCCGTGTCGGCGGCGATCGAGGCGCAGGTGGCCGACGCTTGCCGCCGGATGGGCGCGGATCTCGGGATCCCGCCCGCGCAGATGGCGCCGCGCGACGAGGCGGGGGGCCAGGCGAGCGGCGCCTGCGGCGCGGTCTCGGCGGCGGTCGACGCCATCCTGCGGCAGGGCGCCGGCGTGCAGGTCGCGGTGACGCCGCCGGCGTGCCAGGCGAACGTCCAGGCCGGGGCGCGCTGCAGCGGCGCGTGCGACGTGCAGCTCGACCCGGGGCAGATCGTGGCGCAGTGCGAGCCCGCGCGGCTCTCCGGCTACTGCCAGGGCCGCTGCGCCGGGCGGTGCGACGGGCGCTGCGTCGGGCAGTGCCGCGGGCAGTGCTCGGCCTACGACGCGCAGGGGCGCTGCGTCGGGCAGTGCAACGGCGAGTGCGACGGCGGCTGCGACGCGACCTGCCACGCGCGCTGCGAGGGCACCTGGCAGGCGCCGCAGTGCGCGGGGATGGTGCGGCCGCCGAGCGCCGACGCGGAGTGCGAGGCGAGCTGCCGCGCGCACGCCGACGTCTACGCGGCCTGCACGCCGGCGCTCGTGCGGGTGCGCGCGTCGCAGGGCGCCGAGATGGCCGCGCGGCTCGCGGCGACGCTGCAGGCCAACCTGCCGGCGCTGCTGCACGCCGAGGTGGCGCTCGGGCGCAGGCTCCTCGGCGACGCGCAGACGGTGGTCCAGGTCGGCGCCGCGCTGCCGCGCATCGTGGGCGACGCGGGCGCGCGCGCGCTCGCGTGCGTCGCCGGGGCGGCCGAGGCGTCGGCGAGCGCGTCGGTGCGGATCCAGGTGAGCGTCCGCGCCAGCGCGAGCGTCACGGGGCGCGTCGGGGCGACCGGCGGGTAGGGCGCCGGGAGGCGCCGAGGCGACGCCGGCGCGCCGCGTCTGCATCGATGGCATGGACGGCGCCGCGCCGGTCGGACTACCCTCCCGCTCCCGCCGGGAGGATTCCATGACCGATCTCGACGACCGCTGCCTCGATACGTTCCCCGAGTGGCTCCGCAGCCTCGCCTCGGACGCCACCGATCTGGCGGGCCTGCTCGCCTCGCCGGAAAGCCCGGAGGCGGCGCGCCGCTCGCTCGCGGGCGGCCTCAACTACCTCTTCAAATCGCTCGACCTCATCCCCGACGGCATCGAGGACCTCGGCTTCCTCGACGACGCCTTCGTCCTGCGCGTCGCCGCGGCGTTCGCGGCGGCGGAGAGCCCGGAGCTGCGCGACCAGGCGCCGACCGTCGCGCGGCTCGCGCGCGACGCGGAGCTCATCGCGGAGCTGCTCGGCGCCGACCACGCGCGGCTCAAGACCTACGTCCGCTCGCTGGAGAAGGGCGCCGCGCGCGGCCGCACCGTCGACGACATCCTCGGCGACGAGCAGGTCCGCACGTCGTTCATGCACGAGATCGCCGGCTGGGCGTCGAGCTACACCGCCCCGACCTTCAGCCGCGACGCGAAGAACCTGATCAAGCTGAAGTCCTTCCTCTCGGCCAAGCTCCCGGCCTGATCGCGCGCGGCGACGCGGCGGCGACGCCGCGCGCGGTGTACACCTCGCCCATCGTCTCCGGAGGAAAGCGACCGATGTCAGCCGCTCCCCGCCTCTCCACGCTGCTCGCCCCGCCGCTCGCCGCGCTGCTCCTCGCGGGCTGCGACGCCGACCGCCCCGCCACGACGGCGCCGCGGCCCGCGCCCGCCGCCTCGGCCGCGGCCCCGAGCTCCGCCGGCGCCTCGCCCGCCCCGCCGCCCGACGCCGATCGCTCCTACGCCCGCCCCGCCGCCGACCGCGTGGTGGCCATCGGCGACGTGCACGGCGACCTCGCGGCCACGCGCGCGGCCCTCCGGATCGCGGGCGCGATCGACGCCTCGGATCGCTGGGCCGGCGGGAAGCTCGTGCTCGTCCAGACGGGCGATGAGCTCGACCGCGGCGACGGCGAGCAGGAGATCGTGGACCTCTTCGATCGCCTCGCCGCCGAGGCGCGCGCGGCCGGCGGCGCGGTGTACGCCTTGAACGGCAACCACGAGATCATGAACGTCCAGCTGGACTTCCGCTACGTCACCGAGGGCGGGTTCAAGGACTTCGAGGACGCGCCCGGGCTCGACGCGTCGGGCCCCCACCTCGCGCCGGTGCCGCCCCCCGCGCGCGCCCGCGCCGCCGCGTTCGTGCCCGGCGGCCTCTACGCGAAGAAGCTCGCGGCGCGCGACGTGATCATCGCGGTCGGCGACACGGTCTTCGTGCACGGCGGCGTGCTCCCGTCGCACACGCGCTACGGCGTGGCGCGGATCAACCGCGAGGTGCGCGCGTGGATGGAAGGAAAGGCCCCCGCGCCAGCCATGGTCACGGCCGAGGACAGCCCGGTGTGGGCGCGCCTCTACTCGAGCGACCCGCCCCCGAGCCCGGGCTCGAACGCCTGCGCGGCGCTCGACCAGGCCCTCGCCGCGATGTCGGCGAAGCGCATGGTCGTCGGCCACACGGTCCAGCGCAACGGCATCACCTCGGCCTGCGGCGACAAGGTCTGGCGGATCGACGTCGGGATGGCCTCGCACTACGGCGGCAAGCCAGCAGCGCTGGAGATTGCCGGCGACACGGTCCGCGTCTTGACCAGCGAACCGAAAGAACCGGGCGGCGACAAGGGCGAGAATAAAAAGGGCGTGGGCGGCGAGAAAAAGTGAGCCGTGAACACAATGAGTCGCCACTTGAAACGACAGCGAGCCGTGCCGGCGCGCAACCCACGCATAGCGCACCAGGACGCACAGAACGCGCAAGAAAACTCGGAAGAGAACTCGGAAGAGAACCCGGAACAGAACTCGGAACAGCACGCGCGAGAGAACTCGGAAGCACGCCGGCGCGGCGCGCCTCGGGTCCATTGACGGGCGCCGAGAGAACCGGATAACGTTGCTGGCAAACTGGGGCCTTTCGAGCCACAGGGGAAGGGAATCAGATGCCTGAGCTGCCGCTCGCGCTGATCCACGAGGCGAATCGGGGCACACGGAACCCCGCCCTGGAGTTCAGCGAGCGGCTCCTCCCCCTCCTGTATCCTCGTGTCCCACCTTCTCCGCTGCACCGCTGTCCGCAGCGCGAGCGCTGCGCAGCGTCGCTCGACACGGGGAGCGGCTGATGGACGATGAGGAGCTGTTGCGCGCCTTGAAGCGCATCGCGCAGCAGGATCCGGGGAGCGATCCGCGCTGGCGCAAGCTCGCCGAGGAGGCGCTCCCGGAGGACGCGCAGGGCGCCCCGGGCGGCGCCGCGGAGCGGCCGCGCGAGGACCGGCAGGGGCGCCAGGTCCGGACGCCCCTCGACGACGAGACCCGCGCCCGGCTCTCCGATCAGCTGATCGCCCAGCTCCGGGAGCCGCGCGGCGACGCGCCCGCGCCGCCGTCGCCGCCGCGTCCGATGGTCGACCGCAAGTCCGGGATCCGCTTCCGCGGCCCCCACGAGTGGGACTGTGAGGCGGAGGAGCCGGGCGACGCCGCGGAAGCGCCGCAGCTGGGCGCCGACGCCGACTCGCTCAGCGGCACGAGCGCGCCGTCGACGCCCTCGACGACGGACGCGCCGGTCTGTCGCGCGATCGGCGGCGAGTCGGTGCCGCCTGGAGCGTCGAACGAAGCGTCGGAGCCGCCCTGCGGCGCGCTCCCGAGCGCGGCGCCGGGGCCGTCCGCCGCGCTGACGCTGGACGGAGCGGACCTCGCCGTCAGGCTGCCGCGCGAGCGCCCGCCGTGCCCCGAGCTGATCATCGAGCGGCGGACCGCGCGGCGGGATCGGGCGCGGACGCTGATGAGCGCGGCCGGCTGGGTGGTGGCGGGGGCGCTCGTGTCGCTGCTCGCCTTGCGGCCGGCGCCGTTCGCGCCGGGCGCTGCGCCGCTCCCGGAGTACACGATCGCGACGACCCTCGGGGACGGCCCGCAGCAGGGCGATCGTGACCCGGGCGCCCCGCGCCACGTCGGCCGAGGCGCCCGGCTCACGATCGCGCTGGCGCCCGGCGCGCGCGTGCCTGCGCCGGTCGACGTGAAGGCCTTCCTGGTGCAGGGCGGTCAGGCGCGCCCGTGGCCCGTGGCGATCGAGCACGACGGCATCGGCGGGGCGCGCGTCTCGGGCACGCGCGAGGCGCTCTTCAAGGACGTCGCGGCGGGCACGTGGGAGGTCGTCTTCGTGATCGGCGAGCCCGGGTCGCTGTCGAGCCACGCCGAGGCGCTGCCCGACGAGCGCGCCGTCCACCTGGCGGGGGGCCAGCTCCTCCGGCAGCGATTGTTCCTTGACTGACCGCCACTTGGACTAAGAGGAAGACCGTTCCTCCCGCGGCGAACGAGGCGCGCGCCGGTCGGACGCTCGGCGCGGGTCGACGGTGCGCCGACAGCGCGTCGACAGCGTACCGCGCCGCCGCTCCTCCGGGAGGGGCAGAGGTCAGCACGCATGAATCGACGGATGTTCAAGAGCAAGATCCACCGCGCGACCGTGACCCACGCGGATCTGCACTACGAGGGCAGCGTCACGATCGACGCCGACCTCCTGGAGGCCGCGGACATCCTGCCCTACGAGGCGGTCGACATCTGGAACGTGACGCGCGGCTCGCGGCTGACGACCTACGCGCTCGCGGGGGCGCGCGGCTCCGGCGTGGTCTGCATCAACGGCGCCGCGGCGCACCTCAACCAGCCCGGCGATCTCGTGATCATCGCGACGTTCGCGGACATGGACGAGGCCGAGGCGCGGCGGCACACGCCGCGCGTGCTCCGCGTCGACGGGCAGAACCGGCCCCTCGCCGACCAGCCCCCCGAGACGCCCGGGCCGCTCGCGCCGGGGAGGCCGCTCGACGCCCCGCCGCCGGCCGCCAGAGCGCCCGAGGCGCCGCGGCCGGCCGCGTCGCCGTTCACGTCCAGCTGAGCGCGCGCGTCACCCGGCGTGCGGCAGCGCCCGCGCCACCGGCGCGCGGGCCAGGAGGACGAAGCGCGCCGAGAGCACCGCCGCGACGGCGATGAGCCCCGCGGTGAGCCCGAACCAGAGGCCGCGGACGCCGAGGCCGAGGCCGAAGGCGAGCCCGATCGAGAGCGGCAGGCCGAAGCCCCAGTGGGCCACGAGGTTGGTCCAGAAGGGGAACCGCACGTCGCCCGCGCCGCGCAGCGCCCCGGCGGCGACCGCCTGGATGCCGTCGAACAGCTGGAAGAGCGCCGCGATGCGGAGCAGCGGGACGCCGATGGCGATGACCTGCGCGTCCGGGGTGAACGCGCCGATGAGGGCGCGGGGGAACGCGGCGTACGTCGAGGCGCTCACGCACATGATGCCGGCGCCGAGCAGGATGCCGAGCAGGCCGGGGCGCAGCGGCGATCGGCCCGCGCCGACGGCGTGCCCGACGCGGACGGCGGTGGCGCCGCCGACGCCGATCGCGCCCATGAACGCGAAGGCGGCGAGCCCGATCGCGACCTGGTGCGCCGAGACGACGGTGGCGCCGAGCCGGCCGGCGAGCAGCGCCGTCATCCCGAACACGCCGACCTCGGCGAGCAGCTGCAGCCCGATCGGGACGCCGAGCCGGTAGATCACCGCGACCGGCACGGCGGCCGCCTCCTCCCGGATCGCCGCGCGCCGGCGCCGCGCGGACCAGAGCACGATCGACGCGAGCACGGCGCTGGCGACGCTCGCGGCGAGCCCCGCGCCGAGCGCGCCGAGCTGCGGCAGGCCGAGCGGCGGCAGGCCCACCCAGCGCAGCGCCTCGTCGCCGCGGACCATCAGGTTGCAGGCGACGACGTTGACGACGTTCGCCGCGATCACGGCGATGAGCGCGGGCCGCGTCGCGCCGTGGGCCTGGAGGAAGCTCTTGCTGGCGAGGAAGACGGGCCACAGGAAGATCCACAGCGCGTGGCCGAGGATGTACCGGCGCACGCCCGGGACCAGCGCGGGGTCGACGCCCATGGGCGCGAGCGCGAGGGTGACCGCGAGCGCGGCCGCGAACGCGACCACGCTGATGAGCAGGCTCGCGCGCAGGGTCGAGCGCAGCGCCGCCCAGGCCTGCCCCGGGCGGCCGGCGCCGATCGCCTGCGACGCGAGCGGCTCGACCGCGGAGGAGACGCCGATGCCGAGCGCGTTCGACGTGTGGACGATCGTCCTGCCCATGGCGCAGACAGCGAGCTCGTTGACCGAGACGCGCCCCACGATCGCCACGTCGACGAGCGACATCGCGACGAGCCCCGCCTGCGCTACCGCGATCGGCAGCGCGAGGCGCGCGAGCACGCGCAGCTCGGAGCGCGCGCTGTCGCTGGCGAGGGGGGAGGGAGCGATGTTCACAGGTTCACCGGACCCGGAGAAGGGGCGCCACCATAGCGCGCAGGGGCGAGGGCGCTCGCCAGGGCGGAGGCCGGGGCGAGCGCCACCGGTGAAAAGATCAATTATTCTGATGACTTAACGTGGTTCGGATGAACCAGAGCGAGGGAGAGGAACAGAGACAACGACGTGAGCGATCACGGCCCGCTCTGCCGTCTGCCGTCTGCACTCTGCCGTCTGCCGTCTGCCCTCTGCCCTCTGCCGTCTGCCCTCTGCCCTCTGCCGTCTTCCTCTTCCGTCTCCCATCTGCGTGCGCGTGCGCGTGCGCGTGCGCGACATCATCGAGGAGGACGATCCTCTCGAATTGTCAGGAGGTGTTGCCGCTGAGGAACAAAGTGAAGTCTTCGGTGCGAATAGGACGAATCGGAGCGCGCACGCGCACGCGCACGCGCACGAGAGACGCAGACGGGAGACGGGAGACGGGAGACGGCAGACGGCAGACGGCAGACGGCAGACGGGAGACGGGAGACGGCAGACGGCAGACGGAGGAGAGCCCCCCCGTCGACGCTCGTCTCCTCGAGCCCCCCAGCCCTCACCAGGCGAGGTGAGCTCTCCCATCGAGGTACACGCGCTGCGCCTCCCCGAGGCCCGTCGACTCGCCTTCCACGACGCGCAGGACGCCCGTCGCGGGGCCGAGCGTGACGTCGCGCCCCGCCTCGAAGCGCTGCGCCCTCACCAGGGCGCGGTAGGCCTTGTCGAGCAGGAGCGCCCGCTCGCGCGACGGCGCCACGAGGTACGCAAGGTCGCGGTCGCCGCCGGGCGCGCCGCGCCGCACCTCCGCCTCGTCGAGCGCCCCGCCAGGGAAGAAGCGCGCGAGCATCTCCGCGTTCCCGCGGTAGTCGTCGGCCCCGCCCGCGCGGCGCAGGTACGTCAGCACCTCGGGCTCCGCATGGCCGGCCTGCGGCACGTCCGGCATGCCGCGCAGGTCCTGGTGCCGCCAGCCGGCGGCGCCGGGAACCTTGCGCGCCAGCGAGAAGGTGTGATCCACCGTGACGCCGACGGCGCCGTGGCACCCCATGCACGCGCGGTGCTCCTCCGCCGTTTGCAGCCGCAACCGGCCCTGCTCGTCCTCGATGAACCCCTGGATCTGCCAGCCGAACGCGTTGCGCAGGCCGACCTCGGGCCCGCCAGCGTGGAACGGCGGCTGCCCCTCTTCCTTCTCCTCGGCCTCGCGCTCGTACGCGCGCGCGATCGCCCAGTCGTCCGGCTCGTCGACCTTGCGCGCGTAGCGCAGCTCCTTCATCCGCGCAGAGAGCAGCGCCGGACGATCCGGATCGAGGTACCGCACCGAGTGCAGGAGCTCCGCCCCGCGCGGGTAGATCCACGCGCGCAGCGCGACGCCGGCCGCCGCGCCGGCGTACCGCGCGGGCAGGCGAAGGACGCGCGTCACCGCGGGCTCGAGCGCGCCGTCGCCGTCGAGATCGAAGCCGGCGAGTAGCTCGCTCACCGGCTCGACCTCCCGCCCCGCCGGGGCGCCCGCAGGCCCCGCCTCGCCGCCCCGGGGCAGCGGCGGCGACGCGATCGCCGCCTCGAGCAGCGCCAGGTTCAGCTTGTAGACCTCGCGCGACGGCGCCCCGGACGCGTCCTCGCGGAACGCGGCCGGCAGCCGGATGAACACGTCGCCGGCGCTGCCGTTCGTCGGCCAGAAGCTCCCCGGGAACGGCTTGTACCGCACCGCCCGGAAGCCGCTCCCGTCGCGCGCGAAGCCCTCATCGTCGAGGCCGGCCTCGAGGTCGAGATCCGGCACGTACCCCGGGTAATCCCGGCGCGCCGCGAGCGCCCGGCGCAGCGGCGCATAGTTGTCCTCCCGGATGTAATCGAGGATCTCGGCGTCGCTCGTCCGCGCGGCGACCGCCGAGAGGTCCTCGAGCAGGTTGGTCCAGGGGTTCCTCCGCGCCGCGTCCGAGAAGCTGTACTCGCGCTGGAGGTCGTGATCGGCGAGCGTGTTCGGGCCGATCCCGACCGTGTGGCACGTCCAGCAGCCGTTCGCGCCGCCGGCCGTGGCCGCGTAGCACATCGGCGGGATCGACGCCTCGGGGTTGCCCGCGTGCCCGGCGCGCGCGGCCGCGGTGGCGAGCGGGTCGTAGTCGCCCCCGCCGCAGCGCGCGGCTGCGGCGAGGACAGCGGACAGCGCCGCGACGGCCAGGGGCGCGGAAAGCAGGCGCACGCGGCGAGCAGGCACGGAGATCACTCGGGCAGGAAGGTGACCGCGATCACGCTCGACAGGGCGCCGTCGCCGCTCGGCCAGGTGCTGTAGGCGTTCTCGCCGGGGTGCTGCACGGACATGAAGATCGTGCCCATGTCGGGCGTGAAGGACGGGCCGGTCGCCTCCGCGTCGCTCGGCAAGGCCACGACACGGAACGCCTTGCCGAAGCTCGGCTGGGTCACTTCCGGCTGGCCCTCGCGGTGGGCGGGGTCGAGATCGAGGTAGTAGAAAGCGTCGGCGTGGGAGGCGACGCCGAAGTTGCCGTCGGTGCCGAACCACACGCCGCCCTCGCGGTCGAGGAGCAGGTTGTCCGGGCAGGAGGCGTCGAAGTCGCCCTGCGCCTTCGAGCCGTGCCACACCTCGAAGTACCGGAACGTGGCGGACGCGCCCGGGCTCGCGGGGTCGGCCTCCTCCAGGGCGAAGATCGAGCCCACGGCGTCGGCGCGCTTCGGGGACACTGTCGCGTGCGTCGCCGGCTCGTGGAGCTTGCCCTGCTGATCGAGCGCCGTCTGCCCCGTGTGGTTGGTGAACGTCACGTAGACCCGCGGCGTGCCGCTCGGGTCGCGCGGGTTCCACTCGATGTCCTCGGGCCGGTTCAGCTCCATGATCCCGAGCTTGTTGCTCGCCGTGAACAGCGCGCGCCAGACGTCGTGGTCTGTCTCGAAGCCGCCGATCCCGTTCCAGCTCACGTCGCGCAGCGCGGCGCCGACCGTCCTTGTCGCGTCGCCGAGCGCGGCCGCGTTCGGGGCGATGGCGGCGCTGTCCACCGAGAGCTCGATCCACTGCCCCGTGCCGGGGGCCGCCTCGGTCGGGGCCGCGCCGGTCGCGACAAGGGTGTTGCCTGTCGTGTTGTCGAGCCCAGCGAAGTGCGCCGCGTAGAGCTTGCCGTCGTCGAGCAGCGCGCGGATCTCCGCCCGCGGCATCCCGGCCGTGTACTTGCCGGCCGTCACGTACTTGTAGATGCGGCCGCCGCGGCGATCGTCGGTCCCGTAGATCACGATCGGCCTGTCCGGCAGGAGCTTCCAGTCGCCGTCGACCGCGAACGTCGCGGCCTCCCAGCGGGCGCGGCCCATGAAGCCGAACTTCTTGTGGCCCGTGCCCGCCTCCGTCGCGCCGTCGTGCTCGCCCGCGGGCCTCCCGGGGTCGATCTCGGTGAGGTAGCCGTAGTGGTCGCGGGGCTGCTGGCCGTTCGGATCGGAGATACGCCCGAACTCCGCGCTGGTGCTCGCCTCGAAGACCGGGCTCACCGGCTCGCCCGGGTCGAAGCCCCGCCCGGTGAGGAACTTCTGATCGCCGGACCAGCTCGCCTCGAGGTCGCCGTAGTAGTCCTGCACGTTCTCCTCGGCGGTGATCACCGTGCCCCAGGGCGTCTGCCCGCCGGCGCAGTCGCCCATGATGCCGGCCACGATCCCCTCGGGGAGCGGCGCGCCGGTCGTGTCGTCCTTGCCCGGGCTCGAGAGCGCGTGCCCCGCGAGCCGGCTCCTCGTCTTGCTGGTCGCGTCGTAGCGAACGGCGCTCGCGCTCCGGTCGACCGACCACGCGCCGGTCGCGGGGTCCTGAACGGCCCGGAGCCAGGAGCCGCCGACCTCCCTCTTCTCCCAGCGGATGTACGTATCGACGTCCTCCTGCGACCAGACGTTCGCCTCGACGTCGTTCGTGAGGACGCCGAGCCTGCGCAGGTGCCGGGCCAGCGTGAGGTGCTGCCCGGTCGGCGCCGAGGTGGTCGTGGGGCTCTTGCCCGAGACATACTCGTGGTTGACCCAGAGCCAGCCCGCGTCGCCGGAGCCGTTCCACTGCGGCGCGTCGCCCGCCGTGGCGGACCACCCCTCGCCGAAGAAGGCGGTGTAGTCGTTGTTGGCGCCGAACCGGGGCGCGTCCGGCGCGGTGCTGAAGGTCAGCGGGTCGAGCCAGGTCACGAGGACCTCGGAGCGCACGCCGGCGAGCGCCCGGATGGTGTCGGTCGCGGCCGCGCGGAGCGGGAACTGCTCGCCCTGGGGCAAGGTGCCGGTGGCGAACATCTCCGCGCGCTCCCGCACGTAGTCCGCGAGGCTCGCGGCGCTGGTCCGCGGCGGCGCTTCCTCGCCGGGATCGCCCTTCGGCCCGGGCTGCCCGTCCGCGCCCGGCGCGCCTTCCTCGCCTGGCCGCCCGTCCGCGCCCGGCTGCCCGTCCGCGCCCGGCCGCCCGTCCGCGCCCGGCGCGCCTTCTTTGCCCGGCGCGCCTTCCTTGCCAGGCGCGCCCTGGGCTCCGTTCTCGCCCTCGCCGCAGCCGCTCCCGAGGGCGGCGAGGCCGCCCGCGAGCACCAGAACCAACGCCGACCTCAGGGTCCGCCTCATCGTCATTGCATCTTCTCCGCCGGGTGATGGCCGGAGACGATGCCTGTCGACGGTGGCGCCCCGATGCGGCGCGCGCGACGAGTTGTTGTCAGACGCCGCGCGGATCAGGCGCGCGCGCCGTCAACGCCGCGCGCGCGAGCGCCCCGGATGGCGCGATCGCGGCGGGAAAGGAAGCGAGATCACCGGCGCGAGGGAAAGCGAGACCACCGGCGCGAGGGAAAGCGAGATCACCGGCGCGGGGCGCCGCGTTACTCGTCGTCGTCGTCGGGCACGACGACGTCTTGATCGAAGCGCGCGCGCGCCTCGAGCAGCTCCTTGTCGGAGATCCAGGTGCGCTCGCAGCCCTGGAGCGGCGCGACCTGGTAGACGTCCTTGCGCTGCTCACCGTGTCCGTCGTCGAGGACACGGACTACCTCGTGATGGAGCCCGCAGGAGGGGCAGAGCGCTCGCATGAGGGGTCACTATAGTGCGAGCGCGCTGGGCGCAAGCGCCCTCCCCGCCGCCCGACGGCGGCGAGGGAGGTCAGCGTGTGCGGAGGGGGAGAGGCGGGGCGAGAGGGGGGAAGGGCGACCGACTCAGGCCGTGGCGCGGACGCCGGCGGCGGTGGTCTCCTTCTCGCCCGACTTGATCCGCATCCCGTAGAAGGAGCGGTACACGAACACCATCGAGAGCACGAAGAAGATGGCCGCGAGCACGACGCTCACCGTGCGGTCGATCTCGATCGCCAGCTCGACCGCGAGGAGGCCGAACAGGGTCGTGAACTTGATGATGGGGTTCATCGCGACGGACGAGGTGTCCTTGAAGGGGTCGCCCACGGTGTCGCCGACGACCGTCGCCGCGTGGAGCGGCGTGCCCTTCTCCTTCAGCTCCACCTCGACGAGCTTCTTCGCGTTGTCCCAGGCGCCGCCGGCGTTCGCCATGAAGATCGCCTGGTAAAGCCCGAAGAGCGCGATGCTGATGAGGTAGCCGATGAAGAAGAACGGCTCGAGGCAGGCGAAGGCGAGCGTCGAGAAGAAGACGCCGAGGAAGATGTTGAACATCCCCCGCTGCGCGTACTGCGTGCAGATCTCGACCACCTTCTTGCTGTCCGTGATCGAGGCCTTCTCCACGCCCTCGAGGCGGATGTTCGCCTTGATGAACTCGACCGCGCGGTAAGCGCCGGTCGAGACCGCCTGGGTCGACGCGCCGGTGAACCAGTAGATGATCGCGCCGCCCGTCACGAGGCCGAGCAGGAACGGCGGGTGGAGCGGCGAGAGCAGCCCCATGACCGCGGTCAGCCGGTCGTCGGGCGAGAGCCGCACCGCGTTCGCCACGTGGTTGCTGAGCACGACGATGATCGAGAAGATGAGCGTCGTCGAGCCGACGACCGCCGTCCCGATGAGCACCGGCTTGGCCGTCGCCTTGAACGTGTTGCCCGCGCCGTCGTTCTCCTCGAGGTAGTGCTTGGCCTTCTCGAAGTTCGGGGTGAAGCCGAAGTCCTTCTTCAGCTCGGCCTCGATGTTCGGGACGTTCTCGATGAGCGAGAGCTCGTAGACCGACTGCGCGTTGTCGGTCACCGGGCCGTAGGAGTCGACCGCGATGGTCACCGGGCCCATGCCGAGGAAGCCGAACGCCACGAGGCCGAAGGCGAAGACGCTCTCGGCGATCATGAGCTTGTCGAGGCCCATCATCGAGAAGAAGTACGAGATGCCCATCAGCACGACGAGGACGATGCCCATCCAGTACGCGCTGAAGTTGCCGGCCGTCAGGCCCGACAGCACGTTCAGCGAGGCGCCGCCCTCGCGCGACGCGGTCACGACCTCACGGACGTGGCGCGACTCGGTCGAGGTGAAGATCTTGATCATCTCCGGGATGATGGCGCCCGCCAGGGTGCCGCAGGTGATGATCGAGGAGAGCTTCCACCAGAGCGTCGTGTCGCCCCCGAGGTTCGGGATCATGAACGCCGAGACGGCGTAGGTGAGCGCGACCGACACGATCGAGGTCAGCCAGACGAGGCGCGTCAGGGGGGTCTCGAAGTTCATCTTGTCGGCGTCGCCGTAGGACGCCTTCGCGATCGCCTCGTTGAGCAGGTACGAGCCGATGCTCGCGAGGACCATCACGATGCGCATCACGAAGATCCAGACGAGCAGCTGGACCTGGACGGCCTGGTCGGGGACGGCGAGGAGGATGAACGAGATGAGCGCGACGCCGGTGACGCCGTACGTCTCGAAGCCGTCGGCGCTCGGGCCGACCGAGTCGCCGGCGTTGTCACCGGTGCAGTCGGCGATGACGCCCGGGTTGCGCGCGTCGTCTTCCTTGATGTTGAAGACGATCTTCATGAGGTCGGAGCCGATGTCGGCGATCTTCGTGAAGATGCCGCCCGCGATGCGGAGGGCGGAGGCGCCGAGCGACTCGCCGATGGCGAAGCCGATGAAGCACGGGCCGGCGTAGTCCCCGGGGATGAAGAGCAGGATCATCAGCATGAGCATGAGCTCGGTGCTGATGAGGACCGCGCCGATGCTCATGCCGGCCTTGAGCGGGATGGCGTACGTGGGGAACGGCTTGCCCTTGAGGCTCGCGAACGCGGCGCGCGAGTTCGCGAACGTGTTGATGCGCATGCCGAACCACGCGACGCCGCAGCTGCCGGCGATGCCGACCAGGCTGGCCAGCAGGATGACCACGACCTTCGTGGCCTCCATGTGACGCAGCACGCCGAAGTAGAGGACCATGACCGCGCCGATCAGGACCTCGAGGAGCAGGATGAACTTGAACTGCGTGACCAGGTACGTCTTGCAGGTCTCGTAGATGAGCTCCGAGATCTCCCGCATCGCGCGGTGGACGGGCAGTTTGTTCAGCTGCGAGAAGGTGACGAGCCCGAACACGAACCCGAGCACGCAGACGCCGATGCCGCCCAGGAGGAGCGTGTGGCCGTCGATGCCGCCGAACGACTGGGTGCTTAGGTCGGGAAGGACGAGATCAGATTCACTGGCGCTGGCGCGCCGGCCGCTGAGCAGCAGGGCGAGCGCAGAGAGCCCGGCCAGCAGCGGTGCGAGCCAGGCCTTTTGAGACCGGATGACGTTCATGGACGGTGTGCCTCCATCGCAAAATCCGAGGCTGAGGGCAGCGCCATCGCCGCCTGCAGCTTCGTGGTTCCGAGGGGTTGGCCGCCTGCGTAAAGGGGAAGGAGAACCGGCGCGCTGCCGGATGGGTTCTTGCTCTAACGCCGACGCTTCAGCACAGCCTCGCCCCTCAGCGACCGGCGGTGTCGGGATGCCCGGGACTACCGGGTAAGCCGCCACCGTGACCGGGACCGCCGAGGCGCGCGCTAGCTACCATGCGTGGCAGACGCCGTCGAGAGGGTGCGACGCGCGCGCACGACGAGCGTCGCTGTCAGCGCCGCTGCGTCAGGGGATTGCGTAGGGAGATCGCGTAGGCGCGCGGGATGGAACGCGCGGATGGAACGCGCGGATGGAAATTGAGAAGAGCGCGCATTACCGCGCTCCTCCATGGATTGTCGTGTTCAGTTGCGCTCGGTCGCGTTCTGTCGCCGGTCGGCGCCGGAGAGCCGCTGATCGGAGCCCGAGTCGGCGTTGGGGCTGGCGTGCGAGGTGAGGAGCTCCGCCACGAGATCCCGACACTCCGGCTTGTTGCGGAGGTGGCTCAGGAGCAGGTTCGACGCCTCGCTGAAGGACTTCTCGTACGCGAGGCCCTCGCGCGTGCGCGCCGCGACGCGCTCGCGCCCCTGCGCGAGGTCCTCCTCGAGGGCCTCGGCGTAGCGGGCGAGCTGGGCGCGGAGCTCGTCGATCTGGCGGCGCAGGTCGCGCGCGTTCGCCTCGCGCGCGTTCTTCTTGTGCTCGTAGCGCCCGAGCTGCTCGCGCTTCGCCTGCGCGGTCGCGCCGACCGCGCCCGCGCGCTCGTAGACGAGCGGGTCGTGGTTGCCCTGGCGGGCGGCCGCGTCGGCGAGCTGGCGCGCGGACAGCGCGAGCTTCTCGGCGGCGGCGAGCTCCACGCGGACCTTCTCGACGTCCTCGCCGTCGGCCATCGCCTCGCGCATCACGCGCGACTCCTCGTGCGCGAGCTCCTCGACCTTGCGGCCGATCTCGGCGCGCAGCGCGCGGCCGCGGCGCTCGAGCGCCTCGAGCTTGCGGGTGAGGCTCGCGACCTCGCCCTCGAGCTTGTTGGCGCGCGCGGCGAGATCCCACGCCTGCGCGAGGCCGTTCTGGACCTCCTGCGGCACCTGCCCGGACGGGTAGGCGCGCGAGACCATGCGCGAGAAGAGCGCCGCGCGGCTCGCCCACTCGATGACGCCCGCGCTCTGCGGCGGCGGCGGCGGCGGCGGCAGCGGCACGCCGTCGCTCCCCTCGACCTCCCACGCGTGGGCCGGGAGCCCGCGCTGGAGCGCCTTCAGCTCCTCCTGGAGGTGGTGGGCGTCGCGGTAGCGCTTGCGGATGTCCTTCTCGAGCAGGCGCAGCACGATCGACTCGCCCTGCGAGTGCGCGTCGGGGCGGATCGAGCGGGGGCGCGGCGGCGCGTGGGTCCGCTGCATCTCGAGGAGGGTGTCGCGGTCGTTCGCGCGGAAGGGGAGCTGCCCGGTGAGCATCTCGAAGAAGAGCACGCCGAGCGCGTAGAGGTCCGACTGCGCCGTCGCCTCCTCGCCGCGGGCCTGCTCGGGCGACATGTACTCGGGCGTCCCGAAGACCGCGCCCTTCGGGGCGAGGCGCGGGTCGCGCGCGATGGCGGCGAGGCCGAAGTCGAGGATCTTGACGAAGTCCTTCCGGCCGCCGCGGTGGGTGAGCAGGATGTTGTCGCTCTTCAGGTCGCGGTGCACGACGCCGAGGTCGTGGGCGCGCGCGAGCGCGGCGCACATCTGCTCGAGGATGTCCACCGATCGCGCGATCGGCATCGGGCCGCGCGCGAGCTCTGCCGAGAGCGCCGTGCCGACGAGGTACTCCATGACGAGATAGAGCTCGCCCTCCTCGGTCTCGCCGATGTCGTGGATATCGATGATGTGGGCGTGGTCAACGCGGTTTGCGGCGCGCGCCTCGCGCAGCATCCACGCGCGGAGATGAGTCTCTCCGCGGAGATCGGGCCGGATGAGCTTCAGGGCGACGACCCGGTCGATCAGCACGTGACGGGCGCGGTAAACGACGCCCATGCCGCCTTCGCCAAGCCGTGCCTCGAGCCGGTACCGGCCGGCCACGACCTTTCCGATCAACGGATCGGTGCTCGAAGCCTTGGGACCTGCCGGTCGCTGAATCGCGCGCTCCATGGTGCCTTCGTTTCTCCTCAGCGCTCCCCGGAAGTGCGTTTCGCTTGTCTCAGGGGCCTTATTGCGCTGTGCGGTGAGTCGGATCGCTCGCTGAAGGTATCCGTTTTGAAACAGCCGGTCTACGGGCCCGCGATCGGATGGAGATGAATCTCGTGCGCGCTCCGCGTTGGCGGTGGGGTGGGAGACCCGCGCCGATTGCGCGATGGTCATGCCTGCGCGGACGACCGCGCTGGCGGGCACGCCTCCGCAGACGGCCGCGCAGCCGCGGGTGCATCGGCTTGCAGGCGGGCGCTTCCCGGGCGAGGATCGAGGGGAAGACGGCAGACGAAGCGCGCGCCGTGGACCGAGGCCAGCTCGCCGCGACGCGGGCCGGCGCCGCGGCCGTCCTCCGCCGGCGCGAGGGAGAGCGTGCCGCCGTGCCGACGGACGATGTCCGTCGAGATCGAGAGCCCGAGGCCGGTCCCCTGCCCTCGCGGCTTCGTGGTGAAGAACGGGTCGAAGATGCGCTGCGCGAGGTCGGGCGGCACGCCGGGGCCGCTGTCGGCGATCGCGACGGCCGCCATGTCCTCGTCGATCCACGTCTCGACGCAGATCGCCGGCGCGCCGGGCGGGCGTGGCGCCTCGCCGGCGGGGGCCGAGGGCGGCGCGGCGGGGGACGGCGGCGCGGCGCCCGCGTCCTCCAGCGCCTGGATGGCGTTCACGAGGAGATTCATGAACACCTGGTTGATCTCGCCGCTCCGGCACGTGACCGGCGGCAGCTCGCCGTAGCGCCTGATCACCTCGATGCGCGCCTGCCGGAGCCGCGGCCCGAGCAGCAAGAGCGTCTCCTCCAGCCCGGCGTGCAGGTCGACGGGCAGCGGCTCGCCCGAGACGCGCGAGAAGCTCTTCAGGTTGGTGACGATGCGGACGCTGCGCTCGACCGCCCGGTGGACGACGGTCGAGATGCCGACGAGGTCATCGAGCGCGGCGTCGGCCTGGAGCCGCTCGCGGAGCGCCGCGAGGGCGCGGCGGCGGTCCTCCGGCAGCTCGCGCTCGGCGGCCCGGTAGGCGTCGAGGACGGCGCGGAGCTCGGCGGCGCGCTCCTCGATCGGCTGGGCGGCGCCGGCGATGGCGTTCAGGGGGTTATAGATCTCGTGGGCGACGCCGGCGACGAGCTCGCCGATGGAGGCGAGCCGCTCGCCCTGGATGAGCGCGGCCTGCGTCCGCCGGAGCTCGGAGAGCGCGCGCGTGAGCTCCGCGGTGCGCGCGGCGACGTTCTCCTCGAGGCCGGCGCGCTCGCCCTCGAGCTCGGCGATCGTGCGGGACAGCGCCTGCCGCATGCGCTCGACGCTCTCGCCGAGGCCCACGACCTCCTTCGGCCCGGACAGCCGCGGCACCGCGGCGTCGAGCTCGCCGCGCGCGACCTCGTCGGCGGCGCGGGCGAGCTGCGCCATCGGCCGCGAGAGCTCGCGCGCCGCCCTCGCGACGACGCCGAGGGCGGCGAGCACGAGGAGCGAGAACGAGGCGAAGAGGGCGGTGACGGCGTTGAAGTCCTCGTTGAACGACGAGCCGGTCGCGAGGGCGCGGTAGAGGCCGATGGAGGAGAAGAGCGAGAGCAGCCCGGTGAACAGGAGCGGCAGCCCGAAGTCGCGGAGCATGCGCCGCCGGAGGGGCATCGGGGGCGCGCCGCCGCGCTCGGGCGCGCCCGTCCACGCGCGCAGGAGGTCGACGGCCCGCGCGACAGAGTCCTTGTGCCACGCGCGCTGGTAGAACGAGACGCCGAAGCCGAAGAGCGCGCCGAAGCCGAGCTGCATGAGCGCGTCGGCGTGGCCGAACGCGGCGCCGGGGCGCACGTAGGCGATGCCGATCGCGGTGCACGCGAGCCAGAGCGCGAAGTTGAGGGAGGCGAGCACGTCGGGGAGCCGCTCCGCGCGGGCGAGGCCGCGGCCGAGCAGCGCGCCGTCGCCGGACGGGCCGGCCTCGAGGGCGGCGACGATCGCGCCCGTGGCGGGGCGCACGGCGAGGGTGAAGCCGAGGGTGCCGGAGAGCGCGAGGAGCGGGACGACCTCGAACCACGCGTGGAACACGAGCTGACTCTGGGTGCGGAGGAACGCGACGGAGAAGAGCAGCATGACGTGGCCGCCCACGATGCCCGCGGTCGTCGCCGACTCCGCGAGCCTCGGCCGGAGCGCCGCGGCGAGGGCGCGCGCGGAGTCGGCCTCGGAGGCGCCGCCGTCGGGCGCGTCCGCGCGGAGCAGGGCGCGGTAGATGGCGCGGCGCATGCCGCCGGCCATGACGCCGAAGGCGACGGCGGTGACCAGGAGGCCGAGCCACGCGGGCGGGGTCGCGTGGCCGATCCCGAGCGGGCTGGGCCACGAGGGGGGCGCGGCGGGGGCGCCCCGCCCGGCGAGGGGCAAGACCGCGAGCGGCCACGAGAGGGTCCGGATCGCCGCCGCGATGGCGAAGCCACGGTCGCCACGCCGGACGAGCACGCCCGAGAGCGCGGCCGAGGGGGCCATCGAGCCGAGCAGGAGGATGGCCGGCCACGGGGTGGTGAGGGCCGCGGGGACGACCGCCGAGAGGAACAGGAGCGCGGAGAACAGCTCCCAGCCGTTCGCGACGAGCTCCGCGCGGGCGCGCGGCGTGCGGAGCAGGGAGAGCGGGGGCGAGGGCACGGGCGGTCGGGCATGGAAGCCCAGGGGCCGCGCCTTCGCAACGGCGCGCGGCGGCTGCGGGCGAGCCGACGGCCGGCTGGCTCACGGCTGGCTCGTGGCTGGCTCGTGGCTGGCTCACGAAGGCGGTCGAGCGCCGCCGCCGCGCGCCGTGGTGCGTCACCGGCCGGAGAGGCGCACGCCCGGGAGGACCTTGCGGCGCTCGACGACCTCCTCGAGCGCGTCGGCGTCGATCAGGAGGTGCGCGCGCAGGCTGTCCTCGATCGCCGAGAACGCCTTGCCCTGGTACCGCACCTCGCCGCCGGGCCCGGCCGCGAGCCAGTAGTTGCCGCCGGGGGCGCCGCCCTCGAGGGGCGGAAGCGGGACGGCGAGGAGCGGCCCCGCGTTGCCGGGGAACGGATCGGGCGGGGTCGCGAAGCCGGGGAACGACGGCGCGGGCGCGGAGGGCTCGGGGGCGGCGGAGAACGCGAGCGACGCGCCGGGCTCGAAGCTCACCGAGAGGGCGCCCGCGCGCGCGTCGACGACGACGCCCGGGGTGCGCTCCTCGACGACGACCTCCTCGATGACCTTCCCCGAGACGAGCAGGAGCTTGTGGCTGCTCGTGATCTGCGAGCGCTCGGACGTGAGCTCGCGGCGCAGCGCGACCTCGTGCGAGAGGTAGAACTGGAGGTTCTTCACGTCCCTGTCGGTGAGGTCGTGCTGCACCCGGAGCTCGTGCGTGAACGGGACGAGGCGAGGGCCGCAGCCGGTCAGGGCGACGAGGAAAGCGACGGCCAGCGCGAGGAGGAACGCGGCGGGCGCCGGGCGCTTGTGCGCGAGATGGCGCTTGCGCGCGAGATGACGCTTGCGCGCGAGATGGCGCTTGCGCGCGAGATGACGCTTGCGCGCGAGATGACGCTTGCGCGCGGCACCAGGCCTGCGCGCGCGATGGCGCTTGCGCGCGGCACCAGGCCTGCGCGGACCGTGAGACGAGCAGATGCGGAGCAGCATGGGAGCCCTCGTGGAGGCGCCCCGGCGCGATGGCCGAGGGCGCACCTCTTCGCAACGACGGCCCCGAGCAGAGCTTACAGCGGGCGCTCGAGCGGCGCTCCGGCGCGCGCGGCTCACCGCCAGTACAGCGTCGCCCGCCCCATCGCCGTGAACGGCCACCCCGGCGAGTAGTGGATGCCGGTGACCGCGGCCGGCTCGTACGGCAGCCGCGACTCGCTCGCGAACTGGACCTCGCGCCACGTCGCGTCGAAGAGGTTCTGGACGTCCACGGCCACCTCGACGTCCTTCCACCGGAGCCCGGCGTTCGCGTCGACGACCGTGAACCCCTCGGCCGTCAGCGACTCGTCCTCGGTCGCGGGCCGCGCGCCGATCGCCTTGACCCGGAGCGCCGCGAACGGCGTGAGCGCGCCGAACGTCGGCCGGACGCCGATCCCCGCGGTCAGCGTCCGGGTCGGCGCGAGGGCCACCGCGCTCCCGTTGCCTGCGTTCGCCCGGAAGCGCGCGCGGGTGAAGGTCGCGTCGACGTCGGCGAAGAGCCAGCTCCCGAGCCGGTAGCGCCCGCCGATCTCCAGGCCGTAGCGCCGCGTCTGCCCCGACGGCTCGGTCGCGCCCGCGTCGCCGCTCCAGACGAGCTCCGAGTCGACATCGAGGAGGAACCCCGCCGCGCTCAGCGTCAGGCCGCGGAGCGGCGTGGCCCTCGCGCCGACCTCGTAGCCCGTCGCGGGGGTGATGAGCGTCGCCGCCCCCTCGCGCAGCACCACGCCCTGGGCGTCGTTCGAGTGGAAGCCCCGCCCGTAATGGGCGAAGAGGTCGAGCGCCGCGACGGGCGAGACGATCGCCGTGAGCTTCGGGAAGAGCTGCATCTGCCCCCGGAAGCCGCTCGACCTGTTCCCGGTCGCGCCCAGGTCCTCGCGCCGGTCGTCCACGTTGACGTCGATCCACTGCCCGCGCACCCCGGCCACGAAGCGGAGCCAGCGCCGGATCCGGGCGTCCTGCTCGACGTAGACGCCGATCTGGCCCTCGTCGACGTGGGCCGTGCCCCGCTCCTCGAGCCGCTCGCGCGCCTCGTCGTGGTGGAGTGACTTGTCGATCGCGTCGGCGCGGATCTGCGCGCCGAGCGACGTCGTGAGCTTCGCCCCGCGGTACTCGAGCTGCCTGCGGAGCCGGAGCTCGGCGCCTCCGACGACGCGATCGTCGTTCTGCTCGATCTGATCGCCGTGGACCGGGTCCTCGCTGAAGAACGTGAAGTTCGAGTACAGCGTGAAGCGGTAGCGGACGAGGTAGGCCAGCGCGCTCAGGTCGGCGTCCCGCCACGCGGTCGAGTACGCGAGGGACGCCATGTGCCGCTGGGTGGCCCCGCCCTCGGTCGGATCGACCGAGCCGAAGTGATCGATGCACGGCTGTCCGTAGGCGGACGGCGGCGGGTTCAGCTGGTCCTGCTCGCCCTCGCCGCACACGGCGCGCGCGGGGATCTGGCCGGAGCCGTGCCAGGTCGACCCGTAGGACATCCACGTCATCTGGATCTTCCCGGTGGGGCTCAGGTCGTGCGTCGCCCTCAGGTACACGTTGAAGCGCTTGAGCCGCTCCGGGCTGAGGAAGGGCCCGTCGTTCCGGTAGATCTCCGCCGCGGCGACCGCGCGCCACGCGTCGCCGAGATCCGGCGAGGCGACCACGAGGCCGCGGGCGATCCCGTGCTGCCCGAGGCTGAGCTGCGCGTGGCTCTCGTCGAGCTTCTCGGCGAAGCGGAAGTTCACGGCGCCCGCGGTGCCGAAGTCGCCGATGCTCGCGTAATAAGGCCCCTTGTAGCCGTCGAGCCCGGTAACGAGCTCCGGGATCACGAAGTAGAGATCGGTGAAGCCGTGCCCGTGGCCGTGGCTGACCATGTTGACGGGCACCCCGTCGACGAAGAAGGCGACGTCGGTCCCGTGGTCCGCGTCGAACCCGCGGAGGAAGTACTGGTTGGCCTTGCCGCCGCCGGCGTGCTGCACGGCGAAGAGCCCCGGGACCGCCTCGACGATGTCGCCCGGCCGGAGCCTCGGCCTGAGCTCGAGCTCGCGATGCCCGACGGAGACGCGCGAGGCGGCCTCGCTCGCCGGCTTCTCCGCCTGGATGGTGACCTCGATCGCGCCGCCGTCGGCGCTCGCCCCCGCGCCGCCGTCGGCGCTCGCCCCCGCGCCTTCCGCGAGCGCCTTCGCCCCGCCGTCCGCGGGCGCCCCCGGGGCGGCGGTCGGCGCCTCCGGCGCCTCGACCTCGGCGCGCGCGAGCCGCGCGACGGTCAGCGAGATCGATAGTGCGGCGAGCAGGTGGCGTGAGCGGCGGTGTCCGTGGCCCTTCGTGATCGTCTCGCGCGGCATGCGCGTCCTCCTCTTGCTGGCATCGCGCCGAGCGGATCGGGGCCGCTCGCGCCGAGCGGAGGGAAGGCAGTCCAGTGGCGGCGATGCCCTGGACCGACCTCTCGCCCCCACGGGCTACCGGGAGGCAGCGCGGGGGCGGGTCGGACTCCGGGACGCGCGCAGACGCTGCGACGGCACGGACCTCACCGCCTCCCTCGAGGCTCCCAGGTCGAACCGGCGCCAGATGTCTCCCCGTCGCCGGGCGCTGGCAGGTCTTCGGGCTTGCGAGCTCCTCGGCCGGGCCGACTTCCTACTGTCCACCGCTTCCCAGCCCTCTCGGGCCAGTGCTCGTCGTGGAGGTCGTTCTCGCTTACCGCTGCGGGGCAGCCCCGGATTCTCACCGGGTTCCCTATTGAGCCTGGGCAAGGGCCCAGGCACCAGCACGGCGCGCACCCTATGGCGGCGCTCGATCGCCTGTCAACAGTCGTCCTGTCGAGCCCGGTGACCGCGAGCGGCCGCCGCGAGATCACCGCCGAGCTGGGGCGCTCGCCCCCGGCGACGGCGGACTCACCGCGAGCCGGAGCGCCTGGCCTGCGCAGAACCCGCGCGTCGCCGGCGCGGAACCTGCGCGCAACCCGCGCGTCGCCGGCGCGCCGGCGTCGGCCGGACGTTCGACCTCTGGCGAGGATGGGCTCGCTCCTCCGTGGGTCGCGTGCTACACGGCCGCCGCCGTATATGCCGCGTAATGATCTCCGCAACATCGCCATCGTCGCCCACGTCGACCACGGGAAGACGACGCTCGTCGATCACATGCTCCGCCAGTCGGGCGCCTTCCGAGAGAACGAGGTTGTGGCCGAGCGGGTCATGGACTCGAACGACCTCGAGCGCGAGCGCGGCATCACCATCCTCGCGAAGAACACCAGCATCCGGTACCGCGGGGTCAAGATCAACATCGTGGACACGCCCGGCCACTCCGACTTCGGCGGCGAGGTCGAGCGCACGCTGATGATGGCCGACGGGGCGCTGCTCCTCGTCGACGCCGCCGAGGGCCCGCTGCCGCAGACGCGCTTCGTGCTCTCGAAGTGCCTCCAGCGCGGCTTCCCGGTCATCGTCGTCATCAACAAGATCGACCGCAGCGACGCGCGCGCCCACGAGGTGCTCTCCGAGGTGTTCGACCTCTTCTGCGACCTCGAGGCGAGCGACCCGCAGCAGGACTTCGCGACGCTCTACGCCGTGGCGAAGTTCGGCCAGGCGAAGCGCGAGCTCGAGCACGAGGCCACGGACCTCCAGCCGCTCTTCGAGACCATCCTCGATCGGGTCCCGGCGCCCTCGGGCGACCCGGACGGGCCGCTCCAGGTCATCGTCTGCAACACGACGCACGACGACTACGTGGGCCGGCTCGCGGTCGGCCGCGTGGTCCGCGGCACGGCCCGGTCCGGCGCCGACGTCGCGCTCCTCGGCGAGGACGGCCAGTCGCGCGGCTACGTGAAGATGCTCTACGCCTACGAGGGGCTGAAGCGGGTCGCGGTCGAGAGCGCCGTCGCGGGCGAGGTGGTCGCGATCGCGGGGCTCGATGGGGTCACAATCGGCGACACGATCGCGGATCCGGGGCAGCCCGAGGCGCTGCCGCGGATCGTCGTCGAGGAGCCGACGATCAAGATGAAGATCGGCGTCAATACGTCGACGTTCGCCGGCAAGAGCAAGCAGTCGAAGTACCTGACGAGCCGCCACCTGAAGGAGCGGCTCGAGCGCGAGGCGATGAAGAACCTCGCGATCCGGGTCGAGCCGACCGAGGTGCCGGACACCTTCGTGGTGCTCGGGCGCGGCGAGCTCCAGCTCGCGATCCTGGTCGAGACGATGCGGCGCGAGGGGTACGAGATGCAGCTCTCGAACCCCGAGGTGGTGACGCGCGAGATCAACGGCGAGGTGATGGAGCCGGTCGAGCTCGTGGTCGTGGACGTGCCGGACACCTACGTCGGCATCGTGACCGAGCGGCTCAGCGGCCGGCGCGGCCGGATGGTGAAGATGACGAACCCCGGCTTCGGGCGCGCCCGCCTCGAGTTCCGGGTGCCGTCGCGCGGGCTCATCGGCTTCCGCGGCGAGTTCCTGACGGCGACGCGCGGCACGGGCCTGCTCAACACGATGTTCGACGGCTGGGCGCCCTGGGGCGGCCCGATGATGCGCCGCCCGACCGGGGCCATCGTCTCCGACCGCGCTGGCGTGGCGACCCCGTACGCGCTGCACCACCTGCAGCCGCGCGGGATGTTCTTCATCGTCCCCGGCGTCGAGGTCTACGAGGGGATGATCATCGGCGAGCACAACCGGCCGAACGACACCGACGTCAACGTGATCAAGGAGAAGAAGCTCTCCAACGTGCGCAACCACGGCAAGGACGAGAACGTCCTCCTGGCCAGCCCGCGGCTGCTCACGATCGAGACGGCGATGGAGTGGATCGACGGCGACGAGCTCGTCGAGGTCACGCCCGACGCCGTGCGCGTCCGCAAGAAGGTGCTCGCGTGCAACCGCCGCGAGCGCCGCGAGGACGCGATCGAGCAGTCGCAGGCCGTGGAGTGAGCTGCGGGGCGCGCGCGGGCGCGCGCGGGATCGACGGGGCGCGCGCCCCTGCCCTGCCCGCCCCGGTGTAGTATCGCCGCATGAGAACGACGCTGGTCTCAGCGGGCCTGGCCTCGCTCGTCGCGCTCGCGGGGGCGAGCGCCTGCGGCGGGAACGTCGTCGTCGACGGGTCCCCCGGGAGCATCGAAGGTTCCGGGGGAGCGGGCGTCACGTCGAGCGCGAGCGCGGGCCTGCAGTCGTCGAGCGCGAGCGCGGGCCCGCAGTCGTCGAGCGCGATCGTGGGCCCGCAGTCGTCGAGCGCGAGCGGCGCGGATCCGGTCGAGGCGCAGCTGGCCTCGTGCGGCTCCTTCTGCGCGCTCTTCGACCGAGCGTGCCCGGAGAACGGCTGTCGCGAGGCCTGCGCGGAGCTGCTCTCGGCGCCGCACCCCTGCAACGCGCTGACCGCGCCGTACTTCGACTGCATGAGCACCGGCATCCAGATCGCCTCGACGACGTCCTGCCAGCAGATCGCGCGGTGGCTCGACCCGCTCTTCGAGTGCCTGGGCTCCAGCGCGTCTGCGTGCGAGACGTCGTTCAAGGAGGTCTGCTCGGAGGCCTTCGAGGCGCACCGGGCGTGTCAGCTCGACGGCGCCCCGTAGCGGGCGCGCGCGTCACCTGATCTCCCGGGGCCGCGCGTCGGGCAGCAGGGCGCGCCGCAGCGGCGCGAGGGCGTCGGCGATGAACGCGACGAGCGCCTTCACGCGCGGCACCCCGCGCGCGTCCCGGTGCACCCCGAGCCACAGCGCGCGCTCGGGCGGCGGCGAGGGCGGCTCCAGGAGGCGCAGGCCCGCCGTCGCGTCGCCCAGGTAGCGCGGCAGGCAGACGAGCCCGACCCCGGCGGCGCCCATGGTCGCCTGGGCCTCGCGGCCGTTGGTGCGGGCGGCCACGCGGGCCTTCGCGGCGATGGCGCGCAGCCACGGCAGATCGGCGACGGCGGGCGGCTCGTCGCTGCTCATCGTGACGAGGGCGTGGCCCTCGCACTGCCGGCCGAAGTCCGGCAAGCCGCGCTCGGCGAGGTAGTCCTCCGACGCGTAGAGGCCGAACCCGATGCGCGCGACCTCGCGCTGGAAGACCTCGTGGTGCTCGAACGCCGCGGGGCGAAGGGCGATGTCGGCTTCTCGCCGCGGCAGGCTCAGCCAGCGCGCGTCCGCGACGAGATCGACGGAGATGGCGGGGTGGCGCGCGAGGAACGGGGCGAGCAGCGGCCCGAGGACGCGGACGGCGAGCCACTCGGACGCGGTGATGCGCAGGTGTCCTTTCAGGCCGGCGTCGCGCCCTGCTGCGGCGAGCTCGGCGGCGAGCGCGCCCTGCTCCATGCGCTCGGCGTGCCCGAGCACGCCCTCGCCGGCGGCCGAGAGCGCGAATCCGGACGGCGAGCGCAGGAAGAGCTTCGCCCCGAGGCGCCGCTCGAACGCGTCGATGCGCCGCCCGACCGTCGGCTGCGTGACCTTCAGCGCGCGCGCGGCGGCGGAGAGGTTGCCGTGCCGCGCGACGGCGAGGAAGTAGCGCAGGTCGTCCCAGTCGAGCATGGCTCCGGCGCGCGGGGCGCTGCTGCCGGAGAGCGCTCCGCGCCATGCGAGGATGCATGGCGAGTATACGGCGATCGCGGATCCCCGGGCAACGGCGGAGCGTGCACGCTTTGCGTCGATGTAGCGCGCTCGTGCGCCTGCGCGCTCGTGCGCCTGCGCGCTCGTGCGCCTGCGCACTCGTACGTTCCACGTCGGACCACCTGAGCGAGGACAGCATGCTTTCGAATCGCCGTGAGTTTCTCGACCTCGTCGCCGGGACCGCCGCGACAGGCCTCCTCGGCTCGGCCCCGCTGGCCATGGCCGCCTCGTGCGCTGCGGAGCGCGGGCCGGCGTCGCCGCGGCCTGCAGCGCGCTCGAAGATCAGGGCCGTCGCCTTCGACGCCTTTGCCGTCCTCGACCCGAGGCCGATCACCACGCTCGCGGAGGAGCTCTCGCCGGGCAAGGGCGCGCTGCTGAGCGACGCCTGGCGCGCCCGTCAATTCGAGTACACGTGGCTCCGGGTGGCCTCGGGCGAGTACGCTGATTTCTGGCGAGTGACGGGAGACGCGCTGGTGTTCGCCGAGAGGCAGCTGAAGCTCGATCTCGGGGAGGCAAAGCGCTCGCGGCTCCTCGGGGCGTATCTCGAGCTCAGGGCGTGGCCGGACGCGGCGCCGGCGCTGAGGTCGTTGAAGGACGCGGGCATCCGGCTCTCGTTCCTGTCCAACTTCACGCCGAGGATGCTCGACGCCGCGATCGAGAGCGCCGGCCTGGGAGGCCTGATCGAGCACGCGCTCAGCACCGACAGGGCGAGGACGTACAAGCCGGATCCGCGCGCGTACCGGATGGCGCTCGACGCGTTCCGCCTGGAGCGCGACGAGATCGTGTTCGTCCCGTTCGCCGGCTGGGATGCGGCGGGCGCCAGGTGGTTCGGCTACCCGACGTTCTGGGTCAACCGACTGGGGCTGCCGCCCGAGGAGCTGGGCGTGCGCGCGGATGCCACGGGAGCGAGCCTGGCCGAGCTGGTCGAGCTCGTGACAGCGGGGGCGTGAGTGGCCCGGCGCGCCAGGGCGGGATGACGTCGAGGGCGCGGTGCTCGGACGAGACGAGAGGGCGGTCGAATCGCCATGAGAGATGAAGGAAGAAGGAGAGATGAACCGCTCAGGACGCCAGGAGAGAGGAAGAGATGAAAAGAGCCCCCGGGCCGAATGGGACCATCGGCCCGAGGGGGGTGCGTATTCATGGCAGACCGCCCGGCGACCTTACCTGCGATAGCCCGCTCACTACTACTCGCTCCCGCCAGACGGCTATACCAACGACGCGGGCGAGATCGCCAGACCGAAATGCACGCCATCTGCTCTTCTCGTGCGCTTCAGGTCATTGTGGGATGGCGTCTGGGATTCTCGAAAGCTCGATCGAGAGCGCCCGTGCGAGACATCCAGGCACGACGCCGGAAGGCTTCGGCGTACGGTCGCCCGGTCCCTGGCCGCGCTGCGCGAGCCATGCGCGGCGCGCCGGCAAGCGGCGTGTCAGGCGGGCTCGATGTGGAAATCGCGGCCGTGGGGGGTTCCCAGCCATCCTGGACCACCCCTGACGAGCGCGCGACGCCCGGTGCACGCGACGGCGACGCGCGCTAGCAGCCGGGCACGTTGACGTCGACGTCGAGCAGCACGTCCGCGGCGATGGTCGTCTCGTCGTCGGGGCGACCGCTCACGCGGGCCTCGCTCGTGATCCTCATGCTGGGCGCCACGACATAGGGCGTGAGATCCACGCCTTCGACAACATCCATCGACAGCTCGCGCGCGCCGCGCGGCACCTCGTCCAGCTTCGCGATGAGCACCCGCGGCTGGCCGTCCGTCTCGGCGAAGAACGACGCGGAGGTCAGGAAATCGAAGCTCCCGTCGGCCGGGCTCTCGACGCGGAGCGTGAAGTGGACGACGTGCACCGCGTCGACGTCGTCCTTCGTCACCCCCTGGTTCTCGAACTCCGCCGAGAGATCGATCCGCTGGAAAGCATCGAAGTCCAGCGCGGCGATGAGGTCGTCGATGAGGGTCCCTGGCTGGACAACCGCCTTGCCGCCGACCTCCACGTCGACGTTGTCGAGCGAGTCGCACATGGCGAGCGCGCACAGGCCGAGGACGGAGGCCGCGCGCGCGAGCGTCGCGCCCAGAGGACGCCGTCCGCCCGGTCGTGAGGGCCGGCGGCTGGAGGGAACAGGTGAAGGCGAGCTGATCATCGGACGACTCTAACGCATCTCCAGCGCGCCACCGCGCCCCGCCGGAGGCGCCCGGCGCGCCGCCCGCGCTCCCCTTCCCACCGCTTCCACCGCTCCCCTTCCCCATCTCGTCCAGCGTCTCGCCCGCCGATGAGCTCGCCAGCATGCGCCGGAGGCGCCGAGGCAGGCTCGACCACACCGCCGCAGGACCCCCTCCATCCTGCCTGGAGCGGGAGCCGCCATCGCCTCAGACCGCTTCGCCGACGCTCCACACGCGCCGGTGGTGTGCAGAGTGACCGCATCAGCGTAAGATCACCGCTTCCCTGTACACCGGACCCCGGAAGCAGCGTATGAAGGATGAACATCTCTCCGCGGAAGCCCTCAGGGCAGAGAACGCCGAGCTCCGGGGGCTCGTGGAGCAGCTCCGGGCGCAGGTGGCCACGCTCGAGCAGGAGGGCCGCGCGCTGCGCGAGACCACCACGCGCGACCGGCGCATCATCGAGGGACTCCCGCTCCTCGTCTATCTGTTCGATATCGTCGATATCCAGAGCGTCTACACCAACCGCAATGTGGCCGAGCTCGCGGGATACAGCCCCGAGGAGATCGAGGCCATGGGCGAGGGCGTGCTCACGACCCTCGTGCCCGCGGAAGATCTCGACGGGCTCATGCAGAATTTCGAGCGCCTCCGGCGCGCGGCCGACGGCGAGGTGATCGAGCACGCGTACCGCATCCGCAAGCGGGACGGGACCTACCGGCGGCTCGTCGACCGCGCGGTCGTTTACTCGCGCGATCCGGGGGGAGCTCCGCGGGTGGTGCTGGGCACCGTTCAAGACGTCACCGAGCAGCGCGAGGCAGAGGCCGCGCTCGCGCGCGCCAAGGCGCTCGTGGAGCACGCGCTCGACGGGATCGCGGTGCTCGATCCGGCGGGCAACGTCCTCCACGCGAACGAGGCGTTCACGGACATGGTCGCGCCGGGGGAGCGCGTCGCCGGCAGCGCGATATGGCGCTGGCTGGCGCCGGGGCCGGCGGGGCTCTCCGAGGAGCAGGCCGAGTCGCTGTTCCGCCGCGAGGAGAGCTGGAGCGGCCGGGTCGACTTCCAGCGCGCCGACGGGCGCACCTGGACGGCGCGGGTGGACGCGATCGCGCTCGACCGGCAGGCGACAGCGGGGGCGGCGACGGCCATCTTCCTCCGCGACATCACCGCGGAGATCGCGTCCGAGTCCGAGCGGATCACGCTGCAGGCGCAGGTGATCGAGGCGCAGGCGAGCGCGCTCCGGGAGCTCGGGACGCCGCTCATCCCGATCGCCGACGAGGTGCTCGCGATGCCGCTCGTCGGCGCGATCGACGAGGCGCGGGCGCAGCGGATCATCGAGGTGCTGCTCGGCGGGATCACGGCGCAGCAGGCCGCCGTCGCGATCCTCGACATCACCGGCGTCAGGGCGCCGGGCGCGTACGCATCGGACGGGCTCGTGCGGGCGGCGCGCGCGGCGCGGCTGCTCGGGGCCGAGGTGGTGCTGACGGGCGTCGGGCCCGAGGCGGCGCGGACGCTCATCGAGCTCGGGGCGGACCTGAGCGGCATCGTGACGCAGGGCTCGTTTCAGAGCGGCATCGCCTACGCCCTCGGTCGGCGGCGCCGGGGCGCGAGGCCGACGCCCGCGGACGACCGCACCGCGAGCGGCAGGGGACGGCTCAGTACGTGAGCGACACCGTCGCGCAGCCCAGGCCGATGGCGCTGATGGGGGGGCTCGAGACGACGGTCTGGACGAGGTTCGCCACCTGGGAGGCACCGCAGAAGGTGTCCGGGAACGCGCTGCCGCCGTCGCCGCCCACGCCGTCCGGCCACGTGACGGGCCCGATCTCGACGCGGAGATCGCCGGGCGCTCCGGTCACGAGGAGCGGCGCACAGGCGATGAAGAGCAGATCCAGGTAGGAGCCAGACGAGCCGCTGAAGCCCACCACCACCTGGTTCTCCGGGCACATCATCTCCCAGGCGTCGGTGCCATAGGTGCCCTGGACAGGGGTCATGTCGCCAGGGGCCGCGGTGATCGTATACGGGCCCGCTCCGTCGAGCGCCAGGTGGCCACACTGCGCCCGGATCTGGCCATGGATGAACGACTCCCCCAGCATCCCCACGAGCCCTCGGAAGCCGATGATGACCTGGCTCTCCGGGCACCTGTCCATGACCGGGGTGCTCGTACCTGCATTGCCGTACACCTCGGTGACGCTCTGGTCCACGACGCCGACGCCGACCGGCGCTGGACAGGGCGCTCCGTCGCACGCGCCGCCGCCGCCACCGCCGCCCGAGGCATCGCCGGCGCCGCCTGCTTCACCGCCGGCGCCTGCCTCACCGCCGGCGCCGCCCGACCCACCGCCGCCGACCTCACCGCCGCTGCCACCGGACCCGCCGCCGGCGCCACCGCCGCCGCTCGCGTCCGCGCCGTCGAAGGTCAGGTCGCCGATACCGGAGATCGCATTGCATCCAGCGAGGGCGAGGCAGGAGATCAGCGCGGAGAGGCCGAGGTGGTGGCGCGTCACGGGAATGGAGAACGACTACTCGATCCGCGGCCGGCCCGGTAGATGGTCGCCCGGCCGCCGCGGGGCTGTCGTATTCAGCGGAGGTCGCCCCGGGACCGCCGCCGCAGGCGGTCGAATTCAGCGGGCGTTGACCCAGGACCGCCGCCGCGGGCGGTCGAATTCAGCGGGCGCTGACCCGGGAACGGCCGCCGCGCGGCGGTCGAATTCAGCGGGCGTTGACCCGGGAACGGCCGCCGCGCGGCGCCGTCACGGCCGCGCCTCGTGGGCGGCCGCGGGCGCCCGCGCCGCCTGCGACGGCTTCGGGCGGACCGAGCCCACGCTCAACCCGCCGAAATGGTGGGTCGGCGTGACCCCGGGGGCCAGCGCCGACCGGGTCACCTCGAAGCCGGTCACCATCTGAACGAACCCGGGCCGGTCCGGGACCCGATCCACCACGGCCCGCTCGAGCAGCATCGAGGTGTACTGATCGGCGCCGGACTCGGGCGTATCGAGGTTCAGCAGGACCTCGAGGCCCTGGTCCTTGCACCGCGCCGCGACGCCCGGCAGCCGGCTCTCGAGCGGCGACCAGTTGTCCGCCGAGACCCCGTTCTCGCTGACGCCGAAGATGCCTCGATCGGTCCTGAAGAACAGCGTCTGGTTGCCGGTGCTGTGGCCCGGCGTCCGCACCAGCCACACGCCGTCCCCGAGGAGGACGTCGCCGTCGATCAGCCGGACCCGGCTCTCGAGGACATCGCGCTTGCCGTCCGCCACGTAGAACGCCGACTGGAGGGGGTGGAGCGCGTCCCAGGCCTCCCATTCCCGCCGCTGGGCGATGAGCTGCGCCGCCGGGAACGTGACGGGCGCCGGGCTCTCCTTCGTACCCAGGTGCTTGCGCAGGTCCTGGAGATGAAAATGGTCGTAGGCGATGTAATCAATGTCCTCCGGCGCGACGCCGGCGCCCCGGAGCTGCGAGGTGAGCGGCGCGAAGACGCGGGTGCTGAGATGCGACATCACCGGATGGCGCGCGCGCAGCCGCTCCAGGTAGGGCGCGCGCAGGGCGCCCTCGGGGTCCGTCGGGTTGAACAGCAGGTTCTTCAGCCGACCCGATTGCTCGAACTGAACCAGGAACACCCGCTGTGTCATGATCGCGAAAGGAGACGGCAGGAGCGCCGCGCCCCAGAACGCATAGCGGGTGGGATACGCGAGCTGCATCGTGTCGAAGGTCCTCACCGAGACCACCGGCCTCGAGGCCTCGAGGCGCGCGCGCAACAGGGGCGCTCGCTCGCGGATCGCGCGGGCCCGCAGCCCGGGCTGCGCGATGGACCAGGCGTCGCCGATCTCGTGAAGAGGCTCGAGCTCGGCAGTGGAGTCGACCGTCGATTGCATTGGTAGATCCTACTTTCTCCTGCCCGGTCGTGAAACCGGGCGATGAAGGGCAAGACCCCCTTTCAAACCGTGCGTGCGGATTTCCCGCACACGGCTTACCGGTGGTCTCTCGGGCCGCTGCATTACGCAGCCTCCGGGTACTGGACGGTCCCGCGCAGACGATGGAGCCCGTGACCTTCGACGAAGAAGTCGCATGTCCAACCTTCGACCTCACGCGCGCGCAGGTTGCGCCCCTTGCGCTTCTTGAGGAAGTCGCGGAGCCGCCGCCACACGTAGCTGTCGATCTGGTTGAACTTGCTCGTCGCGTTCCCGGTGCGGAAGTAGTTGCCCCAGCCGCGCAGCACCGGGTTCAGAGCGCGGATCAGCACCCGCACGTCCTTCACCCCGTTTCTGGCTCGACCGGTCAGCTCCTTCACGCGCTGCCGCACCCGATTCATGCTGCGCTGAGAGGGCCAGCGCTGGAGGAAGTACACGCGCCGGCGTGACTGCTCCCAGATCGGTCCGCTCATGCGCTTGCGCAGGTGGCAGCCGAGGAAGTCGAAGCCCTCCTTGCCCAAGGAGAGATCCACCCGCCTCGTCTTATCCGGGTGTAGCTCCAGCCCGAGCCGCGCGAGCACCTCGCGTACGCGCCTCTCGGCCTGCTCGCACGCCGACCTCGTGGCGCACATGACCACGAAGTCGTCCGCGTAGCGCACCAGCGTGCCCAGATGGGCACCATGGCGCTCCCACGCCACATCGAGCACGTGCAGGAAGATGTTCGAGAGCAGTGGAGAGATCACGCCGCCCTGCGGTGTCCCCGAGAGCGTCGCTACCTCCCGCCCCTCTTCCATCACCCCGCACCGGAGCCACTGCCGCAGCAGCTTGAGCACCCGCCGATCCGAGACGCGTCGCTCGACCAGCTTCATTAGCTTGTCGTGGTCGATGCTCCCGAAGTAGTCGCGGATGTCCGCGTCCAGGACGTGGTTGCCTCTGCGAGCTCCCAGCTTGCGGAGGGTCTCCAGCGCCTGCGTCGCGCTGCGGCGAGGCCGGAAGCCGTACGAGCTCGGGCGAAAGTCCGCCTCGAAGATCGGCTCCAGCACCAGCTTCGCCGCCATCTGCACCACCCGGTCCCGGATCGTCGGAATGCCTAGCGGCCGCTTCTTCCCATCGGCCTTCGGGATGTACCGGCGCAGCACCGCTGCCGGCCGGTACGTACCTGCTCGCAGCGTGACGCCAAGCTCTTCGAGGAAGCGCTCCACGCCGTGCTGCTCGATATCGGCGAGCGTCTGAGCATCGACACCCGCCGCACCTCGGTTCCGCTTCACCCGCTTCCACGCTTCCGCGAGGACGTCACCCCTCGCGATGCGGTCATACAACGCGTGGAACCGGCGCCCCGGATGCCGCTTGGCCGCGACCCACAGCCGGCGTTGGAGTTGTCGCACTTTGTCCATGGGCTCGCGCCCACGGGGGTGGTTGGAGCCGGTCCTGCCGGCCATGCCCTCGCGCTTACCTCCTCGACCGACGCGACCACCGCAGGGGCCTCTCCCTCCGACCGCGTTGTTCGTCGCGGTCATCAACGGTACTACGGCCCCCTCGGACTCCCGCTGCGCAGCGCTCGATTTCACCTTCGGCTTATACGAGCCACCTTGCCGCGACGACGGCGACGCAGACGGGCCTCCCGTGTTCCGCACCTCTCCTTGAACGCGTGCTGCGCCCTCTACCCCGGAGGGACCCGTCGCGCGTTCTGCTCCGGACTGCGGCGCGACGGACGTGGCCTTCGCCGTGGCATGCGCGGCTCGGCTCCTTCGTTGTTTGTCTGTCGAGGCGGCAGGCTTCACTTGATGTTGCGGCCCGCGTTCTTGCTCCCTCCGTAGAGGCTTTCGACGCCCCGCTCGGACCGAGGGGTCTCCCCCGTCAGCCTGGGGCCTGCTACCGGGCGCTCCGGCGCTTACCCGGGCGGGACTCGCACCCGCTGGAGACGTGCAGCCTGAGATCGCTCCCCTGTCCCGCGAACGGGGCCCGGGATCGAGCTCGTCACGGCGCACCATGGCGCGACTATAGCGATACCCTCGCTGTCAGCAAGACCGGGACGTCGCGCCTGGAGGCTGTTCTTCATTGGATATGCATGTGCCCGCGGTATCCCGTACCGCGGCTCGGGAATGGCCTTAAGGCAGACTCGGTATCTGAAGCCGCGACCCGCGGGTGAGGGAAACGACGTGAATGGCGATCCCGGCGGCTGCGCTCTCCCACCGATGCGACTCACCGCGGGCGGCATGCCTCGGCGAGGCCGCGCGCGGCTCGGCTCGACGCCACGCCACGGCGAAAACGAGCGCGGGAGCTGCACGGACGCGGCGGAGCGGCTCCGGTTGCCCGGCTGCGCCGCCGCCGGTAGAGTCGGTGGAGCATGAGGGTCACGACGGTGCTGCGGCGCGACGCCATCTCGGTGCTCGACTACCGGTGCAGCGCCGGCCCCGGGGACGCGCCGTTCGCCGAGCTGCACCGCGGCTTCTCCGTCTCGTACGTGCGCAAGGGCAGCTTCGGTTACCGCGTCCGGGGTGCGTCGTTCGAGCTCGTGGCCGGGTCGCTCCTGGTCGGGCACCCGGGCGACGAGTACATGTGCACGCACGACCACGTCGCAGGCGACGAGTGCCTTTCCTTCCACCTCGCGCCGGCGCTCGTCGAGGCGCTCGGCGCCCGAGGCGAGGCCTTCCGGACCGGCGGCGTGCCGCCGCTGCCCGGGCTGATGGTGCTCGGCGAGCTCGCGCAGGCGGCGGCCGAAGGCAGGAGCGGCGTCGGCCTCGACGAGGCGGGGATGCTGTTCGCGTCCCGCTTCGTCGAGGTGGTCTCCGGGCAGGGGCGGCGCCCGCCGGAGGCCGGGGCGCGCGACCGCCGCCGCGCCGTGGAAGCGGCCCTGTGGGTGGACGCGCATGCGCACGAGCCGATCGACCTGGAGAGCGCCGCGCGGGAGGCCGGGCTCAGCGCGTTCCACTTCCTGCGGCTCTTCGCCCGGGTGCTCGGCGTGACCCCGCACCAGTACCTGGTCCGGGCCCGGCTGCGCCGCGCGGCTCGCCTGCTCGCCGAGGACACCCGGTCGATCACCGACATCGCCCTCGACGTCGGGTTCGGCGACCTCTCCAACTTCGTGCGCACGTTCCACCGCGCGGCCGGCGTCTCGCCCCGCGGCTTCCGAAAGGCGGCGCGAGGCGACCGCAAGCTCTTCCAGGACCGGCTCGCCCGCGCCCTCTAGGGGGTCTTCGGTGGCCGGGCATGCTGCCTGTCCGGGTCGGGGAGCAGCGGGGGCCGCCGAGCTCCAGATCCCAGGACAGTTCGTCTTGTCGTGCGCGAGTCGCCACGAGAGCGCCGAGTTGATCACGAATCATCCTGAGCGCCGCCCGTTCGACGCTTGATTGGAACGTTGATATCGTTCGCTTTTTCACGGGGCGCCGGATCGCACGGAAGAATGTCCTGTCGACCCGGAGCAGGTCCCGTGGTTTTCGGCGTGGCGCCTCCGCAGCGTCTGGCTCTCCCCCTCGCCCTCCCGGCCGCTCGGAGCCGCCATCCGGCGAGCCGCGGCTGGTCTTGCAGGGGTGGTCTGGTTCGTGTATTCCACGATGGAGGCTCGATTCGGGGCCTCCCGGGCGACACGGGCATGTCCAGAGCGGAGCCCTCGCGAGCCACGACGACGAAGATCTCCGTCTCTGGGTTCAAGCGAGCCCATCCGGCCATGGCAACGCCGTGCCGCGGGCGACGCTGGATGGCCACAGGAGCACTCATGAGGAACAAGTCTCGGGCTGCAGGCGACAGGCGCGTTCCCCCCCGCCGTCATCGCGCGTTCAGCGCCGCGTACGCGGCGACGTGCGCGCTCTTTTCGATGCAGGTCGCCTGCGGCGCCCCCATGAAGCAGCCCGCCGACACCGTGCTGCGGAACGGGTTCGTGTACACCGTCGACAGCGCGGACTCTGTGCGCCAGGCGGTCGCGGTGCGCGCCGGCAGGATCGTTTATGTCGGCGCCGACAGCGGCGTACAGGAGTATGTGGGCGCTCGGACCGAGGTCATCGACCTGACGGGCCGCATGCTGATGCCCGGGCTGGTCGACGGCCATTTGCACGTCATGTCCGGCGGGGCGCAACGTCTGATGTGCAGCCTCGACTACAAGACGCTCACCATCGCGCAGATCCAGGCGAAGATCCAGGCCTGCCTCGACGGCGAGCCAGCCAAGGCTCCCGATCAGTGGCTCGAGGTGACGAGCTGGGACCGGCAGGGCACGGTATCGGTGGACGCCGACCCGACCCTGGCTGCGCTCGACGCGCTCAAGACCCAGCGGCCGATCCTCGTGCACTCCACAGACCACCACAGCGTGCTGACCAACTCGCGCGGCATGGCGCTGGCAGGCGTCACCGAAAAGACGCCCGATCCGGTCGGCGGCAAGATCGATCGCGGCGCAGACGGCAAGCCAACGGGCATCTTCGAGGATGCCGGCATCGCGCTCGTATCGGCGGCCATGCCGGCGCCGGCGCTAGAGGACGACGTGCGCAGCGCGAAGGCGGCGCTCGACGCGATACGCCACCAGGGCGTGACCACGTTCATGGACGCGTCCACGGACGAACGTGCGCTGCGAGCGTTCACAGCCGTGCAGCGCAGCGGCGACCTGACGGCGAGGGCGCTCTTCGCCATTCTGATGGATCCTGACAAGGTGGCGAAGGGTCCGGAACAAGCGATCGCCGCGGCCAGGGCCCTGGCGGCCTCCCACGATCAGGCCGCCGCGGAGCCGGCCCCTGGCATCGGCGCTCGCCACGTCAAGATCATGATGGATGGTGTCCTGCAGGCGCCGGCCCAGACCGCGGCGATGCTCGCGCCGTACAATGTCAACGTGGGCACGGACGGCGCGCCCAGGTGGGTGACGGGCACGCGCAGCGGCGACGTTTACTTCCCGCCGGACACGCTGAAGTCGCTCCTCCTCGCGGCCGTCAAGGCCGGGTTCGATCCCCACGTCCACGCGATCGGCGACCGCGCGGTGCGGCAGACGCTCGACGCTTACGAGCACGTGCGCGCCCAGCTGCCAGGCAACGACATTCGCGCGGCGATCGCGCATTGCGAGACGGTCGATCCGGCGGACTTCGGCCGCTTCAAGGCGCTCGGCGTGATCCCGGTGATGTCGTTCCAGTGGGCGCAAGAGGCCCCTTATTCCGTCGATGCGATGAAGCATCAGCTCGGGCCGGAGCGTTATGCCCGCCTGGAGCCCGAGGGCAGCCTGCACAGCGCTGGCGCGAGGATAGCCTATGGAAGCGACTGGCCGGTCGACCCGTTCGCCGAGTTCCTGGCGTTGAAGATCGGCGTCACCCGCAGGGGAGACCCCGCGCATCCGGCCAGCTTTGGTCCGGCCTATGCCGGCCGGCTCAACGACGATCCGCTCCTGCCGCGCAGCGTCGCGCTGCGTGCGATCACCATGAACTCGGCCTACCAGCTGCGGCTGGAGAAGGTCGTGGGCTCGATCGAGGTCGGCAAATTCGCTGACATGATCGTGCTGGACCAGAACTTCCTTCAGATCCCCGAGGACGATCTCGGGAAGATTCAGGTGCTCATGACCATGGTCGGGGGGAAGATCGTCTACACCGCCGATTCATTGCGGCCGAAAGGCTAGTACCGCATCGCCGCCGCGCCTCACGCCCTTGCGGCTCGTCGCGCTGGCGGCCCCTGGCCCCCCTCGGCTCGGGGCCGAGCGCCGGGCTCGGCTCCTGGGTTGCTCTGGCGCGCGTGCTGCTGGCGACGGTAGGCCCCCGGCGCCATGCCCGACCACTGCCGGAACGCGTGGCTGAACGAGGCCTCCGACGCGTAGCCGGTGAGCTGAGAGGTCAACGCGAGCGTCGCGCCTTCGCGCAGCAACATCGTCGCCCTCTGCATGCGCATCCGCGTGAGAAAGCCGAGCGGCGGCTCGCCCACGAGGCTCGTGAAGCGCGCCGCGAAGGCAGACCGCGACAGCCCGACCTGCTCGGCCAGCGAGGCGACCGTCCATGGATGCTCCGGTCGACGGCTCATCAGGCCCAGGGCCGTGGCCACGCCCGGGTCGCGCAGCGCGCTGACCAGCTCGAGCGAGCGACACGAGTGCGAAGGCTCGTCGCCGAGCGTCTCGACGTACGCCCGCATCACGTGGACGAACAGCACGTCTGCCATGCGGGCGAGCACGAGATCGGAGCCGAACGGCCTCGACGCGATCTCGCGCGCGAGGAGACGGAGCTGCTCCACGAGCGACGCGTGACCCGCGCCCGCACCCGCGAGCCGGAACACGGGCGGCAACGACGACACGATCGGGACGGAGAACGGATCCTCGAGCTCGACCAGCGCCGACGTGACCCTCGTCTCGGTCCCCACGCCGCCGAGGGTCAGGTGCCACACGCGCGCTTCGCCGCTCGCGCGGACCCCGGGCAGCTCTTCGAGAGCGACCACCGGCGTGTCGGTACGATCCCCGAGCGAATGCGCCCCGCCGTGCGGTACCACGACGACATCACCGGTCGTCAGGGCGAGCGCGTGGCCGTCGTTCTCGGTCGAGAGCCAGGCCGTGCCGCTCACCACGTGGTGGATGCAGAAGGTCGAAGGCCTGCCTCGAAGCGCGACGCCCCACGGCGCCCTCGCGTCGAGGCAGGCCCACGACGCCGCCGTCGCTCGAACCGAGGAGAGGAGTTCGCTCAGCGGGTCCACGAGTGACCCGAGCTGGACGATTTCGAAAGCAACGTGGACGCGCTCGGCTGGTCGTGGCCGCGCGAGCGCCGCATGGTTGGGGGGTATTTCGAGGCCTTCATTCGCCTCAGAAAGGGTAACTCATGTCCATCGAAGCGACCACCGCGCCGGTGCTGGTCACCGGCGCCACGGGCAAGCAAGGCGGAGCCGTCGCCGCTGCGCTGCTCGAGCGAGGCGTCCCCGTGCGTGCGCTCGTTCGTGACCCTGGCGCGGCCCCTGCAATCGCGTTGCGCGCTCGAGGCGCGGTCCTCGTGCGGGGCGACCTCGACGACTCCGGCTCGCTGCGCGTCGCCTGCGAGGGAGCGCGGGCGGTGTTCTCCGTGCAGCACCCGAGCATGGCCGACCCCGAGTCGGACTCCGAGCGGGTGCAGGGGAAGAACCTCGTCGAGGCAGCCCGGGCAGCCGGCGTGCCGCAGTTCATCCACACCTCGGTGTCCGGAGCCGGCGCGCACCACCGGCGAGCGCCGGGCTGGGAGCTCGAGCGGGGCCAACTCCGCAACTACTGGGAGAGCAAGGCGTACACCGAAGAGCTGGTGAAGAACGCCGGATTCCGCTTCTGGACCCTCCTCAAGCCCTCCTTCTTCATGGAGAACTTCGTCCGCCCTTCCATCATGTTCGAGGGGTACACGGGGGACCGCCTGCTCACCACGATCGCGCCTGACACGGAGCTGGCCCTGGTCGCCGTGCAGGACATCGGGGCGGCGGCCGCAGCCGCGGTCCAGGAGCCGTCACGGTTCCACGGCGTGGAGCTCGAGCTCGCAAGCGAGCGGTTGACGATGCGCGAGATCGCCCGTGCCCTGGCCCGCGCGCTCGGCCTTCCCATCGAAGCGCCGTCGCTCACCCCCGACGAGGCCATCGCCCTGGGCGTGATGCCGACGATTGCGCGCCCGCACGAGCGGCTGAACCACCACGGCAGCCCGGCCACCCCCGAGGCGGCGCGAGCGCTCGGGATTCCGCTCACCGACTTCGAGACATGGCTTCGACACCACCCTGTGTGAGGTTGGGGGCTTGCCCGATGGCGCGCGTCGCTGCGGCGCCGGGGTTCGCGCCGCCCTGCATCACGATGCCCGGGCCGGCAGCAGGAACGGAGCAGAGGTGTGACGGGTACAAGCCCGGGCGCGCTGACGCGGAGCCCGCGAGCCCGGGCGGGGCTGGTCCGGGTTGACGACGGCGGGCGCTAACCGTCCCGCGACGTCACCCTCACCAGGTGGTGAACCAGGCCCAGGAGTTGTTACCGGCGCTGGCGTGGAAGCAATAGCCGCCGTTGCGCTTCGCGGGGAGGGTGATCCCCTGTCCATTGCAGGACAGCGCCGTTCCGTTGACGTCGAAGGTGCGCGAGGAAGCAAAGCCTCCGCAGTTCACGTTCACCGAGTTCGCCGTGGACTCGAAGCAGCGCTCGCCCGTGCCGAGGTTGCCGCTGGAGTAGGAAACGGACGTGATCGGGGTCGGGTTGCTGCAGATCGAGCTGCACGGCGTCGAGATCGGCGCTCCGATCAGCCCCTGGAGCCAGGAGTGGACGTTGTAACGAGACTCCAGGTCCAGGCGGGTGAACCAGTTGCCGATCTCGCCGTTTTCGTTGCCGGAGACGAGGGAGTTGATGCCGACCACGACGTTCGTGCCCGTGCGGAACAGCGGCCCGCCCGAGTCGCCGGGGCACAGCGCGGGCGCGCCGGGGACCAGGGCCGGTCCCTGGGTGGTGGTGTAACCGCCGGGAATGGTCGTGGCAGGGTCGAAGGTCAGCGGCGAGACGGTCACGGAGTCTCCCACCTTGAACCGCGTCGGAGGCGGCGGCGTGACGCCCTCGCAGCCGTAACCGGTCAACGTGACCGACGTGCCAACCGGGACCGGGTTCGGGTCGATGACGGCGACCGGGATCTGCGGCGTCAGCTCGTTGACGATGATGAGCGAGACGTCGGGTCGAAGCCCGAAGTCGCTCATCGAGTGGTCCCCGGCGCAGCTCGTGCAGTTCTGGTACTCCGGGTGGTTGTTCACGGACACTACCGTGAGCGAGACCGGGTTCAGCGCGTTGTTGTCTGGCGTGACGTTCAGCTGCGTGACACTCGCAGGGTTCGAAAAACAGTGCGCTGCGGAGAGGAAGTGGCGCGGACCGACCTTCACCCCCGTGCAGCCGCCCAGGTGGACCGTGGACGGGTATTCGGCCTCGGTGGCGACATGCCCGTTGACGAGCGGATCCTGGGACGAATCGATGAGCTCTGAACCGGGTTGCGCGTCGACGACGCAACCAGCGAGCAAAGCAGCAGCGGACAAAGCGAACAGGTAACGCATGATTTGGGTCCTTCTTGAGGCGTGTCACTGGCGCTCTCAACAGCAGCGCCGTGTTCGATAGATCAAGCAGTGATCGCGGACGCTCTCGTATAGAGCAACGCTCGTGCCGCCCGTCGGCCGCAGCTCGGCGAGGTCACGCGACGCGCCGGCCGCTGTTGCTGCCGCCTCGGCGGCGGATGGGCGCGGCGGCGGCATGGCAAGCCATGCCATCGCACGATGGCAAGAATTGCCAGAGCGGCAAACTTTGCCATCGAGCGTCACCGGCGTCGCTGCGGCTACCTCGATGTGGGTCGGGTCGGGGTCTCCCCTGGCCTTCGTCTGCATTCCCGTGGCCGTGGCGATCTTCTCCTTCCACATCGCTTCACGCGGCGCGGCCGAGCGCCGCGCGGCGGCGCAAGATTCTCCAAGAACGACGTCGGCTGCGGGCGGTACGCTCGCGCCACACCATGACAGCCCACGGATTCACGCTCTTCGACACGGCGATCGGCCGGTGCGGCGTCGCCTGGGGCGGGCGCGGCCTGGCCTTCGTGCAGCTCCCGGAGGCGCGCGACAGCGAGACGCGCGCGCGCGTGCTCCAGCGCCTCCCGGGCGCGCTCGAGGCGCCGCCGCCGCCCGACGTGCAGCGCGCGCTCGACGGCATCGTCGCGCTCCTGCGCGGCGAGGCGAGCGATCTCTCGGTCATCGCGCTCGACATGGAGCGCGTGCCGCCCTTCCACCGCCGCGTCTACGAGGTCGCGCGCACCATCCCGCCCGGCGCCACGCTGACCTACGGCGACATCGCCGGACGGCTCGGTGCGCCCGGCTCGGCGCGCGCGGTGGGGCAGGCGCTCGGGCGCAACCCGTTCCCGATCGTCGTGCCGTGCCACCGGGTGCTCGCGGCCGGCGGCAAGGTCGGCGGCTTCTCCGGGAGCGGCGGCGTCACGACGAAGCTCCGCCTCCTCGCGCTCGAGGGCGCCCAGGCGAGCGGCGCGCTCGACGACGAGGGCGGCGGCGCGCTCGGCTTCGATCCAGCCGTCGCGGTCGAGCACGTGCGCGCGTCCGACCCGGCGCTCGCGCGCCTCATCGACGCTGTCGGCCCGTTCCGCATGCGGCTCGACCGGACCTCGAGCCTCTTCGTCGCGCTCGCCGAGGCGATCGTCTACCAGCAGCTCACCGGCAAGGCCGCGGCGACCATCTTCGCGCGCGTGCGCTCGCTGTTCCCGCGCGCGCACGAGGGCCCCACGCCCGAGCAGATCCTGGGCGCCTCGGACGAGAAGCTCCGCGCCGCCGGCCTGTCGCGCGCGAAGCTCCTCGCGCTCCGCGATCTCGCGCGGCGGGCCGCGGACGGCGAGCTCCCCACGCTCGCCGAGGCCCGCGGCATGGAGGACGAGGCGCTCGTCGAGCGCCTCACCCAGGTGCGCGGCATCGGCCGGTGGACCGTGGAGATGCTCCTGATGTTCCGCCTCGGCCGCCCGGACGTGCTGCCCGCGGACGACTACGGCATCCGCAAGGGCTTCGCGATCGCGTTCGAGCAGGGCGATCTACCGGCGCGCAAGGAGCTCGAGCAGCGCGGCGCGCGCTGGAGGCCGTACCGCACCGTGGCGAGCTGGTACCTGTGGCGCGCGGTGGAGCAGGCGCGGAGCGGCTGAGCGCTCGCTTCCTTGCCGGCGCGGCGGCTGCCCCGGGCCAGGCTCAGCGCCGGCCGAGCAGCCGCCCGCGGACGTCGAGGGTGCCCTCGGCCCCGCCCCGGCCTCCCTCCGCCTCGCCCGGCGCGCATCCGTTGCGCGAACGCGCGTCGCGCACCTCCCTGCGCTCCCCTTGAGCCCAGCGGCTTCCTTGTCGCGCCGTCTTGTCGGGCCCGCTCCGACGCCGGGCGCAAGCAGGGGCGCCACAGCGGGCTGTGCAGCGTCGATGGCGCCGGCGCGCGGGCTTCCGGGATGACGCACAACGGCTGGCCGGCGTGGAAGGGCGAGGTTAAGTTCTCGCCAGCCGCGGCGAGCCCGGACGGGCGCCGCGCGACGTTGAACAAGGGTTGCCGTTCCCGATCGCAACGGAAGAGCACTGGAGGAGCAGGACAGACATGTTGAAGAACCTCGAAGGGCAGCGCGTTCCGGATGTCACGTTTCGCACGCGTGTCGACGGCCAGTGGAAGGACGTGACCACCAAGGACGTGTTCGCCGGCAAGAAGGTGGTGGTGTTCGCGCTGCCGGGCGCCTTCACGCCGACCTGCTCGAGCAGCCATGTGCCGCGCTACAACGAGCTCGCGGACGAGTTCAAGCGGCGCGGGGTCGACACGATCGCGTGCGTGTCCGTGAACGACGCCTTCGTCATGGATGAGTGGGGCAAGGCCCAGCACGCCGAGAAGGTCCTGTTCCTGCCCGACGGGAACGGGGAGTTCACGGAGAAGATGGGCATGCTCGTCGACAAGGCGAACCTCGGGTTCGGCAAGCGCTCGTGGCGCTATTCGATGCTTGTCGAAGACGGCGTGATCAAGAAGATGTTCATCGAGCCCGAGGTGGAGGGCGACCCCTTCGACGTGTCGGACGCGGACACGATGCTGAAGCACCTGGATCCGTCGTCCAAGGCGCCCCACGACGTGCTGATGTTCACGAAGCCGGGGTGTGGTTACTGCACGAAGGCGAAGCGCCTCCTGGAGCAGCGGGGCCTCGCCTACGAGGAGGTCTCGGCCTCGCCGCGGCGGCTCCGGGCCGTTAGCGGCAAGTCCTCGACACCGCAGGTCTTCATCGACGGCCAGTACATCGGCGGCGCCGACGATCTCGAGACCTACCTCGCGAAGGCCTGATCCGACGGAGATCTAGCCAGCGCGGCGCCCGGCCGCGCCGTACGCGGCAGTCCAGCTCGACAACCCGAAAGGACGCCAGGAGAACCCGGGAATCATCTCCCCCTGGCGCCCCTGGCGTCCTTCACGGTCGTTCTTCTTTTCTTCTACCGATCCCGCCCCGGAGCCCCGCCAGCGTCGAGGAGCGAGGCCGCGACGGCGCCGGGAGCTCATCCCCGCTCGGCGCCCTGGCGGCGCGCCGCCCCCGCCGCCACGGCGGAGCGCCCCCGCTCACTCGCCTGCGTACATCTGATCGATGACGCCACGGAAGCGCTGCTCGATCACGTTGCGCTTCATCTTGAGGGTCGGCGTCATCTCGCCGTCCTGGACCGAGAACTCGCGGCCGATGACCGTGAACTTCTTGATCTGCTCGAAGCTGGCGAGCCCCGCGTTCAGCGAGTCGATGTGCGCCTTCACCTGATTGACCACCTCGGGGCTCGTGATCGCGGCGTCGCCGTTCAGGGCGCCCCGGTCCTTCAGCTCGGCGAGCTTGCCCTCGGTCAGGGTGATCAGCGCCGAGAGGTATTTGCGGCCGTCGCCCACCATGCACACCTGGCTGATGATCTCGGCCGCCTTGAGCCGCTCCTCGATCGGGAGCGGCGCGATCATCTTGCCGCCCGAGGTCTTGAGGATCTCCTTCTTGCGGCCGCGGATCTTGAGCTGCCCGCGCTCGTTCCACTCGCCGAGGTCGCCCGTGTGCAGCCAGCCGCCCTCGAGCGCGGCCTGGGTCGCCGCCTCGTCCTTGAAGTAGCCCATGAACACGTGCGGTCCGCGCGTCAGGAGCTCGCCGTCGTCGGCCAGCTTGAACTCGACCCCCGGCACCGGCTTGCCCACGGTGCCCGCGCTCTCGACGCCCGGCTCGGTCATGCTGATGATGCCGGTCGACTCGGTCTGGCCGAAGGCCTCGAGGATATCGAGCCCGAGCGCGCGGAACCACGTCGTGATGTGCGGCGCGAGCGCCGCCGCGCCCGAGGCGATCACCTCGGCCTTGCTCAGGCCGAGCGCCACCCGCACCTTGCTCAGCACGAGCTTGTCGGCGAGCTTGAGCTGCACGAGATCGAGCCGGCTCGGCGCGCGCTTCGCGAACTTCGCCTCGGCCACGCGGGCGCCGACGGAGAACGCCCACTCGGCGAGCTTCTTCTTCGCGCCCTTGCCGCCGCGCACCTTCGCCATCACCCCTTCCATCATCTTCTCCCAGAGTCGCGGCACGCAGAGCAGCAGCGTGGGCTGCACGTCCGGGAGCTCGGCCGCGACGTTCTCGAACTTCGAGCAGAAATTGACGGTGTAGCGCTTGGTGATGCCGACGCCCACGCTCTGCAGCTTCTCGGCGATGTGACAGAGAGGGAGGAACGAGAACATCGAGCCGCGCGCGAGCGGGAGGCCCCAGTACGTCGAGGCGATATCGGACGTGTAGGCCAGGTTGTGGTGCGAGAGCATCGCCCCCTTGGGGTTGCCCGTCGTGCCCGAGGTGTAGATCAGGAACGCGCCGGCGTTCGGATCGATCTTCGCCAGGTAATCGGCGTACTTCTTCGCGCCCGGCTGCTGCGCGAGCGCGCGCCCCTCGGCCAGCGCCTGCTCGTACGAGATCGCCTTTGGAGAGAAGGACGCGTCGCCGTCGAAGACGAGGACCCACCTCACGCCGTCAGGCACGTCGGACTCACCACCTCCCGCGGAGATCTTCTGATAATACTCCCTGTTCTGCACCGAGAGCAGCGTCGCCTCGGTGTGGCTCAGGATGTACTGGATGTCCTTCGCGGTGGAGTTCGGATAGAGGCCCGCCGACTTGCCCCCGACGAGCAGCGCCGCCAGGTCGGCGTGAACCCATTGCGGGCAGTTGTACGAGAGGATCGCCCCGATCTGGCTCGCGTCGAAGCCCCTGGACTCGAGGAACAGGGCCAGGTGGTAGACCCGGTCGCGGAACTCGCGCGCCGTCAGCGTCCTCCACTGCCCCTGAGATCTGTAGCGCTGGGCGGGCGCGTCAGGGGATTCGTTGGCCCATTGATCCAGACGATGGAGAACGGTGCTCATGGCATCTTCCTGCGGCCTCGGGCCTCTCGGGGTGATCGAGGGCCAGGATGCGGGAGCCGCCGGGGCGTTGTCAATCAGCCGCGGAGACGGCAGGCGAGCGATGGACGGAGCGCGCGCCACGTCGCGTCCACGTCGCGTCCGGCTCGCGCCATGTCCGTCCGGCCGCGGCGCGCGGCGCGCCGCGGGAAACGTGAACCGTGATACCCTGCGGGCACGGAGCCTCACCCCGCCTCATGCCCCGTATCCCCGATCGCTTTCAGATCCTCCGGAGGCTCGGCGCTGGCGGCTTCGGGATCGTGTACGAGGCGCTCGACCGCGAGCGCGGCGAGCGGGTCGCCCTGAAGACGCTCGCGCACATGAGCGCGTCGGCGCTGTACCGCTTCAAGAAGGAGTTCCGGGCGCTCGCGGACATCGCCCACGACAACCTCGTCCGGCTCCACGACCTCATCGGCACCGACGACGAGTGGTTCTTCACCATGGAGCTCGTGCGCGGGGCCGACTGGCTCACCTACGTGCGCAGGCAGGACGCCGCGGCCGGCGCGGGCCCGTCGGCCAGCCTGGCGAGCACCGCGCCCCCGGACCAGGGGATCGACGTCGAGGCCACGCTGGAGGATGCGCTCGCGCGCTGGCCCGCGCCGCCCCACGCCAGCGACGCCCACGGCGCGGCCTGGCCGGAGGCGCGCGCCGATCTCGGGCGGGTGCGGTCGTCGCTCGTCCAGGTGGCCCGGGCGCTCCGCGCGGTGCACGAGGCGCAGCTCGTCCACCGCGACCTCAAGCCGTCCAACGTGCTCGTCACGCCCGAGGGGCGCGCGGTCGTGCTCGATTTCGGCATCGCGACGCACCTCACCCACGGGGGGCAGACAGCGACCGACGCCGATCAGATCGTCGGGACGCCGCTCTACATGGCCCCGGAGCAGGTGGGGCCCAGGGCCGTCACGCCGAGCGCCGACTGGTACGCGCTCGGCGTGATGCTCTTCGAGGCGCTCGCGGGCAGGCCGCCCTTCACGGGGACCGCCCTCGAGGTCCTCGCCGAGAAGCAGCGCGCCGCGCCGCCCGCGCTCCGCGACGTCGCGCCGTGGGCGCCAGGCGACCTCGCCGACCTCGCCGCGGATCTCCTGTGCGCGTCGCCGGAGCGGCGCCCTTCAGGGCTCGAGGTGCTACGGCGGCTCGGCGCGCCGGACGGGCTCGCGGCGGCGCCCCGCGCCGGGAACGCGGGGCGCGCAGCCCGGGCGGAGCAGGACGGCCCGGGCGCGCCCGCGCCGCGCGCGCCGCCCGCGCCGCGCGAGCAGGACCTCGAGGCGCTCGACGGCGCGCTCGCGGCGGTGCGCGAGGGGCGGCCCGGCCTGGCCGTCGTCCAGGGCGCCGCCGGGACGGGGAAGAGCGCGCTCGTGCGCGCCTTTCTCGACGGCGAGGCGGCCGGCGACGCGCTCGTCTTCGAGGGCCGCTGCCACGAGCGCGAGCAGGTGCCGCACAGGGCGCTCGACGGCGCGATCGACGCGCTCAGCCGCTACCTCATCCGGATCCCGCGGCCGGAGGCCGCCGCCCTCATGCCCCGCGGCGTCGCCTCGCTCGCCCGCGTCTTCCCCGTGCTCGCGCGCGTCCCCGCCGTGAGCGAGGCGCCGCGGGGCCCGGGCGACGAGGGCGAGGCGCGGCTCCGGGAGCGCGCGTCGGCCGCGCTGCGCGACCTGCTCGGGCGGATCTCGGACCGGCGCCCCGTGATCGTGCTCATCGAGGACGCCCACTGGGGCGACGCGGACAGCGCGTCGCTGCTCGCGGAGATCATGGCCCCGCCGGACCCGGCGGTGATCCTGCTGATCCTCGCCTGCCGCACCGACGGCGCCGGGCAGGGCCCGCTGCTCGCCGCCCTCCGCGCTTGCCCGGGGATGGCCGCGGTGCGCGCGGTGGAGATCGAGCTCGACCTCACCGGAACCCCGGCGCGAAGATCCTCCCCATCCGGGCAGGGTTCCTGATGCCCTGGCCCGCCATCCAGGCGTCCGCCGCCCCGACCAGGGAGCGGCCCTCCTCCCCGCCGAGGAGCTCGCCGCGCCGGCGGCGGGCGCAGGCGGCGAACAGGGCCATCTCGCGGGCGTCGAACCCCGCGGCGGCCGACGCCAGCAGCGACAGCGCCGCCGCCGTGTGACCGCGCTGCGCCGCGACGGCGGCGCGCAGGGAGGCCGCCATCGGATCGACCCACGGCGCGCCCTCGCGCGACAGCCGCTCCGCGTCCCGCTCCGCCTCGCGCAGGAGGGCCCGCGAGCGCCGGGCGTCGCCGCCCTCGCGCGCGGCGGCCTCCAGCGCCGCCGACGCGCGCAGGTGGTGGAGCAGGACGCGGTAGTACTGGAACCTCGGCAGGAAGGACCAGGCGATCTTGCGCCAGCGGTCCTCGATCCGCCGCCACGCCGCGAGCGGCTCGCCCGCGTAGAGGTCGATGCGGCCGAGCGCCACGGTCTCCAGGCAGTCGAGGTGGTCGAACGAGCGGCGCGGCCACCGCGCCATGGCGCCCAGCACCTCGTCGCGCGCGGCCTCGGGCCGGTCCGCGGCGAGCGGCACGATGTACGTGAGCCCGACCCGGAAGAAGCTGCCCGCGTAGAGGTCGCCGCGCGCGTCCGCGTCGGCGCAGCGCGGCGCCGCGAGGCGCGCCAGCGCGTCGAGCTCCCCGCGGTGGTAGTGCGCCACCATCATGAACCGGCTGGTCGTGCCGAGCTCCCAGGCGACGCCCGAGCACCGCCCGCGCAGGATGTCCTCGGCCTCCTGGCAGAGCGCGAGGCCCTCGGCCCAGCGCCCGGAGAGGCACTCGACCATGCCGAGCATGCCCTTGTTGACGGCGAAGAGGTACGGGTCGCCGACCTTCTCCGCGAGCGCCACCGCCATGTCGTGGAGCCGGTGCGCCTTCCGGCGCCCCTCGATGTGGTCGGTGCCGAGGTGCGCGACCTCGGTCGCGAGCGCGCGCGAGAGGCGGTACGGCTCGCCCGCGCGGAGCGCGAGGAAGAGGTGCCTCGCCTGGAACGCCGCGCCCTGGAGCACGTCGGCCATCGCGAGCCCCACCGCGGCCGACCAGCAGACGTCGAGGCGCGTCAGGGTCTCGGCCGGCAGGTCGCGCGCGTCGCGCTCGTCGTAGCGGAGCCCGTGCAGGCGGAGGCGGAGCCGCCAGAACGCGAGCGAGAGCAGCGCCGCCCACCGGGGCTCGACGAGCCGCATCCCCACGTCGGCGAGCACGCCCTGGAGCGCGGCCATGCCCTCGTCCATGTGGCCGCTCACGAGCAGCTGCTCGGCGGCGCACCGGCGCAGATCGAGGCTCTCCCGCGGCGGCGCGCCCTCGGCCGCGGCGGCGAACGCCCGGGCCGCGTCCGCCCCGCGGCCGGCGTCGCGCAGGGCGTGGGCGAGCTTGACCCGCAGCGCGCGCGCCTCGGCCGCGCCGCCCGGCGCCGCCTGGAGCGCGGCGGCGAAGTGCTCCGCGGCGCGGTCGAACGCGAGCGCCGCGGCCGCGCGGTCGCCCGCCTGGACGGCGTACTGGGCCGCCTTGTCGATGCGCCCGGCGCGCCGGAAGTGCATCGCGAGCACGTCCGGCTCGACCTGCGCCGACGACTCAGACGACTCGAGCACGGCGGCGAGCCGCAGGTGGACGTCCGCGAGCTCCGCGGCGCCGAGCTGCGCGACGACCGCCTCGCGGACGCGGTCGTGGAGCGTCTCGAGCTCCTGCTCGTCGCGCTGGCCCCGCGTGCGCACCGCGTTGCCGGCCCGCAGCGCCGCGACAGCGGCCTGCTCCTCCTCGGGCGTGAGCGCGGCGGCCTCCCGGGCGGCGCGGCGGCCGAGCGGCTTGCCCGACACGGCGACGACCTCGAGCAGGCGCCTCGCCTCCGCGGGCAGGCGCAGGAGGCGGTTCGCGAGCACCGCCTCGAGCCGGACAACGCCTTCCGCGCCGCCTCCCACGCCGCCTCCCACGCCGCCTCCCACGCCGACAGCGCGCCCGTCTTCACCGGAGCCTCCGCCTCCGCGCGGCGGCTCCGGCGCCGGGCGCGCCCGCACGTCGCGCGACAGCTCGAGCACGAAGAACGGGCTGCCCGCGGCCTCGGCGGCGATCGCGCCGGCCTGCGCGGCGGCCCTGTCTCCGTCGCCGAGCAGGGCCAGCGCGAGGGCGCGCCCCTCCTCGGGCGCGAGCGCGTCGACGGCGAGGACGCGCACGTCGTCCGCGCTCGCGCCGGGCGGCAGGAGCCGCTCCAGGAGCTCGCTCTTCTCCGCGTCCTCGCTCCGGTAGCAGAGCAAGAGCAGGAGCGCGGGCGCGTCGGGCTCGCGCAGGAGGTCGGCGAGGAGCGCGGCGCTGTCGGCGTCCCCCCACTGGAGGTCATCGATGAACAGGACGAGCGGCCGCCGGTCCGCCATGCGCCCGAGGAGCTCGCGCAGCGCGGCGAACCCGCGCCGCCGGAGCTCCTGGGCGTCCGGGGGCTCGCGCTCGCGCCGGGGCGCGGAGGCGATCGCCTCGACCCGCCCGAGCACGGGGAAGAGGCGCACGACCGCGTGCACGTCGCGGGGCAGGAGCTCGGCGGCCTCCCCCCTGGGGAGGCGCGCGAGGTGGCGGCTGAGCGCGTCGACGAGGCTGTCGACGGCCTTGTACGGGACGGACTCGCGCTCGTAGCAGCGCCCCTCGAGGATCACCGCGCCGCCGCCGCGCGGGCTCGCGAGTTCGTCGAGGAAGCGCCGGACCAGGGCGGTCTTGCCCATGCCCGAGGTGCCGCGGAGGTGCAGCGTGGTCGCCCTCCCCGCCTTCCCCTCATTCCCCCCCAACCCCCCCCTCGCCCGCTCGAAGGCGGCGCGCAGCGCGTCGAGGTGCGCTCGCCGCCCGACGAACGGCGCCCTGTCGATCGCCGGCTCGGCGCCGGAAGGCGCGCCGGCCTCGCCGCCGCTCGGCGGCATCAGCCGCCGGAGCACCTCGGACGCCGGGGGCCGATCCTCGGCGCGGCGCCGCAGCAGCGCCGCGCAGAGCTGGTCGAGGTCCGCCGGGATGTCCGGCGCCAGCGCGCGCGGCGGGGGCGGCTCCTCGAGGTGCTTCTGCATGATGACCTCGAGCGCCGCGCCGAGGAACGGCGGCCGGCCGGTGAGGGCCTCGTGGAGCATGACGCCCACCGCGTACCAGTCGCAGGCGGGCGACAGCGGCTCGTCCGCGCCCTGCTCTGGCGCCATGTACGCCGGCGTCCCGGCCATCTGTCCGGTGCTCTGGTCGAGCGGCCCCGGGTTGAGCTCGGTGACCAGGCCGAAATCGAGGATGACGACGCGGCCTCCGGGCGTCACGAGCACGTTGGACGGCTTCAGATCGCGGTGGAGCTTGCCGACCGCGTGGAGCGCGACGAGCCCCTGGGCGAGCTGGAGCAGGGCGCCCCGCAGCGGCCCCCAGCGGCGCGGCTCGGCGGCCGGCGCGTGTCCGGCGTCGCGCCCCTCGTCCAAAAGAGCGCCGGGCTCGCGCCGCGCCGACGGCGAGGCAGCCGGCGTTCCGTCCAGCTCCGCCGCGCCGCGCACGAACGAGAGGAAATCGGTCCCCTCGACGAGGTCCATCGTGAAGAACCACCGGTCGCCCTCGGAGAACAGCTCGTGCAGCGCGACGAGGTTCGGGTGAACGACCTCGGAGAGGGCCCGGAACTCACGCTTGAACCGGTACAGCCCGGCGGCGTCGAGGCGGCGGAGGACCTTCATGGCGACCCGGACGCCGCGCTCCAGATCCTGCGCCTCGTACACGACGCCGAACGCGCCGGCGCCGAGGCGGCGGCCGAGCGTGAATCGCGCCGTGGTGGGGAGCTCCTCGTGCATCGAACGGCCCTGCATCACCCGCCCCGGTGAGCGGCGAGCCTACCATGGCGCGCGCCGGGGTTCCTGCCGCCAGCGGCGGACGCCCGCGGCGTAGATCGCCTCTGTCGCTTCACCGTCGCCGATCTTCGCCGCGTCCACGGGCCGCCCTCGAGCTTGCGCGGGCTCGGGTCGGGTGAGAGAGTCCGCCGGCGAGCGGATGAGCGAGGCCACGTCGTCCTACGGTCCGACCCGAACCGCTGACGCGCCACGCGGGGCGGAAGCGGGCGGCTCGTACCTGCTCGTCGTGCAAGGCAGCTCGTCATCGATCCTCCCCTTGCCGCGGAGCGGCGTGGTGCTCCTCGGCCGCGGCCCGGGGGCCGACGTGCGGCTCCGGAACACAGCGGCGTCGCGCGAGCACGCGAAGGTCGTGCTCCTCGACGGGCGCGCGCAGCTCGTGGACCTCGGCAGCCGGAACGGCACCTTGCTCAACGGCGTCCGCGTCGACGGCGCGAGGCCGCTCGGCTCGGGCGACGTCGTGTCGATCGGCGACGCCGTCGTGGTGATGCGGTGCGCCCGCCCCGCGAGGAGCCGGCAGGTCCTCGACCTCGGGGAGCTGCGGCGGCGGATCGAGGGGGAGATCGAGCGGTCGCTGCGCCACGATCGGCCGGCCACGGTGATGGCCGTTCAGCTCGGGGCGGCCGCGGCCCGCGGCGCCATCGCCGGCGCGCTGGAGCGGGAGCTCGCGGTGACGGACTTCGCGGCCTTCGAGGCGGACGACCGGCTCCTCGTGCTGTTGCCCGAGGCGGACGCGGCGGCGGCCGGCCACATGGCGCAGCGGCTCATCGACGCCGTGCAGGCCGTGGGCGCGGCGCCGAAGGTCGGTGTGGCCACGGCGCCGGCGGACGGGTGCGACGCGGACACGCTCGTCGCCTCGGCCCGCGCCGCGGCCGAGGTCGCGCCGCCCGGCCGGGCGGCGACCGCCGCCGAGGCGGTGACCACCCTGGAGATCGGCGGGCAGCGCACGGTGCTCGCCGACGCGGCCACGGTGCGCGTCTTCGATCTGATCCGGCGCCTCGCGGCGACAGACCTCCCGGTGCTCGTGACGGGCGAGACGGGCGCCGGCAAGGAGAGCGCGGCGCGCGCGCTGCACGAGTGGTCGCCGAGGGCGAAGGGGCCGCTCGTCACGCTGAACTGCGCCGCGGTGCCCGAGAGCCTGGTCGAGAGCGAGCTCTTCGGCTACGAGCGCGGCGCGTTCTCCGGCGCCGCGGCGGCGAAGCAGGGCCTCCTGGAGCACGCGAGCGGCGGGACGGTCTTCCTCGACGAGATCGGCGATCTCTCGGCGAGCGCGCAGGCGAAGATCCTGCGCGCGATCGAGGCGAGGAAGATCCTCCGGCTGGGCGACGTGCGCGAGCGCGAGGTCGACATCCGGCTGGTCGCCGCGACGCACAAGGATCTCCAGGCGGAGGTCAAGGCGGGCCGCTTCCGGCAGGACCTCTACTACCGCCTCGGCGCGGCCACGGTGATCTTGCCCCCGCTGCGGGAGCGCCCCCGCGAGGTCCTCGCGCTCTCGCGGGCGTTCCTGGCCGACGCGTGCGCGCGCGCGGGCCGCGAGGAGATGACGCTGTCGACGGAGGCGACGGAGCTCCTCACGAGCTACGCGTGGCCCGGCAACGTGCGAGAGCTGAAGAACGTGATCGAGTACATCGCGGCGACCGTGGGCGCGCGCATCATCGAGCGGGCGCACCTGCCCGCGCCGCTCGCGCCGCAGGGCGGGCCACGCCCCGAGGCCGCGACGCCGGCGTCCCCCGCGACGGCCGCCGCCGCGCCGGCGGCCGCCGCGGACGTCCCTGGCCGCGCGTTCCGGCCGCTCGCGGAGGAGGTCCGGGAGCTCGAGCGCACGCGCATCGCCGAGGCGCTCGCCGCGGCGGGCGGCGTGCAGACGAGGGCCGCGGAGGCGCTCCACGTGCCGCTCCGGACCTTCGTGCTGAAGATGAACCGCTACGGGCTGGCGAAGCGCAGGCGCTGAAACCGCCGCGCCGGATGCAGGGCTCACCGGCCGCCACGATGCAGGGCTTACCGGCCGCCACGATGCAGGACTTACCGGTCGGCACGTAAGAGTTACCTAGGCCGGTCGTGCAAGAGTTGCACGACGGCGCGCGGCGGGCCCGCCACGCCCGCGAATGCGCGCGCTGCCCGCGGCGCCGGCGCAGGCACGCCGGCTGCTAACCCCGGTGGCGAAACGCTCCCTCGCAGGCAGGAGTCCAGCGCTCGCTGGCGACGATCGTCGACGTACCGGGGCGATGAGCGGGTCGCGCTCGCGCCGGCGGCCATCCCCCGTGCTCCGGCGGCGCTCCCCGGCACGGGGGCAGCTCGCTCCACGGCCCGCTGCGTTCGCGATCCCTGCCGCAGAGGAGGCCCTCAAGGAGGTTTGCTTGTCCGAGACCAACGTATCGACTTCCCTGCTCACCTCCGCGCTCGGCGGAGATGTCCAGTCGACCCGCGCCGTGATCGCCGCGCTCACGCCGGTGATCCACGCGCGGGTCGGCCGGGCGCTGCTCCGGCGCTGCGCTCGCCTCGCGCGCGACCGCAAGGACGACCTCGTACAGGACGTGTTCGTCGAGCTCCTCCGCGACGGCAGCCGCGCGCTCCGCGCCTGGGATCCGGCCCGCGGGCTGAGCCTCGCCAACTGGGTCGGCCTCATCGCCGATCAGCGGGTGGCGGCGGCGTTCCGCGGCTGCCGGCGGCGCCTCGACGACGCGGCGCTGCCGCTCGACGACGCGCCGGAGGGAGGCGCCCGGTCGGCGGACGACCCCGAGGCGACGGTCCTCGCCCGCGACCAGATCGAGCGCCACCTCGGCCTGATCCGCGCCGAGCTCAGCCCGCTCGGGCTCGAGCTCTTCGAGGCGCTCGTCGTGGACGAGGAGCCGATCGCGTCGGTCTGCGCGCGCACGGGCATGAGCACCTCCGCGGTGCAGGCGTGGAGCAGCCGGCTCAGGCGGCGGCTCGCGGCGCTCGTCGCCGGGGCGCGCGATGAAGAAAAGCGCGCGCGATGTCAACCGCGCGGCGCCTCGCGCATAAGCCTGCATCGACGACGGGGAGACGCGCGAGGCGAACCCGAGCGGCGCGGGCGCGGGCGCGGGCCGATCGACGAGGCCCATGACCGCCACGCCCGATCGCCGTCGCGTCAGCGCCCGTCACGAGCGGAGCCGCCGCGCCCCGCGCTCGACCAACCCGGGCGCTCGCGGGGCCGCGCGGCTCATTCCAACGACACAAACGAAGGGACAACCATCATGAAAAGACTCACGTTCTTCGCGCTTACAGGAGCCGTCTTCAGCATTGCCCCTGCCGCCGACGCGGCCATCCAGAACCATCACGGCGTCATCTGCCGCGCCCAGGAGCCCGAGCACGCCGGCCGGGTCCGCTATCCGGGGGTGGGCGCCGAGGCCTTGCAGGCCGTCACCCTGAGCTGCCCGCTCATCACGACCGACAAGAGCATCAGTTACGTGGAGGTCAACGTCAGGAGCACCACGCTGCCAAAGACCCTTTGCTCCGTGAGCGCGGTGGACTGGGACGGCGCGACCCTCGGCACCATCGTGTTCGACATCAACACGGGGGACAACTGGGAATCCGTGGCGATCCCCGAGTCGATGAAGCGCAACTTCGCGTCGTACCACGTCTCGTGCTCGCTCCCGAAGAACCAGGTGCTCACGAGCATCAACGTCACCACGCCGTGAAGGCCAGCGCCGCGGTCCCGGGGGGCTGGCCCCCGGGGCCGCGAGAGCAGGATCGACCCCGAGATCCGCCGTGTCTCGGCCTTGAAGCGCGCGGCGAGGCCGGCGCGTGCATGGCCGCGCGCCAGACAGCGCCGAGACGCCGGCGCCGGGCGCGAGCCTCACCCGGGCTCGCGCCCCGGGTCCGGCCGGACGCGCACGCTCTTCCACCGCGCGAGCTGCACCGTGCCGGCGGGGGCGCCGCGCGGCTTGCTCACGTCGGCGACGCGGCAGACGTGGACTTCCACCTTCGCGGCGCTCCTCGCCTTCGAGTACCACGCGGCGGCCGCGGCGGCGCGCTCGACCACCTCGCGCGGGACCTCCCCGCGCTCGGGGTTGCGCACGATCACGTGGCTGCCCGGCGTGCCGCCGGCCACGTGCAGCCAGAGGTCGTGCGGCGCGGCGATCTCGAACGTGAGCGCGTCGTTGTCCTCGTCAGCGCGGCCGACGAGCACCTCGAACCCCTCGATCGTGAGCGTGCGGTACGGCCGCCCCTTGCTGCCCATGCCGGCCCTCCGCCGTCAGCCGGACGCGGCGCCGGCGCTCGGCTGCTCGGGCCGCGCGGGCGCCACCGCCTCGGTCTTCACCGCCGCGTCGAGCCACGCGAGCAGATCCCGCACGACCTCCTCGCGGTTGATCTCGTTCAGCATCTCGTGGCGCCCGCCGGGGTAGAACCGGTGCGTCACGCGGCGGAGCCCGGCGGCGCGGTACGCCTCGAGCATCTGCGCGACGCCCTTGACCGGCCCGCCGACCGGGTCGCGGGAGCCGGAGAAGACATACAGCGGCAGGTCCTTCGGGATCCGCGCCTGCCGCTCGGGCCGCGCGATCTCCACCATCGCGTCGAGCACGTCGACCCAGAGCGACGCTGTCGCGGGGAAGCCGCAGCGGGGATCGGCGATGTACCTGTCGACCTCGTCGCGGTCGCGAGAGAGCCAGTCGCACGTCGTGCGGTTCGGCGCGAAGACCTTGTTGAAGCCGTCGAAGCTCATCGACTGGAGGATCGGGCTCTTGCCGCGCTCGCCGAGCCGCCGCCGCTCCGCGCGGGCCACGAGCCGGCCCGCGCTCACGAGCGCGCTCGGCTTGCCCGAGGAGCCCGACAGCACCGCGCCCTGGAGCGTGCCGCCGCGCTCGATCAGGTACTCCTGCACGAGGTAGGAGCCCATGCTGTGGCCGAAGAGCACGACCGGCAGGCCGGGGTGCTCGCCCTTCTCGCGATCGAGGAGCTGCGCGAGATCGCGCACGACCCGCTGGAAGCCGCCCTGGCTCGCGAAGAAGCCGAGCTCGTCGCTCCCGCGCGCCGTCCCGCCGTGGCCGCGGTGGTCGTTCGCGTAGACGGCCCACCCGGCGGCGCAGAGCGCCTGCGCGAGGCGCGCGTAGCGGCCCGCGTGCTCGGACATGCCGTGCGCGACGTGGAAGATGCCGCGCGCCGCCCCGTCCGGGAGCCAGCGGTACACGAAGAGCTCTCGACCGTCGTCCGCCTGAAACGTGAAGGTGTCCGCGGGCATCGGGAGCGGACCCTACCATCGATCGCGCCGCGCGCGTGACCACGATTCTCGACGCTTCCGCGCCGAAAGGAGTTTTCGGTACGGTCCTCCGTGGCATGAGGTTCGCACGACGATCCGGCCATGCCCGAGCGCCGATCGTTGCCCGTGCTCTCGTTGCGCGACACCGTCCTCTTCCCTGGGATCGCGACGCCGATCACGGTCGGACGGCTGAAGACGCTCCGCGCGGTGGAGGCCGCCCTCCGGATGGAGGGAGAGGACAAGCGCATCTTTGCCGTCGCCCAGCGCGACGCCGCCGAGGAGCCCACAACGGGCGGGCTCTTCTCGATCGGCGTGATCGCCCGCATCACCCAGGTGCAGCGGTTCGGGTCGGGCCTCCAGCTCGTGCTCTGCTGCGAACGGCGGGCGGCCGCGCCCCGGTATACCGAGGTCGAAGGCGTCATCCGCGCCCCCGTCATCGAGCTCGCCGACCTCCCGCTCCGTCCAGAGGAGGACGCCGCGCTGGAGGCGCTGTCGCGCGAGGTGCGCGAGCGCGCCGTCGAGTACGGCCGTCACCGCGGCGCGCCGGACGACGTGCTCAAGCAGTTCGTCGGCAGCATGTTCGGCCCGGCCGAGCTCGTGAACCACATCGCCTTCTATCTGGACCTCCCGACCCCCGAGAAGCAGGCGCTGCTCGAGATCCTCTCGACGGAAGAGCGGATGCGCAGCCTCGCGCTGCACCTCTACCGGCAGATAGGCATCGTGGAGACCCAGGAGAAGATCCGGACCACGGTCGAGGAGGAGCTCGGCGAGCGGCAGCGGGAGCTCTACCTGCGCGAGCAGCTGCGCGCGATCCAGAAGGAGCTCGGCGAGGAGGACGACGAGAACATCGCGGCACGTCTGGAGCACAAGCTCCAGCGGGCCAGCCCGCCGGCGGAGATCCTGCAGGAGGCCCGGCGCGATCTCGCGCGGCTGCGGCGCATGGGACGGGAGACATCGCCCGAGGCGCAGGTCCTGATGACGTGGCTCGAGTGGGTGGCCGATCTGCCCTGGAACCAGCGCACCGAGGACCACGTCGACCTCGATCGGGCGCGGGCGATCCTCGACGAGGATCACCACGGCCTCGGCGACGTGAAGGACCGGGTGCTCGAGTTCCTGGCCGTCCGGAAGCTCCGCGTGGAGCAGGCGCGGGGCGACGGCGAGAGGAGCCGCGCGATCTCCCGCGGCCCGATCCTGCTCTTCCTCGGTCCGCCCGGGACCGGCAAGACGTCCATCGCGGAGTCGATCGCGCGGGCGCTCGGGCGCAAGTACGTCCGCGTCTCGCTGGGCGGGGCGCGCGACGAGGCGGACATCCGCGGCCACCGCCGCACCTACGTGGGCGCGATGCCGGGCCGCATCCTCCAGGGGATCAAGCGGGTGGGGTCGAAGAACCCCGTGATCGTCCTCGACGAGGTCGACAAGCTCGGCGTCTCCTTCCAGGGCGATCCTGGCGCGGCGCTGCTCGAGGTGCTCGACCCGGCGCAGAACGACGGGTTCGTGGATCACTACCTCGGACTGCCGTTCGACCTGTCCGAGGTGCTGTTCATCTGCACGGCGAACTTCCGGGAGACGATCCCCCAGCCGCTGTTCGACCGGATGGAGACCACGCTGTTCGCCGGATACACGGAGCAGGAGAAGCACGAGATCGCCCGGAGGTACCTGCTCCCCCGGCAGCGGCGGGAGTGCGGGCTGCGCGAGGATCAGCTGCGCGTGATGGGCGCGGCGCTCGGCGAGATCATCTGCGGATACACGCGCGAGGCGGGCGTCCGGCAGCTGGAACGGACCCTCGGCGCCCTGGCGAGGAAGGCCGCGCGCAGGATCGCGGGCGGCGAGAGCGAGCGGGCGGTGGTGGGCACCGGCGATGACGTGAAGGAATTGCTCGGTCGCGCGAGGATTCGCCCCGAGCGAAGGCTGCAGCACGACCAGCCGGGCGTCGCGACAGGCATGTATTACACGCAGACCGGTGGCGACATCATGCACGTCGAGGCGAGCGTGATGCCGGGCAAGGGCGAGTTCGTCCTGACGGGGCAGCTCGGCGACGTCATGAAGGAGAGCGGCCGCGCGGCGCTGAGCTACGCGCGCGCGCACGCGGCGGAGCTGGGCGTGCCGCTCGATCGGCTGCAGCGGCGCGACGTCCACATCCATGTCCCGGCGGGCGCGGTGCCCAAGGACGGGCCGAGCGCGGGGCTCACGATGGCGGTGGCGCTGGTGAGCGCGCTGTCGGGCAGGCCGGTGCGGAGCGACATCGCGATGACCGGGGAGATCACGCTGCGGGGCACGGTGCTGCCGATCGGGGGCATCAAGGAGAAGGTGCTGGGGGCCCACCGGGCGGGGATCTTCGAGATCCTGCTCCCGGCGGACAACGAGGCGGATCTCGACGATCTGCCGGCGGACGTGCGGAGCTCGCTGGAGTTCTACCTGGTGAGCACGCTCGACGAGGCGATCGCGCTCTGCTTGCGGCTCCGCCCGATGCGCCTGGAGGCGCCGGAGGTGGTCCCGCACGCGCGGGCTTCCTGAGGCGAGAGGAGAGGCGCGGGACGGCGGTGGCAGGGGTCTGGAGGCGCGCCGGGGCTGGCGGCCTGGTGGCGCGCCGGGCTGGCGGCCTGGTGGCGCGCCGGGGATGGCGGCCTGGCGGCGCGCCGGGGATGGCGGCCTGGCGGCGCGCCGGGGATGGCGGCCTGGCGGCGCGCCGGGGATGGCGGCGCCGCTGAGGGCGCGCGGGGCTCGCTGCGCCGCCCGGTCGCGAGCGCGGGCTCAGGTGGGCGGCTGAGAGGCCGGCGCGGCGCCACCGCCGAGCGTGTCGGCCAGCGCGGCGCCACCGCCGAGCGTGTCGGCCAGCGCGGCGGAGGCCGCGGCGGCGAAGGCGTCGAGGGTGGCGGGCTCGGTCCAGCGCGCGGCCTCACGGGCGTCGAGCGCGTGGTGCGTCTCGATCAGCACGGATGGCATCGAGGGGCGGCGCAGCACGAAGATGCGCTGGTCCGGGGGGTGCCGGTCGACGAAGACGCCCGGCTGGGCGGCGTCGGGCTCATACAGGCCGCTGTACGCGGCGCCGCGGTAGGGCATGAGGCCGGCCTCCTCCATGCGCCGGGCGAAGGCGCGGGCGAGCGCGAGCCGGAGGGCGCAGAGGGCCGGGTCTCCCTCGTCGGACCAGAGCACGGCGAACCCCGGCGCGGCGAGGCTGAGCGGGCAGGTCCGGCCGGGCGCGGGCGACCACGTCTCGATCCTGCCGCGCACGTCCGAGTGCAGGCTGACGAAGGCCTCGGCGCGCCACCGGGCGGCGTCCTCGGCGCGCTCCTGGTAGGGCAACGGCCGGTCGCCTGTCCTGCCCACGCGCGCATCGAAGCGCCCCGTGGCGTTGAGCCGCTCGGCGAGCGCGCGCGCCGCGGAGAGCGTGAAGTCCTGCTCCTCGACGCAGAAGCAGGAGAGGTTGCCCGTGTTGCCGGGCGCGCCGTGGCCCGCGTCGAGGTAGATGCGGCGAACCCCGAAGTCGGCGGGAAACAGCGCGGACGGGGCGACGACGCGGGCGCCTGGAAAGGGCCAGCCGCTCGGCGCGATCGGGAGCTTGAGGGCGCGCCGCGCCGCGACGGCGCGCGGAGGGCTGGGGGAGAGCGCCTGGCGAAGGGTGGCGGCGCCGGCGGCGCCGGCGAGACCGAGGACGAGCTTCCTGCGCGAGATCACCGCGGCTCCGCTTGCTATCAAAGCCGGGGCGCGGAGTCAGGTTCTTGGCGAAGCGGGGGCGCACGGGGCTCGGGCGGGGCGCTTCGTCCGGGGCGCCCGAGAGCTGTCAGCGAGCGCGCGGCGTAGCGCTGGCTCCACCCGAGCGCGCGCTCGTCAGCGCAGGGCGTCGGCGGCTGTCTCGGCGGTGAGCGACTGATCCAGCCATCGCTCCAGCGTCACCAGGTCGCCGCACGCCTCGATGCGAGCGAGCTCGTCAGCGCTCGGCGCGAGCTGCCTCCGGGTGAGCAGCCGGCAGAGCACCGCGCGCGCCTCGACGAGGCGACCCGCCTCGATGCCTTTCGCGCGCCCCTGCTCGAGCCCCTTCTCGATGCCCTTCTCGAGCCCCTTTTCGATGCCCTGCTCAATCCCCTTCTCGATGCCCTGCTCAATCCCCTTCTCGATGCCCTGCTCGAGCCCCTTCTCGAGCAATTGTTGCTGCACATCCGGGAACTCCTCAAGCAGCACCTTCAGGATGTGCCGCTGGCGGCGGCAAACCTCGGGGTCATCGGACCTGGCGAAATCACGCAGGATCTCCTCGCTCACCTTCGTCGACATCGTCGTGTATTGTACCATGTTGTTCACCCACTCCTCCCGCCGGCGTTTTGCCACCCACCGGGCAAATTCGTCGAGCGGCCGTCCTGAGCGGGCCACCAGGAAGGGCACGAGCTCATCCCGGAGCGGCAGCTCATTGGCCGCGATCCACAGAAATGAAAATGGCGACGGCTCCACGCCGTAACACCCGGCCGCGACGCGCCGCAGCCTGCGCACGCGCCCCAGCCACCCGGGCAGGTGCGGCGCCACCAGCCACAACGGCTGCTCCCCCAGCCAGCGCGGCTCCCGCTCCTCCACGCGCTGCACCTGCCTCACCTGCCGGCGCAGGAGCGCCCGCTGCGCCGCGAGCACGTCCACGTGGTCTCCGGGCATCTTCAGCTCGATCAAGATCTCATCGTGTCCTCCCACTTGCGGCCAGGGCTCGCAAAACGTTTGCAAATCGTCAGAGCGGTGCACGGAAAGAAGCCCGTCTCCCTGCACCTTGATCAGACGCATCTCCGGAGGATCGCGCCATTCGACGGCGCCCCCCGTGATGAGCGCCGTCTCCTCCGCGAAGGTGCGCTTGATGAACTGGTCCGGATGACCCATCTCCGCGCAGTAGCAGAGGGCGCGAGGGGCACCAGGTTTAGTTGCTTGTCGTCGTTTTACGAGATCAAGTGATGTTCAACCCGGTAACGGTCGAGAACAGGCGAGCACCGCGCGGCGCTCACGCTCGCGCTTCACCGGTACCCCGCTCTCTCAGCGGCAGGAGGAAGGCGAGGAAGGCGAACGAGAGCGCCGTGCACAGGGCAAATAGCCCTGCATAGCCGAGCCGCTCGGCGAGCGCGCCCGACAGCCACACGGCGGGCGACTTCCCGAGCACCTCGACGCTCGCGAGCAGCGTGTAGTGCGTCGCCCCGACCGACCGCCGGACACGCGACATCATGAAGGCGAACACCGCCGTGGTGACGGCGCCGCCGAAGAGGTGCTCGGCCACGGTGACCGCGATGACGGCCCCCTCGGTGGGCGGGCCCGCCGCGGCGAGGTACCACTCGCCCGCCATCGCGACGGAGCGCAGCGTCAGGCTCACGCCGACGGCGGCGAGCAGCGGCAGCCGCTGCGCCAGGAGGCCTCCCGCGAGCGAGCCGGCGATCGACGCGACCAGCCCGTAGGTGCCCACCCAGAGGCCGATCCGGTGCGGAGGGAAGCCGGCGTCGACGAGGAACGGCTTGAACATCATGTCGGCCATCGCCTCGCCCAGCTTGTACGTCCCGAGGAACGCGACGACCCAGAGCGCACCCGGCGCCCGCAGGGCGACCAGCACCGTCGCGAGCACCTCGCGCACCGAGCGGCGATCGCGCGCCTCGACCTCGCTCGACGGCGGCTCGCGCAGCGCCAGCGAGGCGAGGGTCGAGAGGAGGACGAGCGCGGCCATCGCGCCGAACTGGCCGCGCCAGCCGATCCAGGCGCTCGCCCAGACGAGCAGCCCGCCGGCGACGAGCATGCCGACCTTGTAGCCGACCACCTGCGCGGCGTTCGCCGGGCCGAGCTCGCCGCGCCCGAGCAGGTCGATCGCGAGCCCGTCGACAGCGATGTCCTGGGTGGCCGCGAGCAGGTTCATCAGGAAGACCAGCGCGAGCAGCGGGCCGAGGTGGCGCGACGGCGGCACGAACGCGGCGGCCGCGCACGTGAGCGAGAGCAGCGCCCCGAGCGGCAGGATCCACGAGCGGCGCCGGCCGAGCCGCTCCCACCCGAAGCGGTCGACGAGGGGCGCCCAGAGCGCCTTCGCGACCCAGGGGAGCGCGAGCGCCCCCGAGAAGCCCACGGCGGAGAGCGAGACGCCGCTCGCCCGCAGGAACACGGGGAGCGCCGTCGCCTGGAAGCCGAAGGGGATCCCCTGCGCGAAGTACAGCGCGGCGAGGGCGGCGAGCTTGCCGGCGCGCGTTTGGTCTGGCACGAGCCGGAATCGTAACCGAACGGACGAGCCTTGGTCGCCTGAAACACGGACACTGGCGCGCGAGCGGAGGACGATGTCGATGAGCGAGCCGCACGGACTCACTGCGTCTCCCGGCCGCGCGAGCCCGGGCCGATGATCGCCGACACGTTCTCTCCGCGGTCGCTCGCGCCGGCGGGGGTCGTCCGGGTGCGATGGCTGGGCACGGCGGGGTTCGCCGTCGAGCACGCCGGCGCGGTCGTGCTCATCGACCCATACCTCACGCGCGCCTCGCTCCGCCGCTGCGTGCTCGGCCGGCTCGTCCCCGATGTGGCCGCGATCGGGCGCCACGCGCCGCGCGCGGACGCGATCATCGCCGGCCACACCCATTTCGATCATGCGCTCGACATCCCGGAGATCGCGCTCCGCACGGGGGCGACGGTGTACGGATCGCGCTCCGCGGTGGCGCTCTGCCGCGCCTCCGGCGTCCCTGCGGCGTGCGTGCGCGACGTCGAGCGCGCGCCGGGCGGCGATCCCATCGTCGCCGAGGTTGGCCCGTTCCGGCTGCGCTTTCTCCCGAGCGCCCACTCCCGCCTGCTGCTCGGTCGGGTCCCCTTCCCCGGCGACATCGCCGATTGCGATCAGGTCCCGCTCCGGGCCGAGCGCTACCGGTGCGGCGCTGTCTTCGCCGTGGAGATCCGGGTCGCGGGCCGCCTCATCGTCCACCTGGGCAGCGCGGAGCTCGTCGAGGCGAGCCTCGACTGCCGCGAGCCCGACCTGCTCCTGCTCTGCGTGGCCGGCTGGACCGCCTCGCCCGGCTTACCCGAGCGGGTCGCGCGCGCGCTGTCGCCGCGCGCGGTGCTCCTCTCGCACTGGGACAACTTCTTTCTGCCCATGGATCGCCCGGCCGTCGCGCTCCCCGCGATGCAGGGAGAGCGACTGGCAGAGCGCCTCGGGCGCGCGTCGCGCGATGTGAAGATGGGCGTGCTGCCGCTGCTCGGCGAGGTGTGGATATAGGGCCTGTCCCCCAGGCTCGGCCAGCTCGCCGGCCGCTGGTGCGTCGGAGCGTGGCGCTGCGTCCGCGTCGCAGCGCCCGTCGGCGCTCCCGCGCGACGCTGCAGCGTCACGACGCCCTTACCGGTCCGTGTGGCAGGAGTAGACTCCGTGCATGGCTCACCATGACCGACCTATCCAGGAAGATCTTGTGGATCAGCTCGACTGGGCGGCTGATGCCGAGGTCTACGCAGTAGGCTACATCCGCATCCTTGCCGACGCGATCGCGCGCGGCGACGCCGAGTTTCAGGTGGATCCTTCGGCATGGGAGAACACCATGGCCGCGGTCGAGTGGGCGATGATGGAGCACGTGCACGGCCGCCTGCAGGGCCCTACATCGATCACCGTGGGAGACGTCGAGCGGATGCGCCGACTCCACGCGCTAGGTTCCGCAGCGCTCTCCGGAGGTGAGCGGTCGCCCGAGCTGTACGCGCTGGCTCTTCGGTGCATGCAGTCTCTATTCGGATCGGACTGGAAGCGCATCGCGGAGGAAACCGAGTCCTACGTGCGCGCGATCCATCATTGAGCTCCACCCTCATGGAGGAGTGTCATGGACGCATGAAGCAGGAAGTCTACCATGCATGATGGCCATTGGCGCTCGCGCACGCCTGAGGGTCAGCCAGAGCGGCGCGCCTCCGCCGCGCTGCTCGTTAGCCGTGTGGACGCCAGCGGCCCAGAGCCCGCCGACATGGCTCGATGTGCCCCTCGATCTCGCCGGCCTCGGCGTTCTGTCCCAAGGCATGGGTTCTGAGTTCGCGCTCGAGGATGGTCGCCGGCGATCTGGATAGGTTAGAAGCTCGACCAAATCAACAGCGGCGACCTCGAGCATCGGTGGTGCCGAGCCCTTCCGCCGTGTGCCTTGTCACCGGTTGACCCCGCTCTTCTGGTGAGCTAACGCCTCGCGCATCGGAAGCGGCTTGGTAGGGATACATGGAATACGGGCTGAAGAAAGCGGGCGCGCTCGTGCTGTGGGCCGCGCTGGCGACGGTGTTCGCGCCGGCGTGCGACTTGCGGTACACCTGTGACACCGTGGAGTCGGGTGGCGCGGGCGCTGGATATCCAGCAGGGTCAGCAGGAGCGGGGGACTACCTCCGGGACGGCGACGAAGGCGGAGGCGAAGAGGTGGGTAGCCAATCATTCGAGCTGATGGCAGGCTGCACGCCAGCCAACGATTGTGCCGAAAGTCACGAGATATGCAGAGGCAAGGGTGGGCGTTGCACGCGTGAAATCGATTGGGGCAGGACCCTTTGCGACATCTGCCGTGAAGATTGCGAAAAAGACAGACCTTACACGTATGTCGACTGCTTTCGGTGCGGATTCTGATGAACGCGACAAGCCATCCAATCCTCCTGGGCGCAACGCACGTCACCTTCGACTCGCCAGCGACAGAGCGCCTGGTGCAGCTCGGTGCGGCAACCGTCGTACGCGCGTCCGAACGCCTTATCATCGGACCGAGCCGCCGGGACCCACTGGAGCATGTCCGGACGCGTGAGGCGTGGTGCTCTTCATGCGAGGATCGCCCGAACATCGACGATTCAGGCCAAAAATGGGATCGCCTCTACTCATCCGAAATTGACTGGAAACCACCCGTTATCTTGTGGGCATCCGGGAGCCTTCACGAACGGGTGAACCTCTGGAGAACCTGTAGCTGGTTGCGGCACCTGGGGATCCCATGCAGTGACGTCCTCATCATCGAGCTCGAACCGGTGTACGGCACGATGAAGAGGTTTTCTGAGCCACCGAGAATACCGCCGTTCGACTGCTCCGCGTCGGTAGCGCACCACCCCGACAACGTTCTTCTGGATCGTCTCGACAGGGCTCGCCCTTGGCCGATGGAGCGCTACGATCGTGCCGTTCGCCTCTGGGACAGCTACGTCGATGAGAACCCCTTGCCGTTCGCGGAGAGCTGCGCGCACGGTGTCGAGGGATTCCCGGAGCTCGCCCCCTTGTGGAGGCTTCTCTCTTGCTTCTTCCCAGGAAGAAGCCCGGGAGGCGCCTTGCGCCTCAGCCGGTTCGACGAGCTCATTCTGGCCATCCTGTCATCAGAGGAATGGCAAACCCCAGTGAAGGTATACTGCAACAGATCACACCTGGGATCGGACTTGCGCGATCTCGGCTCCTGCACAGGTGACCTGTTCGTGGAGGATCGCCTCGCCCAGTGGGCAAAGCACGACTCGAGCGCGGCTGTGGAGCGCGCCCCCGGGCCGAAGCCACCTGGTCATCGGATGCTCTCGAAGGTGTATCGCCTCACCGACCGCGGGCAGCGGCTGCTGGACAAAGGGCTTGAGCGGCTCACAGATGCGCCAGGTCTGCCCGTCGGCGGGATCGACGCGTACTCGGCTTCAGCTCCTTGGGTGCTGCTCGAAGATGGACGGCTCGCTCGGCCATGAGGGCTACCGCTGACCGTCGTGCACCGCAGCGCGTCCGCTGAGCGCAGAAGGCTGCCCCCTTCACCTAGCCACCGCATGCCGCGCCCCGCCGCTCACCCCGGGCACGCCGCGTCGCACCCCTTGCCGCCGCAGTCCACGCCGAGCTCGTCGCCGTTCTCCACGCCGTCCTTGCAGGAGGGAGGCTCGCAGGCGCCGGCCCAGCAGACGCCGCTCACGCAGTCCTCGCCTGACTCGCAGCCCCCGCCGTCAGGGCAGCGCCGGGGACACGCCCCGCTGCAGTCCACGCCGGTCTCGTCGCCGTTCTTCGCGCCGTCGCTGCACGTCGGCGCCTTGCAGTGCGCCATCGCGCAGACCCCTGACTGACAGTCCGCCCCGGCGTCGCACGGATCCCCGTTCCTGCACGGCTTGCACGGTCCGCCGCAGTCCTGGGCGGTCTCTCCACGGCCGGCATCAAACACCATGTTGACGCAGTGGGCCGGCACGCAGAACACCCCGTCACAGGCCAGCCCCGGAGCGCAGTGCAGCGTTGGATCCGCATCGAGGCACTCCACGCACCGCCCCTCATGGCATCTCCCGGCTCCCGAGATCGGGCAGATCACGCCGTCGAACAGCGCGTTCAGCGGCCGGTCGTAATCGCAGAGATCGTTCGTGCACTGGTTGCCGTCGTTGTACACGTCGTACGCCGGCACGCTGACCACGATCCCTTCCTCCGTGCACTCGTCCTGCTGGCAGTCGCCGCGGAGCTGCGAGGCCAGGCGACCCGCCTTGATCTCGAGCTCGCACTTCCCTTCCACGCAGCGCCCCGCGCCGCACCGCGGATCCGGCGGCCCCGGGCACTCCGCGTCGCTCTCGCACCGCTCCGACGGATCGACCACGCCCGAGCACTCCGCCGTCCCCTCCGCGCACTCGTCGCAGGGTCGGCACATGAGAAAGCAGTCAGGCTCCCTCTCACCGCGCGCGCAGCAGACGACCTTGCCCGGCTCGGCGCAGTCGCAGCGCTCGGCGATGCAGACCGTGCCCGGCACGCTCTGCCCGTCCGAGAGACAATCGTTCGTTGTCGCGCAGTCGGCACCCACATAGGGCTCGCCACCGCAGGTGAAAGAAAGTCCCAGGACCGTGAGAAATAAAATCCCCACGGCGCAATGCTTGACAGAGCTCATCGTGCGCCAGTCCTCCGGCACAAGGCTGGTTTGGCCGGCATCCCGGCGGCCCCAATCCGCCGGAGTACCGTTGGCCTGATCCTCGAATGGGCTCAGTATGGCGCGCTCGGCCGGCGGCCGTCACGCAAGTTTTCGCCAGCAGGCCGCAGCAGGCGCCAGGTTCTGGTCAGATCAGCGTCGATGTCGAATTCGTGGTTAGAAGGCACCAGAAAACGTAAAGGCATCCAAAGAAACCCTGACCTCGGTCTGGCCGCGCGGATAGAACGTGTACCCCAGCGTGGCGGCCAGTACTGCGCCGCCCGTGATCAGGCCGGCGACGCCGAGTGCCCGGTAGGTGCGCATGTCGCCGTGGGCCGCGACGGCCTCCTGGCACATCGGCCAGCGCACCCTGAAGCAACCGTTCGGGCCCGCGGCGCGGGCCGAGGCAAGGACGGCCTCCTCGCGCCTCTCCGCGCCGAAGAGCATGACGCCGCCGAGCGCCGCGAAGGTGGCGGACAGCCCGAGGCCGCCGACGACCATGGCCGTGCTCGGCCCCGGCCGCCCAGGCGGAGACGGCACAGGGCCCGGTAGTGCGGCGCGCGGCGCCTCGGGCGGTACAGCGAAGCCGAGCCGCACCTCCCGCAGCTCGCCACGCGGGACATCGACCTCGGCCGTCGCCGTCTTGCCGTCCAGCGCCGCGCGCACGACGCGGCGCCCCGGCTCGACGGGCACCGGATTGTCACCCTCGAGCTCGACCGGCGCGCCGTCGATCGTGACCGTCGCCCCCGCGGGCGCGAGGATGCGGAGCTCGCCGGAGAGCTGCCGCGCGCGAGCGAGGTCGACGAGCCGCGACTCGTAAAGCGCCCGCTCCGCGGCGGTCCTCGGCGCGCGCATGATCTCCTTGCAGAGCGACAGCCAGCGCACGGCGGCCGGCATCTCGCCGATCCGGAACGACAGCGCGCCGATGTTGCAGGCCGCCACCTGGGAGCGCTCGAGCTTCCACACCGCCATCCACAGCTCGCGCGCGTCGGCGAGGCGCCCCTCGTCGACGGCGGCGTGCGCCTGCGCCACGAGCCGATCCCGGGCGCTGGACGGACGCTCCGCCATGGCGCCTGCCGAGGTCGAGAGCAGCGCGGCGGCCAGCGCCGACGCGACGGCATGACGGATGTTCCTGTGCATGGAAGTAGCCCTCCTCGCCCCTGGCGCGGGCTCCGCGAGCACCTCGGAGCCGGCGGCCCTCAGGCACGCGGAGGTTCGCGTACCAGAAGGACCGCGGCCGCGGAACCGCGGAGACGCACAGATGGGTTCAACTCCCCACCTTACCTGGTCGCCCACCAGCCTGTGCGGCAATCTCCCGTCGCCGCGCCCGACGCTTCAGCTCCTCGATGGGGAGCGGATTTCATCCGATTCACGGCGACGTTGTGACAATTTCGAACACGAATCAGCAATGCATCCGAGATCTCTCGATCTCGACAGGCACCTTGCGTCGGACGCAGCCGTCCTCCTCGGACGATCCAGGACTCCGCGGCGCATCGAGCCCGCGCGCTCGACGCGCGCCTTCTGCTTCGCCCGGCTGCGACCTCGGAGCTCGGCGTCGATTCATCCCCGAGCCGATCGTGCATGGCCCGCGCCCGATTCGCGATCCGCGAACGCAAGGAACCGCCCCCGAAGCCGGAACGACCGCTCCGGTCCCGACGACGCGCCCCTCCGACCGCTAGCTCCCTGCTCCCCTCAAGACCCGGCCCTCAGGAACGCCGCCTTGATCCGCTTCTTCCCCCACCCCGAAAACTTCACGGTCGCGATCGGATCCGCCCCCGGATCCACGCTCTCCACCACGCCCGGCCCGAACCGCTCGTGGAACACCCGCATCCCGCGCCGCAGCGCGAGCCCCTCGCCGCCCTCGCCGCCCGCGTCGACCGCCTCCCGCTCGACGTACCGCTCGCCCGGCGCGTGCTCGACGTGCGCGCTCGCCACGGGGCGCGCCCCCGGCCCCCGCGCCGGCTCGCCCTCCCGCCCGAACCGCGGCGACCACGCGAGCCGCTCCTCCGGCTGCGCCGCGGGACGCCGCTCGCGGCCCTCCCACGAGCGCTCCCCCGACCCGCCAACCCCGGACCCCGGGCGCCCCGACCCGCCAAACCCGGACCCCGGGCGCCCGGACCCGCCATACCCGCCGACCGCGCCCTCGACCCGGCGCTGCGCCATCAGGCTGGTCGGCGTCGCCATCGGGCGCACCGAGGCGGGCGGGAGATCGGCGAGGAAGCGGCTCGGCAGGCAGTACCGCGTCTGGCCGAAGATCGCCCGCCGCGCCGCGTGCGTGATCCAGAGCCGCTCCCGCGCCCGCGTGATCGCCACGTAGGCCAGCCGGCGCTCCTCCTCAATGTCGCCCTTGCGGTTCGGATCCTGGCTCCGGAACGGGAACAGGTCCTCCTCCATGCCGGTCAGGAACACGGCGTGAAACTCTAGCCCCTTCGCGGCGTGGATCGTCATCATCGCGACCTTCGGCATGTCCACGAGCATGTCGGCGTCCGACACGAGGCTCACCCGCTCGAGGTAGCCCGCCATCGTCGCCTCGTCGCCGGCCGCGAGCGCCTCCTGCTCGTAGTCCACGATCGCCTGCACGAGCTCGCGCAAGTTCTGGAGCCGCGCCTCCGACTCGACGCTCTCCTCCTGCTCGAGCATCCGCGCGTAGCCCGACCTCGCGAGGACCTCCTCCGCGAGCTCGCTCGGCGACATGCGCGCCACCTCCTTCATGAGCCCCTGCATCAGATCGCGAAAGCCGAGCAGGCTGCGCTTCGCCGCGGTGGCGAGCGGCTCGAGCTTGCCCCCCGGGATCGCCGACGGCGGCACCCTCCCCTCCACGAGCGGCTCGATCGCCTCGTAGAGCGGCACGCCGAGCGCGTCCGCCGCCTGGATGAGCTTGTCCACCGTGCTCTGGCCGATCTTGCGGGCAGGCACGTTGATGATGCGGTTGAGATCCACGTCGCTGCGGGGATTGACCACGACGCGCAGGTACGAGAGCAGGTTCTTCACCTCCGCCCGCTCGAAGAACCGCGTGCCGCCGATGATCTGGTACGGGATGCGCGCGTCGCGCAGCACCTCCTCGAGCACGCGCGACTGCGCGTGGATCCGGTAGAACACCGCGATCTCGTTCGGCGAGACGCCCTGCGCGATGAGCTCCTTGATGCACTCGACCACCCACGCCGCCTCGTCGTGCTCGCTGTCCGCGGCGACCACGTCGATCGGCGCGCCGTCCTTGTTCGACGTCCAGAGCTCCTTCGGCTCGCGATCCGACGCGTGGCGGATCACGCCGAGCGCGCCGCGCACGACGTGCCCGATCGAGCGGTAGTTCTGCTCCAGCTTCACCACCGTCGCGTTCGGGAAATCGCGCCGGAAGCCGCGGACGATCCGGACGTCCGCGCCGCGCCAGCGGTAGATGCTCTGGTCGTCGTCGCCGACGACGCAGAGGTTGTCGTGGCTCTTGCAGAACGCCCGCACGAGCCGGTACTGCACCTGGTTCACGTCCTGGAACTCGTCGACGAGCACGTGGCGGAAGCGCCCCCGCAGGTCCTCGCCGGCGAGGCTCGCCGGGTCCTCCGCGAGGCGCAGCACCGCGAGCAGCAGATCGTCGAAATCCACCGCGTTCGACGCCTTGAGGTGCCGCTCGTACGCCTCGAAGCACCGCGCGATCGCGTCGTCGAAGTAGCCGTTCCGCTCGAACTCGCCGGGCCCCCGCCCCTCCTGCTTCTCCGCGTGGATGCGCGAGAGCACCTGGCGGGGCGGATAGCGCCGATCGTCGAGGTTGAGCTCCTTCAGCACGCGGTTCATGACCGCGCGCTGGTCGTCGTCGTCGTAGATGACGAAGCTCTTCTCGAGCCCGGCCGCTTCGTGGTGCCGGCGCAGGAGGCGCGCGCACACAGCGTGGAAGGTGCCCACCCACAGGTCCTTCACGATGTCCGCCCCGATGAGCCCCTCCAGCCGGCGCTTCATCTCGGACGCCGCCTTGTTCGTGAACGTCACCGCGAGGATGCGGTAGGGCGGGACACGGTGCGTCACGATGAGGTTCGCGATCCGGTACACGATGACGCGCGTCTTGCCGCTGCCCGCGCCGGCGAAGATGAGGAGCGGCCCCGCGGCGTGGCGGGCCGCGCGCGCCTGCGGGTCGTTCAGCTCCTCGTAAGGGAGGTCTGGCTCGGGCGGAGGGGGGAAGTCGGCGTCGGGTGAGGCGAAACGATCCACACGGGGTCGCTAGCACGGCCCCCGCGGGAGCGGGAGCCCGGCCAGCCCTGGAGATCGCCGTGACGCTTCCCCGCTTTTTCCGCCGCAAACCCGGCGCGCTGGCCGTAACCTCGCACGCGCATGCGCCTCCGGCAGAGCACCGGGGAGACGCGGCCCCGGACGAGCGGCACAGGAGAGACCATGCGTATCGCGCTCACGCACAACCTGAAGATCACGGGATCCGCCGATGAGGCCGAGTTCGACAGCCCGGAGACGATCGCCGCCATCGCCGGCGCGCTCGAGCGAGCCGGGCACGAGGTCGAGCGGATCGAGGTCAGCGGGCCGGCTTCCCGGGTCCTCGCGCGGCTCGAGGCGATCCAGCCGGACCTCATCTTCAACACGGCCGAGGGCCACAAGGGCAAGACGCGCGAGGCGTTCTACCCGTCGCTCTTCGACGAGCTCGGCATCCCCTACACAGGGTCCGATGCCTACGCGCTGAACGTCGCGCTCGACAAGTCGCTCACGAAGCGCGTCCTCGCGAGCTACGGCGTCACCACCCCGCGCGCCCGCCTCGTCAACCGGACCACGCTGGAGAGCGGCGCGCTCGACGACGTGAGCTTCCCGGTCATCGTGAAGCCGAACTTCGAGGGCTCCTCGAAGGGGATCTTCCGGGAGTGGAGCGTCTGCGAGGACGCGTATCACCTCGCCGAGGTGGTCGAGCGGCAGCTCGCGCGCTTCGAGGCGGGGCTGCTCGTCGAGCACTACGTCGCCGGCATCGACGTCGCGTGCTCCTTCGTCGACGGGCTCAAGGAGGCGAGCGGCGCGCGCACGAACGGCATGGCCACGCCCGAGGGCGTCCTCGCCCCGATCGAGTTCGTGATCGATCCCCAGGTGCCGGGCAGCTACAACGTGTACGACTTCAACCTGAAGCACGCGAAGCCCGAGCGCGTCACGCGCCGGCCCGCGCAGCTGCCCGCGCAGACCATCGAGCGCATCCGGTCGCTCACCGCGCGCATCGTGCGCGCCCTCGACCTCAAGGACCACGCCCGCTGCGAGTTCCGGGTCACGCCGTCGCCTTCGCGCAACCAGGGCCACGACGTGCACTTCCTCGAGGTCGACGGGCTGCCGACGCTCCAGCCGGGCGCGAGCGTCTTCGTGGCCGCGGCGCAGCGCGGCGTCGATTTCGACGGCGTGATCCGGGCCATCGTGCGGAGCGCCTGCCAGCGGCGGGGGCTCTTGCCGCTGCTGGAGAGCAACGCGCCGCGCCGGGCGAAGCGGAGCGCGCTGCGCGTCGGCTTCACCTACAACATGAAGCGGGGCGAGCCGGCCGCGGCCGAGGGCGGCGGGGCCGGCAAGGCGGGCTCCGGCGCGATGTACGACTCCGAGGCCGAGTTCGACTCGCCGCGCACCATCCAGGCGATCGCGAGCGCCATCGAGAGCTACGGCCACACGGTGGTCCCGCTCGAGGCGACCCCGGACCTGCCGCGCGCGCTCACCGCCGCCGGGGTCGACGTCGTCTTCAACATCGCCGAGGGGCTCCGCGGCCGCGGCCGCGAGGCGCAGGTGCCGGCGCTCTGCGAGCTGCTCGGCATCCCCTACAGCGGCTCGGACGCGACGACGCTCTCGCTCGCCCTCGACAAGGGCCTCACCAAGCAGATCCTGCGGGCGGCCGGCATCGAGACGGCCGAGTGGCAGGTGGTGACGACCGGGCGCGAGAAGCTGAAGCCGTTCCGCTATCCGGTGATCGTGAAGCCGAACGCCGAGGGGACCTCGAAGGGGATCACCTCCGCGTCCGTCGTCAAGGACGAGGCCGCGGCGCGCGCGGCGGCGAAGCAGCTGGTCGATCGCTACCACCAGCCGGCCCTCATCGAGGAGTACATCACGGGGCGCGAGTTCACCGTGGGCCTGCTCGGCGAGCGGCGGCCGAAGGTGCTGCCGCCCATGGAGGTCGTGTTCGTCGACCCGCCGACCTACCCCGTGTACGGCTACGAGGAGAAGCAGACGGACACGCCGCGGGTGCGCTTCGAGTGCCCCGCGCAGCTCACGCCGTCCGAGCTCCGCCGCGTCGAGAAGGTCGTGCGCGACACGTTCGCGGCCCTCGCGTGCCGAGACGTGGCGAGGGTCGACCTGCGCATGACAAAGGATGGCAGGGTGTACGTGATCGAGATCAACCCGCTGCCCGGCCTGACGCCCGACTTCAGCGACCTCTGCGTCATCGCGAAGGTGGCGGGGATGGATTACCGGTCGCTGATCGGCGAGATCATGGCCGGCTGCCTCAAGCGTCACCGCGAGACCCGCGCCCCGTCGCCGCAGCCCGCCGCCGCTGCGGTGCCCGCGGCCGGCGCTGGCGCGCCCCAGGCGGGCGCGGCGGGCGCCTCTCAGACGGCCGAGCCGGGCTCGCAGCCCGCGCCCGGGCCTGCGCTCGCCGTGCCCTCGCCGCTCGCGGCCGAGCCCGCGCCGCAGCCCACCGCCAGCCCTGAGGTCGCGGGCCCGTGAGCGCGCCGCCGACCCCGCTGAGGCGCCCCCGGCTGCGCGAGCTCGGCGTCGCGATCGGTCGGTTTCCGACCGGCCCCGAGAACGCGATCACGGACGTCACCGGGGTGCGGGTCCACCATGTGACCAAGATCGAGGGCGCGGGCGAGCTCATCCCCGGCATCGGTCCGGTCCGCACGGGCGTGACCGCGGTCATGCCGGCCGACGGCGACATCTTCCTCGATCGGGTGTTCACCGCGAGCTACGTGCTGAACGGCGCCGGCGAGGTGACCGGCCTCTCGCAGATCGACGAGTGGGGCCTCTGCGAGACGCCGATCCTGCTCTGCAGCACGCTCTGCGTCGGCCGCGTCCTCGACGCGACGGTCGCGTGGCTCTCGCGCCGCCACCCGAAGATCGGCAAGGAGTTCGACGTCGTGATCCCGGTCGTCGCCGAGTGCGACGACAGCTACCTCAACGACGCCGTGGGGCGCCACGTGACGCAGGCGGACGTCGAGGAGGCGATCGACAACGTGCGGAGCGGCCCTGTCGGAGAGGGGTGCGTCGGCGCCGGCACCGGCATGCAGACGTTCCATTTCGCGGGCGGGATCGGCACCTCGAGCCGCAGCGTCCCGGTCGGCGGGGTCGACGCGATGGTGGGCGCGCTCGTGCTCTCGAACTTCGGCGACCGCGATCTGCTCCGCATCGACGGCGTCCCCGTCGGCAGGCTCGTCAGCGACCGCTTCGCCCACGTCCCGCGGCGGGGCCCTGCCGGCTCCATCATCGTGCTCGTCGCCACCGACGCGCCCCTCATTCACCGCCAGCTCGCGCGCCTGTCGCGCCGCGCCGCGCTCGCGATCGGCCGGACGGGCGGGTACGCGGCCAACAACTCGGGCGAGATCATCCTCTCGTGGAGCACCGCGAACCGGGTCCCTCGCGTCGCCATGGAGCAGTGGAGCGCCCCCCGGTCGAGCCGCTCGCTCAGCGTGCACCCCCTCGCGCCCGGGCGGCACATGGCCGAGCTCGTCCTCGACACCGAGCTCGACGCGCTTTACGAGGCCACGGTCGACGTGGTCGAGGAGGCGATCCTGAACGCCATGTGCGCGGGCGTCGACATGACCGGCCACAGCGGCCACCACGCGCCCGCCCTGCCGCTCGACGCCGTGGCCGAGCAACTCCGGCGCTACCGCCCTCCCCACCCCTGCGATCCGGACCCGCTGTTCTAGCGGGTGCCCCCCCGCCCCGGCGAAACGCTCACCGAGCGGCGGTCGCCCGCACAGGAGACGGGCCCAGATCGGCGTTTTCGGCGCGGAGGCGCCCCCCGCCCCGGCGAAACGCTCACCGAGCGGCGGGCGCCCGCACAGGAGACGGGCCCAGATCGGCGTTTTCGGCGCGGAGGCGCACTCCGGTGCGCTGAGCACCGAAAACGTCGAGGTGGGCCCGTATCCGAAGCGGGCGCCCGCCGCTCATTCTGGATCGCCGTGGAGGAGCCACTCGTGGGCCGCGTCCTCGTCCCAGAAGCGCCGGAGGACCTTGTCCGTGCCGCTCTCGCGCGCGACGCGGTTCAGCTGGAGCGCGACGATGTCGCTCTCGATGATCTCGGCGACGCGCATCACCCCGAGCTCCAGACCGAACTCCTGGACAGCGCGGATCTTCTCCGCCACCTCGGGGGCCATCGGCCGGAAACCGCGGACGTCGGCCTTGATCTTGATTCCTCGGCCCTGGAGGCTCTCGCACGCCTTCCGCAGCTCGCTGACAAAGTTCTCCATCTCCTCGAGGCGGACGCGCCCCTCGAGGACGAAATCCACCATGGCGTGGATTCGGTCGATTTTGATCTCGAACACGTTGAGAGACCTCCTGCCAGTTCCCGAAGGGGCGGGATGGGGCCGCGGAATCATACTCCGGATCGCGGGGCGCGAGCCCCGCGATCGCGACGCCGGAGCGGCCGCGATGCCGGCCGTCGGCCATGGGCGTCGCGCGCGGGGAGGCGGGGAGCGGCGGCGCGCCGTCCCGGAGCGGAAGGCGTCTCGCCTCGTGGTTCTCCGGGAAATCCGCCGCGCCGCCCGCGCGCATTCGGCTCAGGCGCGGGCGGCGCGCGCGCGCATTCGGCTCAGGCGCGGGCGGCGCGCGCGCGCATTCGGCTCAGGCGCGGGCGGCGCGCGCGCGGCGCTGGGCCGCCCGGGCTCGCGCGCCCTCTCGCTCGCGGCCCTTCACGCCGTCCGCGCCTCGCCGACGGGCGACGTGCCCCGTCCGCGCCGCGCGGCGATCGCCTTCTCGTAGATGGTCGTGTACTGCGTGAGCAGCGTCGGCCACTGGCGCTCCTTGAGGATCCACGCCCGCGCGTTCTTGCCGACCTGCTCGAGGCGCTCCGGGTCCTTCAGGGCCTCGACGGCCCGCTTCGTCAGGTCGGCGCTGTCGCCCGCCTTGAAGACGAACCCCGTCTCGCCATAGCGCACGAGCTCGCCCATCGCCGGGACATCGCTCACCATCACGGGGCGGGCCATGGCCATCGCCTCGAGGGGCTTCAGCGGCGTCGTGAGCGCGGTCGTCCGGGTCCGGATGCGCGGATACACGAGCAGGCTCGCCATCGCGTAGATGTTGAACACCTCGTCGTGCGGCACCCGTCCGGTGAACGTCACCTTGGACTCCACCCCTCGTTCGCGGGCGAAGGCCTTGAGCTCCATCTCCTGGCCGCCGGCCCCGGTGATCACGACGTGCGCGTCCGGGATCTCCCGCGCGATGTCGCCGATCGCCGCGATGAGGGTCTGGAGCCCCTCATACGGCTGGAACGTGCCGACATACCCGATGAGCCTCTTCCCGGCGAGCCCGAAGCGCTCCCAGGCGCCGGGCGGCGCCTCCCGCGGCGAGAACTTGTCGGAGTCGACGCCGTTGCCCACGACGTAGAGCGCGTCCTTGCTGCGCACCCGCGGCGCGACCGCGTTCTTCAGGGCCTCGCAGATGGTCACCGTGGCGTCAGCGTACTTGTAGACGATGCCCTCGAGGCCGGCCGCGATCTTGTAAGGCACCGAGTCCTCGGCGAATTTGCCCCGGTCGACGGAGGCGTTCTCCCAGAGGTCGCGCACCTCGTAGACGAGCGGCAGCCGGAAGCGGCGCGCCGCCGCGAGCGCCGGCAGCCCGACCAGCATGGGCGAGTGCGCGTGGATGAGATCAGGCTGGAACTCCCGGATCGCGTCCTCGACGCGCGCCTCCAGCGCCCGCACCAGCGAGAGCTCCCGGACGACCGGCAGCTTCTTTCCGGACGGCTCGCGCGTCCGCCAGTAGGAGATGCCGCCGATCTCCTCCTTCAGCGCGTCCCCGGAGCCCTGCTGCGCCGAGGTCACCACGGCCGGACGCATCCCGTGCTCGGCCTGATGCTTGATGATGTAGTCGCTGCGGATCGTGTAGCCCGCGATGACAGGCAGCGACGTATGAAGAACATGGAGCACGCGCACGGATCACCGCCCTTCCTTGTGATGATGCGCCGCGGAGCCTACCCGAGGCCGCCGCGATCGTCATCAAGCTCGTCCGACCCCAGCGCCTCGTCGCGACCGAGCGAGAGCCTAGCTCTCGGCTGCCCCGTTGCGGTACGCTCCGCCGCCCCATGACCCTCAAAATCGCGATCGTCGGCTGCGGCAAGATCGCCGACGGCCACATCGAAGAGATCCAGAAGATGCCGGAGCGGGCCCGGGTCGTCGCCGTATGCGACCTAGAGCTCCTGATGGCCGAGCAGATCGCGGTGCGCTACGGCGTCCCGAGCCACTACGACTCGTTCGACCGGATGCTCGACGTCGAGAAGCCCGACGTCGTTCACATCACCACCCCTCCGCAGTCGCACCTGTTCCTCGCGCGGCGCGCCATCGAGGCGGGCGCCCACGTCTACGTGGAGAAGCCGATTGCGCTGAACCTCGCGGACGTGCGCCGCCTCATCGAGCTCTGCACCGCGGCCGGGAAGAAGATGACGGTCGGCTGGGAGTACAACTTCGATCCGCCGGCCGTCGAGATGCGGAGGCTCATCGGCGAGGGCGTGCTCGGCGACCCCGTCCATGTCGAGAGCTGCTTCGGCTACAACCTCTCCGGCCCCTTCGGCGCGGCGCTCCTCGGCGACGGCTCGCACTGGGTCCATCGCCTCCCGGGCAAGCTGTTCCACAACAACATCGACCACCTGCTCAACAAGGTCGTCGAGTTCGTGGACGACGAGCAGCCGAAGGTCACCGCGACGGCCTACGCGCTCCGGGAGAAGCGCTTCGGCGACGCGCGCGACGACATGCTCGACGAGCTCCGCGTCACGGTGCAGGGCGCGCGCGTCAGCGCCTACGGGACCTTCTCGTCGCACGCGCGGCCGCCCGGGCACTTCCTCCGCGTCTACGGCACGAAGAACACGCTCCACGTCGACTACACGAGCCGCACGGTCACGCTCGACGCGTCGCCCCGGCTGCCGAGCGCCATCGGCCGCGTCGTGCCCGCCTTCGATCAGGCCCTGGCTTACCTGCGCGAAGGCGGCAGGAACGTGGTCAGGTTCGCCCGCAGCGACTTCCACTTCTTCTCGGGGATGAACCGCCTGATCGGGCTCTTCTACGACAGCATCACGCGGGGCGCGGAGCTGCCCATCTCGTACCGGGACATGATCCGGGTCGCGTGGATGATGGATGAGATCTTCCGGCAGGTCCCGCAGGAGAAGGCGCGCACATGAAAGTCCTTGTCACCGGCTCGAACGGCTTCCTCGGCTCGGCGCTCGTCGACCGGCTGCTCGCCCACGGCGAGACCGACATCCGCTGCCTCGTCCGCCCGGCGAGCAACCGCTCGCGGCTCGAGGAGATCGAGCAGCGGCGGGGCGTCCCCCTCGAGCTCACGGTGGGCTCCCTCGCGACGAAGGAGGCCGCCGAGCGCGCGGTCGAGGGCGTGGACGTCGTCTACCACGTGGCCGCGGCCATGGGCGGCGCGCCCGCGGACATGTTCCTGAACACCGTGGTCGCCTCGAAGAACCTGCTCGAGGCGCTGGTCCACACCGGCCGCTCGCCCCGGGTGATCCTCATCAGCTCCTTCGGCGTCTACGGCGTGGCCGACCTCCCGCGGGGGTACATCGTCGACGAGAACACCCCGCTCGAGTCGCGGCCCGCGCAGCGGGACCTCTACTCGCAGGCGAAGCTCCGGCAGGAGAAGCTCTTCTGGGAGTACCAGGCGCGCTACGGCTTCCCGCTGACGGTGGTCCGCCCCGGCGTCATCTACGGCCCGGGCGGCAACGCCTTCTCCGGCCGCGTCGGCATGAGCCTGTTCGGCGTCTTCCTCCACCTCGGCGGGCGCAACCTCCTCCCGCTGACGTACGTCGACAACTGCGCCGAGGCGATCGCCATCGCCGGCCGGAGCGAGGTCGCGAAGGGGCAGGTCTACAACGTCCACGACGACGACCTGCCCACGGCCGACGCCTACCTCTCCCGCTACAAGCGCGAGGTGAAGCCGATCCGCTCGCTCTCGGTGCCTTACGTCGCCCTCACCGGGATATCGAAGCTCGTGGAGCGCTATCACGCCTACTCGAAGGGGCAGCTGCCGGCCGTCTTCACGCCGTACAAGACCGCGACCTCCTGGAAGGGGAACCGGTTCGACAACACGAAGCTGAAGGCGCTCGGCTGGAAGCAGCTCGTCTCCACGGAGGAGGGGCTCCAGCGGACGTTCGCGTACCTCAGGGAACGCGCGACATGACGCGGCGGCCGTCGCGCGCGCCGCTCGCTCCGGTCGCGTCGCTCGCGATGGCGCTCGGCCTCGCGGGCCTCGTCGCCGGCTGCGACCGGCGGCAGACCCCGGGGCCCCCGGCGGTCCACAGCGGCGCGGACGCGCAGCCCGGCGTCGCTGCGCTCGCGCTCGCCGCGCCGGGCGCGCCGGGCGTTGACGGCCCAGCCGCGACGCGCTTCGAGGGGCCGCCCGCGCCGCCGGCCACGCCGGTCAAGGGGCACCCGCGGCTCTGGGTGCGCGAGGCCGACCTGCCGAAGCTCCGGGCGCGCGCCACGCCGGCGAACCCGCTGTTCAAGGAGCTCGCCGCCGTCACGGCCGAGGCCGTGGCGGCGATGGACAAGGGCAAGATCCCCTCCGAGGGCGACTGCGCCGAGAGCCGCGTCTACTGCGAGGCGCACGCCGAGCTGTTCGCCTTCATGTCGCTCATCTCGAGCGAGGAGGCGGCCCGCAACGACTACGCCGCTCGCGCGCGGAAGATCCTGCTCTACATCGTCGACCGCGTGAACAAGGGAGATCCGCAGGACCCCTTCAACAACAAGTTCTCGACCGGCGACCGCGCCCGCTGGGCCGGCGAGTCGTTCGGCCTCACGGTCGACTGGATCTACGGCTACCTCACGGCCAACGACAAGGCGGCGATACGGCCCGTCTTCCTGCGCTGGGCGGAAGCTCAGCTGAAGTCGTCGACGACGAGCCACGACCACCCCGAGCCGCTGGGCAAGCTGAACGACCCGGTGATGCTGAAGGAGCCGAGGAAGCGCCGGTACGCCGTGAACAACTACTTCACGTCGCACATGCGCAACCTCGCGCTCCTGTCGCTCGCGTTCGACGCGGCCGACGACCCGCCGGAGCCGAAGCCGAGCGGCACCTACCCGCGGCTCAGGGACTACTTCGCCAACGTCGCCGGGGCGTGGCTCTACATGACCGACAGCGTCCTCCGGAACGACGCGCGCGGCGGCTCGCCGCCGGAGGGCTTCCAGTACGGGCCGGCGACGCTTGCCTACGTGAGCGAGACGCTCCTCGCCATCCAGACGGCGGGCGAGGCCGATCCGGCGAAGTGGGGCCCGCAGGTGCACCTCGACGGCAACCCCTTCTGGCACGAGTTCATCCCGGCCCACCTCCACAGCCTGAGCCCCGCCGCGCCCGCGGGCCGGATCGGGCCGACGCACGAGGCCGCGTGGACGGGCGACGGCCAGCGCTACGAGTACACCGATCACATCGACCCCTTCGCGGCGCTCGGCCTCCACGCCCAGAACAGCGGCAACGCCGAGCGCCTGAACGCGCTCCGCTGGATGGCGATCCACGCGGGCCCGGGCGGGGCCGCGGCCCTCGCGCGGCGCGCCCGCTCGCAGCTCGGCCAGGTCCACAAGCGCCACTCGATCATGTACTTCCTGCTGATCGATCCGGCGGTCACCCCGACCGATCCGCGCCCCGCCACCCCGCTCACGCACTACGGCCCCGGCCTCGGCCAGGTCTTCGCGCGGACGAGCTGGGGGCCCGAGGCGACGTGGCTCCAGTTCCAGCTCGGCTGGGAGCACATCGACCACCAGCACGGCGACGGCCTGAGCTTCGGCTTCTACCGCGGCGGCGAGTGGCTCACGAAGGAGCGCATCGGCTACGGCGCCTTCTTCGGGAACTCCGAGCAGCACAACACGCTCGCCGTCGAGAACGACAGGAACCGCCGCCACGACGATCCGAACCGCGGCGAGCTCTGGCGGCGCGGGTCCCAGTGGCCGCTGGTGCACACGAACGATCCCCGGGTGCTCGCGAAGAGCTTCGCGCAGGACTACGTCTACGTGCTCGGCGACGCGACCCCGCTCTACAACTCCGAGTACGAGAACATCGGTGACGTGAAGCACGTCAGCCGCTCGCTCGTGTGGCTCAAGCCGGACCACCTCGTGCTCTACGACCGCGCCGCGACGGGCAAGGAGGGGCGCTTCAAGCGCTTCTTCCTGCAGACGCCGACCCTCGCGCAGGTCGCCGGGAAGCTCGCGACGGTCACGACGCAGAAGGGGCAGAAGCTCTTCGTGACCGCGCTGCAGCCCGAGAGCGCCGTCTTCGCGGCCGAGCCGTACAAGCCGACCGGCACCTGGGACACGAAGCCGGCCGAGTTCGAGCCGATGCTGGCGACGCTGCGGACCGAGCCGCAGGCTCCGATGCCGAAGGAGGCGCGCTTCCTCCACGTGCTCCAGGGGGCCGCCGGCAACGCCGCGGCGGACGCGGCGACGCTCGTGCGCACGAAGCAGGGGACGCCGTTCGCGGGCGCGGCGGTGAAGGGCACGCTGGTCCTCTTCCCGGTCGACCTCGGCGCCGTGTCCCAGGTGCAGTTCACCGCGCCTCCCGGCGTGACGAGGTACCTCGTCACCGGGCTCGCCCCGGGCGCCTCGTATGACGTGCTCAGGAAGCCCGCGGCCGGCGGAGAAGAGATCACCGTCCGCGCCGGCTCGGCCACCAAGGCCGACGAGGGCGGCGTCCTCTCCTTCTGAGCGGGCCGCCGCCGGGTCGCGCTCGACGGCTGCACGCGGCTGCCCCCGACAGCCGCGGCGGCGGGGACGTACCCGCCGATCCGTCCTCGAGCGCCACGCCATCGCGCCATCGCGCCATCACGCCTGGCCCCCGCGCCCGGCTCGCGTGGCGCGTGAAGCTGCTCCCCGCCCGCTCGGCTTGTCCTCGGCGCGGCGCGCTGCGATAATTTATCGTCCCCCGCCACGTCTTCTACGGAGATGTCATGAGCAAGAAGCACCTCGTCTCTGCCGGCGCGTTCTTCGTCGCGCTGGGCGCCCTGTTCATCCCTATCGAGGGCAGCGCCCCCGCCGCGACGGGGCCCATCGCGAAGGCCGGCGCGCTCGATCTGTCCGGCTTCTCGGGCGCCCGGCCCGACGCCCCGCTGGATCTCCTGTTCATCCACCACTCGTGCGGCGGCCAGATGCTCACGGATCCAGGCCCCGAGAAGGAGAAGGCGTCGTGCGTCTACGAGGCGCACCCGAACGGGGGCGGGCTCAAGAAGAAGCTCACGGCGCAGGGCTACCGCGTCCACGAGGCCTCGTACGGCAGCGAGATCGGCGAGAACACCGACCTCTTCGACTGGGCGCCCAAGTTCCGCGACAAGATGGACAAGGTGCTCCGGGTCGCGCTGAACGACCAGATGCACCCGGACGGCGTGGTGAACCGGATCGTCGTCTTCAAGTCCTGTTATCCAAACAACCGCTTCGTCGGCGAGGGCGCCGCCCCCGGCAACCCGGCCGGTCCGGAGCTCACGGTCTGGAACGCGAAGGCCACGCTGGCGTCGCTCCTGCCCGAGCTCGCGAAGCGGAAGGACACGCTGTTCGTCTACGTCACCGCGCCCGCCAACATCCTCAAGCGCTCGAAGGAGCCCGTCTGGAAGTGGACGGCGAAGCAGCTCCTCGGCAAGCCGTCCGAGGCCCAGGTCGCGCAGCGCCAGGCCGACCTCGCCCGCTCGTTCAACAACTGGGTCAAGTCGCCCGACGGCTGGCTCAGCGGCTATGCGGAGAAGAACGTCGTCGTCTTCGACTACTACGATGCGCTCACGAACAAGGGCGAGTCGAACTTCTCCCTGTACGGCTCGGAGGGGAACACCGACCACCACCCCTCGCGCGAGGGGAACGAGAAGGCCGCGGACGAGTTCGTGCCGTTCCTGAACCAGGCCGTGCGCCGCATGGGCCTCAGCACGTGAAGCACGCGACGACGCGCGCCCGGCCCAGCCGCCGGGGGGCTCGAGCGCAACTTGCTTGACGCGGCCCGCGATTCTCCGGAACGTCCCCCTCCACCCGAACCGCGTCTTCGCTGAGGACCCTCGCCATGCTCGCGCTCCCCGGGGTCATCCTTCTCATCATCTTCATCTACGGCAGGCCTCAGGAGTGGGACGAGCGGTTCGAGAACCTGCCGTTCCTCTACCTGTGGCTCGGCCTCGCGTTCATGGGCATGGGCCTCGATCTCGCCCTGGGCAAGACCAGGCTGAGGACGACCCCGCAGCTCCGGTGGGCCATCTTCACCTACCTCTGGTGCGTGCTCACGCTCGGCGTGCGGAACCCGGCCGAGTTCTCCGAGGGCTTCGTCTCGATCAGCGTGACGTTCGTCCTCTTCTTCCTGATCGCGCACAGCCCCGAGGGCTTCAAGGGCTTCCAGAAGCTCGCCGGCACAGTGCTCGTGATGGGCCTCTTCGTGGCGGCCGTCGCCGTGCACCAGGGGTTCTCCTCGTGGCAGTGCCTCGCGATGACCCAGACCATCGGCGGCTCTCGCGGCGAGGCCGGCATCCCCGACGGCCGCTCCTGCGAGCTCCGCGTGGACTGCCGCGAGGGGCCGGGCGCCGATCCCGACACCGAGTACCTGTGCGAGCGCGTCGGCCTCTTCAAGACGTCGACGATCAACGGCCGCGTGCGCTGGCGCGGCGTGCTCCAGGATCCCAACGAGCTCGCGCTCACGTCGGGCATCGTGCTGCCGTTCAGCTTCGCCCTGTTCGAGCAGAAGCGCTCGTTCACGCGCGCGCTGCTGGTCCTCGCGTCGCTCCTCGTGATCGCGACCGCGATCATCCTCACGCAGTCGCGCGGCGGCCAGCTCGTCTTCGCGACGGTGCTCGGCGTCTACTTCGTCAAGAAGTACGGCATCCGCGGCGCGATCTTCGGCGCGATCTTCGCGGCGCCGCTGATGCTCCTCGGCGGGCGAGGCGGCGGCGAGGCGGAGGAGTCGGCCAACGAGCGCACGGAGATCCTCGCCGAGGGCCTCATCATCTACCGGATGTTCCCGCTGATGGGCGCGGGCTTCCGCCAGTTCACGGAGCACCACTGGCTCACCGCGCACAACGCGTACCTCCTCGCGCTCTCGGAGCTCGGTCCGCTCGGGATGTTCGCGTGGTCGGCGATGATCTACCTCACGCTCAAGATCTCGCTCGTCGCGCTCAAGCGGTACGAGCACGGCGCCCAGTTCGCGATGATCCGCGCCTGGTCGATGGCGGTCATGGCCGGGTTCTGCGGGATGATGGTCGGGATCTTCTTCCTCTCGTTCACCTACCACTACGTGCTCTGGATCTACTTCGGCCTCGCGGGGGCGCTGTACTGCGCCATCAAGAGCGTCGACCCGCACTTCTCGGTCAAGCTCGAGAAGCGCGACGTGTACCGGCTCATCCTGGCCGACCTCGGCTTGATTGGCGCGATCTTCTTGCTCAGCAAGAGGGGCTAGGGCGGTGGAGGCCGCGCGCGCGGGGCGCGGTCGTCCTCGGGCGCCGAGCCTCGAGGCCGCCGCGAAGGTCGCGCGCGCCCGCGCTCTCGGCCTCGGCGATGGAGGCCGCGCGCGCTCCGCGACGCGGCCTCGGGGCTCAGCGCCCGAGGCCGAGGACCATCACGAGCGGGGTCTTCAGGATGATCGAGAGCTCCATCGGCAGGAACGTCGAGAGCTTCTCGAGCGACGCGGCGTACGCGAGGTCGAAGAGCAGCTTCATCCTCATGTCGTCGGCCTCGGCGCCCTCCGCCTCCTCGAGGCCGAACGGGTTGGTCAGCGTCGCCTCGAAGGCGGCGACCTCGCTCTCCGCCGGCGCGCGCCCGGTGTACCCGAGCGAGACCTGCGCGAGCCCGGTGATGCCCGGCTTGATGTCGCGCATCCGCTCCTCGAAGAAGGGAATGGCGAGCGCCAGGTTGACGAGGAGCTCGGGGCGCTCGGGGCGCGGCCCCACGATGCTCATGTCGCCCATGAGCACGCTCCAGAACTGCGGGAGCTCGTCGAGGCGCGTCTTGCGCAGGAAGCGACCGACGCGCGTGATGCGCGGATCGTCCTGCTGGGCGAGCACCGGCCCCGTCATCTTCTCGGCGTCCACGCGCATGGAACGGAACTTGCGCATGTGGAACTCGACGAACCGCGGGTAGGCGACGCCGTCCCGCACTTCCGTGCCGATGAGCATCCCGGCACGGCGCTGCATGTAGAAGATCGGCCCGGGCGACTCGAGGTAGATGGCCGCGCCGATGAAGGGGTAGAGCGGGAGGGTCAGCGTGAGACCCACGAGCGAGCCCGCGATGTCGATCGCACGTTTCGCTACACGAACGCCAGGTGTCACTGTTTACCTTGTGGCTCCCATAGTTCAGAACGTGGTAGGGTACAAGCTCGGATGGAGGTTTGGGCGTGATCCGACTCCGCGTACCAGGTTCGTTGACCTATCGCCACCTCGCCCTCCGCGTGGTGGCGGCCGCTTGCAAGATGGCCGCGCCTGGGAGGGTCGAAGGCGGGTCGCCCGGCATGAGCCAGGAGGATTTCGAGGACCAGACCGTCTCGGCGTTCGGCGAGGCGTTCAACAACATCGCGATTCACGGATACCGCGCTGGTCCGCCGGGCGACGTCGACATCGAGATCGAGTCCGACGCGGACGGCATCATCATCCGCCTGATGGACACGGGGTGCAGCTTCGATCCCGCGGCCATCGAGAACCCTCCCATAGACGACCTCCCCGAGTCCGGGATGGGGCTTTTCATCATCAAATCGTTCATGGATGAGGTCCACTACTGTCCCGGCAGCCCGAATGTCCTCCGCCTGGTGAAGCGGCGGGAGGGCAGCTCGTGCATCGCCGGCGACGGCAGCGAAGGCAGCAGCGAACAGGAGAGTTCCGATACCAACTTCGCCGAGGCGACGGGGCATCGGACGAGCAGTTTTCGAATGCGGAGCGTCTCCCGATCGGGCGCAGCCCGCGCCGCAGGGGGCATCAAGATCCAATGAGCTATACGCGGACCGATAACGGCAATGAGACGGTCGTGCAGTTCGAGGGGACCCTCGACGCGGTGACCGCCCCGGAGTTCAGGACGTTGGTGGACGAGCTGGTGGCCGAGAACCGGCAGAACATCACGCTCGAGCTCTCGTCCCTCCGGCTGATCGACAGCTCTGGCGTCGGCGTCATCGTCTCGCTGTTCAAGCGGGTACGAGCGAACGGCGGCCAGGTGCGCATCGTGGGGCTGCGCGATCAGCCGCGCGCCATCTTCCGCCTCCTGCGCCTCGACCGGGTGTTCCCCACGTGACGCCGCGGGCGGCGTGCGCGCCGCCGGCCTGGCGACAGCGGCAGCGCTGGCCGCGGCGCCCCGAGCACGTCGCGGCGCGCCCCGCGCCGGCGATGTCCCTGGCGCGCCACGGCCACGCCGCCCTCGCGCACGGCCGGCCCGCGGCGGGCGTGGGGTGAGCGGCGATACGGCGAGGAATAACCGCGTGCAACAAGCTGGCGCTCGGGCGGCACACGTCTACCATAGGCAGCCGTCCGCCGGACCGGGGTGTGCGTTCTCCGGGTCGCGCGGAGCAGGGCAACCTTCGAGGGAGCGGGGAATATGGACAACTGGAAGATGAACCAGCAGCCCGCCGGGCCTCCCCCGCCCCAGGAGCCGCTCGGGGCGCTTCCCGCCGATGCGACGGCGCGACCTGCGGGTCCGCAGCCGCCCAGCATCAGCGCGATGATCAACCGGACCCTGGCGCACTGGTACGTGGCGGTGCTCGTGGCGCTCGCGGGCGTCGGGTTCACGGTGCTCGTCGTGCAGTCGAGGAAGCCCGCGTACCGCTCCGAGACCGTGATCTTCTACCGTGAGGGCGTGAAGGCGACGTACCTCGGGCCAGACGGGCCCGACCCGCTCCGCACCCTCTCCGCGCGGCTGAAGGAGACGCTGCTCGCGCGCTCCAACCTCGAGAAGGTCGTCACGGAGTTCAACCTCTTCCCCGACGTCCTCGAGAAGCGGGGCATGGTCGACGCCGTCGACCGGCTCCGCATGAAGATCACCTTCAAGGCCCGCTCGACCGACACCTTCGCGATCTCGGCCGAAGGAGAGACGCGCGAGCAGGCGCAGGAGGTGACGCAGCGGCTCGCGGACATCCTCGTCGAGGAGACGACGCGCATGCGCAGGTCGCAGGCGAAGCTCACGAACGAGTTCCTCGACTCCGAGCTGAAGCGCGCCGAGCAGGACGTCGAGAAGGCCGAGACAGAGCTCGCGGCGTTCCTGGCCGAGCACCCCGAGTTCGCGGCCGAGCAGGCCGCGCCCGGCGGCGCGCAGACCGGCGCCGCCATCCGCGCGCAGGAGCGCCGCACCACCACCGCCGACCCGACGCTGGAGGCCCTCGAGCGGCAGGTGCCCCGCCTGCGGAGCCGGCTCACCGGCAAGCCCGAGCAGGTGATGGCGAGCGCCGGAGGGGGTCCCTCCCCCGCGCTCGTCCGGCAGAGGGACCAGGCCGAGCAGGAGCTCGCGACAGCGCGGCGGGACCTGGCGGACAAGCAGTCTCGCTTCACCGAGCAGCACCCCGACGTCCGGGCCGCCGCGGCCCGCGTGAGCAACGCCGAGGCGTCGCTGCGGCGCGCCGAGGAGGCGCTCGTCCTGCCGCCGGCGCCGGAGCCGGTGGTGGAGGTCGCCGCGACCGACGAGGCCGAGAAGGCGAAGATCAAGGCCCAGCTCGCGACGCTCGAGCGGGAGATCGCGTCGCGCAGGAACGCGAAGAAGGGGAACGCGGCCGACGCGAGCGAGACGGCGAAGGCGATCATCAACACCGAGACCGAGTGGTCGCGGCTCAGCCGCGAGAAGGTGCGGGCGCAGCAGCGGCTCGCCGACCTCGAGGGCAAGTCGTTCCGCGCGGAGATGGCCGCGAGCTCGGAGCAGGGCGGCTACTCGGCGCAGATCGAGGTGCTCGACCCGGCGTACAGGCCGAGCGCGCCCTCGAGCCCGTCGCGGCTGATCCTCGCCATCGGCGGGCTCTTAATGTCCATCGCCGCCGGCATCGCGGCCGCAGCGGCGCGAGGCATCGTCCTCGATGATCGGGTTTACGACATGGAAGATATCGATCGAATGGCGCTCGCTCCGGTGCTCGTCGTCGTACCGGCCGCCGCGCGCGCGCCCCGAGGGCGCCGTGGCTGAGACAGGCGGTGCTGAGCCGGGAAAGCCCCCGCCGGTCGCTTCCCTGGAGCGGGCGCTCGATCAGGTCTGCGACTTCCTGAGTCGCGCGGAGCAGACCGCGCGGGTCCGCGCCCTCGTCATCGAGGCGCGCCGGCTCCGCAACGTGGTCGGCAACTGGCGCTCGATCGCGCCGGACCCGGACGTGCGCGAGGAGATGATCGCCCGCGTCTTGCGCCTCGCGAACGACGCCGAGGACGTCGTCTCGGCGGAGCGCCCGAGCTCCAGCCAGGAGGACCCGAACGCCGCCTACGACTCGCCGACCATCCGCCAGGATCTGCCGATCTCGGGGTCCCCGCAGGGGATCGGGCTGCGTCTCGGCCCCGGCGGCCACCCCGCCATGCCGCCGGCGGTCGTCCGGGGGTCCGCGCCCGCGACGACGCTGTTCCTCGCGGGGGGCCTGCCCGCGGATCACGGCGCGCAGCAGGGCCAGGTGGCGGTGCACGGCGTGCACGCGCCGGCGCTGCCGCCCGGCCCCGAGCGGCACGGCCCGAGCCACGGGGTGACGCGCGTCGTCGATCTGAGCGCCACGCTGAGCAGCCCTGGGTTCGTGTCCAGCGGCTCGGGCGCGAGCCCGTCGGCGCCGGTGCCGATCGAGCGCGTCATCGCGCCGCCCGCGCGCGACGTGGGGGTCCGTAACGTGGCAGCCCAGCCGGCGCACCCGGCGCAGCCCGGGGGCTCGCCGCCGATCGAGCGCTCGTTCAGCGGCACGTTCCACTCGCCCCCGTCCCTCGTCTTCGACCGCGTGGTGCCGCCAGCCTCGCGCGAGGTGACCGTGCGCGAGGTGCCGCCGCCAGCGGCGCCGGCGCCGCCGCCTCCCGAGCGCCATCTCGAGCGCTCGGCCACCAGCACCTTCTCCTCGCCGCCCTCGCTCATCTTCAACCGCGTGGTGTCCACCCCGGCGCACCCGGCGCACCAGGCCGTGGACGCGAAGCTGCAGTCGCTCGACCCGACGTTCGAGGAGCCGCCGTCGCTTCACATCGAGCACATGCGCTCCCTGCCCTCCGCGCCGGAGAGCGCCGGGCTGCTCCCGGAGGAGTCCCTGGGCGGCCCGGGCGAGATCACCGTGCGCCCGTTGCCGATGCCGGACGGCGCGGATCCGAACATCGTGATGATCCACGCGCCGTACTCGCCGCCGGCGGACGCCTACCGCACGCTCCGGCGCAAGCTTCCGTCGGGCGCCGGGACCACGATCGCCGTGACGAGCGCGTCGCCGGGCGAGGGCAAGACGTCGTGCGCCATCAACCTCGCGCTCGCGCTCCGCGAGACCGTCCGCGGGAAGATCCTCCTCGTCGAGGCGAACATCCGCAAGCCGGGCATCGCGAAGGCGCTGCGGTTCGAGCCCCCGAGCTGCTTCACCGAGCAGCTCCAGCGCCACGCCAACGACCGGTTCGCCCCCTGGGTCGTCGTCGAGCAGGCGGCGCCGGCGCCCGCCGTGGCGCCCAGCGACGACCACATCGACTCGTCGGACAGGGGCGGGCCGTCGGGCAGCAAGCCGCCCGACCAGAGGCTCTCGCTCCAGACGCCCGTCCACATCCTGGCCGTCGATCCGCGCACGGAGCGGCCGCCGATCCTCGACGCGGTGGCGTTCTCGAGCGCGATCGAGAGCCTCAAGCGCGCGGGCTACTCGTACATCATCATCGACACGCCCCCGGTGCTCGGCAGCATGGACATGAACGTGATCGCCGACTCGGTCCACGGCGTGGTCATGACGTCCCTGGTCAAGAGGTCGACCCGCAGGTCGCTCCGCCTGGCCATCGAGCAGCTCCGGCCGGCGCCCATCCTCGGTGTCGTCCTGCTCGACACCTGAGCGCCCGGGGCGCGGCCGGCGACTTCCCTCGTCGAAAGGTGGGGGAGGCGTAGCCGAGCGCCGGCTCCATTGTTACCTTGCGGCCCTCATGCGCTCCGGACGAGGTATTGCGGTCGCGGCCTTCGGCTGCGCGATCCTCACCCATCACGACGCTCGAGCGCAGGACGCGTATCTCCAGGGCGTCTTCACCGGGTCGCTCGGCGTCACCGACAACGTGAGCTCGGCGGCCGAGCCTCCGGCCGGGCCTGGCCCGAGCGCCGACGGCTTCGGGACCGCGAGCCCCGGCCTGATCTTCACCTACACGACGCCGCGGACCTCGCAGACGCTGTCGTACACGTTCGCGGCGAGCTTCTTCTTCCTGCACCCGGAGGCGAACTCGTACTCGAACATGGCGATGTGGTCCGGCCGCTTCGTCACGTCGCCGAGGACGACGCTGACGCTCGGGGCGGCCGGGTCGCAGGGCCAGCTCAACACCTTCCAGCTCGAGCAGGCGGCGGGGACCACGACGCTCGCGGGCACCGCGGGCGGGACGACGAACTTCGTGCAGGCGTCGTTCAACGAGGGGTTCTCGTTCCAGCCCTCGCCGGTCTGGTCGCTCGGGCAGGGGGCGACGTTCCTCGTCTACAACCCGCTCCAGGACCGCCCGCAGCGCACGCTCAGCGCGGCGAACACGCTGAGCGCGCAGCGGATCTTCCGCCACGATATAGCGTCTCTCGCGCTCTCGGTCGGCTACACGCATTTCGACAACGCGCCGGTCAACGACACCGACCCCGCGGACACGTACGAGTCGCGCGATCAGCTCCTCAGCACGCTCGTGGCGAGCTGGCAGCACGACCTCGGCCGGCGCTTCTCGAGCCAGATCGACGTCGGCGGGGTCGTCGCGACGGACCTGACCGGCGACGCCGAGTCGCTCGTGCGGCCGGCAGGGCTCGCGGCGCTGCGCTACGCGCACGACCGGGGCGAGGCCGAGCTCGCGTACTCCTACGCGGCCACGCCCAACGTCTTCCTGCAGCAGATCCAGCTCTCTCATCAGCTGACGCTCCGCGCCGCCGCGCCGATCCTCCGCCCCGCGTGGCGCCTGTCGGTCGAGGGCTCGGCCGGCGTGCAGTTCGCGCAGCCTCTGGAGCGGAACACGGCGGGGGAGTTCGACACGGGGCCGAACACGACCGCGGTGCTCACCGACGTCGCGCTGCTCTGGAGCCCGGTCGTCGTCATCCCCGACTTCGCGCTCGCGCTCCGCTACCAGCACACGAACCAGCACACCGAAGCGCGGACCGCGCAGCTCCCCGACACGCGCATCATCCGGAACGCGGTGCTCCTGTCCGTGTCGGGCGCGTTCCCGCGGCGGATGGAGGCCGGCTCGCGCATCTCGATGACCCAGCCCTTCGGCTCGGCGGGCCCCGTCGGCCCGCCTCACCGGGAGCCGGAGCCGATCGAGCCGCCGGAGGGCTCGGAGCCGGCGGCGGGGGCCGACGCGACGCCCTAGCGCCTCGTCGAGGGCCTGCCGAGCTGCGCGGCCCCCACCTTCACCGCTCGCCCACGCGGCACGGATACCGCATCGCCGAGGTTCGCCCCTGTTGCGCGACCACGGTGGGCCGGCGCGACGCTCAGGTGCGCCGCGCGAGGAGGAACGCCCTGTCGTCCTCGGGCAGCTGGTCGCCGCGGAACTCCTCGAGCATCTGCGTGAGCTTGTCGGCGATCGACGCGACAGGGCGGCCGGCGCTGGTGGCGCACAGCTTGGCGAAGCCGGTGCCGAGCGCGTGCAGCCCGAGCATCTGCTTGGACGAGTTGCGCAGCTCGGTGAGCCCGTCGGTGTACATCGCGAGCACCTCGCCGGGCGCGAGCACGCTCTGGTGCGCCTCCATGGGCACGAGGCCGATCCCGAGCGCCGGGTTGACGGCCGCCTGGAGGTGCCGCAGGCCGCCCTCCGCGGTCGCCACGAGCGCCGGCGGGTGCCCTGCGTTGACGCACTCCATGCGGCCCGTCGCCGGGTCGAGGGCGACGGCCACCATCGTGACGAACGAGTGCTCCGGCAGGTACTCGCAGAGGTAGGCGTTCAGCCTGTCCATCATGCCCGTGATCCCGCGGCCGGCGTCGACCGTCGCGCGCACCATCGTGTGCACGCTCGACCCGATGAGCGCGGCCTGGAGCCCCTTGCCGCAGACGTCGGCCACCGCGAGCAGGAGGCGGCCGTCCGGCATCGGCACGATGTCCACGTAGTCGCCGCCGACCCACCGGCACGGCTCGAAGCCGAGCGCCACGTCCAGCGCCTTGAACTCCAGCCGCTTCGGGACGAACGTCCGCTGGATCTGGTGCGCCATCTCGAGCTCGCGCTCGATCGCCGCGTGCGCCTGCGCGTGGCGCCGCGCCTCCCAGGCCGACTCGGCCTGCTGGTAGACCTCGGCCGCGAGCGCGATGAGCCCGAGCCACTCGACGCTGCCGAAGTCGGGCGGCAAGGTCACGTAGAGCAGGTTCATCAGCTGCTCCTCGACCCGCAGCGGGCACGCGACCACCCAGAGCGCCATGACGTCGCGCGACATCGTGAGCTCGACCGTGGCGCTGTCGCTCACCAGGTTGCCGGCGAGCACCGGCTCGCGCGTGTCCTGCACCGCCGCGAGCACGCGGCGCGAGATGTACGGGGGCGCGACCGAGTCCTCGCGCCGGAGCGACTGGAACGGGCGGTGCGGCCCGGACAGGATCGTCAGCGAGCCGTTCTGCCGGAGGCGCAGCGCCAGCGCCATGCTGCCGTGGAAGTCCTCCCGGACCATCAGCTGGCAGAGCGCGTCGAACCGGTCCGTGGCGTCCTCGATGCTGAGGAGCCGCCGCGACAGGTCCATCAGGGTGAACAGGTGCTTCGCGGCGATCCGCGGCGGGTCGAGCTCGCCGAGCTTGCGGATCGCGGTCGGCTTGTCCTCCTCGAAGTGGAGTCCGCCCGGGTCGAGCGGCACGCGCGGGGCCCGCGCCGTGAGCTGGAACTCGAGGATGTAGTCGCCGATGCCGATGCGATCGCCGGGCTTCAGCACCTTCTCGTTGATGCGCTCGTCGTTGACGAGCGTGCCGTTGGTGCTGCCGAGATCGCGGATCCACCACCGGCCGAAGGGATCGCAGAAGAGCTCCGCGTGGCGCCGGGAGACCGTGTAGTGGTCGAGCGTGAGCTGAACGCCCGGCGCCCTTCCAATCACGATGTGAGACTCCATCAGGGGCCGCCGCGTGCCCGGGAGATCGCCGAGCCGGATCTCCAGGTGGCCCTTCCAATCCGAGCTCGACGGCGCAGGGCCCAGGCTGTCATCTGCAGGCGACATCGTTCGACCTGGCCCGACCATGGGCGGCGGCGTGGACATGGACCGTCTTCGAGGGGTACCGAACCGGCGCCCTGACATCAAGGGGATGCTCGCGATTTCGCGAGCTCAGCGAGAGCCTCGTCCGTTCTGTCACCAGACTGCGCCGGACCGCACCGCACCGCGACATGGGCGCGCCGCGAGCAGCCCCGCGGCGCGCTGCCCACAGCGCGGGTGTTGAGCGACACTTCACAGCGCAGCGGATGAGGCAGACGAGGACGCACCCGGTGGGTGCCCGATCACCAGGGCGCCGCGCCGCGTCCCCCGCGCCCCGCGCGGCCGTCGACAGCGCGGCGCGCTGGGCAGGCGGGGGGCGCGAGCGAGCGCCGCGCGGGCGCCCGTGGCTCAGGCCTTGATCACCTTCGGGTTCGCCGCACGGTACACGCCGCGGGCGTCGACGATCAGGGCGGCGTGCTTGAGCACCTTGTCGTAGTCGACCACCGAGTGGTCGGTGACGATCATGACCGCGTCGTGGCTCTTGAGGGTGTCCTCGTTGAGCGGCAGGGACGAGAGCTCCGGCAGGTGCGGCCAGGTGCGCATGCGCGGCAGCTTGGGCACGTGCGGGTCGTGGTAGCTGAGCACGGCGCCGAGCCGGCGGAGGAGCTCGATGATCTCGAACGCGGGGCTCTCGCGCGGGTCGTCGATGTCCTTCTTGTAGGCGACGCCGAGGAGCAGGACCTTCGTGCCCTTCAGCGCCTTGCCGCGGTCGTTCAGCGCGAGCTGGAGCTTGTTGACGACGTAGTGCGGCATCTCGACGTTCACCTCGCCGGCGAGCTCGATGAACTTCGTCGACACGCCGAACTCGCGCGCCTTCCAGGCGAGGTAGAACGGGTCGAGCGGGATGCAGTGACCGCCCCAGCCCGGCCCCGGGTTGAACCGCATGAAGCCGAACGGCTTGGTCGAGGCGGCGTCGAGCACCTCCCAGACGTCGATGCCCATGGCGTCGTAGACGACCTTGAGCTCGTTCACGAGGGCGATGTTGATCGCCCGGAAGATGTTCTCGGTCAGCTTCGCCGCCTCGGCCGCGCGCGCCGACGAGACGCCGACGACGCGGGCGATCGCCTGCGAGTAGAGCGCCACCGAGAGGTCCAGCGACGCCTTGTCGACGCCGCCGACGACCTTCGGGATGGTCGCGGTGCTGTGGTCCCGGTTGCCCGGGTCCTCGCGCTCGGGCGAGAAGGCGAGGTAGAAGTCCTCGCCCATGCGCAGGCCCGACTGCTCGAGGATGCCCTTGACCAGCTCGTCGGTCGTGCCGGGGTACGTGGTCGACTCGAGCACGACGAGCTGCCCCTTCCGCAGCCGCTCCTTGATCTTCTGCGCGGAGCCGACGACGTAGCTCATGTCGGGCTCCCGCTGGGCCGTGAGCGGGGTGGGGACACAGATGAGGATGGCGTCGGGCTCGTTGAGCCGCGAGAAGTCCGCCGTGGCCTCGAACCGACCTGTCTTGGATGCCGCTGCGACGCGCGAAGGATCGAGGTGCTTGATGTAGCTCTTCCCCTCGCTGAGCGCGGTGACCTTCTCGGGGTCAACGTCGAAGCCCAGCACGCGGAAGCCCTTCTCGATGAACGTGAGCGCCAGCGGCAGGCCGACATAACCCATGCCGATGATGCCCACCTGGGCTTCGCGTGAGGTGATCTTGGCCAGGAGGCTCTCGACCGCAGCGGGATGCGTCTCTGCCATTTCTGTTGTTCTCCAGTGGTGGAGGGGAGCCGCCACGCGGATCCCGACCCATGTTCGAAGAGAGGGGCGGGACGCTACCACAGGCCCCAAAATTTCGCTCGATTGTCGAAGCGCGCTCCCGCGACCGCGGGGGGCAAGGTCCCGCTGGTGAAGGCCGGCCGGCGACATCGGGCAACACCTTAGCGACGGCGGCGCACCGCTTCGCGGGCGAGCTGGAGGAAGTCGCGCGACGCCTGCTGCGCGATGACCAGCGCCGAGGCGACGAAGACAAGCCCGCCCGCGACCACCTCGGTCCCCAGGCGGAACCCGCGCGGCAGGGGCCCGAGCTGCCGCAGCCCGTAGCGCACGGCGAGCACGGCCGCGACCATGGGCAAGCACGCGAGCAGCGGGCGCACCAGCGGGCGCAGCAGCCGCGCGTAGGGGACGCCGTCGGCGCGCTTGACCACCCAGAGGCTCGCCAGCGCGTGCACCCCGAACGCCACGCCGACGCCGGCGCACGCCCAGAGCACGCCGCCGATCGAGCCGAGCAGCGCGATGCCGCCGATGATGGCGCCCACCTTGAGCCACTCCAGGATCATGATCGTCCGCGTGCGGCCGTAGACCTGCATGTAGGAGGACATGACCCAGCCGATCGGGCGGGTGACGCCGAGCGCCGACAGCGCGGCGAGCAGCGGGCCTGCCGGCTCCCAGGCGTCGTTGAAGAAGGTGTCGTTGAGGATCGTCGGGGCGACCGCGCCGAGGCCGACCGCGAGCGGGAAGATGAGGAGCGACAGCAGCGTGAGCGCGCGGACGAGCGCGGTCTTGCGCTGCTCCGGCTCGAGCTTCGAGAACGACGGGACGAGCACGTCGCCGATGCGCTCGCCGACCTGGGAGGCCGGGATGTCGGCGAGGTTCCACGCGAGGTTGTAGAGCCCGCCGACGTGCTCTCCGAAGAGGCGGATCATGACGAGGTTGTCCCACTTGGAGGCCCCGAAGTTCGCCAGCGAGCCGAAGTTGAGCGGGATGCCGAAGGCGAACAGCTCGCGCGCCTTCTCGCGCGACAGCGGGGCCGGCGTGAGCCACTCCGCGAGCTTCACGGCCGGGACCGTGGTGACGACGCGCACGACGGCGCGCAGGAGCGTCGCGACGACGATGGCGTTCCCGCCCCAGCCGAGCACCGCGAGGGCGACCGACGCCGCGGTGTAGGTGAGCTCGCCGGCCGCGTTGCGGAGGCTGACGCTGCGGAACCGCATCTCGCGGATGAGCAGGCGGTCGGGGACGTACCAGATCCGGTCGATGAGCATCGCGAGGATGAGCCCGGGCATGAACTCGAGCATCCCCGGCGCGCCCACGATGCTCACCGCGATCGGCTCCCGGAGCAGGTACACGGCGCCGATGGCGACGAGCCCCGCCACGTGGAAGTAGACGGTCGCGTTGAAGAGCATCTGGCGGTCGAGGTTCGGCCGCGACGCGATGTACTGCCCGATCCCGAGGCTCGACAGGAAGTGCGCCGTCATGATGACGACGGAGGCGGCCGAGACCTCGCCGTACACACCCGGCGCGATGAACCGGGTGAGCACGAGGGTGCCTATCAGGCCGAGCACGCGCGAGCCGAGCCCGGTCGCGATCGTCCAGACCGCGCCGAGGACGGCCTTGCGGGCGAGCGCGGAGGAGCCGGCCACGATCAGGGCACGAAGACGGTATCGCCCGCCTTGAGCACGAGATCCTGCTCAGGCCGCTTCCGCGAGGCGATATCGTCGTAGTTGATGGGGATGTGCCGGTACTTGCCCGGGCTATCCATGCGGATGAGCAGGATCTGATCCGTCGAGGCGAACTGGTTCGGGCCGCCGGCCAGCGCCAGCGCCTCGGAGACGGAGACGAAGTAGTTGGAGGCGAAGATGCCGGCGCGCGCGACGTTGCCGCTGACAACGAACCGGTAGCTGTTGATCCCGGTCACGGCGACGGTGATCACGGCGTTCTCGTCCTTCACGAACTCGGAGAGCCGCTTCTTCAGCTCCTCGCGCACCTGGGTCGGCGTCCTGCCGACCACCTGGACGTCGCCGATGAGCGGCATCGTGATGACGCCGTCGGCCCTGACCAGCGCGTCGCTCGACAGGTCGGCCATGCGCCACACGTTGACCCGGAGCTGGTCGCCCACCCCGATCACGTACTCGTGCTTACGCGGATCGTACTCCTTCGGGTAGTTCGCCGGATTGTAGACGTACGTGGGCGCGCACCCGGCGGACAGCGCGGCGAGGGCGAGCCCTGCCGCGGTCGACAGCACTCCTCTCATGAAGGACCGTTTGGTGGGACGGGCTGTGCCTTCCATGGGCGTCTGCATCGAGGAGGAAGTCAGGCAGTACAGGGTTGCGATCACGCGGCGATCTCGGATCGCGCGGCTCAGCGAGCGGCGCCAGCATTGCAGGAAGGCCGTCCGCCGCCAAGGGGAAGTTTTCATCCTGCGGGAGAGGCCAGGATCCTCGCGAGGAACCAACTTGACGGGCTGATGCCCGCTCTCAAAGCTCGGCTTTGATGCTGCTTCATGTCCAACGGATCGCGGTCCCCTTCGAGTACCCCGTCTACTTCACGGAGGGCGTCTTTTCGCCCGGAAACGGCGACCTCGCGTCTGCCATCGCTGCAAAGGAGCCGCGCCGGCGGCACCGCGTGCTGCCGGTGATCGACGGCGGCGTCGCCGCGGCCTGGCCGTCGATCGCGGACGACATCGCGCGCTACGCGGACGCGCACGCGGAGCGGCTCTCGCTCGCGGCCGATCCCATCGTGGTGCCCGGGGGCGAGGCGGCGAAGAACGACGGCGCGGCGACGGCGGCGCTGCAGGCGAGGCTCGACGCGCTCGGGATGGATCGGCAGTCGTTCGTGATGATCGTCGGCGGGGGCGCGGTGCTCGACATGGCGGGCTACGCCGCCGCGACGGTGCACCGGGGCGTGCGGGTCGTGCGGATCCCGACGACGGTGCTCGCCCAGGCCGACTCCGGCGTCGGCGTGAAGAACGGCGTCAACGCGTTCGGGAAGAAGAACCTGCTCGGCACGTTCGCGCCGCCGTTCGCGGTGCTCATCGATCCGCTCTTTCTGGAGACGCTGTCCCTGCGCGACAAGGTGGCGGGGATGGCGGAGGCGGTGAAGGTCGCGCTCATCCGGGACGCGCGGCTGTTCTCGTGGCTCTCCGAGCGCGCGCCCGCGCTCGCGTCGGGCTCGCCCGCGCCGCTCGCGGAGCTGGTGCGTCGCTCGGCGGAGATCCACCTCCAGCACATCGCGACAGCGGGCGACCCGTTCGAGCTCGGGAGCGCGCGGCCGCTCGATTTCGGGCACTGGGCCGCGCACAAGCTGGAGTCGCTCACGAAGCACCGGCTCCGCCACGGCGAGGCGGTCGCGATCGGGATCGCGATCGACACGCTCTACGCCGAGCTCTCGGGTCTCTGTAGCGCGCCGACGGCGGCCGCGGTGCTCTCGACGCTGGAGGCGCTCGGCTTCGCGCTGTGGGACGACGCGCTCGCGCTCACGCGCGCGGGCGGCGAGCGGGGCGAGCGGCTGTGCGTGCTCGACGGGCTGGACGAGTTCCGCGAGCACCTCGGGGGCGAGCTCACGGTGACGTTGCTCGAGGACGTGGGGCGGGCGCGGGAGGTGCACGCGATGGAGGAGCGGCACATCGTCGCGGCGATCGCGCGCCTGCGCGAGCGGGCCGGCAAGCGAGGGGCGCGCGCGGCGGCCGGCGCGGCGGGAGCGGCGCGGTCGTGAGGCTCGCATGCGCGGGGGCGCCGCACCTCACGTACTGCACGAACATCCATCCGGGCGAGACGTGGGCCGAGGTGAAGCAGAGCCTGGAGACGCACCTGCTCGAGATCTGGTCGCGCGCCGCCGGCCACCGGGAGGACGCGTTGCGGGGCGGCGGGGGCGCGGGCGGAGGGGACGCGGGCGCGGGCGGCGCACGAGGCGGCGGGGCCGCAGGGGCCGCAGGGGGCGAGGCGGCGGGAGATGCCGCGCCCGGCGAGCGCCCGCGCTGCGGCGTGGGGCTGCGGCTCTCGGCGAGGGCGGCCGCGGAGCTCGCCGCGCCCGCGGAGCTCGAGGCGTTTCGCGATTTCCTCGAGCGCAACGGCCTCTACGTGTTCACGCTGAACGGCTTCCCCTATGGCCGGTTCCACGGCGCGCCGGTGAAGGAGAGCGTGTACCTCCCCGACTGGCTCGGCGAGGAGCGCCTCGCGTACAGCGACCTCCTGGCGACGCTCCTCGCCGCGCTGCTGCCGGCCGAGGAGGGCCTGATGGGCAGCGTCAGCACCGTGCCCGGCGGGTTCAGGCCGCGGGTGCGCACGCCGGGCGACGCGGAGGCGATCGGGCGACGGCTGGTCAGGCACGCGGCGCACCTCGTCGAGGTCCGCCGCCGCACGGGCAAGCGCATCGCGCTGGCGCTCGAGCCGGAGCCCTGCTGCTTCCTGGAGACGACGCCCGAGGCGATCGGCTTCTTCACCGAGCACGTGTTCTCGCCGGCGCGCGCGCGGGAGCTCTCGAGCCTGGCCGGGATGAGCCTGCCGGACGCGGAGGAGGCGCTCCGGACGCACCTCGGCCTCTGCTTCGACGCGTGTCACATGGCGGTCGAGTTCGAGGACGCGCCCGCGTCGCTCGCGGCGCTGCGCGCGGCGGGCGTCGAGGTGCACAAGGTGCAGATCAGCGCGGGGCTGCGCGCGAGCGTTGCGGAGCGCGATCCAGCGACGATGGCGAGGCTGCGCGCCTACGCGGAGGACGTCGTCTACCTGCACCAGGTGGTCGAGCGGCGCGGCGGCGCGGGCGGGGGCGAGCTCGTTCGCTACCTGGATCTGCCGGACGCGCTGGCGGCGCTCGAGGGCGCTCGTGGGGCGGCTCCGGAGGGCATGCCGGAGGAGTGGCGCGTCCACTTCCATGTGCCGATCTTCCGCGGCATCGAGGGCGCGCTCGGGACGACGCAGCCGGAGCTCGCGGCGCTGCTGTCGCACCTCCGCGATCGGCCCGCGACGCAGCACCTCGAGGTGGAGACCTACACCTGGGATGTCCTGCCGGAGGATCAGCGGCGCGGGGGCGTTGTCGAGGCGGTGGCGAGGGAGCTCCGCTGGGTGGAAGCGCGGATGGTGAGCGGCAGGGCGGGCGCGGGCGGCGGTGCGGGTGCGGGCGCCGGGGTCGATGCGGTCAGCCGGGTCAACGGAGAACAGGCAGCTGGTGCGGGCGCCGGGGTCGATGCGGCGGGCCGGGCCAGCGAGGTCAGCGGAGAGGGAGCATGACGATGAGCTCACGCGCGCGGGTCTATTTGCGGCTCGGCCGCGTCTCGAACCTGCCCACGGTCTGGACCAACGTGCTTTGCGGCATGGCGCTGGCGGGGTCCGGCGTGCGGGCGCGCGAGGTGGCGCTCGTGGGGCTCGCGGTGTCGCTGATGTACGTGGGCGGCATGTTCCTGAACGACGCGTTCGATCGGGAGATCGACGCCCGCGAGCGCCCGGAGCGGCCGATCCCGTCAGGGCTCGTGAGCGCCCGCGAGGTGTTCGCGGTGGGGTACGCCCTGCTCGGCGCGGGGGTGCTCTTCGTCGGAGGGCATGCGTACGCTGAGGGCCGGGGCGCGGCGCCGGCCCTGGCGAGCGCGCTGCTCGCGGGGGCGATCGTGCTGTACGACGCCTGGCACAAGGGCAATCCGCTGAGCCCGGCGCTCATGGGGCTATGCCGGGTGCTCGTCTATGTGACGGCGGCGCTCGCGGCGGGCGGGCAGCTCGGGATCGCGGTGATCGGGGGGGGGCTGGCGCTGCTCTTCTACCTGATCGGGCTGACGGCGATCGCGAAGCAGGAGAACCTGCTGGCGGTCCGCGGCCTGTGGGCGCTCGGCTTCATGGCGGTGCCGTTTCTCTATACGATGGGGACGCCGCTCACCGGGGTGATGGGGCTGGTCGCCTACGGGGCGCTCGCCGGCTGCGTGCTCCACGCGATCAGGCTGCTGCGGGGGACGCGGAGGGACCGGATCCCGCGGGCCGTGGTGACGCTGATCGCGGGGATCTCGCTGCTCGACGCGGTGCTCATCGCGAGGAGCGGCGCGCCGGGCGCTGGCGGCGCGGCGGCGCTGGCGATGCTGGGCTTCCCGCTGACGCTGGCGATGCAGCGGGTGGTCAGGGGGACGTGAAGACGGGCCGCTGGGTCGGTAGCTCAGCTGATAACCTCGATCGAGAACGGATACGACATCTCGAGCTACTGGAGAATTGTTCCATCATGTTCTATCGTGTTCGACGCATCCAGGCTGCCCTCCTCGCGTTCCTCTTCGCAGGCTCCGGATGCGCGCTCGTCCTCGGCCTTGACGACTTCGAAGACGCCTCCGCCTCGGGGGCTCAAAGCTCAGGCGGGGACGACAGCGCGAGCGTCTGTCGTCCCAACACGATGGATCAATGCTACAGCGGCCCGCAAAGCACGGCAGATGTTGGATCGTGCAAATCTGGGGTACGGACCTGCGAGGGCGACGGGAGCGCATGGGGAGCGTGCGAGGGTGAACAATTACCGAGCCAAGAGAGCTGCGCGTTTGACGACGACGAAAACTGCGACGGGTTCGACTGCACCTTGTGGGCACGGTCGTTCGGCGAGGAAGCAGTGGCTTACTCTGTGGCAACCGACAGAGAAGGGAATATCTTCGCAGTAGGCCGCTTCTCCGAGTCTATACGGTTTGGAGATGAGCCACTCGCGAGCGCCGGGGAAGCAGACGCATTCGTCGCTGCCTTTGACAAGTCCGGAAGCCATCTCTGGAGTCACAAATTCGGGGACGCAGCGGCTCAGGAAGCGACATCCGTGAACGTGGACGCCTCCGGCAACGTCATCTTGAGCGGCGTCAGCAGCGGCACGATCAACTTCGGTGGTAACGACGTCGGCCCTGGCCTCTTCGTTGCAAAATTCAGCAACAGCGGAGAGCACGTCTGGAGTCGCAGCTTCCCAGCAAACCCTATAAACGAACGCGCCTTCGACAAATTTGTGAGGACTGTTCGCCCGAAGATCAAAAGCACCCAGCACGGTGACGTGCTCATCGCTGGGACGTTCAGGGGCAACATCGAGCTCGACGAAATAACCCTCGTATCGACACCCGCCAACACCCTGGACATGTACATCGCCAAGCTCGACGGGAAAACAGGATCCACGAGCACCGCGCAGGGCGGATGGGCGCAGAAATTCGGCAGCTCTGATTATGACGTGTTGATCGACGTCGCCGTCGATCGAGGTGATAATGTCATCATCACCGGCGAGCACCGAGATGCGATCAGCTTCGGCGACCTCCCGGAGCTTGATGGCTCCGGGATGTTCCTGGCGAAGCTCGACAGAGACGGGACTCCCGCTTGGAGCCGTAGCTTCGCGAACGGCTATCCTTCTGCGCTGGACGTCGACGCGCTCGGAAATATTTCTGCCACGGGCAACTACGACGAAAGCATCGCGTTCGGAGACGATACAACCTTCGCGTCACCCGAAGGATACACTGCGTTTTTCGTCGCACAGTTCGACACATCCGGGGACCACAGATGGAGCCGCAAATTCGAAGGAACCGGTCACAACGCGACAGCCAGCATCAGCGCTGACCCCCTCAACAATCTTGTGCTCATCGGCGAATTCACCAAAGAGCTGAGGGTGGACAACGAGATACTGGACCATCACGAGCTCCCGTCTCCATGGGTGCTCAAGCTAGATGCATCGGGGGACACGCTCTGGAAAAAATCCTACATGGCCCACGGAGTGTCGTTCGGGGTGGCCGTCGAGACGGCTTCGAGCAATGAAGTCGTCATCACAGGCTCATTCTCCAACGGAATTGACTTCGAAACGGGCACGCTGGAGGCGGACACAGACGCCCTGTTCCTCGCAAGGCTTGGGATCTAGGACCACGTCACATCATGCCGACCACGTGGGCTGCCGCACGAAGTCGTGGGCACGAGGAGTCAGTCAAAGAGATGATTGAGCATGATCTTGCTGACATCAGTGGCAAGGACGCGCTCATCTGGCAGCAGCGAGCCACAACTAGAGATGGCCAGCGGCCCTCGCTCCGGGCGTCCGTTCAAGCGCCCGTGAGATCCATTCACCAGTGCAGTCTCGAGTGGGACCACGTCCATCAGATAGCGTAGCCCGAGCTTCTTCTTGAGGAGCCTCCAGCCTACGCTGGCTGGCAGGAAGCGTAGCTCGGGATCAGCAAAGAGCTCGACGGGATCGTACCCTGGCTTGCGATGAATATCGACGGTCCTCGCGAACTCTGGGGCTTTGTCATCATCGAGCCAGTAGTAGTAGCTGAACCATCGGTCTTCTCGAGAGACCGCGACGAGCTCGCCCGATCGCGCATGTTCTAGCCCGGCAGAGCGCTTGCCGTCCGCATCGAGGACGAGCTCCACCCCGGGCAGCCCTTCGAGGAGCGCCTTCACCTCCTGGATCCTCTCCGGACGACGCACGTAGACATGCGCCACCTGGTGGTCTGCCACGGCAAATGCGTCGGACGCGCCGGCGTCAAGCTTCTCGAGGCCACGTTCAACGCGAACGCGCAGCAGCCCCTGCTCTCGGAGCGTTCGGTTGATGTGCACCGCCCCAGACACGCGCGTGATGCCGTACTCGGACAGGACGATCACGCGCGCCCCGTCCTTCTGTACATGCTCGATGAGCTCGCCGCAGACGGCGTCGACGGCGCGGAGGTCGTCCTTGATCGCGGGGTGATCCGGCCCTAGCCGTTGCAGGTTGTAGTCGAGATGCGGAAGGTAGACCAACGTCAACGTCGGCCGTCGCGTATCGTACACGTGGCGCGCGCACCGCGCGATCCACGCCGTCGACCGGATGTCCGCGTTCGGGCCCCAGAAGTTGAACAAAGGGAACTCACCCAGCCGGAACACGAGCTCATCGCGCAGCGACGCCGGCTCCGTGTAGATGTCCGGTAGCTTGAGCCCGTCCGCCCAGTAGATCGGCCGCGGCGTCACCGCGTAGTCTGCCGAGCTGTACATGTTGTACCACCAGAACAGCTTGGCACAGGTGAACGTCGGGTCGCGCCGGCGCGCAGCCTCCCAGATCTTCTCCCCCGCCACGAGCTGATTCGCCTGGCGCCACAGGTTCACCTCGGCGATATCGCGAAAGTACCAGCCGTTCGCGACGCAGCCGTGACCGCTCGGGAGGAGACCTGTCGTGAAGGTCGACTGGACCGTGCACGTGACCGCTGGTAGCACGGTCTGAAGGGGACGCATGGCGCCTCCCCGAGCGAGCCGCAGCAGGTTCGGCGTGTCGTCGCCGAGGAGCTCGCCGGTGAGCCCGACGACATTGAGTACGACGGTGCGGTGCATGGGTCTGCTCGTTCAGCTCTGCACGACGGGGGTCTGCCCCCGCAAGACTGAATTGCCCTCGAACAGCGCGCGCTGATCCACGGCGGGCGTCTCGCCGAACTCGGTCAGATCGAGACGACCGCTCTGGGCAAAGAAGGCGAGCGGGTTCTTCCATACGATCCGCGCGATCACCTCGTCGGCGATCCCGTTCTCGCGCATCCGCGCCGCCGTCTTCGGCACCTTCAGGGGATCGCTCACGCCCCAGTCCGCCGCGCTGTTGATCAGGATCCGCTCCGCCCCGTACTTCTTGACCAGCGCGACCATCCGGTCCTCGTCCATCTTGGTATTCGGGTAGATGGAGTGACCGGCCCAGCAGCCGGTCGCGAGCACGAGCGGCAGCGTCTCCTCGTTGTTGTGATCGACGAGCACGCGCTCCTCCGGAAACCGAAGCTCCCGCACCAGCGCGAGCGTCCGCTCGGTGCCGCGCTTCTTGTCGCGGTGCGGCGTGTGCACGAGGATGGGGAGACCGTGCTCCCTCGCGAGCTCGACCTGCTGGGCGAAGTACTTCTCTTCCTCGGGCGTCATGTCGTCAAACCCGATCTCCCCGACCGCGACCACGCCCTCCTTGTCGAGATAGCGTGGCAAGAGGTCGATGACGCCCTGTGCCACGCGGGGGTTGTTGGCCTCCTTCGGGTTGAGCGCCAGGGTGCAGAGGTGGCGGATGCCGAACTGGCTGGCCCGGAAGCGCTCCCAGCCGAGCAGGGAGGCGAAATAGTCCTCGAACGTACCGACGTGCGTCCTCGGCTGACCGAGCCAGAACGCGGGCTCGAGGACGGCGACGATGCCAGCCGCGGCCATCGCCTGGTAGTCGTCCGTCGTTCGCGATGTCATGTGGATATGAGGATCGAATAGCTTCACTGGTTCCTCCGCCTCGCGCACCGTCATTCCGGGATGCGCGTCGCGCGCTCGTGCTCGTGCTCGTGCTCCAGGGAGAGCAGGCCGATGTCGGCCGGGACGCTCCGGCCAGCCGCCCTCCGCTCGCTCGCGAAGTCCTCCGCCATCCTGGCGAGCTCGCTCGATCGCCGCTGCGCCAGCCCGATGACCCGGGCGATCGCCACGCCCATGAACATGGCCTTGAGGACCATCTGATTGAAATTGAGATCCGGAAAGTGAGCCGCCGGGTAAGGATTCTCGCAGGCAATCGCCTCGAAGATGGGCAGCTCGTTCGTACGGCACGCATCCACCGCAAGGGGGACGAAGCGCTCCGCTCCGGTCACGAACGGCAAGGCCCGCAGGAGCGCCTGCCGCTCCCGGCTGTCGCCCTGCTGGTAGCAATCCCCGAGCAGCAGCTCGAGCTCTGGCGCGGGCAGGCTCCTCGAAACGAGCGCGACCATCGTTGCGCGGCCGAGCTCATCCAGCCGCCAACCATCGACCGCCCCGGGTACGCCGGCAGCCTTGAGGGCGTCCCGCTCGTCGGCGAGCAGCCCGAGCGGCGCCTTGCCGAGCACGCGCGCCGCCGCGGTGAACGTCGCCAGGAAGCCGTCGCGATCGAACCAGGTAGATGCCTCGCTCACCAATGCGACAGGCGCTCCGCCATGGCGCACACCAATCCCGGTCACGTTGTCGACGCGCTGTAGCCAGGAGGTGGCCGCAGGCGGAATCCGGCGCGACAGGATTTCGAGCAGCGGTAGGGAAGGGTCTTGCATTGTAGTCGCGTTCGCCAGTCCCGGCCGCCGCCCGCGCGGGTCGGAGATGCGGCGCCGGGAGATGGAAATTTATACCAAGCAGCGTCCTGTTCGGATAGCTTCCTACGGCATGATAGACCAGAAGCGTTTCCTTTTGTCTTTCATGCCCATCGCAGCCGCGCTGTTCGGGCTGGGTTTCATGCTCAATGGCTGCGGCGGCAGCGACTCCGGAGCAGGCGGGGCAGGCGGCGCTGGCGGAGCGGGTGGAGGATCCGGTCCCGGCGGAACGGGCACGAGCGGCCCCACATCGACGGGCCCGGGCTCCTCCGCGACGGGCAGCGGAGCCGGCCCGGCGACCAGCGGAACGGACGGGTCGGGAGCAGGCCCTGGAACCGGAACCGGAACGGGGACCGGGACCGGCGCAGGTGGGCACGGGACGATCGAGTGCGACGAGCCGGGCGGGACCGTGCCGCCGCTCAAGCTCACCGAGGTGGTGCGCGGCTTCGACCGGCCGCTCTATGTGACCAGCGAGCCTGTCGATGCGAGCCGACTCTACGTTATCGAGCAGGTCGGAAGGATTCGCCTGGTGAAGGACGGAGCGCTTCAGGAGGAGCCGTTCCTCGACATCACGGGGCTCGTCACGCCGGTCGACACCGGTTACGACGACGAAAAAGGGCTACTCGGCCTCGCGTTTCACCCCGATTACGCAGAAAACGGGCGCTTCTTCGTGTACTTCAACGCGCGTCGTCAGGGTGACATGTCGGCAGGCCTCACGCTGATGGAATTCTCTCGCTCATCGAGCAATCCGGATGTCGCCGCCCCCGAGAGCACACGCAGTTATTTCCGCATAACGTCCGGCGTCATGGGCAACCACAACGGCGGCATGCTCGCGTTCGGCCCCGATCGCATGCTCTACATAGGCGTCGGCGACGGCGGCGGCCAAAGCGACAATCCGGATCCGAACAACAATGGACAGAACATCGAGGTGAAGCTCGGCAAGATCCTGCGCATCGACGTCGACAATCATCCGACGGCGCCAGCCGGGAACCTTGCAGGTGGAGACCCGGACATCTGGGATTACGGATTGCGCAATCCGTGGCGATTCAGCTTCGACCGCTGCCGAGGCGACCTCTACATCGGAGATGTCGGTGGGCGACTGTTCGAGGAGATCAACGTCGAGCCACGCGGTCAGGGCAACAAGAACTACGGGTGGAGCGTCACCGAGGGGGCGACATGCCTGAAGTCAGACCAGCCGCCGGGGTGCACCTCGCCGACGATCACACCGCCCGTCAAGCGATACGATCACGACAACTCCGATGGCTCGGTGACAGGCGGCTACGTCTACCGCGGCAGCAAGATCCCTGCGCTTCGTGGGAAATACCTGTACGGGGATTTTGCATCGGACAGGGTATGGATGTTCACCTGGAAGGACAACGTCGCCACTCCGGCGGACCCGCTCAATCTGGGCACGTCGCTCAGCCAGGATCTCGACTCTGAGGAGACCATCCAAGGCCTTGCTTCCTTGGGCGAGGACGCAGCCGGCGAGCTGTACGTGGTCTCGTACGGCGGCGCGATTTTCCGGATCGATCCGGAATAGGAAGCTCCTTGACGTACAAGGACCATCTCGTTCGCCGTGGCCCCTGTTCTCGACGGGCAGCTTGACAGATCTGGATTTAAGCCATGCAGAAGACGTTGATACTGGCGTTAGGTTGGGTGCTAGCGTTCGGTCTGTCGAGCCGCGAGGCAGCGGCTGGGCTCGACGATCTCCAGGGGACCAAGCCAGGAGATCTGCCCGATCCGAACAACTTCGGCACCGCCGAGCGCTGCGCCGGGTGCCATCGCGCGGAGGACGAGGCTTCGAAGGATCACATGCCCACGGATACTTGGGCAGGCACCATGATGGCGAACGCGTGGCGCGATCCTGCCTTCAAGGCTGCTCTTACGATCGCCAATCAGGACGAGCCAGGGATCGGCACGTTCTGCTTGCGTTGTCACTCCCCCGTGGGCTTCGTGAATGGGAGGGCTACAGCGCCGGACGGCTCTGGGTTCGATCCCAACGCGTCAGTCGATGGCAAGATCATCGATGGCCAGGGGGTCAGCTGCAACGTTTGCCATCGCTCGATGGCGACCCCAGGCTCCGAGGGCATCGAATCGTATTTCCTCGGCAATTCTCAGCTCGTGTTCGATCACACGCCCGAGGCCGCCGGGTTCATCAGCACACCCGTGATGTATGGCCCCTACGAGAACATCAGTTCCAACTCTCACGTCGGCGAGCAGGTGCCCATGCTCGCCGGTTCTCAATTCTGCGGCCAGTGCCATCAGGTCACGAACCCGACGGTCATGCTGAAGGACGCGAGCGGGAGCCCCACGACCCTGGAGTTCCCGCTCGATACGACGTTCAAGGAGTGGGACTCCAGCGACTTCCGCGACGGCGGATCGAGCGCTCGAAGCTGCATCGACTGCCATATGCGCAGAAAGGAAGGGGAGTGGCCCGTCGCCGATCCCGGACCGATCCGCACGAACCCTCGCGACCACGTCCTCGTGGGCGGCAACCACTGGGGCATCCAGGCGGTCATGGCGGCCGACAAGACCCGCGCCACGGAGTACGCCGACTCCTTCCAGCTCGCCCTGGACCGCACCCTCGAGAGCCTCGCCTCCGCCGCCTCGGTCACGCTCGTGGAGGCCCCCGAGCAGGCTGGACCCGGGGGCGAGATCACCGTCACCGTGCGCGTCGAGAACCTCACCGGTCACAAGTTCCCGACGGGCTACGCGGACAGCCGGCGCGCCTGGATCGCCGTGTTCCTCGTCGATGAGGCCGGGGCCGAGCGGCCGCTGCTCGGCGGCTACGACGCCGATACGGGCGAGATCCAGCACGAGCCGGCGACCCACGAGTACCGGGCGGTGCACGGGCGGTGGAACAGCGCGGCGGGCATCGGTGAGAAGGGGGACCACCTCGCGCTCCACGACATGATCATCTCGGACACCCGTATCCCGCCGAAGGGCTTCGTCCCGTCGCAAACGACCCAGCCGACCCAGGAGATCGACTTCAGCGACGGGAACGGCGGATACCGCAACCACGACGAGGCGAGCTTCACGCTCACCGTGCCGGCCGACGCCTTCGGCGCCCAGACGCTCTCGGCGCGCGTCTACTACCAGTCGATGACCAGAGAGTACGTCGAGTTCCTGCGATCCGCGAACGTCACAGACAACAAGGGAGAAGAGCTCATGGCCATCTACGAGGAGACCGGCGAGGCGCCGCCCATCCTCGTCGCAAGCGAGGATGCGCCGATCGATCTGGGAGCTCCGCCCGACACCACCGGCAGCGGCAGCGGCAGCGGCGGCGGCGGCGGCGGTGGCGGTGGTGGCGGCGGAATCGGCGGGAGCCCGACCGGCGGCGCCGCCGACGGAGCCGGCGACGACGGCGGATGCGGCTGCCGGACGCCCGGCAACGGCCACGACCGGTGGCTCCCCGCAGCGCTCGCAGGGCTCGCCCTCGCCTCCGCCGCAGCCCGGCGCCGGCGAGCACACCAGCCCCGTTGAGCATCAACCCACCGGGGGAAGAGGAAGCCTCGCCCGGGACGGGCGCTGCCCTGCCTGCGCCCGTCCCGCCCTCGCGCGCCACGCTTTTCGCTCGCCTCGCGGCCCGGTGACAGCATAGACACCTGCAGAGCGCCTCACGGCGAGCCTCGCCTTGCCCATCTCCCGCCTCGTCGATCCCGTGTTCCTGCTCCTCGTCGCCGTGGGGCTCGGCCTCGCGCTCTCCGGCGGCGACTGGAGCTACCGCGCGCGCCGGGCGAAGGTGGGGCGAGCGCTCGCGTGGACCGCCTGGCTCGCGCTGTGGCTCCTCTCCATGCCCTGGGTCTCGAGCTCGCTCGCGCGTCGGATCAGCACGCAGCCGCGGGACCTGCGCGCAGACCTCGCCAGGACCGCGCCCGAGCGGCGGGTCCTGATCATCCTCACCGCCGGCATCGACCCCGACGAGTTCGGCGTGCCCGCCATGGAAAGGCAGTCGGCGGAGGGCCTCGAGCGCGGCCTCGGCGCCGCGCGCGTCTACCGCGAGTACGGCTTCGGCCACGTCATCATCTCGGGGCGCGACGTCCGGCGCGCGCCCGCCGACCTCGCCAGCAGCATGGCCGACCTGCTCGTCGCGCTGGGCGTCCCCAGGAAGAAGATCATCCTGGAGACCGAGTCGCGCGACACGCGAGAGAACGCCATCCACGCGGCGCGGATCGCCCGCGGCCTCCCGGTCGACGCCGCGGTGGTCGTGACGAGCGCGGTCCACATGCCGCGCTCGATCCGCATGTTCGAGCGCGTAGGCCTCGACGTCCTCCCCGCGCCGGTCAGGTTCCAGCCGCCGCCGCCCGACGGGCCGGAGCGGCTGATCCCGTCGTCGCTCGCCCTGAGGCGATCGCAGAGCGTCGTTCACGAGCTCGTGGGCCTGCTCGAGCCGTAACCACGGCGATCGAGGCGCCGCGCTCGCCCCCCTCGACGGCCCATGTCGCCGTCTCTCCCGTGGCGTAGCCTCGCGCCGTCTCGCGTGACGCGGCCTCGCTCTGCCCTCGCGCTACCAGGTGACCTTCTGCGAGCCGCGGAGGAAGCGCCACAGGCCGACGACGGCCGCCGCGTTGAGCACCACGAACGTGCGCGCGAGCGAGCCGAGCTTGCCCGCGGCGCCGCCGAGCACCGCGAGCAGGTAGAACGCCGCCTGCCCCCCGAACAGCGCGCGCGTCGCGTAGAGCGTCGAGGAGACGTCGCCGCTGGCCTCGGCGCCGATCCACGCGGCCGTCGACGTGATCAGCAGCGCGACGAGCGCCCAGGGGCACACGAGGCGCAGCAGCTTGTGCGAGAAGATCTCGAACCAGGACGGGTTCCTGAGCGGGTCGAGGAGCGCCGGCAGCAGCGAGAAGAGCTGGTAGTTGCCCGCCAGCGTGCGCACCTTGCGGCCGAACTCGCGCTCGTCGCCGAAGGCGTCGTCGTACGCGACCGCGTCCTGCGCGAAGAGGATCTCGCGGCCCTCGAGGCGGAGCCGCATCGGCACCCACATGTCATCGAGGATGACGCCCTCCGGGAGCTGGCTCATGTCCGCGCGCCGGATCGCGTAGATGGGGCCGGTCACCCCCACCATGCTCCGGAATCGACCCTCCTGGAGGCGGATCCAGTTCTCGTAACGCCAGTAAGCCCCCGAGCCCGCCGAGCCCTTCAGGACCAGGTTGCCGGAGACGCACCCCGCGGTGGGATCGGACAGGAGCCGCACGAGCGCGCGCAGCGCCCCGGACACAAGGGGCTGGCGGACATCCGTCATCAGCAGCACCTCGCCCGTCGCCACCCCGAGCATCGTGTTCACGCCGATCGGCTTCCCGCGCCGCGCCTCGCTGACGATCACCTTCACCCGAGGATCGCGCTCGGCCAGCTGCCGGGCGACGTGCACCGTGTCGTCGGTCGAGCCATCGGAGTAGAGCAGGACCTCGAGCTTGTCCCGCGGATAGTCGAGCGAGAAGAGGCTCTCGACCTTCGCCGGGAGGTACGACGCGGCGTTGAAGACGGGGATGCACACCGTCACGGTCGGAAGGTAGCTCGGATCCTCCTTCCGCTGCGCCGGCCACAGGCGCGCCAGGACGCCGATGACGACCGGGTACCCGAAGTAGGTGTAAACGAGCACCGCGACGGCCAAAAAGGACGCGATTACCACGCTAAACTGTAAAGCGCCGGTCGGGGGCGGTTGTCAATCGACATGGATGGACCCCGCCGTGACGAGCGGGTTGCGCGACGCGCGCGTCGCGCAGCGCACGTCGACGCACCACATTGCGCGCGCCGCGCGACCGTCGACGCACCACATTGCGCGCGCCGCGCGGCCGTCGACGCACTCACGGCGTACGTCGCGCGCCACGCGAACGTCGACGCGCCACACGGCGCGCGCCGCGCGCGATCAGTTCCGGACCTTCACGCTCCGGATGACATCGCCATCGACGAGCGCAGCCCACGGTCCAGCGGCGACGCCGACGGCCGCGTACTGGCCGTCGAGGTGCGGCGCGCGCGCGTGCATGACGAAGAGCTGGCTCGATCCGGTGTCGCGGCCGGCGAGGGCGACGCCGACACGGAGCGGCTCGAAAGGGACCGGCGACGTCTCGCAGCGGAGCGCCGGCCTGCCGGGCGGACCGCCGGCGCCGTCGCCGAACGGCGCGCCGAACTGGGTGACGAAGCCGGGCACCACGCGGTGGACGATCTTGCCATCGTAGTAGCCCGAGCGCGCGAGCTCGACGAAGCGGGTCACCGCGATCGGCGCGAGCGCCGGATCGAGCGTCATCGTGAGTTCGCCGGCGTCCGTGTCGAACGTCAGCACCGCCAGCTCGCGCACGAGCGCGGACGCCTCGGCCGGCAGCTCGCCAGCCGGGGGCGCGACGACCGGACGCCCCGCCGCGCCCGCGTCGCCCGGCAGCCCGGCGTCGCACGCGACCTTGCGGCCCCTGAGCACGCCGAGCGCCGTCCCCGCGTGCGCCCGCGTCGTCGGGTAGCTCGAACGGCAGAGCTCCTCCAGGCGAGGCTCGGCCGGCTTGAGCGCCAGCGCCCCCGCCGCGTCGATGACCGAGCCGATCAGCTCCGGGTCATCGCGCGCGCCCGGGCGGTCGAGCAGCGAGAGCAGCGCCCCCTCGACCGCCGGCGACGTGACCACGTCGGCGGGAGCATCCCTGTCGTCGCGCTTGCGCTTGCGCTTGCGCTTCCCCTGCCCCGGCGCCTCCGACGCGCGCTGGGGCTGCCGCGCGATGACCTCCGCCGCGGCGGCGACGAGGCCCGGCTCCTCCGCGGCGAGCGCCTTCGCGAGCAGGTCGGGCGCCCCGGCGATCTCCTCGTGCGAGGCGATGAGCTCGATCGCGGCCTCCCTCGCGCGCAGATCGCCCGCCTCGGCGTAGGCGCGGAACGCGGCGAGCCGCGCCCCCGTGATCGCGCCGCGGCCGATCACCTCGACGACCGCCCGCGCGCCGATCGCGCCGCGCACCGGCGCGCCCGCGTCCGGCTTGCTCCCCGGATCGTCCGGCGCCGTGGCGTCACAGCCGAGGAGCAGCGGATCGCGGTAGTTCTCGCCCGCGAGGAGCCTGGCCGCGCCGCAGCGGAGCCACGTGACGCGGCGGAGGATCGCCGCGGGCGCGCTCGGCGGCGGCGGCAGCGCGGCGAGGTCGCGCAGCGGCTTGCGCGCGACGCCCGCGGACGCGAGCGCGTCGAGCGCGGTGAGCAGCGCGCCGAAGTCCTCGCCGACGAGGCCCGTGAGCGCGATCGGGTCCGCGCTCGGGACGAGCGAGGCGAGCGCGTCGGCGAGCGCGCGCTGGCCGGGCGCGCCGAGGCGCTTGAGCGCGCGTGCGGCCTCGGCGCGCTCGCTCGCGGCGAACACGCCGCGCGAGGTGAGCACGCGCGCGAGCTCGCCGACGGCCGCCTCCCCTGCCCGACCGAGCGCGCGCACCGCGAAGAGCCGCGCGCCGCCCGCCTCCGCGAGCCGCGCGGCCGCGACGTCGCGGATCCGCGGGATGACCGTGAGCGGGACGTGCTCGAGCCGGCCGATCGGGTAGAGCGCCTCCGGGACCGGCGGGCTGGCCGCGCTGCCCGAGGCGAGGTTGAGCAGCGCGACGAGCGTCTCCTCGCGCAGCTTGAGCTTGAGCGCGGCGAGGTCGCCGAGCGCGTACGCCGCGTGGATCGCGCGCTCGCGCGGCCCATCGAGCCACGCGACGAGCGTCGGCTCCGACGCCTCGGCGCCGCACCGCCCGATCGCGCGGGCGAGCGCGCCGCCCACGTCGAGCGGCGACGCCCCCGCAGCGGCGGCGCCGCCGCTCACCGCCGTCGCGCCGCCGCTCGCCGCCGTCGCGCCGCCGCTCGCCGCCGCCGCGCCGCCGCTCACCGCCGTCGCGCCGCCGCTCGCCGCCGTCGCGCTGCCGCTCGCCGCCGCCGCCGCGGGCGCGGCGCCGCTCGGCGCGCTCGAAAGGCCCGGGGCGGCGTCGCGAGCGAGGGCGCGCGCGACGAGCGCCGAGACCGTGTCGCTCTCGTGCTCCTTGCACGAGAACCCGAGGCCGTACGCGGCCCACGCGATCACCTCGTCGTCCTCGTCGGCGAGCGCCCGCATGAGCCCGGGCCGCGCCGCGTCGCCGCCGATGCGCGCGAGCGCCCGCGCGGCGGCGCGGCGCACGTCGACGTCGCGGCTCTGCTGATCGGCGGGGCTCACCTCCAGGGCGGCGCGGCGCTGCTCGGCGGCGAGCAGGGCGCCGAGCCGCTCCGACGCCCCGGCGCCCGCGGCCGGCGCCGCCGCGGCGCTCCCCGCGTCGGGCGCGGGGCCAGGCGTCGGCTGCCCGGTGCAGGCGGCGAGGGACAGGGGCAGAGCGAGGAGAGAGGAGCGCCTTCTCGGCATGATCACGTTTCACCCTGACGCGCTGTATCGAGCAGCCAGGCGGCGCTCTCGCTGAGGATCCGCCGGCGGCGCATCGCGCGCGCGTCGAGCCACGTCGAGACCACCTCGTGACCGCGCAGCCACGCGCGCGCAACCATCGACGCGCTCACGTGCGGCGCCGGCAGCGCGCAGGCGTCGATCCCGACCTCGCGGAAGTTCTGGAGAGCGCGCGCCATGTGCCAGGGGCAGGTGACGATCGCCGCCCGCCGCGCGCCCATGCGGCGCAGGAGGGCCGCGCTGAAGATCGCGTTCTCGTGCGTCGTCAGCGACCAGAGGTCCTGGACGATCGCGTGCGACGGGACGCCGGCGCGCCGCAGCTCGGCGGAGAGCACGCGCGCCTCGATCTGCGCGCCCCAGCGGCGCCCGCCGCTGGCGATCACCCACGGCGCGACGCCCTCGCGGTACGCGTGCGCCGCGGTCGCCGCGCGGCGCGCGCCGGGGGCCGCCGGGCGCCCGGACGGGAGCATCCTGCAGCCGAGGACGACGATGGCGTCCGCGTGGAGCGGCATGGGCCCGACCATAGCCCATCGGCCGCGGCCTTCGTCTGTCTGCTGCGCTGCCGGCGCCCCCGCCCCGGGCGCCGCCCCGCCGCGCCGCTGCCCCCGCGCCGCCGCCGCGGCTCCCCCCCTCCGCCGCCGCTCCCCGCCCCGCCGCGTCCCGAGGGCCGTCGCGGCCTGCCGCGGGGCCGCAATTACCCTGCAACTACATTGGCGCCGTGCCCCTGCTCCCCCGGCCAGGTCTCCACGCCTGCGACCTTCCTTGCTCCCGGTGCACCAGGCGGCTTGACGCTGCCCGCGCTCGGAATCTAATAGCTCTACCTTGAAACGGGCGGGGTTCAGCGAGCGAGGCAGGATGCGGATCAAGATGTGGGGGGTTCGCGGAAGCATCCCCACGCCCGGTGCAGGCACGGTCGAAGTCGGCGGCAACACGAGCTGCTACGAGATTCGTGCCGGTGAGACGCTGGTCATCCTCGATGGCGGGACGGGGCTCCGTCTCCTCGGCCAGGATCTGGTCAAGGAGATGCCCTTCGAAGCCTGGATGTTCTTCAGTCACGTGCACTGGGATCACATCCAGGGCTTCCCCTTCTTCACGCCGGCGTTCGTGCGCGGCAACAAGATCCATCTTTACGGCGGCCTGAACGTCTCCCGGACGCTCGAGGAGACGCTCGCCGGGCAGATGGACTACCCGAGCTTTCCGGTGCACCTCACGGAGATGGGCGCGGCGATGACGTTCCGCGATCTCTACGAGGGCGAGGTGGTCACGATCGGCCCGAACGACGACGTGCGCGTGACGAACGCGCGGGGCAACCACCCGAACGGCGTGTACGCGTACCGCGTCGAGCACGAGGGCAAGGTCGTCGTGTACATCACCGACTCCGAGCACTACGCGATCGTGGATCCGAAGCTGAAGAAGCTCGCCATGGGCGCCGACGTGCTGATCTTCGACGCGATGTACACGCCCGAGGAGTACTCGGGCGAGGTGGGCGGCGGTCCGAAGACGGGCTGGGGTCACGCCACGTTCGTCGCGGGCTGCGAGCTCGCGAAGGCGTGCGGCGCCAAGCAGCTCGTCCTGCACCACCACGACCCCAACCAGACCGACGCGATGGTGCGCGAGAAGGAGATGCGCGCCCGCGAGCTCTTCCCGAACACCATCGCCGCCCGCGAAGGCACGGTCATCGAGATCTAGGCGGTCTCCGACGCGCGTCGCGCAGCGGCCGGCCCCTGCGAAGCTCGCAGGGGCGCGGCCGCCGCGGTGTCACGCGCTCTTCGCCATCGGCTCCCGGGTGATCTCCTCGATGCGCGCGCGCATCCGCTTCTTCGCGCGCTCCTCGATCTGCCGCACGCGCTCCTTGCTGACGCCGAAGTCGGCGCCGAGCTGCTCCAGCGTCACGGGGCTGTCGGTCAGCCAGCGCTGGTTCATGATGCGGCGCTCGCGGGGCGACAGCTCGTTCACGACCTGGAGCAGCGCGCGCGAGAGCTGCTCGCGCTCGTCCGCGGCGCACGCCTCGTCCTCCGGGGTCTCCGAGCTCGACGCGAGCCGGTCCACCGGGGCCACGCCGTCCTCGGTCGGAGGACGCTCCAGGCTGACGTCGCGGGCCATGAGCAGCGGAAGCAGCTCGGTCGCCCGCTCCTCGGTCAGGCCGCTCAGCTCGGCCAGCACCGCCGGGTCCTTCTCGTGCGTCTTGCGGTAGATGCGCAGCGCGCGGCGCTCGCTCTTCGACGAGCCGAGGCGCACGATCCGGTACCCCCGCGCCACGTGCTCCCGGATCTCCGCCCGGATCCAGTAGGCCGCGTAGGTCGCCAGGCGGCAGCCGCGGTCCGGATCGAAGCGCTCCGCGGCCTTCAGGAGGCCGATGTTGCCCTCCTGCACGATGTCCTCCATCGGGAGCCCCCACCGGCGGTACTCGAGCGCGATCGTCATGACGAACGGCAAGCACGCCTCGATGAGGCGCCGGCCCGCGTCCCGGTCACCAGCGCGCCAGCGGAGCGCGAGCTCCCGCTCGGCGTCCGGGCTCAGGGTGGCGTAGTTCGCGAGCTCCGTTCGATAAGCCGAGAATGCCGCACGATCCCAGGTGGTGCTCATGGTCTCTTCGCTCTCCGCCGCGCGCGCCGATCAAGGAGGACTGGGTTGGGAGACCCCTGCGAGCCGGTCGGCGGCACGAGGGCAGATGCAGGCGCGATGCCGGGATAAACCTTAGGAAATCGCCTTTTTTTGCGCTGGAATGCGCAACGTGTTCGGATCCCCTGAGGGGAGCGAAACCTTTGCGGGAAAGCGGAAGAGCACGAATGCGCGGCGCTGAGCCGAGATCCACGGCGCGCGAGCGGCGGAAGCGGCGGAAGCCGAAGCAGAGAGCACCGAGCCCCCTGCGCGCGGGCGCCGGCTCCGCGCATCCAGCCCGGGCGCGCGCGCCGCTCGCCGCCGTCGCCCCTGCCCCCGTGCCCCGCATCGTGGTATTCGGAGAGCAGTGAGGACGCGCGTCGCGAGCTCGGTCGCGTGCGTCGCCGCAAGTCTGGCGATGCTCGCCTTGCTCTCGCGCGAGGCGGAGACGCCCCTCGCGAAGGCGCAGCGCGGGATCGCGCGGCCCCTGCTCCACGCGCTGTCTCCGGACGACGAGGAGATCGACGGCGTGGGCTGCGACCCGAACGCCCTCGACCGCGGCATCGCCGTGCCGACCGGGGCGCCGACCTCGCTCGGCTGCGATCAGGCGCGCGCCATCGTCGCGCAGGCCCGCACGACCCTGGCCGCCCCGCCCCTCCGCGTCGATCCCGCAAAGTTTGCCGAGGCGACGTCCGACTGGCTCGATCCGCACGGGCTGTGGTCGGTGGCGCCCGACGCGCCCGTGGGCGCGTCGCTGCGGCGCGAGGCCGCCGCGCTCCTGGCCGAGCTGCAGGCGCCGGTGGGGAGCGGGCCGTGCCCGGCGGCGCAGCGCGTGGGAGAGGAGCTCGCCAGGTGGTCGCGCGAGCTCGATGGGCTCTTCGACGACGGCTACCGGCGCGGCCTCGCCAGCCCGCCCGCGACGCTCGCCGAGGCGTGGGAGCTGGTGTCCGCGGCGCCGTTCGAGGACGGCGAGGTGACGCGGAGCGCCCGGGAGCTCGCGCGCGAGCTCGGCCGGGAGGTCGGCGGGCTGCGCGCGCGCTTCGGAGAGCCGCTCGCCCGGTACGCCGACGCCGTGCGCGAGCGCGCGGCGCCCTCGATGAGCGAGGAAGGCTGGTCGCGCGCGGTGATCGCGGCGGCGGTGCGCGCCTACGTACCCCAGCTGGACGCGCACGGCGCCTGGGCGCCGCTCGAGGAGGAGGTCTCCATCTACGATCTCGACCTCGAGGCGCACCCGCCGGCCCGGCTCTGGCAAGAGATGACGCGCACCGCGATCGGCGTGCGCATCGACCGCGGCGCGCTCGCGCCGCTCGCGGACGGCGACGTGGTGATCCGGATCCAGGACCTGCCCATCTCCGGCATGAGCGTCGAGCAGGCCGAGCAGCTCGCCGTGCTGGCCGACGTGCGCCCCGGGACGACCGCGCGCGTGGCGCTGCTCCGGCGCGGCGCCGCGGCGCCGCTCGACCTGACCGTGGCGCCGCACGCGGTCGGGCCGCAGCCGCCGGAGGCCGCGCCGTCGGAGCTGCCGCTCGACCTGGTGCGCTTCGGAGACGGCAAGGTCGCGGTGATCGCCGTCCCCGACGTGCCCGACGACCTCGGGGACCGGGTCGCGGCGGCGCTCCACCGCGCGCGCGCGCAGGGCGACACGCGGGGCGTGATGCTCGACGTGCGCGCGAACGGCGGCGGGTCGACCGACGGGGCGATCGCCGCGCTCGGGCTGTTCCTGCCGGGCGTTCCGCTGTTCCCGATGCGGCGCCGCGACGGCGGCGTCGAGGTGGAGCGATCGCCCGACGTCCCGGCGGAGCGCGGGTGGAGCGGGCCGCTGGCGGTGCTCGTCGACGGCGACTCCGCGAGCGCGGCGGAGATGATCGCCGGCGCGATCGCCAGCTACCGGCGCGGCGTGGTGATCGGCGATCGCACCTACGGCAAGGGGTGCGCGCAGGAGTACCTCGACGACGACGCCCACGTCGGCGTGCTGCGGCTGACGACGCTGCTCTACGCGCTGCCCGACGGCGCGCCGGTGCAGAAGGTCGGCATCGTGCCGCAGGTGCAGCTCTCGCTGCCGGCGACGAACGAGCGAGAGGCGCGCGTCGACCGGGCGCTCGGCCCGTGGCGCGGCCCCGACGTGCGCGATCTCCACCGCGTGCGCGAGGTGCCGTGGCCGGGGCACGCGGGGCGGGTCGGGCCCTGCCGCGAGGAGACGGTCTGCCGCGCGCTGCGGTCGCTCGGCGCGACCCCCGCAGCGGCGCGCTGACGCTCGGGCGCGCGTCCTCGCGGCGGCGCGCCGCCGCTCGGGCGCACGTCCCCGCGCGGCGCTCGGAGCGCGCGCCGACGCGCGCGATCAGCGCTTGAAGAGCTTGCCGAACAGGCCGCCCGCCGGGGTCGGATCGGCGCTCGTCCGGCTGCGCATCTCCTGCACGCGCACCTCGCGGATGGCGTCGAGGTTCTTCGGGTTGATCTCGGCCGCCAGGCGGAAATCGCGGATGGCCCTGTCGACCCGACCCGAGCGCTTGAGGAGCATGCCGCGGTAGAAGAGCGCCCGCTCGTAGCGGGGCTCCTTCTGCAGGACGGCGTCCAGCGTCTGGATCAGATCATCGTAGTGCGCGCTCGTGGCCCCCTCCGCGAGCGCGGGCGGCTCGCCGCGACGCTGCGCCTGGATCCACACGAGCAGCGTCATGTACTCGGGCTGCTCCGGGTCCTCGGCCAGCGCGCGCCGCGCGCGGATCTCGGCGCCCACGAGGTCGTTCTTCTTGAGCAGCACCTCGGCCTTCTGGAACTCGAGCGCGGCGTCGACGACGCGGGCGATCTTCTCCTCGTCCTCCGCGGGCGACGTGGCCTCCTTCGGCGCCTGGAGGTACTCGGCGCGGCGCTTCGGGTCGCTCAGCGTCTGGTAGGCCTCGCTGACGCGGGCGAACACGCGCGCGATGAGCGGCTTGACGTCATGGAGCTCCTGCGGCGTCCGGTCGGGGTGCCACTGCTTGGCGAGCGCGAAGTAGGCGCTCTGCACGCGCTCCGGAGGGGCGTCCTCCGCGACGCCGAGCATCTCGAAGAAGCTCTCGCCGTCGATCGACGCGGCGCGCGCCTCGATCTCGGCGCGGCGCGCGGTGAGCTCGGGGCTCAGCGCGGCGCGCGGCAGCGGCGGGAGATCGGGCGCAGGCGCCGCGGCCGGCTGCGGCCGCGCGGGCTCCGCGGCGCGCGCGGGCGCCGGCGGCGGCGCCGCGTCGGTGCCGGCGCCCGCGCGCGCTCCCCCGCGCGCGGACCTGCCCTCCGGGCCGACGGCCGCCATCTTGACGGTCGGCGCCTGCTGCGGCTGCGGCTGCGCGCAGGCGCCGGGAGCGGCCTGCGCGGCAGGCGGCCGCGGCGCCTTGGGGTCCGCGCCGCGGGGCGCGCCGCCGGGATCGCCGACGAACGCGCGCGGCTCGAACGACGCCGCCGCCGCGCCCGGGCCCGGCGCGCCGCGCGCCTCGGGCGCGGCGGACGGGGGCGGCGCGGTCGAGCGTCGCGGCGCGGCCGCCTCGGCGAACGGCGAGCCCGAGCGCCTGCTGGACGGCGCGGCTTCCTCGGGCTGCCTCGGCGCGGCGCGGCCCTCGGCCTCGCCGCGCGCCGGGCGCGGCGCGGGCACCGTCGAGCCCGAGGTGGGCCGCGGCGAGCGCGCGGCCGCGCCGGGCGGCTCGCGCTGGGGGGCCTGCCCCGCGTCGGCCGCGTGAGCGCCGGCCGCTCGTTCCCGCCCGAGCCCCACCGGGCGCCGGCCCGGCGCGCCGAGATCGAGGTGCCGCGTGATCGCGAGCGCGTAGATCGTCAGCCGCACGACGCGCTCCTGCGCGACGCCCGCCCCGACGAGCTCGGCGAGGGTCATGCGCCGCATGCGCAGCAGGTCGACGATCGCCGCCTCGTCGCGGTGCAGCTGGAACCGCCTCATCTCGGCCTCGACGTGGAGGCCGAGCTGCCGGCCCTGGATGCGCTCGAGGGTCGCGTCGATCAGCGGATCGTCGGCGTGGAGCCGGACCCCCGCCATGATCACCGCGAGCGGCTCGCACCCGATGAGCTCCGGGCCGCCGTAGGACGACAGCAGGTTCTGGCCGTCGTAGTAGGCGTAGCGCGTCTCGGGCGAGAGGTCGTAGAGCGCGACCAGCTTGCGCACGAGCTGCTGGCGCAGCACGCCGAAGACCGTCTCCCGGTCGAGCAGGCCGCGGGAGACGAGCAGCCGACCGTGCAGCACCCTCCGCTTGGTGATGTCGCGGAGCGTCTCCCGGAGCGTCGCCTCGCCGAGGAGGCCGAGCTCGAGGATCACGCGGTCGAGCGGGGCGATGATCGTCCCGGTCCAGATCTTGGCCGGCACGCCGTCGCTGAAGAAGACGCCGTGGCGGACGCCGTCAGGGTCGATGAAGCACGTCGTGCCGGTGAGGCGCCGGTCGAGCATGTACACGAGCAGGTGCACGAGCGGCGTGCGCGCGAGCGTGCCCTCCGCGGTCGGCGGATCGCCCGGCAGCGACAGCACGGCGATCGGGCCGGCCATGGCCGAGGGGGGCAGCTCCGACTCCGGGCTCGGCTCGCGCCGCGGGGGCTGCTCTCCCCAGCCGCGGGTGCGCAGCGCCGATGACCGCGCGCTCTCCTCGAGGATCTCGTCCGGATCGCTGTCTGTCTGCACGGACCACGACTCCTCTCCCTGCGCGCCCGGCGGCGGCGCGTACGGGTCCGCCGCGGCGGGCCCCTGCTCCTGCGGTAGGTCAGGCCAGCGCGCCGTGGAGCGCCCTGGCCTCAACGTCGGCGAGCGCTTGCCGGACGGCGCCGGCGGAAGATCGGCGAGCATCCTGGCATCCGCGCCGCCGTCGTCGGGCGGCGCGGCCTCGAACGGCGAGGCGGGCCCGCGGCCGGCGTCGCCGGACCGCGGCTGCGTCCTCCGCCCCGCCGGCGAGCTGGTCATCGGCAGCGTCGGCGACGAGGGCCGCGTGATCTGCTGCTGCGGCGGCATGCGCAGGTTGCCGAGGGGCGACGCCGGCGCGGGCGCGGAGCGGATCGGCGGCGCGTCCGCCGGGACCGGCGGCGAGCGCAGCGACACCTGCGGCGCCTCCTGGACCGCCGCGTAGGCCCGCATCGAGGCCACGGCCGGGTCGTCGCTCGTCGCGACGATCCGGCGGATGTGGCGCGTCGGCTCGCCCTGGCGAGGCCGCTCGGCGAGATCGACCTCGATCGCGCGCCCGATGGGACCACCCGAGGCGTCGAGGACCAAGCGGACGCGCGGCTGCGAGTAGCGGGCCGGGTGCGCCGGCGTCTGCACGACCAGCGCGACCTCCCCGGTGGAGAGCTCCACGAGCGTGCCCGTCGGAAAGATCCCGAGCGCGCCGACGAGCAGCCGCAGCACCGTGCGGTCCGCCGGATCGGCCGCCTCCTGCTCGAGCTTGGCGATCGCCTCGTCGGCGGAGAGCGGCGCCTCGCCCGGCGCGGCCGTCAAGAGGTCGTTGAAGGCGCGGGCCGTCGCGAGGATGCGCGCCTGCAGCGTCGGCTGCCGGAGCCCGCGGTACACCGGGCCGAGCGCCGCCTGGCGACGCACCCAGTGCGCCTCGTAGGCCACCACCGTGCGCATCACGCTGGGCTCGTTGACGAGGCCGAGCGCGGTCAGCACGACCGCCGTGCCCGCCGGGACGTCCGCGTCCTGCTGCTCGCTCAGCTGCGGGACGAGCCCGTTCGAATCGCCCTTCGCGACGCCGGTGAGCCGCGGCCGCGCGATGTCGAAGAGCAGCGCCGCCATCGAGAGCCGCTGGAGGAGCACGACGTCGCCCGTGATCTGCCGGGCCATCGCGAGGCTCAGGATCGCGGTGTTCACCGCGCGCCCGGCGTCGTCGTGGTTCTGGTTGCGCAGCGCGGTGACGCCCAGGAAGGCCGGCGTCTCGTTCGCGGAGAGGTCGACGAGGCGCTGCGTGATGCGCTTGACGCCCTGCCGCAGGGTGTACCGGCCCTGGCGCAGGTCGTCGTAGAAGCGGCGGAAGATCACGATCGCCGTCGCGTAGGTCCGCACGATGGCCGCGGCCTCGTCGGCCTCGCGGTCGATCGCCACCTCGCGGTGGAGCACGGCCTCGTCCACCGCGCGCAGGCGGACGCGCGGCGCCGGGCGGTCCACGAGCGCCGGCTTGCTGCTCCGGAGGGCCTCGGCGAGCGCGGAGGCGAGCGCGTAGAGATCGCTCGCGCGGACGTCCTTGGCGACCCCGATCTCGGAGTAGCCGCAGCGGCTCAGGATGTCCCCGAGCTCGAGCGCGCCCTCGTAGACGGCGCGGTTCGCCTTGAGGAGCTGCCCGGAGACGAAGACCGACCCGCGGGTGAACAGGATGGAGACGTTGTGGCCGGAGCGCTGGCCGAAGTCCTGGATCAGCGAGACCGTCTCCTCGACCTGCCGCACCATCGCCTGGTTGTCGATCGAGTGCAGCGTCGAGAGCTTCACCAGCCGGAAGAGCGCCTGCACCACGCTGGCGGCGAGGTCGCGCGCCTGCTCTCGCCGGATGTTCTCCGACACGTTCTGCGTGATCACGTCGACCTGGGGCGCCGTCACGGGAGCTCCCCGGTGGTCGAGATCCGCTTGCCGAGGCGCGCGGCGATCGCCTCGGCGGCGGCGCTCGCGGCGTCGCGCAGCGGCTGGCTGTTCCACGGCCGCCGCTTCGTCGCCGCGAGCGCGGCGTCGAGCGCCTCCTGCGAGCGCGCCTCTCGGCCGAGCAGCTCCGCCGAGAGGCAGCGGGTCTGCTCCGCCGCCTCGTCGGCGAGCAGGCCGTGCCGCTGGAGCAGCTCGACGGCGACCGACTCGCCGCGCGCCGGGTTCAGCGTGTAGAGCGCGCCGAGGAACTCGCGCCGCTCGTCGAGCGTGAGCTGGTGGAACGAGCTGTCCTGCACGCGGCGGACGAGCAGCGGGCCGGCGGCGCGCACCTGGTGGTGCGCCAGCGTGCGGAGCGCCGCGACGCGCACGTCGGGCGGCGCCGACTCGGCGAGCGAGAGCAGCTCGTCCCTGATCTGCTCGGGGCTCGTGGCGAGGTGGGCGATCGCCTCGCAGCGGAGCGCCGCGTTCGCGCACCCGGTGAGCCGCTTCAGGGCGCCGAGGGCGCCCGGCGTCCGCGACGCGGCGAACATCTTGAGGATCGGGCGGGTGACGTCGAGCTCAAGCGTCATGAGCGCGTCGACGACCCCCTCCTCGTGCCCGGGCAGCGTGCGCTCGAGGTAGCCGAGGAGCGCGCGGCGCAGGGCCTCGTGGCCGACGTGCCCGACGGTCTCCATCGCGACCGGCAGGTACTCGGAGCCGAGCTTCTGCAGGATGGGCGCGAGGCGCTGCGCGACGAGCTCGAGGTCCACGGGCGCGGGCTGCGCCGCGGCGCCGGGCGTGCCCGTCACGAGCACGCGCGTCGCCTCGCGGAGGAGCAGCCGCACCGTGTCGGGCGGGAACACGCCGCGCGCGAGCTCGGTCGCGAGCGCGCCGCCCTGCTGCCTGGGCGCGAGCGCGTCGAGCGCCCGCTCCACCGCGTCGTGCATCGCGAAGAGCGTGTCGAACCGGCGCGCGAGGATGAGGTCGCGCGCCGAGGCGGCCATCGGCTCCGTCACGAGCTCGACGTCCTGGTAGCGCTTCGCGTTCAGGAAGGCGTCCGCGACGACCTCGACGAAGCGCTCGCTCCAGCGGTCCGGGCTGAGCACGAGCTGCGTGCCGAGCGCGCGCTGCGCCGCCGGGTCGAGCGCGAGGGCGCTCGCGGCGCGGCGCGCCGCCTGCAGCGCGGCCGCGTCGGTGTCGATCACCATCGCGGCCGCCTCGGCGCGGTTCGCCTTCTCCTCGGCGGCGCGCCGGGCCATCGCCTCCAGGTCGTCGGCCTCGTGCCAGAACTGCTCGCGGTCGGCCGCGTCCCCCTCGGCGAAGACGCTCACCACGTCGTAGCGCACGTGCTCGAGGCGGCGCTCCCACAGGGCGGCCGCGACGTCGTCCTCGGGGGCGAGGTCGCGCAGCGGATCGAGCAACAGCACCTCGCAGAACGCGCGCAGCTCGTCCTTGGTGATGCCAGGGAGCAGCTGCACGCGCCGCACGCCGGCCGCGAAGAGGTTGTACGGCACCAGATCGAGCGGATGCGACGGCTCCCACACCGTCCGCCGGCGGTGCTCGAAGGCGTACGGCGTCAGCGCCCAGTAGACGAGGCTCCCGTCGACGCGCAGCGCCTCCACGATCGCCTGGAAGCTCGTGCGGAGCTTGTTGTCGGCGTCCGGGTGGCTCCAGCCGTAGTGGCGCACCGCCGGGAGCAGCCGCTCCATGCGGCGGAACACCTCCGCGAGCCGCGTGACCGCCGGGTCGTCCGCCTCCGCGTCGCCCGGCTCCTCCCGGGGCTCGGGCTCCTCGGGCGGCCGCACCCCGACGGCCGTGGGCGAGTCGTCCGGCGGGGGGCGCCGCGTGCTCTGCGGCGCGCTGCGGCGGGGGGCGGACGCGCCGACCTCCTCGAGGATGCGCAGCACCTCCTGCCGCATCTGCGCGGCCGACTCGTAGCGGTTGCGCCGATCCCAGGCGAGCGCCTTGTCGACGAGGCCGATGACGGAGGCGGGCAGCTCGGGCGCGATCCGCGCGAGCGACGGCGCCGGCGTCGTCGCGGCGAGGATGAACGCCTCGTTGTCGGAGCGCCCCTGGTGGAGCCGCTGGCCGCTGAGCACGGCGTACAGGGTCGCGCCGATCGAGAAGAGATCCGCCCGGCCGTCGACCCCCTCGGTCAGCCCCATCGCCTGCTCGGGCGCCATGAACGAGGGCGTCCCGAGCGCCGTGCCGGCCTTCGTCTTGTCGCCGGGCGCGCCGCGCAGCCGCGCCACGCCGAAGTCGAGCAGCTTCACCGCGTTGTCCTTCGTGATGAAGATGTTCGCGGGCTTGAGGTCGCGGTGGACGATGCCCTCCGCGTGGAAGCTCTCCAGCGTGTTGAGCACCTCCGCGGCGATCCAGAGCGCCTCCGCGACGGGCAGCTTCCGGCTCTTGCGCTTCCAGAGCTGCTGCACGGTCTCCCCGTCGAGCAGCTCCATCACCAGGAACGGCTCGTCCTGCTCGGTGATGTCGTCGTCGAGGATCGCGACGCGGCCGAGGTGGTCGATCTTGTTGGCGACGTAGCCCTCGCGCAGGAACCGCTCGCGGATGCCGACGTCGCGCGCGAACTCGGCGTGCAGGATCTTCAGCGCGGCGCGCGAGCCGTTCCGGTGGGTGGCGGCGTACACGGACGCCATGCCGCCCACGCCGAGGAGGGAGTCGATCCGCCACTTGTTCTTGACGGTCATCCCGACGCGGGCGCGCGCCCGCTGCTTCTCGTCCGGCGCGTCCGTGACCTCCGAGGGCGGAGGGAATACGGACTCGGGGATGACGCCACGTGAGGTCATTAGGCCACCGGAAGGCGGCAAATCGTATCACCTCCGCGCCGTCCCCAGGCTCCGGATTTGACGTGGATTTCGCGCGGCAGGGCGGCCGGCCTCACCGGACCGAGGCGCTCCCCTTCCCGGCACCGTCCCGGCACCGGCCCGGCACCGGCGTTCCCGGGCGTTCCCGGGGCGGGACGTCGGTCAGGACGGGCCCGGCGCGGCGGCGATCGCGCGACAGCGCGCGTCATCGAGCACGAGGCGCACGCCGCGGTTCGACGGGAACAGCGCGTTGAGGCGCGCGGTGACCGCGGGATCGCCGGTGAAGACGTCGATCTGACGGCCGACGACCTTGATGCCCCGATCCTCGGCGACGAAGCAGCCGTCGTGGCGTCCCCCGCCCGGGAGCGGCAGCCCGGCAAGCTCGGGCACATAGAGCCACGTGCCGAGCGGGATGACGGTCGAGTCGACGGCGACCGTGCGCAGCGGGGTGATCGGGCGGCCGGTCGCGCCGCGGCCATACGGGAACCGGCGCGGGTCGAGCCGCTCGAAGCAGACCTGCTGGCCGGTGCGCGGGCAGACGTCGGCGCACGCGCAGCCGCGCCGCGCGAAGCTCACCGTGTCGCCCGAGGCGAGCCGGCCGCTCCCCTGGACGCAGACCTGGTCGTGGAACGAGCGCGGGACGCTCGCGAGCGGCGCGCAGGCGGCGTCGTAGAGGACCGCGTCCTTCGGCCCGCCGCCCTCGCTCGGGAAGTCGTAATAGGTGTTCCGGAACAGCCCTGGCGGGAGCGCCGGCGGCGGTTGCGCGGCGCCGGCGGTGCGCGCAGGCCGGCCGTGCTCGCGCACGAGGAGCGCGGGCCCGTCCTGCGCGAGACCAGCGTCGTCGGCGTGCCGGCCGTCGGGCGCTCCGGGCGGCGCGCCGGCGACGCGACCCCCGGCCTCGCCGGCCTCGCCGGCGCGCCCTTCACGACCGCCACGACCGTCGTCCGGCGGGGGCTCGTGGAGCCAGCCGCCGCCCCCGCGCGCGATCTGCGGCTCGCTCGATCCATCGTGGATCCAGTCTGCGCCGCCCTTGGCCGCGCACCCCGCGGTGAGCGCGAGCAGGATCGCGTGGAGCCCGCGGACGGCGAGCGTGCCCGCGCGCGCCGCGCTCGTCAAAAGGCGCCTCCGAGGCGGATGAACTCCCGGATCGCGGCGGCGGAGACGTCGGCGCGCGCCCAGAGCGCGGCGGGGGCGCCGGCGGCGGGCGCGGCGCCGGCGGCGATCACCACGGGCGCCGGGTCGCCGGCGCCCGGCTGGCCGAGGCGGCGCGCGACGAGCCGCAGCGGATCGACCACCAGCGCGAAAGCGATGTCCGCGCCGAGCGGCGCGAGCGCTGCCTTCATCGCCGGCACGCCGCCGAGGCCCTCGCCCTGGAGCGACGCGACGACGCTGCGGAGCCCCGCGCCCGGGTCGGTGCCGACCGACGCGAAGAGGCCGTCGTCGCGGACCAGATAAAGCAGCTCGATCGCGGACGGCGGCAGCGACGCGCCCTTGCCGCCCGGCGCATCTGCGCCCGGCGCGACCTTGCGCGCGGTCGGCTGCCCGGCGCCGGCGCCGGGCTGGCCCGCCGCGGCGGTCTGCTCGAACCTCACCCGCCGCACCTCGCCCTCGAGCTGCGGGAGCTCCGCCTTGCCCGTGGCGATCCGGAGCCCCTCCCGCTGCAGCGCGGCCTTCACCGGCTGGAGCTCCGCGGTCCCGAGGAGGTCCTGGACGGCGGCCTCGAGCTTGGCCCGGTCGCCCACGGCGGCGCGCACGAAGGCCGTGGGGCCCGCGTCGTCGAACCGGAGCCCGCCGGCGAACCAGTCGCCGCGCGCGTCCGACGCCGCGCGGATCACGGCGCCGAGCCGCTCGCGCTCCGCGGGCGGGAGATCGCCCTCGACGAGCCCCGCGAGGGCGTCGACGAGCCTGGGCACGCCCTCGGCGCGCGACGCGGCCCGGTCGCGGACCAGGATCCCGGCGAGCGTGTCGGCGGGCAGCTCGAGCAGCGGCTTCACGTCGCCGACCGCGAGATCGGTCGACGCCTTCGACGCCGGTCCGCCCCCTGCCTTCGGCGTCCCGGAGGCGCGCAGGTGCGCGCTCTCGTCGAGCACCAGCGTGAGCCGCGCGCGCTCGAGATCGCCGAGCATCGCGAGCGCGCTCTCGATCATCGGCGCGAGCGGGAGCGCGGTGGCGGGCGGCGCCCCGTCGGGCCCGCGGGCCTTGTCCCAGGCGCCCCGCGCCGCCCTGAGCACCGGGCCCTCGATCGCGGGCCGCGGGAGCTCGACCGCGAGATCCTCCTTCGGCACCTGCGCCTGCGGCATCGTCCGCGCGACGTACGGGCCGACGGCGGTCAGGTCGGCCGCGCTCTCCGCGACGAGCAGGTAGTTGCCGAGGACGCCGAGCGCCACGGGGCTCGTCCCCTGCAGCGGCTCGAGCAGCGCGATCGAGGTCGCCGCGTCGGGCGTCGACCGGAAGCGCGCGCCCTCCCCGCGCGTGAGCTGGTCGATCAGGCGCCCGCCGTCCTTCACGTGGATGCCGAGCGCGCCCCGGGGATGCGGCCGGTCGGGGGCCTCCACGGCCGCGCCGAGCACCGGCACGCCGCCGTCGATCTCGGACGCGACGGCGATCGGCAGGCCGAGCAGCGACGCGGCGAGGGCGCCGACGCTGCCGGGGAGGAGCGCCGCCGAGCCGCCGACCAGGGCGCGCGCCTTGGCCCACGTGGCGTCCGGCGTCGGGAGGAACGCCTCGGCGATGAGCCCCGCGGGCGCCGGCACGGGGCTCAGGCCCGCGACGCCGGCGTCGGCCGGCGCGCCCGGCGATTTGCAGCCCACCGCGCCCGCGCTCAGGCCGAGGACGACGGCGAGGAGCGCGGCGGCGCGGCGGCGCATGAAGGAGGAGGATTGCGCGATCACGACCGAACCGTAGCGCCTTCCTGCCGCCGTCGACCACGAACCTGCGAAATCGCCGGGCGCGCAGCGGCGCCGCTGCGCGTCACGGCCGCGAGGCGCGGCGGGCGGCGGCGATCGCCGCGGACTCGCCGAGGCAGATGCGCGCGAGCGACAGGATCATCGCGTTCTCGCGGACGCGGTGCAGGAAGCTCTCGCGCAGGGCGGGCTCCGGGATCGCGGCGGCGCGCGCGAGGAGCCGGTCGCGGGCGCGAGCGGCGGCGGCGCGGGCGACCTCGTGGTCCCCCGCGCAGCGCGCCGCCTCGACGAAGGCGACGAGGACCAGCGACTCGAACTCCTCGATGCCGCCGTAGCGCGCGAGGAGCTCGGACGCCTCGCGCGCCGCCGCCAGCGCCTCGTCGGCGCGCCCCTGAGCGGTGAGGGCGCGCGCGAGCGCGGCGAGCGCGCCGGCGCGGGACGGCGGCACCACCTGGAGGAGCTCGGCGGCGTCGCGGGCGTCGGCCTCGGCCGCGCCGAAGTCCCCGGCCGCATGGGCGATGAGGGCGGCGTAGATGCGGGTGCCGCCCTCGAAGCGCAGGTTGCCGTGCCCGCGGCACTCCAGGATGACCTGCCGCGAGAGCGCGAGCGCCTCGTCGAGCTGGCCGCGGGCCGCGAGCGCGCGGCCGAGGCTCTGCCTGGCGCGCGTGGCGACGGTGCGCAGCGCCATGCGCTCGGCGGCCGCGAGCGCGGCGGTGAGCTCCTCGCCGGCCCGCTCGACGTCACCGAGCTCGAGGAGCGCGAAGCCGAGGCTGACCCGGGCGTTGCACGCCTCGCGCGCGTCGCCGGCGCGCTCGAACGCCTCGACCGCGGCCGCGTAGCCGGCCATGTCCCCCGCGGGATCGCCGAGGTGCCGCGCCCGCGCGCCGCGCAGCCGGTGCACTTCGGCGGCGGCGCGCGGCGGGAGGGACGCGAGATCCCCCGCGAGGGCGCGGATCCGCGCGATCAGCGCGTCCGCCTCCGCGTAGCGCCCCGCGGGGAAGAGCTGGCGCGCCGCAGAGCACAGGGCGATCACGCGCGCCCCCAGGAGGTCGGCCCCCGCCCGCGCCGCGGGCTCGCGCGGGACGTCCGTGCGGCGCGCCTCCTCGTCGCCGGGGACGCCGTCCGCGGCGGGCTCGCCACACGCGGCGACCTCCTTCGCCCAGGCGGTCGTGAGCACGAAGTCGCCTCGCCGCCCGCTCGCGCTCATCAGCTCGTCGGCGGCGCGGAACCAGAGCGGCGTGCCGCGAGGCAGGCGGCGCGCCGCCTGGGCGGCGCAGCGCTGGGCCTGCTCGAACTCGCCTCGCCAGCGGTGGGCCTCCGCCTGGACCAGGCGCAGCGCGCTCAGCGTCTCGCCGCCGCCGCGCGCGCTGCGCGGGCCGGACGAGGCGCCGCGCTCCTCGTCGGGGTCCGCGTCGGCGAGCCGGTCGCAGAGGTCGCCGTGCCGCGCCCCGCGCTCCGCGTGCGCGATCGCCGCGGCGAGGTCGCCGCGCGCGAGCGCCTGCTCGGCGCCGCGCAGGAACCACCGCATCGCCCGGCCGTGCTCGCCGCCGTGGTCGAAGTGCTCCGCGAGCGCGAGCGCGTCGCTCTCCCCCGCCTCCTCGAGCCACGCGCCCGCGAGCCGGTGACCGAGGAGCCGGTCACCCCGGGTGAGCGTCGCGTACGCGGCCTCGCGGAGGCGAGCGTGCCGGAACGCGTACTCCTCTTCGCCAGGGAACCGGCACGCGGGGCGCCGCTCGATGAAGGCGCGCGCGACGAGCTCGGACAGCCACCGCTCGAGGTCCGGGGCGCCCTGCGCGCCGCCGAGCAGGGCGGCCACGCCGCCGCGCCAGAACGCCTCGCCGAAGATGCTCGCCGCGCGGAGGATGCGCCGCACGGCGGGGTGCAGGTCGTCGAGGCGAGCGTGCGCCATCGCGAGCACCGTCTCGGCCGAGCCCTCGGCGTCGCCGCGCGCGACCGACCGGATCAGCTCCTCGAGGTAGAACGCGTGCACCGCGGCGCCGCCGTCGGTGCGCGCCCGCGCCGCGTCGCCCTGGCCGGGCGCCTCGCGCGCGGGCTGCCCGGGCGCGCCGGGAGAGAGCTCGGCGAGCCGGAGCTCGACGACGTTTCGTCCCGCCCCGAGCTCCGGGAAGAGGCGCTCGACCTCGGGGCGGCTGAGCGCGAGGAGGCCGGCCGTCACGTCGTCGACCAGGACGCCGCCGTGCGGCGGCGCGCCCTCGCCCTCGCTGGCATCGGCGCGCTCGGGATCCACGCGCGCGCGGGCCTCGAGGAGCGCGGCGGCGCGCTCGATCACCGGCCGCGCGGGCCAGCGCCCCGAGGCGTGCTGGCCCGTCGCGAGCGCGATCGAGAAGCCCGCTGGCAGCAGCGCGCGCAGCGCGAGCGCGCAGCGCGCAGCGTGGGCCGCCTGGTCCGTCGGCGCCCTCGCGTGCGCGTCGGCGGAGCGCGCCGGCTCTGCCCGCGGCTCGACCTCGCCAGCGCCGGCGAGCGTGACCACGAGCCACCTGGCCGCGAGCCGGTCGACGCGCCCGCCGAAGGGCGCGACCGCCGCCCGGACCGCCGCCTCTGCCGGCGCGGGCTCCGGGGGCGCGCCCCCGGGGGACGCGGCCGCCAGCGCGCCGGGCCCGGGGCTCGAGGGGGGCGACGCCGCGGCCGCGGGCTCCGAGGGCGCGCCGTGGATGAGCACCACGCTGATGAGCCGCTGCTCGACAGCGGCGCTCTCGGCCAGCGCCCGCGAGGGCCTCGCGGAGCTCACCGGGGCCTCGGCGCCCGCGTCCCTCGCGTGCTCGCGGGCAGCGCGGAGCGCTGCCGCGCTCGCGAGGACCTCGTTGCCGTCCCGCGGGCGGCCGTCCGGCTCCTTCTCGAGCATCCAGGCGACGAGCTCGTCGAGCGCGGCGGGCACGTCGGGCCGCAGCTCCGACAGCCGGGGCGGGCCCACGAGGGCGGCCTTCGCGAGGATCGCCATCACCTGGTCGCCCGCGAAGGGCGGCCGGCCGGTGAGGCAGTGCCAGATCACGCACCCGAGCGAGAACACGTCCGCGCGGGCGTCGACGCGCGCGTCGCCGCGCGCCTGCTCGGGCGCCATGTACCCCGGAGTCCCGAGCGTCACCCCGCTGCGCGCGCCCGCGCGCTCGCCCCGCCGGAGGACGCCGGCGCCGCGCGGGCGCGCGGGCAGGCCGCCAGCGCCGGCGCCGGCGCCGGCCAGGCCAGCGCCAGATCGAGCGATGCCGAAGTCGACGATCTTGGCGCTCTCCACCGCGCCGCCCGGCAGGAAGATGTTGCCGGGCGTGACGTCGCGATGGACGATCCCCCGCTCGTGCACCGCGCCGAGCGCGCCCGCGAGGCGCCGCAGCAGCGCCATCGCGCCGTCCACGCCGAGGCGCGCGCGCGCGACGTGCGCGGCGAGGTCCTCGCCCTCGAGCCACTCGAGCGCGAGGTAGGGCTGCCGCTCCCCGGTGACCCCGTGCGCGACGTAGCGGACGATGCCCGGGTGGCGCAGCCCGGCGAGGAGGCGCGCCTCGCGCCCGAGCCGCTTCTCCAGATGCTCGGCCCCGCGGTGCTGGATCTTCAGCGCGACAGGGCTGTCGTCGGTCAGGTCCGTGGCCCGGTACACCGAGCCCATCCCGCCCGATCCCGCCAGGCCCTCGATCCTGAAACGGTCCGCGACCGTGACTCCCGGGCGCATCAACCGGGCGATTATACGTCGGGCCGCGGTCGCTGACAGGGAAAGCCCGCGGCCGGAGGCGCCTCGCGGCGTACGCCCTCGTCGCCCCGCGCTCGTCCGAGGCGGCGTCAACGGAAAGCTGCGGAGCAGGCGCACTGCTGCGGTAAGCTCGGGCCGATGCCTCGCCCCGGCTACGACAGCGTGGTGCTCATCACCGGCTTCCCCTCGTTCATCGCGCGGAAGATGCTGCACCACATCCTCGCGTCGGAGCCGCGCACGCTCGTCTACGTCGTGGTGCTCGCGAAGTCATCGCTGCAGGCGAGCGCGGAGCGCGACGCGCTCCCGGCGGCGGACCGCGACCGGCTCGTGCTGCTCGAGGGGGACGTCGCGGCGATGGACCTCGGGCTGTCCGGCGTCGAATTCCGGCAGCTCGCCCGGGAGCTCGACCGGATCCACCACCTCGCGTACGTGAGCCACGCCGGCGCCGACCGGAGCACCGCGCACGCCCTCAACGTCGTCGGCACCGCGGAGGTGATCGAGCTCGCCCGCGCCTGCGGCTCGCTCCAGTGCCTCGTCCACCAATCCACGGCGTTCGTCGCGGGCGATCGGACCGGTACAGTGTACGAGGATGATCTCGAGGTGGGTCAGGCGTTCCGTAATCCTGTGGAGGAGACGCGGATGCGCGCGGAGGTGCTCGTGCGGCGGGCGATGCGCCACGTGCCGGTGGCGGTCGTGCGGCCGACCACGGTGGTGGGCGACTCGACGACCGGGGAGATCGACCGGCTCGACGGCCTGTACCTCCTGGTGCTGCTCATCATGGCGGCGCCGGCGGACATCGCGATCCCGATGCCCGGCCGCGGCGACGTGCCGCTCAACATCGTCCCGATCGACTTCGTGGTCCGCGCGACGCACGCCATCGGGCTGCACCGCCTCGCGCCGCGGCGCACGTTCCACGTCGCCGACCCGCACCCGCTCTCGGCGCGGCGGGTCTTCGACCTCGTCGCCCGCGCGAGCGGCCGCCGCGCCGCGCGCGGTCACATCCCGTCGAACCTGGCCAAGGCGCTGCTCCGCACGCCCGGGCTCGAGCGCTTCGTCCGCAGCCCGCGCGCGTTCGTCGAGCAGCTGATGACGCCGGTGCGCTACGACGCCCGGAACGCGGACCTCGTGCTCGGCGGCGCCGGGATCGCCTGCCCTCCCTTCGAGTCCTACGTCGACGTGCTCGTCGGCGCCGTGCAGGACCGCGTCCGCGAGCGGCGCGAGCGCCAGGAGCTCGAGGCGAGCGCGGACGCCGAGCTCGACGTCGAGGATCCGCTGTCGTGAGCGGCGCCCCCTGCTCCGCGGCGCGCGCGGAGGTCCCTGAGCGCAGCGCGGCTCGCTCGCGCGCCCTGCGGCGCCTCGCCGCGGCCCTGCTCGCGGCCGCGGCGCTCGGCTGCAGCTCGACCCGCGAGCACGTCGCGCCGCCGACCCCCGAGGTGGGCGCCGCGCCGCCCGCGGCGCTCCCGGCGCGCCGGACGGAGGCGGACGCCCCGGAGGCGACCGCGACGCGCCGGACGGAGGCCGCGCCGGCGCGCCCGCCGGAGCTCGACCTCATGCGCCCCGAGGACGGGACCTACGCCCACTTCTTCGCGGCGCTCCGCGCGCTCGAGCAGGGGCGCCGCAAGGACCACGTGCGCGTCGCCTGGCTCGGCGACTCGCACGCCGCCGCGGATTTCTGGAGCGGCGCGCTCCGCACGGCGCTGCAGCGGCGCTTCGGCGACGGCGGGCTCGGCTTCGTGCACCTCGGCTACGCCGCCTACCGCCACGACGGCGCGCGGCTCACGGCCGACGGCAAGTGGCGGACACGCCCGAAGACGCCGGGCGGCTCGCAGCCGATCGACGACGGCGTCTTCGGGCTCGGGGGGGTCCTCTTCAGCGCGCACAAGGGCCCGGTGCGCGCCGAGATCACGGTCACCGGCGCGGGGCCTTCCAGCCGGCTGCTGTGGGACGTGTGCTTCCGCTCCAGCGCGCCGACCGACGAGCTCGCGGTGACGATCGAGGGCGGCCCGAGCCAGGTCCTCCGCGCGGCCCCGGGCGACACCGTCGGCGCGCTGCAGCACGCGAAGCTCTCGAGCGTGGGCGCGACGAAGCTCGGCGTCGTGCCGTCGGGCGCGCCCGAGCTCTGCGGCCTGGTCGTCGAGACCGATCCCGAGGTCAGGCCCGGGGTGGTCGTCGACACGCTCGGCATCAACGGCGCGCGCCTCGCGACGCCGCTGCGGTGGCAGGAGCTCAGCTGGGCCGCGGAGCTCGCGCGGCGCTCGCCGGAGCTCGTGGTGCTGGAGTACGGCACGAACGAGGCGGGCGACGTCACCACCGACCCGTCGCTCTACGCCAGGCAGCTGGCCGAGTTGCTCGACCGGACCCGCCGCGTCGAGCCCGACATCGACTGCCTCGTCCTCGCGCCGACGGACCGGAAGGACACGCCGGAGCGGACGCCTGTCGTCCGGGACGTGCTGCGCGACGCGGCCAGGGAGGGCGGCTGCGCGTTCTGGGACACCTACGAGGCGATGGGCGGAAGGGGCTCGATCGAGGCCTGGTACCGCGAGCGCCCGCCGCGCGCCTCGCGCGATGGCGTCCACCTCACCTTCCGCGGCTACCGGGAGCTCGGCGTGAAGCTCTCGAACGACATCCTCGAGCGCTACCGCCCCTGACGAGCGGATCCACCGCCGGGCTCCGTTCGGTGGTGACGGCGGATCTCTGGCGGATCTCCGCGCCGATGGCCTTGCTCGTGCCTTTCGGCTCTCTGTGCTCGATCGGCGTGAAGGCTTCTCACGCGCGATGGGCGAGGGGGGCACATGCTGCATGCCGGAGACGTAGCAGGAGGTCGCTTCCGCCTGATTCGGCCGATCGGCTCGGGCGGGATGTCGAGCGTCTGGTGGGCGCGCCATGAGCTCATCGGCCGGGACGTCGCGCTCAAGCTGTCGCCGGCGCTCCAGGACGAGCAGGTCGTCGGGCGGTTCGTCCGCGAGGCGAAGATCATCGGCAAGTTCCAGCACCGGAACATCGTCGGCGTGGTCGACGCCGGAGAGCTCCAGGACGAGGGCTACCTCTTCCTGGCCCTGGAGCTCCTGCGGGGCTCGCCGTTCGCCGATCGCCTGATCCCGAACCGGCCGCTGCCGCCCGAGGAGGTCGTGCCGATCCTCATCGAGGTGTGCAGCGGGCTCTCGGCCGCGCACGCCGAGGGCGTCGTGCACCGCGACATCAAGCCGGAGAACATCATGATGGCCCTGGTCCCCGGCGAGGGCGTCGTCCCGAAGATCGTCGACTTCGGCATCAGCCAGCTCACGGGCGCGAGCGACGCGCTCACCATCGAGGGACAGCTGCTCGGGACGCCCTCGTACATGAGCCCGGAGCAGGCCCTGGGCAAGCGCACCATCGACGCGCGCGCCGACCTCTGGGCCGTCGGCGTCATGCTGTACGAGGCGCTCAGCGGCGCGCAGCCGTTCCGGGGGGGCAACCACCACGCGGTCCTCCGGCGCATCCTCGACACCGAGCCGGCGCCGCTCCCGTCCTCCGTCCCGCAGCGCCTCCGGAAGATCGTCGGCCGCTGCCTCGAGAAGGACCCGGCGCGGCGCTACCCGGACGCGGCCGCGCTGCGCGCGGAGCTCCAGGCCGCGCTCGAGGACCTCGGCGCGAGCGCGCCCGCGCCGCTCGTGATCCTCGCGCCGCGGGCCCCTGGCTCGCGGTCGCTCGACACGACGCGCCCCCGCGGCGCGCTCGCCGCGCCGCCGAAGCTCGCCCTCCGCGCCCTCGGGCGGATCTGGGCCTCGCGGGCGCGGGCGCACCGGTGGCGCGAGGCGACGACGCTCGGCCGCACGCTGGACGTCGCGCCCCCGCGGGATACCCGGCGGCGCGCGGGCGCTGGCGTGGCGCTCTGGATCGCGGGCGGCGCGGCGCTCGCGGCGGCGCTCGTGTCGGCCGCGCTGCGGGAACCGGCGGACGCGGGGCCCGAGCGCGCGGCGCGCGAGAGCCTCCGCCCCGTGCTCGCCGCGGCCTTCGCCGAGAGCGGCGCCGCGTCCCGGCGCGGCGCCGGCGCGCCCGGGAGCGCGGGCGTCGTCGCGCCGGGCTCGGAGGCGGCGAGCTGCGACGGCGCGCCAGGCTCGGCCGAGCTCGCCTCGGCGGACCCGGGGAGCGCCGGGATCTCGGCGACCTCGGAGGACAAGGGCCCGCGCTCACAGGTGCCGCGCGGGCCCTCGCGATCCCGCATCACGAGCCCCGGGTTCTGATGATCAACGCCGCACCGACCTCCGCTCTGCGCAGGCGATCCCGCCGGCGCGCCGCCGCGCTCGGCCTCGTCTGCTGGGCGCTGCTCTCGCCCTCCTGGCTGCGCGCGCAGGACGGCGTCGCGACGCGCGCGCAGGACGGCGTCGCGACGCGCGCGCACGACGACGTCGCGACGCGCGCGCTGCGGCTCCAGTTCGCGCGGGGGCTGACCCTCGAGATCGCCGGACGCTGGGCTGACGCGCTCGATCGGTTCGAGGCGATCGCGCGCCGCCGTCCGACGGCGAACGTGACGTTCCACATCGGCCTCTGCCACGAGCGGCTCGGCCGGCTGCGCAAGGCCGAGCGGACGTACCAGGACGCGCGCGCGGCCGCGCGGACCACGACGCCGGCGGTGCTCGCCGAGATCGACGCGCGCCTCCAGGACCTCGAGGGGCGGATGCCGAAGATCGTGCTGAACGTCGCCGGCGCGACCGAGGGCGTGACCGTGCTGCTCGACGGCGAGGAGGCGCAGCCGTCGAGGGCGATCCGGGTCGATCCGGGCCCGCACGTGGCCGTGGCGCTCCGGCACGGGATCCCTGTCGCCGCGAGCGCATTCTCGAGCCACGAGCGCCGTACCAGGTTCGTGACGCTGACCGTTCATCCCGTCCCGAGCCGCGCCTCGGGCCCCTGAGCTCGCCGGTCTGTGGTGCCCGAGGCGGCACGACGGACCGCGCGCGCCGCGGAGAGGTCGCTGCTGGGCCCGATGCGCCCACGCGCGGCGCCAGCGGAAGCGGCGCGCGCTGAGCTCCCCACACCCGAGCACCTGTGCGAGCAGAGGAGTCCGCGCCCCTCGCCGCGGGCGCGATCGCCGCAGCTGTGCCCGTTTTTCGCGGCGATCTCGCCGTACGGCCTGGAGCTCCTCGCGCGCGTGTGTCAAGCCGCCGGAGGGCGGCGAGGCCCCCGGAGCGCTCACCGCGCGGGCGTTTCGGCGCGCGCGCGGCGCCGGCCAGAGCGCGCGCCGAGTTGCCCGCGCGGAGGGCGGCGAGCGCTGCGTGCGAAGCTCGCCTGACAGGGCGCTCCGGACACGACCAAGCTCGCCGCATGATCGGCCGCGAACGCTGGATCCAGCTTCTGACGTCCTGATAGCATGCAAGTCCCATGGCGCTCGACAGGCCGCCCGGTGCGGGCTCTGCTTCGCGACTCGGCAATTATGAGCTGCTGAAAGAGCTGTCCGGCGGCGGCATCGGGTCCACGTGGCTCGCGCGGGCGTCCTCCGAGGGCGAGGCGACGGGCGCGGCTCCTGTCACCATCCTGCGCATCTACCGGCACCTCACGAAGAGGGCCGAGACCGCGGACAGCATCCTCCGCGAGGCCGGGATGGCGCAGCAGGTCCGCTTCCCCAGCGTGCTCTCGGTGCTCGACGCCCGCATCGCCGACGGGGAGGTCTTCATCGTCTCGGAGTACGTGGAGGGCGAGCAGCTCGGCGCGCTCGTGTCGGCGGCCGGCGCCGAGGGGCTGCCGCTCCCGGTCGCCCTGCGCATCGGGGCCGACGTGCTGCGGGCGCTCGCGTCCGCGCACGCGGCGGAGCCGCCGCTCGTGCACGGCGAGCTGAACCCGACCCACGTCTCCGTCGGCGTCGACGGCGTCACGAGGGTGAGCGGGCTGGGCGTCGCGCGGGCGATCGCGGGGCTCGCGCCCATGGGGACGAGGAACCCCGATCGGCTCGCGTATGCCGCGCCAGAGCGGGTCAAGGCGATGGCGGCGCACGCGGCGGCCCCGCTCGACGCGCGCGCCGATCTCTTCTCGGTCGGCGTGATCCTCTGGGAGCTGCTCTCCCGGCAGCGGCTGTTCTCGTCGAAGCTGGAGACGGCGGTCATCCAGAAGGTGCTGACGGCGCCCATCCCGCCGCTCGCGGGCGGCGCCGTGCCGGCCGAGGTGGTCGAGGTCGTCCGGACCGCGCTCGAGCGCGAGCCCGCGCGCCGCTTCGAGAGCGCGTCGGCGATGCTGGCGGCGCTGGAGGCCGCGGCCGCCGGGCGGATCGCCGGGACCGAGGACGTGGCCGCGGCGGTGAGCAGGCTGGCGAGCAAGGCGATCGAGCCGCGCCGGACCATGATCGCGGCCGCGATGGCGGGCACGTCCGGCGCGAGCGAGTCGCGGCCGGCTCCGCCGCCGCGCGCGCGCGGGGCGACGCTGGTGGGCCTGGCGATCCCGGAGGGCGCGCTGGCTCCCCGCGGCGATGGCCCGCGACACGCGATCACCGCGCCGTCGCCGCGCCCGCGCACGGCGCCGACGACGCCGGGCGCGCCGCCTGTCGCGGTGGGCGGCGCGGTCAGCGCGAGCCAGCTCCGCCCGTCGAGCGGCGCGACCGCGCTGAAGAACGGCGTGGCGGCCAGGCCGGCGGGCGGGGGCGCATCGAACGGCGCCGCGCCGGCGGGCGCCGGTGCGGCGCACGCGGATCACGCGGATCACGCGGATATAGACACCGAGTGGGGCTCGGCGCATGACGGCGCGGCCCGCGGCCTCCCCCCGCCGCGCCCTCCGGCATCGACCCTGCCGCGGATCGAGCCGTCGAGCGAGAGGACGGAGAACGGCGCCATCGCGGCGAGGGCCGAGGTCCCCGCGGCGACACCGGCGCCTGCGGCGGTCGCGCTGAAGGAGCAGCCGCCGGCGCGGGCGGCCGTGCCGCGGCCGGCCGATCCGGGCGACAACGACGTGGTGGTGCGGCTGACGCCGACGCCGGCCGAGGGCACGTTGCCGAGGCGGCCGACGCCCATCCCGCCGGGGCCCCCGAGGCCGCCGCGCCCGCCGGCAGCTCGGGCGGCGCCGCCGTCGCCCCCCGCCGAGGTCCCCGGCAAGAGCTCCGCGGCGGCGCCCGCGGCTGTCGCGCCTGCGATCTCGCCGAGCCCGGTGACGCCTCGCGTCCCCGGGGTACCTGCGGTGCCTCCGGCGCCTGCCGCGCCACGCGTGCCCGTGGTGCCCGCCGTGCCGCCGGCGCCGCGCACAGCCGCCGTAACGACGACGCCGGCGACGCCTCGCGCGCCCGTGGCGCCAGCGGTGCCCCTGGCGCCTGCCGCGCAGCGTGCTCCCGCAGCGCCCGCGGTGGCCGCCGTTCCCTCGGCGCCTGTGATGCCCGCAGCGCCCGCGATGCCCGCAGCGCCCGCGATGCCCGCAGCGCCCGCGATGCCCGCAGCGCCCGCGATGCCCGCAGCGCCCGCGATGCCCGCAGCAGCTGCAGCGCCCGCCGCAGCCACGTCGCCTGCAGCGCCCGCGGCAGCGGCTGCGTCTCCACAGACGCCGATCTCTTCGGGCCCCGCGTCGGCCACCTCGCCTGCGATCCCTTCGGCGCTGAAGGCGCCGTCGTCCGCGTCGCCTGTCGCCCCGGCGGGCGGGGCGCCTGCGTCGGCGGCTGCCGTGACGCCGGAGAGCGCGCGCGGCGCCGAGCCGTCACCGAACTCCGGCAGGACGCTCAACACGCCGACCGGGTCGCAGGGCCCGACGAAGCTGTGGGGCCGCGCGGCATCGGCCGTGGATCGGCTGGGCCCGGGGAGCACCCTCGGCCGCTACGAGATCCTCATGCCGGTGGCCAAGGGAGGCATGGCGGCCGTCTGGGCCGCGCGCCTCCAGGGCACCCGCGGCTTCCGGAAGATCGTCGCCATCAAGACGATGCTCCCCGACGTCTCCGACGACCCCGACTTCGAGTCGATGTTCCTCGACGAGGCGCGGGTCGCGGCGCGCGTCCGCCACCCCAACGTGGTCGAGATCCTCGACCTCGGCGAGGAGGACGACGTCCTCTACATCGTCATGGAGTGGGTCGACGGCGAGACGGCGAGCACGCTCCAGAAGGCCGCCAAGCGGCTCGGGGGCATCCCGCAGCGGATCGTGCTCCGCATCGCCTCGCAGATCTGCGCGGGCCTGCACAACGCGCACGAGCTCCGCGACGACAGCGGCGCGCTGCTCGACCTGGTCCACCGCGACATCTCGCCGGCAAACGTGCTCATCTCGACCGCCGGCTTCGTGAAGATCGTCGACTTCGGCGTGGCGAAGTCGAAGGGGCGCCTGCACGTCACGCGCGCCGGCGGCATCATCAAGGGCAAGACCCCGTACCTCTCGCCAGAGCAGCTCGGCGGGCTGCCCATCGATCGCCGGAGCGACATCTTCTCGCTCGGGGCGCTGCTGTACGTGCTCACGACGGGGATGCACCCGTTCCGCGCCGAGACCGAGCTCTCGACCGTCGAGAACATCACCATCAAGAACCCGCTCCCCCCGCGCGAGCTGAACGGCGCGATCCACCCCGAGCTCGAGAGGATCATCCTCAAGGCGCTCGAGAAGGATCGCGAGAACCGCTTCTCGACGTGCGCCGAGATGCAGCGGGCCATCGATCAGGTGGCGTCGACCCTCGGCGAGCCCACGACCGACGAGGACGTGGCCGCGTTCGTGCGGCAGGCGATCGGCGAGACCCAGGCGCGGCGCGCGCAGGAGCTCCGCGACGCGATCGCGGCGGTCGACGCCGGCGCGGCCCAGAACTCGGAGCCCCGCTCCGGCGCCTCTCCGGATCTCCATGCCCCGCCGGCCGACGTCGGCCCGGGCTCGCGCGACATCGCGCCCGCCGTCGCCGGCGCGGCGGCGGCCGCGTTGGCCGCAGCGACGGCGCCGGCTGCAGCGACGAGGGGCGCACCGGCTGCAGCGACGGCGGCGCAAGCCGGCGCAAGCCTTGCCTCGAGCGCAGCGGGGGCGTCCCCGGCAGCAGCGCAGGAAGAGGAGGGCCCCGTCAGCCTGGAGCCGATCTCCTTCGAGGAGATCGCCGTACCGGCGCAGCCTCCCCAGACCCCGCCGCGGCTCATCATCGCGCCCTCGCTGCAGGCCGACATCCAGCCCGACGCACCGGCGGTGCCGGTGAGCTCGCCGCCAGCGCCGCGCGAGGGCAAGCCGCTCGGCGCGTCCGTCCCGCGGGTCCTCCCGGCGGCCGGCATGCCGGCCACCAAGGTGCTCGCGGCGGCAGATCCGCGGGGGGCGAGGGCCGCGCTCAGCGCTCGCTTCGGGCGGGGCGGCTCGCGGAGCCTGGCCCACGACGTCGGCGAGGTCACGGCGGTCGACCGCTCGTACGAGACGGGGCAGCGGCACAAGCGGCTCCAGCTGATCGTGGCCGGGGCGGCGATGTTCTGCGTGGCGATCGGCGCCATCGCGCTGGTCACGCGCAGCGGCGACGAGCGCCACTCCCCGGACGTCGGCAAGGCGCGCGTCGATGCGCTCCCCGCGCCCGCGACGGGGAACACCGCCGCGCCCGCGGCGACCGGCGCGGCGGAGGCCGCCCCCTCGGCGGAGGCCTCGGCGGCGACCCCGGCGCCCGTGGAGCCGTCGCAGGCGGCGCAGCCGCCTCCTGCGGAAGAGCCGAAGCCGTCGTCGCCTCCCGAGGCAGCGACGGCTTCGCCGGCGGCGCAGGTGCCGGCCGCGGCGACACCGCAGCCCGCTGCGGCCCAGCCGGCGCCGCGCGCGACGTCGACCTCGCGCCCCCGGACGCCCTCCACGCCGACGAAGCCTGCGGCCAAGCCAGCGGCGACCGGCAAACCGACCACCAAGAAGAAGTACAACCCATCGGGTATCTGAACATCGTGCGACCTCGACCCTGGCTCCGTGCGCTGCTCTTCGGTGCTGCCTCTTGCCTCTGCCTGTGCGTGCTCCCCGGGCCCGCGGCGGGCGCGGACGACGCCGCGGCGACGCCGTCGCCGGACGCGGTGGAGAAGGCGCAGAGCCTGTTCAAGAAGGGCGCCGCCCTCTACGAGAGCAAGCGCTACGCGCTGGCGCTCGAGCAGTTCCGCGCCTCGTACGGCGCGGTGGCGAGCCCGAACTCTCACCTCTACATCGCGCGCTGCCTCGCCGAGCTGGGCGAGCACACCGAGGCGTACCTCGAGTTCGAGCTGGTCGCGGCGGAGGCCGCGGCCCGGGCGAAGAGCGAGCCGCGCTACGTCCAGACGGAGCAGACGGCGCAGCTGGAGCGAGACGACCTCGCGCGCAAGCTCGCGCTCGTGACCGTCACGGTGGCGCACCCGGACGCCGCGAGCTCGCTCGCGATCGCCGGCAAGGAGGTCCCGCGCGAGCGGTGGGGCAAGCCGTACCCGGTGAAGCCTGGCAAGACCGAGATCGTCCTGCGCACCAGGACGACCTCGATCCCGCAGACCCTCGATCTCTCGGCCGGCCAGGCGAGGACGATCCCGCTCGACGCCGCTCCGATCGAGCCATCCGGCGCCACAGACGGCTCTCCGACGCTCCTCGACGAGGGTCCGGTCGGTCCCGTGTCGGAGGCGCCTTCGCCGAGGGCGTACCTCCGCCCGTACGCCTATGTCGCCGGCGGCGTCGGCGTCGCGGGGCTCGGCGTGTTCACGGTGGCCGGGCTGATGGCGAACAGCAGCTACAGCGATCTCACCGAGACCTGCGGAGGCCCCTGCCCCATCAGCCGCAAGGACGACGTCGACGCGGGCAAGACCCAGAAGACGGTCGCGAACGTCGGCCTCGTCGTCGGCGCGCTCGGGCTCGTCACGGGCACGACGCTGTTCATCCTGAGCTTCACCGGCGGCGGCGTCGGCGAGCCGCAGCGCGCCGCAGCCTCGCCGCAGCTCCTCGTCGCGCCCGGCTTCATCGGCGTGCGCGGCACGTTCTGAAGCGGCGCTCGGCGCCGCCCGGTACGGCGCCCCGGTCGAGGGCCGCGCGGGCGGAGCGCCTGCGCTGAGCTCCAAAGCGAACGGGCGGGACCGCTGTTGCGATCCCGCCCGCTTGCCGTCGATGCTCTCGCGCTTATCGCGGGGAGATCAGCGACCGCCGCCAGGGCCGCCCTTGGAGACCTTGGACTTCTTGTCCCCGGAGTGACCGTGGAACGTGCGCGTCGGGGCGAACTCACCCAGCTTGTGGCCGACCATGTTCTCCGTCACGAACACGGGGACGAACTTCCTCCCGTTGTGCACGGCGAACGTCAGGCCGACCGACTCGGGCAGGATCGTCGAGCGACGCGACCACGTCTTGATCACCTTCTTGGCGTTGGTCGCCTGGGCTGCCTGGATCTTCTCCAGCAGGTGACCGTCGATGAAGGGCCCCTTCTTAATGCTCCTCGGCATGACTAACCCTTGGTCCCGCGCCGCCGGACGATCATCCCGTCGGTGCGCTTGTTGTTCCGCGTCTTGAGGCCCTTGGCGAGCTGACCCCACGGCGAGCACGGGTGACGCCCGCCGCTCGTCCGGCCCTCACCGCCGCCCATCGGGTGATCGACGGGGTTCATCGTGACACCGCGGTTGTGCGGCCGGCGCCCGAGCCAGCGCGAGCGCCCGGCCTTGCCGAGGCTGATGTTCGCGTGGTCCGAGTTCGACACCTGCCCGATCGTGGCGCGGCAATCGAGGTGCACCTTGCGGATCTCACCGCTCGGGAGGCGGATCTGCGCGTAGTCGCCGTCCTTCGCCATGAGCTGCGCAGCGACGCCGGCCGAGCGCACGAGCTGACCGCCCTTGCCCTTCTTGACCTCGACGTTGTGGATCGAGGTGCCCGGCGGGATGAAGCGGAGCGTCAGGCTGTTACCAGGCTTGATGTCCGCGTTCCGGCTCGCGAGCAGCGTCGCCCCGACCGCGAGGCCGTCGGGCGCCAGGATGTAGCGCTTCTCGCCGTCCACGTAGTGCAGGAGCGCGATCCGGGCGGTCCGGTTCGGGTCGTACTCGATGGCGGCGACCTTCGCCGGGACGCCGATCTTGTCGCGCCGGAAATCGATGATCCGGTAGCGCTGCTTGTGACCACCGCCGCGGAACCGCGACGTGATCCGGCCGTTGTTGTTCCGGCCGCCGGTGCGCGTCTGCTGCTCCAGCAGAGACCGCTCGGGCTCGACCTTCGTGATCTCCTTGAAGTCGCTGACCGAGTAGTAACGCCGCGCCGGCGAGGTCGGCTTGAAGGATCTGATTCCCATGGCTATTCCGCCTTCTCGTCGAAGAACTGGATCTCGTCGCCTTCCTTGAGGGTGACGATCGCCTTCTTCCAATTGCGCAGCTTCGCATAGCCGCGCCCCATGCGCTTTTCCTTGCCGCGCATGATCATGGTGTTGACGTCCACCACGCCCACCTTGAAGAGCGTCTGGATGGCGTCCTTGATCTGAATCTTGTTCGCCTCGCGGCGGACCTCAAAGATGACCTTGTTGCCTTGGTCGCGGAGCCGGCTCGACTTCTCCGTGAGGATGATGGGCCGGCGGATGATCTGCTCGGGCTGCATGGCGGACTCCCCTGACTAGCGAAGGCAACGCGCCTCGAGCGCCTTGGCGGCGTCCCTCGAGACGATGAGGTGGTCGTGCCTGAGGAGATCGTAGACGTTGACCCCCTCCGGCGGCAGGTACTGGTGGTTCTCCAGGTTGCGGAGGCTCTTCACCAGCTTGTCGTTCCCGGCCGTGTCGACGACCAGGGACTTCTTGTCCGCCTGCAGCGTCGTCAGCGTGGCGGCGATCGCCTTGGTCTTGACCTCGGTGACCTCCAGGCTGTCGAGCACGATGAGCCGGCCCTCCTTCGCGAAGAGGGAGAGCGCGCTCTTCAGCGCGCCGATGCGCACCTTGCGGGGCGGCCGGTACGACCAGTCCTTCGGCTCGAGGGCGTGCGCCATGCCGCCGCCCGCGTGGTGCGGAGCGCGGATCGAGCCCTGGCGAGCGCGGCCGGTGCCCTTCTGGCGATAGAGCTTCTTCGTGGAGCCGGCGACCGCGCTGCGCTCCTTGGTGGCCTTGGTGCCCGAGCGGCGAGACGCGAGCTGCGCCTTCACGACCTCGTAAAAGAGGTGCTCCTTCACCTCGGTCCCGAAGACCTCGTCCGAGAGGTCGAGCTCGCCGACCTGCTCCCGCTTGAGGTTGAAAACGGTAACCTTCATGGTACCTGGACTCCTAGCTCTTGATCTCGACGTCGACGCCGGCCGAAAGGTCGAGCTTCATCAGCGCGTCGAGGGTCTGCTGTGTCGGCTCGATGATGTCGAGAAGACGCTTGTGAGTCCGGATCTCGAACTGCTCGCGCGACTTCTTGTCGACGTGGGGCCCCCGCAGCACCGTGTAGCGACGGATCTCGGTGGGCAGCGGGATGGGTCCCGCGACGTGGGCGCCGGTCCGCTTCGCCGTCTCGACGATATCGCTCGTCGACTTGTCGAGCAGCTGGTGATCGAAGGCTTTGAGGCGAATCCGGATCTTCGTTGTATCAGGCATGGTGCTCTTCCTACGCGAGGATCTTGGTGACGACTCCGGCGCCCACCGTCTTGCCGCCCTCGCGGATGGCGAAGCGCATCTGCTCCTCCAGCGCGACCGGGGCGATGAGCTCGATCGTCATCGTGATGTTGTCGCCCGGCATCACCATCTTCACCCCCTCGGGGAGGTTCACCGTGCCGGTCACGTCCGTCGTGCGGATGTAGAACTGCGGCCGGTAGTTGGTGAAGAACGGCGTGTGGCGCCCGCCCTCCTCCTTCTTGAGGACGTACACCTCACCGGTGAACTTCGTGTGCGGCGTGATCGACCCGGGCTTCGCGAGCACCTGGCCGCGCTCGATCTCTTCCTTCTCCACGCCGCGGAGGAGGCAGCCGACGTTGTCGCCCGCCTGCCCCTGATCGAGCAGCTTCCGGAACATCTCGACGCCGGTGACGACCGACTTCTTCGTGTCCTTGAAGCCGATGATCTGGACCTCGTCGCCGACCTTGATGATGCCGCGCTCGATGCGGCCCGTGGCCACGGTGCCGCGGCCCTTGATCGAGAACACGTCCTCGATCGCCATCAGGAACGGCTTGTCGATGTCGCGCACCGGCTCGGGGATGTAGCTGTCGAGCGCGCTGAGGAGCTGCTGGATCGTCTCCTCCCACTTCGGGTCGCCCTGCAGCGCAGGCAGCGACGCGCCCCGGACGACCGGCGCGTTGTCGCCGTCGAACTTGTACTTCGACAGGAGCTCGCGGACCTCCATCTCGACCAGGTCCAGCATCTCCGGGTCGTCCACCGCGTCGCACTTGTTGAGGAACACGACGATGTGGTTCAGGCCGACCTGCCGGGCGAGCAGCACGTGCTCGCGCGTCTGCGGCATCACGCTGTCGAGCGACGACACGACGAGGATCGCCCCGTCCATCTGCGCCGCGCCGGTGATCATGTTCTTGATGTAGTCGGCGTGCCCGGGGCAGTCGACGTGGGCGTAGTGGCGGTTGACCGACTCGTACTCCACGTGCGCCGCCGCGATGGTCACCGTCTTGGTCTCGTCACGGACCGTCCCGCCCTTCGCGATGTCGGCGTACGAGATCGCCTTCGCCAGGTTGCGCTTCGACTGCACCTTGACGAGCGCCGCGGTGAGCGTGGTCTTGCCGTGGTCGATGTGACCGATGGTGCCCACGTTCACGTGCGGCTTCGTACGAGTGAATTTCTCCTTGGCCATGGCGTCTTTTTAACCTCGCTGCTTGGCGACGATCTCTTCCTGGATCGCTGCTGGAACCGGTGCGTAATGAGAAAACTGCATCGAATGAGTCGCGCGGCCCTGCGTCTTTGAACGGACGTCGGTCGCGTAACCGAACATGGTGGCGAGCGGGACCTCCGCTCGGATCACCCGGGTGTTCGCGCGTTGCCCCATGTCGAGGATGCGGCCACGTCGCGAGTTCAGATCTCCGATGACGTCCCCGAGGTAGTTCTCGGGAGACACGACCTCGACGGCCATCATCGGCTCGAGGAGCACGAGGCCGGCCCGCTTGGCGCCGTCCTGGAAAGCCATCGACGCGGCGACCTCGAACGCGGGCCCCGAGGAGTCGACCTCGTGGTAGCTGCCGAAGTGGAGCCGCACCTTGATGTCGACGACGGGGTAGCCCGCGAGCACGCCGCGGCCCATCGCGTCCCGGATGCCCTTCTCGATCGAGGGGATGAACTCCTTCGGGATGATGCCGCCGACGATATCGTTCTCGAAGATGAAGCCCGCGCCGCGCTCGGCCGGCTCGATGTCGATCCGGACGTGGCCGAACTGGCCGTGCCCGCCCGACTGCCGGACGAAGCGCCCCTCGACGTCCGTCGCCTTCTTCGCGATGGTCTCGCGGTAGGCGACCTCGGGCTTGCCGACGTTGGCGTCGACCTTGAACTCGCGCTTCAGGCGGTCGACGATGATCTCGAGGTGGAGCTCGCCCATCCCGGCGATGATCGTCTGCCCGGTGTCCTCGTTCGTGAAGGTGCGGAACGACGGGTCCTCGTAGGCGAGCTTCTGCAGGCTGAGCCCGAGCTTGTCGAGATCTACCTTGGTCTTCGGCTCGATCGCGATCGAGATCACGGGGTCCGGGAACTCCATCCGCTCCAGCACGATCGGGTGCTTCTCGTCACAGAGCGTGTCCCCGGTGCGGGTGTCGCGGAGCCCCACGGCGGCGTAGATGTTGCCGGCGTAGCAGACGTCGATCTCCTCGCGCTTGTTCGCGTGCATCCGGAGGATGCGCCCGAACCGCTCGCGCTTACCGCGCGTCGAGTTGAGCACGCTGACGCCGCTCTTCGTCGTGCCGGAGTAGACGCGGAAGAACGTGAGGTTGCCGAACTGGTCGTTCATGATCTTGAACGCCAGCGCCGCGAACGGCTCGTCGTCGCTCGCCTCGCGCGAGACGACCTTGTCCTTCTTGTCCGGCAGCGTCCCCTCGACGGCCTTGATGTCGACCGGCGACGGCAGGTAGTTCACCACGCTGTCGAGCAGGAGCTGGATCCCCTTGTTCTTGAACGCCGAGCCGCAGAGGACCGGGACCATCTTGAAGCTGAGGGTGCCCGCGCGGATCGCCGCGTGGATCTCCTCCTCGGTGATCTTGTCGAGCTCACCGGCGATGAACTTCTCCATCACCTTGTCGCTCGAGTCGGCGCACGCCTCGAGGAGCTTCTCCCGGAGCTCCTTGCACCGGGGAAGGAGGTCGCCCGGGATCTCCCGCCACTCGTAACGCTGACCCTTCGTCTCCTCGTCGAAGACGACGGCCCGGAGGGTCACGAGGTCGATCACGCCGCGGAACGAGTCCTCGGAGCCGAGCGGGTAGTGGATCGCCACCGGGTTCGCGCCGAGGCGCTCGCGGATGGAGTCGACGCACATGTCGAAGTCGGCGCCGACCTTGTCCATCTTGTTGATGAACGCGATGCGCGGGACCTCGTACTTGTCCGCCTGCCGCCAGACGGTCTCGCTCTGCGGCTCGACGCCGTTGCCGCCGTCGAACACCGCCACCGCGCCGTCGAGCACCCGGAGGCTTCGCTCGACCTCGATGGTGAAGTCGACGTGGCCGGGCGTGTCGATGATGTTGATGCGGTGGGAGATGCCCTTCTGGTATCCCTGCTCCGGCGTCCAGAAGCAGTTCGTCGCGGCCGACGTGATCGTGATGCCGCGCTCCTGCTCCTGAACCATCCAGTCCATCGTGGCGGCGCCCTCGTGGACCTCACCGATCTTGTAGTTGACACCCGAGTAATAGAGGATGCGCTCGGTGACCGTGGTCTTGCCCGCATCGATGTGGGCCATGATCCCGATGTTGCGCGTCCGTTCCAGGCTGTACTCGCGTGCCACTGTTCCTTCTCCGTCGTGTTGATGCGTGGGGTGAGTGTTCCGGACTCAGGATGCAAAACACCCTCTCCAGCCCGGCCCACCGCTGTTGTGGCGGGCACTTGAACCTGGAGAGGGTGTCGGGGTACAGCAGCAGCTTTTATAGGTCTCGCGATGGTGAGCGCTGTCGCGCTCCCTCGAGAAGACCGGCTCTGTAACCCGATCCTTATGTCGACTGTGCCATCTCGCTCTACGCGTCTCCTCGCCTGGTCGCCGGGACGTGAAATGGACGAACCAGCGCAGATCCTGGATCTGCGCTGGCGGTCTCGGTGCTTACCACCGATAGTGGGCGAACGCCTTGTTGGCCTCCGCCATCTTGTGCGTGTCGTCGCGCTTCTTGACCGCGTTGCCGCGGTTCTGGGCCGCGTCGACGAGCTCGGCGGCGAGCCGCTCGCGCATCGTCTTCTCGCCGCGGCCGCGCGAGTAGGTCACGAGCCAGCGCATCGCCAGCGCGACGCGGCGCTCGGGCCGGACCTCGACGGGGACCTGGTAGGTCGCGCCGCCGACGCGCCGGCTCTTCACCTCGAGCTTCGGCTTCACGTTGTCGAGCGCCTTGCGAAAGACGTCGATCGGCTCCTCCTTGAAGCGCTCGCGCACGATGTCGAACGCGCCGTAGAGGATCCCCTCGGCGGTCGCCTTCTTGCCCGACTGCATCAGGGAGTTCGTGAACTTGGCGACGAGCTTGTCCTTGTACTTCGGGTCCGGAATGATCTTCCGCTTCGGGACTTCGCGACGACGGGGCATCTTCGTTCCTCTGCTCGGCTATCGCCCGGTCAGGCCTTCGGGCGCTTCACGCCGTACTTCGAGCGCTTGCGGTTGCGGGTCGCTTTGTTGGTGGAGCTCGGCCCGGCGGCGCCGGACGCGTCGAGCGTGCCGCGGACGACGTGGTAGCGCACGCCCGGCAGGTCCTTCACACGGCCGCCACGGATGAGGACGACCGAGTGCTCCTGCAGGTTGTGGCCTTCGCCCGGGATGTAGCTCGTCACTTCCATCTGATTGCTCAGCCTGACACGGCAGACCTTGCGGAGCGCCGAGTTGGGCTTCTTCGGCGTCGTGGTATAAACACGGACGCACACGCCTCGGCGCTGCGGGCAGGACTTGAGCGCAGGAGAGGCCGTCTTGTAGCGGGCGGCCTCGCGGCCTTGGCGGATGAGCTGGCTGATGGTCGGCATAGAGACGCGTATTTCCACCTGAGGGATGGGGACGCGCAGGATACCCAGCAGCAGAATCATGTCAAGGGTGACGTCACCCGTTCGTGTTGGATGCTTCGGCGCGCGGGTCTTCTGCGCTCCGGCCTGCGTCCCGGCCCGGCGCGGAGCGGGGTGCTTGCGCGCGCCACGCGCGGCGGGCGATTGAGGCGCGCGAGGTGCCGCGCTGCGCCCGCGCGCGGCACGAGCGGCACGAAGCGAACGCGGATGCACGCGGGCGGCTCTTGGCGGCCCGGCTGCTGTTCGGTACGGTCGCTGCGTGGCGAAGAAGCTTTCACGCGCACAGCGTAGAGAAAGCCGGCGGAAGGCGCCGCAAAACGGCGTCTCGTCAGCGGCTGCGTCCCGCGCGGACCTGGGGGTGGCGGCGCCCTCGTCGCGCAGCGTCCCGGTCGACAAGGAGGCGGCGCGAGGATCTGCGGGGGCGCGCAGCGAGGCCGCGACGAGCGGCCGGGGCGACGACGCGCTCCGTGCCTCGGCGCGCGGCGCCGCCGCGTCGACGAGCGCGCAGCCCGCGCGAGCGCGGGACGCCGCCGCGTCGAAGGGCGCGCAGCCCGCGCAAGCGCGGAGCGCCGCCGCATCGACGAGCGCGCAGCCCGCGCAAGCGCGGAGCGCCGCCGCATCGACGAGCGCGCAGCCCGCGCGAGCGCGGGGCGGGAGCACGCGGGCGAAGGCGGGGAGAGATCGCGTGCTCCTCGTCTTCCTGGGCGTCGTTGCGCTCGCCGCGGTGATCGTGTTCGCGGCGCAGTCCCCGCGCGATCCGGAGCGCGCGACGTCGGAGCCCGCGAGCGGCGCTCCGACGCGGCAGGAGCGCGCCGCGGAGGAGCCCTCGAGCGCGGAGCCCGCAGCGCCAGCACAGGCGAGCGAGCTGCCGGCACGACCTCCCGTCGACTCGTCGCCCCCGACGATCGTCACGGCTGAAGCGGACGCGGCTGCGCCTGCGAGCACCGCAGCCCCGCAGCGCGCGGCCTCCAGCGCCGCCCCGCGGGAGACAGCGCCCGGCGCCGCGTCGGGGAGAGCTGCCGCCGAGACACCAAAGAAGCCCGCGCAGGCGGCGAAGCCGGCCAGAGCGACGCCGCAACCTGGCGCGACACCGCAGGCTGGCGCGACGCCGCAGGCTGGCGCGACATCGCAACCTGGCGCGACACCGCAGGCTGGAACGCCCCCGGCCGGAGTGACGCCGCAGCCTGGCGCCACGCCGCAGCCTGGCGCCACGCCGCAGCCTGGCGCCACGCCGCAGCCTGGCGCCACGCCGCAGCCTGGCGCGACGCCGCCCCCGCCGGAGCCCGCGAAGAGGCCCGCCGAGACCCCTGTCGAATGATCGAAACCGCCGCGATGAAATGATCGAAACCGCCGCGATGAAAGGACGCCCGAGATGCCTGGCTTGATTGCTTCGCCCGACGCCGCCAGAACGCCGCGCCGCTCGCCGCGCTCCGTCGGGCTGGCGCTCGCCCTGCCGTTGGGCGTCGCGCTGTCCGGGTTGCTCGCCGCGACGACGGCGAGCGCGCAACCGGCGCCGCAGCGACAGCCTCCTGCGGCATCTTCCGCGGCGGCGGCCGCCGCGCCGCCAGCCGCCACGCCGCCGGGCACCACGCCGCCGGCCGCCGCACCGCAGCCCGGCAGCGCCCCCCCGGCGCCGCCCCCCGGCGCTGCGACACCGCCGCCCGGCCCGCCGGCTCCCGCCGCAGCGCCCTACCCCGCGCCGCCCTACCCCGCGCCGCCGCAGCAAGGCCCTCAGGCTGGACCAGGCGCGCCGCCCGGCTATCCGCCCCCGGGCTATCCGCCGCCAGGCTATCCAGGCGGCTACGCCCCCTACGGCGGCGCCTACCCGCCGCCCCCGCTGGGCTATCCGCCTCCCGCGGCGGACTACCCGCCTGCGCCGCCCCCGGTCCCCCTGCGCCGGAAGAGCCCGAGCCTGATGCTGGGCGGCATCGCGCTCACCGCCGGCGGCACCATCGCGTTCTTCGCTGGGACCGGCCTGCTCGCCTCGGCGAGCGAGCGCTACGAGATCTACTGCGATGTCGGGGGTGGCACGCGCGTCTGCGACACGCACACCGACGGTCCCCGTCAGATCGCCGGCGCGCTCATCTCCGTGGCAGGCGGCGTCATGCTCGCCGTGGGCATCCCGCTCTGGATCATCGGCGGCAAGAAGGTGCCGGCCACGGGCGAGGCGCCCAAGGCGCCAGCCCAGACCACGCTCTCGCTCGGCCCGGGGTCCGCCGCGCTTCACACGCGGTTCTGAGCCGCGCTCCCGGCGCGCGGGCGCGGCCGCCGGCGAGCCCCCGCGCCCCTCTCTCGCGCTCCCGGCGCGCGCGAGGCCGTATGGAGGCCCGCGCGATCGCGATCAGGAGAGACCCTTCTTCTTCTTCGCGGCCTTGCGGTGGCGCGACTCGCCGTCCGACGCGCTCGCGGGCATGCGGAGGATGTGGAAGCGCCCGCCGCCGCGCGCCAGCGGATCGCTGAGCTTCACCCGCTCGCGCGCGAGCTCGACGAAGCGCTGCTGCGACCGCAGCACGGGGGTGCCGGGGGGCACCTGGAGCTTGTGGTAGCTGCCGTCGCTCGCGAGCTCCCAGGTCTTCGCCGTGTCGGAGGTCGCTGTGTTCAGCATGTCGTCCACGCGCGCGCGGATCGTCGGCTCGATCATCGGGATCATCAGCTCGACGCGGCGGTGGAAGTTGCGCGGCATCCAGTCGGCGCTCGACATGTACACCTCCTCGTTGCCGCCGTTCGCGAACCGGAACAGGCGCTTGTGCTCGAGGAAGCGGTCGATGATCGCGCGCACCTGGATCCGCTCCGACAGGCCCGGGATGCCCGGCCGGAGGCAGCAGATGCCGCGCACCGCGAGCTTGATGTCGACCCCGGCCTGCGACGCCGCGTAGAGCGCGTCGATGACGTCGACGTCCACGAGGGCGTTCATCTGCGCCACGATCTCCGCCTTGCGCCCCGCCCGCGCGTGGGCCGCCTCGCGCGCGATCATGCCGAGCACCGCCTCGTGCAGGCCGAGCGGCGCCACCAGGAGGCGATTCCACTTCGGCGGCGCGCTGTAGCCCGTCAGCAGGTTGAAGAGCGACGTCATGTCCTCGCCGATCTCCCGGTTCGCCGTGAACAGGCCGATGTCGGTGTAGAGCCGCGCCGTCTGCGGGTTGTAGTTGCCCGTCGAGAGGTGCACGTAGCGGCGCAGCTTGTCCTTCTCGCGCCGCACGACGAGCAGCGCCTTCGCGTGCGTCTTCAGCCCGAGCAGGCCGTAGATCACCTGCACGCCGCTCTGCTCGAGCATCCGCGCCCACTGGATGTTGCTCGCCTCGTCGAAGCGCGCCTTCAGCTCGACGATGGCCGTCACCTGCTTGCCGCTCTCCGCCGCGCGCGCGAGCGCCTTCAGGATCGGCGAGTCGCCGCCGGTCCGGTAGAGCGTCTGCTTGATCGCGAGCACGTTCGGGTCGTCCGCCGCACGGGAGACGAACTCGGCGATCGGATCGAACGACTCGTACGGGTGGTGCAGGAGCACGTCCTGCTCCCGGATGACGGCGAAGATGTCCTCCACGTCCCGGAAGACCGGCGGGACCTGCGGCGAGAACGGCTCGTCGCGGTACTCGCGGCGCTCGTCGTCCGCGACGATGCCCATGAGGTCGGCGATGTGGAGCGGCCCCGGCACCCGGTAGACAGCGAGCGACGAGTCGACCTTGAGCGCGCGGCAGAGCCGCTGGACCGAGGTGCCGGCGCCCTCGCCGATGCCGATTTCCAGGCGCACGGCGTTGCCGCGATCGCGCCGGCGGAGCTCGGCCTGGATCGTCTCCAGCAGGTCCTCGCCCTCCTCCTCGTCGATCTCGAGGTCCCAGTTCCGGGTGACGCGGAAGGGATACGTGCCGCGCAGCCGGCCGGAGGGGAAGAAATCCTTAACGTGCCGGGCGATCACGTCCTCGAGCAGGACGAAGGCGCGCGTCGCGCCCTCGACGCGGACCTTCATCAGCCGGCTCAGCATCGGCGGCACCTGGATGACCGCGAAGCCGGGCTCCTGCGCTTCATGCTCGCGGGAGAACATGATCCCAAGGTTGATCATCTTGTTGCGCAGGTGCGGGAAAGGGTGCCCCGGATCGATCGCGATCGGCGTCAGGATCGGGAAGATGTCGGTGCGGAACCGGTCGTCGAGCGCGCTGAGCTCGGTCGGATCGAGCTCGTCCGGCCGCACGATCACGATGCCGGCGCGGTGGAGCGCCGGGATCAGCTCCGAGTTCCAGATCTGGTAGGCGTCGTCGACGAGCGCGTGCACCCGCGCGCTGATCGCCACGAGCTGCTCGTGGGGCGTGAGCCCGTCCGGCGGGACCTCCGCGATCGTGCGCTGCGTCTGCGCCTGGAGGCCGGCGACGCGCACCATGAAGAACTCGTCGAGGTTGGAGAAGAAGATGCTCAGGAACTTGAGGCGCTCGAACAGCGGCACCTCGTACGCCCGCGCCTCCGACAGCACCCGCGCGTTGAACTCGAGCCACGAGAGCTCCCGGTTCAGGTAGTGCGCCGGGTCGCCCTCGATCGAGACCGGCCCCGAGGCGACCGGGATCGACACCGGGCCGCTCGCCGGGGCGGCGGTCCCTCCAGACCGCGCGCCGGCCGGGTCGCCCGAGCTCGCTCCGGGCCTGACGGCCTGAGCGGTGTCTACATCATAGCCGGAGTCCGGATCGCCGGACGCGTCCGTCGTGGAGGGAAGGTCAACCATGGTCGAAGCTCCGATTTTATCCCAGGTCTGGTAGGGTCCGCTCATGGAATTCTGGCGACAACCGGACGAGCTGAGGCTCGCTTGCGAGCGGGCGCGCTCGGCGGGACGCCGCGTCGGTCTCGTTCCGACGATGGGCGCGCTCCACGCAGGCCATCTCGCGTTGATCGCAGAGGCGCGGCGGAGAGCGGACTTCGTGGCAGTGACCATCTTCGTCAACCCGACGCAGTTCGGCGCGGGCGAGGATCTCGCGCGCTACCCGCGGACGCTCGAGCGCGACCGCGCCGCGTGCGCGGAGGCGGGCGCCTCCGGGGTGTTCGCGCCGGACGTCGCGGCGATGTACCCGCCCGGCGAGGAGACGCGCGTGCGCGTCGGCGCGACAGCGGCCCCGCTCTGCGGCGTCTACCGGCCCGTGCACTTCGAGGGCGTCGCCACCGTGGTCACCAAGCTGTTCGCGCTCGCCGGCCCGTGCGTCGCCGTCTTCGGCCGCAAGGACTACCAGCAGCTCCAGGTGATCCGGCGGCTCGCCGCCGATCTGTTCCTGCCGGTCGAGGTCGTCGGGTCGACGACGGTGCGCGAGCCCGACGGCCTGGCCATGTCGTCGCGGAACGCCTATCTCTCGCCCGAGCAGCGGAGCGCGGCGCGCGCCATCCCGCTCGCCCTCACCGACGCGTGCCGCGCCTTCGCCCGCGGCGAGCGGCGCCCCGCCGCGCTCCTCGAGCCCGCGCGCGCCCGGCTGTCGGCCGTGGCGACGAGCATCGATTACGTCGACCTCGCCGACCCTGAGTCGCTGGCGATCTGGAGCGGTGAAGCGACGGTCGGCGACCGGGCGCTGCTGGCGCTCGCCGTCCGCCTCGGGACCGCGCGCCTCATCGACAACGTCGTGCTCGGGGAAGACGCGCCGCCCATCGCGGGCGCCGGCGAGGAGGCCGCCTAGATGACGAAGACGACGAGCTCCGATCGGGAGGTCCCCGCGCCCTCCTCGCGCCCTCCGGCCGAGTCCCGGCGCGGCGTCTTCATCGTGTTCGAGGGCATCGACGGGGCCGGCACGAGCACGCAGGCCGAGCGCTACGCGGCGCACCTCAGGGCGGCGCGGCGCATGGTCCGCGTCACCCGCGAGCCGAGCAGCGGGCCCGTGGGCGCGCTCCTCCGGCTGATGCTGACCCACCGGGTCACGCTGCCCGGCGCCCGCCAGGCGGAGGTGATGGCGCTCCTCTTCTCCGCCGACCGCCTCGATCACCTCGGCGCCGAGGTCGAGCCGCTCCTCCGCGACGGGTACGTCGTGATCTCCGACCGCTACGATCTGTCGAGCCTCGCATACCAGTCCACGACGGCGGCCGACGGCGGCAAGGACCAGGGCGCGATGCTCGCGTGGATCCGCGAGCTCAACCGCCCGGCGCGGAGGCCCGACGTCACGGTGGTGATCGACGTGCCGCCGGAGATCGCCGAGCAGCGCCGCCGCGTCCGCGGGGGCGCGCAGGAGCTCTTCGAGCAGACCGAGCTCCAGGCGCGGCTCGCCGCGGCGTACCGGCGGGCGGAGGAGCTCGTGCCGGGCGACCGCGTCGTCCATGTCGACGGGGGTGGGTCGGTCGACGACGTCTCCCGCGCGATCGTCGCGGCGCTCGGGCCGTTCGTGGAGCCGTGAGCCTGGCGTCGAGGGTCGAGCCCAGGCGAGGCGCGCGGGCCTGACGCGCTCGTGGACGCGAGAGGCCTGGTGTCGCCGAGCGCGCTGGGCCCGCGCGCCTCGCGCTCGCGCCGCGCTACGGGCAAGCGGCGTTCGCGATCTCCACGTCGTCGATGTTCCAGCCAGACACCGTGTCGACGAAGGAGTCCCGCCCGATCACGTAGCCGAAGCGGATCCGCAGGCTCGCGTTCTTGTGGGGGGTCAGGTCGTAGCGGATCTTCGTCCAGCCCCCGTCGCGGACGCCGGGATAAGACCCCGACTCGAAGAGCACCTCCCACCGGACGCCGTCGTAGACCTCGACGCGATTCGTCATGTGCGGGGTCTCATCGCTGTTCAGGAAACGCCAGAACGTCAGGTACACGCCGCCCGCGACATCGGCGTCGATGACGGGGCTCGTGAGGTAGAAGTACGGGTGAACGCCGAGGGGGACGTTCCCTCCGATGATCACGCCGGCCACCCCGTTGTCCGAGGTGGCCGTGTGATCGAGCGCCGGATCCGCCTGCCCGTAGGTCTGCCCGAACGACGCGGTCGCCGCGCCGATCTGCCAGGTCGGACCGAGCTCCCACCCGGCCGCGTTGCTCTCGAACGTATCCCGGAAGTAGACCGTCGGCAGCGCCGCGGCGCTGCCGCCCTGGCAGACGCCGGCCCGGCAGGACTCCCCCACGGTGCACCAGTCGCTGTCGGCGCAGACGCCCCCGTCGGGGACCGAGCGCGCCGTGCACACCCCGGCGTCGCTGCAGACACCGCGAGTGCAGCCCACCGACTGTGAAGAGCACGACTCCCCGGGGGTAGGCATGGAAATACAGGCGCCGCTCTCGTCACAGACACCACGGTTGCACTCGTCGGTACCAGAGAGGCAGGCGCCGCCCGGCGCGATCGGCTCAGCATAGCAATTGCCAGAACCCGGGTCGCAGGCGCCATGGTTGCACCCGACGTCCATCGCGCTGCAGTCCCTGGGGACGCCGCCCTCACAGCGGCCGCTCTGGCAGGCCTTGCCGACCATGCACAGGTCGCCGGAGTCCGCGCACGGCGCCCCGTCGTTCCCTGGGACCGCCTCGCACGCACCCGTCGCCGGGTTGCACGCGCCGACATGACAGGAGTCCGGAACGTGGAAGAAGAAACAATCCCGCTGGGTCCCGACGCAGGCGCCGCCCATGCACGCCGCGTTCATGACGCAGCGGTCTTCCGTCGCGCACGGCGCCCCGTCCGGCCTCGGCTCCATCCCGCACCGGGGAGCGCCGCTCGCGTCGGCGCACGTGACGATGTGGCAGTCGTCCGGCGCGAGGCCGCAGTCCTCCGGCGCTCCGCCCTGACAGAGACCGTCCGCGCAGGTCTCGCCGACCGTACAAGAGTCCCTGTCGTCGCAGGGCTCCCCACCCGCGCTGGCGACGAGCTCGCACGCCCGCGTGGCCTCGTTGCACACGGCCGCCATGCACTGCGGGGTCGGGACGAGCGCGCAATCGATCTCGCACGGGGCGCCGGCCCCGCTCCCGCCGCCGCCGCCGCTCGAGACGGCCGGCGCGGCGGCGGCGCCGCCCTCCCCCGCCGCGCCAGAGCTCCCCGCGGACGTCGCGGTCGAACAGCCGAGTTCCGTCAGGGCGACAGCGGAGAGTAACCATGGAGTCCAACTAGTCATGTTCGCCTCTTTCCAGCAAGCGTGACGCACCTCGTGGGAATTACGCGTTCTTCGCGGCTGCGCAAGGAAACATCATGTTCCGGAGCGCGAGCACCCGGAACGTTCCGCAGGCGGCGGCGAACGGCGAGGGCCAGGCGAGGGCCGCGGACGAGCGCGCAAGCCTGCGCGAGGGCGCGAGCGCGGCGAGAACGCGACGACGTGAGCGCGGCGAGAACGCGACGACGTGAGCACGCGAGCGCGACGAGGAAGAGAACGAGAGAGCGACGACAGGCAAGAGACAAGAGAGCGGCGAGAGCAAAGACAGCGCGACGCCTGGAGGCCCAACAAACCGGAGAGCCCCTATCGCCACTCCATCGAGAGTTGCAGTATGCTGACGAGAGCGTCTGGAGCTCGGCTTCCCTCGACAGACAGACCACTTCGCGCGTGGAGCCCTCGCGATCGCGAGCCGCGTCGCATCAACTTCCAGAGGAGCAGAGAGATGTCCTTCCGACGTCAATTCGTGATTGCCCCTTTCCTCGCCGCCGCCGGGATCGCGGCTCAGGCCGGCGGCTGCGCGGCCACGGAGGAGAGGAGGCCGCCGGCGGTCGACCCGAGAGAGGAGCCCGCGAGCGGCGGAGGCGGCTCCTTCGCGCCGAGCAGCGCGACCGGGGACGCGCCGATCGGCGAAGGGGGGTTCGGCGCGCTCGGCGGGGGCGGCTTCGATGAGGGAGCCTCGTGCGCCCAGACGAGCGCGGAGGCCACGCTCCTGCCGCTCGACATGCTCATCCTCCTCGATCGCTCCGGCAGCATGCTCGGCTCGAAATGGAGCGGCGTCACGAGCGCGATCTCGACCTTCGTGAACGACTCCGCCTCCGCCGGGATGAACGTGGGGCTGACCTACTTCCCGATGGGCACGAACGGACAGAACGACTGCGACCACACCACCTATGACGAGCTCGCCGTCGCGATCGGCGAGCTGCCGCTGAACACGCCGGAGCTCTCCGCCTCCATCCAGCGCACCGCCCCGGGCGGCGGGACGCCCATGCGCCCGGCCCTCCAGGGGGTGCTCGCGAACGCGACCGCCTACAAGGATGCGAACCCGTCCCACAAGGTCATCGTCGTGCTCGCGACCGACGGCGATCCGTCCGGCTGCGCCAGCAACACCGTCGCGGATACCGCGGAGATCGCGCAGCGGGCGCTCAACTACAACGGCGTCCAGACCTACGTCATCGCGGTGGAAGGCTCGACGCTATCCAACCTGGACCAGATCGCCGCCGCCGGCGGGACGACGCGCGCGTTCGACGTCACCGCGGACGTCGCCGCGTTCTCGACGAAGATGGCCGAGATCCGCGCCTCCGCCCTGCCGTGCGAGCTCCTCATCCCCGAGCCGCCGGAGGGCGCGACCCTGGACAAGAGCCGGGTCGCGGTCAAGCTCGCGCCCGGGAGCTCCGGCGCGCTGGAGATCCCGAAGGCGGACAACGACGCCGACTGCGGCGCTGGGCCCGGGTGGTATTACGATGACGAGCAGCTCCCGACGAAGATCATCCTCTGCCCTGCGTCCTGCGCGGCGATCCAGGGCGAGGTCCACGCGGAGCTCAACGTGCTCTTCGGGTGCGAGCCGAAGCTGAACTGAGCCCCTCGCGGCGCGCCGCCATCGCCCGCGCGGGCCTCAGGGGCGCCTCGGCGCCTCGGTCTTCAGGGCGTCGAGCGCCGCCGAGAGCTCGGCCTCGGTGAACGGGAGCCGCGCGAGGGCCGCCTGCTCGTCGGCGAGCGCGAGCTCGATCTCGCGCTGCGCGTCGCGGGCCCGGAGCACCCACGCGGACGACTCGCCGGTGCGGTCCCCCATGCGGGCGGTGCCGGCGAGCATCTTCTGCCCCTTCTCCAGGAGCACCCGGTAGCGCAGGCGCATCGCCCCCTCGAAGAGCTGCTTCTTCCTCGGGGTGTCGGCGCTCCGGGGCGGCGGCACCTGCATCACGTCGCGGTGGAGCTCCTTGTAGAGCTGCCCGATGCGGTAGCCCGCCATCGCCGACCAGTGGGCGTCGAGGCTGCGCATCGCCTCGGTGTAGGCGCTCTGCGCGTCGAGCAGCCCCTGGCAGCGCCGCTCCAGCGCCTCGGCGAAGTCCGCGGGGACCGGCACGAAGGTGATCGCCTCGCTCCGGCGCCGACGCACCTCGCCGAGGGCGAAGCTCACCTGCGCGAGCTCGATCGGCGGCTTGCCCGACTCGCCCAGCCGGTGCGCCTCGATGAGATCCCGCGCGACGGCGACCTGACGCGCCGCTTCATCCACGAGGTCCTGCTCGACGAGGCCGAGGGCGAGCGCGCCGCGCGCCTCGATCGCCTCCAGCACGCTCAGGTCGCCGAGGCGGAGCAGGCGGCGCGACACCTCGACGAGCTCGGGCCACCGCTCGAGGGCCGCCGCCGCGCGCGCGAGGCGGAAGAGGGCGCCGCGCGCGACCGGGTGGTCCGGGAAGCGCCGCGCGACCTCGCGGTAGCGCTCGGCGGCGAGCGCGCGATCGCCGAGCGCCTCGTGCGCCAGCCCGGCGTTGAACAGGCTCGGCGGCGCGACCTCGCCGTCGGGCGCGAGGCGGGCGAGCCGCTCGAAGAGGGGGGCCGCCTCGCGCGCCTTGTCGGCCAGGAGCAGCGCGCGCGCCCGCTCGAACTCCGCCGCGAGCTCGGCGTCGGCGTAGGGGGACACGACGACCGGTGCGAGCTCGACCGGCCCCCGCGCCGAGGCCGGCTGCGGCGATCGCGCGCCGGCGGGCGCCGTGGCCCCGGATGTGCATCCGCCCAGGGCGACCGTGAGGGCCAGACAAGCGACCGGAAAGAGGCAGGATCTCGACATTGCTGGGGAAGGATAGCCCCGCGGTCGAGGTTGTTCCGCTGGTGCATGGACGGAGATCCCAGCCTGGCCGTCCGGAACGAAGGTGGATTGCTGTGCGTGTACGGCGATTCCTGTATCTGGCGGCAGTTTTGTGAAGTCTGAAGAGGCTCGCCCCCGACAAAATGTCTGCATCGTGCCGCCACGATGCGGTAATCTCGCATTCGTTCATCAGGCCGTTGTCTCGGCTCGTAGCTCGGCCAGCGGCGATCTCCTCTCCATCGACGACAGAGCGAGGGCTTCTGTTGTGGGCCCTCGAAAGCATCACGGCCCCGTGGGGCCCTGGAGGTGGGTACATGAAGCATCAAATCGTCTCTCCCCGCACGATGATGGCAGTCGGCACGGAGCAGCGGCTGAGCCTGGCCGAAGCGCATCATCGGGAGCTCGACTCGCGCCTCAGGCAGCTGGGTCGACGCGCTTTCTTGACCCCCGGGGAGCGGATGGAGGCGGCCCAGCTCAAGAAACGCAAGCTCGCAGCGAAGGACGAGATCGAATCCCTGCGCCGACGGCTGTCGTAGCGCACCCCAGCTGACCAGCGATCCCGAGCGCCGCGCACGGCGCCCACCCGTTCCTCTCCCCGATTTCCAGTACAGCCATCCGGCGCGCACACGCAGCGCGAAAGCTGCCAGCGCGAGGCGCTCGCGCGGCGGGCGGCCCGCAGCAAGAGGCTCGCTCCGCGAAGCTCGCTCGCAGCAAGAGGCTCGCTCCGCGAAGCTCGCTCGCAGCAAGAGGCTCGCTCCGCGAAGCTCGCTCGCAGCAAGAGGCTCGCTCCGCGAAGCTCGCTCGCAGCAAGAGGCTCGCTCCGCGAAGCCCGCTCGCGAGAGGGATGCTCGCGGCGCGCCGTGGCGTCGGTGCGCAGGTCGCGAGGACCGCGGGCGTCGGGGCGCGCAGGTCAGAGCGTGGGCGCCGGCGGCTCCGCCGCGTCCGCGGGCGCAGCGGGGGCGGCGGGCTGCGACGCTGCGTCGGGCGCGGCGTCGCTCTCCGGCAGCGTCTCGGCGCCGCCGTACACGTCGCGGTTGAGGTCCGCGAGCGTCTCGGTGAGGCGATTCTTCTGCTCGCTGCTGATGCCCCCGGGCGTCTGCTTCTCGATCGCCGCGGCGAGCCCGAGCCAGTGGCGCGCGTTGTCGCGGTAGCCCTTGCGCGGATCGGACACCCCGGTGCCCTGCGGCGCGAGGTCGGCCAGGCGGTAGTCCGTCATGCCCCTGAGGTAGGCGTACTGCGCCTGCTCTGGAAGCGAGAACGAGTCCGTGTCGTGCTCGAGCACGCGGAACAGCGCCAACGCCTGCTCGAACCGGTTCGCCTCGTAGTGGCTGCGAGCCCGATCGAGATCCTGCGTGTAGGTAGCGCACCCCGTAGCGAGGGCGAGAGAGGAGAGGAAGAGGACGCACGAGACCAGGCGGCGCATGCGCGGAGGGTATCTCCCGCGTCGCGGCGCGATCAAGCGGGAAGGCGGCGGTCCACGCGCGGCCCGCCGCGCTGGCGCACGCCGACGACCCCGCCCCATCGACGGCCTCGCCGCATCGACGGCCTCGCCGCATCGACGGCCCCGCCGCGCCGACGGCCTCCGCCGCGGCGCGGCGCCCCGTAAGCTGCCCGCCGCCACGCCTGAAGGCGGCACGCAGCGGCGCCGGGACGGCCATTGCGCCACGCTCCGGTGGGACGGCCATCGCGCAGCGCTCCGGCGGGGCGGCCATCGCGCAGCGCTCCGGCGGGGCGGCCATTGCGCAGCGCCACCGGAATGGCCGTCGCAGCCGGTCAAGCGCGAGGCGGCTCGGGCCCCGGGGGCCCGGAGGGCCGGCGTTGCCCCGCGCGGGCAGCGAGCGTAGCGTGCGCGGCGTTACAGGGAAGCGAGCGCGGCGCAGGCCGGGCCGCCCCGAAGCAGCGCGGAAGGCCGGCTCAGGCTCCGCATCGCGCGGCGCGCGTCGAGAGAAGAAGGAATTCGAGATGGAGCGTGGACCAGCAGAGCCATTGAAGGACGGCGAGAGCGCGCGGCCGCCCCATGAGGCGCTGCCGCGGCAATTCGGCAAGTACACGCTGATGCGCAGGCTCGCCGCGGGTGGAATGGCGGAGCTGTTCCTCGCCCTGCACCGGCCCTTCGCCGGCTTCGAGAAGCTCGTCGTCATCAAGCGGATCCTCCCCTCGATGAACAGCGACAAGGGCTTCATCGAGATGCTCCTGCACGAGGCCAGGATCGCCGCCACGCTCTCCCACCCCAACATCGTCCAGATCTTCGACGTCGGGCAGGTCGACGGGAAGTTCTTCATCGCGATGGAGCACGTCCACGGCGAGGACATCCGCTCGATCGTCCGGGCGATGAAGAAGAAGAACATCGCCGAGCTCCCCCTCGAGCACACGCTCTCCATCGTGACGGGCATGTGCGCCGGGCTCGCCTACGCCCACGAGAAGCGCGATCTCGACGGGGCGCTCCTCCAGATCGTGCACCGGGACATCTCGCCCCAGAACATCGTCGTCACCTTCACGGGCGACGTGAAGATCGTGGATTTCGGCGTCGCAAAGAGCTCGGTTCAGGGCCTCGAGGAGACGCGGGACGGGCAGGTGAAGGGCAAGCTCCCGTACATGGCGCCCGAGCAGGCGTCCGGCGACCAGGTCGACTGGAGGGCCGATATCTTCGCCGCCGGCGTGATCCTGTTCGAGCTGACGACCGGCAAGCGGCTCTTCAAGGGGGCGAACGACCGCGAGACGCTGGAGCTCATCTGCGAGCAGGACTATCCGCTCCCGAGCGAGGTGTGCCCGGGGTACTCCCCTGCCCTGGAGCGGATCGTGATGAAGGCCCTCGCGAAGGAGCGAGAGGCGCGGTACCAGAGCGCCCGCGCGATGCAGAGCGACCTCGAGAGGGTGATCCGGGAGGAGCAGATCCCGGCCTCGCAGGTGAGCCTCACGCACTGGATGCAGTCGCTGTTCGAGGAGAAGCTGAGCCAGCAGAGCGAGGCGCTCCTCGAATGGAAGCAGCTCGCCGACGGGGTCGCCGCGCAGCAGCGGGCGAGCTCGGTGGGAGACGGGACGCTCACGAACGGTACCGGCATGGCGAGGGGCAGCCTCGTCGCCGAGGCGCCCGCCCGGCGCGGCCTGCGGAGGCGCTGGGTCGCCGGCGCGGCGGTCGTGGCAGCGGGGGCTGGCGCCTTGATCGCCGTGAAGCTCCAGCCAGGGCAGGAGACGGCTCGCCAGGAGGAGATCGCCGCCGTGACCATGGCGCCCGAGCAGCGCGAGCCGGCGGCGGAGGCGAAGGGCTCGCTCGAGATCGCTTCGCAGCCGGCGGGGTGCGCGATCTGGATCGACGGCGATCTCCGGAGGGAGACGACGCCGGCCAGGCTCGAGAACCTGCCGCTCGATCGGGAGATCCGGGTGAAGATCACCCGGGAGGGGCTCGAGCCATACGGCGAGACGGTGACGCTCGACGCGGAGAGGCCCTCGCGGAGCGTGTCCGCAGCGATGAAGGCGGGCTCCGTGACCGTCGTGCTCAAGGTCGAGCCCGAGCCGGTCGTGTGGCTCGACGGCAAGCCATGGAGCGGCGATCCGGGCAGGCTCGACAACCTTTCCGCGGGCGAGGAGCACACGCTGGTCCTGGCCGCGACCGGGTACACGATGAGGACGGTGACGTTCGTGGCGGAGCCGGGCGAGACGAGGATCATCCGGGAGAAGCTCCGGAAGAGCGAGCCGGCGAGGGACCGGGCGGCGCCTGGCGGCGGGTCGGCCAGGGTGCGCGCCTCGGCGAAGGGCGGGGCGTGCCGCGTCATCGTCAACGGGGAGCCGGTCGGAGCGACGCCGGTCGAGGCGCCCGTGCGCCCGGGGACGGTCAGGGTCAGCTGCGTGCCGCAGCGCGGGCCGTCGCAATCGCGGGCGATCAAGGTGGCCGCCGGGGAGACGGCGAGGGTGTCGTTCAAGCTGGATTGAGGAGCGAGGGTCGGAAGGGAACGTCGCAGAGGAGCGACGAGATCGAGCCGGCGTAGACGGAAGCAGCGGAATCGACGGCGAGTCGCCGGCCAGCGCGGATATGGTACGGTCGAGCCATGATCACGCGGTTCGAGGTCGACGGCTTCAAGTCGCTGCGGGAGTTCGCGGTCGACCTGGAACCGCTGACGGTGTTCGTCGGGCCGAACGGCGCTGGCAAGTCGAACCTGCTCGAGGCGCTCGGTTTGCTCGGACGCCTGGCATCCATGTCGCTGGAGGAAGCGTTCAAGCTCGGACGGGGGCGGATTGCCGATCAGTTCAGCCGCACGGGAGGAGAGGCTGGAAGGACCATCCGGTTCGCCGTCGAGGTATCGCTGCGCGGGCCGTCCGAAGCGTTCGGAAACGGTGCGTCGCCGCTGCCCGACCGCTATCGCTACGAGCTTGTCATCGAGCGTCGAGCGCGCCCATCAGGGACCGAGGAGCTCGCAGTCGCCGACGAGCACCTGCGCGTGCTCTCCGACAGCAAGGACAGCAAAGATTCGGTCAGGCAGAAGACCATCTTTCAACAGGAAGAGCGAAACCCACGGGAGCGGCGTGTCTCGATCGCATCGGACGTAGAAGGTCGAGCGGAGAACAGCTTCAGGTGCCCGCACACGCATTCCGCACTTGGCTCACGGTTCGCAGACGCCGAGCGTTATCATCTACAGTTCGGGCTCGACGAAGAGACGCGCGCGCGAATGGCTAGACTGAGGGAGCTCATCGACACGCAGACCGATCATTTCCTGCTCAAACAAGCGCTCGACATCGAAAATCAAAGACCAGGAATCGACACGTCGAAGACGCGAGAAACGGGATGGAGCGCCGTCATCACCACACTCACCGACGCGCTCTCTCATTTTCGCCTCCTTCAGCTCGACGCCGCGCGCCTCCGTGAGCCGAGCGAGCGCATCGCGTCGGACGCGCTTGCGCCCGACGCCTCGAACCTGCCCACTATCCTGGCAGATCTACCTGGACCGACGCTCGGCGAGATCCGCGCCGATCTCGTCTCACTCGTCCCGGGGCTCGCCGGCTTCGATGTCGTGCCCGACGAGGACAGCTTCCGCATCGAGTTCAAGCTCTCCGGCGGCGAGCGCCTCCCCGCTCGCCTCGCCTCGGACGGCACGCTGCGCGCCCTGGCGTTGCTCACGGCGCTCCACGTCGAGCCCCGGCCATCCGTCATCGGCATCGAGGAGCCGGAGAACGGCATCTATCCGGGTCGCCTGCGTATGCTGCTCTCGCTGCTTCGCGAGATCGCGGCCCCGGACCACGAAGCGTCGCCTGGTTCCGCTCCGCAAGCCACGCAGCTGCTCCTCACCAGCCACTCGCCGATCGTCCTTGCCGCGTTCCGGGATACGCCAGAGCATCTACGCTTCATGGATCTAGTACGCCGCGACGGCCAGCTCGCGACGCGCGCGCGTGCCGTCGGTGAGCTGAAAGAGCCGGGCGATGGCGCGCGCATCGTGTCGCTGCGCGAGGTCGACGCGCTCCTCGACGCCGCGGCCGGCGAGGCCGCCGAATGACCAGGAGGCGTCTTTACCTTCGCGCCGGCCTCTACGCCGAAGGCCCGAGCGACTACGACTTCCTCTTGCCGCTCCTCGATCGCTTGCTGCCGTCGCTCGCGGCGGCGCTCTTTCCCGGCACATGCGAGATCGCAGAGAGCCTGGGGATCGATGCGCCGCCCCCGGCGCAAGGAGATCGTGCCGAGCGCATCGCGGCCGCCATCGCCGATCGTTGGGAGGAATGCACGCTGTTCGTCATCCACGCCGACGGCGCAGGGGATCCGGCATCGGCGCGGCGGAGCTGTGTTGACCCAGGCGTCGAGACCGCCCGGCGCGCGTCCCCGAACGCCATCACCGTCCCGTGCGTTCCAGTGCGCGACACCGAGGCCTGGATGCTGGTCGATGTCGAGGTCTTCCGGACCTTGCTCGGCAGCGGAACGCAGCCGGCGCTTCCCACCGAGCCAGAGCGCGAGGCCGATCCCAAGCTGACGCTGGGGCGGCTCTTGCGAGAAGGAGGAATGAAGCGGAAGCCCGAGCGCATCTATCGCTTGTTCGGCGAAGAGGTCAGCCTGGAGGCGCTGCGAACGCTGCCGGCATTCCGACGCTTCGAAGCGGAGCTGAGCGAGGCCATACAGAGCGCCGCTCGCTCGCTCAGCGCACCAGGGTGACGGCGCGCCAAGCAGCTGCCCTCCTCATAGGGACCGTCCATGGGCTCACCCGGTAAGCCGCCTCCCGATGAGCCGCGCCGCCAGCTCGCGCAGCCATTCCGCCCGCCGCGCGTCGGGCGGCATGAGCCGCCCCGTGCGCGCGGCCTCCAGGATCGCGGCCGTCTCGGGCGTCGGGTCGGCGCACTCCTGGAGCACGCGGAAGATCGTCGCGTCCTCGTGCGTGACGCCCGCCTCCGCCACCCAGGCGTCCACCGACGCCGCGAACGCAGGGTCCCCGGGGAACGGCTGCTCGACCGCGTTGCTCGGGCCGAGCCCGTTGATGCCGCCGATCACGAGGTCCTTGCGGTCCTTGTAGGTCAGGCCCGCGAGCTCCTCGGGCAGGAGCGGGCGCCCGATCCAGATGTCCTGCACGCCCATGCCGAGCGGGAACTCGAGCCGCCGCTCGAGCGGCTCCGGCGGCAGCGCGCCGGAGAAGCGCACCGGCACCACCGGGACGCCCACCGCCAGCGCCATGTCGATGAACGAGCCGCTCATCTTGCGCACCGGCGTGCGGCACTCGATCGACCGCGTGCCCTCGACGTGCACCATCACGCCCTTGCCCGCCCCCTGCATCTCGGCCCCGAGCTCCGCGATGATGCCCCCGAGCGACGCCTTGTCCTCGCGATCGAAGTACGTGATCACCTTCGGATCGCGCGCGCCCGGGTACGCGAAGCAGTGCGCGAGCAACGTGCCGAGCCACGTCGTCCGGTGCTCGGCCTTGGCCAGCGTGACCGTGGAGACCCCCGTGAGGCCCGACACCGCGATGCCAAACAGCAGCGACTCCACGCCGACCTGATGGTTGCCCAGGTAAAGCAGGCTCCGGCCCTTCACGGCGCCGAACGCCGCGGGGTCGACGACGTGCACCCGGCGGATGAACCGCTCGATCAGGCCGAAATACAGGTCCTCCGCGGGCCAGCGGCCGAGGCCCATGGTCGCGCCCCAGTAGCGGCGGACCGGCTCGAGGTCGATCGCGGGCGCGCCGGCTTCGCGGACCACGACCTCGGAGCCCTCGCGCGCCACCGCGAAAGGCCAGCGGGTCAGCGGCTGCGCCGAGGAGACCCCGGCGAGGGACACGGTCGACGGGTGCGCGCCCGCGCGCCGCGCGACGTGATCCTTCACGGCCGCCGCCTCGACGAGATCGCCCGACGCGGCATAGAGCTGCGCCACCGTGCCCGGCATCCAGTCCATCGTGCGCACGTCCGCGGGGCCGCAGCGCGCCTCGCCCGTCGCCGGGTCGACGCGCGAGACGGCGAGGTCGACCGGCGCGCGGTCGCGCAGGAACGCCCGGCGGATCCCGGGCGGCGCGCCGCCGATGGGCCCCTGCGGGAGCAGCACCTCGACCAGCCGGAGCTCGAGCCAGACGCGCTCTCCCGCCGCATCTCCGTCCCCGGCGGCGACCCCCGCCCCGACGACGCCGTCCGCCCCGGAGGTCCCGGCGTGCGCGATGGCCTGGATCCGGAACGAGACGAAGCGATCCTCGCGCCCCTCGTAACGCACCTCGACGCGCACCGGCCCCTCGGGCGTCGGGCCGAACACGCGGAGCGACGGGATGCGCGACGGGAACGCGATGTGCGCAGCAGGGCTCGCGGGATCCCACAGGAACAGCCGATCGTGCGGGATCGTGTGCGTCAGCGCGTCGAGCATGCCCTGGTGCAGCGTCCCGGGGGGCACCGTGCCCCTCCGGGGATCGAGCGTCGCCGACGAGCCGCGCGCGCCGAGCCGCAGCGCGGTCAGGTACTGGAACGCCGGGCCATGGAACAGCGTGCCGGCCGCGTAGGGATCGTCCGCCTCCGGGGCGTCGAGCGGCGGCTCCGGCGCCGGGGCGGGCGGGTACGCGCGAGCCACGCGCACGCGGCCGGTGCACACGGGCTCGAACCGCGACAGCGCCGGGTTCGATGCCTCGCGCCACGCGAGGAGCCGGACGTCGAGGACATCGCCCGCGCCGCTGGCCTCGGCCCGGATGCGCACCGGCCCAGGCACCGTCAGCCAGCGCTGCACCACCACGTCCTCCACGGCCACGACCACGCTGCCCGGACGCGCCCGCAAGGCAGCGCCGGCCAGCCGGTCGACCATGCTCATCCCGGGGAGCGCCGGGAGCGTCCAGGTGGGGCGATGGTCCGCCACCCACCCGTCCGGATCCAGCACCTCCTCGGCGTCCTCGGCCTGCGGCGACGGCAGCGCGGCCCGCCCCGCGGGCCCCTCGGGCCGGGAGCTCCGGTTCACGGCGCCCGGGAGCGACGCGAGGTGGCGCGCGCTCCCGCGTACGTCGAAGCCGACGTCGCGCCGCGGGCGCGGTGAGGGGCCGTCGACGATCCGCACCCCGAGCGTCGCGCCGTAGATGCGGAGGCCGTCGACCCACAGGTACGACTCGGCGATGACGTAGGGCCCGCGCTCGTCGCGGCCTACCTCGAGGATGTCGGTGTCGACCGTCACCCGGCGGCTGCCCGGCAGCACCTGGCCCCGGTACCGCCAGGCGTGCTCGTGCCCCGTCATCACCGGCTCGAACCGCGGGTCGCGGAGGCCCGCGTGGAGGTCATGATGCAGCATCCAGAACTGGATCGTCTGCAGCATCGCCTCGATGCCGAGCGAGCCGGGCTGGACCGGATCGCCGAGGAAATGCGCCTTGAAGAACCACTCCGACGCGTGCACGTCCCGCTGCGCGCGGAGGCGGCCGAGCCCCTTGCGGCCGCCGGCCTGCCACAGGCCGTCGATCCGGTCGATCATCAGCAGCGACGGCCGCGCGAGCCCGAGCTTGCCGCCGCAGTAGCGCGCGGGGCGCTCGCGCAGGTCGACCTCGAAGTCGGACGGCGCCTCGAGCGCGGCGAGCTCCTCGGGCTTCGCCGGGATCCCGATCTGCGTCGCGAGCGCGGCCTTCGGGAAGAAGCCGAACACCGTCTCGAGGTCGTACACCCGGGCGCCGGCGACGCTGCACTCGACCCGGAACGACAGGATGATCATGCCGCTCGAGCGCGAGATGTTCGTGAGCTGCGACGTCGTGCGCAGCGCGCCGCCGGCCGGCGCCGGCAGGACCTCGGCGCGCAGCGTGCCCTTGCCGTCGAGGTTGCGGAAGTAGAGCGCGGACTCGCTCGAGAGCGCGCAGCCGACGTAGCTCGCGAGCCAGCCGCACGTCTGGAGCGCGGCCTCGAGCACCACCGCGAACGGCATCGTGAGGCTCGCGTTCTCGTCGAAGTACCAGGCGTCCTCGGGGACGTCGTACTCGACCTCGACCTTCGCGCCGGCCTTCATCGCCGCCATGGGGCTCGAGACCGAGAGGACCCGGCTCATGAAGTGGTACGGCGGCCCCGGGAGCCGGGCGACGTGCTGGCCCTCGTCGAACCTGCGGTACAGCGGGCCGAACGCGTCCGACGGCCGGCCCCACGCGCACGAGAGCAGGCTCCGGTAGTCGAGCGGGAAGCCGCCGGCGCGCGAGGCGTCAGGAGCGGCGCCGTCCGGCGGCGGCGCGCCCAGCTCGGACCAGGGGACGAGCGCGACCGGCTTCGGCTCGACGTGGCCGTCGAGCAGCTCGGGGGAGCTCGTCAGCGGCCAGTCCGGCGAGAGGCGCAGGCCCACGCGGCGGGCGTGGAACGCCTTGAGGCCGTCGACCGTGCACAGGAAGTCGGCGTACACCGTCGGCCGCGGGCCGTCGTGCACCTCCTCGACGAACACCTCGTACGTGAGCAGCCGGCTCGACGGCACCACCTGGCCGCGGCAGCGGAGCAGGTAGGGGACCTCGGGCACGGGCTCGAAGCGGAAGCCGTCCCCGTCCACCGTGAAGCCCATCGCCGCCATGTAGAACGCGAGCGCCTGGAGGCAGCCCTCGAACATGAGCGTCCCCGGCATGCAGGGGTCGTCCTTGAAGTGGCCCTCGAAGAACCAGCCGTCCTTCGTGATCGGCAGCGTGGCCCGGAGGTAGCCGCGCTTCCACGGGCCCCCCGCCGGATCGAACACGTCGACGCGGTCGAAGAACAGCATCGGCGGCGCGCTGATCCGCGGCGTCCTGACGTGGGTGCGCAGGCGCTCGAAGCCGGGGCCGAACGCCGCCGCGCCGTCGCCGGCCGCGAACGCGAGGATGTCGGCGCGATCGAACGCGGGCTTCTGGCACGCGATCCGCGGGGGATCGAGGCGGGCGGCCGTGGCGTGCTCGGCGCTCTCCGCGTCCCAGAGGACGCCGCCGGAGCTCGCGAGCTCCTCGTCGGTGAAGAAGCCGGCCTGGCCCTTGCGCGTCTTGAGCCGGAGCTCGCCGTCGATCCGGCAGTCGTAGTGGAAGAAGAAAAGGCGGACGTCGCCGTGCTTCGCGTGCCCGTCGACGTGGATGTCGTAGACGAGCGTGTCGCCCGGGCGCGGCAGGCCGCCGTAGAAGGTGAGCTCGCAGCCGAGCAGCCGGTAGACGCGCTCGCCCCGGTTCTCGAAGTCCGCGCCGAGCCAGCTGATGAGCAGGAGGTCGGCCTGGCCGCTCTCGATCATGATGCCGGCCGGCATCGCGCCGTCGTGCAGGTACCAGGAGCCCCAGCGCACGTCGGTCTCGGTCCACATCGTGCCGAGCTTCATCGAGCCGGGCTCGGCGTCGATCCCGGTGACCCGATCGGCGAGCAGCAGCGGTGGCATGGGCATGCGCACCTGGCGGCGGTAGCCGTCCTGCTGGGCGAAGAGCGGGCCGAACACGTCGGAGATCCGGCCCGAGGCGAGCACCTCGAGCTGCTCGCGGCTGAACCGGGGGCCCCTCGGCGCGAGGGCGGCCGAGGCGGGGAGCTCGGGCCTGGCGGCGGGGCGCGGTGGGGGTTGCGGCGCGGCGGCGGGGCGCGACGGCTCGGCAGCGCGCGGCGAGGGCTGCGGCGACGTGGTGGGCCGCGCCGGCTCGACGGCCCGCGGCGAGGGCTGCGGCGACGTGGTGGACCGCGCTGGCTCGACGGCCCGCGGCGAGGGCTGCGGCGACGTGGTGGGCCGCGCCGGCTCGACGACGCGCGACAGCGGCTGCGGCGACGTGGTGGGCCGCGCCGGCTCGACGACGCGCGACAGCGGCTGCGGCGACGTGGTGGGCCGCGCCGGCTCGACGACGCGCGGCGCCTCGGCGCGGAGCGGCGCGACGTGAGAGACCTGCGCCGCGGGGGCCGACTGCACCGCCGCGACAGCGCCCGAGGACACCTGGACGAGCGTGTCCAGCGCGCGCTGCCGCACCTGCAAGAACCGGCGGTGGACCTGGGCCTGCTGCGCCACCCAGTCCCTGTGAATCTGCGCGAGCTGGACGGTGAACGCCGCCGCGCCGGCGATCACGTCGTCGGGAATGCCCGCGGCAGGCGACGCGACGACCGCCGGCGCGGCCCACAGCGGCTCGTCCGCGGCGCCTGCAACGACCGCCGGCGCGACCCACGGCGGCTCGTCCGCGACGCCCGCGACGCCCTCGACACCAGCGACGAGCGCCGCGGCGGCCCCCGGCGCGACGCGCAGCGGCTCGTCCACGACCAGCGCCGGAGCAGCGTCGGCGGCAGAGAAGCCCGTGGGCCCGGGGTAGAGCGGCGGCGAGTCGTCGAGGGCGGACGGCAGAGGCGGCGCAGGTTCCATGGAGTCTCCGGGAGATGAGCTGGAGGCCGCGCCGGGCACGACGATCGCCGGCGGGTGGGCGGGAAACGTGAGCTTCGGCCCGGCCAGAGGCCGCGGCGGCGGGAGGGGCGCAGCCGGACCGCCGGCGCCGATGCAGACCGACAGCGAGCCCCCGCCGAGGCCAGCGCAGCGGACCTCGGCCACGCGGACGTCGTCGGACCACGGCGTCCCGTCGGGCTTCCGGGCATGACGGCACGCGAGCACCGCGGCGGCGACGTGCAGCAGGCCGGAGGCGGCGTGCGCGTGGCCGAACCGCGGCGCGAGATCCGTGGCCGACAGCACGAGGCCCGGGTCGGCCGGCTCGTCCACGACGACGGCGAGCACCGGGTGCCGCTGGCGGACGGCGTCGTCGAGGCGCTCGAGCACGAGCACGACCGCCGCGTCGCCCGGGGGCAGGCGGACGCCGAGCGCCTCGAGCGCGGCCACGTGGGCGGGCTCGCACGAGAGGTCCACCGCGCCGACGATCGCCGCGTCCACGGCGCCCGCGCGCAGGGCGCTCCCCGCGATGCGCAGCGCCCACGGCCCGGAGAGCTCCTCGGCCGCGACGGTGAACGAAGGTCCGCCGACGTCGAGCTGGCTGTTCAGCCGGTTCGCCGGGATGTTCGGCATGTTCCCGACGACGCCCGCCGCCTGGAGCGCGGGGGTCACAGCGTCCTGCAGCGCGCCGACGTCGACGGACGGCCCGAGCCGCGCCGGCGCCGTCTCGGCGAGCCGCCAGCGCGCCATGTACCGGCACACCTCGGTGTCGGCGCCCATGCCGATGAGCACCGCGGTGCGATCGCGCGGCAGCGCCAGGCCCTCCGTGGCCTCGATCGCCGCCTCGAGCAGCAGCGTCTGCTGGGCGAGCGCCTGCTGCAGATCGCGCGGCGGGAACCGGATCTGATCCGCGGGCAGCGCCACCGTGGCGCGGCGGGGATCCGCGCCGCCGCCCGAGAGGAGCGCCTCGGCGAACGCGGGGACGCCGCCGAGCTCGCCGACGCACAGCCCCATCGCCACCACGGCGAGGTGGCCCGCCGGGGCAGGCTCCGCGGCAGCGACGTCCGACGCGCCGGGGCGGTGCGCGGCGCTGGCGGCGCGGGCCGGCCGCGCCGCGGGCTCGTACGCCTCGACGAGCAGGTGCGCGTTGTTCCCGCCGAACCCGAACGCGGACAGGCCCGCGAGCCGCCGCCCCTCCCAGGGCTCGGCCCGCTGCAGCACGCGGAACGGGCTCGCCGCCACCGCCTCGCACAGCGGCTCGGCGTGCAGCGTGGGCGGGCGGACCCCCGCCGCCATGGCGCCGAGCAGCTTGAGGAGCCCGGCCGCGCCGGCCGTCGTGACGAGGTGGCCGAGGTTCGACTTGAGCGAGCCGAGCGGGACCTCGCGGCGGCCGAAGACCTCGGTGAGCGTCGCGATCTCGGTCGCGTCGCCGAGGGGGGTGCCCGTCGCGTGGCACTCGAGCAGCGAGACCTCGCGGGGATCGAGGCCGGCCATGGCGTACGCGGACCGCATCGCGCGCAGCTGCCCCTCGACCGCCGGCGCGAGAAGGCCCCGGCCGCGGCCGTCGTTCGACAGGCCGACGCCGCGGATCACGCCGAGGATGGGCCTGCCCGCGGCCTCGGCGTCGGACAGGCGCTCGAGGGCCACGAACGCCGCGCCCTCCGCCGGGACCAGGCCGTCGGCCTCCGACGAGAACGGGCGGCTGCGCCCGGTGCGGCTCATGGCCGACAGCGCGCAGAACCCGATGTGCATGAAGAGATCGTCCGACCGGCACACGGCGCCGGCGAGCATCCGGTCGACCTCGCGGCGCTGCAGGCGCTCGCAGGCGAGCGCGATCGCGTAGAGCGACGACGCGCACGCGGCGTCGAGCGCGAACGCCCCGGCCCCGAGGCCGAGCACGTCGGCGAGCAGGTGGGCGGGCAGCCCCGACATGAACCGGTTGCGCGGATCGGGCCGCGGGACGCCGGCGAGATCGCCGAGCCACGCCGACTCGACCCACGCCGACATCGCCGACGAGGGGAACGAGAGGTTCCCGAGCACCGCGCCCGCGCGGTCGGACCGGCCCTCGTGGCCGGCCTCGCGCAGCGCCTCGCGGCCCGCGTAGAGCACCCACTGGAAGAGGGGGTCGAGCGCGAGCAGGGCCTCGGGCGGACCGCCGCGCCGCGGGAACGGGTCCCCGGCGAGCACGCGGCGGAAGCGCTCGTCGAACCCGGTGACGTAGCCGCCGCGGTCGCTCCACGCGCGGTCCTTCACGTCGCGCAGGTCGCGCAGGTCGCGCGGGCCGCGCGGCTCGCTGGCGAGCGCGCGCTCGCGCGAGAGCCGCCAGCGACCGTCAGGGGCGGCTGACACGAGATCCCTGCCGGCGAGCACGTTGTCCCAGAGGGCCGCGGGGTGGAGCGCGCCCGGCAGGACGCACCCGCGGCCGACGATGGCGATGGGCTCGAACACGGTTTCCTCGATCACGCCTGGCCGCGCGCCGCGTCGGGGCGGAGGACGTACTGCACGTCGCGCAGCTCGGCGACGAGCGTGCCCTCGTCGTCGACGAACGCGATGTCCGCCTTCGTGCGGTCGCGGCCCATGATCTGCCCGCGCACGACGGCGCGCAGCGGGCCGTCGGACGGGCCCTCGGCAAAGGTGTGCAGCGCGCCCACGGACATCGGGAGCGCCGCGCCGCCGAGCACGTGCTGCGTCCACAGCGTCGCGAGCTGCAGCCCGCCGTCGAGCGCCGCCGGGTCGGTCTTCCATGGCTGGGTCACCCAGCCTGCCTCGCGCAGGCCGACGACCGTCCCCGCGATCCCCTCGCGGCTCACGCCGTCGAGCTGCCGGATCACCTGGAAGTCGCGGCCGTGGAAGAGCGTGTGGCCGTCGTACAGGTCGTCGCCGCCGCTCCACGGGCCGAGCGACGGCGCGGCGGGGCCCCGCGGGGCCACGCGCTCGGCGAGCGGCTTCATCTCGATGGTCGCCGCGTAGTGCAGCGCCCCCTGGGGCCCGCGCAGCTCGGCCGCGAGCACCGAGCCCTGCCCGTTGGTCACCTCGCGGCAGTCGACGCGGAACACCTCGCCGCCCGACTCGTACGCCGCGAGCTTGATCCCGCGCAGGACCTTCACGTCGCGGAACTCGGTCACCACGAGATCCGGCCGGCACGCGCTCGCGGCGCGGGCGAACCACTCGAGCGCGATCACCACCGGCACGACGGGGACGCCGTTGATGGCGTGATCGGCGAGGTAGGGGTGCGTCGCGCGGTCCGCGCGGACGGCCAGCGCGACGCGCCGGCGGTGGTCAGGGTCGGCGAGGGTCTTCGGCTCCGCGCCGAGCACGACCTCGACCGCGCCGGAAGAGGCGGCGCCCGGCGCGCCCGCGCCGCTGTCGGCCGGGCCGTCGCACAGCTCGTCGATCAGCATCCTCGCGCCCGCTTCGAGCGGGATGAGCGGGACGCCCAGCTGCGCGAAGTGCGCCTCGAGCGCCGCGTTCACCATGCCGCCCTGCCAGGGGCCCCAGCCGAGCGACTTCACCCGGCAGCCGGGGCGGCGGGCGGCCTCCGCGGCGGCGACCTTGTTCAGGACCTCGTTCGCCATCGCGTAGTCGCACTGCCCCTTGTTGCCGCTGCGCGCGGCGATCGAGCTGAAGAGGACGATCGCCTTGAGCGGGTCGCTCGCTGTCGCGCCGAGCAGGGCCCGGAGGCCGTCGACCTTCGTGTTGAACACGCGGTCGAGCTGCTCGACCGTCTTCTCGGCGATGAGCTTGTCGGCGAGCACGCCCGCGCCGTGGACGACCGCGGTGATGGGGCCGAGGGCGCGCCGCACGCCGTCGAGCGCCGCGGCCACCGCGCGCGCGTCGTTCACGTCGGCCGAGACGTAGAGCGCCTCGCCGCCGGCCGCGCGGATCGCGTCGAGCGTCGCGCGGACCTCGCGGTTCGCGAGGATCTTCGCGACCTGCCGGCCGATGTCCGCCGGGGTCGCCTTCTGCCCCGCGGCGGCCGCCGCCTTGATCAGCGCCGCCTTGAGCGCGGCCTCGCCGTCGGCCCCACGGCACGCGGCCGGATCGTCCTCGAGCGCGGTGCGGCCGAGCAGCGCGAACCGCGCGCGGCTGGCCCTGGCGAGCGCGATCAGCGTCGCCGCGGTGACGCCGCGGGCGCCGCCGCTCGCGACGACGACGTCGGAGGGCCCGAGGGGGAGCGGCCCGGGCTGCGCGTCCTGTCGGACGCTGAGCAGCGTGGTGCGCCGGCCGTCGGCGTGCAGGCCGATCTCGAGCTCGACGCCGCCGGAGAGGAGCTCCGTCGCGATCGCCTCGGCGATCTCGCCGGCGGTCTGGCCGCCGCGCTCGACGTCGATCGCGCGGCAGGACGCCTCGGCCCACTCCAGCGCCGCGGTCTTCGCGAGGCCCGGCAGCCCGCCCGTCCAGGCGCGGTCGGAGCCGGCGAGGCCGAAGTCGCCGCCGGTGTCCTGGACCGTGACGAACAGCGCCGGCTTCGCCGCGATCGCCTGGGCGGCGAGGAACGCCTCGCGGTGGACGGCGAGCGCCTCGTCGACCGTGGCGAAGTCGCGCAGGCCGCCGAGGAACACGGCGCCGCGGGCGCCGCGGGGCACGGCGGGCGCGTACTCGGCCGCGATCCCGCGCGCCTCGAGGGCCGCGACGAGCGCGGGGCCGATCGCGTCGTGGCCGGTCACCACCACGGTGCCGGCGTCGAAGAGGCCGGGCATCGTGAGGCCAGCGGCGGGCGCCGCGACCTCGGCGAGCGTCCACCGGCCGAGGTGCGCGGAGGCCGCTTCCTCGGCGGGCTTCGCGGGGGCGGCGCTCGCGGCCGGACCGAGGTTCGCGCGGAGGTGGTCGACGACCTGGCCGAGCGTGCGCAGCTGCGCCAGCGCGGAGGCGTCCACCTCCGACAGGCCAGGCGTGCGGTCCCGGACCGCCGACAGGATCTCCACCCGCTTGATGCTGTCGATCCCGAGGTCGCTCTCCAGCTCCATCTGCAGCCCGAGCATCTCGGCCGGGTACCCCGTCGTCTCCGCCACCACCGCCATCACCACCCGCTCCACGTCCGCGGAGGCAGCCGGCGCCGCGGCGGAAGCCACGGCGGGAGCGGCCGGCGCCGCGGCGACCGCCGGCGCGGCGGCGACAGCGCTGGCAGCCGGCGCGGCGGCGGGCAGCGAGGCGCGGAGGTGGTCGACGACCTGGCCGAGCGTGCGCAGCTGCGCCAGCGCGGAGGCGTCCACCTCCGACAGCCCGGGCGTGCGGTCCCGGACCGCCGACAGGATCTCCACCCGCTTGATGCTGTCGATCCCGAGATCGCTCTCCAGCTCCATCTGCAGCCCGAGCATCTCGGCCGGATACCCCGTCGTCTCCGCCACCACCGCCATCACCACCCGCTCCACGTCGGATGCCGCGGGCGCCGCCACAGCGGCAGCGGCGGCGGGCGCGGCGATGGGCACCGTCGCGCCGGCGGCAGCCGGCCTGACGGCGGCTGCGGGCGCGCCGGCGGGCAGCGAGGCGCGGAGGTGGTCGACGACCTGACCGAGCGTGCGCAGCTGCGCCAGCGCGGAGGCGTCCACCTCCGACAGGCCAGGCGTGCGGTCCCGGACCGCCGACAGGATCTCCACCCGCTTGATGCTGTCGATCCCGAGGTCGCTCTCCAGCTCCATCTGCAGCCCGAGCATCTCGGCCGGGTACCCCGTCGTCTCCGCCACCACCGCCATCACCACCCGCTCCACGTCCGCGGACGCGGCCGGCGCCGCGGCGGGAGCGGCCGGCGCGGCGGCGGCAGCTGAGGCCGGCGACGCGACAGCGCTGGCAGCCGGCGCGCCGGCGGGCAGCGAGGCGCGGAGGTGGTCGACGACCTGGCCGAGCGTGCGCAGCTGCGCCAGCGCGGAGGCGTCCACCTCCGACAGGCCAGGCGTGCGGTCCCGGACCGCCGACAGGATCTCCACCCGCTTGATGCTGTCGATCCCGAGGTCGCTCTCCAGCTCCATCTGCAGCCCGAGCATCTCGGCCGGGTACCCCGTCGTCTCCGCCACCACCGCCATCACCACCCGCTCCACGTCCGCGGAGGCAGCCGGCGCCGCGGCGGAAGCCACGGCGGGAGCGGCCGGCGCCGCGGTGGGCGACGTGGCAGCGGCAGCTACGGCCGGCGACGCGACAGCGCTGGCGGCCGGCGCGCCGGCAGGCAGCGAGGCGCGGAGGTGGTCGACGACCTGGCCGAGCGTGCGCAGCTGCGCCAGCGCGGAGGCGTCCACCTCCGACAGCCCGGGCGTGCGGTCCCGGACCGAGGACAGGATCTCCACCCGCTTGATGCTGTCGATCCCGAGGTCGCTCTCCAGCTCCATCTGCAACCCGAGCATGGAGACGGGGTATCCCGTCTTGTCCGCGACCACGTCGAGGACCATCCGCTCGATATCGACCCCAGGCGCGGCGGCAGCCGCCGCCTGCGTTGCCGCGGCGGGCGCCGCGGCCGCTGCCTTCGCTGCCACGGCGGGCGCCGCGGCTACCCGCACCGGCGCCACCGCGGCGGGCGCAGGCGCCACCACGGCGGGCGCAGGCGCCGCGACCGCTGCCTTCGCCGCTGCCTCAGGCGCAGCGACCGCTGCCTTTGCTGTCACGGCATGCGCTGCAGGCGCCGTCGCGACCGCGGCATGGAGCGGTTCGCCCGCGCCATTGAGGCCGTCCAGGATCGCGCTGCCCCTGCTCCAGCCGGTGCGCGCCAGCGCGCCTGCGGGCCCCAGGGACGCCTCCGAGACCGGCCCTGCGTGCACCGGAGCGAGGAGCATGGGCGCAGGCCGTACCTCGGGCGCCGTCGTGGCGGCGACCGTGTACGGAGCACCTGTCGCGAGCGCCGCCAACCCGGCGAAGGAGGCCTCGGCCGCCTGCAGGAAGGCGATGTGGCTCTCGGCCATCGTGCGCTGGTAGACGCCGTGGGCTTCCGCCGTGGCGCGCTGCGCCTCCTGGTAGGCGGCCAGCCACGACGCGCTCGCCGCCGGCGCCCGCGCGCTCACCACCGGCTGCGACGCGCTCACCACCGGCGCCGCCGCGCTCACCACCGGCCGCGCCGCGCTCACTGCCGGCCGTGTCGCGTCCAATGCCGGCTGCGACGCGCTCACCATCGGCCGTGTCGCGTGCACTGCCGGCGGCGATGCGCTCACCACCGGCTGCACCCCACCGCTCACTGCCGGCGCCGCCGCGCTCACTGCCGGCCGCGCCGCGCTCACCACCGGCGCCGCCGCGCTCACCGCCGGCCGCGCCGCGCTCACTGCCGACCGCGCCGCGCTCACCACCGGCGCCGCCGCGCTCACCACCGGCGCCGCCGCGCTCCCCGCCGGCCGCGCCGCGCTCACCACCGGCCGCGCCGCGCTCACCACCGCCGCGCCCGCGGCCCTCGCCGCCTCCGGCGCCGGCTTCTGCGCCGGCCGCGCCGCGCTCGCCTTCGGCAGCTCCTTCGCGCCGCCCGGCGGCGGGTACGGCTTGCCGTAGTTGCTGCCGTTGATCGGCAGCGCCAGCTTCGGCTTCGGCAGCGCCCGCGGGTCCACGGGCGCCGCGAAGCCGTCCCACAGGACGCGCGCGTCGAGCGGGACCCCGGCCACCGCGAGCCGCGCCACGGCCTCGAACAGGCTCGTCACCCCGTGCTTGCCCTTCCGGTCGAGCGCCACGGCGCGGTGCGGCCGGCCGCTCAGGATGTCGCCGACCAGGTTCGTCAGCACCGACCCCGGCCCGACCTCGACGAACGTGCGCACCCCGGCCGCGTACATCCGCTCGATCTGCTCGACGAACCGCACCGGCTCGGCCAGCTGCCGCGCCAGCCTGTCGCGCGCCGCGTCCCCGCCGCCCGGGTACGGCTCGACCTCCGCGTTGCTGTACACCGGCGCGCCCGGCGCCTCCACCGCGATGCCCCCCAGGAACTCGCGGAACGGCGCGCTCGCCTCCGACACGAGCGGCGAGTGGAACGCCGCGGCCACGTCGAGGCGCCGCGCCTGGATCCCGAGGCCCCGGAGCCGCTCCTCTGCCGCCTCGATCGCCGCCACGGAGCCGGACAGCACCACCTGCTTCGGGCCGTTGTGGTTCGCGACCACCACGTCGCCGAGCTCGAGCGCCCGCACCTCGTCGATCGCCCGCGGGACCGCGATCATCGCCCCCCGCTCGGACGACGCCTCTCCCATCAGCTCGCCGCGCCGCCGCGCGACGCGCAGGAGGTCCGCCGCCGACAGCGCGCCGGCCGCGTGCAGCGCCGTGATCTCGCCGAAGCTGTGGCCCGCGAACGCGTCCGCCCGCACCCCGAGCGCCCCGAGCAGCGCGAGGTGCGCGAGGCTCGTCGCGCCGATCGCGGGCTGCGCCCACCGCGTCTCGCGGAGCCGCCCGTCCTGCGCCCTGCGGTCCTCGTCCGAGAACACCGGCCGCGGGAACACCACCTCCTGGAGCGGCGCGTCCCCGATCGTCACGCCCGCCGCCGCGTCCCACGCCGCGCGCGCCGCGTCGAACGTCATCAGCACGTCGGCGCCCATGGCCACGTACTGGCTCCCCTGCCCCGGGAACAGGAACGCCACCTGCCCCGGCGCCTCGCCGCTCGCGCAGTGCACGAGCGGCGCGGCGAGCGCCTGCTCGGGCTTCGCCCCGAGGTGCGCCGCGACCTGCTCGAGCTTCCTCGCGAGATCCGCCTCGTCGGTCGCGCAGAGCCCGAGCCGCGCGGGCCGCGACGCGTCGAACGAGAGCACCGACTCCCGCGCCAGGAAGCGCAGGGTCTCGGGCGTCTCCGCCGCCTTCGCGAGCGCCCGGGCGCGGTCCGCGAGCGCCGCCGGGGTGTCCGCCGACAGGAGGACGAGCTCCGCGGGCAACGCCCGCACCCGCCACGCCCTCGGCGCCGGGCCCGTGTACTCCTCCAGCGCCACGTGGAAGTTCGAGCCGCCGAACCCGAACGAGCTCACCGACGCCCGCCGCGGGTGATCCGACGCGCGGATCCACGGCCGCGCCTCGGTGTTCAGATAGAAAGGAGTCTTTTCTATCTCGAGCTTGGGGTTCGGCTTGTCGACCTTGATGGTCGGCGGGAGCACCTTGTGGTGCAGGGCCATGATCGCCTTGAACAGGCCCGCCGCGCCCGCCGCCGCCTTGGTGTGGCCGATCTGCGACTTCACGCTGCCGAGGGCGCACCACTGCCGATCGGCGCGCCCCGACTCGTCGAACATGGCGCGCAGCCCCTCGAACTCGGCCGCGTCGCCGGCCTTGGTCCCGGTGCCGTGGGCCTCCATCAGCTCCACTGTCTCGGGGCCGTACCCCGCGGCGGCGTAGGTCCGGCGCAGCGCCTTCGCCTGCCCTTCCGGCACCGGCGCATAGACGCTCTTGCTCCGGCCGTCCGAGGACGAGCCGATCCCGCGGATCACCGCGTACACCCGGTCTCCGTCGCGCTCGGCGTCATCGAGCCGCTTGAGCGCGACCATCCCGATGCCCTCGCCGAGCAGCGTCCCGTCGGCCTTGTCGGAGAACGGGCGGCAGTCGCCCGACCTCGACAGGGCCGGCGTCTTGCTGAAGCACATGTACATGAAGGCGTCGTTCATCGTGTCGCAGCCGCCCGCGATCACGAGGTCGGATTGTCCGAGCGCGAGCTCGTTGATCGCCATCGACATCGCGGACAGCGACGACGCGCACGCCGCGTCGGTCACGCAGTTCGTCCCGCCGAGGTCGAGCCGGTTCGCGATGCGCCCGGCGACCACGTTGCCGAGCAGCCCCGGGAAGCTCGACTCCTGCCATGGCACGTACTTCCCCGCGATCGTGTCGCAGGCGCGCTTCACCTCGTCCTCGGGATACCCGAGCTCGCGGAGCGCCCTCGACCAGACCGGCCGCTGGATCCGGCTCACCATCGAGGCGAGGAGCTCCTGCGCCGAGGTGACGCCGAGGATCACGCTCATCCGCTCGCGGTCCATCGACTCGAACTGCCCCTGCGCCGCGTCCTCCAGCACCCGCTTCGCCACGATCAGCGCGAGCAGCTGCGTCGTGTCCGTGGCCGGCACGATCGAGGGCGGCACGCCCCACTCCAGCGGATCGAACGGCACGTTCTTCAGGAAGGCGCCGCGCTTCGCGTAGGTCTTGTCGGGGGCGGACGGGTCGGGATCGTAGTAGTCCTCGATCAGCCAGTGCGTGTCCGGGACGTCCGTGATGAGGTCAGTTCCGGCCAGGATGTCGCGCCAGAAGCCGTGAGCGTCGAGCGAGCCGGGGAAGATGGCGCTCACGCCGACGACAGCGATGGACGGAATAGGCGAGGACGAGCGGTGCATGAAGGACCTCGGGAGATGATCAGGCGCTCAGGCGAGCGGGCGGGGAGTGAAGCAGAAGGCGGCGCTCGGCACGGGGACGCCGTACGTCCGGAGCTGCTGCGCGCGCGTGACGACGGCCGCGCCCTCGAGCAGGTTGCGCGCGACCTGGACCGCGGTGCGGCTCTGCGGGTCCTCGAGGAACGACCCCTTGACCCAGCGGTTGAAGGCGCCCATGGCCGGTCCACACCAGATCTGGTAATCGGCGCGGCGCTTCGGGTCCCCGGCGATCGCCCACTTGCTGGACATACCGAGGTACCACCGGAAGATGAGCGCCATCTTGTGCTTCGGGTCGCGCGCGGCGCGCTCGAGCTCGGCCGGGTCGCGCTCGGCGAAGAACCGCTCGCAGCCCGACCACACCTCGTCGCACGACATCTGGAACATCTCCCGCTCGACGCGCGCGCGCACATCCGCGGGCAGCGACTCGATCGCGTCGTGGGCGACGTAGAGGTCGTAGAGCCGCTGCGCGCGGACCCCGAACATCGTGCCGCGCTTGAGCACCTGGACCTGCACGCCGAGCTCGAACATGTCGGCGGCCGGCGTCATGACCACGTCCGGGAGGTCGGCCTGGGCGAGCATCTTCTTGCCCTCGTCGGACAGGCCCGACTCGATGCATGACTGGTTGATCGAGCCCGTGAGCACGTACGCGGCCCCGAGCGCGAACGCGGCCGCCACGGTGGACGGCGTGGACAGGCCGCCGGCGGCGCCGACGCGGATCGGGCGGCGATAGCCGTGCTTCGCCGCGAGCTCGTCGCGGACGCCGAGGATCACCGGGAACAGCGCGATGAGCGGCTGGTTGTCGGTGTGACCCCCGGAGTCCGCCTCGACGGTGATGTCCTCGGCGACGGGGAGGCTCCGCGCGAGCTCCGCCTCATCGCGGGTGAGCCACCCGTTGCGCACGCACGTGTCGAGGATCTCGGCGGGCGCCGGTGACAGGAACCGCGCGGCGACCTCCGGGCGCGAGATCTTCGCGAACAGGTGGTTTTGCCGGTCGATCCGGCCGTCGGGCAGGCGCCTGATGCCGCTGTAGGCGTACCGCACGACCATCGGGTTCAGGCCCATGTAGGCGGCGGCCTCGGCCCGGCGGACACCCTTCCTCAGGTAGAGCTCCACCGTGTCGCTCTCGAGCCGGGGCTGGTTTGGAGCGTGGATGAGGTTGCAGCCCCAGGTGGGGCCATCCGTGCCGAGCGCGGCGATGATCTCGTCGACGGCCTGCTCGATCCGGTGGAGCCCGAGGCCGGCGGCGCCGAAGAACCCCAGCATCCCGGCCTTCGCCATCGCGATCGTGAGCCGCGTCGTGTGGATACCGTTCGCCATGGCGCCGGCCGCGTAGGGGAAGCGCAGGCCGTGGACCTCGAGGAACGAGCGGTCGCCGAGCCACTCCGGGTACAGCGCGGGCAGAGTGCCCAGGAGCGGGAACGTGGGGACCCCGTTCACCTGATCTTCGCCGATGACCGCGCCGCCGCGCGAGACGCCGACGCGCCCCTCCGGCGTCTCGCGCACCACGTGCACCGGCTCGCGCACGCAGGAGACGGCCTCGTGCAGGTCGGTCGGGGTGAACGCGGGGAGCCACGGCCCGCTGCGCCAGATGCCGATCGGTTGAAGGCCGGCGCTGCGGAGGACCTGCGGATTCTCTATCATGCTGAGCTGCCTCCCAATGACAAGCTGGCGCTCTATAACACTCGTGGTGAACGCCCCGCGGTAATGGTTCGGTCACGGCGCCGCGAGCGCGGTCCGGGCGCGTTCGACCCCAGGATCAGGCCATGAGAGCGGCTTCCCAGGCGCCCACGGCCCTGCACCGCCGTGACGCGCTGCGCCTCCGTTTCAGATGTGCAACGCGCGCCGTGAGCCGACACGGGCGATGACACTTCATTTTTTCGATCCCAACGGATCCGTGGACAGCAGGCTTCCGAGTCGATTGCCGGGAGCCGGGCAGCACGGAAGCGCCTCGATCGAGGATGAAAGAGGATGGAAGTGTCAGGGTGCCAGGAACGCCAGAAGAGACCTATCTCTGCATCTCTTCTGCTCTCTTGTCTTTTGTCTCTTGGTGTCCTGACGGTCCATCTCCGCTCTCCCGGAGGCTCGCCCCGCACCATGATGGAGAAGAGATTGAACCACAGAGGCACAGAGGACACAGAGGACACAGAGGACACAGAGGACACAGAGGACACAGAGGACACAGAGGACACAGAGGAGAGATAGAGACAGTTTCTACTCTCTCCTCTGTGCCCTCTGTGCCTCTGTGGTTCAATCTCTCATGAAACCAGGGACGAGCCGGGCGACGATGGACTAGAGCGGTTTTCAGCCGGAATTGGTACACGGCCTTCCATCTTCCGTCTCTCATCTCTCGTCTTCCGTCTTCCGTCTTCCGTCTTCCGTGCTCGTCCTTCGTGCGCGTGCGCGATTCCGCCGGAGTCAGCGCGCACGCGCACGCGCACGCGCACGCGCACGCGCACGCGCACGCGCACGGGGAAGGCAGACGGAAGACGAGAGACGAGAGACGAGAGACGAGGGACGAGGGACGAGGGACGAGGGACGAGAGACGAGAGACGTCTGCATCAAACCCGCGCAAAAAGCGCTCTAGAGCGAATAACCGCCGTCGCTGACCACGAGCGCGCCCGTCATGGTGGCCGACGCGTCCGAGAGCAGGAAGGCGATGATCCCGGCGATCTCGTCGGCGGTCGCGTAGCGGCCGAGGGGAGTGGCCATCGCGGCCAGCTGGTCGAACGCGGCGCGCTCGCTGCCGGCCGACGTCACGAGCGACTGGAAGAAGGGCGTCTGCGTCCAGATCGGCGTCTCGACGCCGCCGGGCAAGATGCCGTTCACGCGGATCCGGTCGGGCGCGCCCTCCTTCGCCGCGACGCGGACCAGCTGCGCCGCGCCCGCCTTCGATGCCCCGTACGCGGCGATGCCCGGCTCGGCCTTGACCGCCGCGGCCGACGAGACCACCACGGCCGTCCCGCCGCGGCCCGTCTTCCTGAGGAGACGAAGGCCCGTCCGGAGCGTCAGAAAGACGCCGTCGAGGTTCACGGAGAGGACGCGCCGCCAGTCGTCGAACGACGTCTCCGCGATCGGCGCGCCGTGGGCGACGCCGGCGTTCGCGACGACATGGTCGAGCTTCCCGAAGCGGCGCTCGATCGCCCCCTCGAGCTCGGACCACGGGGCCTCGCTGCCCACGTCGCCGTCGCGCAGCAAGAGCTCCGGCCCGCGGAGCTCCTCGGCCAGGGCGTGGAGCGCGTCGCGGCTCCGGTCGATCAGGACCAGGCCGCCAACGCTCTGCGACAGCTTTCGCGCGGTCGCCGCGCCAATGCCCGATGCCGCTCCGGTGATGAGCGCGACGCGATCTGACGTGTGCTGGGCTGACGTGTGCAGGGCCGACATGTGCCGGGCGCCTACCACGGCAGGGCCAGCGCGTGAACGCGCGGCCTCCCGCGACAGGATCTCGCGGCCGCCCGGACCACCTGCCCCACGACGCCAGCCGCGCCCACGCAGGGCGGCGTCGTGGGCGCCGCGATCTCACCTCGGTCGCTCGGCGCGCGCGCGGCGACGGTCGCGCCGCGCGGTGATGAGGTTGTCTGCACCGCCGCGCCGGCCTGCTCGCGCGCTGGCGCCGCTGCCGGGCGTGCGCGGCAGCGGCGCTCCTGGGCTGCGAAGGTGTTTGAGGTCGCTCGCGCCCGTCCTATGCTTGACCGGCAATCGGATGACGCGACGCCTTTACCGACTCTCCGCCAAGGTCAGCAAGCTCGTCCCGACCAGTCGAAGACGGGCCAGACAGGCACGTACGCCCCGGACGGCGTTATCTGCCGAGGCTCGGGCCGGCGCCGCCATGGACCGCGGCGACCGGAGCCGGGCGGAGGTGCTCGAGCAGCAGCAAGCGGTGCTCAAGTACGTCATTGCCAACATCCCGCACGCCATCTTCTGGAAGGATCGCCAGGGCCGCTTCCTGGGAGGAAACCAGAACTTCCTCAACGACACGAACACGAAGGTCCTGGAGAACCTCGTCGGGAAGACCGACTTCGACGTGTGGGGCAGGCACGAGGACGCGGAGTTCTTCGTGAGGGTCGACCGGGAGGTCATGGAGGGCGGCACGCCGATGCTCGACATCGAGGAGCCGCTGCTCCGCCCGGACGGGCAGCAGCGCTTCCTGCTCACCAGCAAGGTGCCCATCCGCGACGAGCGCGGCGAGGTGGCGGGGCTGCTCGGGATCTACGTCGACATCACCGAGCGCAAGCAGATGGAGATCGAGCTCCAGAGGGCGAAGGAAGCCGCGGACGCGGCCGCGCGCGCCAAGGGAGAGTTCCTCACGGTGATGAGCCACGAGCTCCGGACGCCGCTCTCGCTCATCCTCGGCCCGATCGAGTCGCTCCTGTCGAGCCCGGACGAGCCGCTCTCGCCGCGGGCGCGGGCGTACCTCGAGCGCATCGAGCGCAGCGGGCGGCGGCTCCGCAGGCTCGTCGACGACGTCCTCGATTACCAGAAGATCGAGGCCGGCAAGATGCAGATCGACAGGGAAGCCGTCGACGTGGGAGCGCTCGTCACGGACATGGTGGAGGAGGCGCTGCCGGCGGCGGAGCGCGCCGGCATCCAGCTCTCGGTCCGGGTGGATCCAGCGCTGCGGACTGTCCCCCTCGACCGGCGCAAGTTCGAGAAGATCGCGCTCAACCTGCTGGGGAATGCGCTGAAGTTCACCCCGTCGGGCGGCCGGATCGCGGTCGGGCTGCAGGCGACGGACGGCCTCTTCGAGCTCTCCGTCGAGGACACCGGTCCAGGGATCCCGGCGGACCAGAGACACCTGCTCTTCCAGCACTTTCAGCAGCTCGACGCGTCGGCGACACGCAAGCACGAGGGGACCGGGATCGGGCTGGCGCTGGTCAAGGAGCTCACGGAGCTGATGGGGGGCACGCTCGGCGTGGTGAGCGAGCCTGGCGCCGGCTCCCGCTTCTTCGTGCGGCTCCCGCGCGCGCTGGACGGCGGCGGCCTGGCCGCGCAGCGGCCGCCCCGCGCGCCGGAGCCGCGCGAGGCGCGGCGGACGTCGCTGACGCCGCTCGATGCGCAGGGCTCGACGGTCAGCGCGGGCGACGGCGCGGCGGCCGCGCCGCGGGCTGGCGGCGACGGGCGCGCCGGCGGCCGGGCGACCGGGCCGAGCTCGAGCGTGCTCGTCGTGGAGGACAACCCGGACATGGGGGCTTACTTGCGGGACCTCCTGTCGGCCGAGCACGAGGTCGCGCTGGCGACGAACGGCCGGGAAGCGCTCGCGGCGGTCGGGGAGAGGCGGCCCGACGTCATCGTGTCGGACGTGATGATGCCGGACATGGACGGCTTCGAGCTGGTCGGCCGGCTGAAGGGCAATCCAGAGCTCCGGGACATCCCGATCCTGCTGCTGACCGCCCGGGCGAGCGTCGCGGAGGCCGCGGGGGGGCTCGAGGTCGGCGCCGACGATTACGTGAGCAAGCCGTTCGATCCGCGGGAGCTCAGGGCGCGGGTCCGCGCAGCCGAGCGGCTGCACCGCGCCTACCTGGAGCTCGCCGCGAAGAACCGGGAGCTCGCGGCGGCCCTGGAGCGGCTCTCCGAGACGCAGGAGGAGCTCCTCCAGGCGGGCAAGATGGCGGCGATAGGGACGCTCGTGGCGGGGCTGTCGCACGAGATGAACAACCCGGTGTCGGCCATCCTGATGAGCGTCCAGCTGCTCTTGCGGCGACACCGGCAGGGGCACGGCCTGCCCGACGAGGCCGCCATCCTGAAGGCGTTCGGCACGATCGAGCGGCAGGCGAACCGCTGCTCGGATCTCGTGAGGGCGCTGCTCGAGTACGCGCGCGGCAGGCCGATCGGCCGCGAGCCGTGCGACGTGCGCGAGGCGCTCCGCCGCGCGGTCGATCTCTCCGCGCCGCGGGCGCGCGAGCGCAGGGTCCATCTCGAGGTGAGCAACTCCGCCGCCACGCTGCCCGCGGTGCTCGCCAACGCGTCGCAGCTCGACTCCGCCTTGCTCAACGTGATCGGCAATGCGCTCGACGCCACCCCCCATGGCGGCGCCGTCGTCGTCGAGGCGCGCGCGCTCCCGCGCGGCGACGTCCACGGCGTGGAGATCGGCGTGCGCGACACCGGCTGCGGCATCCGCGCCGAGGACCTGAGCCGCATCTTCGAGCCGTTCTTCACGACGAAGCCGCCCGGGCAAGGCACCGGCCTCGGGCTGTCGCTGACGCACAGGTTCATCAAGGAGCACCATGGCGGCATCCGTGTCGAGAGCGAGCCCGGCGAGGGCACCACGGTGCGCATGTGGCTGCCCGCGATGGCGGCGGAGCGGGCGGGCTGAAGTAGCGTCCGATCCGGGTCGCCGGGCGCCTACTGCGGCGTGAGCGTGGCGTTCTGGTGAGCGGGAATCACCCCGTTGCAAGCCGCGCTCGCCGCGTCGAGGTCCACGTGGACAGGCGCGTAACCGGCGGCCGTCGCGTCGAACGTCCCCTTTCCCGGGCTGCCATCACCCCAGGTACACGAGATGTCCCCGTCGACGTTGCAGAGGCTGGATCCGTCGGCCTCCAGGTCGTCCAGGCGGATCGAGGCGTTGGTCCCAGCCCCGCTCAGGGTGATCACGAGATCGACCGGGATGTCTCCCTGCGGGAGCTCCAGACGAGCGGTGAAGGAGTAGGGCGCTGGCGGGCCAACGTCACCGCAGTCCGTGCCGCCGCACCCGCTGACGCAGGCGAGCGACGCGAGGGCCAGCAGCACCGGCAGCAGGTGGGTGGAAGGATGGCAGAGCAGCCGCAGGGCGTGGCGCATGGTCGGGGGATCGTCCTCTGTTGCTGGGTCTTCGCGCGGTGCGCTGTGCGCGGTCCGCTGCGCGCATTCACCATGTCTAACAGCACGCGCTGCGCGCTGTCACCCGCACACCGGGGCCCGCGCCGCGAGCCTGCTGGCCGTCGTCCCGCCCGGCGCCCGCTCGCCCCGGCTCGCCGCGCCCGGCCGTCACCTCGGTGATCCGGTCATCTTCTGTCCTGCTTCACCTCCACCAATGCTGAAATTTAACCATCAGAAGCGTGAGCGGCCAAACACGTGCAGCTGACATTCACTTTTACCGCGGATCAGGAAATTCATGTTGCAAAGCCGCAACGAGCTGCGTACCGTCGATATCAAAGGGGCATCTCCGCGCGCCTGTCCTCGCTCCCCAGGGGAGCCGCCGACGGCGCGCCTTGCCATGCCTCTTCCATTCATGGGGGTGCGGATGGCGTACGCTCTTGGATTCGACCGTTCCTTGCATTGGAGACGCTCCGCCGCGCCGAGCGCCTGATGCCGGGATCCGCTCCTGTCCTCCCACCCTCGGCGCCTCACCGGCGGCGCGCCGGCGTTCATCTGGGCATCGGCATCAAGCTCGCGGCGGCGACTGTCGTGGTCCTCACCAGCGTCACCATCCTGGTCGCCAATCAGGTGATCCAGAAGACTCGAGATGATCTCGTGTTGGCCAAGGCCAATGCCGCGTCGATGATGGCCGACCTGCTCGCGGGGGCCCTCACCGCGCCGCTCGACTTCGGCGATCGGGACGCGGCGCAGAGCGATCTCGACGAGCTCCGCTCGAACCGCGCGCTGATCGGCGCCATCGCGTGGGGCAGCGACGCCGCGCCCGCCGCCAAGGTCGGCCACCCGCCGGAGGGCCTTTCGGTCTTCACCACGCGCGGCGCCGAGAACCAGGTCCTCGAGCGCGAGATACGCGTCGCCCGCCCGGTCCTCCGCGACGACGGGCGGCGCCTCGGGACCGTCGTCGTCGTCTTCTCCCTCGAGCCCGAGAACGCGGCGTTCGCCGCGGCCCGCCGCGACATCCTCGAATACGCGGGGCTCATCGCCGCGATGACGGCCTTCCTGCTCCTCGCGTTCGCCCGGTGGCAGATCGTGCGCCCGCTCGCGAGGCTCGTCGACGCCGCGCGGCGCGTCGCCAAGGGGGAGCGCGCCGTCCGCGTGAACGTCGGCACGAGCGACGAGCTCGGCCGGCTGGCCGACGTCTTCAACGCGATGAGCGCCGCCATCCTCGAGCGCGAGGGGAAGCTGGAGATGGCCACGAAGAGCCTCCGCGAGCTCTTCGACAACATGCGAGAGGCCATCGTGGCGTTCGGCCCCGACGGCCGCCTCGGCAGCGAGGTGTCCAGGCAAGCCAGGCAGATCTTCGGCGAGCGCGCCGAGGCGGGGCACCACGTCGCGGAGCTCCTCTACCGCGGCGGGCCGCTCTGCGTCGAGAGCCAGGCGCTAAGGCAATGGGTCGACGTCGCGTTCGACGCGGAGCTCGACGTCTTCCCGGAGGTCGCCGAGCTCGCCCCGCGCGAGATCTGGTTCGAGCGAGCGCCGGGCGACCGCAGGTTCCTGCGGCTCGAGTTCTGCCCGGTCGTCTCCGGCCAGAAGATCGCGCGCATCATGCTGCTCGCGACCGACGAGACCGAGCTCCGGCGCCTCGAGGAGAGCGTCAAGACCAAGGACGAGGAGCACGCGCGCCAGATCGCCGCCATGCGCCGCCTCGTCGCCGGCGGCGGCCAGGTCTTCGTCCGCTTCATCGAGATCTCGCGCGAGCGCGTGGCCCGGTGCAGCGAGATCCTGCAGAGCGGCGGGCAGCTGAGCCCCGCGGACATCGACGAGCTCCTGCAGCTCTTGCACACCATGAAGGGCGAGGCCCGGTCGTTCGACCTCGAGCGCCTCGCCGACGAGATCATGACGCTCGAGGACGAGCTCTCCGTCGTCCAGGCGCGCGCGCGCTCCGAGGACCGGCTCTCCGTCGACGGGTGCTCGGTGTCCTGGCGGTCGCGGCTCAAGCGCGTCGCGGACGAGCTCACGCGCGCGCAGGAGACGTTCGTCGACGCCTCCCCCGTGGGCCGCGTCATCCTCGACCAGATCACGGTCCGCCGCACCGACGTCGCGCGCCTCGCCGAGCTGATCGGCGCGCGGGACGGAGAGGCCGCCGAGATCGTCCGCCGCCTCGGGGCCCGTCCGTTCGGCGAGGTGCTCGCGTCCCTCGTCGAGCGCGTCCCCCGCTGGGCCGAGAAAGAGGGGAAGCGCGCGCGCCTCGAGATCGACGGCCGCGAGGTCCCCCTCCCCTCCGACCTCGCCCGCGTGCTCCCGGGCGTGCTCATCCACCTCGTCCGGAACGCGATCGCGCACGGCATCGAGCGCCCCGACGCGCGTATCCGCACGGGCAAGCCCGAGCTCGGCATGATCCGCGCCATCTGCATCGAGGATCAGCCGCTGCCCACGATCGTCGTCGAGGACGACGGTCAGGGCATCGACCTCGACGCCCTCGCGACGAGCGCCGGCGTCGATCCGTCGGATCTGCGCCGGACGCGCGAGCTCCTGTTCACCCCCGGCGTGAGCACGAAGGGCGACGTCAGCGACCTGGCCGGCCGCGGCGTCGGCCTCGCCGCGGTCCGCGCCGACCTCCTCTCGGTCGGCTGGCTCATCGAGGTGGACGCGTCGCGCCGGATCGGGGCGGCGTTCGTGATCCGCCCCCGCACCCAGGCTGCCCCTCGCAGCAACGGAGGATGACGCGATGTCGCAAGGTGGACGCATCCTGGTGGTGGACGACAGCGAGATCGTGCTGATGCGGATCCGCGTCGAGCTGTCGAGCGCGGGCTACGACGTCGTCACGACGACGCAGCTCGTGGGCACGGCCCGCCACCTGCGCGGCTGCGATCTGGTCATCGTCGACTTCTTCATGCCGGGCCTCGACGGCGGCGCCGTCCTGCGCTCGCTCAAGGCCGCGCTGCCCGCGGGCGAGCGGCCGCCGCTCTTCTATCTCTACACGACGGACGCCGAGGCCGGCGCGCGGTACGCCGAGCTCGGCTTCGACGGCGTCTTCGGCAGGAAGGGCGATCTCCTCGCGCTCACCCCGCAGGTGCAGGCGGCGCTCCGGATACGCAAGCTCTCCGGCCTGTCGCGCGGGCGCGACAAGGAACGCAAGCCGTGACGCTCCTCCGGCGCTCCTTCCTGCTCGGCGTCGCCGCCGCCGCCGCGAGCGCGCCGCGCCGCGCCCGGGCGGAGCCCGCGAGCGCGCCCTTCCCCGTGCAGGCGGAGATCGTCACGCGCATCCTGCCCTACGACCGCGGCTTCCCGGAGAAGGCGAGGGCCCAGGTCGCCTTCCTGCTGCTCGCGAAGGCGGGCGACGCGGACTCGGCGAGCGCCGCGCAGCAGATGAAGAAGGCGCTGACCGACATCGGCAAGGTGCGCGACAAGCCGATCCGGGCCGAGAGCGCCGAGTACACGACGGCGCCCGAGCTCGCCGCGACGTGCCGCGCGCGCGAGATCAACGTCCTCTATGTCTCCTCCGGGCTCGCGAAGGAGGTCGCCGCGATCCGCGGCGCGCTCGCGGACAGCGGCGTCCTGACCGTCGCGGCCGTGGAGCCGTATGTGCCGCTGGGCGTCGTGCTCGGCATCGACGTGGCGAACGGCAAGCCGCGCATGAGCATCAACCTCGCGCAGGCCCGGTCCCAGCGCATCGATTTCCCGTCTTCCATCCTCAAATTGGCAAGGATCTATTGACGTGAGCTCGACCCGTCTGGCACTGCTCTCTGCCGCGTCGCTCGCGTGGCTGTCCTCCGCGGCGCGCGAGGCGCGCGCGGACGACGTCGGCTCGCTCCTCGAGATCCTGGAGGAGAACGTCGTCTCCGGCGCCTCGCGCGCCGCGGAGCGCGCGAGCGACGCGCCCGCCATGTCGTCGGTGATCACCGGCGCGCAGCTCAAGCTGTTCGGGCTGCGGCGCCTCGAGGACGCCCTCAACTTCCTCTCCAACGGCGCCTTCGCGCACAGCCGCATGTCGGTCCCGGAGGTCGGCGCGCGCGGGGTCGCGCTGACCCGCGACGCGAACAGCCACGTGCTCGTCGTGCTCGACGGGATGGTCGTGAACGAGCAGGGCGGCGGGGCCGTCTTCCTGCACGACATCCCGCTCGATGTCGTCGACCACATCGAGGTGATCCTGGGCCCTGGCTCGGTGCTCTACGGCGCGCAGGCCATGCTGGGGGTCATCAACGTCGTCACGAAGAAGGCCACGGATCACCCCGGACTCCACGCCTCCGTGATGCTCGGGGCGTCCCCGCCGCTCGACGAGTCGGGCGGCATCGAGGCCTCGACCGCCGACCGGGTCGGGCACGACAGCGCGCTTTCGCTGAGCTTCGGGCGCAGCTTCACGCTGCTCGGGGAGCCCGCGGGCGCTGTCGCGGCGCTCGAGGTCGACGATTTCGAAGGGCCCCACATCAGCTTTCCGAAGCAACGGCTGCCGAAGGGGCAAGACGGCGGGCCAGGCATGGATCTCGGCCCGCACGCCGAGCCCGGCACGTGGGGCGGCCCGGTGGAAGAGCAATGGTTCCGGCGCAAGGCAGGCGTCTACCTGCGCCTCGACGCCGGCGACCTGAGCGCCACCGCGCGGGCCACGCGCTCGTCGTGGGCGGCGCCGTACATGGACCTCTACGAGAACCGCGTCGGGGCCTATGACGACGCGCGCAACGACAACACGCAATCGCTCTTCCTGACCAGCCTGCGCTACCGCGCCCGCCTGAGCGAGCGGCTCGAGGGCGTGGCGCGCGGGTACTTCGGGTACAGCCGCGTCCTGCGCTCGCGCTACGTGATCGGGCACGACCCGATCGTGCCCGGCGTGCCGCTGCGCGTCCTCTCCCCCGAGCAATGCCCGCGCGGCCCCTCCGGTCCCTGCCGGAAAGAGTCGCTGTTCCTCTCCCGCTGGGTCGGGCTCGAGGTCCAGGGGCGGTACGACTGGCTGGGCGATGGATCCTTCTCGACGATGGTGGGCGTCGACGGGCGGCTGCGCACGTCCGCCTACGAGTTCGTCGCGTTCGACGACCTCACGGGCAAGAGCTATGGCTCCGACCCTGGGCTCACGCACTGGCACGGCGGCGGAAACAGCCGCAAGGACGAGGCGGCGCTGGGGGCCTATGTCCAGCAGACGCTCCACCCGCTCCGGCCCCTCTCGATCAACGCCGGGATCCGGGTGGACCTCGACTCGCGCATCCCGCTCGATTACGTCGCCAACGCGATCTCGCCGCGCGCCGCGCTGATCGTCACGCCGGACGAGCGCGTCTCGCTGAAGCTCATCTATTCGAGCGCCTTCCGCGCGCCCAGCTTCGTCGAGCTCTACACGGTGACCGGCCGGCTCCTGCCCAACCCGGACGGCCTCAAGCCGGAGAACGTCTCCTCGCTGGAGGCCGTCTCGTCGGTCCGCAGCGGCGCGCACGCCTTCACGATCGGCGGCTTCTACTCGGACTGGCGGGACGTCATCGAGCTGCAGATCGTGAAGCTCCAGGCGCCCAGCGTCTCGAAGTACAACAATGTCCCGGGCATCAAGAACTACGGCACGAACCTCGGATACGAGACGAGCTTCATCGACCGGAAGCTGCGCCTCGGCGTGAACTCCACGTTCGCGCTGACGCGCCGCCGCATGTCGGAGCAACAGGTCGCGAGGAACGCGCGGTTCGGCACCGGCGACGAGGTGCCCATCACCGTCGCGCCCCAGGTGTACGGCAACGCGCGCATCTCGTACGAGCTCCAGTCCGGCGCCGTGTCGCTGGCCGCCGCTTACATGGGTCGTCGGATCGCCGATCAGGCGTACTATGGGGGCGATCCGTCGAACATCGCCCCGCGCCCGGAGGTGCCGCCGCAGCTCGAGCTCCGGGCGGCGCTCACGGGCGAGCTCCCCGGGCTGAAGGGCGCCAGCTACACGCTCGGCGGTCAGTACGCATTCTCGTCCCACGAGCCCTATGTCGTCGGGCCCAACCAGGGGCTGCCGCGCTACCTCGTGGAGGACGGCCCGACCGCGGACTTCGCGCTGGCGAACCGGCTCACGATCTTCGCGGGGATCGAGCTTCATCTCGACGACGAGGCTGCGGGGGGGCCGGCGCCGGCGGCCGTGCCCTCCTCCGGCGCGGCGTTCGGAGCTTCACCGTGAAAAGCACACTCCTTCCCTCGCTCGTCGTTAGCTTGTCGGCCGTCTCCGGCCTCATGGCCTGGGGCTGCGTCGAGGTCGGCCACCCCGTCGAGGTGGGCTGCTTCATCGAGTACGACAACCCGAACTGCGACGAGTCGATCGGCGCGACGACCTCCTCTCACGCGAGCGGGAGCACGTCGACCGGCGGCGCGAGCAGCGGCGCCGGCGGCGCGAGCAGCGGCGCCGGCGGCGCGGACAGCGCTGGTGGGGCTGGCGGCGAGGCCGGCTCAGGCGGTCAGGGGGGCTCGGGTGGCGACGCCGGCTCAGGCGGTCAAGGCGGCTCAGGCGGTCAGGGCGGCGCCGGGGGAGCAGGAGGCGCCGCCGCCGCAGGTGGCGGCGACGGGGCATGAAGGTGGGCGGGCTGGCGCGGGGGCTCTCGCTGCGTCGCGATGGTTCGAGTCAACCTGGGATGAAGATAGGGGGGGAAAGCAATATGCGCGGTGGCGCTGTCTCTGGCTGCATGTTGGTGGCGTTCGGGATGCTCGGCTGCGGCGAGGAAGCCGGCACGGCGGGGGCTCCGGTGCGCATCGCCTACATCACGCACGCGGAGTGCAATCCGTTCTGCGACCTGTGCCGCGCGGGCGCGAGGCAGGCGCAGGAGGACCTGACGATCCGGAACGAGCGGCCGGTCGACGTGAGGATCATGGAGCCAAAGTGCCCAGATGCCACGGGGATGGATGCAGCGGACGAGGACACCTCGGATCCGTGCGTCTTCGCCCGGCCGCAGATGGCTGTGCTCCGGGAGGCCATCGACACGAAGGTGGACGCGATGGCCGTCGACGTCTTCGACCCGGCGTGCGAGACGTCGCTCATCGACGAGGCGGTCGACGCGGGCATCAAGGTCATCACGTATGGCGGCGACGCCCCGAACAGCAAGCGCCACGCTTACTACGGCATGGACAACAGGGCCGCCGCCGCGTTCCTCGTGGATGCGCTCGCGACGATCAACGGGCATACCGGCAAGATCGCCTTCCAGACGCGGTTCGAGGACGACGCCGGCGGCGGCTATGTCATCTCCCCCGCGGTGACCTTCATCGAGCGGGTCGCCGGGTTCACCGAGGCGCTGGCGAAGTACCCGGACATGACGAACGTCGCGACCCTCCCTTGTGTTGGCTACGACAACGACGACCCGTTCTGTGCGCGCCAGGCGGAGGAGGCCCTGGAGGAGACCCCGGACATCGCGGGCTTCTTCTTCTCTCTCAGCAAGATCCTCCGCGAGTCGAACCTCGCGGAGCACGCGCCGCTGCTCACCGCGAGAGCGAAGGAGAGGACCATCCACTCGGTCGCCTTCGACGCGCTCCCGGAGTACTTCGAGCCCATGCGCGCCGGGTATGTCGACGTGCTCCTCGGCCAGAAGCTGTACGGCTGGGGCTTCGATACAGTCCTGCTCGCCCACGACATGGTCACACTCAACCGGCCAGTGGACCCGTTCGTCAACGCTGGCTGGTACACCGTCTGCCCGAACAACCTGGACGAGTTCAAGCAGAAATACGAGGATCAGGACTACCGGACGCCCCTCTCGAAGTGCAGCTTGCTCCCATGAGCGGGCGCGCGGAGCTCGCGTGATTGTCTGCGCCCCCACCAGGAGCACGCAAAAGCGTTGACAGCCGTTTTGCGCTCACTTAATCGTAAAAATCAACCTGGATTGTATTCGTCATGTCCTGGTTGTGAAGGGGGATCGATGCACCATCGACGTGCTCCTGGCGGCGCTCTCCTGGCGACTGGCGTGCTCACCTGCCGGATGAATCGAGCCGAGGACGTCCAGGCACCTGTGTCGAGCTGCAGCTTGCTGCCGTGACCGGGCAAGGTGGTGTCGCGATGACGGGGACCAAGGTCAGCGAGGCGCACGAGGCGATCGGCGCGCGCGCCCAGCGCATGCTCGACGCGGTGCCGACGATCGTGTGTGTGCTGGACATCAAGGCAGCGCGGCTCACTGCCCACAACGCCGCGCTGGCTCGCGCGGTCGGGTGCACGGGCGAGGAGCTGTCGGCGCGGGGCCTCGAGGCGCTCTCGTCTCGAATCCATCCGGACGACCTCGCGGGCCTCGCCGCAAGCGCGGCGCGGCTCGCGTCGGCGCGGGACCTCGAGGTCATCGAAGGCGAGCTGCGGGCGCGAGGGCACGAGGAGGACGAGCGCGTCTTCGCGGCGCGCGCGGAGGTCTTCTCGCGGGGCGAGGACGGCTCCGCGCGCGAGGTGATCGTCTCCGCGGAGGACGTGACCGAGCGGAGGCGGGGCGAGCAGCGGCTCCGCACGAGCGAGACGCTGCTCGCCACGGTCTGCGAGCGCGCGCCGGTGCTCATCTATGCGAAGGACCGGGGCGGCGCGTACCTCGTGGCGAGCCGCTCGCTGGAGCAGCTCGTCGGCGTCGCGCCGGGCGGCATGCTTGGAATGACTGACAGGGACTTCTTTCCGCCGGAGGTCGCGTCCATCTACAAGGACGTCGATGATCACGTGCGCCAGAGCGGCGCGCCGTTCGAAGCCGAGGAGACCGCCCCGCACCCCGAGGGCGAGAAGACCTTTTACTCGGTGAAATTCCCTCTCCAGGGCGAGGGCATCCCGGCGGGCTCGGTCGCGGGGCTCTCCGTCGATATAACGCGCGTCAAGGCGGCGGAGCGCGAGCGCGAGGCGGCGCGGGACCAGCTCATCGCGGCGCAGCAGGACACGATCCGGGAGCTCGTGACGCCGCTGCTGCCGATCGCCGAGGGGGTGCTCGTCATGCCGCTCATCGGCCACTTCGACGGCCCGCGCGCGAGCCGCATCATCGAGACGCTGCTCCACGGCGTCGAGCGACACGCTGCCCGCATCGCGATCCTCGATATAACGGGCGTCAAGACCGTGGACGCGCACGTCGCGGAGATGCTGGTGCAGGCGGCGCGCGCGGCGGGGCTGCTCGGGGCGAAGGTCGTCCTCACCGGCATCCAGCCGGCGATCGCGCGGGCGATGATCGAGCTCGGCGTCGACCTGCGCGGCGTGGTCACGGCGGGGACCCTGCACGGCGGCATCGCGTATGCGGCCCCGGCCGGGCTGGGGCGAGGCGGCGAGCAACAGCGCCGCTCGCCCCGCGAATGAGGGCGACCTGCGCTTGGCGCGCACGGTCGCGCGCCGTGGTTCTCGTCACGATAGAACACGTCGATTCATGTGAAAGAGGAGGGGATTCATGCACCATCGCGCCATCTCTGCGGGCATCCTTCTGTCGACCGGGCTGCTCGCCTGCGGCGAGAGCGCCGTCACGACGGGGGCCCCGGTGACCATCGCTTACATCACGCACAACAAGTGCAATCGGTTCCACGATCTGGGCCGCGAGGGCGCAAGGCAGGCGCGGACGGAGCTGGCGACCACGAGCACGCGGCCGGTCGAGGTGCTGATCATCGATCCCGAATGTCCGGAGCTCACGCCGGACGGCGAGCCGACGGTTCCGGAGGACGCCTGCTATTTCTCCCGGCCGCAGATGACGGTGCTCCGGGAGGTCATCGACATGAAGGTCGACGCGATCTCCATCGATGTCTTCGACGGGGTCTGCGAGAACGATATGATCAACGAGGCGGTGGACGCCGGCATCAAGGTCGTCACGTACGGCGGCGACGCCCCGGCCAGCAAGCGCCACACGTACTACGGCATGGACAACAAGGCCGCTGCCGCGTACCTCATGGATGCCCTCGCGATCATCAACGGCAAGACCGGCAAGGTCGCCTTCCAGACGATGATGGAGGAGGACAACAAAGGGGGCTACACCCCCACCGCCGCGGGGACCTTCGTCGACCGGACCGCCGGCTTCACCGAGGCGCTGTCGAAGTATCCGGACATGAAGCGCGCCGTGACCCTCCCTTGCCTCTGCTGCGACTACAAGGACCCTTTCTGCACGAAGCAGGCCCAGGTGGCCCTGGAGGATGACCCGGAGATCACGGGGTTCTTCTTCTCCTACAGCAAGCTCCTCGGCGAGCCGAACCTCGCGGCCAACGCGCCGCTGCTCGCCGAGAGGGCGGAGGCGAGGACCATCCACTCGGTGGCCTTCGATACGCTGCCGGAGTACCTGGAGCCCATGCGCGCGGGATACGTGGACGTGCTCCTCGGCCAGAAGCTGTTCGGCTGGGGCTACGACACCGTCCTGCTCGCGTACGACCTGGCCACCACCGACAGGCAAGTGAGCGCGTTCACCGACGCTGGCTGGTACATCGTCTGTCCGAACAACCTGGACGAGTTCGAGCGCAACACCCAGGCGATGGATTACCGGACGCCCCTGTCGAAGTGCAGCCTGCTCCCCTGATCCGGGGGTGCCCGGCGCGGCAGGCCACGTTACGTGGCCCGCGTCGGGATCGCTGGCAGCGCCCGGGGATCGCCGCAGCGCCGCTGCCGCGCGGCCCGAGCTGCTGTATCGCGGGCCGGAGCGGCGCTGTCGCCCGCGGTGGGATCAGAGGCAGGTGCAGAGCGGATCCCCCGCGACGCACCCGCAGGGCGCCTTTTCGCCCGGCGCGACGCCGCGGCGCGGGGGCGCTGCCTTCGGGGCCGCCGCGGCGGGCTCGGCCGGCGCCCCCTCGAGACGAGGCGGCTCGTCGGCTGCGGGCGCCGGCGCTTCCGGGGACGCGGGTCGGTCGGCGATGCTCATCACCGTGCGGTCGCTGGCGCCAGGCTGAGGGACGCTCTGCGGCGGCATGAGGCCGATGCCGGGCCTGGGGCCCATGTCGGGCGCCACGGCCCGGGGCGGCGCCACGAGGCCGCCCATGACGACCCTCGACGAAGACGAAGCGGAAGCGAGCGCCATCCCCGCGGCGAGCAGGCCGCCTCCCACCGCCGCGGCGGTCATGTTGCGGATGCGGCGCCGGTTCACGCCGACGGGGCAGTCGGCCGTGAGCACCGTCCCGTCGGCGCGCTGGTAGAGCCGCACGCACAGGTCGCCGGCGGCCGCGCGGACCAGCCGCTCCGCCTCGTCGCGCGGCATCTCCGACAGGTTGTAGACGTTCTTCTCGCAGCGCTGGCAGAAGCGCACCCGATCGTCGCCGGCCATCTCGTCCCAGCTGGCGGTGCACGGGCTCGCGACGCGGAGGCTGTCGAGCAGCGGGAGGCCGCGGCGCGCCGTGATGCCGTCGAGCCGCTGGCGCACCGTCGAGAGCTCCCGCTCCAGGCGCTGCTGGGCCTGCTGGAGGGCCGAGAGCTCCCCCACCCTCTCCTCGATGGCCGCGAGCTCCTCGACGAGCTGGGCGTGGCGGGCTTTGAGGGCGTCGGCGTCGTCTCGGTAGGGGGTGGGCATGCGCCTTGGACGACGGGCGGCGGCAAAAGTTTTGCTCGAGCCCGTCCGGCGGCCTCCAGGGCCGCGATCCAAGCCACGTCGCAGCCCGGCGCTGGCGAGCCAGGGAGGTGCGACGCCGCGTCGTCCGCTGTCGGCCCTCGCGGCGGCTGCGCCCGTGATCGTAGAAAAAAGAAGGCGAATCGGCGATGCGCCGTCAAGACGACCAGCGCGGGATTCGCGGCCTTGACCTCTTTCGATTGGCCGCCTGCGGCGTTACAGGCTGTCGCCAGGAGGTTTGACGATGACCTGACGCACGGGACTAGCGTGGCTGCTGGATCGCGAACGCGATGCCGCTCTGGAGCGACCCCAGCGTGAGGATGCCGCGCAGATCCACGCCGAGCGCCACGAGGACCTGCGCGATCTCCGGGCGGATGCCGGTGAGGACCATCTGCGCGCCGAGCAGGCGCACGGCCCGCGCCGTCTGGATGAGCGCGTCGGCGACCTGCGTGTCCACGTTGGACACGCCCGTGATATCGAGGAGGACCACCCTCGCCTGTTCGGTGCTGACGCCCTGGAGCAGCCGCTCCAGGACGGCCGCAGCGCGGCCCGCGTCCATCGCGCCGATGAGCGGCATGAGGACGGCGCCGTCGCCGATCCGGAGCAGCGGGGTCGACAGCTCGCGCAGCGTGGCGGCCTGGACCCGGATCACCTCGTCCTTGAGGCGCACGCGCTCTTCCTCCTCGCGCTTGCGATCGGTCAGGTCCGCCGTCACGGTCGCCAGCGCCATCGGCTGCCCGGAGTCGGGGTCCTTGATCAGGAACGAGTTGTAGAGGACCGGTATCGGAGCGCCTGTCTTGAAGTGTCGGAACTTGAACTCCCCCACCCAGCGTCCGTGCTTCATTGTCTCGGGGAGGATGTGCTCCACGGCGTAGGTCAGGTCCTCCGGAAAGAAGAAGCTGCTGATCGTCACGCTCTTTAGCTCGTCTGCCTGCAGGCCGACGAGCTGCATCCCCGCCTCGTTGAGGTACTTCGCCTTTCCCTCCATCGAGGCGATGCCGATGAAGTCGGAGCTGTTCTCCGCCACGGCGGCGAGCAGCTTCCGCTCCTCCTCGACCCGGACGAGCCGCGCCTCGCGCTCGTACAGGCCCTGGAGCTCCCGCCTGTGCTCGGCCAGCTCCTCGTCGCGCCGGGCCAGCTCCTGCTCCAGCCGAAGGACGTCGTCGCGGAGCGCCCGCACCTCCCCGCTCACAACGCCCGTGTCGAGTCGGACATCCGTGCCCATGGCGCTTACACCTCGTGCTTTCGTGCTCGCGCAGCGCCGCGGGCTCGTCCTCTGCAGTGGACCATCGGTATCCCGCGATCGCCGCCCGGGCTGCCAGCGTGACGCGCCGTGCGCCCGGAGCTCGATGAGAGTATAGGCGATGTCTCGCCCGCCGATCTACGGAGAAAGCCGCGCCGACAGAGCCGCCTCGAGGCCCGCTGCTCGCCTGGGCACACCCCGTGTGGGCGCTCACCGGCGAGAGTCGCTCGTACAAGCTTTGATGAAGGCTGCGCTGTCCGTCGCCTCGGCGGACGTGCGACCTCTTCGCAGCTCACGCACGACATGCTCTCTCCTGTGCACGCCAGCCGAGCTCGCCGCACCCACGGAGTCGCGGAGGGAGCGGAGAGAGGTGAGCAGCCGCCGCTCGTCCCGCCAATCCGGCTCGCGCCGGCGCGCGCTGCGCGGTCCTCCCTGGACTGGCGCGCGCGGCGACGGGCTTCACCGTGCGCCGCGCGCCGCGCCTGCTCGACCGCCTGGACGACCTCGCGCTGTGGTAGCCTCGCCGCATGACCAGCGCGACCGTGACGCTGCTCGGCGCTGCCGAGACGTCGCGTCCACGGGCCTTCCGGGCCCGCGCCATCGAGTTCCTGCTGGTGGGCGGCGCGACGCTCGTGCTCTTCCCCCTCGCGTGGCTCCTGCGCCGGGCCGTCGGGCTCGATCCGGCGGAGCTCGCTGTCGGCTTCTTGACGTTCCACGCGGCGTCCTTGATCAACGACCCGCACTTCGCGGTGACGTACCTGCTCTTTTACAAGGACGCGCGGGGCCGCGCCCTCGGGGGCGCGCTCGCCCCCATGCAGCGCGCTCGCTACATCGCCGCCGGCGTCCTGGTCCCGCTCGCGCTCCTCGCGTGGGCGGCCGCGGCGCTGGCGACCGGCTCCGCGCGGACCATGGGCTTCATGATCCAGCTCATGTTCTTCCTGGTGGGCTGGCATTACGTGAAGCAGGGCTTCGGCATCCTGACGGTGCTCTCGGCGCGACGCGGCTTTCGCTTCAGCCCGGCCGAGCGCAGGGCCGTCCTCGGGCACTGCTTCGCCGGCTGGGCTCATGCATGGGCGAGCCCGGCCGACCCGGGCCGGGAGGTCGCCGAGAAGGGCGTGATCTACACGTCGCTCGCGCACCCGCCGGGGCTCGAGCTCGCCACCGGGATCGCCTTCGGGCTGAGCGCGCTCGCGCTGCTCTGGGCGCTCGCGCGCAGGTGGCGCGCGGAGCGGCGACTGCCGCCGATCGGGCCGCTGACCGGGTTCCTCATCACGATCTGGCTCTGGACCGTGTACTCGAGCCTCGACCGGCTCATGGTGTACATGATCCCGGCGCTGCACTCGGTCCAGTATCTGTATTTCGTCTGGCTCCTGAAGCGGAACGAGGCGCGCGAGGCCGAGGGCCCGCCTTCCTTCGGGAGGCCGACCGGCGCGCGCCTCGCGCTCCTGGCGGCGTCCGCGGTCGGCCTCGGCTGGGTCCTCTTCCGCGGCGCGCCCGAGCTCCTCGACGGAGCGCTGGTGCTGGGCGCGAGCGCCGGTGAAGCGACGGCCGACCTGGGCGACACACCGTACTTCGCCGCCATCTACGTGTTCGTGAACATCCACCATTACTTCATGGACAGCGTGATCTGGCGCCGTGAGAACCCGGACACCCGGTATCTGCTGCACCCGGGGTGAGCCAGGCAGCGCGAGCGCCCGCGGAGCGCGCGCACCGAGCGTCGCCCCCGCGGGCCGCCTCACGCCCTCCTCGTCACGGCCGCCCCCGCCGCGCGCACCGCGAGCCATACAACCCCCGCTGCGACGCCGAGCGCGGTGGCTGTGACAAGAGATACCCGGAGCAGCGCTGTTGCGTCCTTCTCCGGCCGGTGATCGGGCAGGTAGGGGCGGACGGCGCGCGGCAGCACCCACGCCTCGCTCCCGGGGCCCTCGCCGCCGATGGCGCGCACGGCGCGGGCGAGCACGCTGCCGGGGCGCGTGCGGCTCTGCAGCCACGGGATGAACCGGTGCATCGGCACGTGGCCGGGGGCCTGCCGCTCCATCCAGCTGACGGCGCGCTGGAGCTCGACGGCGGTCGCGCGCGCGCTGCCGTCGCCTTCGAGGCGATGCCACTCTCCGTGGGCGGGCAGGAGCCACGTGAAGCGGAGGTGGCCAGCCGCCGCCAGGGCGGCCAGGCGGCGCACGGATCGTGTCTGGCGCTCCCAGTCGTCCCAGCACTGGAGCCGGAACGCCGTGATTTGGCCGAGCCGGCGCGAGTACGCGAGGTGATCGCCCGTGAAAAGGAAGCGGCCCCGGTACAGGAGGCACATCGAGCCCGCCGTGTGGCCGGGCTGGGAGAGCACGGCCAGCTCGGCGCCGGCGAGCTCGGCGTCGTCGAGCGGCGCGCCCTCCAGGGTCATGGGCTCGGGGCGGTCGCGGAGCTGGATCTCCACGTCGCCGGTGGCCTCGCTGTGCTCGCTGCCGCGCAGGTTCACGTCCGCGGCGCCGAGGACGCGGCGGCAGCCAGGGAAGCGGGCCGCGAACTCGGCGTGGTGGCGGACGTGATCGCGGTGGGTGAGGAAGATCCACCGGACGCCGCCGTGCTCCTCGAGGAACCGGAAGACCGCCTCGCTCGCCTTGGGAAGATCGACGAGCACGCCGCCGCCGGGGCGCTCGATGAAGTACGCCGTGGCGCTGACGTTCTTGTCCGAGGGGTGGCCGAGCGCCCACACGTCGTCCTCGAGGCGGCGCGGCCAGGTGCGGAACGGAGGGCCGAGCGCGCCGGCAGGGCGGGCGCGATCGGCAGGCGGCCTGAGGCGCAATGCGTGGACCGGACAGGAGGCCACCGCCGCGCGCGCCGCCTCGAGATCGGCCTGGCTCCGCGGCTGGCGCAGGACGCCCGTGAACGCCCCCTCGTCATGGCAGCCCTCCAGCATGGGGAGGACGCGGCGCTCGACGTCGCCTCGCGCGGGCTCCGCGTGGGCCGGCGCTACCTCGGCCAGGAGCTCCGGCGCGAAGTTCCTGCAAACACCCGCGCCACAGCAGGCGCGCGTGACATGCAGTCGCCCCCAGTCTCCCTCGTCGATGCGCTCTCTGACGACGTGATTCGTTACGTTATCCATAGGGGCGCGCAAGCTATCACGCTGATCGCGAGCAGGCATGTGCGGTCGGCGAGTTATTCGGAGTTTGGTCGCGCCGCGGCTCTCGGGGTGACAGCGCGGGGAACAGCGCGCGCCGCCTCCCCGGTCCGGCGCGGCGGCGGAGCGTCGTCTCGACCCCAAAGAGCTATCGGAGAATACCTTACGCAGGGACGGACTCCTGCGTTTACCGGATGACGCTAAGGATTCGACTGGCGGCGTCCAGGGGGTTGTACGATGAGCCGGTGACGACGCCAGCGGGCTCCCGCCGTCAGGGCGTGAACATGCCCGTGTAGCTCTGTGCCTGGGCGAAGGTCGCTCCTCGGTACCTCGCGGGCGCCTCTCGCGTGTGCGTGCCCAGGTACGCGGTGACCTGCGCGCTGTAGTACCGCCCGCTCTCGAGCACGCCCGCCGGCACCTTGACCGTGGTCTCCGCCGTGTCGACGCCGAGCACGCTGGTGCGCTGGGTCAACACCTCACCGTCCGCGCTCTTGATGTCGTCCTGAAGGAAGATGACGACGTGATACCCGTCTGGCGCGCCGAGGTCCGGCGGCTCGAAGGTGATGGTCGGCGTCGCGCCGGTGCCCTCGATCACCGCGTCCGCGGGCAGGCTCTCGCCGTCGATCCGCAGGTCCCGCGGCAGGCCGAGCCGCGGCTCCACCGCCACGCCGTTCGCCTCCTCGGCGCTCACGACGACCGACACGAAGCCGCGCAGGACCTCCTGGCTCTCCTCGACGGGATGCGCCACCCGCGTGCTGAACGACACCCTCACGTCGAGCAGCTCCATGCCCCTCCCCGCGTACGGGTTCCCGTACGGGTACGTCGCCGCGTGGTCGCCGGGGTGGACCAGGCTCAGGGCGTCGTCGCAGCCGTCCGGGCAGAGCTGCGGATCGCACGTGCCGTCATGAGGGAAGCAGGTCGCGTCGACCGGCTCCCGGCCGCTCGCGACCTGCGCGTGAAACAACGTCGGCGTCCAGCCATAGAGGGGCACGCCGCTGCCGGGCTCCTGGTACAGCGCCACCGAGGTGCTCGCGTTCGAGAGGGCGGCCGGCGCGTGCGCCGTCACCTGCGCGGCGAACCGCGATATCCTGAGGTCGGCCGCGAAGCTCGACAGGGCGAGCGGCGCGAGCGAGCCGCCGAGGGCGATCGCCTCCCCGTCCCGCATGATCACCTCCCGGGTCGAGAACGACGCTTCCGCCGCCTGGTAGGTGAGCGAGGACCAGGGGTCGCGCGGGTCCGTCTCACCCGACGGCGGGGCCGCCTGGTGCTCCACGAGCTGGGTGACGTGCAGGACATCCCCCTGGGAGCCGTCGACCAGCGGCCGCTCGCCGTCGTGCGACGCCGGATAGACAGCGTCCCGCCAGTTGAACGCCCAGCCCGAGCAGGCCGTGTCCTTGTCGGCGGGCGCGCCTTCTGTCCCCTCTTCCGGGTAGAGCAGGGCGAACGCGTCGACATTGAAGCTGTAGAGCTCGATGCCGTCCTGGAGCGGCTGGACCAGCTCGCCCTCCTCGTCGCGGCTGGCCTGGTGCCAGGGCTTGAGCCCATCCGCCGTGAGCGCGACATCGACGTCCTGCGTCGCCTCGCCGCCGTCGGGCCGCCCCGCGAACGAGCGGCCGAGATCAAGCGTGCGCGCCGTCGCCTGCAGCATCGCGCGGCCCGTGGGCGCGCCCACGGCGCGCTCGTCCGGAGCGCTTGTCGTGACGAGCCAGTACTCCCCCTCGGGCACCTCCGGGATCTCCCAGCGCGAGCCATCCGCCGACAGCGCGCCAGGGAAGGTCTGCACCGCACCGTCGGCGGCGATCACCTGGGCCTCGACGGACTCGAACCCCGACATGTCCCGGCGCGCGGTGAGCTCGCCGCGCTCGGTGACGTACCGATCCGTCAGGTCGAGGACCACGCCCTCGAACGACGCTCCGCCGCTGTCCCCGTCAGGCGAGCTCGCGCCCTCCTCGCCACATCCCGACACGGCCGCGAGGACGGCCACCACCAGCATCGAAGTGCGATGAGCCCACGTGCGCATCGTCCCAGTAGACGAAAGCGGGTGGAAGCAGCGCAAGCAGAAAATTCCGTCCTGACGCGTTTTCAGCGATCCCGCTGGGGCGTGCGATCTGCGGCGGCAGCAGCAGCGCTGTGCGGTGCGGAGGGCGCGCATCGCACAGGACGCCCAATCCTGGCTTTGGTAGGACGGCCGAGGAGCGGGCGGCGGGGCCGCACGGCTCGTGTCCGCGTCGACGTGTGAAGCGCATCGCCAGCCCGGCCGCCAGGGCCGGGCGAACGGGGCGCGATCCCCGGGAAAACGCGCTTGAGTAAACCGGTTAACTTACTCTCGCGCCGGCGGCGGCCGTCCGGCGTGCGCTGCCCTGGTGGCCGCTCGACGCGCGCTCCAGGCGCACCAGCCTCCACGGCGGCCCTTGACGCCCCGGCCCATCGCGCCGATGAGCGATCGGGTGAAACCGGCGCGGAACTGGCGGCGCTTCACCCCAGGACGTGGCTGCCTTCACTGAACCGATTAACTCGGCTGTCCTCGCTTCCCCCACTGGCATCGCTCGCAGGGAAGGACTCATGAAAGTCATCCAGATCACCCCTCGGTTCTTCGCCGCGCTCCTCCTGTGCCTGACCGCCTCGTGCGGCTCATCGGACGACGGTACCCCGCCCGGTGACACGCCGCCCGGTGACACGCCGCCCGGCGACACGCCGCCCGGAGACACGCCCCCGGGAGACACGCCCCCGGGTGACACGCCGCCCGGCGACACGCCGCCCGGCGAGGAGCCGGACTTCCCGGACACGCCGCGGGGCAAGCTGCTCGAGGACCTCTGGACGTCTTCCCGGGCCGGCAAGTTCCGGTTCGGATACGAGAATGCCATCGTGTGGGGGCTCTACGACGCGGACGCGATGAAGCTCGTCTCGACCAACGACTGGTTCTCGAGCATCGCGGGCGCGGCCAGCCGCGGCGAGCGGGACTGGACGTCGGACGCCGGCGCCACCGTCGGAGAGGACCCCGGGCTGCTCGGCCTCTCGCTCGACGCCATGGTCTTCGATCCGGTCGCCTGGAACCGGCGCGACGTCACCGCGGACGCCGCCGTGTACACGCTGGAGCAGCCGGGCGGCATGGTGACCATCGACTGGCACACACCCCCGTGCAACTACGACATCACCACCTCCGACTTCGCGCCCGACATCGCGACGCCGCTCGCCACGATCACGGTCGATGGCCAGGAGATCCCGATCCACGCCCAGGGCGGCGGCACCCCGTTCTACGCCGAGACGTACTACGCGCGATCCCTCGCCTCCAGCGCGGACATCCCGGAGAACCTGAAGTGCATCTGCAAGATCGCCAATGACCTGCCGATCGCGGAGGGGACCTATTCCGGCATCTCGGCGCGCGACTGGCTCGTGGCCCACGCGAAGTACGTGGCCCAGTTCTTCCGCGAGCAGGGGCTCGACGGCAAGCCGATCGTCCTCAGGCCGTTCCACGAGCACACAGGCGCGTGGTTCTGGTGGGGTCAGCCGTACTGGAACTGCCAGGGGCTGCTCGGCGACGATCAGGCCGTCACCGGCCCCGACGCGTACCGCGCCGCGTACCGCGCCTTCGCCGAGGCGATCCGGAGCGAGCCCGGGATGGAGAACGTGATCTTCGCTTACTCGACCGACAAGCTGCGGAAGCTGAGCGACAGCTCGGTCACGCCCGCCGAGGCGAAGGTCAGAGATCCAGAGAGCCTGTCTCGCGACATGCTCCGGGCGCGCCTCGTCGAGGAGCTCTCCGACCTCGGGGCGGCCTACGAGAGCCCGCCCCAGCAGGCGATCGCCGCCCAGAGCGGCGAGCCGACCTCCGAGCTGCTGCAGGAGCACTACCTCGAGGCGTACCCCGGGGACGACCTCATCGACATCCTCGGGATCGACCTCTATTACGTGTACGAGCGGGCAGCGTCAGCGGCCGACCTCGAGGACATGAAGCGGATGGCCAGCGCCGTCGCGGACATCGGCGAGGCGAAGGGCAAGCCGCACGCGCTCACGGAGACGGGCACCTACCGGCTGCACCTCCTCCACCGGGTCAGCAAGCTCGCGGCGGGCGAGTCGCTCACGCTCTATCCTGCGGCCCACGTGAGCCGGTGGTACGAGACGCTGTTCGACCAGGGCCTGCAGGCGGAGTTCCTGGCCAACTACGGGCTCAGCGCGGCGTCCGATGTCGTGCTCTCCTCTGCCGAGGTCGCGGGCCTGTTCCCGGGCGCGGGCCAGGGTGCCGTCACCGAGGACTGGTACAACGAGCACCTCCTCGATCTCGCGAAGAGCGCCGGCGTCTCCTACGTGCTGACGTGGCAGACCTACTACGACGGCGCCGACTTCGACGACAAGGCCGTTTACTATTACGTCCCGTTCCCGGGCCACCCCGAGGCGGAGAACTTCCGTCGCTTCGCGGAGGACCCCGCGGTCTGCTTCGACGCGATGGCCTGCAAGTAGCTACCGCAGCAGCCGGGAGCGCGTGGGCTGCGCGCACGGCCGCGCGCACCGCGCGCGCAGCCCACGCGCCTCCCCGCCCGGCCGCACGGCGTCAGGGCTCGCCGGCGAGCTTCTTCACGGCGGCGAGCAAGAGGTCCGGCTTGAACGGCTTGATGATCCACCCCTTCGCGCCGGCCTTCCGGGCCTTCTCGATGAGCTCGGGCTGACCCTCGGTGGTGAGCATGAGGATCGGCACGCCGGACGCGAGGTTCTTGTCCCGCAGGCCCTGGACCATCTCGATGCCGTTCATCACCGGCATGTTCACGTCGGCGATGATCATGGCCAGCCCTTCCTTCTGGGCGGCGACCGTGGCGATCGCGTCCCGGCCGTTGTCCGCCTCCAGGATGCCGTAGCCCGCCCCTGACAGGAGGATGCCGACCTGCTGGCGCACCGTGCTCGAATCCTCGACGAGAAGAATCTTCTTGGGCATCTATCGTGTCTCCTTGGGCGCGTGCGGCCCCGCGGCTCAGAACAGCAGCACTTCGCCTTCGCGCTGCGGATCGGAAGGGCTCACCTCCTCGAGCTGCAGCGCCGTGTCCGGGGCGACGGCGTCGAACAGCACGGCGAGCCGGTCGGCCCCTGCGTCGAACAGGAGCCGCCGGAAGCCCTCGCCATGCTCCTCCCTGGCGCGCAGGTGCTCGCCGATCGCCGCGCTCGGCGTCGAGAGCACGATCACGAGCCCGAGCGGGCGCAGCCGGTTCTTCACCCGCCCGAGGAGCTGGTTGGCGAGCTCGCTCGCCCAGTCGCACACCATGTCCTCGTCGAGCGCGCGCTGCTCTCGCAGCGGGTGGCTGCGCTTGATGAGCGCCACCGGGGCGACGATGGTCAGGCTGCCGCGGAGGTGGTCCCCCGTGAAGCCGATGAAGGAGACCACCGCGTTGCCGGGCGTCGCCTCCGACGGCGCCTCCTCCAGCAGCCGGATCTCGACGCCGTTGTCGCGAAACAGGTGGACGCACGACGCCGCAAGCTCGCCATAGATGCGGAGCCAGCTCTCCGAGTTCATTCCGCTCTCCTCGCTCGATCGCTCTGCATGGTCGATGCGCTCACTGCGCCACCCGATCCGGTTGGCCCGCGCCCGGCGCGCCGCCCGCGCCGCCAGGCGGCAGGCTCGGGCTCGATCCGACGCGCGGCGCGCCGACGAGGAGCGAGCCTCGCCTGCTCGACGGCGGCAGCGACGCGGAGGACGGCGCGCCCGCGGGCGGGACGGCCACCTCGTTCAGCTCCCGGGGGAACCGGAACCGGAAGGTCGTCCCCTGGCCGAGCTCCGTCTCGGTCTCCACCCGGCCGGAGAGCCGGCGGCACTCGTACAGCGCGACGCCGAGGCCGACGCCGCGGCCGGAGACGTCGGTGACCTGCTCGGCGGTGCTGAAGCCGGGAGCGAACAGCGCGGCCTCGAGATCGCGCCGCGTGGCGCTCGGCAGCCCCACGGCGGCGGCCTTGTCGCGCACGCGCTCCCAGTCGATGCCCGCGCCGTCGTCGCCGATCTCGATGAGGATCTCGTCCGCCGTCGCGCGCGAGCGGAGCGTGAGCGCGCCGTTCGGCGGCTTGCCGGCGCGCTCGCGCGCCTCCGGCCGCTCGATGCCGTGGTCCATCACGTTGCGCACGACGTGGCCCAGCGCCTGCCACATCGCGGCGAAGCGCGACGAGGGGAGCCGGACGCCGCCGGCGTCGATGAGCACGTCGGGCTTCGGCTTGCCGAGCCGCCGCGCCAGGGTCTCTGCCTGGTCCTTCATGCGGTTGAACCGCACCTCGGTCCGCTCGTTGCGGAGCGACTCGAGCGCCCGCTCCAGCTCGGCGTGCTCGCGGCGCTCGCGCGCCATCTCGAGCAGGGCGTCGATCTCCTCGTGGACGACGTCGACGCGCGTGGCCTGCGCCGCCCCGGCGAGCAGGCCGCTCACGCGCGCCACGAACGCGCACCACGCGCCCTTCAGCGCGTCGATCAGCTCGTCGGGCGGCAGCGAGCGCTCCTCGACGACGAAGCTCTCGATCTCGTGCGCCACCCTCGCCACGCTCGTCACGTCCCAGAGCCCGGCGTTCCCCTTGATCGTGTGCACGAGGCGCATCACGTGGTCCACCTCGGTGACGGTCCGCGAGCTCACGGCGTCGACGAGCTTGCTCGTGTCGCTCACGAACCCGAGCAGGCCGAGCCGGTCCTTCACGGCGCGCTCGAACACCTGGATGTACTCGCGCTGCTGCTCGTACTCCCGCAGGGAGTCCATCGTGGCGGTGACGTCCGTGATCACCATCAGCGCGCCGCTCCACTGGCCCTCGCCGGTCAGGATCGGCTTGAAGCCGAGCGTGAGGTGGCGGCCGTCGCGGAGCAGGGCCTTGGGGAGCTGGTCGAGGACGACCTCGAGCGGGAGGAAGTCCTCGCAGGCGGCCTCCCACCCCATCCGGAGGAACGCGCGGGCGCGGGGGTCGTGGCCGGCGATGCGATCGGCGAAGTGCTCCTCGACGGTCGGGGCGCCGAACAGGCGCTCGAAGGCGGCGGAGTGCACGGGCTCCATCGTGCCGTCGCGGTGGATGGTGACGAGCGCCTGATCGACGTTGTCGAGCACGAGGCGCATCTCGCGGTTGCGCTTCTCGAGCTGGCACGTCCGCTCGGCGACGGTCGCCTCGAGGTTCTGCCGGTGGCTCTCGAGGGCCTCGTCGCGCGCCTGGATGCCCGCCAGCATCTCGTTGAAGGCGTCGGTGAGCGCCCCGAACTCGTCGTCGGCGGTCTTGCGGGCGCGCGTCGTGTAGTCGCGCGTCCGCCGGACGTGCGCCGCGGCCTCGCCGAGGACCTCGAGCGACCGGGAGAGCCCCCGCACGAGCACGAACGCGAGCGCGCCCGACATGAGGAGCACGAACGCCGAGACGAGGATGCCGTCGCGCACCGTGCGCCGCGTGCCCTCGACCTTGTCCGCCGCGGCGCGCCGCATGCCGGTGAGCGCCTCGCGCTCGATCGCGGCGAGCCGGTCGACGCGCCATTGCTGCGCCTCGAACCACGCGTCGTGGTCGACGGTCAGCGCCTCCTCCGTCGACGCGATCGCGGCGGCGCGGAGCGCGTCGGCGCGCAGCACGTGCGCGTCCGAGCGGGAGGCGTCGTAGAGCGCCCGCGCCGACTCCGACGCGTTGGCGAGGAAGACGTCGTGATAGAGCTCCTCCTCCGTCATCAACGTCACCAGCGTCTTGAAGGCGCCGGGCTCGAACTGCGTTGACGAGAAGGTGTGCGCGAGCAGCGCGTGCTGGCGGCTGGCGCGCTCGGCGAACTCGTCCACGGCGACGAGCGACTGGATGCTGCGCAGGAGCTCGCCGTCGTCGCTCAGCTCGGAGAGCCCGGCGTTCGCCCGGATCAGGCTGACGTTGACGCTGCCGAAGGCCCTCAGCACGCTGTCGAGCGACGCCGCCTTCGCGTCGGCCTGGCTCCGGAAAGCGCCGAGCGCGCCCACGTGGGCGCGCGCGTCCGCGAGGTTGCGGGCCAGCCGGGCCGGCAGCCCGGAGAGGTCGCGCGCGGCCAGGAACGCGTCGAGGGCGGCGAGGCTCTCGTCGGTGGCCGCCCGCGCGGCCCGGAGCTGGTCGCTCGCGCGCCCGAGCGCCGCGGCGCGCTGGAACGGCGGCGCGGCGCCCCGCGCGCCCTCGGGGTCTATCGCGTCCTGGGGCCGGACCTCCAGCCCCTCCACCAGCGCGGTCCACGCCCGCTCCTTCTGCAGGGCGTGCAGCGGCTGCGCCATGATCGACGAGAGCTCCGCGAGGTCCTCGATCGAGCCGATCCCCGCCGCCTTCGCCGCCTGCTGCTGCGCGTCGCCGACGATCATCGCCGCGAGCAGCAGGGCCCCGGCGACAGGCACGCCGGCGAGCGACCAGAGCTTCAGTCGGATCGAAGCGCTACGCAATCTCTGCCTCTGCATCCACGCCCGTCCCCCCGGAGTGGCTCGCGCGGCAGGGAGGCCGCTCGCCTTCCGTGTGCTCTTCAACAGTGCACTCTGCGCGGACGCCTGGAGCCCCGCGCCGTGCTCTCACGTGGAGCACCGGACGAATCGAACATCGCAAGCGGCCAGAGGGGCAACTGAACACTGCGTCGTCGCCACGTCTCGCACACCATGTACGCCTTTCTGACTCGGGCACTTTCTTTTTGCGACGTTTCACTTGCTGTGGTGCGCCGTTCGGGGAGGGCCGTGATGCGCTCCACCTTCTTCCATCGTTCCTGTGTATGCTACCCGCGAAGGTCGCGAGTCCGCAAGAGCGCGTGCGGCAGCACGCCGGTCGCAACCGAGCTCTGCGGACAAGGGAGAAAGCAATGGTGATGGGTCGGAGTTCACAGCGGCGAGCGCGAGCTGGGCGCCTCGCACGCGCTTCGAGCGCTGCCATCGGAGGAGTGCTCGCCACGGCGTCGCTCGCGCACGCGCAGAGCCCTGCCCCGGCGGTCGCCCCGGGGGCAGCAGCCACGGAGGCGGCAGCCACGGGAGCGGCCGGCGCTGCGCCCGCCGCGGCGGGAGCGGCCCCGGCGCCAGGGACAGGAGCGGCCTCGGCCTCGGCGCCGGCGACGGGAGCGGCCGCTGCCGCGCCCGCCGCGGCCGGAGAGGCCGCGCTCGCGGCGCGGCTCGCCGAGGCGGAGAAGCGATCGGCGGCGCTGGAGAAGCGCCTCTCGGCGCTCGAGGAGGCGCAGGCATCACCGGCGCCAGACGACAACAGGGATCTCTTCCGGATATACGGATTCATCGACGTCGGCGTCCAGCGCATGTGGGTCCCGGAGAACTCGGGCCTCGCGGCCGCCCTCCCGCAGGCGAATGCCCTGAACTTCGTGCTGGGGAACTTGAACCTCTACCTCGACGCGCAGCCGAGCGACCACTTTCGCTTTCTCGGGGAGCTGCGGTTCACGACCGCGCCCGGCGGCGCCCCGACCCCGGTGACGACGCCGCTGCCGCCCGACGTGGTGTACCGGGTGGGCACGACCCCGTACGGGACCTTCGACTCGACCGCCGTCGCGCTCGGCTCGCCTACCCTGTATGGCGGGCTCGTGTCGATCGAGCGCGCCCACATCGACTGGACGCGCTTCAACCTCTTCAAGGTGCGCGTCGGGCAGTTCTTCACCCCGATCGGCATCTACAACGTCGACCATGGGAGCCCGGTGCTCATCACCGCCGCCATTCCCTATTTCATCTCATCGCGCATCTTTCCCACGCGGCAGACCGGGCTCATGCTCTACGGCAGCACGTTCGCGGGCCCGTGGGAGCTCGGGTACAATGCGTATGTGAGCAACGGGCGCAACGAGGACGCGCCGTTCGCCTTCGACGACAACCGCGGGTTCGGCGGCCGACTGCACGCCAGCTACGAGGACCCCGGAAAGCTGGCGTTGAAGCTCGGGACCTCGTTCATCGCGAGCAGGGCCAGCGACTGGGTAGTCGACTACAGGCTCACCTCGTTCGAGCCGGACATCCACTCGACGTGGTCGTTCCGGGAGTACATCGCGGCCGGGGACGTCTCGCTCGACATCGGGACGACGCGCATCCGGGCGGAAGCGGCGGTCGTCCGCCAGGTCTTCGACGAAGGGAAGCGCCAGGGGGGAGCGCCGGACGCCTGGAAGACCTCCACCTATGCCGTGGCGGCGCACCGGCTGAGCTTCTTGAACATGGAGCCGTTCGTCACGGGCGCCGCCCTGCACGCGCCGTTCTTCGGGCACGACACCATGTTTCAGTTCGGCGGCGGCCTGAACTTCTACATCACTCCGGACGTCACGCTCCGTACCCAGGTGCTGCACACGGTCACCACGGTCCTGCGCTCCGACAACCCGTATACGGGACCGGATTTCAACACGACGAGCGCGCTCGCCCGCCTGATCCTGGCCTTCTGAGAGAGGTTCAACGCAACCATGAAGCGTTTATCCCTTCTGCTCCTCCTGGCCCTGCTCGGCATGACCCCATCCGCTTCGTCCTTCGCGGTGGAGGAAGAGATCGTCGTCATCGTCAACCAGGCCAACCCTGCGCGGGTGGCGGGGCGCGACACGCTCCGTCCGATCTTCCAGACGACGCGAACGGAGTGGTTCGGCAGGTCGGCGATGCCCGTGAACCTCCCCGAGGACTCCTCGCTGCGGCAGCGCTTCGACCTGGCGGTGCTGGGCCTCGATCCCGACGCTGTCGCCCGCTACTGGATTGACCGCAAGATCCGCGGCGGCGAGCGCCCGCCGCGCAAGGTGACGACTCCCAACGCCGTCGTCCGCGCCGTGGGCGACGAGGTGGGCGGTATCGGGTATGTCGCCGCCGGCGACGTCACCCCTTCGGTCAAGGTGATCGCGCGCATCCGCGACGGCCAGGTCGTGCCGCCGTGAGCTCGTGGAGAGAGGAACGAACGATGGTCATTCACCGATCTCGCCTGATGCCGCCCGCCCTTCATGGGGCTCTGGTCGTCGCCGCTTCCGTCATCTCCGCAGCGTTGCTGACGGGCTGCTGGGATTCGGACCCCTGCGATCCGGGCCAGTTTGTCTTCATGAACGCGTGTGTCACGCCGCTCCCGCCGGGCCCCACGACGGGCAGCGGCACCACGACGGGCACCGGCACCGGCCCGGCGACCGGCACCGGCACCGGCACCGGCACCGGCACCGGTCCGGCGACCGGCACCGGTGGAGCCACGGGCACCGGCGGTGACGGCGGCGGCACCGGCGCCGCCACGGGCACAGGCGGCGCAGCCGGCGCAGGCGGCGCTGGCGGCGCTGGCGGCGCTGGCGGCGCTGGCGGCGCAGCCGACGCAGGCGGCGCCTAGCTCCGCTCTCTCCCGAGGCCGTCTCCTCCGCTCCGAATCCGAATCGGAGCGGCGGTCACCCGCACAGGAGACGGGCCCAGATCGGCGTTTTCGGCGCGCAGGCGTACTCCTGTACGCCGAGCACCGAAAACGTCGAGATGGGCCCGTATCCGAAGCGGGTGACCGCCGCTAAAAGAGGATTACTTTGCCGTCGAGGGGGAGCGGGGACGCGTTCGAGAAGACAAGGGAGCTGTCGTCGAAGTCGCCGCTCAGCGTGACGAGGACGTCGCCCTTCAGCGTCCGGAAAGAATAACAGAACTGCTGCTTACAGCTCCGGCTCCGGCGGTCCACGTCGCCCGGGCTGCGCAGCTGCGGCAGCTCGGTGTGGAGCACGATCTGGAACCGGGCGAGGCGGCTCTTGACCTTCCCCATGAGCTGGTTGGCGACCTCGCGCATCCAGTCGCCGAAGCCCTCGGGCATGGGCGGCAGTCCGGTCATGGCGCGAAACACGGCAGGGTTCGCGGAGAGCGCCAGCACCCCGGAGAAGCCGCGCGCGCTGAACTCGATCATGCTCGCTGGATCGCTGTGGCCGCGCGCCTCCTCGCGGCACTCGCCGGTATCCGCTGGCGCGATGGCGACACCGTAAAAATGAAATAGCTCGACGGTCGCCCCTTGAACGAGGATGTCGATCGTGCGCACCTTGCGCGAGGGAGGGGGCCGGGACGTAGGCGAGGGCTCGCTCGGCGGGCCGGGGCGCACCGACGAGGACGACGGCGGCGCGGGTCGCAGCGAGGAGATCGGCTCACGGCGTTCGGTGCTCGGGCGTTCATGGATGCCGGGCTCCAGCCGCTTGTCGGAGTGACTATCCTGTGGGGTGCCGCGCCGACGCGTCATGATAAAAGCACAGCATAGCGCACCTAGCCCGCCTCTAGCAATGGTGCCGAGGGAGAGAATCGCGGGCGCGTGGTTTTCCGCGTGTTTCGCGTGTGGTCCGTGTCCTGCGTGCTCGCATCCTACTTCAGCCGACACACGCCGACTCGGCGGCGCGCTCCGCTGCCCGCCCTGTGCGCGGGCCGACGATGACGCGGTGCTCTGCCATCCGGCATCCGGCATCGCGGTGCGGGCGGGCGTATGCGCAATGCGCATAGGATTGCGCTGCCATGCGACGCCGAGCGGCTCTGGCAGCCTCTGGCATCACGCGCGCCGCCGCTCGGGGGCGTTCGGGCCGGAGAGGACGGCCGCTCATGAGGACAGGACGCGGCGCGCGGGCCACGGCCGGCGCCCGCGGGCGATGCGCCGTGGGGTGCCGGCCGCCGCGAGCCGCCGCGAGCCGCCGCGAGCCGGCGCTAGACTCCGCGAACTGCCGCGAGCCGGCGCTAGACTCCGCGAGCCGCCGCGAGCCGCCGCGAGCCGCCGCGAGCCGCCGCGAGCCGCCGCGAGCCGGCGCTAGGCGCCCTGCGCCGGCATCGCGGCCTCCTTCACCCAGCCCGCGTCCTCCGGGCTGACCGCGGCGCCCACGTACAGGGCCTGCAGCTTGCTCGGCCCGTTGTTCTGGATGTAAACGGCGTTGCCCGCGGGCTGGAACGTGTCCGTGTGGCCGGGCGCGATCTGCCGCGACTGCGAGATCACGTCGACGATGGTGATCTCGTACCGCGTCACCGCGCCAGGGGGATTGTTTGTATCGTAGATATGCAGCGCGGGGCTCAAGCGACCGAGTCCGTAGATCTGACCGTTGGGGGGAATGTCGACGACCATGGTGAGCCTCCTTTTCAGCTGAAGATCGAGGTGATGGGGAGGACGATGACGCCGAGGATCTGCGGGTTGCCCGCCTTGCACGTGCTCGTGATCGTCACGTTGCCCGAGTCGTCGAAGGTCGCCTCGTTGCTCCAGCCGCCCTCGCCGTGCGCCTCGAAGAAGGGCCAGACGCCCGCGGTCACGGCCGCCTTGAACTCCTCCTGGCTGCCCTGGGCGATGCCGGCGCTCGACTTCATGGTCATGGTGATGCCGTCGACGATCACGAGGGCCGCGGCGTAGCGCTGGAGGTTGCCCTTCTCGCCGAAGGTGCTGTCCCACGTGATCGCGTCGCCCGACTTCCAGACCGTGTTGTCCTTGCTCGCGTACCCCTCGCCGAGCGCGCCCGAGTTGAACCACGGGGTGTAGTCCCGCAGCACGGCGTCGCTGCTCTTCTGCTTGAGCGGGCCGGCCTCCAGGGTGACCAGCTTGTCGAAGCTCACCTCGATGGAGAGCCCGGCCTCGATCACCTGCGAGGTCCACTGCTCGTAGCTCGCGTTGCCCTCGCCGGCGAAGATGTCGAAGAGCCCCGACGCCTCGGTCTTGGCCCAGGTGTGCGAGACATCGGTCGACTCGGTCTCGCTGTTCATCGAGATTGTCTTCGGCTGCGCCTTGTTGAGCGCCAGCTGGAGCTGCTCGTACGTGGTCGTGTACACGTACACGGAAGGGTTCTTGGGGGCGAAGCTCACCTGGATGAGCGTGTCCGCCGCGGTGGCGATCGGGTCCTCGAGCATGGTGGCGAAGTCGCTGATCGCCCGCTGCACCATGCTCTGCGGCAGGTTGGCGCTGGCCCAGGCCGAGAACGCCTTGTACCAGCCGGCGTTGTCCTGGGGCAGCGGGCTGATCGTCTTCTTGTAATCGGTCCACTGCGTGTAATAGTCGCCCATGTCGGCCGCGAACTGCAGCTGCCCCTGGGCGAGCAGCGCGCTGATGACGCCGACGTAGTTCTGGCTGAAGCTGCTGATCTGCCCCGGCTCGTAGAACGTCGACACCGACCGCGGCGGGACGGCGTCGAACATGCTCCAGAGCTGCTCGGACGTCGTCCCCACAGGCATGTTGCCCTGCACCAGCTGGAAGGCGCTCGGGTCGAGCTGCGCCTGCTGGGTGAGCACGTTGTACCACTGGCTGTTGAGCGCGTTCATGGCATCTTGAATGGCGGACATGGTTTCTCCTCCCGTGCGGTCGCACGGCGGGAGCGAGGCTGTCGCTCCCGCCGCGCCGCGCGTCGTACGAGGGAGGTTTAAGGCGCCTGGCGCGACAGGACCATTACAACGGTCTTACGCGCCTGCCCTCGGATCATCCATGGGCGCGACCGCGAGCCGCTCCGTGCCGACGCGGAGCTGGCGGCTGCCGCGGCGCCGCTCGATCACCGCGGCCGCGCTGGCGAGGCCGGCGGCGCTCATCTCCTGGCGCACGCGGTAGATCTCGACGTTGAGCTTGTTCTCATCCATCGACAGCATCCGGCAGAGCTCGTCGACGAAGACCCAGCCGCGCTGCGGCGGGGCGAGCGCCCCGGCGTCGCGATCGCGGAGGCGCGCCCGCGCCAGCGTGAGCAGCATGTAATGGTGGGATCGCGGCGCGAGCACGCGCGCCTCGCCTCCCCGCACCACGGTGAGCTCCACCGCCTCCTCGTCACGGCTGACGCGGAAGCGGAGCTCGGCCTCGTCGATCCCGCTCGCGCGCTCGTTGGCGTCGGCCGTCGCGGTGGGGGGCGTGGGCAGGTGGAGCATGAACGCCTCGCCCCCGAGCTGCAGGACCTCGCCGTCCTGGGCCGGGCGCGACTGTCCCTCGATCTCGACGACGAAGCGCCCGTCCTCCATCTCCACGACGCAGGCGCGCGGGTCGTCCGCCGAGGGCAACGCGAGCAGGGCGCCGGCGCCGGCGAGGAGCGCGTTGTCCGAGAGCCGGCGCGCCATCGGCACGGGCGGCGAGGCGTCGACGAGCGTCCACGTGGCCTCGGGATCGCCGAACGCGAGCTGATCGCCCGCGGCGAGCGCCCTCGCGCTCCCGGACGCGAGGCGCTCGCCGTTGACGAACGTGCCGTTCTTGCTGCCGAGATCGCGCACCGACCAGGCGCCGTCGCGGTACGACAGCCGCGCGTGCTCCGCGGAGGCGAGCCGCACCTCGAGCTGCACCGCGCAGACCGACGACCGACCCACGAGCGCGTGCGCCGCGAGCGCCGCCCGGATCGCGCCGCCCTGCTGCGCCAGGATCGCCATTGCGCGAGGCTAACATCGCCGGTGGGGCAGCTCCAGGCACGGCTGCATGGCGCGCGTCATGAACGCTGCCCGGCGCCCGCTCACGAGCGGGGTCGACGAGGAGGAGCGCGCGACAGTCGCGACGACACGGCGCCCCACCGGACCTGGACGCTCCCGACCAGTCACCCCGACATGAAAGTTATGCTGTCGGTGTCGAGCGCGCCCAGCCCATCCTGGGCCGCCGGCCGCGGCCGCTCATCGTGGACCTGGACGAGCGAGGCGGCATGCGATGTCAGCCGCGACGGGCGCCGCGCATAAACCCCTCGATCCCCTTCGAACAGACCGATGAAAGCATGAGAACAACAACACGCCGCTCTGACCGGAACCGAGCGGCAAGCGGCGCTGCTCCACGGCGGGTTACCGCGCTGTCCCGCTGGACGCGTCATGCGCCACCGTGATGACCACGCTTCCCTTCTTGCGCCCCGTGTCGACATACCGGTGAGCCTCGGCCATCTGTTCCAGCGGATAGCGTCTATCGATGACCGGCTTCAGCTTGCCCGCCTCGATCAGCTCTCGAAGGAGAGTCAGCGCCTCGGTCTTCTCGATCGACATCGTGGACATCGCCCTCTTGCCGCCCACCATCGACGTCCACAGCCACTGGAAGAGGAGCGGCAGCTTGAAGACAGTAGAGAGGTAAATACACATCCTTGCCCACGGCCTCGATCTCCCCCGCGAGCTCGAGCCCCATGATTTTTCTTGTCGGCATCCTCAGGCCGAGGATGACCCTGCCCCACAGCGGCTCGCCCCTCCGCATCGTGCCCTCCGCCGCTGTCGCCGTCGTCGCACACACCCTTATCAGCACTGCGTTGTCCCTGGGAGCAGGCTTTTTCACCTCCATGAGCTGGAGGACATCCGGCGGGCCATACTCTGTGTACACGATCGCTTTCATACGTTCCCTCCAGGGCCGCCAGCTCCAGTGAATTCAAGGGCCGTCCACCACAGTTTATATTATCAGAGCGACACGGGCCGGATCGGATCATCGCGACGCGCGTCGTCGAGCCGGCGATGAAGACTTACGGATACAGGGGAGAGCTCAGGACGTCCTGCGTCCTCTACGCCGCCGCGGTCCAGATCCTTCCCATCACAGCAAGGGGCGAGCTCGGGGGACGCGGGACTGGAGAACCGCTGGCCGTGGACACGCGGCGCTGAGCCGTCCAGCGCGGCGCGCTGGCTGCGGACGCAAGACGCCGGGCGAAGCGCCGCGCCTCGCCCTGGGGGCGGTCCATGAGAGGATGGCGCCGTGATGCCATCGACGACGCGCAGCGCGGCTCGCCGGTGACAGAAACGTACAATTCCCATGAACGCTCGCTCCGCGATCGGCTCGATTCTCCTCTGGCTCGGCGCCGCCTCCTGCGGTGCGCGCGCGGCGTCGCCCGGCCCTGCGGCCGTGCAGGGGCCTCCGCCGGTCTCGCCCCCCCGGGTTGCCGCGGCGCTGCCCCCCCGTCCCGTCGGAGCGTCCGGCTGCCGCGGCGCCCTCGACAGATGGCGGCGCTGCGCCGGAGCCGGGGGCGGCCGTTTCTCAGGCGCCGCCCGCCGAGGCGCCGCCGGCACCTCCGGCTGAGCAAGAGAGAGCGGCCGCGAACGCCCGAGAGCCTCGTTCCGGCTCTCGAGACCACCCTGAGTTCCCGGTCTCACCGTACGGCCACGCTGCACGCGCTGGTTGACATGAGAACCGTACGCGATCCGCATCCCTCCTGGAGAAGTGACGCCATAGCAAAGCGCTTTGACTTCCTGCCCGCCCGATGCGGTAGATCTGGGGTGACATGGTCGCCACCGGCACCTCGCCTCGGAGCGCCTCGATCCACCGCCTCGTCCGCGCCAACAACGCGGTCTGGGCCGCGATGTACTACGACGAGCTGGTCGACACGGACGACTACCAGCTCACGTACATGGCTGACGCCGACGCGGGCTACTACAACTGCGCCCAGGCCGTGTCGCGGTCCGGTCCCGACGTCCTCGCGACCATCGAGGCATTCTATGCGGCGCGCGGCGTGCCCCCCGCCGTCTATCTCGATCCCGAGAGCGCTCCCGATCTGCGCGCCGAGCTCGCCGCGGCGGGCTACGCCGAGATCCCGGGCGAAGCCGAGAACTGCCACCTGCTCGATCTGCGCGGCCCCGCGCCCGATAGCGCCCTGCCCGAGGGCGCGCCCCGCCTCCCGAGCGAGCGCGTGCGGGCCGTCCGGCTCACCGGACCGGACGACCCCCTCTTTCCCGCCTTCATCGACGTCGACGGCGCGTCCAACGAGCTGCCCGACGCAGTCAGGCGCAAGCTCGCGCAGAACCTCCGCGCCCGGCGCCGCCCGGGTGTCGAGGTGCACTGCTTCCTCGCGCTGGTCGACGGCGTGCCGGCCTCCTCGCGCGTCGTCGGCTTCTGCGGCGATTGCGCGCTGTACGCCGAGGGCGGCACGCTCCCGACCTATCGCCGGCTCGGGCTGTACTCATTTCTGATGCTCCACGGCCTCGCGTTCGCGCGCGGGCGGGGCGCCCGCTTCGCGTTCCAGACGGCCGCCACGAGCGCCCACTCGAACCCCGCGGTGCTGAAGCTGGGCTTTCAGCGGATCTGCACCCGCTCGTACTGGCGGCGCTCGCTGGTGTAGAATGCGCCGGCCACGCCGCTCCCCGCGCTGGATCGCGAGCGCTCTTCTTTCCGTTCGACTGCTTCGGCAGCCTGGCGTGCCCCGAGCGCGTGGTACGGTCGATCGCCGCGACAGGCGCGCGCGTGTTCCTCTCGGGATTCGCGTCGACCGCTACGAGCGATAGCCGCCACGAGCACGAGGGAACGATGACCTACCTGCTGCACGAGGCGCTCGCGGGCGCCTTCCGGGACCACGCGGCGCGCACGGCGATCCGCGAGGAGGGCGCCGACGTGACGTATGGCGAGCTCGAGGCGCTCGTCGCCAAGGTGGCGCGGCTGCTCTCCGCCGGCGCCCACGGCGGCGCCGCGCTGTGCCGGGAAGACGACCGCTTCGTGGGGCTCTCGGCCGACGTCACCCGCGACTCGGTCGCGGCGGCGATCGGGATCCTCTCGGCCGGGCGCGCCTATGTGCCGCTCGACGTGCAGTCCCCGCCCGCGCGGCTCGCGGAGATCATCGCTGATGCGCGGCTGCGCGTGCTGCTCATCGATCCGGTCGCCTATCCCGACTGGGAGCAGCTAGCCCGCTGCGACGGCGTCGAGGCGCTGGTGCTCCTCGGCGCAGAGCCGCCGGCGTCCGCCGAGGCCTCGGCGCGCGCGCGGCTCGTCGCGTGGTCCGAGGTCCTCTCGCTCCCGCCCGCGGCGCCGCCCCGGCGGCCGATCCTGTCGGACGATCTCGCCTATATCCTGTACACCTCGGGCTCGACCGGCGTGCCCAAGGGCGTGATGCTCACGCACCGCAACGCGCGGACGTTCGTCGACTGGATGGCCGCGGAGTTCGAGATCGACCGCCATGATCGCGTCGCCTCGCGCGCGCCCTTGAGCTTCGACCTCTCGGTCTTCGACGTATTCAACACGCTCGCGGCCGGCGCGACGCTCCTGATCAAGGACCGGCGCAAGGCCCGCGAGGCGGGCAAGAGCTCGACGCAGCGCCACCGCGAGTATGTCGCCATGCTGCGGGACGAGCGCGCCACGGTGCTTTACACGACGCCCTCGACGTTCGTAACCCTGCTCGAGAAGGGCGGGCTCGACGCCACGGTGCCGCTGCGGGTGATCATGTATGCAGGCGAGCCCTTTCCGCCGGCGCTCCTGCGCAAGGTGATGGCCGCGCTGCCCCGCACGCGCGTGGCCAACATCTACGGCCCGACCGAGACCAACATCGTGACGTGTCACTGGGTCCGCGAGCCGCCCCGGGGCGACGCCCCGATCCCCATCGGGCGCGAGGTCGACGATACGGAGATCGAGGTGGTCGGCGAGGGCGGCCGCCGGTGCGCGCCGGGCGAGCTCGGCGAGCTATGGGTGCGTGGAGCCACGGTCTGCGTGGGGTATTTCGGCAAGGACGAGCTGACCCGAGAGCGGCTGGTCGCGAGCCCGTTTCACCCTTACCCGGCCTACTTCTGGCGCACCGGGGATTACGGGCGCCGCCTGCCCGACGGCACGCTGATCTACCATGGCCGCCTGGACAACATGGTGAAGACGCGCGGCCACCGGGTCGAGCTCGGCGACGTGGAGACCGCGCTGTCCGAGCACGCCGAGCTGGCGCAGGCCGTCGTCGTGCCCATCCCTCACCCGAGCTACGGCAGCACGCTGCACGCCTTCGTGCTCCCGCGCGAGGGCGCGACCCAGGTGCGACCCGAGGACGTGATGCGCTTCCTGGAGGGGCGGCTGCCGCAATACATGCTTCCGTGGGAGATCATCGTGGTGAGCGAGCTCGCCTATACATCCACCGGCAAGGTCGACCGCCAGCTCCTCATCCGCACTCGGAGAGCACAGACGGAGCGCCAGCGATGAACAACGTACTTGACGAGATCATCCGCGAGAACCTCCAGAGCCAGCGCGCCAGCATCCAGGAGGTGATGCAGCGGAGCCGGATGTTCGACGCCGACGCGGCGCAGCTCGACGGCCGCATGATCCGCGTCGGCGAGCGCTGGATCGCGGATTTCGCGTCGTGCAATTACCTCGGCTTCGACCTGGACGAGGAGATCATCGCGTCGGTCGAGCCCGCGCTCCGGGAATGGGGCGTGCACCCGAGCTGGTGCCGCCTCGTGGCCAGCCCGCACCTGTACGCCCGCTGCGAGGAGGAGCTCGCGCGCCTCGTCGGCGCCGAGGACTTCTTGATCCTGCCCACCGTGACGCTGGTCCACGTGGGCGTGATCCCGGCGCTCATGGGCAAGGATGGGGTCATGTTCCTGGACAAGTTCGGGCACATGACGATGTACCAGGCCGCCAAGATGGCCCGCGACAGCGGCTGCAAGCTCTTGAGCTTTCCGCAGGACGACTTCGACAGGCTCGAGGAGCACCTGCGCGCGCACCGCGCCGCCACCAAGAAGCTCATCCTGGTCGACGGGGTGTACAGCATGACGGGCAAATACGTCGATCTGCCCCGGCTCGCGGCGCTCGCCAGGGAGTACGGCGCGGCCGTCTACGTCGACGACGCGCACGGCTTCGGGGTGGTCGGCGAGCGGCCCACCGCGGAGATGCCCTATGGCTTCCGCGGCAACGGTGTCGTCCGGCATCACGGCCTCGGCTACGAGTCGGACGGCATCATGTACGTCGGTGGCTTCTCGAAGGCGTTCTCGTCGCTGGCCGCCGGCGTCGCGTGCAGCAAGACGACGAAGGCCTTCCTCAAGGCCTACGCCACGCCGTACGACCTCTCGGGGCCGTGCCCGACCGCGTCGCTCGCCACCCTGCTCGCCGCCATTCACGTGAACGCGGCGCGCGGCGACGAGCTCCGCCGCCGCCTCTACCGGCTGACCAGGCTGGCGGTCGATGGGCTGCGCGCGCTCGGGTTCCACGTCGACAATGACAACTACTTTCCCATCGTGAGCGTGTGGTGCGGGGACAACGAGCGGCTGCTCGAAGCCTCGCGTATCCTCTTCGACGCCGGCGTGCTCCTGACGCTCGGGCCCTACCCGATGATTCCGAAGGGCAAGGAGGAGCTGAGGATCACCATCACCTCGGCCAACACCGAAGAGCAGGTGCACGAACACCTGCTCCAAGGCTTCGCCCGCGTGCGCGACTACCTCACGCGCATCGGCGCGTCGCTGCGCCCCGCAGAGGCCGGTTGATCGACCGCGCCTCCCCGCCCCGGGAGCGCATCGTCCTCCGCGCGACGCCTCTCGCGCAACCAGGGAGGAACTCAGGCGATGCGGCGGTAGACCAGGACTCCGAACAGATTGAAATCCCGAGAAAACGAACCACAGAGGCACAGAGGCACAGAGGCACAGAGTTTCTTTGTTGTTCCTCTGTGCCCTCTGTGTCCTCTGTGGTTCAAATCTCTTCATTCCCGGGCGTTTCAAGCTGATCGGTGCGCTAGAAGATCTCGAGCCCGCTCATGGTCGAGGCGGGCACCGCGCGCCGAGAGTCCCAGTGCTCGACGATGTCGCCGCCCTCGACGCGGAACAGATCATAGAAGCCGTAGGCCGCCCCGCCGCGCTCTCCTTCCGAGAGGGTGAATACGAAGTTGCCGTCGGCGATGACGTGGTGCACCTCGACGTAGCGGATGTCCTCGTCCTCCACGTACTCGAGGAGCGCAGCGGGGCCGGTCGCGCTCGTCTCGCGGTGCTCGACGTAGCCGGCGCCGAGGAACTCCGGGGCGCGCGCATGCTCCCCGTCGACGAGCACGGCGTCGATGAAGCCCAGCACGCGCGCGCGGTTCTGCGCGGTGAGCGCCTCGTCCTCGATCTCCGTCGGGCCTTCGGTCCCCGAGGCCTGGTTCGCGTCGGAGTCCCAGTGCTCCATGATCTTGCTGTCTTTCACGCGGAACATGTCGAAGATCACGCCGGTTTGCGAATAGCGGCCTTGCACGACCACGAGGTCGCACTCGGCGAACGTGCGCAGGCGCTCGTACCTGAACGACGGCGACGAGACGATCCCGCGCATCAGGTTCCTGAACGTGGCGACGCCGCTCGTCGCGATCGGGTTGTGCTGGAGGTACGGATCGGCCCAGTAGCGATCGGCCGCCGTGATGTCCTTCTCGACGAACAGCTCGTCGATGGCCTTCCCGACGAGCTCCCTGTTCGCGCTCGCCACGGCCGGGTCGCAGCCGCTCCCGCCGGCCGAGCCGCCGCCGCCCCCGGCCCCGTCGCCTCCGGCGCCGCTGCCCCCTGCCCCGGCGACGCCGCCCCCGCCCTGCGCGCCGCCCGCGCCTTGCGGCGCCTCGCCGCCGCCGGAGCCGACGGGAGAGCCGGTCGTGGACGTCGAGCCCGCGACCGACGCATCGCCCCCCGCGCCGCCGCTCCCCGCCGTCGCCGATGTCGTCGTGTCGGCCGTGGAGCTGCCCTGGTTGTCCTGATCGTCGTCCGACTGCCCGGAGCACGCCACGACGAGGCAGGCCGCCGCGAGGCCGAGCCAAGGAGCGATGTTCATGAACATCGCCTATCGCGCCGCGCCCCCGGACGCAACGCGCGGGCGCGCGCATTCAAGCGTTTCACATGGGCTGAAGTTCTGAAGAGCCGTTCGCGCGGCGCGCGCAGGCCCGGTCGCTGCACGCTCGCACGGGATCTCCGCGCCCGGACGCGTCGCGTGATGATGAGTTCGTCATCGCCGGATGCCCCAGCGACACCGACGGTTCCGGGGACAACGACGCGCCGACCGCCACGCGGGGAGGGGGAACCATCTCGCCTCCGTGCGCGGCATGGACAAGGGCGGTGTTCGACGCGGGAACGGCGGAGGCGGCAGGGAGGATACGATCGGTCCGTCGGACGGCGACGACTTCATCGTCGTCCGATGCACCACGCACGACTCCCGCTCTGATGGAGGCCGTGGCCCGTGCCGCCAGGCACCATGGCTCCCCGCGGGCCGCGCCGCGTGGCCGGTGGTTCGTTCTTGCGGTTTTCCGGGAGAAGGCACACCGTGGCGGGATGATGAAGCTCTCGTGCCTTGTGGGCCTCGCCGCCTTGCTCGCGGCGCCGCTGCTCGCCGCTCCGGCGCACGCGGACATCGCGCCGCCCGACACCTGCGACACGCCGGGATCGAGCTGTAGCAATGCAGGCCCCGCGGCCGACGAGCCCGGGACGTGCACGACGCAGAAGTGCCAGCGAGCGGTGCCGGACCCGGACGGCGGCGTCACGACGGTCGAATACGACTGCAATCGGTGCACGGCCGCGGGCGGGAGCTCGACGTCGACCGGCAGCGCGGGCACCGGCAGCGCGAGCACCGGCAGCGCGGGCACCGGCAGCGCGGGCACCGGCAGCGCGGGCACCGGCAGCTCGGGCACCGGCAGCTCGGGCACCGGCAGCTCGGGCACCGGCAGCGCGGGGACGGACACCGCGTCCTCGGACGACGCCGGCTGCGCCACGAGCAGCGCCGCCTCGGGCGGCACGATGGCCGGGCTGATGCTGCTCTGCGGCGCGGCGGCGCTCGCGGCCGCCCGCCGGCGCCGCTGAGCCGAGCGCCCGCCCGTGCGTGCGCTCGGTCGACAGCCTGCGCGTGAGGCCAGCCTGCTCGAGCGCGGCGCCGCGCCGCTCGACGGCGCGCGGCGGTATGTCTTCGGCCTGCTCCGGCGGAGCGAGCTCGCCCTCGCGGTCGTGGCGCGCCCCGACCGCAGGATCGCGGCCCTCGCCGCGGTGAACGCGGTCGGCGCCTTCACCATGGCGGTCTTCGCGCCGAGCGCGCTCCTCGTGCTCGGGCCCGTCCTGCTCGGCGTCCTCCACGTCGCGGCCGACGTGCGCTACCTCGTGCTGCGGCGCGGGCTGCCGTCGTGGTGGCGCAGCGTCGTCTGGGCGGCCTGCGCCGCGCTGATCGGGCTGCGGGCCGCCCAGGAGCTCTTCGGCTCGGCGGCGGCGCTGCTCCGCGCCGAGCACGCGCTGCTCGCCGCCTGGCTCGGCGCCGCGGTCCTCGCCGGCGCCCTCGCGTCGCGCGCGTGGCGGCGCGCCGCGCTCGCCGCCGCCGCCGCCGTGGCGCTGTCGGCGGCGGCGCTCGCCGCGCCCCGCGGCTTCCGGCTCGGGCTCGCGCACGCGCACAACCTCGTCGCGCTCGCGCTGTGGCTCGCGCTCTTCCGCCGCCAGGTGCGCGCGGTCGCCTTGCCCCTCGGCCTCGTCCTGACCGGGACCGCGCTGCTCGCGAGCGGCGCCATGACCTCGCTCACGCTGCGCGCCGGGTGGCTGGACGCCTTCGGGCTGCACCTCTTCCTGGCGAGCGACTGGCTCGCGCCCGGGCTGCCGACCCGCGCGGCGGTGGCGCTCACCGCGAGCTACGCGTTCCTGCAGTCGGTGCATTACGCGGTCTGGCTGCTGCTCATCCCGCAGGAAGACGGCCCGGGCCAGCGGACGACGACGTTCCGCATGTCGGCGCGCTCGCTCCGGCGCGACTTCGGCGACGCGGGGCTCGTGGCCGTCGCGCTCGCCGCCGGCCTCGTGCTGCTCGGCGCGACGCGCAGCGCGCTCGGCACGCGCAACCTGGTCCTGTCGCTCGCCTCGTTCCACGGGTATCTGGAGCTCGCGCTGCTCGCGTACTTCTATGTCCGCGGCGACGTCGGCCGGGGCGCCGCGCGGGCACGCCCGGAGCCCGTCGGGGCGGCGCGCGCGGCGGAGCGCGGGCGGCCCGAGGTCGCCGCGCCGCCGGCCGCGCCATGACCCGGGTCTTCACCGATCCGCTTGTCGTCGCCTGGTCGCGCGCGTTCGCGGTGACGCTGCTCGTCGAGCTCGCCGTCGCCACGCCGCTGCTCGGCCCGGCGGAGCCGTCGCGGTGGCGTCGCGCCGCGCTCGTGGCCGTCGCCAACGTCGCGAGCCACCCGGCAGTGTGGTTCATCTTCCCCGCCCTCGCGCTCGGCGCCACGACGCGGCTCGCGCTCTCGGAGCTCTGGGCGGTGCTGCTCGAGCTCGGCGTCTACCGGCTCGCGCTGCGCGACCTGCCCGCCCTGCGCGCCGTCGCCGCCTCGGCGCTCGCGAACGGCGCGTCGCTCGGGCTGGGGCTGCTGCTGCGGAGCGCGACCGGCTGGGTGTGAGCGGCGCGCGCCGGGCTCAGTAGCGCTGGCTGTCGTCCTTCGGCACCATGTCGGTCGCCGTCGAGGGCTCGCCGTTCACCGTGGCGCCGGCGTGCGAGAAGGTCGCGGCCCCCCGCAGGAAGTCCACGGGGAAGCTCAGCTTCGGCTGCGAGAGCGCGTCGAGCACCTCGACGTGCTTCGGAGAGAGCGAGAGATCGAGCGCGGCGAGGTTGTCGTCGAGCTGCGCCATGGTGCGCGCGCCGATGATGGTGGACGTCACGCCGGGTCGCGACTGCACCCACGCGAGCGCGACGCGCGCGGGCGTGGAGCCGAGCTCGCGGCTGATCTTGATGAGCTCATCGACGATCGTATAGGTCTGCTCGTTCAGGGCGCTCATCGCCCACGCGCCCCGGTCCGCCTTCTGCTTGCCGGCGTTCTCCCGCGTGTACTTGCCGCTCAGCGCGCCGCTCTTCAGCGGCGACCAGGGGGTCACGCCGAGCCCGAGCTCGCGGGCCATGGGGAGGAGCTCGCCCTCGACCGTCCGCTCGACGAGCGAGTACTCGATCTGCAGCGCGATGAACGGCGACCAGCCGCGGAACTGCGCCAGCACCTGCGCCTGCGCCACCTTCCACGCCGGGGTGTCGGAGACGCCGATATAGCGGACCTTGCCCGAGGACACGAGATCGTGGAGCGCGCTCATCGTCTCCTCGATGGGCGTGTACTTGTCCCAGCAGTGCATCCAGTAGAGGTCGATATAGTCGGTCTGCAGGCGCCGCAGCGACTGCTCGCAGGCCGAGATGAGCGACTTCCTGCTGGCGCCGCCGCCGTTCGGGTCCCCGCGGTGGAGGTTGCCGAAGAACTTCGTGGCGATCACCAGCCGGTCGCGCCGGCTCGCGTGGCGGCCGACGTGATCCCCGATGATCTTCTCCGAGTGGCCGCGCGTGTAGAGGTTCGCCGTATCGATGAAGTTGCCGCCGCGCTCGACGAACCTGTCGAGGATGGCCTCGGAGTCCTTGACGCTCGTACCCCAGCCGAGGTCCTCCCCGAAGGTCATCGCGCCGAGGCAGAACGGGCTCACGCGGAGCCCCGAGTGGCCAATCGTGACGTAGTGATCGAGAGGCATCGCTATCTCCTGTGGTGATTGCAGCGCCGGGTCCACGCAGGGATGCGCGCCCTCGCGGGGCGCGCGCCCCTCGTCCCGGGGACAGGAAGAGCAAGACGGCTCGATCCTGTCAAGGCAAACGCCGGCGCCCGCGCGGGCAGCCGATCGCGGGGATACGCCGCTGCGCAGCGCATCCCTGAGCCCGCCGCCGCTCGTCGTTCAGGGCGTCACCGCCGCGGCGAGCCAGCCCCGGAGCGCCGCGATCTCCTCGCGGGCCGCCGCGCCCTCGAGGTGCACGAGATGATAGCGATAGCCGTCGAGCTCCGGCCCGAACGGCTGCACCAGCGAGCCGCTCCTCAGCTCGTCGGCGACGAGGACCAGGCTCAGGAGCGCGACGCCTTGCCCGGCGATCGCCGCCTGGATCGCGTGGCCCTCGTCGGAGAACGTGACGCCGCCGTCCGCGCGCACGCCGGAGAGACAGGCGCGCTCGAGCCACAGGCGCCATGTCGGCGTGTCGCTGTCGACGCGGCGCCACTCGAAGTGGAGCAGCGGCTTGCCGCGCAGGTCCTCCGGGCGGCGCACGTCGAGCCCGGGGCTGCAGACGGGCGCGAAGCGATCCGCGATCAGCGCCTCGGCGGCGAGCCCCGGGTACGGACCGCGCCCGTAACGGATCGCGGCGTCGGCCTCGGCCGCGTGGAGATCGACGGGCTCGTCCGAGGCGAGGAGGCGCAGGTCGAACCCAGGGCACGCCTCGCGGAAGGCCGCGACCCTGGGCACCAGCCACCTGGCGGTGAACGCGGTCGTGGCAGACAGGGTGATCGAACGGTGCGAGCGGCGGGCGGCGAGCTCGTCCAGCGCCCTCGCGAACGCGTCGAACCCGTCGCGGAGCACCGGATAGAGGAGCTGCCCCTCGCGCGTGATCAGGACCTGCCGGGCGTGACGCTCGAACAGCCGGACGCCGACCGTCTCCTCGAGCAGCCGGACCTGGTGGCTGATCGCGGTCGGCGTCACGCCGAGCTCCCTGGCGGCCCGCTTGAAGCTGAGGTGGCGCGCGGCGGCCTCGAAGGCGCGGAGCGCGGTGAGCGGAGGGAGCCTTCGCATGCGGGGATCATAGATGATACAAATTCATCTATCAGCTGAGAATTACGCATTTGTCATCCGGCCGGGCGCGACGCATGTTCGCCGTGGAAATGCGCGATCCGTGGGCACGAGAGCCGAGCGACCCGGGGCTGGCGCGGCGCTGGACAGATGAGGTCACTTCATCGGATCTGGACGCCTTCCGGCCGCGGCCGGCGCCCCGCGCCGAGGGAGACGCCCGGGCGCGCGCCGAGGAGCGCGCACGAGGAGCGCTCGCCCCGAGCCCACGAGAGCGCCCCCACCACGCGAGGAGACAGACCATGGCCACGATCCTGCACATCGACTCGAGCGCTCGTCCGGACACCTCGGGCACGAGCCGGCACGGCTCTCACACCCGACGCCTCACCGCCCGCTTCGTGGCGCGCTGGCGCGCGGCGCGTCCAGAAGACGAGATCCGTTATCGGGACGTCGGGCAGAGCCCGCCCTCACCCGTGACGGGCCCGTGGATCCAGGCCGCCTTCACGAAGCCTCACCTGCGCGAGCCGTGGATGAGGCAGGTGCTCGCGGAGAGCGACGCGCTCGTCGACGAGCTCCTCGCCGCGGACATCCTCGTGGCCGGCGTGCCGATGTACAACTTCAACGTGCCGGCGCAGTTCAAGGCCTATATCGACAACATCGTCCGCGTGGGGCGCACGTTCGGCTTCGACCGCTCGCGGCCGGGCGAGCCTTACTGGCCGCTCCTGGCCGGGCACGGGAAGAAGCTCGTGATCCTGACGTCGCGCGGCGACCACGGCTACGGCAGCGGCGGCCGGATCGAGGCGATGAACCACGTCGAGCCGAGCATCCGGACGGCCTTCGGCTACATCGGCGTCACCGACGTGGCGTCCGTGGCGATCGAGTACGACGAGTTCGCCGACGAGCGGCTCAGGGCGTCTATCGCGAGGGCAGAGCTCGAGGTGGACGCGCTCGTCGACCGCCTGCTCGACGGCCGCGCGCGCGTTCCGGCGTGATGGCGCGCGGCGAGGTCCACGAGGAGGTTGACACCGGCGAAAGTTCCAGGATTCCCTGACCGTCGATGCTGAAGCGCAGAGATTTCCTTCGAGCCACCCTCGTCACGGCCGGCGCGCTCGTCGTCCCGGCCTGCAGCGACCCCGAGGTCGTCAACCCGGTCATCCCCGTCGACACCGAGCGCGAGCTCACCGACGGCTCCGAGTTTTTCCCGCAGTCGGTCGCCTCCGGCGATCCTCGCCCCGACAGCGTCGTCCTCTGGGCCCGCGTGCAGGACGGCGAGGAGGATCTCGAGGTCGAGGTCGAGGTCGCGACCGACGCCGAGTTCACGCAGCAGGTGGCGCTCGACGCCGGACAGGCGAGGGTGAAGGCGCTCGCGAGGCACGATCACTGCGTCAAGGTGAAGGTCCGCGGCCTCGCGGCGGGCACGGTCTACCACTACCGCTTCATCTACGCGAAGGGCGACAAGGCCTACGTGTCGCGCGTGGGCCGGACCAAGACCGCGCCGGCCGCGGAGGCCGACGTCAAGGTCCGCTTCGCCTACGTGTCCTGCCAGGACTATATCGGACGCTTCTACAATACCCACCTCGCGCTCGCCGAGGAGGAGCTCGACTTCTTCGTGCACCTCGGCGACTACGTCTACGAGACGACCGGCGACCCCAGCTTCCAGAACACCACCGGGCGCGGCGTCGACTTCACCGACGAGAAAGGCAGCATCGCCCTCGGAGACGGGGCCTATCGCGCGGCGAGGTCGCTGAGCAATTACCGAGAGCTCTACAGGACGTACCGCTCCGACGCGAACCTCCAGAAGGTCCACGAGAGCTTCCCGATGATCGCCATCTGGGACGACCACGAGTTCTCGGACGACTCCCACGGCGCCACGGCCACGTACTTCAATGGCCAGGAGGACGAGACCGACGTGGAGCGCCGCAAGGCCGCGAACCAGGCGTGGTTCGAGTACCAGCCGGTCGACTACGGCGACGACTTCGAGTACGACCCCGGCGCCTCGTTCCCGGGCGATCTCCGCATCTACCGCGACTTCGTGTTCGGCAAGCACGTGCACCTGGTGATGACGGATCTGCGCAGCTACCGGCCGGATCACCTCATCCCCGAGGGCGCCTTCCCGGGCAAGGTGGTGCTCGATCTGGGCAAGCTCCTCGAGGAGTTCGGAGAGGTCCCCGCGTCCGCCACGCCCTACGTGGACGACATCGAGGCCTACAGCGACGGGATCTACGCGTCGGTCCTCGCCGAGGCCGCGGAGGCCGCCGGCTACGACGCCGCCGAGGTGAAAGGGAAGGTCAGCGCCCTCTACATCAACACGATCGTGGCCAGCGTGAACGAGGGCCTGCCGGAGGAGACGCAGATCCCGCTCATCGCTGAAGAGGAGCAGGCGTTCCTGGAGCGGGGCATCGCGTACGTGGATCTCGGCAAGCTCGGCGCGCACACGTCGATCGGCTCCCGTTACCTCGCGGTCAAGGACACCGTCGATATCTACGCTGCCATCCGCTACAAGGAGACGCAGGGGGCGAGCGAGGACGTGATGGGGGCCAAGCAGGAGGCGTGGTTCCTCGACACGATGGAAGGGTCCAAGGCGACCTGGAAGGTCTGGGGCAACGAGTTCTGCCTCCTGCCGCTCGCCGTCGATCTCACGCCCTACAGCATCCCCGAGCAGTTCAAGCGCAGCTTCTACATGAACCTCGACGCCTGGGACGGCTTCCGCAACAAGCGGGACGAGCTCCTGGCGCGGCTCGTCGACGTGGGCAACGTCGTGGCGATCACCGGCGATATCCACGCCTTCTTCGCGGGGACGGCCGGCCTCAGCGCGGATCCCACGAAGAAGATCGTCGAGTTCGTGGGCGGCGCCGTCTCGTCGGCGCCCTTCCGCGAGCTCTTGACGGGCCAGGTGGCCGGCGATCCGGTGCTGAGCGCGGTGCCCGGGGCCGCGCTGCTCGCCGCCGGCATCGACGATCTGATCATGTCGACCGAGACGAAGATCAACCCGCACGTCGCCTACGCCAACAGCAATGCCAACGGCTACGTGGTGGTCGAGGCGAGCGGGGACGAGCTCCTCGTCGACATGCGGAGCATCGCCGCCGCGGACGTCCAGACCGACTACACGACGAAGCGCGGCGACCTGAAGGTCCGGAAGAAGCGGTTCCGCACCCTCGCCGGGGAGAGCGACATCTACCTGGACGACGAAGGCACCTGGAAGCGCTGGGATCCCTCCACGCAGATGTGGATCTGATCGCGCCGCGCGCGCGCCTGCGCGGAGCGGACCCGCGCCGCGAAGAGCACGGGCAGGGGCTCCGGGCTATGCTGCCGCGACGCCAGCAAGAGCGCTCATGACCAGCCCCACGACCGCCTCAGCACCGATGAGCCCCGGCGCGCCCGCCCTGCGCCCTTACCAGCGCGCCGCCGTCGAGGCCGTCCTCGCGGCCCGCAGGCGCGGCGTCCGGCGCATGGTCGTGTGCCTCCCGACCGGCGCTGGCAAGACGGTCATCTTCTCCCATCTCGCCCGCCTCGCCAGGCGGCAGGTCCTCGTCCTCGCCCACCGCGAAGAGCTCCTCTTCCAGGCCAAGGACAAGATCGAGCGCGCCCTCGGCGGACAGGCCACGGTCGCCGTCGAGCAGGGCGAGCTCCGCGCCTCGTCGGAAGCGCGCGTCATCGTCTGTTCCATCCGCTCCCTCCACGAGAAGCGGCTGGAGCAGGTCACCGGCGGCCGCGATATAGGCCTCGTCATCTACGACGAGTGCCACCACGCCCCCGCCGAGGACAACCGCCGCGTGCTCCGCCAGCTCGGCGCCTTCGACCCCGCGTGGACTGGCACCCTCCTCGGGTTCACGGCCACGACGGCCCGCGGCGACGGCAAAGGCCTCGACGACGTCTTCGAGGCGATCGTCTACAGCCGCACCCTCCCCGAGATGATCGCGGACGGCTACCTCGCCCCCCTCACCGGCTACCGCGTCGCCACCGCCACCGACCTCTCCCGCCTCGACGGCGGCGGCCTCGACTTCGCGACGGACGAGCTCGAGGAGGCCGTCGACATGGAGGAGCGCAACGCCCTCGTCGCCCGCTCGATTCAGGAGCTCGCCCGCGACCGCCGCACCATCGCCTTCTGCGTCACTGTCGCGCACGCCAGGAACCTCGCGAAGGCGCTCAACCACCTCGGCGTCCGGGCCGCCTACGTCCACGGCGACATGCCTTCCGACCTCCGCGGCCGGGTCCTCGCCGATTTCCGGGAAGAGCGCGTCCAGGTCCTCACCAACGTCGCTGTCCTCACCGAGGGCTTCGACGACCCTGGTGTCTCCTGCGTCGCGATGGCCCGCCCCACGCGCTCGGAGGGCCTCTATGCCCAGTGCGTCGGGCGCGGCACCCGCCTCCATCCCGGCAAGAAGGACTGCCTCATCCTGGATTTCGTCGACCTCTCCTCGCTCCAGCTGTGCACGCTCCCCTCGCTATTCGGCATGCCCCGCGACCTCGATCTCGAGGGCAAGGACGCCGCGGAGGCGGGCCGCTTCTACCGGCAGGTGGCCTTCGATTACCCCGGCTTCGAGGTCGAGGCGGGCCGCATCACCCTGCGCGAGATCCAGGAGCGCGCCGCGCACTTCGATCCCCTGAGCCTCCGCGTCGACCCGGAGGTGCTGGCCATCTCGCGCAATGCGTGGGCCTCGCTCGGCCGCTTCGGCCTCGCGCTCCATTTCGAGAGGAAGCCCGGAGCGATCAGCGAGGTCGTCGTCCTCGCCCGCGGCGGTCGCGGGAAGCGGTGGCACGTCCTCCTGGACGGCAAGCTCGTCGAGCGCTTCACCACCTTCGAGGAGGCGGTGGCCGCTGTCGATTACGAGGTCGGGCGCCGCGGCCCGGCGGCCGGGGCCTCGGCGCGGCACGACGCGCCATGGCGCAGGGGAGAGCCGCCCGTCCCGCTGCCGGCCGAGCCCCCGAGGGGCCATCCCCCGCCGCGCACCATGGAACAGGCGATGATCCTCGCGGTGTGGGCGAGGGTCACCGCGCCGCGCGAGGGGCGGTGAGCGCCGGCCGCGCGGGGTGGTAATCAGCTTGAAACGTCCGGGAACGAAGAGATTTGAACCACAGAGGCACAGAGGACACAGAGGACACAGCGGAACAACTCAAAAACTCTGTGCCCTCTGTGCCTCTGTGGTTCATTTACTCGGGGTTTCAACCTGCTTGGTGTCCTAGGCGACGCGCAGCCGCTCCGCTCGAGCCCTGCGCCGCTTCGACACGACGCTCGGCACGATCGAAGCGACGAGGATGAAGAAGATGACGAGCAGCGACACGGCATGCGGGACATGGAAGAGCTGTGAGCCCAGCATCTTCGTGCCGGCGAAGATGAGGATCGCGGCAAGGCCGAATCGCAGGTACGCAAGGCCCGTGAGCAGGTCCTGGAGCACGAGGTAGAGCGCCCGCATCCCCAGGATGGCGAAGACGTTCGAGCTGTAGACGATGAACGGCTCGCCGGTGATCGCGAACACCGCCGGGATCGAATCGACGGCGAAGAGCACGTCGGTGAGCTCGATGACGATGAGCGCGAGCAGGAGGGGCGTCGCGAGGCGGCGGCCGCTTTCCACGACGAAGAACCGGTGACCGTGCAGCCGGGGCGTGAGGGGCAGATGACGCTGGAGGAAGCGGAGCATCTTGCTCTCTCCAGCCGCCTCGGAGGGCTCGCGCGCCGTCTTCACGCCCGTGAAGATCAGGAAGGCGCCGAGGACATAGACCACGCCGTGCCACGCCTCCAGGAGGGCGGTGCCGCCGCCGATGAAAGCCGCCCGGGTCGCGAACGCCCCGAGGATTCCCCACAGGAGGACGCGGTGCTGCTCGGTCTGGGGGATCGAGAGCCGCGCGAAGATGACGAGGAAGAGGAAGAGGTTATCGACGCTGAGGCTCTTCTCGATGAGGTAGGCGGTCGCGTAGTTCACGGCCGCGGCGCGGCCGAACTCGAAGGCGATCCATCCACCGAACGCGACCGCCAGCGCGACCCAGGCGCAGCTCCAGAGGATCGCTTGCCTCCGGCCGAGGCCGTGCTCGCCGCGATGGCCCACCAGATCGACGAGGAGACTCAGGAGAACCACGCCCCCGAGGACGAGCCACGCCCAGAATGGAACATCGAGCGATGCACCTTGATTCAGCATGAACCGACTGTCTCCTGTCCGGGGTCAGGACAGCGTGACCCATGCGCTTCGCCCGCCGGTCACCTCGTCGAAGCGCTGCACCGACGAGGCGACGAGAGGAGCGAGCAGCGAGCCGGTGTTGACCGGCTTCGTGGTCGGTCCATCGAACCCAGCCGAGCGGCCCCAACCCTATATACGGTGGACGGCGCGGCCTGGCGTGAACGACCGAGGACCAGGGAAACGAGATAAGCAGAAAGAGGACCAAAGGCTCAGCGCCGCCGGAACGGCGCGTGCGCGTGGATCGGCGCGCCGAGCCCCCAGGCGCGCTCGATGAAGGCGCGACCCGGTGAACGTGCTTCCGGCGCCATGGTCGGACGCCGTCGTCGCCGTCGTGGCAGATTGTGACGTTGGTGCATTCTGTCAAATTCCGTGGCGATACGGCGGGTCCAGCGCGTTGCCGGGCGGAAGCTGCTGTTCGAGTCGCCGGCGAGCCCTTCGCTGCCCTGCGCAAGGGACAATGTGTCCCGATGGCGGTGAAGCGCGCGCGGATCGCCTGATCTGCGTGCAGGAGCATCGAGCTCGGCGCGCCTGGGCGATGCAGCCGAAAACGCTGGCCCGGAAGCGAGCGCCGCCGCTGCACGCGCGGCCTGGGCTGGTTCTTGCAATAGGAGTACAGACGAGGATCGATCGTCCGCGCTGGAGAAGCGCGGGAGGCCGGAAGTCGGCGCGCGATCGGTACCGGGTGAGCTCAGGAGCAGGCGCCTGGAGGCGCGGCCCGACGAGCGAGCGATGAGGACGGCCGCCGCGGCGCCCCGGGGAGCGCTCGCGGTCGCCACGAAACGAACAGACAGGAAAAGGCACCATGAAAAATCTCATCAAGATGACATGCATCACAGGCGTCCTTGTCGCCTCGGCCCTTGGTTGCGGCGCGACGTCGTCCGAGGAGCAGCGGCGCGCGGTGGTCCACCAGAACAACGCCGATGACGCGGCTCAGCGGGGGCAGTACGGGATGGCGAGCGACGAGCAGCGGAAGGCCGAAGACGCGCACGCCAAAGCCGTGCAGAAGGCCATGGATAGCGGCGAGCCGATCCCGCGCCAGACGAGGCCAGGGGACCCGGCGCCGGCTCCTCCTCCCACGTATTGAGGCGCGACCTGCGCGGGTGAGACGACCCGCCGGACATCATCACGCAGTCGACACGGGAGGTGAACGTGAAGAGATTGATCGCATGGGTAGTTCTCGCTGTTTCAGCCGCTGTCCTGGCGCCCGGATGCGCGAGGGACAGCGAGGCCGGGCGCACGGTGGATTGCGCCAAGATATGCTCGAAATACTCCGAATGTATCGAGGACCTCGACACGATGTCGTGCACGAGCGAGTGCGAGGACGAGGCGGACGCGGACTCGGGTTATCAGGAGAGCGCCGCCGCCTGCACGGAGTGCGTCAGCGACAGGACATGCAAGGAGGCGGAGCCTTGCTGGGCGAGCTGTCCGGATCTGCCCGGCGCGAGCATGTGACAAGACACCAAGGGCTCGCTCGCGGCGCGCAGGCTGCCCCGGGAGGACGCGCGCGCGGCGATCGCGGAGCTGGACGCCGTGCGCGATCGAGACGACGCGGACATGTTGTTCTACTGGAACCGCGCGCACGCCAGCAAGCCCGCCTGAGCGCACCTCCGGTGCTCCCCGCCTCGTGACATTCCCGTGACCTTCCCGTGCGACGCTGCGCCCGTGCTCTCCCCCCGGGCCAGCCGCCTGCGCGACTGGGCGCTCTTCGCCGCCGCCGCGAGCGTCCCCGCGATCTGCGTCGGCGTCCTCGGCCTCCGCGCCCTCGCCAACGAGGCCGACGGCGCGCGCCGCGAGGTGGCGCTCGGGCTGGCCACCGCCTCCGACCGCCTGTCGCGCGCGATCGATCAGGAGGTCGACATCGCCGCCGCCGCCCTCGCCGCCCTACCCGCCCTGCCCGCCGACGGCGGCGCCCCCGACGCCGCCGCGGCGGCGCTCGCCGGGATCGCGCCGCCGTTCGCGGCGCCGGTGCTGCTCGCGCCGGATCGCTCCGTGCTGCTGCCGCCCCAGGCCGCGCTGCCGCTCGCGCCCGCGCCCGAGGGGTGCGCCGCGCTCGCCCGCGCCGTCGCCGGGCCGGACGCCGAGGGCCGCGCCGGCGCGCGGCGCGACTTCCTCGCGCGCTGCGCCGAGGCCCGGTCGCCGGCCGGGCGATGGCTCTGGCCCGTCCTCGCGCTCGACGCCGCGGCGGACCGCGCCGTCGATCAGGCCGCCGTCGCCGCTTGGCTCGAGGGGCACGCGGCAGGGCTCTCCGAGGCGGAGCGCAAGGCCGCCGCGCTCGAGGCGGACGCCGCGCTCTCGGGCGAGCCGCGCGAGCGGGCGCGCGCGGCCCTCGCGGCCGCGCGCCCGGAGCGGGACGCGCTCGTGGCCGAGCTCCAGCGCGGAGGCCTCGACGCCGCGCTGCGCGCGCGCCCCGACGGCCGCGGCCTCGCCTCGTGGCGCACGGGCGCCTCCGCGGGCACGCTGCGGGCGCTCCCGGACGGGCGCTCCGCCGGCTTCGTGATCCACGCCGGCTCGCTCGCCGGCTGGCTCCGCGGCGACGCGCGCCCGGTGCCGCCGGACGTCCGCGCCGACGTCCTCGCCGGGCCCGCGGCCGCCGGGGCCGCCGGGCAGGCGCCGGGCGCGCCCGAGCTCGGCGGCGCGCCCGCGGCCCTCCTGCCGATCGCGCCGGAGCTCGCCGTGCGGCTCTCGCCCGCCGATCCGGCGGCCGTGGCGCGGCACGCGGCGCGCGGCAAGCGGCTGCTCGTCGGCGTCGGCGCCGCCGCCACGGCGCTCGCCCTCGGGCTGGCGGCGCTGCTGTTCGCGCGCATGCGCGCCGCCCGGCGCTCCAGCGAGCTGCGCACCGACTTCGTCGCCGCCGTCTCCCACGAGCTCCGGACGCCGATCGCGTCGGTCCGCATGCTCTCGGAGCTGCTCGAGGAGGGGCGGCTCGCGCCGGAGGAGCACCGCGAGGTGTTCGAGGCGCTCGGGCGCGAGTCGCGGCGGCTCGGCGAGACCGTGGAGCGGCTGCTCGGCTTCAGCCGGATGATGGCCGGGCGCGCCGCCGCCCAACGCGCCCCGGCCCGCGTCGCGGCGGCGGTCGCGGCCTCGATCGACACGTTCGAGGAGCGGAACCCGGAGATGCCCAGGGTCGAGCGCGACCTCGACCAGGCCGCGGAGGCGAGCATCGACGCGGGCCAGATCCAGCTCGCGGTCGACAACCTCCTCGCCAACGCCCTCAAGTACGCGCCGCGCGCCGCCCCCTACCGGGTCCGCGTCGCGCGCGAGCGCGGCGGCGTCGCCATCGCCGTCGAGGACCGCGGTCCGGGCGTCGCCCGGCGAGACCAGCGCCGCATCTTCGAGCCGTTCGAGCGCGCCGACGACCGGCTGAGCCGCGCCGTCTCGGGCAGCGGCATCGGGCTGTCGCTGGTCCGGCACGTCGCCCGCGCGCACGGCGGCAGCGCCCGCGTCGAGAGCGAGCCGGGCCGCGGCGCCGCGTTCACCCTCTGGGTCCCCGGACCGCCCGGGGCCCCCGGGCCGACGGAACCGAGCGAACCGAGCGAACCGACGGAGAGGACGCCATGACCCAGAAGACCCCCGAAGGCAGGCTGGAGACCGTCCTCGTCGTCGAGGACGACCCGACGCTGCGCCTCGGCCTCCAGAAGACGCTGCGCTCGGCGGGCTTCCGCGTCGAGGTGGCGAAGACCGGCACCGAGGGGCTCTCGATGGCGCTCGCCGCCCGGCCCGACCTCGTGCTGCTCGACGTGATGCTGCCCGGGATGAACGGCTTCGAGATCTGCGAGGAGCTCCGCCGCCACGACGCCGACCTGCCCATCCTGATGGTCACGGCCAAGGGCGAGGAGCAGGACAGGGTGCGGGGGCTCCGGCTCGGCGCGGACGACTACATCGTCAAGCCGTTCGGCGTCTCCGAGCTCCTCGCCCGCGTCGACGCGGCGCTCCGGCGGCGGCGGCTCGGCGACGCCGAGCGCGCGGTCGTGCAGTTCGCGGAGGTCGTCGTCGACTTCCGCGCCCACCGCGTGGAGCGGCGCGGGGCGCCCGTCGAGCTCACGGCGCTCGAGATGAAGCTCCTGCGCTTCTTCGTCGAGCGCGAGGGCGCGCTCCTGCCGCGCCAGCGCATCCTCGACGCGGTCTGGGGCGCGGACTACTTCGGCACCGATCGCACGGTCGACAACTTCATCAACCGGCTGCGCGCGAAGCTCGAGCCCGATCCGAGATCGCCTCGGCACCTCGTGACCGTGCGCGGCGCCGGCTACCGCTTCACCCGCGCTCCGGCGCCGGAGACGGAACGGTGACATGGCGAAGACGGAGCCAACAAGGCCAGTGCGCAGAATGCCTCTCACGCGCCGCTGCAAACGGGCCGCGCGCAGGAGGACATCGATCGTCATGAATACCATCCATCACCGCGCCGCCACCGCCGCCATCGCCGCCGGCCTGCTCTCGCTCGCCTCGTGCGCGGAGGGGCCGGAGACCGCCGCGCCGGGCGCCGAAGCGCGCGTCGACCTCGCCGCCGGCGCGAACAGGCGGCCCGATGTCTCGCTCGCGATCGAGCAGGCCGAGCGCAGGCTCGACGTGGGCCGGGAGATCGCCGCCGCGCGGCAGGCGCTCTCCGAGGTGCTCGCCGACCCGGCGGTGACGCCGGATCAGCGCGATCAGGCGAGGCTCGCGATGAGCCGGGTGCTCGAGGCGGAGGGCGACCCGGAGGCCGCGATCGCCGCCGTGGAGTCGCTCCTCGGCGATCACGCCGTCGGCGAGCCCTGGCCGCTCCAGAAGGCCGCCGAGCGGCGCCTGCGCCTGCTGGTCACCGGGAGCGAGGAGGACCCGCTGCCGGAGGAGCCTGGCGACGCGAGCCAGGCGTCGCCGTTCGCCCGCGCGCTCGCGCGGTATTTTCCCGTGCCAGAGTCGGGCCCCCGGGAGGTCACGATCCGCGTGCTCACGTTCGGCGGGAGCCGGGATGTGAGCGAACGCCTCAGGACCTTCGCGATCGCGCCCGCGATCCGCGCGCTCCGGCAGGAGGCCTGTCCGCGCTGCGACGACCAGGTCGCGATCAACCACAAGTCGTACGGGACCGATGGCTGGGTCCAGATCCCGGCGGCCCGGCCGCGGCTCGGGTCGAGCCTCGCGGTCTTCTACTTCGATCTCGGCAACCAGCGCATCCCCGCGCGGTACGACGCGGACCTGCCGCTGCCCACGGCGGACATCGTCGCGCGGCTCGAGAAGGGCGAGGGGGTCATCGCTGCGCGCGAGCGCGCCGGGGCGCCTCCCGCGATCCTGATCGCCGCGCCGCGCCGGGCGCAGCTCCCCGCCGTCGAGGCGGCGCTCGCGGCGATGACCGAGCTGCCCGCGGCGCCCGTCTCGGTGCCGCTGCCGGGCCAGCTCGAGCCCGCGGAGATCCAGGCGGTCGTGCGGGGCTCGTTCGGGCGGTACCGGGTCTGCTACGAGGAGCTCCTCGCGCGGAGCCCGGCCGCGGCGGGGTCGGTCCCGCTCAGGTTCGCGATCCTGGGCGACGGCGCGGTGGCTGACGCCGCGGTCGACACGGCGAGCTCGACGCTGCGCGACGCGACCCTGGAGCGGTGCATGGTGGCGGCGACGACCGCGCTGAGGTTCCCGGGCGTCGGGCAGAAGACCACGGTCGTCTATCCGATCGAGTTCTCCCCCGGGGGCTGAACGAAGCGCGAGCCGCCGGAGCCCGAGGCGGCGCGGGCGCGGCCGAGGTGCCGGTCGGAGTCACCCGCCGCGACGGCGCGCCGCACGGCGCGCTCGACGCGAGCGCTCCGGGCGCCCGCCGCGGCGCTCGACGCGGCCCTCGACGGGGCAGACCGTCGCCGCGGTCAGGCCTGCTCCCCGAAGGCGACGGGGCGGTGCAGGGCCGCGAGCATGCACTTCCTGGCATGGCCGGCCGGCTCTCCCGGCCGCTGCGGCTCTCCGTTCACCCATACCATCGTCACCTGCGCCGAGACGAACTGCCACCCGTCGCGCTCTGCCTGCTGCACCAGCGCGGTCAGCTCCTCGGCGCTGCCCGCTTCCACGAACCTGGTCTCGTACGACATACTCCTCCTCCACCGCGCCCGCACCGCGCCCGGCGGCGGTGGACCGTACGACGGCTCGCGGCAGGTGGGCAAGGAGCGCCGTGGCCGTGGCGGCCGAGCCCGGTCGCGCGGCGAGCGCGGCGGGCTCATGAAGCGCAGCGCCGGCCCCCCCGGCTCATACCGCGCGTGTCGGCCGCGCGGCGCCGGGCGAGGGCGGCCTGCGCGCGCCGCGCGCTACGGGGCGAACGCGCCGATCGTGAAGCTGGAGCCGTCGCTGCGCGCCTTGGCCTGCTGGTGCGGCGAGTACTGGTGCTCGACCGCCGGGAGGCCGTCGAGCGCCGCGCCGGCGCCGACGAGCGGGCCGCCGGTGACCGGGAGGAAGTCGTGACCTTCCACCGGGGCGAAGGGCGGGGCGAGGCCGACGATCTGGCTGTCCAGGCCGTCCACCTTCCCGAGCAGCTGCGGGCCCGGGACGGGATCGAACGCCGTCCACCCCTTCATGACCCAGTTCCCGGCGAGGAGGAGGGTCCCCGCGGCCACGTCGTCGCGGTCGCCCATGAAGGTGACCGCGCGGATGTCGGTCGGCTCCTGGCTGCTGGCGAACACGTTGTTCCGGGCGTCGATCCGCTCGTCGTTGGTCGAGGCCTCGAACACCGCGGAGCGCTCGTAATCCCGGTACGCCTCGTTCTTCACGAAGACGGTGTTGGCGAAGAAGTGGAGCGTGCCCTTCCTGTAATTCTCGGTCTGCCCGCTGTCCCCGCCATAGTGGACCATCGACGGGCCGTAGCCGGTGCGCAGGAGCACGTTGCCGTAGATGAACGTCTCGTGGAACGACGGCAGCGCGACCGAGTCGGTCGCCTCCTGCGCGTCCACGAGATCGATCAGGTGGGCGCCGTCCTCGATCCAGTTGTAACGGATGACCACGCCGGCGGAGCGCTCCTTGATGTTGTTGCCGTTGCCGCCGCGCGTGGGGCCGAAGCGATTGAACTGGTAGATGACGTTCGAGGCTTCGTTGTAGACGTTGTGCTCGTTGTAATCGCTCAGGCTGCCGTTGTCGTGGATGTAGTTGGACTCGATGAGCACGTCCTCGGTGAGGATCTCCGCGCCGCCCGTGCCGATGAAGAGGCCGTTGGCGTTCTCGTGCACCTCGCAGGCGCGGATCGTCACGTGGTCGCCGCGCTCGACGAAGATGCCGGCCGCGTTGTCCGCGTAGGACGCCGCGGAGCCGGCCTTGTCGGTGAAGCGGAACGGGGGCGATGCGTTCTTGATCTCGAGCCCCTCGACAGTGATGTGGCTGGGCGCGAGATCGTACGCGTCGTCGTGCTTGTGCCCGATGATCACGAGCCCCCTCACCTGGTGACCGTCGAAGGGGAAATCGAGCTCGGGCCGCGTCGTGGCGCCCTCGCCGTCGATCACCGGCAGCTCGCCGCCCGGCCCCGGGACGCCGCAGACCCGGATCGGCTGCTCCGCGGTCCCCTGACCGCCGAGCATGATCTTCTCGTGGTACCCCTCGGAGCGCCAGAAGATGCGCACCGTGTCGCCGGCGACGAGCGACTCGAGCGGGACATCGCCGATCGACTCGAACTGCTTGCCCGGGCCGACCTGGTAGTCCGTGCCGCTCCCCACGTGAGTGCACTGGACGTGGACAGGAGGGATGTTGACGGGCGGAGGGAGCGGCGCGTCCTCACCGGCCGTGATGCCGCCGATCTCGCCGTTGCAGCCGGCAATGAGGAGCAACCCGGTCATACAGGCTCGGAATCTCACAGAGGCGTCCTCCTCGATCTCTTGCAGAGCTTCACTGGATTTTTACAGTACAAGCTCTGCTGGATTGCTTCGCGCGGCGGCGTGAGCTCCCCGCGGCGAGGCAACATGACACAGTGAGGCTCTTTGTCATGCGACCAGACCCTGCTGTAGTGGCGAGTTCCGCAATCAGGTGGCAGGATGTAGCGCAGCGGCGTCCGATCACGCCCTGTCCGAGAGAACGCCGCAAGCGGGCTGATTTCCGGGAGATGGGGAGAGTGCCGCTGTAATAATTCAGCCTGACTCGATCGACGAGCCGGGTCGCGCAGCGGCATCGTTGTAATAATTCAACCTGGCCCGATCGACGGACCAAGCCGCGCGCAGCGGTTCGTCAGACGGCCTCTGGCGCGCGCGACGCCCCGGGCGGGGGCGCTGCGGAGCTCGCCGGCAGCGACGGGCGCTCCGTCCTGGACCCGGCGAACGCGGGGTTGTCTTGCTTCCGGGGGAGCTTGCTCATGGCCCGCTCGGCCATCGCGGTGATGGTGAGCGACGGGTTCACGCCCAGGTTCGAGGGCACCATCGAGCCGTCCACCACATACAGGCTCTCGTGGCCGAACACCTGGTTCTGCTCGTCGATGACCCCGTGCTCAGGGTCACGGGCGATGGCGCAGCCGCCGAGGATATGCGCGGTGGTCGGCACGTTGAGCACGGCCTCGTTGATGGCGTTGCGCGGGGTGCCGTCCATCAGCACGCCGAGCCGCTTGCCGACCTCGTTGGCGATGGGGATGTACGCCGGCGGCCTGGGCTGGTCGGGCGGACGGTGGGTGGTCATGCCGCCGCGCTTCCAGACGAGCTGCATGTAGTTGTCCAGCGTCTGCATCACGAGGAGGATGGTGGACCGACGCGCGAACTTGAAGGGCAGGAGCCCAAAGAGGAGGTCAATGGGGTGCAGGAGCCGCCGGCCGAGCCAGCGCAGCCAGCGCGGCAGTCCCGGCGTGTCGTCGGTGAGCACGGTGCCGAGGGCGCCCATCACGTCGGAGCCGGCGGGGTAGCGCACCGGCTCGATGTGCGTGCGCGCGTCCGGGTAGATGCCGCTCGTGATCGCGATGCCACGAGAGTAGTCGACCCGGTCGTCCTTCGCTGTCACCCCGAGGATGACCTCGCTGTTCGTGCGCACGTAATTGCCGAGCTGCCCGGAGAGGTTCGGTAATCGCCCCTCGGCCCTGGCCTGGAGCAGCAGCTTCACCGTGCCCAGCACGCCGGCGCTGAGCACGACCCCGCGCGCCCGGAGCTTGCGGCGACGCTTCTTGAGCAGCGCGGTGGAGCGCTCCAGGGTGAGCTCGTAGCCGCCGCCAGGGAGCGCGTCGATGGCGGTGACCATCGTCTCGGGCTGGATGGTGCAGCCCTTCTTCTCCGCCAGGTAAAGGTAGTTGAGATCGAGCGTGTTCTTGGCGCCGTAGCGACAGCCCACCATGCAGCCGCCGCAGTGGACGCAGGTGGCGCGCTCCGGCCCCTCGCCGCCGAAGAACGGGTCGGGCACGCGCTGCCCTTCCTGCTCCCCTTCCCTCGCGAAGAGCACGGCCACGTTGGTGACGTGAAACGTGTCCCCCCGGCCCATCTCGTCGGCGATCTGCCGGAGCTGCCGGTCCGCCGGCCAGAGCTTCGGGTTCGCCGTCACGCCGAGCATGCGCTTCGCCGTCTCGTAGAAGGGCATCAGCTCGTCGCGCCAGCTCGTGCCCGCAGGCCAGCCCGGGTTGGTGAAGGCCTCGGGCGGCGGCACCAGCAGCGTATTCGCGTACACGAGCGAGCCGCCGCCCACGCCCGCGCCCGAGAGGATGAGCGTGTCCCGGAGCAAGGTGAGCCGCTGGATCCCGTGACAGAGCAGCCTGGGCGCCCACAGGAACTTTCGTATGTTCCAGTTGGTCAGGGGGAAGTCGTCCTTGCTCCAGCGCTTTCCGCACTCGAGGACGGTCACCCGATAGCCCTTCTCGGTCAGGCGCAGCGCGGAGACGCTGCCCCCGAAGCCAGAGCCCACGATCGCGAAGTCGACGTCGAAGTCCATCAGCACCTGCTTCTCGGGGCGAAGTATCGTCCAGCTGGCCCCCGGCGCCTACGGTCGGATGCAGGCTCGCCGCCCGTTCGCCCGTTCGCCCGCTCGCCCGTTCGCCCGTTCGCCCGTTCGCGGGCGCGGTGCTCCCTGGCCAGCGCCGGTGCTGCCGAGCTGCTCCCTGCGCAACAGCGTCGCGCCGCGAGGCCCGGCGCGGCGCCTTCGTCCGCGGCATCCGCCGCGGGTACGCCCCGTGCACACGTGCGAACCGAGCAAGCCGAGCAAGCCGAGCAAGCCGAGCAAGCCGAGCAAGCCGAGCAAGCCGAGCGAACCGCCGCGGCGGCGCCGCCGGCCGGGAGACACGACGCATGGGCCATCCGACCATCTACCCCACCGGGGTCACCCTCTATGACCCTGACCGAAGCTGGAACGGCTACACCATCTTCCAGGCCCCAGGCCTCGGCGCGCTGCTCATCGACATGAACGGCCGCGAGGTGCAGCTCTGGAAAGGGCTGCACGGGTTCCCGAGCAAGCTCCTGCCCGGCGGACAGGTGTTCGGCAGCACCGGCGAGCGCAACCCGCAGCACGGGACGCAGGACCAGATCGACCTCGTGCAGGTCGACTGGGAAGGCAACGTGGTGTGGCGCTTCGACCGCCTCGAGTACATCGAGGATCCCGGCGAGACGCCGCGCTGGTTCGCGCGCCAGCACCACGACTTCCAGCGGCAGGGCAACCCGGTCGGGTACCATGCACCCGGCCAGGAGCCGCTCGTCGACCGGGGGAGCACCTTCCTGCTCGTGCACGAGAACGTGCAGAATTACGCGATCTCCGAGCACCCGCTGCTCGACGACAAGATCATCGAGGTGGACTGGAAAGGGAACATCGTGTGGCAATGGCGCGCCCACGAGCACGTCGAGGAGCTCGGGTTCGACGAGGAAGCGCGCGCCGCGCTGCGCCGCGACCCGAACCTGCGCGCGCCGGGCGCGGGCGCCCTCGGCGGCGCGAGCGCCGCGGCCGCGGGTATCGGCGACTGGCTGCACATCAACTCGCTGTCGCTGCTCGGGCCGAACCGGTGGTACGACGCCGGCGACGAGCGCTTTCACCCGGACAACCTGATCTGGGACGCGCGCGAGGCGAACATCATCGCCATCGTCGACAAGAAGACAGGGCGGATCGCGTGGAAGCTCGGCCCGCGGTACGACGGGAGCGAGGCCGAGCGCCGGCTCGGCTGGATCATCGGCCAGCACCACGCTCACTTCATCCCGCGCGGGCTGCCCGGCGAGGGCAACCTCCTCGTGTTCGACAACGGGGGCTGGGCCGGCTACGGCGCCCCCAACCCCGGCGCGCCCAGGGGGCTCAAGACGGCCCTGCGCGACCACTCGCGGGTGCTGGAGATCGACCCCATCACGCTGGAGATCCGCTGGCAGTACACGCCCCGGGAGGCGGGGTTCGTGATGCCGCTCGACGCGTCGCGCTTCTACAGCCCGTTCATCAGCAGCGCCCAGCGGCTGCCGAACGGCAACACGCTCATCACCGAGGGCTCCGACGGCCGGATCTTCGAGGTCACCCCGACCCACGAGATCGTCTGGGAGTACATCAGCCCTTACTGGCGCAAGCCGCCGCTCAGCCTCAACCTGGTTTACCGGGCCTACCGCGCGCCGTACGCCTGGGTGCCGCAGCTGCCGGCGCCCCGGGAGACGCCGGTGCCGCGGCTCGATGTCGCCACCTTCCGCGTCCCGGGCGCGGCGCCCCTCGGCCGGGACCGCGTGGTGGAGCTCCGGGACGCGCAGGGGTACGCCGCCGAGGCGGATTTCTGCGTGGCGACGGCCGAGGAGAGCGGGGCGACACGGAGGCCTGTATAGGTCGCCGCGTCACGCTCCTCGGCGACACCCCCACCGACGCCGGCGCGGCGCAGGCCTCCGGACACGAGGCGCTGCGTCACACCCGCACAGCAGCGCTCCGCCGGCCGTCCACCCACGCTCGCCGCGGCGAGCTCGGCCGCAGGAGGCGACACACGCCGCGCGACTTCGGCGAAGATGGGGCCGATGGATTACCGGCTGGGGGAGGTGCTGTACACCGGCGCGGAGACGCGCGTCGTGGCGGGCGTTCACCGGAGCAGCCAGGCGGCCGTCGTGCTGAAGATCCCCCGCCACGAGCTGCCGGACGACAGGGTCGTGGCGCGGCTCCGCGGCGAGCACGCGCTGCTCCGCGAGCTCCACATCCCCGGCATCGTCCGGGCGCTGGACCTCGTGCCCCACGGCGCCGGGGTGGCCCTGGTGCTCGAGCGCTGGGGGGATGGCTCGCTCGAGCGCGCCCTGGCGAGCGGTCCCCTGCCGCTCGAGGCCGCGCTGCGCCTCGGCGCCGCCCTCGCGCGGCTGCTCGGGCAGCTCCACCGCCGGGGCGTCATCCACCGCGACATCCAGCCGCAGAACATCCTCGTGAACGCCGCGCGCACCGAGGCGCAGATCATCGACTTCGGCCTGGCCACGCGGCGGGCCGCGGCGGGCGACGCGGGGGACGTGGGCGGCGCGGAAGGGGCGGCGATCGGGGCGCTCGCGTACATGGCGCCCGAGCAGACCGGCCGGATGAAGCGCAGCGTCGACGCGCGGGCGGACCTCTACGCGCTGGGCTGCACGCTCTACCAGATGCTGACCGGCAAGCTGCCGTTCGAGCTGACCGACGAGCTCTCGCTGATCCACGCGCACATCGCCCGGAGGCCGCCGCCGCCGCACGAGCGGGCGCCGGCGCTCCGGATCCCCGAGGTGGTCAGCGCCATCGCGATGCGGCTGCTGGAGAAGAGCCCGGAGCAGCGCTACCAGACCGGCGAGGGCGCGGCGCGCGACCTGGAGCGCGCGCTCGAGGCGCTGCGCGAGACCGGAGAGATCCGGCCGTTTCCGCTCGGCGCGCGCGACTGGGAGAACCGCATCCGGAGGCCGTCGTGGCTCTTCGGCAGGGAGCGGGAGCAGCAGGCGCTCCGGGAGGCCCTCGCGCGCGCGCGCGGCGGCGCGACGGAGCTCGCGCTGTTCTCCGGGCCGTCCGGCGTCGGCAAGTCGGCGCTCGTCGGGGCCCTGCGCGACGAGGCGCGCCTCGCCGGCGGCCTCTTCGCGGCCGGCAAGTTCGATCGGCTCCAGCGCGGCACCCCGTACGCGGCGCTCGCGCAGGCCTTCCGCGCCATCGCGCGCCGGAGGCTCTCGGACAGCGCGGAGGCGCTCGAGCGCTGGGCGACGGCCGCCCGCGCCGCCCTCGGCGCCAACGCGCGCATCCTCGTCGACATGGCGCCGGAGCTCGCGCGCATCCTCGGCGAGCCGCCGGCGCTCCTGGAGGTGAGCCCGGCCGAGGCGAAGCACCGCTTCCAGCTCACCGTGCAGCGCTTCGTCCGCGCGACGGCGACCGCCGAGCACCCGCTCGTGCTGTTCATCGACGACCTCCAGTGGGCCGACGCGCCCTCGCTGGCCCTGCTCGAGGCGATCGCGACAGACCCGGAGATCGGGCACCTCCTCCTGCTCGGGGCTTACCGCGACGGCGAGGTGGACGGGGCGCCCCCGGCGCGCGCGCTGCCGCCGCTGCGCGCGCTGGTCGAGGCGACCCGGGCGAGCGGGCGGCGCGCGGAGGTGCGCGCGCTCGGGCCGCTCGACGAGCAGGCGCTCGTCGAGATGGTGGACGACATGCTGCGCGGCGCCGGCAACGAGGTGCGGGCCCTGTGCTCGCTCGTGAGGGCGAAGACCGACGGCAGCCCGTTCTTCGTCGAGCAGTTCCTGCGGGCGCTGCACGAGCAGCGGCTGCTCCTGCGCGACACCTACACGGGCAGGTGGTACTGGGAAGCGGAGCGCATCGAGCGGGCCGCCGTCACCGACAACGTCGTGGCGCTCCTGACGGAGAAGATGGGCCGCCTCCCCGAGGAGCCCCGGCGGATGCTCGTCGCGGGGGCGTGCGTGGGCGCGGACTTCGAGGCCTCGCTGGTGAGCGCCGCCGCGGGGCTGCCGCCCGAGGCGCTGCGGCGAGCAGCCGAGGCGCTGCTGCAGGAGGGGCTCCTCGTGGCCTCGAGCGACGGCGAGGGCGAGGCGTACGCGTTCGTGCACGACCGGGTGCAGCAGGCCGCGTACGAGCTGCCCGGGGGCGACGAGCGCCCCGGCCTGCACCTGGCCCTCGCGCGCGCGCTCGACCGGCGCTGGTCGGCGCGCGGGGGAGACGCCGAGCTGTTCGCGCTCGTCCATCACTACCTCCGTGCCGCGGGGCACCTCCGCGAGGCGGCGGAGCGGCGCCGCGCGGCCGAGCGCTGCCTCGCCGCCGGGCTGCGGGCGAAGGCGGCCTCGGCCTACGCCGAGGCGGTGCGGTTCCTGCGGGCAGGGCGCGAGCTCCTTGGCGGCGACGGGGGCGCGGCCGACGACAGCGGCGCGGCGGTCCCCGACGCCGGCGCCGCTGCGGTCCCCGACGCCGGCGCGGCGACGGTCGCCGATCATGGCGCCGCCGCGGTCCCCGACGCCGGCGCGGCCACGCTCCCCGACGGCGGCGCCGCCGCGGCGCTCGACTTCGAGATCCTGCTCGCGCTCGCGGAGACCGAGTGGCTCGCAGGGCAGCCCGAGGCGGGCGAGCGGCTCTTCGCGGCGTGCCGGGAGCGGGCCCGGGACGCTGTCGCGCGCGGGCGCGTGGCGCTCGCGCAGGTGCCGCTGCTGACCGTCGCCGGGCGCTACCCCGAGGGCGTCGGCGTGGGGCTCGCCGCGCTCTCGGAGCTCGGCTGGTCGTTCCCGCGCGAGCCCGAGGCGCTGGCGGCCTTCTTCGCCGCCCAGACGGCGCGCATCGCGCCCCTCATCGCGGCGATGAGCCCGGACTCCTTCCGCGCCCTGCCGCGCTGCGCCGATCCGGTCGCGCGCGTCGCCGGCGAGCTGATCGGCGCCTCCATCACGGCGGCCGCGCTCAGCCAGCCAGACCTCGCGGCGAGCCTGATCTTCGCGATGCCCGAGATCGCCCTGGTGCACGGGCTGTATCCGCGCGCCGTCTACGGCCTGAGCATGAGCGCTGTCGTGCTCACCGGCGTGCTCCAGGACCTGCCCCTGGGCGCCCGGTGCGTCGAGCTCGTGTACGCCGCGCGCGCCACGGAGGGCCTGCTCCTCGCCGGCGCCCTCCACACAGGAAACCTCGCCGGCCAGCTCGTGCACCCGGACCTCGCGTTCGTGCACGCGCAGTGGCGCGACGTGCCCGAGATCGGCTTCCGCGAGGGCGCGATCACCCACAGCGAGGTCAGCCAGGTCGTCCTCCCCGCCGCGCAGATGGCCGCCGGGGCGCGGCTGTCGAGCTGCCCGATCCCCGCCGCGCCCTGGCGGGACAGCATCGCCGGCCAGAGCGCCCCGGCGTTCCGCGCCGTCCACCACCTGCTCACCCGCGCCGACGAGGCCGACGTGCGGGGCGCGATCCGCCGCGTCGCCGCGCTCCCGGCCTCCTCGCCGATGATGAGGGTCATCGTGCTGGGCTCCGCCGCGTTCGCCGCGGCCCACCTCGGCGAGGACGGCGAGGCGCTGCGGCTCGCGCTGGAGGTGAGCTCCCTGTGGACGGCGGGCTGGTGCAACCCGCCCGCCCTCTGGAGCCTCGAGATCCTGGCGATCCTCGGCGCCGCGCCGCCGCCGCCCGGCGACCCGGCGGAGGACCGCGACCGCCGCGCCGCCCTCGCCGACCAGCGCGCGCGGCTCGAGCGGCTCGCGGCGTTCAACCCGGCGACCTTCCGCCACGCGCTCCTGCTCGCCGAGGCAGGCGAGGCGCGGGCGGCGGGGCGGCACGAGGAGGCGGAGCGCCTCTTCGACGAGGCCATCGAGCACGCCCACCGGCAGGGCTTCGTCCACGCCGAGGCCCTCGGCCTGCGCCTCGCGGGCGAGCACCTGCTCGCGCGCGGCCGGGCGCGGATGGCGCGCGCAACCCTGCGCGACGCGCACGGCGCCTACCTGCGCTGGGAGGCCACCGGCGCCGCCGTGGCCCTGCGCCGCAGGCACCCCGAGGTCTTCGCGGCGGTCGAGCCGGCCTTGGCCGAGCCGGCCGACGCCGCGGCGCCGCCGGCCCCGGCGCGCAGGGCGGCGCGCGCGACCGTCCGCGCGGCCAGCCAGATCGACGTCGTCTCGCTGCTCGAGGCCGCCCAGGCGCTGGCCAGCGACAGGGATCCGGGCTCGCTCATCGCGCGCATGATGCGGCTCCTCGCCGAGAACGCCGGCGCCGAGCGCGCGGTCCTGGTGCTCGCGCGGGGCGATCACCTCGTCGTCCGCGCGGAGCTCACCGTGGAGCCCGAGCGGATGACGCTCCACCGCGACGAGCCGGCCCTGAGCTCGGCGCTCCTGCCCGCCACGGCGGTGCGCTACGTGGCGCGCAGCCGCGAGCCGCTGGTGCTCGGGCGCGACGGCGGCGACGGGCGCTTCGACGACGACCCCTACCTCCAGCCCCGCGGCCCGGCCTCGCTGCTGCTCGTGCCGCTGCTCCACCAGGGGCGGCTCCTCGGCGTGATGGTGCTGGAGCACGCGGGCGTCTCGGGGGCGTTCCCCGAGGCGCGGGTGCAGGTGGTCTCGCTGCTCGCCGCCCAGGCCGCGACCGCCGTCGAGAACGCCGCGCTGTACAGCGAGCTCTCGAGCTCGCACCAGCGCCTGGAGCAGCTGGTCGAGGAGCGCACCGCCGAGCTCAAGGCCGCGAAGGAGGCGGCCGACGCGGCGAGCCGCGCCAAGAGCGACTTCCTCGCGAGCATGAGCCACGAGCTGCGCACGCCGCTCAACGGGATCCTCGGCTACGCGCAGATCCTCGAGCGGCTGGAGGGGCTGTCGCCGCGGCACCTGCGCGCCGTGCAGATCATCCAGTCGTCCGGCGAGCACCTGCTGACGCTGATCAACGACGTGCTCGACCTCGCCAAGATCGAGGCCGGCAAGCTGACCCTCTCGCCCGACGAGGTGCACTTCCCGTCGTTCGTGCAGGCGGTGCTCGGCATCTGCCAGGTGCGCGCCGAGGCGAAGGGCCTGGCCTTCCTGTTCGAGCAGGAGGGCGCCGCGCTCGGGGCGGTGATCGCCGATCAGAAGCGGCTCACGCAGGTGCTGCTCAACCTGCTGGGCAACGCGATCAAGTTCACCGAGCGCGGCCGCGTGGTGCTGCGCGTCGCGGCGAGCGAGGCGCCCGGGGGGCCGCTGGCAGGCGCGCCGCGGCCGGTGCGCTTCCGCGTGGAGGACACGGGCCCCGGCATCGCGCCCGAGCACCTCGAGCGGATCTTCGAGCCGTTCGAGCAGGTGCCCACCGGGGGCGCGCCGGTCGAGGGGACGGGCCTCGGGCTCGCGATCACGCGGCGGATCGTGGATCGCATGGGCGGCACGCTGCGGGTCGAGAGCCAGCCTGGGGAGGGCAGCGTGTTCGAGGTCGAGGTGCCGCTCGCGGACGCGCGCGCCGCCCCGGCCGCCAGCGCGCCGGCGACCCAGGCCGCGGGGCGCTGGGCGCGGGTGACCGGCTATGCGGGGCCTCGCCGCGCCGTCCTGGTCGTGGACGATCAGGCCGAGAACCGGGCCGTGCTGCGGGACATGCTCGCCCCGCTGGGCTTCGTCGTCGTCGAGGCGTCCGGCGGCGGCGAGGCGCTGGCGCTGGCGAGCGCCCGCCGGCCCGATCTCGTCGTGATGGACCTGGCGATGCCGGAGCTCGACGGCATCGAGACGACGCGGCGGCTGCGGAGGCTGCCAGGGCTCGCCTCGGTCCCGGTGATCGCGTCGTCGGCGAGCGCGTCCGAGGGCGACCGCGCGCGGGGCGCCGGCGTGGGGTGCACCGATTTCCTGCCCAAGCCCGTCCAGCTCGGGGCGCTCCTCGAGCAGCTCGAAGACCACCTGGACCTCGCGTGGACGCGCGCCGGGCCCCCGCCGCGCGCGGCGGCGCCCGCCCCCGCGGCGCCGGGCGCGCTGCCCGCCCCCGCCGCGCCGGGCGCGCTGCCGTCGGCGGAGGTGATCGCCGGGCTGCTCGACCTCGTGAACCGAGGCCGGATCAGCGGGCTGTTGCTGGAGCTCGAGCGGCTCGAGCGCGAGGACGCGCGCCTCGGCCCCTTCGTCGACGAGCTGCGCGGGCTGGCGAAGGGCTTCCACGTGGGCAAGCTGCGCGACGCCCTCCGCGCCGCCGCTGGCCCCGCGCCCCCGGTGGACGTCGCTCCGGGCCAGGTCGGCTGACGAGCTCAGCCGCCGAGTGAGGCGCCATCAGCGCATCTTGCCATCAGCGCATCTTGTAGAGCACCGCTCCCACGGCCACGAACCATGCGGTGAGCAGCGCATGACAGAGGAGCGTGGGGACGGGCCCGATGAGATATGGATATGCGCCAACGAGATCGGCCGCGCTCGTCGCCATGCCGAGATACGGGATCCATCTCCCGTAGATTCCGCGCCTCATCGCCAGGCTGAGCACGAGCGTCGCGACACCCAGCAGGATGCCGGTTGCGTGCAGGCCACCGTAGAAGACGGCGATGACGAGCGCCGCCACGTCTGGCGTGCTGATGCGTATGCCGTACACAGGATAGACGAGGCGACCGTGAACGATACACAGGACGGCGAGGACCGGAACCACCACCGCCATGATCCCGCAAGCTGCGTCCGTCGTGGCCTTGTGGGTGCCAGCGAGGCTCGAGTACAGGGCGATCACGGCCGGCACCATGAGCATCGCCGCGAAGAACAGCACCTCGTTGGCGATCGCGAGGAGGGTCGCCTGCGAGGCGGTCCATGCGAGGATCTCCGCTCCGCTCGAGGGAGGCGGACCCGCGATGAGGTCGAGCAAGCCCCTCAGGAGAAACAGAAGGCCGCTGGCGACGAACGCCGCTCCCCCGAGCCTGTAGCTTCCCTTCGGTTGACGCGGTGTGGTTGATGTCATCTGGCGGCGCGCCCCTCAGGGGAACGAGGTGAAACCACTGGGCCTCCGCCGCGCGCGGCCGGCTTACCCGCGCGCCGCGTGGGCTGGCGCGCGGTGCGGCGACGCGCCGGTCTTGCTCATGGCGTAGGCGATGCCGCCCTGGAGCGTGCTCTGCGTCACGACCCCCTCCATCTCGGCGCCGAGCGCCACCAGCTCGCGCGCGACGTCGGGGCGGATGCCCGTGATCACGACGCGCGCGCCGAGCAGGCGCACCGCTCGGGCGGCCCGCGCCAGCGTCTCGGCCACGCGCGCGTCGACCTGCGGCACGCCGGTGATGTCGAGGATCATGACCGCCGCCCGGCGCGCGCTCACCCCCAGGGTCGCGGCGTCGACCAGGCCCTGCGCGCGCTCCTCATCGATCGCGCCGATGAGGGGCATGATCAGGATCTGGTCGTCGATGGGGATGATGGGCGTCGACAGCTCGGCCAGCCTCGCGGCCTGCGCCGCGATGACCTGCGCCTGCAGCGCCGCGCGGGCCTCCTCGAGCGCCTGTCGACCGGCGAGCTCGAGCGCGAATCGCTCGTTCGCGCGCTGCAGCTCCCGGGTGCGCCGCTCCACCGTCCCCTCGAGCTCCGCGACCACCCGGCCGAGCGCGTCCGTCCGCTCCGCCACCCGCCGTTCGAGCTCGTCCTTCAGCCTGGCGAGCGCCCCTTGCGCCGCCGCGCGCTCCTCGATCTCGCGCTCGAGCTCCGCGTTCTTCCTCGCCAGCGACGTGAGGGCGCCGCGCAGGGCGAGCTGCGTCTTCACGCGCGCCAGGAGCTCTTCGCGCTCGAACGGCTTGGTCACATAATCGACCGCGCCGAGGCGGAACCCGCGCAGCTTGTCGGACACCTCGGCATGTGCGGTGGTGAAGATGACCGGAATGCTGGCGGTCGCCGGCCTGGATTTCAGCCGCTCGCAGACGTCGAACCCCGTCATGCCCGGCATGGTCACGTCCAGGAGGATGAGATCGGGAGTCTCGTATTCGAGTCGTTCAAGCACCATGGGACCGTCGGTCGCAACGCAGACCTCGATCCCCGCCGACTCCAGCGTGCTCGACAGCACCTCGAGGTTCACGAGAACGTCGTCTGCGACGAGCACGAGCCCGGGCGACGGCTGATCAGTCCCCATCCCTCACCTCTCCCGATCGCTGCGCGCGAGCGCTGCGGTTCCCCCGGGCGCGGGCGCGATATCGCGTCTCCGTGACCGCGGTTGCATGGTCACGTACCCGGTTTCTGCTGTCAAGCGCCTCACACCGCGCCGACATCGGCCGGGATCGACGCCCGCGCGGGGCGCAGTGGGCGTGAAGCTCAGGCCGCGCGGGGCGGGCACGGCGAGGGCGCGAGTCGGCGCGACTGGCGAGCTCCGCAGCTCATGCCTTGAAGGGCGGGCTGCGCGCCGGCTCGGGGCTCGGGACCTCGGCGTCGGGGCTCGCGCTGAGCAGGGCGATGCCCGGCGCGGGGGCGAGCGCGTCCCCGTCGCGGGCCGGCGGCGCGGGCCGCGGGGCGGGGCCGGCGTGCGGGCGGGGCGCGGTGGCCACGATGGTCACGCCGGCGAGGAGCACGAGGCCCGCGACGGCCGTGCGCGCGCCGAGGGCCTCGCCGAGCTGGGCCCAGGCGAGCAGCGCGACAAGGGGCGGCCGCAGGAAGACGTAGATGGCCACCAGCGTCGGCGAGGCGCGCCGGAGCACCCAGGCATTCACGGCGTAAGCGAGGACCGTGGGCACGAGGACGCAGAAGGCGACGAGGAGGGCCGCCGGCGGGGACCACGAGGGCGCCTCGCGGACGAGGGCGACGCCGCCGACCGGCGCGAACAGGAGCGCACCCCAGCCGAACACCCAGGCCATGACCGTCACGGTCCCGAGGCGCTCGAGCGCAGACTTCGCATGAAGGACGTAGATGGCGGTCGAGAGCGCATAGACGAGCGCGAACGAGTCGCCCAGCCTGGGGATGGCGAAGCCGGTGAGCATGGCGGCCCCGAAGAGCGCGACCGCGGTGCCGGCGCCGGCGCGCTGCGAGAAGCGCTCGCGGCCGGTGAGGGCGGCGAGGGCGGCCGTGAGGACGGGGATCATCGCGATGAGCAGGGTCGCGGAGACCGCCGAGGTGATGCGCAGGCCGACGAGGAGGAGCGTCTGGTTGCAGACGACGCCGAAGAACGCGAGCACGGCGAGGTGGAGCGCGTCCGCGAGCTGCGTGACGCGCGGCGTCCGGAGCGCGAGGTGCGCGCCGGCGAAGACCACCGCCCCGCCGAGGAAGCGGGCCATGGCGAGCGCGGTGGGCGAGACGTCGTGAGGCGGGCTCATCGCGAGCTTGCCCTCGACGGAGAGCGACGCGAAGGCGAATGTCGCGAAGAAGAGCGCTGCGTGGATGCCGACGGAGGCGCGGCGCGCTCCAGGAGGCTCGGGCGAATCGTCGGTCGTCACGGGAAAGGCTCGCTCCTCGGCAGGGAGCTCCCGGCCCGCGAGCGCGGCCTTCGCCGCCGCCGCCGACCGCGCGCGGGACGCGCCTGCCGCGGCGCGGGTCGTCTCCCCCGGCCGGCGACGGTACCATGAGCGCACCGAGCGAGGACAGGGCGCTCCGGGGCAGCGGCGGAGTCGATGCGGAGCTCATCTCACGTGTGTGTACGGACGCTCCTTTCCACGGACGGTGGCTCGCTCAGGCGATCGCCGCGCCCCTGGGGACGCTCTGGCTGATGAGGCAGCCGGCGAGGACGAGGATAGAGGCGGCGTACTGGCCCGGGGTGAGCTTCTCGCCGAGGAACACCCGGCCGATGAGGAGGGAGAAGACAGGGATGAGGTTGATGAGGGGGGCGGCGTGGACCGCGGGCACCTTGCTCAGCGCATAGTTGTAGAGGGCGTAGGCGCCGAGCGACACGAACACGCCGAGATAGAGCACGGCCAGAAGGGGCCTCTGGGCCAGGGCGAGCTCCGCGATGGGCGGGCCGGGCGTGATCAGCATGAGCGGAAGGAAGAAGACCGCGCCGACGAGGGCCTGCACCGCGGTCAAGAAGAGCGGCGGATAGCGCGGGGCGAGCCGCCTGCTCGAGATCGTGTATCCGGTGGCGAAGACCACGGCCACGAGCTCGAGGAGGTTGCCCAGGATGGGCTCGGGCGCGAGCCCGGTGGCCTCTCCCGCGACCGAGAGCCAGGCCGCTCCGGTGACGGCCACCGCGAACCCCGGGAGCATGCGCGGGGGCAGCGTCTCCTTCAGGGTGAACCGCGCGGCCAGGGCGATCAGGAGCGGCATCATGGCCACGATCATCCCGGCCTGCGAGGCGCTCGTCTTCGTGAGCGCCCAGGCCTCGAAGATGAAATAGAGGCACGGCTCGAACAGCGCGAGGAGCAGCAGCTTCCACCAGTCGCCCGGAAAGTAATGCTGGCGGATGCCTCTGAGCCTGCCGCTCAGGAAGATGAAGCAGGCGCTGGCCACGGCCAGGCGGCCGAAGTTCAACGCCATGGGCGAGAAGGCGAGCAACGCGTACTTCTGGGCCGCGAACGAGGAGCCCCAGAGGACCATCGACAGGATCAGGGCGGAGAGGGGTAACCAGGCAGAGGGCATCGGAGGTCGCGGTCTTTCGTGCTCCCGGAGCGCACGAGGCGGCAGGTACGATGAGGAGCCCGGGGCGAGGGAAGCTACCTCGGCGGAGCGCGGAGGGCACGCCCGCAAGGCCTGCCGCTCGCCCGGCACGCCTCCGTGGCCGGGAGCGCGGTCGCGCCGAACAGACTCAGATGGACGGCGGGCCAGACGTCTGGCCACGCACAGCCAGACGTCTGGCCACGCACAGCCAGGCGTCTGGCCACGCACAGCCAGACGTCTGGCCACGCACAGCCAGACGTCTGGCCACGCACAGCCAGACGTCTGTGGTGCATCCAATGACGTCGGTCGTCGCAGCCAACCCCGTGCTCAACCCAGGGAGAAGCGCCGACGCGTATCGCGCGTCGCGAGGTGCTCGGCGCCCTCGCAAGCGAGGACCGGCGGCAGATCGTTGCTTACTTGCGTCACGAGAAGGCCGTTGCGAAAAATGACGCGAGTTCTTTTTCCTCCCGGCCGACACGGATGTCCGTAATTGACGTCCTGGATACCGCGGTGGCGTCCCGATGCACGAATGCATGCGCAGCCCCGGATCCCGGCGATACAATCTGGCTACGACCATCGACGTCTGCTATCGCGCGGCGTCATGGGTCAGCCGGACCAGTTCGCCAAGATGACGTTCGCCCAGGAGACCGAGCGCATCACCGGCGGCGCGGCCAGATGGGAGGACCCACCCGAGATCAGGCTCGAGAAGGTCCAGTGTGATGGCTTTCTCGTGATCAGCCGCCCGGATCGTCTCGCACATCTCCCCGCGCCGTGGTCGGAGACACGGACCTGCGACGAGGTGGTCGTCGAGCTGAAGCTCGCGGGGGAGTATATCGACCGGCTCGCGGCGGAGCGAGCGCTGCTGCGCCGTCAAGCCAGGCAAGTGCAGCGCGCGGAGGAGCTCGGTCCGTCCTGGATGGGCGAGGAGCCGATCTGGGTAGTCGCTGCGCATCTGCCCATGTGGCTGAAGCAGGCCCGCAAGCCCGTTCGGTTCGCCCCCGGTTGTTACCGCGTCGAGCCGCTCGGGCACCTGTTCCTGTGGATTGCGGCCAACGAGCTCCCGCTGCGCGACGATCTCGTGCCGTTCCTGGTCGCCCGCTCGGGTCGAGCGCTCGACGAGTTCGCCCGATGGGTGGCGCCGCGAAGGTCGCCCCGGTGGGTGCTCGGCAGCTAAGATACCTCGCGATGTCGACGAGCGTGCGCAAGGAGCTTCTGTGGGAGTTCGAGCCGACTGAGGATCCCGAGATCATGGCTCGGGATCAGGAAATTTTCGAAGTCCTGCTCGAGGCCAGACCTCAGCTCGTGAAGCGGCTGCTCGAGGAGGGCCGTCGGGAGGCCCGCCTGGAGGGGCGCCTGATCGAAGCGCGCAAGGCCCTGCGCCGTGTGCTCGCGCGACGGCAGCTCGAGCTCAGCCCCGAGGACGACGCGCGCATCGAGGCGTGCGGCGACCTGGCGACGATCGAGCGGTGGCACGATCACGCCGTCATCGCGACGAGCGCCTCCGAAGCGCTGCAGTAACCCGGCAACGCCGCCGCTCAGCCGTCTGTAGGCCAGAGACGCCAGACCTGGAGGCCCGCGCCGCCATGGAGCGTCCAGAAGAGCGCGCCACACCCCGCAGATGCGGTCGCCAGAGGCTGGTCTCTCCATTGCAATGACGCAGCCTCGAGATGACGTCGCGCCAACCCCTCGCGCTCTCCACCCTCAGCGCACCTGCACCTCCGCGGCCCGGCAGCGCAAGCCGCCAGCCCCCCTCGCTGCTCCGGTTGCCGGCGCTCCTCGGCGCGGAGGTCTCGCTGTGGTACCGCTTCGTCCGCCGCCACCTGCCCGCCGTGGTGATCCCGGGGCTCGTGATGGCCGCGGCGGCCCTCCGCTCCACGGGAGCGACAGCGATACGACCTTCGGGCTCACCCTGCCGCTCCAGCGTCGAGCCGTCGTCGCGAGGCGTGGAGAGCCGCTCGACCGTCTCCCTCGCGCGGCCCCGGCAGCTCAATCCACGCGAAGGGCGAGCTTGCCGAGGTAGTGGGCGCCGAGCGCGATGTGGGCTTCGGCGGCCTCGGCCAGGGGAAACGTCCGGGCGATATGTACCTCGAACGGGCCGCGGGCGATCAGGCGGTTGAGCCGCGCGATGACGTCCGCGTCGGGCTCGCCGTTGTAGCTGCGGCGCTGGACGGCCGGGCGGGCCAGGGGCTCGGGCTGCACGCCGCCGGGATACGCGACGCGCCCGCCGTCGCGCACCGCGAGCAGCGCCTTCTCGGCCGCCTCGCCGCCGGCAGTGAGCAGGGCGGCGTCGAGCCCCTCGGGCGCGAACGCACGCGCGGCCGCGAGCACGTCGCCCTTGCGCCCGTCGACCGCAATGTCCGCGCCCAGCCGCTCCGCCAGCGCCGTACCGTCATCGCCCGAGGCCACCGCGAGCACCCGGGCGCCCATGCGCCTGGCGAGCTGAACCGCCATGTGCCCGACGCCGCCGCTGGCGCCGAAGATCATCACCGACTCGCCCTGCTCCAGCCCGAGCGTGTCGTCCAGGCCGCGCAGCGCGGTGATCCCCACGCCTCCCATCACCCCCGCCTGCTCGACCGTGAGGTCGCCGGGGAGCGACGAGACGAGATCGGAATGGACGGCGGCGTACTCGGCGTAGAAGCCACCTTTCGGGTTGAGGAAGCCGAGCGCGTATACCCGGTCGCCCTCGCGAAAGCGGCGGACCTGCTCGCCAACGGCCGCGACCGTCCCGGCACCTTCCGAGCCGAGCACGTACGGAAACCGGGGCTCAAGCCCGAGCAGCTGGGCGTAGCCCCCCTCGCGCTCGAAGGGATCCCACTCGCCCACGCCCGCGACCTCGACGCGAATCAGGACCTCGTCCGGCCCGATGGCCGGCACGGGGAGCGCTCGTAACCCGAGCGCCTCGGGACCGCCAAACCGATCGATCGCAATCGCTCGCATCGTGTCCCGCCTCGGTTGATCCATGGCTGACCTCCTGTTCGGGTTGGTAACGTTCTCGCTCGACGCAGCGACGGTCTACCGCGAAGCGAGGCGCCGTCCACAGCCGCGGCAGGCTACCCGATGCGCTCGCCCAGCACCACGGCGACATCATCCTGCAGATTGCCGGACGGCAGCGTGACCGCCTGGATCAACGCCTCGACCGCCGCGCGCAGGTCGCCCGTGCGCGCAAGGGCGCTCATGCGCGCCGGCGACGTGTACTTCAGGAGGCCATCGGTGGCGACAAGGAGGCGCCCCGAGAGCGGCTGGCGATGGATGCCAGCGGGCCTGCACGCGCCGCTGCCGACCAGCGGCTTCCGGTGCTGTCTCACCGTCAGATCGACCAGCCTGTCGGGCTCGACGAGGAGCGCGCCCGAGTCGCCCACGCTGGCGCCCCAGAGCTCGCCCCGGCTCACCTGGACGACGACGAGGGTCGTCTCGCCGCACCTCGGCTCCGCCTCCAGCTCACGGTCCAGTCGCTGGATGCGCTGGCACCAGGCTCCGGAATCGAGCTCCGCCTCGGCGCCGAGCGCGGCCATCGCGCTCGCCGCCGAGCGGGCCGCGGCTGCGCCACCCGCTGTCCCGCCGGCGCCGTCAGCGACCACCACGGTCCACCGATCGCCGCGGCAGGTGAGCTCGAGGCGGTCCTCGTTCGCGCTCCCCGCCACGCGGCGCGACCAGAAGCGCATCCACCCCGAGGGAGGCTCGATGAGCTCGTGGTCACCGCCGTCCTCCGACGGCGTGATCTCCACCTTCTGAACGACGTTATCCCGGAACCACAGAGTCGCGCCTTCATCGAGGCCGCACCGCGCGCAGCCGACCTCGACGAGCCCGGGGACGGTGACGAGGCCGCCGACATTGTCTCCGTGGTCGGAGAGCGGCGCCAGGCGCCCGGGCGGATCCGACCAGCAGATGGCGTCACCGAGCCTGTACTCGTGCTGCCAGCAGTGGCCGTAGGTGTACTGGATGCGCCATTCCTGGGAATGGCCGCAGCCGGGGCAGCTGGCCTGAGCGACGACGACATCGAACATTCCCATCTCGCCTCGCGACCGCCGCCGCCGCGGCGAGAGGGCCTATCCGCCGTCCGCCGGCGCGCCGCCACCTTCGCGCGTCCGCCGCCGGTAGCGCAGCCGGCTCACCGGCAGCCCGTCGGCGATCGCGTGGTGCTCGCGGGGGCTCCGGGCGCCGTAGGGGTTCTCGGCGAGGAGCGGCGAGCCGGGGGCGTCGCCGGCGGGCTCGAACGCCGGGTGCGCGCCGATCTGCTCGGCGTACAGCGCGGCGCGCTCCTCGACGTCGGTCTGCACGTAGAGCTCGCCGCCGTCGACGAGCAGGCGCGCGAGGCTGTCGAGCAGCGCCGGGCCCATCACGAGGCGCTTCTCGTGCCGCTTCTTCCACCACGGATCCGGGAAGTGCAGGAAGAACCGCGCGATCGACGCGTCGGGCCGGAGCCGCGCGAGCGCCTGGCGCGCGTCGGCGTTGAGCGCCCGCACGCGGCCGCCGAGGCCGCACTTCCGCAGGCGCTCGTCGACGATCGCCGACCACTTCAGCCGGATCTCCAGCCCGAGCAGCCGCGACTCGGGGCTCGCCGCCGCCCGCTCGAAGAGGAAGCCGCCGCGGCCGGGGCCGATCTCGATCTCGACGGGGCCGGCGCCGGGGAGCAGGTCGTCGATGGACACGTCGTCGCCATCGGGGAAGCGGGGCGCGTCGGCGTAGGGGTGGTTCGGGCGCGGCTGGAAGACCATGGAGCCACGGCGCTCTACCAAATGCCGGCCGCCCGCGCGCGGGAAATCGCGGCCCCCGGGCGGCGTGGTGGTATTCGTCGGGCCCCATGGTGGAAGGCGATCACGGCGCAGTGCATCCAGCGTCGCAGCCCGGCGCCGCGGGCGCGGCTCCTCCAGCGTCGCGGCCCGGCGCCGCGAGCGCGGGTCTCCCAGCGTCGCGGCCCGGCGCCGCGGGACCGCCGGCTGGCCCGCCCGCGCCGCTCGCCTCGGCTCCGCCCGCGCCGCTCGCCTCGGCTCCGCCCGCCTCGGCTCCGCCCGCGCCGCTCGCCTCGGCTCCGCCCGCGCCGCTCGCCTCGACCCGCGCCGCGCCCTCCCCCGCCCCCTCGCCCCTGCGCGCCCTCGCCGCGCGCGCCGCTCCCTACGCGCCCGCGCTCGTCGCGAGCGGTTTCCTCGGCGCGCTCTGCATCCGGGCGGTCCTCGAGCAGGCGGGGCGCCCGGCCCTGCCGCTCGACGACGCGTTCATCCACATGCAGTACGCCCGGCGGCTCGCGGAGGGCAGCTTCTTCAGCTTCGTCGCCGGCGACGGCTACTCGACCGGCGCCACCAGCCTGCTCTGGCCCGTGCTGCTCGCCCCCTTCTACGCGCTCGGCCTGCGCGATCTCTCGCTCGTCTACGCGATCTGGGCGCTCGGGCTCGTGTTCCACGCGGCGCTCGCCGTCGAGACAGCGCGCCTCGCCCGCCCCCTCGTCGGCCCCGCGGCGGCCGCCGGCGCGGGCGCGATGTGCGCCGGGTTCGCCGCGTTCGCCTGGTTCGCGTGGAGCGGCATGGAGACGGTCGCCTTCGCCTGGATCCTCACCCGCACGGCCCGCCTCGCGGCCTCTCTCTGCGAACCGGCGCCGCCGGAGCCCGCCGGGGACAGCGCAGAGCCCGTGCCCGACGGCATCGCGCCCGCCGCCGCGCCGCCGCCCGCCGCCTCCATCGCCATCGCGCGCGCGCTCGCCCTCGCCGGCTTCGTGGCGCCCCTGCTCCGCCCCGAGGGCGCGCTCGCCTCCCTGCTCGCCGCGCTCGCCCTCGCCGCCTCGGCGCCGCGCCCCGCGCCCCTCCAGGCGCCCTCTCCGGCGCGCCCCTGGCCGCGCCTCCGCGCCGCAGCCTCTCGCCTCCTTGCCGGGCGAAAGCTCGCCGTCGCGCCGCTCCTCGGCCCGCTCGTCGTCCCCGCGCTGAACCAGCTGCTCGCGGGCCACGCGACCTCGTCGACGACCGCCGTCAAATGGCTGATCGGCAACCCGACCTACGACGGCCCGACGCTCCGCGCCGCCATCCTCGAGAACATCCGCCTGCTCGTGACCGACGTGGTCAACGGCGGCCAGTGGACCGCCGTCTTCCTCCCCGAGGGCTCGGCCGCCGTCATCGCCCTCGGCGCCGTCGCGCTCGTCGTGGCGGCGCACCGCCGGGGCCGCCCCGTGCACGCCGCCGTCGTGGCCGCGCTCGCGCTCGGCACGCTGCTGCCCTGCACGTACCTGAGCTTCCTCTGGAACCGCGTGCGGTACGTCTGGCCCTTCGCCCCGGCGTGGATCGTCATGGCCGCGTGCCTCGCCCGCGAGCTCGGCGACGCCGCCCGGCGGCTCCGGCGCCCGATCCACCACGTGACGCCGCTCGTCGCCGGCGCGTTCGCGGGCGCCCTCAGCGCCCGGATCCCGTGGGCCGTCCACGACCTCGCCAACTCCGCGCGCGCCATCGATCGACAGCAGGTCTGGCTCGGCCGCTGGGCCGCGCTGCACCTGCCCGAGGACGCCAGGATCGGCGTGAACGACACCGGCGCGCTCGCGTACTTCAGCGGCCGCAGGACCTTCGACATCGTGGGCCTGACGACCGAGGGCGAGGCGCGCTACTGGGTCGCGGGCGCGGGCTCCAGGTTCGAGCACTACGAGAAGCTGCCCCCGGAGCGCCGGCCGACGCACTTCATCGTCTACCCGCACTGGATGGCGTGCCCGCCGGTCCTGGGCCGCGAGCTCATCGACGCCACCGTCGAGGACCAGGCGATCCTCGGCGGCGCGACCATGGTGGCCTACGAGGCGCGCTGGTCGCTCCTCGGCTCCGGCGCGCTGCCGGTGCGGACCGTGCCCGGCGAGCGGATCCTCGACGAGCTCGACGTCTCGGACCTCGAGTCCGAGGCCGCCCACGCCTACGCGCTCGAGCCGCTCGCGGACCAGCGCAACGTGGCGCTCGCGCTCATCGCGCCCGAGAGCAGCGCGCCCGGCGAGCTCGACCCCTCGCGCCTGGAGATCGCCGACGGCGGGCGGTACCACCGGAAAGCCGACCGCTTCGTCGCCCACCTCGTCGCCGTCCCCGCCGAGGCCCGCCTCGTGCTCCGCGTGGCCTCGGACGACGGCGCCGAGCTCGCGGTCTCCGTGGCAGGCGAGGAGGTCGGGACCGTCGAGGTGCCGGGCGGCCCCTGGGTCGAGCGGGCAGTGCCCCTCCCTGCTGCGCGCCTGTCAGGCCCGACCCCGATCGCGATCACCCTGCGGCGCGGCTCCGGATTCAACGCCTTCCATTACTGGATCGCCGGGCGGTGACGCCGGGCGCCGCGCGGGCGGCCGCGGGAACACCCCACCTCCTCACAGAAGCGCGTCGCGCCGCCAGGAACTAGGGCACCGAACAGGTTGAAACCCCGAGAAAATGAACCACAGAGGGCACAGAGTTTTTGTTGTTCCTCTGTGTCCTCTGTGCCTCTGTGGTTGAAATTTCTTCATTCCCGGGCGTTTCAAGCCGATCGGTGCTCTAGCTCTCCAGAACGCGCGCTCTCGCCCTCAGACTCTCTCGCTCCGAGCGCTCGTATGCCCGCGCGCCCGCGCTCCAGGGACAGCCGTTGACGGAGACTCGGGTTCGTGTAGCATCCGGACACTCGTGAAATTTTGCGGTCGCTCTTACATTTTCCCGGGGATGGTCCGGGGGAAGAGCGCGGGCAGCGCCGGCGCATCGTGGCGCCTGCGCACCGTGGAGTGGCCAGCGGGTCCGGGCGACTCCGGGGCTGAGCAAGCCGGCATGCCGGGTCGGCCCGTGGAGAGCATTCGCTGAGCTCGCCGCCCGGCGCTCGAACGAGAGGGGGAATCCATGCGGAGGTCGGCGCTGCTCTTTTATCTGCTCGTTTCTCCGACATCGATGGTCAGCCCATCATGGGCGCAGGAGCCTGCGCCCGTCACGCCCGCCGCTGCGCCCATCGCCGCGCCCCCGTCCGGCGACAGCAAGGCCGCGGCCGGCGCCGCTCCAGAGCCCTTCCCCTCGACCCCCGGCGCGCCCCAGGGCTCGGTCCTCCCCTACACCGGAGCGCCGCTGCGCCACGTCGAGGAGAGCAGCCAGGGACAGTTCCTCTCGCTGGAGCTCGAGGACCTGCTCAACGTGAAGGTCTCCTCCACCGGCTTCTTCGAGACCGAGAGCAAGACCACCACGGGCCAGGCCCGCGTCTACGACGCGCGCCTCCTCAAGCTCCACGGCGTCCGCTCGCTCGACGATCTCCTGCAGGCCCACCAGCCCGGCGTCGTCATCGGCGAGCACGACCGCACCTCGCGCCTCATCGGCGTGCGCGGGGTCCTCATCGACAACAACGCCAAGACGCTCGTCATGCACGACGGCGTGACGACGAACATGCGCGCCCACTTCGGCGCCATCGGGAGCACGCTCGCCGCGCCGCTCACCGGAGATATCGAGAAGGTCGAGGTGATCCTCGGCCCCGGCGCCATCGTCCACGGCTCCGGCGCGATCAGCGGCTTCGTCAACGTGCTGCGGCCGACCGGCATCACCCGCCCCGGCCTCTGGGGCAAGGCCTCCTACGCCTCCGGCGACACGCGCACCCTCGAGGCCAGCTACGGCGGCCTGCTCAGCGAGAAGCACAACGCCGATTACTTCCTCTACTTCGGTTACGCCGACAACGAGGGAGAGGAGCCCCCCGCCCCCCGGACGAACACCGGCGACATCTACGGCGCGGGCTTCGCCGGCGTCACCACGTCTCCCTTCCTGCACCACACGCGCGTCAACGCCCTCGGAGAGCCCAGCTACAAGGGGTTCGGCCGCTTCCGCTACGGCTCCGAGCGCAGCCCGGTCAGCGTCGATCTGCGGCTGGACTACGCGCAGACATCGATGATGGGCAACGCCCCGAACAAGAAGACGACCCTCGAGGAGTCGAAGGGGCAATGGGCCGACAGCAACAACGGCCACGTGCGGACCAGGATGGCCGCCGTCACGCCCGAGATCCACGTCCGCCTGTCCGAGGCGCACAGGATCGAGCTGACCCCGACCCTCTCGGCCTTCGAGACGACCCTCGTCCCGGCCGACTGGCTCGTCCGCGAGGTGGAGAGGCAGCCCGGCGCGGTCGCCGGCGAGGGCTCGATCTCGACCGCCGGCCTCGGCGAGGAGCACCGGGACCTCAAGGTGGTCTACAAGACGACGGCGCTGCCGCACAGCCAGCTCGCGCTCGGCGCCTCCGCGAGCCACAAGCGCTTCGATGGCCACAGGTCCCGCTGGGGGCGGCTCCACGGGATCGCCTTCGAGTCCCCCGAGCGCTTCTCGTGGACCGAGCTCGCCGTCTTCGGCGAGAACACCGTCACCGTCCGCGATCTCACGCTCTCCGCCGGCCTGCGCTTCGATCACACGACCTTCGGCGAGCTGCGCCTGCACGCGAACAACGAGGACCTCTCGCGCGAGATCGAGCCCGTGAGCAGCCCCTCGTACCGCGTGGCGGCCGCCTACGCGATCAGCGACACGCAGAACGTCAAGCTGTCCTACCAGACGGGGTTCCGCTTCCCGGACGCCGCCTACTTCAACTGGCTCGAGCAGTACAACGCCGCCTTCGAGGACGAGCCGATCGCGCCGCTGCCCTCGCTCCGGCCCGAGTCCTCTCGCCTGGCCGAGATCGACTATTTCATGGGCCTCTTCGACAGGCGCCTCGCCCTCGACGTCTCGGCCTTCTACGCCCGCTACGAGGACACCCTGGGCTGGGTGTCGTGGAGCGACGTGCGGCCGGACGACTACGAGGACCACGTCGCGGGCAACCCCAGGCACCCCTCCAGCGGCGACTGGTGGGGGAGCTTCACGAACAGCACCACCGACGTGAACGCCGTCGGCGGCGAGATCGGCGTGCTCGGCGACCTCGGCGGCGGTTTCGCGGGCGACGTCTGGTACAACGTGACGAAGCCGTTCGGCGCCGAGGGCCTCATCAACCTCCTGACCAGCTGGGACGCCGAGACCTGGGCCAACTACCCCATCCACCTCGTCAAGGGTCACCTGAGCTACACCGCGCTCGGGTTCACCGCGGGGGTCGCGGCGAGCTTCCGGACCGGCATGAACAGCCACGGCACCAGGGAAGCGCCCGCGGACGAGAGCGAGGACCTGTCGCCGAGAGACCGGCTGTACGCGCGCTCGGCGTTCAACCTCGACGCCTCGGTCTCCTTCTCGCCGCTCGAGCACGTCTGGGTCTCCGTGTTCGGCAAGAACCTGACGTTCAACAAGGTCCCTCCCCCCTCCTACGCGTCGCACCGGCTGATCCTCACGACGGGTCGCCCCTACGTGGGCGCCTCGGCCGAGGTGGCCTATTGAAGCCCACCAGAGCGCCCGCGGCAGCAGCGCAGGCGCCGGATCGGGCATGAGCTGCGGGCATGTAGGCCCGCGCGGCAGGCCCTCTGGCGCAACGCAGCAACCGGCCCGATCGAGCACGGCTGAGCGCGGAGCAGCGCGGCTGGTGCGGTGAGCGCTCTCCCGGATCCGCGCCACCGGCCGTGAAAGCACCTCGCCGACCTCAGCCATTGTGATAAATCCAGGCAACCTTGTCCGAAGCGCTCGATCAGGTTCAGGAGCTGCTCGACCTGCGCGGCGACGCCCCGGACAACGGCCCGCGCGAGAGGGCCGTTCTCGACCTCCTGCTCTTCGAGCTCGGGGCGGTGACCTTCGCGCTCCGCGCGCAGCAGGTGGAAGAGGTGATCGGGTGGCGCACCCCCTCGCTGCTGCCGCGCGCCGATGCGCGGGTGATGGGCATCCTCCAGGACCGGGGGAGGATCATCGTGATCGTGTCGGCGCCGCTCGCGGGGCCGGCGGCCGCGCCGCTCCGGATCGTCGTCTGCCGCACGCCGCGCGGCTACCTGGGATTGCCGGCGGGCAAGACGCGGTGTGTGGCCGCGGTCAAGGTGTTCGGGGAGCTCTTGCCGAAAGCTGTGGTCGACACGAGCGAGGGGGTAGTAACCTTCCTCGATGTGACCCACCTGCTCGACGCTTCCGAGGCCGCGCCGCAGCGGGTCGCCGCGCCGCGTGAAGACGAGGGCGCGGGGCCGGGGCGATGAGCGATCAGCCGAGCTCCCGTTCGCCCGCCTCGCCCGCGCCGAGGGGGGGCAAGCCGACGACCGATCCCCAGGTCGACGAGGCGGGAGGGCCGGTGAGCGCGGCGCCGCTGTCGCGGTCGCCGCTGAGCGCCTCGCCCGGCGCCGCGGCGAGCGCGCCTGTGCTGGTCATCGACGACAGCGAGATCGCCCGAGAAGAGGTGTCCCGCGTGCTGCGCTCGGCCGGCTATCAGGTCGTCGCGCTCCCGTCCCCCATCGGGGCGACGCAGGCCATCGTGCGGCACCAGGCGCGCATCGTCGTCGTCGACATCTTCATGCCCACCATCCGCGGGGACCGGCTGCTCACCCTGTTCCGGAAGAACCAGCGGCTCGGGCACCTCAGCGTCATCCTGATGTCCGGGCACTCCGAGCAGGAGCTCGAGCAGCTCCAGCTCGAGGTCCAGGCGGACGCGGTCCTCTCGAAGCGCCACCTCGACCGCCTGCCGGCCCTGATCAAGCGGCTCACCGGCAAGGATCGGTGACATGGGGACCGTGGTCGCCATGCTGCACGCAGGGCTGCGGTGCGCGTTTCCGGCGCGGCAGGTCCTCTCCGCCGAGGGCGGCCCGACGCCCGAGCGCGGCGCCCGCCTCTGGGAAGACGCCGGCCTCGATCGAGCGATGACCCGCGCGATGACCGCGGCGCCCGAGCCGGCCGCGCGGTGCGTGCGCGTGGCGACCGGCGGCGGCCCGAGGGCGATCGCCTGCGCGCACCCGAGGCTCGCGGAGGTCGACCGGGAGCGCGTGTGGCCGCTGCCGCAGCTCCTCGCGGACGTCCTGCGGCTGCCGCACGTCGTCGGGCTCGCCGAGATCGACGGCGCGCTCCACTGGGTGATCGACGCCCGCCGCCTCCCCGCCGACGGCGCCTGATGCGGCGCCCGTCGAGGATGCGGTCGGTGTCGTTCAAGGCTCGCCTGAGAAACATGGTGTCTCCGAGATCCTCGATTCGAGCGCTGCTGGCCCTGGCGCTCCTCACCACGGCGAGCGCCGAGAGCCACTCTGCCCCTTCCGTTCCGTACGAGCTGCGAGGCGCGATCATCCTGCGGTCGGTCGGCTACGAGAGCGGGTTCGCGGGCCGGACGGGCACGGCCGTGCTCGCCGTGGTCGGGGGCGAGTCGGGCGAGAGCGCAGAGGACGCGAGCGCGATGGCGGCCGTGCTCTCGAAGCTGGCGGCGAAGACCACCGTGGCCAGGCGGCAGGCGACGGTGCTGCGCGTGAAGTACAGCTCGAAGGCCCAGCTCGAGGAGGCGCTGCGCGCGGGCGGCGCCGAGGTGGTCTATGTGGCGCGCGGGCTGGCCGCCGCCATCCCGGACATCCCGCCGCGGGAGGGCGCCGTGGTCCGCATCGTCGTGTGCGGCGACGGCGACGACGCGAAGCGCGGCTGCGCCGTGGCCGTGGGGCTGGCCGGCGCCAAGCCCGAGCTCCTGCTCAACGTGAAGCACGCCAATGCCATGGGCCTCCGCTTCGACCCGCAGCTCCTCCGTCTCGCCCACATCGTCGACTGACGCTCTCGAGCCGCCGGTCACGGCTCATCCGCTCGCACATCGCACGTCGCACATCGCGCCCAGGACACCGAACAGGTCGAAATTCCGAGAAAAATGAACCACAGAGGCACAGAGGCACAGAGGGCACAGAGTTCTTCGTTGTTCCTCTGTGTCCTCTGTGCCTCTGTGGTTCAAATCTCCTCATTCCCGGGCGTCTCAAGCTGTTCGGTGCTCTAGGTCCACCTGGATAGCCGTCATTCATCGTCCCCGTCATTCATCGTCCCCGTCAGCCCGTCAGTTCCTCATGCGCAATTTCCGCTCCATCCGCTGGAAGATCGCTGCCCTCGTCGCGTCGGTGGCCATCGTGCTGTCGGCGCTGGATCTGTGGCTGATCCCCGACCGCACCGCGCGGGCGAGCGAGGCCGAGCTGCGCGAGCGCGCCGGGATCCTGGCCACGATGCTCGAGGAGCCCATCGGCGTGGCCATGGACCTCGAGCAGCCGCCGGAGACCTTCCCCGACACCCTGCGCACCGCGATGACCGATCCGCTGGTGAGCTGGGTCGCGGTGTACGACGCGAAGGGCGAGCGCACCGCCGCGATCGGCGCCGCGCAGGCGCCCGGGACCGCGCGAGGGGTCCAGGGCGGGGGCGACTCGAGCGTCGTCGTCAGCGAGGCCCCGATCCGCTCGCGGAGCAGCGATCGCCAGCTCGGGACGCTGGCCGTCGGGCTGCGGAGCGACCGCATCGCGCAGCGCCGCGCCGACTCGCGCCGGACCATGGCCCTTCAGTCGGCGGGGGTCGTGCTGCTCGGCCTGGGGCTCGCCTGGTTCGTCTCGGCGCGCATGACCCGCTCGATGGCGCACATCAAGGAGGCGGCGGATCGCATCGCCCGCGGCGACGTGTCGGCGCGGCTGTCGCTCAGGATCTCCGACGACGAGCTCGGGGACATGGCGAGCGCCTTCGAGCGGATGAACACCCAGCTGCGCGAGCTCCAGGAGACGGCGGCGCGCGTCGCGGGCGGCGATTTCACCTGCAAGATCACCGGCGACGGGGAGCTGTTCGCCGCGTTCCGGGCCATGGTGGCGAGCCTGCAGGAGCTCGCGACCCGCATCGGCAACACCTCGTCCGAGGTCGCGTCCGCCGCCGCCGGGATGTTCTCGTCGGTGCGCGAGCAGGAGACGACCGCCAACCAGCAGAACGCGGCGCTCGAGGAGATCCGGCGCACGGTGGAGGCGCTGACCGCCAGCGCGGATCACATCGCGAAGGACGCGGCCACCGTGCACGAGATGGCGCAGCGGAGCCTCGTCAGCGTCCAGCACACGGCGGAGCAGACGCGCCTCGTCAGCTCCCACTCGGGCCGGATCGGCGAGATCCTGTCGCTCATCCAGAGCATCGCCGACAAGTCGGACCTGCTCGCGCTGAACGCCGCGCTCGAGGGCACGAAGGCCGGCGAGGTCGGGCGCGGGTTCTCGCTGGTGGCGGCGGAGATGCGCCGGCTCTCCGAGCACGTCATGGACTCGGTGCGCGACATCCGCAAGCTGGTGGCCGACATGCACGCGGCCTCGCACGCGTCGGTGCTCGCGACCGAGGACGGCATCAAGCTGGCCCGCGACACGGCGGCCGCCGCCGCGAAGATCTCGGACGCGGTGGACCACCAGCGCGAGGGGACGGCGCAGGTGAAGACGGCGATCGTCGACATCGTCGGGGCGGTGAACGACACGCTGACGAGCAGCGCGGACGCGACCCGCTCGGCCGAGTCGCTGCTCCAGCTGTCGCACGCGCTCAAGACGACGGCGCGGGCGTTCCGCGTCAAGCCGGCCGGCGCGCGGGGCAGCGGGCCGGCGGCCGCGGAGGCGGATGAGGAGCCGGGCTGACCTCGTCGCCGCGTTCCACCGGGCCATGCCGGACCGCGTCGCCCAGGCGACCGACCTCTGGCTCGGCTACGAGCAGGGCCAGGCCGGCAACCTCCCGGTGCTGCGCCGCCTCCTGCACACGCTGAAGGGCGAGGCGCACATGCTGGACCTCCTCGCGTGCGGCGACCTGGCCGAGCTCACGGAGAGCGTCATCGACGCGGCGCGGGGCGGCGGGCGCCCGACGCAGCTCACCGGCGACAGCATCCTCGGCGCCCTGGAGGCGCTCGGGCTCCTGTCGGCGAGCCACGGCGAGGAGGCCGCGCTCGACCTGGAGGGCGTCGAGGCGACGCTCCGGGCCGCCCACGCGGAGCTCCAGGGCGGGGACGCGCGCCGGCCGACAGCCGACGAGCTCGCGCCGCCGCGGCTCGACCGGGCCGCCGAGAGCGTCGCGCCGCCGCGGCTCGACCGGGCCGCCGAGAGCGTCGCGCCGCCGCGGCTCGACGCAGAGCTCCGCGCGCGCAGCGCGCCCCCGGACCAGGCCGCGCCCGCGGCGCTCGACGCGGCGGCCGTCGGGGCGCGCTTGCAGGAGCTCCAGCGGCTGCACGGCGAGCGGGAGGTCCTCCAGCGCCGGCTCCGGGAGGCCCAGCGCATGCTGCGCGCGCTGCTCGTGGAGATCGACCCCCGGGGGGCGGGTGTGGATCGATTCGGGGAGCGCATCACCAAGACGCTCGGCTACGGCGCCGAGATCGAGCGCGCGCTCGGGGCCGTCCGCGCGGACTGGTCGAGCAACGAGTTCGCGGCCGGGCGCGCGCTCGGCGAGCTCGACGAGGTGGTCCGGAAGGCGTCCGTGGTGCGCACCGAGCGCCTGCTGGACCAGGTGTCGCTCGCCGCCCGGAGCGCGGCGCGCATGCTGGGCAAGGACGTCGAGGCGCGGGTCGAGGGGACGGGGCTCCTCGACGCGCAGGTGGAGCGCCGCCTCGAGCCGGCGCTGCTCCACCTCGTGCGCAACGCCATCGACCACGGCATCGAGCCGGCGGACGTCCGCGCGCGCCGCGGCAAGCCCGCGCGCGGGACCGTGGCGGTGACCGTGGTCCAGACCGACGCCGCCGTGCGGGTCGAGGTGAGGGACGACGGCGGCGGGGTCGACTTCGCGCGGCTGCGCGAGGTGCTCGCGCCGTCGGTCGAGGACGTCGCGTCCCTCGACGACGCCGAGCTCGTCCCGTACCTGTTCGCGCACGGGCTCACGACGAGCCGCAGCGTCGGCGCGATCTCGGGCCGGGGCGTCGGGCTCGACGTCGTGGCGCGCGAGATCGGCGCGCTCGGCGGGCAGGTCCGGGTCGACTCGCGGCCCGGGCTCGGGACCACGATCCTGCTCGTGGTGCCGAAGAGCCTCCACGGCGAGGAGGTCGTCCCCATCTCCAGCGGGCGCTTCCGGTGCGCGGTGCCGACGCACGCCGTGCGCTCGGTCGTGCTCCTCGACGAGGTGCTGCACACGTCGGACGGGCCGCGCGTGCGCCTCGCCGGCGAGCCCAGCGCCGAGCTCGTGCCGCTCTTCTCGCTCGCGGCGCTGCTCGGCGACGGGGGCCAGCCCGCGCCGGGGGACGCGGCGCTCGTGCTGCACCACGCCGCCGGCCTCTTCGCGGTGAGCGTGGGCGGCTACGAGAACCCGCGGCTTGTCTCGCTCGTGCGGTCGGAGGAGCTGCCGTTCACCTCGCCGCTCGTGCGCGGCGTGGCGCCGACGGCGGACGGCGAGGCGCTCCTGCTGCTCGACGTGGAGCGGCTGTTCGCGTGCGCCCGGCAGGCGCCCTGGGAGGCGCCCTCCGCCGCGGCCGCCGAGCCGAAGCGCGAGCCGCTCGCGCTCGTCGTCGAGGACGCGCCCGTCGCGCGCGAGCTGCTCTGCGGGATCCTCCGGGCGCTCGGGCTGCGCGTGGAGGAGGCGAGCGACGGGCGGGAGGGGCTGGCGCTGGCGCGGGCGACGCCGCCCGACGTGGTGCTGACCGACCTGGAGATGCCCTACATGGGCGGGCTGGAGATGGTGGCGGAGCTCAGGCGCTCGCCCGCGCTCGCCCGGGTGCCGGTCGTGGTGCTGACGACGGCGGCGGACGAGCCGAACGTGGCCGCGCTGCGCGGGCTCGGCGTGCGGGCGGTGCTGTCGAAGCAGCGGTTCGTCGAGGAGGAGCTGCGCCAGATCATCGCGACGAGCCTCGGGGGCGCGTGACGGCGCGGGTCCTGATCGCCGACGACTCGGACATCGCCGCGGCCCTGCTCGAGGCGATCCTGGAGGAGGACGCGGGGATCCGCGTGGTGGGCCGGGCGCGGACGGGGGCGGAGCTGCTGGCGCACCCGGCGGCGGCGATCGCCGACGTGGCGCTGGTGGACCTGCTGATGCCCGAGCTCGACGGGCTGTCGGTGATCCGGTCGGTCGCGGCGCGCGCGGGGGTCGTCGTGGTCAGCTCGCTGCCGCGCGGCTCGGCGGCGGTCCGCGAGGCGCTGGCGCAGGGCGCGAGCGACAGCCTCGAGAAGCGCGACCTCGCGAGCGCCCCGGCCCGCGCGCGGCTGCGCGCCGCGGTGCTGCGCGCGGCCAGGCGGCCGGCGCCCGCGGGGCGGGGCGGGCCGGTGCTGCTCATCGCGGGCTCGACCGGGGCGATCCCGGCGCTGGAGCAGCTGGCGCGGGGGCTCGGGGACGTCGACGTGCCGGTGCTGATCGTGCAGCACATGCCGGACGGGCGAGAGCGGGACCTGGCGCGCGCGCTCCGCGGCCTCGGGGCGCGGGCGCGGGCGGCGCGGGCCGGGGACGCGCTCGCGCCGGAGTTCCTGCTGGCGCCGTCGGGGAGCCACATGGCCATCGACGCGCGCGAGCGGATCCAGCTGACGGGCGACGGTCCCGTGAGCGGGCACCGGCCGTCGGCGGAGGTCCTGCTCGCGTCGGCGGCGCCGCTCGCCCGGCGGGTCGTCGCGCTGGTGCTGTCGGGGCTCGGGAGCGACGGCGCGCGGGCGCTGCCGGAGCTCTCGGACCGGGGGGCCCGCTGCTTCGCGCAGGAGCCGTCGGAGTGCAGCGCGCCGGACATGCCGCGCGCGGCGCTCCTTGCGTCCACGCGGGTGAGGCCGATCCGCGTCGCGGATTTCGTCGAGCTCGCGCGGAGGTCGGCGCTCCGTGGGGCGTGATCCGCTGCTGGAGCGCGCGCTCGCGCGCCTCCTGTCGCCCAGGCTGGGCCACGCGCCGTCGCGGTGGCCCGAGACGCTCTACCTCCACCTGCGGGAGCGCGCGCTGGCCGCGGGGCAGAGCGAGGCGGAGTACGTGGAGCGCGTGGGACAGGCCGGCGAGGCGGCCCCGCTGGCGATGCTGATCGACGCCGCGACGATCGGGCACACGGCGGCTTACCGGCACCCGGAGCAGTTCGAGCGCCTGCGGCGCGCGATAGCGGGCCTCGCGGGGCGGCGCCCGGGCCCGCTGCGGATCTGGTGCGCGGGGTGCTCCACGGGCGAGGAGGCCTACTGCGCGGCAGAGTGCGCGGAGGCGGCGGGGGTGGACGCGGCGGTGCTGGGCACCGACGTGAACCCGGTGGCGATCGCGGTGGCGCGGAGCGGCCTCTTGCCGCAGCGGAGCGCGGTGGGCGCGCCCTTGCCGGCGGCGTGGGCCGGGCGTGTGCCGGAGGCGCTGCGGCGGCGCGTGCGCTTCGAGGTCGCCTCGCTGACGGCCGCGCAGCCGGCGCTCGGCGCGGGGCCGTTCGACGTCATCTTCTGCCGCAACGTGCTGATCTACTTCGAGCGGGAGCAGGTCCCGCGCCTGCTCGCGCGGCTCGCGGCGGAGCTCGTCCCCGGCGGCTACCTCATCCTCTCGCCGGCGGAGGGGATCTTGCCGCTGCCTCCGGAGCTCGGCCGCGGGCCGGCGCCGGGGTGGCTGCAGCTGGCGGAGGGCGCCGACGCGCCGGCGCCGCCCAGCCGGAGGGCGCCGGGCGCGGCGGTCGCGGAGAGCGCGCCGCCCAGCCGGAGGGCGCCGGGCGCGGCCGCCGCGGAGAGCGCGCCGGCGCAGGCGCCCGGCGTGGAGGAGGCCGCGCGGCTGCTGAGCGCCGGGCGCGCCGCGGACGCGGAGCAGGTTCTGTCGGGGCTGCTCAACGCGGATCCGGACCACCTCGAGGGGTGGTTCCTGCTCGGGGAGGCGCTGCTGGCCAGGGGCGAGCGGGCGCAGGCGCGGGCGGCGTTCCTGCGGGTGCTCCGCTGCTCGACCGGGGGCGCGCGCGGCGTCGATGCGGAAGCGCTGCGGCGCGCGGCGGCCCGGCGCGCGGAGGCGCTGCGCGATCCTCGCTAGCGGCCCGCGCCTGCGCGGCGCGGGCCACAGGGAGGCGACGGCGCAAGCAGAGCGTTGTCCCCTGTCTCGCGCCCTCGCACTCCCGGGCTGAGGCATCCCCTCCAATTCTCCGGAAAATTCACAGGGAGGCGGGGAGACGGGGAGGGAAATCTTCAAAATACTCCCCGTCTCCCCGTCTCCCTGTTCAATTTCTTGCTGAAAATGACTGCAAAGTGAGGGGATTCCTGAGACTCCCGGGCTCACGCCTTCCTGGTGAGCCCGCCAACACCCGATCTCCGGTGTCGCGCCCCTCGCGCCCCTCGCGCCCCTCGCGCCCCTCGCGTCGCCTCGGCGCTCGCTCCTCGCCCGCGCCGAGCTCCCCCGGCTGCCGTCACTTCTCCGCGGGCGCGGCGCCCGGCAGCGCGATCGAGATCTCGACGCGCCCCGGGGGCAGCTTGCTCTCCCCGAGCGCGGCGCCCGCGGGGTCGTGCTCGGCGTGCCCGACCGCGAACAGCCGGGCTCCTGGTATCGAGCACTTCGCCTCGACGGCCTGCGCGACGCTCGCAGCCCGGGCCGCGGAGAGCGCCCACGCCGTCGTATAGGCGCCCTGGAGGGCGGGCGGAACGGAGTCCGGAGGACCGCTGACCGCGCCGACGCGGATCGGCCCCTGGCCGGCCGTCGAGAGGGCGCCCGCGACCTGGCACAGGAGGCCTTGCCCTTGCAGGCTCACGTCGGTCTTGTTGGCGACGAACACCGCGCTCTCCGGGAGCGCGACGAACGCCTGTCCGTCCACGACCGCGAGCGCGGCGACCCCTTTCTTGATCTGCCTGTCGAGCTTCCCCGCGAGCTCGGTCTTGAGCTGCTCCACCCGCTCCAGCCCCGACCTCTTCACGGCCGCGGCCTGCTGCCGCTCCGCCTCGAGCTTCTCGACCTCGGCCGTCTTCGCCTGGAGCTCCCCGCGCACCTGGCTCAGTGTCTGCTCGAGCTCTTTGCCCTTCTGGTTCGCCTTCTGCTGCTCCTGAATCAAGAGCAGGTGAGCGCGGCGAAGCGGAACGTAATATGCCGCCACGAACGTCGCGCTCACGACGAGGAGGAGCGCCGGCAGCACCCGGACCCAGCGCGAGAAGCTGGAGGATCCAGCGCTGCTGCCGGCCGCGATCCTCTCATCCCTCGTGCTCATGAATGCCTCCATGCTCCGCTCCACCGCGGGCGAGGATACCGACACAGCGAGGATCTCGCCAGCGCCACGGATCGCGCGTCACCATCGCAAAAATCCGCACCGCCTCGAAAGAGCGGCGCGTCTCATGTCGGTGTGTACAGGTGCGCTCGTGTCGTGGCATCCTTGCCTTCGCAAGGGAGGACTTTTTATGAAACCGCCGCCCCTTCCGGCCAGGCGCGCTGCGCCGCCCGTTCCGGCGACCGATGAGCGCGAGACCCTCTGGCACGTCGCGATCGCGCCAGACGACATCAAGGTGCTCACGTTGGAAAAGCTCGACGATCTGTTCCGCCTCGACCTCATCGACGAGTCGACGAAGATCTGGCGCCCCGGGATGGCCACCTGGCAGCCGCTCGGCGTGGTGGCCGGGCTCGATGCGACGCCTGCGGAGCCGGCGCGGGCCCCGGGTCGGCCGGCACCGGGTCGGCCGGCACCGGGTCGGCCGGGCCCGGCGTTCCCTCCGGTGCCGCGGGCCATGGATTCCGACGATCCGACGCCGGTGGTGTCGAGCCTGTCGGCCAGCGCGCTGCTCGGGCCGATGGACGGCTTCACGAACATCGTGACGCGCACCGAGGTGGCCGCCCCGCCCGCGTCGATGCTCGCGGCGTCCCGGCCCACCCCGCCGCCGCCGATGGCGATGGATCCGCTGGCGACGATGTCGGCGATGGATCCCATGGCCGCGATGTCGGCGATGGAGCCGATGACCGCGCAGTCGTTCAAGGACACGGTCCGCACGGCGCCGCGCGCGCGCGACGCGGGGCGAGCGCCGCGTCTCATGCTCGCGCTGACGATCGTCGCGGGGCTGATGGTGACGCTCTACCGCAATGACGTCCTCCTCGACGCGGCGCGCTCCGCCGGGCGGGAGAACATGTATCTGAAGGTCGAGTCCGCGCTCGGCGGGCCCGCGTTCGGGACGCCGCGCTCGCTGGAGAAGCTCGGCCTGGCCGCGGCGACGGCGCGGTAGCGCGGGAGACGCAGCGTCTCCCCGCCTCCCCTGCCCTCACCGCCCGCTGTCGCGCGTGACCGTCCGCGAGGGCCCTCACTGGCTCGGACCCGGGCTGCACCCGAGGTGTATCCCCCAGCGCTGGCGGGTCGCCGCGCGCGTGCAGGGGCAGACACGACGGACGCCGCCGGCGCGCCGCAGTGGATCCGACGGATCCAGTCGCGAGCGCCACGGCGGCATCTGCGTTGATTCGCCAGCAGGGCTCCTGAACCCTACAGGTTATCGGGTAACGGCCCTGGCGTACGTGGGTTAGCTGGCGCGAGGCAGCTGTGGGGCCGCACTCCTGCTCTTCCTGCTCCTCGTCTCGAGTGAGGCGACTGCGCGCCATGCTGATCCGGAGTGACGTACATGCCGGCGATCGGGACGACGCGCTCCAGGAAGCCCAGATGCGATCTGAAAGTCGAGCTCGCTCGTGGCGCGCCTCCGCCCTGAGGGACAGGCAGCTGGCGCTCGACCTTCGCTGGCGAGTGGCGCTCGACGTGCTGCGGGTGCTGGCTCCCCGCAGCGTCGAAGCGACTCTGCACGCCTTGGGCGCGTTCCTTGCTGGGCGTATCGCTCGCTGGTAGGATGAAGCTGACTGCGTAGAAGTCGTCAGAGCGCGCTCAGAGGTACATCGAAATGGCTTCAGAAGGAAAAACCGATCGTGCGGGTACGGGGAGAACACCGAAGCTCGCCATCGGGATGGGTAGAGCGGCCTTCTCGATGGGCCTGTGCCTCGGGTGCAATGGGGTCCTCGACATCGATCCGGGTGTGCCTCGAGAGGTCGGAGCGGCGGGTGGAGGGGGCTCCACGAGTACGGCAAGCTCGGCGGGTGGCACGGGCGGAGGGGGCTCCACGAGTACGGCGAGCTCGGCGGGTGGCGTGGACGGAGGGGGCTCCACGAGTACGGCGAGCTCGGCGGGCGGCATGGGCGGTACGGGCGGGGGCTGCGAGGAAGGATCAGCAGGGGCCGGAGGCGCGGAGGTCCGCGTTGACGCCAACTGGGCGCACTGGAGCCCGAACCCTCTCGACGCGAATCGGTGGAACCACGAGGATGCGATCCGGACTGACGACACGGTGGTCGATCCGGTGACGGAGCTACAATGGCAGCTCGACGTGGCCCGGGATCGGGAAAAGAACCCGGAGCCGCGCACCTGGGAAGGTGCGAAGAGCTACTGCGATGAGCTCTCTCTGGAAGGACATTGCGACTGGCGGCTGCCGTCGCGCATCGAGCTCGTCTCGATCGTGGATTATAAAATCGCTTCTCCGGCCATACCGAAGAAGCTGCTCGACAAGGAACTTTTCCATGGTACGGCCAACGATGATTATCTCTGGTCGCTGCCCTTCGCCAACCCCTCACCTCTAGAAGCGTGGCGCGTCCACGTTGAGGATGGCAGCGTTGCGAGCAGCGAGGTCCACAAACTTCATCACGTCCGTTGCGTTCGAGCGGGAAAACTCGCGAGCGGAGGGCGCCGCGAGTACGCCTTCGGCACGGATCAGCTGACCGTGATAGACGAAAAAACGCACTTGGTTTGGCAGCGCGACGGGAAAGGCGACTGCTCTGAAGATAATATAGAGGGCAATTGCTCCCAAAGCATGGCAGACAATTACTGCGAAACCCTTGATTTCGCCGGGTCCACCTCATGGCGGCTCCCGACTGTTCAAGAGTTGCAAACGATCGTGGACCATTCTGAACACCATCCGGCGATCGACCAGATGTGGTTCCGCGAGCCAGATGAGGATGTACCAGGATACTGGTCGTCGACCGTCTACTTCCTGAGGCGCAACTCCCCACCGGCTGACCGCGCAGCATGGTCGGTGAGCTTCCAGCTCGGTTACGCCGGCAAGCAGCAGATTGATACCAACGGCCGCGTTCGCTGTGTTCACGATTGGCCTTGAAGATGTCCCGTGACTCGGCCCGCTCCGGCCCCATCCGCCGGACGCGAGCCCTCGGACAGGCGACCGGACGGAACGCCAGGGGGCCGCCTTGCCTGCCCCTGGCTCCTTTGTCAACCTGGCCCCTTGCTGTCAGGGCGAGGATGCTGTCCCCTGGCAGGGACTCTCTTCTGGTCTCGCGTCTGCCCTCCCCGACCCGCGCCTGCTCGATGGACACTCTCGTCAAGACTGGTGACGTCCTCCTTGGCAAGTACAGGGTCGAGCGCGTGCTCGGAAAAGGCGGCATGGGCCTCGTCGTCGCGGCCCGCCACCTCCAGCTCGGCGAGCTGTTCGCCATCAAGTTCCTCCTCCCTTCCTCGCCCGAGCGGCCCGAGCTAATCGAGCGTTTCGTGCGCGAGGCGCGCGCCGCGGCTCGTCTCCGGAGCGACCACGTGGCCCGGGTCCACGACGTCGGGCGCACGGAGACCGGCGCGCCGTACATGGTCCTGGAGTACCTCCAGGGCAGCGACCTGCGGGACCTCGTCCGCAAGCAGGGGCCGCTGCCGGTCGAGGACGCCGTGCTGTTCGTCCTGCAGGCCTGCGATGCGATCGCCGAGGCGCACGCCGCCGGGATCGTGCATCGCGACATCAAGCCGGCCAATCTCTTCCTGACCCGCCGCCCGAACGGCAGCCCGAGCGTCAAGGTCCTCGATTTCGGGGTCTCCAAGCAAACAGGCCTCGACGAGGTGGAGCTGACCACCACGGGCGCCATGCTGGGGTCACCGATGTACATGGCGCCCGAGCAGGTCGCATGCTCGAAGTCGGTCGACGCGCGGTCCGACATCTGGGCGATGGGGGTCGTGCTGTACGAGCTCGTGACGGGCCGAGGGCCGTTCGACGCCGAGAGCGTCCTCAAGCTGGCCGCGCTGGTGCTGCAGGCCGAGCCGGCGCTGCCGTCCGAGCTGCGGCCGGACCTGCCGCGGGCCGTCGAGGCGGTGATCCTGCGCTGCATGCGCAAGCGGCCCGAGGAGCGATTCCAGAGCATCGGCGAGCTCGCGGCGACGCTGCGCGAGGCCCTGCCTCCGGCCGCGCTGGCGGCGTATTCCGGCGCGACGATCGCACATCCGGTGCGGTCGAGCGTGGCTTCGGCGCCGGACCTGCAGCCGACGAGCGTGCCTTCGCCGGCGCTGGAGCGAGCGTCCGCAGCGCCGCCCGCCCCTTCGCAGGCGGCGACCATCCCGGTGGAGGTGCCTGCCGCGCCCCTCGCGGCCACGCCGGAGGGCGCGACCACGACCGTCGATTCGAGCACGACCACCAGCGAGCCCGCGCCGGCGCTCCACGAGCTCAGCCAGGAGGCGCGGAGAACGACCGGCGGCGCGCCGGCGCCGCGCCGGAAGATGGCCGGCATGGCTGTCGGGGCAGCGGTGGGGCTCGCAGTACTGGGCGGCGGCGCATGGTTCGTCCTCGGTCGCCCCTCCGGGACTGCTGCGGCGCCGGTCGCCGCGGCGCCCGTCGAAGCGGCGGCGCCTGCCGGGGCCGCGGCGCCAGCGCCGCCTCCGAGCAGCACGGCGCCGGTCGTCGCGGGCGAGGCTTCGCCGCAAGGCCCCGCTCCTTCGAGCACGCCCTCCACGCCGGCTGCCCCCGCCGCTCCGAGCCCGCCGCCCGCGCGGCCGCGGGCGCCGGGCTCGACGACCCAGCGTCCCACCCTCTGGTAACCTGGCGCCATGCCAGGTCTCCCTTCACGCCCCTGCACGCTCGCGTTGACGCTGCTGCTCGTCCCCGCAGCCGCGCGTGCGCAGGCAGCCGATCCAAAGGCCATGGCGGCGGCCCAATCCCTCTTCGACCAGGCCGTCGAGGAGATGGACAAGAAAAACTACGCGAGCGCCTGCCCCAGGCTCGAGCAGACGACGCAGATGCTCCCCGAGGCGCTCGGGGCGAAGGAGACGCTGGCGAGGTGCTACGAGGCCCAGGGCCGGCTCGCGAGCGCGTGGGCGCAGTACGGGCTCGTGGAGGCGCTGGCACGCCGCGCCGGTCAGACCCAGCGCGCCGCCGCGGCGGGCAGGAAGGCGGCGGCCCTCAAGCCCAGGCTCGCGACCTTGACGGTGGAGCTACCGGCCGCCGTACGTGGCCTGTCAGGGATCTCGATAACAAGCGATGGGCTCGCGCTCGGCGCTGCGGTCTGGGGGACGGCGCTGGCGGTCGACAAGGGCGAGCACGTGATCGAGGCCAAGGCGCCGGGGTATCGCCCCTGGTCGGGCAAGGTCGTGATCGGCGAGGATGGCGAGCACGCGCGCGTGGAGGTGCCCGTGCTCGAGAAGGAGGAAGCGGCTCCGCCGCCCGTGACCTCCGCGCCCGCGCCCGTGACCTCCGCGCCCGCGCCCGTGACCTCCGCGCCCGTGATCTCCATACCTGCGCCCCCACCCGCGCCCGCGCCCGCGGCGCGCCCCTGGCAGCGGCCTGTCGGCATCGCGGCGATCGTCGCCGGGGCCGCGGGGCTCGGGGCGACCGGGGTGCTCGCGGCGCTCGCCGTCGGCAAGAAGAACGCGAGCAACCAGCAGGGTCATTGCGACGCGCTGAACACGTGCGACGAGACGGGGCTCGACCTGCGCGCTCAGGCGAGGGGGTTCGGGAACGGGGCGACGGCGGCGCTCGTGGTCGGCAGCGTGCTGGCGGCGGGAGGCGTGGTGCTGCTCGTCACCGCACCTTCGCGGAAGGACAGGCCAGAAACGACGGGCGCCATCCGCTGGGGAATCGACGTCTCGCCGGCGCGGGTCGGGGTGCAAGGGGCGTGGTGAAGGACGGCCTCACGGGTTGGCGATCTGGTTATAGTACCACCTCTGGTTGGTACCGGCGTGGCAGTGAAACATCCTTATCGGCGCGCCGCTGTACGAGGTGGCGCCCCAGACGTCCGCGCACATCGCCGGGTTGCCGACCGAGACGAGCCGCCCCAGGAGGTCGCGGTTCCACTTCTGGCTGACGCGGCCGTCGCAGCTCGCGGCGATCAACGCGTCGCCCGGCTGGAGGTTCTGGCCGTCGAGGCACTTGCCGCGGATGAGAAGCTCGCTGTTCACGGTGCGGGTAAAGCGCTGGTTTTCGTTGGCGCCCGAGCAGTCCCAGAGCTGGAGTGACACCCCCGAGTACGAGATGTTGAGGTCGGCGCAGCGGCCGATCTCGCTCTCGATGTTGAAGGTGGCCCCGCCGATCCCCGAGTCGCTGCGGCGCCACTCCTGGTTCTCCCCGCGGTGGCAGTACTGGAGCAGCAGCGGCGCCCCGGGGGCACGGTTCTGGTAGCCGATGTCGATGCACATCGAGCGGCCATACTCGTCCGTGATCCCGCGCAGCATGACCCGGCCCGGGAGGACGATATCCCACTTCTGAGTGCTCTTGCCGAGGCACGGATTCACCACGATCGGGCTCAGTCGCTTTGCCTCCTTGGGCTCGAGGCACATGATGCCGTGAACCTTCAGCTCGCCGGACGCGGTGTTGTAGCTCCAGTGCTGGTTGATGTTCCCCAGGCAGTCCCACATGATCACGCCGGTCCCTTCCTCGCGTTGCGGCGCGTCGAGGCAGCGGCCGTGCATCACGCTCACCAGCGAGAACGCGGACCTGCTGCCGACATCCTCGAATCCGGCGCCTTCCATGGAGCCGGAGCCGTCCACGATCTCGAGCGCCTCGTCCGTGTCGCCGATGCTCTCGGTCTCCGCGCCGTCAGCGTCGTTCGCGCCATGGCCCGACTCCATGTCGGCCTCGACCACGCACCCCGTGGCGACGAGGCTGGCTCCGACCACAAGCAGCGAGAAGTGATGCCCCACAATGCCCTTCATGACGATCGATCTCCTGTCGCATGTCCCTGAGGTGCGTCGGGCTCCGGTGATGAAGCGCCGTTCCCTCGGTTCGCCTGGAGCATCAGAGCATCGACTGTGCCAGCTCGCACAGGTGAGCAGCACACCGCTGGTCGTGCTGTGCAGCGCCACGAGCGCCAGCTGGCGCCCACGCTCGAGGCGGCGGCGTCCGCCAGGGCGAGGCCCCCGTGTCTCGGGACCGGTCCGACGGCGCTCTTGTCCAGCGTGGGGCGCTGCCGGGACGCCGGCAGGATCGAGTCGGCCATCGCGCCGCCTGGAGCCCGGCAACCGTCGCTCAGCAATCCTTGCTCACTCGGCGGGGGAGACGTCGTGAGGCCAGTTTTACGCCGTTTCGCACGCCGAACAACGGGCGGAGGGCGCTGGCGCCGAGCAAGGTTTTGTCGCGGTCAGCAAGGTTTGCGTACGCTCTGCGGCGGGGCGAGCAACGATTGCCTGACCGGCGCTGCGCCCCCGCGCCGCCTCGACGCTGCGACCTGGTCCGCGAGTTGCCAAGCTGCCGGAGAGGGATGCGGCCTGCAGCTCAACACCCCACAGCGAGACAGCGCAATGCGTAATGAACGTGGCTCTTCGATGACAAGCAATATCTGCGACGCGCCGCGCGCGGCACCGCCGGACGCCGCGGGCGTCGACTCTGCCCCCGCACGGCGGACAGGGCTACCGCGCCTGCGCCGGGCCACGGTGGCCCTCGCGGCGGTGGTCGCGGCCGGCTGCGCGGACACGGCCGAGCCGCTCCAGCCCGAGCCGGTCGCCGCGACCTCGGCGCCGCTCGCGGCGCCTGCGCCGTCGCCGGTCGCGTTATGGCACCTGGATGAGGATTGCTCGAGCGCGGCCGTCATCGACGACTCGGGCCACGGCGCGCACGGCGCGCGGCTCAACGGCGCGGGGTGCGGCGCTGGCCGCGTCGATCGGGCCGCCTCCTTCGACGGGGCCGACGATCGCATCGAGATCCCGGACCGCCCGGCCTTTCACTTCACGACCCAGATGACCGCCGCGGCGTGGGTGAACCCGTCGAGCACATCGGGCCTCCGCACCATCGTGAACAAGTGGTACGCGATGGATTCGTACGCGCTGTTCCTGCAAGACGGTCAGTTCCGGTTCAGCGTCGCCTTTCCCGGCGGGACCTGGGGGACGACGGTCGACGTCTCCGCTCCGGCGACCCCGGGGGTGTGGTCGCACGTGGCAGGGGTCTACGACGGGACGCGCGTCTCGCTCTACGTGAACGGCGCCCTGGCCGCGTCGACCACCGTCTCGGCAGAGCCCCGCGCGCTGCACGAGTCCACGCGCCCCATCGTCATCGGAAACCACCCCTCCTCGAACGCGTACGCAGGGGCGATCGACGAGGTGCGCCTCTACGACGTCCCGTTGACCGCCGCGCAGATCAAGGCGCTCACCAGGAACACCTACTATGTCGCGACCAACGGGCTGGACACGAACCCGGGCACGCTGGCCAAGCCCTTCGCGACGCTCGCGAAGGCGGGGCAGATGGCGGACATCGGCGATACGGTCTATGTCCGCGGCGGCACCTACTACGCTGAAGCCCCGGTGAGCCTCGACCACGTCGGCAAAGAGGAAGAGCACATCGTCTTCCAGCCCTATCCCGGCGAGTCGGTCGTGCTCGACGGCAGCCAGGGAGGAGGCAGCCTCCTGCAGATCCGAGGAGAGTATTACGATATCCTCGGGTTCGAGTTACGCGACGCGAAGGGGATCGCGATCGCTTTCAGGAGCTGGGATGGTGATCCGAGGAGCGGAAAGCACATCCGCATCGCAGGGAACACGATCCACGGCTCGTTCAAGGGCGCCGTCTACCCCGGGCTCGATTCGAGCCATATGCGGTTCGAGAACAATGTCGTTCACGACAACGTGAAGATCAACAAGAAGAACGACGAGATCTGCCATCAGGGCACGTGGCCGTCGGCGGTGAACCTGACGCGGCATGACGACGAGGTCGTGGGCAACACGATCTTCGAGAACTTCGGGGAGGGGATCGGCGCCTACGGGAGGCACCACCACGTCGCTGACAACGTGCTGCACGACAACTACAGCGTTGAACTCTACCTCAACAACCTCGCCGACTCCACGATCGAGCGCAATTTCATCTACTCCTCGTCCTCGCCGGGGATGTCGGAGCACCACCGGCTCTACTGCCCGTTCGGCGTGAGCTGCCCCGCTCGACCCGCCGGCGACACGGGCTGCCCGTGGACCGGGGACCTGCGGATTGCCGGCGCGGCGATCGGGATCGCGCTCGCGAACGAGAACCCGAACGACGTCCTCCTGGACAACAACGTCGTCCGTAACAACATCGTCACCGGCAAGCGCCGTACAGGCATCCAGCTCAGCGCGTGGACCGGCTCGGGACCGAGCGACATGGGTAGCACCAAGATCGAGAACAACACGGTGGTTTGCTCCGGAGACGCAGAGCTGTTCGGCATCCGGGGCTCCGCGCCCTCCACCGCGGGCGAGCGAGCGCAGGTCGTCAACAACATCTTCTACCAGATGAGGAGCGACAGGCCACTGACAAGGTTCATGCACGCCGTCAGGATCGACTTCGCCAGCAACAACTGGTTCGGCGGCGACGGGAGCTCCTGGCCGGGAGGCTCGGGGCGGAGCGCGAGCGACGTGCTCGGAAATCCGCTGCTCGTCCACGAGAACGGCACCGAGCCCGACGACTTCCGGCTGCAGGGCGGCTCACCCGCCAGGAACGGGGGGACTCTCCTCGCCGACGTTGAGGAGGACTTCTTCGGCACCCCGCGTCCCCAGGAGAGCACCCACGACATCGGCGCCCACGAGGTGGCGGTAAGCTTGCTGAACGAGCCCGTATCCCTGTCCGACCGGCCGAGCTCTCGGTGAATGGACCGGACGTCGGCGAGGCGGCGCGCTGGGTACCCAGCGCCCTCAGGACGGCCGCTTCGCCGGGCGCACCGCGATCCCATACTGCTTCAGCTTGAACACGAAGGTCCGCGTCGGCATCCCGATGAGCTCCGCCGCGCGCGTCTGCACCCCGCCCGTCGCCTCGAGCGCCTCCTGCATCCGCCGCCGCTCGAGCTCCTTCAGCTCCTCGGCGATCGGCCGGAATCGCGGCGGCGCCCCCGGCGGCGACGACGGCGTGCCCCCACCGGCAGCCGCGCCCCCGCCGGCAGCCGCGCCCCCAGCAGCCGTCGTCGCAGCGCCTCGCCCCACGATGCGGTCCGGCAGGTTCCACAGCTCGACCACCTCGCTCTCCGCGGTCGCCGCCGCGAACTCCATCGCGTTCTTCAGCTCGCGCACGTTGCCCGGGAACGCGTAGGCCGCGAGGGTCGACAGCGCGGCCTCCGAGAGCTCGACCGGCGCCTTGCCGCCCCGGGCGCGCGCCTCGGCCAGGAACAGGCGCGCCAGGATCGGCACCTCGCGCGGGCGGTGCCGGAGCGGCGGCAGCTCGACCACCGCCGTGCTCAGCCGGAAGAGCAGGTCCTCCCGGAAGCGGCCGGCGCGGCTCTCCGCCTCGAGGTCGCGGTTCGTCGCGGCCACGATGCGGAAGTCGACCTCGCGCTCGCGCACGTCGCCGAGGCGCGTGATCCGCTTCGCCTCCAGCGCCCGCAGCAGCTTGGCCTGCGCCCCGAGCGGCAGCTCGCCGATCTCGTCGAGGAACACCGTGCCCCCGTGCGCCCGCTCGAGCAGGCCCGGCTTCGCCGCGCGCGCGTCCGAGAACGCGCCCCGCTCGTACCCGAACAGCTCGCTCTCGACGAGCGCCTCCGGGAGGGCCGCGCAGTTGAGCGTGATCATCGGCTTGCTCGCCCGCGCCGACCAGTGGTGCAGCGCCGCCGCGGCGTTCTCCTTGCCGGCCCCGGTCTCGCCGAGGACGAGCACCGAGAGATCGCTCGCCGCGAGCCGGCGGATGAGCTCGAACACCCGGATCATCGCCGGATCCGCCAGCACGACCTCGCGCTCGCCGACGCGGTGCCGGACGGCGGTGTCCGCGGCGAGGGCCACCGTCCCGGGCCCCGCGATCGCGGCCGCCGCGGCGGCGCCGGAGACGAGCGTCTCCGCGTCGCCGCCGTCGGCCGGGTACGAGGCGACCCCGCCCCGGGTCTCCGGCGCGAGCGGCGCGAGCGCCTCCAGGAGCTCGAGCGTCGCCGCGCGCGCCGCCTCGGCGCCGAGCTCGGGCATCAGGACGACCAGCTGCGCGGCGCCGTTCCACGCGAGGACATCGATGAGCCGCAGCGCCGCCGCGGCCGTGGCCCCCGCGGCCTCCCTGTCCCGCACGCCGCCGGTCGACACGACGGCCACCGCGAGCGGCCTGCCGTAATCGCCTGCGCGCTCGAGCTCTTCCTCGAGGCGCCGGCGCCAGCGGCCCGCGTCGGCGAGGGCTCGATCCGGCGCGCGGGGCTCGCGCCGGAGGATCAGGAGCGCGTCACCGATGGCAACGACGTCGCCCGAGGAGAGGAGGCGCGAGCCCTCCAGGCGCTCGCCGTTGACGAGCGTTCCATTGTGGCTCTTCAGGTCGATGACCTGCACCTCGCCGTCCGCGATGAGGAACTTCGCGTGCCGCCGGGACGCCGCCGCGGCGGTGACGCAGATCTCCGCGTCGGAGGAGCGCCCGACGAACAGCACCCCCTCCCTCGGCAGCGCGCACCGCCGCGACGAGGCGCCGTCGATCACCAGGAGATAGGCGGCGGCGTCCGGGCCACCGCCGGAGAGCTCGACCTGCTGGAGGCTCTCGGTCTGCGCCCGCGAGGTCGACTTACTCGCCATATCGCCCGCCGCGCAGAGCTGCTCCCCGCGCGCGCCGCGTCCGTGAGCCCGCGCTCGCGCGGGCAGGTAGCTCGCCGTGCAACGCTTTTCCCGGAAGAGAGCTCGAGCGCATGAGATGTCCTGTCACCTTCCGGCGCGGCGTTCCACCTCGCGCACGGAGAATGTACGCTCGCCGCGCGCCCCCGCGGCGCTCCCATGACCGGACCCGGCACCCAACCTCGCCGCGAGCGCGCGCGCACGCCGTTCCGTTGTCGCTGGCTCGCTGGCGCGCTCACGGGCCTCGCGCTCGGCGGGGCGCTATGGCTCGCGCTTCATCGAGCGCCGGGCGACGCGCCGCCGGGTGGCATCGCCCCTGCCCCGTCTGGCGCGGCGCTCGCGGATGCGACAGCGCTTCCGCCTTCCGCGTCGACGGCCGCCCCTCTCGGCGCGCGGAGCGGCGCGCCGGTCTTGCCCGACGCAGCGGGCGCCGGCGCCGGGGCGCCCGACGCCCTCGTGGAGACCGCGGAGCGCCTCACCAGGCTCCGCGACGAGCAGGGCGCCGCGGGCGACCTCGGTTGCGCCGTGTTCCAGGACCTCGCCCGCTTCGAGGCCCAGCGCGAGGACGCGCGCGATGACGCCGGTCCGTCGCGCGATGACGCCGGTCCATCGATCGGCGACGCCGGTCCGTCGCGCGATGACGCCGGTCCGTCGATCGGCGACGCCGTCCCCCCGATCGGGGACGACTGCGGCTCGAGCGCGACGCTCGTGCGCTGCCTGGAAGGCCGGAGCGGGCTCTTCGTCCCGGTGCGCGAGCCAGGGTACCCGTGCGCCTGGCGACTCTGGCTCGTCCCCCGGGCGACCACCGCGAAGGTCGCCGAGGCTGGACGCTACGAGGAGTTCGATCTGTCCTTCACGACCGCGTTCTCGCTCGACGACGTCGAGCGCGACGGCGAGCAAGAGCTGCTCCTGGGGCGACGGAGCGAGCACCCGGAGGGCATGGGAGGGCACACCGAGCTTCGCTTCGTTCGAATGAATGGCGCGACGATCTCGACGCCGTTCGACGAGATGCGCGACGTGGACAGGGACGGCCTGGTCGATGGGATTCTGCTGCTCGACGCGGAGCACGATGGCGCGCGGTGCCACGAGGGCGCCGAGCTCGACCCCTGGATTCCGCCGGTCGGCCTCGGCGCCGTGGCGCTCGTGGCGCACCGGCTGCCCGACGGCTCATTCACCTTCTCGGACGACGTCGCTGCGCGGCTTCGCCAGGGCACGTGTCGGCCTCCGCTCGACCCGCTCTCGGCGGTCGACTCGCTCGGCGTCATCCAGGAAGCGGAGCTCGCGCGGCGGCTGGTGTGCAGCTTCGCCGACGACGTCCCGGTGACGCAGCTCGAGCGCGCCCTCGCGACACGCTGCTCCGTGGCGTTCCGCGCGCCGGACGATTGCAAGGCGCGGCGCCCGGGTGTGTGTGCGTTTCGCGAGGGCCTGGAGGAGGCGCTGCGCCGCCTGTCGCAGCTCCCACCATGGCTCGCGCGCCCGCCCAGGGCACCAGGCGACGCTGGCGCCGGCCCACCCGCTCCCGACGCGGGAACGCTCCGGCCGTGACGCCCGGCGGGCTGCCGTGAACGCCGCAACGCCCGTGCCAGTGGGGCGGTTCGTCAGGACTGTGCTCCTCGCCACGTTACCGCTTTCTTGCGCGTCGTCCGCAATACATCCTCCGTACATCGATGGGCGCTCGCCCGAGGTGACCTGATCGCACCGCGGCTGCCTGATCGGGATCTCCCTCGGGCGGTGCGGTGGCGCTCGTGCTGAAAGCTCCCACAGGGCTGCCACGAGCCATCGATTCTGCAGGCGTCTCTCGACAGGGCGCGTGATGCCATGACGCCGTGACGCGTGACGCAACCGCAGCATCATGCGCGCGGCGTGTCATTCCCCTGCTGCACAGATTGATCTTGACAACCCCAAGAGCCTCGGCGCTTGATATCGTGAAGACCTTAAACTAATCGGGGCACCGCTTACGCGAAATCGTGCGATCCCCGATTTCACCTGGAAGCTTTCTCATCACGTCCGCCGCGCCCCGGAGCGGCGGAAGCAGGTAAGCACCATTTCTTGAACGAAACAGTGAGGTAGTTGTATGTCGCTATTCATCTCACGCGGCCCAGCTGTTTTCCTGGCTCAGGTTGGTTTGCTCACCACGGCTTCGTGGAGCTTCATCGGATGCGGCCCGGCGGAGCCTCTGGACGGTCCGCTCGGCGCTGACGACCAGTCCATCGTCGGTGAGCCCGACGACGACTGCGAGGAGGACGTCGCCGGCGAGGCTGCCTTCGCTTCGCGCGAGATCACACGAGACCTCGCGTATCCCATGCGGCTCCTCTGGGGGCCTGACGATTTCCTGTGGTTGACCGAGCGCACCGGAAAGCGCGTCGTGCGCGTGAACCCGGCGGACGGCGCGCGGACGACCGCGATCACCATCGAGGAAGTGTTCCAGTCGGGTGGACAGGACGGGCTCCTGGCCCTCGCCCTTCACCCGGATCTGCTCAGGGGGAAGGGGAAAGACTACGTGTACGTCTCCTTCACCTACGACGTCGATCCAGGTCCAGCGGTGGACCGCAGGACGAAGATCCGCCGCTACACGTACGATCCGGCGACCGAGACCCTGGGGAGCCCTCTCGATATCATCACGGGCCTGCCGGGGAGCGACGATCACAACTCCGCGCGGCTCCTGTTCGGCCCCGATCGCAAGCTCTATTACACCATCGGGGATCAGGGGAACAACCAGTTCGCCAGGAAGTGCCTCCCGATCCGCGCGCAGGAGCTGCCCACGGCGGCCGAGGTCGCGGCGCAGGACTGGTCGACGTACGTCGGCAAGGTCCTGCGGTTGAACCTCGACGGCTCGATCCCGCACGATAACCCGCGGATCGACGGCGTCCGCAGCCATGTCTACTCGTACGGCCACCGCAACCCGCAGGGCCTCACGTTCGGCAAGGACGGCAAGCTGTATGCGAACGAGCATGGGCCGAAGAGCGACGATGAGCTGAACCTCATCAAGCCCGGCAAGAACTACGGCTGGCCCCACGTGGCCGGCTATCAGGACGACCAGGCCTACACGTACGACAACTGGTCGGCCTCGAGCCCGACGCCCTGCGAGGCGCTCGTCTGGGATGACTACGTGCCGCCGCCCTCCGTCCCGCGGCAGCAGGAGAGCGCCTTCAGCCACCCGGACTTCAAGGAGCCGCTCCTCACCTTCTACACCGTCCCGAACGACTACGACTTCTTCGATCCGGCGTGCGGCTTCCTCCAGTACATCTGCTGGCCGACGATCGCGCCCTCCTCGCTCCACTACTACCCCGCCGGGCGACACGGCATCCCCGGGTGGGGGAACTCTCTCCTGATGACCGCCCTCAAGAAGGGCGCCATCTACAAGGTGAAGCTGAGCGCGAACGGGAAGAAAGTGGTCGGCGAGCCCGTCGAGCTCTTCAAGAGCACCAACCGCTACCGCGATCTCGCGTGGAGCCCGGACCGCCGCACGCTCTACGTGATCACGGACACCGCAGGGAACACGAGCGGACCGACCGGAGGGGCCACGACGGCCCTGGAGAACCCCGGAGCGATCCTCGAGTTCAAGTACACGGGATCGCACTGATCCAGCATCGGAGTCGCGGAGCCTGCGTCGTCCCGGCGCAGCTCCGCGATCCAGCGCCGGGCCGGCGCCCAGGTCGCCGCTCGGGCGCGGGCACCGCCGGGCGCGCCGCGCTCCAGGCGCAGCGGCGCCGCTCGGGCGCGACCCTCACCGCGCGGGGTCGCCGACCGGCGGCGCGATCCCGGGCATCTGCAGTTTACCGGCCGTGATGGACACGCTCCCTCCGCGCGAGAGCCCGAGCGTCACCTGGGTCCCCGCCGGCACGGTGGTGAGCGGGCGGTAGAGATACCCCATCTTCCCCCGGACATCGTGGCCTTCGACGGACACGACCACGTCGCCCACCTGGAGCCCCGCGAGCGCGGCCGGCCCGCGCGGGCGCACCTCGATCACCTCGAAGGTCTGCGCGGTCAGATCGACGTCCGGCCCCCCGACCTCCTTGATCGCGAACCCGAGATCGCCAGGCTCGTCCCCCGGCTTGATGCGGCGCCTCGGCAGGACGACGCGCCCCACGTCGGTCACCGCGCCCGGCTGCGCCTCCACCGGGAGCACCGCGGCATGGTAGGGCGAGCTCATCGGATCGGACGGCATGCAGAGGAGCACGACGGGCCCCGAGGGGGTCTGCTTCACCTCGAAGCGCCCCGACGCGTCCGAGAGCTCGTCGTTCCGGAAGCCGTGGCGCGGGGCGGCCATTCCCTTGCGGGGGATCACGTCGATGCGCACGCCGGCGACCGGCGCGCCGTCGTCGAGCGACACCACCTGCCCTTTCACCGAGGCGAGCGGGACGAGCGCGAGCACCACGCCAGTCCGCTGCTCCCCGGGCGCGAGCGAGATCTCCACGGTCGCCGTCCCCTCCGGCGTCGCGGTGGAGACCTCGTATTTTCCCTCCGGGAGATCGCCGATCGTGAACGCGCCTCCGGTGAAGGCGAAGGACTCGGAGCGGAAGAGCATCGACGCCTGGTCAGCCGCGTGGACGGTGAACTGCTCGGGCACCTTCCCGGACGCGACGGTGAGGGTGCCCGAGATCGCGCCGGCCGGCTTCAGGGTGACCGTGACGCTGTCGCCGGGGCTCACGTGCTCGACGAAGGCCTCGCCCCCGCCGTTGCGGTAGGCGTGGACCGTGTACGTGCCCTGGCGCAGGCTCCCGACGGCGAACTTCCCCTCGGGATCGGTGAGCACCGCGGATCGCGAGAGGGCGCCCCACCGCGCCCTGCCCGCTTTGCTCACCCCCGGCGGGGCGGGCCCCTCTGTCTCTCGCTCCGCGTGGACGAAGGCGTCCGTGACCGGCTCGCCGATCTCGTCGACGACGCGCCCGTGGATCTCGCCGTTCCGGCGCGCCACGACCAGGGTGACGCGCGCGCTCTTCCCCGCTTCCACGCGCGCGCCGACCTCCGGAGGCCCCGCGCCGGGCGGGCCTGGTACCGGAACCGGGGGCCCCTCGCTGACGGAGACGCGGTAATCGCCCGGCGGGAGCCCCGCCTGCGCGAAGCTCCCGTCGTCGAGGGAAGTCGCCATCCGGATCGGAGGTGGTCTCATCATCATTCCCACCGCCGCGCCGGGCTGCGTCCCCACGATCGAGATGTCGACGCCCGCGACGAGCTTGCCGTCCTCGTCGGTGACGGTCCCCTCGATCGCGCCCCCGCGGTCGACGACGATCGTCACCTCGGGGGCGTGATCGTCGCGGAGCTCGACCTCGACGGGCTCGGGCTCGGCCTGGCTGACCGGGCGCGCCATGACCACGTACTTCGCGGGCGAGAGCCCCGTCAGCGCGAAGGTCCCGTCGGCCTCGGTCGAGTCGATCGCTCCGGAGGCCCCTCGGGCTCCCATCATCGCGGGCGCGTACGCGTGGACCTGGGCGCGGACCGGGTTCTTGTCGCTGTCGACGACCCGGCCGCGGATCGTCAGCCCGGCGCGCACGGTCCACACGAGGTCCTCGACGTCCGAGTCCCCCACCTCCAGGGCCGGGTAGGTCGGCTCGGACAGGTGCTGCGCGCAGCTCACGAGCACCTCGTAGGAGCCGCGGAGCAGACCTTCGAAGAGCACCGAGCCGTCGGCCTCGATGGCGGCGACCTCGACCCCGTCCTTCGCCTGGCCCAGCAGGCTGACTTGCCCGACCGTGCACGGCGCGCCGTCCGGCGCGATCTCCACGCGGCCTGCCACGACGCGCGCGGGGTGGACCTCGATCACCACCTCGCTCGAGGTCTGGCCCACCCCGAGGAGCACGCTCTCGCGCGCCTGGCCGACCTTGCCGAGCGCGCGGGCGGCCAGCTTGTAGCGCCCCGGCGGGAGCCGATCGAGGCGGAAGCGGCCCTCTGCGTCGCTGCGCGCGACGGGGACGCCGGGCCCGATGTTCCCCCATCCCCCGCCGTCATCGAGGGTGACCTTCGCCCCTTCGACAGGCGTCCCGGTCCCTGCCTCGACGACCCGCCCGACGAGCGCGGACGCCGGCGTCAGCAGGAGCTTGAGCGGGGGCCCCGGCGCCACGCTCTGCGCTGTTCCCTCGGCGTACCCGTCGGCCTCGGCGCGCGCTCCGTAGGGCCCCTCGTCGATCCACGCGGCGTAGGCGCCCTGCGCGTCGGCCCTGGTCACCACCGCGCCCGGGCCTGACGCGAACGAGTTGATCGCGACGAGCGCTCCGGAGACGGCGCCGCCGCCGATGTCCTCGACGTGCCCCCTCACCTCCACCCCGCCGGCCGGGAGGACCAGATCGACGCCGGTGCGCGCCTCGCCGGCGCCGAGCGCGACGAAGGGCGCGCGGGCGCCGTCGGGGGCGGCGTAGTACGCCGGCCGGTGACCCGGCGCCGAGGCGGAGAGCGTCCAGCGCGCTGGCGGCAGGCCGGCGAGCGTGTACCGCCCGTCCCCCGCGGCCTGCGCGCACACAGGCTCGCGCGTCTCCGCGAACGACAGCGGCCCCGGCGCCAGGAGGGCGCACACCATGGCGCCGGCGACAGGCGCGCCCGCCGGCTCGGCGACCCGCCCGGCGATGCTCCCGGGCTGGCGAGAGCGCGGATCCTGCGCGCGCCGGCGCGCCTTTGCCCCGGCCGGCGCGGCGCTCGACGGCGGCGACGCGGCGCTGGCTGCCGGCTCCGTGGCGGGGCGGACGCACCAGGATCGGACGAGGAGCACCAGCAAGGCGAGCCAGAGCACGCCGATCACCCCCATCGTCCTGGTCCACGGTCTCTTCATGACGCTCCCCCTGGTCCCCTCGCGCGAGGGCCGCCACGATAGGGCACCTGGGCGCGCTCGCAGGGCGAGAAGCACGCCGCCGGCGCCGCGGCGCTCCCGGCCAGCGTCGGTCGCCTTCCATCCTTCGTCTCGCTTCTTCGACGGTGGCCACGGTGCGCTCCGACGTCGGGAGGCGGGGCGCGGTGCGATGTGCGCCCGCTCCGCACAGGAGGGCCGCGGGTCCCGGCGATCGAGGCGCGGCTGGCGTTCATGCCTCCTGGCGCGCCCTCGTTCATGCTTTGATGGCAGGGAACGCAGGAAAGGTCCGGTGCAACGAGATGCGTGAGTCGTCCTCCATGCCCCTGAGGCGCCCGCTCCTGCGGCTGTCATGGCTCCTCCTGTCCACGCTCGCGGGCGCTGCGTGCGCGACCGATCCGCCCCCGGGGGGCGTGGAGGATCACGCGTCCTCGACATCGTCCGGCGCCCAGGGCGGCGGCGGGCAGGGAGGCGTCGCGGTGGGCGGCAGTGGCGCCGGTGGCGAGGGCGGCTCTGGTGGCGAGGGCGGCGCCGGTGGCGAGGGCGGCTCTGGCGGCGCCGGTGGCAGCACCAGCGGCGCCGGTGGCATCGGTGGCGAGGGCGGCGCTGGCGGCGCCGGTGGCAGCACCAGCAGCGCCGGTGGCATCGGTGGTGAGGGCGGCTCTGGCGGCGCCGGTGGCAGCACCAGCAGCGCCGGCGGCGCCGGTGGCGCCGGTGGCGCCGGTGGCGAGAGCGGCTCTGGCGGCGCCGGTGGCAGCACCAGCAGCGCCGGTGGCGAGGGCGGCGCCGGTGGCGCTGGCGGCGCTGGCGGCGCTGGCGGTGGCGACGGCGAGACGCCCTCGACGGTGCGCGTCCGGCTCATGGCCGCGAACCTCACGAGCGGTACGCGTCAGAGCTACGACCCCGGCCACGGCCAGCGCATCATGCAGGGCCTCGAGCCGGATATCGTCCTGATCCAGGAGTTCAACTACGGCGACAACGGCGCTGCCGAGATCCGCGCCTTCGTGGACGAGACGTTCGGCGGCACGTTCAGCTACTACCGCGAGGATGGCGCGCAGATCCCGAACGGGATCGTGAGCCGGTATCCCATCCTCGAGTCCGGCGAGTGGGACGACAGCTCGGTGAGCAACAGGGACTTCGCCTGGGCGCGCATCGACATCCCCGGTCCGATCGACCTCTGGGCCGTCAGCGTCCATCTCCTGACCTCCGGCTCGGGCGTGCGCCGCACCGAGGCGCAGCAGCTCGTCGCGATCATCCAGGACACCTTCCCCGAGGGCGATTACCTCGTCATCGGCGGCGACTTCAACACCGACAACCGGAGCGAGCCCTGCATCTCGACCCTGTCGCAGGTCGTCGTCACGTCGGGCCCCTACCCCGCCGACAGGAGCGGAAACACGGGTACCAATGCCAGCAGGGGCAAGCCGTATGACTGGGTGCTCGTCGACGACGATCTGGACCCGCTCGAGACAGCGGTCGTGATCGGCGGGAGCACCTTCGCGAGCGGCCTCGTGGCGGACACGCGCGTCTATTCGCCGATCGACGAGCTCAGCCCCGCCCTCGCGACGGACAGCGGCGCCACCTCGATGCAGCACATGGGCGTCGTGCGCGACTTCCTGCTCCCGGCCGACCCGACGCCCCCCGTCGACCCGGCGCGCGCGGACGGGCCGCCGCGCTGAGCCGCGGTGGTGCCGTCACGCGCCCGCGCCCCGCGCTGATCCGGCCCCACGGCCGGCGCCCTTCACCACAAGCTGTCGAGCCCCGGCATGCCGTGGCTGCGCCCATCGAGGCAGTCGAGCAGGAAGCAGGCCAGCCCGGCGTCCCCGGTCCACAGGCTGTAGCGCCATTGTCCAGTTCGATCGAGCTCGGCCTCGGACTGCGCGAGGGCCCACATCGCGAGCTCACGGGCGCGCTCGAGCCAGAACGCGTCCTGCGTGCGCCGGTACACCTCGAGCAGGGCGGCCCCGTTGCCGCCGGTGCCGTGGCACAGGCCCGCCCCCTTCACGAGCGGCCCGGCGGCCACGATCAACCGCGCGCCCTGGAGCAGCAGCGGCAGCGCCTCGGGCAGCTCCGCGTGGCGCAGCGACGTGATCATCCCCGGCGCGCCGTGGCACCACTGCACCAGCGGCTTCGGCGGCGGCTCCGTCTGCGCGGGCCAGTTGGCCAGGTCCCCGTCGATCACCGCCAGGCGGTCGAGCCCCTGCAGCGTCCGCGCGCGCAGCTCGGCCTGCTGCTCCTGGCTCAGCAGGGCCCTGGCGCGCCAGAGCGGGTAGAGATTGCCCGCCCAGCCATGGCCGGCGCCGACATGGTGGACCCGGCGCCCGTACATGTCCTGTTCCCACAGCCACACGTCGCGGGCCTCGTCGTGAGCCCAGCTCTCCCACAGCGCCGCTGCGCTGTCGCGGATCAGCTCCGCCCAGCGCTCGTCCCCGGTCGCCTCGTGCAGGAACAGCGCCCCGAGCATCGTCCCGGGCGCGCCCCACAGCGCCTCGCGCGTCGGGTTCGCGCGGTTTGCGCGGATCATCTCGGCCAGGCGATCGGCCCTTTGCGCGTCCGGTCGGGCCAGACAGCAGACCGTCAGCAGCGCGCTGTCGCCGAGGAACCATGAAGGTACGCGCTCGCCGGTCCCGGGTGAGCGCGAGTGATCCTCCAGCACCTGCGCGAAGATGTCTGGCAGGCTCGCCGGCAGCTCGCAGAAGCCCGCCGCCGCGACGCGGGCGAGGGCGAGCCAGACGCCGCACGCGCCGAGGTACAGGCACTGGAGCAGCCCGGGCGGGTCCGCTTCGCCGGAGTCTTCGGCGTCGCGCGGGTGCATCGGCCAACCCTGCCGATCCCGGGCCGCCAGCGCGTCCGCGGCCCATCGCTCCAGCCAGGTTCGCACCCGCCCGGGGTCCCAGGCCTCGGGCGGCAGCGCGACGTGCCGTGTCGGGGAGAAGAGGATCATGCCGGCCCTCGGGCGCCGTGACCGCGCGGCGACCCGGCGCAGGATAGCCGATCACGCTCGACGGGAGCGGAGGGCTCGCCCTCACACCCCGGGCGATCGCCGAGGGGCGGGCTCGGCCAGGCGCTTGCCTGGGCCCTTTCCGCGGGGGCGGCCCAGCAGACGCCTGGCCGTGTCGAGGAGGTGCTGGCGCAGGGTGTCGTCGTCGATGCCCGTGTACTCGGGCGCGCCGCCGACCATCGCGATCCCCGTGAACACGACGTGCACCGTGATCGTGTCGGCGAGGCTCGGGTCCTTGCCGGCGAGGACCAGCCTCATCCTGGTCTTGATGTCCTCGCCTCGCGGCGCCTGGAACGTCCTGTTGACGACCCGCTGGATCCCGGGGTCGCTGTTGTACAGGCCGAGCAGCAGGCGATGGCGGACGATGACCTCGACGAACCCGGCCAGCGCGTGATCGATCTGCGCGCCCCGGGTCCGCCTCGCGCGCGCCGCTTCGATGACCTGGTCGAGCTCCTGCACCGCGGGCGCCGCGACCGCCTCCGCGATCTCGTCCTTGGTCTTGAAGTGGTAGTACACGGCGGCCTTGGTGACGCCGAGCTCGTCGGCGATCATCTGCAGCGACGTACCCTCCACCCCGTGCACGCTGAACAGCTTCAGCGCGGTGTCGAGCAGTCGCGATCTGGTGTCGTTGGCGGCGGTGCCGGCAGTCATACGCCCTCCTCGCGGGACGCGAGACAGTATCCGCCCCTCGCCGTCCTGCACGCGCTCCGGCCGGCTGGCGGGACAGACGCACCAGGCTAGCCGATCGGCTTGCGCGTTGCTAGCCGATCGGCTTGCGCGTGCTAGCCGATCGGCTTGCGCGTGCTAGCCGATCGGCTAGCCTGGAAGAGGCTCGCGGGAAGGACACCTTCCGCAAATACCCCGAAACAAGGTGGAACCATGTCAGCCGATCCCGTTCCGACGCTTCCCATGACCCGCACCTGTCCGTACGCGCCGCCTGCGGAGCATCGCCGGCTCCGCGAGGAGGCGCCCATCGCCAAGGTGAGGTTGCCCAACGGCAGGACGGTGTGGGCCGTTACCAGCCACGCGCATATCCGGACGATCCTGTCCGACCCCCGGTTCAGCTCCAACCGGCGCGACGCGAACTTCCCCACGCTGGCCGACGAGCGCCCGCCCTCGACCGCTCTCAAGCCGCTGCTGATCGAGCTGGATCCGCCCGAGCACGGGCTTGCGCGCCGGGCCGTGCTCGGGGAGTTCACGGTCCAGCGGATGAACGCGCTCGGGCCGCGCATCCAGGAGATCGTGGACCAGCACATCGACGCCATGCTGTCCGGGCCGCGTCCTGTCGATCTCGTGCAGGCGCTCTCCCTGCCTGTGCCTTCTCTCGTGATCTGCGAGCTGCTCGGCGTGCCCTACGCCGACCACGAGTTCTTCCAGACGCGCTCCTCGCAGATCGTGAGTCACAGGACGCCGGCCGATGTGGTCCAGCGCTCGGTCGGCGAGCTCATGGTGTATCTGGGCCAGCTCGTGGCGTCCCGGGTGGAGAACCCCACCGACGACCTGCTCGGCCGCCAGATCCAGAAGCAGCGCGAGAGCGGCGGCGTCGATTTCGAGGGCCTGATCGGCATGGCGTTCCTGCTCCTCATCGCCGGGCACGAGACCACCGCGAACATGATCTCGCTGAGCACGCTGGTGCTGCTGCAACATCCGGAGAAGCTGGCCGCCCTCCGGCAGGATCCCTCGAAGACCCTGGGGGCCGTCGAGGAGCTGCTGCGGTACTTCACGATCGCGGAGTCCGCGCTCGGTCGGGTCGCCCTGGAAGACGTGGAGATCGGCGGTGTGCTCATCCGGGCCGGCGAGGGCGTCCTCGCGCTGGCCAACACGGCCAACCGTGATCCGACGGTGTTCGAGCGCGCCGACGAGCTCGACCTCGAGCGCGGCTCCCGGCAGCACCTCGCGTTCGGCTTCGGCCCGCACCAGTGCCTCGGCCAGAACCTCGCCCGGCTGGAGCTGCAGATCGTCATCGACACGCTGTTCCGGCGGATCCCCGGGCTGCGGCCCGCCGTGCCCGTGGAGGAGCTCTCGTTCAAGGACGACGCCACCGTGTACGGCGTCCGCGAGTTCCCGGTCACCTGGTGAGAGCGCGGCGGCGAGGCCGCTCCGCTCGACGGAGCGGAACGCGAGGCCAATGGCCATGGAAGGAGAGCGATGATGCGGGTGCGTGTTGACGAGGTGAAGTGCTGCGGGGCCGGCCAGTGCGTGCTTGTCGCGCCCAGGGTGTTCGACCAGCGGGACGACGGCATCGTGGTCCTGCTCGACGAGGCGCCCCCGGAGGAGCTCCACGCCGCCGTCCGCGAGGCGGCCAGCGTGTGCCCCGCCGCCGCCATCCTGCTGGAAGAGCGCGAATGAACGCTCCGGCGAGCGTGCTCATCGTCGGCGCCTCCGCGGGCGGCCTCGCCGTCGCGGAGGCGCTGCGGCGCGAAGGGTACGCGGGCAGGCTGACGCTGCTCGGCGCGGAGCGGCACCTGCCCTACGACCGGCCGCCGCTGTCGAAGAAGGTGCTGTCCGGGGCCATGCAACCGGAAGGGACCCTGCTCCGCCCCGCGACGGCGCTCGCCAGCCTCGAGGCGGAGCTCGTCCTGGGCGACCCTGCGGTCCGCCTCGACGCCGGCGCGCGCGAGAGGTGCATGGTGAAGCCAGCCCGCCTGCGCCGGCAGCACGTGGTCGATGGGACGCCGTGGGCCGAGGTGGTGCCCACCGGCGCGCACGTGGGCCAGGTCGGGATCGCCTCCGCCGCGCGCTACGGGTAACCCGCGCTGCCTGTGTCGCCGTGGGTCAGCGCCTCCCAGGTGATCTGCACGTTGGTCACGTCCCTGCTGTTGCCGGATTGAGCCCGGATGCGATCGCGCACCTTGCGGCTCTGGGGCATCGACTGGCCTTTGCGCCCCGCATAATGGTTGTAGGCGAGCTCCCAGACCGGGACGTCGTGCACCTCGATCAGGCCACCACACATCGCGTCTTCCACCTCGACCTCGAGCTCGGTCGTCGACGGGAACTGGTTCAGGTACTTTCCGACATACTCGAAGGACGCCTTGATTCGCTCCTGCTGCTCGCCATAGAGGTCCACGCCCTGGAGGCCCGCCGTCTCCGCCGCGTAGACGGTCGACGCGAGCCCCATCTGCGTGTGCGAGAGATCCCGGCACGTCTCCTGCGTGTGGCCCGATCGCCCGGTGAAGCTCGACTGGCCGTACCACAGATCGATCAGCTTGGCGTCGGTGCTGTAGCCCGGCGGGCGCCTCGGCAGCAGGCCGTCGCTCGACAGATAGACGTTGTACGGGACGCGCTCGCGCCACATGGCGACGCCGCGATCGAACAGCGCCCTGTCGTCCGTGTAAACGCCGATGTTGATCATCCCGTCCGCCATCGACAGGTTCCAGTTCGCCTGATACCCCCACCCGTCGCGGATCCTGGGGACGAGGACCTCGGTGAGCATCCGCCCGAGCTGCTCGGCCTGGCTCTCCGGCCACCCGGCGCCGGCGTGACGGAGCAGCTCGGCCGAGCGCGGGAACAGCTCCGCCAGCCAGGCAGCCTGCAGGGGACCATTGTTCTGGCCCGGATCGGTGCGGACGTTGGCCGGGTCGAAGACGATCTCCTTCAAGGTCGACGACCAGGCGTTCAGGATGGCGATGGCGCTGTCCGCGTACGCCCTGTTCCCGGTGTGATACCAGATCAGGGCCTGCGTGTACGCCGCCACCGCGTCGTCGCGCGACGCGGTGCAGCCCTGATCGAGCGGATTCGATCCGTTGCCGCACTTCATGATCTCGACCGGTCGTGCCGTGTACGGGAGCCGCCCGTACCTGGTGCCCTTGGCCTTGTCGAAATCGCCCTTCCAGGGCTGCTGGCCAGCAGCGATCTTGGCCTTCACGAAATCGAGCTGACCACGCGACACGAGGACGCCGGGATGCCGGAAGGCCGGGGCTTCGCCGGCGTCTGCCGGCGCCTCGGCGCTGGCGTCTGCCAGGCCAACCCCCGGCTCCGACTCGGCGGCCATCTCGGCGGAGTCCGCGCAAGCCTCCCCCAGACAAGCGCCTTCTGACGCTGGCTCGACGGTGCTCGAGCACGAGACGGAAGCAGCGGTAACAGCGAACAAGCCAATCAAAGTATGACGCATCCAATGAGTATATGAACAGCGCGGATCGACGCCAGCTGCAATGAACGCGCTGCGTAATTTTTCCTGCGATTCCAGTGTAAAGTTTCGCGACAGGCGAGCGGCGCGACTGGCGTGATGACGATGGCGCGCTCGTGAGCACAAGCGCGCCTTGTCGCCCACACGTGTCGCTGTTGGCCGAGATCGCCTGTTCATGGTGACAGGCGTCTTCCTCTCGCTCGCCTCGGATGTCACGCTGCGTGGCCAGCTCGTATCGCGCCGACGATGGCTCACCTGTCGCGCGGATGGAGGTGGCCGTGACCTCGATGAAGTGAGGAGCTCTCGAGCAGCCCGGTGGACGGCGAGCTCCTCCACGAGACCGACGCTCCAGGACACTTCGAGCTCAACGGGAATTTTCGCGCGTCACGGCGCGCGACGGATCCGCGACAGCACCCCGCGCCAGGCCGCCAGACGCGCGCCGCGGGCACCGCCGCAAAATAGTTCGAAGGGATCGCCCCCGCGGCGGCATCAAGTCCGTGAGCTGCCCGGATCCGGGCGGTGAGCGGTCACTCGTGTGCTCCGGGTGAGGCGCGCTCCCCTGGTGTCTGCTGACGACACGCGGGACGCCGTTTCGTCCCTCTTCGTCACGGCGTGGCCACCTCGCGATCGGCAGCCGCGGAGGTCCGAAGCGACGCGCCATGGTCGCGTTTCGAAGAGAATTTCGTCTCGGGGCATGAACGATCCTCGCGAGTCCGGGAACAGAGCCTTGAAACCCAGCGGCGCTCTCCTGTCGACGTGACGATGGCTGGTGGCGCGAGTCGCCGGCTCGCGGTGGTGATCGGAGAGGGCCGCTCAACAAGCAGGAGCCGATCTTGAAATCTCTACACCGTCCTTTCACTTCTCCGAGAACGCGGGGCGCCGGCGCCGCGGCGACGAGCTTGCGAAGCGTCTTGTTGATCGCCCTCGTCTCGGCCCTGCTCGCAGGCTGCTCCGACGACGGCGGGCCGTCGGCGAGCACGGACGCCGGCAGCGGCGGGGGTGGCGTCGGCGCCGGTAGCGGCGGGGGCGACGGCGATGGCGGCAGCGGGGGCGACGGCGGCGGCGCGGGTGAAGGCGGCGGCGATGGCGGCAGCGGGGGCGAAGAAGCCGGCGGCGGCGGCGGCGCTCCTCCGGGAGAGTGCGTCGGGGGTTCCACGGAGGAGGCCAACACCGATCCTGACGACCCCGTGCAGCAGGCCGTCGACCACCTGGTGCGCGACGACAAGTTCCCGGCCGTCCTGGCCGCCGTCAGCGATCTCGACGGGCAGACGCGCCATTACATCGCCGGCGTCGCCGACCTGGAGACCCGGGCGAAGGTGCCGGTCGACGGGCAGGTGCGCATCGGGAGCAACAGCAAGCCTTTCACCGCCGTGGTCGTCTTGCAGCTCGTCGGCGAGGGCAAGGTCGAGCTCGACGCGCCGATCGAGACGTACCTGCCGGGCCTGGTCCGCGGCGAGGGCATCGACGGCCACGACATCACGGTGCGGCAGCTCCTGCAGCACAACAGCGGGCTGCCCGATTTCGTGAACGAGCTCTTCGTCGGCGGGCTCGCCAAGGTCCGGCACACCTATTTCGACCCCCGCGCGCTGCTCGATCTGGCGCTCGCGCAGGGGGTGAGTTTCCCCCCCGGCGAACGGTGGGAGTACAGCAACACCAACTACATCCTCGCCGGCTTGCTCGTCGAGAAGGTCACCGGCCGCCCGCTGGCCGAGGAGATCACGAGGCGCGTCATCGAGCGCATCGGGCTGCGCCACACCTACGTGCCCGGCGTCGGCGACGAGAGCATCCGGGAGTGCCATCCCAGGGGCTATCACGCGGACGGCTTCGGCGAGCCGCTGTACGACGTCACCGAGCTGGACCCCTCCATGGCCGGGGCCTCCGGCAACATGATCTCCACCCCGGGCGACCTCAACCGCTTCTTCACCGCCCTGCTCGGCGGCGAGCTCCTCGAGCCGGCGCAGCTCGAGGAGATGCGCGCCACCATCGACGCTTCCAGCATGTGGCCCGGCACCGAGTACGGGCTCGGCCTGAGCAGCACCCCGCTGAGCTGCGGCGGGCTCGCCTGGGGACACGGCGGCGACATCTTCGGCTACGAGACGGCCGGCGGTGTCACCGACGACGGCCGCGCCGTCACCGTCGCCGTCACGGCGCTGCCCTCCGCCGTGCCCGGCGTGGAGACCCGCGAGCAGGCCTACGCCGCCTACGCCGACGTCCTCGCCCTCGTCGACACTGCCCTGTGCGAGTGAGCCCCGGGCGCTTCCTCGCGCCGGCGGTCACGACAGCCGTGCTGTCACGATCCCGAGGGATCGGCTCATTTTGCACCCATTTTCAGCGGGGAAGTTGAACAGGGAGGCGGGGAGACAGGGAGTATCTCGTAGATTTCCCTCCCCGTCTCCCCGCCTCCCTGTGAACTTTCCGAAGAGTTTGAGGCGATGCCTCAGGTCACGATCCACAGGAGGCGTTTCGAAGAGAAAATCGCCTCGATGCATGAACGAACCTCACGAGTCCGGGAACCTAGTCACGAAGCCGAGCGGCGCTCTCCAGTCCACGCGGCGATGCCTGACGGCGCGAGCCGCCGGCCCACGGCGATGAACCAGGGACGCCCCACACACCATCAGGAGCCGATCATGAAGTCTCTGCACCAGCGTTTCACCTCTCCGAGAACACGGGCCGCCAGCGCCGCAGCGGCGGGCTTGCGAAGCGTCGTCTCGGTCGCCCTCGTCTCGGCGCTGCTCGGCTCGTCAGCCCTGCTCGCGGGCTGCTCCGACGGCGGGCCGTCGGCGAGCACGGACGCCGGCAGCGGCGGCGGGGGTGATGGCGGCAGCGGCGTTGGAGGCGACGGCGGAACCGGCGGCGGGGGCGACGGCGGAACCGGCGGCGGGGGCGACGGCGGAACCGGCGGCGGGGGCGACGGCGGAACCGGCGGCGGGGGCGACGGCGGAACCGGCAGCGGCGTCGGGGGCGATGGCGGAACCGGCGGCGGGGGCGATGGTGGCGGCGGGGGCGATACCACCCCGCCGGGAGCGTGCGTCGGGGGTTCCACGGAGGAGGCCAACACCGACCCTGACGACCCCGTGCAGCAGGCCGCCGACCAGCTGGTGCGCGAGGACAGGTTCCCCGCCGTCCTCGCCGCCGTCCGTGATCTCGACGGGAAGACGCGCCACTACACGGCCGGCTTCGGCGACCTGGAGACCAAGGCGGCCGTGCCCGTCGACGGGATGGTGCGCATCGGAAGCAACAGCAAGGCCTTCACCGCCGTCGTCGTTCTGCAGCTCGTCGGCGAGGGCAAGGTCGAGCTCGACGCGCCGATCGAGACCTACCTGCCGGACCTGGTCCGAGGCGAGGGCATCGACGGCCACGACATCACCGTGCGGCAGCTCCTGCAGCACCAGAGCGGGCTGGCGGATTACGACGGCTTGATCCTGACGAAGGGCTTCCGCCCGATCCAGCACACCTACTTCAACCCCCGCGATCTGCTCGACATCGCGCTGGCGGAGGGGGAGCAGTTCCCCCCCGGCGATCGGTGGGATTACAGCAACACCAACTACACGCTCGCCGGCATGCTCATCGAGAAGGTCACCGGCCGCCCCCTGAACGAGGAGATCACGAGACGCATCATCGATCGAATCGGGCTGCGCCACACCTATCTCCCCGACGTCGGCGAGGAGGGCATCCGGGAATGCCACCCCAGGGGCTATCACGCGGACGCGCCCGATCAGCCGGTGTACGACGCCACCGAGCTGGACCCGTCCTGGGGATGGGCCGCCGGGCAGATCATCGCGACCCCGACCGATCTCAACCGCTTCTTCCTCGCCCTCTTCGGCGGCGAGCTCCTCGAGCCGGAGCAGCTCGAGGAGATGCGCACCACCGTCGAGGCCCCCGGCATGTGGCCAGGCGCCGAGTACGGGCTCGGCCTGTTCACCACCCCGCTGAGCTGCGGCGGCCTCGTCTGGGGCCACGGCGGCGACATCTTCGGCTACCACACCCGCGGCGGCGTCTCCGACGACGGCCGGGCCGTCACCGTCGCCATCACGGTCCTGCCGGGCGCCATCCACGGCGAAGAGACGGCCGAGAAGGCGTACATGGACGTCCTCGATTTCGTCGACACCGCCCTGTGCCAGTGAGCCCCTGGGGCGCGCGCGCCGGCCGTCGCCGCCCGTCGCCGCTCGTCGCCGCGCTCACCCCTGCTTGATCAGCTGGATATCGAGGTGGATGGAGATCTCGTCGCCCACGAGGACACCGCCCGTCTCGAGGATGGCGTTGAAGTTCATCCCGAAATCGCTGCGGCGGATCTTCGTCGTCGCGGTCGCGCCCAGCCGGCGGTTGCCGTAAGGGTCCGTGTGCTCGCCCGAGAGCTCGCTGACCGCGAGCGTCACCTCGCGCGAGACGCCGCGGATCGTCAGGTCACCCACGATGTCGAGCCCGTCGCCGCGACGGCGGACGCTCGTGGCGACGAAGGCGATCGTCGGGTGCGTCGCGGCGTCGAAGAAATCGGCGCTCCGGAGGTGCTCGTCGCGCTTCTCCTCGCGCGTGTGGATCGACGCCACCTCGATGGTGGCGGAGATCTTCGACGCCTCGGGGCGCCGCGGGTCGTAGGTGACCTCGCCGGCGACGCGCTCGAACTCGCCGCGAACGTTCGAGATCATCATGTGACGGACGGAGAAAGAGACGCTCGAGTGCGCCGCGTCGATCGTCCACCGGGCAGCCTGGGAGGGGGTCGCGCTCGGGGCGGTGGTGCTGGTCGTGGTGTCCATGTGCGTTGTCCTTCGTTGAAGAGGTGGGTGGCTCGCCGCCCCCCCGGGTCATCCGGGAGCGCGCGGGGCCGTGCGTCACAGGAGAGAGGATGCATCGTTCCTCGAAGACGCACTAGACAGGCGCCGGAGAACGGGCTGTTCTCCTGGGACGAACAATGGACCTCAACCGCATCGCCGTCTTCGTGCGCGTCGTCGACGAGCAGGGCTTCACCGCCGCGGCCAGGGTGCTGGGGCTGCCCAAGTCCTCGGTCAGCCGCTCGGTCGCGCTCCTCGAGGAGGCGCTCGGCGCGCGGCTCCTGCACCGCTCGACGCGCAGCGTGCGGCTCACGGAGGCCGGCGCGGCGTTCTACGAGCGGGCGTCGCGCGGCGTCGCGAGCCTGGAGGAGGCCGCCGCGATGGTCGCCGATCTCCAGGCCACGGTGCGCGGCCCCATCCGCATCACCGCGCCCGTCGACGCCGGCATCTCGCTGCTCGGGCCGCCTGTCGCGCGGTTCGTGCGGCGTCACCCGGACGTCCGCATCGACGTCGTGCTCACCGGGCGCGTCGTGGATCTGGTGGAGGAGGGCTTCGACCTGGCGCTGCGGGCCGGGCAGGTCCGCGACGGCTCGCTCATCGCGCGAAAGATCGGGCAGGTGGAGGACGCGCTGTACGCCTCGCCCCGGTACCTCGAGCGCGCCGGAGCCCCCCGGAGCCTCGGGGACCTGGCGGCGCACCGGTGCGTCCTCTTCCGCGCGACGCGCCACCGCGCCGCGTGGACGCTGCAGGGCCCCGCGGGGGACGAGACGGTGGAGGTCGAGGGGCCGGTCGCCGTCGACGATCTCAGCTTCGTGCGGCGCGCGTTGCTGGCGGGCGTCGGCATCGGCCTCCTCCCGGGCTTCCTGTGCGCCCGCGACGTCGCGCGAGGTCGCCTCGTGCGCGTGCTGCCGTCGCACGTGTCCAGGGGGGCGCCCGTGAACCTCATCTATCCCTCCGCGCGGTACCTGCCCCACCGCGTCGCGGCGTTTCGTGACTTCCTCGTCGAGGCGCTCACGCGGCAGCTCCAGCGCTCGCATTGATCGCGGGAGAGCGCGCTGCCGGTGGAAGCGCGCCGGGCGCCGGAGATAGAGCACCGTTCAGCTTGAAAAGGCCCGGAACGAAGAGATTTGAACCACAGAGGCACAGAGGACACAGAGGAACAACAAAGAAACTCTGTGCCCTCTGTTCCCTCTGTGCCCTCTGTGGTTCATTTTCTCGGGGTTTCAACTGTCCTAGCTACCGGTTGATCAGCGCCGGGTTCATCGGATCCACGGCGTCGCCGGGAGGCGGCTTGCCGGCCGGGCGCGCGCGCTCGGCCGCGGGCGCCGCAGGGGCGTTGCCCTGGCGCGGCGGCGCGGGGTCCCGGGCGCGGGCGCTGGACGGCGCACGCGGAGGCGGGATCGACGACGGCGCCCCGGGCGCGGCCCCGGCGCTCCGCGAGGGCGGGGCGCCCTGCGGAGGATGGGGCGCGCCCGCCGAGGCCCCGGCGGCCGGCAAGGGCGCCGCGCTCACCGCCGGCGAGGGCGCCGCTGCGCTGCCCGCGAGGGCCCCGCTCGGCGCCGCCTCCGACAGCGCCGGCGCGGTCGAGGCAGGCGCCGCGGGCGCGCCGTCCGCGACCGCCGGAGCGCGCTGCGTGGCGAGCAGCGCGGCGCCGAGCGCGACCGCCGCGGCCACGCCGAGGACGAGCACCCCGCGCCGTGCCCTGGGGGCGGCCGGCGCGTTCCACGTGCGCGCGGTGGTCGCGCGGTCCGCGGCAGCGGCCTCCGGGCGCGCGTCCGGCTCGTCCGCGGCCGCCGCGCCGGCCCCGGCGATGCGCGCGATGCGATCGATCGAGAGCCGGGACCCCTCCGGCGCGTACGGCCCGAGCGCCTGCGCGAGCTCGGCGACGCTCCGGAAGCGCCGCGCGGGGTCCTTCTCCAGGCAGCGGAGCACGACCGACGCCAGGCCCTCCGGCGCCTCGGGGCAGCCGTCGCGGAGCCTGGCGGGGGCGCCGGCGGCGATCTTCGCGCCCATGGCCATGAAGCTGTCCGCCTCGAACGGCGGGCGCCCGGTGAGGAGCTCGTGCAGGACGACGCCGAGCGACCAGATGTCCGCGCGGGCGTCGACGCGCTTCGCGCTCTCGAGCTGCTCCGGCGACATGTACAGCGGAGAGCCCATGACCGCGTCGGGCGCGGTGATGCTCGCGTCGGCCGAGCGCGTCTCGGACGCCGCGAAGTCGCTCGCGCGCGAGATCTTCGAGATGCCGAAATCGAGCACCTTGACGAGCGGCGAGCCGTCCCGCCGGGCGGTGAGGAACAGGTTCGACGGCTTCAGATCCCGGTGGACGATGCCGAGCGCGTGCGCCTCGGCGATCGCCTCCCCCGCCTGGAGCACGTGGTCCACGGCCACCTCCACCGGCAGCCGCTTCCTGTCGTGCAGCACCTGCGCGAGGTCCTTGCCGCTCAGGAACTCCATCACGATGAACGGCGTGCCGTCGTCGAGCGTGCCGACGTCCATCACCCGCGCGACGTGCTCGCTCTCGAGGCGCGATACGGCGCGCGCCTCGCGGAGGAAGCGCGCCACGTCCCCGCCGCTCTGCTTGCCGCGCAGGTTCCCGCGCAGGAGCTTGATGGCCACGTTCCGGTCGAGCGCCTCGTGCCGCACGAGCAGCACGACGCCCATCCCGCCGCGCCCCAGCGTCCGGATCACCCGGTATTTGCCCGCGATCAGCGTCCCTGGCGCCGCGGCCTCCGCGGGGTCGCCGGCCGCCGCGGCCGGGGCGGCGCCGAGGTCCCTGTCGGCGAGCAGCGCGGCGAGCTCGCGCGCGACCTCGGCGGCGCTCGCCGGGCGACCCGCCGGGTCCTTGGAGAGCATCCGCGCGACGAGCGCCTCGAGGGCCGGCGGGGCGAGCGGACGGAGCTCCCGGACCGCGGGAGGCCGCTCGACGAGGATCTTGACCAGCACCGCCTCGGTGTCCGCGCCCGTGAACGGCGCCCGGCCGGTCAGGCACTCGAAGAGCACCGCGCCGAGCGCGAACAGGTCGGTGCGCGCGTCGGGGGTGCCCGCGCCGCGCACCTGCTCGGGCGCCATGTAGCTCGGCGTGCCGACGAGCGACCCGGCGCCCGTGACGGCGGGCGCGTCCTTGCCGCGCGCGAGCCCGAAATCGAGGAGCTTGACGCGCTCGACGCTGCCGTTCTCCAGGAAGATGTTGCTCGGCTTGATGTCCCGGTGGACGAGGTCCTTCTCGTGCGCGGCGGCGAGGGCCGCGGCGACGCCGTGCCCGACGCGCGCCGCGTCGCGGACGCCGAGCGGGCCCTCGGCGAGCCGCGCCGCGAGCGTCACGCCGACGAGCCGCTCCATCGCGAGGTACCGCTCGCCCAGCGCGGTGGTGCCGTGGGCGACATAGCCGACGATCCCCGGGTGGGAGAGGGCGGCGAGCGCCTCGGCCTCCCGGTCGAAGCGCGCGCTCGTCGCCTCGTCGACGTCGCGCAGGAGCTTGAGCGCGACGCTCCGGCGCGCCTCGCGGTCCCACGCCTCGAAGACGACGCCCATGCCGCCCTCGCCGAGCAGCGTGTCGATCTCGAACCTGTCCGCGACGACCTCGGGCTCCGCCGCGAGCGAGACGAGGCGACCGACCCCCGCGTCGTCGACGAAGGTCACCTGGCGCCCCCGAGCAGGGCGCGGGCCTCGGCCTCGAACTCGGCCTCGGAGCCGGTGATCTCCCGGAGCTTCTCGAGGAGCAAACGGCGGAACTCGCGCCGCGCGAAGGCGAGGTAATTGGTCACGTCGGTGACCTTGATCCCGAGCTCCGTGGCGAGCTCAGCATAGGTGGGGCGCTCCGCCGGTCCGTCGTCGAGCACGTAGCGCTCGAAGACACGGAAGGTGAGCTGCTTGCCGCCCTGCTCGCAGCGCTCGCGGAGCGCGTCGACCGCCATCCCGACGAGGTGCCGCGTCCACTCGCGGTCGAAGTAGGTGTCGAGCGAGTCGGGCGCTGGCACGGCGAGCGCACCAATCTCCCGCTCGGCAGAGGTGAAGTCAAGGCTGAGCGTCACCGCATGTCCGCCGCGCTTCTGTCGCCCGCTGCTCTCGGCCTCCTTCATCACGTGGCGGTCGAGGCACATCTTCATATAGGTGCGGAAGAGGGCCCGCGAAGGGTCGTACGCGGAGAACGTGCGCTGCTCGAGCGCTCGGGCGAAGAAGCCCTGCGTCAGATCGGCGGCGCGCTCGTCGGAGAGGCGCCAGCGGACGCGCAGGTGCTTGTAGACCGGCTTCCAGTAGGCGCGCACCAGGACCTCGAAGGAGCGCGCCCGCTCCGCCGGATCGTCGCTGCCCACCGCGACGACGGCCGACCTGTGGGTCGTCGGAAACCTGCCTCGCCGGGGCGCGTCCGAGAAATCGTCCGCCATGTCTAAAGGAACGCGATGGGGACGCGGAACAGGGGCATTGACGAGGCGAAGCTACCACAGGCCGACCCCGGGCGGGAGCTCCGGCGGACCGCCGGCGCAGGGCGCACCACCGCGCCTGCAGGCGGTCCGCGCTGCGGAGCGCTCGTCACGGGTACGCCGCGGCGCGGCCTCGGGTATCGCCGGTGTCTCTTCGAGCTTTGCGTGGAATGGAGAACAGAACATGACAGGAGCCTCTCTCCTGGCCGTCGCCCTGCCGCTCACTGCGTGTGACGAGGAACCAAAGAAGCTCGGGCTCGCCGCCCGCGAGCCCACCCCTGCTCATCGCGCCGAGCTCTGCTCTCCGCCAGGGCACGGAGACGGCACTGGCAGCCTCACGGTGTGCACGGGCGCGCAGCTGCCACGGATCGAGGTCGACATCGTCGACATCGACCCGGAGACCGACGCGCTGGTCTACCATGTGCTTTCAGCGCCCATCCCGAGGACCACGTGAACCCCCTCCGTCCGCTTCGCCAGAACCTCTGCGCTCCCCTTGCGGGGGCGCTCCTCGGCGCGTCGGCGCTGCTCTCGGTCCGGCAGGTCGTCGCCGAGGAGAGCGCCGCTGAGAGGCTGTTTCGGGAGGGCCGCGCGCTCCTCGTCGAGCAGCGCTTCGCCGAGGCCTGCCCCAAGCTCGAGGAGAGCCAGCGGCTGGAGCCGAGCCTGGGGACGAAGCTCAATGTCGCCTTCTGCCACGAGCGGCTCGGCGACGTGGCCACGGCCTGGGTCGGCTTCCACGAGGCGTTGATCACGGCGCGGACGGCGGGCGACGCGGCGCGGGAGGCGTTTGCGAGGGCCCGGCTCGACGCGCTCGCGCCGCGCGTGCCCTGGCTCCGGGTGCGCGTCTCGGCGGGGGACGCCGGCGCGGACCAGGTGGCGATCCTGCTCGACGGGGCGGCGCTCGATCCGGTCGCGTGGGACAAGGAGCTGCCGGTGGATCCTGGCGAGCACGTCGTGGCCGCGGCGCACCAGGGCGAGGTCTTCTGGCAGACGACGGTGGCGCTGAGGGAGTCGGAGCGCGTGGACGTCGCCGTCCCGGCGCCCGCGCCCGCGGAGGCGGAGGCGGCCCCGGCGCCCGCGCCGGCCGAGCGGACCCCGGCGGCCGCGCCGTGGCCGGCGCGGCGGCCCACGGCGCGGCTGCCCACGGCGCCCGCAGCGCGGCTGCCCGCAGCGCGGCTGCTGCCCGACGCGCCGCGCGATGGAGCGCGCGAGGAGAGGAGCGCGCGGTCCGCCGCGCCGGGCGCGGCGGACCGCATGGTCTACGAGGTAGGCGGGTTCATGGGCTATCTCTGGCTGGATGCAGACACGACGGGTGGTTGCACCACCAGCTACGGGCAATGCTACTTCTCTCTCTCGGCCGGTAGCTTCCTCGCCGGGGCGACGGGGTTCATCGGATACACGGCGACGGAGCGCCTGGACCTCGGCCTTCGCGCGCAGATCAGCCTTCACTCGAGCGCGGGCGTCCTCATCGCGCTCGGCCCCTCGGTGTCGTACCCGCTCGGTGAGCAGTTCAGGGTGGGATCATCGCTGCTCTTCGGCACGGCGACGCAAACCGGGCAGGCCTACGAGCAGGGCACCAGTTACTTCACTGACATGACGGTCGAGGCCAGCGTGCCGCTGGGGTTCTCGCTGGGCCTGGGCGCCGAGCTCGGCATGAAGCTCATGGACGGCCCGTCGGGCGCGCTCTTCTTGCAGACCACGCCGCTGTTCCTCGTCGGCGTGGACGGCGTGGCGGCGTCGCTGCCGCTCGGCGTGATCTACCGCTGGGATTGACCGCGCGGGTCAGGAAGCGTGGTCGCCGAGCGCCCTCCGCCGGTAATCGGGCACGGCGTCGTAGATCGCTCGATCCGCCGCCCTCGTCGCGTCGCGGCCCTGCTTGACCAGCTTCCCGTTCACGTGCTCGCGGTAGTCCTCGTGCAGGAGGCCATACACGGTGTCCAGGTCGTGCTTGTTCCACGCCTGGCCCAGCTTTCGTACCACGTCGACAGGTTTCACATGCATTGGATATCTCCTCGGGCGCAGGGCGCCGTCGCGCCGCGGCCGGGGTCTGAGCACCGCGCGTGCCACCCGCGAACAGCGCTGTTCTCCGGGATCTTGCGCTGCGCGGTGCGGGCCCTGGCCTCCGCCTGCTGGAGGTTACAACCGCCAGGAGTGTGGCCCGGCCGCCTGCACGGCAATCCGTGGGGTCGACCACCGATCAGGTGCAGCGGCCGAAATGCGCAGCGCGCGCGTCCAGTCGCGCGCCGCCGCTCGGCTCGGAAAGGGATCCACGCTACAATCGCTCAGCGCTCATGCTCGAGGTCCTGCGCAACGCTCATTTCGTCGTGACCGTCGATCACACGGCGAAGTTTGTGAGGGTCACGCGGACCGCAGAGCCGTTCGATTCCCTCGAGCAGATCGAGCAGAAGTGCCTGGAGCTCATCGCGGCGCTCGCCCTGCTCGACCGGCGCACGATGTCTCTGTTCCTGGACATTCGAGCAGCCCCGGCGCGAAACGATCCGAAGTTCGAGGAAGCGACGAGGCGGCTTCGGATCGCGGCGGTGCGCGGCTTCGCGCGCATCGCCGTCCTCGTGCAGACCAGCGCCGGGGCGCTGCAGGTCCAGCGCCATAGCCGCGAGGACGGCATCGACCGCCTGATCAGCGATAACGAGCACGAGCTGCTCGCCTACCTTGCCGCCGCGCCGCCGCGACACCGGTGAGCGCGGTCGAGCGGCCGAGCGGTCGCGCACCTTGTCCCGCGCGCGGTCCATACTCGCGCCGTGCCGACCGCCGAAGAGATCTCGAAGCACCGCTCGTCGCCCCCGCGCCTCACGCCCGGACGGCCCGCCTCGGCGGGAGGCCTCAGGGGCTCGATGCCTGGTTGTCGATCATCCTCTGAAGGGTCGCCGCGATCTCGAGGAGATCCGCGTCCGTGCCGGTGGGATTCGCGGCGAGCACCGCCTCGCGGGCGGCCGTGAGCGCGCTCACGCGCCCTGCGGCGTCGAGATCGACGAGCTGCTTGAGGGCCTCGGCATAGGCGATGATCGCCGCCGCCTTCGTGAGGTTGCCGTCGTCGATCCCGAGCCCTCCGAGCGTGGTTTGCTGCACGGCCTCCCTCGCCTCGCCGGTCGCCGCGTCGCGCCAGGTGACCCGGACCCGGTAGGGGTCGTTCGCGCTCGGCAGCGCCGGGTCGCACGGGCGGAGGATCTGGTACAGCATCATCGAGTCGTCCGGGGCGAGGTGCTGGGTGCGCACCTTGGCCGGGTCAGGCGAGTACTCCTCGCCAAAGAACTTCTGGATCCCGAAGTACGGCGGCAGCGTCAGCTCGATCCGCACGTCGCGCGCGGCGACGAGGAGGGTCTCGGCGAAGCGGTCGACGAAGACGCGGTTCGCCTCGTCGGCGCTGTCGAGATAGACGTACGCGCCGCGGCCGGCGTCGGTGACGACGTCCATGAGCGTGTCGTTCACGCCGTCGCCGACGCCCACGCCGACGAGGTAGATCCCCTCGCCGTCCGCGTCATTGGCGTTCTCCCCGATGAGCTCCTCCTCGATCACACCGACGTTCGCGATTCCATCGCTGATCAGCACGACGCGGTTGATGCCGTCCTCGGTCCTGTGCTCGTTGGCGAGCGCGTACCCCGCGATGAGGCCGCTGTTCAGGTCGGTGCCTCCGTCGGCGTGGATCGCGCTCGCGAGCCCGAGCAGGACGGGGTCGTCGGGGCCCGAAACGACGTGGCCTTCGAGCGCCGGGCTCTGCCCGGTGTTCCACGTGACGGCGTTCACGACGTCGCCCGCGATGAGCGTCGACGCGATGGCCCGCACGGCCGCCCTCTCGAGCTCGATCGGCTGTCCATCCATCGAGCCTGACGTGTCGAGCACGAGGGTGATCGTCATCGGCCTGCGCGCGGCGGGCGCCCGGCTCGACTGCACCGCGATCTGGAGCGCCAGGTCGCCGGTGAGCACGCACGAGCCGAGCTGCGACACGATCGAGAGCTCTCCCTCGTCGGCCGGGGCGAACGAGTACCGGTAGTAGTTGAGGAACTCGTGGGTCCGGACGACGAACGGGTCGACCTGCGCCATGCCGAGCTCGATCTGGCGGCGGACGATGACGGGCGAAGCCATCGAGTTCGAGTCGTCGGACGAGAGGTACAGCGTGAGCGGCGTCGCGAGATCGACCCCCGGGCACGAGCCGGCGCTGGCCTGCGGCGCGAGCCGGGGCCCGGCCTCCCCCGAGCTCCTCGCGCCGCCGTCCGTCGTCACGCCCCCGCCAGCGCCGCCGCCGGCCGAGCCGCTGCTGGCGCTCCCGGCGCCGCAGCCACCTGCGCCGCCGCCGGCCCCGCCCTCGCCGCCGCCGCCCTCGCCGCACCCGCTCTCCTCGCCGCCGCTGCCCCCGACACCGCCGCTGCCCCCGACGCCGCCGCTGCCCCCGGCGCCGCCGCTGCCCTCCTCCACGGGCGGGCCGCCTCCGCCCTGGTCCCCGGGCGGCTCGCCGAAGGAGCCGCCGCCCGCGCCCACGGACGCGCCCGTGCCCACGGCCGCGCCCGTGCCCAGGCTATCGCCCGGCACGGGGTCCCGGCCGGAGCCGTCCCCCTCGCGGGTCGCGCCGCCGCCGCAGATCGCCGCCGGCGCCTCGCCCAGCTGGAGCGGCGCGTACGGAGGCGACGAGCCGCTCGGCGACGAGCAGGCGATCGACAAGGAAACGGGGATGATGAGAGCGAGCGCTGTACGCCGAACCTGTGCCATGAGCACCTCCACGGGCGCGCTCTCGCACAAGGGATGCCGGGAGGATCGTGAATCATTCCGGATGCCGGAAACCGCCTTGTGCCGTGAGCGGCGGCCCACCCCGGCGCAATGTGGTCCGTCATGCGCCGGCGGGCGCTGGTTCACGCGGCGGCGCACCGGCGCTGGCCGGGCGTCGCTGTGACCTCACCGCGGCCGCTGCGGCGCCTCGGCCGCGCGCGGCGGGCGCCGGCGGGCGAGCAGGATCAAGAGCCCTGCGCCCGCGAGCGCGCCCACGGTGTCGGCCAGCAGATCCAGCCATTCCGCCGAGCGGTACGGCAGCGCGGCCTGCACCAGCTCGAGCAGCCCGCCGACGCCGGCGCTCGCCGCGACCGCCGCCCGCCGCCGCGCCGCCGCCGCTGTCTCGACGAGCGCGAGCTCGAGCAGCCACTCCAGCCCCAGGAAGGCCGCGAAGTGGGTGATCTTGTCGACCGGCACCTCCGACGCCCTCGGCAGGCCGATGTCCGCGCAGCCTGCGTAGAAGAGCGCGCTCGTGTAGAGCGCCGCCGGCGCCCGGCGCGCCCACGCCGGCCATGAAAGGATCGAGCTCACCTGGGATCTGCTGCCTCCTCGAGCCGAGGAGCCTACCTCAACGAGCGGAGGCGCCCACCCCGACCGACTTTACCGGTTAAGTCAATCGCGTCCCGGCGCGCCGGATCTCCTCTCGGCGAGAATTTTCCCGCCGGGCGATTATGATCTTCGGGTGCGATCAGCCCCGCAGCGGGCGGGAATTATCGCGCGGGAACTCGGCAGGAAGAGAAAGCCTGTTCGTCCCTGGAAAGGTGTTTATTGATGATCAGCCGCGCGTTCGTCGGTTGCCTGGTGCTCGTCCATCTCGCTGCGTGTTCGAGCTCGAGCTCCGAGGAGCCGGAGGGTACCGGCGGCGCTGGCTCCTCGTCCACGCAGGTGGGGAGCGCGAGCGGAACCGGCGGGGCTCCTGCGGGCTCCACGTCCACGTCGAGCGCTGGTTCCACGTCCGCGAGCGCCGGCTCGACGGCGAGCGCCGGCTCGACGGCGGCCAGCAGCGGCTCCGCGGGCGGCGGCGGCTCGTCCGGGGAGGGTTGTTCGAGGGAGATCCGTATCCCGACCACGGCCGAGCTGATGACGAACCCGAAGATGCCGGATCCGTTCACGTTCCTGGACGGCACCAAGGTGACCTCGAAGGCCGACTGGGCCTGTCGCCGCGAGGAGATCAGCCTGCTCGCTCAGGAGTTCATCTATGGTAAGAACCCTGGGGCGCCCGAGTCCATCGAGGCCACCTACAGCGGGGGGACACTCGACATCACCGTCTCGAACGGCGGGAGGTCGATCGAGTTCTCGGTGACCATCCGGGCGGCGAGCGGCGGGGGCGGCGGCCCCACGCCGGCGATCTTCAGCATCGGCGCGTCGGCGCCGGCCGGCGTGGCGACGATCGACTACGGGAGCGTCGGTGAGAAGCTCGCCAAGTCGACAGGGAGCCAGGGGCGCCGCGCGCCTTCCGGGTTGTTCTACGATCTCTACCCTGACCACAGGGCGACCGGCTCGCTCATGGCGTGGGCCTGGGGGGCGAGCCGCGTCATCGATGCCCTGGAGAAGACGACGGGTCACGACATCGACACGACGAGGCTCTCGGCGCTCGGCTGCTCGCGGAACGGCAAGGAGGCCGGCGTCATCGGCCTCTTCGACGAGCGGATCGCGCTCGTCGCCGCGCAGTCGCCCGGCTCCGGGCTGGTGAGCGGCTGGCGCCCGGCCGAGGCGGAGAAGAGCGCCGGGGCCAACGTCCAGACCGCCTCGCAGATCCATGGTGAAGAGAACTGGATGGGAGACGCCTTCGAGGCGTTCGGCAACAGCAACGTGAGCAAGCTGCCCATCGACCAGCACGAGGTGCTCGCGCTGGCCTGGCCGAGGCCGCTCATCATCATGGAGGGCACGAACGACGGCTGGAACTGCCCGAAGTGCGTCTACACGACGATGAAGTACACCCAGCTGATCTACGAGGCGCTGGGCTCCAAGGACTACCTGGGCTTCCCCCACCCGAACCATGGTCACTGCCAGCAGTCGGGGACCTTCGCGACGCAGTACTACGACGCGTTCGTCAACCGGTTCCTCAAGGGACAGGACGTGGAGACGGCGGACCTGTTCACGGACAGCTTCACCTTCGACGCCGCCAGGTGGCAGGACGGGGACATTCCCACCCTGGATTGAGGCCGTGTCCCGCCGCGGGCCGCCATGTCGAGGCGGCCCCGCGCGCCGGCCCGAGGTCACCGCCGTGCCGCTCTGGCAAGACCGGGCGGCGATCCCCCCTGCCCGACTGCCAGACTGACACGCGAGCCCGCTGCATCCGCTCGACGCCGCGGCGATCGAGGCGATCGCCGCCTGGCACGAAGCTAGCTCTGGCTGGCGTGGCGGTGACGTATGAGCTTTGACACGTTCCTGAAGCGGTACCTGGGCGTGGCCCTGTGCCTGATGATCGCGCTGGCCGCCTGTTTCCAGGCGGCGGGCATCGGGCACCTCGTCGCGTCGAGCATCGCCGCCCCGCCGCCGCTCCCTCCGATCCCGCGCGGAGCGTCGCCCGCGGCGAGCCTCGCGCACGATCACGCCACGAGCGCGGCGCTCATCCTGTCGCGCAACCCGTTCGATTCGGCCTCCGGGCCGCTCGACGGCAGGACGGCGAGCCCGGTCGGGCCCGGAGCGCCGCCAGAGAACGGGGACCCCTACGAGGACCCGGCGTGCGACAGCGCCCGGGCGCTGCTCATCGCTCGGGCGGACGACGCGGCGTGGTCGTTCGCCGCCATGACCGGCTCGGGCGGCGAGGCGGTCCTGCGCCGTCAGGGGGACACCTTCGGTGGAATGACGATACACCACGTGGGGTGGGATCGGGTCTGGCTGACGACCGGCGGCGCGCGATGCCAGGCTGTCCTCGGTAGCATGCCGGCGCGGGCCGGCGCCCCGGGCGCTTCGCCGACGACCGGGCCGGCGGCGACCGGGCCGGCGGCGGCCGCACCGGCGCGGAGGCCGGCCGCGTCGGCGGTTCCGCCGGAGATCGCGTCGAAGATCCGCAAGATCAGCGATACAGAGTTCCGCGTGGAGCGCAGCGCCATCGGCGCCATCCTGGAGCAGCAGTCCGAGCTGATGCGCTCGGTGCGCATCGCGCCGGAGCCCGGGGGCATCAAGCTCGCCCGCCTTCGCAGCGGCTCGCTGCTCGAGATGCTCGGCCTCAGGACCGGCGACAAGCTGGCCAGCATCAACGGGCTCGACATCAGCGACGCGTCGAGGGCCCTCGAGGCCTATGCGCGGCTCACCACCGCGAACCACATCGCGCTGAGCGTCACCCGCGAGGGGAAGCCGATGACGATCGACGTCCATATCGACTGATGATCGGCGCGGCGCGGCGGGTGGACAGCCACCGCAGCAGCACCTCTGCCGGGCCGCGGTGATCGGCGCGGCGCATCCCCTCGGCCAGCAGCAGCGAGACGAGCCAGAGGGCGACGGCGACAGCGCAGCTGGCGGCGAAGCCCATGTCGTCCCTCAGGTCGAGGGTGAAGGGATAGAACAGCGCCACCCACACCGCCGACTGGAACAGGTAGAACGTCAGCGACCGCTGGCCCAGCGCGGCGAGGGCCGCGGTGAGGCGCCCGCTGTCGCGGCCGATCCTGATCGCGACGAGCCCCGCGGCGGCGGCCATGCCGAGCCCGCCGGCGTATCCGGCCAGCGCGTGCGCGCCGGCGACCGTCCAGGTCCAGGACGTCGTCCACGCGCCGGCCAGCAGCAGGGCCATGGGGAGCCTGCCGAGGAAGGACACCGCCATGCAGATCAGGGCCACGCGCAGCAGCCATGGCGCATGGCGCTCCGGTTCGTCGAGGATGCGGCGCCTGGCGGCCCAGAGGCCCGGCAGCATGCCCGGCACCACGACGATCGTGGAGACGGCCGTCTTCAACGGCCAGAACGGGAGTCCGGCGAGGACGTGGGCACCGTAATCGGGGGCCATGTCCTGCGCCAGGGTGATGGGGTTGCCCATGGCGGCGGCGGTCAGCGCCGTCACGCTCTGCCATGAGAGCAGGAGTGTCGCGGGGACGAGGGTCAGGGCGCTGATCCACCCCAGGACCGAGTCCCGGGTCCGGACCAGCGGCGCGACAAGGAGCAGTGTCAGCCCATAGACAGCGAGGATGTCGAGCGGCACGAGCAGGGCCGAGTGCGCGAGGCCGATGACGATCAGCCAGAGCCCCCGGCGCCGCAGCAGCCCGCGGATCGAGCTCCAGTCGCTGCCCCGCGCGAGCTCCCGCTGGGTCAGCTGCCCCAGCGCGTAGCCGAAGAGGAACACGAACAGGGCGCGGGCCTGGTTCTCGGCGAAGAGGGCTCTGACGAGCGCGGCGAAGGTGTCGAGCGCGGCTGGCCCGAGCTCCCAGCGGCTGACGAACGCCGGCGCGTGCGCCACGGCGATCAGCAACAGCATGAAGCCACGGGCCAGGTCGGGCGCCAGCGACCGATGGGTCACGTCGGCAGGAGCCTGAGGGTCGATGGAAGGGACCATGAACGTCGCCCGCACGCTGGAAGGGGCCATGAACGTCGCCCGCACGCTGGAAAGGGCCATGAAGGTCGCCCGCACGGCGGGGCCCGGCTGCGCCGCCTCCGGGAGCGGCGAATCACGCCGGCTCCGCGCCGTGGCCGTTTGAACGTTCACGAAAGCTACGTTGCGTTTCAGGTAGGGTCAACCGGAGATCAACGAACCTGTCGCCCTGCACTGGGGATTCACGGCAGATATTGCAATGACGTTGTCGATGAATGCAATGAAGAGGCGTCCGGCCGTTGCAATGAGCTGATCGCGAATGCACACTGGACCGGACCATCGAGCAAAGGAGGCGGGGCGAGGATGCCGGGAGGCAGGCTGACCAGCGAGGACCGCCGGCACATCGCGTCAGGGCTGGCCGGAGGGCTCGGGTACGCGGAGATCGCGAGGCGCCTGGGCAGGCCCACGTCGACGATCAGCCGGGAGGTGGCCCGCAACGGCGGGTCCGGCGGCTACCGGGCGGAGCGCGCCCACGAGGCCACCCGGGGGCGCGCCCGCCGGCGCCGGCCGGTCCCGCCCCCGGAGCGACAGGCCGCCGCCGGTGCCGGCGGGCGGGACCCGGAGGCGGCGCGCGGCTTCGTCGAGCAGTTCGCGGCGCTGATGGTCCAGACAGGGCTTCCACGGATGGCGGCCCGCGTGCTCGCCGCCCTGTTCACCACCGACGCGGGCGCCCTCACCGCCGCCGATCTGGTCGAGCGCCTGCGGGTCAGCCCTGCGTCGGTGTCCAAGGCCATCGGCTATCTCCAGGGGCTGGAGCTGGTCCGGCGCGAGCGCGGCCCCCGGCGGGGCGAGCGCTACGTCATCGACGACGACGTCTGGATCCGGGCGTGGATGACGAGCGCCCGCGCGAACGCGATGTGGGGAGACACCGCCCGGCAGGGCGCCGAGATCTTCGGCGCCGTCACCCCCGCCGGAGCCCGGCTGGAGCACATGGGCCGGTTCTTCGCGCGCCTCAGCGACGACATGGCCGGCGGCCCTACCGAGGCCGCCGTCGGTGACGCGCTGACGGTGCTCGCCGCGCTCGTGCACGCGGGCGCGCCGCTCACCGTGCAGCAGCTGGCCACCGCGCTGGGCTGGCCCTCGGACCGCGTCACGAGCGCCCTCCGCGACGCCGAGCGATACCCGGACGTCGCCGATCCCGTCGCGCTCCGGTGCCCCGCGCCCGGCACGTACACCGTCGTCGCCAGGCTCGACCGCCTCACCGCCACACAGCGCGAGGCCCTCGGCCAACCCCGATAAAAGACCTCGCCCCTGTCGCCCCCTCCTGCGCCCGGGCGCACCTTGCCCCCGCGTCGAGCGGCGGTATAACGAGCGATCGATGAGCGACGACTTTTCAGGCCTGAAGCGACCCAGGTATCCGATGCCCGACTTCGTCAAGACCGCGCTGGACGAGCGAGGCTTGATGGATGCTTACAAGCAACGTCCCGCTTACCAGCAGAACGATTACATCGGCTGGATCATGCGCGCCAAGCGCCAGGAGACGAAGGAGAGTCGACTCCTCCAGATGCTGGACGAGCTCGAGAGCGGCGGCATTTACATGAACATGGAGCACGCAGCGTCGGCAAAGAAATAGAGTCGCGGCGGTCGAGGTCCGGACCGCAGTGGGAGCGCTATTTTCGCGCGGCGGAGCAACGTCGAGCAACGTCGAGCAACGTCGAGCAACGTGAAGCAACGCTGTCGAGCGCTCCCGTGCGGGTCGCCCCTGGCGCTGGAGGTCTGGTAGGCGGCTCGGCGGTGTGATATTCAGCTGTCTCCTCGAGCGCTCGGCAGTGGCCACCTTCAGGGACGGGCGATCATGAATCAGAGGAACAGCAAGGCGCGCCCGTCGTCCGGGAAGAAGGGCCGGCGACTCGCCCACAAGGACGTCGCGGGCCGCGTGCACCTCGCGGTCCATCGCGACCCCGCGAGCGGGAACGAGCGCGTGGTGCTCAGGAGCCCGGTGTTCCGGGAGGCGTGGCAGAACGACGTCGCGGCGGCCGCCGCCAACACGGCCTATGCGGTCCTGCGCGTCGATCCGAGCGTGGATGGCGCGGTCGAGCTGGCGCGGAGCGCGATGGCGGCCATGTCGCGGCTCGCGGCGGGGCTCCTGGCGCGCGCGCCGGGCGGCGCGGTGGCGTGCAGGGCGGGCTGCGACCATTGTTGCTATCAGGCGGTCGGGGTCACGCCGCCGGAGGCGCTCGCGATCGCCGATCACCTGAAGACGACCTTGCCGGACGCGGAGCTCGCGCGCGTGGCTCGGCGTGTGTCCGAGCATCACGAGCGGACGCGAGACATGCCGTCGGCGGAGCGGTTCTCGCCGGACCACCCCTGCCCTTTCCTGGCGTCGGGGCGGTGCTCGATCTACGACGTTCGGCCGCTCTCCTGTCGAGGCATGAACTCGCTCGACGCGGGAGAGTGCGCGACAAGGCTGCGGGACCCGGAGGCGCGGGCGGCGTTCCTGGCGAGCGGCGTGGGGGGACGCTCGTTCATGGAGCCCATCCGCGCCTTCCATGCCATCAGCGCCGGCCTGCAGCTCGGCCTCTCCGAGCTCTTCCGCCTCGACATGCGCCCCCTGGAGCTGACGGCGGCCATGCACCTGCTCCTGAGCGGGCCGGGATCGCTCGCCGACGCGTGGCTGCGCGGGCAGCGCCCCTTCGAACCGGCGCGCGGCGCCGACCAGGGGAAGGACCCCGGCCTTGGCGAGCCCAGCGCGGCGCTGGGCCTCGCGCCCGGCCGGGATCCGTGAGCGCTCAGGCCTTGAGCTCGGTGAATTCGCCCGGCTTGGTGATGCCGGCCTCCGCGTCCCTGCTATCGAATTGACCCCACGTCTCGACGGGCCCGCCGTCCGGCGCCTTGCAGCCGACGGCGTTCATCAGCGTCACGTAGAGCTTGTTGATGGGGACGTTGCCTGTGTTCGAGCCCGTCCCGAAGCCGACGCTCGTGTCGTCGCCGGTGCAGTCTGCCTCGCTGTTGCCTGTGCCGAGGTTCCTGCCCTCGAGGTTCACGACCTGGCCCTGCTTGAGGTACCCGCCCGCGCTGCCGGCGATCACGATCGGCAGGTTGTTGGTGTTGTGGGCGTTGCCGTCGGCCAGCTCCGGGAGCCACATCGTGGCGGTGTTGTCGAGCAGGGTGCCGTCGCCCTCCACGATGCTGTCGAGCAGGGTGACGAGCCGCACGTACTTGCTCGCGTACCAGGCGTCGATCTCGGCGATCATGTCGAGCACGCCGTTCTTGCAGGTCCCGCCCACCTCGAACGACCCGTTCCGGTGCGAGAGGCCGTGGTGGTCGGCGTCGTGCTGGATGCCGTCCCAGCCGAAGGTCACGTAGCCGGGATACACGAGGATGATCGACCGGTTCATGTCGCAGATCATGCTCAGCGCGATGAGGTTCATCATCATGTCGCCGCCGGCCGTGAACGACTTTGCGAGGCCCCCGCCGAACCCGCCGCCCGAGCTGGCGGCGTCGACAGCGCTGGCCGTGACGCCGTTCGCGGTCGCCGTCGCGTCGTTGCACGCCGCGGGCGTGAGCTTCTGCTCCGTGCTGCGGAGCAGGTCGAGCCAGTCGCTGACCCGGCGCTGGTCGGCCTTGCTCATGTTGAGCGACTGGTAGCTCCGGAGGTCTTCCCTCACGAGATCGATGGCGCTCTCCCCGCGCTTGACGCGGTAATCGCCCTCGGTCGTCGCCCCGCCCCCGAACAGCCCGGTGAGCTGGTTGTACACCGTCTTGGGGTTGACCACGGCCGGGAAGGCGGTGTTCGGCGCCGAGAAGGAGAGCACCTCCTTGATGTTCGTGCTCGCCGAGCCGACCGAGAGCACCAGCGGGCTCGTCCCGCCGGGGTTGATCTGCTTCGCGATCTCGTGATCGAGCGAGTGGGACGTCGCGTACCGCGTCTTGTCGTCGTTGATCAGCGCGCAGGTGAGCTTCGAGCCCATCGCCTGGTCGTGCGGGTCGATGGTCTGGATCTCCGCGTAGGAGTTGAACATCTTGAGGCCGCGCGGGAACAGCAGCTTCGACGCGAAGGGGGTCAGCCCCGCCAGCGTGGTGCCTGCGAGGTGCTCGGCCGTGAGGGGGCCGCTCTCGATCTTCGGGAACCAGCGGTTGGTGAGGCACCCGTTGTGCGTGTAGAAGATCACCATGCGCTTCGGCGCCGGCGCGGGCTGCGCCTTGACCTCCTGCTCGTGGAGCGAGCTCAGGAACGGAGCCGCCAGCGCGGCGCCTGCAACACCCTTCAGAAAGACTCTGCGCTTCATGGGCCTACTCCAGTTCTACGGCTCGGGTCCGGAACGACTCGGACTGCGTGAGGTCCGTGACGAGATCGAGGATCGTGTATCCTCCGGCGGTGATCTTCGCGGACAGGTCGCTCACCGTGCACGAGTCCAGCGGGTGACCATCGCGCTCGTAGGCATACGAGACCCACTTCTGCGCGTACTGGCGCTGCGCGTTCGGTGAGGCCGCGAGCTTCGCCATCAGGTCGGCCGGGTTCGCGACCTTCACGGGCTGCCCGTCGATGAGCACGTCCGCGACCGTGTCGATGGGCGCGCCGGTGGACGCCTCGTGCGTCTGCCACCTCCCGACGGCGTCGTACGCCTCCATCACGAAGCCTGGCGGGTTGATGAAGTTGTGGTGGCACGCGGCGCAGGCGGCGCCCGCCGTCTGCGCGTCCACGCGCTTGCGGTTCGTGTCGAGATCTGCCCCTTCCGGCAGCGGTGTCTCGAGCGCGCCGGGGGGTGGGGTGCCCGGGTCGATGCCGAGCACGTCCTTGGTGATGAACACGCCGCGGAGGATGGGCGAGGTGCGGTTGTACGACGAGTACGTGTTGAGGAAGCCCACCCGCGTCAGGAACCCCGGCCGCTGGGTCGGGTCGAGCGTGACCTCCTGGAGCTCGGCCCCGAAGTTGGCGGGGTCGAGCCCGTAGAGCGGCGCCGTCGCGGCGTTCACGAAGGCGGTCGTGCTGAGGAAGAACTCCTGGAACGTGCCGCCGCGCGTGAAGACCACGTGTTCGAAGAACCGCTCGGTCTCTTCCGCCAGGATCGGGATCAGGGAGCGATCGAACACGGGGAACAGCTTCGTGTCCCGCTGCGCCGAGTCCCAGCGCGTGTTCGCCCCGAGCTCCAGGTAGTACCGGTGGAAGCCGGCCACCATCTGCTGGGCCCTCGGGTCATCCAGCATCCGCTGGGCCTGCGCCAGGATCTGCTCCGGGGTCGAGAGCTGCCCCTGGTCGGCGGCCTGGTTCAGGGCGTCGTCCGGGATCGTCCCCCAGAGCATGTAGGAGAGGCGAGACGCGACCTCGTGGCTCGAGAGGGCGAAGCGCCCGGCGGTGTCGGGCGCCTCCGTGATCTCCGCGCGCTGGATGAAGGAGGGGGAGATAAGGAACATGTACAGCAGCGCCTCGGCGACCTCCTCCGGAGCTCCGTTGGGGGTGATCTCGGGGCCCTTTGCGGCGATGGCGTCGAACCTCGCGACCTCCGCCTGCGTCAGCGGCCGGCGGAAGGCGCGCCGGCCGAACTCGACGATGGTGTCGTGCAGGCACGCGGCGCTATCGGCGGTGGGGGTGCACTTCAGGAAGTTTCTCTTGAGCGCGGGATCCGCCATCACCTGCGCGGCGATCATCTCGGCCACGGACGTGTAGGCGCTCCAGCCGAGGTCCGTGAGGCTGCCTGCCTGATCCGTCGCCAGCAGCGTCGAGGGCGCCGCGTCGCCAGAGGCCTTCAGCGCCGTGACGCCGAGGAGGTCGCGTACCGTCCTGTCGTACTGCGCGTTGGTCAGGCGCCGGATCTGGGAGGTTGACGCGATTCCGGGCGTGCACTGCGTGCCCCCGTTCGGAGAGCCCGGCGAGCCCGGCTTGCCGCCCGTGCCTCCGGTGGAACTTTCCCCGCCCGGCCCCGTGTCGACGGGGTCGTCGCCGACGGAACCTATGCATCCAGCCGCGAACGTTGCGGCGACGATGATGCCGCTCCTCCAGGTGTACATGGCGCTCACCTCAGGTGTTATGTCCGGCTCCAGGAGCCGGACAGAAGCAGCGAGGGCGGTTTTTGCGACCAGCACGAGAAGGCTGGTTGAGACCCTGCGCCTCGCTTGAGCATTGTCTCATTTCATCATGATGAACGGCAATGCCTTATCGGGGGAGGGCTCCCGTTTTTTGAGCGAGACGAGCTGGTGCCTCCTCGAGAGATCCGGGGACATTTCGGCGTTCAGCCTTATTTGGCGTTCAGCTCAAGAGATATCCGGGGGACATTTCGAGGTTCACCCTCAAGAGGCATAGGGGGACGTCTGGACGTTCAGACTCATGATGGGACCCACTCTGCGCCTGCGCAGCGCCGTCTTGCGGGCGCTGTCGTCCACGACTCGGTCCCTGACATCGGCGACGGCGACCCGAACCTGGATCGGGTTGCTCACGACGGTCTAACGAAAGAGTTCAGCTGCGCGGCGGCCCTCGCCGAGCCCTGCGCTGCCAGGATTCCCGAACCGCCCCGTCAGCTGCAGCGATTCATTGGATGGCCCGCTCGGGAGCGCCGCCCGGCATCGCCAGCCGCTTCCGATGCGTGGCCGTCCCGCCCAGGGCGACCACCTCGTACCCGAGCCGCTCGTAGAACAGGGCCGCGGCTGAAGTATCCGTCCGCAGCACGAGCTCAGCGTACCGCCCTGTCGCGTGCGCCTCCAGGGCCCGCACCAGCTGCTGCCCAATCCCCTGCCGCCGCATCTCGGGGAGCACGTAAAGCCGGCGCAGCCGCCCCACGCCGGGGGCGGCCGTGTACGGGTCGGCGGTCAGGCCACCTACTCCCACGAGCCGCCCGGACACGTAGACGCCGACCAGCAACTCCCCGGGCCCGTCGAACCGCGTCGCGCCCGCCGTCCACTCGGCCACGAGCCGTGCCACGAACCGGAACCCCTCGCCGGCGCTCGCCTCGAGCAAGGGCGCGACCGCGTCCGGGGACAGCTCGCGAATGGAGCGAAACTCCGGTGTACTCGGATGCATGTGACCATCCAACGTACCGCCGTTCAGCAGCGGCCGCATCAGGAAAGCACCAGGCAGCACGTGGCGATGAGAGGCAGGACACTGCAGTCTACGACCAGGCGCGGCCGCCTGCTGCAACGGCTTGCTGGGCGGCGCCCGCGCGCTCTGGGCTGCCAGTCGACGTTCAGCGAAACAACTCTGGATTGTGTGCTCGGAGGTCAGTGAGCCTTGAGTGGATGTCTTCCGGAAAGACCTGATCCGTGGTGTGGGCAAGATCCTCGAGAGTCCACCAGCGAAGCGCCCGAATGCCCTCGCGATCGTGCTCAACGATCTGGTGGTGAACGACGTCAGGTTGAACGCCATCGACCACCAGGAAGAACTGCTCGAACTGGCGGATCGGGCGCCCACGTGCTTCGTACTCTGTCGTCCGCTCCCAGAGGGGCTTCAGGACGACCTCAGCGGCGCCGAGCTCTTCACGGGCCTCGCGGGCGGCTGCTGCTTCGAAGTCCTCCCCATGGTCAAGACCTCCACCGGGCGTCGCCCACCAGAGACCCCTGTGGTCCTGGTAGTGAAACAGAAGCAGGCGCCCCGACGAGTCGAAAACGATGAGGCGCGCAGCTCGACGAAGCATAACATCCACCATGCTTCCTCCACGGCCGCCCAACGACACGGCGGTGTGCGGCAGCGCCGCAGGCGAGGTCAGCACCACCAGCGCCCTGTTGGGCAGCTCAAACTTTCTCGATGCGCTTGACCCCTTTGAAAATGTCAAGAAGCCTCTCCAAGTCAGACGGATCGCTCGTGTAAACGATATCTCCTCTGCTGGACGCAGAAGCCATTACCAAGGCATCGATGGTGAGCTTCGACCCCTTTCGTTCCGTATCTTCGCCCAACGCCGCGAGTGCTTCACCTGCCGCTTTCGCCTGTGCATCCGTGAGCGGATCTAACCGCACTGATCGTAAAATTTCAGCTCGATGCTTTGACCATCCGCGCCACCACTCCGCAAGAACAACCTGCGGCACGAAAATGAGCTTGTCGTCTGCTGTGGCAGTCGCGACGATCCTCAACAGGTTTGCGCGGCGACCTTCCAATGCGATGAGCGCACCAGAATCAAACGTAAGATTCGGGCCCATGTTACGATGCCCAGCTCTTGCGGATTGCCTCCATCTCCTCCGGCGTCACCGTCGCAGCGAATTCACCGAGTAGCTCTTGGCGGGCTTGCTTCTCGGAAGAGGACGCGGACACTTTGAGCCCAAGGGCTTCGATCAGCGGTCGTGCGCTCGACGTGTAGTACTCAACTGTTCCGTCTGCGCGAAGACATTTCGCAATTTCTGCATCGTTTTCAACCAACGAGATGAGCTCGGCAGGACTGACGAGCGTCAAGTGAAGCTTGCCCACTAGCAGAAGCTCGGGGGATGAAACGAACTCCGTCTCGAATGGGGCTTCCCCTGGCTCCCCCGGAAATCCTTCGAGCACCTCCAAGAGGTGCATATCACGATCATCGTGCTTGTACCGAACCGCAAGCACAAGCGGCTCGTCAAAGCGCGTAGCGTGCGCAGCGATCAGCCTCCGAAGCGCCTGCTCGTTGATCTTGGCGATATTTGCGGCGTTCATGGAGGAAGCATACGACGATGGGACCTTCGGCGCAACATAGGTCCGCCGGGGACGGCTGCCTGCTGGGTGCGTCCTCGCGCGCCTCGTCGAGGTCGGCCTTCTGTCTGGTGATTAGGGTCCTAAAATACTAGTGACATGTGAGCTCCTCGGGAACGGGTGCCTGCCACGTCCTCGTGAAGACCGGCCCTGTGCCCAACGTCGCAATCAGCTGTGATGCACTACGCAACTCGCGCCCGCCCCGCGCCGATAAGGGTCAGTGCGGGTCCGACGAACCGCCCCTACGCGCGCAGGACCATCCATGACCCTCATGCCCCACGCACTGCGGGGGAAAATGCCAAGAGCAGCCACTCCTGCGTTGGTCTCCTTGACAAGGCGGGGGTCGCCGTCAGGTACGCTACCTTTCCACGATGCGTGGGTGCGGCACGGACACATCCAGCGCGTTCGCGAGCCTGACGAGCGTGCCAAGGCTCATGCTCTGCCGCCCAACCTCGATCGCCTGCATGGTCCGCAGTTCGATCTCGGCGGCTTCCGCGAGCTGCTCCTGAGTGATGCCGCGCTGCTAGCGTAGACGCCGACTGGCAGCCGGCAGGTCAAGGAAATCCGATCTGCTGGATCATTATTCCGAACCCGCAGGTGCGCTAACACCTCGGGCGGCGTGGCCGAACCCCGCGCAAACGAGGTCCGACATGGAAACAGTACGTCTACGACCCGACGGGGGCCATGAGATCGATCCGCCCTCCCGCCGCCGCCCCCGCCCCGCTGCTCGCAGCCGGCTCGCCCGCGGCCCGCACCAGCCACCTCAGCCCGCCGTCTACCTCGACGCCCCCGCGCTCCTCGAACAGCGCCCGCTCATCCGCAGCACCCTCCGCGCCCGCGGCGTCCTCCCCGCCGATCTCGACGACCTCACGCAGGACACCCTCCTCGGCGCATGGCGCAGCATACGCGCCGGCCGCTTCCGCCCCTCCCCCGCTCTTCCCCCAGCCGACCCCCTCCGCACCTGGCTCGCCGGTGTCGCCTCGCGACAGGCTCGCCGGCCGCTTCTCCTCCGTTTTCCGCCGCTGACGCCGGTCCAGCCCGGTTGCCGGTCGTGCGCCACGCCAACCACGGCGCGGATGCCGGACTGTCCTCGACAAGGCATCCGGCGTTGCAAGCTTCTCGTTGCGCTCCCTGGCAACATGCAGGCGTCCGCGCACCGTGCGCTCCTGAAGCTGCGGGAGCAGACCGACGTCGATCACCACGCTAACGCAGCGTCCGTCAACGGCCACGAGCTCACGCCCAAGGCAACGAACCAGGTGCTCGACGGAGCTCGGATCCGTACAATGGGTACATGCACATCGACGACCTCATGGCGCGGATCCGCCGGCTGCCATGGTCCAAGCGGAATAAGCTGGATGAAATGGTACGCGCGCTGGAAGAGAACCCGAACGAGACGGCTTCCGCGACGGAGCAGCAAGCGGCCTCGAGCACTGCGCTTCGACCGGTGCGAGGACTCCTGCGGGATCCTGGTCCAGCTCCCTCGGACGAAACGATCGACGAGGCGCGCCGCGAGCTCTGGGCCAGGTTCCCCGTCGTCAAAGGCTCGTGACCTGACAAGCACGCACTGGCACGAGACCGCCGATCCTCTGGATTTCCTCGGGAAGCTCCTCGTTGCTCACGGGTCTGCCCAGATCACGCGGACATTGTATGCCCCATGAGCCGATCGGCGGTGACGAGGTGGATGTCCTCGACCTGCGCCTGCGCGACCAGGATTCGACCGAAGGGATCCCTGTGATGTGGCGGAAGCCCGGCGACCTGGAGGGCGTGCCGTTGCTCGATGGGCAGAGAGCGGTGGTCGAGGGCAGCCATGCGCGAAGGGATGTACTCGGCCGGCGGCACGGGAAGCGAGAGCTTTCCGAGCGCATGCTTGATAACAATTTCCCAGGCCGACGCAGCAGAGACGTAGACGTCGTTGTCCTCTGCGACGAGCATCTCCACCACGTCACGCCGGATCCTCTCGGGTTCGGCGACGAGCCAGAGCCAGCAATGCGTATCGAGAAGCAACCTCATGTCTCGCCGTCGAACGCCCGCTGCAGGTCCTCCGGTAGCGGCGCGTCGAAGTCATCGGCGACCTGGACCTTGCCGCGATCCATGCCAAGCGCAGCGCGTCTGTCGCGTGGCGCAGCCTTCTGCTGGGAGGTGATGAGCACGATCACCTCCGCCGGCCCTTCTGGAAGATCGGCGGGAAGCTCGAGCTCGACGCGGCGATCCGCGGGGATGACAATGGCGATCTTCGCGGCTTGCATGATACTTCCTCCGGCTCCCTCGCGGCTGCGGTCAGTCTAGCGGCAACGCTCCCCGACGTCACCCGCCATGCCCGAGGTGGGCCGGTCTCCACCACCGGTGCGACTCGAACCTCCCTGAAGATTCCGCGCAGACGACGGCCACACGCTCGTCGACGTACCCACCGCCCCGGAGGCCACGCTCGTCGACCTGGTGCTCGGCATCCCCGGTGCGACCTCGCCGCGCGATCGCGCCGCGCGACATCGCCCGCTTCTTCGAACCCATGCTCGCCCACCTCGTGCACGAGGAGCTCTGGATGGCGGCGCTCGACGTCCACCACCGCGTGCGCGGCGTCCGCATGCTCTCCCGCGGCGGCCTCGGCGGCACCCTGGTCGAGCAGGCCGACGTGCTGCGCGCCGCCCTCGAGATGGCCGCCACCTCGTTCGTGCTCTGCCACAACCATCCAAGCGGCGACCCCAAGCCCACCGACGAAGACGTCTTCCTGACCAACGCCGTCGAGCACGCCGCCCACCTCATCGGCGTAACCCTCGACGATCACGTCATCGTCACCCCCGCCGAGCGCTTTTCCTCCGTCTTCCTCCGCTGACACCGGTCCAGCCTTCGGTCCTGCGCGACGCCAACCAACGCGCCGGTGAAACAGCCTGTCCCCGACTGGGCATGCTGGCGCTGAAGCTTCGTGCTGCGCTCCTTCGCGAACAGGCAGGCATCCGCGCACCTTGCGCTCCGCAAACTCCTACGGGCCTGGGATGGGCCCGCCCATTTCTACAGCATCTCGGCTGGCCGTATGCTGTGTGCGGGTATCCATCCCCGATCGAGGCGATCGGCAGTTTGCCGCACGGCGTGCGATTCGTTGTTGCACCACACCCTCAAACGAGAGCCGAGGGCCCCTTGGTGGGTGAGACCTGTAAGTATCTTGCGACGGCAGGCAGACGCTGAGACGCGACTTGGCCAGGCGGTGCGCCGGCACAGGCAGGTGACGGCTATTCCTTCTCGATCTCCTCCAGACGCAGCCGCCGGTGTCCCTCGAACACCGTCAAGATCCGGATGTCGTCACCGGCGACGCGGTAGATGATTCGATAGGACCTCAGGAAAACGTCGCGGACGTTGTTGCGCCCGAGCTCCGGCACAACGCGCTCCCCGACCGGCGCCATCGCGACGAGCTCCGCCTGCTCGAGGAGGCGCGCGATCCAGCGCGCAGCAGCCTTCCGATCATCGCGTGCAATGAAGTGAAAGACGGCAACCAAGTCGTCGCGTGCTCGTTCCGTCCAGACTACGGCCACGCGATCGGCCCAACCTCGCGCTCCAGCGAGTCCATGAGCGCCTTCGTGTCCATCACCCGGCCCGCGGCGTCATCGGCCAGCCCCTGTGCAACGGCACGAAGGAGGCGCACGCGGTCGTCCTCGTCGGTACGTGAGGGATCAGCCTGATCGCTCCTCGGGGTGGTGCGCTCCATGAGGTACAGGGTAGCGCGCAGGCCCCTGCATGAGCAAGCGGCGCCCCGCAGCACATCCGCCCACGCGCCCGCTGCGGCGAGTGGCCGGCCCCCCCGCCGCCACGCTCGTCGACGTGCCGACCGTTTCGGAGGCCACCCTTGTCGACCTGGTGCTCGGCATCCTCGGCGCGGCCTCGCGCGTGCTCGGCATGCACGGCCTGCTCGAGCTCGGGCGCTTGATGCCCCACGCGCTCACGCAGCGGACCGAGCTCACGCTCCACGACGCCCGACGGCTGCTCACCGCCCTCGAGCTCGGCCGCCGCGTCCACGCCGCCGCGCGCTCGCGTCGCACAAGGCGCCTGCGCAGCGGCGCGTCGACGCCACGCTCCCAAACGACCATCGCTACCGCTGTGCGAATGAGCTGGTCGAGTGTCGAACCATGTTCATGCTTCCCGAGCGGCGAAAGATCGCTCGGGCGCAGGCAGATGTGGAGGCTTAGAGCGCACCAGAGATCCGCGACCCCTGCGGCGCCTCACGACGTCTCCCCCGGCGCCACGCGACCAGGCCAAGGCCGAGCAGCGCGGCGAATTGCCAGCGTTCCGAAGAAGCACGAATGACGCTGCAGGAACAACCCGAACTGCCCTGGTCCGTGGTGCCACCATCCGCGCCCCCCGATCCACCGGAGCTGCCCTCGGACCCGCCGCCAGTCGATCCGCTGCCGGTCGCTCCGCTGCCCGCCGATCCGCTGCCAGTCGCTCCGCTGCCGGTCGCTCCGCTGCCAGTCGCGCCGACGTTCTCCGAAGACGAGACGGTATCGCACAGCTTGCCAGTTCCAGGAGGGGGCTCGCATACGCCGTCGTCCGGGATGGTTTCACCCGCCGTCCCAGCGAGACGGAAGTAGATGCCGTACCTATCTTCGTATCGCTGATAGTGGGGAGTGAACTTCAACGTGCTATCGGAGTCCGTGTTCCGCAGCGTGAACTCCGCCTTACCCGGGGTTTGAACCAGGTTGTTCTTGATGTCGGCGATCCACTCGTTGATCGTGATGCCGTTGTTGATGCCGATGGTGTCTTTGATGGTAACACCAGGGGGAATGGTAGCCTTCGCAGATGCCCACTGGGGCTCCGACAGCATACTTTCCGTCCCGAGACCGGCGCTCAAGACGACCGGTCCGTAGACGAACGCCACCGCATTGGGGTTGTCGGGGAGCCTCGACACCTTCACCTCCATCGGCAGCGTGATCTCCACCTTGTCTCCGGGCTTCCAGGTGCGACCTACCGTGAGATAGCCGTCCGCTTCCGTCGCGTCGCACGCCTGACCGTTGACCGTGATCGTCACGGGCTGGCACGAAGCAACCCAGGAGGGCTTTCTGAAGTTGATCGTGACCGCATCGGCCGGGGCGGCGGTGATCTCGAAGACTGCCTTGTTGGAAAGAGGGAAATTCGAGGTCTGTTTCAACGACAGACCCCGCGCGGACCAGGTCAACGTCGAGCTGAGGAACATGTTGACGTACAGATCCGTGTCGTTATGGAAGTACAAGCTGTCATTGAGCTTGGTATAGTTCTCCATACCGGTCCCGTTGCAGCACCAGAAAGTGTCCTCCGGCTTGCCGAACAGCTTGAAATACCCTGTTCCCATGGGTTTGAAGTAGGTCGTCATTCCGTTCGTCGGATTGACGGCAGACATGATCTCGTTGATATGGGTCTGCTCGTAGTAGTCGGCGTACTTGACGTCCCCCGTGGCCTTGAAGAGCCCTCTCGAGAGCTTCAACATGTTGTACGAGTTGCACGTCTCGTTGTTTACATTGTCCCTCTGCGCGTCCAGCTTCCCGGGTTCGTGAAAATGCTCGAGCTGGCTGTTCCCACCGGTGACATAGGTGTGGTCCCTCAACACGATGGTCCAAAACTTCTCTGCCGCGGTGTAGTAGAAGTTCTCCGTTTCGCCCAGCGTCCGGTAGCGGTTCAGGGCGCCGATGAACTTGGGGATCTGCGTGTTGGCATGCTTGCCCGGCAGGACGTTGGTGCCTTGAGAAATCGGGGTGAAGAGCGAGTCCTCGTCGAAGATGTGGGCTGCCGCCAGGTGGTTGGCGTTGTTCGTCAGCCTGTACAGGTCGTACAGGCAGTCGTTCATGCCGCCGTACTCGACGCCCAGGACCTTCTTTCGAAGCTCCGCGTTCCAGGCCGAGCTGCGATTGTAGGTCCAGTCCCCCAACTTGCTCGCGATCTCGAGGGCTGTTGCATTTCCTTCGAACTCGTAGACGTCGATGAGGCCTGCGATGATCTTGTGCATCGTGTACCATGGCGCCCAGCTGGAGCCGCTGGCCTTCCCCTCGACGACGTCGAAATGCGTCTCCGGCGACGCGAACAGGTATCCTCTGGGGCTCGCGTCTTGAAATGACTTCAACTGGCTGATCGTGTAGTCGAGCTTCTGCGCGATGGCGGCGCTTTGCTCCGGGTCGGAGCTCTTGAGCTGTTGGTACGCTCGCGCCATGGCGGACATGTAGTGGCCTACCGTGTGCCCGCGCAGAAGGCTCCAGCCACCCTCCCACCCGCCGTAGAGATTGAGGCCCGACGAGCTCCCAGGGTCCTTTCCTTGCGACACCGCCTTGAAGCCCGCGACAAGTCGGCTGGGGTCGAGGCTCATGATGTACGCGAGCTCTTTCGAAGAGATGTTCTGGTAATACGTGTCGGTCACGCTCACCTCGTCCAGCTCGAACTCCTGCAGCTTCTCGACGGGGTCCGAGGCGGACGCCACCCCTGGAGTGAGGGCTCCAAACAGAAGCGAAACAGCCAACGCGGTGGCGCCCGAGAGCGAGCGCCGGTACTGCAAGATTCTCTTGCTCATGATAGCTCCTTTCAGATCCAGATCTCGAATGCGTTGTATCAAGAAAATTAAAAACGAGACCACGCCGCGCCAGACAGCGACGAGGCCTCCCGTTGATTCACTCGGCGACCGTCGCACCATCGCGCTCGAGCACTGCCCAGACCGCTCTCCGGGGTTGGTAAATAAATCATGGGATCGATGCCGATGGGCTGCATGCTGACGAGGAACGCCGCGCCGCGGGCGAAGGACATGCCCGCGAGCGTCACCAGGAACGGGGGCAGAGAAGACCGATGGATCAGGTGCCCCGTCATCGCGCCGAGCGAGACTGACACCGCGAGGCCGACACAGGACGCCAACAGCGGGTGGCAACCACCGGCTACCAGCGTGCCCACGAGGACCGTCGTGAGCGCGACGACGGAGCCGACCGATAGGTCGATACCCTCGACAGGATGACGAAGGTCATGCCCACCGCGCCGAGGCCCATCGCCGCGTCACCCTTGATCAGGTCGACCAGGAAACGCAGGCAGCGCGCCGCGTCATAACAGACCAGCACCCCCGAGTAGAGCGCGATCTGGAGGGCCGCGGTCTCCATGAGCGGCAGAGCCCAGGATGGCCAGGGACATCCTCCGTGACACGTGGCTCTGAGGGTTCATGCTCCTCAACACAGATTACGCCGTCCCCGAAGGTTGTGATCCGGCCACGTCGCCAGCACCGCCGGATCTTTGAAGGAATCATCTCCGGTGAACAGCACTCGAGATTTCACCACAGCCGCCGAACGAGCGCGGCATGCCGTGTTCTCTGGTGGAGCCCCCTCGGCCCGATGCCAATCCCCATCCTTCAGCGGATCGCTCCCGCGACGACCGAGCGAACAGAGTTGGTGCGAAAAATAGATCAGACGACGATGGCCTCGGAACGCGTGGCGACCCGAGCAAGACGCAGCAACGAGGATAACCCTCGGCGCAAATGTGAACGATCACATGGCGACCGTCAATTCCAATCGACAGGTCCGTAAACTACCTCGATCCCGGGGAGCACGAGGCAGGCGGGCTCGTCCGGAGCGCCGCGGCAAGAGGGGCGGGCGCCTTCCGCGATCATCGCCGGCCCGATCGACGAACTCGAGGCCGAGCAGCGCATCGGCAGCTGGCGCGCGAGGCGGCGCGTGGCGTCCGCATCGCCCGATCGAGGCCGCGCCGCCGCGCGCCGGTGGTGGCGGCGCTGCATCGCCTGTGTGACCGCGGCCCCATGCCCGCCCCTCTCGACGCGGCGCCCCGGGAGGAGACCTGTCTGCCATCGGGGCGCGAGGGCGGTCGCCGGCGGTCGTTTCGAGTTGACATCGCTTTTGTGAACGTTCACATTTCGTCTCCGGGCCCCGCTTCGGCGCTGCCCAGGACTGGGGTCGTCATGCTGAGGCAGGAGCAGCGGCGTAGGGCTGCACGGCCACGGCGCGTGGGCAGCTCGTGGCGGATGGTCGGGGGGCCGCGGCGCGGCCGCGAGGTCGGGCCGCGCGACGCCGGGCGAAGGCCGCCCCTCGGTTCTGACGCGGGCGCCGGCCGAGCGGGTGCGGAGGGCCGGCCCCGCTCTCAGGCGGTGTGGCTTCGCGCCGGGGCGGCCGCGCCCCTGCGCGAGCGTGCCCCGGGCCCCGGCAAGGTGTGAGGCTCTCGGACGTTGAGCTTTCTGCCGACCTCGACGATGGCAAGGAGCGCGGGCACCAGCTCCTGGCCGAGCGGGGTGAGCTCGTACTCGACCGAGGGCGGCGAGGTGGGCATGACGCGGCGGCTGACCATGCCCTTGGCCTCGAGCTCGCGCAGGCGCGCGCTCAGCACCCGCGCCGAGATCTGCGGGATGTCGACGCGCAACTCGCCGAACCGGCGCGGCTGCCCGCTGAGCGACCAGATGACGTTCGGCGCCCAGGCCCCGCGCAGGAGCGCCATGCACACCGTCAGCGGGCAGAGGGGCGGCGGGGGGACGCGATTTTTTCGCACCGGCAGTGCCATGGGTAACCCCGAAGATACCCCTTTTTCAGGTATCTCGCACCTGGCTAGTATCCAAGAGTAACTTCGCGCGCTAGCTTGCTGGTCTCGATGGCGCCGGCCCCGAGCGATCGGGGCTGGCGCGCCGCGGCCCTCGCCGAAGCGACGGGCTTCGCCGGAGCGCGCGGGGGCCTTCGCCGACCCCCGCGCCCGCCCGGCCCTCGCCGCCCCGAACGCCCGGGGGCGCGTCGCGGTGGCGGGGTCGTTCGGGTATCTCAACAACACCACATGATTCGAGGGATGCTGCTATGAAATTGTATTTCTTTCCCGGTGCCTGCTCGCTGTCTCCGCACGTCGTCGCCCGCGAACTCGGCATCGAGCTGACGCTCGACAAGGTCGACCTCGCGTCCAAGAAGACGTCGTCGGGCCGTGACTTTTTGGCCATCAACCCGAAGGGGTACATCCCCGCGCTCGAGCTCGACGGCGGCGAGGTCTTGACCGAGGGGCCGGCCATCGTTCAGTACCTGGCCGACCAGAAGCCCGAAGCGAAGCTCGTGCCGCCGCCGGGCACGATGGCTCGCTACCGCGTGCAAGAGACGCTCGGGTACATCAACTCTGAGCTGCACAAGACCTACAGCCCGCTCTTCAACCCGAAGACCTCGCCCGAGCAGCGGCAAGAGCGCGAAGAGTACCTGCGCAAGCGCTACGGCGTGATCGAGGCGGCGCTCGCGAAGGGTCCCTACCTGTTCGGCGAGCAGTTCACCGTGGCCGACGCCTACCTTTTCACGGTCACCAACTGGTCGAATTTCGTCAAGGTCGACCTGTCGGCCTTCCCCAATTTGCTCGCGTACCAGCGGCGGGTGGCCGCGCGCCCCGCGGTGCAGGGGGCGATGCGGGCCGAGGGGCTTCCGGTCGACGGCGGCAAGTAAAGGGGGCGCCGCGCGGGCCGCCTCCGGCGGCGGCGCGCGCCGCGAGCGCTCAAGGCGGGGGCGCCTCTCTGGCCTTCTTCGGCCCCGCGCAGGCGGGGGCGTCGCAGGGAGGCGCGCCTGCTGGTGTCTGTCGCCAGCGGACGCCACGGATTTGCCGGGCGCAGCAATGAGCGGCTGTCCCTCGGGTTCCCATCCGCGTAGGATTCGGCAGCCGTGATCGGCGCTGGCTGCCTGGTGCGGCCCTGCGTCAGATCGTTTACCCTACAGGAGGAATGGTCATGAAACGCTGGCTCGGACCGCTATCGGTATGCTTCGGCCTCTGCGCGTCGGGTTGCGCGGCGGGACCGGCGTGGGAGCCCGGGATCGACGAGAAGGAGATCCACGAGGAGCTCGCCGAGCTCGGCACGAGCGCCGATCTTTGTGGCACAACCCTCCTCTTCGAGGAGGATTTCTCGGACGACGCGGCGGGCTGGACTCTTGGCACGGGATGGGAGATCGGCCCGACCAAGGTGTCGACCTGCCAGCACCCGAGCACCCCCTCCGACCCCGCGTCCGACCACACGCCCACCGACGACAACGGCGTCGCGGGCGTGTACCTCGGCGGCTGCCCGCCCATCGCGGCCTCCACGTTCCCCTACCATTATCTGACCAGCCCGACCCTCGACACCGACGTTGACGGAGCGGTCACCCTGTCGTTCTGGCGATGGCTGAACACGCTCAGCCGCAACCATGTCAAGATCGAGGTCTTCGACGGGACCAGCTGGGTGGGGATCTACCAGTCAACGCTAGGCGCCGGGAGCAGCGTCCTCGATTCCAGCTGGACGAAGGTCACGTATGACCTCACGCCTTACCGGAATCCGAACCTGAAGATCCGGTTCGGCTGGCGGGTCTTCGTCCACTTCGGCGGCGGGTACTCGTCCGGCTGGAACATCGACGACGTGCAGATCACCACGGACGCCTGCCTCTGATAGAGGGTCGACGGCCTCGCGGTCCTCAGGCCGCGCCAGCGACCTTTCGCCCCTCGCGACGTGTACCGCGGTGAACGGCGCAGCCCTCGGGGCGTGCTCGACGCGACCAGGTGCCAACGGCGATCACCATTTCACAGGGAGGCGGGGAGCGAGAGACGGCGAGACGGCGAGATTCTTTTTTTTCTTCCTCCCCGCCTCCCCGCCTCCCTGTGAAAATTCTCCGGGTTTCAACATGATTGATTGGTGTTCTAGGTCCGGTCCAACCGGACGTAGGTGTTCATCCAACGGGCCGCCTCGCGCTGGGCTTCCGGCGGGGGCGGCCCGATCGGCCGGTTCAGGCGCTCGCCTTCCTCCCGCGCGGAGAGCTGGTGGCGCAGGGCCCAGCCCATCGGCTCGAACCAGGCCGGCCCCCCTTCCGGTGCTAAGCGGGGTCGGCTCTCGGCGTCCGCCCCCAGCCCCTGCCAGCGCTGCAGCACGATCGGCAGCAGGGCAGGGTGCAGCAAGTCCGTGAGCCAGGTGCGGATCGCCGGGACGGCGGCCAGGTCGCGGGCCAGCTCCGCGACGACGTCGGCCTCCAGGTACAGCAGCAGGGCCTCCGTCAGCACCAGGACGCCCTTCGAGGCCTCGCCGACGTCGGCCAGCAGGGCCCGGCGCGCGTCGGGCTGGGAGAGATCAACCGGGTGGCGCTCGACATGGCACCTCGGCCTTTCGCTCGCGAGGACCTCCTCCTTGTAGGCGACCAGCCCCGGCAGGTCGGCCTCGATCCAGCGCAGGGCCGCGGGCAGATCCAAGCGGTAGGGGCGGGTGTCGAGGCCCGCGGCGAGGTTCAGGATCGTGTCGATGCCGCCTTCCGCGAGGCGCTCCAGCAGCAGCCGGTCGAAGGAGACCGTGCGGGTCACCAGAGAGGCCACGGTGGAGCCGCCCATGGCGGCTTCGATGGCGGCGCCGCGCTCGCCGGCCAGGACCCGCGCCAGGGGGTCGTGGAAGAGCGCGTCGGCGCGATCGCCTCGCCTCGACTCGCGTTCAACGCGCCGCGGGCACCGGCTGCCCCTTCACGGCGCTGCGGGTTGCGGCCGGCCCGAAGGGCACGGTGCTCGTGCGCGGCGTGCCCCTCGAACCAGCGCGCGTCCGCGGCGGCGATGGTGAGGGGCACTCTTCGTCGTGACCTGCTCGGCCGCCGTGGTATCGGTCGAGCTCCGCCTGGAGCGCATGACCATGATTGAGCCGAAGCTCGTTCACGTGGGCCCCTACCCCCTTCGGCTGACCGAGTTCTGGTACGAGGAGGGGGACGTCCGCGAGAAGCCCGGCTTCTTTGGGTACAACGCCGTCGCCCTCGTGGGGGTGAGCTTCGACTTCTACGTCATCGTCGGGCGAGGGCGGGACGAGGAGGAACGACGGCGGCACGTCGACGGATTCGTGAAGGGTAAGGCGCCGCTGCGTCACCTCCGCGAGAGCACGAGCTGGCAGGGCGTGGCGTTCGAGCAGCACCGATTGGAGGAGTGCACGAAGCTCGCCCCCGGGGCGGTGTACGAGCTGTTCCTCTGCGAGGCCTACGGAGACCTGCTTCTGTTCGGTTTCGGCTTCGTCGCGCCGCTCGAACAGGAGGAGTCCCTGCGGATGCTCTTCACGACGATGGTGAGCGGCGCCATCGTGGAGCGGGGCTATTCGCTCGACGGGGAGGGCGCCGGGAGCGATGGTGATGGCGGCGCTTCACGCGCCGCCGCAAAGCCCAAGCGAAGCTGGTGGACCCTGTTCCGGTGGCGGTAGCAGCGGTCATCAACCACCTACCGTGAAGCGTGGCGCCTCCGTGCTCCCGCGACCGGGAGCGCCGATCACAGCAGAAACGCGTAGCTGAGCGTCAAGCGCATCTGCATCCCCCAGCCGCCGCGGCCCTCGCGGCCGTCCGGGCGGGGCAGGTCGTCGAGGCGCGTCACGCGGAAACCCAGGATGTCCATGGTGATGATCCCGTGCTTCGTCATGTTCGCGTCGAAGCCGAGCCCCGCGTGGGCGCCGAGGTACGAGCGGTCTTCGCTCCAGCCCTCGCCGAGCATGATGGCGGTGCCGATGTTCGCGCCGAGGCGCAGGTAGGGCGACATCTGCGAGTCGAACGGGTGGATCGAGAGGTAGGGCCACGCGTAAAACTCGTGGCGGTACGCCTCGAGCTCCGGCGGTAACGGCTGCCCGGAGTTCATTTCGTCGTCGGCGCCGACGGTATAGGTGCCATCCACGCCGAAGCCGACGTAGGCCCAGGGCTGGAGGCGCACGCGCGCGCACTGGAGGAAGCGGATCTCTTCATCGGCAATGCCCAGCTGGAAGCCGATGCACCCGCCCACGCCGAGGTACGGGCGGAACCGGTAAGTCCAGCTTTCGCCGCCGCCGCCGCCGGAGTAATGCGGAGTCGGGACCGGGGTCGGCGCGGGCTGGATGGGAGGCGCGGGCTGGATGGGCGGCGGCGGCGGTGGAGGCTGCGGGATCTGGCCCTGGGCGTGGCCGCTGGCCTGGCCCTGGGCGCCGGCGCCGGCCTGGCCCTGCCCCTGGATGACCACCTGGGGGATCCATTTACCCGTCCAGGGATCCCACACCACCGTACCCCGCGTGCCGCCCTGAGCGCCGGCGCCGGCGTTGCCACCCGCGTTGCCTCCGGCGCTGCCTTGCGCGGGCCTGGATGGAGGGCAGTTGGTGCCCCAGCAGAGCTGCGCGCGGGCTTCGGGCGCAGCCGCGAGGAGCGCCGCCAGGGCAGCGGCAGAGAAGAGCCTGGCGCGGAGGCGCCGACGAGAAGAAGAAGGCGTGGTGTTCATGAGGTTCAGCGCGGAAGAAAGCGTCTGCTTCATGAATACGCTGCCGATCGCGAAAGCTTACCTCGAAACCGCCGCCGCTTCGCCGGCCGCGAGGTCCCGGTCGGCCCGGGCGAGGCGCGAGGCGGTGCTCACGGCAGGATCGCGACGCGCCGAGGCGGGCGTCGGGCGTAGCGGCGGTCGATCGCGCTCGGCGGGGAGATGCGTCTTTCAGGTGCTGTAACCGAGCCAGCGGTAGCGAGGGAGATCCTCACGCAACCTGGACTGCCGCTAGGAGCTCCGGAGTGCCGAGCGCGCGATCCCACCGACGGGATGACCTGGTCCGACGGGCCCACGTGCGCAGAGTGAGGCATCGTGCCTGAGCCGCGAGTCGACCCGGAAAGCGCAGGCCGTGCTGTGAGTACGACGTGCGCCGGCACGCCGCGCGGCTGAGGGCTCTGCATCGCCCTGCCGGGGCGAAGCCGGGCCGTTTTGGACGAGCTCCCGCAGACTGTGGAGTGAAGGCGGCCGCTTCGATGCATAGATAAATTATTGATATAGCGTCGTTTTCCCAGGAGGGCCGGATCGCATAGAAGAATGTTCTTGCAACCCAGGGCAGGTCCCAAAGGTGGGGCTTGACGTCTCCGAAACCCTTACACTTCCTTCTCCCTCCGTGATAGCGTGGCTTCATGGTGGCACGGTGGAAGGTTGGCTCGAGGTTGGACGCAACAAAGGGAAGCCGTGATTGGGCTTCGGCGGGCTGGTTGAGCTTCGTCGCTGCTCTTTCGTTCGCGTGTGGCGGCGCTGATGGCGCGACGGAAGGAACGGCGGGGGCGGGCGCGGCGGCTTCGGGAGGATCCACCTCCGCAGCTGGGGCAGGCTCAGGGAACGGTGGGAGCGCGAACGGGGAGGGGCCGATCGATGACTCTCCAAATCCGAGTTGTCAGGGGCTGCCGCGAACCTGCGGAATCAACGGTGACGCCAGTTGCTGCGAGTCCTTGCCCGTGCCCGCCGGCAGCTTCAATCGCTTCAATAACGCTGACTACCCAGCAACGGTGAGCGACTTTCGACTCGACACCTATGAAGTCACCGTCGGTCGCTTCCGAAGGTTCGTCGATGCGTACGCGCAGGACATGATCGGAGCCGGGTCCGGAAAGAACCCTAACAATCCGCTCGATACCGGCTGGGACGTCATTTGGAATGCCAATCTGCCGGAGGATAAGTCGAGGCTCATCGAGCTCATCACCCAGTGCAGTCTCGTATACAGCACCTGGGCGGGTGAAGACGATAAGCGGCCTATGAACTGCATCACCTGGTACGAGGCCGCGGCTTTCTGTGCCTGGGATGGGGGACGTTTGCCCACGGAGGCGGAATGGAGCTACGCGGCGGTCGGCGGGGACGAGCAGCGGCTGTTCCCGTGGGGCGGCACACAGCCCGGACCAAACGCCGACTTGGCGGTCTACGATTGCTTATACGGCTCGAACGGGTGCGACTTGGACTCGATTGCACCCGTCGGCTCGGTGCCGGCAGGCAAAGGCAGGTGGGGCCACTTCGACTTGGCGGGAAACGTGGCCGAATGGGGGTTGGACGCGCATGGCCCCTTTCCGGTGCCATGCACTGACTGCGCGTACCTCGAGCCGAAGCTCAATCGTGTGCAGAACGGCGGGAACTGGTTCAGCGTCCTCAGCAGCTTGTTTTTGAGCAAGCACTACAATTACACTTCCACGATTCACGACAGTTACATCGGCGTGCGCTGTGCGCGTGCCCGTAACTGACGCTCTGCTGAAGCTGACGTACCGCAGGGATTTCTTACCGCTCCTGCCGGTGTCTCGGTCGCGGGCGCGGATGACATAAGCGATCGAGGGCAGGTGGTGAGAACGAGCGTGTGCGCTGCGGGCGTGGATACGTACCTGTGGTCGGCGCGCAGCGGCTTCACCACTTTGGCCAGGTTGTCGGGCGCAACCATGAAGACGGCGGTGGCCGTGAACGAGCACGGCTAGCGGCCATGGGCGGTCCGTGCGCGGGAACGTTGTTCAGATGGCGGGCATGAGGTACGTGGTCTACACACGCGGGTACGGAGCATGCCAACAGGTTTGAGACAGGCCGGACGAGAATCCTATGAGTGGATGGCGCTGAGGGGCGCGTTCCGGCTCTGAGAGACGAGCGGTTCAGGTCCCTTCGTCGCCGGCATGATCCGACGCTCGCGCACCATGTCCATCCAGTCGCTGACCGCGTGGGCGCGCGCCCTCTTCGCCTCCCGCATCCGTCGCGGCGAGCCGCTTCCAGTCAGATGCCGGCCCCGCGCACCAGAAGGACCATCCCCGTCCCCATCACGGCGGCGCCGGCGTAGCGCAGCCCCCGCGACAGGGACTCTCGACCGGCGGCGAGCTCGCCGAGGACGAGACCGCAGAGATGAAGCGCGGTCGTGCTCAGCAGAAAGCCCATGGCATACAGCGCCGGGCTGACCGCACGAGGCATCTCCAGGCCGTGGGCATGTCCGTGAAAGACACCGAACATCGCCACGCATCCGGAGAGCAGGAACGGTGAGGAGCCACGGGTCGTGGTGACGATGCCGAGACCGAGCGCCGCGACCGACGCCGCGATGCAGAGCTCGCCCAGGGGCATGGGCCATCGCGCCATTCCCAGGAGACCGCCGACCAGCATCGCGGCGACGAACGTGGCGGGGATCCGGAGGAGGTGCTTTCCGCCGAGCTGCGAGCTGACGACACCGACGCTCACCATCGCGAGCAGGTGGTCCGCGCCGAACACCGGATGGAAGAGGCCCTTCAGAAATCCCGCATCGGCGCCGCCCGGGTGCGCCCAGCTCACGGAGGGCCACGAGACGAGCGTGGCGACGAGCAGGGCGCGCGCGCCGGGACATGAAGCCCGTCCCATCGTCTCTTGGATCGTGGATTTCATGAAGCGCCTCTCCTCGTCAGGCGTTCGCCACGCGCGCTGCCGTCGATGCAGGATCGCTGTGGAAGAGCTTGTAGGCGAGCGCCGCGAGCAAGAGCTCGGTACCTGCGATGAGCACGTTCGGGTAGAGCGGGACGCCCGCGACGACCGGGAGCGGCACGTCGGGTCCCGCGAGCAGGCTGGTCCCCGGGATGAGCCACGTGATGTAGAAGAAGGGCGTCCAGATGATGACGACGATCCAGGCCGCCACGTCGAACCCGACCTGCGGCTCCATGGACCGCCGCCACATCATCCACAGTCCGACGATCGTCACGCCACACAGGATGAGCAGCATGAGGGCGCCATGAAAGCGCGCATGCTCATGCCATGCAGGGTTGAACAGGTGGGTCTTATTCCAGTCCGCGCCGACAGCGGCGATGGCGCCGCTCGCCAGAACGAACGTGAGGACGACTCTTCCCAGGGTACTTCGGTTCATGGTGATAGGCTCCTGACTCTCGTTGGTGTCGCGGGTGTCCACGACGGTCACGTCCTGATGAATCACGGTGCCGGAGCTGACTTTCTCCGAACCAGGGTCTTCGCAGCTGCACAAAGCCAACGTCCCTGAGATCGATGCGACCGACATGGCCGTGAGCCCGAGCTTCTCCTTCCGAACATGATGATTCATGGGCTCTCCGCGGTGAATCGTCAAGACCATAGCCGCCCATTCACCAGAACAACAATATATTGATCCACTCGATCGATTTGATCTGCTGATTGGTCCATGGTACGGTCGAACGTCGTGGATCTACGACACCTTCGCTATTTCCTGGCCGTCGCCGAAGAACGCCATTTCGGCCGCGCCGCGCAGCGACTGCACATCGTTCAGCCGGCGCTGAGCATGCAGATTCGGGCGCTCGAAGACGAGATCGGCGGCGCGCTGTTCGTGCGGACGAGCCGGCGCGTGGAGCTGACCGAAGCCGGCGCATTGCTGGTCGTCGAGGCGCAGCGGGCGGTCGCGCAGGCGGAGCGGGCCAAGGCGATCGTCCAGCAATCGCTGCGCGGCGACATCGGCAAAGTTCGCATCGGTTACGCGGGCAACGCGATCTTCACTGGCAAGATGACGGACCACCTGCGAGCGTTCCGCAAAGCCCATCCTGCCGCGGAGGTCGAGCTGGGCGAGATGCCACCTTCGAGGCAGGCGGAAGCCGTGTTGACCGGCGAGGTTGACGTCGGCTACTGCCCGGCGTTCACTCTCAAGGCAGATCCGCGGTTGAGCGTCCAACCGATCGGCGCTTGGCCGCTGGTGGTCGCGATGGCAGAGGAGCACACGCTCGCGGCGCACAGGCGCGTGACGCCGAAGATGCTCGCCGGAGAGCCGCTCATCATGTTCCCATCGGAAGAGGCCGGTGGCGACGTGCTGAAGAGATTGATTCTCCTGATAGGGCGCGAGCCGAGCCGGGTCCACCGCGCCGACACCACCTTGAGCATGCTGTCGTTGGCCGGCGCAGGCCTGGGCGTGGCGCTGGCTCCAAAACCGCTGATCCAGGTGAAGGTTCCCCGCGTCGTCTATCGTCCGTTCGTCGCGCCGAAGGACGTCTTCGCCGAGCTGTTCCTGATCGGCCGCGCTGACGAGACCGCCGGCGCTGTACGCGCCTTCGTGAAGCTAGCATCCGGCTCCTCGGATCGGGCCACCTCGCGGTCGTAAGCTCCCTTTCGTCGATGTCGTCATGCACGCACAGAATGGATTCGATATCCAGCATATCCCGCGAGCGATGGACCGCCGCATCCTCCCGCTCGGGATGCAGGGCCGGCGCGGGGTCTCAGAGCGCCGAGAGGAACGCGACGAGCGCCGCATTGTCGGACCCATCATGAAAATAGGGGCGCCGGACCGCCAGGCCGCGCAGGCCCGGGACCTTGAAGCGGTTCATGTCCGCCCAGCGGCCGCTGATGAGCGCCCGGCCTGGATCCGTGGTCTTCACGAGCGCGCCCGAGCTCTTCTCCCGGAACGTGTAGAGCGGCAGATCCGCGGTCCGGCGCGACGCGTCGCTGACGCCGATATCCATGAGCCGGCCCTCCGAGTTGGTCCCGACGTTCGGGGTGTTGTGGCAGCTCGTGCACGTCGCCACCACCTCGGCGCGCCCGAGCTCGTCATTGAAGCCGGACACGCCGCGCATCATGACCTCGCGCGTGTTGAAGAGGCGCTCGCCCGCGGCGATCCGGGCGCGCGCCTGGCCCTCGGTCGCGCGCCACAGCCCGTCCGCCCCGCTCCGCACCGCGTCCACGGTGAAGCCCTCGGCCGCGAGGCCGCTCGCGATGGCCTGCGCCAGCCGCTCCTCGTCTTCGACCAACAGCACGCGCATGGCCCCCGAGGATGCCAGAGGATCCTGAGAGCTTCCTGAGAACTCGGCCTCTGCGGGAGGTCGAGCGCCGACGCTGCAGCTGCACCGGCGGGCTCGGCGGCCCGTCGTTCGGCCCCTTTCACCCGAGAAGCAACCCATCGGGTGGATCACCCAGGGGTGGGAGCCTCCACCGCGTGAGCCGCTACCGCCAGCCGTGGATCACCTCGAACAGCTACAGCATGGCTGTACGAGACGCGAGCAGCAGCGAGGGCTTGACTTCTCGGGAACCGTTGGCTGGTCCTGGCCCCCGCTCCTCGAAGCACATCCAGGAATGTGCGTTTGAAGGTCCCCGGCTGCCCAAAAGGGCCGCTGCACACCTCCAGCGCAGTGCTTCCCTGACCAGGCTGCACTATCCTTGGGCTTACCGTGAACCTGCTGTGGCAGTCGTTCCCCATGCCCGAAGGTCGACGCGCCCACGCCTGGCGATATCATCCCGCCTACAGGCGACCAGCCCATTTTCACGACGAACCGGAGTTCAATCTCGTCGTCCGCGGAACTGCCATCTTCCGCGTGGGGCACCGTCGCGTTCTGATGGGTCGCGGATCGCTGTTCTGGTATCCGCCCGGGCTGGATCACTATCTCGAAGACGCCAGCCCAGACCTCGAGCTCCACGTGGTAGGGTTCCGGCCCGAGCTGATCGATGCGTTCGCGCGCGAGCACGGCTGCGCGCCGAGCTTCTCTCGGCCTCAGCAGCGCCTTGACGGGGCCGCCTTGTCGGCTTGTGCAGACGCCATGGCCCAGGTGCCCAGCAGCCGCGACAACCCGGCTGTCGAAGGACGGCTGCTCGATTTGTTTGCAGCGCTGGCCCAGATGACACCTCCTCCGCAGGTGAGCCTTGGCCACCGAGCTGCGGCCCTGCTGCTCGAGGCGCCGAGCCTCCGCCGCGACGAGCTGACCCGACGCCTGGCCAGCAACCGCGGCGATGTGAGCCGCAAATTTCGCCGCGACCAGGGCCTGTCGTTGACGGAGTACAAGAACCGGCTGCAAACGCTGAAGCTCCTCGAGCTGCTCGAACAGGGCTGCAGCCACTTGACTCATGCGGCGCTCGAAGCCGGGTTCGGCAGCTACACGCGCTGTCACCAGGTGATCAGAGGGCTGCTGGGCATGGCGCCCAGCGCGCTCCTCGACCCAGGCACCCGGAAGCTGCTCGCCGACAGGTTGGAACCGTTGAGCGCACAGCACGATTGCCGAGATCCCGCGTAGCTCGCGCACCCGGACCCATCGTTTCCGGCACCGCTGCTCCGCGAATCGGCGTTCAGGCTGGGAAAACGCACAAAACTTGATGCTGGCCGTGCGGCGGCTGAGTACTCGCTCGGCATGCGAAGTCGATCAGCCCTTGCCTTGCTCGCGCTCCTGGCTCTTTCGGGGTGCTCCAACGACTCGCCGGATCCGGGCTCCTCCCCTGCCGCTGGTGGAGCTCCCCCCAGCACGGCGACGGGTGGTGCTGCTGGCGGCCCCATGACCGGTGGCAGTGGCGGCATGCCGCCAGAGACATCCACGACCGGTGGCGCCGGTGGTACGGGCGGCGCAGGGATGGGCGGCGCAAGCTCCGGTGCGACGAGCAGCGCAACTGCAGGCGGCACGGGTGGCGCCGCTGGGGGTGGCGCTGGGGATGGCAGCTTCGAGCTCGCCTGGGAAGATCCGTTCGACACCGTCGATCTCACTCGCTGGGAGCTGATGACCCACAGCTGGGACGGCAACCTCGCGCAGTTCACCGGCGAAAACGCCGCGGCCAGCGCCGGCATCCTGCATCTTTCGCTGACGGCAGCCAACGATACCAGCAAACCCTTCCGCGGCGTGGAAATGCGCTCTCGCGAGGCGCTGACCTACGGGAAAATAGAAGCGTCGGCTCGGTTTGCGCAGGGCTCCGCAGCCGTCTCTTCTCTGGTGCTCATTTATACCCCATGGCCCCCCGACGACTGGAACGAGCTCGACATCGAGTTTCTGGGCAAAGACGCCGATCGCATTCAGTTCAACCACATGGTGAACATCCCGCCCGCCGATCCAGCCACCGGCCACCTCCAGTTCCCCGAGCTCGTCACGTTGGACTTCAACCCCGCAGCGGGCTTTCACACCTATGCCATCGAATGGGTGCCCGGCGAGGCGCGCTTCTACGTCGACGGAGCGCTCATGCACACTGCCACCGAGGAGATGGGACGCATGGTCCTCCCTCAGAACATCCTCTTGACGATCTGGGCTTCTGGGTCGCCAGACTGGGCAGGCCCCGTGGACAGCAGCACCGCCCCCACGCGCGCCGAGTACGAATGGCTCCGCGTCTACCGCTACGTCGGTCCGTAGGTGCTTCGTGGGTTCCGAGCCGCTGAAAGCGGCTCGGACGCGCGCAGCTCATCCGAGCTCGCAGACGCCAGCGCGTGGACATGCCGACGGTCCCGCCGCCCCCGCCGCCGGTCGATCCGCCGGCCGAGGAGCCCCCGCCGGCGGCCGATCCGCTCCCGCCGAGGGCTTCCGCCCGGGTGATCGGCAACCTGTCTGTCTCGGCCACGCTGCCGGCGCGCGAGCTCGGACGCCCGCTGAACGCTCGCCGTGGCACGACTCGTGAACTGACGAGACGGCGCCTCACGCGCCGGCGAGCGAGGCGTGCGGCGATCCAACCCTCGAATCCCAAAAAGAAGAAGAAGGAGGAGGACGAGATGTCGACGACAGCTCCTCGAACACAGCCTTCCATCGGGCGCTCCGGTGAGAAGCGGATGAGCAATGGCCCAGCAGCGAGGACCCACGACCGCCGGGAGAGCGGCATACGCCGGCAAAGCACGCTGGGCCGTGGAGAGCGGCTCGCTCGGGGCCTGGGGTGGCTCAGCCTCGGCCTCGGGCTCGCGCAGGTCGCCGCGCCCCGCGCCGTCGCGAGGCTGATCGGCCTGCGCGAGAGCCCGCGCAACCGCCGGACGATCCGCGCGATCGGCGCGCGCGAGATCACGGCCGGGCTCGGCATCCTCTCGCGCCCGCAGCCCGCCGGCTGGCTGTGGACGCGGGTGGGATTCGACGTCGCCGACCTCGCGCTGCTGGCCTCGGCGCTGGGCGCGAAGCGCACGGAGCGGAACCGCGTCGTCGCGGCGACCGCGGTCACGGCAGGGTTTGCCCTCCTGGATACGCTCGCTGGGCTGCAGCTCCGCCGGAGCGCGGCTACCGGGGCTCCGGGCGCGCAAAGAGAACGAGCAGCGCAGGTGATCAGGGCAATCACGGTCGCTTGCTCGCCCGAGGACGCTCACCGCTTCTGGCGCGATCTCACCAACCTGCCGCGGTTCATGACATACCTCGACTCCGTGCAGCTCATCGACGAGCGGCAGTCCCGGTGGTTCCTGAAGGCGGCGGCAGGACCCGCGATGGAGCTCGACGCCGAGATCCTCGACGATCGCCCGGGAGAGCTCATCTCCTGGCGGGCGCTCGCCGGCACGAAGGTCGTGACCTCCGGCTCGGTGCGCTTCCGGCGCGCGCCCGGAGGGCGCGGTACGGAGGTCCGGCTCGAGATCGACCAGGCGCCGCCCGGCGGCCTGATCGGCGCCGGCGTTGCCCGGCTCGCGGGCGGGGCGATTGGCCTGCAAGCGGAGTCCGACCTGCGCCGCTTCAAGCAGTTGATGGAGATTGGCGAGGTCGTCCAGTCGGACGCCAGCGTCCACTGGGGCCCGCACCCGGCGCAGCCTCCCGAGGGCCGGAGAGAGCCCGAGCCGTCCAGGCAGAGCGCCTTCTCGAGCACCGAAGGAGCCGTCCGATGAGAGCCAATTGCTGGATTGAACCGAGGAAGGTCCGCGTCAAGGACGTGCCGGATCCGAAGATCCTGAATTCGAACGACGCCATCGTCCGGGTCACGTCGACCGCGATCTGCGGGTCCGATCTCCACCTCTTCAATGGCTTCGTCCCCACGATGGAGAAGGGCGACGTGCTCGGTCACGAGTTCATGGGCGAGGTGGTCGAGGTGGGCTCTTCGGTGAAGAACCTGAGCGTCGGCGACCGGGTGGTCGTCCCGTTCCCGATCGCGTGCGGGAGATGCGCCATGTGCCGGCAAGAGCTCTTCTCGGTCTGCGAGAACTCCAACCCGAACGCCTGGATGGCCGAGAAGCTCTGGGGCCACTCCCCGGCAGGCATCTTCGGTTACTCGCACATGCTCGGCGGCTACGCGGGCGGTCAGGCCGAGTTCGTGCGCGTGCCCTTCGCCGACGTCGGGCCGCTCAAGGTGCCGAGTCACCTCACCGACGAGCAGGTCCTCTTCCTCACTGACATTTTTCCCACGGGCTACATGGGCGCCGAGATGTGCGACATCCGGCCGGGCGACGTCATCGCCGTCTGGGGCGCGGGCCCGGTCGGCCAGCTCGCCATCGCCAGCGCCCGCCTCCTCGGCGCAGAGCGGGTGATCGCCATCGATCGCTTCGAGTACCGGCTCCGCATCGCCAGAGAGCGAGCGGGCGCGAGCGATACCATCAACTACGAAGAGGTGGATGTGCACGACGCGCTCGCCGAGCTCACCGGCGGTCGAGGCCCGGACGCGTGCATCGACGCCGTGGGCCTCGAGGCGCACGGACACGGCCTGATGTTCGCCTACGACCGCACCAAGCAGGCCTTGAAGCTGGAGACCGATCGCCCGATCGCGCTGCGCGAGGCCATCCGCGCCTGTCGCAACGGAGGCACGGTGTCCGTGATCGGCGTCTACGGCGGCTTCATCGACAAGTTCCCGATGGGCTCGCTCATGAACCGCTCTCTGACCCTCCGCACCGGCCAGTGCCATGTGCAGCGCTATCTGCGCCCGCTGCTGGAGCGCATCGAGAAGGGGGAGATCGACCCCAGCTTCGTCATCACCCACCGCATGCGGCTCGAGGACGCGCCGCAGGGGTACGAGCTGTTCGTCAACAAGCAGGATGAATGCCTGAAGGTCGTGCTGGCGGCGTGAAGGCTCGCCCCGTCCGCCGCGCGCGCGTACGCCGCGCGTACGCATGGACGCGGGCCAGCTCTGGATCCCATCTGTGCGAGCATGCGCGCCCTTCAACCCCTCTCGCTTCTCCTCGTCTTCCCGCTCGCCTCGGCCTGCTCCGGCACCGGCGCGAGCGGGGATGGCGTCGGCGGCAGCGGCGGCTCCCCGAGGACGGGCGCGGGCGGCTCGACCAGCGTCGGATCGACGTCCGATGTCAGCAGCCACTCCGGAGGCGAGTACAGTAGAGCGTAACCGCTGAGCCCAACAGGACACGCTTACCCGCGAACGTTACCAGGGTTTTCTGGATGGCACGGTCACGTCGTGGTCGTGCGATGATCTCGACCGAACGTCGGGGCGAGTGGTCACGTGCCTTCACAAAGGCGTTTGGCCCCCTACCCGCTCGAACCGACCTTGCCACCTCGGCGACGCTCGTGATAGTGTGATATTCCTGATGGCGATGATTGCGATAGAGACACCGCGCCTTCGTATCCGCCCCTTCACGCTGGAGGATCTCGAGCGTTGCCACGCCATCCTCGACGCCGGCCCGGACGGCGACTCCCTGGAGCAGCGCCGAGCGTGGTTGGAGTGGACGATCATGAGTTACGTTCAGCTCGAGCGCCTCTACGAGCCGCCGTATGGGGACCGGGCGATCGTCTGTGCGGACACTGGCGAGCTCGTCGGGGCCTGCGGGCTCGTGCCGTCGATGGGGCCCTTCGCGCAGCTGCCGGGAGAGGGCCGCGGGGCCGCGCCGCGCCGCGCCCGGTGCTCGCCTGAAGTGGGGCTCTACTACGCGCTCGACGAGGCGCACCGCGGGCGAGGCTTCGCCACCGAGGCGGCCCGAGGGCTCATCACGTGGGCGCGGGAACGGCTTGATCTCGGCCGAATCGTCGCCACGACCACGTATGATAATGAGCGGTCGATCAAGGTGATGGGGCGGCTCGGGATGAGGATCGAGCGCAACCCGTTTCCCGAGCCGCGCTGGTTCCAGGTGGTCGGCATCCTCGATCTCTAGCGCGTTGTCCCCTGTAAGCGTCTTCCCTGGAGCGCGGCGCGCGGCCGCCGCTCCTCGAACGCGATGTACCAGCGGTCGACGATCGTGACGAGGACGGCCGCGAGCAGGAACGACGTCGCCGCGCCGCTCGACACCGCCATGCCCGCGGCGGCGAGGCCCATCCCGAGGCACATCGAGCACCAGAGTCTCGACGAGCCAGAGCTTCCCGCCGAGCGGCCCTGTCACGACCACGCTGAAGGTGACCACAAGACCTGCTTGTGTCCCTCTTCATGTGAGCGCCGGAGGCGGAGCTATGCCTGCGGAGGCTGAAAACCTGGCTCCCGTCAGGGCATCGGGTACACGAGCGAGAGCCCGGCGACGCACATCTCGTCGAACGTATTCCCCTCGCCGTAGGCCACGTCGATCGTCGAGATCATATTCGCCTCCTTGAGCGCCTTGACCACGTACGGGTTCTCCGTCGAGTTATTGTACGTGCACCGGATCTGGAGCACATCGCCCGGCTCGAGCGTCGGGAGCGTCTCGATGGGCGCGTCGTACGAGTACGAGCGCTGCCAGGAGAACTCCCACTTCGGCGCGTGCGCCAGGCACTCCTCCTTGGGTTGATCGGGTGAGCCGTTCGCCCGCGTGACCGTCACCTTCTCGTCGAAGCCCAGGTAGTGCATGTGCAGAAATTCGCCATAGACGCGCGTGCCCGGCGGGAACGGCATCTCTTGCGATCCGGGCGAGTCCGGGGCCGGGACCGTGAACTGCTCCGTCTCCACGTGGTCCTTGCTGTCCGCGGGGATCAGGAACTCGACGCCGCTCTTGTCGCCCGGACCCGGTAGCAGCCCGAAGCCAAGCTGGCCGACCGGATCATCGAAGTTGCCGATCAGGTGGTACAGGAAGCCGTACTTCGGCTTCTCCTTGGTGAGCCTGAGCTGGATGCGCGTCAGGTCCGGGTCGGCCGTCGTGCCAGCGGGGTGGTAGTGGATCTGCATCATGAGGAGCGACCCCTTCTGGATCAGCTGACCTACCCCCTCGGGCAGATCGACCGGGTCGGCGCCGGGAGCCCAGGCTGTGAGCATCTGGAGCGATCCGATCTCCACGCCATTCGGGACCTCGCCGGCGCCACACGGAAAGCTCCCGTCGGGGCCGGCCAGGCTCGCGGACTTCCCCTCCGGATCGATGGCGATTATCCCGTGGTGAACGACCTTGTGGTTGCCGGGCACCATCTGTAGACCATTCAAGTACTGGTCCTCGGTGAGCCCGGGATCGATGATGAAGCAGCGGAACTCGTCCTGCTCACCGGAGGTGACGTAGGGCTCGTTCGGATGAACCTCGAGGGTCATGCCCGGCAGCTCGGGGCCCTTCGGCACGAACGAGGCGGGCGCGTCCTTCGGATCACCCTCGGGGGTGCCGGCCTTGCTCCAGGCCTCCAGCGTGCTGATCTCCTCGTCGGAGAGGCGGATGTCGCCCTTCCACGCGTGACGGGTCGAGCACTCGTCCGTGTCACGCACGGCGAAGGGCGGCATCGTGCCCGCCTTGGTCGCCTGGACCATGAGCGCCGCGACAGCCTTGGCCTCGTCGTACGCGGTAAGGCTGAAGGGCGCGATATTGCCCGCGGAGTGGCAGCCAATGCAGCTCTTCTGCAGGATGGGCTCGACGTCTTTGTGGAACGTGGGGCTACTCCCGGTAGCCTGGGGCTCCGTGGGCTCGTCGCCCCCGGAGCAGCCGGTCAACGAGGCGGCGGCTGGCAGGGCGAGGGCGAGGGTGAGGGCGGACAGCGAGACTCGGGCGACGGAACGCGAACGTACTGGAGCAGGCATGAGACCTCCGGGCAGCCGGATCCTTCACGAGCGGAGGGTCCGGGCGCTTGGCAAGGAGCCACGTCTTGTTCGACTGCGCTTCGAATATGTGTACTATGCATATAGTCGTCCCTTCCGGAGCGTCAAGAAATTTGTGCAAAATACACGGATCACAAAAAGGAAGCGCCGCGAGCTCCACGGAGCGCCGACACGCACGAACCCGATCGGTCGGGTGTCGCCTGCAATGACGTGCGCTCGCTGGAACGGCTGCGTTGGGTCCTGCTCCGACTGCGGAGTTCGCAGGTTGCCGGGACGCTGGCACAGAGGGGGGAGCTCGCGGCGCGCGTCGACGATCTGCCGGGTGGTAGCTCTGCCCAGTCTTACGAGCCCGTCGACGAGAGCAACGTCTACGCGACGGCAGCGCTCGATCTGGGCCTGCGCTTCTGAAGGAGAAGGCATCCCAGGGATGTCGCCCGGTTGATGTATCCCTGCAGGCCCGCGAGCCAGGCGGGATCCTGGCGCGCCTCGCGCCCAGGACGAGCCCGAGATGCTCGAGGATGGCGACGAGAACCTCGCGCTCGGAGATGCATCAGGCGGACTCGAGGATGAGGTTGCCGTACTGGGTGGTGTCGCCGGTGCGGATGAGGCCGATGGCGTGGGGGACGCGCTTCTTGAACGCGACGTGGGGCTCGAAGCTGATCGACAGGCCGGTCAGGGCGGCGAGGTGGCGTTCCAGTTTGTTGGGGGCGTTTGCGCCTTTGACCTCCTCGGCGGCGAAGACGCGGCCGATGACGAAATTCTCGCGCAGGGCGGTGACGACCTGCGCGACGGTAGGGACGTCGTCCACCAGCGAGAGATCGACAGTCTCGATCTCCGGCCAGAAGGGGAAGCCACGGTCGGCGATGACGAGGGTGTTGGTGTGGCGGACCCGGGCGAGGAGGCTCAGGACCGCCGGATTGAGGATTCCGGTCTTCAGCATGGCGGGGGTTGTTCGCGGATGCTAGCCGGGCGCGGGCGCGGCGCGCAATGGCCGGGCTGGGGGGAAGCGGCTTGCAGGCCGTGATGCGGGCGGCGTACTCGGCGTCATCGATGAGCAGGCTGATGGTGTTCTTCACCGCGTCGATCTCGATGAGGTCGCCGTCGCGCACGATGCCGATGGGGCCGCCGCGCGCGGCTTCGGGCGTGATGTGCGCCCAACGGGACACGCTTACCCGCTGAAATTACTGGAGTTTTCTGGATGGCACGACCACGTCGTGGTTGTGCGATGATGTCGACCGAACGTCGGGGCGAGCGGGCACTTGCCTCCGCAAAGGCGTTTGGACCCCTACCCACCCCGCCCACGGCAGGAGCAGGCGAGCACGTCTCGGAGGAGGACGCGGCGCAGGATCGGCGGCAGAAATGATCGTCGCTGATCACGCGGCTTTGGTAACATCGAGCTCATGCACGACTGGGACGGCGCGCGGGCGCGATGGGACAGCGACTTCGGCGTGGCGCACCGGCGCGCTCGGGCGGCGAACGCCGCCCTGCTCGTGACCGCGGGGGTGGAGGTCTCCGGGATCCTCGTCATGGCGTGGCAGATTCACCTCCTTGGCCAGATCGACAGCGGCGAGGTCTCCATGGCGACCCGCTCGCTCAGCGACTCTCTGCTTCAGGCCGGGAAGTTCGCCGAGCTCGCGATGCGCGTGGTCACGGCAGCGCTGTTCTTGCGCTGGCTCTGGCATACCGTGCCCTTGGCCGGATCCATGAGCGCCTCGAGGCTGCGCTGGACGAGCCGCGACGCACTCTGGAGCTTCTTCATCCCGCTCATCAACCTCGTGCGCCCGTACCAGGTGATGCGCGATCTGCACGACCACCTCTCGCCGGATGGCGTGCCCGAGCCGGTCCCGCGCCCCCGTATGGACGGCGCCGGAGGATACCGTCAAGTCGCGATGGAGAGGGCCCCGCCGCCGCGAGCATTGCCCCACGCCTCCATCGGCGCCTGGTGGGCGCTGTTCCTTCTCCCTCAGCTCCTCAGCAGCATGGTCACCCCCGTCCGCACCAACACCGTCGCGGAGGTGATCACGAACCGTTATTGGGCCATCGCGGTCTGCCTGGCCACCATCTGCGGCGCATTTCTCGCGGTGATGATGGTGCGGACCGTCCAGAGCCGCTTTGCGGAGCGGTATCGCCGGGTGCGGCACGCCTCCGACGAGGAGCTCGCGAGCTGGAAGATCCGGGGCTGAGCCCGTCCTGGCGAATCCCGTGATCGTCGAGCCGGAGCTCGTCCTCCCGGTATGGCGCAGGAGCAGGCAAGCGAGGGTAAGCCGATGACGACAGACACGTCCACCGAGCTCGTTGCCACCGCGCTCGTGGATCATGCAATGTTCAAGCACGTCGCGGCAGAGCTCGAGCGGCGTGTGCCCGATGCCGACGCCGCCGGCGCTCTGATAGATGCCTATCGGGTCGGAGCGGCCCCACCCTGGTTGGTTGCGCATCTCCTCGGCTGCATCGGCCACGAGGTTGGCTACGCCCTGGTTCGCGAGATTCTGTTGAGCGCGCCCGGAACGCTCGCCGAGAGCTACGCAGGTCCCGCGCTTGCGAAGATTCGTGGAGAGCATGCTCTCTCGGACCTCTGCGCGCTCCTTCGCGATGCCCCGGAGCAGGCGTCTCGCGAAGGTGCCGCCTGCGGGCTCGCGCGCCTCAGGTCGCCGATCGCAGAGGCGGCTCTTCTCGAGGCGGCCAGCGCTGGGCGCGTTCGTTGGCTCATCGCTGCGAACGTTCTCGCTGGTATCCCCATCGCGCCGTCGCGTCTGCGTGATCTGCTCCGCTCGGGCGAGGTCGAGCATCTGCGGCTTGCCACTGAGATTGTCTGGGTGGCACTTGGTCATGCCGAAAGCGGTCGGAGCACGTGGGTATACGATGTTGCGGCAGAGGTGGGACCCCTGGTCCGCGAAGCGCTCGCGAATCCCGCTCTAAGCATGGCTCCACGAAAGCGGACGCGACTGAAAGCATGGGTGTCCCATGCATGACGGCGCGTTGGACATGCTGAGCGACGAGCGGAAGTAGCATGGTGAAGGATGCTTGAAACACTCGGAAACACTCCCTGGGCATCGCTGGCGCCTGGCCCTCACCCCGGGGCCTGCTCACGTCGCGGCTGGGTCCGTATCCGCGTTCCGCTTCGGCTTCGCGGCACACACGAGCGAGGAGCTCTCGAGGGCCTGCGACACGCTGGAGGCGTGTCTGCAGCCCGGCTCCGGCTGAAGCGCCGGTGACCCGCGTGCGGGCGCGCGCGACGCTCCCCGAGCGGAGGGCGCGGCGGTGCTCGGCCGGCCGTGGCTAGGCCGCGAGCTCCGCGATGGACCGGCAGACGCGGCGGAGCCGGTCGCGCAGCCATCGGTGCGCGGGGTCGGCGTCGAACCGGGGGTGCCACGCCTGCGCGATGGTGATGGCCGGCGTGGTCACGGGCAGCGGGAACGTGACGAGATCGAAGCGCGGCGCGGCATGCGCGAGCCATTTCGACGGGAACGCGCCCACGAGGTCGGAGCTGGCGAGGAGGCACAGCGCCGCGTAATGGCCCGACGCCACGGCCGCGGTGGTCCGGGCGAGCCCTTTCTTCTTGAGGGCCTCGTCGATGGGGCCCCAGGTCTTCCCGAGCCTGGAGACGCCGAGGTGGGCGTGCTCGACGAACCGCTGCAGCGTCACCTTGCCGGACGCGAGCGGGCTGCCGCGGCGCACCACGCCCACGAAGCGGTCCCTGGCGAGCGCCTGCACGCGGATCTCCGGGCCCATGTCACCGATGATGCCGACGTCGAGATCGATCCGGCCCTCCCGCAGCGCCGCCACGTCCTCGTCGCCCTCGGGGAGGAAGCGGACGGTGACGCGCGGCGCCTCGGCCCTCAGCGCGTCGAGGAGCGGGGCGCCGACGAGCCCGAGCATGCCGTCGCTGGTCCGGACGGCGAAGCTGCGGGTGAGCGCGGCGACGTCGAGCGCGCCCCCTTCGCGGAGGACCGCGCTGGCCGAGGCGACCACCGCGCGCACGCGCGGGCGCAGCTCCGCGGCGCGCGGCGTGGGCACGAGCCGCCGGCCGGCGCGCACGAGGATCGGGTCGCCCACGGCCTCGCGGACGCGCGCGAGCGTGCGGCTCATGGCCGAGGGGCTGAGGTGCATCCGCTTCGCGGCGAGGAGCACGCTCTCCTCCTCGAGGAGCACGTCGAGCGCGACGAGCAGGTTCAGATCCATGGAGTGCATGGGACGCAACGATACCTTACCGACCATGCACTGGAAGTCATGTCTCTTCGGGCGCAGGCTCCGGGTCGAACAGGGCAGCAGCGAGGGCAACAGCGCCGTCGCCGTGGCCTGCCCGGAGGAGCTATCCATCATGAGCAGCACGCTCGATTCACCGCGCGTTCAAGGGACCCTCGACCGCCTCTTCCAGGACGCCGACAGCGGCGATCCGCGCATCATCGCCCGCGTCCGCGCCGACTGGGAGCGCCGCGGGGCCGAGCGCGACCCCGAGAAGCTCGCCGAGCTCCTCGCCGACGCCTACCTGCCGGTTTCCCGCGAGGTCGGGCGGCTGCTCCACCTCCTCGCCTTCGCGGCGAGGGCGCGCACGGTGGTGGAGTTCGGCACGTCCTTCGGGATCTCGACGGTGTTCCTGGCCGCGGCCCTCCGCGACGGCGGCGGCGGGCGGGTGATCGGCAGCGAGATGCACCCGGAGAAGGTGCGGCGAGCGCGGCACAACCTCGACGAGAGCGGGCTCGGCGATCTCGTCGAGATCCGCGAGGGAGACGCCCTGGTGACGCTCCGGGACGTGGAAGGGCCGATCGATCTCCTCCTGCTGGACGGCTGGAAGAATCTTTATTTGCCGGTGCTCCGGATGCTCGAGCCGCGGCTGCGGAGGGGCGCGCTCATCGTCGCCGACGACCTCGACATCGCGCCCGATGACCTGCGGCCCTACCTCGACCACGTCCGCGGCGCAGGCAGCGGTTACGGGTCGGTGGAGATCCCGCTGGGCGACAAGCTGGAGGTCTCCTGCTGGCACGGACGCGAGCGCGAGACCTGAAGCGGCGATCCCGACCCGACCGGATCCGGCGCCTTATGGCACTTGGCCTCTCCTCCTCGTGGTGGGTTCGTTCACGGCGCCCACGAGCGTACGGATGAGGCCGATCTGCAAGCTTCACGTTCAAGTATTTGGAATTGCTGGTGTTCCCGAATCAGAATCGGCTATTTAGATTCCAACCTGAGCGTCAACGGCGCGGCGAGCAGGGCTACACTCCCAAAGCAAAGCTTCATTTCCACTGTATTCACTCTCGCGGTGAGCCGATCCGAGGGCGAGCCGCTACTGCCTGACGAGTGCTCCGCAGGCTCTCGCTCTCGCTCATCCCTCCCCATCAGTCCGCCGCCAGGGAGCGGCGCGCTCCCGTTCATTGGGGGTCAGATCGGCGATGGCGCGCCCGCCGGAGCACAGCACGCCCCGAGATGATTTCATGATTTTCTCACTGGATCATTGATCAACCCGGGGTTGACACGGCCGAGAGCGCTATGGTTTCCAGTCCGCGCTGCGGATGATTGAATCGAATTAGAAGGGATCACGAATATGTCGATCGTTACGAGCACGAAGAACGGCGTCCGGATGGGGTTTGGAGCATTGGCATTCATCGGCAGCTTGCTCGGCAGTGCGCTCGACGCAAATGCGGCCACCTTCACCATCAATGACAACCTGGAATCGGGCGGCTGGGCATCTTGGGCCAGCAATCCTGCCGAAGGCGCGGGGTTCTTCGCCTCCTGGGCTTTGGCCCGTTCACCTTCGACGATAGCCTACTTATCGTATTCGCCCTCGGCCGGCGCGTCAGATTGGCTTCAATTTTCCAAGGGGTTCACGACGACGGTGACCCCGACGTCGTGCTCGGCCAGCGTTTGGCTTCGGGGCAACGGCTATTCCAATCATGGTTCGGTCGAGATGCTCGACACCACGGGTTGGACCTATATCGGTTCGACGCCATACTCGGGCGTGGGCACTGCGGCTTGGGTCAAGTACACGGTCAACAATACGTACGCGTGCACCAAGAACATCACGGTGCGCGTCACGCTGGGGGCGAACCCGGGAGTGTGGGAGCAGGTCTACGTGGACGACGCTTCGATTAGCTGGAACTACTGAGCGCCGCTCGAGGCAGGCCCGGAAGCGAGCCTCGTCCGATTGCGCAATCTGGGACGAGTGGGCACTTGCCTTCGCAAAGGCGTTTGGACCCCTTACCCACCCAACCGGCCTCGATCTCTCCGCGCTGCTCGACCAGATCGAGGCGGAGATGAAGGCGGCGCCGGGCCCGAAACAGTGGTCGATGAGCCACTGCCTCGCCGAGATCGGCATCCACGACCCCGGGTCGCGCGCCCGCGCGAGGTAGAGACGATCGGGATCGGCCTGTCTTTCGCTGACACGACCCCGTCACACTGGCGATGGGCGAGCGACGCGAGTACAGCGAGATCGCATAAAGTGAATCCCGGCAGATCCGTTGGGCGATCCGACGCAGCCGGTGCAGGTCGCATGGCAGAGAACGTGGGTCGATTCCCTTCACGCGACGACGCGATGGGGTGACGAGCAAAGCTCCCATTCGTCGGAATCTCAAGGGCTCACGTGGCATCTGGCCGCAAACACGGCCCCATCGTCTCGACAGCCCAATGCGGCAGTGCTACCAATCATGCGTGTCCGGCGCTGGGGGAGGACATGTCGTTACATCACGGCCTGCCGCCGATGCACGCAGGAAAGGGTCGTCATATGCGCATCAATCGAATCCGAGCTCTGCGGGCAGCTCAGCTGGCGATCGGGTCCGCGTCTGCTGGGGCAGCCTTCTCCTTTGCAGCGTGCTCGGCCGACGTGGCCCCCACGGCCGAAGACCTGGGCGACATGGACCAGAATCTTGCAGCCTGTTCGTATGCGGTCACGACGAGCTCGTACGAAGGAGCCCCGGAGTACTGGGGGACGATCAAGGTCAAGAACACGGGCGCGAGCGCGCTGCAGAAGCCGACCATCGCTTTCGACGTTCCGGGCGGCGTCGCGTGCGATTATCACGAGCCGGGCTGGACCCACTCGCAAGCCGGCTCCCGATGCACCTATTCGAGGACATCGAACGTCTCCATCGCCCGCGGCGCGTCATTGACACTCAATTTTTCCACCAATTCGATGTCGTCGTTCAGCCCGTCCCGCGTCGAGCTCCGCGACACCAGCTGCTCCAGCGGCGGCAGCACGACGGGGGGCGGCAGCAGCACGACGGGCGGTGGCAGCACCACGGGCGGCGGCAGCACCACGGGCGGCGGCAGCACGACGGGTGGCGGCGGTAGTGGCAGCTCGGGCGTGGTGTGGCAGACGGCCAGCCTGACGGAGTTCGAGTCTTACCCCGACCCCGGCAGCGAGGAGTGCATCGAGTACAACGGGTGCACGTGGGCCGGTCAGTTCGCGGCCCTCGACGGAAAGCAGCCGGAGAGCTGGGTCAGAGAGAACAACATCGCCGCGGTGCACTCCAAGGATTTCGAGAGGTACAAGCTCAAGACCCTGCGCCTTCGAAAGAATGGCAAGGAGATCGACGTCAAGGTGTATGACATGTGCTCCGACTCCGATTGCAGCGGGTGTTGCACGCGGAACGCGCAGCCGTCGGGGTACCTGATCGATATCGAGAAGTACACCGCTCAGCGGTTCGGGGTCTCGGCGTCTGGGCAGGTCGAGTGGAGGTGCCTCGACTGCGATTGACGTCCGTCTCGTCCGGCCCGTGGCTCGGGCGCTGCCTTGCTCACCCGCCAGCACGCGCGGCGAGCGTTCCAGGGCGGCATGGATGGACGCGCCCCCGGGCCGCGTCGAGCAGGAACGCGCTCCGAGCTCGACCCCACGGCGAAGCCGCTCGTCAGCGGGTTCTCGACAGGAGACTTTCCGCTCCGCCTCTTCCTGGTCAACGGGAACCTGGTCTACGAGGAGACGCACAACGCCAAGGAGCCAACACACCCGGTCGGCCAGCAGCACGACGTGGTGCCGCGCTTCACGATCCAGCCGGGCGAGGTCGTTCGGTTCAGGTTCCTGAACGGCTGCAGCGACAACATGATCCCGCTCAAGGTCGAGGGGCACCCGATGCACCTGCTCGCGATGGACGGCGTCAACTTCCCCGCGCCGCGCCAGCTCGATCAGCTCGTCCTCGGTCCGGGCAACCGCGCCGAGTTCCTCGTCAAGGGAAGCTCAACCCCGGGGCTCTATGGGATCTTTCAGGAGGAGCAGCACATGCAATTCCTCGTCAGCGACGTCAAGAGGCTCGCCGAGATCGAGGTCGCCGGGGATCCGGTGGACATGGCGCTCCCCACGAAGCTCCCGACCTCACCGCGGCACTACCCGCTCCTCCCGGAGGGGAGCTACCCGCAGCGCACCATCGTCTTCGGCATGAAGGGACCGCCGGCCTCCTACAACAAGGTCGTGGGCATCGATTTCTTCATGACCACCGACGAGAAGCTGGCCAACGACTTCGACGAGCTGGAGGTCCCGGCGACGTGGGAAGAGACTGACCGGTCCGCAAACCTCGGGCTGGCCTACGTGGACGAGCGCGTGGACCTGGACGGCCTGAAGGTCGGCGCGATCGAGGAATGGACCATCGAGGACAACAGTCACCTGTCGAAGAGCGGATCCGCGGAGGGGCACCCGTTCCACCTGCACGAAACCTCGTTCGAGGTGATCGAGAGGAACGGAACGAAGCTGCCCGCCGAAGAGATCACCATTCAGGACACGGTCTGGGTGCCCCACATGGAGTCGGTGAAGATCCGCCTGCGCTTCGGCGAGAACGCCGTCGGCAAGTCGGTGATGCACTGCCACATCATCCCGCACGAGGACTCCGGGATGATGATGAACACCTTGATCGTCCGCTGAGGTTGCACGCCGCCGCGAGGTGCCGGACGAGGACATCACGGCAGGTGACCGGCATCGGGCCTAGGGCACCCCGAGTTCGTACCCTTCGTGCTCGACCGCTGAGTCCTCATGGCCGCCCTCCAGATGCTCGCCGCCCGGCTCGCCGGCATCGACGTGCTCGTCTTCCACGCGTTCGACGCCGACGGCCCCCGATGCCTGGACCGCCGCCCGCCCCCTGGTCGACTCCCTGATAGCCATCCATCCCGTAACCGCCCACTCATCGCCATGGTCGTGGCCACTTGCGGCTCTCGCCGGGGTCGACGATGCTGGGCGCGGGGCAGCGCCTACCCACGGCCCGGTCGGACCTGGGCGGGCACGAGGGGACCGGCGAGGTGCTCTGCCCCGCCGGGTCGAAGATCGAGGTCGGCGTCGATCAGGATGCGCCGGCGTCGCCAGCGGCCGGAGACGCGAGAGACGCTCGCGCCCAGGCGGCGGGCAGCAGTTCGTCCAGCCGTTCGCGCGGCCAGCCCGCCTGCAGTTTGCCGATCACGTCCGTCCCCCAGGCGAGCGGGTTGGTTCCATGCATCCGGCACGAGCCGAAGATCGTGTAGCCGACCGCGAGGCGTTTCGCTCCCTCGTCCGAGCCCGCGAACAAGTAGTTTTTTCTTCCGAGCGCTACACGTCTTAGCTGCCGCTCGACTTCACCGTTGTCTATCTCGAAGCGCCCATCGGTGAAGCAGCGCCGCCACGCCGCCTCATGGTTGATGGCGTACTGAGTTGCGACGTAAAGTGGCGTATTCGGCACGAGCCGCAGATGCAGCTCGTGAATCCACTGGTACAGCTCGTCGACCACGGGCAGCGACAGCTCCTGCCGTCGCGCCAGGCGTGCCTCCGCGGACAGCGCCTCAGCCTTACAGGCCGCCTCGATGCGGTAGATGGCCTTGAAGTACGCAAGCGCGACAGCGGCTCGCGCGTCGCCGCCCTTCGCTGCCTTCTCGAACTTCGCGCGGATGTGCATGCCACAGCCGAGCCGGCGCTCCTCGGGCACGATCCTCTCGCCGTCGTCGCCGTCGTCGCCGCCGCGCAGCATCGCGGCGTAGCCTGCGTAGCCATCGCCCTGCAGATGGCCAGTGAAGCCCTGCAGCAGCGCAGCTGGGTGCTTTGGCTGCCAGTCCGGTGCGTACACGAACGTCACGAGCTCGGCCCCGACGAAGGCCCAGATATGGCCTCGCCTCACCCCGGCCGGATGATCCCGATCCAGCACGCGCATGCCCGTGTCGTCGGCGCGCACGTAGCACGCGCCCAGCACGCGCTCCTGGATCCTCTTGGCCACGGGGGCGAGCACGTCGAGCGCGAAGGCCGACCACTCTCCCAGCGTCGAGGGCGACAGCGACACGCCGAAGCGCGCGTACTGCTGCGCCTGCCGGTAAAGCGGCATCGCGTCCTCGAACTTCTCCACGATGATGCTCGCGAGCAGCCCCGGACCCGGGCGCCCACGGTCCATCACCTTCTCGCTGTCGGCCGTCGTCACTCCCTGCTCGGGGCAGCGCGGACAGGCGAGCTTCTCCCTCTGCTCCTCGATGATCCGGAACTGCGCAGGGACGAACTCGAGCACCTCGCTCGTACGATGGCCAATGCACTTCCTGTCCGCGCCGCACTGCGGGCACTTCCGCTCGGCCTCAGGCACGGGCACAACGCGCGTCTCGCGCGGAAGATGTGCGGGAAGCGGCGCGCGCCCACGGTGCCCCCGCAGCGGCTTCGGCGGCTCAGGAGGTTGCGGCACAAGCCCCTGCTCCGGCTGCGGCGGCGCTTCGGCCCCGGGCTCCGATGAGAGCGCCGACCCAGCGGCTCCCTGCGGCGCCTCGTCCCCGAGCTCGGCGAACAGCAACATCAGCTGCTCGGTCGAGACCTTCTGGCTTTTGCGGCCGTACAGCTCGCGCAGCGCGCTGGCGAGCCTCGCCGACAGCGCCGTGTTCTTGTCGCGCAGCTGGACCAGAAGCCCGAGCACCAGCTCGATCAGCTCCGGGATCTGCCCGGCTGCTGCGAGTTGCTCAAGCTTCCGTCGTACATCCGCCAGATCGGCAGGGAGCGCTGCTCGGGGCTGCGGGGGAAGGCTCACGAGGCGCGCTGGATACGCAGGCATCGCGCATCCATCAAGCCTTGCTTTGAGGCGTCGAGATTTCTCCCGCCGGGCCTCCAGCGCTTGCGCCGTACGGCTTGGGACAGGTCGAGCCCCTCGAGCATCAGCGACAGCTCGGCCGCCTCGACCTCGACGTGGGTCGCGCCCTTGGGCAGGTCGCGGGCGAGGTGAAACCGGCCGCGAGCGAGTTTCTTGGCAAAGATGACGTATCCAGTGCGGTCCCAGAACAAGACACGTATCTGGTCGCCTCGCCGATTCCTGAACACGAACAGATGCCCACAGAGCGGGTCGGCTCCGAAGCGCTGCGCGACCAGCGACGACAGACCATCAAAGCTCTTCCTCAGGTCAGCCGGCTCGGCCGCGACGTAGACGCGCACCGACGGCGGCAGCGTCAGCACGACGTCTCCTCGGCGGCCAGCGCCAGCACGCGCTCGAGCGTGGCGGGGTCGAAGCCCGGCCGAACGCGAACCACCCGCCCATTGGGCAGCGCGATCTCGATCGGCTCGGTCACGACCGGCGACACGTCGGCCACCACGTGCACCGGCAGAAATTGCGGTGCCTGCGTCGACGACGTCGACGGCTGCGAGGTCCCCTCAGCCCGCAGCTTCCAGCGCCACCAGTACAGCTGCTTGGCCTTGTACCCCTCGCGTCGCGCGAACTTCTCGGCACTCAGCCCGCTCCTCTCCCATCGCCCCACCCGCTCGGCCCACTCCACCCTCGTCGCCATCGCTTCCTCCTTCGCGATGGGGAGAGGTAACCGGCGCCGCCCGGACGGTCACGATGCCCTTGGCTGGGCGGATACTCCATCCCTCCACGGCGTCGCTGCTCGACGCGAGCGAGGCCCAGGGGTTTTCATGGGGTTACAGGGAGCGCTACCATGGTATCGCGCTCACCGCGGCTGGAGCATCCGCTGCCTGTGGGGCGCGCCGGCGACGGAGCCGGCCAACACGCGGGCGTGCCGCCGCACCTCATCGGCGCCGAGCGGCCCTCCGTGGCCCAGATAGAAGGTCTCCACCCCCTCTTCGACCAGCCGCTCCAGCTCGATGCCGACGGCGCGCGGGTCCAGCTCGAAGGGGGGCCGGATCGCGTGGCCCAGCCGTGCCAGCCCGCCCAGCATCAGCCCCGAGGCGACCAGATCCCCGACCAGCGCCTCGCGCGACTCGAGGACGACCGAGAGCGAACCGCGGGTGTGCCCGGGCGTGTGGCGCACGCGACCCGCGACCCCGTAGGGAGCCAGGTCGAGCGTCTCGTTGCCGTACAGCACGAGGTCGGGCGCGACGGGGGCGTAGCGCTCGTGCACGAGCGGGGCCCGGACGAACAAGCGACCGAACCAACCGGTCGGGCAGAAGGTCATCGGGGCACTGCCGTCGAGGTGCTCGACCTCGGCCTCGTGGGCGACGACGAGCGCTCCGGATCGCTCGCGCAGCTCGGCGGCACCCCCGGCGTGGTCGACGTGGGCGTGAGTGACCACGATCAATTTCAGGTCGGACCAGGCGCGGCCCGCGCGGGCCAGCGCCTCGCCCACCCTGGGCGCCACGCCCGGCACGCCGGCATCGACCAGCACGCAACCTGCGGCGCCGACGAGCAGGTGGGCGTTGAGCATGCGAAAGGGTAAGATGGGCACGCGAATGATCTGGGCAGCAGACATGATGTTCCTCCAGGGCCGAACGTCTGGCGCCAGCGTGGGGTGCCGCGGCGGGTGGCGCCTGGCCCGATTCGACGCGGCGGATGGTCCACGATGGAACTGACCCACGTGGCGGTGCCTCCGGACTCGATGCTCGAACGCGCGGTGCGGGCCGGCCCGGGCGAGCTGCTCTGGCTCGGCGCCGCGCCGTTCGAGGTCCGCTGCGAGCCCACAGGGGCCACGGGGCTGCTCAAGCTCGTCGCCCTGGCCGAGGGCGAAGGGGTCGTCGCGCAGGCGGGCCGCCGGGCAATCCTGCGCGAGGGGACGTTCGCCTGGGTCCAGTCGGACGCCCCCTTCGAGCTCTCGATGAGCCGGGGGCGGCGGCTGCTGCTGCGGCTGCCGGTCTCGGTAGTGCAGCAGCGGCACCCGGGGGTCGACCTCCGGACGGCCGTCGCGCGCGGCGAGGAGCACGCAGGCGAGCGGGTCGTGGCGGGGCTCTTGCGCCAGATCCTGCGCGAGAGCTCGTCGCTGTCGCAGCGCGACTGCGCAGCGGCCCTCGGCGTGGTGCTCGAAGCGATCGGAATGTGCAGCCGCGCGCCCGAGCTTTCGCGGACTCGAGTCGAGCGAGCGCTGGCCGAGATCGAGCTGCGCCTCGGCGACCCGGCGCTCCAGCCAGCGGACATCGCGCGGGCGCAGGGGGTGAGCCGCCGTTACCTCGACGGCGCGATGGCAGAGCAGCTCGGCAGCACGCTGGCCGCGCACATCCGGCGGCGTCGCCTCGAGCGGGCGGCGAGCGAGCTCTCGACCCGCCCGGACGACGCGGTGTTCGAGATCGCCGCGCGCTGGGGCTTCCGCGACACGAGCCACTTCACGCGCCTGTTCCGGGGCCACTTCGCCACGACGCCCGCGGCCTACCGGCGCGCGGCGCTCGACGGCGCGCGCGCGGGCGGGGGCAGCGGCGGGCGGGTCCGCGACACGGCGTAGCGGGCCCGGCGACTCGTGCATGATCTCGAGAAGGTGACGATCAACGCGGGCGGCATGAAGGCGGAGATCGAGCGGTTCAAGGTCTGGCCCACGAACGCTGACCGGCAGGTATTCCGGGACGTGACCACTGCCCGCTCGAGGGCCAAGCTCGACGAGCGCTTCCCGCCGCTCTTCACGGGCACTCGAGCGACCTTCATTACCATGAAGCTCGCGAATGGTCGCACGGAGACGTGGATCTGCGACCGAACCGGGCACAGATCGAGCGGTCAGATCCACCACGACAAGCGCGCCGCGCGTAAGGTCGCCGAGCTTGGGCTGGGCGACTTTGCCCCCCCTGGACGAGGCCATCCTCGAGCTGAGAGGAAAGGGCGGCTCGGTACCAACGGCCGGGCGGTGTGCCGGCCGTCGCGAAGCGCCCGCCGGCACCAGCGCCGGGCTGGGCGGCAGCACCGTGATGCGTCATCAAGACGCTCTCCTGCCAACAAGGATCCTGGCAGTTGCCCGCGCGTCGATGACCCCAGGGATGTGCTGCAGGGCTGACGCGACGCGCTCGGAGAAGGCATCGAGAGCCTGCGCGGCGAGACGCACCGCACGCTGCAGAATCTCTGGCTTGACCACGAACTCTCTTGGCTGAGCGGGTATGCCGCCTTCGGGTTCCTCCCGTACGTGAAGCATCGGGGCATCATGCCAGGCCATCAGCCATGGGTGACCGATCCAGAGCATCTCGGGGGATTCGGACAACCGATGGGCGGCTTTCCGCCAATTTTCGACATCGCCCAGATCACCACAACAGGTCGGTAATAAGAGAACATCGACGCCGTCAGCGAGCGCGAGCCCACCGCAGAGGGGCCCAAGCTCATCGTCAGCTGGAACGCTGTCGCCGAGGTGTGCATGCAGGGCCTTGATCAGCGCGTCCTGGGACGTAAGCGCATCAATCGCAACGAACCACGAGCCGGGCACGACGGGATCAACACCGACGAGGCCGCCCGCACGAAGGCACGCCCGCCAGTAGCCATCGCTCTCTGTTGCGGTCCACGGCCCCGAAGCCGGATGGGGCGCGGAACCGAAGCGGCCGGGATCAAGCTCCACGACGGGCATCAGCGAAAGCGCGTCCGTCGTGACGCGAATGTCAGGCTGCTTGTCTGATAAGCGTCGGTCCATGTCCACGCTCGCTCTCGCCCGCCCAGCGTCGCCGCTCACGCGCCGCGTTCCTTGACGCGGTCGCGTGCAGCGGCTTGCTGGGCATGGCCTACCCTGACCATTGGGGATTCCAGACAACCTCCCATAGATGACCATCTGGATCTTGAAAATAACCTGAGTATCCGCCCCAGAACGTGTCGTGGGCGGGCCTGACAATCACAGCCCCTGCGGCGCCTGCCTTTGTCATGACGGCATCGACGTCTTCCTTTGAATCGACGTTGTGTCCCAGGGTCATCTCGGTGGGGCTGACGGGACCTAGCGCAACCCCGCTGTCGTGGCTGATGCTCTTGCGGGGCCACAGAGCGAGCCGCAAACCGGGCTGCATCTGAATGAATACAACAGCACCATGCTCGAACTCTTCACCGATGATGCCCTCGGTGGGAAACCCCAGGCCATCGCGATAGAATCGCAGCGCCGCTTCCAGATCGTCGACGCCGATGGTGATGACTGTGATCCTAGGCTTCATTTATGTCCGGCTTTCCTTCAGGCGAGCGGCGTGTCCGACAACGTGCCATCGTGGGGAGCGGTTAGCTCCTCCATCGTGCAGTTGCCACGGAGCCATAGTGCAAACTGGTGGTTCAGCCTGCGCAGCTCCCGGAGATTCGCGAGGCCGAGCTCGCACATCTCCGCGGTTGCGGTCCGGTCCGAGATGTCTCGTGTCGTGATGGCAACGATCCGTGGTGTCGACGCCTGCGGATCGGGCCGGCTCACCACGTTCATGAACGTGTGCGCTCCCGGCTCTACCCAACCCATGAGGCTGACAGTCGAAAACGTCAGCGACGGCTCCTCGTGGCTCACGACGCAGCTGGCGTATTGCGTGTACTTCGGCGTGCCCTCCGCTGCCCAACGGCAGCGCCCATGAGGACGGGGACGGCGGCGACCAGGCGTCGAATCCGTAGAATTTTGCCCCGTGAGGATTCAGCGGCTCGTTGCGTGGCTGCATCAACGACGCTCCGGGACCGGCTTCTTCGAGCGGCCCCCGTACTTCTTCAGGACGAGCAGGAGGAGAATAGCCGACATCATTCCGAGTATGTTGGCGGAAACTGACGAGCCCCCCGAGGCCTCGCGCCCTCCGGATGTGGCTGCGGCTGACTCCTCGAATCGAGGCAGGTACTCGTCGAACCGTGCGGGTTCTGTCTGGTACGTGAGAAGAGCGACGCGCGGACCGTCGGGAACCAGGTACATGAGTGTCCGGACGTGCTCACCGCTGGCCGCCAGATCGAAGACGACACGTGCCCCGTGGACACCGGCGATGGTGACCAGACCTCTCTCACGCACATCGAAGGTCGCCCCTGTGCGAGCCGCCGACTGGCGCGCAGCCGTGATTGTCCGCTCGACGTAGCCGTCCGTGACGGGCCCGTCGAGCGGGTCCTCCTTGACGGCGAACCTGGCTCGCACGTCGCTCGGGCAGCGCACATCCACAGCATAGGCATGGAACCCCGCCGCGCGCGCGCGGTCGGGTTCGTCTGGCGGCACGCATCGGGCAACTGCGTCGGAAGCAAGGGCGTCCACGAATCCGTTCGGGGCGACGAAGCGGAGGCTCGTCTCCGCGGACACGGGCAACGCGCCGAGCACCAGCGACGCGTACGTCAGCAAGAGCAACGAGAGCGCGCGCATCATACAATCATTCCTCCTCGGGGCTCGTCAATAGACAAGCAGCCCGGTCCCGACGTGGTCGCGATGAGAACACGCGATGGTGGAAGGGTCCAGGCTGAGCAGCCCAGCCAGCTCCAGGAGCGTCGATTCGTCCGGGAGACGGTCCCACAGATCATCGTCAGCGTCCGGGTCGCCGAGAACATCGTCCATGTAGAGGAAGGAGAGCTCCTTCTCCTGTGCGAGCGGGAGTCCGAAGTCCAGCACTGCTGTTCCATCGCAGTGAGCATATGCGCGGAGCAGCTCTCCCTGTTCGGCGACGGCCCACGCGACAGCGGACACCCCCCGATGGCTCTCGAACATGCACACGCGCCCGCCGAGCTCTCTGCTCACACCTCCGAGCACGAGCTGTAAATGACTTGCGTCCCACTTGTTCCGCTTGAGCGGCATGTACTCCACAACGAGCACCTTCCCGTCCAGAGGCGGGCTGAAAAAGACGCCAGCCGGTCGCGCTTGCCGGAGCGCAGCAGCGATGCCGTGCTCCCAGTTGCAGGACGCCACGCGACGGTTTGCGAGCCCGGCATCGAACGAGCTCACTGCGTGCAGCACCGCCTCCGGGGCGCTGGCTTCCGCTGCAAGCCATCCGACCTTGTATCCGAAGGCCCTCGGAGCGTCGGGGGTGTCCGGAACCCGCGGGGTGACCAGATTCTTGAGCCAACCGATCATGGGATGCGCTCCATCTGCGGGGTTTGCCACCTGGGCGGAGATCCGCCGAACGCCTGACATCCGACGCGTGCGTCTCCGCACGTCGTCTGCATGGCCTCGTCGTGCGCTCCTTCGCTCTCGTCGACAGGCGGCATGCTCACCCCTGAGGCCGGAAGTGGAGCTTGAAACCTGCAGCGCGCAGCGCCTCGAAGGCTTCAACGTCGTCCTCATAATCAGGGTATCGCCGGCCGAACTCTCGAAGGCCAGGAACATCGACGCGCGAAGGGTCTATCTCGTGCTGGTTGAAATCCCACGGATCCATGATCCCCAGGAGAGCGGCAAACTCACGGCTCAGGCTCGACCCCTCGGAGATGCCAAAGAGCCTTCGTGTAACTACAGCGCCCTCGCGCGTCGTCGCATAGAAACCGCGGTGGTAGTCGAGGAAGTCCGCGATCCCAGCCGAGTACGAGCCTACAGCGATGATCTCAGCACACATACCCATGCCTTGGCACCTGATATCCGGGCGATCAGCGGCGATGGACGGGGTATCCTGCGGCTCGTCCGCTGCATCGCTCGTTGCGAGGCTTCCGGGCCATCGCGGCGCGGGACGAACGAGCCGTGGTCTGTGGCGCTGTCTGCCTCGAGGCGCCGGAACGCCTCGAACAGCTCGTGGACGTCATAACCACGCTCCTTCGCAAGCTCGCCGCCATCGCACGGACCTCATCGACGGGAGTGTACCAGACCCAGGCCCGCGCGCCCAGGTCGTCCCGCGCGAGCCGTTGCTTGTCGCGGGACGATCCCGACGCGATCGGGCGGCTCGCTTCGATCACGGCCTCGACGAACAGATAGCCGGGGGGCAGTTCGACCGCCCGCGGGACCGAGTTCGGTGCCAGGAGGCGGTTCGACCGCCCTTCCAGGACCGAAATCGGTGCTCTCGGACCGGTTCGACCGCCCTTCCAGGACGAGCACCGTCGCGCACGCCGCGCACTTGCTCGGTGTACCCATCGCCGATCACGTTATCGTCCCCCCGCCGGCCGCTTCTCCTCCATGTTCCGCCGCCGAGACCGGTCCGGCCGCCCGACCTGCGCGACGCCAACCAACGTCCACGACCGCCGCCCTCGCGGGTATCCCCTCTCCGTTGGGGCACCCATGTAGCGTCCGTTCCCCCAGGCGACCGGAAAAATTCACGCGACCGACAACGATTCCCGCACAAATGGCTACCCCCGTCGGTAAGCGATTTTGGTTTCATAAGGTATTACGTGCACAGCTCGATGATCGCGGCGATTTATACGATTTTTAATCGGCTTCTACGCACCAATTCATGGTGGCGCATGCCGCCATGATGGATCAGAGTCGCGCCCCGATGCACAACCGCTCCGACCAGTTCGCGAAGAGCTTGCTGCGCGACGGGCTGAGCCTCGTCTCGGCGGCGGAGACCGAGGTCGAGGTGCTGGCGGCAACCCAGAAGGTCGATGTCTACAGCGTGCCTGATCCCGCGCGGGAGGCAGAGCGCGCCGGGATGGGTCTGCTCGGCGAGCTCGCAGCGGAGCCGAGCCTGTTCGAACCGTTCCACAGCACGCCGAGCCTTCGTCAGGTCCGGCGGTGCCTGCGCAAGCAGCTCACCTGGCATCACGAGCTCGAGCGCCGCGCCCGCTCTGCTGCTGGCACCGTCGTGCCGGACGAGGACGCCGACGCGCCGCTGCAGACGGCGGTGGATTTTCCTGCGCTGGTCGTCATCAGCCCGGGGCGTCCCGAGACGGTGCTTGACGCCTACCGCTGCGAACCGGCGCAGGCAGGCGTCTACCACGCCGTGCCGGGCCTGGTGATGCGCGTGGTGGTGCTCGCGGAGCTGCCCCGGACGCGCGCGACGCTGCTGCTGCGGCTGCTCGGCTCAGGCCGCCTCCTGCGCGAGGCGGTGGCGGATCTGGTGGCGCTGCCGGACGATGCCTGGGAGAGGAGCATCGCCACGCCGCTGCTGGTACACTTCCGGCTCGGAACCCAGGAGCCGACGACCGACGAGGAGGACGATGTGAGCGCAGAGATCCGGGCGTGGTTCGAGGAGTACCAGCAGAAGCTTCGGGCCGAGGCACGGAAGGAGGGCCGCACGGAGGGCCTCAAGGAGGGACGCACGGAGGGACGCACGGAGGGACGCACGGAGGGACGCACCGGGGCTGCCGCGCGTGCCGTGCTGACCGTGCTCCGGGTTCGCGGCATCGCCGTGCCGGACGCCGCGCGGGAGCGCATCCTGGCCGAGAAGGATCCGGAGACGCTGGAGCGGTGGCATGAGCGGGCCATCGTCGCCGCGTCGCTCGCCGAGGTGCTCGACGGGCTGAGCTGAGCGAGCCATTCAGGACGGGGCCCGAGACATCCTCTCCTTCGCTCTCGAAGTGGGCTGAAGCAGGCTGCGGCGAGGGCCCGCGCGCTGCCTGGCGAGCTACCTCGCGAACGCCGACAGGCGGCGCATCACCCCGGAGAGCTGCGGATACACGTCCCTGTAGATCCCCAGCAGCTCCGCATACCGCCGCCGGCGCTCCGCATCGGGATGGAACGTCGCAGTCGCCGTCCCGCGCATCGCCTTCGCCGCCGCCTCGATGCTCCCGGCCAGCCCGGCCCCGGCGGCCGCGCACATGGCCGCGCCCAGGCACGCCGCCTCGACCGTCTCGGACCGCTGCAGGACCACGCCCGTCGCGTCGGCCATGACGGCACACCACAGATCGCTGGCCGCGACGCCCCCGACCGCGGCGAACTCCGCCACCTCGATCCCTGCCCGACCGCGCATCAGGTCGAGCACCAGCGCCTGCTCCAGCGCCACGCCCTCGATCAGGGCGCGGTAGACGTGCCCGCGCCCGTGCGCCTCCGTCAGGCCCAGGATCGCGCCGCGGGCGTCGGGGTCCCAGTGGGGGTTCATGGCGCCTTCCCAGTAGGGCAAGAGCAGCAGGCCGTCGCTGCCGGGCGGCAGCGACGCCGCCTCCGCCTCGATCGCGGCCATCGCGCCCCTGTCGCGCGGCTCGACGCCCAGCAGCCGGCGCAGGAACCAGTCCGAGAGCAGCGCCCCGCTGCGCAGGCTGCTCTCCAGCACATACCCGCGGCCCGAGGCGCTGACCATCGTGCGCCAGGCCGGGTCCTGCCGCGGCTCCGGGCTCCAGACGCCGAACACGACGGCCGTCCCGAGGTTCAGGTACGCGCGCCGCGGGTCCAGCGCGTCGACCCCGAGCCCGGCCACCTGGCCATCGCCGCCGCCGGCCAGCACCGGCGTGCCCGCGCGCAGCCCGGTGGCCGCCGCCGCGGCCTCCGACACGGCGCCGAGCAGCGCGCCGGGGGCCAGCGCCTCCGGCAGCCGGTCGGGCGCGATGCCGACGGCGCCGCAGAGCTCCTCCGACCAGCGGTGCGCGACGATGTCGAACAGCGCGAGCGGGTCGGCGCTCGCCCAGCTGGTGCGGGCGCGCCCGGTCAGCGCCTGCACCAGGTAGGCCTGCACGTCGCAGAAGAGCGCCGTGCGCCGGTGGATCTCCGGCTCCTCCTCGGCAAGCCAGGCGATCTTCGGCAGCGCCGGGCCGAAATCCGCAGCCTTCCCGGACACTTCCCGCAGCCGGTCGATCCCGATGCGGCCGACCAGGGGGCCGAGCTGCCCGCGCGCGCGCCCGTCCAGCCACAGCATCGCGGGGCGCAGCGGCTCGCCGCCGCTGTCGAGGCAGGCGAAGGTCTCGCGCTGGTGCGCGATCGCGAGCCCCGCGATGCGGCCCGGGTCCACCGCGGCGGTGACCTCCGCGACCGCCCGGCACAGCGCGACCCACCAGTCCCGCGGATCCTGCTCGAACCGCTCGGGCGCCGGCCGCGCCAGCGAGAGCGCTGCCCGGCCGGCGGCCTGCACGCGCCCCTGGACGTCGAAGGCGACCGCCTTGGCGGCGGTGGTGCTCAGGTCGATACCGAGGACGAGGTCGGCTCGCATGGCGCGCGTCAGCGAACCGGAGGGCAGGATTGACAAGCGATCACGGAGGCAGACTACAGTGCGAATCGCGCCGGGACAATTGTGCAGCCCGGAGCGGCCGGGCTACCGGCGCGATGGCGAAAGGGGAGTCCGAAACGGTGCAAGCGACCTTCATCCACGGCATCCGGGACGTCCGGCTCGGCGAGGTAGAGCCTCCGCCGCCGCAAGAGGGCATGGTGACGATCCGGGTCGCCGGCTGCGGGATCTGCGGCAGCGACCTGCACTACTACCTGGAGGGCGGGATCGGCGCGGCGCAGATCCACAACCCCTTCGTGCCGGGGCACGAGCTCGCTGGCTGGGTCGCCCAGGACTATCCGGCGCTGGGCCTGTCCAAGGGGCAGCTCGTCGCCGTCGACCCCGCGCACGCCTGCGGCCACTGCGAGTGGTGCCATCGCGGCCACGTGAACCTCTGCCCCTTCGTGCAGTTCCTGGGCGCGCCGCCGCTCCACGGCGCCATGGTGGAGCAGCTGTCGGTGTACCCCGATCAGGTCGTGCCGGTCCCCCGCGCCTTCTCGGTGCGCCGGGCCGTGATGCTGGAGCCGCTGGGCGTCGCGGTCCACGCGATGGACATGGCGCGGCCGCGCCTGCAGGAGACCGTGGTGGTGCTGGGCTGCGGGCCGATCGGCCTGTGCCTGGTCCAGCTCGCGCGCCTGGCGGGGGCCGACCGCGTCTTCGCTGTCGACCCCGTCGCCTACAGGGCGGAGGCCGCGCGCCGGCTGGGCGCGCACGACGTGGCGCCCACGTTCGCGGCCGTCTCGGAGTGGACGGGCAAGCGGGGCGTCGACCTCGTGCTCGAGGCGACGAACTCGCCCGAGGGGTTCCACCACGCGGCCGAGGCCGCGCGCATCGGCGGGCGGGTCGTGCTCGCGGGCATCCCCGAGGGCGACCGCTACTCGGTGCCGGCGGCGCTCTGCCGCCGCAAGGGGCTGAAGATCAAGCTCTCCCGGCGCATGGGGCACGTGTACCCGCGGGCGATCCGCCTGGTCGCCGAGGGGGCGGTGGACGTCGACTCCATCGTCACCCACCGCTTCGACCTGGCGAACGCCGCCGAGGGCTTCCGCCTGCAGGCGGACTGCCAGGACGGGGCGCTGAAGTCGATCATCGTCCCGGGAGAGGGCGACTCGCCCTTCTGATCCTGAACATCCCGCGCGGGGAGCGCGGGCCCGCAGGCGGCGCGCTCAGCCGCCCAGCACGACGCGGAAGATCTTCTCGTTGCTGTTGTTCGGGGTGCTGTCCTTGTCCCCTGTATTGGTCGTCGTCAGCCAGAGGCCGCCGCCGAGCCTGGGCTCGACGGTGCGGAGGCGACCGTAGGTCCCCACGAAGAGCTGCTGCACGCTGGTGAGGCTGCTCCCGCTGATGACCGCGCGGACCATCCGTGTCCCCCGCTGGCACGCGGCGTAGAAGACGTCGTTCACGATCGCGATCCCGCTGCACGACCCCTCGGAGGTCCGGTACGTGAGCTTCGGCGCGATGTAGCCCGACGTGGCGCAGCCGCTGCCGCCTTGCGACGTGGTCCCCTCGCAGTTCGGCCAGCCGTAGTTCCCGCCCTTCTGGATGAGGTTCGTCTCATCCATCACGCTGTTGCCGAACTCCTGCTCCCAGAGCCGGCCCGTGGAGTCGAACGCCAGCCCCTGCGGGTTCCGGTGTCCATAGCTCCACACGAGGTTCCCGAAGGGGTTGTCCGACGGGACGCGGCCGTCAGGCTCCATGCGCAGGACCTTGCCATTGAGGCTGCTCGTGTCCTGCGAGAGGGCCGCGTTCTGAGCGTCACCCGTCGAGGCGTAGAGCTTGCCGTCCGGCCCGAACCGCAGCCGGCCGCCGTTGTGGTACTTGTTGCGGAGTATGCCGGAGACGAGCACCTGCTCCGTCGACGTGTCGAGCCTGTTGCCGACGACCTTGATCCGCACGATCCGGTTGTCCGTGGGCGACGTGTGCATGATGTACAGCCAGCCGTCGGTGCTGAACGTCGGCGCCACGGCCAGCCCCATCAGGCCGCCTTCGCCGTCCGTGCCCGCGACGTTCGGCACCGTGCCGAGCGTGGTCTTCGTGCCGGTGGCCGGGTCGAGGCGGATGATGTCGTCCGCGTCCCGCCGGCTGTAGAGGACCGAGCCGTCGGACAGCTCGACAAGGCCCCACGGAACGTCGTTGTCCGTGGCCACCTGGATGACCTCGCAGACCGCCGAGCTGCACGCCGCCCCCGTTGTCACCGAGACGGAGCCGCTCGCCGGCGAGACATTGCCCTGCGCGTCGCGCGCGATCACGTGATAAGCGTAGGCCCGCGTCGCCGCCAGCCCGCTGTCGACGAACGACGTCGGAGGGGGGTTCGAGGCCGTGCCGGCCACCGTGCCGACCTTGGCGCCGTCGCGGTAGATGTCATACGCCGTGACCGCCGCGTTGTCGGTCGACGCGTTCCACTGGAGGGTCACGCTGGTCCCGGACGCCCTCGCGGTCAGGTTGCTCGGAGCGGTCGGCGGCTGCGTGTCGACCTCGCAGTGCGGCGTGGCCAGCGGCAGCGTCTCGCTCGCCTGGGAGACATTGCCCGCGGCGTCGCGCGCGTTGACGTAGACCCCCCAGCTCACGCCCGGCATCACCGTGATGCTCGTCGACAGCGTCGAGCCGCTCACCGACGTCATCTGCTGGCCGTCGTGGTAGATGTCGTAGAACGCGACACCGGAGTCGTCCGTCGACGCCGACCACGAGATCGTCGCCGAGCTGCACGTCACGTTGCTGGCGCGCAGGCCGGAGGGGGGCGTGGGCGGCTGGGTGTCTCCTCCGGCCGGCCACGACCATTTCTGATTCGTCTGGCCGTTGCAGGTCCACAGATCGACGGGGCTGCTGTCGGCCGTCCGCCCCCCCTCGACGTCCAGGCACAGCCCGGATGGCTGGCTGACGATGGTGCCGTTCGTGTTCATCGTCCATTTCTGGCGAGGCTGACCGGAGCAACTGGCGATCACCACCTTGGTACCCGCGGTGGTCCCGCCGCCCGACGCCTCGACGCACCTGGTGGTTCCATAGACCCGGAGCTCACCGGCGGCTGTCTGAGTGAAGGCCTGGTTCTCCCCGCCATGGCAGGTGTAGATTTGCAGCGCGGCGCCTGCCGTGGTGCTCCTCCCCTTCACGTCCAGACACTTCCCGGACGCGACGCCCTTCACCGGGGCGCTCGTGAAGAGCGGCGCCTCGTCGGCGTCGATCACCTCGGCGTCCCCGCCAGATTCACCGATGCAGGCGGCGGGGAGGAGCGCCAGCGCGGCCGCTCCGGTCATCAAGTACCGTGATCTCACGTGTCTCCTCATGATCGTCCCATCCATGTTGGCGGTCCGTTGTGCTCGCCGAAGGGTCAGCCCCAGACGAGCCTGAAGCGACGCCTCGGCGCCCATCTCGAATGCTCTCGCCCGGCTGGCGCGCGACGAAATTTGACAATCGGCGGCGATCGCACGGCTACGCCGATGAGTCTGCTTTCCCTATCATGCTCGACCACGTGCGCAACGAATTTCCATTGCCTGAACACGCGAAGGCAGCCTGCTCGACCGATTGCAGGCATCAGCTCATCAAAAAGAACGACACGCCGTCCATCATCAACCGCTTGCGACAGGGCGAGAATTTTCTGATCAATCAGCGGCGACATGTCTGAATAGGCTCGTCGCCAGCCGAAGAATCGAGTCGGCCCCTGTGCAGTCGGCGTACCAGTGCCTGTTTTGCTCGGCGCGGTCGGCCGACGAGCGCGGCGCGGCGCAAAAGCGCCTCACTGAGCGCCACGCGGCGCAAAAGCGCCTCACTCGAGACGCGGCCGCGCCGCCGTCTCGGCGTCGAGCTTCGCTTTCGATGAGCGGCCGCCGGCATCGACGAAGCTGCAATGTTGTCGTGTACCTGATACAGCGTGACGGCCGCGCGACGGCGACAGCCAGGGAGACGGCGCCTCTCATCCCACCATGGCGCACGCCGCCCGCTCGGCGCCGGGCCCGCGAGCTACCGTTCGAGAAGAGGAGCCAGAGTCTGGTAAGGTGGGCGCAATGAGTCAGCCAGACGCCGCGGCCATGAGGGTGGAGCTCGCGTTCGTCCCTGGCTTCTCTGCGTCGCTCGCGGGCTGGGAGGCCACGCTTGTCGCGGGGGGTCGTGGCTCGTTGAAGTGCCACTGGATCGGGCCGTCGGGCCCCGAGGAGCGCTCCAGGGCGCGCCACGACTTCCCGTTGACGCCTCCCCTGTTCGAGAGGCTCTGTCGCGTGCTCGAGGGGCTGCCCGCGGAGCTCGGGGCGTCCACGATCGACGACGCTCCGGTCCGGCACATCCGGTGCCACGACGGCGATCGGATCATCGAACGTCGTCGATCGGTATGGAAAAAGGGCGTGACGCCCCCCGAGGCGGACTTCGATCGCGTCTGGTTCGAGCTCTTCGCGCTCGTGCGACCGATCTTGCTCGACCTCGGGATGCCTGCCTCTCGAGACAAGACGGGGGCGCTGCCCTGACACAGATGGACACCACCACTCGACACACTCGAGCGCGGCCGTGCAGGCGGCGACGGAGCGCTTCGTCGGCACCGGGTCACCTGGTGACACGTGATAGGCACCCCTGATGAAGAACGCTGAAAAAAAAGAGACGGCGCCCCGTGCCCCGCGGGGCGCGTCCCGGCCGAGGACCCACGTCAAGAAGGACTTCCCGGTGGCCGAGATCCGGCGGTTCCTCGAGCCCGGCCCGATCGTGCTCGTCAGCTCGGCGTGGAGGGGCGAGACCAACATCATGACCATGGGCTGGCACACGGTCATGGAGTTCACGCCGTCGCTGGTCGGGTGCATGATCAGCAGCGGGAACCACAGCTTCGAGCTGATTCGCCGGAGCAAGGAGTGCGTGATCAACGTCCCGACCGTGGACCTCGCCGGGACGGTGGTCAGGATCGGGAACTGCTCGGGCCGCGACACGGACAAGTTCGCCGCCTTCGGGCTCACGCCGGTCCCTGGCGCGACGGTCAAGGCGCCGCTCATCGCCGAGTGCCACGCGAACCTCGAGTGCCGGCTCGCGGATGCTCGCCTCGTGAAGACCTACAACTTCTTCATCTTCGAGGTGGTCAAGGCGCACGCCCCGACATCACCGCGCTACCCGCGCACGATCCATTACCGCGGCGACGGCGTGTTCATGCTCTCGGGGGAGAGCACAAGCCGGTATCGCCGGCTCTTTCGTCCCGAGATGCTGTGACGACAGGCCGCCTCCTCGCCGCCTCACCTCGGTACGAAGCGATCGATCTGCTTGTCGGAGCGCAGCTCCAGGATCTCGGTCTCCCGCTCCTCGGAGCCGGTCTTCATCGTCTCTCGAGGACCTTGAAGGAGGTCACGGCCTCCCAGATGGCCGCCGAGCGAGGGCGCCCGCGCTCAGTTCCAGAGCCGCGCGACAAGGCCGTAGGTGGGGAAGGTCTGCCGGATGCCGGCCACGAGCAGCTTGCCGTCGTTCGCGATGGTCATCGAGTGCACGAAATCCTCCTCGCCGAGGAAGAGCGACTCCACGCCCTTGTCGCCGAACGTCGGATCGAGCGTGCCGTCCGGCAGGAAGCGCACCAGGGTGGGCTGGCTGACCGCGTACTCCCCCACGTTGCCGGCGACCACGATGCGGCCGTCGAGCTGGAGCGCCATGTCGACCGGAGCGCCGTCCGTCAGCCCGGCGAGCGCCTGCGCGTCCTGCCCGAAGCTCAGGTCGAGGCTGCCGTCCGGCCCGAAGCGCACCACGAGGAAGTCGTCCTTGCCCGCCTCGACGCTCCGCGCGGCCACGAGGACGCCGCCGTCGGGCTGGACCGCCATGGCCACGGGCTCCTGGTTGCCAGCCCGCGAGACCTGCTGCATCCCCAGGCCGCCGAGCGCCCCCTCCCGCGTGAGCTCCACCAGCATGATGTCCCGGTCGCCGCCCTGCTCGACCCAGCCGGCCACCAGCATCGCGCCGCGCGCGCCCCTCGCGAGCGCCGTGCCCGCGCTCGCGCTGCCCGTGAGCGGGGCGGTCCACCCCTCCGTGCCGAAGTCGTTATCGAGGTAGCCGTAGGTCGGGTTGATCGCCGCGACGAAGATCTCGCCGTCGCGCTGGCCGGTCACGAGGAGCCGCTCCGCGGCCGACAGCTCCACGGCCGCGACGCTCTCCTCGCCGCCGAGATCGATCAGCCCTTTGCCCGTGTTGCCCGAGTCGACGCCGTCCAGGGTCCCGTCGTCGCGGTAGCGCAGGAAGGCGATGTCGTTCGTGCTCTCCCCGCTCGCGTCGCCGACGAGGGCGACGGAGCCGTTCAGGAGCCGCGTGATCCCGCTGATCCGCTGGGGCTTCGTGCAGCCGCAGAAGCTGTCCGTCACGCCGCCGCCCGCGAAGGTCGTGTCGGGCGCGCCGTCGCCGAGCAGCCGGAAGCCCCTGAGCCGCTCGCCGCCGAGGCCGCCGACGCTGTTGCCGGCGGTCAGGATCTTGTCCTGCGCCGTCTGCCGGATGTCGTAGAGCCCCCCGCCGTCGGAGCCGAGGTTCCAGGCGGAGATGCCCGCCGCGCCGAAGCTCTCGTCGAGCGTGCCGGGCTTGCCCGTGACCACGGCGCGCACGCTGTCGGTGCGCACCGTCCCGCCGGCGGTCGCGACGAGGTCGAGGTCGAACTCGGTCCCCAGCGTGAGCGTCCCGGAAGCGCCGACCTCCAGCCTGCCCGCGGTGCTGCCGGAAGGGATGGTGATGGACGGCGCGACGAGCCCGGGCGGCGGCGCCTGCACGACGACCTCGACCGGCTCGTCGAAGCCGGCGATGCGGGTGATCGCCACATCGAGGTGACCGACGCCGTCGTAGGGGACGTTGACCCCGGTCGACGGGATCGCGAACGTGAAGTCGCCCTGGGCCTGGCCCCCCTGCCCGCCCCCGCCCTCGCCCGGTCCCCCGCCGTTCGTCGCGGTGGAGGACGACGGTGACGACGAGGCGGCGCCGCCGCCGGTGCCGGCGCCCGGGTCGAGCGACACGTCGTCGATGCCGAGGATCGCCTGGCAGCCGAGGAGCGCCACGGCGCCCCCGAGGAGGGCCGCGACGGCGGCATGGCGGGCCAGGGCGGCGGTGGTTCGATGGGGTGTGCTGGTCACGGCACGACCGAGGCTAGGCCAGCGGAAGCACCGCGTCGAGGCGGCGGGCGCGGACAGCCGGGGCGTCCGCGATCCGCGCCTTCCAGCTCACGCGGATTCGAGCCGCGTGACGAAATCGCGCAGCGCGGACGCGAGCGCGAGGGGCGCCTCGAGGGGCGACAGGTGCCCTGTGCCGGGCAGGACGCGCAGGCTCGCGCCGGCGATGCGCGGCACCACCTCGCGCCGCAGGACGTCGAGGCGCTCGACCTCGTCGAGCTCACCGGCGATCAGCAGCGCCGGCGCGTCGATCGACGCGACGTCTGCGGAGATGTCCTCCAGCGACGCGACGTGCGGCCACGCGGCCTTGGCGGCGGGCGCGCCGCGCAAGCTGTCCTCGATCACCTGCTGGCGCAGCGCGGAGCTCAGCGGACGCGCGGTCAGCACATGATCGAGCACAGAGCCGATCGACTCCGGCGAGTCATAGGCGCGGGCCATGGTCGCGCGTTGCTCGTCGCTGAGCGGCATCGGCGTGGGCGGCGCAGGGGCGACGAGGACGAGCCCCCGCAGCCCGGCCGGCCGGCGGGACGCGCGGGACGCTAGAAGCTGCGCGACCTTGCCGCCCATCGAGTGGCCCACCAGCACGTGGCGCTGGAGGCCGAGCACCTGGATCACGGCCTCCGCGTCGTCGGCCATATCGCCGATGCGATAGCCCTCTTCCGGTGCGTCGGAGTCGCCCCAGCCGCGGTGGTCGATCGCGACCGTCCGGTACCTCGGGGAGAGCGCCTCGGCCACCGCCGCCCACGTGCGCGATGAGCCGCCCCAGTAATGGAGGAAGACGAGGGCGATGTCCCCCTCGCCTCGCTCGCGGACATGGATCTGGATCCGGTTCGCCTTGATCTTCATGAGCGCTCCGTCCAGCTCAGCTGTCGAAGGGGGCGCCCTCCAGGAGGGCGCTTGTGTCGACGGGCTCAAAACCCGGCACGTAGCGGCGGCCGAAGTCCGAGAGGAAATTGCCGACCGCGGTGTGCGGCTTCCGCTCCACGACGCCGCAGAGGACGCGCCGGAACTCCCGCTTCATCTCGAGCCGCGGATAGGCCCTCAGGACCTCCTCGACCGCCCCGCGCGGCAGCGCCTCCAGCCCGACGCCGCCGTAGTCCATGCTGATCCCGAGGTGGGCGACGGCGACCTCCGGCTCCTTGTGCGAGGCGATGCCCAGGCTGCTGTGCAGCGCGATGGCGTCCCACACGAGGGACGCCTTCTCCCGGGGCAGGCCGCGGTCGACGAGAAAGGCCCTGGCGGCGTTGGCGCCGTCGACCTCGAAGCGCTCGGGGCCGGCGAAGCGCTCGGTCAGGCCGAGGTCGTGCAGCACCACGGAGAGGTAGAGCAGCTCGCTGTCGCAGCCGAGGCCGCCGCGCTGCCGGGCCGCGAGCTCGCCGAAGTAGTACGAGCGCATCACGTGGTGGAAGAGGTAAGGGTCCGAGACCTCGCGCGCGAGCTCGGTCGCGTCACGGGCGAGGCGCGTGTCAGGGGCGTGGATTCCGGCGATCTGCGTGGTCATGGCGGGGGCTCCTGTGTGCCGGCGAAGGCCGAGCTCCAGGAGGGTGCGCGCTCGCCGGCCGGGCGCCCTGCCGACCTTCCGTCAATTCCTGCCACGCGCGCGGGCGCTCCCGGCGAAGCGCTCCCGGTGCTCGAGCGGTCCCGCGCCGCGTCGGCACCGACGCTTCCGTGCCCGGGTAAGACCTCCTGGTCAGGGGCCGCCGGAGAAGTGCACGTAGAGCACCGGCACGAGGACGCCGATGGCCAGCCACACGCCGCCCCGGCCGAGCAGGCCGCGGCGCCCCGGCAGCATGAAGATGCCGCTCACGGCCAGCACCAGGAGCCCGGCCGCGTAGGTGTCAGCCACGTAGGTCCACGCCTTCTTGCCGCGGTTGAGGTGCAGCCAGTTGGCCACGCGCAGGAGGAACCGCGGCTCCTGCCCCTCGTCGAGCACGCGGCCCGTGGCGGGGTTGACGTGCAGGGTGCGCTTGTCGAACACGACATCGAGCTGCTCATCCGAGGCTCGATAGACCTCTTGCGGCTCGCCCGAGATCTCCAGCCGCTCCATCACCGCGGCCGCCACCGCCTGGTCGTCGCCGACGATCGGGCCCCCGAGCTCGTGGGTGCGCTCGTAGCTCTCGAAGCTGGGATCCCAGTCCTTGATGTGGTTCACGGCCAGGCCGCTCAGCGCGTAGATGAACGTGAGCCCCACGGCGAAGTTGCCGAGGTCCGCGTGCACCACCCGGATCAGCTGGCGGGCGGAGAAGCGCCGCTTCCCCTTCCCCGCCTTGCCCGCGCCGGGCCCCCTCGGCGCGGGCGGCGCCGGCTCCGCCTCGCCCGGCGCTTCCTCAGCCATACCGCTCCTCCTTCCAGGGGTCGGCGTGGTTGTGGTAGCCGCGCGTCTCCCAGTAGCCCGGCTGATCCTTGGTGACGAACCGGATGCCGGTCAGCCACTTGGCGCTCTTCCAGAAGTACAGATCCGGCACCAGCGAGCGCACCGGCGGGCCATGGGGCCGGGTGAGCGGCTTGCCGTCGTGCTGGTGCGCGACAAGCACGCTGGGCGCGAGCGCCTCGGCGAGGCGCACGTTGGCGGTGTAGCCCTGCGCCGCCTCGAAGATGGCGTAGCGCGCCGTGTCCCGCACCTTGGCCAGCCTGGCGAGGTGCGCCACCTGCACCCCGCGCCAGCGGCCGTCGAGCAGGCTCCAGCCGGTCACGCAGTGCACGTCGCACACCTGGTCGGTCTGCGGCAGCGCCAGCAACGCGGCGAATTCCAGGTTGAGCGGGTTGTCCACCTCGCCGTGCACGCGCAGGCGGAAGGCGGCCGGGCTCGGGTCGCCGGGGTCGCCGCCCATGGGCTTGAGCGCGTCGATGATGCGCTGCCCGGGCGGCAAGCGCAGGCGCCCGTCGGGGCGGGCCGCCCGGGCCCGCGGGTCGTCCGCGGCGGCCATCACGTAGGTGCCGCCGCCGAGCGCCGTGATCACGGTGCCGGCGAGGGCGGTCTTGAGGAAACGTCTGCGCTCGATGGAGCGCGTCAGCTCCGGGTACTGGTCCAGCTTGGAGGAGCCCATCACCCCAGTCTACGCGCGGGGAGCCGGGCGGTTTCGGTTCCCGCCATGGTCTCTGCCCTCGGCGCTGGCTCCGAGCTGCGCGCCGGCAGGCGCCGGACGTTCCGCCAGATGAGGATGAGCCCGCCACGGCACACGGAAGTCCGGCCATCCATCGCCGGACTGCTGGCGGGCTGGCGGGCGGACCTAGCCGCGCTGCGGCCGGCCGGCGGCGAACGCGCCGTCGCCGAGCAGGGCCTGCGCGCCGAGCGCGATCATCAGGAAGGCGACGTACTCCCAGCCGCCCCCCTGGCCGGAGAACATCCAGCCGTTGGGGAGGTGCACGAGCAGCGCGCCGGCCATCACGGGCAGGAGCGCCAGCGAGACGAGGCGCGTCCGGAGCCCGGCCAGCAGCGCCGCGCCGCCGAGCAGCTCGGCGAGGAACACCGGGTACGCCGTCCAGCCCGGGAAGCCGCTCGCCGCGAAGAACGCCGCCGTGCCCGGCAGCGTGAACACGAGCAGCTTGGCGAGCGCGTGCGCCAGGAACACGGCGCCGAGCCCCAGGCGCAGCACGAGCGCGGCCAGCTCGGCCGAGCGGGGAACGGAGAGGATCGCGTCGAGACGGGTCATGGGTGATGCCTCCATGCCCCGAGGAGTAAGCCCCGGCGCCGCGCCACGGTAGAGCGCGCCCGGGAACGAATTGTTCGCGAGGGAGAACGATCCGCCGCTACGCCCACGAGGTCCCGCGGAAGGCGGCGGCAAGGTGGTCGATGAGCCGCCGCACCCGCGCGGGCGGGCGCCGGCCGGCCGCGTGCACCGCGTAGATGCCCATCGGCCGGGGCGCGAACGCGTCGAGCAGCGCGACGAGGCGCCCGGCCCGGAGATCCTCGTCGACCATGAAGCGCGGCAGCACCGCGAGCCCGATCCCGGCGACGGCCGCCTCGCGGAGCGCCGTCCCGTTGCTGGCCGTGAGCGGGCCGGAGACGGGGACCGAGATGCGCCCGGCGGCGCCGTAGAAGCGCCACTCGTCCTCGACCCGCAGGTGGGCGTAGCGCAGGCAGTCGTGGCGCAGCAGGTCGCCCGGCTGCTCGGGCCGCCCCCGCCGCTCGAGGTAGCCCGGGGCGCCGACGACGTGCAGCGCCGTCGTGGCGAGCTGGCGCGCGACGAGGCTCGAGTCCTTGAGCTTCGTGATCCGGATGGCGAGGTCCACGCGCTCCTCCACGAGGTCGACGAGCCTGTCGTTCAGCACGAGCTCGACGTGCGCGCCCGGGGTCGCCCGGAGGAACCGCGAGAGCGGCTGCGCGAGGTGCATCTGCGCGAAGCTGACCGGCGCGTTGAGCCGGATGCGGCCCCTGTCGGCGTCGGAAGCGCCCCGCACCGCGGCCGCCGCCTCCTCGAGCACCCGCGCGCAGCGCGCGTAGAGGTTCATGCCGGCGTCCGTGACGGTGAGCTTGCGCGTGGTGCGCACGAGCAGCCGCTCGCCGAGGCGCTCCTCCAGGCGCGCGACCCGGGTGCTCACCATCGATTTCGACACCCCGAGCTCGGCCGCGGCCGCGGTGAACGAGCGGCGCTCGACCACGCGGGCGAAGCACAGCATGCCGGGCAGATCGTCGAAGAGCGGGTCGATCACGCGCCCACTGTGCGCGGGGCGGCGGATTGTCCGCAAGCGAGAACAGCGCGCGCGCCAGGAGGGCAGGAGTCGGGCGGCGGCCGCCGGAGCGGCGCTGACGAGGGGTGCAGGGACCATGGGGTCCCAGCCTGAGGGGCGGTGGGTCAGACGAGGCGCTCGTCGGGGACACGGAGGACGTGCCGGCGGACGTGCTCGTAATGCTTCTCCCAGTCGGTGCTGGACGCCTCGACGCGCGCCAGGTAGCTCGCCTGCACCTCCTCGAACCGGCGGGCGAAGGTCGCCCAGTCGACGCGGGTGAGCCGCCCGTCGTCCTTCACCACCTCGCCGTGGATGATCACGGTCCTCACGTCCGCCGGGCTGGCGAAGAGCACCATGGCCTGGCTGAGGTCCACGGCGCCGAGCAGGTTCGGCGAGCGGAGGTCGACGAGGATCAGGTCGGCCAGCTTGCCCTCCTCGAGGCTGCCGATCTCGTGCTCCATGTGGAGCACCTCGGCGCCGCCCAGGGTCGCCATGCGCAGGGCCTGATCGGTCGTCAGCTCGAGCTTGCGGAGCAGCTTTCCAGGGTCCTTCGCGTCGACATGGAGCGCGTGATTGCGGATGGCGCGGGCGGACTGGAGGTGGAGCCGCATCTGGGAGAACATGTCCCCCGAGCACACCGTCTGGCAATCGGCGCCGAGCCCGACGCGATTGCCCCGTTGCAGGCACCGGAAGCCCTCCGGATCGCCGTGGCCCATCTGCATCTCGGTCTCGGGGGTCGCGGCCACGCCGGCGTTCAGGCTGCGCAGCGCGGCGAGCTCGGCCTCGCTCACGTGGTTCGCGTGCGAGACGACAAACCCCTCATCGAGGAGGCCGCGCTCGTGGGCGCGCGCGATGAGGCCCTCGCCCTGGAAGACAGGCGCATAGTGGAACGTGATGATCCGGGCGCCAGCGTCGCGGGCGACGCGGAGGGTCTCGCGCGCCAGCGGGGCCGCGTCGACCTTGACGTTGTCGTAGGCCATGCCGAGGGTCACCCGGCCGTCGTTGTCGTCGGCGGCGGCGAGGGAGCCCCCGATGCGCTGGATCTCGGCGAGCTGCCAGCCCCGCGCCGAGTCGGCCTCGTCGTAGGGCCGCCGCGCGTAGGCGTAGACGCTGCGCAGGCCCGACCTCAGGGTGGCCCGGAGGGCCTGGCGGGCGTGGTCCGCGGAGATGCTGCAATGGGAATGATCGAGGACGGTCGTCACGCCCGCGTGGATCGCCTCGCACGCGCCCTCGAGCTGCCCATGATAGATGTCCTCGGGCTCGAAGAAGCGGTTTCTGGCGTCGAGCTCGAAATAGCCCATGTACTCGAGCAGCGTCTGGTTGCCGGAAAAGGCGCGCATCACGTTCTTCCAGAGGTGGCGGTGGGTGTCGACGAAGCCCGGTGACACGACGTGGCCAGCCGCGTCGATGACCCGGGCCGAGGGGTGATCCGCGGGGAGGATCGTCTCGGCGATCGCGTGGATCCGGGCGCCGACGATGAGGATGTCGCGCCTGGGGAAGGTGATCTCGGGAGACAGGGCGGTGCCCTGCTCCGAGAACGTGAGGACACGGCCGTTCCGGATGAGAAGGGACGATTGCATGCCGGGAGCGTAGAGACGGCCGGCGCTCCCACCAGACATCGCGGCGCGCGAGCTCTGTTTCGCGGGTGGAACAATGCCGGGCGGCGGGCCGTCTCCCCTCCCCCGTCCGACGAGGGTCACCCCGCCTTGGCCCTGCGACGCGGCGGCGACAGCGCCGCGAGGGCCTGGCCGCGCGGCTGGAGGAGCGGCTCGCGCGCGAAGCGATCGACGACCCAGTCGACGAAGACGCGCAGCCTGGCGCTCGGGGTCTTGCTGCGCGGGTAGACGACGTGGATGGGCTTGGGGTCGGGGGTCCAGTCCTCGAGGAGGGGCACGAGCTCGCCGCGATCGAGGTGGGGTCGGGCGAGGAACGCCGGGGCGATCATGGCGCCGAGGCCCGCGAGCCCGGCGTCGAGGTAGGCGCACGAGTCGTTCATGGAGACGATGCAGCGGCCCTGCACCTCCACCCGCTCGGCGCCCCGCCTGAGCACGAACGGGATGAGCCGGCCCGTGATGGGCGAGAAGTAGCTGACGACGGTGTGCGGATCGCGCGCGAGCTCCAGGGGGTGCTCCGGCGCGCCGCACCGGGCGACGTAGCCGGGGGTCGCGCAGGACATGTAGACGAACTCGCCGAGGCGCCGCGCGACGAGGGACTCGTCGAGGATGCGGCCGCCGCGGATGACGCAGTCGATGTTGTCGCCGATCACGTCGACCACCCGGTCGGTGACGCCGAGGTCGATCTGGATGTCGGGGTGCCGCGCGTGGAAGTCGGGCAAGGCGGGGATGAGGAAGCGCCGGCCGAGGGCGCCCGGGACGTCGACGCGCAGCCGCCCGCGGGGGTTCATGCGGGCGTGGGCCATGCTCGACTCGAGCTCCTCGAGCTCGGCGAGCATGCGCAGGGCGCGCTCGTAGTAGGCGACGCCCTCGGGGGTGACCGTCACGCGGCGCGTGGTGCGGTGGACGAGCCTGGTGCGGAGCTGGTCCTCGAGCTGCTGGATGAGGCGCGTGACGGTGGTCTTGGGGAGGCCGAGGGAGTCGGCCGCGCGCGTGAAGGTGCCGCCCTCGACGACGCGAACGAAGGCCTGCATCGCGGCGAACTTGTCCATGGCTGCTCGACGGGCTCCGCGCCGAGACCGTACCGGCGCGGCGCCGGCGCCGCCACCGGCGCGGCGCGTCGGGCCTCGACCAGGGACTCGAGCCCCCGCGCGCAGCGCGCGTGGAGGTCCATGCAGACGGTCGCCTCGACCTCACCCGCGTCGAGGCCGTCTCATCCGTTGATTGACTTATTTATCAACCAGAGAGCTCGCCGTCCAGTGAACCGTGCTACCTTGCGGGCGTCCGGGCGGGGCCGGGCGCCTCGATCAGGCCGCTCCTTGTCGATGTCTGCCGCTCCTCCGCCAGGAAGAGGGGCGCCGCGCGCGATCGGCGCGCGATCAGCCGGATTGCGCCGCGCATCTCTGGCCGCGGGGCGGTGCTCACGGAGCGACGGGGCGCGGACGCCCGGGGAGACAGCCTTGCCTCGGACATTCAACACCCCTGGAAGGAAGGCAGATGATGAGAACGGTCAATGCGCCCTGGATTGTCGTGCTCGCCTCGCTTGTACCCATCATGAGCTGCGCCAGCGAGCCTGAGAGGACGGTAGTTCCGACCGAAGAGCCCACGGCGGACCCGACGTTCCACAAGGACGTGGCGCCCATCCTGCAGAAGCGATGCCAGGGCTGCCACTCGCCCGGCGAGATCGCGCCCTTCAGCCTGACCAGCTACGCCGACGTGAAGCAGGTCTCGCAGCTCGTCGTGACGGCGACCGAGGACCGGTCGATGCCGCCCTGGGGCGCCGTGGAGACCGACGAGTGCGCGCCGCGCTTCCCGTGGAAGGACGACAGCAGGCTCTCCGACGCGGAGCTCGCGACCCTCAAGGCCTGGCACGAGGCCGGCGCCCCCGAGGGCGACCCCGCGGACGCGCCCGCCGGGGCCGAGGTGCCGACGCGCAACGGCCTGGAGGGCGTCAGCGCGACCATCGAGCCCGCGAAGCCGTACGTGACGGGCGGCGACGACGACCAGTTCCGCTGCTTCGTCATGGATCCGCAGCTCACGGAGGACACGTTCGTGAACGGCATGAACGTGCTCCCGGGGAACTCGAAGGTCGTCCACCACGTGGTGGTGTTCACCGACCCGAACGCGGAGAGCGACGCCCTGGCCGACGCCGACGGCGGCTATGAGTGCTTTGGCAGCTCAGGGGTCCAGCAAACCCAGGTCCTCGGCGTGTGGGTGCCGGGCGGGCGGCCGACCGAGTTCCCTCCCAACGCCGGCTTCCTCGTCCGCGCAGGGTCGCGGCTCGTGATGCAGGTCCACTACCACCCGGCGGGCGCGGAGGCCGAGCCCGACGCGACGAGGATACAGCTGCGGTTCCTCCCGGAGCCGCCCGAGTACAGGGTCGTCTTCATGGCGTTCGGCAACTTCCCGTCCCAGTTCCCGAACGGCGACGGCCTCCAGCCGGGGCCCAACGACAGGGATGGGGTCGAGTTCTTCGTCCCGGCGGGGGTCAAGGACCACACCGAGACGATGAAGATCAAGATCCCCGAGGAGTTCATGGGGGAGCCGCTGGTGGACGGCATGAAGCTCTACAGCGCGATGACCCACATGCACTATGTCGGGACAGACATGCTGGTCGACGTCGAGCGCCCGAGCCCGCAGGGCAGCGACCCGGCCGAGGAGTGCGTGGTCCAGACGCCGAAGTGGGACTTCAACTGGCAGCAGACGTACGCCCTCGACGCGCCGATCGAGGAGCTCCCCGTCCTGAAGACCGGCGACATGATGACCTTGCGCTGCCGCTACGACAACACCCTCGACAACCCGTTCGTGAAGAAGGCGCTCCTCGAGGAGCACCTCAACGCGCCCAGGGATATCGTCCTCGGCGAGAGCTCGCTCGACGAGATGTGCATCGCCCTCTTCAACGGGTTCGTCAAGAACTGACGGGCGCTCGTCCAGGCGGCTGAGGCCGCTCGCGCGCGACGACCCGGCCCGGGCAGCCCTCGTCTACCCCTTCACCTCGGCGAGCGGGCGGGGCGGTCGGCCGTCGAAGGAGCGGCAGCGCGCGGCTCCGGCTTGCCTTCGCTCCTCGCCGCCGGTAGCGTCGGCCTCGGTAGACCTTCCCGTGGCGGCGCCGATCGTGGTCGAAATCGCGTCGGGCCCCGCCATGCAGGGCGAGCTCGCGGCGCTCCTCATCGAGGCGTGCTCTCGCGCGGCCGGGGGCGGCGGGTGCGCGCTCGGCGACCCGAAGCGCACCGGGACCCCGGTGAGGGCGCTCGCCGTGGTGTGGCTGGACGGACCGGAGCACCGTCACCTGCGGGTCGACGTCGCCTCGCTCGGCTCCCCCGAAGGCACGCTGTCGTCGCGCGAGATCGAGTTCCGCGACGAGGACCCGGTGCCCGATCGCTACCGCACCGCGGGGCTGATGGTCGCGGCCCTGGCGGCGGAGCGCGCCGGCGCGGCCGCGCCTCCCGCGGCGACCGACGCCGAGCGAGGTCCCGCGGCGCCGGACACCGAGCGCGACGCGGACGCGGCGCCCCCGCGCGCTCTCGGCTGGTCCGTCGGCGCTGGCGGGCTCGCTGGCAGCGGGATCGAGGGCGGCCCCGCCCGGGCCGGCGGCTGGGTCATGGCGACGGCGCTCGACCGGCGCTCCGGGTTCTTCGGGACGCTGTCGGCGTCCTACGCGACGGCGCTGCGCGAGCCGGCTCCTGGGCTGTCGGTCCAGTGGCTCACGCTCGGCGGCGGCGGCGGCATCGCGGCGCCGGTCCGGCCGCTCGACGCGCTGGTGCGGGCGAGGCTCGAGGCCACCGTCGACTGGGTGGTGGGCTCCGCGCAGGACCCGAAGAAGCCGCCGGAGCCGGAGATCGCGCGCGGGTGGGCCTTCGGGACGCGCACGGCGGTCGACCTCCTGTGGCCCGCGGAGAGCGCCGTGGCCCTGTTCGGCAGCGCCGAGGCGTTCGTGCGCATCCATGGGACCGCCCTGGAGGTGCACCCGAAGCCCAGGGCGGCGCTGCCGACGGGGGGCTTCACCGGGATGGTGGGGCTGCAGCTGCGTCTACACTAGAGCGGCGGCCACCCGCTTCGGATACGGGCCCATCTCGACGTTTTCGGTGCTCAGCGCACGAGAGTGCGCTTGCGCGCCGAAAACGCCGATCTGGACCCGTCTCCTGTGCGGGTGACCGCCGCTCTGTGTCTCATGGTTCAGACGCGGCCGAGCACCGCTCTAGACCGGGTTCACCGCGATCTGCATCTGCGCGATCACGATATCGCCTTCCAACACCGCCTTGGCGTGAAGGCCGCTGTTGCCCCGTTCGTCGGCCTTGATGGCGCCTGCGTAATAGTTCGCCAGATTGCCGGTGGTGCGCGCCTTGTACGGCTCGTACGCGGTATGGACGGAGTCGGTGAAGTCGGGATCGAAGTAGAACTGCGTCGTGAAGATGTGGCTTCCACCCTGGTAATTGACGCGACCCAGCGACGTCGATCCCTTCTTGAAGCAGACGAAGTGGATGTGAACATCACGGCCGTTGTACCAGCCGGGGAAGATGCTCCGGAACGAGACGACACCGTCTGCGTCCGTGGTCTGGACGCCACGACAGAAGCGTTCATTGGTGTCGAGGTTGTTCTGGTTCGGCCTGCCCGCGTACGGCGCGTCGGGGTTCTGTTCGTTGGCGGTGCCCCGGGCGCCGAAGCCGCTGTAGAACCCCTGCCCGTCCGTGTGCCAGATGTAGACCTCGACGTCGGGCAGGCCCACGCCCCTGCCATTGCAGTCGGGCTTGCTCATGTCGAGCACGCGCAGGTGGAGATGCATCTCCACGCCGGGGGGCGCACTTTCATTGTAGCGGCCACGAATGTCCTGCCGGACCAGGGAGATGTCGTCGTCCTTCTCGAGCTCGTGAATGAAGAAGGGGCCCTGACCGGCGCCGTCCGTCTTGTTGAGCGCCACGCACATCGGCACGTCGTCGAACGGCGGCGCAATGAGGTCGCCGCCGCCACCACCTCCCGTGCCTCCCGCGCCCGGGTCGGTGCCCCCCGCGCCTGAGCCGCCCGAGCCTACCGCGGTGGTGGAGCTCGCTCCCGCGCCGCCCGAGCCTGCCGTGGTGGTGGAGCCGGGCCCCGTGACTCCCGTGCCCGAGCCAGTGGTCCCGCTGCCACCGGAGCCCGTGGTGCCCCCGGTGCCGCTGGTGCCAGGGTCCGGATCCGACTCGCCGCCATCTCCGCACGACACGGTGATGGCTATCGCCCCAAGCCCCAGGAGGGCCTGCCGCCGGTCGACGACCCTGCACGACGGGCCCAGGGTCTCGGTATCTTGTTCCTTGCTCATAAGCAGCTCTCCTCAGGTGGCCGATGATCTGTCTGTCCGGCCGGACAATGCGCCGAACAGGCAGCATCTCCCAAGAACGGGCGCAGTAAAGCATGTCGGCGCGGAGCGCGGAAGATGGGACATGAGCCGATTCCATCTTCCCGCCCTCATGTAGTTATCCTCCGCTGTTTCACGCGCCCCTCGCGCCTGCTGCTCATTCAGGGCCGATCATTCCAGAATGACCGATCCTGAATGAGCAGCAGGCACGCGGACAGCTGGGCTCAACCATGGAACCAGCGCGCGCCGCGCGACAGGCGGCGGCTCCTCGGGCCGGGCAGCTCGGCAGACCTCCCGCGCAACCAGGGAACCAGGGACGAACCAGATGGGATGAGACAGCCCAGACCACGCCTGAGGCCGCCATCGCCACCGCACCGTCACAAGGTCCTGCTGCACACGCCACGTCCGCAACGTATGCCCACACGCCCAACGCAATGCGCCGTCGTCCGCCGCGTGATGACCGGCTCTTTGCCGGATCGAGCGAGCGAGGTGGACCGGCGCGACCACAGGTCGTGATCTAGTTCAAGAAGAAGTTGCGCCACGCGACAGACCGCCACGCGCGCATGGTCGAGCAGCGGCGCTGTCGAGCGCGAGCGCGACGTGCACGGCTGTCCTCGGATCACGATAGGGAGCCTGCCGTGCATGCAAGCACGAGAGGAGGCGTCGAATGACGACAACCATCCACGAGTCGATGGGATCGGTGCGGAACATCGCGGTCGACGACGCGCTGACTCTTCCCGAACGTGCAGACGTGCATCGCCGTCGTGGCCGTGGCCGGCGGCCAGCTGGTCGGCGTGGCGATCCCGATCACCTCGTTCCATCCGTGACCTCCCCGAGCGCGGGTGGCGCCCGGGGATGTCCTCTCGGCGCGCGACCCTCTCCAGCTCGGGTCGCCGGCCGCGCACCGGGCGGAAGCGCCGCCACCCGGTGCCAGCCGAGCGACCGATTGCAGCTCATCCAGCGACGTGGTCAAATGCCGCCAGCGGAGGAAAATCCACGGTTCAGCCTGGTTTCGGGCGGACCGGCGACTGGACGAACATGGGAACCGTCGAGCCACGACCAGCAAGCCGCCGGCTCAGGCTCGTCTCCCCCCCGAGCACCGAGCCCCCCGCGACCGTCAGCGACGAGGAGCTCCTGCTCGCCTTCGAGCGGGGCGAGCGCGGGATCGGGCTGCGCCTGTACGAGCACCTGCTTCCGGTCGTGGACCGGACCCTGTATCGGATCCTGGGTTGCCGCGAGCAGGACCATGCCGACCTCGTGCAGGGCGCGTTCGAGCAGATCGTGAGCACGCTGTCGAAGCGCCGCTTCGCGGGCGAGTGCAGCCTGGCCGGCTGGGCGTCGGTCATCGCCTGCCATGTCGGGCTGACCGCGCTGCGCGCCCGCCGGCGCGAGCGCAAGGTCATCGATCGCACGCCGGAACGGCCGGAGGCGGACGCCCGGCCCGAGCCGCCCGCGCGGGGCGCCGACCCCGAGCGGGAGGTGAGCACCCAGCGCGACCTCGAGGCCCTGCGCCGGCACCTCGCGGCGATGGATGGCGACCGGGCGACCGCGCTGCTGCTCCACGCCATGGGCTACTCCCTCAAGGAGATCGCGGACCTGACCCGCGTCTCCGAGGCCGCGGCGCAGTCCAGGCTGTCGCGAGGGCGGCGGGAGCTCGTGGCGCGCTGTGCGTCCGACGCGGCGGCGCGGCGCGACCCCGCTGGATCCGAGGAGGTACGATGAAACAGGACGACGTGGACGCCACCCCGGAGGAGCGCGCCGCGGCAGCCGGCGCCGAGGCCTCGCTGCTGGCGCTGATCGAGCAGCCGGTGCCGCCGCTGCCCAGGACCCAGGCGAGGTACCTCCAGCAGCGGGTCGCCTGCCGCATCGACCAGCTGGCCGCCGAGCAGGCCGAGCGGCGCGCCCGCGCTGGCCGGCGGCGGCGCGCCGTCGTCGCCGCGGCGGCGCTCGCGGCCGCCCTGGCCGCGGTGGCCGCCGGCGGCGCGCTCGTGTTCCGGACGCGCCCCCTGCCGGACGCCGCGGCGCAGGTGACGGCGCTCCAGGGCGAGGTCGAGATCGCCGCCGGAGACGCGACGCGCTCGCCGCCGCCGCGCGCGCTGGTGCCGCTCGCCAGCGACGAGGAGCTGCGGACCGGCGAGGGGGCGACGGCGAGGGCGTCGCTCGCGACGGGGGCGACGGTGGAGGTCGGGCCCTCGACCCGCGTGAGGTTCACGCCGGCCGGCGCGGGGCGCGACCACGTCGAAGACGTCGTCGCCCTCGATCGGGGCCGGGTCTCCGTGGACGTGCCGCCGCTGCCGGCGGGCGCGACCCTGTCGGTGCGCACCGCGGACGCCGTGGTGACGGTCCACGGGACGCGCTTCTCGGTCGAGCGGCGGCCCGGCGCGGCGGGAGCGCCGGCCGAGACGCGCGTCTCCGTCGCGGAGGGGCGCGTCTCCGTGCGCCGCGGCGAGGCCGAGCGCTTCCTGGGCCCGGGCGAGACGTGGTCGTCCCGCGACGAGGAGCGCCGGGTCGATCGGCCCGCCGAGGCACAGGCGGGCGGCGCGCAGGCGCCGTCGCCGGAGGCCGGGCAGCCGAGCGCCGCCCGCGAGGGCGGCGGCGGCGACGGCACCGCGGGCGAGCCGCGCGCCCCGCGCGACGTGCGCGAGGCGCGCGAGACGCCGGCGGCGCGCGCCTCGCTGGCGGCCGAGAACGAGCTGCTCCAGGGCGCGATGGAGGCGCGGCGGCGAGGGCAGCCCGGGCGGGCGATCGAGCGGATCGACCGGCTGCTCAGCCGCTACCCGGACTCGCCGCTCGCCGAGATCGCGCGCGTGGAGCGGCTGCGGGCGGTCGAGATGCTGGGCGACAAGGACCGAACCGCGGCGGAGGCGCGGCGGTACCTCAAGGACTACCCGCAGGGCTCCGGGCGCGACGAGGCCACGTCCGCGTCCCGCCCGGGCGGCGCGCGCCCGTGAGCGCGCCCGCGGGACAGCCCTCGTCAACAATCTGACGAACGGCTGCCTGCTCTCCGCGCCTCCGGTTACTTCCCCTTCATCGACGAGATCATCGCGCCGGCGATCGACATCGCGCATCGCCGGGCGCGATCCAGCCATGCTCGCCTTCGAGCAGGGAGGACCCTTATGCGTTCGTTTGCTTCGACGGGATTCTTTTGTGGTGGGCTGTTGCTTCTCGCGGTCGCCGGCCCGGCCTGCGGCCGGGTGTCGACGGGCGACGCCGGCGGCAACGTCGTCTCCGGGGAGCCCGGGGATGAGGTCTGCGTCCCTTCGGACGAGGAAGGGAGCGCGCCCGCCCCGACCTTCCCTGGCGCGGGCTTCTCGGGCGCCGGCGACCCCATCACCTCGGCGCTCGATCCGCTTTCGTGCGGCTCGGGCAGCCGGTTCACCCCCGTGGAGGAGACCGTCGAGGTCGACTGCTACTACTCGAACAACGATCAGACCACCCCGATGGCGTTCGTCGAGCGGATCGTCGAGATCGCCGCGAGCGAGGAGCTCGTGCACGTGCGGCTGACGCTGAACCCCGCGTTCGTCGACAACACCTACGGCGAGACGGCGATCGGCTGGGGCGGCGACGAGCAGGCTGAGCCCGCGCCCGGTCCCGGTCCCGGTGGCGGTCCCGCGCCGAAGCCGAAGGGGCACAAGGGGCACACGTTCAAGGATCTCGTGGGCAGCGACAAGGCCCAGTTCCAGATGACGGACGCGACGGGAGAGCTCGTGCTCGACTTCTTCGTCGACTACATCTCGGAGGACGGGTCGCAGCCGTCCGGCTACGGGTCGCTCGGCGTGGTCGGCGGAGAGGGCAAGATGCTCCTCGGCGACGCGGGCGCCGTCGTCGCGGCGACCACGTCGATCGACCGCGATCTCAACGCGTGCGGGTACGGCGAGTATATCGTCGACTCCCCGGCGACGGACGAGAGCTACACGGCCAACACGGAGACCCCGAACTGGGACTACCGCGTCGTCTACGACGTGTGGGTGAGCGCCTCGACGTTCGGCGCGGCGGGCTTCGGCGACGCGACCATCAGCTACGTGCACGCGTCTCCGAGCAAGTACCCGTCGGACACGCTCGTCGTGACGGAGGGGCCGTGCCCCTCGACGTGCGAGGACGAGGACCCGCCTGCGGGCGAGGGGGGCAGCGATCCAGGCGAGGAGCCGGGCGAAGACGAGGTCTGTCAGGAGTCGGGTGAGGAGTGCGCGGGCAACACCGACTGCTGCTGGGACGGCGACGTGTGCTTCAACGGCGTGTGCCAGCCGTTCGACATCCCGCGCTGAGCCTGCCTTCCCCGGCGCCGCGGCGCCCGCGCCTGCAGGCCGGGCGCCACGGCGGACGGAGGCCGCTCAGAGCGTGTCCTGGCGGTTCAGCACGACGTTGAAGACGGTCTGTGGCACGCGCAGGCGCTCGTCGCCCGCGTAGAGCGAGCGCAGCTCGGTGAAAGAAGCGTCGGGCGAGCGCGTGACCGCGGCGAGCCGGTCGAACAGCGCGAGGTGGTCGTCCCCCAGCGGCTCCTCGAGGCCGACCATCGCGCCCCAGTCATCCCAGGGCAGCATCTCCATGCCGTTGAGCGCCGCGAGATCGCGCACGACGTTCCCGGCGATGAACCAGAGCCCGCGCATGTCGAGGAAGCCGAACCGCGACGGATCGGCCTCCCCGGCGCGGCACTTCGCCCAGGCGTCGCCCGCGACAAGGAAGCGATCGCGCGGCACGTCGAGCAGGTCGAAGTCCGGCTTCAGCGCCGCCCGCTGGACGTCGTCGATCTGCGCGTCGACGAGGACCCAGCGCGACTCGGCGGCGTTCCAGTGCTCGCAGACCCAGTGGTCCACGAATTCGCCCGGCGCGAAGTAGCCGCCGAAGCCGCAGCGGGCGCGCGCCGGCACGCCCTTGGCGCGCAGCAGGGCGACGAGGAGCACCGTGATGTTACGGCAGGTGCCGACGAGGCGCGCGTCGAGCGGACGGGCGACGGAGAGCGGACGATCGCTGAGGGCGAGGATGCGATCCAGCATCCGGTCCGTCGGGCGGAGGTGGGACTCGTTGCGGCGCTCGTCCGAGAGCTCCACGCCATAGGCCCCAGCCCAGTGCTGGTGCAGCAGCAGGCCCTGCACGACGCGGACGAGCGAGGCCACGTCGCCCGGCAGCTCGTCGAACAACCTGGGCGCGTGCGCGCCGCCGGACGTCATGACCGCGGGGCGCGCGTAAAAGTCGAGGATCTCCTGTGCTGCCGTCATCGTCCGTCCTCCACGAGGTGGGTTGCACCCGGCGGTGCTGCCGTCTGCCCGGAGGAGCTTCACATGGAGGCGGGAGGGTGGGAAGAGCCCGGGCGTCCTCGCTGCGCGGAGGAGCGGACGACGGAGCAGGCTGACGTGGTCTCGGCCCTCGACGGCGTCACGACAGCTGCGGCAACCCCGTCGCGTCGACCGCGGCGGCCAGACGCTCGAGCACGTAATCGATCTCCTCGAACGTGTTGTACAGGCCGTGCGTGCTGATGCGGAATCCGACGCGGTTGTCGGCCGGATCCCAGGGCAGATCGCGCCAGGTGGTCGTGCGCAGATAGATCTTGGGGCGCTCCGACGCGAGCGTCCTGAGCACGCCGCCGAGCGCCGCGCTGAGCGCGGCGAACTGGCTCGAGTCCTCCCTGCCGACGAAAGGATTGAAGGAGGTGAGCGCCGTCGCGAACGCGGGGTCGGGGTGGTCCTCTACCCAGAGCGCGCCCCTGCCCCAGCGGGCCGCGACCCGGCGCCGCAGGTGGCGCGCCAGCGCGAGCCCGCGCTCGTAGATGTCTCGAAGGCCGACCTGACCCAGGAATGCTGCCGAGTCGGTCATCGCGTACAGCGCCGGCGTGTTCGCCTCGCCGCGCGGCTGGATCGCGCTCGCCGGCGCGTACGCGCGCTCCTGCGCGTCGACGGAGGCGTACTGGAAGAAGTTGCCGAGCAGGAACGGGGGGAGGTCCGGCCCCGAGTTCCGGACATAGAGGATGCCTGTGCCGGGCCCGCCGCAGAGCCACTTGTGGCCGGCGCCCGCGATGAAGTCGGCCCCGTACGCGTGGGCGTCGATCGGGCGCTGACCCCACCCGTGCGCTGCGTCGATGATCGTGTAGGCGCCGTAGCCGCGGGCCAGCGCGGACAGCTCCTCGATCGGCAGGCGCAGCCCCGTCTTGTAGAAGATCTCGCTCACCGCCACGTACTGCTTGGCGCCGGGCGGCAAGGGCCGCTCCAGCTCTTCCTCGAACAGGCCGAGCACATCCTCCCTGGTGATGTCGCGCGTGAACCGCGAGGGCAGCCCGATCTCGCGGACCTCCACGCCGAACTGATCGCGCGCCCACGCGGTGGGTCCCCGCAGCGCCGGGTGCTCCCAGTGCGTCGTGATGATGCGATCCCCTGCGCTCCAGGGCGTGCCCGCGAAGATCAGGTTCGAGGCGTCCGTCGTGTTGTACGAGAGGACGATCTCGTCGGCGTTCGCGCCGTACTGCGCCGCGATCGCCGCCTGTCGCGCGGCGACGCCGGAGACGGCGCCGGAGGCGCTCGTGACGACAGGAAAGAGGTCCGGAAACGCGGCGTTGAGGTTCGCCTCCCAGTCGCGCGGATCCAGGGACTTGTAGAGATTGTAGACGGCCAGGTTCACGAGCGAGAAGCGCGGCTGCGAGCCGGTCGTGCCCGTATTCAGATGAATGTAGTGGTCGGGCAAGAGGAACGCGCGGCGGACCTGCCGCCAGTACCGCTCCGTGCCCCTCCGCGCGGTCAGGACCGGCGAGCGCGCGAGCCCCTCTCTCGCCTCGTCGAGAAGCTCTTCGGGTCGCGGTCGCCTCGGCGCGTCATCTGCCCGAGCTTCCGCTATTCCGCCGAACGCTCCGACCAGGGCCGTCGAGCCGAGCCCTCGCAAGAAGCCGCGTCGATCGAAGCCTGTCGTAGATCCCATAGGTGCTCCCTTCCGGGTCCTGGGTCGGCTGAAGACGACGTAGTGCTCAGCGCCGAACACCCAGTACCACGAGCCAGCGTCGCCGTCCAATATAACAGATGATTCGTCCTGTATAACGGATAAATGCATCTGGCTGCCCCGGGTGGGGACGATTCGGCGGACTGGCGCGCCGCGGGGCGCCCCGGAGGTGCTGCAGGTCGAGGTGTCGATGGAGAGGGGGGTGGAGCCTGCCGGCGCTTCCCGCGGCGCTCCGCGCTTTTCCAGGTGAGCGGCCATTCGCCGGGTGCTTCCATGGGCGGCATGTCGATCATCCAGCCCAGCTTCGATAGGTCGGTCGTCGTCCGGGGCTCCCACGCCGAGGTCGTCGGCTCTCCCACCGCGCAGGTCCAGCTCCTCGCGGACAGCAGCGCGACCGGCGGTGCCCTGTCCACCGTACGGGTGACGCTCGCGAAGGACGCGGACGGCGCGCGGCCGCACCGCCACGACGCCTCGGCCGAGATGTTCTACGTGCTCGACGGCGCCGTGCAGGTCCTCTCGGGCAACGACATCGTGACGGCCGAGCGCGGCGATCTCCTCGTGGTCCCACCGCGCATGGCCCACGCGTTCGCGGCCGCGCGCGGCAAGAGCGCAGAGCTCTTGATCGTGATCACCCCAGGGGTCGAGCGCTTCGAGTACTTCCGCAAGCTCACGCGCATCGCAGCTGGCCAGGAGCCGCCCGAGACGCTGCGCGACGTGCAGGACCTCTACGATACGCATTTCCTGAGCAGCCCCGAATGGGACACGGCGCGCCGGTGAGCCCCGCAGCGCCGGGCGCCGAGCGCCCCTGATCGTCGTATTTTTCTACGCACGCCACGGCCAGGAAGGCCGGGCCGCGCCGCGCCAGCTCCTCCACATCCGCCCACCCGAGCTCAGGGTGCGTCGCCGCCACAACGAGGCGTTGCACTGTAATCGTTCGCCTGGAAGCGAACACATCGTCGCTCGTCGAGAGCCGTGATTGGTTCTGCACCCGCGCCGACACCATCCTGATCACTGCATCTCTGCAGTCGCTCAGCGCTGCCCTTTCGAGGGGGCCCGGGCGTCGAGCCCCAGCGCGAGCGTCGACCAGGGACGGCAGGCTTCAAATTACCGTTCGGAGCTTATGATGAAGAGCAAAACACTTACAGTTCGTACGATGTCGGTCACTCTCGTCGGCCTGCTCATGGCAGCAGGCTGCATCTCGGCCCCTGGGGGCGGTCAGGAAGACAGCGGCGACAGCTCGGTCGTGGGGGACGCGCCGTCGAGCGGCGGCTCCGGCGCGGACGACGCGCTCCCGCTCGTGGGTGGCTCGGAGGGCACCGACAGCGCGGCCGGCCTCAGCGGCGGTGATGCGGCGTATCCCTGCGACGGCAGCACGAGCGGCTACAACGCCGTGGTGACCCGATCCGGCTCCAGCTGGGTCGCGCGGAACGGCTCCCGCAGCGTGTACAGCGGCGGCGACATGCGGGCCGCGGTGCAGGCGGCGCTCGACAGCCTGCGCCGCGGCCGCACCAGCAAGGAGAGCGTCCTGGTTCAGGGCTCCGGGACCATGGCCGCGAGCTCTCGGCTGAGCGTGCCCAGCTACACCGTGCTCAACGTGTGCGGCACGATCGACGTGACCGGCAGCGGCTCCGGCGACATGGCGCCCATCTACGCGCGCGGCCGGACCGACATCGAGATCCCGAACGTCACGATCACCGGCACCCCGCTCTACGCCATGTTCTTCCGCGACGTCGAGAACCTGCGCCTCGGCCACGTCGAGCTGCGCGTCTCGAGCGGCCTCGGCATCCGCATCGACAACCATGGGCGCTCGGACCGCGCCGACAAGGTGACGAACATCGACATCGACCACGTGTACGCCGAGGGGACCAGCTCTCACGCGGTCGAGACGTACGGCGTCGACGACCTCCGCATCGGCACCGTCATCGCGCGCGACACAGGGGAGTGCGGCCTCCTCCTGAACGACACGACCAACGCCGAGGTCGGCACGGTCGACGCCGTGAACGCGGGCACGGGCACCGGCTACGCTGCGTTCCGCCTCGCCAATCGCGCGGGGCGCATCGGCAGCGGCTACCCTACCAACATCCACGTTGGCCAGGTCATCGCCCGGGGCGGCGGGCGCGGGATCTTCTGCGTGTCCGAGAGCGGGGGCGCGACGATCGACCGCATCGACCTCTCCGGCACGGGGAGCAACTCGATCCTGCTCGAGAACTGCCATAACATGAACATCGCCGCTGAATCCGGGACCGTCACCGGCGGCGGCGACATCCGGCTCGCGGCGCGCACCCAGTTCGCGAACTCCTCCGATATAACGATCCAGAACCTCACGATCACGAACACCGCCGTCAACGAGAGCCCCTGCGCCACGAACAGCACCTTCCGCAATCTCACGTTGGTGAACGCGCGCGACAACTCCTGCGACTAGCCACCAGGTTCGCGCGTCAGGAATCCCCGACGGGACTGTTCCGCGGGGGCGAGCCATCGCGTTCGGTCGCTTACCCGGGGAGTTTTACGAGAGCGGAAGAGTGATCAATAGCGGGGTACACCCGCGCCCGGGCAGGATCACGGCGGCGCGGCATCGGCCTCGATGGGTCGGCTGGCGAGGAGGTCGTCCAGCAAGGTGCGCAGCGCCACTGACTGGATGGCGGCCCGGGTATACAGGGCGGTCGCTTGAATCACCGGCAGCTCGTGGTCGGGGAGCAGGCGTACCAGCGACCCTCGTTCCAGGTCACCCAGCGCAAGGAACTCGGGTATGAACGCGATGCCCAGCCCGGCCCTCGCGGCATCCCGGGTGACGATCATGTTGCCGGTGCTCATCCGCCAGGGGACGCGCACGGTCTCCCCGCCGACTTTCCACTGGACGAGCTCGGGCCGCGTGACGATCGCGGCATGCCGGCCGAGATCGGCGGGTTCCCGGGGCACGTCGTGCTCCTCCAGCCAGCTCGGCGAGGCGACGATGACCATCGTGATGTCGGCCAGCTTGTGGCTGATCAGCTCGCTGTCCTCGATCGTCCCCATGCGGATGGCCAGGTCGTAGCCGCCGTTGACCAGGTTGACGCGCCCGTCGTGGAGATGCAGGTCGATGCGAACTGCCGGATAACGCCTCATGAATGAGAGCAGGCGGGGCGCGATCGCCGCCTGGCCGTAGGCGACGGGCGCGGTGACGCGCAGCAGCCCGTAGGGAGCCGCATGGTGGCTCTTGACCTCGGCGGTCGCCTGCTGCGCGTCTCGAACGATGGGGTGGACCCTGTCGAAGAAGCGCCTGCCGGTATCCGTCAGGCTGAGCGCGCGCGTGGAGCGGATCAACAGCGGTGCGCCGAGCCGCTTCTCCAGCAGCGCGAGGTTGCGGCTGATGGTCGCCTTGGGCAGGCCGAGCGCCCGGCCGGCCGCGCTGAGCGAGCCTTCCTCGACGATCCGCACGAACATCGACAGACCAGACAGATCGTCGGGCTCCCTCAAATGGTTCCACTCCTCGAACGCGGCCGTCCCGGGGCGCCATCTGGCGCCGCCACGGGCATCTTCGCATACTCCGGCCGTCTCGAGCGCGAGCGCCGGCGCAACGCGTGCGGCGCGCAGGGCCAGGAGCTCGCGGCGGCGGCGAGGTTCGCGACTGCCGTGATGACGCGCAAATTCGGCGAGGACCAGGCGTACCCGTCGTAGAGCGCCAGCCTTGAGCCGGGGGGACGCGGACGGAGCTGATCCGCCCGTTCCATGAGAGCAATGGACCGCTGAACAGGAAATTGCCGTCGACACCGTACATAAACAAGTGCCGACCCGGCCGGCGCCGCGTCGGCGAGCTGGACGACCGGGCCCGCCGGCGTCCTCGGCCAGGTGGAGCAGCGCGATGTCTACCTCGGCCGAAGGCGCGATGTCTACCTCGGCCGAAGGCACCTCGACGCCATCGACCGCGATGCGCAGGCCCCCGCGGTACGTGTTGCTGCGCGGAGGAGCTCATTCTCCCGACGCGCGGCGCCTGCTCGCCGCCGCCGCATTCGTGTCCTCCTCGTCCACGGCGGCGGCAGACTCAGCTTGAATATTCACTATCACGCGATCCTTCCAGGTAGCGTCTTCTTGAAGAGCACCACCGGTCGACCAGCAGGAAAACGACGCCGTCCCGCGCGGTTCGAGCGAAGGACGACCGAGGACGCCGGCATTCACATGGCTACCGAGCAGCGACGCAGGGTCCACCCGGGCCTCGATGGTCGAGCCCGTCTGCGGCCGTTCCTGTCGAGGCGCTCCGTGCCTTCCACGCAGGGAGGATGACTCCATGGGACAGCCTCGTCGGCGGCTGCTTGACGAGCCGGCGCGCCGCGCCTGGCATGCGAGCTGCAATCAACATGTAGATCAACATGTAGATCAACATGTAGATCAACATGTAGATCAACATGTAGATCAACGCGCAAAGCTGAAACGCAAATTGACGCGCACCGTTCCGCGCAGCATGCGCGGCGAAAGGAACATCATGATCGCTGTCTGGCTGCGGAGCACAAAAAGCATCCTCGTCACGGCAATGGCCACGAGCGCAATCATGGGGTGCTCGAGCCCCCCCGAGGGAGCCCTGGAACAGGATCCGGATGGGATCGAGGTGTCGGACATGCCGCTGGCCGGTGATGAGCCGGTGTCCGAGTCGGACGTGAAGCTCATCGTCGAAGGCGTCGCGGCAGCTTATGCCCCGGAAGCGCAGGCCCACGGGGCGCAGTTCACCGTGCGCATCGAGGGCTCGTTGACGTACATCGATATCGACGAGGACCGCAGCTGGAACATCATCGTGGGGACCGACCTCTTCCGGGCCGGCCTCACGCGCGACCTCGCTGTGTTCATCGGCTGCCACGAGGTGGGCCACGCGCTCGGCGGCTTCCCGTTCAAGGACGGCCCGCCGCAGCGCGCCCAGGTGAGCGGGCTCGAGCAAGGCCAGTTCGGCACGGTGAGCGCCGCCGAGGGCCAGGCCGACTACTTCGCGTCGAAGGACTGCCTCGTCCGGATGTGGGGCGACGACATCGACGCGAACAGCGCATACAGGACGTGGGTGTCGCCGGCGACCAAGGCCCGCTGCGACGATGCATGGGCGAGCGAGGCGGAGCGCGATCTCTGCTACCGCATCGCGGTGGTCGCCAACGACTTCGGGGTATGGCTCGGCGGGAATCCGGCGTCGACCGACACGCCCTCGACGAGGGTCGTGACGGGCACCAACGTCAACAACACGGGGGGGCAGTGCCGCGTGGACACCATCTTCGCCGGCGCCCTGTGCCCGGTGCGAAACGGCGGCACCGACATCCCCGGTCTCCTCCCGCCGTACGCGCGCCTGGTCGAGATCGATCCCACGGTCGAGGCGGACGCCGCGTACGCCGCCTGCGCGGAAGGCCCCGGCGCGCGTCCGCGCTGCTGGTTCCGTCCGAACTCCACGCCGTACGATTGCTCGTCCGTTCCCGAGATCGGCGACTGCGCCATCACCGAGGAAGGCGTGTCCGCCATGCGGACCTGCTCGCCGCGGATGGGGACCGAGCTCTTTCCGTGCCTGGCCGGCACGAGCTGCGAGCTGGACGAGGAAGGCTTCCCGGTCTGCGCGCTGGACGCGAACTGAGGCGGCACGCCCATCAACGCGCCTCCCGGAACCAGAGAATGCTGAACTGGGGGCCAGGTAATGCCCCAACTTGCCCGTTTCGGTCGCAATTTTCCATGCGCGACCTCGCGAACCGCTCGGGTCCGGAAACCGTCGGGGGCCCTGATCAGGACACCACCCACCTGGGCGTGGTGGGTCCGCCGCTCCAGCGCGACATCGAGTCGGCGATCTGATAAGTCTGACGAATGAGCCTGCGTCGCGCGATCCCATACTTCTGTCTGGTGGCCCTGCTCGCCGCGTGCGCGAAGGAACAGCGCTCCGACGTGGGCACCGGCGGAGGCACCGGGACCTCCGAGAGCACCGGGAGCACGAGCGCAATGACCGGGACCAGCGCAGGCACTGGCGGCAGTGGCGGCGATAGCGGCAGCGGCGGCAGCGGCGGCAGCGGCGGCAGCGGCGACGAGCCGCTCCCGGAACCCGAGGAGGTCCCGGTGCTGGAGAACATCGTGTTCTACGACGGCTACGCCGCGACGGTCGACGAACCGATCCCGGAAGGCGTGATCCGCCACGACAACTCGCTGGTTGCGACCAGGCTGACCGACGAGCTGCTCGCCAAGATCCAAACCACCCTGAAGGTCCGCGTGATCGTGGGAGCGCTGTGCGACAACTACGATCGACTCGGCTCGGTCAACCTGGCGCTGGTCCCCAAGGGTGCCCGGACCTACGTTTCCGGCGAGGTCGACCGGATCGAGGTCGCACGGTTCGTCACGCCGTTCATGAACATGAACAAGCAGCCGACGACGGTCCCCTACGAATGGGAGGCCAGCAACCTCGTACCGATCTTGAAAGACCCCGACCTCCTGGCCGAACACGATTTCTGGCTCGAGTTGAGCATCTTCGGCGTGCCTTACGCCGCAAACGACGAGGTCGCCGGTTGCGCTGGTCGCAATGACACGCAGCTCGGATCGCTGCTGCTGTATACCGACAGCACGCAGGAGGCCCAGGCCTTCAGCGTCCTGTTGCCGCTGGCGATCGGCGAAGAATTCAACAATTACGCCATGGGCGCCAGCGACAAGGTCGGCACGACCCGCAAGACCGTCAGCTTCGAATTGCCGGCAGATACACAGAACGCACAGCTCGTGTTGATCACGTCGAACCACGGCGCCAACCAGGGCGGCGAGGAGTATATTCGCCGCGAGCATCACGTGTACGCCGACGGCAAGCTGGCCTTGCAGTACAAGCCCGGGCGCACGTCGTGCGAGCCATTTCGCAGGTACAATACCCAGAGCAACGGCATCTACGGGCAGTCCCCGCGGTCGGACGAAGAGTGGCAGTCGTTCAGCAACTGGTGCCCTGGCGACGTGATCGACACCCGGATCGTCCCGTGGGGGGCCGCGAGCGCCGGCATGCACGAGCTCGTGATCGACGTCCCTGACGCGACCTTCGTCGACGGGCAGGGTAATTTCCCGTTCTCGCTCTACGTGCAGGCTCAGTGAACGCGTCCCCCTGACGTTCTCGACGACTTGCGTCGCGACGCTGTCGTCGTGCTCGAGGCCGAGGGCTCGGCGCCCGCGCCCTGGCCGAGGTCCGCGCTGAACCGTCGGGGATCTGGCGCGGCGGAGCACGTCCCGCACTCCTTCTCCCATCCATCTCCCATCTATCTCCCATCTATCTCCCATCTATGCCCGGGACGAGCCGCGCTGTCCCTCGTCGATGTTCGCGAGCCGGGCCCCTCGACGTGCGTCAGGCCGCCTCCCCTCGCTACGCCGCGTCACCAGCCGGCGCCGCTGCTGCACGACGCGCCGCTCCCGGACGCGGCGGCGCCGGAGCCGCCAGCCCCGGCGCGCTCGAGCCGTCACCTCAGGGCTCGCCGCCGGCGCAGCCCACCGCAGCGCCGGCGTTGACGAGACTGCACAAGTGCCAGAGGAGCAGAAGTCGGCCCATTGTTGCACGCTCCTGCTGCAAGGATATGCCATCTCCGGTCTCGGAGCTCGGGGCGAAATGCTTTAGGGTCGATCGGCAGGTCGAGGTGCGGAACGGCGCCGAGCGCCGGCGCCGAGCGGGAGCAGCGCGATGAACGAGATCAATTTCTACAAGCTTCCGCGTGCCATTCAGGACGGCGTGATCGAGGCGTTCCGCGGGCGGTTCGCGCCGGCGCCGATCGTCAGCCGGTTCGGGACTCGGCGCACCATCGTGGCTTGGCTCGCGGTCAGCGCCGCGGCGGGCCTCCTGCTGGCGGCGCTCTGCGCGGCCGGCTTCGGGGACGTCAACAGCGCCCTCGCGCTCCACCCGACGGCGGCGGCCGCCGCGTACGTGCTGCTCGCCGCGATCACCGCCGTCGGCGTGCTCCGGGCGCTCGCCTACAACGCCGACCTCATCACGCTGCCGTTCGCGCCCGGCCTGTTCGTCTTCCCCGCGAACCTGATCGACGCGCGCGACCACAGGCTCCGGGTCTTCTCGCTCGCGGAGCTCTCGCGCGTCTCGGCGGACCCTCGGGGCGCCGTGGTCCTCACGTTCGGGGGCACGCAGCACGCATTTCCCCTCGAGGACCCGTCGCGCTCGGGCGACGTGATCCGGGAGATCGAAGAGGCGTGGAGCCGCATGAAAGCGAAGCCCGACGCCGCGGAGCTGCGCCGGCTCGATCCCTTCGAGCCGCCTGCCATCGATAGCCCGTTCGCGTCGCGGATCCCGCTCTCGCGCGAGGTCCCGGGGTGGCAAAGCCATGCATGGCTCCTCGCGGCCGCGGTCGGCGTGGCCCTCGGCTCGGGGCTCTTCTTCCTCCGCAACCGGATGAGCGACGCTCGGATGTACGCCGCGGCGCGGGCGCGCGACGACGTGGCCGCGTACCAGAGCTACATCACGCGCGGCCGCGGCCACGGCGAGCTCGTCTCGCAGGTGCTGCTGCCACGGGCCGAGCTGCGCCTCGCGGTGGCGAGAGGCTCGGTGGAGGCCATCGACGACTTCATCCGCGCCTACCCCAGGACGGGCATCCAGGCCGAGGTCGCCGCGGCCCGCCGCGCCGCGCTCGGCGCGGAGCTCGAGCGGGCGCGGGAGGTGGGCACGCTCGCGGCGCTGATGGCGTTCGCGGAGCGCTACCCGAAGCACGGCCTGGACAAGGCGTTCAACGACGCCAGGCACGCGCTCTATGTGCGCGCGCTCGATCGGTACAAGAGCGAGATGCCAGAAGGGAGCGAGCAGAACGCGGACTTCGTGCGGTGGCTCCTCGCCCACGCGGAGCGCGTGGGGCCCAGGAGCACGCCGCAGGGCCTCCGCGGCCCGGCCGTCCAGGTCCGCTTCCGGCGGCTTCCGTCGCAGGACCTGGAGCGCGCCGACGAGATCGTGATGAAGAGCCAGATGTTCCGCGGCGTGACGTCCCTGCCGACGCGCTACGTGGATGCGACCCGCCTCGATCCCCAGGAGGAGCGGACCGCGTCGGCCCTGGCGGAGGGGCTCGCTCGGGGGTTCGAGCCGGAGTTCGTCACCTTCGAGCCGGGCCCGCCCTTCGAGGGCTCCGCCGCGGAGCAGCTCTCCGTGACGTCCCCCTCCCTCGTGGTGAGCTATCGCGTCGAGTCGTCCGGGCTCGCCTATGCCAGCAAGAAGCCGCAGATCATCATCATGGGGCTCAAGTTCCTCTACAGGACGGAGTTCATCTTGCCCGGAGGCGCGCAACCGCTGCTCACGAGCCACAAGATCGCGCGGCGGGTCCCGGCCGGGCTCATCCAGCAGCAGACCGCCGCCGCGCCCCCTGGGACCCTCGAGGCCATCGTCTACGAGGCCATGATGCGCGAAGCCTTCATCGACTTCGGGGAGCGCTACCTCTCCACGTGGTTCCGGAAGCGCGACGAGCCCCGGTAAGGGTGGACGAGCTCCTCGGCGTTCCTGGTAGCGTACACGACCTGCCGAGACGGGCTTCGGAGGCCCTCGGCTTCGGTTTCGGATCGACCGGACCCCCTTGGAAGGGGGTCCGTGCAGGTCGCGCCCTGCCGGAGCGGGCCTCGGAGGCCGTCACGTCGGCGCCAACGGACAGAGTGGTGGGGCGCACCACGCCCACGATTTCTCCCATCGGGAAGGAGATGTGCTCATGCTGAACGGCTCATTACATGATTGCGAACATCAGACACATCCGACGACCAGAACCGCATCCATTTGCTTCTTCATCGGAGCGCTGGCCATGCTCGGCTGCAGCTCCTCGAGCACCACGGCCGAAGGCACCGAAGTGTCTTTGCATGAGAGATACGCAGACCATTTCCCGATCGGGGCCGCCGTCGACTCCACTTCGTACAAAGACGCACATGCCCCTCTGCTAGCAAAGCACTTCAACAGCATCGTCTGTGAAAACGAGATGAAGTGGGAGGCCTTGCAGCCCACAGAGGGCGTCTTCGACTACACGACCGCCGACCAGATTGTCGCGTTTGCTGAGGCGAACGACATGGCGGTCCGCGGACATTGCCTTGTATGGCACAGCCAGACTCCGCCTTGGGTGTTCGTCGACCAGGCGGATGCCCCGGTCGCAAAGGAAACCCTGATAGAAAGGATGAGGAATCATATCACAGATGTAGTCACTCACTTCCGCGGCAGGGTCAGCGCCTGGGACGTCGTCAACGAAGCCATCACAGGCAACAAGGAAGATGGGGAGGACGCGGGCGAAGATCTGTCCCTGGTACAATCATGGGGCTATCGCAACAGTGATTGGTACAAGATAGGCGGCGAGGACTACATCCTCGAAGCGTTCAGGGCCGCGCGAGCTGCCGACCCCGACGCGAAGCTATTTTACAATGACTACTGGAACTACCTCGACGAAAAGCGCGAGGCGATCCTATCGATGATAGAGAAGCTGAAGAGCGAAGGCTTGATCGACGGCGTGGGGCTCCAGTGTCACTTGAACATCGAGCCTGCCCAGGAGAAGCCGACCAACCAGACCGTTTATCAGACGGTTGAGAATCTCGAAAAGGAAATCAAGGCATATGCAGCGCTGGGCCTGGAGGTCCACATCACGGAGCTGGATGTCTCGATGTATACGAGAGACTATGGCTCGAGCGACGAGTCAAAGTGGTACAGGACCGAAGCGGAGCTGACTGACGCGCTGAAGGACAAGCACGCGGCCCGCTACAAGGAGTTCTTTGACATGTTTCGCCGGAACAGCGAGCTCATAGGCAATGTCACCTTCTGGGGGGTCGCAGACGACAATACCTGGCTGTCGGAGTTTGATTCTGGCAGGCCGGATTATCCGCTGCTATTCGATAAGCAGCTCGAGCCCAAGAAGGCTTTCTACTCGGTCACTGATTTCTAGCGCTGCTGCGTCAGGGCGGCGCGGAGACGAGCAGGTGCGTTCGGCGGCGCGAGGGCGTGCGCGCGACGCCTGTCCTGATGCTGTGGACCCGATGTGGAGCGCCGTTCAGCCATACCCGTCCGCCTCTCCCCGCCCCGCATCCGCGCTGATCGAGCGCATCACGAAGCGCTGGTCATCGCGTCCCTTCGCCTGGGGGGACCACACGCCGCGTGCGGGCGCGGCGAGCTCGCCAGGCCGGGTGGCGCGAAAACACAACCGAATGGCGCGTTTGTGAACGCGCGCCCAGCGGCCTGCGCGTACACATCGTCACGACGATCGCGCGACGGGCGGGCCCCTCCCTCACCGCAGCCGCGCGTCGACCCGCTGCGGCGGGCCGGCGCCGGGGCACGCCCGGGCGCCGTCACAACGAGGGAGTAAGAAGACCATGCTGAAGAACATCTTTGTCGCTCTCGGCCTCGCCACCTCTCTTGCCGCCTGCATGGCCGAGCCGAGCGAATCGGCGCCTGAGGCCGAGGGAGCCGCCAGCGAAGAGGCCGTGGATACGGCCGAGCAGCCGCTGATGTCGACCGGCTTTACCCGCACGTATTACAGCGACAGCTCGTTCACGACCGCGATCGGCGTCGAGACCCGAGATTGCGACCCCAACTATAACGAGTTCTTCGGAGAAGCGTCGAGGTACTACAAGCAGCGTCGCTACAACTGCCCCGGCAGCAGCATGCCCGGGCTGCCCTCGACGAACTGTTACATCTGCTACGACAACGCGCTCCCCGGCGGCCCGCCCTCCGTGGCGTGCGTCGGCTCCTCGTGCCCGGCCTTCTGAGCGGCCGCTTCCGTCGTATCTGCCAGGAACCGCGGCGAGCTCCTTCGGCTCACGCCCAGACCCGCCGGCTTCGGCACCTCGATTCTCTTCGGACGTAACGGCGATCCCGCCGTGCGTCAGCCCGAAGATCAGCGCGGCTCGGCTCGGAGCCCGGCGGTGCGCCGAGCCCAAGAGCGTCGCCGCCTGACCGGCCGGCGGTCAACGGCGCCTGCGGTGCAGGGCCTGCCGCCGCAAGGGAAGCGGCGCGAGGGGGTCGCGGCGCGCGATCACGAGGGGCTCGCGCTGTCGAGGGCAGGCTGAAGGACAGCGGGCGCCCGGTACCTCGCCACCACGATCGTGACATCATCGCCCGGACTCGGACAGAAGGCCTCGACCTCGCGGAGGATCTCGTCGCGGAGGGCCTCGGCAGGCGCGTCCTGGGCGGCCTCGATGATCGAACAGAGCCGCGACAGCCCGAACAGCTCGTCGCGCGCGTCACGCGCTTCCGTCACCCCGTCGCTGTAGAGTACGAGGACGTCTCCGTCCTCCAGGACGAGCTCCTCGTCGCGCGTCACCGCGTCGATGGCGGGCACGGCGCCGACCCGCACGCCGGAGCTCGGGATGCGCTCGCAGCGCCGCGTCCGCGCGCGGCACACGAGGATGTCCTCGTGCGCTCCCGCGTACGTCACGCGCCCGCTCCGCTCGTACCGGAGCAAGAGGAGCGTCGCGTGCTGGTCGCGTCTCAGGCGGTTTCGGATGTTCTCGTGCACCGCGGCGTTCAGCGTCGAGAGGATGTCTCGCGGGCTCGCGGCCGGCTCGCCCTGCGTCAACGCCGAGAGCATGCTGTGGATCATCAGCATGATGAGGCCCGCCGCGAGGCCGTGCCCGGCCACGTCGCCGATCGCGAGCCACCCGCCCTCGCTCGTCGCGAACACGTCGTAGTAATCGCCGCCGACCTCGGGCGCAGGGTTCATGATCGCGCTGAGCTCGAGCCCCTCGATCTGCGAGAGCGGGGGCGCCAGCGTGGTCTGGATATGCGACGCGACCTGGAGCTCCCGGCGCACCGCTTCCTGCTCCAGCCGCTCCCGCAGCTCCACCTGACAGACGATCTTCCGGTGCAGCGCCGCGGTCTTCATCGCAGAGCCGATCTGGACGCGCACCGCGTCGCACACGGCCTCGTTCGGCCCGTCGCCGAGCACCAGAACGCCATAGTGCTCGGCGCCGCCGAACGTGATGGGCATGACGGTAACGCTGCCTCGCTCGCTCGACTTCAAGAACCCCGGCGGCGCGAGGAGCCGCGCCGGGAAGCTCTCCGGAGGCGGAGAGAGCTCGCGGCCGTTCTCCATCAGAAAGAACGGCTTCAAGGTGGCGCGGTGGGCGTCCTCGTAGAGCGACAGCGACGCGCGCCTGAAATACAGCCTGTCGAGCTCCGAGGCGAGCGTGCGCTTGAGGAGCGGCAGGCTCAGGCACGTCGTGAGCCACCTCCCGGTCCAGCCGAGATCGTTCGCCGCGAACTCCACGCTCAGGCGCTGTCGCCCCTCGGCGCGCACGGACGCGCGCCCGATGAGGAGGCGCGCCGCGTGCCAGAGCTGCTCGAGAGACTTGCTCGATCGCGCTCCGCCAGGCCTCCAGGGGTACCGGGCGCGCAGCAGCGTGATCACGAGCTGAAACTGGTCGAGGAAGCAGCGCTCATCGCCGGCTCGGTCGAGCAGGCGCTTCAGCGCGCCGAGGAAACGGCCCTCGCGCCCCGCGAGCTCCTCGTCGAGCGCCGACAGCAGCTCTTCAGGCCAGCCCCCGAGGACGGCCGCCGGCATGCTCACCGCCTGATCGAGCGCGCGCGCGAGCTCCTGCCGCTCCTCGGCGCCCGAGAGCGATCCGTCGCGCGCCGGCGCCTCCGCGCGCGCGCTCCTCGTGATGACCTGACGCGCGCAGCCGCACGACTCGCGATGGATGAGCTCGAGCGGCTGCGCGTCGCGCAGCGGCACCGCCTCGCCGTCGAGCAGGCGCAGGACGGTCTCGACGGCGAGCGCCGCGACGTGCTTGATGGGCTGGCGGACGCTGGTCAACGACGGCTTCGTGTAGCGCGCGACGTCGACGTCGTCGACGCCGCACACGAGGACGTCCCGCGGGATCTCGACGCCGTGCGCCTTGAGCAGGTTGATCGCCCCGAGCGCCATGTCGTCGTTGGCCGCGACCACGGCGTCGAACTCGACCCCTCGGCTCATGAGCTCGCGCATGGCGACACAGCCGCTCTCGATCGTGAGCTCGCCGATCGCGACGAGGCGCTCGTCGTACGGAATCGCGTGCGCCTCGAGGGTTCGCCGGTACGCGTCGGCGCGCGGCTTCGCCTCGGTGCGGGTCGTCCGTCCGCCGATGTACGCGACGCGCCTGCACCCGTGCTCGCCGAGCAGGTGCCCGACCGCGAGCTCGATCGCGCGGCCGTCGTCGACGACGATGCTGGGGATCCCGGCGAGCGCGACGCCGATGCTGCATACCGGCAGCGGCGCGAATGTCCGGCAGAAATCGACCAGGCTCTCCACGCCGGTGTGGTTGCCGAGCGTCGCCGAGGCGACCACGACGCCGTCGGCCACATCCGCTCCGATGAGGCCAACTATCGAGTTCTGGGCCTTCGTGCCCGTGCCGGGGCCGCCGAGCTCCTCCCCGAGCGCGATCACGACATCGACGCCGTGCGCCTCGGCGGCGCGCTCGACCCCGAACCGCAGCTCGGACTGGTACTCGCCGCGCGCGTAGTCCATCACGAGAGCGATCGTCCGGCGCTTCATGGTCATCCTCCGGGGGCCCGGTACCTCGCAACCACGATCGTGATGTCGTCGTCCGGGCTCGGACACCAGCGCTCGACCTCGCGGAGGATGCCGTCGCGGATGGACTCGGGCGACGCCGACTGGACAGCCTCGATCACCGAGCAGAGCCGCTCCAGCCCGAACAGCTCCCGGTGCGCGTTGCGCGCCTCCGTGACTCCATCGCTGTAGAGCACGAGGAGGTCGCCGTCCTCCAGCATGATCACAGCGTCCTGCGTGATCTCCCGGATGTCGGGCAAGACGCCGACCCACAGGCCGGAGCTCGGGACGCGCTCGCAGCGCCGCGTCCGCGCGCGGCACACGAGGACGTCCTCGTGCGCTCCCGCGTACGTCACGCGCCCGCTCCGCTCGTACCGGAGCAAGAGGAGCGTCGCGTGCTCGTCGCGCTTCAGCCGGTCGCGGACGCTGTGGTACACGGCGCTGTTGAGCGTCGAGACGATCCGACTCGGGCTCTCTGTCGGCATCCTTCGCGTGAGCGCCGCGCTCATGCTCTGGATCATCAGCATGACGAGGCCGGCGGCGAGGCCGTGCCCGGCGACGTCGCCGATGCCGAGCCACCCGCCCTCGCTCGTCGCGAGCACGTCGTAGTAGTCGCCGCCGACCATGGCTGCCGGCTTCGTGATGGCGCTGAGATCGAGCCCGTCGAGGCGCAGGCGCGCGGGCGCCAGCGTGGTCTGGATGCGCGCCGCGACGCGGCTCTCCTCGCCGGCCTTCTCCTGCTCCAGCCGCTCGCGCAGCTCCACCTGCCGGACGACCTCGCGGTGCAGCGCAGCGGCCTCCACCGCGGAGCCGAGCTGGAGCATCAGCGTGTCGTAGATCAGCGCGTTCGCTCCGCTGTCGAGCACCGCGACGCCGAATTTCTCCGCCTCGCCGAACGCGACCGGGAGCGCGATCATGACGCTGCGCTCCCCGGAGAACAGGAACCCGGGAGGCGCGAGGAGGCGCGCCGAGAAGCTCGACGAAGGCGGATCCGCTGCGCGTCCGTCCTCCATCACGAAGACGCACTTCAGGGTGGTGCACTCGGGGTCTTGATAGAGCGACACCGCGACGCGCGACAATTGCAGCTTGGGAAGCTGCGACGCGAGCGTCTCCCGGAGGACAGGCAAGCTCAGGCAGGTCGAGAAGGCCCTCCCTGTAGAGCGGAGATACAACGAGGCGAGCTCCAGGCTGAGCCGCTTTTCCCCTTCGGCGCGGACGGACGCGCTGCCGATCACGCAGCGAGACGCATGCCAGATGCGCTCGAGCTCCTCGTTCAGCGCCTCGTTGCCCTCGCCCTCGAGCGCGCTGCCGAGCCGCTCGCGCAGCAGCGTGATCACGCCCTGGAAGTCCTCGAGGCTTGCGCCCTCGCGCTTCGCCTTGTCGAGCAGATCCTCGAGCTCGCGCAGGAACCGCCCCTCTTGCCCGGCGAGCTCCTCTTCGAGCCCGGAGAGCAGCGCCGCGGGCCAGCCTACGAGCGAGCGGGTCGGCATCGACAGGGTCTCGTGCATTGCGCGCTCCAGGCTCTCCCGCTGCGAGGCGAGGGCGAGGGGCTCGCCGTGCGTCGGCGCGGCCGAGGGGCTGGGAGCCGCGGCCGGCTGGGACGCGCAGCCGCACGACTCGCGTCGCTTCAGCTCGACCGGCAAGAGGCGCCGCGCGGGGGCGGCCTCGCCGCGCATCATGCGCAGGACCGTCTCGACGGCGAGCGCCCCGAGCTGCTTCATGGGCTGGCGGACGGTCGTGAGCGACGGGCTCGTGAAGCGCGCGACGGACACGTCGTCGAAGCCGCACGCGAGGACGTCCCGCGGGACGTCGATGCCATGCGCCTTGAGCTCCTCGATAGCCCCGAGCGTCATGTTGTCGTTGGCGCCGACCACGGCGTCGAAGTCGACCCCGCGCTCCAGGATCTCGCGCATCGCGGCGCGGCCGCTCTCGACCGTGAACATCCCGTACGAGAAGAGGCGCTCGTCGAAGGGGATCGAGCGCTGCGCGAGCACCCTCCTGTACGCGTCGGCCCGCACCTTCGCCTCATCGTTGTTCGCCGGGCCGCTGATGTACGCGATCCGCCGGCGTCCGTGGGCGTCGGCCACATGCCCGACGGACATCTCGGCCCCGCGGGCGTTGTCGACGATGAGGCTGGGCGTGCCGTCGACCTCCACGCCGATGCTGCAGACCGGCAGCGGCGCATAAGAGCGGCAGAAAGCCCTCATGCCCTCGACACCCACGTAGTGGCAGAGGGTCGTGGAACAGACGACGATTCCATCGACCGTGTCGGCTCCCACGAGATAGTAAACGCTGTTTACGGCCGTCGCGGTGGAGCCCTGGGGGGCGAGCGTCTCGCCGAGGACGACGAGGAGATCGGCGCCGTGCGCCTCGGCTGCGCGCTCGGCCCCGAACCGCAGCTCGGCCTGGTACTCGCTGCGCGCATAGTCCATCACGAGCGCGATCGCCGGGCGCTTCCTCGTCATGGATGCGGCCTTCGATCAAGCGCGTCGTCGATCGAGCTCAAGCCGGGGGATTGTACGTCGATCTCGATGGGCCTCCAATCCCTTCGCCCGCGACCGCGACCGCGTTGCGGAGGGAGACCGACAGGCGTCGCGCTCTGCTTACATGGTCACATGGTTACATCGTCACATGGGGGTTGACTTCACTCGGTCGCGGTGGTTGCGGTGAGGGCCATGCGCTGGGCCCTGAGCTCGACGGAGTCGAGGGCGCTTCACCTGGCTCTATTTGTCGTCACGTACCTGTTGTTTCTGTTCTGGGCCTGGCGCCGGGTAAGCTCTGCGCGACGACTGTTCCGTCATGGCACGTTCACCGACGCGACCGTGAACACGGTAAGACACTCATACATGGGCCATGGGCTCTGGCGAATGCCCGCCACGATCGTCAGCCTTCACCTCACCCCCGATGGCAAGAAGTACCTGGGATTGTCGCTGTTCGGACACGTCGATGGGATCGAGCGGGGCGACATCCTTCCGGTGCTCTGCGCTCCTGGGCACAAGTATTGTGCCGCATTCCCTCGTCGTGGAGAGCTCGTCGTTGCGAAGCAACACAACTTTCCCTGGGACTCCTCGACGCGGTCGGCGCGTGGGCAATCGACCTGGGGCCGCTACTTCTGAGCGAGCTCCAGGCGAGCCTGGACAAGGTGGCCCGCTGGCCATGGCGTGAAGGCCGGCTGTCGTCGAGCTGGTCCACGCTGCCTCGCTCGCGATCCTGGCGAGCGCTCCGCGTCATGGCGCGAGCTCAGCCGCGCCGAGGGCTGCCTCCACGGGGAGCTGCGGCCCACCGGGGGCGCGACGCGGAGCTGAGCCGTCGCGACGGGGACCGGCCATCTTAGAAGTCACCGCGATGTCCGCGCACCTCCGCGTCGTCCGAAAGCCCCGCTCGCCGGATCCCCCGGTGGCCGCGCAGCCCACCTCGTCCGAGGTCCTGCGCGGCCTTCACGCCCGGAATCCCGCGGCGGAGCGCCGCCTGCTCGACGCTTACGCGGGCCTCGTCGAGCGGATGCTGTTTCGCCTCCTGGGCGACATCCGGACCCTGGAGGATCTCGTGCAGGACGTGTTCGCCCGGGTGTTCTCCCGCATCGACGACGTGCGCGAGCCCGCGGCGCTGAAGCCGTTCATCACCAGCGTCACCGTGTTCGTCGCGCGCGAGGCGATCCGCAAGAAGCGGCGGCACCGATGGCTCGCGTTCTTCGCGAGCGACGAGCTGCCGGAGATCTCGGCCAGCGTCGATCCAGAGGCCCGGCAGGGCGTGCGCGCCTTCTACCGCGCGCTGGAGACGCTCGACCCCGACGAGCGGCTGGCCTTCACGCTGCGGATCGTCGAGGGCCAGGAGCTCGCCGAGGTGGCCGCCGCTTGCAACGTGTCGGTGGCGACCGTCAAGCGCCGGGTCCACCTCCTGGGCCCCTGCGTCGAGCCGCCCGGGCGCGCCGTCGCCGCCCCCGAGTCGATACGGCTGACCTGCGCGGCCCCGCGCGCCGCCGCGCCGCAGGCGCCGCCGCCGGCCGTCGCGCCGACGGCGAGCGCGCACGCTCAGCCTCCCGCCCTCGTCCCGAGCGCGAGCGCCGGTCCGAGCGCGAGCGCCGGCGCGCCCGCGCCCGATCCCCCTCCTTCGCCGCCGGCCCGCGCGGCGGCGCCCTCGGCCGTTGTGGCCCCCTCCGAGAGCTGGCGCTCGCACCTCGCCGCGGGCGAGCTCGGCGAGGCGCTCGCCGACGTGGAGCTCCTGGGCGTCGACACGGTGCTCGGGCGCGCCGGCGGCGCGGAGCTGGTCGATCTCGGATCCGCGGCTCGGCTCTCGCGCAAGCCGAGCGTCGCGGCGCGGTTCTACGAGACGGCGCGCCATCGGTTCGCCGGGAGCGACGCCGCGGCCGCGGCGGCGTACCACCTCGGCCGCATGGCGTTCGACGGGCGCGGCGCCTGGGCGGAGGCCGAGCGCTGGTTCGCGGTGTACCTCGCGGAGAGGCCGCGCGGCGCGCTCGCGCCGGAGGCGCTCGGCCGATCCATCGAGTGCGCGAGGAACCTGAAGCTCCACGCGCGCGCCCGCGAGCTCGCCGCGCGCTACCTCGCGGCCTACCCGAACGGCGCCCACGCCGGGCTCGCGACGACGCTCGCCGGCGGGGCGGATTGAGCCTGCGCCCGCGGAGGTCACGGGGGTCGCACCGGCGACGACGGCGCTCGTCCAGAGCGCGCGCCGCGGCGAGCTCGATGAGCGGCGCGCTCGTCGCGTTCCTGGCGTTCCTGGCGCTCGCGGCGCCGTGCTCCGCCGACGAGCGGTCGCCGGTCACCGTCGTCGCCGGTGCGCGCGGGGCGCTGGCGCACCGGCTCTCGCAGGAGCTCGAAGCGGCGGGCTTGCGGGTGCAGGTCGAGGCGACCCCGACGGCGGTCGCCCCCGGCGGGCTGCTCATCGTCGTCCCCGAGGGCGACGAGGGGGCCCTCGAGATCTGGTCGGCGTCGGGCGGGCGGGCGGACCTCGTCGCGAGCGTGGCGCCGGACGGCCCGCTCGACACCCGGGTGCTCCGCGCGGCGGAGCTGGTGCGGGCGCTCCTGTCGCCGGCCCGCGCCCCCGGCGACGCGGCGCCGGCGGCCGTCGCGCCGGCGCCGCTCCCGCCCGCACCCGTCGCGCCTCCGGCCGTGGCCGTGGGGCCCGGCGAGGCGTGGCGGAGCCTGCCGCTCGGCGCGTGGGCGCCTCCCGCTCCCCCCGCATCCCCGTTCCCGGTGCCCGTTGCGCCCAGGGCCGCGCTCGTCGATGTGGGCGTCGCGATGGCCGTGGGATGGCAGACGCCGGGAGTGTCGCTGGCGCTCGATGCCTCGCTCCGGATCTGGCCTTCGGCCCGGGTCGGCATCGGGCTCCTTGCGGACCTGCCGATCGTCAGCCCGACGATCGAGGCAGCGGAAGGCGAGGTGGGCTTTCGCTCCACGCTCCTCGGCGCCGAGCTCGTCCTGGCGCCCGTCGCGAGGACGGGCCGTTTCGGGCTCGTCCTCTCCCCTGGCCTGGGCCTCGCTCACGTGAGCGCGTCGGGAGAGGCGAGGCCGCCCCACCTCGACAGCGACGAGTCCACGTTCACCGCCCTCGTCTACGGGCGAGCCGAGGTGCGTCTCCGGCTCGTCGATTCCCTGGTTCTCACGGCGGGCGCGCTCGGCGGCGCGGCGATTCCCCCTGTCGATATCCGGTTCGTGGGACGGGTGACCTCGACCTTCAGCCCGCTCGCGTCGTTCTCGCTCGGCGTCGTCGTCGAGCGGTGAGCCGCCGCCGCGGCAAGCGGCCATTCCTGGGAGCAGGCGGCGCGCACTTCCTCAGTCGAGATCGGAGAGGGCTCCTTGAAACACCTCATCGTACCTGGATGCATCGTGCTCAACCTGCTTGCCGCGGCGTGCGACAGGATTCCGCTCGATCCCATTCGCGGTCACGGCGCCGGCGGCGCGACGGGAGAAGGCGGTGACGGCGCCGGCGGCAGCGCCGGCAGCGGCGGCGGCAGCGCCGGCAGCGGCAGCGCCGGCAGCGGCAGCGCCGGCAGCGGCATTGCCGGCAGCGGCGGCGCCGGCGGCGGCAGCGCCGGCAGCGGCATTGCCGGCACCAGCGGCGCCGGCGGCGGCGCGCCCAGCACCGGCGATCCTCTCTGGAGCCGGCACTTCGGCGCGAACGCAGGCGAACCCCACATGTCGGAAGGCCGCATCGCCGTGGACGGGGCGGGCCACGTCGTCCTCGCGGCGGAGGTCGCCGATGGCGTCGACTTCGGCGGCGGTCCGCTTTCGATCGAGGGCAGCTCGGTCTTCGCCCTCGCGAAATTCGACGGCGAAGGAGATCTCCTCTGGAACAAGCAATTCTCCGACTCCAGCTCCGTGCGCGACGTCGCGGTCAACCCCGCGGGGCTCATCGCCACGACGGGATGGGTTCATGGAAGCAGCGTCGACTTCGGAGGCGGTCCGATCGGGGGGCAGGAGGATGGAATGGACGCCTTCGTGGCCGTCTTCACGGCAGACGGAGATCACGTCTGGTCGGCTCGAATCGGCGCTGATTCCGACCAATACGCGGACCACATCGCCGTGGACGCAGCCGGAAACGTCGTCGTGGCAGGGTTCTTCCTGGACCAGATGAGCCTCTGCGGGGCTCCGCTGACCAGCGCCGAGCAGGCCGACTCCTACATCGCGAAATTCGACCCTGCGGGGAATTGCCTCTGGAGCAAGCAATTCGGCTACACGGAGATCCACAACGTCGCTCTCGACGCGTCGGGCAGCGTCGTTCTTGCCGGCAGCTTCGGCGACTACTTCACCGAGACGATCGACCTCGGCGGCGGTCCGCTGATCACCGCGGGACTCGAGGATATCTTCGTGGCGAAGCTCGACGCCGACGGAGAGCACCTCTGGAGCAAGCGGTTCGGCGACGCAGCGCTCCAGAGGGCGTACGGCGTCGCGGTCGACGGCTCTGGAGATGTCGTCGTCAGCGGGACGTTCCAGGGGAGCGTGGATTTTGGCGGAGGTCCTCTGGTGAGCTCGGGAGGGTTCGGACCGCTTGAGCCCAGCTCTGTCACGTGGGGCGGCAACGCCTTCGTGACCAAGCTGAACCCCGAAGGCGAGCTCCTCTGGGCCAAGCGCCTCGGGCAGGACGGGCCACAGACGGCCCTGGACGTCGCGACGACCGTGGACGGCGAGCTCGCCATCACCGGCTTGATGTACGGCGACGTCGATTTCGGCACGGGCCTGATGGAATGCACCTATGGCGACGCCTTCGTCGCGAAGATCGACGCGACGGGCACCGTGCGCTGGGTGAAGCACACAGGCGACAGGGGGCACCAGTACGGCCATTCCACGGCCATGGACAGGGCGGGCGACGTGTTCGCCGCCGGGCCGTTCGTCGGGACGATCGACTTTGGCGCGGGGCCGCTCCTGAATCCCAGGTCCGCCAGGGATCTCTTCCTCGTGAAGCTCGGCCCCTGAGGCCGCGGGCGGCGGTCTGCGAGATGTCTCTCACCGCAGGCAGGCGCCGAGCCATCGCGCGGCGTTCTGTCCGAGGACGGGGCCCAGGAGCTCTGGGGGAAGATGAAGGCCTTGATAGGTGCCGAGGGTGCGAGCTGACTGGTCGGCGGTTTGACGAAAGAAACGAAAATGGGCCTCTTTCAAAAGACCTATGTTCGACTCCACCTGAAGGTCCCACATCTCCGTCGACGTCGGGTTCAGCCCGCTCGTCACGAGATCGGTCCCGAACAGGAAGCGCTCGGGCCAGCGGGAGAACAGCCTGAGAAGCTGGGCGCGCTCGCGCTCGAGGTGCGCGAACCCCTCGGCCGCCGGGCCGGCAGAGCCATGGCTCGTATCGACGAGGAGGCCCGGAAACGCCTGCATCAGGGACTCGACGCGGGCGAGGTCGGTGCGGCTGCCGCAGAGATGGGCGCACACCACCCGGAGGTCGGGGAAGGCGCGCAGGACCGCCTCGAGCTCGCTCCGGTAACGGACCGTGTTGGCATGAAGGAGAACCGGGAGCGCCTGATGGGCGAGCGCCTGCCATACCGCCTGGTGCGAGGGGTCGTCGAGGGGACGCTCGTGGAAGAGGTTGTGCCCCTGGTAAAGCTTCACGCCGCAGGCGCCTCGGCGGCGCAGCTCGACGAGGTACGCGGGGTCGTCGTGGCCCAGATCCAGGGTGACGAACGGGATGAGCTTTCCGGGGTGAGCCGCAGCGGCGTCGAGGACGATCTCGTTGCCTGTGCGGTAGCCGGAGAGCCCGGATCCGCCGCGGCCGCTGGTCAGGTCCGGGCTGGCCAGGACGACGGCGCGATCGATGTGATGTCTGGTCATGTGAGCGAGCAATGGAGCCACTGCGTCGGCCTGCGTCAGGTGCACATGGATGTCGATGACCTCCTGACGGGCCGGCGGAGCCGGCGACGAACGGCACCCCAGGACGGCGGCGAACGCAGCTCCCCACGCGACGCCGCGGAGGCGAGCCCCGCGATCTGCGTGAGGGACCATCGAACGAGGACGACGCGGACGGCGGCAACGACGATAGCCGCGAGAGCACATTGAGCGATGCGGATCCATCGCCGGCAAGGATACGGCGCAGCCGCGCTGGTGCCATGAGAAAAAGGAGGGAGCCGTGAGAAATGATGTGATCTGACATGACGATTTCAATCAGGATTCGCGCGATGTTCGATGCTTGCGCTTCGAGGGCGAGGCCTTGCCCTGAAGTCGTTATTCACCCGTGCCCAGTGGAGTTCTGTATGTCGCTCATCCGTAGCTCGATTCATCTCATGGGTTTCGCTGCGCTCTGCACTTCGTTGCTTGGAACGACCTCGTGCTTGCGATGGTCGGACGACGGCGCAGGCGTCGGTGCTGGAGGCGCTGGCAGCAGCAGCACTGGCAGCGGCAGCACCGGCAGCAGCAGCAGCGGCAGCGGCAGCACCGGCAGCAGCAGCAGCGGCAGCAGCGGCAGCAGCGGCAGCAGCGGCAGCAGCAGCAGCAGCAGCGGCAGCGGCAGCAGCAGCGGCAGCGCTGGTGGGGCCGGTGGAGGCAACGCCGAGACGGGGAGCGGCGGAGCGGCGGAGTGTGCAGACGACGCCTACGAGGGGAATGACGTGTCCACCTCCGCGGCGCCGCTCGCGTATACAGGAGGCGGTGACGGCTCCATGGACGCGTGGTTCTCGAGGAGAGATTTCGTCCTCTGTCAAGGCGATGAGGACTGGTACCTGCTCGATACCTCTCTCGGGTTCGAAGAGTTCTACTGGAAGCTTCGCGTCCTGGCCGCCGGGGCAGAGCTTTGCGGCGCAGTTTGTGAGCAGTATACTCCGCCATCCCGTCCAAAGAACACCGTGATCGTGGAGGTCTACAGCGCGGCCACGATGGACCTCATCGGAGCTGCGCAGAGCGATCAAGGGCGGGTGTGGCTCGATGGCGAGGGGCTGGATTCCGCGAACGACCTTCTCCTCCGCATCTATGGGCCGCCCGAGGCGACCTACCCGTACGACATCACGTTCATCGCCAAGTCCTATGAAGGGGAGGACGAGTGCGAGTGCTGAGCGCCGCCTGGCGAGCGTCCGCGCTCCGACCTCAGGTCTCCCTCATGCAAACCGACCACGAGCCTCGACGGCCCCCGCAGCGCCTGTAAGCTCACCCTCGCTGGACGCTCGCGCCGAACGCCTGCTGCGCGACCTCGCGCCGGCACGCGCGTGCCTGGAGCGGCGAGCGAAGGCGTCCGCCTGGCTGCACATCCCGAGCGCCGGGCATGTCCATGACCATGGCTTCGAGGACGGCGCGTCGTGCCTCTCGGCGGAGCTGCGCGCGACCGGAAAACATCTTGCTCGCGCGCCAAGGAGGTGACGGGCTCGTCGAGCCCCTCGACCTCGGGATCGTCGAGGCCCACCGCCTGGCCCCGGCCAGGGCGGCGAGCACAGCACGGGCTCTCGGATCAGGTTCCTTCCGGCCACCCTCGCGGGTATGGTCAGGCCGGACGTCCTGGCTGCCCTCGTCGCTGACCGCCCGGCACGATGACCGCGCCCTCCAGGTCAGCCAGGCCTCGGCAAAAACAGACCACCGCCCGCACCGAGACCTCGATCCCCGGAGGGGAGACCTCATGCCGCCGACCCGACCTACCCTGGTTGACTCCACCCCACGCTTCGGACGCTCGGCCTCGTCCAGGGGCGCCGCCCCAGCGTTGCTGCTCGTCCCGGCCGGCGCCTCGACGGTACAGGGCGGCATCGGAAAGTCGCCTGCGCCAGCCCTCCAGGCGAGCTTCGGGCCCGGCCAGATCACCCGCCACGGAAGCTTCCGATGAGAGCGCACGCAGTCCGGACGACACTGCCTCTCGCGACGGTGGTGGCCGCGGCGCTCGCCCTCGCGTGCGGGAGCGCGACATGCAACGCGATCTCGGGGGTCGACGAGCTCGACTTCTCGGGCACCGCCGATACGACGGGCGCCGGCACAGCCGGCAGCGGTGGTGACGCCGGCGCAGCCGGCAGCGGTGGCGGTACCGCCGGCGGTGACGCGGGCAGCGGCGGCGCTGGCGGTGCTGGCGGCGCTGGCGGCACCGGTGGCGCTGGCGGCGCTGGCGGCACCGGTGGGGCTGGCGGCACGGCCGTCGACATCTCTTACCAGATCCCCTGTGGGAGCGGCAACGTGGCTGTCGGCGTCCACGGCCGGAGCGGCGGCTCGATTGACCGTATCGGCCTGATCTGCGCGCCGCTCGCCAGCGACGGCACCCTGGGCACCGCGTTCCAGACCGTGACCGCCGGCGGCGACGGCGGCTCGCCCGGCAGCGTGATCTGCCCGGCGAGCCAGGTCCTGGTCGGGATCAACATCTGGGTCGACACCCTGGTTTACCGGATCGATCTGCTGTGCCAGACGGTCGAAGCGTGGAAGATGAGCGACATGAACACCAATGCCGTCCCTGGCATCGGCACCGTCCATGCCACAGGTTACACGGTCAAGTGCCCGGTGGGGACCGCCATCGCTGAGCTCATCGGCGACGCCGACCAGCTCGTACACTCCGTGAATCCAAAGTGTCGCATGCTGTGATGGGCCATTCTCACTCCGGAGCTGCGGCTCTCGTGAGAGCGCCTCACAGGCCATCGCCTGCAGTAGCCCCTCCCCGGCTCCTGGTGACACGAGATCCGACCGGATCACGCCGTCAAGGAGGCAGCACGGATCTTGTGTAGCCGCTGAGCCCGAGACACTGGGTCGGAGGAGCAACGCTGCGGGTTGCGTGGGGTCGCCGCGTGATCTAAGGAAAGGAACTCGCCCATTCCGGGCACTCTGTACTTTGTTTTTGTTTTGTTAAGGAGGTCTTTGATGAATTCTTTCACCGCGCGTCATCAGTTTGCCTTCACTGCGCTCCTCTTGTGCGTCCCGCTGCTCGCCGGGGCGAATGACGACGGCTGCGGCCAGGCTAGCCCCGAGATCGACGGTGTGGACAGCGCGCCCGCCGAGCTCGTCTCTGCGGCGGCCGGGGGGATCAAGCCCGGCCGCTGCAGGCCGACCGGCTGCAGCGGGCAGGTCTGCGCGGACCAGACCGTGTACACCACGTGCGAGTGGCGCGAGGAGTACGCGTGCTACGGCGACCACGGCATCTGTGAGCGCGACGCGTCCGGCCAGTGCGGCTGGCGACAGACGCCGGAGCTCACCGCGTGCCTTGGGGGCGGGGACGTGCGGGAGGTACCGCCTGGAGGCGAGCTCGGGCTCTGCGTGGTCACCGGCTGTAGCGGGCAGGTCTGCGCGGACGAGGAAGTGTTCACGACGTGCGAGTGGCGCGAGGAGTACGCGTGCTACGGCGAGCACGGCGTCTGCGAGCGCGACGCGTCCGGCCAGTGCGGCTGGCGGGACACCCCCGAGCTCGACGCCTGCCTCGCGTCGTCCTCGGGTATCTGAGCGGCGCGCCGGAGCGGGCCCCGGGGCGCTCCCTGTCCGGGCGTCGGCTCAAGCGGGCGCCCCCGTCCATGGCCTCACGGCGCCACGCACCAACCCGTTACCACGCCTTCGAACACGTCCGTCCACGGGCCCGTCCCCCATGTGTCACGTCGTCCCAGGCGACGACCCCGCGCCCGTCGTCGTAGACTTCGGGGCGTGCCCAGCACGCTCGCCCCTCGTGACAGATCTCGTCAAGCGGCCTCCGCGTTCCGGCACGCGCTCCGGATCGAGCGGGCCACGGCGCTGCTCCGCGACACCGACCAGCTGGCGCTGCTTGAAGCGTCACCCGAAAGCGAGCCTGGATGACGCGGTCACGAGCGCGATCGGCTGACGCGAACGCCAAGGGACGGCTGGCGCGGCCGCGCGTGGCCGAGGCGAGGGTCGGCCACGGGTCGCCGCTGCGCGTGAAGCAGACGGAGACGGATCTTCTCTTCGCGGACGTCGAGTGGGGCTCTCCGGCGATCGTGCGCGTCCTGCAGGGTCAGAAGCAGCTCCGCCGCGCGGACGAGTCCCTCGCGGCGCGGCCGGGTGAGCTGCTCTACTTGCCCGCGGGTACTCGGGTCGACGTGCGCAATGTACCGGCGCAGGGGGCCTACGAGGCGGAAGGCGTCATTCTGTCTTTCGAGCTCGCGCGCTACCTGCCGCCTCGCGCGGAGGCGCGCGAGCTCCAGCAGGTCCGCAAGCTCCGCGTCGCCGAGCACGAAGAGCTCGACGCGGCGTTGACCCGTTGCCTGGAGGCGTTCGAGCGAGGCCTCCCCGCGGCCGTCCAGCGCTCGCGCCTCCTCGAGCTCGTCGCATGGCTCGGCGAGGCAGGCATCGACCCCTTCGTCGCGGCGTCCGACGTTCGTCTCCGGCTGAAGCGGATGCTCGGCGAGCGCCCCGCCCACCCGTGGCGCTTGCCGGACGTCGCCCGGCAACTGGGGATGAGCGACGACACGCTACAGCGTCACTTGCGCCGAGAGGGCACGGGGTTCCAGCAGCTGCTGCTCGAGATCCGGATGGATCATGCGCTCATGCTGCTGTGGACGACCGAGCGACCGCTCGCCGTCGTCGCCGAGCAATCCGGCTACGACTCGCCATCTCGGTTCGCGGAGCGCTTTCGAGATCGATTTGGCGTGCTGCCTTCGGAGCTGCGCCGCCGTCGCTAGCGCCCCTTCACCGAGGGGTGTCGCGCCGCGGATTGCGGCGTTCGAGCGCGCGATTGCGGTTCCGGGGCGACCCGGCGGCGCTACGGTTCAGAGGCGTGAGCTTGATTCACGCGATCGCCTGCTGCGCCGTCGTCGCGACCGCGATGGCACCGGGGCGCAGCACGACCAACGGAGCAAGGAAGATGCAGATCGCATCCGTACACCTCCGCTGCACATCGCTAGACTGAACGCGCTTGTTTCCACGCATCTCGCAAGGAAGGCTCCATGCTGAAGATCCATCACCTCGGTCACTCCCAATCGGAGCGGATCCTCTGGCTCTGTGAAGAGCTCGGCGTTCCCTACGATCTCGAGAAACACACGCGCGATCCCGTCACGCGCCTGTCGCCGCCGGAGCTGAAGGCGCTGCACCCGCTCGGCGCGGCCCCGCTCATCGAGGTCGACGGGATGTTGCTGGCCGAGTCGGCCGCGATCGTCGACTTCATCCTTGCCCGATACGGTCGCGGCCGTCTGCGACGTGGGCCGGATCACCCCGATTTCGCTTCCTATCTCTACTGGTTCCATTTTTCCAACGGCAACCTCCAGCCGGCGATGCTCCGCTCGATGATCGTGGGACGGTGCGGGCTGGCGCCGGATCATCCGGTTCAGACGTCGGTGCAGGGACGATTGGACCAAGTGCTCGCGCTGATCGAAGCGCGACTGGGGCAGACCGACCATCTCGCAGGAAGCGAGTTCACCGCCGCCGACATCATGAGCGTCTTCTCGCTCACCACGATGCGGCTGTTCCATCCGGTGGATCTCGCGCCTTGTCCCAACATACTCGGCTATCTACAGCGCATCGGGGCGCGGCCCGCCTATCGGCGAGCGATGGCCAAGGGCGACCCGGACCTGACCCCCATGCTCACCTGAAGCCGGGCCGACGCCCGCTCACCACGGCTGCCCCTCCCCGCCCCGGGCCCGAGCCCGGGCGCGCTCTTCAGCGCGCACCCGGCGTGATCTTGTAGATGTGGGCCGTGTGCTCGGCCGCGAACGCGTCGGTGAAAGCGCCGCCGGCGATGTCGATGGTGCGATCCTCGTAGAGGACCTCGACCACGGAGCCCGCGAGCTGCTCCGGCAGCGTGAGCGTGTAGCTCCCGGTCGGCCTCGCGCGGCCGAGCATCGCGAAGACGTAATAGGACCCGTCGTGCTCCTTGAGCATCGTGTCGAGGCCCTCGTTGAAGGAGAACGCGTAGGACTGCGTGTTGAGCACGGGCGCGAGCTCCCGGATGCGCCGGTTGATCTCCCTGACGCTGGCGCGCTGCGCGGCGTAGCAGGGCTCGCGGAGCGCGTGCTGGGACTGGCACGGGCCGCCGAAGCTGTGGTTGAAGTAGAGGATCCCGCGGGCCTCGTGGATCAGGGACGACATCACGGCGCCCGCGATCTGCTCGGGCGCGATGCTCGGCGCCGAGTCCTCCGTGAACGGGTGACCGACCTCGATGAAGGCCCAGATCGGCTGGCGCTGCCCGTCCATGCCGTCGAGCTGGCGCATCTTGTCCATGGTCACCCCGTAGTTCGCGGACAGCCGGCACGTGCTCGACGGGAGGCCGAGGAAGGTCTGCATCTCGGCGCAGACGTTGGGATCGGTATACCAGTAGATGTCGTTGGGGACGACGTCCGTGTACGCATTGACGAACTGCTGCGCCTGCTGGACGCTCTGCCAGAGCATCACGCCTTTGCCGTAGTTCGCGTAGCGCACCCGGCCGTCCGGCGGGGTGCTGTCCACGAGCGTCTGCATGACCGTATAGCCGCAGGACGCGCCCGCGGGGCTGCAGATGTCCCCCTGCCCTGGGCTGTTCCCGGTCCAGGCGGCGGAGCCGGGCCCGGCCCACATATCGGCTTCATCCGTCAGCATGTGGCCGACCGTCTCGCTCCCCTGGCCGCCCACGCCCGCGATCGCGAACATACCATTCTGGCGGATCAGCGCCAGATCGCTCGAGCTGGTCAGCTCGACATAGGTGTTGATGCCGGCGTCCCTGTCCAGGTCGATATCGCTCTGGCCGTACACGCCCTCGAACCAGACGCCGATCGGGAAGAAGGCCGGGGCGTCCCAGCCCGCAGCGTCGGTGTACGGGTGCGCGCTGTAGTACGCCGGCCCGCCTTCCCAGGGCACGGGCGGCAGGTTCAGGCTCCCGCCCGGCGCAGGGGGGCTCTCCGGGACGAAGAGCACGTCGACCCAGTAGTTCGAGCCGCGCCACGAGCTCGTGGGGAAGCCGGCGCTGCCGTAGCGGTAGACGCCGTTGCCGCCGGACTCGCCGTCCTCCAGGGCGTACAGGGCGCTGCTCAGGTTGCGTCCTTCTTCGAGACGCCGGAGGTCCCTTCGGCTCCGGCTCGGGCGTATCGCCTCGGGGAGATGCCCATGACGCGCTTGAACGCCGTGTTGAACGCGTGCTCGGACTCATAGCCGAGCGACCCCGCGATTCGCGCCAACGTGTCACGACCGTGGATGAGCTTTTCTCCCGCCAGCATCATCCTCCAGCGCGTGAGATAGGCGATCGGCGTCTCCCCGACCCGCGCGCGAAAGCGCTCGGCGAAGATCGAACGCGACATACCAGCCCGCGCGGCCAGCTCCTGCAAGGTCCAGGGGAACGCTGGATCCGCGTGTATCGCTCCGAGCGCCGCGATCAGTTGAGGATCGGCGAGGGCTGCAAACCATCCGACGTCGTTGTGTGAACGCTCGGACAGATACAGGCGAAGCGCCTGCACCAGCATCATGTGCGCAAGCTGTTGCGCCACCAGCGACGAGCCTGGCCGGGCCTCCCGCAGCTCCTCCATCATGAGCTCGATCGACCATCTCAGCCTCGCGCGATCGCCCGAAGTCTCGACTTGCATGAGAGGCGGCATCGTCCGAAGCAGCACCTCGGCGTGCCGGCCGTTCACTTCGAAGCGACTGCCGACCAGAAACACGTCGCCGCCGCCGTTATAGGTGACGACCTCGCCGCTGCGGTTGGGGTCGAGCACCTCGCTCGCCCTTCTCGGCTCGACGCCCAGATCGCTGCCGATCCTCACTGGCCGTCCGCTGGGCAGGACGAAGCACTCGCCTGACTGGAGCCGTACCGGCGCGTCGATGCCTTGCATCGCCAGCCAGCAGGTGCCCTTGATGACGGCATAGCACTTGATGCGGCCAGCCAGGTCATCGAGCGTGAGCGCCCATGCCCCGCCGGCGTCAAAGCCCGCAGTGATGTAGCTGTGAGGCTTCAGCAGGGAGAGAACCTCGGAAAGTGGATCCATGCGCCCCTCGGACGATCGCGAACAAAATTCCGACTTTCGAGCATGGATCGTCCTGCTCACCCTGTCTACACAGAAGCGACAGGTCTCCGCGAGGGGACCCCTGGACATCTCTCTGGAGGCAAACAGCATGAAAGCTGCAGTCGTGAATTCATTCGGCGTCCCGCCGTCGTTCCAGGACTTTCGTGAGCCAGAGGCCGGCGACGGCGAAGCCGTGCTCACGGTGCGCGCCGCCGCGCTCAGCCCGATCGTGAGGGGCCTGGCCTCGGGCAGGCACTATGCGAGCGGCGCGTCCGCTGGATTCGTGCCGGGGGTCGACGGCGTCGGGATCGACGGAACGGGGCGCCGCGTCTACTTCCTGTTCCCGAAGGCGCCCTTCGGCTCCATGGCGGAGAAATCACTCGTCGCAAGCCACATGATGGTGCCGGTACCCGAGAACCTGTCCAGCGAGCGCGCGGCGGCCGTCGCCACGGCGGGGCTGGCGTCGTGGATCGCGTTTTCACGGCGGGCCAGGCTTCAGACTGGTGAAACCGTGCTTGTCATCGGCGCGACAGGTGCTGCGGGCAGCATGGCGCTCCAGACCGCCCGATATCTCGGCGCGAGCAAGGTCATCGCGGTCGGTCGTGATGAGGCGAAGCTCGAGCGTCTGGCCGCAGACGTGAAGATCGCCCTGAACGATGACGCGGACAGCGCGCTGCGCGCGCAGTTCGACCAAGGGGTCGACGTCGTGCTCGATTTCGTCTGGGGCGAGCCCGCCGTTCGCGTCCTGAGGGCAGCGACCAGGGACCGCGGCTCTCGAGCGGGCGAGCCGCGCCTGCGCTACGTGCAGCTCGGCACCGTGGCAGGCGATGAGATCGCCATCCGCGGCGACATGCTGCGCAGCACGGGTCTGGAGCTGATCGGAAGCGGCATCGGCAGCGTGGCCGTCAAAGAGCTCCTGGCCGGTGCTGGCGAATTGCTCGCAGCTGCTCCTGCCGCCGGATTCAACACGTCGTTCACCAGCCTGCCGCTGCGAGCCGTGGTCGATGCCTGGACCGGTGATCCGGACGCTCGCTACATCCTCGTGCCCTGACATCAAGCCGCGAAGCCCCTGCGCATGGTCGCTCGACTCCGCTGCCGGGGCCTTGCCGCTCGCCAGATCCCTTCTATTTACCCTGATTTCTTGGCGCCCTTGGCGTCATGGCGGTTTCAGGCGTCGCCCCGAGGCGAGCAGGGTCTCTCTGTGCCGGGAGAAGCCGATGGTCGATCGCTCAAGCCGCGCGAGCGGCGCCTCGGGCAGGATGAGCGCGTCGCGCTCGAGCCGCGGGAGGCTCTGGAGCTCGATCTTGGTTGAGGGCGAGACGCCGTCCGTGGTCTCGCCCAGGGTGACCACGCGGCTGCGGTAGACGTTGAGCCGGCGGAGCAGGACGCGGAGCTCGGCGACAGGCCCGAAGTCCGGTGATCGCGATCGGAGCTCAGTCGACGGGGCGGGGACCGGCGGCGGCTCGTCGTCGCGTGGGCCTCGCCGCAGAACGCCCGGCTGTCCTCCTTCAAACAGCGCCGCGTCGGTCGTCGCGCGCCGCGCGCGACGACGGGGTGTCCCTCGGCGCGAGCGAGGTGTAGGATGCCACCTTGAACCAGCCCCCGCCATCCGCCCCCGATCTGCTCGACGTCCTCGAGGCGCGGTTCGGCTTCCGCGAGCTTCGCCCAGGCCAGCGCGCGGTCATGGATGCCTTGCTCTCGGGCCACAGCGCGCTCGCGGTCTTCCCGACAGGCGGCGGCAAATCGCTCTGCTACCAGCTCCCCGCGCTCCTGCTCGACGGGGTCACGATCGTCATCTCTCCGCTGATCGCGCTGATGAAGGATCAGATCGATTTCCTCAGCACGCGCGGCATCGCCGCGGTCCGGCTCGACTCGTCGCTGTCGGCCGACGACGCGGCGGAGGCGCACAGGGATCTGCGCTCGGGCAAGACGAAGCTGCTCTATGTCGCCCCCGAGCGGTTCGTGAGCGAGCGGTTCATGGCGCTGCTGAAAGAGCTCAAGATTGCCCTCTTCGCGGTGGACGAGGCGCACTGCATCTCCGAGTGGGGACACAACTTCCGCCCCGACTACCTGAGGCTCGCGGACACCGCCCGGGCGCTCGGCGTGCCGCGCGTGCTCGCGCTGACGGCCACCGCGACGCCCGGGGTCGTGCGCGACGTCTGCGCCACATTCGGCATCCGCGAGGAGCACACGGTCATCACCGGCTTCTACCGACCGAACCTCGAGCTCCGCGCGACGGCGGTGAGCGCGGCCGCGCGCGACCGGGTCCTGGTCGAGCGCCTGCGATCCCGGCCGCCCGGCTCCACCATCGTCTATGTCACGCTCCAGAAGACCGCCGAGCACGTGGCCGAGAAGCTCGCTTCTGCGGGGCTGCCGGCGCGCGCGTACCACGCCGGGATGGAGGCGGCGGAGCGCGCGCGCGTGCAGGACGACTGGATGCAGAGCGACCGCGGCATCGTGGTCGCCACCATTGCGTTCGGGATGGGGATCGACAAGCCCGACGTGCGTTATGTCGATCATTACAATCTCCCGAAGAGCCTCGAGAGTTACAGCCAGGAGATCGGCCGCGCCGGCAGGGATCAGGCGCACTCGGTGGTCGAGGTCTTCGTGTGCGGCGACGATCTGCCGGTCCTCGAGAACTTCGCCTACGGCGACACGCCGACCGAGGACGCGCTCCACGGGGTGGTCGGCGCCGTGCTGGCCGCGCCCCAGGTGGAGCTCGCCCTGCACGCGCTGGGGACGCGCCACGACGTCCGGCCGCTCGTGCTCCGCACCGCGCTGACCTACCTCGAGCTGATGGGCGCGGTCCGGCAGCTCACGCCGTACTACGCCGGCTACGAGGTGCGGCTCCACCGCAAGCTCGAGGAGGTCATCGCGTCGGTGAAGGGCGAGCCGGCGCAGTTCCTCGAGGCGCTCTTCGGCCATGCGAAGAAGGGGCGAGTCCTGTACGCGGTCGACCCGGCCGCCGCCGCCGCCGCGCTGGAGCAGCCGCGCGAGCGGGTGGTGCGCGCGCTCGAGTACCTCGAGCGGCAGGGGCTCGCGGAGCTCAAGGCGTCGGACATCCGGCACCGCTTCGTGCGCGTCGCCTCGACGGACGACGCGGGCGCCCTCGTCGGCGAGCTCCTGACGCGCTTCGCGAAGCGCGAGGACGCCGAGATCGCGCGCGTGCGGCAGGTGATCGAGCTGCTCACCTCGGAGCGCTGTCACGCCGCCGCGCTCGCCGCGTACTTCGGCGAACGCCTCGACGCCGCGTGCGGGCGCTGCACCTTCTGCCGCACCGGCGTCTCCGTGACGCTGCCGGAGCCGGCGCACGCGCCGCCGATGCCGGTGGGGCTCGACGTCGCCGCGTTCACGGCCCTGCGCGCGGCGCACGCGCGCGCCCTGGGCCATCCTCGCCAGGCGGCGCGTTTCCTCTGCGGCCTCTCGAGCCCGGCGACCACCCAGGCCAAGCTCGCGCGCGATCCGCTCTTCGGCGTCCTCATCACGCGCCGGTTCGCCGAGGTGCTCGACTGGTGCGCCGGACTTCCCCGCCTCGTCGGCGCCGCAGCGGCGACCTGATCAAGGCCGGCGCCGCCCCGCAGCGCCGCCCGGTCGGCTGCTCGAGCTCCGCGTGCCACCGGGGGGATGATCGACCTCGGGGCGCCACGTTCCCATGCTGCCTCCTCCCCGAGGTGGACTACGGCGTCCTCGCGCACCTCGCCCCGCCGTCAGCGTAGCGGCTCGAAGGGTCAAGGCCGCCGCGGCGGGACGAGAGCAGGGATGACGCACCATCGTGATAGCTCCCGCCCCGCGTGACCCTGAGCGAGGCAGCGGCTGTACCGGCACAATCATTACAGTCTGCCGGGTAGGCTGTGTGCCAGTCCAGGACCCACTCCCACACGTTCCCGGCCAGGTCCGCCTGCTCCCACCGCCCATCCCCCTTCGTCGACCGCGACCCGACCGGCTGGAGATCACTGAGCGCACACGAGCCGGATGCAGACCCGTCCCCGGCGCAGTCGTACACCGCGTAGCTTGTATCGATCCTGTCATCGCTCGCCAGGTCAGACCAAGGATACGGCCGCTGCTCGTCGCCACCTGCCGCCGCGTAATGCCACTCCGCTTCCGTGGGCAGCCGGCCTCCATCCCATGAGCAGAATGCGAACGCCACGTACCAGCTGAGGCAGTTCATCGGCAGGCGCTCATGGTCCCCGGCCTCATCCGTCCATGCCTGTCTGTCCGCGTTACAAATCACCGCAGCCTTCAGCGCCGCCGCGTCCACAGGCAATCTGTCGTTCCAGCCCGCATCCCACCCGCTTCCATCGATCTTTGGATGCGCCCCCGCCGTCGGCGCCGGCATGCTCCCGGGGTACGCCTCCACGAACCTACGGAATCGCCCCACCGTCACCTCGAACCGATCCAGCAAGAACCCGCTCACCGTCGCAGAATGTTCTGTTGCCTGGTCCCACCGGGTGAAGTTCCCTCCGGGCACCGCCGCGCTCGCGCAGCAGCTTTCCTTGCCAGCTGGCCCGCAGGTCGCCTGCAACCCGGCGCAGCTCCGGAACGTGCACGCCCCTCCGCTGCACGCTGGCGTCTCCGCGCGACACGGCGCCTCATCCTCCCATTGGCCGGCGTCATTGCAGCGCTGCGGCGTATTCCCGGAGCACTGCCTGTCGCGGCCTGGAACACAGACGATCGCCGGGCGGCCACCTTCACCTGCCGCGCTCTCGCCAGCCCCGCCGCCGGTCCTCGCAGCGCCTCCGCTTCCGAGGCTGCCGCCCGTGCCGCCCCCTCCCCCGGCGTCCGTGTAGCTGCCCCAGTCCACGTCGAGGATTTGCGCGCAGCCGCCGCATGCGGAAGCCGCAAGCCCGACCACGGCCGCCGTCGACCACCCGCCCGCGAACCTCTCGCCTGCCATGGCGCTCGAGGGTCGTTCGCCGGCACTGACGATGTCAACAAAACGCTTGCGTGTCCGCCATAGCCGCGCGCACTCCGCGACCGCCTTCGTGGTGGACGGGGCAGCTCCCGCAGCTGGGGCTCGACGTCTCCGAAACGTTAGCGCTTCCTTCGCCCCGGATGCGCACCTGCCAGCTCTCGAGGTCGGGCGTCAGGACGGCGGACGAGAAGAACAAGCGCCTTCTCGTCCGATCACGTTGCCTTACGATGCCGGCCGTTCGCAGCGATCAGCGACCGGATCGCGAGCGCCTACCGGCGCCGACGCCGAAGAACGAGCGCAGAAGCGACCAGCCAGAGAGCGGCGGCGCGTCCGCCGTTCCCAGTGCTCGCGCCCGCCCGGCAATCGCACGAGCCGTCTGCGTCGGCGCCGGCCGCGTCGTTCCCGCCGGAGGAAGCGGCGCTGCCGCCGCTGCCCGAGCCAGCGGTGCCGGTCGTTCCGCCGGTGCCTCCGGTGGCCGAGCCGCCGCTGCCCGAGGTCGTGGCCCCGGCGTCGGCGCTGCCACCGCTGCCGCCCGTTCCCTGGCCCGAGCCGCCGACCTCGCCGCCGCCGCCTCCGCCGTCCCCGCCATCCGGCATGGTGGGTCCGGTGAACCGCCACCAGTTGAACTTGAAGAGGTCGCCGTTGCCACCGACGAACTTCAGGAACAGGTCGTGTTTCCCGCTGCCCCCGCTGACCGCACAGGTCTTGGTGGTCCAGGACGACGCGCCCGAGACGTCACACGTCCCGAGCAGCGTGCCGGTCTCGCTGTCGAGGTGGAGCTCGATCTTCGCGTTGCTGGCTGCGGACGACACCCGAGCCTCGAAGGAGGTCACGCCGTCCAGGAAATCGACCTCCTTCACCTTGATGTAGTCGCCATTGCCGATGGACGTGACGTTCAGGCCGGCGCCGGTGTCGGTGCACACCTCGGTCTTGAGCCCGGACGAGAAGGCGATGGTCTCGGCCTCGACTTGCTTGAACGGATCCAGCGTGGCGACCGCGGACGGTCCCGTCGTGGTCATCGTGAGCCCGGGAATGCTGCCGTCGGCGCCGTAGGTGAACTCCTCCACGCACACCGAGCGCTTGAAGTCACCGCCGCCCGGCAATGCGCTGTTGTGATAGAAGAAATACGAGTGCCCCTTGTAGTCGACGATGCCGGCGTGATTGGTGAAGGTGCGGCCAGCGCCCATGATGTCGCCGCGGATGTTCCAGGGCCCGGTCGGACTGTTGCTGGTCGCGTAGCTGATCTTCTCGCTCCCGCCGCCCATGCCGGCGTAGACGAGGTAGTACAGCGACCCTCGCTTGTAGAACCACGGCCCCTCGGTGAAGCCACTCAACGGCGCGTTGGTGATGCTTCCCGAGGTGCTGGTCATGTCCGAGTTCAGCTTCACGTACCGGAGGGTGCCGTTCCCCCAGTACATGTAGGCCTGTCCATCGTCATCGACGAACACCGTCGGGTCGATGTTGCCGGATCCGGTCGCGGCCAGCTCCTTCCCCAGCGGGTCCATGAACGGGCCTGCCACATTGTCCGATACGCCCACGCCGATCCTCGCGCCGGTGGCGTTGTTCAGCGGCACGTAGAGATAGTACTTGCCGTTCCTGGCGACACCCTGCGGCGCCCACGCATCGCCGGTTCCCCAGCTGAAGGTCCTGTAGCTCGCGACCGAGCCGTGATCCGTCCAGTTGACCATGTCCGTGGTGGAGTACAGCCTCCAGTCGTTCATGGTGTAGAAGTTGTTTACCGAGACGTCCTCGTCGTGGGACGTGTAAAGGTACAACCTGCCTTCGTGCACCATGGGAGCGGGGTCGGCCGTGTAGGAGGTCTGCACGATCGGGTTGTCCGCCCGAGCGGCAGAGGGAATCGCGGCGACGATGGCCAGCGCCATCGCCGGCAGGGTCATTCTTCTTGCTCGGTACCACGTTGTGTTCAGGCGCACGTTGAAACCTCTCGCGAGCGGAATTGCTGGCGCCCCGCACCCTTGGTGCCGACTCGACGGAGGCGCCATCAGAGGAGAGGGTAGCCCGCGCAAAGACACGCAGGACGACCCACCCAGGGCAAAGCACAGGTATACCCCTTTCGAAATGTGAACGATCACATTCCTGGTGTCAAACGCAATCGACCGGCCCGAGCGGGATCCTCGAGGCCCGAAGGGAGGCCAACGCCGGCGGGCTCCTCCGGGGCGCCGCGTCACCGGGGGGGGCGCCAGACCGCGGTGATCGCCGGCACGATGCGCTCGATGCCTACCTGCGCACGGACGGCTGGCGCTCGATGCCGCAGGCGTCCGGCGCCCTGGGTATCGCCTCTCGTGCGCGGCGACCCGAGCGCGCCCTCCGGCCAGGAGCTCGCCCCACGATCGGACGATCTGGAGTGGCGTCGCCGATGTGAGCGGTCACATCTTCAGGCTGTGATGGCGTGGTTGAGCTTGCCCTTCACCGGATCAGGAGACGCCGGATGTCGCCAACGACCAGCAGTTGACATGACGAACAGGCGTTTGCGGGACTGCGCCGGCGCCTCGCCGCCGCTGCTGCTAAGGCGACTCGCTGCCGGAGCCTTGCGGCTCGCCAGTGCCCGCAGTCTCTACTGGGATCGCCCGCGCGCGGCGGTTGCGTGCCGAGGCGCCCCGGAGGCATCCGGAAAGTGATGCCGGCAAGCACGAGGCTGTGCCGGGAGGCGAGCGCCAGGCGCCAAGCGTCCGGCGAAGCCAGTCCGCCGTCATCGCCGTGTCAGACGCCTCTCCCCGCGGCAACCATGCCGGCGTAGTCGTGCGCGCTCTTCGATACTGCTTCGTTCGGATGCACGCACACGAGCCCGCGCCAGTCGGCGGGCGTCTGATCATCGATGAGGATGTCGGGCTTGGGCAGGAAGCCCGTGAAGCAACGCTCGATGCCAAGCTCGCGCGCGGCGTTTTCGGCGTAGTCGGCTCCACCCGTGCTCCGGCAATACAGCACGAACCCCTGTTCATGGAGCTGGCGGACGTGCTCGACGACCGCGGACATCGGGATCCGTTTCGAACCGAAGGAGCGGACGAGCGTATCGTCGACGTCGACGTAGACCACGAGGTGCTTCGCATCCATGACAACCTTCCGTCTAACCCGTGACGCAGGCGATTGTCAAGGTATTCCCTGGAATGGTCAGAGAGTGTGTGAGCTCTTCTGGCGGACTTGGCCTCTTGATCACCTTCAAGGTGGCCCTCCTCCGTACGGGCGTCAGGCGTGTAGCTCACTCCCTGTGAACTTGGCGTTCTTGGCGTTCTTGGCGGCCCCTCTCTTTCCGCGATGAACCTCCCGCAGCAGCGCTAGACACTCCATCGGTGCCCCTCACTCATAGCCAGCCGCAATGATGTTGTTTTGGAGCGCGTCCTCCGTAGCGTCGCTCGGGTAGCCGGCGGCGATCGCGCCCTCGTAAAACGTACCCGCGCTGTCGTTCGCGCCGCCGTCGGGCTTGCAGCAATCGCCACCACTGCCGAGCACGATGGCGCCTTGCTTCTTCATCGGGCTATAGTTGGGCGGCAGCGAGCCCTCGTAAAGCTTGGTCAGACCGCCCGACTGGGCGTCGCCGCCCTTCAGCGCGAAGCGCGTAGTCCCGTCGTTCTTCAGGATCGCAGTGACGAACTTGTGCGGAAACGCCTTTTGATTCGGGTTCCAGTTGCTGCTGCCGCCCGGAAACAGACCCCACTCCAGGTCGGCCTGCACCCACGGACCGGTGCCGGAGCAGCCTCCAAACCAACACTGCTTGCTGAAGTTGATGGCGTCCATGGCGCCAGCTCTGTCGGCCTTGCGGGTGGTCTCGCTGTTGCCATAGTCAAAGCAGCACCCGCCGTTGACGTGGATGCCGCTCGTCACCATATACAGGCCTTCCGGCGCGCTGCCCGTCGGAACGCCGGTGGTATGGCCGTCGCGCCAGTAGCTGTTGCCGGGGTTGATGTAAAGCGAGTAGACCTTGCTCCCGCTGACCTGCAGCGACTCCGTGGTGGCCTTCGCTGGGCTGCTCCTCGGTGAGCCGGGCACCACGTCCGAGCCCTGGTACCAGAGGTCATTCCCGTGCCCGGATTGGTCGTAGAGCACCGTGATCACGCACGAGGTCTCGGCGCAGAACGCGTCCTGTGGCGCGGAATCGGCGGGGCCCCCGGCTTTCAGCACGGAGATGTCCTTGGTCGCGTTGTCCGAGGCACGCCGGACTTGGTAGAGCTTTCCGGCGTAGGCTCCGAACAGGGCGCGCACTGTGCTATGGGCGGCAACACACGGCGTGCCGCCGCTCGCGTAAAGATCGCACGGCCCGGTCGATGCGTTCGCGTCACCGGAACCGCCAGTGCCCCCCACTCCGCCGCTCGCTGCGCCGCCGCCGCCCCCCGCTCCGCCGCTTGCTGCACCGCCGCCGCCCCCCGCTCCGCCGCTCCCCGCTCCGCCGCTTGCTGCGCTGCCGCCACCGCCTCCTCCAGTTGCCCCGCCAGCGTCTCCGGTCTCTGTGGGCTTCTCGGCTCCGGGGTTGTCAGCGGTGCAGCTCAAGCCTTGTGCGGCCAATACGAATGTGAGCAGTAGCGTCTTTTTCATCGCTTCTCCTGATCGGGCGCTATCGGCGAGTGAATGGAGCTCGCAGAGCCAAGTGGCCACCTGACTTGGCCACCGTGCTACGGGCCAGTGGCGCCCGTAGCGACGCCGGTTTGCCCCGAGCGAACGACGACAGTCGTCCCCATCGCGTCTCTCCGCGATTCGGGTCGCTGATCGAGCCGAGCGGGACCTGAGGTCGCTGAAGCAGAAGGAGGCCCCTCCAGAGCAATGTGAGCGCTCACATCCCGGATGTCAATTCCAATCGACCGGCCTGCCGCTGTCCTCGATCCGATGAAGGCGAACAACTCCGTTCCGGTCTCGGTCCGGATGTCGCGCTCAACGTTCCTCCTGCTGCGTGCATGGGGCAACGATACCGTCGCGGCCGGTATGGTGACGCACCAATTTTGAGCTGTTGCTTCACAACTGAACCGGAGCGCCTCAATCCATTGCTGGTCGGGAGGCCATGAGCTAGGGTCGAGTCCCAGTCGCGCCCTTCGCGCGCGCGGAGTTGTTACCGATGACAAGCGCCCGTTGCTCCTCCCTGGTCCTCGCCCTGCTCTCACTCTCGGGTGTTGCTTGTTCGTCGAGCAGCACCCCTCCATCGGAAGAACCGGGGGTCGCAGGCGCGGGCGGCCATGCGCAGGCGGGCGCCGGTGGTAACGCCGCGAGCACGGGCAGCACCCCGGGCGGTGGCCAGCCCGGCTCCGCGGGCGCGGGCGGAGCGGCCGCAGGCGGCGCCGACGCCGCGTCGGGTGGCTCCGATTCCGGCGGTGCTGGTGGCGGCGCGGACGGCAGCGGCGGCAGCGCAGGCGGCGCGACCGGGACGGACGCGGTCAAGAGCGCTGGCTGCGGCAAAGCGAAGACTCTGCAAAACGGCACGATCGACATCTCGTTCGGCGGCGCCTCTCGCAAGTACATCCTTCGCGTGCCGAGCGATTACGACAAGGACAAGCCGTATCGGCTCGTGTTCGCCTTCGCGGAGTCCGGCTCCTCCGCCATGTCGGTGGCGGACCGGAACTACTTCACGATGGCGACGCTCGACACTGGAGCTACCACCATCTTCGTCGCGCCGGACGCCGCGAACGGCGCCGGTTCCTGGAGCAAGTCGGACGTAGAGCTGACGGACGCGATCCTGGAGGAGCTCGAGGGAGATCTCTGCATCGACAAAACTCGGATCTTCGCCACCGGCTTCAGCTTCGGGGGAGCGATGTCGTTGGCTCTCGCCTGCACCCGCGCGGACGTGTTCCGAGGCGTCGCCTTCTTTTCGGGGGCAGATCTCACGGGCTCCTGCACGGCGACGTTGACCAAGCCGATCGCCTACTACGCGTCGCAAGCCAGCGGTGACAGCAGCGGCCCCCCCCTGCCGACCAGCGGTCGCGTCAAGCAAGCCGAATTCGCGAAGGTCAACGGCTGCATGGAGGAGCCGTCGGCGACCACCTTCCCGGCAGCTGGCCAGCCCCACACGTGTACCGAGTACAAGGGCTGCTCCGCAGGTCACCCCACCAAGTACTGCGTGTTCGACGGCCCGCACGGCTGGGAGCCGAAGGACCCGGGGCAATCGACGAGCTGGAACGCCCCCGAGGCGTGGAAATTCATCACGCAATTCTGATTTCGAGTCGAGGACTGCGTCGGGCGCAACGACGATGGGGAGGCGGTCGCCGGGCGACGCCGTCAAAGCTCGCAGTTGGCGGCGGAGTCGGCGGCCTCTACGAGGCACACGTCGCCGTCGGCGCCGTTGGTGAGTCGGTCGCCATCGAGGCGTGCCGCCGTTCAGCGTGTCGCCTCCCGCCCCGCGCTGGATGCTCCCGGAGTCGTAGGTATCGCCCACCCCGCTCTCAAATTGCGACTTTTTCCGGCGACCGCTCGTCATCAATCGGTTTTTCTGGCGGGATTTCTGACGCGCGAGACAAGCCCCTCCGACCCGCCCTCATCGGTCCAGCTCCGCGGCCGCCAGCGCCGCCACGCGCAGAGCGACGGCGGGCGAGCCGCCGTCCTTCAGGAACCAGGCCGCCGACAGGCCGGTCCACGCGAGCACCCAGCGCAGCAGGCGTGTCCGCTCGAGGCCGGCCGCCTCGGCCACGATCTCCAGCCGTCGTGAGAACCGCCCGGGCTCCGTCGCGACCGGGCGGCTTGGATCGGCCAGGTCCGGGTTGGTGAAGAGGTTGGCGAAGTCGAAGCTGCGCTCGCCCACGAGCCGCTTGGGGTCGATCGCCAGCCAGCCGCGACCGCCGAAGTCCAGCACATTGCCGTGGTGGAGATCGCCATGAAGCACGACGACCTCGCGAGGCGCCGCGAGCAGGGCGCAGGCGGCCTCGAGGCAGCGCACGAGGATGCCGCCGTGGGCCGCCGCCGCGGGCTCGAGGTCCCGGAACCAGCGCGTGAGCGGGATCAGCTCCGGAAGCGACCGCGCCCTCGGCGCATGGAGCCGAGCCGCCACGGCGCACAGGATGCGGCACGCCTCGTCGTCCTCTCCGTTGCGGGACATCTCGGCCAGGGATCTCGTCCCCTGCGCGCGCTCCAGCAGGAGGGCGTCACCCTCGCAGGCCAGCACGCGCGCAGCGCCGTCGCCGTCCCACCACTCCATCAGCAGGCCCCCGAAGCGCTCCTCCTCTTGCAAGGCCAGCTTGAGCATGGCGGGCTCGCCCGCGCGCCGGACCGGCAGCAGGCGTCCGCTCCAGGTGACGATGGGGTCGCCATCAGGGACGAGGTCCCATCGACGCAGGTACGTGTCGAACATCGGCCTCGGTGCGCGCAAGGAAGGTCCACTACCCCGGCGAGGGAGCCCGCCAGCGCGCGGCGGGCCGGCGCCGTCACTTCTTCTTCGGGCCGGGGGCGCAGACCCGGGCCTTCAGCCAGCCGTCGATCGCGAGGTCGACCTCCTCGAGCACGCTCTCCCTGGTCCGCCCCGCGGACTTGAGGAGATCGAGCGAGTGATCGCCGCCCTCGATCACGTGCAGGGTGGCCCGCTTCTTCAGACGCTTCAGGACGGGCCGGAGGAGCGCGAGATCGCAGAGAGCGTCGCGCGTGCCCTGGAGGAACAGGAGCGGCGCGGGGATCGCGGGGAGGTGCGCGTCCCGGAGCGGGGCGCGCTTGCCCGCGGGGTGGAGCGGATAGCCGAGGAACAGGAGCCCGTCCGCGCGGACGCCGCGCGCCGCGAGCAACGACGCGATCCGCCCGCCCATCGACTTGCCGCCGATCACCAGGCGCTCCGGCCTCTCCTCGAGCATCCGCTCGATCGCCGCCTCGTAGGCCTTCTCGAGCAGCGGCGGCCGGTCGGGCGCCTTCCGGCCGAGCTCCTTGTAGACGAAGTTGAAGCGCAGCACCGTGTGCCCGCGCGCCAGGAGCCGCCCGGCGACGTCGACCAGGAGGGGCGCGTGCATGTCGTTGCCGGCCCCGTGGCCGAGCACCACGGCCACACCGGAGCGCTTCGCCCGCGTCCTCGGGGCGTGGAGCACCCCCGAGACAGGGCTGCTGCCGGGGATCGGGATGGAGACGGAGCGCTCGGCCATGGGGACGGTCCATGCCATGGATCGCGGCCGCTCGTCGAGGCGCACCTCGGTCCGGTCGAGCGCTGGCCGCCAGCTGTCGGGAGACACAGCGAGCCTGCCAGAGAGCCTATCCGCTGGTGACGAACCGCTTGCAGCGCATCGAGCAGGGTGTCGCTGCCTGCAGAAGCAGGCCAGCTCCTCGCCCGACGGGCTCTCGCACGGGTGCTTCTTGCGCGGGCACACCGTCGAATGGATCGCCTCATCAACCACTCCGGCGCTTCCCTCACCAGAACATCGGATCCTCGAACCGCCGTCGCGCATCATCGGATCGTCGCGCAGCTCCTGACAATCGTCTCCGGCGGATCCGAACCGACGAACTGCTCGCCTGCGCGAGCGCGGCCGCGATCCATCGATTATCCTCTCGCGCCGATGAACATTCCTGTCCTCGCGTGCGCTCTCGCGGCCGCCCTCCTCGCCGCGTGCTCGAAGGCGCCCTCGGACGCGATGTCGACCGACGCCGGCGCGCAGCGCGGCGCTCGACTCCGCATCGCCGTCGTGCCGAAGGGGACAACCCATGAGTTCTGGAAGAGCGTTCACGCGGGCGCGGTGAAGGCGTCGCGCGAGCTCGATGTCGACATCGTGTGGAAAGGGCCGCTCAGGGAGGACGACCTCAAGGGGCAGATCGACGTCGTCTCGAGCTTCGTCGCGCAGGGCGTGTCCGGCATCGTCCTCGCGCCGCTCAACGACGCGGCGCTCAAGGCGCCGGTGCACGCCGCGGCGCAGGCGAAGATACCTGTCGTCGCGTTCGACTCCGACCTCGCCGGCGACGAGCACGTGAGCTTCGTCGCGACCGACAACCAGGCGGCCGGGAGGCTCGCGGGAGAGCACCTCGGGAGGGCGATCGGCGGGAAGGGCAATGTCGTCGTGCTCCGCTATCAGGAGGGCTCGGCGAGCACGCAGAACCGCGAGAAGGGCTTCCTCGACGCGGTGCGCGCGATGCCCGGGATCACGATCGCGAGCGACAACCAGTACGGCGGCGCGACGACGGAGACGGCGTTCAACAAGAGCGAGAGCCTGCTCCTCGCGCAGCGGGCGGCGGAGGGGACCATCGCCGGGGTGTTCACGCCGAACGAGTCGACGACCTTCGGCATGCTCCAGGCGCTCCGCAAGACGAACGTCGCGAGGAAGGTGAAATTCGTCGGCTTCGACGCGTCGGACAAGCTCCTCGGCGCGCTGCGCGACGGCGACATCGAGGCGCTCGTCGTGCAGGACCCGTTCACCATGGGATACCAGGCGGTGAAGACGATGGCGGCGCACCTCCGCGGCGAGCGGGTCGAGCGGCGCATCGACACGGGCGCGCGCGTCGTCACGCGGCAGGACCTCGACGATCCGGCGGTGAAGGAGATCGTGAAGCCCGACCTCGCCCGGTGGCTCGGGGAGTGAGCGGCCCGTGGCCGGAGCGCGCGCGCCCCTCCTGGAAGTGACGGGCCTCGCGAAGGCGTTCGGCCCGAACGCGGTGCTGCGCGACGTCTCGCTGCGGGTTCTGCCCGCGAGCATCCACGCGCTCCTCGGAGAGAACGGCGCGGGCAAGAGCACGCTGACGCGCATCCTGCTCGGCATGGAGCGCGCGGACGCAGGCACGGTCCTGCTCGGGGGGGCGCCGTATGCGCCGGCGTCGGCCGAACGCGCGCGCCGCGCGGGCGTCGTCCTCGTCCCGCAGGAGCGGACGCTCTGCGCCCACCTCACGGTCGCCGACAACGTGGTGCTCGGGATCGAGCCGGCCGCGCGCGTACGGCTCGGTATCCGGGACCGCGCCCGCGCACGCGCCGTCGCGCGGGAGGCGATCGCGCTCGTCGCCGCCGACCCGGCCCGCGTGCCGCTCGACGCGCCGGCCGGGGAGCTCGGCGTCGCCGATCAGCAGCTCGTCGAGATCGCGCGGGCGCTCGCGCAAGGCGGCGTCCGCGAGGGCGGACGGCCCGCGGCGCGGCTCCTCGTCCTCGACGAGCCGACCTCGAGCCTGGGCCACGAGGACGCCGCGCGCCTGTTCGAGCGCGTCCGCGCCCTGCGAGACGCCGGGCTCGCGGTGCTGCTCGTGACGCACTTCCTCTCGGACGTGGCCGCGCACGCGGACCGCTACACGGTGCTCCGCGACGGCCGCGTCTCGGGCGAAGGGGACCCGCGCGAGACGGCGCCGGCGCAGATCGTCCGCGAGATGCTGGGCCGCGCGTTCGAGGAGGCGCGCGAGGGCGCGGCGCCCGAGGCCGCGCCCGCGGGCAGCGGCGAGGTGGTGCTCGACGCGAAGGACGTCGCCGGCGTGAAGCGGCCGGAGCGCGCCTCGCTGACGCTGCGCCGGGGCGAGATCCTCGGCATCGCCGGCCTCGTCGGCTCGGGGCGCACGGAGCTCCTCCGCGTCCTCGCGGGGCTCGACCCGAAGCGCAGCGGCACGGTCACGCTGCGCGCGCCCCGCGGCGTCGGCCTCCTCAGCGAGGATCGCGGCGGCGAGGGCCTGATGCTCGGCCGCTCGATCGCCGAGAACATCTGGCTCTCGCCGCGCGCGCCGCGCTTCGCCGCGCCGGGGTCGCTCCTCGCGGAGGCGTCGCGCTGGATCGAGGAGCTCGCGATCCGCGCCGGAGGGCCGGAGCAGCGCGCCGGCGAGCTCTCGGGCGGCAACCAGCAGAAGGTCCAGCTCGCGCGCCTGCTCCGCGAGGACGTCGACGTGCTCCTCGTCGACGAGCCGACGCGCGGCATCGACGTCGCGAGCAAGGCGCAGGTGCTCTCGCTGCTCCGCGATCTCGCGGCCGCCGGCAAGGCCATCGTGCTCGTGTCGAGCCGGCTCGACGAGCTCGTGACGACGTGCGATCGCATCGCGGTCCTCCGTCGAGGGACGCTGGAGCCGCCGCGGCCAGCGTCGTCGTGGACCGAAGCGTCGCTGCTCCTGGAGGCCTCCTCATGAAGAAGCGCCCGCCGTGGGTCGGTCCGCTCGTCGCCCTGCTGCTCGTCTACGCGCTGTTCGCGGCGCTCACGCCCGACACGTTCCTGCGCAGCCAGAACCTGCTCACGATGGCGCGGCAGACCGTGGTGGTCGGCATCTGCTCCGTCGGCATGACCCTCGTCATCGCGACAGGCGGGATCGACCTCTCCACGGGCTCGCTCGTCGCGTTCACGACGGTCGTCCTCGCGCAGCTCCTGCGCGCGGGGGCGCCGCCGCTCCCGGCCGCGCTCGCCGCCGTGGCGGCGGCGGGCCTCGCGGGCGTCCTCACCGGGACGCTCGTGGGGCGGGCGCGGATGACGCCCTTCGTCGTGACGCTGGGCACGATGAGCGCGCTCCGCGGCGCCGCGAAGGGGCTCGCGTCCGAGCAGAAGATCGACGCCGATCCGCGCGGGCTCGACGCGCTGCTCTCGGCCGACCTCGCCGCGCCCGGGCTGTGGCTGACGGTGGCCCTCGCGCTCCTCGTCTTCGCCGTGCTCGCGTTCACGCGCTTCGGGCGCCACGTGTTCGCGGTCGGCAGCAACGAGGCCGCGGCGCGGCTGTGCGGCATCGACACGGGTCGCGTGAAGATCGCTGTGTACACGCTGTCGAGCCTCCTCGCCGGCGTCGCGGGCGTGATGGAGTTCTCGACGCTGACGGTGGGCGACCCGACGGACTCGATCGGCCTCGAGCTCGAGGTCATCGCGGCGGTCGTCATCGGCGGCGCCCCGCTCTCGGGCGGCGAGGGGAGCATCGCCGGGAGCGTGATCGGAGCGCTGCTCATCACGGTCATCCGGACCGGCGGCGTCCACCTCGGGCTGCCGAGCTGGGTGCAGGAGATCGCGACGGGCGCGATCATCGTGGTCGCCGTCGCCGTCGACAAGGTGCGGCGCGCGCGCCGCGCCCGCGCGGCGGCGCGCTGAGGCCCTGCGCCCACGCGCGCGGCCCGCGGCGCTGTCGCCGGTCACGGGCCCGGCGGCGGCCCTCGCCGCGGGGCGGCGGTGCCGGGCGAGGAGCGGCGGCGCGCGATCATCCACCCGGTCGGCTCGACCTGGCCGCCCTCCTCCCGCACGGCGAGATCGACCAGCGCGACCATGCGCCTCGAGACCTCCGCGAACGTATCCTCGGCCTCGCGGTCCTCCGGCAGCCGATCCGGCAGCGTGGGGCGCGTGCGGTGGATACGGTAGCGCTCGGACAGGCGCGCCCCCGGGAAGGCCCGGCGCAGCTCGTCCATCCCGCCGAGCAGCGCCACGAGCGAGCCCATGGTCGCGGTGCCGTTGTCCGAGTCCCACCCGGCGAGCGTGCCGATCTGCACGGTGCGCCGGAAGCTGCCGCCGCCGAGCAGGAGGGCCATCGTCCCGGTCGCCAGGTTGATCGCGGACTCCGTGAACCCTCGATAGACGAAGCCGTGCGCCGGGGCCCGCTCCTGGTAGCGGCGCGCGATCGCGTCGCGGACGCTCTCCCAACAGTCGTCGGGATCGTCGACCGACAGCGCCGCGGAGAGCACGAAGTCGATGACGTCGGCGGCCTTCGACGCGTCCGGCAGGTAGCTCCTGGCCTCGCGGACGATGCGCACGATCTCCTCGCGCCGCGGCTTCTCCGGGTCGACGGTGGCCGCGAGCGAGAAGAGGAGCACGTAGAACTGCGCGGCGTGCGCGGCGTGATCGCGGGCCGTGGTCCGGATGGGGAGGTCGGCCATCCGCAGCGCGAGCTCCGGCATGCCGGGCGCGAGGGCGCCGAAGATCTCGGTGGTGAGCTGCGCGTCGATCTGCAGCGACTCGGGGTTGAGCGCCGGATCGCTGGTGGCGGGGGGCAGCATGCCTCGCTCCATGAGGTCGCGCGCCCGCCGGTTCGATACCCAGATGAAATCGTTGATGTGCGCGCGCCACCCGTCCCGGATCTGCTCTGGAGAGAGGAAGAGCGTCCCCGCCTCGGTCATGAGGTGCAAGTAGACGTATTCGATGTCGGTGTCGTCGTCGGCCAGGCAGGGGTCGAGGAGCACGAAGTCGATCCGCGCCCCGTCGCGGCCAAGGGCCTTTCCCCAGTCTGCGTCGGTGAAGAAAGGGCGCTCGGTGCGGACGCCCTCGGTCCGCAGCCCCGTCCAGTTGGCAATGCAGGCGCCGATCCACATCGCGCGGAGCCGCTCGGCGTACGCCGCGCGATCGAGCTGCGTCCGCGTCCTTCTGGACATTCCCGGGGCGCCCCGTTGCTCTACAGGCGCGGCGAGCGCGCGGAGCGGCGCGGCGAGCGCGCGGCGCGGCGCGTCGCCTGCGCCCGCGAGCGGCGTCATCGCGAGGAACGCGAGCAGCAGGCCGCACGCGCGCGCAGGAGGCCCGACGCGGGGCGTTGCTTGAACAGGGCGCCTTTCGCCACGAGTGCGCATGAATTACCCCTCGGACGCGCGCCCGCAGGGTCGCGCCTTGCCTCGCTGCGCGGTAGTGCAAGCGAGATGCCGAGTCGGGCCCGCTCCCTCGGCGCCGCCCGCGACCTTAGATCAAGATCATGAATGCCACCGATCACGGCCGGCGCGCCGCGGGCGCGCGCCTGGACCTCCTCGTCTCCCGCGCGGTCCGCCATTGCCTCGGCGCGTCATTCGCCCTCATGCCGGGCGCCGCGTCGATCTCTCCGGTGCTGGAGCATCTCCTCTCCTTTCACCCTGGGTGGGTCACCCGCAACGTGACAACGCACGATCCCGCGGGCGGCAACAACGATGGATATCGCCCGGGGATCGCGGTCGAGGGGGAGCACCGGGTGCTGTTCCATGCCCGCGGCGAGGGGAGAATCACGCGGATCTGGATGACCGCGCCGCGCGCGGAGCTCGAGAAGCCGGGCCAGGAGATCTGGATCGAGATCGACGGGCGCACGGCCTTCCGGGGCTCGACGCGCGATTTCTTCGAGGGCCGGGGCCCCTGGAAGGCGCCCCTCACCCTCGGCGTCGACGCGAGCTCGGGCGCATTCACCAGCTACGTCCCTTTCGCCTGGTCCAGCGAGGCCAAGGTCCGTTTCCGGGGCGTTCCCATCTATTACCAGGTCACCTACCGCGAGGGCCCTGGCGCCGCGGCGGGCCCGACGTCCGAGGAGCTCGCGCGGTTCATGACCGAGGACTGGACCGCCGCCCTGCCCTCCCCGTCGCCCCTGCAGGCCCCGACCCCTGGCGCCCCGCTCGTCCTGGCGACGGGCCCCGCGACCGTATCGGGTCTCGACGTCCGGATCCCCGCCGCGAGCTTGAAGGACCTGGAGGTGAAGATCGGGAATCAGCCGCCCGTGCCCGCGTCCTTCTTCTTCGGCCTGGCCAGCGCGAGCGCCGAGGCCGACGGCGGGTGGACCACCTTCCGGAGCGCGCTGCACGCCGCCTGGGCGCCCGACGCCGCGGGGGCCGCCAGGCTCGCGACGCGCCTGCCCATCCCGCTGGCCGAGGGAGAGGCGCTCTCGCTCGAGGCCAGTCCCGGGGGGTCGATCGAGCGGGTCGAGGCGGCCGTCGATCTCGCGCCAGCCCGCCCCGGCGTGCGGCTCCTCGCGCAGTACCGCGATCAGGCGGCGCCCGGGCGCGAGACGACGATGCCCCTCTTCGAGAGCGACGAGCCGCTCCAGTTCGTCGCCCTCCTCGAGCACCTCAGCGGCGGCCGCCCGGGCAACCGCTTGTACCTCGAGGGCGACGAGATGATCCGGACCGACGGGATGTCCTATCCCCTGCAGATCGGGACCGGCACCGAGGACTATTTCAACGGCGGCTACTATTTCCTGGGCGCGCACAGCAACCCGTTCAGCGGCCTGCTGCGCTTCCTCATCATCGATCCCGAGAATGGGTGGAAGAAAGCCCGATTCATCCATTCCTTGTACCGTTTGCACGTGGCCGACCCGATCGTGAGCCGGTCCGGCATGCGCTTCGGCTTCGAGGCCGGGCCGACCGGCGCCTATACGCCGCTGCGGGTGCGCTCGCTGGGCCTCTCCTACGCCTTCTCGGATCACCCGGTGATCGGCGCGCAGGCGGTCCCCATCCGCGGGGCTCTGCCCCTCCCGCCCTCGGCCTTCGACGCCGAGCGCACCGAGCTCCAGCGGCCCTTCCAGCCCCGCGAGGGCCGCGGGATCACCCGGATCGAGGTCGATTGCCCGCCCGAGGCGCGCGGGATCTTGCTCCTCCGCGCGTACTCCGCGGCGAAGGCCCCGCAGACGGCGCGCGTGCGGCTCGACGGGCGGGACGTCGGCGCGCTCCACGAGATGCAGGCGAACCCTGTCCGGCCGCTCGCGGAGGACGCGCTCTGGCTCGACGTGCTCCCCGGCCAGTGCGGCGGCGGCGCAGGCAAGCGCCCGGTCCTCGAGATCGACGCGACGAGCTCCCCCGCGCCGTGGAGCGAGGGCGGTTACACGCTGCGGTTCTTCTCCGGACCTCCCGAGCCGCGGCTCACGCAGGGCCCCGCGGTGAAGATCTTCGACGCTGGTCGCCTCCCCGGGGGCCCGTTCTACGTGAACGACCATTCGGTGATGAAGCTCCCCGACGGCCGCTGGATCCTCACGGGCATCTTCCACACCGAGTCGTATCGGCCGGAGGACGAGCGGGCGTTCGTCCTGGCGACCGCGCCCGGGCCCGGGCCGGCGCGCTGGGTCGAGGCCACCTCGCCGAGCTTCGCGCTGGCGCCCGAGCGCTTCTCGACCCGCGCCCTCGCCGACGAGCGCTGGATCTGGGCCCCGCACGTGGTCCGCGACCGCGACGGCAGACTGAACATGATCTTTCATGTGGGCACGCCCGACCCCGATCGCTCCGGCTTCCGGCTGGCGCAGTCGAGCGACGGTCTCACCTGGACCCGCAAGGCAGGCACGCTCTTCGAGGATATCTGCGTCGCCCGCGATCCGATGCTGGTCCGGCTCGGCGACCTGTGGGTGGTCTATTACACGCGCTGCGCGTCGCTGGAGAGCCGCCGGAGCGGCGTCGCTTACCGCACGTCGCTGGATCTCGTCGACTGGAGCCCGCCGACGATGGCGCTCACGCTCGGGCCGGAGACCGCGATGCCGAACAGCGGCCACACCGAGTCTCCGTTCGTGTTCGAGCGGGACGGGTGGTTCTACCTGACCGTCACGAGCTACCCTGTCCACGACGAGGCCACGTTCGTCTACCGCTCGCGCTCGCCGTTCACGTTCCCGCCGCGCCCCGTCGCCCGGCTGCGCGCGCACGCGGCGGAGTGGGTCGAGGAGGCGGGGCGCCTGTTCTTCACGCACGCGGGGCCCGGGAAGGGCGGCGTGTTTCTCCAGGAGCTCTTCGGGCTCTGAGCCGCGGCGCCGGCCGCGCTCCACTGGCGGAGGATAGCCCCGCCCTGGCAGCCTCCAGCGTCACGGTTCGAGGCTGCCGAGGTTCTTCACCACGCGCTGCAAGAGCGTCAGCAGCAGCTCCTTCTCCGCCGCGCTGAATCCGGCCGTCGCCGCGCGCTCCACCTCGATGAGCTCTTCCTTCAGCTTCGGCAGCCGGAGGAGCGCCTTCCGTGTGAGCGACGTCAGGCTCGCGCGCCCGTCCTTCGGGTCGGGCCCGCGCTCGACCACGCCGTCGCGCTCCATCCGCGCGAGCATCTCCGCCATCGTCGGCTGCTCCACCCCGGCGAACCTGGCGAGCTCCTTCTGCGACATCGATCCGCCGTCCGAGAGCGCGTGCAAGACGGGCATCTGCCTCATCCCGAAGCCGAGCGGGCGAAGGCGCCCGTCCTGGAGCCGCATGAGCACCTTCGAGGCGTGGTTGATCCAGAACGAGGTCGACGCCGTCGGATCCCACGACTCCGACCGCTTTTCTCCTTGCATAGGTCCCTAATCTAATTTATATCGTACCCTATGTAAACAGAAAAAGCGCGGCCTTCGTCGGCCGAGGCCCGGGCGGACGTGCGCTCGCGCCCGGGGGCCGACGGCAGGGCCTCGCACGCGCGGGCGCGTGAGCTCGCGCCGGGGCGGCCTCTGGCCCGCCGTGAAGCGCGCGGTGAATCGACGTCGAGAGTCGATGAAGGGGCGATCTGCCCCTGACGTGATGTGTGCATCGCGCCGTCTTGCTTTGCCGGGCGAGAGCTTGCTTTACCGACATCAACTGCTCAACGAGCAGGGAGAACACCGATGGATGCCGAGATGATGGAACTGTTCACGACGGCCGGCGTGATCTGGACAGCCCAGGAGACAGGGCTGGTGGGCGCGCTCCGGTCGGGGCCGCGGCCGGCGGCGGCGTACGCCGAGGAGCTGGGCCTCGACCGCCGCGCCACGCAGCTGGTGCTCGAGACGCTCGTGGCGCTCGGCGTCGCCTGCCGCGAGGGGGACGCGTTCGAGGCGAGCCCGCGGGTGAAGTCGATGCGACGCCCTGAATGGCAGGGCAGCGTCCCCCTCGAGAACGTCTGGAGCCACGTGCCGGCCTTCGTCCGGACCGGCCAGCCCATCGCGCGCATGGACGGCGCGCCCGCCGAGCGCGAGGCGAGCTACCGCGGCGCCGTCTCCGGGCTGGCCGCGCTCGTCGCGCCGGTCGCGCGCGCTCTCGCCGCGAAGCTCCCGGCGGCGCCCCCGCGCGTGCTCGACGTGGGGTGCGGCGCGGGCGTCTGGGGCCTTTCGATCGCCGAGCGCTTCCCGGGCGCTCACGTGACCGGCCTTGATTTCCCTGCCGTCCTCGAGGCCTTCACGGCGCGGGCCGCGTCGCTGAACCTCACCGATCGCGTGGCGACGCTCCCTGGCGACATGCACGCTGTCCCGCTGCCCGCGTGCGGCTTCGATCTGGTGGTGATCGGCAACGTGCTCCGCCTGGAGCAGCCGGAGCGCGCCAGGGCGCTGCTCGCCCGGCTCGCGGCGGCGGTCGCCCCCGGCGGCGCGCTCCTGGTCGTGGACGCGCTCGCGGCCGGCACGCCCGAGCGCGAGCGCGCGCGGGCCCTCTATGCCCTCGGCCTCGCCTTGCGCACCGAGAGCGCGCGCGTGCACAGCCCCGCCGCGATCACGGCGTGGCTCGAGGAAGCGGGCCTCCGCGCGGTGACTCCCATCGATCCGGGCGATGGCGACGTGTCTCCGGGCCCCATCGGCGCCCTCCTGGCGAGGAGATGACCGATGTCGCCGGCGACGATCGTCCACCGCCTGAGCGAGCTGTCCCGGGCCGACCTGCCCACGGCCGGCGGCAAGGGCGCAAACCTCGGGGAAATGATCCGCCTCGGGCTCCCCGTCCCTCCCGGGTTCGTGGTGAGCACCCAGGCCTACGCGGAGCAAGCGCGCGCGTGGGGGCTCGCGGAGCGCCTGGGCGCGCAGCTCGCCGCCAGCGACGACAAGGCCGCGGCCTCGGCGGCGGAAGAGCTCTTCCGGAGCGGCGCCATGCTGGCCAGCGTCGAGGGCGCGATCCGCGCGGCCCACCGCGAGCTCGGCGCGGCCCGGGTGGCGGTCCGCTCCTCGGCGACCGCCGAAGATCTCGCCGACGCGTCGTTCGCCGGCCAGCAGGAGACGTTCCTCGACGTCGCCAGCGAGGACGAGGCGCTCGCCTCGGTCCGGAGGTGCTGGGCGTCGCTCTACAGCCCGAGAGCCCTGCACTACCGGCGCACGAGGGGCATCTCGCACCTCTCGGTCGAGATCGCCGTCGTCGTGCAGCAGATGGTGCCCGCGGAAGCCGCGGGGGTGCTCTTCACCGTCGATCCGGTGAAGCAGCGCTGGGACTGGATGCTCCTCTCCGCGGCGCCGGGCCTGGGAGAAGCCATCGTGTCGGGGCATCGTCGGGGCGACACGTACCGCATCCGCCGCGAGCCGCGCGGCGGGGGCGGCCCACAGGCAGGCTCGCCGGCGCAGCGAGGCGCCCTCGCGATCGTCGACAGGGACCTGGAGAGCCCCGGGCGTCCGGCGCTCGGGGACGCCGAGCTGCTCGAGCTGAGCCGCCTCGGCCTCTCGCTGGAAGCCCATTTCGGCTGCCCGCAAGACGTGGAGTTCGCCGTGGCCTCCGGGCGGGTCTTCCTCCTCCAGTCGCGGCCGATCACGACGCTGGGCGCCGCGGAGCTCGAGCCGATCGAGCCCGCCCCCACGGGCACGATGGACGAAGCCCTGGAGCGCTTCCCCATCGCCCCGAGGCCGCTCGATCGCTGGGCCATCAAGCACAACCTCAGGGCGTTCATCCATGCGCTCCGCCACATGGGCTTCGCCGTCTCCGACGCCGACGCGCAGGAGCCGCCGGCGCACGTGTGGCGAGAGACGCTCCTCCTGCCGAAGCTCCGGCCCACGGTCCGGCTCCTCGGCGCGCCGGCGAAGCTCGCGGCGTGCTTCAACCACGACCTGAGCGCCTGGTGGAACGGCGAGCCCCTGAGCCGGCTGCTCGCCGCGAGCCAGCCGGTCGACTGCACCCACCTGGGAGACGCCGAGCTCATCGAGCGCGCGGACCATGTCGCGGAGGTCTACGGCGACGTCATGGGCCAGCGGTTCGAGCGCGGCCCCAGCTTCATGCTGGGCACCGCCGCGCTCGGCCTCGCCGTGCGCCTCGCGGTGGGCAAAGCGCGCGCGCCCGCGTTGCTCGCGGATCTGCTCGGCGGGATCCACACCAGGACCTCGGCGGCGAATCGCGCGCTCTTCCGCGTGGCAAAGCAGGCGGAGAGCGCCGGACCCGACGTGGCCGACGCCATCCGGAGCGGGCGCACCGGGGATCTGCGGGCCACCGAGGCGGGGCGAGCTTGCCTCGCCGCGGTCGACGCCTTCCTCGACGAGTACGGACACCGCGAGGGCGTGGGCCCGTACCTCTCGACGCCGACCTGGAAGAACGATCCAGAGCCGGTCTGGTGCCTCCTCCGGAGCTTCATGGCCCTCTCCGAGCTTCCGGACGACGGCGGCGGCGCGCGTCGCGGGGCCGCCCTCCTGGAGATCGAGCGCCGGCTCCGCTGGGTGCCGGGCCTCGCCCGCGCCTTCCGCGCCCTGACCGAGCACGTCCGGGCCGCCACCGTCTTCCGGGAGGACAGCCATTTCGATTTGACCCGCCCGCTCTCTGCCATGCAAACCCTCGTCGCGGAGCTCGGCCGTCGCCTCCACGATCGCGGGCTCCTGCCGACCGCGACCGATGTCTTCCAGCTGAGCGAGCAGGAGGCCAAGGCATGGCTGCTGGGCCGAGCCCCCCCGAAGGAGGAGATCGAGGCGCTGCTCAAGCGGAGGCGGGCCACGTACCAGGTGGTCAACACCCGCTGGCAGAAGCAGCGCATGCAGGGGGGCGGCACGGGCGACGAGCTCCGGGGGACCGGCGCGTCGTCGGGCGTCGTCCGGGCCAGGGCGAGGCTCGTGCGTGGCGAGCACCAGTTCGATCGCCTGCGGCCGGGGGAGATCCTCGTCTGCTCCTACACCAACCCCTCGTGGACACCGCTCTTCGCGCTCGCGGCGGGCGTCGTGACCGACACCGGAGGCGCCGGCTCCCATGCGGCCATCGTCGCGCGCGAGTACGGGATCCCCGCGGTCATGGGCGCTTCCGGCGCGACGGAGCGCATCGCCGATGGCCAGCAGCTCCTGGTCGACGGCACAGAGGGCCTGGTGAGGCTCCTGCCAGGGAGCGATACGAGCGCGGCGACTGGCGTCCTGGCGCAGGCTTGAGCAGGCTTGAGCTGCATGTGAGCCGAGCCGGCGCCCGCGCCTCGCCGCGCGCGTCCCCCTGGCGGTGACGGCGCGGGCGCTGGCACAGCTCGGCGCACGCCACGTTGCGCCAGGAGTCGAGGCGACTGGGCTCCATGAGCTTTCTGCGCTGTCCAGGCGCCGGTCCGCGTGGCACGTCGCATGCTGACCGAGCCTGCATGACCGCTAGATCATCGTTCGACCGCCGCTCGCTTCGATCGCGCCGGGCGCGCGTGGGCGCAGGCCTGTTGTCGGTCGCCATGGGCGCCGGCTGCTCGGGCGAGCCGCCCGCCCCTCCGCCGGAGCCTTCGAGTTGCGACTTCGCGTCTTCGACGGCCGGCGCGGCCGGCGCGCCCGGCGCGAGCGACGCCAGCGGTGACCTGCGCATCAACGAGGTGATGACAGGCAACGACGGCGCCTGGGTCGATGAGAGCGGCGAGACGGACGATTTCGTCGAGCTGATCAACATGGGCCAGCGCCCGATCGATCTCGGGCAGTACTACCTGGGCGACAAGCTCGGCAAGGCGACGCGGCTGCCGACGCTGGCGCTCGGGCCGGGCCGCACGGTGCTGCTCTGGGCCGACGACACCCCGGACCAGGGCCCGCTGCACCTGCCGTTCAAGCTCTCGAACTCGGGCGCGCGCGTGCTGCTTTGGTCGGCGTCGTGCGAGCTCGCCGACGCGGTGGAGGTGCCGGAGCTGCCCCGCTCCGAGAGCTACGCGCGCCTGCCCGACGGCACGGGCGAGCTGTCGATCTGCCGCTACGCCACGCCCGAGCGCACGAACGGCGACAGCTGCGAGCCGCCGGAGCCGCCGAACCTCGACGACAGCATCCGCTTCGCGCCGTTCGCGTGGCCCGAGCCGTTCCCGGCCATCACCGGGCCGCTGGTCATCTCCGAGCTCGCCCTGCGGCCCGCGGGGTTCGTCGAGGTGGTGAACGCGAGCGGGGCGGCCGTGGCGCTCGACGACTTCGCGCTGCGCCTCTCGGCGCTGTCGCCCGGGCAAGGGCTGCCCGGCGCCGGCGCGGGCGTGCTGCTCGCGTGGCCGCAGCCCGGCATGACGCTCGCGCCCGGGGCGCGCGTGAGCGTCCCGGTGAGCGCGAGCGACACGGCCGCGATCGAGGCCTCGCCGGAGTTCGACGGCGTGGCCACGCTGTGGCGCGCGGGCCTGCCTGTGCCGAGCGATCGCATCGACTTCATGGCGTGGCCGGAGGGCGCGTCGCTGGCCCGCGTGCCCGACGCCACCGGGACGCCGCGCTTCTGCGACGCACCGAGCCCCGGCGCCCCGAACGCGGGCTGCGCCGCGCTGCCGGGGCGCCCGCTCGCGAGCGGGCGCGCGCACCGGCTGGACACGCCCGGCGACTTCGCCGAGCTGGCCAGGGGCGGCACCGAGGTCGGCGAGGCCGGCGTCAAGTTCGTTGTCGACATGGCGACGAACGACACGGTGCACCTGCTGAGCACGCGCGCGTGGGCGCTTCACTACACCTTCATCCGCGAGCAGATCGAGCGGCTGCCGCACCTCGATCGCTGCGACCCCGAGCAGGCCGCGGAGTTCAACGTCGGCTGGGGGCTGTTCAGCCAGAAGGAGTACTACCGCGCCGAGGGCCGCCGCTATCTCCTCGGCACGCTGGTGGAGCACACCAACGGCGCCAGGACGGTCGAGTTCGCGCCGGGCGACAAGATCGTCGGCGAGCAGATGCGGCGCGCTTTCTTCGCCGTGATGAAGGCGGTGCCCGACCCGCAGGCGTGGGCGATCCGAGCCACCGAGGGGCGCCAGATCGCCGAGCTGCGCGCGATCGAGGGGACCGCGCCCATGGTCGGGCCGAACGCGCCGTACAAGGGGCTCACCTACCAGCCGCTCAACCCGGCCGAGGGCTTCGGCACGCTGACGTTCGTCCCGGCGCGCGACCTGGAGACGGCCGAGCTCGGCCCGAACGTGATCGTCGTGACGGACGACGTGCCGAACGAGACGGCGTTCATGGGCGGCCTCATCACCGAGGCATTCCAGACGCCGCTGGCGCACGTGAACGTGCTGGCCCGCGGTCGGGGCACGCCGAACATGGCCCTGCGCGGCGCGCGCGGCGACGCGCGCCTCGAGGGCCTCTTCGGCAAGCTGGTGCGGCTCGAGGTGCGCGCCTCCGATTTCGACATCCGCGAGGCGACCGCGCAGGAGGCGGACGCTTACTGGGAGGCGCGCAAGCCCGAGGGCGAGCGGCTCGCGCCGGCGCTCGACCTCTCCGTGCGCGGGGTCGTCTCGCTCGACGCCGCGGACTACGCGTGGAGCGGCAGCATCGGCTCCAAGGCGGCGGGCATGGCCGAGCTGTACCGCGTGAGCGGCGTGGGGCCGTATTGCCCGCCCGACCTGCTGCCGCTGTACGTGCCGCCGGCGGCGTTCGCCGTCCCCTTCTCGCACTACATGGATCACTTCCAGGCGAGCGGCGCGGCGGAGCTCCTGGCCAAGCTCGAGCAGGACCCCGAGTTCCGCGCCGATCCGCGCGCGCACGCCGAGGGGCTCTCGCGGGTGCGCGAGCGGATGCTGAAGCACCCGGTGGACCGCGAGATCCTGCGCGAGATCACGGGCGCCATCGAGGAGCGCTTCGGCAAGGAGCGCGTGCGCCTGCGCAGCAGCAGCAACACCGAGGATCTGGCCACCTTCAACGGCGCGGGGCTGCACACGTCGACCAGCGGCGACCTGGAGGCCTCGTCGAGCTCGATCGAGGACGCGCTGCGCACGGTCTGGTCGAGCCTCTGGAACACGCGCGCTTACGACGAGCGCGAGTTCGGCCACGTGGAGCAGGCGCGCGCGGCCATGGCCGTGCTGGTGCACCAGGCGTGGCAATCGGAGCGCGCGCAGGGCGTGGCGATCAGCCGCAACGCGCTCGACGCGACCCGCGACAGCCAGTACTACATCAACGCGCAGATCGGGGAGGCGTCGGTCACCAACCCGGCGCCCGGCGTGACCAGCGACGAGCTCGTGTACACACCGCCGCCCCGCACGATCAAGGCGGACTACCATGCACGCTCGAGCCTGTCGCGCGGGCTCGACGTGCTGTCGTTCCCGGAGATCCAGCGGCTCGGCTGCGCGCTCGAGTCCATCCACGCGCACTACCGGCCGCTGGTGGACCCGGAGGGAGAGAACCGGCTCTATGCGATGCAGATCGAGTGGAAGCTGATCGGCCCGGAGCGCCGGCTGCTGGTCAAGCAGGCGCGCCCCTACAGCTTCGGCGCGCTCCAGGCGCCCGGCGACTGCCGCGAATACTAGCGTCTGCGGGTCTGTGCCGGCGCCGGCGCGGGCCGCCGACGGGGCGAGGGCTGCCGCCCCCGCGAGCCGATCGGAGCTCATCCGCCGGGGCGTCGGCCGCGTCCACTGAGACCTCGTCGCGGTCGTTCGCGATGAACTCACCGAGCAACCTCTCCGACTCGCCTGACTGGTAGTTGTTGGCGGTATCGATGAAGTTGCCGCCTGCAGCGCGATAGCCGTCGGCTGCTCGTCCATGATGACGCGGCGCACGTACGCGCTCCCGGCCGAACGCGAGCCGCCCGGCCGTTGGGTAGTCGGCCTTCGCAGAGGCTCCACCGCACGCCCGGCATCCACGGCGCGGACGGCTGACGACCCCAAGAAGGGGCCGATCGGCATCAGCCTGAGCGTGGCGACGCGCTACCACCACGTGCCCGTCGAGGTCCCGCACCTCGGCGTCCCGCCACCCACCCGGCAGCTTCCTCAATGCTTCCGCGGGAATAGCCCGCTCCCCGCCCACCTACCGGCGCAAGGCCCAGGGGCTCGTCTCGCTCGATCAACGTGATCGGTATTCTAGACGCTCAAAGACCACCTCACCCGGCCCGGAGCGACACGAGGCGGTTGTTGCGGAACTCGAGCAGGCGCGGAAACGTGCCGGGGCCGAGCAGATACGTCCACTCGTCGACGGTGACGAGCTCGCGACGGCCGTCCACGACGCGCTCTTCGTAGCGCATGGTCTGGTGCGAGGGCGCCCCGCACCGCGCCGCCACCTCGGATTTCGTCATGCCGAGCTCGACCAGACGGCCGCCGCAGCGCATGCCGTCGTGAGGCTGAGCTACCTCGTGGACCCGACCCGGCGCACGCGCGAGCGCACTCGTCGCTGCAGCAGCGACGAGCGGCGCGGCGAAGGCCGCGACCGCGAGGAGACCTACGAGAGGGGCACGACGACGCGGGGCTTCCATCGATGCGGTGTGTACGGCGCGAGGTCCCCGATCGCAATCCCGCTCGGGTGCGGGGCGAGCTGAGCCAGGGCCGCCGGAGCGCGAACGCGAGAGGGCGATCAGGAACTGAGCAGGCCGAGGGGCTCCAGCTCTCTTCGCATCAAGAACCACATGGCCTCCGCAGGGGCCGGCACCTTCGGCGTCACGATCCCCCGGCGCCTCACGGCGTCTCCTCGCGCCGCTTCTCGAGGACGACCTTGAGCGCGCGGGGGCCGTCGTCGCCCACGCGAGCACGTGGACGCAGCCGCCCGCTCCGCGGTCGCACTCGGCGCGGAGAGCCCCGGGCGCGAGGGTCAGCCGCGCCTCCGGCCTGACGAAGCCGGCGCCCGCGCGGTGCGACTCGAAGGGCCGCGGGTCGTCGAGGCGAAAAGCCGGGGAGCGCGGCGTCGAAGCGCAGCGCGGCGGCCCAGAGCGCCCGCTCGGGGCGCGGGGCCGCCGCGTCCGGCACACCCGCGCGCAGCTCGCAGAGCGGGTCTCGAAGGGCGCCGCCGGGGCTACGGGGGGACCGGCCTGGGTGTCACCGGGCATGACGGGCGGCGTGACGTCGTCGGTGCGAGGGCCCGGTTCAAGGGGTTCTGGAGGCACCAGCTCCATCAGGCGACGGACTTGGGTGGGACCGCGAGCGTCGTGATGGCTCGGTCCTGGTCGAAAGAGCGTGGTCCGGGCGGCGCCGCGCGCGCCAAGGGGCGCAGCGGCGTGCCGTGGGCACACGTGTCCGTCCGGGCGTTGGTCTGGCCCGGGAGGCGCGTCGCGAGACGCTCTACGGCGTCACCGAGCACCTTGCGGCGCACAACGGTGCTTTTCCAGTACGGTGGGCGCCGCGTTGACGCTGGGAGAGCGTGCTGGAACATCGGTCGGCTCGCCGAGCGCGCAGAGGAAGCGGACGATGTTCCGGGGCTCTGTGACCATGGCGACGAGCTTCATCCGCCCCTTGCAAGCTAGTCCCGTCAGCGAAGGCGCGCTTGAGCGACAGCCGCACCAGGCCGTCCTGCTGCGGCTCGACGCGCTCCTTTGCGATCGGGGATCGCAGCACGTAACGCAGCAGCGCCTCCCTCGCCGCGGCATGGTGCGCACCGGCGCGCGTCGCTGCGTGCAAGGTGAAGCCATCGAGCGCAGCGCACAGCGGCTTGTCGTACGCGAGCGCGGCGCAGCCCTGGCCCGGCACCGCCTGACGCGTCAGCCAATGTGCGTGTGGAGGAACTCGACCGTGCGCTGCCACGCGAGCGCGGCGCTCTTCGGCTCGAACTTGGACGAATCGGTCGAGCGCATGAACGCGTGGCCGGCGTCGTAGACGTAGAGATCCATCGCGCCTCCACCGGAGCGCGCCGCCTTCTGGATCTCTTCGGCTACGGAAGGGTTCGCCCAGTCGTCCACCTTGGCGTAGTGCCCGCAGATGGGCGTCTTCACCTCGGCGAACTCCTCCGGTGCGATCCGCGGAAGACCGTAGAACGGGACCGCCGCCTCCAGGGCCGGCCGCACGTAACGTGCCGCAGCGAGGGTGAGCGCGCCACCCAAGCAGAAGCCCGCGACCGCGACCCTCCCGTTGCACCGGGGATGCGAGCGCAGGTAGCCGACCGCGTGGCCGAGCTCACCTACGGCCTTCTGGAAGTCGAAGGCGCCGATCAGCTTCGCCGCCTCCTCGTCGTTCTCGGCGAGCTTGCCGTGATAGAGGTCGGGGGCGAGCGCGAGGAAGCCCGCCTGCGCGAACTGCTGGCAGTGCGCTCGCATCACCTCGTTGAGGCCGTGCCACTCGTGGACCACGACGAGCCCCCCGACCTTGCCCGAGCCAGGCGGCTCGGAGAGGGCGCCCTTCATCTGCCCCGCGTTCCCCAACGAAAACGTCACCATCGTCGTCATGTTGTCCTGCTCCTTTCGTCACTCACGTCTCTTCACCAGGGCACGGGGCCGCGCGCGTCGAAGAACCCGCCGGTCGGGCCGGCGTCGTCGAGGAGCGCGAGCCTCACGGACGCGCGGGCGCCTTCCTCGACGGTCTGCGTGCCGCGGTGGCCATTCAGGTCGGTCGCGGTGTAACCGGGGTCCGCGGCGTTGACCTTGATGCCCGTCGGGGCGAGCTCCTTCGCATACTGCACCGTCACCATGTTGAGCGCCGCCTTGGAGGCGGGGTACGCGATGGCGTTGAACGACGCGTACTCCCACGCTGGGTCGCCGTGGTTCGCGAGCCCGCCGAGCCCGCTCGACACCATGACGATGCGCGCCGCGGGCGACGCTCGTCGGAGCAGCGGGAGCATCGCATTCGTCACGGCGATGGCAGCGAAGACGTTGACCTCGAACACGTGGCGCACCTCGTCGAGTCGCGTCGCGCTCGGCGTGGAGCGGCCGAGGAGGATGCCCGCGTTGTTCACGAGGACATCCAGCCGCCCGAGGTCGCGCTCGATCGTGCGAGGCGCTTCGGCGACGCTCGCGGCGTCCGTCACGTCGAGCGCGATGAAGCGCGCGTCGATGCCTTCTCGGCGCAGCGCCGCAGCGGCTCGCGCGCCGCGCTCCTCGTCGCGTGCTCCGACGAGCACCGTCATGCCCGCGCGGCCGAGCTGGCGGGCGGTCTCGAGGCCGATCCCCTTGTTCGCGCCCGTGACGAGCGCTGTTCGCTGGACGTTCATGCCCTCCAGCTACGACCGAGCGTCCAGAGGAGATTGGGCGATCTTGGCTCGACGCGCGTCCTTGGGGAGCAGCCCGAGAGCGCCCTGGCGCCGAGAAGGGCCGCGCGGTATCGTCCTCGGCGTGGACCTCTCGGCGGCGCAGCGCGGGCGGAGCCGGATCGCATTCTCACGCCCGGCTGCGCTCCCCGGCCTCACCGTCGGGCAGTTCCGGAGCGACGGGCCCCTGTTCACCTGCGTGACGGACCGCTACGCCACCGCGCTCCACTTCAGTGGCCGCTCCGAGTGGTCGCTTCGAGGCGCGCGCTGGTCGAGCGGCCCGGGCACGATCGACGTGAAGGTCCCCGGAGAGGTCTTCGCAGAGCACGCCCGCCAAGGCCAGCGGCGGTTTCAAGTCGTGATCTTCGACGCGCGCATGGTCGACGAGGCGCGCGCGACGCTGGACTCTCCCGCGTCGCCCCCGACGGAGAACGCGCTCTGCGCGCACGACCCGCGCGCTGCACCGTTGGCGGCGTTGCATCGCTCGCTGCTTCGCGGCGACGCGACGCCTCTCGAGCTCGCGGGTGTGTCGTCCGAGGCGCTCGCCGCCCTGTGCGAGCTCACCACCATGCGCCGAGATCCGCCCCGTCCGCGCAGCGCGTGGACTCGCGCGGTGACGCGCGCGCGCGAGCTCCTCGATGCGCGGTTCACCGAATCGATCGCGCTCGACGAGCTCGCCGCCCACGCGCGACTCGACAAGTTCCGCCTCTGTCGTGCCTTCCGCGAGGAGGTCGGGCTTCCCCCGCACGCGTACGTGACCTACCGGCGCGTCGGCCTCGCAGGGGCGCTGCTCGCCCGGGGAGTCCCTCAGGCGGAGGTCGCTGCGCGCGTGGGGCTCTACGACCAGAGCCAGCTCCACCGGCATTTCAAGCGCATCGCCGGGGTGACGCCGGGGGCGTACGCCCGAGCCGCCCGCTGACTCTTTCTCCTCGACGCGCCTCGCCTACGCCTGCCGGATCAGCTTGTCGATCTCCGGCGGGATGCAGCCGTAGCCTTCGGCGGCGGCGAGCAAGGCGGCGTTGTGAGGCAGCCCGACGGCATCAAGGGGCGGCGACGTCGGCATCGAAGGGCGCCGCGAGGAGAGTGAAGAGGGCCTTCACGGAAAGCCGCGAGGCGGCCACTCACGGGAAAGGCTCGCACCGCGTGGCTTCGCTGCTCTCCTCGTCCTCGGCTGTCTCACCGTCGCCTGCGAAGACGCTGGCTCGAACGGCAACGGGCAACTGCGCGTTGCAGCACCTCATCCTCGAAAGTTGGAATACCGACCGGCCTCGTTTCCGAGCCAGACCCTTTCGGGATATGGACTCTGCGCACCGGCGGCGCACGGTACGTACCGGACTTCGTGCGTTCGAGAAGCGACCGGAGGTTGTCCTCCAGGTGTGCCGCATAGTCGTCCGCACTCCGTCCGTCCACGCCCATCGCGCCATCTTTGCGCGTCCTTCGGTGTGCCTCACGTAGCCATTCCAGGTCGATGTGATGAGCGAGCGTCGTGAGCGGCTGTTCGCGGAGTTGCCGCGCCAGCCCTGCTATCCGTTTGAGTCGCGTTGAGATGGGTACCAAGCCCGATGTCTCTTCCATCTTTCCCTCTTACGGTTCCGTGTCCCGGCGCGCCCTTCGCTCCACGGGGTCCCACGGCTCGGTTCCCCCGATTCGTCGCTACTATGGCGCGCTCCGACGTCCCGCTGCCCCGCTTCGGCTTCGCTCGCGCTCGCCTTCACGGTTCCGTCTCACGACGGAGCCACTGGGACCTCCCAAGTTCCTCGGCGACCCTCGCCACGCATGCCCCGGCTCTTCGACTCCGGCGGAATCTCAGGAGCAGGCCTCCGGGAACATGTCCCTACGCATCGCTCCCTCGATGTTGCCTTCCGGGCTTACGGTCCCGCCGGCTTCCACGACTTCTTTCTTTCGGAGCCCGATTCCGCGGCCCGCGTGCTCGCTGTCCACGCTTCGTAGTCCGGGTTGCCCTCGGTCACCACGCAAGACTCGCTTCCGACTGGCGGCCCTACCTTGGTCGGGCAGGAATTCAACCCGCTGGGTCGCTACATCAGGTTTCAGTTGGTGTGGACTTCACATGGCATCCTCCTGATCGAAGCTGTGCTTGGCGCACCGTAGGTTAAAGAAGCCGGAGCGCAGCGCGAGGAAGTGTAGCGCAGCAAACCGAAAGGGTGGGACCGCGAGCGTCGTGATGGCTCGGTCCTGGGTCGAAAGAGCGTGGTCCGGGCGGCGCCACGCGCGCCAAGGGGCGCATCGGCGCGCCGTGGGCACACGTGTCCGTCCGGGCGTTGGTCTGGCCCGGGAGGCGCGTCGCGAGACGCTCTACGGCGTCACCGGGCGCCTTGCGGCGCACAACGGTGCTTTTCCAGTACGGTGGCCGCCGCGTGGACGCTGGGAGAGCGTGCTGGAACATCGGTCGGCTCGCCGAGGCGATCGGGGGTCGCAGCACGTCACGCAGCAGCGCCTCCCTCGCCGCGGCATGGTGCGCACCGGCGCGCGTCGCTGCGTGCAAGGTGAAGCCATCGAGCCCAGCGCACAGCGGCTTGTCGTACGCGAGCGCGCTCGGAGAAGACGACGAGAGCCCGCGGAGCCATTGCGGGGCGACGACGTGTGGCGCGGCTCTCGTCCCGAGACGGCGGAGGCACAGAGCGCTGCCTCGGGCTCGCCGTCCTCCTCGACGTCGTGCTCGATCTCGAGATGCCCGGGCCGCCGGAGGTAACGGAGCATCCGCCCGACGGCGTGCTCTAGGACCTGACCGACCTCGCGCGTTCGCAGGTGACCGAGCTCGTTCCACACGAGCTCGGTGCCGTCTTCGTGATAAGCCCCGTCGAGGAAGACCACGTGCAGATGCGGATTGAGCCGCATGTCGCCGGACGCGCGTTGCACGGCGGTCACCGCGCCGCTCTTGACCGCGCCGAACGCGCCTCGGCGCGCGGCGCGCTCTTCGTAGAACCGCTCCACGCTCTCGACGAAGATGCGGGTCAGCACGCCGAACAACGCCCCGTCCTGGGCGAGCCTGCGCCGCCACGGGAGCTGGGTGACCGTCGGCCCGCACGTGGTGCGCGTCGCCTTCAAGACCGGCGACATCAACCTGACTGGCTCCGGTTCGTGGAGTAGCGCGGCGACGGGGCGTGCCCAGGGGCTCGTTGTGGGCGGGAGGGGCTAGCCAGCTAGGAGGGCTGGCCGGTCGGCATGATCGTGACCTGCTGGAGGTTGACCCGCTTCGGCAGGCTCACGGTGAACGCGATGGCCTCGGCCACGTCCTCGGGGGCGAGCCACTCCATCTGCGACTTCGACCCCTCGAGCCAGTCGCGCGCGCCCTTGAAGTCGACGTGACTCTGCAGCTCCGTGCCGACGATGCCTGGCTCGATGGATGCCACGCGCACACCCTTGGAGCCCAGCTCTGCACGGAGGTGGATCGACAGATGGGTCACGAACGCCTTCGTCCCGCTGTACACCGCGAAGGCCGGGAAGATGTTCTTGCCGGCGATCGACGAGATGTTCACGAGATCCGCCGGCCCCGGGCCGGAGCCAGCCTGCACGAGCGCCGACGTGAACGCGCCGATGACGTTCATGAGGCCAGTGACGTTGAGATCGATCTGCTGCTGCCACTGGTCGACGCGCCTGGCCTCGATCGGGTTCGGCAGCATGACGCCGGCGTTGTTCACGACGATGTCCACGCGCCCGAGCTTCTCGATGACCTCGGAGGCGACCCGCTCGACGGCCTCTCGATCGGTCACGTCGACCTGCCATACCGCGGACTGGCCACCGGCCTTCCGGATGGCGTCGCTGAGCGCATCGAGCCTCTCCTTCCGGCGAGCGAGCAACGCCACGCGCGCGCCGCGGGCGGCGAGCGCCTTCGCCGTCGCCTCGCCGATGCCGCTGGATGCGCCCGAGATGACGGCGACCCGCTCCGCGAGGGCGCCCTGGGCCTGCTGAACCATGTTTCACTCCTCCTGATGGGGCCGCGCTCACCTGCGCGGCTCGTTGACGCGACAATAAGTAGCCGCGGCGGCCGGAAACGGAAGGCACGGAACTATCGAAGGCATGCACGATCCTATGAGCGAGGCGACGAACCTCCTGGCGCCCTCTCGACCAGGGGGGTAGGATGACGCGCATGTCGAGAGCGGCTCGTTCGAGCAGTTCCTTGGCCGCTGGGATTGCCGCGCTGGCGCGCCATGAGGGTTGCAACAGCACGCGTTACCCGGGCGTCGTCGTCTACCGCGTGACCGTCGCGGAGCCGCCCACGCCCACCCTCTATCCTGCCAGCTTGATTCTCGTCGGCGCTGGCGAGAAGCACGCAATTCTGAGTGACGAGACGTTCGTGTACAACGCCGGCTACTACCTCGTGGTCACCTCACCGCTGCCGATGCTCTGCAGGACCATTGCGTCGGTCGATGAGCCCGTGCTCACCGTGGTGGTCGAGATCGAGCTCGCCCTCCTGCGCGAGCTGCTCATCGAGGAGGATGAGCCGCCCGCGCCCCAGCTGGCGCGTTCCTCTCGCAGCGTTCTTCGCGCGCCGCTTCCGCGCGACCTCGAGGACGCTGGAGCCCGTTTGCTCGCTTGCCTGACCGATGAACGGCGCACGAGGGCGCTCGCGCGGCAGACCATCCGCGAGATGCTCTTTCTCGTGCTCGACGGGCCCTATGGCGATTCGCTTCGGGCGCTCGCGGAAGGCCCGACGAGCCAGCTCGCGCACGTTCTCCGCCATATGAACGCGAGATTCGCGGAGCGAATGAGCATCGGCGACCTCGCGCAGATGGCGCACATGAGCGTCCCGACGTTCCATCAACACTTCAAGTCGATGACCGGAACCTCGCCGCTGCAGTACATGAAGGCGCTCCGCTTGACACGTGCACGCCAGATGCTCCATGCGGGAGGCACGGTGAAGACCGCCGCGCACGACGTCGGTTACGAGAGCGAGTCGCAGTTCAGCCGGGAGTACCGTCGGTTCTTCGGCTCGCCGCCGTCGGCGGACGCGCACGCGGCGCCGCGTGGACGTTCGTGACCAGTCGACCCAACGCCTGACCGATGTCCCGGGGTTCGAGGATCCGGTCGCCCACCGGCTGCTGTCGCGCGGGTGGTGGGCCAGCGACGCATCCCTGACGCCGGACGCGTCACTCAGCGGTCGCGGAGGTCGCGCCCCGTCTTGTCAGTTCTTGGCACGGCGCGACGGCGGTGTCAGCGCGGAGGTAAAAGAAGCCGGATCGCAGCGCGAAGAAGTGTAGCGCGGCAGAGCGAAAGGGTGGGACCGCGAGCGTCGTGATGGCTCGGTCCTGGGTCGAAAGCGCGTGGTCCGGGCGGCGCCGCGCGCGCTAAGAGGCGCATCGGCGTGCCGTGGGCACACGTGTCCGTCCGGGCGTTGGTCTGGCCCGGCAGGCGCGTCGCGAGACGCTCTACGGCGTCACCGGGCGCCTTGCGGCGCACAACGGTGCTTTTCCAGTACGGTGGCCGCCGCGTGGACGCTGGGAGAGCGTGCTGGAACATCGGTCGGCTCGCCGAGCGCGCAGAGGAAGCGGACGATGTTCCGGGGCTCGGTGACCATGGCGACGAGCTTCATCCGCCCCTTGCAAGTCGGGCACTCGAGGACATCGATCGCACATGTGCGGCGCAAGAGCTCGGCGCGGCTTGTCGACCGCCCGATAGCCGCCACGCTTGCGTTTCGGAGCGGCGTCATCGTCCGCCTTCGTGGGCTCTTCTGGCTTCGCAGGGCGCGGTCCGATGCGCTTGCGCGCCAACGTGGGCGACTCGCCGAGGCGAGCACGCCAGCGTCCTTGACGGTCTGAAAGCGCGGCGGCGGGACGCTGGCCGCGAGGCGGCACAGGCGCGAGAGCGGATCCATGTCCACCGCGACAGTCCCGTCAGCGAAGGCGCGCTCGAGCGACAGCCTTCGCGAGCCGGACCCGGCGGTCAGGCGGAGATAGACGCGGCGATGGCCCGGCCGGCGAGGCGGGCAGTGGCGAGGAGACGGTCCAGGCCGTCCCCTTCCCGCGCCCTGGCGGAGAGGCCCGCCATCACCGTGGCGACGTAATCCGTAAGGAGCCGGGCCTCCTCCGGGTGGCGGGCCGCGACGAAGCGGTGGATGAAATCCTCCGCGGCGACGCGGGCGGCGAGGGCGGCCTCCCGCGCCTCTGGATCGTTGCAGCGCGCGCCCTCCAGGACGAGGCAGCCGGCGGCGGCGGGATCGGCGGCATAGGCGCGGGCGGCGGCTTCCAGCAGGGCCGCGAGGGATTCGGCCACGGGGCGGTCCGGGCGCAGCGACTCGGACAGGGGGATTGCCCCGGCCTTGGCGTAGCGGCCGAGGGCGCGGAGGTAGAGGCCGGCCTTGCTGCCGAATGCGGCGTAGAAGCTGGGCGGGTTGATGCCGAGGGCCCGGGTGAGGTCCGCGACGCTCACCGCATCGTAGCCGCGGGCATGGAACAGGCGCTGGGCGGTGGCGACGGCCTCTTCCGGGTCGAAGCGGCGGGGGCGGCCGCGGGGCCGTGCTATTTTTGTAGTCATCTGTACAAAATTCCTTGACGGCTCCCTTCCGGAACTTAATGTAGCGGTCACTAAGTTAACTCTCAAGGAGGACCGCATGGCCGGTTTTCAGAATAAGTCCGTTCTCGTGCTCGGCGGCAGTCGTGGAATCGGGGCAGCGATCGTGCGGCGCCTGGCCGCGGAGGGCGCGGCGGTGACCTTCACCTATGCCGGCTCGCGCGAGGCCGCGGTGCAGCTCGCGGCGGAGACGGGCAGCACGGCGGTGGCGACCGACAGCGCGGACCGGGATGCGGTGATCGCCCGGGTGCGGGAGAGCGGGCCGCTGGACGTGCTGGTGGTGAATGCCGGGATCGCCCTCTTCGGCGACGCGCTGGAGCTGGACCCGGACGCGGTGGACCGGCTCATCCGGATCAACGTACAGGCCCCCTATCATGCCGCGGTGGAGGCGGCGCGACGCATGCCCGAGGGCGGGCGGATCATCGTGATCGGCTCGGTCAACGGGGACCGGATGCCCTTCGCCGGCCTGGCGGCCTACGCGCTGAGCAAGTCGGCCCTGCAGGGAATGGCGCGGGGGCTGGCGCGGGACTTCGGGCCGCGCGGGATCACGGTGAACATCGTGCAGCCCGGGCCGATCGACACCGACGCGAACCCGGCGGACGGGCCGATGAAGGACCTGATGCACAGCTTCCTGGCCATCAAGCGCCACGGGCGGCCGGAGGAGGTGGCGGGGATGGTCGCCTGGCTGGCGGGCCCGGAGGCGGGCTTCGTCACCGGTGCGATGCACACGATCGACGGCGCGTTCGGCGCCTGACCCGATGGGGCGCGGGGTCGGCATGCAGAACCTACGGATCTCGAGTCCATCCACGCGCACTACCGGCCGCTGGTGGCCCCGGAGGGAGAGAACCGGCTCTATGCGATGCAGTTCGAGTGGAAGCTGATCGGCCCGGAGCGCCGGCTGCTGGTCAAGCAGGCGCGCCCCTACAGCTTCGGCGCGCTCCAGGCGCCCGGCGACTGCGGCGAGTACTAGTCTCGGGTGTCAGAAATCCCGCCAGGGACTCCCGGGTGATGGCGAGCGGTCGTCGTAAACAGCAGCGATTTTCGTAGCTTTCGCCTGTTGCACCACCGAGGGCGGCTCCGGTGTGGCCCAACGGGGCGCCCTCCGCCGCCGCGTCGCCCGCGGTGAAGGGCCCGCGGCATCACCGATCCCACCTTACGGCCACGCTGCGCGCACTGGTTGACATAACGAACCTTGCACGATCCGCATCTCTCCTGGCAAAGTTACGCTGTATCAACAACTTGTCCTTGCATCAAAGAGGCCGCGTTAACTCCACAGCCTGCGGGGCACTTACGCCGACCTCGTCGGCGCTCCTTGTCAACCCGGCTGAGCCTCGCCCACGGCGCCCGTCAGTAGATGTGAGCGACGTGTCTTCCGTCGGACTGACATCTCGGCGTCGACCTCAATGCGATGGCGAAGACCGCTTGAGCAGCGCGCAGCCGATCGCCTTCATCCGCGCTCGCGCGCTGTCAGCGGTGACCGATTGCGGCTTGGCATCCCCCCAGCGATCGATCACGCTCTGGTACGCAGCGCATGCGCCAGGCGTGTCACCGGTCTGCTCGAGCGCCTGCCCGAGGAACCAGCCGATCCGGACATATTTTCTAGGCCAATAGAAGCCATCGCACGCACTCGTTGCCCGGCGCAGAGCGGTGTTACTGAGCACCGTTCTTGATGCCGATGGTTCGCTTGTCGATCTAGCTCTTTGATGGCGGGGTGGCCGGCCGACCGCAGCGGGCCATCGGCGAGGCGGATCATGCTCGATGGCGGCGTCGTCCGGGGGGCGGCAAGGTGCCAGGGCGTTCTCGGTCATGCGTTACGCCGGGTCCGAGAAAATTCTCAACGTAGCTCCTGCTGAAACGACAGCGGCGGCGAGCGGCGGCTCCCACGCCAGAGAGGGCGTGGTGCATTCCGTTCACGCATCGAAAATTACCAACACGACTCCTCACCCGTCCGCATAAGGACCGGGGTAGGTCAGCGGCTGGAGCGGAGCATCGGCGCGGCGCCGGCCACAAAATAGGCGACGGGAGGAGCTCGTTTGGCCGCGTGCCCCCTCCCGTCGTGCTCCGAATCGCTTGAAAGAGCGGAGCCCCCAACAAATCGTTCATCTGGACCTCGATGTCAAAGGCTGGCTCGCTTCACCGCCCACCGTAAACCGCGCGCGGCCAGCCCGCTGCCCGCGTTGCGGCGCGGCGGGCTGCCCGCTGGGGGGCGCGTTGGGGCTGTGGGGTCACGGAACGCGGTCGCGGCAGGTGCGCGGGCCGCTGGCTGCCGGCGAGCGCGGCGGGCTCGTCACGATCGAGGCGCGCCGCTATCGATGCCAGCGCTGCGGCGCCGCGATCACGGTCGTGCCGCGGGGCGTCGCACCGCGACGGCACTTCGCCGCGACGGCCATCGGTCTGGCTCTGCTGCTCGTCGGCACCACCGGTGCAGCGCTTATCGAGGTGCGGCGGCGTGTCAGCCCCTGGTCTGCCAGCTTCGATGCCGACAGCTGGGCGACCGTGCGGCGCTGGTTGCTCGCCATCGACCAAAAGCGCCTCTTTCCGTCGGTCCGCCCCAGTCCTCCCGCTTCTTCCCTGCGGCAGCGGGCCGAGCGGGCCGCGATGACGCTCGTCGCGATGGCGCCTTGTGCGGCCGAGGTCCCCGAGGCCGCCGTCATGGCCGGCGCCGCGCGGGCTGCGTGATGGCGAGCGGCGCGCTGGCCGGGCTCATGTCGGGCCCCACCCAGTTGGATCCTCGGTCGGCGGAGCGCCTTGCGCTTGGATGGGTGTGCGGCCGGTGCGGTGTCATCGGCGCGGAAAGGACACGACGTGCAAGACCCCCTCCAGCCGAAGGACCACGCCGAAGCGGTGGCGCTCTACCGCAGTGAGATCATCGGCTCGCTCATGCACCGCGAGCTCGACCGCGGAGAGCTCGCCGAAGCGCTCGCCGACCTGAGCCAGCAGCGGTTTCGCCCCCCGCGCGCCCATTCTCCGCGCTCCTACTCGGTCCCCACGCTCGAGCGCTGGTACTACGCGTACAAGACCGAAGGTCTCGAAGGCCTTCGCCCCAAGCCCCGCAAGGACAAGGGGCGGGCGCGAGAGCTGACGGCCGAGCAACGGCAGATGCTGCTCGACATTCGAGAAGAGCACCCGAGCGCCTCGGTCTCGCTCATCCTCGACACCTTGATCGCGGCAGGCCGGATCGACAAGGAGGCCATCTCCGCCACCACGGTGCGACGCCTGTACGCCGAGCACCACCTCGATCGCGTCGCGCTGCGCGATCGCACGGGCGGCAAGGTGCGGCTGCGCTGGCAGGCCGAGCACCCCGGCGCTCTGTGGCACGGCGACGTGTGTCACGCGTCACCGATCTTCGTTGGCGGCAGCCCGGCGCCGGTGCGGATCCACGCGCTGCTCGACGACGCCTCCCGTTACATCCTCGCGATCGAGGCGATGAGCGCCGAGCGGGAGGTCGACATGCTGGCGCTCTTCATCCGGGCGCTGCGCAAGCACGGCGCTCCCGACGCCCTCTACCTGGACAACGGCTCGACCTACCGCGGGCACACCTTGCACCTTGCGTGCGAGCGACTCGGCACCACCCTGATCCACGCTCGTCCGTACGACGCCCCCGCACGCGGCAAGATGGAGCGCTTCTGGAGGACATTGCGAGAGAGGTGTGTGGACTTCACCGGCGCGCTCGGCTCGCTGCACGACCTCAACGTCCGGCTCTACGCGTGGGTCGACGAGCACTACCACCGCACGCCGCACGCGGCGCTCTTCGGCAAATCCCCCGCGCAGGTCTACGAGGAATATCCCCACGTCACCGACGACCTCGACGAGCGAAAGCTGCGCGACGCGCTCACGACCCAGGCCCGCCGGCGCGTCCGGCGTGACAGCACGCTCTCGATGGATGGAGAGGACTGGGAGACCGACCTCGGCTTCCTCGCCGGCCAGCTCGTCACGGTGTCGCGGTGCCTCGTCGCGCCGAACGAGCCGCCCTGGATCGAACACGAGGGCAAACGCTTCGCCCTGCACCGGGTCGATCCGGTGAAGAACGCCCGTCGCCCGCGGTCCGCCTGCAACCTCGATGTCGCTCACGAGGCGCGCGTGCCCTTCGACCCGCCGAAGACGCTCCTGGACAAGGCGCTCGGCCGAACGCCCCGCGATGACGAGGAAGGATGACCATGGACTTCTGTAGCTATTTCAGCTTCACCGCAGAGCCGTTTTCCAAGGAGGTCGAAGACGGCGAGCTCTGGCTACCCCCGTCCAAGCAGATGGTACTCGAGACACTCATCGAGGCGGTGCACGCCAGAAAGAGCGTGCTCCTCGCCGGTGACCCAGGCGTCGGCAAGACGTGCCTCCTCCGCGCGCTCCGTCATGCCCTTTCGCCGCAGACGTTTCGCTTGACCTACTGCGCCAACGTGACGCTTGGACGTCGGGACTTCTATCGCCAGCTCTGTCTGGCGCTCGGCCTCGCTCGCTGCAGCACCGCTGGAGACGTCTTCTACGCGGTCAGCACGCACGTCGAGGAACTCGCGAAGGAGCGCGTATTCCCGGTCTTCGTCCTTGATGAGGCCCATCTACTTCATCAGGACACGCTCGATCATCTTCACATACTCCTTAATTACGCGTGGGATAGCCGCGCACTGCTTTCGCTCGTGTTGCTTGGCTTGCCCGAGCTCGGCGAGCGGCTCCGCGTGCGCCGCAATCGCTCCCTGTATTCGCGCCTCCACTACCGATTGACCATCGACCCGCTCACGCCGGACGATACGGCCGACTATCTGCGTGTACGTCTCAACCGAGTCGGCTGCACGAAAGAGCTCTTCACCTCGGACGCGATCGCGATGTTGCACGAGGCGGCCGCCGGCAGCCTGCGCGACACCGACCGACTCGCCACGGCCGCGCTCCGCGCCGCTGCGCGTAAAAAACGCAAGCTCGTCGAGCGCGATGTCCTGAGCCGCATCCTGCAACTGGACGCAGAGGAAGCCGGATGAACCCCATCCCCCTGGCCGAGGAGGACACGCGGCGGGCTGACGACGAGGGCAGCGCAGCCGCCGCCCTCGTCGTTGCCCTCGCGCTCGCCCGCGACGCGCTCACCGCGAACTACCCGGACGACCCCGACCCGCTGTGCCCTCGCCTCTACGCCGTCGACGTCGTGCTCCACCACATCGACGGGCTGAGCGACGCCCTCGCTCGCCACCGCGCCGCCCTCGACGGCGACGATCGCCTGCCCACTCACATCGACTGAGAACGTCGGCGCCCCGCGACCGCTGAAGTGCCCCGGCGCCTCGCCTCGCTGCCATCGCGGCAAGCGGAGATCCAGGTCGACGATGGCCATCACGGAGCCGGATCTTCCGGCCATCAAGCAGCCCGCTCGGTAACAAGCGGTCACCGCATTGCTCGGCTTGCCCGCGAGTTGATAGGCCATACCAAGCGTCGCCTGATAGAAAAAAGAATTGAAGCTATCATCCGGCTCTGGCGGCAGTGCAGCGAGAGCTGCATTTCCTTCCTCGAACGTCTCAATCCACGCTCCGTGTGCGCCTGTCCAATCTCCGAGTGTATCCGTATTTGACTCCGAGCCATCGAGATCTAAAGGGCGCGCGGAGTCTCTCGCGCTGGAGCCGTTCTGTGGTCCCGTTCCGGCGTGAAGAATTACTCTCCGCAGCGCTGGTGCATACTGCCTGATACCGGGATCATCGCGCTTTAACGCGTCGGCAGCGACGCGCGCCGCGTCCTGTTCGCGCCCGCTCTCTTCATAAACGTCGATAAGCACATCGTTGAACCCTATGTAATGGATAATCGCGATGTTGTCTGACGCGTTCGTGGTCAATAGTATTCCTTCCCGAGCACGCTCTTCAGCGCGCGCGAAATGGCCGAGTGCGACGTCGAGCGTTGCTAGATCAAGTAGCTCGGTCATGCGACGGGCAGGCTGGCGTATCAGCGCCCACCTCTGGCGAAAGATCTCGAGGATCGCATCTTCAGAGCGACCGAGCGCAAAGAGTCCCGCTGCTTGCATTGCGTACGTGCCAGGAGCCTGGTTCGCTGCACTCGACAGCGCCATCCGCAAACGCTCCACGCCCTCCTCACAATGACCGGCATCGAAGTTCAATGATGCCAGAAGCCAGTGGCAATCTGCAGCGTGCGGCGATATTGTGAGACATTTATCAATCGCCTTGCGCGACTCGCTGCGCCTATTCAATCTGTCGAGAGTCCAGGCCAACATCATCCATCCAGCAGCGTATTGTGGATCGAGATCGACCGAGCGCTGCGCGGCACGAAGGCTTTCCTCTTCGTCTCTTCCTTGAAGCATCGTGGCGAGGTGAAGGAAAAGCTCAGCGTCGTATGGATATTGTGACGTCGTTTCCCGTAGCCGCTCGGCACTCGTACGGAAATCGGGACGGTCGTTCTTCTGTGTAAGTACGGGTTCGTACGCCATTAACAACGCTTGATCACGGGCGCTGAGCATGGAACGACCTTCTACAGCGCGCGCGTAGTGCGCCCTCGCCTTGGTTTGGTCATTGTCTGCGCGGAGAGGGTTGTCTCCATAGGACATGGCTATAGCTAGGTGCATGTGCGCTGCGGCAAATGATGGATCAATGGATATGGACGTTCCCAGGTTTTCCTTTGCTTGTGAGTAGTTACCATCGCGAAAGGCATGAATCGCGGCGGTGTACATCGCCTGCGCTTGCGGGCTCACCGACACTGGTAGTGGTAAGTCCGTAATGGCGGTGGCACGAGGTGCAGGCGAGGCGGACTGCGCCGATGGCGGGGGAGCCCGCCACAATCGCAGTTTAATTATTGCGACGGTAAATATCGCTAATGCCAAGACGACGGCTATCGTCAAGGCCGCGGCGACTCTGCCGGTCCGCTTCCGAGGTCCACTCGGCGCCGGCCATCGCGTAGCGCCTTCCAGCCTTGCCGTCTCTGCGAAGGGATCTGGCTTATCGCCGTCACGGGTGAGGTGTCGCTCGATCGTCGCCCTGGCCGGTCGAGCCGCCGTTGTGACTGGCACTGTAGCCTGGCCGAAGCTCGGCGTTCCGGCGCCCGCGTATTGGGCGAGGAGCACCGCGACCTCCATCAAATCGCCGGGACGCTCCTCACGCGCTCGCGAGAGCATGCGGTTGACCAGGCTGGTTATGTCCTGTGGCACGCCGGGCGCCAGCTCCTGCAGCGGCGGGATCGCGCCCGTTAGCACGATCTTGAGGACCTGTCCGACATTCTCGGCCCGGGTAGGGAGCACTCCCGAGAGACACTCATAGAGGATGATGCCGAGCGCCCAGATGTCCGCGCGATGATCGACATCACGCTCGCCGAACGCCTGTTCAGGCGCCATGTAGCAGGGCGTGCCCAGGATGGCTCGGCTCTCGGTCACCCCTGTCGTCCGTGCTGCGTCGCCGTCCACAGCGGTCAGCTTTGCGATGCCGAAGTCCAGCACCTTGATGCAGTCTTTCGACCTGTCGACAAGGAAGATGTTTTCCGGCTTGAGGTCGCGATGAACAATGCCGAGCGCGTGCGCTGCGCCCACGGCGGAGGCGACCGGCAAGAGAAGTTGCGCCACCTCGCTGACTGGCATCGCGAGCTCGCGCCTCAGCCGGTTCGCCAGCGATTCACCAGCGAGTAACTCCATGACTATGACGGGCGCGCCATCCTCGAGATCGAGAATATCGTAGACCTCGATGACGTTGGGGTGGCGCACGGCGCTCGCCGCTCGCGCCTCGCGCAGCATGCGACGCCGAACCTCGGCCGACGCCGCTCCGCCCTTCACGAACTTCAAGGCGACAGGCTTTCGCGTCACCGTGTGCAGCGCAGCCCACACAACCCCCATTCCCCCCTCGCCGAGCACTCGATCGAGCCGGTAGCGACCCGCAATGACGTCCCCCGCTGTCCACCGGCTGTCTGCATCACTCGCCTGTTCTTCACGCGCCTGAGTTTCCGCCAGCTCGCTCGCGGCCGCCGCGGTGACCTCGTAGCCGTGCGCCATCGCCGCGCCGCAAGCGGCGCATCGCAGAGCGGTCTGGTGGTTTTTCTTCCCACATGTCGGACAAGCTAGCGCGATCATTGCGAGGCCTCCTCCAGCAGCACGCTGAGAATACATACGAGAGATTCCACGGGGAAGCCGCAGGGTGACGCCGTGCCGGCGCAGCCGGCGACCGAGTGGTGGTGAAACGCGCTCTATTCTACGGCCCATCGCCGGCGGACCATTGAGCGCGCGCTGCTCGAGCGGCGCGGCGAGAGCCCCCTCGCCCGGGGTGAAGCGCCACCCAGCGTGCGGCCTCTACATAGATTATGTCCGAGATGAAATTTAGCATCTCGAGGCACATTGGAATCATCTGTCTGGCGTTCTCGGCGGATGTCATCGCCTCGAAGGAATCCCTTCGGCAAGGGCTCAGCGACCGACCCCGGTCAGCTGCTCCGTTCGGAAGAGCTTCTGAATATCGGTGATCCTCGTGTCCCGCGTCGGGGCGCGCCGTCGACGCCGTGTCGGAGATGATCTCGTACGGATCGACCTTCCGGATCTTGGCCGCCATGCGCTCGCCGTCGCCGAGGACGTCGCGGTACCAGCGGAGCGCGCCGACGGCGGTGAGCGTCATCCCCATCAGGTAAAAAAGGCCCGGGACCGCGTGGCAGAAGCTGTGGAGCCGCATCTCGGGCTCCACGATCCAAGAATCGGTGTGCGCGAGGATCACGCCGCTCGTGCCGACCGAGGCCATCGCCCGGCCGCTGCGCACGGTGCCGAGTCCCACCGCGCCCGCCGCGTTGTCCGCCGCGTCCCGGACGACCGGCGTGCCCGCCGGCAGCCCCGTCGCGGACGCGGCCTCCGACGTGTCCGGTTGCGCGGCCACGGTCGGCAGGTGTGGGAACCAGCAGGATCGACGTTGCGGACGCCACGTTCCTATGATGCCTCATCCCATCTAAGGGGCCGCCTGCAGGATCAGGCAATCACCGAGCAGGGGCGTGCATTGCCCGGCGGGCGTGGGCGCAGCACGAATCTGGTGGAGCTGGAAGGGCGCTCTCGAGGAGCGTCGGGACCCCTGGCTTCGGGGGCTTGCGATCTCACTGGACGTCACCAGGAGAGACCGGGGAGCACACGCACAACGCTCCCGGGAGAAGAACCTGAGCAAGACTGAAGACCTGCAGCGTGGTCTCGAAGGCAGGGTCGCGATTGTCACCGGCGCAGCGAGCGGCATCGGTCTGGCCACGGCGCTCTTGCTGGAGGCGCGCGGCGCCGCGGTCGTGGCCAAGGACATCAACCCGGCAGTCAACGAGCTGGCCCGCGGTGACGGCCGCATCGTGCCGTTCGTCGGGGATGTCGCCCAGGAAGCGACGGCCACGCGCGTGGTCGCGCTTGCGGTCGAGCGCTTCGGAAAGCTTGAGCTGCCAGCCGGAGGACCGGAAGGGCGCGGCCGTGAACGCTCGCCGCACGAGGTGAGCGACGAGGTGGGGCGCTACGGGTAGCGACTGCTCAGGTCGCTGCCGGATCGCGCGCCGATTCACACGCTCGACACCTCCGCATGACGCCGCGATCGCGGCGTGCGGGCGCCTCGACTTCCTCCGGTGGGTGCTTCAGCCTACCCGCACGACGGCGGGCGCTCGGAGCGCCGGGCGCCCGTCGGGAAGCCGGAATGAACAGAGTGTCCCATCGGGACAGCCAAGGAGAAGCGCTCATGAGAGGCATTCGTGCGATCGTCGCGTGCTCGCTCTTCGGCTTCGCCGTCGTCGCCTGCGGCGTCACCACGGACGACGTGGACGAGGGACAGGCGCAGGAACTGGAGCAGGAAGAGCCGACGCTGGAGGCCGAGCAGGAGATCGGCAGTCAGCCGTGCGGCAGCAACACCTGTACAGGAGGGACGGTCTGCTGTAACGCGAGCTGCGGCTGGTGCGTGCCCAAGGGAATGATGTGCATCCAGATCGCGTGCAGCCAGAGCGACGGCGACGCCACCTGAGCTGCGCGACGCGGCCGCCGGTGAGCGGCGGAGAGGCGCCGGCCAGCTCCGCGCGCCAGAGATCCCGACAGGGAATTCCCGGTCGGAGCGGGGCGGTCGCCAGAAAGCTTAGTGCTTCCGGGAGCTTCCGGCCGTTTCGCCGCGGAGGGCGGCTCCGACGTGGCCCAACGCGGGCCCAACGGGCCGCCCTCCGCTGCCGCGTCGGCCGCTGTCGAGCGGCCCGCGGCATCATCGGTCGGGGTCGGCGCCTGACTCGACGGCGCGGCGCCGAAGAAGCCGCCTTCGCTCGTCGCCCCGGCATCCGGTCCCACCAACACGAGAGCTCCTCCGACCGATCCGCCCATACCTCGGAGTTCGGGGATCGCCTCATCCAGGGGGGCGAAGTCGCCCAAGCCGAGCTCAGCGACCTTGCGCGGCAATACCGAGGAGCGCGAGGGCATGCGAGCCGACTAGGGAGACGACAGATGAGCGGTGGCTCCCCGCGACCGCGCTGCCCAGCACGGACGCCAGCGCGAGCGCTGCGCCGAACCAGCGCGGGGCGGAGCGTCGCCCCGGGGGTGCGGTGTGAACGCGGAGGGGTCGACGGCACCGGCGGTGCCGGCAGCACCGGAGAACGCGGAGGCGTCCAGGACACCGGCGGGACCGGCAGCATCGGCTGAGCGCCGGCTGGGCAGCCCTGGAACAGCCCGGTCCGAAGAATCTGCCGTTCTGCTCGTGATACAGAAGTATATCCTGACGCGATCTTCGCCGCCCCTCGAGATTTCGTGATCGAATCGTGATTGGCCGCCGGCGGCCCGACACACCTTGTGATCGGACGTGACGCTCACGCGGCGGTTGGCGGTCGCCTCGCGTCCATTTCCTCCGCGCAGCTTCTTCTGTTCGAAATATTCCATGCGGCGCGCCCCGCGCTCCGCGCGCCACGAGAGGGCAGTATGACCAGTTGACGTCTTTCGCGTCGACGGTTCCTCGCCTCGGGGGGGGCAAACCACTCTTCCGGCGGAACGATTGGTTCAACAACACTTCTTTCAACAACGGCACCCAGTCCAACATGCTGGCGAGCCGCTGGGACGCGAACGACAATCGCACAAACGGCGTGACGTTGACCGGCGACAAGGTTCATCGAATGCACAACAACATCAGCTTTCCACTCAAGAACACCGACTAGGTATAGTTATGCAACGAATCATTGGTGCAAGGACAAGCGCCCACGCTCTCGCGTTCGGGGTGGCTTCCATGGTCCTGGTGATGGGGGTTACGCGGCGCGCCGCCGCTGGCTATGAGCCACACAAGTATACCGAGCCAGGGACGGGGCTGGTCTTGGAATACAACCTGTATGTTCCAAACGACTATGATCGGGGGCGAAAGTACCCGCTTCTCGTGTTTCTACACGCGGCCGGGCAAGACAGCGATCTTCCGCGGGACCTGCGCTCCAGCGGAAAGGGCTGGACAGGGTCGTTTCTTGATAATGGAGACGACAAGAAGTATCCCTCATTCTTCCTCATTCCGATCTCGCAAACCAATCGGTCCGGGTGGGGTGACGGTCGTTCCGACGCGGAGAAGTTCGAAGGGCGCTTGACGATCGTCGTCCTGAAGCAGTTGGTCGCGTCTGGCGAGTATAACATTGATCCCGACCGGCTCTACTTGACGGGCCCCTCGATGGGCGGACGTGGGACCTGGGACATGATCGAGAAGAACCCGGGGCTGTTCGCCGCAGCCGTACCGGCTGCGGCCCCCGGCCTCGACGAACCCGAGAAGGTCGTGGGCGAGAACATCTGGTCGATCAACGGGGAGCGAGATTCAACGGTCGGTGACAATCGCAAGACGATCGCTGCTATACGCGCCCTCGGCGGTAACCCAATCTACACTGAGCTCGCGGGGCACGGTCATGATACGTGGCGCGACATCTATCCCTCCGACGCGTTCATGGAATGGGTGTATGCGCAGCGTCGCGGTGTCCCTTGGTGGTACGTGAGCGAAGTACCCAAGGTTCCGCACCCACTGACGCCTGGCCAGCCTGCCGTCACGGGTCCAACTGGCCCGGCTGATGTACCCGACGGAACGGGTGGTGCCGCGGGAAGCGGGCAGGACGAAGGTGCTGGCGGCATGGCAGGTGCCACACAGGGCAGCGGCGGCTTCGCAGGTCACACGGACGCCGGCGCAGGACCTGTTAACGCGGTCGGCGGCGGCAACAGCATGGGAGGAGGCTTGCCCACGAACGCTCCCGAAGGCGACGATACTGGCACGCCACCCAAAAGTGAGGCGAGTTGCCGCTATGCGTCGCGTCCTAGTCCCGGTTCCGCATCGGCTGCGTGGCTTGCTGCGCTGGCGCTGGTCGTAACGTTACGGAGGAGAGGACGATGAAGGTACTACGTATATCACAGTGGCTACCGCCACTGCTTCTTGCCTGTGTGGGTTGCACCGGGCTGATTGGCTCATCCGAGGAAGAGACGCCACGCAACGGCGGCGCTGACTCGGAGCTCCCCAGCATACCACCAGGGGGCGAGCCAGGCGGCAGCTACGTCGTGCCCACGACTGTGCTGGACTCTGGCCGTGTCGTGCTGCGCCGCCTGAACCGGACGGAGTACGACAACACCATGCGCGACCTGCTCGGGAGCACGTTGAACCTGGCCAGAAAGACTCCCTTTGCAGCGGACGACGTGGTCGACTATTTCGACACCAACGGGGAGGCGCTCGTGATGTCGCTGCTGCTGACGGAGCAAATGGACCAGGCTGCCAGCACCTTGATTGAGGAGCTAATGGGGCGCACAGCTAGCGATCCATGGCGAAATCGGATCCTCACCTGCGAGCCCAGCGCGTCGACGTTCGACAGGTGCGCCACCGAAGTACTGAACGGCTTCATGAAGAACGCCTACCGGCGTCCTGTGACCGCGGACGAGGTGCAGGCCCGCGTCGACCTGGGTCGGAGCGTCCTACAGTCTAGCGGCGATCCGACCGCCGCCTTGAGCGCTGCTCTGAAAAGCGTGCTGCTCTCTCCGCACTTCTTGTATCGCGTGGAGCTCGGCGATCCTGAGTCACCCGTCGCTACCCCGCTCTCCGACTACGAGCTCGCCAGTCGGCTCTCGTACTTCCTGTGGGCGTCAATGCCTGACCAGGAGCTGTTCGACGCAGCGGCCGCCGGGCAGCTGAGCGCAGCGGGACCAGAGCTGACTGCGCAGGTCGAGCGCATGCTCGCCGACGACAAGGCGGAGGGGCTCATCGAGAGCTTTGCCGTCCAGTGGCTCTCGACTCGCGACGCCCCGTCGTTCGTAGCGGAGGCGGCTCTGTTTCCGGACTACGACGACGAGCTCCGACTGTCGCTGGCTCAAGAAACGAACCTGTTCTTCAAGGCGCTCATCGATGAGAGACAGCCGCTCACGACGCTCCTTCGCAGTGATTTTACGTTTGTCAACGACCGCTTGGCTCGCCACTATGGCCTCCCACCCGTGGGCGACGGCTTCCAGCGCGTAAGTCTAAGGGGGTCGCCACGCATTGGGATCCTGTCACACGCATCAGTGCTGGCCGTGACTTCCCACCCGAACCGAACCTCTGTGGTGAAGCGGGCCGAGTGGGTGCTCGAACGCTTGCTGTGCGATCCCCCGCCGCCGCCGCCAGCGATGATTCCTCCGATCAAGGAGGAGTTGCCGCCCGGCTTGACCTTGCGCCAGACGCTCGAAGCGCACCGCGCGAATCCCGCCTGCGCCGGCTGTCACAAGATCATGGACCCGATCGGTTTCGCTCTCGAGAATTTCGACGCGACAGGAGCGTTCCGGACGATGGACAACGGCGCTCCGGTCGACGCGAGTGGACAGCTAGCTGACGGCACACCTCTGGCCGGACATGAGGACCTCGCGGCGGCCATCGCGAATGACGCAGATTATGCGATTTGCGTTGCGAAGCATTTGCTCACGTTCGCCGTAGGGCGCTCCTTCAGCGCCGAGGAGGCCAAATCGTATGCGGCCGGCATCGGCGTCACCATGAAGGACGCCGCGTGGCCCGAATTCATTCACGCCATCGTCCAGAGTGAAGCGTTTCGAACCCGGCGCGGCGAAGCGCAGTAACAACTTGGAGTCCCCAATGAAGGTCAGCAAATCGCGCAGATTGTTCCTCACCGGCGCCGCGACATTCCTCGCGCTGCCATTCCTGCCTTCGGCTGTGTGGACGCGCCGCGCCGCGGCCGCGAACTGCACCGCGCCGCGGCGCTTCATGGCCTGGATGGTTCCGAACGGCATGGTCATGAATAACTGGACGCCAACGACGACCGGCAAGGACTGGAAGATGACGCCGATCCTGGCGCCGCTGGAGCCCGTACGAAAGAAGATCATGGTGCTTACCGGGCTGGACAACCAGAAAACGGCCGTTCCTGGCCGCCCTCCGGGGGACCACGGCGCGGGTACCGGCATGCTGCTCAATATGATCCCGGTGAATGGGCACACCAACGACCGCAACCGTACAAGCATCGATCAGGTGCTGCTGCCGGCCTTGAACAGCAGTGAATGCGGCACACCGCGCCTACCCAGCCTGAACATCGGCCTGCAAGGTGACAATGGGCTCTGCGACAGCGTCTCATGCGATTTCTCTCGCGCGATATCGTGGATCCAGGGGCGGCCGCAGCCGAATATTTACGATCCCCGTGCGCTATTCGATCGCATGTTCACGGGCATTGGGGCTGACGACGGGATGAGCCGCGACGAATCAGCACGGCGTAGTGAGGAACACAAGAGCGTGCTGGACGCGGTGCTCAGTGACATCAACTCGCTGAACGTCAAGCTCAGCGCTGGGGATCGCCTCAAGCTCGATGAGTACGCCACGAGTTTGCGTGAACTCGAGCAGCGCATCGACAACACAGGCACGGGTGTCGAGTGCACGGTGCCGGCGAGACCCGCAGCATCACCGCCGCTCAATCAGGAGCGCGGCATTACGCCTTCCACCATCGTCGAACGTCATACCGCGATCTTCGTTGATCTCATGGCCCTGGCGTTCACGTGCGACATAACGCGATCCATCACCTTCATGCTCGGCAATGGCACGAGCAACAATGACTATGAGTTCTTGATCGGCAGATCCACGCCTCATCACGGCACATCGCACCACCAGAACAATAGGGGGAAGCTCGAGGCGCTCACGAAGATCGACACATGGGAAATCGAGCAGGTGGCCAAGCTTCTTGGCAAGCTCGATGCTGCCAGGGAAGCTGACGGGAGGACGGTGCTCGACAACACTACGTTCTACATGAGCAGCGACATTGCTGATGGCGACAGTCACAACCACTGGGACATGCCCATTCTGGTTGCCGGCGGCGCCGGCGGCGCGCTAAAGATCGATGGCCGTCACGTCAACTACACTCCGGATCTGACGTTTCCTCGCGGGCTGATCGGTAAGCGCAGTGACGTGCATACTGGCCGAGTCTTGATATCGATCCTGCAAGCACACGGCATCATGGTGGATAAGTTCGGCGAGGCTAAGGGCGGCCCGTTGCCTGAACTTATGCAGGGGTAGTGCGTAGGGATATCGCGGCCAACAACCGGGACCTCTCATTCATCCCGGACGTGGCGAAGCGTGGCGGCGACGGGGGAGGTCACTCGGTCTCGCACCACAGCGGCCGGGACGACCTGGAAAACAAGTTCCGGGCCATGGTGCGCCGTTTTTTCTGATCGCGCCGGGCGCCAGCGTCAAGAACGTGACCATCACCTACCCCGGCTGTGAGGGGATCCACATGATGGGCGACAACGCGCTCGAGAACATCACCTCGGATCACCTCGGAGAGGACGCGGCCTCGGTCCGTAGCTACTTCCCCGGCGGGGCGATCTTGATCAAGGACAGCAAGGGGTTCAAGGCCGCCGACAAGATGACCAAATTCCGTTCTGCGGAACCGCCGGGGGCGTCACCAAAAAAAGACGAGCGGACGCCTCAGAGTCGTGCCGAAAGCCAGCGCCTCAGGACACATACCAGTCGATTCTTGGAAATGGTGATCTCGGACGTTCCGTGCGGCGGCTCAGTGGTCGCTCGGTCCTGGAATGATTCGACCAGCTCACGCACGCAAGGCTCCGGCGACCTCGAGGTCAGCTTTCAGGTTTTCTAACCTCGCTTGAAAGGAGAGTGTCATCGTGAGGTGCATTGCGTACGGGACGATGGCCTTGGTCATGGTGGGAGCGCCGAGTGCGCACCGCAGCCGCCTCTTGGCCCGTGCGTTGCATCGCGTCTCTGGCGAACGCGCGGTGGAGCGCTTTCCCATAGCTCCCGATGATGGCCGCACGCCTGACTCCCTATCAACCATCGCGGAAATCGTTGGACTGGGCCGGCCTGAGCCGCTGCGCGCAGCAGAGCGCGGCCTGAGCCACGGTGCCAGGCGAAGCACGTCTGAGCTTCGCGAGCTGCCGGCCGACCGGGATCCAAGGTTTGGACTCTGGTATCGGCGGCACCGCTTCAACCCGTCACGACCGAACTCGCGCTGGAGCTCGCTAGGACGCCTTGCAGCAGGTGGAACTCCTCAGAATCTGCGTATGCCCACAACGAAATGTTGCAGGAGCCGCTCATCGGGAAAAGGGTCGCAGGGGGCCCACAGTCCTCCCTGCCGGAGGCAGCGGCACCGGAGGCACGACCGCGCTGGTAGGACTTGCGTGCTACCGGCGCGAGCTGGCTCGCCCCGCCGCTGCTGGATCAACGCCGAGCAGCTGACCGATCGCCTCGTGGACGACCCGGGCTGCCACCTCATCCCTGAGGGCGACGGCGCGGCTCAGCGTGCTGCCGAGCGAGGCGATCACCGCAGCCCGACGCGACGGGTCGGTCACGGCGAGCTCCACGGGCCCAGGGCTCGGCGGCTGGGCCCGGGTTGGGTCCATGCCCTCCGAAGGGCTGCGATCCGTCGTTATGCCCTCCCAGAATCCCGAAGGATCCGACGGATCGCAACGGTTCGCCCCCGCGGAAGAGTCCCGCCAGGATTCCGCCGCGGTGTCGAACCGTCGCGATCCGTCGTTTTCCCCGGAGATTCAGGGGGCGTGACGACGGATCGCACCCGTTCGGAAGGCATGGACCCAACCCCGGCCCGACCGGCGAGCCTCGATCTCGGCGAGCTCACGGTGGTCGATCCCTCGCCTCGGGCCGCCGTGGTCGCCTCGCTCGCCGGGACCCTGAGCCGCGCCGTCGCGCTCGGGGATGGAGAGGCAGCCCGGGTGGTTCACGAGGCCATCGGCCGGCTGCTCGGCCTGGAACCGGAGGGGCGAGCAAGCTCGCGCCGATAGCAGGACTCACGGCCGCCGCGAGGTGGCCTTCGCGGACCCGCACCGCGTCGCCCACGAGCCGGCGCCGTCCCCCCATGGGCCCGTCGAAGCGCGCGAGCTCCTGGCCCAGCTCCGGCTGCTCAGGCCCCACAAGCGCATCGTCCTCCTCCTGGTCGGCTCGGGCGAGCAGGTCTCCTAGGTCGCCAGGGCCCTGAAGCTGCCCGTCGAGACCGCGTTCTCGCGGCTCCGCCTCGGGCGCAAGCACCTCGCGCACGTGCTCAAGCGCTGGCGCCGCCTGCGGCAGACCCTACCTTCCCAGCCAAATCGGGACGGGAAGCAGGCCACCCAGAGTGCGTCGCGCTGCTGTGGAGCGCGTCAAGCGAGCGCATGCGGAGCGCGGCAGATGGAGGGAGCGCTAGCAACTGGTCGGGCACCTGGACGCGAGTTGGCGTACGGAGGAACGTAGCGCCGTGCGGTCCGCTACCTGCAGCGGCACCATGGGTTCACTTGTGTTGACGCTCAGGCTGGCTGATCGCTCTCCGAGCAGGCTCTTTGATGGCCTTCGCGGGCGTGCTCGGTTGGGGTCATGGAGGGCGATGGCCATTCCTGAGGCGTGCGCCGCTGGCGGCCTCGTGATGGCCATCATCGCTTGACCGTCGGCGTCGGCGCCGGCGCCGGCGAGGAGCTGCTGTGCCGGCGCCGAGGACGCACGGGAAGACGACCTCGCCCGTGTCGCTGACGAGATCGTGGCCGGCAATCCAGTGCGCCTCGTCCATCAGCGAGGAGCCCGCCATGCTGACCTGATGCTCCTCTCCGGCAGGCGTCCGCACCCAGACCTGATAATCGTCGAGCACCTTTCGAGTGAACGCCGTGTACCCCGCGCGGAGCTGGTAAGGCTCCGGCGAGCGTAAAGTATACTCCGGGGCCGAGACGCCGAGCGGCACGTCGCCGTCCGGCGTGATCAGCCGGGTCGCGCATTGGCCGATCGAGCATGACGCATAGGCGAGGTTGACCCCATCCGTCACCGGGCGGGCGTGAGGCAGGTCCGCGAGCAAGGTGGTCGTCCCGGACTGGTACCGGTAAAAACCGCCTGCTGCCGCGTAGACGACGGCGCCGTCCTCCGTGAACCCAGGATCCCGGATGTCCAGCAGCTCGACCAGCTCCCCCGTCGCGAGGTCCATCACGCGGTGGCTCAGTTGATAGCCGCCGGGGGAGCCCTCGCGGTATACCCGGCCGCCGAACCAGAGCACGTGATCATCAACCACCCCGACAGGAGGCCCGCCGGGTACGGGCGCCTGGATCGTTCTGATAACCTCGTCGTGCGACTCGTACAATACCATCCCCCCCGACCAGGGATCGTTCGTGGAGAGTGTGTGGACGACCGCCCCGAAGCTGGTGAGGTACCCGCGCGGCAGGCCCCATTGATCGGGATCCGGGGCCCCCGCGATGATCCTGCTCGCGTTCGTGGACCGATCGACGATGCTTATCGCGCCACGGAGGTCAATACACAGGAGCCGTGTCTCGTCGAAATCGAGGATCTGCCCGGAACATTTCGCGAGCGGGGTGAGACGAGGGCTGTCCTCGGCGAAGACAGGGTAGATTTCTCCTCCGGCGCTGCCCGACCGGATGAAGACGAACATCGGCTGCCCCGCTCGGCTCAGCGGGCTGACGTCGACGTCCATGTCGATACGATTCGGGCCACCAGCAATGACGATCTCCTCGCCGGTCACGGCGCTGTGGATGACGACCCACATGTCGGCGCAGCTTGCAGGTGCGACCTCGGTGCACGTGGCGTCGATGTGCAGGAGCGGGTGGGCGACGTCACCCCACTGAGGGGATGCGATCTCGACGCGGGCCGCGGACGCGAGGCGGGCCGGCAGCAGGGCGAGCGCGGCGCTCAGAACGCGCAGCGGCAGACGAACGTGTGACATGGTCACCTTCCCTCCTCCGACCTCAGGTGCGCACCGCGCCGCGATCATTCACCCGGACCGAGCACGATTGCGGCAGGGTCGTGCGCTGGCGGGGCTCGAAAGATTGGATGGCTGCCACCCCGGCCCCGGCCTCGCGGCGCAATGCCCTACGATCTCGGATCGAGCGCAAATGCACAACAAGTAGGTCACCTCGTCGAGGTAACGTGTCATTTCAGTGGCACACAGCAATCCTCTGTGCCTGCTGTGCCAGCATCTCGTGCCACATGGGTGCCGCTGCGCCACGTTCGCTGGCCGCCTCGATGGGCCGTCGCCCGATGAAAACGCCGAGCTGCGCGCCCTCGGACCGGCCACGTGGACGTCGAGCGGCCCAGGAGACAGTGTTCCGCCGACCGTGACATGTCGGGCATGAGAGGTGCAAAAGCGCTCCGAGACCGCGCACCCTGGCGCGCAGGTCAGTCGCCCCCGCATCGAGGGACATCGCCCAGCGAGCTCCGCGCTGGCCGGCCGCCCGCGGCAGCGACCATCCATCCGGCCAGCAAGAGAATCACCATGAGACAACTCAGCTATCTGTCTTCCGCGCTCATCTTGGCTGCCCTCTCCGCCGAGGCCCGGGCCGTGGAGGTCGAACCGACGACGAAGTTCTCCCGCATCGAAGCGGGCAGCGCGCACGCTTTCTTCGCACAGACGCCGGCGGCCCTCAGCACGCTCCTCACGAACAACAATGAAAAGATCGTCGACGTGCACGTCGCCCAGGCGAGCCCGCTGCTCCTGACGGGCTCGACGGTCAAGGCAACCCACCCGTACTCGGCGGCCTCGTGGTGGTACTCCGGCCAGACCGCCGCCAACGTGGGTACCGAGCTGACGAACCACAACGCGCGGCTCACGAACCTGCAGGGCTACGTGGTCGACGGTCAGACGCGCTATGTCGCTGCCATGGTCGACAACACGGGGAGCAACAACCGCGTGTGGGGGTGGTTTCCGGACACGACGCTCGCGAGCCTCACCACGCACGTGAACAACACCGGCGACCGCGTGATCGACATGTCGACCTGGGTCGACGGGAGCAGCACCCGCCACTTCTCGGCGGTCACCATCGCCAACGTCGGCTCCGACGAGATCGAGATCCCGGCCGGCGCTCCCCAGTGGCAGAGCAACGTCACGGCGGCGGAAATCCAGGACTTCCTCAGCACCTGGCCGGGCTCGCGCGTCATCGATCTCGAGAGCCGGGGGAGCGGCCGGTTCCTCGTGGTCTACGCGTTCGACGCCAACGAGCCGAACCTCGCGACCAACAACACGGCCATCGCGCCCGACAGCTGGTTCTACAAGGGGCTGACCTCGGGGACGACGCCGATGTACGAGCGCTCGATCTCCCATGTAACGAGGACCGATGGGTCCCGCATCATCGCCATCCAGCCCGACACGCTCAACAACCAGGGCACGCAGACCGGGTACGGCGTCTCCCTCCTCAGGTCGCAGGCGTTGCCGATGATGAGCGCCCTGCCGGCGAACAACAACAACGGCTTGGGCCAGTTCAGCTACCTCGACAGCCGCATCCGGACGTTCATGCGGCAGTACGGGGTCGCGGGGGCCGCCATCGCCATCGCCAAGGGCGACCGGCTCGTGCACGCGCGCGCGTACGGCTACTCCGACACGGAGCTCGGCGCCGACGGGACGTTCGCCAAGCCGACCACGCTCTTCCGCGTAGGCAGCATCTCGAAGCTCATCACGACGACCGCCATCCTCCAGCTCATCGAGAATAACGAGCTCACGCCCGTCAACACGCCGCTGACGCTGAACACACGCGTGTTCCGCGACATCATCCGGCCCTACCTCAGCTTGACCGTCGCCGACGAAGGCACCGCGGCGTTCACGCCCGGCGGCGGCCTCGAGGCGATCACGGTCGAGCAGGTGCTGAACCACTCGGCCGGATGGAGCGACGGTTCGATCGGCAGCGGAACTCCCTGCGTGGGGAACCCTCTCGTCGAGACGGTCTGCATCGCCAGCGAGACCGGCATGCTCACCACGCCGAGCTGCGAGGACCTCATCGCGAACTGGGCGATCAGCGACCAGCTCGCCCGCTCTCCCGGCTCGCTCGGGGAGTACTCGAACTTCGGGTTCTGCGTCGCGCAGACCATCGTCGACGCCATCGCGCCGCAGGGATACCGGGAGTACATCGAGGACAACATCATCGATGACGTGACCGGAGCGGACCTCATCGACAACTCCAACCGGCCGCAGCTCAAGCCGTCTTCGGACACCTATGTCGCGGCGTCATGGGAGGCGCACGACTACGTGTTCCCTCAGGAGGCGCTGGTGCCGAGCAAGCTCGTCCCTCAGGGCGCGACGCTCGTGGAGCCGCCCTACGGAGGGGTCCCGATGTTCCCGGGCCTGGGCACGGGCGGATGGAAGGCGTCCGCCGTCGGGTTGCTGAAGCTCGCCACCTCGATCAACCAGTCGTCGGCGAGCGGACAGATCCTGAGCGCGGCGAGCTTCAGCTCGATCTTCGACCCCGGGAACAGGAGCGTGACCGCGAGCGGCGGCACGTTCGGGCTCGGCACCGAGATGAACGTCGGCAGCGGGGATGTCTACAAGACAGGCGGCGTCGCCGGCGGCGGCGGCATCGTGGTGTTCAAGAATCTGCTGAACACCTACGCGGCAGCGAGCTGCTCGAACTGCATCACCTGGGTGGCGCTCGTCAATACGGCGGCCGGATCCGGCGGGCTGCCCGATCCGCCGGGTGGCATCAACCAGGCCATGATCGACGCGCTGAACAACCCGACCGTCCTGGCCGGCATCAACAACGCGACTGTGGACATGTTCCCTGGCTACGGCCTGTGAGCCACCTTCGCTGCCCACGAGGGCCGCGAACGGTTGCCCGCCGTTCCCCCGGCCTGTGCCCACCGCCGGGAGCCTGAAGTAGCCAGAGCCGATGGCCTTCGCCCCCGGCGGGGCGATGCAGAGCCCTCAGCCGCGCGGCGCGCCGCTAGGGTGGCAGGCGGCGGCGATAGCGTTCGCCCCAGTCGCGCAGGCCGATGAGGATGGGCTCGAGGCTCTTGCCGAAGGGCGTGAGCTCGTACTCGACGCGCGGCGGGACCTCGGCGAACACCGTGCGCTTGACGAGGCCGTCCTCCTCCAGCTCGCGCAGCTGCAGCGTCAGCATGCGCTGCGTGCAGTTGGGCAAGAGCCGGCGCAGCTCGCCGAAGCGAAGCGGCCGCGCCCGCGCCGACAGCCAGTACAGCACGACGCCCTTCCAGCGCCCGCCGATCACCGCCAGCGCCGACTCCACGGCGCACCCGCTCTTCCCTTCGACCCGCTGCCTCGCCGACGACGTCGTACCCATGACTCCCGGCTCCCCTTTCCTCTCGCGCTTCCGCGTCGGGCCGCGCGTCCATTGGTTCTCTTTTTGATACTACGTACCAATCCTGTGCGTACTTGCGACGTTAGCATGAAGGGCGCACGTTCGCCTCGGGCCTGGCTCCACGACGGCCAGGGAATGGAGAACCATGAACGTCCTCATCGTCTACGCGCACCCCGAGCCGCGATCCCTCAACGGCTCGCTCAAGTCCTTCACCGTCGACCGGCTCACCCGGCGCGGGCACGAGATCCGCGTCTCCGATCTCTACGCGATGGGCTGGAAGCCCGCCCTCGATGCGGGCGATTTCCCGGCGCGCGATGGCGGCCGTCCGCTCGACCTCGAGGCCGACTCGAAGCAGGCCTATACCACCGGCACGCAGCCGCCGGAAGTCGCCGCGCAGCAGGCCGACCTCCGCTGGGCCGACGCCGTGATCTTCCAGTTCCCCCTGTGGTGGTACTCGATGCCCGCGATCCTCAAGGGATGGGTGGAGCGTGTCTATGCGTACGGCTTCGCGTACGGCGTCGGCGAGCACTCCGATCGCCACTGGGGCGATCGCTTCGGCGAAGGCGTCTTCCAGGGCAAGCGCGCCCTGCTCATCGTGACCACCGGAGGCTGGGAGTCGCACTACAGCGAGCGCGGCGTCAACGGGCCGATAGACGACCTGCTCTTCCCCATCACGCGCGGCATCCTGCACTACCCGGGGTTCGACGTGCTGCCGCCGTTCGTCGTCTACAGGGCCAAGAAGATGGATGACGCGCGGTTCGCGCGCATACGGCAGGAGCTGGGCAGGCGGCTCGACGACCTGTGGACCGACGAGCCGATCGCCTATCGCAAGCAGAACGGCGGGGACTACGACATCCCCGCGCTCACGCTGAAGCCGGGCCTCGAATGGGCCGGCGCGAGCGATGGCGACGCGACCGGCCCGCGGGCGGACGGCGGCGATCGCAGCGCCAGCGCGGCGCGCGCGGACGACGCTGGCGCCGCCCGCGCGAGCGGGTTCAAGCTCCACATCCGGCCCCGCGTCTGAGCCCGCGGCGCCCGGCACGCGACGCGCGCGGACGAGCTCCTCCGTGCCGTTCGAGGTGCCGGCGCCCTGACGCGACGAGCCCCGGAGGGGTCAGCGCTGCCTGTTTCGTTTCGTAACATCGAGCTGCCTGTGTCGTTTCGTAACATCAAGAGACCACAGCAGCTGCGGTGCGCACCTTGGATACATGGTGGCTTGAATCATCGCAGCTCTTGATCAAAGATCCGTTTCCCGGGCATACCCCCTGGACGCGCCGGGCTACACGCTCCGCGCGTGAAGCGCTGACGTAAGATTCTTACTTGATCATCTTCCCAATTACCTTGCGGCTCACCTGCCGCTCCAAGGAGAAATTTATGCGTTTCACCAGCTTGCTGAGCTACGGCTCGGTCGCGATCGCATGCTCCCTCGCCGCCTGCATCGGCGGCCCCTACGGCGAGGACGACGAGATCGAAGCGCTGGAGGGCGAGCTCAGCAGCGCGGACTCCACGATGTCGGCGGAGCTCACGTTACAGTCGCAGTGGGGAAGTGGCTACTGCGCGAACGTGACCGTGAAGAACGCGAGCACCGCCCAGACCACCGCCTGGGGCATGACCGTCGCGCTCAACGGTTCCACGACGAGCAACGCGTGGGGCGCGCGCATCACGTCGTCGGGCGGGAACCTCGTCGCCACGAACGAGGGCTACAACGGCACGCTGAACGCCGGAGCGTCGACGAGCTGGGGCTTCTGCGCGAACGGCACCGGGAGGCCGGCGCTCGTGTCCGTCAACGGCAGCGGCGGCTCGGGCTCGGCGAGCTCCAGCAGCAGCGCCAGCAGCAGCAGCAGCGCTTCGAGCAGCAGCTCCTCGGCCAGCTCCGGCGCGGGCGGCGCCGGGGGTGGCGGCGGCGCCGGGGGTGGCGGCGGCGCTGGCGGCAGCGGCGGCGCTGGCGGCAGCGGCGGCGCAGGTGGCGGCGGTGGCGGTACCCCGGCCGGAAACTCGGGGCTCCCGGTCCCGCCTGGCGGCGGCGTGGCCAGGCCGTCCGGCACGCCCGGGAACCTTGTCGTGCTCAACTGGGCGGGGTTCCGGGGCGCCGTCTCGTACACCTTCGACGACTCGAACTCGAGCCAGATCCAGAACTACGACGCGCTGAACGCGCTCGACGTGCCGTTCACCTTCTATCTCCAGACCGGCAAGAGCGACTCGACCAACGCGGTGTGGCAGAGGGCGGTGGCGGACGGGCACGAGCTCGGCAACCACACGAAGAGCCACTCGAGCAACGACAGCGGCTCCGATACGGACGCCGCGACGCAGTTCATCGAGAGCAGGTTCGGCGTCAAGGTGTGGACGATGGCGGCCCCGAACGGCTCGTCGGTGTACACGAACATCGCCCGGACGCGCTTCCTCATCAACCGCGGCGTGTCCAACGCCCTGATCGGCCCGAACGACTCGACCGACCCGTTCACGCTGCCCTGCTTCATCCCCCCGACCGGCGCCTCCACGGCGGCGTTCGACGACCAGATCACGAGCGCGCGGTCCCAGGGGAAGTGGCGCACCGTCCTGGTGCACGGCTTCACCGGCGGCAGCGACGGCGCCTATCAGCCCGTACAGCTCCGGGCCTTCCTCGATCACGTCCAGCACACCAAGAACCTCGGCGACATGTGGATCGACAGCGTGGTCAACGTCGGCGCCTACTGGCGCGCCCAGAAGGCGCTCTCGACGGTCTCGCCCACGACGTCCGGCAGCGACAAGACGTGGCGGTGGACGCTGCCGGCCCACTTCCCGCCGGGCAAGTACCTGCGCGTCAAGGTGGACGGCGGGACGCTCAAGCAGGGGGGCCGCACGCTCCAGTGGAACGACCACGGCTACTACGAGATCGCGCTCGACGAGGGCTCGGTCACCCTGTCGCCGTAACGCTCGCTCCCTCTCGGCACCTCTGACGGACCGCGCGCGGTCCTGTCCAGGCCCGGCCGGGCAGCAGACCCGGCCGGAAGCCTCCCCCCTCCTCGCAACCGCTGACCAGCCCTCCGCCCCGGACTCCGCGGCGACGGAAGGCCCCCTGCGCGATCCGCCGTTCCTGAAAAGCAACGCGACACCGACAGCTCATCCATGCAGCGAGGCAGGCCGCCGTCACCCCGCAGCCCGCCTGCGGGTGCAGCGGCTCGAGGGACCGCGATAAAATTGCAGCGTCAGTGACGCCGCACGGGTCGCGAACGGCTGGCTCGCTGCGCCTGGCGATGATCAGAACCGACCGCTTCGGGAATGTTGACGGCGCGTGAAGAGCGCGCCGATTGCTCGCGGACCGGACAGTGAAGAATTGTGGCGATGAATGCTGCACGGGGATCCACCCTCACCCTCGGGCTCGGGCTCTTCGTCGCGGCTTGCGGTTCGGAGTCCGGCTCGCCCTCACAAGCTGGCTCCGGGGGCAGCGGTGATCCAGGTACAGGCGGGAGCACGACGACGGGTGGGAGTACCACGGGCACGGGCACGGGCACGGGCGGGGCGGGCGCGGGCGGCTCGGCGAACACAGGCGGCGCTCCGACGGAAGGGGCAGGCGGCTCGCAGTCCACGGGCGGAGCGCCACCAGAGGACGAACCTGTGTTGATCACCTCGAGCAAGGACGCCTACTGGCAAGAGGGGGCCGTGACCGAAGTGACGAGCGGGACGGCCGACGTGACCGTCGACGACGGCGCCACGGCGCAGACCTGGGCCGGCTTCGGTGGGACCTTCAATGAGAAGGGCTGGGAGGCCCTCTCCGCCCTCAGCCCGGACGACAGAGACAGAGCGATCAAGCTCCTGTTCGACGCGACCGACGGCGCCAGGTTCACCTATGGCAGGATCCCGATCGGGGCGAGCGACTACGCCACGAGCCGCTACACGCTCGACGACACGGCCGGCGACACAGCGATGGCGAGCTTCTCCATCGCGCGGGACAGGGAGAAGCTGATCCCCTACATCAAGGCGGCGATGGCCGTCAATCCTGAACTCCACTTCTGGGGCAGCCCCTGGACACCTCCCCCGTGGATGAAGGACAACAACGCTTACGACCGCGGGAACATGAAGGACGACGCCGCGATGCACCGAATGACCACGCGTATGCGGTGGAGAGCTGGGGCCTCCTCAGGGACTGGATCAAGAAAGGCGTGAACGCGTACTCCGCCTGGAACATGGTGCTCGACACGGCGGGCAGGAGCATGGACACGGTGCGGCCGTGGGCGCAGAACGCGCTCCTCGCGGTGGACACCGCGGAGAAGAAGCTGAACATCACGCCGGCCTATTACGTCTTCCGCCACCTCTCCCAGTACGTCGACGCAGGGGCCAAGGTCGTCGCGACGAGCGGCGGTGACGCGCTCGCCTTCAAGAACCCTGACGGCACCCTCGTCGCGGTCATGTACAACGCCGGGCCAGCGAAGCAGGCGGTCGTCGCGCTAGGCGGCAAGATGCTGCAGTTCGACATGCCTGCCAGCGGATGGGCCACGATCGACTGGAAGTGAAGCCCGCCTGGATCAGGGGGATCCACCCTCCCGGACAGGCTTGTCATGTAACGCTCGTCCGCGCATGACGGGCCGTCCTCACTCCGCAGCCTGCATTTCCAGCGCTGCTGCAGAGGGGGCGTGTGCCCATTGAAGAACGTCTCCAAAATATCATCGACACAGGTCGCGCGCTGCTCCAGTAAATGTACCGCAGAGGTGCGGATATTTATCGTTGAATTGCAGCGACTGCCATCTCGACAGGAGCGCGGACGTGGCATAATCACGCAATGCATACCATCACGTACAGGCTCATCCGTAGCATTCGAGTTCTCGCCCTCCTCGGCGTGCCGCTCGCCGTGCTGAACTGCTCCGGCGACGACTCCGACTCGTCGGGGACCGGCGGCGGCGCCGCGACGAGCAGCGGAACCCAGAGCACCACCACCGGCAGCGGCGCCGGCAGCACGAGCTCGACCGGCGACGCTGCGAGCACCTCGACGGCGACGACAGGGAGCGGCGGCGCGGGCGGCTCGACGGGCGACGCCGGCAGCGGCGGCGCGGGCGGCTCGACGGGCGACGCCGGCAGCGGCGGCGCGCCCTCCGGTGAGTTCACCCTCACGAGCCCCAACCACGCCGAGGGCGCCGAGTTCGCCGACAAGTACACCTGCGCGCTCGCGGGCTTCAGCGGCAGCGTCCTGCCGGAGCTGCACTGGACCGCAGGGCCTCCGGGCACGACCAGCTACGCCATCACCTTCATCGACACCACCCTGACGACCAAGACGCCGCCCAACATGAACGGCTATCACTGGGTCCTCTACAACATCCCCGCCGACGTCACCTCGCTGCCCGAGGCGTTCAAGGACGCGGCGTCGATCGGCGCCCAGCAGAACAGCAACTTCCTCGGGCCTTGCCCCAACTTCGGCGGCGGGAACGCCAACACCGACAACTACGAGTTCACGATCTACGCGCTCTCCGCGGAGTCGCTCACGATCACACCGACCACCGGCACGGCCGCGGTGAAGGACGCGGAGACCAAGCTCGAGGCGGACAACCTCGCGAAGGCGAAGCTCAGCGGCACGTCGGATGCCGCCCCGCCCTGATGAGCGGCAGCGACCAAGGACCCGCGTAGAGCGCGCGCTCGAGCGCCTCATCGCGCAGCTCGCCGCCCGGGCCCCTCCGCCCGGGTGCTGCGGGAGCGCGTCTTTCGGCTCCGCGCGGGAGGCTCGAGATCACTGTCGCTTGAAGCCCGTCAGGAGGAGAAGCGTGACGCCGACCGAACAGGCGATCGCGACGCCGGGAGCTCCCCACAAGATCCGCACGTAATCGACCGGTGCGCATCGAGCGCGCCGGACCTCCATCGTGACCAGCCAGCCGACGGCGACGGGGAGCGCGAGCGCGATGAACCCCCGGGCCGCGTCACGCAGCCGCTCACGCCATCGGAACGGTCTCGGTACACGAGGAGGCTGGGCGGGGGCACGGTACGGGTGCATGCGGCGATGATGGCACCAGCGGTTCTGCTCGCCAACGGCCAACGCGCGCGATGTCCGCTGCGCCGAGCGCTTCTCCGTCCAGCGGGCGCCGCGCGACGGTGGAGCGGACACGCACCCGGCACCCCCGCCGGCCCAGGCGACGCGCGTGGACGAGGGCCCGCCGGAGCCGGGAGCGCGCACCCCTCGCATCTTGCACAAACCGCAACACAAACGTTGTGAAGATGTTTCCTCCTGGCGAGGGCGCCTGCTCCTATAGTGCCCGGCTTGAGGCTCATGAAGTGAGCTGCTCAGCCACGAGCCCCGTCGCATAGAGAAGCCGTTCCGAGGAGCTCTCGCGCACCCCGTCGCTGGTTCGCCCGAGGTCGTCCGCGCGCCGAGCAGCCCCCGGCCGTGGCGATCCCGCGTCGGTTCCGGTCCTTTGGCGTTCGCAGCGCGCCCCGAGCGGCCCTGCCAGATCGACCAACAAGGAGCGCGTTCATGCAAATGCCCGACACGCACGCCGCCGCGAGCACCGAAGACCGAGACGCCAGGCCGAAAGCCCGGCACGAGACCCGGAGTCCCGTCGGCACTCTCGGGCTCACCATCGCAGCGCTCGTCTTCGTGGGGGCCTGCACCTTCGAGTCGGAGACGGACGAGGACATCGACGCGTCGTCTCTGGAGCTCGACACCGTCACAGTGTCTTTCCAGAACGGGGCGCTCCCCTCAGGAGCCTACGCGGGCACCACCGACGCGACGATCAACCAGGCAAACCCTGCCACGAACTACGGTGCTGCCGCGACGTGCGAGATCGACGGTGATGAGAGCGGGGGGCTCGACGAGTCCTGCCTGCTCCAGTGGGCTGTGACGGGCATCCCCGCAGGCAGCATCGTCAGGTCGGCGAGCATGACCTTCCAGGTGGTCAACGGCAGCCCGCAGACCTTCAACGTCTACGAGGCCAAACGGACCTGGAACGAGGCCCAGGCCACCTGGAACAACGCGACCTCCACCGCGGCCTGGGGCACTCCGGGAGCGATGGCCTCGACCGATCGCGGACGCCTCGTGGGCACGATCACGGGCGGCACGGGCTTCCGCACGGTCACGCTGAACGCGGCCGGCATCGCGCTCGTCCAGTCCTGGGTCAACGGGGCAACGAACCGCGGCGTCATCGTCGCGCATCCGACGAACGGCGACGCGATCCATTTCGCCTCGTCGGAGCACGCGACCGTCGCGAACCGGCCAAAGCTCACGATCAACTATCTTCCGCCGTCCAGCCCGACCTGCCCCCTCGTGAGCGGCACGGCGCTCGACCTCGACGGCGTCGACGACCACGTGACGATGGGGGTCGCGCCAGGCCTCGGCCTCCAGCAGTTCACGCTGGAAGCCTGGGTCAAGCGCACCGGAGCGGGCCAGTCGGCCGGCTCGGGCTCCGGGGGCGTCAGCGGGATCCCTCTCATCGCCAAGGGACGGGGAGAGTCGGACGGGAGCACCGTCGACTGCAATTACTTCTTCGCGATCCGGAGCGAAGACAGCGTGCTCACCGCCGATTTCGAGGACCTCGCCACCGGCGCGAACCACCCGGTGGCCGGCGTGACGCCCATCCCGAACAACGTCTGGGTGCACGCCGCCGTCACCTACAACGGCACGAGCTGGGCGATCTACCGGAACGGGGTGCTCGAGGCGACCGCCGCCGCCGGGCAGACCCCCCGTCACGACAGCATCCAGCATTTCGCGATCGGGACGGCGATGAACTCCACCGGCACGCCGGCAGGCTCCTTCGATGGCGTGATGGACGAGGTGCGCGTGTGGAACCATGCCCGGACACAGGCGCAGATCCAGAGCGGAATGGGGGTCGAGATCGCTTCGGCCACAGGGCTCGTGGGCCGATGGGCTCTGGATGAAGGCGTGGGCACCACCGCGGCCGACAGCGCTGGCACGAACGAGGCCGGCACGCTCGTCGGCGGAACGTGGGTGAGCCCCGGTACGCCCTTCGCCCCCGCCGCGCCCCCGCAGCCGAGCCTCACGAGCCCAGCGGACGACGCGACGAACGTCTCCACGACGGCCACCCTGAGCGCCAAGGTCACCGATCCCGACTCGACGTCGCACGACGTCACGTTCTACGGCCGACAGTCCTCTGCGTCCCCCGACTTCACGGTGGTGCTCCTGCCAGACACCCAGTATTACTCCGCCAGCTACCCGGCCACGTTCCTGGAGCAAACGCAGTGGATCGTGGACAACCGGGACGCGCTCAACATCCGCTATGTCGTCCACCTCGGCGATATGGTCGACTCGTCGACCGTCGCCCAGTGGACGAACGCCGACGCGGCGATGAGCACGCTGGAGGACGTGTTCCCCGGATACCCCGACGGCATCCCGTACTGCCCGGCGGTCGGCAACCACGACCAGTCCCCTAACGGCAGCACGAGCGGAACGTCGCTGTACAACACCTACTTCGGCGTCTCGCGCTTCCAGGGCAGGGAGTATTATGGAGGGCACTACGGGTCGGACAACGACAACAACTACGGGTTCTTCACGGGCGGCGGCATGGACTTCATCGTGATCTCGCTCGAGTACGACACGACCCCCGACACGGCCGTGCTCGACTGGGCCGACAGCCTGCTGAAGGCGTACCCGGATCACCGGGCCATCGTGGAGAGCCACTACATCGTGGGCACCGGCAACCCCGCCGCGTTCGGCGCCCAGGGGCAGGCCATCTACGACGCGCTGAAGGACAACCCCAACCTGTTCATGCTGGTATGCGGGCATATCGCCGGCGAGGGCCGGAGGGTGGACACGTTCGGCGGCAACACCATCCATACCATGCTGTCGGACTACCAGGGACGCGCGAACGGCGGTGACGGCTGGCTGCGCTACATGGTGTTCTCGCCGGCGAACGACACCATCAGCGTGTACACGTATTCGACCAAGTTCGGCACCTTCGAGACCGATGCGGACAGCCAGTTCACGCTCTCCTACGACATGGCGGGCACGCCCGCCGGGCCCTGGGTCAACCTCGGCACCGCCAACGACGTCGCCACCGGCAGCACGGCGTCCATCCAGTGGCCGGGGCTCCTGAGCAGCACGACGTACGAGTGGTACGCGGCCGCGCAGGACTGCCAGGCCGTGAGCGCGACGAGCCCGCGGGCGTTCACCACGGCGCCTTGAGCGCCCCTGGCCCTCGCTCGACTCACCGACAGCCCCCTCTGCGAATCATGACTCGCCACATCCTGCTCTTCCTGTCCGCGTGCGCCGTCATCCTCCTTTCTCCGCGCGCGCACGGCCATTTCGCGACCATGACCCGTTCGCGCGTGACGATCGAGCCGTCCGGCGACGTCGCGTACACGCTCCAGGTGTCCGCCTCGGATCTCTCCGAGGCGCTGGCGCTCCCGGGCCACCGGGCCGCGACGGTCGAGGAGATCAGAGCCGGCGAGGATCGCCTGTTCGAGTACTTCCTGGCTCGCTTGCGCATCGAAGCGGACGGGGCCCCCTGTCCGCTCGAGCGGCGCGGCGCCGGCAACGTCGAGGACATCGAGATCAAGGCGGAGCTCCGCTTCGTCGGGCGCTGCCCGGCGAAGGCGCGCGCCGTCGACATCGTTTACGACCTGCTCTTCGACCACGATCCGCAGCACCTGGGGCTCCTGGAGCTCACCCATGCGGGCGGGACGGCGCGTTTCGAGTTCACGCGCACCGCCCGGCGCTACCGGGTCGACCTCCTCGCGGCCGCGCCCCGGCGGCCGCTGGCGGTCGCCGGGCTCGCGGCCTTGCTCCTCGCGACGGCGGCCATCACGACGAAGGGCTGGCTCGCGCGGCGCCGCGGCGGACCGCGAGGAAGCGGCTGATCTGCTTCGCAGCGCCGTGCCTCGACAGGCCGGCTGCGCTCCCGCCTGTCGTCTGCCGCGCGGCCGCCATCTCGACCTGTCGCTCGTGCGACGTCGCAGGCCCGCCTTCGTCGTGTGTCGCGCCAGCTCGCGCTACTGGCGAGCGACGCGCTTGAGCGGGTACGGCGCAGCCTCTTTCTCGGTCATCGTGAAGTACCCGGAGCCGTCGGCGTCGTACTCGATGGACTCGCCCTGCCCCTCGTTCGTGTCCGTGAGCGCGACGGGCGACGCCGCGAAGGCCGTCTCGAAGCTCCCTCCAGCCGGCGCTCGGTATTCGTAGACGGCCCCGTACGTGCGCAGCAGGAACCGGTTGGCGCACGGGTGGATGGTCCCGGCCGTGACCGACCGGAATTCCGCGTCCGGCCCCAGGGGCATCTGGAGGTTCGCCACGTGAATCAGCGTGGACATCGTGTTGGGCGCAGGGAGCGGCTTCGGGAACCTGTACACCTTGCTGAGCCCCGCGGCGCCGTCCTTCGTGACGACGTAGATGTCCCCGGTCGTCGGGTGCACCATCAGCGCCTCGGCGTTCTGCGGCGTATCGGGGTACTGGAAAGGGAACCTCTCGCCGGGCACCGTGCCGCTCGTCTCCCCCGCGGCGATGTTCGGCTCCCTCATGCGGTAAACGGCGAAGGTCGTCGGGGCGGGCTCCGGGTGTCCGCTGGCGCGGCCGATGTCCCCCATGAAGATGCAGCTGCCCGCGGGGCACGGGCCGGTCGCGACGTCCTCCCAGTCCCAGGGGAACACCCCGGCGACGTAGCTCCCGACGACCGCCGCGCTGGTCTTGTTGATCGCGACGAAGTTCGCGTTGTTCTCGCTGTGCGCGTACAGGATGCCCGGGTTGACGCGGCTCGCGGCGAGCCCGGAGATCTCCACGATGTCGGTCGAGGTCAGGTTCCCCAGCGTCGAGTAGGTGCTGGCGAACGTGTCGCCCGCGGAGCAGCTCGGACCGCCGGCGGGCCTCAGGGTGACGACCTGCGCAGTGTTCGTGTTGGCGAAGGGAGAGGTGCCGCTCCACGCCGGCTGCGAGCCCGCGGCCCCGAGCTGCGCGTACGCCGCGTCGAACAGGAGACCCGTCGACGACGAGAGGAGGCACGTGTCGAAGGGCTCGGTGAAGCCAGAGGGCGGCACGATCGGGCTCGCGGGGCAGGCCGAGCCGGTCCAGACCTGCGTGCCGAACCAGACCGCGACTCCATTGGCCGCCGTGGTGGTGACCGGCGGCGCGGCCAGGCTCGCGGAGTTCCCGTTCTTCTGGCCGCTCACCGCGTCGATCGGGTTCGCCGTATCGACGCCGCTGAACGCCACGATGCTCCCCGCCAGGTAGGCAGAGACGTCGAAGCCAAAGGAGTAGCTCGCGGGCTCCGCGCCGGAAGCCACCTTCCAGAGGACCCATGACCTGATGGCGGAGGAGCTCTGATCCGAGCGGAGCAGCGTCCATCCCGCCGGCGGAGCGATCACCGCCTCCACGTGGTCTCGATTCGCGATGCGCGCGAGCAGGACATCGCCTTGCGCGACGCCCGCGGGCCTCGCGACGGCCAGCGAGGTCACGTTCTTCCCGGTCGCCGTCGAGCTGGAACGGAAGGTTACAGTCGAGAGAGGCTGAACGGCCGCGCCCACCTCATCGGCGCCGTCGCCCTCGTCGTCCATGCCTTGGTAATCGAGGGAGACGCAGCCAGCCCATCCGAGCAGCGCAATCGTGCCAACCGCGCGGGCCTTGAAGTTCATCGATCTCAAGTTCGTCGTCCTTTCGGGTAAGCATCTGATTCCGGAGGGGAACTAAACCACAGGGGCCGCATGGTGCAACCCAGGTGACGACGATCGCGCTCGCCCGAGGCTCAGTATCGCAAGAGAACATCGATCACCCTGGATCCCTGTGAAGTAGTGTAAATCCTCTCGACTGAGACGAGCCCGCGCCCGGCCACCGTCGGACACGGTGACGGGAATCTCGCACCTCCGATCGCGAGCGCGATCGGAGGTGCGAACCGGGTTGCGCGAGGGGGCGAGCGCCAGGATCAACCTGGCTCGCCCGCGCCGCCAGCCGAGCACGACGGCGGCCTGATGTCGAGAACCTACCTACATCCGATCGTGCGGCGGAGATAGCGCGCCACGGGACTCGCGCCTCGGGTACCGTGGTGCCCCGAGGCGCCCGCCGCCGGACAGGGGGTCAGAGACAACATGCATCTCCGGTTCGACCCGATCGCGATCGACACCCAGGTCCCCAAAGGCTTTCGTGCCGGCACCCACCGCCAGGTGGAGCCCGAGGAGACGCTGCGCCGGGTGCGTCGCTTGATGCCCGTCATGGGCATCACCCGCATCGCCAACGTCACCGGTCTCGACAACATCGGTATTCCGGTCGTGATGGTCTGCCGGCCGAACTCCCGCTCGCTGTCCGTGTCGCAGGGCAAGGGGCTGGATCTCCAGACGGCCCAGGCGTCCGGCCTCATGGAGTCGGTCGAGTCCTACCATGCGGAGCGGATCGACCTGCCGCTCAAGATGGCCTCCTACGAGGAGCTCCGCTACACCCACCGCGTCGATTGACCCAGATCGCCGGCTCGCGCGACGACCGCTACCCCGGCCGGTACGTGCGGCAGCGCGACCCGAACATCACGGCTGCGGCGCGCGAAGAGCTGGAGCGGCCCGGCCCGCGGCGCGCCTTCGCCGAGGCACCGACCTTCCACGCCGACACCTTCAACGCCGATGTCGCCTGGGAGCTCGAGCAGCTGCGCGCCGCGGGCGTGACGCGGGCGATCGCGATCGAGCTGACGAGACCCGAGCTGGGGATCCCGGTGGTGCGCGTGGTGGTGCCCGGCCTGGAGCCGCTGTCCGGCGACCGCAGCTATGTGCCCGGCGCACGCGCCCGGAAGCAGCAGCGACAGGCACGATGACGGTCCACCTCTTCCTGGGACCGACCCTGGCCGCCGCGGTGCTGGACGCGGTGATCCTGCCGCCGGCGGCGCACGGCGACGTGTACCGCGCGGCGCAGCGGGGCGCGACGGTGATCGGCATCGTCGACGGTTACTTCGAGGTCGTGCCGGCGGTCTGGCACAAGGAGATCCTGTGGGCGATGCGCGAGGGTGTCCACGTGCTCGGCAGCGCCAGCATGGGCGCGCTGCGCGCGGTGGAGCTGGCGCCGTTCGGGATGGAGGGCGTCGGCGCCGTGTTCGAGGCGTACCAGCGGGCCGAGCTCGAGGACGACGACGAGGTCGCCGTCGCGCACGCGCCGGCCGCCTATGGATACCGCCCGCTCTGCGAGTACCACTATACCCGGCTGTGCGAGCCCAGCGAGCGCTAGAGCGACAAACGGGTTGAAACCCCGAGAAAAAGCAGGAATATCACAGGGAGGCGCGGAGGCGGGGAGCGAGAGACGGCGAGAGGGAGAGATTCTTTTTTTCTTCCTCCCCGCCTCCCCGCCTCCCTGTGAAAATTCTCCGGGTTTCAACATGATTGGTGTTCTAGCTCCGCCCGGCCAGTCGAGCGGGTCCCCGCGCTTACTCGCTCAGCAACGGAGCGAGCCAGGGCACAGCCGGCAGGTCGCCGTAGATCCGGGTCTTCCATTCCTCGTCGGTGAGGCGCACCAGGCCGTCCTGGAGGACTTCGTGGTAGGCGGAGACGACGCCTGCGTACGCGCGGGGCCCCTGGCAGGAGTCGACGGTCATCACCATCAGGCGCGGCGCGCCGGTGCCCACGTGAAGCACGCTGGGCTGGCGAGGAACCGGCAAATCGCCGCCGATGTCGGTGTGCACGTCGGTGATGGTGGGATCCATCTCCACGGCCTGCAGCGGGTCGAAGTGGAGCTCGCTGTACCAGCCCGTGTGGCCGAGCACGGTGCCGTCGCAACCCACGTCGGTCGTGACGGCCTGGTTGATGAACGCCAGGTGCTCCTTGCTGTGCGGCTGGCCGCTGCGCTGGGCGCGAGCCATCTCGCCCAACGTGAGGTTGACGCGCGCGACGCGCGCAAAGTAGTCCTCGACCTGGCTGCGGAAGCTCGGCTCGAGGTAGAGCGTGGCGATGAGCTCCTGCGCGCGCTCGGCGAAGCCGACCACGGCGTCGAAGAACTCGGGGTAGGGATCGACGTAGGCGTCGGGATACTCGCACGAAGCGTTCGACGTGTACGACTGCTTCACGTAAAGCACGTTGTTGTGGCGGAGCTGCGCCCACGAGCTGAGCTGGGTATTGAGCAGACGGCGGCCCCAGGCGTCGCTGCGGGCCACCGCGGGCAGGTCCGCCGGCGGGGTGCCTGCTCCGGGCGACAGCGCGCGGAGCGCGCCGAGCCAGCTGGTGTACAGGCTGCCCTCCCAGTACTGCTCGGGGTGTTCGTCGACCAGCACGCGCAGCGCGGAGAGCTCACCGGGATAGCCGACCTCGACGTCGAGCTCGTCGCCGAGCAGGCCGAGCGCCTGGTCGTTGCCCAGCGCGGCGAAGGCCACGTCGAGCGGGTCGGGCACGACGCGGGTGGGCAGGCGGTCGTAGACCAGGTTCGAGAAGACGTGGCTGTCGACCGTGTAGCGCTGACCGAACAACGCGAAGCTCAGGTTCAAGGGGAAGGTGCTCTCGCCGCCGGCCTGCCGCCTCATCACGTGGCTGGCGATCCGCTGCTGGCCGAACTGACCTTTGACGATCGCGCCGGCGAGGGTCGCGTCGTCGACGGCGCCGATCCCGCTCGGGGCGTTCAACGCGGTGAGCAGCTCGTCCACCTCCTGCAGCGTCATGTAGTCGTGCTCGCCCACGAACGCGCTGATGATCGCGTCGATCGCCAGGTATTCCTCGAGCGCGCTGGAGTCGAGGAGCCGGCGCAGCGCGATGGCGCTCTCGACCTGCCTGCGCCGCAAGATCTGGCTGCCGTCGTCTTGCGTCTCGATCAGGCGAAGGTCGATGCGGCCGAGCCACATCATGCTGCGGAAGTAGCTCTCCAGCTCCGGATCGCCGGCGTAGTGCCCGCGCGGCTTGAACTGGGAGAAGTCGATGTTCCGGGGGACGCCGAACAGCACGCGCTCCTGTATTCCCTTGGCCTGCATGGCGGCGCTGACGAAGCCCTGCACCTCGGAAGGCTCGCGGGGGTCGACCTTGCCGCCGTTCATGAGCGACACGGCCACGCCGAGGTAGAAGTTCAGATCGGACGCCACCTCCGGCTCCAGCGTGTCGGCCGTCTCGATCAGCGAGCTGCGAATCGCCGTCAGCAGGTGCGCGAGTCGAGGTCGCAGCGCCTGCTGCTCCAGCTGCTGGAGGATCTTGTCGTGCGAGCGGTAGATGGCCTCCAGCACCATGTCGCTGCTGATGAACACCGGCAGATCCGCCATGTAAATCGAGGAATAGCCGGCGGCGAAAGACGGGAATCGGTTTGCCGCGCCGATGGTGAAGCCCGTTTGCGACAGGTGCTCTTTCTGAGCGTCGGGAGCAGGGAAGAACGCGGTCAGGATCTGGTCGAGGCTCGCCGCGGCGAGCGGGTCGTAACCGAGGTCCGGCTCGAACTCGACGGCGTGGCTCGCTCGCAGCTCGTCCGCCGTCGCCAGCCGTGCCTCGTCGAGCTTCTGTAGCAGGGTTTCGACACCGGCCGGCGCCGAGACCGTGACTTCCGTGCCAGGGTCGATCTCGCCTGGCACACTGGGGATGGCACCGGGATCGGGGCCGCCGGGTCCACTTGAACAAGCGCAGAGCAGCGCCAGCAGCGGCAGGGTCGCTCTCGTCCCGCGCCCGAGCCAGGTCATCGTCGTTCTCATCATGTCATGCCTCCCGCTCCCCCCGGGTCGACGTGCGCCGCTGGAACGGGGAGAGCCGAGCCCCGCGATGAGCAACGGACATGCCAGGCGGAGCGAAGCCCCCTCGGAACGAACGGCCCGCGGCCGGACGGCGAGCGCGTGAGTGAAACAAGCCTGATTGCGGCGCGGCGAGGTGTGGTGTTGCGGATGGCTCCGGCGGCCTCTTCGATGCGTGGATGAGCTGTTGATACAGCGCCGCGTTTCCAGGAGAGCGGCGCATCGCGCGAGGAACCTCGTGTATCCCCTCCGGACCGCGGGGTCCTCTGGCCGCGGCCTGTGGCGCTCGCGCAGCGCCTACGCGCCGTCGCTCGTGCCCTGAGGGCGCGTCGACCGGACCAGCAGCTCGTGCAGCAGCCACAGGCCCGCGGCCGTGACCACCGCGAGCGTCCCGATCGACGGGAGCCCCACACGCGCGGCGAGCACGCCGCCGATGCTCGGCAGGACCGCGCCGCCGACCATGGCCGCGCTCGCCTGGAGCCCGATCGCGTGCGCGGTGTAGGGGCCGAGCCGAGCCGGGGTGCGGGACATCAGCGTCGGGTAGATCGGCGCGAGGCCGAGCCCCGCCAGCATGAGCCCCGCGGCCCCTGGCCAGGCCGGGCCGACCGCGAACAGCACGCTCCCGAGCAGCGCCGTCAGCGTGGCCATGCGGAGGAGCCGGTCCGCGCCCACCCGATCGACCGCCAGGCCGAGCACGACGCGCCCGACGCCGATGCTGCCCCAGTAGGCGCCCGCCCACACCCCGGCCGTCTCCGCCGCGACGCCGCGCGCCTCGGTGTTGAGCGTGAAGCTCCACTGCCCGAGCAGCAGCTCGAGGCCCGTGTAGAGGAAGAACACCGCGATCTGCAGCCACACGCGGCGCTGCCGCAGCGCCTCGGCGAGCGGGACGGGGACGCCCGGCGCCTCCTGCGGGCCGTCGGCGGCCGCCGCCCGCGCGCGGAACGATCCCTTGACCACGGCAAAGGCCGTGCTCAGGAGCAACATGATCGCGCCGATGATCGCGTAGCCCGAGCGCCATGAGCCGGTGGTCGCGAGCGCCGCCGTCGCGATGAGCGGCCCCAGCGCCGCGCCGGCGCAGTAGCAGGCATGCAGCCAGTTCACGTGGCGCGCGGAGAAGTTGCTCGCCGCGTAGGCGTTGAGCCCTGCGTCGATCGCGCCCGAGCCGAGCCCCGCGATCAGCCCGCAGAGGAGCAGCAGCGGCCAGACCGGCGTCATCGCGTAACCGAGCAAGGCGACCGTGATGAGCCCGCTGCTCAGCGTGAGCAGCTTGCCGACGCCGAGCCGATCCACGAGCTTCCCCGCCGCGATGCTGGACGAGAAGTACCCCACGCCCGTCGCGACGAGGAGCGCGCCGAGCGCGCTCTGCGGGAGCGCGAACGCGGCGCGCAGCGAGGGCCACGCGACGCCGAGCACCGCGTCGGGCAGGCCGAGGCTCACGAAGCCCACGTAGGTGAGGATCAGGAGCGGCGGCACGCGGGCGTCCTCTCCGCAGGCGCCGCGCAGGCCCTGGATCGCTGTGTCTTCCTCGATGGATGCATGCGCCGGCGAGATTACATCATGGGTCCGCGAGGCGGACGACGGCCGTGCAGAACGATGTTCGCAGGCGGCGCTGGCGGGCCCCGGGCGGCGCTGCGAGGGTGCTCGTCATGGCCATGACCTTCGCGGAGACCCGCCTCGTCGTCCTGCTCGCCTTCGATGGCGTCTCGCTGCTCGATCTGGCCGGGCCTCTCGAGGCCCTCACCGTCGCGGCCACCTTGGGCGCGCCGGGCGCGACCGCGCCCTACCGCATGGTCGTCGCCTCGATGGCCGGCGGGCACGTGCGCACCACGACCGGGCTCGGCGTCGCTGCCGAGCCGCTCGCGACGCTCGACGACGCCGCCATCGATACGCTGATCGTGCCGGGCAGCGGTCCGCCGGAGGACCCGGCCACGCCGCCGGATCTCGTGGCCTGGCTGGCCCGCCGCGCGCCGCGCGCGCGCCGCACCTGCGCCGTGTGCACGGGCGCCTTCCTCCTCGCCGCCGCGGGCCTGCTCGACGGCCGCCGCGCGGCGACCCACTGGCGCACCGCGCCGCTCCTCGCGGAGCGCCACCCGGGCGTGCGCGTCGACGCGGACTCGATCTACCTGCGCGACGGGCCGATCTGGAGCTCGGCCGGCATCTCTGCGGGCATCGATCTCACCCTCGCGCTCGTCGAGGAGGACCTCGGGCACCGCGCGGCCATGGCCGTCGCCCAGCAGCTCGTCGTGTTCCTCAAGCGGCCCGGCGGGCAGTCGCAGTTCAGCGCGCCGCTCGCGGCGCAGGCGGCCGAGGGCGGCTCGTTCGCCGACCTGCATGCCTGGATGGCCGACCGCCTCGCAGGCGATCTGCGCGTCGAGCGCCTGGCCGCGCAGGTGGGGATGAGCCCGCGCACCTTCGCGCGCGCCTACACGGCCGCGGTGGGGCAGACCCCGGCGAAGACGGTCGCAGCCATGCGCCTCGAAGCCGCCTGCCAGGCCGTCGCGGGCACGGATCTCCCGCTCAAGCGGATCGCCCACCGGTGCGGCTTCGGCGACGAGCAGAACCTGCGCCGCGCCTTCCAGCGACGGCTCGGCGTGGGACCCCTCGAGTACCGGGAGCGCTTCGCCGCGAGCGCCCGCGCGCCTGCCAGGAAGTGACGGGGGCACCTTGCGCCGGTACGGCGCAGGCCCGGCGCCTCGGGCGCTGGCTCAGTGCGATCCCGTGTACTTGAACTCGAGGATCGCTCCCGGGTTGTCCAGGACCGTCGTACCCAGACCGGTCGGCCCGCTCGTGCTCCCCGACGGGTCCGTGATCACGTAAAATGTCCGGCGGTCCGGGCCGATCGCGAGATCGCGGTAGCGGTTGCTGGTGGCGAGCAGGCGGACAGGCTCGCCGACCACGGACTTCCCGTTCGCGCTCAGCTTCACCCGGAACACCGCGCCCCGCTTGAGGCTGGTGATCAGGAGCGAGTTCCCCCACCCCGGGACGCCGCGCCCGGCGGGGTAGTAGTGGAGCGAGGAGGGCGCGATCGTGGGCCAGCAGATCCAGTTGAACTCCTCTCCGCACACCGAAGTGCGGAAGTCGTGGTCGTCGTCGACGGTGTAGAAGGTGAGGAGCGGCTCCCGGAAGTCGGGGTGGCTGAAGGCGCTCTCCTCCTGCTGCGGGACGGAGGGAGGCGCCTCGTAGTCGTTCCACTCGAGCGCCTCGCAGGGCGTCGGGCTCGAGGCCGACCAGTTGTCGTACGTGTACGCCTGGTCGTCCTGATAGCCGGCGACGTGCGGCCAGCCGTAGTTCTCGCCGGGCAGGATGCGGTTCAGCTCGTCATCGCTCTTCGGCCCATGCTCGTTCGCGTAGAGCTTGTCACCCCGGCCGAACGTGAGGCCCTGCGGGTTGCGGTGCCCGTACGAATAGATATGGCTGCGGGTGCCGTCGATCCGCGGGTTGTCGTGCGGGATCGAGCCGTCGAGGTTCAAGCGCAGGACCTTGCCCTGGTACTTCGACCAGTCCTGCGCCGCGACCTCGGCCGCCGTGGGCAGCTCCTGCGCGCGGATCGAGAGGCACTTCCTGCCGAACTGGTTGTTCCCCTGATCCCCGATGGTGTAATAGAGCTTCCGATCCGGGCCGAAGAGGATCCGGGCGGAGTTGTGATCGTCGCTCCCTGGCAGGCCCGTGATGATATCGAGAGGGCTCCCCAGGGTCTCGGTCGCCGGGTCGTACGTGTAGCGGCGGATCTTCGTCCTGCGGTCCACCGCCGGTCCTGGGTCGACGTCGTAGGTGAAGGAGACATACACGTAGTCTCTGCCCTTGCCCTGGAGCAGATCCGGGTGCAGGGCCAGGCCCAGCACCCCGTCCTGTCCCCCCGACTGGAACGCTTCCCCGATGGTGACCGCGGTCGTCAGCTGGCCGTCGTCCGGCCGCACGCGCACGACCCGCTTCGCCACGCGCTCGGTCAACCACAGGAAGCCGTCCGGACCCAGGACGAGCCGCGCCGGAGACTGCAGGCCTCGGGTGATCTCGCGCGAAGCGAAGGAGGCTTCCCCGCCGGCGCTGCGCTCATCGCCGTCGTCGCCGGCCTCGCCGTCGACGACGGCGTCCCCGTGAGCTCCGACCGGACCGTCCAGGCGCTCCGCCGGGCCGCACCCGGCGAAGCCCCAGGAAGCGGTGGCGAGCAAACCAACCTGAGCCAGGAAAACAGCTGGGCTGCGTGAGATGGAGAGGGACATAGAACTACCTCGCTGCTTCTTTCGATTGAGGAAGAGTATCGGGGTCCACCGCTCCAGGGCGCGGCGGATGTGCTGAGAGAGCTTCCAGCGTCGCGGACGCGTACGGCGTCCGACGAGCTGTGTACCGATCAAAGTGATCGGTCCTTACAATAAAGAGACACAAAGGCCCCTCCCACTGTCAAGTTGATTCTGTGTCGCAGCATGGTTGACACGTCGCATGAACGCGGCGCCGAACACAGTGGCACGGACGTTGCGGCAACCGCGGTGATGGACACGGCGACAGACGCGGCGCACCTCGCCGCCGGCCGTCGGCGCGAGCGCCGGGTCACGCGCGGTTCACTCCGGTGCTCGTCGAGCCGGACGACCGCGCTGTCGCCGCCCGCTTTTACGCGCGAGCCTCTTCTTCACCGGAGGGCAGCTCGGGTCGCGCACCAGCGGTCACGAGCTCCACCGGGACGCCGGCGAGGGTGTCCCACCGGGTTCTGCCCCTCGTTCTTGCCGCCAAGCTCGGGCGGCTCGTCGACGATCAACCGGTGGTTGCGCAGACGTCCGCGCTCAGTGACACCGGGATGCGTAGGCTCGGCAGGCGGTCCAACTGGCCGTTGGATCCGACGAGCCCTATCCCGCTCCTACGTCGGAGCGCACCGCGGGGAGCGGGCGGCGCCGGCAGCTCACCTCGATGAGGATGTCGCCGGGCGCCTTGAAATAGAACATCACGCCGCGGCCGTTCTCGCTCACGGGGCCGCTGTCGACGCCCGCCGCGACGATCGCGGCGTGCTTGTCGTACACCGTGGCCACGTCGCCGACGAGAAAGCCGATGTGGAAGCCCTCGGGATAAGGACCGTCCGCCTCGCGCCGGCGCTGGAGGACGAGCGTGAAGTCGCCGGGCCCCGTGAGGATGGCGATCGCCGGCGAGTGCCGGTTGCCGTGGACCTCGAACTGGAAGTGCCGCTCGAAGAACGCGGCCGTTTCGATGACGTCGGGGACCTGGAGATCGATGTGATTGAGCTGCATGAGAGCCTCCACGGAGGACGCACGTGCGTCCAGGTGCCGTGGGACCTCACTCCGTGGTGGAGGGGACATGGGCTCCCGTCATGGGAGTGGCCGGGGCTCGCCTGAACCGACCTACCTCTTTCGGCGAGCGAGAGCATAACGAAGCGATGGCGACCTGGCAACCTCCCGAGAGACATCGACGCGCCAGCGTATCGGTCGAGGAGAGCGCCGCGCGCTCAGCCCTCGCGCGCCACGCGGATCGCCTCCTCGAGCTTCTCTGGCGTGACCTCCGGGTCCTGCAGCACCGCCGCCACCCAGGCCGCGGCCTCGGCCGTCGTCCGAAAGATGTTCGGCGCGAGCCCCTGCGTCCCGCGGGCCTGCAGCCGCATCATCAGGGCGCGGACCGAGGCGGCGATGAACCCCTCGGCCTCGATGAGCGTGGCCATGCCCTTCAAGTACCCCCCGGGAGCGCTCGCCGCCCGCTGCATCGCCGCCCGGGTCGCCTCGTCGGGCGGCCCGGTGCGCTGGGGGGGGACCACGACCAGGAACGCTGCCCCTCCCAGCTGGCGCGCCGCCCAGGGCTGGAAGAGCGCCCGGGAGCGCTCGACGCCGGCGACGCTGGCCTGCCGGCGCCAGACGAGCAGCATGAGCCGCCGCCAGGTCGCCACCACATACACGTCCGTCTGCTCCAGCAGCTCGACCTTCACCGACGCGGAGGAGGTCACCATCGTCCCCGATTGTCGTCCCTGCGGGGTGGCCACCGCAAGGCCCCGGCGTGTCAGGTCAGCAGCCCGGCGTCGCGGCCGCGGCGACGCAGCTCCTCCCAGAGCGCCTGCGCCGCCAGGCCGCGCGGGGCCATGGCGCATCGCGACAGCCTGCACCCCCGGGAAGATGCCCACGATCGGCCCGAGCGGCGTCACCGCGCCGATGGCAAGCCGCACGATCGGCTCCACCTTGCCCGAAAGGCGCATCCCGAAGCTCCACAGCGCCTCGGTGCTCTCGATGACGGCCGCGGCGCGCTCGTGGAACAAGCCGAGCTGGGCGCGTGAGGCACGGACCGGGGCGTGCGCTTCCCTCCCCGGGTTTGCCGGCGTATCTCCAACCGGCACGTCATCCGCCAGCGGTCCCACGCTCGGAAGGCGCAAGGCGCGTAAGGCGCCAGGGTGGATGAAAATCCTCAGGCGGACACGGGGCGTCCGAGCAGGCGCTGCCGAAGTTCGGGGTTGCGGACCCAGCCGGTGATCGCGAGCAAACCGAGCACGATGATGAGCGGCAGATATTCCGGAAGCGTGAAGCCGCGGGTCATGTTCGTGGCCAAAGCGCCGGAGAAGTAGCCGACCATGAGCACGAGGCCGATCGCGGAACAGCGCGGGATGAGGAAGAGGATCGCGAGGCAGATCTTCGTGATGCCGAGCGGCACGGTGATGTCCGTGATCCCCAGCCGTGCCATGAACGCCGCGCCTTCCTCATTCGTGGGAGGCATGAGCTGGAGGATGCCGCTCGCCAAGGTGGCGAGGGACAGGAGGCCGGTCAAAATCCACGAGACGATCTTTCCGGCCTTGCCCGGGTTCGGGACGGACTTCGGATTCCTCGCGCGGGCGAGAAGCTCCGGCGTGCGGAAGTACGCGCCGATCATCATCACGAGGATGAGGACGAACGGGAACCACGGCCAGTTGCCTTCGACGTCATGCGTGAGACCGGTGGCCGTCGCGCCGCCGAGCACGGCGACCATCATCACGAAGCCGAGCGTAGCGGTGCGGGGAATGAGAAGGAGAACGGCGGCGATGATCTCGAGCGCGCCGACCAGGTAGCGATGGTCCCAGACGCCGAGCGCTTTCATGAAGTTGGCGGTGGGGGTGCCATCCTGGATGAGGAATTTCGCCAAACCGGAGGCGAAGATCATGAAAAGGGCCAGCAGGACGGTGGGCGTCCAGCCGAGGATTTTTTCGGATCGGGCAGTCATATGGCCCCGATGATATCAAATGGAGCGTTCAACAGAAGAACTAGTTCCACCGCCTCCGAATGGGTGTGGTCCATGATGGGGGACTGAATCCCCTGCGCTCCATCGATTGGCAACCGCTCGCGGTGATACAGGTCAGGTCCCAATCATCGTCGCCGTGGCGGGCGCGCGCGGAACGCTCTTGGGCTACTGGATCAGCCATCGGTTTCCCTGAAGAACGTCCAATCCGGGAACCTGAAGTCGCAAGAATGTCCCTGTATCCGCAGCTGCCCGCAATGATTGGAAGCGCGTCGGAGCGATCGGATTGCCGGCGTCATGCGGTCCGACTCACCGGACCAGCTGCGCCGCCGCCGCTGCGATCTACTGGAACGCCCGCCCGTGGCGCTCCAGCCACTCATCGAACGTCCGCGCCTTGCGCCCGAGCAGCTGCTCGACCGTCGGGGCGGGCCGCTCGCCGTGCCCGGCCTTGACCAGCGCCTGGATCTCGGTGATGGCCCGGATGAACACCTCGGGGAGGCCCGCCTTCTCCAGTCCATCGCGCAAGGCCTCCTCGGTCACGTCGACGAACCTGAGCGGCGTCCCGATCGCGGCGCTGATCTTCGCCACCTGCTCTGCCGCGCTCAGCGCCTCCGGCCCGGTGAGCACGTACGACTTGCCCTCGTGCCCCGGCGACGTCAGCGCCTTCACGGCTACCGCCGCGATGTCGCGCTGGTCGATCGGCGCCGTCTTGCCGTCGCCCGTGGCCTGGTACACGGCGCCCTGCGCCTTGATCGAGCCGACCCACATGAGCGCGTTCGTCGCGAAGGCCCCCGGCTGCAGCATCGTCCAGGCGAGCCCCGACGCCTTGACCTCCGCCTCGGCCTCGCGGTGCCAGCGGGCGATCGTGTAGTCGTGCTCGTCCACGGCGCTCGCCGACGACAGCAGCACGAGGTGCCGGACGCCCGCCCTCTTCGCCGCGGCGGCCGCGTTGCCGGCGAGCGCCGGGAGGTCGCCGCCCGCGCAGACGACGAACGCCCTGTCCACGCCCGCGAACGCGGCGTCGAGCGTCTCGGGCTTCGCGAGATCGCCCTTCACGACCTCGACCAGGCTGCCGCGCTCGCCAAGCCTCGCCGGGTCGCGCACGAGGGCGCGGACCCTCTGTCCCGCCTCGACGAGCTGCTCGAGCACGGCGCCGCCAACATTCCCTGTCGCTCCGGTCACGAGGATCATCTGCCGCTCCCTTTCGTCGCTCATGGTGACCCGCCTTCGCCGCGCCGTCGAAGGCGTGGGGAGAGCCGCCGCCTTCGCGCGCTCGCGCGGGTCACAGCTTCGAGGCGGCGTGGTCCCAGTTCACCAGGTTCCACCATGCCTCGACGTACTTCACCCGGGCATTTCGGTAGTCGATGTAATATGCGTGCTCCCACACGTCGCACGTGAGCAGCGGCGTCTTGCCCTCCGTGAGCGGGGACCCGGCGTTGCCCGTCTGCACGATCTCCAGCTTGCCGGAGCTATCCTTCACCAGCCAGGCCCAGCCCGAGCCGAACTGACCGACGGCCGCGGCGCTGAACTTCTCCTTGAACGACGACACGCTTCCGAACGCCCCCTCGATCGCCGCACGGAGCGCGGCGGTGGGCTCACCGCCGCCCTGCGGCTTCATGCTGTGCCAGTAGAACGTGTGATTCCACACCTGAGCTGCCTGGTTGAAGACAGCGCCGGACGTCGTGCGGACGAGATCCTCGAGGCTCTTGCCCGCGAGCGCCGCGTCCGCTGCCACGAGCTCGTTCAGCTTCGTGACGTAGGCGTTGTGATGCTTGCCGTGGTGGAAATCGAGCGTCTCGGCCGAGATGTGGGGAGCCAGCGCGTCTCTGGAGTAGGGGAGCTCGGGAAGAGTGAAGGTCATGGTTCTGTTCCTCGTGTTGCGTGTCGACGGCCACGCGCTCGTCGCAGCCCTCGTGAGTAGCTCGGCGAAGAGCTCCGGGTGGCGCTCCAGCCTGGGATCGAACGCCCGCGCTTCGCGGCCAGACAGCCGCTCCACGTCGCCGGGTCCGGCGGCAACGTAGCAACCCCGGTGGGTGCGCGTGGCGCCTTGCCAACGAGTTGGCAGCTTTCCATCCATTTGGAGAGACGGCCTCCCGGCCAGCGGCTCAGTGGCTCCGCCAACCTGCCGCGTCGCGCTGAGCGCACGGAGATTTGCCGCCGATTCCTTTCGCCAGCGCGCCCGTCGGGCCGCCCTCGCCGCGCTGCAGGTCCCGGAGATGAGCGAGCCGAACATCCTCCGCGTGCTCCTCCGCTCGACGAGCCTCTCGCGGGCGGGCGCTCATCGCTGTCGCGAGCCCGCGCGCGGCGAGCCCTCAGCCGCGCACGGAAGGCTGCTGGCTCGAGCTCGCCGCCATTCCGTGAACGGCCGCGAAGCCGCGATCGATCAACGCGAGGAACGCGGCGTTCGCCTTCTTCGCCGAGCCCCCGCGCTCGAACACGCGGAGCGCTTCGGCGTAAGCCGTGCGCCACGTCAGCACGATCATGCCGGCGACGAGCCGCGCGAGGCCATCGGGCTCCGGACCGGCGAGCTCGACCGCGAGCCCGTCGACCGCCTCGTCCCCGATCTCGCGGAGGCGCGCCTTGAGCGACGGGCTCGCCGCAACGACGCGCCAGAAGCCGGCCGTCTGGCTGTCGATGCGAGCGAACGGATGCTTCTGCTCGCACAGCCTGTCGACGAGGCGGCGGAGCGCGTCGACCGGCGACTGCCCCTTCGGCCTCTCGCCGAGCGCCTCGCGCAAGAGCAGCTTCACCTCGTCCTCGCGATCCAGGAGGAGGTCCTCCTTGCGCGCGAAGTAGTTGAACACCGTCATCCTGGAGACATTTGCGGCGGCGGCGATCTCCTCGACCGTCACCGCGTCGAAGCCGCGCGCGTGGAACAGCCCCGTCGCGATGTCGGAGATCCGCTGCCTGGTCTCGCGCTTCTTGCTTTCGCGGAGCTCGCCCATGGACCAGATCTTATACCAAGATTAAAATTTTACTAGCACAAAGTTTTATCGAGTCTACGATTCACGTCATGACTCACGATGTCGTCATCGTCGGCGCGGGCCCGGTCGGGCTCTTCCTTGCGATCGAGCTCGCGACAGCGGGCGTGAAGCCGCTCGTGCTGGAGCGGCTCGTGGAGCCCGACCGCACGATCAAGGCCGCCTCGGTCGGCGCGGTGGCAGCCGAGGCGCTGGAGCGACGCGGGCTCGCGGGTGCGCTCGACGACGAACGCCGCGCCACCATGGCCCTGATGCTGCCGGCGCTGAAGGCGCGCTTCGGATCCGGACCGATGAAGAAGCCGGGAGGCCACTTTTCTGGAATGTTCTTGATCGACCAGCGCCTCCAGCGCGACCCGGAGCGCCACATGCGTCCCGTGCCGCAAGAGGCGCTCGAGAAGATCCTGACCGCGCGCGCGAGCGAGCTCGGGATCGAGATCCGCCGCGGCATCACGGTGGAAGGTCTCGAGCGGGACAACGACGCCGTGACCGTGCAGACGAGCGCGGGCCCGCTGAGCGCGAAGTACCTCGTCGGCTGCGACGGCGGCCGGAGCCGCGTCCGCAAGCTCGCCGGCTTCGAGTTCCCCGGCACGGATCCGACCATCACCGGCTATCAGGCTGTCGCCGAGCTCGATACGCCCGAGAAGCTCGCGACGGGCTGGCACCGAACGCCGCGCGGCCTCGTCGTGTCCGGACCGATGCCGGGGCGCGTCTTCACGGCGGAGTTCAACGGACCGCCGCCCCACCGGGATGCGCCGATCACGCAAGCCGAGGTCGAAGCGGCGATCCAGCGCGTGAGCGGCACCGACGTCAAGATCCTGTCGATGACGATGGCGACGCGCTGGACCGATAACGCGCGACAAGCGACGACCTACCGGATGGGCCGCGTCTTGCTCGCCGGTGACGCCGCGCACGTCCACTCGCCCTTCGGCGGCCAGGGCTTGAACCTCGGCCTCGTCGACGCCGCGAACCTTGGTTGGAAGCTCGCCGCGGCGGTGAAGGGGCGCGATCATCTCCTCGACTCGTACACCGCCGAGCGCCACCCCGTCGCTGCGCGCGTCCTCGAGAATACCCGCGCGCAAATCGCGCTGATGCGCCCTGACCCGCTCACGAGCGCGCTCCGCACCATCGTGGGCGACCTGATGAAGCTGCCCGAAGGCAATCGCTACTTCGGCGAGATGCTCACGGGCGTCGGCATTCGTTACGACCTCGGCGACGACGACCCGCTCGTCGGCACGCTCGCGAAGGACCAGCTCCTCACGCTCACCGACGGCAGCGAAGAGCGGATCTACGTGCTGATGGAGAAGGGCGGCGGCCTCTTCATCTCGCCTTCGGAACGGTCACTCCCGCAAGCTGTGCAACATGCACGCACCAAGGACGGCAAAGACGGCCCGTCGATGCTCGTCCGTCCCGACGGCTGCATCGCGTGGACCGACGCGTCGTCGACGTCGCTCGACGACGCGCTCGCGCGCTGGTTCTGAATCGGAGCGACGTGCCCGCCGCCGCGCCGCCGCCGCGCGGGAGATGATCACCCTCGCAAGAGCCGCTCGCTCAGCTCCCAGAGCCGCTTCGCGGCCTCCGGATCGACCGAGCTCGACGTCGCGTCCGACGGGACGCTATCCGCAGTGAGCGGCCTCGCCTCGTCGTCCAGCGGCGCGACGTCGTTGTCCTTCAGGTAGACGCCGCCGATCTCGGCGAGGAGCGGGCTCGTGGCCGCGAACGCGATGGTGCTCGCGCCTTGCGCCGGCGTCTTCTTCCCGCGGACCGGATCGATGATCGGCTTGCCGGCCTCGTCGATGAGGCCCATCGCCCGCAGCGCCTCCGGCCCGGCCGCGCTGTTCAGCGTCGTCCCGACGACGACGCCCGGGTGGACGGCGTAGCCGCGGATCTTCTCGCTCGCCCACCGCCGATCGAGCTCCACGGCGAAGAGCACGTTGGCCTTCTTCGACTGCGCGTAGGCCGCCGTCGACCGGTATCCCGTCGCGAAGTTCGGATCGTCCCACCGGATCTCGCCGAATCGGTGCGCGCCCGACGACACGTTGACGACGCGCGCTCCGCCCGCCGCCCGCAGCGCGGGCAAGAGCCGCAGCGTGAGCTGGAAGTGTCCAAGGTGACTGGTCGCGAACTGGAGCTCGTAGCCGCGCGCGTCGCGCGCGACCTCCTTGGACGCCGGCGGCGCGGCGGAGTTGACGAGGACGTGGAGCGGCCGACCCGACGCGCGCCAGCGCTCCGCGAACCCGTCGATCGACGTCGGATCGATCAGATCGAGCTGGCTCACCTCGACGCGCTCGATCCCGGCGACCGCGCTGGCAGCGCGGCCCGGATCGCGCGCGCCCACGGTCACGGACGCGCCGGCCTTCGCGAGCGCGCGCGTCGTCTCGAGGCCGAGGCCGGCGTGACCGCCGGTGACGATGACGTTCTTGCCGCTGAGGTCGATGCCCCGGAGGACATCGTCGGCGGTGGATGCTGCGCTGAAGCCGCTGCCGATCGGGTGTTGCTTGTTCGTCATGCGGCTGATCTACCGCCTGTCGCGAGAGATCGATTGGAAGGACCGGACATTTCGCGCACGGCTGCGGTTCGGCTTGCCTGGGGGGACGAACGGCCAGGATGCGAAGGTGCTCGAGACGACGGTGGCTTGGAACGGCGGGCGTCAGGTCAGGCACGAACGGACGCTCCCCGTGCCGGACCTCGCGTGGCGCTCACGATGCCGGCGGTCAGGGCCAATACGGCTCCGATCCCAAGTCCGACCCGAGGCGCCAGGTCGAGGGAGGTGGTGGTGAAGAGCAGGGTCATGAGGACCGCCCCTGCCGTCTGACCGGTCAGACGAGCGGTGCTTTGCGTGCCGCCAGCCGCGCCGCTCCGTTCCGGCGGCGCGGAAAGGAACATGTTGCGGTTGTTCGGCACCTGAAAGAGGCCGAACCCCAGGCCGCAGACGATGGCGAACGCAATGAGCAGCCGAGGGTCGCCCTGCAGCGGCCACAGGGCGGTCGCCGCCAGGCCGAGGGCGAGGCAGGCGCCGCCGACAGCACAGAGCCACGCCGTCGGTATGCGGTCCGCGAGGCGACCGGCGACGACGGCTGTCGCGGCGACGGTCAGCGGCCAGGGCGTCATATAGATCCCGGCCTCGAGCGGTGTCTGCCCAAGTTGGTGTTGCAGGTAGAAGGGAAGCGCCACCAGGCCCGCCGTTTGGCCCGTGAAGCAACACACCGACGCGATCACCGAGACCCGGAACGATCTGCCGCGCAGCAGGTCGAGCGGGATCATCGGGGCGGCCTTCGGCATCTCCCGACGAACCAGCCACATCAGGGCAACCGCCGCCATCGCAAGCAGCAGGCCGGCCGCGAGCGGCCGTGTCGGCAAGAGCTCCGCTCCGATGACGAGCAGCGCAAAGACGACGCCGTTCAGCGCCACACTGCGCCCGTCGATCCGCTGCGCCGTTCCGGCGACCGGCGGGAGCGCGCGCGCGGCCAACAGCGCCGTCGCGCCCACGGGGAGGTTCACCAGGAAGAGCCAAGGCCAGCCCATCCCCGCCAGGATCAGGGCGCCGATGGCGGGGCTTGCGGCCGACGAGAGCGCGACCGTCAGCGCGTTCCAGCCGATGGCCGCGCCGAGCTGCTTCGGAGGAACGGACAACCGTAAGAGGGCCACCCCCAGCGCCATCACGGCAGCGCCGCCAAGGCCTTGGACGAACCGGGCGGCGACGAGCCAGGGCAGCGAGGGCGGCAGGGCGCAGAGCGCGGACGCCACCGTGAAGAGAGCGACACCCCCGACGAACACCCGGCCGTAGCCGAGCCGTTCGCCGAGGGCGGCGCAGGGCAGAAGCGCCATGACGAGCGCGGTCTGGTACGCGGTGATGACGAGGACCGCCAGGGACGGTGTGGCGTCCAGCGCGCGGGCCATCGTCGGCAAGGCGACGTTGGCCATGCCCGCGTCGAGCACCACGAGGCTCATGGCGCTCAACACAGCGGCGATCGCGAAGGCGCGTCGCGGCGATGGCAGCCCGGCGTCGGCGTGGGCCTGCTGCGGCGTGGATCGGTCGAGGGGGGCCGTCGCGATCCGCCCTTCAGCCAGAAGACTGGTCATGCCGCCGCCGTGGTCCAAACGCCGTTGCGTTCGACATACCGGATGACCCGGTGCTCTTGCCGGTCCTCGACCCTCAGGTCTCGCTCCGTGAAGCGGAAGAGCAGCGCCGAGCTCGTCATGCACCGCGTGTCGTGAATGTCGCCGGGGAGGTACACTTGCACCTGGCCGGCCCGCACCAGGGTCGAGTCCCTCTTCACCAGCCGGAGCCGGCCGTCCGGGTCCTCTACCCGCGCGTAGGTCCCCATCTCGATTTCGCCCTGCTGCACCGCGTACATCACCCACCCTCTGCCGTGGTCGTGGGGTGGCCGGTAGAGCCCGGCGTGTTCGGTGTGCGCGAGGAGCACAAACCCATGGGTGAGGTCGTGATACAGCTCCTCATTTGTGGGCGCGCTCCGGTGGAGCGCCGCGAGCCACGCCTCTGATGGCGAAGCCTTGACAAGAGTCTCCAGGTGTTGGCGGCACGCAGCGACGAGCTCGCTCGTCAGCGGCCCCCAGGCCGCCTTCGTGCCGTCGATGAATGTCTGCAGAGCGCTGTTGGCCATCGTCGTCCCCTTCGTTGAAGCGTCCCGGAAGAGTAGAGGGCCGCATGACATGGCGGAACGCGCAGCGTGTGCATGTTATCCGTGCGCTGGGCGCCATGTGATCCGCGATCTTGCCGCCGTCCTCGCTGATCTCGCGCGGGCTGAGCCTCGGCGAGGCCATCGCGCGGCTGCTTCAGCGCCATCGCGGCGCCATCGAGCGAGCCGCGACGCTGGGGCGGAGCGGGCGCATTGCTGGGCCGGCATCCACAGGGCGAAGACCAGCGCGGGCCGAGCGAGCGCGCGTCCTGCCCGCGCCCTGCGAACAGCGGCACCGGCCGAGCCTGTTCCTCTCCGTCAGCGAGGTCGCGGGAGAGCCCGAGTGGTTGACGTCGATCACCATGTCAATTTCAAGTTTCTCGAGCTTCATGCTATCTTCGGAGCATGTCGTCTCCCGATCTGAACCTGCTCATCACGCTCGACGTGCTCCTGGCAGAAGGAAGCGTGGCGCGCGCCGCTCAACGGTTGCGGCTGAGCCCCTCGGCGATGAGCCGCGCATTGGCTCGCCTACGAGAGACGACCGGCGATCCGCTCCTCGTCAGGGCGGGCCGCGGCCTGGTTCTGACGCCTCGAGCGCTGGCCTTGCGTGAGCGGGTTCACCGGCTCGTCGAGGACGCCGAGGCCGTCTTGCGGCCAGATCAGGCGATTGACCTGACCGGGCTCGTTCGGACCTTCACGCTGCGGACCAGCGATGGCTTCGTGGAGAACTTCGGCCCTGACCTCCTGGCTCGAATCGGCGAGGAGGCCCCGGGGGTGCGCCTCCATTTCCTTCAGAAGCCTGACAAGGACAGCGCGCCCCTCCGCGACGGTCGGGTCGACCTGGAGACCGGCGTCATTGAAGCGTCCCTTGGTCCGGAGGTGCGCAGCCAAGCCTTGTTCCATGATCGGCTGGTCGGCGTCGTGCGAGCCGGGCATCCTCTGAGCGACGGCAAGTTGACCGCCAAAGCCTATGCCCAAGCGCACCACGTCATCGTGTCGCGCAGCGGCTATGACAACGGCGCCGTCGAGCGCCCTTTCCTGCCCCCCGGCCTCATCCGGAAGGTCGGGGCCATCGTCGGTGGCTTTTCAGCCGCGCTGTCGCTGGCGCGGGCTTCAGAGCTGGTGGCCACGGTTCCGGATCGCCATACGGCAAGTCTGCGCGAGGGGATGTTCAGCTTCCGCCTTCCAGTGCCTGCGATCGAGTTCACCGTGTCCATGCTGTGGCACCCCCGAATGGACGCCGATCCGGCGCACCGCTGGTTGCGAGCATGCCTTCGCGCTGTCTGCGCGTCGGAAAGCGCTGGTTAGAGCCCGTTTGGCCCCTCGATCACGACCCTCGCAACCTCCGTCAGGCCCTGGTCCGGCGCATGAGGGTCCAACCGCAGAGACGGCCGTACGTCGCCAATACGACCTGATCCAGCGCGGCGATGTCCACCGAGAGCTTCCAGTCGCGCAGCTGGCGCACGTAGAAGTCGCGCTCGATCCCGTCGGCGCCCTCCACCCGCTGCCAGCCGAGGAAGATATCGCTCGCGGCCTGCATCAACCGCTGCCCCGCCACCACCCGCTCGCCGCTGTTGCGGTACTCGCTCTTTCCGAGGAACGGCTCGAGGACCGACGCTTGCGCCTCCTTCGCCTGCAGGAAGAGCGGGTCCTGGTCGTCACGGCCGACGAGCAGAATGATCCAGGCGCGCGAGCCGACGCTCCCGACCCCGACTACCTTGTGGGCCATATCCGTGAAGTTGTACCCCTCCAGCAGGTGCCGCCGATCGGTCTGGAGGGTGAGGCGATAGCCGCGCAGGATCTCGCGTACCTGCTGCTCGAGCTGCTCGCGGGCCACGCCTGTCAAGAACTCATCCATCGGGACGATCAGGGGAGGATCGCTGATGGTCCGCCGCCGGCCGCCGACCTCGTAGGTCAGCATCTCGTAGGCCTGAATGCTGTCCTTCGTCCGAGCCTTCGCGAGGTTGCGCTCGGTGACGCGCAGACGTTTGCGACCCACCGACGAGCGGAATCGGTCGAAAATCTGCTCGATGTCGAGCCTCGCGTACCAGACGTCGAGGTTGCGGAGCGCCGCGAAGCTCCGCATCGCCTCGCGGTACTCGCGGACGGTCTCCAGGACGATGTCGGAGCGCGCCGACCTCGAGAAGCCGTTGTCGCGCCCGGCCAACTCCATGCTGGCGGCCAGCCGCTTCACGTCCCAGTCCCATGGTCCTGGGAGCGTCTCGTCGAAGTCGTTGATGTCGAACATCAGGCGCCGCTCGGCGGATCCGAACACCCCGAAGTTCGAGAGGTGTGCGTCGCCGCAGAGCTGCACCCTCAGGCCCGAGCGCGTCGTGGCGGCCAGATCGGAGGCCATCGCGCACGCGGCGCCCCGGTAGAACGTGAACGGGGAGACGAGCATCCGGCAGCGCGCCGCTCGGCAGGAAAGCGCGATAGACGCCGCGGCTGCGCGGCGACATCGTGGAGGTGGTCGACGCGAGCGGCGCGGCGCGCGTCCACATGGCCGGCATGGGCTCCGGTCGATGTCCGTCAGCGGACGATCTTGGCGACGCTGGCTGGTTTGCCGTTCCAGCTGGCGGTGCCGGTCACGCCATCGCTGTTGCAGTCGCCCGAGATGACGACTGTCCTGTTGCCGCACGACGCGCTCTCGAGGGTCAGCGTCATCGTGTAGTCGTCGGTGCGCGGGAAATAGCTCGTCACGTACGCGCCCTTCACGTCGGAGCGGCCGCAATCCTCGAAGAAGCCATCCTCGGTATCGAGGCTCAGGATGGTGTTCGTGGACAACCCGATGAGGATCCCGCCGGTCAGCCGCGCGGACCAGCCGGCTCCGGTGATCTGGAACCGATCGTTGAACAGGATGCTGCAGGAGGCGGCGCTGAGCCCCCTCGAAGAATCGCCGGGGTCCTCCTCGATCTCCGCGTCACCGCAGGCGGAGAGCGTCAAGAGCGCCACTGAGACGAATGCTTGCTTGAACATGGTTCCATCCTCTTCTCTGTGGGACCTGAAGGGTCGCCCTTCCCTGGCGCCGCCGGCACGTCCACACGCCATCCACGCTCGAGGGCCGACCGAGCGCCGGGACGTCCTCTGCTTGGCCAGCGCGAGCGGAGCCCGAGCTGCACGCACATGTCGATCTCCAGGCCATCGATCCTGGGCGTGAGGTACGTCTCGTCCGCCGAGGCTGCTGCGGAGCACAAGAGAATGCTAGAAAACGCCGAAGCCATGACCAGCGGCGATGTCTTCATCGTCCCCCCATCGTCAGAGTGGAGAATAGCGCTCGGCGGCGCCCAGCGCTGCCCGATCAATCCTATGGACAGCGATGGATCGGAGCAAGCCTGCGCGCGCGGAGGTGGTTTGGTGGCAAGGCGTCGTTCTCTGAGATAGGCGCACGATCGTGAAATGCACCCGCAGCCTTTGTCGTCCAGAGCGCTGCACGGCGGAGCGCTGGCGCTCCCCGGCCCGGAGGCCGGAGAACCTCTATTTTCTTGACATCCGCAAAAGCGCTTGGCCGGCTCCCCGACCGAGGTCATCGTCACGCGCCGGTCGCCCGCCGCGATCCGCGCCTTGAACAGCCCGAGCGCGGCCCCGTGCGCCTCCGCGGCCGTCACGTCGGCCTCGTAGGCGAGCATCGCGCCGCGCTTCACCGCCCCGATGGAGTGGGGCATCGACGCCCGGTGCTCCCGGGGCTGACGCCGGCTTGCTTCGCTCCCTGTTGCACCCGATGCACCGTGTTGCACCCGGCGCGATCGAGATCGTTCAGTCTCCTGGCCGTTCGCCTGCAACGCCGACCCGCGGCGGAGTGTTGCACCACCGCTGTCGTCCGGTCGTCGCGGATCGCAGAACGAGGCTGAAGCGGCGCCAGGGAGTCGCGAGCGAGGTCGCCGACCTCACCTCGTGCGCGGCACAGCGATTGCTCAACCTGCTGCTGTCGCGGTCGCGCCAGGGAGAAGCTCAGGAGTGATACGGCGACGAGTTCATCAAGGAAGAGGGAAGAGGGAACATGAGCGATCGACTGGAGCACACGATGCAGAACCTCGGTTCGAGCAACTCACGGCATGACGGCTCGCTGAAGCTCGCCGCCCTGGTGCTCGCCTCGCTCGTCGGGGGTTGCGCGGCCGAGGCTGCGAGCCCGGACGACGAGACCGAGCTGGCCGCCGACGTCTCGCCCGAGGACATCAGCGAGACGGAGCAGGCGCTCGCCGAGTCGACGTGCGGTCACTCGATCTGCGAGACCGGCGCGGCGGTCCCCGCCACCTGCGATTCGTGCGTGACGAGCATCTGCGACGTGGATCCGTTCTGCTGCACGAACGCCTGGGACAGCGTCTGCGTGAACGAGGTCGCCACCGTCTGCGGTCGCGGGCCGCAGGCGGTCACGAGCAGCACCGTCGTCTCGTCGATCAAGGTCCGGATCCGGACCGGCGGCGACGATCTCCGCGGGGGCTCACAGGCGTACGGGTCTTTCCAGCTGGCGAATGGAACTTCTCTGCCGAAGACGAGCTTGAACGGCGGGGCGGGGTTCCCGAACAACTCCGTGAAAGTTGCCACCATGAGCTTCTCCCCGTCTCGCACGCTGGGGAGCCTCGCGGGCTTCACGCTCGAGTGGGACGGCGCGCCGAGGAATGTCTTCGACTCGTACGACAACTGGAACGCGGACGAGCTCCGCTTCTTCATCGAGCCCGCGGGCCGTTGCCCCACGTTCCTCGGAGCTCCCTTCACGCCGGGCCGCATGACCGGCGCGCGGACGATCGCGAGCACATCGGTCCGCCTCCCGTAGGCCCCCTCGCTCGCCCTCCCGTCGGCGCGTGGTGGTCCCTCGACTCACGGTGCCAGACCACTTCGACGGAGGTGCGGAGAGGTCCTCGTCATGCGCCAGGACCTGCGCGCCGTTCCGCGTGGCCGTGCCGTCGGCTCAGTCGACGAACACGTTCCAGCAGAGCGCGTTTCGCAGTTTCTGGTCGTCGAGGACGAGGTCTCGTATCTCGTCGGGCAGTTGCTCCCACTGCCACTGGCGTTCGGCTCGCGCAGCCGCGTCCCCTTGGCCCGATGGCGCGGCTTCCCTGGCAGCCCTGATGGCGTACGCCGCGGCCCCTAGCTCATGGGCGGCTACATGCGCCACGGCCACCGCCTGGCCCGCCGACAGGGCAGCTAGCCGGGCGGCGGGGGGCGCATCGCGGCCTGCGGCGTTGGAAGCGAACGCCGCCTTGTGACACTCTCTCATGGTGGCCTCGCCCCGGGTCCACGCCCGCACCAGCGCGAGCGCTCTGCGCGGCCGGTCATCGTCTGGCCTGTATTCATCGAAAAACCCCATGACGTGCTGCGCGCAATCTGCGGCCCAGATCGCCAACGCGTGATGGGTGCCTTCATCCAGGAGCCCTCCACGGCGGATGGTGATGAACCGTGGGTCGCGTTTCTTGGGAAGAATCATGGCGCTCCTCCTTGCACTGTCGATGGATATACCCGATCAGCGCGAGCGCCGCTCGCCAGGGTGTGGGCCGAGGAGAAGTCGTTCGACCGAGCGCGACCGGCCGGGCACGCCTCGGCGAGCTGAGCGCGAAGGTCTCCGGCCGTCGGCGAGCGCGATCGCAGCGAGGCCTCGAGCACGATCGGGGCCTCCCGCGAGGGCAGCTCGGGCTCCATGACTCGACGCGCGAGCTCGGTCGATCGCGCTCAGAAAGATCCCTCATCGGGATCGACATCGGGAGCATAGCAGTCCGAGAAACCGTCTCTGCTCGTCTTGCACACCTCGCTTGGCAAGCACGTGTAGTAGGTCACGCCGGACGTCGTGTCGCAGTACCGGACCTTGTGTGCCCCGTCCTCGACGACGCACGCTTGCTCACCGAGCTCGGAGCAGTCGGTGGCTACGCTGTCCGGCTGGAACCAGCACCGCGGTCGAGCCCCGGGGCCGGTCTGGCACGCGAACGGGCGCGCTGCTTCCTCGCTCGCATCGCTATACTCTCCGTACGGCGGCACGAACCCCGGGATCCCGGTCCCCGTTGCCTTCACGCTGCACACAGCTCCCGCCACCAGCGTGTCGAGGCGGCACTGGGACGGAGCATGACCCTCCTTCGTCACCTCGGCCTCGGTCGTATCTGGTGTGTCGAATTGCGGGTAGACGATCTCCCTGGGAGCCTGCAGCACGGCCTGCTCCTCGAAGAACCGCCCCGTCTGCAGGCTGGCGAGCAGGATCCGGCCGCAGAGCTGCTGGCTCGCCAGGTCGCTGTAGGCCGTCGTGCAGCGCTCGCGCGCGGAAGGGTCGAGCTCGGCGAACGCCGCGGCGTTGGCCTCGGTCTCATTCGCCCACAGCCGCGGCAAGCAATCCTTGGTGGCAAAGTAGTCGGCCTGTGACTCGGCCGCGATCGACGTGCCCAGCGCGCCGGTGCTGTTCCCGCTGCGGGAGGTCTTGAACGGGAACCCGCCGATGAAGTGCCCCATCTCGTGGCACATCGTGAGCGCGAACACCTCCGTCGTCATGCTCGAGACAGTGAGCCATCCCTTGCTCACCTCGACTATCCAGTCCTCCCCGGGTCTGAGCAGCACATGGGCGCTGACCGCGTCGCTGTCCCAGTCGATTCTCCACGAGATCTTGTGGGTACCTGCCGGGTTCGCTGCCGCGGCGTGGTCCTGGTAGAGCGCGACCACGCGATCGAGGATCGCCTCCGCCTCCTCGCGCGTCGGCGGGCGCTCCCCCGAGAGCGGCGCGCTATCGGCAGGTGCAGCGACGGCGCCTCCGATGGTGGCGACGGAATCGTCGTCCCTCCCATCGGTGGAGACGTGGCCCACCTCTCCCATGCACGCCGACAGGAGAACTGACGAAGCAAGAATAGTGTAAAATTTCATATCAATCTCCGTCGAATCATATCGCCGAACAAGATTGGACCGAGCCAGGCGGCCGGCGTCGGGTGCAGCGCCAGGCGCGCCGAGGAGCCCTGCTGACCCTCGGGCGACGAGGAGCAACGACGCGATACGACCGACATCGGCTGCTTGACGGCGGGAGCTTCTGTTCGGTGCTCTTGATGCCGTCACGGCGATCGATCCTTCAAATTATTTTGTTGTGCCCAGCCCAGCCCGCCCGCTCGACCGCCTCATGCCACATGACGGTGGTGTATGGTAGAACGCCGGGATGCCCAGAATCTCCGCAGCTACGCTCGAGCTCGCCGAGAACCTCAACCTCAACTGCCCACAGCGCGCGGGCGAAGAGCGCGTCGTGCGCCCCGGCTACGCCGCGATCGTCGGCGCCGAGGCCGACCCGCACCACAACGTGGTCCAGCGTCTACGCCTCGCCGGGGACGAGGTCGCCGCGACGGTGGCCGAGGTCCGGGCGATCTTCGCGGCGAGAGGGCGACGCCAGGTCACCTGGGAAGTGGGCGATCACGCCGAGCCGAAGGACCTGGCCGAGCGCCTGATCGCCCTGGGAATGAGGCCGTTCGCGCCCGAGGATCTCGCGGTCGGCATGGTGCTCACCCGGCCGCTCGTGTCGATGGACACCTCGATCACCGTCCGCCGCGTCCAGACCTTCGAAGAGTTCGCGCGAGGCGCGTGGATCTTCCGGCGCGGCTTTGGCAGCGACGACGCCCCCGAGGACGATCCGGAGCTCGTCCTGCGCTGGACCGAGCACCGCTCCGTCTCCGCCTTCGAGCGCTACCTGGCCTTCGACGGCGACGAGGCCGTCGCCGTCGCCGACGCGCTCTTTCTCGACGCTGGCGTGGTCATGTGCGGCGGGGCAACGATCGCCTCCGCGCGCAGCCGGGGCGCCTACCGCGCGCTCATCACCGCGCGCTGGGAGGAGGGTCGGCGCCGCGGGACGCCGACGCTGATCACCCAGGCCGGGGCGATGTCGCGGCCGATCCTCAAGCGCCTCGGCTTCGAAGAGGTCGTCCAGATCCGCATCTTCCTGGACGAATTCGGCTGACGTCAGCGCCCAGCGTCAACCGCGGATCCCACCGTCGTCCGTGCTCTCTCGCCTACTTCTTCAGCCAGGTCTGGGTCCTGCCGAGGAGGGAGATGCCCAGAAAGCCGCGCACCTTCAGCTTCTTCCCGCCCTCGATCGCCTCGAGCTTGCAGCTATAGGTCTCGCCGTTGTTCGGATCCAGGACCGTACCGTCATCGTACTCGTCGTCATCGCGGACCATGTTCCTGATGATGACGAGCCCCAAAAGGGGCTTGTTCTTGTCGGCACCCTCACATGCGGTGCAGAGCTTCGGCTTCCCCTTCTCGTCGAGCGGCTGCTTCAGGCTCACGATCTTGCCGAAGATCTTCCCGCCCTTCTCGTAAATCTCTACCACCGACGTCTCGACCCCCTGCTCATCGATCGTCCGCCACTGGCCGGTCACAGGGAGAGGATCCGCGAGCACGATCGACGTGGCGAGCGAGCAACCCAAGGCGGCCAAAAGAGCCAAGAACCTCTTCATGTCGTCAGAACTCCTTTCATCGGTCTGCGAAGCCACGGCGTTCGGCCCTGGCGTGGTGCTTGATTCGCATGTCGGTGTGCGCCGCTGTGTGCAACATGCCTTGGAGGGGGGACGGGGCGCCGCGCCGTTGGTTCATCGGGCCGGAGAGAGCGGCGGCGGGAGGCAGGGCGCTGGTCAGAGGGACAGCCGAACGGTGGACATGGCTCCTCTCGCAGCAGCCCTGCGGCGCGGTGGACGTCATTTTTCCCCCGAGGGTACCGAGCGGGCTGATGGAGCGCAACGGCGCCGTGCAGCGGGGCGCCGGTTCGTTTGGTGGCCAGCGAACGGTTGATTCCACGGGGCTGGATCCCGCCGTGGCCAAGCTGCCCATGGCCCGCGCCTCGGCCGCGCGCGTCCGTCCTGCGCCGGTGCGATCCCGCCGACTGAGGCGCTCATGTAAGGTTCTCTATGGCAACCAGCGCGTGCAGCGCGTGCAGCGGGCCGTACAGTGGGACCGGTGATGCCACGAGCCCTGAACCGCGGGCGACGCGGCGGCGCAGGGCGCCCCGCTCGGCCACACCGGAGCCACCCTCGGCGGCGAAACAGGCGAAAACTATCAAGATTGCTGCTGTTTCCGGCAAACGCTCGCCATCGACCGGTTTTTCCGGCGGGACTGTTCCGCGGGGGTGAACCGGTGCGATCCGTCGGAACTGTTCTGCGGCACCGAAACGTCGCGATCCGTCGCTTCCCCACACGAACAACGAGTGGCTCTACTTCGCCCCGCTCAACGCTTACACGATGTACCGGATCCGGATGAGCGACCTTCTGGACGCGTCGCTCACCGCCGCGCAGCTCGGGGCGAAGGTGGAGACCTACGCGGACAAGCCCTTCAACGGCGGCCTCTCCATCGACCAGGACGACAACCTGTACCTCACCGAGGTCGGCGAGCGCGCCGTGGGCGTCATCCCGTCCGACACCCGCAAATACGAGCGCCTGGTCAGCGACCCGGACATGGTCTGGCCGGACGGCGTCACCTACAACAGCGACGGCGCCATGTACACCGGCGCGGCGCAACTGCCCCTCACCAGCGCGCTCCAGGCCGACGGAGTGGCCAAGAACGAGCCGCCCTAACTGATCTATCGCTTCAAGCCCCTGGCGCCGGGCACGCCGGGCTTCTGAGGCGAAAGGTCGCGGAGCTAGCGCAGAGCACGCGGCGCGTCGTGGAGAGCGCCCGGGCCACCAGCCGGGAATCGCTGAGCTCGCCGTAACGTAAGGCCAGGTCCACCACGTCGCGCATCACGTCCTGCACGCGGTCGGTCACGGACAGGGCCAAGCGCACGCCCGGATGGGCCGCCACGAACTCGTCGAGCGCGCGCACCCGCTTGGTGCTACGTCGCGGTAATCCCAGGCGTTTCAGGCATGGAAGACCTGCCTGATCGCATAAGGCCCGTTCTGTCAATGAGCTCGGACAGTCGGACTGCACGAGTCAGGAACGGCTCCGAGAATCTTGACTTTGCGGAACGCGTTTGCTTGTCCTATCCGCCGGGCGCACGTTCACTCGGAACGGCATCATGGCGGCAATGTGACAAGGAGATGTAGCGAATGAAGGCGTTGGCGAGCATAGCCTGGGTGTGGTGTTGTATGGGACTTCTAGGCTGCGCTACAGAGGAAGACAGCAAGATAGCTGAATTCGACTACCCTGATCCTGGTGTCGAATGCTTCGGCGGTACGTGTCGCGGTCTGGATCCCGTACCCGAAGGCTGCGCTGTGGACCCGGTCGACGGGCCGACCAGCGCCATCTGGGGCGTTGGAACGGTAAAGATACGAAAGTCCACCGCATGTGGAGGAGTGAAGTGGCCTTGGGCCAGCCGCGACGGGTCCAGCTATCCGGGTAATTTCAGGACGTGGCTCGAATTTCCGCTGGGGAACGAGCTCCCTGGCACGGAGTATGGAGATCAGCTTTCGACACAAATTTATGGCGATATGTGGACTGGTCCGGCGCATGCTTGTATGCAGATAGATTCTTATAATGGAGGGCAGAAGGTCTGCACCGACCTGGATCCTGATCCAGAGCTCTGCGACCCCGACTTGGTGACCGGGCAGACGGTTGCGCCTGGGGTGCAATATTACGACTGCACCTCCACGACGACCAAGGTTCATATCGTCACCATCGACCGGGACCGTCCGGAATACGAGATGTGGATCCTCGACGACCCTACGATCAGGAACCCGCCGTCAACCGTGTTCAACCTGCAGACAGTCCCCGACTTCGCGGCGAGCTACGATGCCCTGGCGGCGGTCAATGGTTACGTGTGGAGCGGTGACGAGGGGACCAGCTCTGGCCAGACGGGCACTCCGCAGACGACGCTCTACGAGACAGGTATTCATTATACTTCGAATACCTCGACGTGCTCCGGGTTTCCCGGTTCGTGCCCCGAGGTGCTGATGGGTTTCACGCCGCAAAGCGGCAACGGCCTGGACGTGAGCCGGATCCCACAGGACGACCTGTCAGAACCTGCAAACCAGAAATACACATATACGCTCTATGGATCCAATTCGACAGTGATGAACTCCGACGGATGCACGAGCGACACCACGAACAACCGGTGGAGCGTGATAGGGTACTCGCCGACCCAGATCGTCTTGCTCTCGACTGCGACGGACGTCGGCCTCACGCACGCCGAGATCTGCCCGGTGCTGAGCGCCTTCGGCGTGGAGGAGGCCGTGCGGCAGGACGGTTCATCCGCCGCGGGGATGTTCGTCGGTGGCAGTATCAACGAGCACGTCAACCCGCTCGTCAACTTCGACTACTGGTACTATGGCGGACCGGCGCGGCACGTCGCGTACGCTGTCGGGCTCGTACAACTCTATCCACGGCAGGTCCAGAACAGCGGCTTTGAAGCGCCCGTACTGTCCCCGGGGGAGGCCTGGCGTCGGATGACTGGAGCGTCCCAGGAGACGACGCTGACTGGCTGGAACGGGCCAGTCGATCTCCATGGCGCCACAGATCTGGTCGCGCACGGTCAGCAGATCATCGACCTGAATCAGAGCGGCAGTGGCTATGCGGAGACCACGCTGGCGACGCCCGCCGATACACACTGTCTACTACGCTTCTACCACGGCGTGAACCACCATTGCAACCAGCAGGCGACCTTCACGGTCGATATCGACGGGACGTCCGTGGCCTCGTTCACGAGCACGCATGACCCGAATTCGCTTCAGGAAGCGCGGGTGCGGTTCAAGACCACCGGGACGACGGCCACGCTGCGATTCACCAGCACGACCGGCGGGTGTGGCGCTGCGACGATCGACGACGTGAGCGTCGCCTGTACGAAACAGTAAACCGCAGCGACGCGCGCCGGTGCGCACCATGCCGCGCCGAGCTCTTGCGCCGCACATTGGCGATCGATGTCCTCGAGTGCCCAACTTGCAAGGGGCGATCCGGCTTGATTTGCCTACGCGCACCCCCCCTTCCCCTCCCGGGGAAGGTGGCTTGACGTCCACCCCCCCATCGCCCCTCGCCCGTCCGGGCGGGGGGCTGGGGTATGCTGTCTTTTGGTCCGCCTTCGGCGGGGCGGGGTTGGGGGCTGGGGTTCCCAGCCAGCTCCAGGGGAGGGCGGAAGAGCCGTCAGCCTTCCGGGTTCATTTCGGCTTCGCGGAGGGGCCCTTCTTCCCTCCCACGTCTTCATCCCAGTACGGCGGCTTCCCGAAGGCGGTGACGAGATGGTCGGCGAGCGCGCGGAGCTTGGCCGAGGGGCGCCGCCCCTCCGTGTGCGCCATGAAGATGAACTCGCGCTCGGGCTGGACGCCGACGTCGATGACGCGCAGCTCACCTGCCCTGAGCGCCGCGCCCACGATGAACATCGGCAGAAGAGCGACGCCGAGGCCGGCGACGGCGGCGTCCCGCATCATGTCGCCGTTGTTGACGCGGAGGCCGACGCGCGCCCGCACGAGCACGGCGCCGTCCGGCCCCGGGAAGCGCCAGTCGGCGACGCCGCGGTTCGTGTAGAAGATGCCCCGATGCTTCTCCAGCTCGGCGATGGACGCCGGCGCGCCGTGGCGCGCCAGGTAATCCGGCGAAGCCACGAGGACGCGCTGGCTCGGCGCAAGGCGCCAGACCACGAGGCGCGAGTCGACGATGGGCCCGTGCCGCACCACCGCGTCGTGGCCGGCGGCGGCAGCGTCCACGCGGCGGTCATCCAGATCGAGCGTCAGCTCGATCCTCGGGTGCTGCAAAAGAAAGGGGTAGAGCGCCGGGCCGAGGTGCATGCGCCCGAAGGTCACCGGCGCCGACAGCCGGAGGGGCCCCGCCAGGGTGCCGCGCCGCGCGGCGAGGTCGGCGGTCGCGTCCTCGACCTCGCGGACGATCCGGACCGCCCGCTCCAGGAACGCCGCCCCATCTTCCGTGAGCGACAGCTTGCGCGTCGTGCGGTGGATGAGGCTCGCGCCCACGCTCTTCTCGAGCTCGGCCAGGCGCTCGCTGACGACGGACTTCGACAGGCGCAGGCGCCGCGCCGCCTCGCTGAGCGATCCCGCCTCGGCGACGGCCACGAACGTCGCGATGCCCTCGAGCTTCATCGTTCGGCGTTTCCGAAATCCAGTTCCACCGACGGGAGCCTACTGCGAACGCGCGCCGGGCTCCACACTCTCGCCTGTCAGAGGGGCTGACGCGCTGGCTGGTGGCGGCGCCCTCTCCCCTCTTTCGAGCAGCAACGCTGACCGTCCGTCACTCGGCCCCTGGGACGCCGCGCGCCGGACAGGAGAGAAGGATCATGGGACGTTTGCAAGACAAGGTGGCCATCATCACGGGCGCAAGCGCTGGTATCGGCGAGGCCACCGCCAAGCTCTTCGCCGCCGAGGGGGCGAAGGTCATCCTCGGGGCGCGGCGCGAGAGCGAGCTCGCGCGCCTGGTGAACGAGATCGAGAAGAGCGGCGGGCGCGCCGCCGCGCTGGCCGGCGACGTGCGCTCGGAAGACTACGCCAGGGCCCTCGTGGCGCTGGCGACAGAGAAGTTCGGCAAGCTCGATATCGCCTTCAACAACGCGGGCACCCTGGGCGAGGGTGGCCCCAGCACCGGGGTCTCCGAGGCCGGCTTTCGCGACACCCTCGCCGTGAACCTCACCGGCGCGTTCCTCGGCGCCAAGCACCAGATCCCCGCGATGCTGAAGCACGGCGGAGGGTCGGTCATCTTCACCTCGACCTTCGTCGGCTACACCGTCGCGTTCCCGGGCACCGCCGCGTACGCCGCGAGCAAGTCCGGCCTGATCGGCTTGACGCAGGCCCTCGCCGCCGAGTTCGGGCCGCGAGGCGTGCGGGTCAACGCCATCCTACCGGGCGCCGTCGACACAGCGATGTACCACGAGGCGAACAGCACGAAGGAGTCGCAGGCGTTCATCACGAGCCTCCACGCCCTCAAGCGCGTCGCGACCCCGGAGGAGGTGGCCCGCACCGTGCTCTACTTCGCCTCGGACGACGCCTCCTTCGTCACCGGGACGGCCGCGCTGGTCGACGGCGGCCTCTCCATCACGCGCACCTGACCCGAGGAGGAGGCCAGGAGGAGTCGAGGCAAGGAGGAGAGTCGAGGCGAGCCCCGCCGGGCCGAAACCGATTGGAGAAGAAAGGCCGCACGCCCAGGCCGCGGCGGTGACGACGCGGAACCCGGGCGCGGTCTCGTCAGCCGACGGCGAGATCGCGTCCGGAACCCGCGGATCGTGATGGCCGTCTACAGGCCTTCCCTCGCAGCGCGGGGGGCCCTATGACGGCGGCATGATCGAGGGGATCAGCGAGGCGGTCATCCAGCGACCGCCGGAAGCCATCATCGACTTCGTGACGGACCTCCATCGGTACAAGCTTGCCGACTGGAAGATCGGCCGCGTCCTCGGCATGCGCCGCGAGGGCGACCGCATCTGGATGCGCCACGACGGCAAGCTGCGCGGCCTCCCGGGGCCGCCGGTGACGCTCGAGATGACGATCCTTGGCCGCCACGCGGTGCGCTATCGCAGCCTGCGCTCGTTCCCCGCTTGCCTGTTCCTCACCTTCGAGGGCGGCTTCGATCTCGACGAGACCGCCGTGGGCACCCGCGTGGTGCATACCGAGCGCTTCCGCTTCTTCGCGCCGTGGCGCTGGGTGATGGATCCGTTCCTGCGTGAATGGCTGGCGAGGGACGTGCGCGAGGAGATGGGGCGGCTGAAGACGCTGATCGAGGCAGAGCACCTCGCGCGCCCGGCGCAGCGCGCTTTCCCGATGAACAATGCGAAACCGGCTCCCTGACCGCAGCTTTCTGTACGATCCACGCGCCCTTACCCCGACGCGCCTCCCCGGACGGCTTTCCACCCGGGAGGCAGCGCATGGCAGACATCGTCGGCGAGCCTTCGCCGAGGACGTGGACTGACGCGCCTCGCCGATCAAACAGCGCGCCGGGCCTCGTCTGGCGTGGCTCCAGTCCATGCTCGGAAGGCGCGGTAGAACGAGTTCGGCTCCGAGAAGCCGAGCAGGAAGGAGATCTCTGCGACAGGCAGCGAAGTCTTCTCCAGGCTCGAGTGCCCGGCCTGCAAGGGCAGGATGAAGCGCGTCGCCATGATCACCGAGCCGAGCAACATCGCCCGCTTCCTCACCGCGCTCGGTGGCTTGCGCGCGGCATCGCTCCCGCGATCGGAGTAATGTTGTACCGATGCGCCACCCGTCGGCCGATCCCCTTCGCTTGCGCCTGCTCCTCTCCATCGGCGTGGTCCTCCTGGCGGGGCCTGGGTGCAGCCGCGAGCCGGCGCCGGCGCCCCCAGCGGGGTCGGCGGCCGCGCGTCCGTCGTCGGAGACGCCGTCAGCGGGGCCGGTCGCGCCTCCGCCGCCGGCGGGAGCGCCGGGGAGCACCACCCGGGGCGAGATCGCGGGCGTGCGCTACCTCGAGCACATGACGGGCGGGGCGCGACCCGACGAGCGGGTGCCGATCATCGTCGCGCTGCACCCCATGGGCGGGGATCCCGCGGACTTCCTGCAGCTGCTCCGGCGCTACCGCCGCCGCGCCCGGCTCATCCTCCCGTACGGCCACCCGAGCGGCGGGATGTACATCTGGTACGACTCCGTCAGCGACGACGTCGCCGCCCCCCTGGTCACGCGGGAAGCAGATCGGATCGCCGCCGCGCTCGCCGCCCTGGTAGCCGCCCGCCCCACCGTCGGCAAGCCCCTCGTCACCGGCTTCTCGCAGGGCGGCATCATGGCCTTCGCCCTGGCGGTCACCCACCCCGAGGCGCTGGCGGCCGCCTTCCCCATCAGCGGCCTGCTCCCGCCGTCGCTCTACCCGTCGGCGGCGCTGAGCTCGGGGCCGCGCCCGGCGACGCTTCCGCCGGTCACGGCCTTCCACGGCGCCTCCGACCTGGCGGTGCCGACCCAAGGCGCGCGCGCCTCGATCGCCGAGCTGCAGCGCGCCGGGTACACCGCGGAGCTGCGCGAGTACGTCGGGGTCGAGCACGACACCTCCGACGAGGAACTGGGCGAGATCTTGGAGCGGATCGGGCGGGCCGCCGACGGCCTCGCGGACGCGGCGCCGGCGCCTTGAAGCGGGCGCGCTCGTCGACTTCTGCGCGGGGCGCGGAAGGGGGTAGCTCAGAGCAGGACGCTCGCCCCCTCGCCGAGCGCCGGGAGGCCCCATGTCCGCAGCGGCCCCGCGCTGACGGGACTGGCGCGGTGGACATCCTTCGACCCAGGACCGAGCCATCACGACGCTCGCGGTCCCACCCTTTCGCTCTGCCGCGCTACACTTCCTCGCGCTGCGATCCGGCTTGATTTGCCGCTCCGGGGCGGCCGCGCCCGGCGCGCCGAGCCACGTTCAATCAGTGCACATGAGCTGATCCATGGTCTTGAAGGTCTCGACGACCGTGGCGTACGCGGCCTCGCCATCCTCGGTCGACGTCGACAGCGACATCACGACGACGCGAGAGCCGTCGTCGCTCGCGGCGTTCCGGGTCGCGTACCCGAGCGTGTCTCCGGCGTGGCTCCAGTACCCTCCACCGCAGCTGGTCGGGATCCACATGATCCCAAGGCCATAACCGGTGCCTGGCGCGATCGGGTCGAAGCTGGGCGCCGGGACCGTGGCGTGGAGCTCCGCCATCTGCTCCGGCTCGAGCAGCGAGCCTTCGCTCAGCGCCCGCCAGAACTTCGCGAGGTCCGCGGTGGTCGTGACGAGGGAGCCGGCGGCGTCGGCGATGCTCTGGTGCGCGATCGTGACGTCGACCAGCGGCCCGCCGACCTCGTACTGCTGGTATGCCACGGCGTGCGGGGCAGGGAGATCCGTCTCGTCGCCGGGCTCGAACGTGCGGTCGAGGCCGAGCGGCTCGAGGATGCGCGCCTCGACCTCCTCGCGCCAGTGATTTCCGGTCGCGCGCTCGATGATCATGCCAGCGAGCACGTAGTTCGTGTTGGAGTAGGCCCACTCCGTCCCCGGATCGAAATTCGGCTTGTGTTCCATGGCGATCGCCACAAGCTCTTCCGGTTCTATGTGGTCGAGCCGGTGCTGGCGGTACTCGTCGGCGGAGTCCAGCGCGGGCAGGTTCGGCGACGGATCCCCGGCCTGACCGGTGTAGTTGTAGATTCCGCTCGTGTGCTGCAGCAGCTGGCGGATCGAGATCAGCGAGCCGTCATTGCCGTTGCCCGACACGACGCCGGGCAGCCACCGCTCGACCGTGTCGTCCAGCGACAGCGCGCCTTCACCGGCGAGCTGCAGCATGACGACGGCGACGAACGTCTTGGTGTTGCTGCCCATCCGGAAGTGGCTGTCGAAGTCGATCTGCTGTTCGCTGTCGAGCTGCGCCACGCCGCTGCGAGCACGGATCCGTCGGTCGCCTTCGAGCATTTCCGCATGCACGGCGACAATGCCGCCCGCTTGAATCCTGTCCACCCCCTCCTGGAGCAGCTCGTCATAGGTCGTGTCGACCTCCTCGGGAGAGCTGCTCGGGCAACCCAGGATGAGCGACGCCATGCAGAAGAGCGGAATCGAGAATTTGTCGAGTGCCATGACCGTGTGTTCCCTCTCGCCCTGGTTCCGTTCAACGGTTCTTCCGGTTTCCTCGATGTCGCACCATCACGCAGATTCACAGCGCCCTTTGGACCGCTGCAGAGGCCTGCGGCGACCTGCGATCCAAGCCGGCCAACCTGCGGGGCTCCCGCTGCCACACCGGCCGCCCTGGAGGCCTCGCGCGGCGCTCTCCGAGCAGCTCGCGCGTCGATGGCAGACGCGCGCAGCGCCGCCTCGCCTGGACGAGCCGGCGCGATACGACCCCGCGCGACCACGGAGGAGGCCCGTCGCCCTGGCGCCCGTCCTCCCGCCGCACGCGCTGCCCGTCGCGCCGCCCTCCAGCATGGCCCCCGCGGGCACCGCGCCTGTCGCGGGCACCGCGCCTGTCGCGGGCACCGCGCCTGTCGCGGGCACCGCGCCCTCGGTCGGACGTTCGCCTTCACGCGGACGGGCGGCGTGTGGTCGCTTCGCGCGGAGCTCGTACCGGAGGACAGCCCTGGCGGCCTCGGCTGGTCGGTCGCGGTCTCGGGCGACACCGCGATCGTGGGCGCGGCGCAGGACGTCTATGCGCGCGAAGGCGGCGCGTGGACACGGCGAGCGAAGCTCGTCCCGGCGCTGACGAAGCGGGTGCGCGCCGGCCACCGGCGCGCCGATCCGCTCACCGGATCGCGAGCGGGATCCCGGGCGATCCGGACGCGCCCCGGAGGGGCAGCGGGCTGTAGACGTAGAAGAACTCGTACGGGCTCTTGTGGCCGTGCCGCCGCTCCTCGAGCTCGGCGGCCAGATCCGCGGCCAGCTCCGAGAGCACCATCGCCTCGTGCATGAAGATTCCGCTCTTCACCAGCAGGTGATGGTGCACCGGGAAGACCACGCCCGGCGCGACCGGAGGCTTCGGCGGGCTGACCTCGATGCCGAAGTTGTCCGAGCCGACGCAGGCGATTCCCTTCGAGGAGAGCCACTTCGCGACCTCGAGCCCGATCCCCGGCTGGGCCAGCCCCACGCCCGGCTGCGTGTAATACCCCTCGGTGCCGAGCTCCCAGTTCTCCTCCCAGCCCGTGAAGATCAGCACGACGTCGCCGGCGCCGATGTCGCCCGCGTCCATCTTCTGCGCGCGCAGCGTCTTCATCACCATGGACAGCGTGATCTCCTGGCCCCACGCGAGCGTCTCCCCGCCGTTCGCGTGGCGCTTGACGTCGAGGAGCACGCCGCGCGTGACGAGGGGCTTCACGTGCTCGACGCCGAGGTGCGCGAGCCCGTCTTCCGTGATGACCTCGGCGCCCGTGAACTGGTTGTAGAACAGCGCGTCGGCTGGGTCCGAGCTCCCGGGCGGGATGTAACCGAAATGGCCGAGCGCGTCGAACTGCGTCCCCATCTGGCCGAACTCCCCGTGCATCACCTCGGAGTTCGTGACCTGCTGCTGGATCAGCGAGATCGGCCCGGGCTCCACGGAGAGCCCCTGGTTGCCGGGAAACGTCGCCATATCCGGCTCGTAGACGTGGCCCAGGCGATAGACCTTGCCCTTCTTGATCAGGCCCCTGCCCTCGAGGACCTTGGCGGGCGTCTGCGTGTTGGAGGCGCCCGCCTCGTCGTCAAGCCCCCACGGCGAGGGACCAGGCAATGGATCGTACCCCTCCAGCATCGGCACGCCGCGGGCCAGCGCCGCGCCTCCGATCAGGCTGACGGCCATGGTCACCACGATCGCGCCCCGAAACGGCATCACTCCAGGCTTCATCGATAACCTCCTGGGCTACATCGCACGTTGTACCGACAGCGCCCCGCACGCCCGTCATGGGCGCGGACGCATGTCATCAACATCGTACACCGTCAGGGGCGCCAGAGAACCGCTCACCCGCGGCGTTCGCGTGCTCCGCCGACGCCGTGGGGGACTTGTGCACACGCGCGACCACCCGGCCTCCCGGTGGGAGCGCGCTCGGTCAAAAGTGGCTCCGGCGTCCGAGCGCGTAGGCGATGCCGCTCTCCAGGGTCGCTCTGGTCACAACGCCGCTCAGATCGGCGCCCATCGTCGTGAGCGTCTGCGCAATCTGCGGCCTGATCCCGGTGAGCACGACCCGCGTGCCGAGCAGCCCCGCGGCCCGGGCCGCGTCGACGAGGGGATGCGAGCGGCGATGGCCCGCATGGGCCGAGCGTGTCGGCGGCGGACCATCACGGCGAACGACGGGCGCAGCGCCGCGTTTGCCCACGCGCTTACAGGCGGCCCCTATTCCCCTGCAGGCGAGACGCCCCGAGCGCGGCGCTACGCTCGGGCGAGGGTCCCGTCCGCGGCGAGGACGTCGGTCAGAACTGCTTGAAGAACTTCCACGACTCGATGGGAATCCAGTTCGGATTGCCGTCGATGTTCGTGTGCCCGCCGCCGAAGGTGCACACCCGCGTCGGATGTTCCGGATCGCAATCCTGGAAATCGTAGCAGCTGTACGCGCCGTTTGACGTCGGGATCTGGTCCGGGATCGTGCAGCCGTTGTCTTCGGCTTTTTCGAGGGCAATGAACTTGGCCCCCCTCTTTTGAGCTTCGTTGTTCACCCAGGGGCAGGTCCCGTCGCTCATGCCCGTCGTGTGCATCCAAGCGATGGGCTTACGTGTCTTTTCAGGCAACCAGATGTTGTAGTTGGCCGGGGCGATGCCCACGGCCGCACGGATCTCCGCTTGATGGTTCGTCGACAGCGAATAGGTGATCATCCCTCCGAAGCTGAAGCCGGTCGCGAACACCCGGGTCGTGTCGTAGCAGACATTTTCATTCATGAGCGCCATGATGTCGTCGAACAGCGCGTGGTCCTTCTCTTGCCACGTTGCACCGTCCGAGGAGGGGGCCACGAAAATGGCTTGCTCTCCGTCGGCCTCCATCTGCGGCTTGAGAAAGTAGAAGTCTTGCCCCTCGACGTCTTGCCAGCGGCTGCCGATCCAATGTGAGGTGTAGAACAGCCGGTAGGGCTTGTTCATGTCGTAGTTTCTGGGCATATCGACGTAGTACACGCGATTCTGGCCCGAGCTCGAGATCGTATACTCCTTGGTCGTCAACGTGGTTGCCTTGCCGCACCCCGCGCTCGGCACAGGCGCGTTCCCCATGGGAATGGCTCCTTCGGGCCAGCCACCCGTGCCATCACCGCCGCTGCCGGTCGGCTCAGCCCCGCCGCTCCCGCCGCTGTTGTCACCGCCGGTCCCAGCCACGGTGGTGCTGCTAGAGGTCGCACCGCCGCTGCCGCTCGCGCTGCCGCTAGAGGTCGCAACGCCGCTGCCGCTCGCGCTACTGACGGAGCTGGTCGACGTCGCTCCGCCCCCTCCGTCGTTGTTCGAGTCGGACTCGGCGGGGGCGCACGAGATCGCGACCCAACTCGCAAGGGTGGCACAAAAGGCGAGTCGGCTGAACGTTTGATCTTGCATCACGGGTCTCCTACGTACCGGAATCAGGTGAAAAGAAAACAAGACGATTCGAGCGTATCAAGGGCGACTCGCCACACTCACCTCAGGTGACAGAGCGTTCCTTACGGGATCCACCTCCCTGGCAAAGTGCCTCCCACCCGGCTCGGACGAGCTCCCGGACGGGGCCGATGTGACGACACCGGTGCGCCCGAGGACAAGCGAGGGTCGTCGCGTCCTCTACTGGATCGCTCTTGGCGAAACGCCGATCACCATCGATCGGCGATCGCTTCCGTGACGGCCGAGCGAACAGGAACGGTGTAAAAATCGATCGAATGGATCAGATTGACGAAGAGCTCGGTACTCAGGAGGACCCGAGCAAACCGAAACAAAGGGATGGCCCTCGACTGGAATGTGAACGCTCACATTGTCGGTGTCAATTCCAATCGACCGGCCCGCGGGTATCTTCGGGCCCGAGGTGGCACATGGTTGGCAAGGCTCCTTCGGAGCGCCGCGTCAAGAGGGGTGGGCGCCGGACCGCGGCCATCGCCGGACTGCCCGACCACAATTGTACTGCCACAGCACGCTCTCCCAGCGTCCACGCGGCGACCACCGTACTGGAAAAGCACCGTTGTGCGCCGCAAGGCGCTCGGTGGCGCCGTAGAGCGTCTCTCGACGCGCCTCCCGGACCAGACCAACGCCCGGACGGACACGTGTGCCCACGGCACGCCGATGCGCCCCCGTAGCGCGCGCGGCGCCGCCCGGACCACGCTCTTTCGACCCAGGACCGAGCCATCACGACGCTCGCGGTCCCACCCTTTCGCTCTGCCGCGCTACACTTCCTCGCGCTGCGCTCCGGCTTGACTTGCCTATGCGCCCACGCTTCGAAAGCGGCCTCGTCAGGGAAGCTCTCGATCCTGCTCTTGTCGGGAACGATGGGCGCCATCCGGTCGGTCTCGCAACGCACCCACCCTGCGCGGAGCCAGCAGAGACACCAGCGTGGAGGTCGTCGAACGCCGACTCGCCCGACCCGCCGCCCCGGTCACGCCGAGCATCCGCCGACGCCCGGCGACGAGCGCCCGCGCCACGGAGCTCGGGGGTGGTCGAGCTGGCGGATCGCCGCGGGCGGCGGATCGGCGTTGACATCCCCAATGTGAAGGTTCACAGTGAGACCTCATCCTTACGCTTTACCCTGAGTGGGCCGTCATGAGCACCGGGACCTCCGTCATCGGGATCGGGATCGATCTCTTCACCGGCTCCCATTGTTCGGTCGTCGCGGACACATGCGACGGCGCGTTCGCGGGCGCCGCGCACAGGCCTCCACGACAGGGCCGCTGTGCATTTCTCGCGTGGCCGCTCAGCGTCGAGCAGATCGAGTCGCTTCACGCCGAGAGGGGACTTGTGCAGCCCTGCCGTCGCGCGGCGCGTGGTCCATTTCGCTCCAGCGCTTCGAGCGCGCTCGCCTGCCGAGCGCGGCCGGCGCGGCCCGCTTGTCGCAGGCGATCTTCGGCGAGATTCGCGCGCCTGGCGCGCCGGGCGATCGCGCCCGTCGAGGCCTCGGCCGCCCCGTCGGCGTCAAGCCACCATCGTCACTCTGCATCTGACGATATCGCACCTTCTTGATGATCAGGCCCGGTTGCGATGCACAATCGGCTTGACGCAATTGCCAGTCTCGAACAATAAGGCCAAGAAAGGCGATCGCCATGAACAACATCACCCGGCTCGGCATGTGCTCCGCCCTTGGGCTCCTACTGACCAACTGCGTCGTGAACGGCGCAGATATGGACATGGACGAGACCGATCTGACCACCGATCAAAGCGCTCTCACGATATCCGCGAATGGAACCGGCACGGACGGCCAATGGTACACGTTCTGGAAAGATGGCGGGTCGGTCAGCATGAATTTGAACGGCGGCGGTAACTACGCTGTCAATTGGGCGAACGGCAACTATAATTTTGTTGGCGGCAAGGGCTGGAGCACCGGGTCGTCGAGCAGGAACATCGGCTACAATGCCGGTGTCTGGTCGACGGGCAGCAGCAATGCATATCTGACTCTCTATGGGTGGACGAAAAACCCACTCGTGGAATACTACGTCGTTGACAGCTGGGGCAGCTGGAGACCGCCGGGCGGAGCGGCGGCGGGCTCAGTCACCACGGACGGGGGCACCTACGACCTGTACAGGATGCAGCGAGTCAACGCGCCCTCCATCATAGGCAATGCGACGTTCTATCAGTACTGGAGTGTCCGAAGGTCGAAGAGGCCCACCGGGGCCAACAACGCCATCACGTTTTCCAATCACGTAAATGCTTGGGCGTCGAAGGGGTGGAACCTTGGCACTCACAGTTACCAGGTGATGGCAACAGAGGTGTTCAACCCCTCGAGCAGCGGCAGCTCCAACTTGACGGTGTGGTAGAATCAACAGGCCACATGCGCCGAGAAGTGGAGGACTTTCGCTGATCGCGCGCCCTCCTGCGTGCGGACATGGACGATCAGAGCCCGCCGCGCGCCGAGGCGCGCGGCGGGCCGACCGATGTTCCAGCACGCTCTCCCAGCGTCAACGCGCGGCCACCGTACTGGAAAAGCACCATTGTGCGCCGCAAGGCGCTCGGTGACGCCGTAGAGCGTCTCGCGATGCGCCTCCCGGGCCAGACCGACCTGCGCGAGGCGCTCGTCGCCTCCTGCGAGACCGACTTCAGGGTGCACGGCGTCACGTGGCTCTCGCGGTTCAGCGATGCGACCCGGCAGGCGGCGTCATACCCGGGGGCGGCGGGGGTGCTGCTGGCCGGCGATGCGGCGCACGTGCACTCCGGGTCCGGCGCCCGCAGGCCGCCGACCGCCCAGGAGGTCCAGGAGGCGCTCTCCCGGCTGCCCAGCGTCACCAGCATCACCGAGCACGCGCTGAAGCAGGTCCGCGCGAGCGGCGCGAGCGACCTGGTCAAGCACCCGTACGGGATGTGATCCACGGGCCCCCGGCGCTCGCGCTCGCGCGCCGGTCCCCTGAGGGCGCTCGCCCGCGCCTGTTCTCCCGTCAAACGCCGCCGTGAATGCGTGGCCCGGCGGTGCGCCGGACGCCACGAGATTGGAACGTAGCGCCGTGCCGCTTGCGTGATCACGCAATCGCTCCCGGGCTCGCACAGTCCGGGGCTCGGGGCCGGGCTCCTCCGCCTGCGCTCTCGCGCCCGGCTCCGACGCGGTTTTCGAGGAGCGCCGCCGCCGACCTGCCCCCTGGCACAACGCATGCTCCAGGCGATCGGCGACGGAGGGCGGCGACCGTGACCCGAACGGGCACCACTGGGCGCCGTGCGGGCACGATCGCACGTGGCAGTCCAGGCGACCCACGAAGCCGTGGCGCGACACACCTCCGAGACGATCTCAAACCGTTCGCAGGGCATCAGCACATGATGAATCCGGAGGCCCAGGTGTCATCCACGGCCGGCATGGCAGAGCGCGCGGTGGCGCTTCACGATCTGAAGAGCCGCTCCAGCGAGGTGACGTTCGCGCTCAAGCTCTCGATCTACTTCATCCTGCTCGCGCACGGCGCCCAGCTTGCATTATCAAGCCTGCTCGTGCTCAAGATCGTCGGGGTCGTCGTCCTGGGGCTGATGTTCGCGCACGGCGTCGAGCTACAGCATCAGGTGCTGCACCGACAGGGGTTCAGGAACAAGCAGCTGAACGAGCTTGCCGGCGTCCTCCTCGGCCTGCCCATGCTGGTCTCGTTCGCGGGCTACCAGGCGAGCCACCTGCGCCACCACAAGCACCTGGGGACCCCGGAGAACAAGGAGTTTTTCGACTACGGGGACCAGTACGGCAGCTCCCGGGTCGCATCCCTGCGGCTATGGTTCAATCGCCTCATGATGCCGAGCCATTACGCGAGCTTCGCGAAGAACCTGTGGCTTTCGCTCGTCGGGCGGCGGTTCTCTGCGGAGCGGCCCGACGTCTCGGCCCGGATGTGCCGGGACTACGTCGTGATGCTGGTCGCCATCGTCGCGCTGGGCGCGGCGTCCTGCGCGACGCACGCCTCGCTGATCTTCCTGGTCTGGCTGCTGCCGCTCGTCCTGATCGCGACGCCCGTGCACGCGCTGATCGAGATGCCGGAGCACTACCGGTGCGACGTCTCCAGCACGGACGTCTTCCGCAATACGCGCACGATCAGGACGAACGCGCTCATGACCTGGTACACGAACGGCAACAATTACCATGTCGAGCACCACCTGATGCCCAGCCTGCCGATCGACCGGCTGCACGACCTCCACGGAGCGATCCACCAGAACATCGAGTTCTTCCACCCGAGCTACCGGGACTTCTACGTCGCGCTGCTCCGCGGTCGGCTCGCGCGTCCGGCGAGCGCCCCTGAGCGGCGAGGAGCCGCATGGAATCGCGAGCAGCCGTCGCCCTGATCGAGGGGCTCGCCCTCGGCGCGAGCCTCATCATCGCCATCGGCCCGCAGAACGCCTTCGTGCTGCGCCAGGGGCTCGCGCGGCGGCACGTGGGCCCGATCGTCGCCATCTGCGCCTTCAGCGATGCTGCCCTGATCCTGGCCGGCGCGGCGGGCGTCGGCTCGCTCGTCAACGCCTCGTCGGGCCTCTTCACCGCGCTCGCCCTCGGCGGAGCGGCCTTCCTCGGGTGGTACGGGCTCTCGGCGGTGCGCCGGGCGCTCTCGCCGTCGAGCCTCGGAGCGGACGGCGGCGCGGGCGGCTCGCTGCGCCAGGCGCTCACGACGGTCCTGGCGCTCACGTGGCTCAACCCCCATGTCTACCTCGACACGGTGGTCCTGCTCGGCGGCATCTCCGGCCGTTACCCGCTCGAGACCCGCGCCTTCTTCGCGGGCGGCGCGATGCTCGCGTCCCTCGTCTGGTTCACGGCGCTGGGGTACGGCGCGCGGCTGCTCTCGCCCGTCTTCCGGCGGCCGCTCGCCTGGAGGGTCCTCGACAGCGGGATCGCCCTCGTCATGTTCGCCATCGCCGCTCGCCTGCTCGTCGAGGGCGTCGACGCGCTCGGCGCGCGCCTGGGCCCCTGGAGCCGCTCGTGAGGCTCAGCGGAGCCGCCACACCGGGTGCTCGTCCCCGACCGCCGGACCGCCTCCGATATCAAGACGTCACCCTCGAGCGAAGTGCCACGGTGCTCGCCGCGCTCGTGCTCGCGGGCGCGCCGCGCGCCGTGCAGCAGCTGGCCGCCGCGCTGGGCTGGCCGCCGGACCGTGTCACGAGCGCCCTGCGCGACGCGGAGCGGCCCCCGGACGTCGCCGCCCCGGTCGCCCTCAGGCGCATCGCGCCCGGCACCTACGCCATCGCCGCCTGGCTCGACCGGCCTCACCACGGCGCAGCGCGAGGCCCTCGGCCACCTCGGGTAGAGCTCCCGCTCGCGCGCCGCCGCGAGCTGGGGTAAGGAGCGTCCCCAACCGTCCGTGCGGCGTGATGATGAGGTAAGCCATGATATCCCCCTTCTCCGACATTCCGCTCGCCCCCGCCGACCCGATCCTCGGGTTGACCGACGCCTTCCAGAAGGATCAGAACCCGCGCAAGGTCAACCTGGGCGTGGGCGTATACCAGAACGCGCAGGGCAAGGTGCCCGTGCTCAAGGTGATCCGGGAGGCCGAGAAGCGCTGGTACGAGAAGGAAGACTCCAAGTCTTACCTGCCGATCGACGGCGCCCAGGCGTACACGCGGGCGGTCCAGGAGCTGCTCTTCGGCGACGGCTCGGCGCTGGTCAAGGACGGGCGCGTGGTCACCGCGCAGGCGCTCGGCGGCACGGGCGCGCTCAAGCTCGGCGCCGACTTCCTGCGCCGGTTCCTGCCGGACTCGGCGCTCTGGATCAGCGCGCCGAGCTGGGAGAACCACCGCGCGCTGTTCGAGTCCGCCGGCTTCAAGGTGAGCGAGTACCCGTACTACGACCCGAGCACGCATGGGCTCGACTTCGCGGGCATGCGCCGCGCGCTGCTCGAGGCGCCGGCACGCTCGGTCATCCTGCTCCACGCCTGCTGCCACAACCCGACCGGGGTGGACCTCGACGCGCAGCAGTGGGATGAGGTGGTGCGCATCGTGCGCGAGCGCGATCTCGTGCCGTTCATCGATTTCGCCTACCAGGGCTTCGGCGACGGCATCGAGCAGGACGCGGTTGCCGTGCGCGCCTTCGCCCGCGCGGAGCTGCCCTGCGTCATCGCGAGCTCGTTCTCCAAGTCGTTCTCGCTCTACCGCGAGCGCGTGGGCGCGGTCAGCCTGGTCACGACCAGCAGCGATGAGGCGAAGCGCGTCGCCTCCCAGCTCAAGCGCGTGATCCGGACCAACTACTCGAACCCCTCCTCCCACGGCGCGCAGGTGGTTGCCCTGGTGCTGGGCGACCCGGAGCTGCGCCGGCAGTGGGAGGGCGAGCTCGGCGAGATGCGCGATCGCATCCGCGCGATGCGCGGCCGCTTCGTGGAGCTCCTCGCGAAGAAGGGCGCGGGGCGCGATTTCTCGTTCATCACGCGGCAGAAGGGCATGTTCTCGTACTCCGGCATCGAGCTCGAGCGCGTGCGCCGGCTGCGCTCGGAGTTCGGGCTGTACATCGTCGACAGCGGGCGGATCTGCGTCGCGGCGATGAACGAGAACAACCTCGAGTACATCGCCGAGAGCATCGCCGCGGTGCTCTAGCCCTACTTTCGCAGAATGCACCCGCCGATGCTCAGGAAGGTGCAGGTTTTCTGGGCGCTGCATTACGTGCTGCGACCCCCGATCGCAAAGGAGCGCGTCGAGCCGCAGCAGGACGGCCTGGTGCGGCTGTCGCTCGAGCGCGCCTTCGCTGATGGGACTGTCCGCGGAACCGGGGGAGGACCAACCGTGCGCTCCTCGAACGGGTGGCCGTTCATGAACACGAACCCCACCACGACGAGCAGCACGACGGGGAAGAGCAGCACGAAGCTCGAGTCGGCACTCGATGGCAAACCTTGCCGCGCCTCCCCCGCAGCGCATGGCAATCCTTGCCACAATGGCAACGCTTGCCATGCGCACGCCGGTTCGGAACGCGAGGGCGGCCGCTCACCGCGGCTGGATCGGTGCGCCGCGCGGCCCGCTTTTCATCGGAAGGCCATTCACGTGCAGGGGCGGCACGCCTGTTGCGATGACGCTCTGGCAGCCGGGCTCGCAAGCGGACGCGGGGAAGTTGCCTCTCGCTCGCCGTGAGATCGTGCTGCCAAAGGGAGCAGTTTACAATGTCAGGCAGGAAAAATACTAGACGCGCCGAGCCTGTGCTCGGATGCTGGATGCTGATCGGTACGCTGGCTGCGGGCTGCGCCGACGTCGGTAGCGAAGATCAGGCGCCGGGGGAGCTGGGCGCGGCGAGCGAAGCCGGGCAAACGCGCGCGGTGCAGCAAAACATCGAATTTGCCAACGAGCCGTCGATGCGGCAGCAGAAGGTGGTGTTCGGCTTCGAGGACGCCTCTCACTGGCACGTCTCCGGCGGCGTCCCGTCGGTCTCGAGCGATCACACCGAGGGGCAGCTCGCGCTGGCCGTCGGCGGCGCAGGGCGAGCAGAGATCAGCTCGACGCCGCTCGATCGTCTGACCGGCGTGACCGGCCGCTTGCTGCTGGACGTCCGGTTGCCCGTCGCGTTCGCCTGGGGGAACGTGCAGCTCTTCGTGAATAGCCCGAGCAGCAATGTCTTGAACCGCCCGGTGGGCTGGGCTTCTTTGCAAGGCCTCACGCCAGGCGCCGCACACGAGCTCACCTTCCCGCTCGCGGCCGATCTACAGGCCGCGCTTGCCCAGGCGCGTGACGTGGTGGTGACGATCGAGCTGAATCAGCCCGCCACGGCTGTACCGACGGTGTTCGACCACCTGCGGTTCGCTCCGCTGCCCGGCGTCCCGGCGTGCGGGGAGAACGCGGGCTTCACCTTGAACGTGATCCGCACGCACGAGTTCGATGAAGGCGTACTGGAGAACATTCAGTGCCGCCTCTACGAGATGTACCCGGTGCTGTCGGATCGCTTCAACCCCGACGCCCCCCGCGCGCTCAACCTCGAGCTCGTCGACACGGGCGTAGCCGGGGCAAGCGGCGACACGATCTCCTTCAACGTGCATGAATTTCCGGACTCGAGCGACCTCGACGCGTTCGTGCACGAAGCCATGCACATCATGCAAAGCGGATATCCCAAGGGCGTCCCCGGATGGTTCGTCGAGGGCGGCGCCGACTACATCCGAGACCAGTACAGGACGCCGGGGACGAGCTGGTCCGCCTCGCAAAGCTGGGAGCAAGATCAGCACTACCAGCACGGCGAGATCACCGGTTTCTTGAAATGGATCGACACCCACTACCGCGTCGGACAGGAATCCATGTTCGATGCGCTCGACCGCGTCGTCCGCGAGCGGGAGTACTCACCCGAGCTGTGGGGAGAGCTGACGGGCGTGGACATCAACACCATGTGGTACGAGTACTCGGGAGGCCGAACGCCCATGCCCGCACCCGAGGGCCAGGGCGTGACGTTCTTTGCCAGCGTCGACTACTACGAGACGCTGGGCACGTTCGCCCCCGGCGAGTACGACGCGGCGGCGCTCTTTCCGCGCGGCATCGATCGGAACTGGATCTCCTCGATCAAGGTCCCCGCCGGCTACTCCGTCACCGCCTACGCCAACGGCAACTTCACCGGCACCAAACGGACCTACACCGTCAACCGCCGCGCCCTCGACATCATGGAGGACGAGATCGAGTCGTTCATCGTTACCAAGCTGTAAGCGACGGACGAGCGTCCGGCTAGACTGCGGCGCTTCGCGCCGCAGGTCTCCACCCAGGCTGTAGATGTCGCCCGGATGGGAACCGAGGAGCAGGAACGCCGGGAGCTCCGCGTTGTTCCTGGATTCCCGCGCCGCATGGGGGGGGCCGAGCCTACTTCGCAGAAGCGACTTCATGGAACCTTCCGCTCCTGGAGTCCGAAATTCTGCTCTCTTCTGGCGGTTTCAACCCGTTTTTCGCTCCAGAGCACCGATGGGCCGGGCGGCAGTCCATGCCGCGGCGTCAGGGGCAGGTCGTGATCGGCGCGTCGCTGCACGAAACGAACCAGTTCTCGGGCCTGGAGCAGGCCGGATCGCCGCTGGTCAAGCAGCTCTCGAAGTACGATGGCGGCCGGAGCACGCACTCCACCGGCGGCGCCGGGATCGTGGGCGGATGGTCGCCGTCGCTCTCGTAAAAGCGCTGCCAGAGCGCCGCTCCCGGCGCCTGCACATAGATGTACTCGCCGCGGGAGTAGTCGCCCGAGTCCTCGGCTTCGACATAACCGGCCGCGCCCGACGCCAGGAACTCCAGGATGCACAGGTTCCACGGCGCATCGCCGCCGCCGATCTCGAAGCTGGATTCGCAAGGGCTGGTGAGCCCGCAGCGGCGCAGGTGAACCAGGTCGGGGCTGTCGGGCGCGCACCATGACGACGGCACGACCTGCGCGGGATCGCACGCCGCGGGCCGGGACAGGGCGAGCTGGATGCCGCGACGGCAGCACACCGAGCAGGACTCCTGCGGCAGCACGGAGCCGGGCTCGCAGCCGCACACGGGCTGGAACGTGGGGCCGCCGGCCGTATCACAGCACACCCCGGGTTGGCCTTCGCAGAGCTGCCAGTTGACCGCTTCTCCGGGACAGTACGCGGGGTATGTATGCGCGAACCCGGCGCCGTTCCAGCAACATTCTCGGTTCGGGCAGCACTCGAGTCCATCGAGGCGAACACCCTGGCTGGGATCGTCGCAGGACGGACCGGGGATGATCCCTTCGACGTATCCACCGACCGGATACTGGGCGTTGCAGAACTCCTCTGCCTGGCGCGACCAGTAATCATGGCCCCCACAAACCTCGAGGAGCGCTCCGAGATCGGTGAACAGGGCACACCCGAGCGGCGCAGGCGTCCCGACGACCGGGGGCGGATCCTCGCATCCTCCTGTCGCCGCGCCGCTGCTGCCACCGGAGCCCGCGCTACCCCCGCCGCCTGCGCTGCCTCCGCCGGAGCTCGCCGTCTCCGAGCCGCCTGCGCTGCCTCCGCCGGAGCTCGCCGTCTCCGAGCCGCCGCCGCCTCCGGATGCCGGACCGGGCTCGTCGCCGCCCTGGCATCGAGCTCCCTTCGCGCCTGTGAGGAAGAAGAGCGCAGAGAGCGCCAACAAACGATGGGTGGCTCGCATACCGTACCTCGTGGATCCAGGAGGTCCGAACAGGATCCGAAAGTCAAGCTTCCCATCATGGATCGCGTGACCGCCAGGCTCCGTGCGGGAGGCGCGCGGTCGCGGCGAGGGGGCCTGCGGAGCGCCGCGGACAACTACGCCGCTGGGGCACGCCTGGCGCGACCGCAACGACAAGCGTCACGCGCGGGAGGCGCCGTTCAAGCTCAGACCGTCGGAGCCTGGCTATCAGTTCATGAGCCGCGAGCCAGCCGGAGCCCGCCGCTCCGGCTTTGGCGTGGAGAGCGGACCAGCGTGGTGGTGGACCATCTTCCACTGGCTGTCTTCGAGGATGAAAATGTTCGTCGCGCACAGGTGTGCAGGCTCGTCGCCGTCGGCCTCGAGGCACGTGACGAAGGCGAATTCGCCGAACAGGTGCGCCACGGCGCCCTGGCAGCGCAGGCGTAAGGGCGAGCTTTGGTGCAAGATCTGGCGCCAGCTCTCGAGCACGCTGGCGCGCCCCGAGAGCGCCTGCATACCGGGATGGGCGCAGGCCACGGGCGCCCGCTCGGACCACACCTTGCGCATCGCCTGGTGATCCCCGGAGCGGAACGCCTCGTAAAAGTCCTCGTTTGCGGCCAGAACGAGCCGTTTCGCTTCGACGCTCTCCTCGATGCTCATGCAGAAACAATGCTCCCCGGCCGGCTCTGATGCAAGAGCTTCGAAAACGACCCGCGGGACGGCGCAGCGGCCGGCCTCCGGAGAGCTCGGCGGCGGTCGGCGCCAGCGGGTCCTCCCGCGAAGCCCACGAATGGATCGGGCGGCGTGCAGGCGCCGAACTCGCACCCTCCCGCGTGGAGTGCGGCGCGGAGCCAGGGCCGTCGGGATGGCCAGGGCGGTAGTCGCACGCGTCACGAGCCGCTCTCCCAGCGTCCACGCGGCGGCCGCCGTACTGGAAGAGCACCGTTCTGCGCCGGTGTCGCGGCCGACCACGTCGGCGCCGACCGCTCGCGGAGCACGAGCACGCGTCGCCGTGGTCGTCGGGCGCCACGTACACGCTCGCCGGGGCGCGCGGGCCGCCGACGTCGTTGCCGCCGCCGCTGGCCACGGTTGCCGCCGCCCTCGTTGCCGGCGCCGCCGTTGCCCGCACTGCCGCCGCTGCCCCATCATCCGATGCGAGACGGCACATCGATGCCTCGACAGCGCTGCATGCAACTGCACCATACCCCTGCGTCCTGGCACGGCGCGCTACTGGCCACAGCCGGAGTGCGTCCATGCATGCACGCAAGAATCTCAGATCATGTCAAGGTCTCGGTCATGACCGCAACGTAAAGAACGTGTTTCCAGCCAACGTACGAAACCTCGCGAACCTGGACCCTGGACTTCCAGTCCCTGCGGCTCTCCACCCGAACAAGCCTGTTCTACTTGGGTCCCGGATGGCGACCCGCAACCGAGCCACATCGACGGCATTCTGTATAAATTTTCGAAAATCCGACTGCATTCGATCATTGTCATTATTCGCGATATTAACTATCTGCTGCAGCCGACGACGAATCCCCTGATCGTAGTTCGGATAATCGGAGAACCCATCAAACTGATTGGCGGCGCGAATGATGTCGATCAAATTCTTCGCCCCGCGTGCCCCAAATTCAGAAGGATCTTTCGCCAATCGATTCTCCAGAGCCCGTTGCATCCACCCCATACTCTCCAATGTGTCTGCTGCCAGGTAGTCCGCGTGGGAAGGACCGCGGGCCTCCGACATCAACAGTCTGGCGACAGCTCCAGCTTCAGTAGCAGGATCCGGCAACTCTATCGCAGCGTCAACCACGACCCTTAGTGTCGCCTGGATTCCGGACCGTGTCGCCACAGTCACCGTTACAGCGTCACTACCTGATGTTGTAGCAAGCGCGCTGAGGTAAAACGAAAAATTGCCAACGGCGCGCATACGAGGCATGCCATCGACGCTAACCACATCAGGATCACTGCTCGTTATTTTGGGAACACAATCCGAGCGTGGAACATCGGCGAGCTCGATGCCGGCCGAAGAGTTCCCTTCGGTGCTCGATATGTGAATAGTCACAGCCGTAACATCTGTTCCATGTCGCCGAAAACGCATATATCACCTTCATATAGCGCAAGGCCCAAATCGACGCTTTACTCCTGCATCACTCTCCATTGAATAAAATCAATACCGAAGTCAGGAGGGATCCGGGTCGACAAGCATGTCAGGCATGCGATCGGATTTGTTGCCTCACTTCGATGCGGACTATCCTCCAACGAGGAGCTGCGCCCCTCCTCGACCGCCGGATTGCCCCCTGGCAGCATCTCCCTGCAGCGCTGCGATCGCGCCTCTCCGGGGAGACGTCGCCGGCTTCGCAGCCTCATGTTCCCGACCGAGCTCGACGTCTCCCCAGTATTCCCCGCCGCCATCCAACGCCCCCTGTCGCGAACGGATACGCGAGCCTATCGTAGGACAGCGGCAGGGAGAAGGCAGGAGCTCCGACGGTCTCGATGCTGGCGGACAGTTGGAAGCATGACCGTCCGTAGCGCAAGCGCCCGACCAGCGCCAGCGTGAACGTCGGCGCAGCGCCGGTTACCTGTCCCCCTTCGCGAGGAAGGAGGAAGCGATGGCAACGAGGGTGGAGGGGGTCGAGCGATGGGAGCGCAGCGGGCCAATCGCCGAGAAGCTCGCGCGGCACGAGGGGTACAAGCTTGGCCAGCTGTACTGGCGCCGCTGGAAGCTTCGGGCCTACGGACCTTCGCAGCCCCTGCCGTGGTCGTCGTGGCGCTCGCGGTGCGCGGCGGCGGCTCGACGGGCTCGCCAGCCCCCGACGAGCGCGCGGCGAGCTCGGGTCCGCTGGGGTCGGCGGCGCGCTGTGGTAGACTCGCCGCATGGGACTCTTGACCTTCAGCATCAACGTCACCCTGGACGGCTGCGTCGACCACCAGGAGGGAATCGCCGACGACGAGACACACGCCTTCTTCACCCGCCTCATGGACGAGGGCGGGGCGATGCTGTGGGGCCGCGTCACCTACGAGATGATGGAGAGCTACTGGCCGGCGGTCGCCCGCGGCGACGAGGAGGCGCCGCCGGCGATACGCGAGTGGGCGGTCAAGCTGGACGCCAAGCCGAAGTACGTGGTGTCGTCGACGCGGAAGGACTTCCCGTGGACCAACAGCCACCACATCGCCGGCGACCTGCGCACGGGCGTGCAGAAGCTCAAGGACGCGACCCCGGCCGGCGTGCTCCTCGGTAGCGGCAAGCTCGCGACCGAGCTGGACCGGCTGGATCTGATCGACGAGTACAAGCTCCTCGTCCACCCCAGGATCGCCGGCCACGGCCCGACCCTGTACCAGAGCGGGCTGCCCAGCACGCGACGGCTCGAGCTGGTCTCGGCGAAGCCGCTCCGCAGCGGCGCGGTCGCCATGCACTACCGGCGCGCGCGCTGACTCGGAGCAGCCCCATCGCGCCCAGCTCGCGGGCCAGCGCGTCGTCGGGAGCCTTCTCGCCGCGCAACACGGCGTACCCGCTGCACGAGCCCCGTCTTGAGCATGACCGGCTGAGCGGAGCAGGGTGCAGGGGATGGCGGATGCAGCTACGTGTGAAGAAGCATGTGGCGGCCTGGCGTGCGAGCGAAGCGACGCCGGCGTTGTTCACGAGGATGTCGAGCTTGCTCACGAGCTGCACCTGGGGCTCGTGCCTCGACAACTCCCGCTGGGTCCGCGGTGACGCGGCCGCCGTTCGCCGGGCTCCCGCGCGTGCTCCGCGGCTCTTCCGTCAACACCTCGCGCGCCAGAGCCGGGATTGGGGAGAGCGTGGCCGCGCGGCGCAAGGAGGTTCAGAATCCCTTGCGTCGCGCGTGGCTCGCCTCTACGCAGGCGTGACTTTGGGTGCTCTCCGCGGCAAGCTCACCTTCTCCCGGTTCTTCGTGCTCGGCGCTCCGCCCGACAATCTCGCCGGCACGTCGATGAAGCGCATCCGCGCCGCCGCCTCGCAGCCGCTCGTCCCGGAGGACGACGAGAACGAGCGCCACGGGTGGTGCTCGATCGAGGACCCGATGGATGTGGACCTCGACCACGAGAAGGTCTTCTTCAACGAGTACGTCTGCCTCGGCCTGCGCGTCGACCGCTGGGTCGTGCCCAAGCCGCTGCTGCAGGCCCACCTCCGGGACGCGGAGGCGGCGCTGCTCGAGAGAAAGGGCCTGGAGCGGCTCGGGAAGAAGGCGCGCGCCGATCTCAAGCTCTTCGTGCTGAAGAAGCTCCGGCGGCAGCTCATCCCGGCCACCAGGAGCACCGACCTCGTCTGGAACACGGTGACCGGCATGGCGCGCTTCTTCAGCCAGTCGCCGCGCGTGCACCTCCTCGTCCAGGATCTCTTCGAGAAGACGTTCCGCCTCAAGCTGGTCCCGGAGAGCCCCGGCACCGCGGCGGAACGGCGCCAGCTGGGCGCGCGCGCGGAGAAGCTCTGGGAGGCGCTCGAGCCGACCTCGCTCGCGCGGCCCGGAGGTGCGGAGTGACGGATCTCGTTGAGCGCATCGAGCGCAATCGCTTCGTCGGGCGCGAGTTTCTGCTCTGGCTCTGGTTCGAGAGCATGCTCTTCGAGACGAACCTCGCCCCGACGGGCGAGCCTGCGTGCGCGCTCTGGCTGGAGGCGCGCCTCACGCTCGCCTTCGAGAAGGACGAGAGCGTGCTCAAGACCGCGGCGCCGGGCGCGGCGCCCGAGGCGAAGGAGGCGCTGCGCCAGGGCAAGCTCCCGCGCGAGGCGCGCCTGCGGCTGGTGTCCGGCGAGCGCGAGTATGCGTGGCTCTTCAAGGGGGACACGCTCGGCCTCGCGAACCTGTCGATCCCGGCGGAGCTCACGAAGAAGGACGACGAGGTCCACGAGGTGCTCTACGAGCGGATGCGCCTGGTCGAGGCGCTCGAGGCGACGCTCGACGCGCTCTTCAGCGACTTCCTCGCGCTCCGCCTCGGGGAGGTGTGGGAGGCCGCGGTCGTGCCCGCGCTGGTCCGCTTCGCGCACGACGAGGCGGTCGACGAGGCGTCGTACCTGAAGGCGAAGCAGCGCGCGCTCGGGAAGCGCTCGCGGTGATGTGGATACGTCGTCGGCTGAGCTCGCGCAGCCTCTTGTACCGGCGCACGTCCTTGAAGACGCGTGCAGCGCAGGAAGAGGACGCGGCGCTCCTGCGGCGCTCGCCGCGGCGCTCCGCTTCAATCCTTCAGGGCGCTCTAAGCCCCAGGCATCTTGAGGCCGCGCTCGTCCATCACGGCTTTGTTGCGCGCCTCGCTCTTCGCGTACGCCGGGCGGGCTCTGACCCGCTCGGCATATCCGGTGAAGCTCGGGCGCGGCTCGAGCATCTTGAAGTCGAGCATGTACGCGATGGTGCCGCCGAAGATGACGTCGGCCATCGAGAACTCCTTGCCGAGGACGAAGTCACGGCCAGAGATGGCCGATTCCATCGTCGCGATCATGTCGTCGTAGCTGCCCCAACCGGCGGAGCCGGCGCGGAACTCCCAGTTGCTGGCCTTGGCCATCGAGCCGGGCTCGATGACCGAGGGGGCGAAGAGCGACCAGCGAAAATAAGTGCCGCGCGCCGCGTCGTCGAGCTTCGGCGCGAGGCGGCCCGGGGCATAACGATCCGCGAGATAGAGGCCGATCGCCGCGGATTCGGTGACGACGGTGTCGCCGTCGACGAGCACGGGCAGCTTGCCCATCGGATTGAGCTTCGTGACGTCCGCCTTCTTCTGGTCGCCGGCCATGATGTCGACGAACTTGAGCTGGTACTCGACGCCGACTTCCTCGAGCATCCACACAGTGTTGGCGGCGCGCGAAAACGGGTGGTGGTAAAGAACGATGGCCATGGTGGTGTCTCTTTCTCCGTTCGTTTCCGCCGGTCGGTCGGCGGCGCGGCGGAGGCTACCAGAGGCCGGCCCCGTTGGGCGCGGCGCCAGGTGCGGCAGCTTTGAATTCCTCTGCCCGCCGCGTTCATGGCTCCCGCCTCGGCGCGTGGCGACCTCGGCGACCGCTCGTCATCGACCGGTCGTCCTGGCGGGATCTCTGACGCGCGAGATTAGCCCGACGGGGCGCCGCGGCCGCGGATCAGCGGGAGGTAGACCTCGTCGACGATCTCGACGAGCACGCTGTCGGGCACGCTCGGCGCGCCGCGGGTGATGAACTCGTTGCGCAGCAGGACGACGGCCACCGTCGCGACGCGGGGGTGCAGGGCCTCGGGCGCCGCCTCGCCGCGCGCGACGGCGCGGCCGAGGACCGCGAGCCACAGCGCGCTGCCGCCGTCGTTCGACGCTTCCTGCAGCTGCTTCAGCAGCTCGGGCTCGCCGCCGAGCCCCGCCAGCAGGCCGCGGAGCACGTCGCCCAGCGGTGAGGACCACTGCCGGTTCGCCCCCCGCAGCAGCTCGAGCACATCGGCGCGCAGCGAGCCGGTGTCGGGCAGCTCCACGCTGCTGGCCGCGAACTCCCGGTACGCAGCGACGGCGAGCAACGCCCGGCTCGGCCACCGACGGTAGATCGCGTTCTTCATCCGCGACGAGCTGCGCTGCACCGCGGTCCGCGTCACGGGCGGCGACGTGGGCCGGCTGAAGATCGCCGCCACCCACGCCGCCGCGGCGGGCCTGGAGACGTGGATCTGCCCGTTCACCACCGACCTGACCGGCGACGAGCTGCTCGCGCTGCTCGCGGAGTGCGCCGACCACGGCGAGCGGCTCCGCCGCGAGGGGGCCGAGGTCGTGATCGTCACCGGCTCGGAGCTCAGCCTGATGAACAAGGGCTTCGTGCCCGGCGAGACGTTCCTCGACAGGAGCAAGGTGCTCGCCGAGCAGGGGCCCCGGCTCCGCGAGCTGCTCGCCGCGCTCCCGGCCCGCATGAACGAGCTCCTCGCCAGGGCCGTCGCCGTGGTCCGCGCGCGGTTCGGCGGCAAGGTCAGCTACGCCTCGCTCCCGTTCGAGGGCGTCGACTGGACGCCGTTCGACTGCATCAGCACCGACGCCGGCTACCGGTACGCGCACGTCGCCGAGCGGTTCCCCGAGCTCATCCGCGCCTTCGTCGCTCGGGGCAGAGCGCTGGGCAAGCCCGTCGCGATCACCGAGTTCGGCTGCGCGACCTACAGGGGCGCGGCCGACGCCGGCCCGCGCGGCGGCGACGTCGTCGTGTGGGACGAGGCGACCGCGACGCCGCTCGGGCTGAAGGGCGAGCTCGTACGCGACGAGGCCGAGCAGGCGAGCTACCTGCGCGAGCTGCTCGAGATCTTCGACGCCGAGGGCGTCGACGCCGCGTTCGTGCACGTCTTCGCCGTCTACGTCCTGCCGCACGACCCGGACGAGCCGCGCAAGGACCTCGACCTGGCCAGCACCGGCGTCGTGAGGGCGCGCAAGGACGGCACCTGGGAGCCCAAGGAGGCGTTCTCGATGCTCGCCGGCCACTGCGGACGGTGGAGCTCGCCAAGCGCCAGCTCCTCGATCACCGGCGCTGCCAACAAGGCCGCAAGGCCAGCTTGACGGGCTGGCGCCTGAAGCAGCCCCGACTCAAGAACACTCATGAACGAGCTGGGAGGGGTGTTCGACTACATCATCCTTGGCGCTGGGTCCGCGGGCTGCATCCTTGCCGCCATGCTCGCGGAGCATCTCCCGGAAGACCGGATCCTCTTGCTGGAAGCCGGCGAGGACATTCCTCTGGACCACGAGACAGTCTGGGATCCCACCAGGTGGGCGCTGGTCTCGCGAGACCGAAACCTGGAATGGGGCTACCGCTCGGTCGCCCAGCCGGAGCTCGATGGCCGCGAGATTCGGCTCGGTCGGGCGAAGGCGCTGGGCGGCTGCAGCGTACACAACGCCATGGTGTACGTCCGCGGCGGCAGGTACGGCTTCGATCGCTGGGCCGACGAGGGGTGCGTGGGCTGGGACCACGAGAGCCTCTTGCCCTACTTCAAGCGGGTTGAGGAGCGGATACACGTCACCCAGGCGGAGATGGATCCGTTCATCAAGGATCTGGTCGTCGCCTGCAACCATATGGATATCCCCTACACCCCCGACTACAACACCTCCCCCCATCAGTTCGGTGTCTCCCCATTCCAGTTCCTCATCAGCCACGGGGGGCGGCGGGAGACCACCTTCAGCAGCTTCCTGGGCTCCAGGATGCACGCCAACCTGCACATCGCGAGCGGGGTCCGCTTCGATCGCATCCTCTTCGACCGCGATCGGCGTGCGATCGCCGTGGCGGTCACCGACCTGCGTACCGAGCGCCAGGTGGAGGTCCACGCCAGCCGAGAGATCCTGGCCTCGGCGGGCGCCATCGGCAGCGCGCAGCTCCTGCTGCTCTCCGGAGTGGGACCGGAGAGTCAGCTGCAGGACCTCGGGATCCCCGTCGTCTCCGCGCTCCCCGGAGTCGGCGAGAACTTCCAGGACGACCTCTTCGTCACGGCCATGTTCCTGAGCAAGAAGCCCATGCCACCGCAGCCTTACGGCCTCATGGGCGCGGTGATCTTCACCTCCACCGATCCCTCCACCCTGCCATACCGCACCGATGTGGAATGCTCCCTCGCCAGCGGCACCATGGATGGATTGGAGCTGCCCGCGGACAGACAGCAGAGCTACTTGATCTACCCGAACCTCCAGCTCCTCGGGAGCCGCGGCACGATCGCGTTGGCGAGCACCGACCCTGCAGCGCACCCCATCATCGATCCTCGCTATCTCATGGCATCCGAGGATATCCAGCGTTGCATCTGCTGTGTCAAGCTCGCCCGCGCCATCGGCCACGACAGCGGCCTCGCCGACTGGTCCGCCGAGGAGATCGTACCGGGGCCCCAGGTGGAAACGGACGCCGAGATCGAAGGCTATGTTCGCCGGACCGCCAACACTTGCTACCACTATGCGGGCACCTGCAAGATGGGGGTGGATGACATGGCCGTGGTGACGCCGGACCTCGAGGTCAGAGGCACGCATCGCCTGCGCGTCATCGACGCCTCTGTCATCCCCACCACGGTCTCCGGAAACACGGCCGCCGCCACCATGATGATCGCGGCCAGGGGCGCTGACCTGGTGCTCGCCAGCCGTCGAGGGGCCTGACCGTCGCGCGTCCGTTCGGCGGCGTGGTTTCCTCGCCGCGTCAGCGCGTGACCGCGCCGAGATCCACGAAGGCCTGGTCGGTCATGACCACGAAGGGCCGCTCCTCGAAGCTCAGGCCGCCCTTGCCGTCGTGATCGACGATCTGCAGCTTGCCCATGCCGTAGCCCATCGGCCCGCGGGCATAGTAATGCGCCTGCAGCGTGTACCGGCTGGCCCGCTGCCCCCGCGGGGCGCGGATGGTGAAGCACTCGGGCCCGTAGCCGGTGGTGACGTCGGCATAGAGGCGCCCGCCGCCCGGCAGCGTCGGCTGTGAGTAATAGGCGTGGCCGCCGCGGTCGTCCCGGATGTGGAAGTCGACGTCGTTGGCGTCGGTCTCCCAGCTCAGCACGAAGCGGAGCGAGGGAGCGCCTTCGAGCCTGGCGCCGGCCTTCGCGAGCCGCGCCAGGACGTGCGCCCGGCGCGCCGGCTCCGCCTTGATCCACGCCGCGGCGACGAGGCCGAGGTCCTCGCGCAGGATGCTCTCCACGCCGGCGAAGCGCCCCGACGGGTAGCGGCGCTCGAGGCCCGCCGCGAGAGAATCGAAGGCGGCGGCGTGCTCGCCCCGCTTGAGGCGGGCGAACGCGAGCAGGCGGTGGCTCGACGGGTGGTCGGGGCGCTGCTCGCGCGCCTTCTCGTAGGTGTCGATCGCCAGATCGAGCCCCGCGCCGCCCGCGAGGTGCTCGAGGCGCCCGCCGGCGTAGCGGCGGAGGTCCGCGCGCGCCGGGAACAGGTCGAGGAGCGAGCCGTACGCGCGGGCGGCGCCCGGCACGTCGCCGGCGGACTCGAGCGCCTCGCCGAGCGCGACGAGCGCGAGCACGTCCCCCGGGTCCTCGGCGCGCCAGGCCCAGGCGTCGCGCACGGCGGCCGGCGCGTCCCCCTGGGCGAGGAGGTCGTGGCCCCGCTTGAAGCGGCCGGTATACGGCTCCGGCGGCGACTCTGGCGGGGGCTCCGGCGGCGGCGGCGCGGCGGCGTCGCCCGCGGCCGGCGCGGCCGCGGCGCCCGGCGGCGCGAACTGGAGCGGGTACACAACGTGGATGCTGCCGCCCTCGGGCGCGGGGAAGCTCAGCGCGGGGAAGGCGCGAACCACGCAGGAGACCACGGCCGCGTCGGGCAGATCGGAGCCGCCGTCGCGCGCGTTCGCGACAGCGCCGCTCGGGTCGATGGTGAAGTGCACGGCGACACGGCCCTGCAAGCGGGCGTCCCGCCGGAGCCCCTCCTCGTAGCAGAGGCGGAAGCGGCCGAAGCTCTGGCGGACGATGCGCTGGACGACCTCCGGCGGAAAGCGGCCGCTCACCTGGGTGGCGCCCATGCGGACCGAGGGCGCCGCGGCCCCGCTGTGGTTGCCGCCGAGGCGGCCGTGGCCGCCGCCGAAGCCCTGGCCGCTGCCCGCGCCCGGCGCGGCGCTCGGCGCGGGCGCGGCGGCCGCGCCGCCGTGGCCGACCGTCCCGATCGAGCCGAGGCCGATGCCCTCGGCGCGACCGCCGCCGCCCTCGCCGACGCCCGAGAGCCCGAGACCGCCCGCGCCGAAGGAGTCTTCGAAGGAGTCTTCGGTGAGCGCGCCGGCAGCAGGCGCCGGCGGCGCGGGGGGCGAGCGCAGGGCCGCGCCCTCGCCAGCCGCGCTCGCGGCGGGGGAGACATCGGCCCTCGAGCCGGCGACGCCGGCGGGCGGCGCGGCGCCCCACGGCTTCTCGGCCGGCGGCCACGACCGCTTCCGCACCGCGACGCGGCCGCCCTCCACGGCGAGGATGTCGGAGAGGCCGCGCCGGGGGATGTCGAAGCGCGCGTAATCGCGCTCGGTCTCCAGCACGAGCAGCGCGGTGTACGGGCTCAGCACCCGGTGCGCGACAGAGAGGTCGATGATCTGCTTGCGGACGGCGTCCCTGTCGCCGCCCGTGGCCTCCCGGGCGAGGAGGTCGTCGATCTTCGCCCGCGCAGCGGCGCGCTCGAGCAGCGGGCGCTCCACGCCGCGGAGATCGGGCACGGTGGTGCGGCCGTCGACCGTGATCCGGACCGGCAGCTCGGCCGGCAGCTCGGCGTAGACGAGCGCCTCGTCACCGGGCTGCACGCCGTCCAGCGCGCGGGGCCAGACCCAGCGCGCGCCCTCGACGTCCACCGCGATCCCCGAGCGGGTGGCCGAGGCGAGGCGCCGCTCGACGTCGGCGAGGTCGCGCGCGCCGTCGATGACGGCGCCGTCGCGCGGCAGGCCCGCCGTGACGAGCTGCCGGAGCGCGGCCTCGTCGCGGATGCCGCCGAGCGCGACGGCGTCGAGCCGCTCGACCCCCGCGTCCCGCAGCGCCGCCGCGGCGCCGCGCAGCGCGCCCGGCGCGACCTCGCCCGCGGTGGCGATGCCGTCGGAGAGCAGCACCACGCGCCGCTGCCCGCGGGCGCGCGCGCGCTCGCCGGCCCAGCGGAGCGCGCGCCCGAGGTCCGAGGCGCCGAGCGCCCGCCGCGCGCGGATGCGCTGGATCTCCGCCTCGCCGAACGCCGAGGCCGCGCCGTCGAAGACGGGGGTGACGGCCTGGTCGTAGCAGGCGACGGTGAGCGGCGCGCCCGGGCCGCCTGCCCGCGCGACAGCCTGCGCGACCGCCGCGAGCAGCCCGAGCTGGTCCTCGAGCCCGAGCGCGCGCGAGGCGCTTGTGTCCACGAGGATCACCGCGGAGGCGAGCGGGTCGGGCCGCGCGTCCACCGGCGCGCTCACGCGGGCGAGCACGAGCTCGCCGCTGCGCAGGCCGCCCCGCGCCTCCGTCGACCCGAGCCGCGCGGGATCGACGACGAAGTCGGCGTCGGGCGCCGCGTCCCGCCGGTGCAGCGCGTGGACCGGCGCGGCGGCGCCAGCGACGGTGGCCTCGAGGTCGAGGCGGCTCACCGCGGGCAGGCCGCGCAGGGGGACGGTGAAGGGCGCGTCCGGGCCGAGCTCCTGCGAGTACGAGAGGACGATCTCCTTCACGCCGCGCGCCGGGATGGGGAAGACCCGCGCGCTCACCTCGTTGCCCGCCGCTTGCTCGAGCAGCGCCGGGTCCTGCTTGCGATGGAGGAAGTCCTCGTACGCCGCGCGCGCGGCGCGAGCCTCGACCACCTCGCCTTCCTGCCAGCGCTGGCCGATCTTCATGGCGAGGCGGCCGAGGCTCGCGCCGCGCGGCAGGGTCACCCTGAAGGTGCCCTCGAGCACGCGATCTTCGGGGTTCTCGAAGGTGAGGTGCAGCTCGGTGAGCGCGAGCGGCGCCTCGATCACCGCGCGGCCGGTGAGCGCGACGAGGCGCAGCCCCGTGCCATCCGCGGCGGTGAGCCGGATCGGCGCGACCTCGGGGCCGGGATGGCGCGCCGCGAGGGCGCGGGCCTGCGCGGCGGGCTCGGGCCTGCGCGGGAGCGAGCTGGGGGTGTCGGGCGGGGGGCTGTCGGCGCAGCTCGAGAACGCGGGGACGAGGGCGACGATCGCGGCGAGCGCAGCGCGGCCGCGAAGGAGAGCTCTTCGCACGGGGGCCTCCGGTCAGGGCACAGCGGGCCCCGCCGGCATGGCGCGGGCCCGCCGGCGGTGGGCAGGACGATCGACACGCGTGCGGGCCCGAGGTTCCCGCCTCGGATCGCGCGGCCCGGGTCCTCGCCTCGCGCGCAGCGCGCCGCGCCGGGACGAGGGAGGCGCGACGTCGCTGTCGCTCAGGGAGGGAGCCTCTCCAGGAAGCGCGTGACGTGCTGAGCGATCGCGACGGCCTGCTCCTCCACGGCGAAGTGCCCGGCGTCGAGCAGGTGGAGCTCTGCCCCGGGGAGATCGCGGAGGTACGCGCGCGCGCCCGCGCTGATGAAGTCCGCGTCGCTGCGCCCCCAGACGACGAGGGTCGGCGGCTTCCGGGCGCGCAAGAACGCCTGCCATGCCGGATAGGCGTCGATGTTCGTCTGGTAGTCCTGGAGCAGCTGGACCTGGATCGCGCGGTCCTCGGGCGTGGCGAGGAAGGCGAGGTCGTGGGTCCAGGCGTCCGGGCTCATGCGCTCCCGCCGCTCGCCCGGCACGTGCCGGAGGTACTGCTGGTCGCGGATCGCCGCGCCGCTGACGACCTCGGCGACGGCGGCGGCGCCAGCCTGGGATCTGTCCTCGTGGGCGCGCCGGATGAACGCCCGCAGCTCCTCGGGCAGACCGTCGAGGTACGCGTTGCCGTTCTGCACGACGAGCCCCCGCAGCCGCTCGGGGTGGGCCATGGCGACGCGGAACCCGACCGGCGCGCCGAAGTCCTGCATGTAGAGCACGTACCGCGCGAGCCCGAGCGCCTCGGTGAAGCCGGTGACGTGGTCCGCGAGCAGGTCGAACGTGTAGGTGACCTCGTCGGGGCCGGGGTGCTCGCTGAAGCCCGACCCCAGGTAGTCCGGCGCCACGACGCGGTACCGGCCTGACAGGAGCGGGATCAGCTCTCTGTAGCTGTGGGACGACGAGGGAAAGCCGTGGAGCAAGAGCAGCACGGGGCGGTCGGCGCGCCCCGCTTCGCGGTAGAAGATCCGGCGCCCGCGCACCGCGACCGTGCGGTAGTAGGTCTTCTCCGGCCAGGCCGCATCGGGCGCAGCCGGCGCTCGGCCACCTGCCGGCGCGTCGGGGTCGCCGCGCCGCGCGGGCAGCCCACCGGCGCAGCCCGCGAGCGCGGTGACGAGGGGGACGAGGGGGACGAGGGCGACGGAGGCGAACCGCTGCAGCGCCCGGCCGAGACCCGTCCGATGTACGCGCCTGCCAGCCGCGGCCCCCGTGAGGCCGGCCCGTTCCACCTCGGAGCGCGCGTCCCCGCCCGTGCCTGAGCGACCTCGCGCGCTCGCGCCGCCGGTCGTGCGTGCCCCGATGGCCAGCGTCGTCCCCTTCCCTTCCCCGCGCTCCGTCCCGCGCTTCATACTAACCTCCGTAATGCTGTTTTGACGGTTATACAGTGTTCATGCTAACCGGTCAACACCGGCATCGATGGTTACAACCGCCTCGCCCTTCCTCTGGCTCGGCAATCACCGGGCGCTCGATTTCCTCAACACCGAGCAGGTGCAGCGCGGCGCCCGCGTGGACTTGCTCCCCGATCTGCGCAGCCTCGTCGCCTGGTGCGAGGAGGCGGGCTTTCTCGATGCGACGGCGGCCGGCTGCGTCCTCGAGCGCTGGGAGGGGTCGCCGGAGGCCGAGTGCGCCCTCGACCAGGCGCGGCAGCTCCGGAGCGCGCTGCGCGCCCTCATCGAACTGCCGCGCGCGCAGAAGGCGCCGGCCGAGGGCGCCATCGGCGTGATCAACAGGGGCCTCCGCCTCGACGCGGGGTACACCGAGGTCGTGCGCGCGCGCGGCGGGTTCGCGCGCCGGGTCCACGTGCAGATCGACGCGCCGGACCAGCTCCTCCGCCCCATCGCCGAGGCGGCCGCGAGCCTGCTCTGCGACGTGGACCCGGAGCTCGTGAAGCGCTGCGGGAACCCCGACTGCGTCCTCTACTTCCACGACGTGTCGAGGAACCACGCGCGCCGCTGGTGCAGCATGGAGCTGTGCGGCAACCGGATGAAGGTGGCCGCGCACTACCTCCGCAACCGGAACGGCTAGGACAGGGGTAAAGGCGCCCGGAGGCCGCGAGCGGCCCCCATCGTGGTCACTTCGCGTGCGCGAGCAGCTCCTTGGCCACGTCCACGAAGAGGCGCAGCGCCGGGGAGCTCTGCGCCCGGCTGGGGTAGTAGAGGAAGTAGCCAGGGACCCTGGGCGCGTAGGGCTCGAGGACCCGCTGCAGCCGCCCGGTGCGCAGCTGCTCCATCACCATCGGCTCGAAGGCGTACGCCAGCCCCATGCCTTCCTCCGCCATCAACACGCTCAGCTGGGTGTCATTGGTGACCACGCCCCCGCGCACCGGCACGCGCCAGGTCCTGCGGCCCCGCTCCAGCTCCCACGCGTAGAGCGCCCCGGTGGAGTGCATGCGGAAGGCGAGGCACTCGTGGCGCAGCAGATCCTCGGGGCGCTGAGGCGCGCCGTGCCGCGCGAGGTAGGCGGGCGCGCCCACCACCACGAAGCGGAACGCGTCGGTGAGCCGCACCTGCACCATGTCGCGCTCGATGGCCTCGGTCAGCCGCACGCCCGCGTCGTAGCCCTCTGCCACGAGGTCCACGAAGCGCTCCTCGACGACGACCTCGACCTCGACCCGGGGGTGACGCGCGCGAAAGGTGGGGACCACCGGGGCGATGACCAGGGGAACCGCCGCCCGCGGCACCGACAGCCGGACCCGGCCCACCACCTCTCCCGGCTCCGCGGAGACCTCGGTGAGGGCCGCGAGCGCCTGACTCATCGCCGGGCCGGCGCTCTCCACGAGCCGCCTCCCTGCATCCGTGAGCGACACGCTGCGCGTCGTGCGGGCCAGCAGCACCACGCGCAGCTGCTCCTCGAGCTGCCGCACGGCCTGGCTCACCGCCGACCGGGAGACGCCGAGCTCGCGCGCCGCGCTGCTGAAGCTGCGCAGGCGCGCCACGACGAGGAACGCCTGGAGCTGCGGGAACGGCGCCGAGTTCATGCGCTGGATCCGCCCTCGATCGCCCTGGATTGTCAAGCACGGCTTAACAGCCCGTTGGCTCCATCGTGCCTACTCGCTTCCGGGACCGAGGCGTAGGTTCTCCGTGCTCGGGGCCCGACGGCCCGAGCCCACGAGGAGAAGAGGCAATGCAGACGCGCAAGCTCGGTAACAGCAATCTGGAAGTCTCGGCCATCGGCCTCGGCTGCATGGGGCTGAGCTTCGGCTACGGCCCGCCCACGGACAAGCAGGAGGCGGTCTCGCTGATCCGCGCGGCCGTCGAGCGGGGCGTCACCTTCTTCGACACCGCCGAGGTCTACGGCCCGTTCACGAATGAAGAGCTCGTGGGCGAAGCCCTCGCGCCCTTCCGCGGGCGCGTGGTGATCGCCACCAAGTTCGGGTTCCGGTTCGACTCCAACGGAAAGCAGGCTGGCATGAACAGCCGGCCCGAGCACATCAAGCAGGTGGCCGAGGCCTCGCTGAAGCGACTTCGGATCGACGCCATCGACCTGTTCTATCAGCACCGTGTCGACACCGACGTGCCGATCGAGGACGTCGCGGGCGCGGTGAAGGGGCTGATCCAGGAGGGCAAGGTCAAGCACTTCGGCCTCTCCGAGGCTGGCGTGAAGACGATCCGCCGCGCCCACGCGGTCCAGCCGGTCACGGCGCTCCAGAGCGAATACTCGCTGTGGACGAGGGGGCCCGAAGCGGAAGTGCTGCCGGCGCTCGAGGAGCTCGGCATCGGGTTCGTTCCGTTCAGCCCTCTGGGCAAGGGCTTCCTGACGGGCAAGATCAGCGAAGACACCACCTTCGCCAGCTCCGACATCCGCAGCATCATCCCTCGATTCACGCCGGAGGCAATGAAAGCGAACCAGGCCCTGGTCGAGCTGCTAGGCGAGCTCGCAGAACGGAAGAAGGCGACCCCTGCGCAGATCGCTCTCGCATGGATCCTCGCGCAGAAGCCGTGGATGGTGCCGATCCCCGGGACCACGAAGCTGCACCGCCTGGAGGAGAACATCGGAGCTGCCAGCGTCGAGCTGACGACCGGCGATCTGCGTGAGATCGAGAGCGCCGCCTCGCGGATCACCGTGCATGGGGCTCGCTACCCCGAGCACCTGGAGAAGAGGACCGGCCTCTGAGCGAGGCGGGGCGTCAGCGCCGACCACGGCGATGCCCCACATCACCTCCTCCGCCCGACCGCCGCTCGGGAGGGAGGAGGAAGAGGGAGACGCTCCGAGGATGCCAGGCGCGAATCGCCTCGCCCGCGGGCTCGCGCCGACGTACGATGAGCCCATAAAGGCTCGCTCCGTGGACGCGCACAAGGGCAAGGAGACCCGTTATGTCAAGCAAGGATCCCAAGGCCGACCCGCCGATCCGCAAGCCGGTCGCCGTCGAGAGCGTCGCCTGGGAGGAGTGGTCGGAGGGCTCGCGCTTCGGCAGCCGCTTTCGCCACCTGACCAGGGCGGCCGTGGGCGACGGCTACCACGTCGGCGTGCTGATCGAGGAGCTCCCGCCGGGGAAGCAGTCGTCGCCCGCGCACTATCACGTGCTGGAGGAAGAGCACATCCTCGTCCTGGAGGGGCGCGCCACGCTGCGGCTCGCCGAGGAGACGATCGAGGTGTCGGCCGGGGACTACGTCTGCTTCCCGGCGCGCCAGAAGGCCGGCCATTGCCTCGTCAACACGAGCGACGCGCCGTGCCGCTTCCTCGTGATCGGCGAGCGCAAGCCCGATGAGGTCTGCGTCTACACCGACTCGAACAAGATCCTCGTGCGCTCGGTCGACGAGATCTACGACAAGTCGCAGGTAAGGCCCTACTGGGACGGCGAAGCGACGGGCGGCGATCAAGCGCCTTCTCCTCCATCGCCTTCATCGCCCTCCTCCTCGTCGTCTTCTTCATGACGCCCGTCGCTCTTTGTCACGGCGCGCGCGGCGCGCCCGGCCCCCTCGGCCCCGGGCTCGTCCTCGAGCGCTCCGGCGCCGACGCGGCGACAGGGGCGCACGCCGGCGAGGAGCGTCGAGATGGCTTGACGAGATGGTCAGATGCGCCTCGTATGGCGGCATGCTCCGAGCGATCGCAGAAGACGTGTGGGCGTACGAAAAGGACCTCCGGATGCCGTTCGGCTATCTGCCGTCGCGCACGACCCTCGTGCGCCGGGCCGATGGCGGGCTCGTCATCCACTCGCCGCTCGCCTTCGATGACGACGCCGCCCGGGCGATCGACGCGCTCGGCGAGGTGCGCGCGCTGGTCGCGCCGAGCTGCCTCCACCACCTCTCCCTGAGGGCCGCGACCGAGCGCTGGCCGCGCGCGAGCGTGCTCGGGGCGCCCGGGCTCGAGCGGAAGCTCGCCGGCCTCCCCTTCACCCCGCTGCCGCCGTCCGGCGTGGCGCCGGAGATCGGCGACGAGCTCGGCGTACGTCTCGTCGAGGGCGTGCCGTACATCACGGAGCACGTGTTCCTGCACGCGCGCTCGCGGACGCTCATCGTGACCGACCTCCTCTTCAACGTGCACGAGGTCCGCAGCTTCGGCATGAAGGTCTTCCTCTGGCTCGGCGGCGCGTGGAAGAAGACCGCGCAGGACCACGTGTGGCGCCTGCTCATGAGGGACCGCGCCGCGGCCGCGCGGAGCGTCGCCGACGTCCTCGCGTGGGACTTCGAGCGCGTCGTCGTCGCCCACGGCGACATCGTCGAGGACGACGCGAAAGCGCGGCTGAAGAAGGCGCTCGCGTGGATCGGCCCGAGGGCGACCTGACTCCCGGACGAGCTCGTGACGATGTGGTCAATGGCTTCTTCCGATCAACGTTGATCTGATATGAGAGGCGCAGAGGAGCGCATCGATGCCCGTCGATCTCGAGACACCCACCTGTGACGACTCCCTGATCCGGCAGCTCTGGGCATCGGCCTACCAGCTGCCCATCCTCAGCGCCGCGGACGAGCTCGGCGTGTTCACGCTGCTCGAGCGGGAGCCCGCGAGCGTCGCGGAGCTCGGCGAGAAGCTCTCCCTCAGCGCCCGCGCGGCCGAGGCCCTCCTGGCCTCGCTGGCGGCGATGGGGCTCCTGGCGCGGCTCCAGGGCAAGTTCCACCTCACCGAGGTTTCCCGCGACTTCTTGCTCCCGACGAAGCCGTTCTACTGGGGCCCCATCCTGCGGATGCTCTGCCAGCTTCCCCTCTCGGATCGCGCCCTGGTGGACACCTTGCGGCGGGACGGGGCCGTGGCGTGGGGCAACGGCAACGTCATCACGGACGAGTGGGCGCAGGCGGAGCTGCCGGACGAGCGGGCGCAGGCCTTCACCCGGGCGATGCACAGCCACTCCTTCGCTACCGCGGTCGGGCTCGCGCAGCGGGTGGAGCTCTCGGGCGTGGAGCGCCTGCTCGACGTCGCCGGCGGCTCTGGCTGCTTCAGCATCGCCCTGGCGCGGCGCCACGAGGGGGTCCAGTTCACCGTCGCCGAGCTGCCGCCCGTGTGCAAGGTGACGAGGCAGTATGTCGCGGAGCACGGCCTCGAGGGTCGCATCCACGTGGTGGAGCTCGACATGTTCCGCGACGCGTGGCCTCCCGGTCACGACGCGATCTTCTTCGCCAACATCCTCCACGACTGGGACGGCGCGCGCCGGCAGCGCCTGATCCAGCGCAGCTTCGAGGCGCTGCCGCCGGGCGGCCGCGTCCTCGTCTACGAGCTCCTGCTCTCGGACGCGCAGGACGGCCCGCTCACGGCGGCGCTGATGTCCATGAACATGGTCTTCATGACCCCCGGCAAGCAGCTCACCGCCAGCGAGCTCGACGAGCTCCTCCGCGGGTGCGGGTTCACCGACGTGTCCTTCACGCCGGCGTACGCGGGATACTCGCTCATCAGCGCCAGGAAGCCCGCCGCTCGCTGAGACCGGCCCCGATCCACAGGCATCCTCGCAGAGAGCGCGCCCCGCGCGGCGCGCTGACGCGCGGCCTGGGACAGGGCCGCGCGATCGCGTACCCTCGGCGTCGATGCTGGCCTTTCTCAGGAAGCGGCGGCGCGCCGCCGTCCGCCGCGCGCCCTTTCCGGCGGCGTGGCGCGCGGTCCTCGACCGCAACGTGCCCTCGTTCGGCCGCCTTCCGGCCGAGGACCAGGAGGAGCTCCTCGGGCATATCCAGGTCTTCCTGGCCGAGAAGCCGTTCGAGGGGTGCGGCGGCCTGGAGATCACCGACGAGATCCGGGTCACGGTGGCGGCGCAGGCGTGCATCCTCCTGCTCCACCGCGAGACCGACTACTACCCCGAGCTCGAGGTCGTCCTCGTCTATCCGAGCACCTACGTGGCCCCCGGCCGGGAGGTCCGCGAGGGGGGCGTCGTGGTCGAGGGCGGCCGCGCGCGGCTCGGGGAGTCGTGGTCGCGCGGCGCGGTCGTGCTCGCGTGGGACGGCGTGCTCGCGGGCGCCGCGGACGTGAGCGACGGGCACAACCTCGTGCTCCACGAGTTCGCGCACCAGCTCGACCAGGAAGACGGCCCCGCCGACGGCGCGCCCGAGCTGCCCGAGCGCTCGATGTACGCGGCGTGGGCGCGCATCCTCGGCCGCGAGTACGAGCGCCTCCTGCGCGACGAGGCGAGCCTCAAGCGCACGGTCATCGACCCCTACGGCGCGACGAACCCGGCGGAGTTCTTCGCGGTCGTCACCGAGGCCTTCTTCGAGAAGCCGCGCAAGCTCAGGGCGAAGCACCCGGAGCTCTACGATCAGCTCAAGGCGTTCTACCGCCAGGACCCGGCCGCCCGGTAGCGGCCCCGCCGGCCGCCGTCGCGGCGCGCGGACGCGGGGTCGATCGCCCGGCCGCCGCCAGTCATGGTATCTCCCTGGCAGCCTCGATGTCCCGAAAGCGCAAAGCCAGGTCCCGCAAGGGCGACGCGTCCGCCGCGGCGCGCTCTGCTTCGTCTGCTCCCTCCGCGCCGGCCGCGCGGCGCGTGCGCGCCTTCCGCCTTCGCCTCAACCTCACCGCCCTCGAGCTCGCCTCCGGCCACGACGGCCTCCTCCGCGGCGCGCCCGAGCCCGTCCTCCTCATCGCCGCATACCTCCTCTTCCCCGCGGCTCCGGGCGCACCGGCCGGCCTCACGCCCCCTCGCCCCCTCGGCCGCACCCTCGTCCGTTTCAGCCAGCCCCAGGGCCGCTTCCCCGCCGTGCTCGCCCTCCGCGCGCCGGTCGCGTTCAGCGCCCGCGCCCGCGCCCGCGAGGACGACCGGATCCTCCTGCTCGCCCTCGCCGTCGAGGAGGACACCGGCAAGGAGGTCGAGCGGCTCTACGCCCACCTCGCCGACGCAAAGCACCTTCGCCTCTGGGACCTCGACGCGCCCGTCCCCTCCCCGTCCACCCCGGCCGAGCTCGTCGCCGCCCCGTACCTGCGAGAGCACGCGACGCCCGCCCGCGTCGGCGTGCTCGACGAGCGCGGCGACCTCCGCGACACGTGCCGCGAAGACGACTTCGTCGGCGCCTCGGCGGCCGTTGTCTCGATCGCCCGCCACGAGGACGCGCTCCGCTTCCACTTCGTCTCCGCCGACGGCCGCAACGACTGGACCGCCGTGACGACCGTCAGCGTCGACTGACGCCCTGCCGCCGGCCCCCTGAGGCATCCCCTCATTCTGCGGCCCTTTTCAGGGGGGAGATTGAACGGGGAGGCGGGGAGACATGGAGTATTTGAAGATTTCCCTCCCCGGTCGAGTAGCCCCCGGACCCGTCGGTCCGGGGGCCCTCGCCGGATCCGGACAAGGAGGTTTCCACCATCCGGCTCTTCCGTCGAGAGGGGGGCTCAGGTAGACGTCCAGATCTGGACGCGGATCTGCGGCTCATTTGACAACGCCGGAGCCTTCGGCGTTACCATCCTCCGATATGAAGCCGATCACATCTTGGCCGGTCTTGGCCGGGCTCGTCGTCATCGCTCTCGGGTGCAGCGGCGGCGGCGCGGGCGCTGGTGGAGCGGGCGCTGGCGGAGCTGGCGAAGCGGGCGCAGGCGGAACGAGCGACGGCGTCACGGACGGCGCTGCCGCGGGCACCGGCGGAACGACCTCTGCGACCGGCACAGGTGGATCGCTCGCGGGAACGGGCGGTGGCGGGGATGGCGGCGGCGCGGCGGCCGGCGGTAGCGGCGGCGATTCGGGCGCGCAGGGTGGCGCCGGCGGCAGCGCGGGCTCGACCTATCGGCCCTGCCCGACCGACGGCACGGCGTGCAAGATCATGCCGTTCGGCGACTCCATCACCGACGGATACAACGGGGACACGCCGGGCGGCTATCGCGTCGAGCTGTTCCGGCTCGCGCACGCGGCGGGCAAGAACATCACGTTCGTCGGTTCGGGCTCGAACGGACCGAGCACCGTTGGCGGCGTGCCGTTCCCGCACAACCACGAGGGCCACAGCGGCTGGACGATCGCCCCCGCCGGCGGGAGGAGCGGCATCTCGACGCTGGTGTCGACCGTCATGCCGCAATACGAGCCCGACATCGTGCTCTTGATGATTGGAACCAACGACGCAATCGACAATTACGACATGCCCGACGCCCCCGAACGTCTGGGCGCGTTGATTGACAGCATCTACGCGCAGCTCCCCGATGTTCTCATCGTGGTGGCCGCGCCCATCCCGTCGCGCGGCGACGCGAGCAAGGGCGACGACACCGCGCTCAGCGCGCGCATCAAGACGTTCGACGACGCCATTCCGGCGGTGGTGAAGGCCCGCGCGGACGCAGGCCGACACATCATCTCCGTCGACATGTACACGCCGTTCAATCCGAACAAGACCGCGTTACTCGAAGATCAGTGGCACCCCAACCTCCAGGGCTACGTGCTGCTGGGCGGGCAGTGGTACGCGGCGTTGCAGCCTCTGCTCTGACGGCGCGGTCGCTCAAGAGAGGCGCGCGGAGCCTGACGGAGCAGAGAGGCCCGCCCGTCGAGGTTATTCCACGGCGATTTCGGGGGACGTCAGCGCCCCTGGACCTCGAAGTTGGTCACGCCCCAGCCCTCATCGAAGAGGCCGGTCAGCCCGGTCGAGGACAGGTCGAGCGCGAGGTCGGGCGCGGAGTGCGGGAAGACCAGCTTCATGCGGTACACGGAGTCGCCGTACGGATAGGCGAGGGTGTTCACCTCGAGCGCTCCCGACCCGGCCAGGCTCCCGTCCAGCGGATAGCTCTGGGGGCTCATGGTGTTGGAGAAGGACTCGCTGAGCAGCTCGACGCCGTCCGCGGAGGCGGCCCAGACGCTGGGGCCAAAGGGGCCATCGCCGTCCCAGGCGTTGATGAGGTAGAGGTCGAAGCTGACGGTCAGCTCGGTGTGGGGGGCGAGATCGTCGAGCGTCAGGTGCGCCGTCTCGTTGCCGAACTGCCCCAGGAAGGTGCGGTCTCCGAGCGGCGTGACGCTGGTGACGATGGACGCCCACTCCTGGCCGATGGATCCGGTGAAGTTGTTGAAGTAGACGCTGCGGGCGCTGTTGATGACCGACCCGCCCTGCCCGTGGCTCGCGAGATCCGCGGCGGCCTCCTCGGCCGAGTCCGCGAAGCTCGAGTCGCCGGTGAGGCCCACGTCGAGGATGCACGTCTGCTTGATGACCTCGTCGGTGATGCCGGCGCAGGCCAGCTCGCCCGCGGCCCTCTGCGCGGGGGTCAGGTCGTTGAGCCACACCGGCTGCCCGGGACCGGCCGGGCCGCCGCACGGCGTGCCCTGCTGGATGAGCGCGACGTCGCCCGGGGCGGCGCCCACCCGCCAGACGTCTGCGTAGCTGTTCGTGTCCTGGTACATCTCGAGGAACGTCAGCCCGCTGCTCAGCACGCTGCCGTTCCGGGCCATCATGAACTCGTTGGTCGGGTCGTTGTCGGCGTTCCCGAAGAGGCCGGCCATCCTGCCCACGCTGGCCGGCGGGACGAGGAAGAGCGTGTCAAGGTACAAGCCGAGGGCATAGCTCCTCGGATGCAGCGCCAGCCGCTCTCCCGTCGGCCAGGCCAGCACGGTCCTGCCGCTCGCGGACTGGTAGACGCTCCCGCCGCCGGCGAGCGCGAGCGCGCCGCTCGACGGCACCGTCGTCGGTTGCCCGTTCAAGTAGAGCGCGCCGTTCGCGTGGAACTCCACGAGATCACCCGCGATGCGCGCGCCCACGGCCCGGCCGGTCGAGATGCCCGGCGACACGGGGCACTGCCGGATCTGGATCTCCAGATCGGGAGTGGCCGTGCTGGTCGCCATCACGAAGTCGCCCTCCCCCTGGAAGTCGAAGGCGACATTATCGAAGCTGACGTAATGGGGGTCTCCCGAGCACACGGCGGGCTTGCAGGACGAATCAGCGGTGTCCACGCGGCACCCCCTCATGACCTTGACGAGGAGGGCGTCGCTACCACCGCCGCCGAAGGAATGACCGCAGAACGGCGCGTCCGTCCTGCCCGTCAGGAAGACGTTGCCCCTCGGATCGACGGCGACGCCATGTCCCGCCTCCGTCGCGTTCGTGCCGATGTACTCGGTGCGCAGGTGTGCCCCCGCCGTGCTGTACTCGCGCAGGTACATGTCCGCGCTCCCGAGGGACGCGTCGGAGTCGAGGTCGCGGGAGGTCTGGCCGGTCAGCACGACAGATCCACCGATGACGGCCACCGACGTGGCGGAGACGTTCTCGCTCGCCGTTGTCTGCCGGATCCATTGCGTCGTGAGGCTCGCGTCCAGCTTGGCGAGGAAGGCGTCATACACCGTCGAAGAGGCATAAGAGGGGAAGTTCCCGTTCGTCGTGCCGGAGACGTAGACGACGGTCTGACCCGACTCCACCGCGGTGGTCAGGCTGAACGCCTGGTCCTGGAGGTTCGTGCCGAGGAGCGCCACCCCGCCCAGAGCACCGCTGTCGCTGTAGCGGGCGACGAAGGCGTCGGCGCTGCCGCCCGCGTACGGTTGGCCTGCGAGCGCGCCGGTGGTGTAACCGGCGACGTAGACCTGCCCATCGGCTCCGACGGACACGCTGCGCGCGATGGTCGTCTTGTTGTTCACTCCGAGCTGCCTGGTCCAGACAGGAGCGCCGCTCGCCGAATACTTCGCCACGAACAGCGACGTGGTGCCGCTCGTCGGCGGCGGGCTCACCCCGGCGAGATTCCCGCCTGTGGAGCCCACCACGTAGACGCTGCCGTCAGGCGCGTGGGCCACAGACCACGCTTGATCCACCACAGCCGTACCGAACTGGCGCCGCCACGCCTCGGTCCCGTTTGCGTTCAGCTTGACGAGGAAGGCGTCCGAAGCTCCCTCGTGCTGGCCGGCTTCGATCGCGCCGCTCGTGTGGCCGACCACGTAGAGCGACTCGTTACCGCTCGTGGGGCACTGGGCCGAGGAGACGGCGACGCTCGTCGCCTGGTCGTTCGCCGACGTGCCGATCTGCGTGCCCCACAGTAGCTTCCCGTCCTGCCCGACCTTGCGTACGAAGGCGTCGCTCCCGCCGCTGTTCACCTCGCCCGAGATGGCCCCGGTGGTGGACCCGACCTGGTAGACGGCGTCGCAGGACGCGGCGACCGCGTTCCCGAGGTCCGCGCCGGTCGTGGGGGTCTCGTCATGCCACGTGAATCCCTCGAAGCTGGGGCAGGTCACGTTCTGCAAGGGGAGCGTGACGCCCTTCGGGCCATCCCCCCCCGTGGGGTCGAACGGGAGGGTGGACAGGGGGGAGTCGTCCTCCTTGGGCCTCAGCTCCTCCTCGGTCGCGCTGGTATCGTCGTTCAGCTCTCCGGCGGGGGCGAGATCATCCCCCTCCGCTCCGGAGCCGTCGTCCCCGGAGGAGATCGGCGCAGCCTGGTCGGGCTGGGCGCCTCTCGTCGAGCCCACCGGCAGAGGATCGCCGGTCGAGCCGCTGCAAGCGGCGACGCCTGCCGCCAGGATGCACACGGAGAGCGTCTCACAATGAAATCGTTTCATGCTTGAACCTCGCAGTAAATGATGCCGATTCGACGTGGTCCCGAGTTCGGGAGGAACCGATGTTTCACTCTCTTCGTTGGTCGCCCCCGGACTACCCAGCCTGCGTGAGGCCGCGAGCCCGCGCCTCGACGCCGCCGGTCCTCGACGAGCGCGCGTTCCTCGTCGCCGAAAGCTCAGAGCTTCCGGAGAGCCCTCATCGCGCTCCGATTCTCGCGGGAGTCGCGGTGGCCATGAGCAACGAGCGTGCCTGACCTTTCAAGCTTCAGATCTGCACCACCTGGCCGGAGGCTCGTGGACCGTCCGGTAAGTTTTTCAACATCGTCGTGGAGCAGAGCCGCGCGCTCGCGGCTCGCCGCCCGTGCGCAGGTTCGACTGGCCACTGCGGGTTATCTTGAAAGACTCGTCGAGCAGTCCACGAGCGCCTCGACTGAGCCCGTACCGCGCGCAGGGGAGCGCCGCCCCGAGGACGGGGTGGTTCCGCCTCCGTGCAGGGGACGCACGCGGCGGCGTGTCCGTCACCCGGGGACGCGGCGCTTCATCCAGGGACGCGGGCTCTATCGCGGGCCCCCTCCCCGGCCGGACGCCCATGGGGCGCCCTTGCCTCAGGCCGGCACCTTCAGCCGGTCAGGTCTTCACCGCGCCCGCGGTGAGCCCCTGGACGAGGTAGCGCTGGAGCAGGAGGAACCCGGCGACGACGGGCACGCTGACGACCACCGAGGCGGCCATCACCTGGTTCCAGTAGATGTTGGACTGGGTCGCATACCCCTGCAGCCCCACGGCCAGCGTGCGCCCCTCGTCGCTGGTCAGCACGGAGGCGAAGAGGACCTCTCCCCACGCGGTCATGAAGGCGTAGATCGCCACCGCGACGACCCCCGGCTTGGCCGCCGGGAGCACGACGCGGAGGAGCGCGGTGAGCGGGCCGGCGCCGTCCACCAGCGCGGCCTCGTCGAGCTCGCGCGGGATGGTGTCGAAATACCCGGCGATGAGCCAGATGGAGAAAGGCAACGAGAACGTCAGGTACGTGAGGATGAGGCCGAGCCGCGTGCCGTGCAGCTCTAGCCCGGTGGCCCGCTCGATCGAGACGAAGAGGAGGAAGAGCGGGAGCAGGAACAGGATCCCGGGGAACATCTGCGTCGACAGGACGGTCGTGAGGAACACGCGCCGGCCCCGGAAGCGGTAACGGCTCACCGCGTACCCGGCGAGGATCGCCAGCGCCACCGAGAGCACCGTCGAGGCGGCCGCGACGACGGCGCTGTTCACGAAGTACCGCGCGAGCGGCACGGTCCGCCACATGTCGACGAACGGCTGGAGCGTGACCTCCGTCGGCAGCCAGGTGAAGGGGCCCTGGACGTCGCGCAGCGGCTTGAGCGCCGAGATCAGCATCACGTAGAGCGGGATGACGGTGAAGAGCGACAGCGCCGCGAGCACGGCGCGCCGCAGCCAGACGACCCACGCGGCCTCACGCATCGCGCGCGCTCCGGCTCGTGATCAGCAGGTAACCCGTCGTGACGACGAGCAGGAAGCCGACCAGGATCACGGACATCGCCGAGCCAAGCCCGAAGTTCCAGGTGATGAAGGACGCCTGGTAGATGTGGATCGCGATCACGTCGGCCTCCGGCGGCGCCGCGCGCCCGAAGAGCGTGTAGGGCGTCGTGAAGTCGTTGAAGCTCCACAGGAAGAGCACGAGCAGCAGCACCTGATTGACCGGCCGGAGCATCGGGAGCGTGATCGACCGGAGGCGCGTCCACGGGCCCGCGCCGTCGACGCTGGCCGCCTCGTAGAGGTCCGAGGGGATGGCCTGGAGGCCCGCCGTGATCGTGAGGAAGGCGAACGGCCATGTCCGCCAGATCGCCACGACCACCAGGCTGAAGAAGCTGTTCCCGCCCAGCAGCCAGAACGGCCGCTCCTGGAAGAGGCGGAGCTGGTCGACGAGGACCGTGTTCACGATGCCCGTGTCGCGCTGGAGCATGAAGCTCCAGGTGATGACGCCGGTGAAGATCGGCATCGCGAACGGGATGAGGAACAGCGTCCGCAGCGCCGCGCGGCCGCGGAACGGCTTCTGCAGCGCGACGGCGGCGGCCGTGCCGAGGAGCCACGAGCCGCTGACGACGAGGACGCTGACGGCGACCGTGACGAAGAAGGAGCGGAGGAGCTCGGCGCCCACCGGCGCGGAGAAGTCGACCGCCAGGCGGTAGTTGGAGAGCCCCGCGGACGGGGCCTTGATCCAGTTGCGGATGAACCGCTGCGTGAGCTGGAGGAAGCTCATCCACGTCCCGACGAGCATCGGGACGATGTGAACGGCGAGCTCGGCGACGAGCGCCGGCAGCAGGAGGACGTACGGGAACGCCCGCGGCCAGCGCCCCGGCGTGGCCGCGCGGGGCCTCGCCACGCCGTGCGCCGTCGCCGTCACCGCCGCCGCCCCGGCGACCTGCGGCGCGTCCCCCCGGGCGCCCTCCGCGCTGCCCTCGCCCATTACTTGCCGCTCGCCATCTGCTGGTTGGCCTTCGTCAGCTTGGCGCGGATCGCGGCGTCGTCCACCGCCTTGCCGGAGGCCGCCTCGGCCAGGAGATCTTTCATGGCCGTGCCCACGAGCGTCTCGAACTGCGCCGTCTCCTCGAGCATCGGCATCGACTCCGCCGTCTCGGCGAGCACCTTCTGGAAGATCTGGATGTTCGCGGTCTTGAAGCGCTCGTCCGAGTAGGCGGACGTCACGACCGGCAGGGAGTTGAACGCGGCGTTCAGGATCCGCTGCTCCTCGGGGCTGGTCATGAACTCGACGAACTTGAGCGCGGCGTCCCGGTTCTTGGTGTCCTCGAAGACAGCGATGTTGATGCCGGCCACGTGGCTGTTCACCCGCTTGCCGTTCGCGGGCAGCGGGTCGGGCAGCGGGACGGGCGCCACGCCGTAGGCGTCGCGGGACAGGCCGTTCTGCTCGATCGCCGTGGCGGCGTAGCTCTGGATCATGAGCATCGCCGCCTTGCCGGCGGAGAAGTCCTTGAGGATCTGCGTGTCGTTGACGTACTCGGCGTTGCTCGGGTTCACGACCTTGTGGACGGCGAGCAGGTCGATGTACTGCTTGATGCCGGCGACCATCTCCGGGTCGTCGAACCGCGGCTGCTTGCCGTCGAAGATCCTGGCGCCGTGCTGCCGGCCGAACATGAACGCGAAGTGCGCGTTCTCGCTGTAGCTCGCGCCCATGATGGCGAGGCCGTAACGGCCGCTCTGCGCGTCGGTGAGCTTCTTGGCGACCGTGATGAGCTCCGCCCACGTCGCCGGCGGCTTCTCGATGCCCGCGTCGGCGAACATCTTCTTGTGGTAGAAGAGCCCGTAAGCGAGCCCGTAGAGCGGCACCGCGGCGGGCGGCTGCCCCGGCGCGCCGGTGGCGGACATGCTCGCCGGGATGAACCGGTCCTTGCCGCCGATCCTGGCGAGCGTGGCGTCGTCGAACGGCAGGAACGCGCCTGTCGCCTGGAGCGACGCAGACCACGAGTTGCCGATGTTGAGGACGTCGGGGCCCTTGCCGCTGGTCGTGGCGCCGAGGATCCGGTTGAGCAGGTCGGACCAGGGGATGACCTCGAGCTTGACCTTGATCCCGGTCTGCTTCTCGAACTTGTCGAGCTCCGGCTGGAGGACCTTCTTGTCGTCCTCGACGCTGGGCGCCTGGTTGCTGGCCCAGTACGAGAGCGTCGCCGGAGCGGAAGCCGGCGCGGCCGACGCCAAAGGCCCCGAGGGCGAGGGCGACGAGGACGGCGCGTCGCCGCCGCTCTTGCCGCACGCGGCGGTCCCGAGGGCGAGCAGGGCAAAGGCGGCTACGGCCTCGATCGTGCGTGACTTCACGGTGACTCCTTCTCTGTCTCTGTCTGCCGGTTCACAGGAGAATCGCGCGAAACCGCGCAACGGCGCGCAGACTACCCGGTACGCAGCCAGGCCCGCAAGCACAGCAGGGCGAGCAGAGCGCGGGCGCCGATCGCTGGTTCACGGCCTACCGCGCGCGCGTCGCGCAACCATCCGCCGCACCGGCGAACCACCCCAGGCGACATTTCCAGACGTGTCAGCAAGGCGCAGGGAGCGAACCACTTAATCGGTTCAGAGTCAACGGGCATGCGCGGCATGCGCTGGGCTGCTCCGACGGCGCGGCTCAGGTGGCACGTGCCACGCGTGCCGGTGGCACGTGCCGCTCCCCCCGGGCGTCGCCGGCCCGCTGCCGGGCGGGGAGCGCCACCCGACCGCGGTCACGTCCAGCGTGATGAACGCGCGGCACGCCGGCCGCATACATGCGTCCGCGCGGTCGTGAGCACGGCGCCCGGTCCGTCGAGGCGCGCCGGGCGCTCGGTCCGCTGCCGCGCTCCCCGCGAGCTCACATAGCTCCCACCACCCTATCGAGGATCCATGTCCATTCATTTGCACGAAAGACCGGCGGCCACGCGCTCACGCGAGCGGCGGAGCCGGCGGCTCGGCGCCTGGCTCGCGCTGGAGGCCGTCGCGGTCTCCCTGCTCGGGTGCCTCGGCGACACGTCGAAGGCGCCCGAGCCGACGGCCGGCGAGCTGGCCACGGTCGCGCAAGCCCTGCGCGACGACGACACGCCGTTCAACGCCGCCTCCGAGGAGCCGATCGTGAGCGTCGGCGGTGGTCATGCCTGCGCGGTGAAGTCGGACGGCACCGTGCTCTGCTGGGGCAGCAACGACGAGGGTCAGGCCAACGATCCCGCGAACGTCGACCGCTACGTCCAGGTCAGCGCGGGCGGCAGCCACAGCTGCGGATTGAGGCCATACGGCACGATCAACTGCTGGGGCAGCAACAGCGACGGTCAGGCCACCCCTCCCTTCACGTCATCGCCGAATCCCAACTTCAGATACGTCCAGGTCAGCGCAGGAGGATTCCATAGCTGCGCGGTGAGGACGACCGGTTCGATCGCCTGCTGGGGATACGACAACCACGGACAGGGCACCGGTCGCGCGGGCACCTTCACGCAGGTCAGCTCGGGCGATTACCACAACTGCGCGATCAGGACGGACGGAACGGTCGACTGCTGGGGGAGCAACAACCGAGGACAGAGCATGGCCCCCGCGGGCACCTACGTGCAGGTCAGCGCGGGCGACTACCACAGCTGCGGGTTGAAAACGGACGGGGCGATTCAGTGCTGGGGACGCAACGACGAGGGCCAGGCCGCGACTCCGACAGGCACCTTCGTCCAGGTCAGCGCGGGCTACTTCCAGAGCTGCGGGCTGAAGACGAACGGAGAGGTCGACTGCTGGGGGGACAACACGTATGGCGGGGCCGCCGATCCCCCGGGGACCTTCACCCAGATCAGCACGAAGCGTGGGCTCACCTGCGGGGTGCGGCTGAACGGCACGGTGGACTGCTGGGGAACCCAGGAAGCGGATCCGCCCGTCGCGAGCAGCTTCGGTCGCCTCGCGGTCGTGTCGGGCGATCATCACAGCTGCGCGCTGAGGGCGAACGGTACGGCGCTCTGCTGGGGGGACAACGCCCTGGGTCAGAGCACGGCGCCGGCCGATGTCTTCAAGCAGCTCAGCGCAGGCGCCTCGCACACGTGCGGCCTGCGCGCCAACGGCACGGTGAAATGCTGGGGGGACAACAGCGCCGGCCAGATCGCGAATGCTCCCGGCACGTACATCCAGGTCAGCTCGGGCCATGACCACAACTGCGGGGTCAAGACGGATGGCACGATGTACTGCTGGGGAAACAACGCCGGTGACAAGGCCACGGCTCCCCCGGGCACGTACGCGCAGGTCAGCGCGGGGGAGTCCCACACGTGCGCGGTCAGGACCGACGGCACCATCGACTGCTGGGGGGGCAACCTCGAGGGCCAGGGAACGGATTTCCCGGGCACGTACACCCAGGTCAGCGCGGGCACCAACCACAACTGCGCAGTGCGGACGGACGGCACCATCCAATGCTGGGGGAAGAACACCTACGACAAGTCCACAGCCCCGTCCGGCACGTTCACCCAGGTCAGCGTGGGCCACGAGCACAGCTGCGGGCTGCAGACCGATGGCCTCGTGCACTGCTGGGGCGACCCGTATGCCGTGTGGTCGACGCCCTACGCCGGGTTTGTCCAGATCAACGCGGGGAGGCTCCACACATGCGGTGTGGCGGAGAACGGCGCCGTCAGCTGCTGGGGGGACCGCGAGCACGGGAGGACCTCGGTGCCGACGCAGGCGTTCTCTCGTGTCAGCGCCGGTGGAGACAGCAGCTGCGGTGTCACGGCGAATGGATCCGGACGCTGCTGGGGGGACGACTCGCAGGGCCAAGGCACGTTGTCGCTCGGAACCCATACCCAGGTAAGCACCGGCTACCTCCACACCTGCTGGTTGCGGACGGACGGCACGTTGCGCTGCCGGGGATACGACGGCCACGGGGAGGTCTCCGGGACGCCCGGCGGTAGCTTCCTCCAGGTCGACGCGGGTACCTTTCACACCTGCGCCGTGAACGTGGATCACAAGGCGATCTGCTGGGGGGACAACAGCTTCGGCGAGGCCATGGCTCCGACGGGCGACTTCCTCCAGGTCAGCGCCGGCGCCCACCACAGCTGCGGGGTGAAGATGAACAACAAGGTGGATTGCTGGGGGGACAACAACAGCGGTGAGGCCGCGGAGCCGACGGGCGACTTCCTCCAGGTCAGCGCTGGCGCCCACCACAGCTGCGGGGTGAAGATGAACGGCGACGTCCACTGCTGGGGGCGCAACGTCGAAGGCCAGGCCACGGCTCCCTCGGGGATCTACGAGGGCCCCTACACGCAGGTCGGCGCGGGCAGCTACCACAGCTGCGGGTTGAGGGCGAACGGCACCGTCCACTGCTGGGGGAAGAACGTGGATCGCCAAGCCGATAATCCGGCGGGCACCTTCGTCGAGCTCAGCGTGGGCGGCGCTCACAACTGCGGGGTGAAGACCGACGGCACGGTCCACTGCTGGGGACGCGCCCTCCAGGGCCAGCTCTGGCCCCCGCTGCCGAACTGACGCCGATCCCCTCGTCCTGCGCCGCCGTCCGGTGGACCGGGAGGGCTCCCTGTCACATGCTCGCCATGGCTGAAAACGGGCATCCACCATGCATCACGTGCATGATGTCCATGTTGGAAACGAATTGGATGTAGGCCAGCAGACGGGCTAGACAGTGGCGTCGGACCGATCACGACGTGATCCCGCGCGGGCTGTCCCACCGGACAACCGCGCTTCCTGGCGCTCGACGTGGACCCCGGAGAGGCACGCGACCCGCTGGCATCCGCGCCTCGGCGCCGCGCTTAGAGCGCGGTCGGCTCGCCGAGCGCGGACGCCACTGGCGGGCTCGCGGGGCCCCGGGCCCGCGCGAGGCAGGCGGCGGCGCGCCGGGCCATCGCGCGCATCGGGACGACAGGAGAATCAACCAGTGCGCGCATCAGTTTATGCTTTGCTGTCTCTGTTTTCGGTCGCCTGCACCGTGCCGGGCTATGGCGACGCCTCCGAGGAGATCAGCGCCGCGGAAGACGAGCTGATCGGAGGCACGCCGGCCCTCGAATCGCAGTACCCCTCCACCGTCCTCGCCGCGGGGTGCACCGCGGCGAAGGTCGGGCCGCGTCACTTCCTGACCGCCGCTCATTGCGTGGACAACCAGTACACCGCCACGGTGGACTCGGGCTACGGGCCGGGCGGCTTCTACTCGGTCAGCGCCGCCAACGCGCCCCCGATCTGGCCCTACGTCGACCTGACCATCGAACAGACGTACATCCACCCGAAGTGGATCGAGGATTGCACCGCCGCGCGGGCGGGGGGAGCGCCCGACTGCGGGGTCAACGTCCTGAACCCGGGATACACGCCCGACCTCGCGCTGGTCGTCGTCAACGAGCTCTCGCCGACGATCCCGGCGGCGGTGGTGGACGGGGCGCCCGTCGCGGTGGGTGATCCCGTCGTGGCGACCGGCTACGGGTGCGAGACGCCCGGCGGGTCGCCCACCTATACCTTCAAGCTCCAGAACCTCAACGCGGCGGCTTCCTCGATCCTGAATCACCCGGGCTCCTACGTCTCCGGCACGGCCATCACCGACGTAGCGGCGTCGTACGTGCTCACGCCGGGCTACGCCGCCAGCACCAGCTACGCCAGCCTGTGCCCCGGCGACTCGGGCGGCCCGCTCTACCGCCAGAGCGCGACCGACCTCATCGTCGTGGGCGTCAATGCCTACTACACGTTCCCGTCCGCGCCCGGCTCGAACCCGTCGCAGACCAACTGGCACACGCGGCTCGACACCTCGGCGCGCTACTCGGTGACCTCGTGGCTTCAGGCGCTGGGGGCGAGCGTGATCAACGGCGGTACGGCGCCGACCTGCACCGACGCCGTGAAGAACGGCACCGAGACCGACGTCGACTGCGGCGGCACCTGCACGGCCGACTGCGCCAACGGGAAGACGTGCGCCGCCAACTCGGACTGCACCAGCGCGAACTGCGTGGCCGGCGTCTGCCAGGCCAGCGGCGGGACGTCGCCGTGCAGCACCCTGTGCACGAGCCCGACGGTGTTCACGAGCGCGAGCTACAACTCGGGCAACCTCGGCACCGGCGCGCGCTGCTTCGAGACCACGGCGAACCTGACCGCCGCCAACTGCGGCAACTTCGCGAGCGGCCGCACGTTCGAGGTCAACAACACGGTCGTGAGCTGCACCGGCGGCAACATCACGCTGCCCGCCAAGCGCAACGGCGGCTACTGCTTCGAGGCGTCCGCCGGCAACCAGGCGTGGGCCTACTTCAGCACCTGGTAGACCGTATCGGGTAGACCGAATCGGCCGCGGCCGCGCGGCTGACCGGGAGCACCGCCCGCGGCCGCGCTCCTGACCGGGAGCGCGGCCCGCGGCGGCTCCTTCACCGGGGCGCCCCCTCCCCCTTCGCCGGCGCGACTTCCCCCTTCGCCGGCGCGACTTCCCCCTTCGCCGGCGCGACTTCCCCCTTCGCCGGCGCGACTTCCCCCTTCGCCGGCGCGACTTCCCCCTTTCCCGGCGGGAACCCGAGCCCGAGCTCCTTGAACAGAAACGTGAGCACGTCGGCCTGCTCCTCGATCTGCGCGGAGAGCGGCGTCCCGAGCCCGTGACCCGTCGAGCCGCTCGCCCTGAGCAGGATGGGCCCCGAGCCCGACGTGGCCGCCTGCAGCCGGGCCGCCATCTTCCGCGAATGGAAAGGGTCCACCCGCGCGTCGTTCGCCCCCGTCAGGAACAGGGTCGCCGGGTACGCGGTCCCCTCCTGGACATGATGGTACGGCGAGTAGGCGCGAAGGGCCTTGAACTGCTCGGGGTCCTTCACCGTGCCGAACTCGGTCACGTTGAACGCCCCGTTCGGCGTGAGCTCCACCCGGAGCATGTCGTAGATGCCGACATGCGAGATCACCACCTTGTACATCTCCGGGTGCTGCGTGAGCTGCGCTCCCATCAGCAGGCCGCCGTTCGAGCCGCCGAGGATGGCGAGCCGCTCCGGGCTCGTGAAGCGCCCGTCCACGAGGTGCCTCGCGCACGCGGCGAAGTCGTCGAAGACGTTCTGCTTCCTCGTCAGGTTGCCGCCGTGGTGCCACGCCTCGCCAAACTCGCCGCCGCCGCGCAGGTTGGCGACCGCGATCACCCCGCCCTGGTCGAACCACAGCCGCCAGACCGGGGTGAACCCGGGAGCCACGCTGGTCCCGTAGCCCCCGTATCCCGTGAGCAGCGCCGGCGCGGTGCCGTCGACGGACGTGCCCTTGCGGCGCAGGATGCTGACCGGCACCCTGGTGCCGTCCTTCGACGCGCACGCGTCGCGGGTGACCTCCACGTCGGCAAAGGAGACGGGGGCGGTCATCGCGAGCGGCGTCTTCGTCACCTTGCCGTCCCGCGCCGAGTACGCGTACCAGGCCGTCGGCTCGGTGTAGCTCACGCCGCGAAAGAGCATGTCGTCGCCGGCCGCGCGCACGAGCTGCCGCACCGAGGAGATCGGCGGGATCGGCGCCGTCCCGAGCGCCTTGCCCTTCAGGTCGAAGACGCGGATCTGCGACGGGCCGCCGATCAGGTCCTCGACGTAGAGCCGCGCTTTCGTGGGCAGCAGGTCCTGGATCACCGCCTCTCCCTCGGGCACCACGAGCTCCGCCTGCGCCAGATCGAGCTTGCCCGGCGCGAGGCGCACCACCTTGCCGCGCGGGGCGTCCTTCCGCGAGAGCAGGTAGAGCCGATCGTCGCTGCCGAAGGCGGCGTGGATGATCTTGTCCGGCAGGTCGGCGAAGCGGGTCCACTTGCCCGTGGCGTCGAGCAGGTAGTGCCAGTACTCGCCGCCGTCGCCGTTCTGCACGCTGGCGAGCACGAGCCTGCCGCTCTCGCTGGCCTTGAGCTCGACCTCGGCGATGCGCGGGAACTCCTTGCCGAGCGAGTACGTGTCTTCCTTCTCCGGCGTGCCGAGCTTGTGGAAGTAGATCTGCTGGAAGAAGCCCATGTCCTCCTTCGGGCGCTCGCCGGCGTGCGGGTGCCGCGTGAAGTAGAACCCTTTGCCGTCGCCGCTCCACGCCAGGCTGCCGCCCGCGGTGCCGCTGCTCGCGTAAGGGACCGTGTCGCCCGTCTCCTTGCCCGTCGCGACGTCGTAGACGCGCACGGTGCCTTCCTCGCTGCCGCCCTCGGAGAGCGAGACGGCGACCTTCTTGCCGTCGCGCGAGGGGACGAACCAGTCGATGGTCGTGTGCCCTTTCGGGTCGATGACCTCCGGATCGACGAGGGTCCGCTCGGTGGCAGGCTCGCTCGCGGACCTCAGGACGACGAGGGAAGGCTGCTGCTTCGGCGGCTGCGCCTTGAGGGCGAAGAGCTGCCCGCCGGCGTCGTCGAGCGCCGTGTAGCTGGCGGAGGTCGCCGACAGGATCTCCTCGACGCGCGCCCGGACGGCGCCGCGCATGGGCAGCGCGTCGAGGACGCCGCGCGTGAGCTGGTTCTGCGCCGCGACCCAGCGCTGGACCTCGGGGGAGCTCCCGTCCTCGAGCCACTGGTAGTCGTCGACGACCCGGGTGCCATGGTACTCGTTCGAGACCGGCCGCTTCGCGGCCTCGGGATACGGCAGGCGCGCTCCCTTGCCGGGCGCGGCAGGCGCGGCAGGCGGCGGCGGGGCCGCGTCGGGCGAGGCCGCTGCCGGTTGCTCCGGCGGCCTCGGCGAGGGCGCGCTGCACGCCGCGAGCAGCGGCAGCGCCAGGGTGACGGCTTTGGTCGTGTACGGGCGGCTCATGCCCGCGAAGCTAGCCGCCACCGCGGCCGCCGCGGAGGAGAATCGGCCCGGCCAGCGCGCGCCGCGATCCTGCAACGGTGCAAGCCCGTTTCTCGCAGAACCGAAAGCCGCCGAGCACCGCCCTGGACGAATGCGCCGAAAAGCGAGGGATCTCGACCTGGTACGGAGACTGCTTAGTCACCGGCCAGCACCGCCGGCGGCCTCCGCTACCCCCCGAGGCGCCCGGCGGCGCTGCTATTTTGTACCGCCCCTACCTCGCCTCGGGCGGTCGCCCACCCCTCCCCGTCGCCGCGGGCGGCGAGAGGGTGACGGCGGTGGCGGCCGTGGCTCGCGCCTGCTCCGCGCGGGTGAGCTCGGGCGAGCGGCCGGACGCCGACGAGCCTGCTCCGATACGAGAGGTCGCCGAGGCGCCGTGGTCGGCGCGCGGGGGGCGGCGCTCTTCGTGCTAGCGTGCGCCGCATGTCGACCTACGAGAAGGAAGAAGCGCTCCGGACCGGCGATGTCGAGGTCCGCGAGGTGGATGAGAGCGTCCTCAGGGATCTCGAGTCGAAGTACGCCGACGTGGCCTGCCCGATGCACGGCGGGCCGCCGACGTTCGAGCTCGCGTCCGACGGCTCCGTCGTCGAGCGCTTCTGCTGTCCAGCCCTGCTCTCGATCGTCCGCGAGCTCCAGGTCGCCGCGGGCGAGCGGCCTCCGCCGCCGGATGAGGGCGAGATCGACTGATTCCGCGCGTCAGAGATCCTGCCAGGATAGCCGATCGATAACGAGCCGTCGCCGGAAACGGCAGCCATTTTCACGGTTTCCGCCTGTTTCGCCGCCGAGGACGGCCTGGCCGCCGCCGGTGACGGGGCATGTGGCCCAGTGACTCTCATGGGTCACGCGTTCCAGGTGACCGGGAGGCTCTTCACTCCGAAGATGTCCGCGGTTTCGGGGCGCAGGTCGACGTCCTCGGCCGCCACGTCCAGGCGGAGGGTCGGGAAGCGCTTCACCAGCGCGGGCAAGGCGACCCGCATCTCGATACGGGCCAGTTGCTGGCCGAGGCACACGTGGATGCCGTGGCCGAAGGCCAGGTGCCCGATGGCCTGCCGCTGGATGTCGAGCGTGTCGGGATCGTCGAAGCGCTCCGGGTCGCGGTTGGCGGTGTTGTACGACAGGATGACCGTCGTGCCGGCCTTGATGGTCTGGCCGCCCAGCTCGACGTCCTCCAGCGCCGTCCGCTGGAAGGTCTTGGCGACAGACAGGTACCGCAGCAGCTCCTCCACGGCCAGGTCGGCGATCTCGGGTCGGGCACGCAGCGTGGCCCACTGCGCGGGATTGCTCAGCAGGGCGAAGGTGCCCAGTGCCAGCATGTTCGCTGTGGTGTCGAGCCCGGCTGCCAGCAGCAGGAGGCCGACACCCATCACTTCTTCGTCGGTCAGGTCGGTGTCGGTGAGGTCGCTGAGCACGTCGTCGGTGGGATTGGCGCGCTTGGCCGCCACCAGCCGTGCGATGTACTGCTGGGTCGCGATGTAGCCGGCCACCTGGTCCTGCTTGCTCACCCCGGAGACGATCGCGTCGACATGCTCCTGGAAAGAGTCCCGGGTCTCGTACGGCACCCCGAGCAGGTCGCAGATCATGATCGTGGGGATGGGCTTGGCGAACGCGGTCACGAGGTCCACCGGCGGACCGGCCTTTTCCATGGCATCCAGGTGTTCGGTGGTGACCTGCTCGACGCGCTCGGTGAGCAGCTGCATCCGCCGGACAGTGAACTTGCCCGTCAGCAGCTTCCGGTAGCGGCCGTGCTCCGGCTCGTCCATCAGGAGGAACTCGCCGGGCGGCGCCGGAGGGATTTTCATGTCCCCCAGGTCGATCGACGGGTGGCGCATGAGCTCCTTGCGGGAGCTGAATCGTGAGTCGGCCAGCACCGACCGGACCAGGTCGTAGCCGGTGATCAGCCAACCCTCGTATCCGCCGGGGAAGGGGTACCGGCTGATGGGGCCGTGCTCACGCGCCTGACGCAGCTCCTTCGGCGGGGCGAAGGGACAACCAGGCTCACGCGCCGTCGGCAGCAGGCCGACGGTGTGTACGGATTCCCTCATGTTCATTCTCTCTCCTTCGCCGAATTGCGTCGTGTTGAAACCGCGAAGCGTTCGCGAGGAATCAAAGGCTACGTTGCATTCGTAATATCGTCAATATCTTCAGGGCTGAGATTCAACAATGTTTTGCGACAACGGGGACATTGTTGCAATGAGCATGGAGACGAATGCAACGCCGGCCATCCGACAGTTGCAATGAGATGGCAACGAATGCATACTGCTCGACGCTCGCTACACAGTGGAGGCGCCCGCCGTGCCAGGAGACCGACTCACCCAGGAGGACCGTCGGCGCATCGCCGCGTGGCTCACCGAGGGCCTGACGTATACCGAGATCGCCCGGCGGCTGAACCGTCCCAAGTCGACGATCACCCGAGAGGTGGCCCGTAACGGCGGGCCCGAGGACTACCGCGCCGACCATGCGCACCAGCTGACCCGGCTGCGTGCCCGCCGCCGCAAGCCGACACCGCTGCCCGCGACTCCGGCCACCGCCGCCGCCTACGGACGCGACCCCAAGGCGGTGTTCGCATTCGAGCAGCGGCTCGCCGAGCTGATGATCGCCACCGGATGCCCGCGCATGGTGGCGAGGATCCTGTCGTGCCTGTTCACCACCGACTCCGGTGATCTCACGTCCGCCGAGCTGGTGCGGCGGCTCCATGTCAGCCCGGCCGCCGTCTCCACCGCCACCCGATGGGCCGAGAAGCAGGGCCTGATCGTCCGCGAACACGGAGCCCGGGGCAAGCAGAGGTACAGCGTAGAGAGAAAGGTCGGGCACCGTTCCATTCTCGCCAGCGTCCGCGCCAATGAGCTGCTGGCCGAGCTCAGCCGCCAGGGGGCCGGAATCCTCGGTCGCACCACGCCCGCGGGCGCCCGACTGGACAAAGCGGGCACCTTCCTGCACCTGATCTCGCAAGACCTGGCCGACTCGGCCGAACGCCGGGTGCGCGAAGTCTTCGGCGCCTGTGTCGTGCCTCAAGACCGGAAGGAGCGGGGCTAGGAGCGGCGCTGCTTCGCGCCTTGGCGTTGAAATCTCTCTTCGGCCATCCCTGGCGAGCTCACGAAGAGCGCTGAATCGCGGCGAACCGATCACGAACAGCCACGCGGCGAGCCGCCGCGTTCACCTCACCGCACATCGAGCAGATGGGCTCGCGGGACGCCTGGCCCCGGGCGTCGAGCCGAGACCGTCGTCGTTGACATGGCGAGCGCGCGCACGCGAGCATCGTGCGATTCAACATGCGCCGACCTTCCCTCGCTCTGTGCCTCGTGGCGGTGTCGGCGCTCGCGTATGGCGGCCCCGGCTGCGGTGATGACCGCCTCTGCGCCCCGGGCGCGCGCTCCGTCTGCTTCCTCCCCGACGGGGCGCTCGGCGCCCAGCAGTGCAACCAGGATGGCACCGCGCTCGGCGCCTGCGGCAGCGCGCCGGGTGCGCCCGGCAGCGGGTGCGGCCACCTGGGCGAGGCCTGCTGTCCGTCGCTGCCCGCCGAGCTCCGGGCGAGCTGCGAGGCGGCGGCGGCGCAGGCGGACGACGCCGCGTGCGACGACTACGCCGGCAGCGCCAGCGCGGCCGGGTTCTGCGGCGGCGGCGCCGCGCCGGACGGCGTCCCCTACGGCCCGGGCTGCGCCGGCCTCCTCGACGACTGCTGCGCGTCGCTGCCCGCGAGCCTCGCGTCCGCCTGTCATGCCACCGGGTTCCGGGGCAATGAAGGGCTCTGCCGCAGCTTCCTCGAGCGGGACGCGCAGGCGAACGGCTTCTGCGAGGGCGCCGATCACGCCGCCGAGAGCTGCGGCTACCTCGCCGAGCAGTGCTGCCCCGCGCTGCCCGGAGGGCCGCGCGAGCGCTGCGAGAGCCTCGCCGCCGAGGCGGACACGGACCTCTGCCTGGACTACCTGAGCGGCGCCGCGGACGCGGGCCGCTGCCCGACGCTCGGCGGCGGTGAGCCGCCCTCCGCGGCCGCGTGCGACGCGCTGCTCGAGACGTGCTGCGGCGCGCTCGAGCCCACGCTCGCCTACGAGTGCGATCTGAGCGCGCTCTCCGGCAGCCGCGCGCGCTGCGAGGCGTTCGAGAGCGCCGCCCGGGCCGCCGGCCTGTGCCTCGGCGACGGCGGCGGCGGCGGGGGCGGCGGCTGCGGCGATACGTCGGCCGACGTGGACAACTGCGGCTTCTGCGGGAACGTGTGCGGCGACCAGCACGCCGTCCCTTCCTGCGCGGCCGGGGCCTGCTCGCTCGCCTGCGACCTCGGCCACGGCGACTGCGATCGCGACGCCGCGAACGGCTGCGAGGTCGATCTCGCGAGCGACGCCCGCAACTGCGGCGGCTGCGGCGAGGTCTGCAGCGGCACCAACGCCTCGTCCACCTGCGAGGGAGGCGCGTGCGTCGTCGCCTGCGACGCGGGCTTCGCCGACTGCGACGGGGCGCCGTCGACGGGCTGCGAGGTCGAGCTCGCCTCCGACCCGTTCCACTGCGGCGCCTGCGGCACCAGCTGCTCCGGCGGCGCCTGCGAGGACGGGGTGTGCGGCCCCGGCGCGCTCCAGCTCGCCGCGGGCCTCGCGGTCCCCTCCGCGCTCGCGGTCGACGCCGCGGCCGTCTACGTCGTCGGCTTCCGGCCCGCCGGCGGCGTCGCCGTCCGCGTCGACAAGGCGTCCGGCGCGGTGACCTGCCTCGCCACCGGCGCAGCGCCGGACGCCGCCGCCTGCGGGAGCGGGCGCTTCGAGGGCGTCGCCCTGACGGACGCCGGCGTGCTCGTCACCGGCTCCACCGGCGTGCTCCGGTTCCCGCCGTCCGGCGGCGCCGCCGCCAACGTCACCGCGAGCGTCCCCGACCCGTGGGCCGTCGTCAGCGACGGCGCCGCGGTCTGGTTCACGTCGCTCTCCCAGGGCGGCCTGTACCGGACCGAGGCGCTCTTCGCCGGACAGCTCGCCACCGAGATCAGCGGCGCCACCGCCGAGGCGGGCGGCGCGCTCGCGGCCGACGCCGATCACCTCTACTGGACCTGGGCGGACGGCAGGGTCATGAAGCTCCGCAAGGACGGCTCCGAGCCGCGCCAGCTCGCGTCCGCGCAGGACTTCGAGCGCACCAACCTGACGCCGCAGTACCTCGCGGCCGACGCGACCCACCTCTTCTGGAGCACGCCGAGCGGCTACCTGCTCCGGCTCGGCAAGGACGGCTCCGGGCTCGTGGCGCTCGCCGACGGACAGCCCGGTCCGGCGGGGATCGCGGTGGATCCGGGGGAAGGCGGGGCCCTCTACTGGGTCAACCGGGTCGGCTCGGTGCGCAAGGTGCCCAAGGCGGGCGGCGACGTCACCACCCTCGCCGTGGGGCAGGTCGGCGCGATCGCGATCGCCGCGGACGACGCGTTCGTCTACTGGGCGACGCAGGCGGGCGACCTGCGGAGGATCGCCAAGTGAGCCCCCGTCGCCGACCCGGCCGCCGCGCGCTCTCGCGCCTGTGCGGCGCGGCCGCCGTCCTGCTCGGGGGCGGGGGGCTGCTCGGCATGGGCTGCAGCCAGGAGCCGCCGGTGGGCGCCGTCGCGCCGCCGCCGCTCGGGCCGCAGAACGGCACCGACGCGTGCGAGTGCGCCGCGGGTTTCTATTACAACAACCAGCCGATCCCGCTCGCGGAGACCAGCTGCGATGCCTTCACGTGCGGGCGCGACCTCATCGCGTACCAGTGCCTCGACGGCGACGGCGCCCCCGACACATGGCGGAGCTATCCGGAGAACCGGTGCGGCGATCTCGCGTGTACGGCCAAGGGGACGTTCTGCGGCGAGGACGTCGTCAACGGCGAGCCGGCCGCGCTCTACGAGTGCCCCGGCACGGGGCAGATCCCGCTCGCCTGGCGGATCTGCCCGGGCGGCTGCGAGGCCGGCGCGTGCACCGGCGAGGCGAGCAGCGAGTGCCCGTGCGCGGTGCCGCCGATCCCGGGGGGCGATCACATCCCGCTTCACTGCGGGATGACCCTGTGCTTTCCGACGGGCGCCGGCAGCGCCGGCGTCAGGCAGGTGTGCACGGCCGAGGGGTGGCGCAGCCTCGGGCTCGCGTGCAACCAGCCGCGGGGCGACTGCCCGGCGTGCCGCGGCGTGCAGGACAGCTCCGGCCGCGAGGTCGCGACGACGACCTGCGGCGAGGAGGTGTGCGGCCTCGGCGTCGGGAACCGCAGCCGCTGGGTGTGCGGGGAGGAGGGCTGGCTCGACCTGAACCTCCCCTGCGATCCCGGCGCCTCGATGGATGAGGGGGCGCTCGGCCGATGTCCGGTGGAGTTCCGCGACAACGACGGCCAGTGGAAGGGCGTCGAGCCGGGCCAGACCTTCTGCGGAGATCAGGTGTTCGGCGGCCGCGCCAACAAGGACCTCGCGATCAACTCGGGCGAGCTCGACATCCGCATCCGGGGCCGGGCGGATCACCTCTACGCCTGCCCGGGCCCCGGCGCGCGCCCCGTGCCTTACCGCAGCTGCGACGCGGGGAACGGGCTCGGCGCGTGCATGCGCGTGCGGGAGATCCCGCCCGTGCACAGACACGAGGTCACCGGCGCCCGGCCCGGCGCGAGCGACGCGAAGATCCGCGACTGGGACCGCTGCGAGGAGTCGTGCCCGCCGCTCAGCAGCGCCATCCGTTACTTCCCTATCCCCGGCGGGAACAACGGGGACGACGATTGCCGGCACGTCTTCTGCGGCCAGCACGAGGTCACCGGTCGCGTCGGAACCCTGTATCACTGTGCCTACGAGCTGGATTCCTCGAACCGAGCGTGCCCGCCCCTGCACCCTGAAACGGCGGTCCCGGGGCGCCCCGTCCCTTACGAGGAGTGCTCGAGCGGCTGCAGGTTCATCGGCCTCGCGAGCAACAGCGACGTGTGCGACGCCAGCGTGGAGCAGCAGCCGTTCGGCATGCCGGATCCGACGCCCGCTCCGAGCATCACGCTGGAGTGCGACGCGATCCTCGACTACCAGGGGCACCCGGTGCCCGCTCGGTCGCTCCGCCTGGGCTCGCAGATCTGCGGCCCCGGCGGGCAGGTGCTCGCGTGCGACGAGCGCCAGCTGAGCCGCCCTGACGGCTGGCGCGCCACGGGGATCTCCTGCGGCACCTCCTGCGGCGTGTGCGGCCCCGACCCGTACGGCGCGCAGACCCCGGTCTGCGCGCACTTCGCCACCGCGGAGGGCCTCACGTGCGACGACGGGAGCTTCGAGCAGCGCTGGGACCCGTGCTTGAACAACAACCGGAACGTCACCCTCAACGAGCCGGCGTACTGCGGGTACAACGTCGCCGGCGACGCCGAGGGCGACCCCAACATGCTGTATATCTGCAAGGCGTACTGCGATCGCGACGGGCGCGGGGGGACCTTCGAGGTGCCGTGCGAGGGCGTCGAGGGCGATGGCCAGAACGGGCGTCCCTGGAAGCGCGAATACCGCCTCGACCGCTCGGTCTATTGCCCTCTCGGCTGCCAGCAGAACGAGCAGGAGAACGACGAGTGCAAGCGGCCCAGGGGCGGGAAGCGCATGGCCCCCCTCCGTGACAGCCGCGTGATCCGGGAGTTCGGCGCCGTGGCCTCGGACTACGGCGGCCGCCACCTCGGCGAGGATCTCGCCAGCGACCGGGGCACCACGGCGGGCGCGGAGGTGCACCCCGTCGCCGACGGCAAGCTCCTCTGGAAGGGCATCAACGACTCGCAGTACCTCGGCGTGGCGCTCGTCGAGCACCCGCCCAAGGGCGGGACGGGACAGCGCTACTGCTCCTTCTATGGCCACCTCGACGTCGACGGGCTGGGGCGAGACCTGGTGGCGGGGCAGGCGGTGACGACCGACGACGTGCTCGGGAAGGTGGTGCGCTGGAGCGACATCCCGCGCCAGCACAACCTCCACTTCGCCGCGAAGTGGGCGGAGTGCCCCACGTCCTCGGACGACTTCTACTGCGGCCCCGCCGAGCCGCTGGATAACTCGCACCTGCACTACGCGGTGCTCTCCGACGAGGAGTGCGAGCGCTTCGACGGCAGCCGGAGCACCACGGTTGTGCTGAGCACGCCGTACGGTTACGACAGGTGCGAGACGCCCGTCGAGGCCCCCGTCGCCCTCACCGCGATGACGGCCGAGGATGCGTGCACGGTGCCGATGGGGGGAGCGACGACGGAGGGGTACGTCTCACCGACGTGGTTCATCGAAGCGCCGCCGCAGTGAGCGGCGCTCTCCACAGTGGGCGGCCGGCGCTCCCTCAGCGCGCGCCGAGGTAGTCCATCTTGCCGACGTCGAGCCCGTTGTGGCGCAAGATCGCGTAGGCGGTCGTCACGTGGAAATAGAAGTTGGGCAGCACGAAATACTGCAGGTAAGGCAGGCCCTGGAACTTCAGCGGCTGGTCGCGCGTCGGGATCGTGACCTCGCGCTCCTCGGAGCCGTCGATCTGCTCGGCCTTCAGGCCGTTCAGGAACTCGATCGTCTTGGCGATGCGGGCCTGCAGATCGTCGAAGCTCGACTCGTTGTCCTCGTACTTCGGCACGTCGACGGCTGCCAGCCGCGCCCCACAGCCCTTGACCGTATCGCTGGCGATCTGCACCTGGCGCGTGAGCGAGAGCATGTCCGGGGCGAGGCGCGCGTCGAGCAGGACGCGGGGCTCGATCTTCTTCGCCTCGGCGTAAGCGGCGGCCTTCTTGAGGATCGCCGAGAGGTTGCCGAGCATCTTCACGAACAGGGGCACGGAGGCCTGATACATCGAGATCGCCATCTTCATCTCCTTGCTGTCGCACACTGCGGACGGCGCGGCCCCCGTACGGCACGGCAGCGCGGCGCGGGAGCACCGCGCCTCCGGGGAAGCGCGCCGGCGCGAACATAGTGGCCGCCACGCACCTCGCGCAAGTGCGCTGTCACACCGGCGGCGCTCGTCGCCGCCGTCGCCGCCGTCGCGTCGCGCCCGCCCCCTGCACCGCTTGATCGCCGGGAGCCGCGACTCCGATACTGAGGAGATGCCATGTGGACGCTCGGCCTCATGGCGCGCTTGTGAATTAATGTAAAGCACCTCGACAGGGCGCGCGCCCGGCCTACCTGCACAGCGCAGGATCGGCCGCGCTCACGCCGCGCCGGCTTCACCTGTCTTGAAAGGATCCTTGTCGATGAAAATCGCCCCGCGCCGCTCGGCCTCTCACCTGGTCGCTCTCACCGCCCTCGCGCTTTCGTCCTGCGGGGTCGAGCCGCTCGAGGAGCAGCCTCTCCTCGGCAGCGCCGAGGCGGCGCTGAACGGCGCTGTCGCCATCGCGGGGCACGTCGGCAACGGGTCGTCCAACGCAGGGATGAGCGGCGTCACCGTGCAGCTCAGCGGCGCCGTGAGCGCGCAGGCCATCACCGACAGCCACGGCAACTTCCTCTTCACCAACCTGCCCGCGGGCGCTTACACGCTCACGCCGGTGAAGCCGGGCGCGACGATCACGCCGGCCGCGGTCAACCTCGGCAGCATCACGGCCGATCAAATCCAGAGCTTCACCTGCGCCGGCGCCTGCGGCGCGGGACCGTCGGTCGACCCGTACAAGGAGATCGCGATCGTCGACCCCTCGGTCACGCAGGACGCGCGCGCCTCGAACGCGACGGGCGGCCCCTGGAGCTTCCGGTACCTGATCGAGCAGATGACCCCGAGCGGCGTCGATCCTGCGGATTTCGTCGCGGAGTGGCTGGAGGGCTTCCAGCCGCTGACGATCAACGGGTATCCCACGACGACCCGGGGGATGTCGTCGCTGACGAACCTCTGGCCGACGCGGCCGGACGGCAAGCTCGATCTCGCGCAGGCGCCGTTCCAGCTCCTCGGCATCTTCAACCGGACCGACCTGCACGCGAGCGGCAGCGGCGAGGCGCGCTTCGTCTTCGGCATCATCCCGCCGAACCACTTCATCGCCGGGATGACCGTGATCTTCGAGTACCGCCTGCCGAACAACTCGGCCGTGCCGGACCGGTACAGCTGGATCACCCGCTTTCACGCGCTGGGGCAGGTCGCGTTCGGCGCCCAGTACAACGAGGAGCTCCAGGAGATCACGGATCTCTTCACGCAGCGCGGCTCCGAGCGCAGCACCATGGGCAACCCCAACGCCAGCGCGCTCGGCCAGCTGCGCACGAGCGAGAGCCTGATGGGCGCCCCCTGGTCGTGGCGGGAGTTCCACCTCGTGCCGGAGCCGACCGGCTACCAGGCCTTCCTGAGGCTCGTGGAGGCCGCCCAGACCCCGGATCAGCAGCTCAACGGGGACGCAGGCCTCGAGGCGTTCCTGCTCGCGAACCGGACCGGGATCATCGCCGGCGTGACGCCGCTCGACGCCTCGTTCCTCGGCGGCGAGGCGGAGGGCAGCATCGTCCCTTCGGCCACGAAGTGGGCCTTTCCGGGCACGGACGAGCCGCTGCGCCACGCGTTCGCCGGCCAGACCTGCAACGGGTGCCACAACGCCGAGACCGACCAGCTCGCCACCTTCTACCACGTGGCGCCGTTCGCGACCCCCGGCCCCGACGGCACCGGGGTCCTCTCGAATTTCGTCAAGCAGGTCGAGATCCCGCGGCGGGTGAGCTTCATGCAGAACCGGCTCACCTGCAGCACCCTCGCGGGGAACTGCTCGCCAGGGTCCGAGTCGGTCGTGCCCTGAGCGCCCGCCGGGCCCCGGGGCCGCCTGCGGAGCCCGTGAGCCCTGTTCAGGGCGGGCAGGGCTCCGCAGCGGGGCGGCGCTCGGCGAGCGCGGGCGCGCTCTTGGAGAGGGTCAGAACGCGACCCTGGCGACGAAGGCGTCCGGCGCTGTCTCGCTGACGAGCGTGCTGGCCCCGAGGGTCCAGGCGTCGCCCTCGCTCAGGAGCTCGAAGATATTTCATTTCATGATCCAGCGGATCTCGACGGCCGCGCCGGCGGCGCGGTATAGGGGTGATCATGCGAAATATCCTTGCTCTCTGCTTGTTCACGGCTGCGCTCGCGGCCGCATGCGGCTCCGCGACGACCGACCCGGAGCCGTCCGGGAGCGGCGGGTCGACCGCCACCGCGACGGTCACCAGCTCGGCCACCGGGACCTCGTGCGCTCCGGGCGAGACCATGTCGTGCACCTGTCACGCGATCAGCGGCCCGGGCGTCGCGACCTGCCTCGACGACGGCAGCGGCTACGGGCCGTGCATGGATCAGGACGGCAGCGAGTGCAGCTGTCCCCTGGGGCGCAGCGACGGGTGCTGTCAGGGCGACGGTCTCTGCTGCTCGTGCGTGCGCGGCTGCGATCCGAGCGCGGACCATGTGCAGAACCCCGAGACGGACGCGCTCATCGCCTGCGTCTGCGCGTCGGGCGTGTGCGCCGACGAGTGCGCGTCGGAGTGCGCCGGCGAGGGGATCGCCGCGGACTGCGCGCCTTGCGTGCAGCAGGCGGGGATGGACGCCTGCAAGGCGCAGTACGAGGCCTGCGGCGGGACGTGAGCCCGCGGCGCGGCGCTCGCCTCGCGCCGGCGAGCGCGTCGGCGGCCCGCGCGTAGCGCGCGGGCGCTTCTCCCTGGCCGCGCGTCACCTCGTCGACGCGATGCTCCGGGTGAGCGTCTCCAGCGGGGACGCGCTCGGCGCGCCGTGATCGCGGTCAGTTGCACGGCCCGAGATCAGCCCACTCGGCGGGGCACCACGAGACCGGGTTGCTCGGCGGGCACACCGGCTGAGACCACCAGATCTGCTGGGTCGAGACCCAGAGGTGGCCGCCCTCGGTGACCTGGGTGGACGGCGTGTACACCCGCTCCGACTGCCACGCGGGCACGCCGCTGCAGTCGTTCCCGCCGCTGTCGGGCGCGGTGCAGGCCTCCCAGGTCGCCGGCGACGCGGTGAGGTTCTGGTTCTGGTAGACGTAGGGCGCGGCGTCGTGGAACGACCAGGTGCTCGAGCCCGTCATCGTCTGCCACGCGCCCGAGGTCGTCTTCACCTCCTGGCGAACCATCTTGATGGGCGCCTCGCAGGAGACCAGCGGCTCGGGGTACGCCGGGCCCTCGTCGCGGAAATGCTCGATGTCGTGCGCGTACATCTCGACGGTGGAGCGGGCGTCCTGCGCGAGGAACTGCCAGCCCGACCCGTCCTTCATGTCGACATAGAGGCAGATCTGCGCGCCGTTCACGTCGGCGACGCGCGCGGGCGTGCACCACTCGTACTTGAAGGCGACCCGCTGTCCGGGCTGGAGCGAGCTGAGCGCGCCTTCGCAGAGGCTCCCTCCGGCCCAGGTGCCGAGGGCGCAGCTCGGATGGTTCCCCGTGACGCCGTTGTCGTCTCCAAAGTAGTAAACGTGCCAGCCGCTCGGGTTGTGGTAGATGCCCGATTCGAGGTTGAAGTACCACTGCCCCACGGCCGTCCAGGCCTGGCTCGCGTTCAGGAGCACGGGGACCTCCCACTCGATGATCCAGCCGCGCGTCTGCTGGACGTCGCCCGTGTAGCTGCTCGTGAGATCGTAAGTCCCGAGCAGGCTGGCCACGCCGAGGCTCTCCGCCTCGTCCTGCGCTCCGGCGGTGCAGGCGGCGGCCCCGAGCGCTCCCAGGAGCAAGAGCGCGGCGCCGGCGCACGACCGGGCGGTCCGCGACGAACGACGAGGATTCGAATGCATCGACAAGGCGCTCTTCTTGATCATGAGGTCTCGCTCTCCTGACAAAGCACGTCCGTTCGCGCTCGCGCAGAAGGCGCGCGAGCGTGGCTGGACCTGCGGTTGACGACCATCCGCGAGCGCGCCCCGGCGGCCTCCGCGAGGAGGCCCCCTCGAACGACGCTCCGATGACCTCTCGTGCGCTCGGCGTGGCGCGGCGCAGACAGACGCCTGCGACGTCACACACCGCTGCCCCCTGAATGCCGGGAGCCCCGGCCGCCTTCACGGAAATCGTCCGCGGCCGTGGCGATTCTTCGTCCGGGGTGCCGGCCCTACGCGGAGGCCGGTCCTCCTCGGCGCTCCAGCTCGACCCGCGTCAGGCGCTCGCCGCCGCCTCGCGCCCGCACGCGCTCCCGGACCGACGGCGAGCCGTCCAGCTCCTCCAGCAGGGCGCGCGCCCGCGCCCTCGTCGCTTCCTCGGGCCGCAGCACCCGGCCGATCCCGTGGAACGCGACCCGCGCGCCGTTGCCCGGCTGATCGTACGCCTGCGGCACGCACAGCATCGGGACGCCCGGGAGGAGCCCCTCCTTCACGCTCTGGAGGCCGCCGTGGTTCACCATCAGGTGCGCGCGCCGGAGCAGCGCGAGCTGCGGCGCGTGCTCCACGACGACGACGCTGCCCGGGATCTGGCCGATCTCCTTCGGCGGACGAGGGCGAGCTGGCCTTCCGCTCGCGGCCGCGGACAGGGGATGGTGATCTACGCCGCCACGACGTGTGCAGGCCGCCACGGCGCAGGCCGTGCCGGCGGCGCGGCGCGCTGCATCAAGGCTCGTCCAGGCGAGAGGCTCGGCGCCGAAGCGGGCTCGCGGCGGCGGGCTCGAGGAGCCCCTTCTTCCGCGCCTCGTGCCGGATGAGCCCCCGCACGTAGCTCGCGGCCGTCACCTCCACGCCCGTGTCGGACATCTCCGCGGCTTGCAACGCCACGAGCGCCTGCAAGAGCTCGCGGTCGTGCTGGGTGAGTCGTAGCGTCAGCGTCGCATTGACGACCTGCCGGCCCTTCTCCTGCGTGGGTCTTGTCATGGTCCTGTGCGCCTCGACGTCGGGGTAGCCTCCATGATGTGTGCAACGCGCGTGCCGCCGCTCGCCTTCGCTTGTAACACAGCCGGTGTCGCACCGGAGCCGCGCCGGCCCCGCAAGACCACCACATGTGGCGCGCGACGTGGCACTTTGCCACGGCCCTGACGGCCACCTGCTGCCCGAGATCCGAGGGATCTCGGCCCCGCGAGCGCGCTGACCAGCGGACACAGCCTGGGCACGCTTGCTGCCGTTGAGCTCGGGAATGTCGACCGAACGCGAGCTGCGCGACGCAGCCGACGCAAGGACCCGCGCGGCCCGGCCAGCCGTCGTGCCTTATGTGGTGGGGATCGGCGCCTCGGCGGGGGGGCTCGAGGCGCTCGAGCACTTCTTCGATAACATCCCGAAGGAGAGCGGGATGGCCTTCGTCGTCGTCCAGCACCTGTCGCCGGACTTCAGGAGCCTGATGGACGAGATCCTCGGGCGCCGCACCGAGCTGCCCATTCACCTCGTCGAGAATGGCATGCTGGTCGAGCCCGACCACATCTACCTGATCCCGCCGAAGAAGGAGATGATCATCTCCGGCGGCCGCCTGCTCCTCAGCGAGAGGGATCGCGACCAGGAGCTCACGCTGCCCATCGACGTGTTCTTTCGATCCCTCGCGCAGGACTGCGGTCCGCGGGCGATCGCCGTGGTCCTCTCCGGGGGCGGGAGCGACGGCTCGCGCGGGATCCGCGCGGTCCACGAGGCGGGCGGCCTGGTCGTCGTGCAGGACGTCGACAGCGCGCAGTTCGACGGAATGCCGAAGACCGCGCGTGACGCCGGCGTCGCCGACTGCGTCATGCCCCCCCAGGACATGCCGCGCGTCCTCCTCGAGCACGTGAGGTCCGAGGGGCGCCGGCCGGAGCGGGAGGCGGCCGGCGTCGATCAGGCGATGACCGCGGTCTACAGGATGCTCGAGGAGCAGTTCGGCATCGACTTCACGCACTACAAACCGAGCACCGTCACCCGGCGCATCGAGCGACGGATCCAGCTCGCGCACACGGACGACATCGATCAGTACGTCAAGCGCTTGAAGAGCGAGTCGAGAGAGCTCGACGTGCTCTACCGTGACCTCCTCATCGGCGTGACGCGCTTCTTCCGGAACGAGGAGGCGTTCGACATCCTCGAGCAGGAGGTGCTCCCCGAGCTCCTGCGAGGGGGACCGCGCGACACGCCGTTCCGCGTGTGGGTCGCGGGCTGCGCGACGGGCGAAGAGGTCTATTCGCTCGCCATCCTCCTCCACGAGCTCACGTCCCGGAGCGACCACCGCCCGTTCAAGATCTTCGCGACCGACGTGCACCACGGGTCGCTCGAGCTCGCGACGCGCGGGATCTACGAGGAAGAGGCGGTGGTGAACGTCTCGCCCGGGCGCCTCGAGCGGCATTTCATCCGGCGCGGGCGCAGCTACCAGGTCGTCCCCGATCTCCGGCAGACCGTCGTCTTCGCGCACCACAACGTGATCAAGGACGCGCCGTTCACGCGCGTCGACTTCATCAGCTGCCGCAACATGCTCATCTACCTCCAGCCGGCGGCGCAGCAGAAGGTGTTGAGCCTCTTTCACTTCGCGCTCAACCGCGGGGGCGTGGTCCTCCTCGGGCCCAGCGAGACCCCGGGGCACCTCGCGCACGACTTCGAGGTCGTCAACAAGCAATGGCGGATCTACCGGAAGTACAGCGATCGGCGGATGCAGGTCGATCCCCGCTTCCAGCCGGCGTCGCCCAAGGGCCAGAGCGCCCCGCGCTCCGGGATCACCGCGCCTGTCGCGCGCCACCCGGTGTCGCATCTGCTCGGCACCTACGACGCGCTGCTCGACGAGTTCATGCCTCCGAGCCTCCTCGTCAACGAGGCCGGCGAGCTCGTCCACGCCTTCGGCGGGGCGAGCCGCTTCCTGAAGGTCAAGGATGGCCGGCAGGGGCTCAACGCGTTCGAGATGCTGGATAGCGATCTCAAGATGATGCTGACGGCGGGCCTGCAGCGCGCCCTCAAGGAGCCCTCGGCGATCGTGTTCACGGGGGTGAAGGTGGAGGGCGGCGTGTACAAGGTCACGATCCGCCGGGTCGAGAGCCGGCGAGGCACGTTGCCCCACGTGCTGATCACCTTCGACGCGATCGAGGGGGCGCCGCAGCGGGCGGCGATGCCGGAGAAGGAGATCAACCTCGACGACGTCTCGCGCGAGCAGCTCAGCGCGCTCGAGGCGGAGCTCGGTTACACGAAGCAGAGCCTGCAGGCGACGACCGAGCAGCTCGAGGCGAGCAACGAGGAGCTGCAGGCGGCGAACGAGGAGCTCCTCGCCTCCAACGAGGAGCTGCAGAGCACGAACGAGGAGCTCCAGAGCGTCAACGAGGAGCTCTACTCGGTGAACGCGGAGTACCAGCGGAAGATCGCGGATCTCACCGAGCTCGGGAATGACATGGAGAACCTCCTGTCGAGCACGGACATCGGCACGATCTTCCTCGACAAGGAGCTCAAGATCAGGAAATTCACGCCGCAGATCGCGGAGAGCTTCAACCTGCTCTTGCAGGACGTCGGCAGGCCGATCGAGACGTTCACGTACGCGGTCGACCACCCGGAGCTCACCGAGGATCTCAGGCGCGTGCTCGCGACGGGGGAGCGCGTGGAGCGCGAGCTGCGCGATCGGCATAACCGCTCGTTCTTCCTGCGCATCCTCCCCTACCGCGCCAAGGGCACCGTCGCGGGGGTCGTGCTCACGCTGATCGACGTGAGCGGCCTCAAGGCGGCGGAGGACGCGCTCTTCCACGAGCGCTATCTCCTGAACAGCCTGCTCCGCAGCGTGCCTGACGCGATCTACTTCAAGGACGCGCGCGGCCGGTTCATCCGCACGAACCACGCCATGGCGCAGCGCCTCGGCCTCTCCGATCCGCGCGAGGCCGCGGGCAAGACCGGCTTCGAGCTCCCGGGGCACGAGGCGGCGCTCGCCGTTCACCAGCAGGACGAGGTGGTGCTGCGGACCGGCGAGGCGCAGCACTACAAGCTGGAGAAGCGCCTGCGGCAGGATGGGGTCGTGGAGTGGGACCTCGTCACGCGGCTCCCGCTCATGGATGCCGCGGGCCACATCGTGGGCATCATCGGGATCTTCCGGAGCGTCACCGAGCAAAAGCGGTCGGAGGAGCAGATCAAGGACGCCGTACGGAGGCGCGACGAGTTCCTCGCCATGCTGTCGCACGAGCTCCGCAACCCGCTCGGCGCGATCGTCCACGCCACGGCGCTGCTCAGGGAAGACAGCGCCGCGTCGGGCGGCGCTCCCGGGTTCGACGACAAGGTCCTCCAGATCCTCGAGCGTCAGTCCGCGCAGATGGCGCGCTTGCTCGACGATCTGCTGGAGGCGAGCCGCGTCACGCAGAGCAAGATCGAGCTTCGAAAGCGCGTGCTCGACCTCGGCTCCGTGGTGAAGGACGCCACCGACGCGGTGAAGAACCTCATGGACAGCCGCGGCGTCAACTTCTCGACCATCGTCGATCCCGAGCCCATCTGGGTCGAGGGCGACCCTGCGCGGCTCCAGCAGGTCCAGGTGAACCTGCTCAACAACGCTGCGAAGTACACCCCGCGGGGCGGTCATGTCACCCTCGAGGCCCGGCGCGTGGACGGACACGCGGTGGTCCGCGTGAAGGACGACGGCCTCGGGATCCCGAAGGACATGCTCGACACGGTGTTCGAGCTCTTCGTGCAATCGAGCCGCACGCTGGACCGGTCGGCGGGAGGGCTCGGCGTGGGGCTCACGCTCGTCCGGGGCCTCGTCGAGAAGCACGGCGGCACCGTGAGCGCGCGGAGCGACGGGGAGGGCAAAGGCAGCGAGTTCGAGGTGCGGTTGCCGGTCACCGAGCGGCCGCGCGAGAAGGAGGCGGCACGCGGGACGCCCCTCAGGAAGTTCCCCAAGGGGTCGCGGGTGGTCGTCGTGGAGGACAACGCCGACGGCCGCGAGGCGCTCTGCGCGCTCCTGAAGCGCGCCGGGTTCGATTGCCATTCGACGGACCACGGGATCGCGGGGATCGAGCTCATGGACGCGGTGCTCCCGCACATCGCCATCGTGGACATCGGGCTGCCGGGGATCGACGGCCTGGAGTTCGCGCGCCGCGTTCGCGAGAAGCGCCAGCACAAGGACGTCTATCTGATCGCGCTCACCGGCTACGGGCAGCAGAACGACCGCGAGAAGGCGTGCGGAGCCGGGTTCGACGAGCACCTCGTGAAGCCCCTCGACCTCGCCACGCTCAAGCGGCTGCTCGCCGACGGCGAGCCGGCGGTCGGCGAGAGCTGCGCCTGACGCGCTCGCCCCTCGCGCAGGAGGCGAGCTCGCGCACGACCCGCGCCCGGCGCTTCATCTGCGAGTGAAGACAGCATCGCTGTAGGACCCCCGGGGCTGCTGGCCGACCGCGATCTCAGATCTGCGGCGCGATTCGCGCCGTGGACGCTGGGCGGTACCTCGTGGACACCCCTGGGTCGGGGCGCTACGGTCCTTGCATGACGATGCTGACTGTGCGCGGTAAGGTCCGAGGTGGGCGGCTCGTCGTCGATGAGCCCGTCGAGCTCCCGGAAAACACGGAGGTCGAGCTCGCCATCGCGGACGCCGGCGACGACTTGGACGCCGCGGACCGCGAGCGCCTCCACGCCGCCATCCTTCGAGGAGCGGAGCAAGTCGAGCGCGGCGAGGTCGTGTCCGCGGAGCAGGTCCTGGCCGAGCTGTCCGCGGACAGCGCGGAATGACCAGGTACGCGGTTGTCTTCTCCGCGGATGCGCGCACGCAGATCCTTGCCGTCGGACGGTGGTGGAGGGAGAACCGGCCAAGCAACCCCGGGTTGTTCCTCTACGAGCTTCTGGCTGCCGTGGGTCGGCTCGGCGATGTTCCGAGAGGAGGTGCAGTTTACGAAGTTCCGCAAGTACCTGGACTTCGTCGGTTGCTCCTGCCTCGGACTGCCCATCATGTCTACTACACGCTCGACGAGACGGCTTCGGTCGTCCGGATCGTGGCAGTGTGGCATACGGCTCGCGGCGCCAGGCCTCCGTTGTAAGACGACCCCTGCCCTCGGCCTCCCCCGCTACACCGCTCCCACCGCCTCCGCCGCCTTCCCCGCCAGCATCCCCTCCACCCTCCGCACCAGCTCCCCTGGATCGATTGGCTTCGGCAGCACCCGCCCCCCGTGCGCCGAAAGGAACCTCCGGCTCACCTCGCTGGTCCCGCCGCCCGTCATGAACAGCACCCGGTCCGCGAGCGCCGGCAGCTCCGCCTCCATCCACTCGTGGAGCTCTATCCCCGTGCCCTCCTGCATCACGATGTCGCAGAGCACCACGTCGAAGTCCGCGTCCAGCCGCAGCGTCCTCTGCGCCTGCGTCCCCGACCGCACGCACACGACCTCGTGCGACGTCCCGAGGATCCCCCGCAGCGCGCGCAAGATCAGCGGCTCGTCGTCCACGATCAAGATCCGCCCGCGCCGCGCCGCCCCCTCGCCGCGCTCCGGCGCCGGCAGCGCCGAGAGCTCCGCGCGCGCCCAGACGGGCAGCCGGATGCGGACGCACGTGCCCACGCCGACCTTGCTGCTGATTCCGATGCTCCCGCCGCACGACTCGACGATGCTCCGGCAGATCGCGAGGCCGAGCCCCGTCCCCTCCCCCGCGCGCTTCGTGGTGAAGAACGGCTCGAACAGCCGGTGCAGGTGCTCCTCCGGCACCCCGCAGCCCGAGTCCACGACCTCCGCGATGACCTCCTGATCCTGCTCGCGCGTGCGCACCTCGACGATGTTGTCGGCCACGCGCCCCTCCTGGAGCGACTGCGCCGCGTTGATGAGCAGGTTGACGAACACCTGCGTCAGGCGCCCCTCGGCCCCGCCCACGCGCGAGACCGGGGCGAGCTCGCGCACGACCCGCGCGCGGTGCTTCATCTGCGTGTGAACGATGTTGAGCGCGCTCTCGATCACCGCGTTGACGTCCGTCGGCCCGATCGCCTCGTTCGCCTCGGCGCGCGCGAACACCCCGAGGTCCCGGACGATGTGCATCACCCGCGCCGCGCCGTGGCGGGCCTCCAGGAGCGGCTGAGCGAGCTGCTCCGTCGCCACCCCCGCGCCGGCCAGGCGCCGTATCTCGCGGGCGAGCAGCTCCAGGTTCGCCACCACGTACGCGAGCGGGTTGTTGATCTCGTGGGCCACCCCCGCCGCCAGCTGGCCGACCGCGGCGAGCCGCTCGCTGCGCTCGAGCCGGAGCCGCAGCTCCTCCGCCCGGCGGCGCCCGGTCACGTCGCGCAGGAGCGCCATCCGCGCCGGCCGCCCCTGCCAGTCCACGTCGACCCAGCGGACGTCGAGGACGACCGCGTGCCCGCCGACCTCGAGGCTCGTCTCCCCCGCGCTCAGCGCCACCGGACAGCCCCGCCCCGCCACGAGCCGCCCGTCGCCCAGCAGCGCCTCCGCGGCCGGGTTCGCGAAGAGCACGGTCCCGGTGGCGTCCAGCACGACCACCCCGTCGGCGCTGCGAGCGATGAGCTGGTGCAGGTTGGCCTCGTTCTCCCTGGCCGCCGCCATCGTCCGCGCGAGCTGCGTCACGAGCTGCTGGCGGCTGACCGCGTAGCGGATCGATCGCCACAGCGCGTCGGCGTCGATGCTGCGCTTCACGAGGTAGTCCTGCACCGAGGCGCCGAGCGCGCGCTCCGCGAGGCGGACGTCGTCATGGCCCGTCAGCACCACGATCGGGACATGGGGGTCCACCTCCCGCACGCGCTCGACCACCTCGAGGCCCTCGCCGTCGGGCAAACAGAGGTCGAGGAGAACGACGTCCCACCCCTCCTTCACGCGGGCGAGCCCCGCCGCGAGCGTCTCCGCGTGCGCGAGCTCGGCGCGCTGCCACGGCACGGCGTCGAGGTGGCTCTGCACGATCGAGGCCGCGATGGCGCTGTCCTCGATCAGCAGGAGGCGAAAGCACGGCGCGGGCGGAGCCCGGCTGGGTTCGACAGACATGGTTGACCCCCCTGAGGTACAAGGAACCCAAAGGCTTTCCCGGAAGTCAAGCGCCTCGCACTCCCGCTCTCGCAGCCGCTCGCGGCTCGCGGCTCGCCGCCGCGATCGTGGCGCTCAGCGTTATGTCCTCACCCGGACGTGCCCGCGGGCGGGATGACCCCCGTGCAGACCGGCGTCTGGTACGCGCCCGACCTGCGGTGGGCGTCCTTCGAGCTCCGCGCGCTCGGCGGCGGCGAGGACGCCTTCCTTTCCTGGAGCGAGGCGGCCGCCGTCGCCGCCGCCGCGGGGCTCATGACGCCCCCGCTCCTCGCCCGCGGGCGCAAGGCGGAGATCGCCGCGCTGTCCGAGCGCTTCCCGTCGCGGGTCGCGTCCGCCCTCGGGCTGCCGCCGCTCGGCCCGGAGAACCTCGCGGAGGGGCTCGTCGCCAAGCCGGATGTCCGCATGCCCGCCGCCGCCTACATGGCCTTGAAGCGGAAGATCGCCGAGATGCGCGAGGACCGCTTCGACGAGAGCGCGCCCTGGGACCCGGAGCGCCCGGTCGACCTCCCGGCGCTGATCGGCTGGGGCGAGCGGCTCGCGAACGGCCCGCGTGGCCTCCGCCGCCTCGAAGGTCGGGCGCCACGACCGGGCGGCCGTGATCGAGGAGGCGGCCCTCGACGTGCTCGTGGACCTCGAAGCGGCCTTCCCTGGCGCGATGCGCGCCCTCTCGCCCGAGAAAGGCGAGGCGCTCGAGCGCGCCATCAGGGCGGCCGTCGCGCGCCAGCCGCTCTGAAGAATTCGAGGGGATGGCTCAGGCCATCCTCCCCTGGGAGTCCCGAGCTCGCCTGAGGGCCATTCTCAGTAAACGGTGCTTACGAACGGGAGGTCCCGGGCTCGCCCGAGGGCCATCCTCAGTAAACGGTGTTTACCAACATCGTGCCACGGGCGCGCTCCGGCTCCGCGAGCTCCATGGCCCCACGAAGAAGCCCGAGGCGCGCTCTGGCCCGGAGCGCGGCGAACCGGGCTGAGCTCACCGGTGGATCGCGCCATGGGAATCGAGGGCTCTCCGATCCCTGCGATGGGGTGGCGCTCCGGGCGCTGCGGCGCGACAGTGGCATCAAGGTGAGGTCACGCTCCGCCGCGGCGCGGCTCTTCATGGTCTCCACGGTGCTCGCCGGCGGCGCTGTCGCGCGCGCTCAGACGACCGCTGCGCCCTTGCGCATCGAGTATCGCGCCGAGGCAGGGTGCCCGACGGAGGCGGAGTTTCGCGCGCGGGTCGGCGCCCGCCTCCGACGGCAGCTCGGGGAAGCGGACGCCGGGAGCGCGTACGTCGTGACCATCGATGAGCGCGACGGCCGCTTCACCGGGCGCCTCGGCGTCCGGGCGGCGGACGGGGCGGCGTCCGACCGCGATGTAGCGGGCGCCACTTGCGACGATGTCGTCGCCGCGCTCGCGGTGGTGACCGCGCTCGCCATCGACAGCCAGGCCGCGGAAGCCGCCGCCGCAGCCGCCGCGCCCGCGCCCTCCGCCCCCGCGAGCGCCGCCGCCGGAGCGGAAGCCACGGGCGCGACGACCGTGGCCTCCCCGTCGACGCCTTCCGCATCCGCGCGCGCCGCCCCCGCGCCGCCCCCGCCGGCCGACAGCGGGCGGGCGCGACCGCCTGGACCCGCGACCGACGCCGCGACGCACCTGACGCTCGGCGCGCAGCTCCTCGCTGGCGAGATGATCGGCGCGCCATCCCTCGGCGCGCGCCTCTTCGCGGAGCCCCCCCTCGCCGCGATGGACAACGGCGTCGGCCCGCTGCGCTTCGGCGCGCACGTCGAGACGTCCTCCGACGTCCCCTCGGCGGGCGGCTCGGCGTCGTTCCTGCTCGCGGCCGTCGCCGCCGACGCGTGTCCTGTCGGCGCGGCGCTCGGCGCCCTGCGCCTGGCCCCCTGCGCGCGCGTCGAGGGCGGACTCGTCGCGGCGAGCCTTCGTGGCGTCGCCCCGGCGCGCGGCGCGACGCGCGGGTGGCTCGCGCTCGCCCTGCCGCTGCGCGCCAGGCTGCCGGTCTGGGGCCCGTTCTTGCTCGACGCCGAGGCCGGGGTGCGCATGCCGCTGCTGCGCGACGGCCTCCTCGTCGACGGCGCCGGCTCCCCCGTCCGCCCGCCGCCGATCGAGGCCGTCTTCGCGCTCGGGCTGGGGTTGACGATTCCGTGATCCAGGCGCTCGCCTCCGAACATAGCGGCGGGAGACCATGATCAGCGCGACCCGCTCCGGCCCCTCTCCACGCGCGGAGGTCGCGCGCGACCCGGCCGTGACGGCGCGCGCCGACCGCGCCGGGCCGGGCGCGCCGCCACCGCCACCGCCGCCGTCGCCGTCGCCTTCTGCCGAGCGCTACCGCGCGCTGGTCGACGCGCATTTCGACTTCATCTGGCGCTCGCTGCGCGGGCTCGGCGTGCCCTCCGGTTCGGCCGACGACGCCGCGCAGCACGTCTTCCTGATCGCGTACCAGAAGCTCGAGGAGATCGCGCCCGGCCGCGAGCGCTCCTTCCTCTTCGGGACGGCGCTCGGGGTCGCGGCGAACGCGCGCCGCGCCGGGGCGCGCCGGCGCGAGCTCTGCGACGACGACGCGATGGCGGCGGCGGCCGACGGCGCGCCGGACCCGGAGCAGCTCATGGAGATGAAGCAGGCGCGCGAGCTGCTCGACGAGGTGCTCGACGCGATGGAGGACGACCTCCGCGTCGCCTTCGTCCTCTTCGAGCTCGAGGGCGTCCCGACGGAGGAGATCTCCGCGATGCTCGGGCTCCCGAAGGGCACCGTCGCGTCCCGCCTCCGGCGCGCGCGCGAGGAGTTCCGCGCGATCGCGAGGCGCGTCCAGGCGAGGGCGCAGCACGGGGGAGGCAAGCGATGAGCGATCCGAAGCCGCTCGGAGAGCTCCGAGAAGAGGAGACGACCGAGTTCGAGCGCACGCTGCTCCGCTCCTGGAAGCACGAGGCGCCGTCGTCGGCGGCGCGCGCGCGCGCGCTCGCGATCGCCGGGCTCGCCGCCGGAACGAGCGCAGCGCCGCCCACACCCGCGCCCGCGCCGCCCGCGCCCGCGCCGCAAGCGGCCCCGGGCAAGCTGCTGGCGATCGCGAAGTGGAGCCTCGGGACGGCGATCGGCGTCGGCCTCCTCGGCGCGGGCGTCGCGCTCCTCCGTCCCCCGGCGCCTCCCTCCGCGGCGGCGCCGTCGGGCGAGCCGCCGGCTGCGCTCGCGCCGCCCACCGCCGGCGAGCCACCGGCTGCGAGCACGCCGCCCGTCGCGCCCGCACCCATCGCGCCCGCGCCGACGCCCTCCGGGCCCGTGACGAGCGCCCCGCTCCCGCCCCAGACGAGCGCCCTGCCGGGCCCGGCGCCCGCCACCGTCGCGAGCCCGCCGCGCTCGACGAGCGCCGCGCCGCGCGCGCGGTCCGCGACTGTCGCGCCGGCCGACGCGCTCCGCGAGCAGGTCGCCATCATCGATCGCGCGCGCGACGCCCTCGGCGCCGGCGACGCGGCGGGGTGCCTCTCGGAGCTCGACGCCTACGACAGGAGGTTCCCCCGGAGCGCGATGGGCGAGGAGGCCACCGTGCTCCGCATCGAGGCGCTGATCCGCCTCGGCGATCGGGCCCGCGCGGCCGACCTGGGCCAGCGCTTCCTCGCCTCGCGCCCGACGAGCCCGCACGCCGCGGGCGTGCGCGCGCTCCTCGGCGCGACGACGAATCCGTGATCGAGCGGCGCGCGCGCGGACATCACGACAGGCGAGAGGGGCACTCCTCACCAAGAGCGGATGGCCATGAATCGAGTCTCGACGTTCAACCCTCTCTTCCAGCGCGCCGGCGCGAACGTGCTCTCAAGCACGCTCCACAGATGACATGACGTGTTCGGCTCGTCGAACGTGTCGAGTGCGTTCTATACGAGACATTTCAACAGAGAGGCTTGTTATGGGTTGGTTGTCACGGTCCACGCGCCACGTGCGGCGCGCGTTGATGGTGGGAGCGGCGGTGGCGCGCCTCTCCCTGCCGGGGAGCGCCGCGGCGCAGGAGGCGCGCGCTCCGGGGTCGGGAGAGGACCAGAGTCGCGAGGACGTCGCCCAGCGGCGCGAGCGCGCCGCGCTCCTGGCGACGCACTATCACGACGCGGTCAGGCTGCACTCCATGGGAAGAGGGCTGCCCATCCTCTTCAGCGGTCTCGGCGGGGTGAGCCTCGCGCTGAGCCTGGCCGGGGAGGGCATCGACGCTCCGACGCGCATCGCCTTCGCCTCCGGCTCCGCGACGATGCTCGCCGGCGGGCTGGGCGCGCTCGCGGTGCCGGAGACCTACAGGCCAAACACCCTGGCGACCGCCGGGATGCTCTCGCAAGGGAGCCTCTGGCTCGGGTTCGCGCTCCTCGACAGCGAACCGATCCCGAGGATGACGCTCGTCTCGCTCTCGGCGGGACATTATGCGACCGGCTTGCTCTCCGGCCTCAACCTGGCGCTCTCCGACTACACGCCTGTCTCGCGGCTTCGCGCCGACCACGCGCTGGTGGCGACGCCCGGGTGGCGCGCCCGGCTGTCAGACGCGCAGCTCGCGAGCATCGAGCGGGATCTGCTCGGCACCGAGCCTGCGATCCCGAGGTGGGCCATCTTCCTCCCGGTCGCGCTCGGCGGGGTCGCCGCCGCCGCGCCCGTGCTGGATCCCGAGCTGCCGGCGGAGAAGCGGATGATGAGCGCTATCTTCGGTTTGCTCAACTTCACGTGGTCGCTCGCCGCCATGCTCGAGCAGGAGCACCCGGTGCAGGCCTACCAGCGCGACCTGCGCCGGGCCGGCCTGCGCGTCGCGCCGTCGGGCCCCGACGGCACCGCGGGCCTCACGGTCTCTGGCAAGTTCTGACGGGGGGTCGGCGGGCGGCGCCGGGCGGCGCGCCTGCTCAGGAGAAGACGGCGAGCAGCTTCGTCACGTCATAGAACTCCCTGACGTGGCGGAGCTTCTGCTGCTCGTCGAACATGAAGATCCCGATGCCCTCGAGGGTGATGCGCTCCCCTCGCCTGGTCAGGATGTCACCCGACCAGCGCACCGCGCTCTCGCTGCCGCACGTCATGATCTCGCGAACGACCATCTCGACGCGCTCGATCTTCGACTTGCCTGCGTCCACGAACCGGCGGATCGCCTCGCGCCCCTGGATCGGCGGCGTACCCACCGGATCCTCGAGGATGCCGTCCGGGGAGAAGAACTCCACGAAGGCGCCGGTATCCGGCTCGTTCGCCACCACGTTGAAATAGGCCTCGATGATCTGCCTCGCATCCGCTTCCTTCACGGCACTAACCTCCTCTTGCATGGCTCATTCATTGTCTCATCCATCCCCGCCGGTCGCCTCGGCGGGCCGGCCGACCCCGCTCGCCCACGCCAGCGCGACCACCAGCAGCCCCAGCGCGATCACGATCCCCTGGCGCGACCACGCTCCGACCCACATCACGGCCTGCCCGGTCGCGCGCTGCGCCACCACGGCGCCGCTCATGTTCCGGCGCACGTACCGGCCGAAGGCGCTGTCCTTGCGCGGCTCGAGGTCGGCGAAGCGGAGGAGCAGCGCTGTCACGGCGATCGACGGCAGGAAGCCGATCGCCATCGCGAGCGCGAGCTCGTGTCGCCAGAGCGCGATCGAGGACGCGGCGCTCGACGCGAAGTCGGTCGCCAGCTTGAGCGGATGGATCTGGTGATAGAGGAACTTCTCTCCACGGGTCATCGCTGGCTCCGTCACGTCCAGGCGGCGAGCGCGCGCGCCGTGGCACCGTACCACGGAGCGCACCGCCCCGGGTCGCCTCGCCCTTTCGGCGCTGCGACTTCCTCCCGGTCACGTCGTGTCCAGCGACTCCCGCCGCGCGACCGACCGTCGGCGCCCTCGCGACGTCGGCGCCCTCAGGTCCGGTCGAGGTGCTTGACCACCGACGGGTAAACGTCGGTGGACGCGCTCTTGCCGAAGATGCAGTCGATGTGGCCGTACCCGGGGATGACGTCGCGCGAGTAGAGGGCCGCGCCGTTCCGCGCCGCGAGCGCCTCGACCGTCTTCTCGGTGCTCGCCGGCAGGAAGCACTGGTTCTCCGCGCCGTGGATGAAGTGGATCGGGATCGCCATCCGGTCGAGGTGCGGCAGGTAGACGTCCTTCCCTTCGGCGTCGACCACGTAGCCCTTGCGGGTCATCAGCGCGAGCCCCTCGAACGCGCGCATCGTGGCCTCGCCGAAGAGCTCGTAGAGCCGATCGTGCGTGGCGTAATTCAGCTGCGCGTGCTCGTAGAGCGGGGCGTACATGAACGAGATCCGGTGGCACACGGCGCTGTCGCAGTGCTCACCGGACCCGACGGGATAGAGCGCGAGCGCGCGATCGTAGAGGTGCGAGAAGAACCCCTCGTGCGACGAGGCGTTCGTCGTGAGCGACCTGACGCCGAGCGCGTCGAGCACGTCGGGCGTATGCAGGCCTGCCTTCAGGTGCACCATGGCGGGCGTGACGACGTGCGTGGAGATCTGCGAGAGCACCGCGGAGCGGACGCCCTCGAGTCCGGCGAGCATTGCCATCGTGAACGTCGTCGCGCCGTAGCAGTGGGCGACGACCTGGATGCTCGCCGCGCCCGTGACCTCGCGCACCTTCGCCACGGCAGCGGGGTAGTCGTGGAGCGCGATCTGATCGGCCGTGTATTGCGTCTTCGACGCGGGGAGCAGCACGCTCGACCGGAAGTCGAGCAGCCAGACGTCGTAGCCGTGGGCCACGAGGTGCTCGAGCAGGTTCGTCTCGATGGTGTCGGTCGTGAAGATCCGGCTCGAGACGCCGAGCCCATGCGCGAGCATCACCGGCCCCTTCGACGCGCCCTCGGCCTTGTACCGCGTCAGGAGGAGATCGACGCCGTCGCTGGTCTTGAACGGGAAGAGGCGCGGGCCGGGCGCGCGCAGCGGCCTGCGCTTCCGGGGCGCGGGGTTCGAGTCGGCGTACTGGAGCGGCGCTGCCACGCCGCCGTAATAATCGTAGACCACGCCCGCGAAGAAGCGCCCGAACTTCACCGTCGTGGCGAGGCGCTCCTCGGCGTTCTTCGCGTTCGTGACGTCGAGCGTCCCGAGCTGGCGGATGAAATCCTCCGGCTCGATCACGAGGATCCCCTTGCCGATCACCGGTCCCTTGTCGTCCTCGCCCTCATGAATGGTGATGTAGAGCGTGGTGGTGTCGTGCCACACGTCCCAGATCGGGCGCTCGGTGACCACCTTGAAGCCGTAGAAATAGAAAGAGCGCCCCTCCTCCGAGGCGAGCCGCATCGAGTACTTCATGTTCCGCGTGTCGGCGGCGTTCGGGTCCTGCACGAAGAGGTTGAACGTCCCGTGCGTCACCGTGAGCGGGCGCCCCGAGAGCGTGGGCGCGTTCACGGTGCCGAGCAGGGGCGCGGCGTGCTCCGGGCTCGCGATCATCGTGTCGACGTCCTCGGACACGATCGTGAGGATGAACTTGAAGCTCGAGTCCTCTTGCTTGCCCAGCTCGGCGGCGGTCTCATAATCGCTGTCGACCGCCTTCGAGAAGTACCCCTTCATCGTCTCGGTGAAGCGGATCCCGGGCTTGCGCGTCACGGGCTCGGGGGGGATCGGGCCCTTGTCGGAGTAATCGATGTGGAGCCCGCGGTCGCGGGCGAGGTGGATCGCGCAGCGCTCTGCGAGCGCCGAGATCGTGAGCAGCGGATTGACGCCGAGCGAGACGGGGATGATCGAGCCGTCGCAGACGTAGAGCCCCTCGTGGACCGCGGCGCCGGTGCTCGACGCGAAGACCGTGCCCCTGTCGTTGACGACGCCTGCCTCGGCCGAGTCGGCCATCATGCAGCCGCCGAGCGGGTGCACGGTGATGAGCTTGTCGCCGATCTTCGGGGACCAGATCGGGTCCTTGACCGAGATCCCCTCGTGCGGCGCCGTCGTCTCGAAGAGGCGCGCGTTCATCTTCTCGAAGATCGGTTCGGTGCCCACGTCGGGCCACTCGATCCGCAGCTGGTCGCTCTCCAGCTTCATCGTGCCGCTGTTCGACTCGTGCCCCATCACCAGGTACGTCTGCGTGTGCATCGTGGCGCCGTGGTAAGCCCCCAGGAGGAGCGACTCTGTCTCGCGCAGCCCCTGGGCCAGGGCGCTCTGCGGGGCGGTGTTCGAGCCGCCGATCGCGGAGGCCGCCTTGAACATGAGCGGCAAGATCGGCGCGAGCGCGCCAGGGATCGACCCCTCCTCGATGATGATGTCGTCCCTCATGTCCGCCTGGTTGCGCATGTCGATCACGCTGGTGATGCATGGCCCGACGGGCGCCATCGTCCCGACCGCGCGGTGCCCGAAGCCGAGCCCGTCGAGCGTCGGCGTGCAGTTGTAGCCGAAGCCGAGCATGTCGCCGTTGCCGCTGAACCCCTGGCCGATCGTGTCGGACATCGGCAGCCCGAGCTCCTTCGACCGGAGCAGGATCTCGGTCGAGCCGAGCGCCCCGGCGGAGAGGACGACGATCTTGGCGGTGACGACCAGCGTCGGCGCGTCGAACGCCTCGCGGCCGACGTCGAGCACCTGATAGTGAACGTTCCACTTCCCGTCGCTCCGGCGCTCGACGTGGCGCACGCTCGCCTCGACGAAGATGGAGGCGCCGTTGCGCCTGGCGTCGGGCAGGTAGTTCATCAAGACGGTGTTCTTCGCCCCGAAGTTACAGCCCGAGACGCAGTCGCCGCAGTTCGTGCAGGCCTTCTGCTCGACGCCAGCGGCGTTGATGCCGTCCTCGAAGGTCACGTTGATGTTCAGGCGCCGGAACGGCTGCCCCATCACCTCCGCTGAGCGCTCGAGCGCCGTCAGCTTGGGCAGCGGGGGGTAGCTCTGGGGATAGGGCTTCGGCGAGAGCATCCGCTCGGCGAGCATGTACCCCGTGTTGAGGTGCTCCATGCCCTCGCCGCGGAGCCTGGCCGGCCAGCGCGGGTCGTCGAAGACGCGCGCCTCGGCGCGGATCGACACGTTGGCGTTGATGAGGGAGGTGCCGCCGAGGCCGCAGCCGACGAGCACGCCGATGTCCTTGTTGATGTGCAGATCGAACAGGCCTGTGCGCGAGCCTTCATGACCCAGGACCGGGAGGTTCATCTGCACCTCCTCCGCGGCCTCCAGCGCTGTGTTCGGATACTCGCCCGGCTGCCGCTCCCGCCCGCGCTCGAGCACGCAGACCTTCAGGCCGGCGCGCGCGAGCCGGGACGCCATGATCGCGCCACCGTAGCCCGAGCCCACGATGACGGCGTCGTACTCCGCGTCAATCTCCTCGATGTCCGACGAAAGACGATTCATTCTCTGCTCCCTCCATCCTTGAAATCCGTCGAGCTCGGCCGCGCGCATGGACGCCCGGCCGCCGCGCTGTATGTTCGGTCGATCGTGGTCACGCTCACCGGCCCGGCGTCACCGGCTCTGCGCCGCGGCCGGGGAGGCGATCGGCTCGATGATCCAGAAGTACGCGTCCCTCCGGGTCGTCACGCCGTTCTCGCTCCGGGTCAGGTACGCCCCGGAGTGCTTGTTCCTGAAGGCCACCGCGTCGCCGAACCGCACGGGCCGGCCCTTGACGGCGCTCTCGATGGTCCACGTCTGCTTCGTGTACCTGGTCCTGTCCAGGACCGGGTCGTAGTCGTTGAAGTAGTAGCAATTCCGCGCGTCGCTCCATGCGCCCAGCATGTTGAAGGCCCCGATACTCGCCTCGGTCGAGGCGAGCGCGACCTCGTCGCCGTCGCGGACCTCTCCCGGTCTCGCGTCCCGCGAGCTCTTCTCCAGAAAGAGCTCGACGGCCTCTCCGCCGAGGGTCGGGAAGTACTCCGCCACCTCCGGGTCCGACGCCGAGAGCAGGCCCAGGATCGTCCGTTCCTTGACGGCGCTCGAGAGGCGCTCGCCGCGGTCGCTCCTCAGGTGGAACCGATCGAAATAGTTGAACGCCTCCCCCGGCTCGCGCGCCACCTGGAGGAACCGGACGTCGCGTTCATCGCGGCGAGGCTCCTCCAGGGTGACCACCCCCTCGAACGTGGGCGCGCCCATCGCGCGCTCCATGAACATGGGCAAGAGCCGCTCTTCCCCGTACCACTTCAGGATCGTGGCGATGAGCGAGGTATGGTCGAAGGGCTGCTCGCGCGTCGACCGGAACACGGTCCCCTTCTGGATGCGCGGCGAGACGAGGATCGCGGGCACGCGGACGCCGTAACGATCAAAATTGAAGCCGTGCTGGGTCTCGAACCCAGGGCGGCCGCTCCCCCAGGGGGGCACGGCGGCGGGCGGCGGGACGTGGTCGAAGGTGCCGACGCCCTCGTCGAACGTCACGATGAGCAGCGTCTTCTCCCAGGCCGCGCGGTTCGCGATGAGGCTCATGTAGACGCTCTGAAGGAACGCCTCCCCTGCGCTCAGGTTCCCCGGAGGGTGATAGTCGTTCCCCAGCGCCGTGGCGAGGCTCTGGAGCCTGCTCACGTCGGTGGACTCCTGCGACATGCTCCAGGACGGCTCCAGGAGGCTGAAGCGCGGGAGCGTCCCTGCCCGCGCCTGCTCGTGGAACTCGTCGATGCGGGCGAAGCGGCGCTCGACCTCCGGGATGGCACGCAGGCCGTTGAACAGGCGGTACGTGTAGCAGGACGAGAGCTCGCCGGACGAGAGCTCGATCAGGTATCTCTGGTGATCGGCGTCGAGGTGCTCCGTCAGGTTGACGGCGAGCTCGACCAGGTGACCGACCCAGGTCTTTCCGCCGGTGAGGGCGAACGATATCTTCTCGGGCAGGGTGCTCGTCTGCCAGAAGATCTTCCAGTCGTCGTGGCCGGCGTCGTGGAGCGCGTTCCAGAGGGTCTTCGTGTCGAACTGGTCGTCGCCGAGGCCGAACCCTACCTTCTCCTCGATCAGCTTGGCCCTCGGGTCCTTCTCGAGCCAGCCATTGTCGGTCAACCCCAGCGACGTGCCGCAGAAGGTGAAGGCCCGGTTGGGGTTCGTCTGGGAGGGCACCGACGAGAACCACATGTCGCAGACGGCGTAATGCTCTGCGAGCCCATTGAGGACCGGGAGCTGCTCCGGGGTGTAGCTCTCCAGGACCTCCCCCGCGAGCGCGCGGAGCGCGTCCGGGTTGTCCTTGGCGATGCCCGATCTCCTGATGGCCGCCACGTAATCCTGGAGAAATCCCTTCATGGTGGGGATATCGCCGGGCGCGACGTCCTCTTTCCCGAAGAGCTGCACGTTGACGCTCTTGAACTCCTCGTTCGGCGCGACGCAGGGCACGTTCAGGGCAGAGGCGCCCTTCACGGGGGCGCCGCCGAGCCCCTCCGCCGAGCTGGTGAACGCCGTCAGATCGAGGCCGTCCAGGCCCTCGAAGCGGCGCGCGCCAGGGGCGGGCTCCGGGATGTTCAGCGCCGGCCCCTGGCCTTTATCTGCATAGAGCCACCCGAGGACGCTGTCGAAAGAGCGATTCTCGAGAATGACGAGCACGACGTGCTCGATGGATTCCATTGTCACGTTCCATCCCCTTGCAAGGCTCCACCGGCTGCAACCGATTGATGGAGCACCTCGTGAGCCCACATGGCGCAATGCAGCACGAGCTCGCCAGCGCGCGCTCATCGGAGCCCGCTCCTCGAGCGAGCCCGCCGCAAATCAGCTCTGCGTGATCCCCCTGCGTACCCCGCGTCACGGCTGCATGCGCGGAGCGGAGCACGAGGCTAGAACGAACCTTCCTTGATGACAAGACGTAAGCGAAGCGCTGTAGCAAGGCGCGACCGAGGTGACCTCGCCACACATTTGCATGCGAACGACGAGATGTGCCTCGACGTCCTTCACGTGACGAGGCACCGCCCCTCCTGGGCTACGTCTCTCCACGACAGATGCCCTGAAGGATCTCGCGGGTTTGCCCTCGCAGCCACGCGTGCGCCTTGTCGCTCTCGTGGCGCTGGTGCCACAGCTGAACGATCCGGAGCTCCGGCACCTCGAGCGGCAGCGGAAGGGAGCTGAGGCCGAGCGCCCGCAGGGCCGGACCGCAGACGCGCGCCGGCAGCACGACGACGAGGTCGCTCTCGTGGACGAAGTGAATGGCGGCCGCGCTCGTGGGGGCCGCCGCGACGACGCGCCGCCGCAGCCCCAGGGCCTCGAGCGCGTCGTCGATGGGATCGCGCAGGCGGCCGCGGCGTGACACCGTGACGTGGAGCGCCTGGGCGTAGCGCCTGGCGGTGAGCCGGCCGCGCGCGAGCGGGTGTTCCCTGCGAACGGCGACGACGAGGCGATCCTGGCCGATCAGGTCCCCGCGGATCTCGGGGAGCGGGGGCTCCGCCGAGCCGATCTCGAGATCCACGCGCCCGTGGCGCAGATCATCGCTGTCTCCCGTGGGCTCTCCGAGGAGCCGGAGCTGCGCCCGAGGGGCCTGCTCCTGCACCGCGAGCAACAGCCGCATGCCGAGCGCCGTCGTGAGCGCGTCGTGACAGCGGACGGTGAAGATCCGCTCGAGCTTCGCCAGGTCGAGCTCCCCCTCGGGCGCGAACACCGTGTGCGCCCGCTGGACGATGGCCTGGACCTCCTGGCGCAGGGCCAGCGCGCGCGGCGTCAGCGTCATCGTCCGGCCGGTGCGCACCAGGATCGGGTCCCCGGTGGCGTCGCGGATGCGCCCCAGGGTCCGGCTCATCGCCGGCTGGGAGAGGTGCAAGCGGGCCGCGGCAGCGCTGACGCTCTTCTCCTCGAGCAGCGCGTCGAGGGCCGTGAGCAGGTTCAAATCCACATGCATGTGGGTAATCCTTCGTATACCAACTATGCATTGGACGACATAGGTCGTCCAGGGTTTACTCCTCCCAGCGACGGGTCGCGACGAAGCGCGGGCCGCTCGCCTCAGGAGGAATCATGTCGACACATTCCGAGCCATCGAGCAGCCATGCGACGCCGGGGGACCGGAGCCCGGCCAGCGCCGAGGACGAGTCCCTGCTGCCCACGGTCGTCGCGGCGCTCTCCGCGGCAGGCGAGCGGCTCGTCGGTCGGTTCTCGACGGCGCCGCGCCTCGCGAGCCGGGAGGACGTCTTCGCCGCGCTCGCCGCCAACGACGCTGTCTCTCTCGACGTCATCCGTGAGCCGCTGTCGCGCGCTCGCCCGGGTGCGCGGTGGGTCGAGGACGAGCTCGAGCGCGGGCCCCTCCCGCCAGGGGAGTGGTGGGTGACCGACGCCGTCGAGGGGAACATCAACCACGTTCACGGGATGACCGACTGGTGCGTCACGGCGACCCTCGTCCGCGACAACGAGCCGGTCCTGACCGTGGTGCACCTGCCGCTGAGCGGCGAGACGTACACCGCCCGGAAGGGCGCCGGCGCGTACCTGGGGACCAGGAGAATCCAGGCGTCGACGAAGACGCAGCTCGACGCGGCCTTCGTCGGGACCAGCCAGGCGATGCCGGGCGAGGACCAGGAGACGTACCGGCGGATCGGCCAGTCCGTCACCGCGATGCTCGGAAGTGCGCTCGTCCTGCGCGTATCGGTCCCGGCCACACTCCAGCTCGTTCAGGTCGCGGCCGGCCGGATGGACGTCTTCTGGCAATACAGCCAGATCCTCTCCGGGCTCCTCGCGGGCGCGCTGCTCGTCGCGGAGGCCGGGGGCGCGGTCACGGACACACGCGGCAACCGCTGGAGCCTGGCCAGCGAGGACTTCCTGGCTGCCGCGCCGCAGCTCCACGCGGGCGCGGTCGGCGTCCTGTCCACCGTCCGCTGAAGCAGCCAGAGAGAGGGATCTGAATCATGGAGCGCATCGTGGAAAATATCGGAATCCTCGGCTCGGGGCGCGTCGCCACGGTCCTGGCCAACAAGCTCGCGGGCGCCGGCCACGCCGTCGCGATCGGCACCAGAGACCCCGCGCAGGCGGCGGCGAAATTGTCGGGAGCGCGGGTCGAGCTCAGGGATCAAGCGGAGACCGCGCGCCGGGCCGCGATCGTCATCAACGCCACCCCCGGAGATACGAGCGTCGAGCGGCTCGGCGCCCTCCGGGAGGAGCTGAAGGGAAAGATCTTGATCGACATCTCCAACGCGACAGTGCGCGACCAGAACGGCTTGCCCGGCAGCCCGCTCTACCCGGGCGGCAGCGTCGCCGAGCGCCTGCAGGACGCGCTGCCGGAGACGGCCGTGGTCAAGACGCTGAACACCATGCTGTTCACCGTCATGGCGGATCCCAGGAGCCTGCGCATCCCCCCGACCGCGTTCCTCTCCGGCAACGACGAGAACGCGAAGGCCGTCGTCGCGAGGCTGCTCGGCGATCTGGGGTGGCCGGCTGACTGGATCGAGGATCTCGGAGATGTCACGACCGCTCGCGGGACCGAGGCGTTCGTCACGCTCGTCCCCTTCGTGCTGCGCAAGCGAGGGCTCGCGCCGTTCGCCCTCACGATCGCCCGGTGAGGGTCGCGCGCCCCCGGCCGCGCGAGGGCGCTGGGCCCCTGGCCGACGCCGATCACGAGAAGCGCGACAGGCGAGCCCAGCGCCCCATCGCGCTGCTCATCTCGCCCGAGCCAGCGCCACCGCGTCGGGACCTGCCGGGAAGCGGAGCTGCCCCGATGCGTCGTTCGCGGCGCGCCACACCGCCTCGGCCACGTCGGACTCGGTCGTCACCAGCGCCGGCTGCCCGAGGGAAGCGAAGATACGCTGCGCGAAAGGCGCGTAGGCGTCGGGGATCAGCCCTTGCATGCGAGGCCCCCCGTTGCTCGTGAAGCGCGTCGTCGGGGCGTAGCCTGGCTCGACCAGCTTCACGCGCACGTCGAAGGCCTCGAGCTCGAAAGCAAGCGACGCGCTGAACCCTTCGATGGCTGTCTTGCTCGCTGTGTACACGGCGACCAGCGGCATCGGCGCGAGCGTCGCGCTCGAGGTCACGTTCACCACCACGCCCGATCTCCGCGCGCGGAGCTGGGGCAGCACGGCCTGCGTCATCGCCATCACGCCGAAGGTGTTGGTCTCGAACACCTCGCGCACCGTGGTCATCGGCGTTGCCTCGAAGGCGCCCATGAGCCCGATGCCGGCGTTGTTGACGAGGACGTCGATAGGCCCGCTCGCCTCGAGCGCAGCCGCGATGCTGGCGGGCCTCGTCACGTCGAGCCCCACCACGCGCAGCCGGTCCGACCGAGGCAGCACGTCCTCGCGCGGCGTCCGCATGGTGGCGACCACGTTCCAGCCCTGCGCGTGAAAGTGGCGCGCCGTCTCGAGGCCATAGCCCGAGGAGCAACCGGTGATCAGAACGGTCTTCATGTCGTCCCTCCATGGCGAAGCTCGCCGGAAACGGGCGCGTCGCCCTGCTGCCGAGCGCAGCCAGCGACGAGCGGGGCGCTCCTCGCGTGAAACACAACCACTGCCTTCATGTCGACTCCTTCGCCGCGGTGCGCGCGTCGTTCATGGGGAGGAACATAGCTGTGGCGCGCTGGACTATCTATCGTTGAGAGTCCGCATTTCGTTTGCTACAGTCCAGGCGTGAGCGACCCTCTCTCGGAAGTGATCGCGCTGCTCCAGCCGCGCACCGTGTTCTCGAAGGTCATCAGCGGCGCCGGCCGCTGGGGTGTTCGCTACTCGAGCTTCGGCCAGCCGAGCTTCTGCGCCGTGCTGGAGGGCAGCTGCCGGCTCGCGGTCGACGGCGAGCGTGCCCTGACGCTCGAGGCGAGCGACTTCGTGCTCCTGCCGGCGACGCCTGGCTTCACCCTCTCGGGCTTCGAGCCGGTGAAGCCAGCGCGCGTCGACCCGAAGGTGACGCCCGCGCCGACGGGCGAGGTCCGCCATGGCACGCGCGGTGGACGCCCCGACGCGCGGCTGCTCGGCGGCTACTTCATCTTCGACTCGCCTGACGCGGCGCTGCTCGTGTCGCTGCTGCCGGCGGTGTTGCACGTGCGCGGCGTCGAGCGGCTCTCGGTGCTCGTGCGGCTCGTGGGCGACGAGTCGAACGAGCAGAGATCGGGGCGCGACCTCGTGCTCACGCGGCTCGTGGAGGTGCTGCTCATCGAAGCGCTGCGGTCGACCTCGGCTGAGGACGCGCCGCCAGGGCTCCTGCGCGGGTTGGCCGATCCGCGGCTCGCGCCGGCGATACGGGAGATGCACGGTCAGCTCGCGCGCTCATGGACGGTGGCCGAGCTCGCGAAGACGGCGGCCCTCTCGCGCTCGGCGTTCTTCGAGCGCTTCAGCCGCACCGTGGGCCTGCCGCCGATGGAATACCTGCTCGCCTGGCGCATGGCCGTCGCGAGGGACCTGCTCCGCCGGCATGATCTGGGGATCGCCGAGGTCGCCGAGCGCGTCGGCTACGGCTCGGCGAGCACCTTCAGCACCGCGTTCAGCCGCCACGTGGGCCAGCCTCCGAGCCGCTTCGCCCGCGCGGGCTAGCTCCGCGCGTCGTCCTCGACGACAAGCGCGAAGCGCACGCCCCGATCTGACCGACGAGAAAGCGCGTCAGCGCCTGGCGTTTCGCGGCCGGCGACGGAACGTCAACAGCGCGAGGCCCACGGCGACGGCCGCCGCGTGCGAGCTCTTCGGCTTCGCGCCGCCGACGGCATAGGCGCATCCGCCTGAGTCAGACGCGGTATCTGACCCGTCGCCGGGATCGCCGCTGCCAGCAGTGACGCCCGTGGCGCTGCCGCCCGTCGCGCCGCCGCCGGCGCTCCCGCCGTCCCCCGCGGCGCCGCCGCTCCCCGCAGCGGGTCCGGCGCTGCCGACGCTCTGGTCACCCCCGGCGCCGCCGCCGCCCGAGCCGCCCATGCCGCCGCTGCCGCCAGGACCCGAACAGTCCGTCTCTGGATCGGCACCACCGGCCCTGTCGAGGCCGAAGAACGCGAGGATGGCGTCGTGCTCGTAAGGCATGGAGTGCGCGCCGTCTTTCCCTGACCAGGCCTCGAACACCGTGTGGCCACACTGGGTCATCATCGCTCCGGAGGAGCCACCCATCACGTAGACGCGCTCCGGGTCGCCGCTGTACTGGGCGAGCGTGTACTTCACCATCTGAACGATGGCCTGCGTGTCGCCGCCACCGTCGTGGGTCAGCGACTTCGTCGTGCCCACGTCCCAGCAGTTCCGACCGGTGGCTTCGGGGAGGATGATGATGAAGCCGTTCTGGTCGGCCCCCGCGCGGATACCAGAGATGCCGTCCCTTCGACCCTGTGTCGTTCACGCGTCACGCGGCCGGCGGCCGCCTGGCCCGGATCACCTCTCGCTGATCGAGGAGCCACGCGCGCGCCTCGGCTCCCGCGGCGGCGCGGGGCGAGCTAGCGCGTGGAGAACGCAAAGACGATCTCGCCCTCGTAGGTCGCGCCGGCGGCGAGCTCCGTCGAGGGAAAGCTCGGTTGATTGGGCGAGTCGGGGAAGTGCATCGGCTCCAGGCAGAGCGCCGAGCGGCTCGGATACGGGACATTGCCTTTGCCCACGTCGCGCGGAGCCTCGCCGTTCAGGCCGTTGGCGGTGAACAGGTGCAGCCCTGGCTCGGTCGACCACACGTCCAGCGCTCGCCCGGACCCCGGCTCATGGACTGTCGCATGCAGCGTCAGCGTGCCCGGCGCGGGCTGCACGACCGCGAACGTGTGGTCGTAACCGCCCCTCGTCGGGTCGATCCGCGCCAGCATGTCGTAGCTGACATCCCCGATGTGAGCGCCCACAGGCTTTCCCGAACGGAAGTCCATCGGCGTGCCATCGACGCTGCGCAAGACGCCTGTGGGAACGAGCAGCTCGTCGAGCTCGAGGAACTGCTCGGCGTTGATGGTGAGCTCGTGCTCGGCGACGGGGCTGCCCGGGGTGTTGCTCAGGTTGAAGAACGGGTGGCTGGTGAAGTTGACGACGGTCGCTTCATCGAGGGCGGTCGCGCGGTAGCGGACGCTCAGCGCGTCCTGCTCTGTCAGCGTGTACACGACCTCGAGGGAGACGGTGCCAGGGAAGCCCGTGAAGCCCGGGGCTGCTTCCTCGCTGTCGGCGAACGTGAGGGACATCTGCACGCTGGAGCGCGAGAGCTGGACGGCGTCGAAGACGCGGAAGCGCGAGCCCAGCGGTCCGCCGTGCGAGGTGTTGGGCCGCGCGCCGTCGTTGGCGGGCAGGGTGAACGACCTCCCCGCCAGGACGAAAGACCCGCCGGTGTACTCGGCGCCGTTCACCGTGAAGGTGCCCCCGGCGATGCGGCTCGCGTAGCGCCCGATGAAGGCGCCCATCGATGCCTGCCCGGCCTTGACCGCGTCCAGGCTCGGGTAGCCGAGCACGACGTCGCCGAGGCGCCCGGCCTTGTCGGCGACCACGAGCTGCTCGATCTTGGCTCCCAGGCTCGTGATCTTCGCAAATGCGCCCTTCGAGTTCTCGATCGTGTAGAGATCCACGGCCTTGCCGTCGACGACCCCCTGGAAATCCTCGCGAGAGAGCTCGAAGTACGACGCCGAGAACTCGCGAGGAGCGATCGGGGACAGCTCCTCGCTCGCGCCACAGCCGCAGAGCACGGCATTGCTCGCCACGATCCATGTTTGCGCTCGCATCGACTCGCCTCTTGCTCGGGGGCGTTCGCGCGCCGCGGCGCCCTCGCGACCGCGGCGCGGGATACGCCCACTTCCGGAAAATCGCTGACAGGTCAGCAGGGTCGGAACGGCCTGACGTGCGTTATCCCCCCGACGTCTCGGCCGGGGGACGCCGGATCACAGCCCGCCCGCTCCCGCCTTCGACGTGACCTCGGCTTTCACCTCGGCCGCGGGCTGCTTCGTGTATTCATAGCTGCTCGCGGGCGTCCACAGGGTGTCGGTCGCGGTGAGCTCCGGCTTCTTCGCCGCCAGGGCGGACGCTTGCGCCGCGGCGAAGAGGTCCACCGCTTCGCCGTTCAGCGTGCTCTCGGCGTCGAAGAAGTACGTCTTTTCACTGGCGAAGTCGCCGCTGCCGGCCTTGTGGTAGACCGAGATGACGTTCGTCGCCGCGGCCGGCGGGCCGGCCGGATCGGCTGCGATCTCGAAGACGTTCGCCTCCGAGTAGAGCTTCGCGAACTGGCCGATGCCCAGCGCGTAGAGGAACGGGTAGTCCGGCGCGGGCTTCGCGCCGTCCGGGGGCGCGAGCGTCCCCTTGTAGTAGTTGTTGTAGACGTGGACCTTGCCGAAGCGCACGCGCGGCAGGCGCTGCGTCGCGTTCTCGTAGAGGTTGTGGTGGAGCGTCACGCTCAGGAGCCCCCAGCCGTTCTGCGGGGTCGCGGTGTCCGTGCCGCCCAGGAGGTTCGTCTTGTCGTGGTCGTGGAACCTGTTGTACGAGATGGTCACGAGGTCGGACTGCAGCGTGACGTCCACGGCGCCGTCGTGGTGCTGCACCGAGTAGTCGTGCCCTGTCCGCGGCGCCTCGAACACGGAGGGAAACAGCTTGTCCGGTCGGTCCCCGTCGCTGAACGTGTTGTGATCGATCCACACGTGGGTGGCGCCGATGACCTGGATCAGATCGTACTCCGAGTTCCAGCGGCCGCCTGGGCAGGTGAGCGGGCTCTCGGCCGTGCACCCGGGCACGTTGGTGTCGAGCCGGAACGAGTCGCCCGGATCCCAGGCCGGGAAGAAATCGAACGCGTCCTCGAAGGCGATGTTGCGTATCACCACATTGTCGATGCCGGCGCCGACGTACAGCGTGCCGTGGATGATCTTCGCGTCCGCGCCGAGCCCGAGGATCGACGTGTTGGAGCCGACCTGGATCAACGTCGTCGCCTTCTGCTTGTCCGCGGAGCGCGCCCTCGCTTCCTCGAGGGGGCCGGTGAGCGGCGGCGGCTTGCCGTTGACGAGCGTGGTGTTCCAGACGCTCGGCTTGTAGGCGTCGACGTAGGCCTGGAAGTCGTACGCCGGGTCGGCGTAATCCTCCTCCGTCAGGGGTCTGTTGTCGTCGTCCGTGCTGAGGTCGATCGTCCCCTTGATGTAGATGATCTTCGGCGTGCTGCTCGGCGCGGCCGGCGTGCCGTCAGGGCCCGTGGCTCCGTTCGGGAACAGCGCGGCGACGAGCTCTCTGCGGGTCGTGACGGTGAAGATGTTGTCCTCGGTCGCGCCGTCTCCGCCGGTGGTGCCGGTGGTCGTCGCCGCCCAGCCGTCTGCGCCGAGGGATGAGGGCCCGTCCGGCGGTTGCTGAATGTCGCCGCCGGTGCCGCCGGTGCCGCCGATGCCGCCGGAACCGCCAGAGCCGCCGCTGCCGCCGGTGCCGCCGGAGCCACCGCTGCCGCCGGTGCCGCCGCTGCCGCCGCTGCCGCCGCTGCCTACTTCGGGCGTTGGGTCACCCGGTCTGGAGGAGTCTCCGCCGCAACCAGAAAGCGCAGTGAGTATCGCCCATCCGAGCGTGATGGGGAGAACGGAACGTTTCATGGACCGGGGATGGTGCAAGCGGCGAGCCATCAGCGGTTGGCCCGAGGAGTCGCGGCGATCCAGGGGGGCATGCGGCGCATGTGTTAACCGGTTGCGTCAACCGGCGGTTTACAGAGGATGGCTCCCGGACGTCCACGCCACGCAGGCTATATCGAAAAATTATCCATGCATTGAAGGGCGCCCGCCGCGACGATATTTTTCTGTTCTCAGGCCGAGTATTCGCAGGACGCGCGGGGCCACCGTGAGCAAGATCGCATTGACGTGCCGACGCCGGAGATGTAGCCGAGGACATGGCTGACCACCGCGTGAGATCCCCTGTCCCTGCGCGTCGCTCCCTGGCATGCTGCCTGCCGTTGCTGGCGCTCATCGCCTGCGGCGGAGACGGCGACGGCACGCCGCCTCCGCCGGCAACGAGCGGCAGCGGCGGCACGGGCACAGGTGCGACCGGCGGGAGCGTAGCCACGACGGGCAGCGGCGGCGCCGGTGCGTCGTCGGCCAGCGGGGGAGGAATGTCCGCCGAAGCGGCTGTCAGCAGCGCGACCAGCGGGACAGGGGGAGGCGGGGACGCCACCGGCTGCACACGCGATCTTCTGAAGACCACGATCGACGCCTATTTCGAGGCGCTCGCGGCGCACGATCCGGCGACGTTGCCCCTCGCCGACAGCGTGAAATTCACCGAGAACGGCGAAGCCCTCGAGCTCGGTCAGGAAGGGCTCTGGAAGACCGCCGGCGCGCTCAAGTACGCTCACAGCGCGCTCGACACAGAGACCTGCAGCTCCGCGAGCCAGGCGGTGGTGCCGGACGGCAGCATGGACATCCCGCTCGCCCTTCGCCTCAAGCTCGAGAACCAGAAGATCATCGAGATCGAGACCATCGCCGTGCGGCCAGGGGACTACAAGGTCTCCGGGCAAGACTTCGCCTCGAACACCGCCGCCCTCATCGCGAGCGGGGATACCGTCGAGTGGGAGGAGCCCGTTGCGGCGGGAGAGCGCAACTCGCGGGACGAGCTCATGGGCTGGATGGAGAAGTACTTCTGGCTGTTCCCGCGCGGCGTCTGCGACACGGTCAGCGGCTGCAAGCGCATCGAGAACGGCGGCGGCTCGTTCAATTGCAGCGCCGGCGCGAGCTGCGATCCTGGCCAGCCGGGCTCAGGGACACCGGCGTTGACGCCTCGTCTCATCTTCGCCGACGTCGAGACGGGCATCGGGGTCGGGTTCACCATGTTCATGGGGAACACCGACATGCACATGTTCAAGATGCACGGCGGCCAGGTCTACGGCGTGAGCGCGATCCTGGGCGCGGCCAGCAGCTCCGGCTGGGAGTGAGCCAGCGTCGCTCGCGGGCCTTCACGCGACCCCGGCCAGGGATCTCGCGGAAGGGCGCGCCCGATCTCCGGCTGAACCTCGCCCCGTCGCCCCCGACATGGGAGGGAGCATGTCACGGGCAAAACACGATGTCGTAGTCCTCGCCAGCGCAGGCTGCCATCGACTCCTGGTCGTCCCCTGACCAGGAATACGCGTCCTTGCATTGCTCCTCGAAGTACACGGCCACGGGGTTCGCTGGATCGTCGCGGTCGGGGCTCACGCAGGAGACCGTCGCGCCGCTCGCGTCCTTGTAGCGACCCACCTCCGGGCACCGCGCGAGCAGGCTCTCGGGACACGAGAGCGTCCGGCAGTCCGGCAGGTCGATGGGTACGATCGCCATGGGGAGGTTGTGCGCGTCCACGTGGCTGATGTTGTACCAGTCGAAGTCGTTGAAATCGGTGTTGAGGGTCATCTCGGCCAGCGTGTGTCGGCCCCCGCCAGGGTCCGACCCGGCGTACGCCCAGTAGCGCAGCGACGACAGCGGCTCCTCGCTGGTGCCCACGTCGCGGCACGCGAACTGCCCCGGGCCGAGCTCCCCGCCGTCGATGAGGCTCCCCAGGAACTGGAGCGGCCTGTCGCACCTGTTGACGAAGGCCAGGGTGGACTTGCCGTCGCCGGCGGTGCGGCAGTCGACCTCGACCGGACCGCCGGGCGGCTGGCCTGTCGACGAGCTGCTGGCCTCGCCCGACGAGGCTCCGCCGGTCGAGCTGGATGCGGCGCTCACCGCGGTGGATCCGCCGCTCGCCGCGCCGGGGGAGGCGTCCTGCTCGGGGTCGGCGCAGGCGGCGTCGAGCAGCGCGAAGGCGAGCAGCGCGGCCGCGATCGTCCAATGTTGCGACATGGCGTTCTTCCTTGCTGCCTCGGTGACGGCAGGAGATCGACGATACCGAAAGCATGGTCCGCCGAGAAGCGACGAATCGTGGTCTGCGTGTAGGTGTGGCTGGGCTCCAGCTGACCTTGGACCAGGTGCTCGACCGGTCCTTCGCGCTCGACGCGGCGCGGGCCGCGGAGGAGGAGCGACGGCGCGCGGCGGCCGAGCAGCCCTGCACGCGAGGGTCGCGGATCCGGCCATCGCGGCGCTGCCTGGCGGGCCACACCACGAAGCGGATCCCGGCGGGGCTCCTGGACGCGCGGCGCGTGGACAGGACGCCCCCGTGGTGCTGCTCCCGCTCCTGGAAAAAAGACGCTATATCAACGGCTCATCCATGCATCCAAGGATACCGCCTTCACCCCGCGGCCTGTGGTGGAGAACCAGGCCGCGCGTCCATGAAAAGCGCAGGCGACAGTGAACCAACTTCTGGCAATGCGCGCGTTTGTCCGCCTCGTGGAGACAGGCTCTTTCAGCCGAACCGCCGACCATCTGGCCCTCCCGCGCTCGACGGTCAGCAAGCTGATCATCGATCTGGAAAAGCACCTCGGCACCAGGCTGTTGAATCGAACGACCCGTACGGTCGCCGCCACATCGGACGGGCTCGAGTACTACGGCCACGCGGTGCGCCTGATCGCCGAGGTGGACTCGGTCGATCGGGCGCTGCGAGGCAAGAAGGTCAAGCCCAGCGGGCACCTGCGGGTCGACGCGCCGGCGTCGTTCGCCACGTGTCTGCTGATCCCCGCCCTGGCCGACTTCCACCGCGAGTACCCCCACATCACCATCGCTCTGGGGATCAGCGACCGAACGGTGAATATCGTGGGCGAAGGCGTGGACTGCGCCATTCGCGCCGGCAGCCTCAACGAGATGACGATGATCGGGCGCAGGGTCGCCGAGCTTCACTACGTCACCTGTGCGGCGCCCGGATACCTCGAACGCATGGGGACCCCTTCCTCTCCCGCGGATCTGGAGAAGAGCCACGCCCACGCCGGCTACTTCTTTGCTGCCACGGGCAAGCTGGATCCGATGATCTTCGAGATGGGGAACCATCGTCACGAGGTTGCGGATTGCGCCTTTTCGACCAACGACGGCAATGGGCTCCTCGAGATGATGTTATCGGGCCTGGGCATCGGCCAGCACCTCAGACGTTGCGTTCAGCCTCATCTGGACTCGGGCGAGCTGGTCGCGATACTGGAAGACTGGACGCGCCCTCCCCTGCCCCTGCATATCGTCTACCCGCCCAACCGGCACCCCAGCGCGCGGTTGAGCGCGTTCATCGACTGGGCGATCCAGAGCTTCGGCGAAGGGGCGCCTGCCAGGTAGGAAATGCGCGGGTCCCCTCCACCTGTGAGCTTCAGTGCGAGGGTCGACTGAGTACCACCCCCTCGAGGCTCATCGCCAGCTCGCGATGGCCCCCTGGAAGCTCGAGCGACGGAGCTCAAGCGAGGATGGCGGTGACCCGGATCTCGATACGCATCTCTGGAAGCCCCAGCGCGGCGACGCCAACCTGCGTCCAGATGGGCGCATGGTTCGGCATGTACTGGCGAAAGAGCTTGACCATCGACTCGTTGACCTCGGGAGGAAACCCGCCGACATGGTAGGAGTTGACGTGGACGACATTCTCCCAGCTGGCGCCCGCTGTGGCCAAGGTACGCTCCACGTTCCGGAACGCCTGGGCAACCTCGTCTTCGAGCGATTCGGGGAACTGGAGCTCGTCATTGCAGCCGGCCTGGCCCGAGGTCTCCACCCGGTTCCCGATCTTCAGCGCCTGCGAGTAATGCAAGGCCTTCAGCATGCGCTCCCCGTAGCCGGGGGTGACGAAAAACTCTGGCTTATCCATCGAGGTCCTCGGTTCGGTACTGGTCGTTCTTCGCAGCTCGCCGAGCTGGCGCGAGCGCACCGCTCGCGACACACTCGCTCAGAAGCTCATCCGTGCCGCGCGGGATGGCACGCTAGTCGACTGTACGCATGGACGACAGCGATTGTTTTTGCCATGACTGTCCATGGGCATGGACAATCATCCGGGGCCCGCATGACGAGGACGACGGCGCCGGCTCAGCAGGGCACGCCCTCGATGACGCAGGCGCCCATCGAGGCCGGGACGATCCGCGTGAGCTGGAACGATGCGGCCGCCAGCAGCTCTCGAAATTCGGCCTCGGAGCGCTGGCGACCTCCGGTACAGACCAGCATGTTGACGTCATTGGCCGTGGCGCCCTGCGCTTCGAGCGACGGCTCGACGCGCCGCGGGTAAATCCCTTCCACGAGCAAGAGCTTCGCGTGCGCCGGCATGGCGCGGCGACACACCTTCAAGATCGCGCGAGCGTCGGCGTCGCTCCAGTCGTGGATGACGTGCTTGAGCAGGTGCGCATCCAGGCCCGCAGGGACGGCCTGCCGGAGCCCGGAGGCACGCAGGCAAACGTCACCTCACGGTGGCTGATCAGGGATGGCCGACAGAGGTCCTGATAAAAGCAGCCTGCGGGACTATAAATTTGACGCCCCACTGCGCCGGGACCATGCTCCGGCGCTGGCATGAATCTTTATAACCGATACTCCAGATGGCTGCTGGTCGCAGCCCTGACCATCCCTGTTCCCGCCTGTGGGGACGACTCAACAGATCCCCCAGATGACCCGACAGGGTCGGGCGGCTCCGGCACGGGCACCACCACCGGCACCGGCGGCAGCGGCGGCGACGGCGGCGACGGCGCGGGCACCACCACCGGCACCGGCGGCAGCGGCGGCGACGGCGCGGGCACCACCACCGGCACCGGCGGCAGCGGCGGCGACGGCGGCTCCGGCGCGGGCACCACCACCGGCACCGGCGGCAGCGGCGGCGACGGCGGCGCGGGCGGCTCCGGCGCGGGCACCACCACCGGCACCGGCGGCGGCGGCGGCGCGGGCGGCTCCGGCGCGGGCACCACCACCGGCACCGGCGGCGGCGGCGGCGCGGGCGGCTCCGGCGCGGGCACCACCACCGGCACCGGCGGCGGCGGCGGCGAGGGCGGCTCCGGCGCGGGCACCACCACCGGCACCGGCGGCAGCGGCGGCGACGGCGGCTCCGGCGCGGGCACCACCACCGGCACCGGCGGCAGCGGCGGCGAAGGCGGCTCCGGCGCGGGCACGACTGCCGGCTCCGGCGGTAGCGGCGGCGAGGGCGGCTCCGGCGCGGGCACCACCACCGGCACCGGTGGTGGCGGCGGCGCGGGCGGCGAGACAGCGGCGGTCGAGTGGCCGACGGTGACGAGCGAGATCCCGCTCGACCCGGAGATCGAGGACGCCATCACCGAGCTGCTCGCGCAGATGAGCGTGGCGCAGAAGGTCGGCCAGATGGTCCAGCCCGAGATCCTGGCGATCACGCCGGACCAGGTCCGGGAGTACCATATCGGCTCGGTGCTGAACGGCGGCGGCTCCTGGCCGGGCCGCTCCAAGCACGCGACCGCGGCCGACTGGGTCGCCCTCGCGGACGCCTATTACACGGCCTCCACCGACACGAGCGGCGCGCCCGGCGAGCACCTCGGCATCCCCGTCATCTGGGGCGTGGACGCGGTGCACGGCCACAACAACGTGATCGGCGCGACGCTGTTCCCGCAGAACATCGGGCTCGGCGCCATGAACGATCCCGGTCTCATCGAGGAGATCGGCGCCATCACCGCCACCGAGGTCGCCGTCACCGGGCTCGACTGGGCCTTCGCCCCCACGCTCGCCGTGGTGCGGGACGACCGGTGGGGCCGCTCGTACGAGGGCTACTCCGAGGATCCGGAGATCGTGAGGAGCTACGCGGGCCGGATGATCCGGGGCTTGCAGGGCCGGCCGGCCGACAGCGCGGACCTGTTCAGCGGCGCGCACGTCGTCGCGACCGCCAAGCACTTCATGGGCGACGGCGGGACCGAGCAGGGCAAGGACCAGGGCAACACCGTCTGCTCCGAGGAGGATCTGCGCGACATCCACGCCCAGGGCTACTTCTCCGCGCTCGCGGCGGGCGCGCAGACCGTGATGGCGTCGTTCAGCAGCTGGAACGGCGACAAGATGCACGGCAATCAGTACCTGCTCACCGACATCCTCAAGGGCCAGCTCGGCTTCACCGGCTTCGTCGTCGGCGACTGGAACGGGCACGGCCAGCTCCCGGGTTGTAACAACTCGCGGTGCGCCGCGGCGATCAACGCCGGGGTGGACATGATCATGGTGCCCAACGACTGGATGGCGTTCATCGAGAACACCATCGCCCAGGTGGAGAGCGGCGAAGTCCCGATGGCCCGCATCGACGACGCGGTGACCCGGATCCTGCGCGTGAAGATGCGGGCCGGCCTCCTCGGCCCCAGGGCGAGCAAGGGCGCCCCCTCGTCGCGGTCGGTCGCCGGCGACGCCGCGCTCCTCGCCGCGCCGGAGCACCGGGCCGTGGCGCGCGAGGCCGTGCGCAAGTCGCTCGTCCTGCTCAAGAACAAGGGCAGCGTCCTGCCGCTCAGCAAGTCGATGAACGTCCTCGTGGCCGGCAAGACCGCGGACAACATCCAGAACCAGTCCGGCGGCTGGACGCTGACCTGGCAGGGCACCGGCAACACCAACGCCGATTTCCCGAACGCGCAGTCCATCTACGCCGGTATCAACGAGACGATCACGGGCGCCGGGATGAGCGGCACCGCGACCCTGAGCCCCGACGGCACCGCCGCGGCCGACACCTTCGACGCCGCGATCGTGGTCATCGGCGAGACGCCCTACGCCGAGGGCCAGGGCGACATAGGCAAGTTCGAGACGCTCGAGCACGCGAACCTCTACCCCGAGGACCTCGCCGTCATCGACACCATCCGCGCCCGGGCGCCGAGTGTGCCCATCGTCACGGTGTTCGTGTCGGGCCGCCCGCTCCACACCAACAAGGAGATCAACCGGTCGGACGCGTTCGTGGCGGCCTGGCTGCCGGGCAGCGAGGGCGGCGGCGTCGCCGACGTGCTCTTCGGTGATCACGAGTTCCAGGGCAAGCTGTCGTTCTCGTGGCCCTCGGCCGACTGCCAGACGCCCATCAACAAGGGAGACGGCGAGGAGCCGCTCTTCCCGTATGGCTATGGCCTCGTGACCACCGACGCCGACGCGCTCGGCGACGATCTGCCCGAGGTCTCCACGGGCCACGGCTGCGCGGCCCCGGACCCGGGGACGGCCGGCACCACGAGCGAGCCGCTCGAGATCTTCGTGGATGGCGAGGAGAAGGGCGACTACGTGCTGCGCATCGGAGGCCCCTCGAACTGGGGCGGCACGGACGTGGGCATGGGGGCCACCCTGCCCGGCGGCGAGGTGAGCGTGAGCACCGTCGACGGCCAGATCCAGGGCAGCGCCAAGCAGGTGACCTGGAGCGCGACGGGCCAGCTCTACGCGCAGGTCTCGGCGGGCTCGCCCGGGGTCGATCTGTCGCCCTACTACAACTCGGAGACCTCGATCGTCTTCCGGGCGCGCGTCGATGCTCCGCCCGCGAGCACGCTGGTCACGCTGTCGGCCCACTGCGTGTATCCCTGCCTCGGCGACATCAACATCGCCAGCACGCTGACCTCCATCGCGGACGGGGAGTGGCACGAGGTCTCCGTCCCGCTGAAGTGCCTGACGAACAACGGGCTCGACATCACCAACGTCAACACGCCCTTCCTCATCTACTCGGATTCGCCGATGGACGTGGCGATCGAGGACGTCCGCTGGGAGCCCTTCACCGCCGGCCCCACGCCGACCTGCACGTTCTGAGCCTCCACAGCCCGCCAGGGTAAACGCTTGAACTTCCCGCCCGTCGACCGCGCGTGCTCGCCGCGCTGCGGGACGTCGCGGGCGCCACGGGCCTCTCGGTCGCGCGCGTCGCGCTCGCGTGGCACTCGACCCGCCCCTTCGTGACCAGCGTCATCATCGGCGCGAAGACGCGGGAGCAGCTCGACGACAACCTCGCTGCCGCGGACGTCACGCTCTCGCCCGAACACGTCGAGCAGCTCGACGAGGCGAGCGCGCTCTCGCCCGAATACCCTGGCTGGATGCTGGAGTGGCAAAACCGCGACGTGCGGGGCGTCGCCGGCGGGCAGATGGTCATGGACCGCGCCCGCCAGCACCTGACGAAGAAGTAGCGGCCCACGGGCATCGGCCCGCCAGCGCAGGCATGCAGTTGCGGAACTGGGACGAGCACGATTCCAGCAGGGATGCGGATCGCGTGAGGTTCTCGCGACGGCAATCGTTGCCATCCCACCTGCCTTCAGGGATGGCAATCATTGCCAGGACGGCAAAGCTTGCCATCCGCTGCTGGACCCGCGGGCGAGATCGAGTGCGCGGCAGCTGCTCCTGCGCCGCGCTCGGTTCGTCGCGCCGCACCATTTCGACGGCAGTGCGCTCACGCCACGGGTCGGCATGCCGGTTGCGATAGCGCGCTGCTAGCCGGGCTGCGCGGCCGGGGGTCGCCCCGACGAGGCGCGCCGAGCAGGTACAGCGCGAAGCGGAGCAGGCGCAGGGGCGAGCCGCTTTGCCTCGGGGCGACTCCAATCCGCCCTACGCCACAGGAGCGATCATGCATCTCCGTCATGTCTCCAAGTTCCCCTTCATCGCCGGTGTCATGTGCGTCGCGGCGTCGGCCTCTCTGGCCGCGTGCGGCGACGCGAGCGCGCCCGGCGCGCTCTCCGGCGTCGGCGCCGAGGAGCTCGTCGCGGTGGGCGAGCAGGCGCTGTCGGCCCCGCTCGACATCGACCCGCAGCGCTCCCTCATCCTCACGAAGGTCACGGACCCGATGGCCATGACCCGGTTCCCGCTCGATTTCGTCCTCAATCAGCTCATCATGCGGGCGGGGACCGGGGGTCAGCAGGACGCCCTCAGCCTCTACCGGCGCTGGTGGGACTTCTTCAACACCCGGAACCCGAACGACGACGCCCCAGCCCAGTTCCTCGACGCCCAGCACTGCGACGACAACGTGAACAGCGCCGGTGAGGCCCTCGTCGGCGGCTTCCCGATCCAGTGCCCCCGGCGGGAGGGCCGCCTCGCCGCGAGCGATCCGTTCGATCCGAGCTCGCCGGACTTCATGGAGCCGCTCGCGGTCGTGAACCGCTTCGATCTCGCGCCGCTGGACGGCTCGCATTGCGGCGAGTACCGGATCATCTACGGCAAGAAGACGGCCGGCTTCGCCGACCGCAACCTGATCATCGTCGAGGCCCAGCTCCCGAACCCGCACCCCGAGTGCGGCCTGGACGCCTGCCTCCCGGTCGCCGAGTTCTGGGCCAACCTCTCGACCTTGAACGGCGCCGATCGCGCCAACGCGCTCGAGACGTTCTTCACCGTGGGCCTCGTCGACGCGGGCTTCGGTCCGGTGCTCCACCCGGACAACTTCGCCGACGCGGTCCACGGCCCCGCCGGACACCGCGGCACGGGCCAGATCCGCACCAACCAGTTCATGGGCGCTCCCGGCGCCCCCAGGACCATCCAGGACGATCAGGTCTGGCAGCTCCACGACTTCAAGCTCGTCAAGGTCTTCGACGGGTTCGCGGGCGAGCCGCGGCTCGTCTTCAAGCCGGTCGCGGTGAAGGAGAACCCCTTCGGCAAGCTGTTCAGCCCGAACCTCGACAACGATCCCGTCAAGAATTGGTTCATGAACGACTTCATCGAGTCGGTGGACAAGCTCACGCCCCTCAGCTCCGACATCAATGATATCCAGCTCAAGGGCTCGACGCAGGACGTCTACAACGCGGGCCAGAGCAGCGCGGACGACAGCAACAACTACCAGGTCCAGCTGACGAACAACTTCGATCTCCGCGCGCGGATCGGCGCCGAGCTCGTGCGCCTCGGGAAGAACGGCATCTTCTCGGCCGACGACGTGGCCAACCGCGCGACCACCCAGTCGTGCGCCGGGTGCCACCGGCTGAGCTCCGGCGTCTCGCTCGGCAACGGCGTGACGTGGCCCGCCCAGGGCACCACGTTCACGCATGTCGACGAGAGCGGGACGCTCTCGACGACGCTCACCGGCCACTTCCTCAAGCACCGCGAGACCGTCCTCGAGGCATACCTCGCGGAGCACGCGGACGGGAGCACGTGCGCGCCCGCGGCGGCCCTGGCGGCGCCGCCCTCGGCCGACAGCGACGAGCCGGTCCCCACGCTCGGCGGGTCGACGACGCACTGATCGCGCGAGGGGCGCCTCGGTCCCGCGAGGCGCCCTCCCCTCGCCGCCGCGCGCGGCGGAGCGCCGCCCGGCGCACGGGGCGGCGAGCGCCAGGGTCGGCGCGCGGGGCCGGCGGCGTCCACGCCGCGAGCGGCGGCGGGGAGACGGCGCCTGCGCCTCAAGGCATCGAGAGCACCTCGAGGCGCGGCGGCTGCGCCCCGTTCTGATCGAGATTGTAGCGGTCGGATGTCGCCGTCGAGATGCGGATACCGAGGCACCCGCCCCCCGGACGCAAGGTCGACACGAGGGGGCTCACGTCCACGGAGACGGTCTGGAAAGCCGCGCTGGCCGGGACTCGTGCGTAGAACTCGCCAGCATCGAAGTCGCTCGGGTTGACCACGCTGTCTCCGGAGTACCAGTAGACGTCGGCTCGGTCCTGGGTCGAAAGAGCGTGGTCCGGGCGGCGCCGAGCGCGCTGCGGGGGCGCGTCGGCGTGCCGTGGGCACACGTGTCCGTCCGGGCGTTGGTCTGGCCCGGGAGGCGCGTCGCGAGACGCTATACGGCGTCACCGGGCGCCTTGCGGCGCAGAACGGTGCTTTTCCAGTACGGTGGCCCCCGGCTCGGCGGGGCTGCACTGGACCTCCTTGCCGCGCGGGGGAGGGCCGGCGGCGCTTCGGCACCCGTCACGGTAAAAGCTCGAGCGCGCTCGAAGTCAAGGGGCGCACCTGGCCACGTTTTGTTTTGCCGGCCAGCCCTTGACTTCGAGCGCGCTCGAAGACCTACCCCTCCGGACACACAAGGGAGAAAGCACGATGCGATACAAGCTCCTCGGGAAGACAGGCCTCTACGTGTCCGAGCTCTGCCTCGGCGCCATGACGTTCGGCGGGAAGGGCTTCTACGAAGTGATCGGCGCGCTCGGCACGAGCGAGGTCGAGGCCATCGTCGGCACGTCGCTCGACAGCGGCGTCAATTTCATCGACACGGCGGACGTCTACTCCGAAGGCGAGTCGGAGAAGCTCGTCGGCGCGGCGCTCAAGGCCCTCGACCGCCCGCGCGAGCAGGTCGTCGTGGCCACCAAGGTGCGCGGGCGCGTGGGCCCGGGCGTGAACCAGGTGGGCCTCTCGCGGGCGCACATCCTCGCGAGCATCGACGCGAGCCTCCAGCGGCTCGGGCTCGATCACGTCGACCTCTACCAGATCCACGGCGTCGATCCCGTGACGCCCATCGAGGAGACCGTGCGCGCCCTCGACCACGTGGTGCGCTCGGGCAAGGCCCGCTACGTCGGCTTCAGCAACCTGCCCGCGTGGCTGGCCATGAAGGCGATCGGCTTCGCGCAGGCGAACGGCCTCGCGCGGTTCGAGAGCGCACAGGTCTACTACTCGCTCGCGGGGCGCGACATCGAGCGCGAGATCGTACCCATGGCGCAGTCGGAGGGCATCGCGATCCTCCCCTGGAGCCCGCTCGCGGGCGGCATGCTGTCGGGCAAGTTCGATCCGGAGAAGCCGGGCGGCCCCGAGGGCGCGCGGCGCTCGAGCTTCGACTTCCCGCCCGTCGACCGCGCCCGCCTGCCGCGCGTGCTCGCCGCGCTGCGGGACGTCGCGGGCGCCACGGGCCTCTCGGTCGCGCGCGTCGCGCTCGCGTGGCACTTGACTCGCCCCTTCGTCACCAGCGTCATCATCGGCGCGAAGACGCGGGAGCAGCTCGACGACAACCTCGCCGCCGCGGACGTCACGCTCTCGCCCGAGCACATCCAGCAGCTCGACGAGGCGAGCGCGCTCTCGCCCGAGTACCCTGGCTGGATGGTGGCGTGGCAGAACCAGTATCTGACGCAGAAGTAGCGGCCCACGGGCATCGGTCCGCCAGCGCAGGCATGCAATTGCGGAACTCGAACGAGGACGACGGGTACCCGCGGGCACCACCACGTCCACCTCGGCGGGCGGCGCCGGAGGCGGCACCCCCGGGCATTCTGGGAGGGCCTGACGACGGATCGCACCCCCTCGGACGGCATGCACCCAACCCGGGCCCAGCTCTCAAGCCCCGGACCTGGGGAGCTCGCCGCAGACGAGGTGCCAGAGTGCGATGAACGCCGAGATCCGCGTAGGCCGAACCGCTTCGTCACGATCCGCTCAGCCATGGATTTGGCGCGCCCGGGGACCGCCATCCCCTGGGAGCGCAGCAGGCCGATGACGCGCCGCGCTCTGGTCAACGACCTGGCGAGTCCGAGAAGGCCCGCGACCCGGCGAAGGTCGCCCCGACATCGCCGTCGCGGAGAGGCACGATGTGATCTTGATTAGTACGCTGGGCTCGGGTTGAACCGAAGGGCCCAGGCCCATCCGGTTGTGTCTTCCGCTACTGTCCATGAATCATGCCGCGCGTCAGAGATCCTGTCAGCTTGCTGACCACCGCTTCGCGGCGCGCGCGCGCGGCGCACGAGGCTTGTTTCCGCGGGGCGCCTCCCCGCGACGCACCGCGCGTCCGCTTCACGGCCGCCTCGCCCTAACCGCGCTTCGTGCGGCCATGACCAGGGGGCGCTTGACAAGGAGGGTTGATCCTCGGATACGCTGGCTGCTCACGATCACCGGGAGGGCATGAGGGGGGTGGATAGGTGTCGCGCGCGCTCCACGCGGGGACGACGGTCAGCGGCCGTGGTTGCCCTGGAGCACCTCGCGAAGCGAGCGCAGGCCACGCACCGCTGGATACGGTCATGGACGCGGCGCGACGACGAGCGTACGCGGCGAGGCGACGACTTGATCTCTCCATTTCGACCCGGAGCTTCTCACCGTATTGTCGAGGCTCTGGCCGCGTGTGTTCGGAGCGGGACGGCCGGGTTCTGGCCCTGGCGACCTCTGCGGTCCTCGCGCGCGTCGGCGGTCCTGCTCGCGACGGCTCTGCTGCTCGGGTGCTGCCTCCTGCTGCTCAGCCCCCCGAGCACTGCCGGCCCCGAGGCCACGCTCTATGTCTACGCGGTGACACCGCTCCGCGCTCGAGCGCTGGAGCAGAAGATCGAGGAGTCGATGCCCGGCGTCGATGTCACGGTCTTCGGAAAGCTGACCGATTTCAGGACGGCGCTCGAGGCCAACCCGCCGAGCGCGGCGCTCTCGCCGAGACCGGTCCTGGCCTCGCTCAACCGGACAGCCGACCTCCAGGGCCTGAAGGCGGGGAGCGACGCGGAGCAATACCTCCTGGTCTCGACGAAGGCGCTGAGCAAGGACATGCTCTCATCGCTCAGGTACGGGATCATCGACCTGGTCGACCGAAAAGCGCTCCCGAAGTTCGTCGCCGGGCTCCTGGGCGTGAGCGACGCGCCGGAGGTCCAGCGCGTCACGAAGATCGAGGCTCTGCTGCCGCTGCTCCAGTTCCAGACGGCCGACGCCGTGCTCCTCCCGGAGCGGTTTCGCTACGATTTCGAGTCCGAGAGCAAGATGCGCCTCACGACCCTCAGCCTCTCGACGGCCAAGGTCGGGCTGGTGGCAGTCACGTTTTTGAGCAATCGTCAATTCATCGAGATCGCGATCCGGAAGCTCCCCAAACACGTGTTGGCGGATCTGGGGGTCGACGAATGGAGATGAGGTCGACGTGCCCCCGCTTCCGGCGTCTGCTCTTTCGGGAGCAGTCCGACCACGCCGGCTGCAATGGAATTATGACGACCAGGACACACAGCCACCTACCCCAGAAGCGCTTGCGCAGCAGGGCGACCGTGACCGCCGGTCTCCTGTGGCTGATGGCGCCGAGGGTGGCCCATTCGCAGTCGGCCGTTCCCGCGGAGAATTTCGACGAAACCGCGCTCAACCAGCTCTCGCTGACCAATTTGCTGGACATTCGCGAGGTGACGACCGCGAGCGGCGGCAAGGCAGAATCGCAGGACCTGTCCTCGGCGAACGTCTTCGTCTATACGCGTGAAGACATCAAGCGACATGGCTGGAGCTCGCTCGCGGAAGTGCTGGCGCACGTCCCCGGTCTCTACGTGATCGACGATCTCGTCACGCCTACCATCAGCGTGCGCGGCACCACGGGTGGACTCGAGTCCGCCACCCGCATCGTCAAGGTCATGATCAACGGGATCGAGGTTTCATTTCGCCCCAACATGACGGCGTTTCTCGGACCCGAGTACGTACCGATCGACGCGGTCGAGCAAATAGACATCGCTCGTGGTGCGCTGTCGGCGGTGTATGGCACGAACGCTTTCATCGCGACGATCAACGTGATCACCCGCGAACCCACCGAGGGGGGCCACGGCGCTGCTGGTCTGGGCTACTCGACGTCCGGGGCGAGCGGGCTCAGTCGGTGGGCCACCGTCACCTACGGCTCGGAACACCTGAGCTTGCTTATGTCCGTATCGGATTCGAACCTCGATCGCTCGGGCCTGGCCGTGCAACAAACGTTTCCGAAGCAAGACCCAACAAGCGTCCAGTACAAAGATTTCTTCGAAACGAGCTCCAAGGGTGACTTGGCACGTCCGGCGAGCTTCTACGCGAATCTTCGACTGTCGCGCGAGGGACTCGGCGAGCTGACGGTTCAGGGCGGAGCGCAGCACCACGATGCCTATGGAGAGTTCCAGTCCTTCTCAGCGCTCACGCACAACTCGAAGTACGTCATCGACAACTACTGGGCCTCCGCCAGGGGCGAGCGCAAATGGTCGAACAAGCTCTCGACATGGGCGTCGCTGGGGTGGTCGCAGGGGGCGCCAGCGGCGGACGACCTGCAGTATCTGTCCGGAAGTCAGCAATATGCCTACCATCGCAACTTCTCTTACCACGCTTTCGACGGACGTCTGGGGCTCGCGTTCGATCCTGTGAAGTGGCTCAGCACCGCGCTCGGCTTCGATGCGGCGATCGAACGACATCGCGTTCCGTTCTATACTCAAATTTATCGCCAACCAGCGGCAGGGCACTCGCCAGGCTACGAAGAACCTCTCCTTCCCGATGGCACGGCCGAGTTTCAGCACATCACCAACATGGCGGTGCACGGCCAGGTCGCCATTCAGAACCTCAAGATCGCGCCGGACCTCGTTATCCTCGGCGATCTCCGGCTAGACAAGTCGAACCTTTACCCCGCCGCGACGAGCTGGCGGACAGCTGTCGGATATCGACTGTTCGACGACGTCACGGTGCGAGTGGTGGGTGGTCGCGCCTTCCAAGCTCCGTCGGCGTTGCTCCTGTTTGCTAACCCCGGCTTCGGAACGACAGGGAATATTATTGGCAATCGTTCCGCCGTGGGCCAGCTACCGCTCTTGCCACAGCTGGTCGAAAGCGGCGAGTTCATCCTCAACGTCCGGGCGTTCGAGGCCATCGAGATCAGCTCATCGGCCTTCTACCAGCGACTCGAGCGCAGCATCGATCTCGCGACGAACGGGCTCGGTTTCATCGCGAAAAACGGGCCTACTCGCAACTTCGTCGGCACCGAGCTGACCATGAGACTGGCTCACGGAAGGTACCATGGGGAGGTTGGGCTTGCGTATCAAGAGCAGTTCAACTCGGATGAAACGGACCCGAGCAAGGACCTCGCGTCGCCACCGCTCTTTCCCAATGTGTGGGGGATGTCGTCGTTCGGGCTTGATATTCCGGAGGCGTACCTTCAGACGACGGCCACGGCGCGTTGGGTGGGCGAGCGCGGACCGACCGAACAGAACCTCCGCCTCAATGACGGAAAGCCATATACGCTACCCGCCTACACGCGAGTCGACTTGATGGTCTCCAGCCACGGCCTCAAGCCGCTTCCGCTCGGCGAAACCCGGGTCTCGCTGGCAATCCGTAACCTCACCGGCGCCCGTTATTCGGAGCCCGGCCCCGTCGGCATGGACCTGCCCACACTGGGACGAACATTCACCATACAATTGGCACAGGAGTTGTGGTGAGGTCGCGGATGAAGCTCGCCGCCCTGCTGTTGGTAGGCTGTGGCATTTCTTGTGCCGCGAAGGCCTTCCTTCCGCTGATCCCACCAGCTCCGCCCGATCACGGTCGGGGGATGCACCGGCCCGCGAGCGCTCCCACCATCCTCGTCGTCATGCCAGCCAGCGAGCACGTCGAAGGCGTTTGGAAGGGCTTGAGGGATGAGCTCTCGCGCGACTTCGAGGTCTTCGAGCAACGCATCAATGAAGAGTCGGGCCCGGAGATCTTGGCAAAAGATATTCAGGCGATCAAGCCCGCGAGCGTGGTCTTGATGGACAACGCGACGGTGCAGCTCTACCGCGCCTATCAAAACGCTCAGCCCGCCGGGACGCAGTTTCCCCCTACGGTCATCACGATGACGTCGTTCCTGGAAGACAGCTACCACAGGGTGCAGAACGCCACCGGCATTGCGTACGAGATCCCCGGCGTCACTCAGTTTGTGAAGCTTCGGTCCATCATCAAACGCCCGGTGCGACGTGTAGGAGTCGTCTACCGGGCTCCGTTCGCGAGATTCATGGCCCGACAGCAGAAGCTGGCAGAAGTAGAGCAGATCGAGATCGTCGGCCAGGAAGTCGGTCGGGACCCTCGCCGCACCGAGGTCGCGACAGCGTTAGAGTCGCTGGTGGAAGACGAAAAGATCGATGCTCTCTGGGTGCTCAATGACAACATCCTACTGAAGCCGCGATGGTTGGCATCCATCTGGTTGCCAAAGGTGGGCAAGAACTCCCGCATTCCGGTCATCGTCGGCGTCGCATCGCTCCTGACGCCGGTCCAGCTGGGCACGTTTGCGATGGTGCCTGACCATGCCGCGTTGGCGGTCCAGACGGCGGACATGGTGTTCGATCTGGCCGACGGCGGCTGGCAGATCCGTCGCCCCGCCATTCAGCTACCGTTGGAGATCAACACGATCGTCGCGCTCGAAAGAGCTCGCAAGCACTTCGGCTTGAAGGAGTCTGCGCTCCGGTCGATCGACCAGACGGTCGAGTAAACGGAACCTACAAACAAGAACAGCGCCGCCTCGGTTCGGCTCAGCCGCTGGCCGCCCATGGTCTATGTGGTGCAAGGTCGGGCCTTCTGTTCAGACCTTGGTTTATACATTCAACCCACATCAAAAGGTGCCCTGTGCGAAGATACATCATCCTGGGAACGTGTCTTGCGATGTCTGGCTGTGCCAGCAATGGCGGATCTGGCAGTGATGACGCCACCAAGGAGTCTACCGTCGTCATCGGGGCGATCCTCCCGGACACGGGCCTGAATGCGAACCCCTACATGATCCAGGCTGCAGAGATGGCGTTCGAACAGTTCAATGAGGCCCTCGCGGGGACGTCCGCGAGTCGAGGTCTTCGCTTCAAGCTCGAGAAGCGCGACGACCAGAGCGAAGCCACGAAGGTGAAACCGCTCGCCACCGAGCTGCTCGGCCTGGGGAGCCCCGTGCTCGTGACGGCCACGAGCGTCACCAGCATGACCGTCAACAACATGAACTATGTCGCCGATTCCCCGGCAAAGGTCCCCGTCGTGTGCGGCTCTTGCACCAACATGAATCTGAACAATCCCAGCGCCGCCCCCACGCCCGCGACGGATGCGCCCGGCTATCAAGACCTGGATAACTGGCTGAGAAGGACCACCATCACGGCCACCAGGCACGCCGAAATCATGTTCAGAGACATGTTCTCCCGGGGCTCCGAGGGCGATGGAGATCTCGATGGAGATGGGGCGGTCAATGTGTCTATCATTGCCGGCGATGACCGTGTTGCGTACACGGGTGAACTGAGGTCTGCTCAGCATCCTCCGAACCCGGACATCGTCGATTACGAGCTCCTCGGGGTGGATCCTAATATAGATCCCAACACTATCGATTTTGCTGGACTGCTCGCAGGGGCGTTCGACAAGGTCAACGCGGATGATCCCAGCAAGGCGAAGGGGCCGCCCGATTTCATCATCAACTGGGTGCTGCCCACGCTCGCCGTGGGTGTCGCCAAAGCCTACAAGCAGGCAGGCTATACCGTGCCGATGTTGAACAGCTCGTCGTTCCGCCGCGCCGCCATTCTGCAAACCATGGGGACGGCGGCCGAGGGCCAGGAGGGCGTCTCGAACCTTTGCTGGACCGCCGACGCGTCCGGAGAAAACTTCGCCAAGGCCTTCGCCGAAGAGACCGGCGCCGATCCTGCAGGTTATGACTCGTCCGTGTATGATTCGATGGTGGTGGCGCTTCTGGGTACCGTGAAGGCAGCCCTGGCTCTGGACGATCCGTCGAAGGTGACGGGACCCGACGTCAACGTGGCGCTGGACCAGATCAATGACCCTGCCGGGACGATCGTGCGAACCGGAACGGAGGAGTTCAAGAAAGCGATCGAAGCCATCGCCGCCGGCAAGGCCATCAACTATGAAGGGCCATCAGGCCCGTGCGACTTCGATTCGGTTGGCGATGTCAAGGGGGACATCGCCGTCTACAAGGTGCAGAACGGCCAATTCGTAGAATTGCGAACGTACGCCTGCACAGAGGATGATACCTGTCCACTCGCGACAAAGTGAGAGACGATCTCGGCGTACAAGACTGGCGGGATTCCTGAAGCGCGAGGCTAGGGCGCCGGCCGGCCCGCCGCCGCGCGTGCCGGGCGCCTCCCGCGGCCGCCGTCGCTGCCGCGCGCCGCCGCCGCTCGGGTGGAGTGCCGGACGCTGCGCGCGTACTGGCCCGGGGTGAGCCCGACGATGCGCTTGAAGTGCCGGTTGAGCTGGCTCTGATCGCAGAGCCCGACGCGCGCTGCGACCTCGGACGGCGGTATCCCCTGGGCGAGCAGGCCCTGCGCGCGCGCGACGCGGAGGTGGGTGACGTAGGCGTACGGCGGCAGGCCGACGTGATCGCTGAACGCGCGGCACAGGTGGAACTTGTCGAGGCGCGCGTGCGCGGCGAGATCGTCGAGGGACAGGGGCTCGGTGAAGCGGGCCCGGACGAGCTCGAGCGCGCGGCGCACAGGGGCCCCCCAGGCCCGCTGGCTGTCCGGCTCGGCGGGGCCGCCGGTGAGCTCGACCAGCGCGCGCAGCGCCTCGGCGAGGGCGGTCTGCAGCGCGAGCGGGTCGGCGCCCGGCTCCCGCAGGAGCGCGTGCAGGCGCGCGAGCGGCGCGCCGGCCGGCTCGCGCTCGTCCAGCGCGAGCCGCGGCGGCGGCGCGAAAGGGCGGCGACCGAGCGCGAGGCGCGCCTCGTCGAGCAGCGCGTCGTCGAAGAGCACGATCTGGAAGCGCGAAGGGCCGTCGCGGCGCACGTCGCGGTGGACCTCCCCCTGGAGCTTGACCTGCAAGGTGCCCGGCCGGCTCGTCCACGTCTTGCCGCGCGCCCACCACTCGCAGCTCCCTGACTCGCTGGAGACGGTGGCGAGGCGATCCTTCACCGACCGGTGGAGCCGCGCGTCGCTGCGGAAGCGGGCCACGCAGAGGCCGGGGAGCGCCTCGGGGGAGGAGATCTCGACACGGAAGGGATCGTCGGGCTCGAGGGCGGGCAGCACGCCTCAAGGATAGCGGGTCCGGGCGCGGCGCGGCTTGGGCGTTCTTGGCGCGGCGCATTCCGCCAAGCTCGCCCAAGCCGGGCGGGAGGCGCGGGCGCATCGTCGGGGTGGAGCTTCGCGGAAGGGCTCCGCCGGGCCGACGGGCGGGTATTTCGATCGGCGGGGGCGGGTGCCGTGGTGAGCGCTCGCGCGCCCCTGCCGCGGGCCCTTCAGGGGGCCCGGCGCGGGCGCGCCTTCGTGCGCTTCACGTCGCTGGCGTCGCTCGCGGCGCGCGGCGCGGCGCTCGCCGGGGCGGCTCCGGGCCCTGCCGGGCCCTGCGGCCCTGCCGGGCCCTGCATGCGGGCGATCTCCTCGGCCATCAGCGCGATCGCCTGCTCGAAGAAACCGCAGATGAGCTGCAGCTCGGCGAGCGAGTAGCGCCCGCAGAGCACCGCCCACCGCTCGCGGAACGGCGCGAAGAGCGCGCCGATCTCGGCGTAGCGCTCGACCACCGGCTCGACCACCAGCTGCCGCCGATCGCTCGGGTGCTTCACGCGGCGCACGAACCCCGCCGTCTCGAGCCGGTCGAGCACCCCCGTCACGCCCCCGGAGGTCAGCCCCGTGAGCTGCACCAGGTCGCCCGGCGTGACCGGCCCCGCCTCCGCCGCCCGCCGGATGACGTCGAGGTACTTGTGGTCGGTGCCCTTCAATCCCAGCCGCTCGGCGATCGCCTGATGAAAGAGCACCGACTGGGTGCTCAGCTCGCGGCCCAGCCGGTCGCCCAGGCTGTCGACCAGCTCGCTCACCGCCTTCGCGCTCGTCCGTCTCGCGGCCATCGATCCCCTGTCGCCTCGACCCGCCCGCACTCTACCCGAGCCGCAGCTCGCTTGACAAGTCTTGGTAATTATCTTACTTACTAACAGACTTACCTGACAGGAGGTTTTCGATGGATCGTTCGACCGACGAGGCGGCCATCCGGCGCATGTTCGAGGCCCTGAGCGAGGCGTGGGCGCGCGAGGGCGCGAGCGCCGTCGAGAGGTTCTACACGCCCGACTCCGACTACGTGACGTTCGACGGCTCGTGGCTGCGCGGCCGCGAGGCGAACCGCAGGGTGCACGAGGAGCTCTTCGCCGGCGTGCTCGCCGGCACCCGGCTGGTCGGCGAGATCGAGGGCGTGCGCTTCCTCGGCCCCGACACGGCGTTGGTCGTCAGCACCGGCGCGGTGCTGTGGCCCTGGCAGAGGGTGGCGCCAGCGAGCCGGCGGTCGCGCCAGACGCTGGTGGTCGTGCGCGGCGACGACGGGCGCTGGCGGATAGCGTCGTTCCAGAACACCCGGGTTCAGCGGCTGCCCCCGTCCGACAGCCTGTTCATGCGCCTCTTCGTGGCCGTGCTGCGCTTCCGCCTCGCCCTGTGGCGACGGCGCCACCCCGAGGCCCTCGCGTCCTGAGCGCCCGGGCGGCCGACGCCCGTCGTCGACAAGCGCGCCCGCGACCCGCGCCGCCTTGCACCGTGAAACCAGGTGCCTTCATGGCTGAAGGACGGTCTCTGGCGCGCTTGTCGACGACGGGCACCGATGGTAGGCCGGTTTCCACGGATGCAAAGCGCAGTCTCTCCGCTCTGGGACGATCTCCGCGTGCTCCTCGCGCTGCACCGCCATCGCAGCTTCCTCGCCGCGGGCAAGGCGCTCGGGGTCTCGACCTCCACGGCGGCGCGGCGCATCGACGCGCTGGAGGCGTCGCTCGGGAGGCCGCTCGTGCACCGGAGCAACGGCGGGACGTCCGTCGAGCCCGACGCGCTCGACCTCGTGGCGCTCGCCGAGCAGATCGAGAGCGGGCTCCACGCGATCCGCCGTGATGAAGGCGAAGAAGCGCTCTCCGGGACGGTGCGCGTGTCGCTGGCCGACACCATCGTACAGCCCGTGACGCAGCTCCTCTGCGAGCTCCGGCGGCTGCACCCGGGGCTCCTGCTCGAGATCCTCTCGGAGACGCGGCTCGTCGATCTCGCGCGGCGCGAGGCGGACATCGCGATGCGCTCGATCAAGTCGTCGTCGCCCGCGGTCGTGCATCGCGCGGTCGGGCGGGCCTCGTTCGGGCTCTACGCCGCGCCGAGCTACGTCGAGCGGCGGCTCCGGGGCGGGCGCCTGAAGACGGCGGATTTCGGGCGCCACGATTTCGTCGGCTACGAGGGGACGCTGGCGCAAGGGCCGAAGATGACGTGGCTCATGACCCACGGGGCGAAGCGCTTCGTCGTGCGGTCGAACTCGCACTTCGCGCTCCTCGAGGCGGCGCTGCAGGGGCAGGGCATCGTGCTCATGTCCGACCCCTCGGCGCGCTCGACGGCGGGGCTCGTGCGGCTCGAGGTCGACGCGGAGCTGCCGTCGGTGCCCATCTTCCTCGCGTACCATCGCGAGCTGCGGAACGTGCCGCGCGTGCGCCTGGTGCTCGACGCGCTCGACGCGGCGGTGCGCAGCGCCCTCCGGTAGCACCTCGTCCAAGGACGACCTTGCGGTGGCGAGCCGTTGCGATCCGTCGCATCCGCCGGGACTCCGGGCCGGCGTGGCGTGCTCGCCCGGGTCCGCCTTCGTTCCCGATCATGACCGTCTGGGCGCTTTCCCGATCGGCGACTCTCTAATCCAGGTGCATGACCATGCTCTTCTGCGCAGCAGCGCCCTCAGGGATCAGAAAAGCATTACTCGTCATGTATATCACATTCATGGCAGACGGTATTACTTCGGGATCCTGCCGCAAGATCCCGCGAACCTCTTCGCATGCCGCCCTGTTATTACTGTTCGTATCGTAATTATGACAAAACACGACCTTAAATCGCCGATAATCCGCTATTTCTGATATGAGACTCAGCTGCTCTCTTATCTGGTCATTCAAATAACTACCACCCAGATGGGCGAACAGCACTCGAACGAGGTTGGCCCGTTCCTCCACGTATCTCACCACCAAGACAGCACAACTCACCAAAGTGCCACTGCTACAGGCTTGCGGGGCATACTCTTCTACCTCAGCATAGTGGACAAACTGATCTTCCGCGATAAGACCAATGAACGCCATGCGATTGCTAAAATACACTTGTTCTCTCCTTCTGGAACACTGTCATTTTAGCATGGATTGCGCGTAGGATGCCGGACCGGGGCGTCACGGATCCGGCGCGGCAGGCGGAGCACCTTGAAAGGAAGGCGCGGCGGTCCGTCCTGATTGCGTATTCCGAGGGACGTGACGGCTCGGTCCGGAGCGACGCGACGGCTCGGTCCGGCGTGACGTACGCGCCACCGCGAGCTTGGCGCCCGACGACGTCGAGCGCGGCGCTGGCGGCCCCGAGCTCCCCGGCGGGAGCTCAGCGCGCGTCGGCGAGGTCGAGGCCCCCCGGCAGGACGACGAAGAAGACGCTCTCCTCCTCCGCGTACCCTTCGTGGCTCTCGCCCGGCGCGGTCCAGAGGTAGTCGCCTGGCAAGAGCACCCGCTCGCCGATCCGGAGCTTCCCCGAGACGAGGTACGTCTCTTCGCCGCCGGGGTGATTGTGGTGCCGCGCGTGCGCGCCCTTGTCCATGCGGACGAGCGCCGTCAGCCCCTGCCCGCCGCCGTGGCGGCGCAGGAAGCTGAACTGGATACCGGGCGCGACGGGCTCCAGAACCTGATGTTGCTTGGGGCAGAAGGTCGTCGTGTTCATGGAGCTACTATGGTCGCCGCCTCGACATGTGAGAAACGCATGTTTCGCATGACTTCATGAGGTAGTTTCATGTACCCGATGCTCGAGATCCGCCACCTCCGCCTCGTCCGCGCGATCGCCGAAGAGGGCGGGCCCACGCGCGCGGCGGCGCGTCTTCACCTGACGCAGTCGGCCGTGAGCCATCAGCTCGCCGAGCTCGAAGGCCGCCTCGGCGTCGCGCTCTTCACGCGCGTCCGGCGCCAGCTCAAGCTCACCCCGGCCGGCGCGCGGCTGCTCGACGCTGCGCGCACGATGCTCGTCGATCTGGCGCGCGTCGAGCGGGATCTACAGTACGCCGGATCGCGCAGGAGCGAGGTCTTCCGCATCACCGTCGAGTGCTTCACCACCTACCACTGGCTCCCGCCGGTGCTCTCGGCGCTCGCGACGGACCATCCGCACGTCGACGTGCGCATCGTGCTCGAGGCGCGGCGCGAGCCGGTCGCCGCGCTCCTCCGCGGCGACCTCGAGCTCGCGATCGTGAGCTCGCCGGTGCGCGATCGCGCGCTCGTGGTCGAGCCGCTCTTCGACGACGAATGGACGGTCATCGTCCCGCCGTCGCACCCGCTCGCCGCGCGTCCGTACGTCACCGCGGTCGAGCTCGGTCAGGAGAAGCTCCTCGCCCACGACGCCCCGCGGAGCGACGTCGAGCGCCTTCGCGAGCTCATCGCCAGCGAGCGCGCGCCCATGCCGCTCGCCGCGCGCGTGCCGCTCACCGACACGCTCGTGGAGCTGGTCAAGGCCGGCCTCGGCGTCGGGCTCGTCTCCCGCTGGGCCGTGGCGCCGGCCATCGCGCGCGGCGAGGTCGTCGCGCGCCGCCTCACCCGCGAAGGCCTCCCGGAGCGGTGGGCGGCCGTCTACCGGCGCGACGCGGCCGCGCGCTTTCCGCTCGCGCGCTTCGTCGAGCTGCTTCGCGCGCCGTCATCCCTCCTCGCCCCCTCACGCGCGCGAAAGCGACGGTCCCGTTCCTGACGCGCGGCCCTCGCGCCCGGGGGATCGTCAACGCTTCACGCCGGGGGCTCCCCCTTTCGACAGCGCTGCCGCGCACCGCTCTGCGTAGGCAGCCGGCGTGAAGCCGACCTGAGCCTTGAAGTCGCGGATCAGGTGCGCCTGATCGTGATACCCGAGCTCCTGCGCGAGCGCCGCCCACGCGACGGGCGCGCCCGAGGCCACGCGCTCCGCGGCCTCCTGCACGCGTGACCGCCGGATGATCCACTTGGGCCCGACGCCGATGTACCGCTCGAACGCGCGGTGCAGCGTGCGCACCGAGACGCCCGCGACCCGGGCGAGCTCCTCGGCGCGGTGGATGTCGCGATCGCCCTGCGCGCGGAGGGCGAGCGCCATGGCCTCGTCGAGCCCGGCGTCCTCCGGGCCCTTGCGCGCGCGCAGGAGCTCCTCGACGGCGCGGATCGCGATGGCGTCGTCCGGCTGGTCGAGCACGGCGCGCTCGAGCGGCTCGGCCACACCGCCGAAGATCTCGACGAGGGGGACGACGCTGTCGACCAGCCGGCGCATGGGGAGCGGCGCGAAGGGGAAGAAGCCGCCCGGCTTGAACTTCGTCGCGACGACGCGCCCCGTCCCCTCGAGCCGGGCGACCTCGCGCCGGGTCCCGATGCCGTGCACCGCCGAGCCCGGCGCCTCGATGGCCAGGTTGACGCAGGGGTGCGGCAGGATCTCCTGCTCGAAAGGCGCCGCGAGCGACCAGCGGACGACCCAGTGCCAGTCGACGAGCCTGGCCAGGTCGGGCGCGGGCGCGTGGCGGCGCAGCTCGAAGCGCTGGAGACCCGCGGCGGGGTTCAGGATGCCGTGGGTAAGGTCCGCCGGGGTGACGCTCGGGCTCATGATCGCGCGTGGCGCTCTTTTACAATACCACGCCTGGCCGTGGCGTTAGCGTCCGTCCCCGGAGGCAGCAACATGGCTGATTCGACCACGACCCCGCGGGGCAACCTCGTCTTGTTCCATTCACCGAACTCGCGCTCGATGGGCACGCGCGTCCTGCTCGAGGAGCTGGGCGCGCCGTACGAGCTGCGCGTCCTCAACATGAAGGCCGGCGAGCAACGGAAGGCCCCTTACCTCGCCGTGAACCCGCTCGGGAAGGTGCCCGCGATTCTGCACGACGGCGCGCTCATCACCGAGCAGGTCGCGATCGTCATCTACCTCGCCGATCTGTTCCCGGAGGCGGGCCTGGCCCCTACCCTCGGGGATCCGCTGCGCGGGCCGTATCTCCGGTGGATCGCGTACTACGGGTCGTGCTTCGAGCCGGCCGTGGTGGATCGGGCGATGAAGCGCGATCCGGCGCCGCCCGGGGTGTCTCCGTACGGAGACTTCGATACGATGTTCGGGGTGGTGGCGGAGGCGCTCCGGAAGGGGCCGTATCTGCTCGGCGACCGGCTCTCCGCGGCCGACGTCCTCTGGGGCGGGGCGCTGGACTGGATGCTGAAGTTCAAGCTCGTGCCCGAGCTGCCGGAGGTCAAGGGCTACGTCGCCCGGGTGTGCGGCCGGCCGGCGTTCGCGCGGATCGCGGCGAAGGACGCAGAGCTCGCCGCGACGCACGAGGCCGCGCTCGCGGCGGGGGCACAGGCGAGCTGACCCTGCTCCACCCCGCTGACGCGGCGCTCCGAAGGAGCCTCGTCAGCCCTGTCCTCTCCCCCGGGTGCGAGGGCACCTGCGAGCCGGCCAATTGGAATTGACGCTCGCCGTGTGATCGTTCACATTGCGCCTGGGGGTATCCTTTTGCCTTGCTCTGGACGGGGCGTCACGCGCTCCGAGACCATCCCCTGAGCTCATCGCGGCGTCGCCACGGGGCGATTGCCGGAAGACCAACCTCGCAATCACCAAAGGGTCCACACCATGCCCAGCCCAGGTGCTCGTTCCGCTTTACCCGCCGTCGCCTTGATGGTTCTCGCTTGCTCGTCCGAGGCAGGCTCGCCCGACACGGGAGCCGGCGGAGGCGGTCAGGTCACGGGCGGCGGCGCCCCCTCCACGGGCGGGACAGACGCTCCTGGGAGCGGCGGGGGTGCCACGACAGGTGGTTCGACCGGGAGCGAATCGTCGACCGGGGGCGGCTCGTCGACCGGGAGCGCGTCGTCGACCGGGGGCGGCGGCACGGGGACCGGCGGCGCTGAACCGCCCGTGGGCAACCCGAGCCCGGGCTGTGGCAAGGCGGGGCGGCCCGCAAACGGAAAGGTGACGGTCGACAACGATCACATCTACACGTTCCCGGAAAGCTACGACGGCAGCACCCCTCTCCCCCTCTTGATGGGCTTCCACGCCTGCGGCAACCCGATCGACCAGTTCATCAACCTCACGCGGGGGTCGGCGTTCGAGACAGAGTACGTGCGCGCCGTGGGGAGGTCGTCGGACGCGGGTGGCTGCTGGAACTACAACAACGACATCGCCAAGGTCCTTCGGATTCACGAGGACCTCATGGACAACTACTGCATCGACATGGACCGTGTGTTCGCCACCGGCCACAGCTCCGGCGCCCAGATGATCGTGCAGATCTTGACGCACAAGTCCGACGCCGATCAGCTGAACTTCAGGGCGGTCGCCCCCGTCGCCGCCTCCGATTACGGCGCGCTCCAGGTGCCCATGCCCGCGATGTACATCCAGGGCCAGAACGACACCGTTCGCGGCGGGGACGGGGCGAGCACGGTCGCCAGGTTCCGCGCCGCCAACATGTGCCAGACGGAGTCGACGCCGTACTCCGAGGTCATGGGCTGCCAGAGCAGCGGCAAGACGGTGAACCCCGGCTGCATCTCCTACAGCGGCTGTTCGGAGCCGACGATCTGGTGCTCACACGACGATCCCGCGTACAGCAACACGAGCCACGGCGTGCCGTGCTTTGCCATCCAGGCGATGTACGACTTCTTCGCGGACGTGCCGTAAGGCCGCTCCGGGCCCGCTCCCTCGTCGTCTTCCATCACCCAGAGACGCGCGAGCCCGCGGTGACTCTGAGTCGCCGCGGGCTCGCCGGGTGGGCTCCGACCGGGGTGTCGCCGCTCCTGCCCGAGAGGTCCCTTCCGGGAGCTCGAGGAGGGGAGCGGAGCTACTCCTGGAGCGTCAGCAGGCCGAGCTTGTAGGGCAAGCGGCCGTACTCCCCGCCAACGCTGGGATCCCTCCCCTGGTAGAGGAACCGCATGTTGCACGCGCTGATGGTCATTTTCTCGTCGTGCCCGGAGCGGATCAGCTCGCCGTGGCTGATGTCGTCGGACCAGTCCCCGCCCTCGTAGGTCACGTTCGCGGGGCCGGCGAAGGGGTTGTTCTTGGTGTCGGCCAGGGGAGCCCAGGGGCCATCGAGGCTCTCGGAGGTCCACGACCTGAAGAAGCGAGGGCTGTTGTCGAACGCCTCCACCAGGAGCAGGTACTTGTTCGAGCCATCCACCTTGTAGACGTTGCTGGCCTCGAACAGGAGCCCCTGGCTGGGAGCCGTCATGACGACCTCGTAGCCATCGAAGTTCGGGAAGTCTTCGATGCTGACCTTCGAGCGGTAGAGCTTGCCGTCGTCCCGCGAGAAGAAGAGGTAGCAATTGTCGTCGTCGCAGATGTTCCAGAAGTCCAGCGCGCCGAGGGTGCTCCCCATGGCACCTGGCTCGCCTCGGAGCAGCGGCTGGGGCCGGCTCCAGCCGTTCATGTTGTTGATGTCGTCGTTGGTCGAGTACCTGCCGTTCCACTGGTAGATGAGGTACCACTTGTTGTGCGGCTGGAAATAGAAGACCTGGGGCGCGACGGTGCTGCCGGTCGGCCAGCTCTGCATGTAGTGCTGCTCGGCGGCAGGCGCCTGAGGGAAGTCCGTGAAGTTCAAGTACACCGACTGCCACCCGCCGTTGCCCGACGTGGTGTCGAACACGGTGGCAAAGACGTGGTACTTGTCCTCGAAGAACACGATCGTCGGGTCCTTGACGGAGGCGAAGGTACGGCCAGCAGGCGGCTTGGGGCTGATCACCGGAGGCCCCGACTTCCACTTGAACGTGGTGGGCAGGTCGCAGAACGTCTCGGAGCCGCCTGTGCCGGCACCCCCGGTCCCCGGAGCGCCACCGCTCCCCACCGTCGCGTCGCCCGTGCTCGTCGTGCTCCCCACGCTCGTGCCGGGGGTCGATCCCCCTGTGCCCGCCCCCCCTACGCCCGTCGTGCTGCTGGCGCCCGTCGTACCGCTGGCGCCCGTCGTCGGACTCGCCGAGCCACCCGTCCCGGCAGAGGACTGGTCCCCGTCCACCGGGTCGCTGCCGCAAGCGGCGATCGCCGCGAGCATACAACCGAGGGCAGAGAAGCGAAGGATGGAACGGTACGGAGTCAGAGCTTGGCGGGGCAAATCGAAGTGAGTGATCATGCTAGTCTCCAGAGGGGTGCCCGATCGGGCCAGCGAGCTCCTCAGAGCCCGGCGTCGAGGTTGATGCGTATGAGGACGGAGGCCCTGGTGCACATGAGGTGCCTGCACAGGCCAAAATAGAAGAACTCCTGGAGCACCAATTGTGAGCGTTCACATGACCGGCGTCAATCAAAACCCGCCGCGCGACCCTCCTCGGTCCCGGCCGTTGCGCAGCGGCGGCCGGCGGCGGTACCCGCGTGAGCTACCCTACGAGGGAGAAGGCTTCCTGGGAACGTGGCGGCCGCGACGTCGACCCTGCCGACTGCCGCGGCTGCCGCACGGTGGCTGTGCGGCCGGACACGTCGAGGGAGCTCCGCGATCGCCTGGCGAGGGGGCGCGCGAGCGCAACAAGCCGATCGCGGCGGAGGAGCCCGCCAGCGTGTCCTCCCTCGGGCTGGAGGGTACGCGCGGGCTGATCGATCGTGGCGGATACAATGAATGTGAACGTTCACAACCTATGTGAACGGCATCTTTTTCGCGCTCACCACGGAAGCGGAGGGACGACGCCTGGGCGGCGCGGGCGGCCCGACTCAGGGCTCCGGCGAGTCGATGCGCATGAACGCCGAGGTGCGGAAGGTGCGCTTGCTGAGCTTCCAGCCGGAGGGCGTCCAGACCGCCTCGTTCTCGTACGTGCCGTGCGCCACCTGGACGCTGCTCAGCGGGTCATAGATGTGCGTCGCGATCAGGTACGAGGTGATCTTCGCCCGGTGGCCGCCAGGGAGGATGTCGACACGAACGTTGCTGATCAGGTGCTGCGTGGCGACGTAGCCGGACGCCGCGAACAGCTCGTCGATGAAGTCGGCCCAGGCCTCGGCGCTCGGCACCGAGACGACCGGCGGAGCGTCCGGCGCGGCCCCGGCTTCCCAGATGATGACCGGCGCGTCCGGCGTGAAGCACCTCGAATAGAGCTGCTTGCCCTTCTCCAGATCACCGCGGCCGATCGCGTCGGTCCCGGCCGCATAGCAGTACTCGAGCTGCTCGATCTCGTGCAGCGCCTTGAGCTCCATCACGCCGCTCGGAGGCGTGCCCTCCGCGGGCGTCGCGACGAGGACGGTGACAGCGCCCGCCAGCGCCATGGCGGAGACAACCGGCAGGACACGACGCAGAAAGCTGCTGACACGACCGCTGTTCGTGCTCATGGACCTCACCCCTTTCGCTGGGTGCTCACGAATTGAAAGGAATCAAAGGAACAATATAAATATCCTTTCAAATCGCGTCAAGCGATCTCCGCGGACGGAACCCGAGATCTGTAGCCTGCACCTGTCTGATGGCAGCTGTCGGATGGCGCCTGGCTTGATGTCACCTGTTTGATGACACCTGGCTTGATGGCCCGCGAAGGGCGACCCGTCAGCGCGAGGCGCGCCGCCTCGTCTCGCCGCCCATCCTTCGAATGCAGTGCTCGAGCCCCTGCCGCAGCGTCGAGCGTGTCTCGATCGACGTGAGGTCCACGCCGAGCCCGACGATGGTCTGCGCGATCGCCGGGTGGATCCCCGTGATGATCCCCTCGGCGCCGAGGAGCTTGATGGCTCCGGAGAGGCGCATGAGGTGGTCCGCCGTCTCGGTGTCCATCGCGTCGATCCCGGTGAGATCGAGGATGGCATAGCGCGCCTGCGTCCGGACGACCTCGCGGAGGACCCCATCCATCACGTCGGCGGCGCGCGTGCTGTCGAAGATGCCCACCAGGGGCAGCGTGAGCACGCGGTCCCACACCTGGATGATCGGCGTCGACAGCGAGCGGATGACCTGCTGCTGCCGCTGGATGAGCTCCAGCTTCGCGCGGAGCTCCTGCTCGGTGCGCTTCGCGGCCGTGACGTCGAGGGTGACCCCCGCGACGTGGGTGACCTCGCCGCCCTCGTTCTGGATGGGCAGGTACCAGGCCTCCCAGTGGACGCCTTCCAGCTCGTTCACGAAGTAAGACATCTGGCCCGCGAGCGCCTTGCGCAGCTCTGCCGTGCCCTCCTCCGGGTAGATGTCGAAGATGTTGAGCCCGAGGAACTGCCCCGGCTCGAGCCCGGCGGCCGCGAGCCCCTTTCCGTCATGAAGGACGAAGACCCCTCGATCGTCGATCGCCCACAGACAGATGGGGAGGTGGTCGTTGATCGCCCTGAGGAGCTTGAGCTGTATCTCCTGCTCGACCCGCTCCTCCGCTTCGCGGAGCGACCCATAGACCTCTTCCCGCTCGGGCACCCACCGCGCGGTGCACTGGAAGAACTTGAACGATCCATCCGCGGCCTTCAGCCGCAGATCGAGGACGATGGGCTCCGCCGCGGCGCGTAGGCGCGCCCACGCCTCGTCGAACGAGCGCCGATCGTCAGGGTGAACCAGCGGGGCGAGCCCAGCTCGCGAGGCGGCGTGGAGCTCCGGGCTCATCGCCTGCGTGAGCGCGCGGCTCGTGCGGAGGAGCGTGCCGCCCTCGCTGGCGATGAAGACCAGCTCCATACAGTGCAGCAAGTAGTCGTCGATCGTGCTGGTCGTGCGGTCAGGCTGGGCCATCCAACCCGGCAGAGTACATCGGTCAAGCAGCCAGTGTCGAGGCGTGGAGCGCCTCGCATCCCGAAGATCCCCTCCCGGTCTGCCCGCTCACAATGGCGGCGAATCGTATCGAGCGCTTCCGCCTCGCGCCCACGTGCGCGTCTGTAGGTGACCACGCAAAACATCGCGGATGAGTGCGCGTCTGTAGGTGGTCACGCGAGCCATCGCCGAGGCGATGAACGCGGCCCCCGAGGGCGTCTTCGTCGGCGAATCGGCGTCGACCTGGACGACGCTCTCCCCGGCCGGCGCGGCGGCGGCGGGCGGCGGGGACCCCTCGTGCGATCTGCGCGCTATCCTGGAGAGGTGATGAACTATCCTCGTCGAGTCATCGACGCATCGGGAAGGCGGCCTCCGCGCCGCTGCCCGCAGGATGCGCGTCGTGCAGAGAGAGCTCGGTCATGATGAAGACGCTCACCTTCTTGCATACCTCGCCAGTGCATATCGCCACCTTCGATCGGCTCCTTGCCGAGATGGCCCCGACCATCCCCGCGAAGCACGCGGTGGACGAGAGCCTCCTGAGCGACGCCCGCGCCTCGGGCCTCACCCCCGACGTGGCCCGCCGGGTCGAGCAGGCGATCCTCGGCGCTGTGGCGGGCGGCGCCGCGGTGGTCCTGTGCACCTGCTCGACGATCGGCGGGTGCGCGGAGCGCGCCGGCGAGACCGCCGGACATCCCGTCCTCCGCGTCGATCGCGCGATGGCGGAGCGCGCTGTCGCTGCCGGCGGGCGCATCGTCGTCGCCGCGACGCTGGCGAGCACCATCGCTCCCACCCGCGAGCTCGTGCTCGAGGTGGCCGGTCGGGCCGGGAGGGCGGTCTCGGTGGTCGACGCGCTCTTCGAGGACGCGTGGGTGCATTTCGAGCGCGGCGATCAGGCGGGGTATCTCCAGGCGATCGCGGCGAAGCTGCGCGACGTGGCGCCGTCGGCCGACGCGATCGTCCTCGCGCAGGCATCCATGGCCGACGCCGTGGGCCTGTGCCCCGACGTGCCTGTCCCGGTCTTCAGCAGTCCACGTCCAGGGCTCGAAGCGGCCATCCGAGCGTACCGTTCCGTGGTCTAGCTCCGCCCACCATCCGTCCGGCCAGGGATGGCCGAAGAGAAATCTCAACGCAAAGGCGCAAAGGCGCAAAGGCGCAAAGGCGCAAAGGCGCAAAGGCGCAAAGGCGCAAAACAGATTTCATGCATCCATGAATTCATGCCTTTTTGCTTCGAGGCAGATCCCTGGCAGGATTTCTGACGCGCGGAACCAACCTTCATGCCCTCGAGCGCGGGCCCGCGGCCGCGTGAGCCCGCAGCTCAGCGGACGAGCGCCGCTTTGCCTGTGCGCTCGGCGTCGCGCTCGGCCGACGAACGACGCGCGAAGCGGCGCGCGAGCAGCGCGTCCAGCGAGAGCTGTCCCGGTCCCGCGCCGAGGAGGAGGACCGCAATCGCCGTGAACAGCGATGCGAGCTCCGAAGAGCCGGAGCCGCCGGGACTCCGGCCGCCCGCGCGCACGAACCACGCGGGCAGTCCGCCGAACGGGGCACCGGGCCCCGTGTCGACGCCCTGCACGGTCAAGCGGATGAACGGGTCGCCCATCGGTATGTGAACGATCACGACGCCCACGATCATGGTCGCGGCGATCCCGACAGAGGCGAGCGGCGTGGCCAGGCCCAGGATCCAGGCGATGCCGCCGCCGAACTCGGCGAAGGCGGCGAGCGCCTGGAGCCACCCCGGCACGGGGCCGGGGCCCATCCAGCTCGTGGCGGCCATCATCTTCGGCGCTCCGTGGAGGGCCATGGCGGTGCCGGCCACCAGCCGAACGAAGAGCAGGCCCGCCGCCGTGGAGCGGTCGAGCGCGCGAGGGAGGAGAAAGCTCAGCATCCTGTCCATGTTCATGATCCCTCCGCCGCCGGTACCGGCCGGAATCGGCGCGCCACCGCGGCTCATGGGACATGGATGCGCCCGACCCGGGCGCGTGATAACCAGCCTGCAGCTTGAAGGACCTTTCCGCGTTCGTGAAAGATGCGGGTGCCGGATGGACCGCTTGACCAGCATGGCGGTGTTCACGAAGGTGGTCGCGACCGGGAGCTTCTCGAAGGCCGGGCGCGAGCTCGGGCTCTCCCCCGCGGGCGTGAGCAACCACATCCGCGCGCTCGAGGACTGGCTGGGCGCGCGGCTCATCCACCGCACGACGCGGCGGCTCAGCCTGACCGAGGCGGGCGAGGCCCTCCACGAGCGCTGCGCGCGCATCCTCGAGGAGGTGGAGGGGGCGCAGGCCGCCGCCGGCGCGCTGCAGGAGGCGCCGCGGGGCCGGCTCAAGATCTCCGCGCCCATCACCTTCGGGATGCGCCACCTGGCGCCGGTGATCGCCGACTATCTCCTCGCGTATCCGGGGGTGGCCGTCGATGTCGCGCTGAACGACCGCAAGATCGACCTGCTCGAGGAGGGGTTCGATCTCGCCGTCCGCATCGGCGAGCTCCCGGACTCGAGCCTGGCCGCGCGTCGCCTCGCGACGAGCCGATCCGTGCTCTGCGCGTCCCCAGCCTACGTCGAGCGTCACGGCGCGCCAGGGGAGCCGGCCGAGCTCGAGCGCCATGAATGCCTCGAGTACGCGTACCGCGCGACGCCGGGCCAGTGGCGGTTCAGCGGGCCCGACGGCGAGGAGGTGTCCGTGCGCATCCGAGGGCGGCTGACCTCGACGAACGGCGAGCTGCTGCGCGTCGCCGCGCTCCGCGGGCTGGGCATCAGCGTCGCGCCGACGTTCATCGTGGGTGAGGACCTCGCCGCGGGCCGCCTGGTCCCCCTCATGCCCCGCTATGCTCCGGCGGAGCTCGGCGTTCACGCCGTCTACCCGCAAGGGCGGCACGTCCCGGCGAAGGTCCGGAGCTTCATCGACTTCGTCGTGAGTCGCTTCGGGCACGAGCCCGCGTGGGACGCCTGGGCGCGCGGCGGGGCGGCCCCACCGGCGCAGGCGGCGCGGGCGCGGCAGAAGGAGCGGCGATGACGCCGCGTTCAGCGGCGCGACGGACGCGAGGACAGGGAGGCGCCGCGGGAGCTGCGGTGACCGCACGACGGGCGATCAGCGGGTCTGCTGCGGGACGAGGCGGTCGGCCGTCTGCGCTGAGCCCTCGAGCCCGGCGTCAGCCGGGACCTGGACGCGTATCAGAGCGCCGGCGCGTTCATGAGACGCGCCGCACACCGGCCGTCCTTGCAGAGGCAGCCGCCGCCGCAATCCATCGTCCCTGGCCGGCACTCCTGCGTGCACACCCGCCCCTCCTCGCACGCGGGCGCGCTCGCCTTCGCGACGCAGGCGGCCGGGTGGCATCCGCAGGCGGGCACGCAGTCCGCGTCGCTCTGGCACGGGTCGCTGCCCACGACGATGTCATCGCCCGTCGAGGGGGCTGTCGGCGGCGTGCTTGGCCCCTGTCCCGGAGGCGCGCTCGCTCCGGGGGGCTCGCGCGACGAGCTCCCGCACGCGGCGCCGCAGAGCACGGCGGCCAGGAGGACTCCCGTCGAGCGCTGGAAGATGTGTCTCATGCACGTGCTCTCTCATGAGTCACCTCCAGGTTCAAACGGTTCACGAGGTCGCGCCTGGAAGAGCCAGCGCGCCTGCTGTGCGATGAGGTCCCCGCGGGGGCGCCTCGGGCGATGCGCGGAACATCGCGTCTCGGGCCCGCTATAGTGCCCAGCGTGCTCTCCCGCTCCAGGCCACCGGACGCCGCCATCCGCGCCTTCCTCGCCCGCCAGGCGGGGCGGCCGCTCTCGTACGCGGACGTCGGCTGCACCGGCGCCGGCGGCGGCCCCGCGCGGCCTCCCGCCGGCTTCGACGTCGACCACCACCGCGTCGTGCTCGGCCACGGCGCCGAGCTCTTCGACCGCGCCGTCGAGGCGATGCGGCGCTGGGCGCAGCTCCAGCTCGGCTGGGTCGAGCTCTGCTACCCCGACGCGCCCCTCGATCCCGGCGTCACCGTGGGGATCCTCGTCCACGTGCTCGGGATCCACTGGCTCAACGCGTGCCGGGTCGTCTACACCGTCGACGAGGCGAGCGGCCCTGTTCGCCGGTTCGGCTTCGCCTACGGCACGTTCGAGGAGCACGGCGAGCGCGGCGAGGAGCGCTTCCTCGTCGAGCACGACGCGCCCTCGGGCGAGGTCATCTACGAGATCTTCGCCGTCTCCAGGCCGAACCACATCCTCGCCAGGCTCGGCGCTCCCTACGCGCGCACCGTCCAGCGGCGCTTCGCCCGCGACTCGATGAGCGCCATGCGCCGCGCCGTGGCCTCCTCGCCGCGCGGCGAGCCGGGCCCCGCGCGCTCCCGGTGACCCGGCCCCGCCCTCACGCGAGCGCCCGGCCCTCACGCGAGCGCCCGGCCCTCACGCGAGCGCCCGGACAGCGCGCAGCACCGCCTCCACGTCCGCCTCCGAGCTGAGCAGGCTCGGCGCGACGCGGGCGTAGGAGGTCGCGTAGGGCGAGGTCGACGCGATGATCTTCCGCTCCCGGAGCCTCGTCACGACGGCCGCGGGCGTCAGCCCCGCGACCTCGAAGCAGACGAGCCCCGCGGAGATCGCTTCGTCGAGCGGCGTGTGCAGCGTGACGTGCCCCATCCCCTTGAGCCCTTCCTTGCACTGCCGGTTCAGGGCATGGATGCGCGCCGCGACCCTCGCCTTGCCGATGCGCCGGTGGAACGCGAACGCCGCGGGCAGCGCCCAGCGGTGCTCGAAGGAGTGGAACCCCCCGGGAGACATCATGTTCGCCGTGGTCGGCGGCGCCGGCTGGCCCGCGAGCCAGGCCCCGTATCCCTCCCGGCCGAAGTGCGGAACGCTCGGGCGCAGCAGCGGCCAGAGCTCGGCCCTGCCCCAGAGCACGCCCGTGCCCCGCGGCCCGAAGATCCATTTGTGACAGCCCGCCGAGAAGAAGTCGCAGCCGAGATCGGCCATCGAGACGTCTTCGACCCCGAAGCCGTGCACGCCGTCGACGCAGCACAGGACGCGGTCGCCCGGCGCCCGCCCCTGGTTCGCCCGGGCGACGACCTCCGCGATGGCGCGCACCGGCGTCTTCACCCCCGAGCCCGAGTGAACCCACGTGATCGCCACGACCCGCGTGGCCGGGGTGATCGCCGCCTCGATCGTGCCCGCCATCTCCGTCGCCGTCGCGGCGCTGCTCCGCTCGTACAGCGCGATCTTCCGCACCTTCGCGCCCGTCCGCTCCGCCGCGAGCCGGAGCGACTCGTGCGTGGCGTAATGGTCGTGCGCCGTCGTGAGGACCTCGTCGCCGGCCCGGAGCGGCAAGCCGAGGTACAGCGAGGCGAGCCCCATCGTGGTGCTGTCCGTGAGCGCGATCTCGTCGGCCCTGACGCCCATGTACGCCGCGGCGGCCTCCCGCACCGGCGCCGGGTCCTCGTGGTCGTGCAGCGCGTCCACCGGATTGTCGTCGAGCCCCCTCCGCAGCGCCTCGATCGCCTCGCGCACAGGCCGCGGGTGCGACGCGAGCAGGAAGCTCGCCATGTGGATCCACGCCGGCGACACGTCGAACTCGCCCCGGACGCGCTGCCACTCGTCGGCGGGCGCCCGTGGCCGGTCGCTCGCGGCGATCGCCGGCTCCGAGGCCGCGCAGCCCGCGGCGCCGAGCGCCAGCAGGCCTTCGAGCAGGCTTCGCCTGGGTACTTTCGTCATTCTCGTCTCCTCCCTCGATGCAGGGCGCAGCCGCTCCGGAGCCGCACGCGCGCTCGCCAGGGAGCGCCGCGCCTCCGCGAGCAGGGGAGTCTCCCCTCCCCGCTCCGCGCACGCCGCGGAGTATGCACGGGCGCCGCGGGCAAGGGTAAGCCTTCGAAACGAATGACGTTTTCGTGATGGCGGGCAGCCCGCAACGGTCCGTTGTTTCAGCGCTGTCCCGTCACGCGGCGTGAGCTCGATATTCCTGCATCACCGCAGATCGCCTGTGGGCGGCGCGCATCGCGAGATGCGCTTTTTCACCATCGGAGCCAGGGATGGGCTCCTCCGGTCGCCGCGGCCGTCGCCAGATGGGCTTCAGCGGATGAGGTACCCGCCGAGGAACGCCTCGACGTCCCCGGCGAGCGTCCCTACCTCGACGGGGATGCCGGCGGCGCGCAGCAGCGCGACCCCGCGGCCGAGGTTCCTGGGATCGCTGTCGATCACGGCCACGAACACGGCGCCGACGCGCCGGTGGATCAGCGCCTTGGCGCACGACGGCGTGCGGCCGAAGAACGAGCAGGGCTCCAGCGTCACGAACGCGGCGCAGTCCGAGACATCGCCGGGGAGCGCCGAGAGCGCCATCGCCTCGGCGTGGTGGCAGCCGGGCGCCTGCGTGAACCCCTCCGCGACGATGCTCCCGCCGCGCACCACGACGCAGCCCACGGGCGGGTTGGGGCGGCAGCGCGGCAGCGCCCCGCGCGACACCTCCAGCGCCCTCGCCATGAAGCGCCGCTTCTCGGCCTCGGAGTACGAGAAGCGAGCGCCCCGCGGGATCCGCGCCTCGACGGCCAGCGCGCTCACGGCGCCGGGCTCGGGTACCGGGCGTGGATCTGGTCGATCTCGGCGAGCACGTCCCTGTCGAGCACCACGCCCGCGCTCTTCACGTTCTCCTCGAGCTGCTCGAGCGTCGTCGCCCCGAGGATCGTGCTCGCCACGAACCAGCGGCTCCGCACGAAGGCGAGCGCGAGCGTCGCCGGGGTGAGGCCGCGCTCGCGCGCCAGCTTCACATAGGCCTGCACCGCCTCGTGCACGTTGGGCTTCCGGTAGCGCTGGCCGAACGTCTCGAACCGGGCGAGCCGCGAGCCCGGCGGAGGCCCGCCCGCGTACTTGCCCGTGAGCAGGCCGAAGGCGAGCGGGCTGTACGCGAGGAGCGGCACGTCCTCGCGGCGCGACGCCTCCGCGAGCGCCGCGTCGAACGTGCGGTTGACGAGGCTGTAAGCGTTCTGGATCGACACCGGCTTCGGGAGCCCGAGCTGCTCCGCCACGCGGCTGAACTGCGTCACCCCCCAGGCCGTCTCGTTGCTCAGCCCGATATAACGGACCTTGCCGTCGCGGATCACCTCCGCGAACGCCGCGAGCTGCTCCGGGATCGGCGTGCTCGAGCGCTCGTTCGCCGGGTCGTAGGCGGTCGCGCCGAACTGGGGCACGTACCGGTCGGGCCAGTGGATCTGGTAGAGATCGATGTAATCGGTCCTGAGGCGACGCAGGCTGTCCTCGACCGCGCGCCGGACGTTCGCGCGGTTGACCGCGAGCGAGCCGCCGCGGATCCACGAGAAGGGCCGGCCCGGCCCCGCGATCTTCGTCGCGAGGACCACCTTGTCGCGCGGCCTCTGGCTCAGCCACTCGCCAACGTAGCTCTCCGTGCGCCCCTGCGTCTCGGCGCGGGTCGGCACGGGGTACATCTCGGCGGCGTCGACGAAGTTGATCCCGGCGTCGAACGCGTAGTCGAGCTGCGCTTTCGCTTCCTCGAGCGTGTTCTGCTCGCCGAACGTCATCGTCCCAAGGCAGAGCTCCGAGACCCGGAGCTCGCTGTCACCCAGCTGTCGGTAGTGCATCGCTGTTCCGTCCGTTCCCGCGTCCCGTACCACGGCCCGGCGCGGCCGTCCACCATAACGGATGCAACTTCTCTTATAACAGACGGTCGCTCCGTGGGGCGTGACTGCCCCGATGCGCCGGAAGCACCAGCGCGCCTGGGTGACCTCGGACATCCACGAGCCGCCGTTGCAGCGCGCCACGACCACCGCCCGTGGACGTGGTGGAGGCCGAGGACGAGCGAGCCGCGCCGCTCCGCCTCACCACACGGACCCCAGCTCGAACATCGCGCTCGCGCCGCGCTCCGGCATGTCCGAGGAGATGCGCTCGTCCCTGCCGTGGGTGCCCGCGGCGTCGGCCACCGTGAAGCGGATCGACATGACTTCAGAGCAGGTCATCCCCTTGCGGCGGAATTCATCGCAGTCCCTGAAGCCGACGATGACGCCCAGGCGCGGGCGGATGGTGCCGTCGCGCACGGACTGACGCCCGGCCACGACGTCATGGTCTCCGTTGCGGCGAGATGCGTTTAACCATTGCGAGCGTGCTCAGCCGGGTTTATCATTCTTCCGCTTTCGGTAATCTCTAGAATTTCTCCCGGAAGACCTCCGCACAGAACAGACGTGGACGCCGCTGCCGCGTTCCCGCAGCGGCGTCGATGGCGAGGTCTGCGATCCGCCGTGACCCGATGTCATGGCTGAACGGTCCGGGGTGAAGGGATTTGGGCCCGTGCTGGGCGCTCTTCGAGCGCAACGCCGATGGTGCCCAGCGCGACGCAGGACGTCGGCGCCCGGGGACGTTCACAAGCGCTCGCGCGTTCGTTCGTGACGTTCAACATCCTCCAGAAGGAGCCAGGAGCTGAATATGAACGGCGTTCTACCTCTCTTGACGTTCATCGCAGTCGCTCTGATCCACGGGCCGGCGGCAGCGGCGACATTTTATGTCGACGACACCGGCGACGACGAGAACGATGGCTTGACCCCTGCAACGGCATGGGCGACGCTCCAGCATGCCGTCGACACCATCGGTCCTGGCGATACCGCCCTCGTGCTGGAGGGACTCTACGAGGGGTGTCGTATCGAGAGCTCTGGCGAGGCCGGCCAGCCAAAGACCCTGCGGGCACACCCACCCTGGGGAGCCGTTGTGCTCGAGCCCGGGCCGAACAACCGGCATAACAGCAACATCGAGGTCGAGTCGTTCGACGGCGTCGTCAAGCACTGGGTGATCGACGGCTTCGAGATCGTTGACGGCCCCCGATCCGGCGTCGACGTGCGCGTCACGCGCGACATCACCGTCCAGAAATGCCACGTCTACAACAGCGGTAGAACCGGGATCTTCACGGCGTTCAGCGACGACGTGGTCGTCCAGTACAACGAGTCCGAGCTCAACGGCGAGCACGGAGTTTACATCAGCAACAGCGGCGACTTCCCCGTGGTGCGCGGCAATCTCCTCCACGACAACTTCGCGGCCGGTGTCCACATGAACGGCGACAGGACCATCCAGCCCGGCGACGGGCTCATCAGCTTCGCCACGGTCGAGGCCAATGTCATCTGGGAGAACGGCGTCGGCGGCGCCTCGGCCATCAACTGCGACGGTGTCAGCGACAGCGTCATCCGGGACAACCTGCTCTACGGGAACCACGCGAGCGGGCTCTCTCTCTACGCCATCGACGGCAGCGAAGGCTCCAGCCGCAACGAGGTCTACGACAACATCATCGTGATGGCGGATGACAGCCGCTGGGTGGTCAACATCCCCGAGTCGCCTGAGGGCATCTCCAACCCGAGGTGCAACAAGATCGTGAACAACGTCCTCTACACGCCGCGCCTCGACAGGGGCTCGATCCTGATCTATCCGGGCGGCGCGGAGGACCCTTGCTTCAAGAGCGATTACAACGTGGTCGTGGACCGCTTCAGCAGGGACAACGGCGACACGATCATCAGCCTCGCGAGGTGGCGGCGAGCGACGGGGCAAGATAGGCACTCGCTCCTCGCGCCGTCGGGTATTCTGTTCGTCGATCCTGCGAGCGACGACCGTCGGCTGCACTTCGGCGGCCCGGCGGTGGACCGTGGGCTCTTCCTCGGCGGCGCCGCGCTGGACGATCTGGACGACCTGTGAGGGATTTCTCGGCCGCTCGGCGCGGCGTATGAGGCCGGCGGGCGCGCCGTCGGCCCTCTCCGGCCCACCAGCTTCCGGCAGCCGCTTGCTCGGGTCTCCGCCCTGAAGCTCATCGCGGAGCGCATGGTACCCGAGCTGCGCTCGGGGCGGCGTCTTCGTCGCGCGCTTGCGGGCTGCGGGCGCCCCGTGGAAGATGCGATCGATGGTCCGCGATCTCGGCCTTCGACGAGCGCTCCGGACGCTCGACCGGATCCCGGCGGGGCGCGCGCTCGCCGCAGGGCTCGGTACCGGCGCGGTGCTCGGGTTCGTGTGCCTTCGAGCGCCGAGCGCGGCGGGGATCGCCGGGTTCATGGCGCTCTTCGCTGCGGCGGCGCCGCTCGCGATATCAGCCCGACCAGTCGCGGTGCCGGCGGGGGAGCCCGAAGCCCCCTCCGGCCAGATGCGCCACGACGGCGCGGAGCCCGGCGCGCTGCCGCTTCAGCGCTGGGGCATCCTCCGGAGGCCGCTTGTACCACGACGCGCGCCGGCGGGCGCTCTCTGCGGGCGCCGCCGGCGGTCCTGGCGATGCGCGAGCGCCGACGCGGCTGCCGTCCGGGCAGCCGAGGAGCTGCGCGACCACCTGCTATGGCCTTGCGCGGCGAATGCTTCTGTGATTGCTTCGAAGATCGCGCCCCTTATCGAGGAAAGACAATGGACCAGCAGAAGCCGAACGGCAGGCCGACGGCCATCGTTTCCGCGGACGTCGTCAAGCGCCTGTTCAAGGAGTCGGCCTCACCCGAAAGCACGCCGAGCGCCGTCGACCCGGCCGAAGCGCTGACGGAGGAGCAGCGCCAGGAGCTCCTCGTGAAGCTGAGCGCTGCGCAGGCCCAGATCGAGAGCGCGGATCTCGGTCCAGGCATCATGAGCTCCCCGGATGCCGCGCTCGGAGCGCGACTGCAATCGTGGATCGCCGAGAACGCCGAGGAGCGAGACGCCGAGGAGGCGGCGCTGGCGACGAGAGAGATCCAGTTCGACGGGCGCGATCTGCGCTGGGGCACCAGCCTGCTCAGCTGGCTTGGAAAGGTCACCAAGGAGGACCAGAAGCGCCCCACCGGCGGGCCGGAGGACCTCCCCTCCAGGTGCCGGATCGGCATCGCGGGCGACTGGGGCTCTGGCCTCTACGGGTCGCGTGCGGTCGGCATCCAGCTCGCCGACCGCGGCTACACCTACGCGATTCACCTCGGGGACGTGTACTACGCCGGGACCGAGCGTGAGGTCGCGGCACGCTTCCTGCCGTACTGGCCACACGGGAACGGGGTCATCGGCCGGACGCTCAACTCGAACCACGAGATGTACTCCGGCGGCCACGGCTACTTCAAGAAGGCCCTCCCGGCGCTCGGGCAAGAGTCCAGCTACTTCGCCCTGCGCAACGACGACTGGCTCATCCTCGCGCTCGACACGGGTTACGACGAGCACGACCTCGACGCGCGGCAGGTCGAGTGGATCCGGCAGAACGTCGACGCCGCGGGCGCGCGGCGGGTCATCCTCATGTCGCACCACCAGCCCTTCAGCGAGCTCGAGAAGGGCGGACCGAAGCTCGTCCAGGCGCTCGGGCCGCTGCTCGAAGCGCACAAGGTCTTCGCCTGGTACTGGGGCCACGAGCATTGCGCGTTCATCTACGACGAGCACCCGACGTGGAAGCTCCAGGGACGCTGCATCGGGCACGGCGGCTTCCCTTACTTCAGGTACAAGGGCACCACCGGGCTCAAGCACGTCAGTCAGCAGGGCTCCTCGCACTGGCGCATCTTCAAGCCGAGCGCGAGGTCGCCCGGCGGGCGCATGCTCGACGACCCCAACCCGTACGTCGCGCCCAAGGCCGAGCCGGAGGAGTACGGCGCGCAAGGGTATGCGTCGCTCGTGTTCGACGGGCCGTCGCTCGTCGAGCACCTGCACCGGCCGACGGGCGAGATCATCTACACAAAGCAGCTCACGCCATGAGCGAGCTCGAGGACCTCACCGAGCAGCTCGCGATGTGGCGGCGCGCCGCAGAGCGAGCCCTCCAGGGCAAGCGCGTCCAGGAGGCGATCAACGCTCCGCGCGCCCTCGTGCCGCCAGGCGCAGGCATCGACGATGCGAGCGCGCAGCTGGCGGTGGATCTCCTGCAGGCCGGCGAGCTGCCGAACCCGGCGCAGCTCGCGTCCCTCGCGCAGTGCCTGCGGCTCCTGCGCACGCCGCTCTTCGTCACCCAGGGCGCGATCGTCGATCCGGCCCCGATGCTTCCCGACGCCGAGCCTCGCTGGCGCCCCGGGCAGTGGGGCGCCTTCATGCGGCGCTCCGCCGCGTGGCTGCGCGCCGTCTGCCGGGTCGATCGCGCGGACGGGACCCCCGAGGGCACGGCCTTCCTGGTCGGCCCCGAGCTCGTCATGACGGCAGGGCACGTGGTGATGGATGCCTCGCTCGGCGTGGGGCGCCTGATGCGCGGCCAGGCGACGGTGCGCTTCGGGCAGGAGCGCAATACCCTCGATCCGGAGCCTCCGATCGACGTGGTCTCGGTCATGTTCCTGGACACGCAGCTCGACGTCGCGCTCTTGAAGATCGACAGGACCCCGGACGGCGTCGCCCCGCTCGTCCTCTCCAGCCGCTCGTCGGCGCTCCACGCCGAGGTCGCGGCCGTCGGCTACCCGCGCAAGGATGCGAGCCGCAACCTCGGGATCGGCCTGGCCATCTTCGGCGAGCCGTTCGACGTGAAGCGGGTCGCGCCCGGGGAGATCATCAAGCTCTTTCCAGGCGAGTTCCGCCACGACTGCTGCACGCTGGGGGGCAACTCGGGGTCTCCGATGCTGGACGTGTCGACGGGGAGCGTGCTCGGCGTGCACGTCCGCGGCATGAACGGCTGGTACAACGTGGCCGTGTCGGCTGACAGCCTCGCCAGGCGGCCCGACCTCAGGGACAAGATCGAGCACTGGACGGACTGATGGACAACCCGATGTGGCGCGCGATCATCATCGCGGTCCGGGATTACCCGAACATCGTCGGCCTCTCGAGGTCGTTCAGGAACGCCGACAAGGGCGCGCTCGTGTTCCGCGATTGGGTCACGACGACGGGCGGCGTCCCACCGAAGAACGTCGTCTTCCACCTCGGCGTCGAGGGGGACCAGCCCGCAGGCACGCTGCCGGCGACGCGGGCCGCGATCCGGAAGAGCCTCCTGACCATCGGGAAGGAGTGGAAAGATAAGACCGAGCGGCTCTATTTCTACTACTCGGGTCACGGCTTTTCGTTCAGGGATGGGCCCCAGTCCTCGGTCGATCTCATCACGACCTCCGAGTTTCAGGACCTCGACGACACGGATCCCGCCCTGCGCGTCGACGTGCTCTGCCGGGTGCTGCGCAACCTGGGAGGGAAGGGCCGCCATTTCATGTTCATCGACGCGTGTCGCAACGACGCGGAGCAGCTGATCTCCGGCGGAGATCTGAACATCAACGACCTCAGGCCGTCGGTCACCGGCAAGCCTGATCAGTTCGTCTTGCAGTCGACCACGACCGGCGCCGCCGCGACGAGCGGCGGCCCCGTGGGCAGCCCGTATGCTTCCGCGCTGCTCGACGGGCTGAACGCAGCAGGCAGATCGAAGCTCTGGCAGTATGCCAAGCTCGTCGTCACCTTCAGCTCGCTCGCCGAGTACATGAACGAGCGCCTCCGGCCGCAGGAGGTGGAGCCGACCGGCAAGGGCGACGTCGTGATCCGGGAGGTGAGCCCCGTCCCGGTGTACACCTGCACGGTGACGTTCGCCGGCTACGAGGCGGGAAAGGCCATGAGCCTGCGGATCACCCGGCCGGATGCGGACGAGAGCGCCGGGCGTGAGGTCCAGGTCGTCAGCGATCGGATGCGGGTCGAGCTGAAGACTGGCGTCTACCAGCTCGATCTTCGCTCGGCGGAGTTCACGGCGACCTTCGAGCCTTCCGGGCCCATCGACGTCTTCGAGGACATGGAGGTTCGCGTCGCCCTGCGCCGGTCTGAAGCCGGGCCGCTGGAGCTCGGGACGCCGCTCGACTTCGGAACGCCGGACAGCTTCGAGGAAACGATTCCTCCCTCGATCCCTCCGCCAGAGCTCGGCGTCCTCAGGACGGCGAGCGCTGGGCCTGTCCGCAGAGCGGCGGCCGTGGGCGGCCCGGCCTCCGGTTCCCTTACCGACAGGCTCCGCTGGATACTGCGCGCCCTGGGCGTACCGGTGCACGAGCTGCTCGACGACGGGGAAGGCGTGCCCGCCTTGCTGGCGCTCGCGGTGACGCAGTGGATTTCCCTGGCCAGAGACCCGGCCAGCTCCTTTCGCGGGCTCTTCGTTCCTGAGCTCGAGCGCGACATGCGACCGGGCAGACGGGGCGTGCTGGTGCTCGCCGTGGGCGACGAGCGACCGTCGATATCGCTCGAGCGCGCAGGCGAGCCGCCGCGCTTCGCGGACGCCGAGGAGACGCGCTTCGCGAAGGATGTCTGGGCAGCGGGCCGCGTCTCGACCAAACCGCTGCTCGCGGTGGTCTCGTGGCCAGGGAAGCAGCTCATCGCCGCGGCGCCGCCGCTCCTGCCCGACCACATGACCTTGCTCGTGGTGCAGAGCCGACGGAGGGCGAGCCCGCGCCTGTTCTGCCTCGCCATCCCGGACGGGCCCGGCGCTGAACCAGGAGACGCCACGTCGCGGCTGGAGGAGGTCCTCCGGCTGGCGCGCATCGAGGAGGCGATCGTCGATGGCACCGCGACGTTCGGGGGCAAGTCGCTCGACACGCTGGTGGATGCCGTCGTCGGGCCCGCCGCGTGCCACGCGCTCATCGCTGACGCGCGCCTCGACGAGGCACGGCAGCTCTGCAGCGCGCTCGCAGCGCAGTATCCGCGGGTCCCGGACGTCCTCGGCCTGCGATGCCTCCTCGACGGGCGCCGCCGTCGCCCCTCCACGCCGGCCTACCCCTTCTGGCTGGAGGGCGCGCTGGCGCTGCGCCCGAACGGCGTGTTCGAGGAGCTCGGCATGGTCCTCTCCCTGACCGGCCCCTGGGCGCTGTGGCGAGCGCCGGCGCTGCGCAGCGCACCCCAGCGGCCATGACGCGGTGAGCGCGCCGCCGAGGAGGGCGAGAAGCGGCAGCAGGGCCGCCTTGGCCTACGCCACGGTCAACCCGGGCTGCGTCACCGGCAGCACTCCGAGCAGGGCCTCGCGCATCGCGGTGTACTTGACTCGATCGACGCGCGCGGTTCGTCCGGGCGACAGCACGTTTTCGATTTCAATCTCATCTCGGGACTTCACCATCGAGCGCGCCATTCACGAAGTCGACCCTGGGGACCCGGAACCGCATCGCGATCCAGGCGCCGAGGAGCTTCACGTAGAACATGAAGGGCTGGGTCTTGCCGTTCGGCACGTCTTCCGGCAGCTTCGTGCCCTCCGGCAGGTCTTCTGTCATCGTGCGCATCTCGAGCGGCGGCAGCGTCTCGAGCGGCCACCTGAGGCCGTAGAGGCTGAGCCAGTGGCCATCCGTGAACTCGAGGAAGAAGGGAGTATTGCAGCAAGCGGCGACCACCCGGCGGGTCTTCGACGCAGGCTGAAGACGATGTTCCTTGAGCTGAGCCGCCCCGGCCGTGCAGCGGACTCGATCCTTGCGGTAGAGCACGAAGCGCGTCGCGCCCGATGCTTCGAGGAGCTTCGGAGCGCCGGGGAGAGCCTCGAGCGCTGCGCCGGCGGCTCGGCAGCTGTTGCAGTAGCACTCCACGCTCACGAGGTGCCGTCCCTCGAGCTCGAGGGCGACCTGGCCGCAGGTGCATGTCAATCGCGTCATCTGTGTCACGGGCACGCTCCTCGGGGTTCAGGGCGAGAGAACAGCAGCTTCAGGTACGTTGCGAGGTGGTCGAGGCTCTCGCGCGCCACGCCGGGATCGCTCGCGGCCTTGGCGACGACGAAGGCCCCCTGAATGACCGCTTGCGTGTGCCGGGCGAGGCTCGCGGCGGAGACCTCCTGTCCACGGCCGCAGGCCTCGAGCGCGGCTCGCATGTCGGGCTCGAGCGAGCTCGCGTGGCCGAGGATGCTCGCGGCGCAGGCGTCTCGGATCGCCGGCGAGCTCTCGTAGGTCTCCTGAACCAGCGTGCCCGCGAGGCACGTGAACTCCGGGAAGGGCCCCGCGATCAGCGCCTTGCGGAGCTCGACGTACGCCAGCACGCGATCGCGCGGATCCTCCACCTCGTGATACGGCGCCCCCGCGAAGAGCGTCGAGGTCGACTCGTCCCAGTCCCGGGCGACGGCCACGCCGAGCGCCTCCTTCGTCCGGAAGTGGTGAAAGAAGGCCCCCTTCGTGACGCCCGCGGCGCTGCAGAGGTCGTCGACCGACGTCGCCGCGTAGCCCTTGGCGCGAATGAGGTGGCGCGCGGCGTCGATCAGCCGCTGCCGCGCCTCGCCCAGCTCCGGTTTCGACTTCGTCGGCCTGCCCACGACACGTACATACCGTACGGATGGTATGTACGTCAAGGATGAATGTGGCGATTTCCATGCCCGACCGGGCGATGAGGAGCCCTTCCCCTTCCCGCGGGCCGACGGGCGCGTCGGCAGCACCGCCGTCCCCGCCGTGACGCGTCTCCTGGAGGCGTCGTGTCCTGAGGGCCCCTCTGGCTCTGCCCCGGGACGGCGCCCTGGAAAGAGCGGGTGCGGTCGCAACGCCGAACAGCGATCGCCAGTTCGCCCGCGGGCGACGAGATGCTACGGCGGCGGCCAGCGGACGCCGAGGCCCTGGTGCGGCGAGTCCGCGCTCAGGCGGACGTCGTCCGCGGGGGCCGGCAGCGCGCGCCACACGCCGGGGTGCTGATCGGGCTGCTTCCCCTGGTTCTCCTCGAGCGCCTCGTAGAGCGCGCCCTGGTGCAGCAGGTACGCGCCCTTCGGGTAAACAACGGCGCGCTCGTCCGGGCTCAGCGTCGCGCGGTCGGTCCACCACTCCAGACGCCGGTAGTTCTCGTCGATCGCGCCCGCCATGAAGTCGCGGAAACGGATCCGGGGCACCGCCGCGTTCGGGTTGTCCTCGGCCGTCACGCTGTCGAACAGCCACTTGATGAACGGATAAGGCCCGTCCACCCGGTCGCCCACGAGGACGTGCGGATTGGGCGCGTTGCTGCCCACGCCGAAGACCTGCACTGGCTCGTCCGTGTCGGGGTATACCTCGCCATAGTTGAAGTGGAACCCGAGCAACGTGTTGCGCTCGAAGCGTATCGTGGCGCCGGTGTCCACCGCGTGCGTGTACACCCCGGTGAGCGACGTGTCCGCGAAGTAGTTGTCCGTGAACGCGATCGTGTCCCCGGGCGAGCGCGGGTCGTCCTCGACGCGCGTCGGGAACAGCTCGACGAAGAGGTCGCCCGTCCCGATCACGACGTTGTGGTGAAGCTCGAGCTGCCGTAGCGCTGGCCGAACTGCACATTGCCGTCCTGGTAACGGTAGAACGCCGACCGCCACCGGACCGCCCCTGGACCGATGACGTTGTGGTGGCGGTCCGGGCCGGTGACCAGGGCCGGCTCCCCGCCGGCTTGCATGACGATGGCGCCCTCGAGCGGCGCCGCGTCGCCTGTGACCACGCCGGTCACAAGAAACGTGTGCGGCAGCTCCTCCGGGGCGCCCCGAAACCGGTTCCGACGCTCGCGCAGGTGGTCGTCACGGATGCCGCGCCGGCGCCCGCCGGCCCGGCGCCGCCCTGGCCGGCCGCGGGCGGCGGCGCCTCCGAGCACGCGCCGCCGAGCAGGCAGGCGGCGAGCGCCGCTGGAAGCATGGGTGATCGTAGCCGAGTCAGGGTTCGCGCCGCCGTTCGCATCACGGCAGATCCATACGGTATAGCCGGCTCGGCAGCCTGCCGACCAAGTAGCGCTTGCCATCCGGCCCGGAGGTGCGTCGGTCGATGCGCCAGCACGGCCCGCGAGCTGGGCCGTGAAGATGTCTCCGGTTCGGAAGCGCCCGAGGTCTACAAGACCGCCGTGTGCCACGAGGACGCCGATGAAACGCTGGCCGAGCTCGGCATGGCGCCGAACCACAGGGCGGGCGATTGCGACGTGCCGATGTGCGCGGCATGGATCTGCTGCCTGAAGACCGCGGATCACGCGTCACGTGTGGGTGCGTAGACGTTCGAGCGGCGGCACGAAGCAGGGATTTCCTCGACAGAAAAGGAGACCATCTTGGCGATGCATCCCCCTGAGGCCGAAACGGATAGGCTCCCCGAGACGCCGGCAGTGTCGCGCGCCTACGCCTGGCTGGTCTTTGCCTTGAGCTTTGGCCTGCTGCTGTCCGACTACATGTCGCGGCAGGTCCTGAATGTGGTCTTGCCGTCGCTGAAGATGGAATGGGGCCTGTCCGACACCCAGATGGGGGCCCTGAGCGGCATCGTGGCGCTGACCGTCGGTCTGCTGACCATCCCATTGTCGCTGCTGGCCGATCGCTGGGGCCGCGTCCGGAGCCTGACCCTCATGGCGACGCTGTGGAGCGTGGCGACGCTGGGTTGTGCGCTGTCGACCAACTTCGGTGAAATGGTCGCCGCACGTTCCGTCGTCGGCGTCGGGGAGGCCGCCTATGGCAGCGTCGGTACCGCCGTGGTGTTGTCCGTATTCCCGCGCCGCCAGTGGGCCAGCCTGAGCGGCGCCTTGATGGCCGGCGGCGCGTTCGGCGCCGTGCTGGGCATGGCGCTGGGCGGCTACATCGCCGCGAGGATGGGCTGGCGCTGGTCGTTCGGCGTGACGGCCCTGTTCGGCCTCGTCCTGGTCGTAATTTACCGCTATGCCGTAACAGAGCAACGGTTGCGACCAGCGCATGATGGTCAGCGCGCCGCTGTCGCACAGCCCCCTGTGCGCCAGACGATGACCTTCCGCGCGGTGATGAAGGCGCTAATTTTCACGCCCTCGCTTGTTTGTCTCTATGCCGGCGGCGGTCTGCAGCTGTTCATCATGGGCGCGATACTGGCCTGGATGCCCAGCTACCTGAACCGTTACTACGGCATGACGATCGATCGGGCTGGTGTCACCGCGGCCGTCTTCATCCTGATCGGTGGCATCGGCATGATCGTCTGTGGGGTGTTGGCCGATCGACTGAGCCGCCATCAGCCGGCTCGCGCGTGGATGATGGCGATCGCGTACAGTCTGACCTGTTGCACTTTGCTGGCTGTGGCCTTCCGGCTCGAAGCGGGCCGTCTGCAAATGGTGCTCGTGGGGGCCGGCATGTTGTTCGCTGGGGGCACGGCCGGCCCGGTCAGCGCCATGGTCGCCGGCCTGACCCGGGCGTCCATCCGTGCGACGGCGTTCGCGACGTTGACGCTGGCCAACAGCCTGCTCGGCCTGGCTCCGGGGCCCATGGTGCTCGGCGTCATTGCCGACCGGATCGGCCTCCTCGGCGCCCTGCGGGTCGTCCCGTTCGTCGCGCTCGCGGCCTCACTGGCCTTTGCCCTGGGCGAGCGCCATTCAGGGGCCCGGATGGATGAAAGCCCCTGACCCGAACGACCCCCGAGCGCCCGCGGGACCTGCGCCTCCACGCGCATTTTGCGCCTGCTCGTTCGTGGACGGCGTCGGCCAGGCTGACGACGCCGAGCTCGGCGCCGATGGTGCAGGTGAGCGGCTCGACCTGGATGGAGCCGCGCGTCGGCGTGCGGGCGGCGCCCGATCCGGCGGATGTTGAGCTGACCATTCTGGTCCTCCGAGCTCCGCTTACGTGGGTACGGCGATGGATAGCCGATCTGACGCGCTACACGACAAAGATCGAGGAGCCGGTCGTCCTGCGCGACTCCAGCTCACGGTGCGCCCGCGCCGCGTCCTCTAGCCTGTAGCGCTGGTTGATCTCGATCCGGATCCGCCCCGCGGCGACGTGGCCGAACAGCTCGCCCGCGAGCTCGCCCTTCTCCTCGGGATCAGCGATGTAGTCGGCGAGCGCGGGGCGCGTGACGAACACCGATCCCCTGGCCGCGAGCTGCGCCACGTCGAGCGGTGGGACCGGGCCGGAGGCCGTGCCCATGCACACGAGCAGCCCGCGCGGCCTCAGCGAGGCGAGCGAGCCGGCTAACGTGTCCTTGCCGATGCCGTCGTAGACGACGGACACGCCGGCCCCGCCGGTCAGCTCGCGCACGCGCCTCGCCACGTCCTCGCGGCCGGAATGGATGACGTGATCGCAGCCGTGGGCGCGCGCGATGTCCCCCTTGGCGTCGCTCGACACCGCGCCGATCACGACGAGGCCAAGGAGCTTGGCCCACTGCGAGACGATGAGGCCGACGCCGCCCGCCGCCGCATGCAGCAGGATGCAGTCGCCGGCCTTGAGGGGCCAGATACGGCGCATCAGGTAAGCCGCCGTGAGGCCCCGCATGGTCATCGCCGCTGCCCTCTCGCAGCTGATGCCGTCCGGCAGCCGGATCAGCGGCGCTGCGGGCAGGATCCGCTCGGTGCAGTACGCCCCGAGCGTGTCGAGGAAACCGGTATACGTCACCCGGTCGCCCGGCGCGACATTCGTGACGCCCTCACCGACCGCTTTAACCACACCGGCGGCCTCCACCCCGATGCCGCTGGGGAGCGGCACGGGATAGAGCCCGCTGCGAAAATAGGAGTCCGCGAAGTTGAGCCCGACGGCGACATGCCGGACCCGGACCTGGCCGGGGCCCGGGCTGCCGACGGCGGCCTCCTCCCAGCAGAGGACCTCCGGCCCGCCGGTCTGATGAAAGCGGACTGCATGTTCCATCGAACTCCTCCCGGATCCCGCCCCGGCGCTTGGCCGCCGCGCGCAGCGGCACCCCGCGCTCGCCCACCTTGCGGTTGGGCGCGTAGCCGAGCTTCGCCAGCGTCTCGTCGACGCTCCGATAGATCTGGCCGATTTTGTAGATGCGGCGGGCCTCCTTGCCGTCCGCGAGCTCGCGGCCGAGCTCGCGCGCGATACGGACGGTCTGCTCGATCTGCTGCACGGAGGTCATGCGCTGCCCCTTGCGTCCCCACAGCGTGTCCTCGATACCGCAGCGGGCGTGCAGCCCCATCGCGATCGCCATCGTGTTGATCGGCAACACGTTGCGCATGAGGGTCTCCACCGTCAGACAGGCGCCGTCGGGCACGCGGCGGATGAACTCCATCATGTTGTAGGGGTTCGGCCCATCGAACCCGGCGCCGATGGCGACCCAGGTGACGTTGAGCGGCCCGGTGTAGACGCCGCGGCGGATCAGGCGCTCCACCGTCTCGAGCTGAGGGATGTTGGCGAGCTGGAAGTGGGGCTGGATGCCCGCTGCCGTGAGCCGCCTCAGGTGCTCCTCGACCCAGGCCGGGCCGGCCGGCACGGTCATCTCGCGGTAGGCCTCGCGAACGTCCGGCTGCGCGAACGAGCTGCCGGCATAGTCGTCCTCGGTCATCAGCTCGACCACGTTCATCTGGGTGGTGTTGATCGCGATCGTGACCTGGTCGGGCTTCGGCGAGAGCTCGGTCAGCCTGGGGCGCGTGTCATCGCTCAGCCACTTGGCCTGCTCTCCCTCGCTCTCCGGGGAGAAGGAGATCGATCCGCCGACCTGCAGGAGCATGTCAGGCACCGCGTCGCGCAGGCGCGCCAGCAGCTCGTTGAACATGGCCAGCCGCTTGGAGCCCTTGCCGTCCGGCTCGCGCGCGTGCGCGTGCAGCACGGTGGCGCCCGCGTTGTGACAGTCCACCGCCTTCTGGACCTGTTCGGCCATCGTCACCGCGATGTCCTCCGGAAAATCGGCCGGCTCCCATTCCGGCCCGTACGGCGCGACCGTGATGACGAGCTTTTCTTGGTTCTCTGGGAACAGGGAGTCGTCCAGGAAATCCATATAGGTTCCTCGCCTCAGGTCACCATCGAACGAGGCGGTGTGGACGTCCTGCGCGTCGGCGCGCTGAAGCACGCCGGTGCTGTTCTCCCTGGTCCGTGACTGCTCCGAGCGCAAGGGTGCGGCTTGGTGGAAGCACCCCGGTCGTCCCGGCTCGTCCTCTCGGGGCGGTCGTCGCGGCGCGGGCGCGTCGCGGCGCGGACGCGTCGCGGCGCGGGCGAGCCAGGTCCGCGGAGCGCCGCTGTGCTCAGTTCTCGCGCCGTCCGCGCCCCGGCGCTCCTCGCGGAAGCCGTCGGCGGACTGGGTGCCGCGCGAGGGTGGCGGGTGGAAGCGGGCCGAGGTGAAGCAGACGCGAGGGCTCAACGATAACCATGACCGCTCGCCCCAGGCGTCACGAGGTGAGGGGCAGAAATCTGCGGTTCGGGGTGGCTATCGACAACCCAGATCAGTTGAATGCCGTGAGGTCTTTCGGCTTGATGCCATGCTGCTCGCAATAGGCAAGGTAGCGCTGCATCCCGGTCTTCCAGTTTTCGAGCGCGAAGACGTTGTCGTTCTCGTCGAGAAACGCGAGATCGCCGGTCACCTGAACCAATGTGACCACATATCCGCTTCCGCCTTCCGTGCTGACGACTTCAGGCGTGTGGGCCGATGCGGCGGTCTCGTACACGATGCTGCCGGGCCCGGCGCCCCAGTCGTGCTCCTTGTATTTCCACTTGCCTTCGATCGTGTAGACCATGACCGTACCAGTGTGGTGGTGCCTGGGCAGTTGCAGGTCGAGCGGCGCCTTCATCAGTACGATCCATTCACCCCTGATCGGGTCAAGCTTGAAGTACTTCAGCAGGACGTTTTCTGCATAGGGCGTAAACGGCACCCACGGTAGCGATTCGCCATCGATGACTTCGGTGCCGACGTGTTCGTAGAGCATATCTCTGTCCATTGGTGTGGTTGTGGTCCAAAATTTGTAAACGTGCCAGGGCTACCCGCCTGTCTCTGATGGGCGGATGGCCTGGATGCGCCGGATGGAACCGTTCGGCTCAGGCCAGCGGGCTGCCCATGAGGGTGGCGCGAAGCATCTTTCTTGGCGCACTGCCGTAGTCAGCCACTGCGTAGTGCTGAACCTGCAGATTGTCCCACATGGCAACCGTGTTGGTTCTCCACTTCAGACGCACCTGGTATTCCGGAATCGCGGCCTGAGAGGTCAGATAGTTCATCAGATGATGAGCCTCCGGCATGAAGTCCTGTCCGTACCGGATGTGCTCGAAGCTGAAGAAATTCGAGAAATGGGTCGTGAACGCCGAGTTGACGAACAACACCTTTTCGCCCGTCTCAGGATGGGTGAGCACAACCGGGTGCTCAACACCGGGGGTCTTCGCGGCCATCGCGTGGCGCTCCTCGATCGGCAACTGGGCGCCAAAGGTTTGCTCGGCACTGTGCTTGGCGCACAAGCCATCGATCCGTTGCTTGATGGTGTCGGGCAGTTTTTCATACGCCATCACCATGTTGGTCCATATGGTGTCTCCGCCGGTTTCCGGACCGAGTTCGCAGCGCAACACCGCTCCGCGGGGCGGCGCCTTCTTGAAGGTGACATCGGCATGCCAGATGTTTTCGCGGCTGGACTTTTCGACGTAGTTGGGTTTGCTCGGGTCGAGATTGCGGTACAGCATCAGCAGCTTGTCCGCCTCCGGATGGCTCGGAGCAATGGGATGGGCTTCCAGTTCGGCGAACTGCGCGGCGAAGTTCTGTTGCTCCATCGGCGAGATGTTCTGATCGCGAAAGAACAACACCTTATGCTTCAGCCAAAGCGCCCGTATTTCAGCAATGGCGTCTGGATCCAGGGCGGCATCAGCGAGGCTGATATTGCTGAGTTCGGCGCCGATGGAGGGCGTGCAAAGCTCCACCTTGATCGAATGCCGGCGCACCGATGGCCGGATAATGGCCGGTGCGGTGGGCGTGGCTTGTGAGGTAGTGTCTTGGGGTACGGCGGTCGACGTCATCGATGTCTCCAATCTGTGCTTGTGCGGCGGCGAGCAATATGTGCGTCCTGCAGATGTGGCTTGTCCCTGTTGACGCGCCGTTGACGCGCCCGAGCACGCCTGACGCGCCCGAGCACGCCCGCACCATCGCGCTCGTGGTGGGCACGCGTCCGGTCGCTGATGGCCATCAGCCGATGACCATCGACCAGCCGGGCCTGCTCGCCATCAATGAGCCAGCTCGGTAACAGCGGTACAGGGGCACCCTTTCGTCAGTCCACGAGACCAATAGTATGCATTACGGCCGCGATGCTATTGGCATGGCGGGACATTTTCTTCGCACATTGGGACGCGAGGCCAGGAGCCTCGGCGGGAAAGTGAATAGCGACAACGCTCCGGCGCAGTCCGGGCGGCAAAGCCGGCAATCGCGAGAGCAGGCCGGGATCTGTAACGTCAACGTCAGGAACGTGTAGGGTGCGGCTGGTTCAGGCAGTGTGGCTGGCTGGGATGACGAATGGACGCGTCAGACGCCCTCGAACCTGCCTTCCTGCTTATGCGAGATGGGTCCGGCTGCCGCCTTGCTCTCCCGGTAGCGGGCGGCCCAATCCGAGGGTGCCTTGCCAAACTGACCGCGGAACCAGCGAGAAAAGTCACCGGCAGAGGAAAAGCCGAGAAGTTCGGCGACTTCATACAACTTGCGTTTGCTGTTGGCCAGATACTCCTCGGCGAGCTCAGCACGTACAGCATTGATGATCGTTGTGACACTCTCACCCTCCGGCGCCAGGTGCCGGTTAAGGGTGCGTCGATGCATGCCAAGATGCTGGGCAACCCGATCGACGGAACAAAGTCCGCTTGGCAGCAGCATCCTGACGATCTGGCGCGCCCGCTGCGCCGGCTCGTCGCGGAGGTTGGCCATCTGCATGTCCAGCCATCGCTTCACCTCGCGATGCAGCGTCGGATCTGCAGCGGGGATTGGCATGTCCAGGTCGCACCCGCGGCAAACGATTGAATTGCATTCCTGTGAAAACACAATATCTGTTCCCAGAACGCGGCGGTGCACGTCAAGGCTGGCAGGGCGCTCGTGGGTAAAACTGACTCTTACCGGTCGGAAGGTATTGTGGGTCAGCATTCTCAACGTCCGCAGTTGGATGGCGGTCGACATTTCGATGGTCTGGCGCCAGACGCCATGGCGCTGCATATTCACACCCACGTGCAGCAGCACGACGTCACCTGCGTCGTCAAGCAGCAATTGCACGCCGGCGTTGTGCAGTCGCATATAGCGGACGCAAGATTGCACTGCTGCGCGAAGCGTTGGCTCTTCCCGGATCAGCAGCGCCAGCATGCCCAGGTTGGCCAGGCTTCTCGTTTCCGCGAGCAACAGTCCGAAGGCCTCTTGGCCGGACAGGCGGGCCGACTCCTCCAGCAGCCACCCAACCGACTCGGCACTAATCATCAGATTCGGATCGTCGAGGACGCTGGCCGGCAGCTTGGCCATCCGCAGCATACGAAACGGATCGAGCCCCGCTGAGCGGGCAACGTGCTCATAGTCGGAAAGGCTGGCACTTCGCGTCAGGGTGTGCATGTACCGTCACCTGTCCCAATTTCACAAGATAATGTCCTGGCAAGCTTAGCACAGAACAGCCTGTGAGGGCTACCTTACTACTTAGCAGGGAACCGGGTTCCAGCCGGAAATGCGAGGTTCAGGCCGCTCGCGCCTCGAGATCCACCGTGTCTCGTCCGCTCGAACGTCACTAGTCACCGTGATTACCCTGGACGGTGCCGCTCGTCCCCCGGCGGATCTGACGACCGACCGGTGGCAGCCTTGCGGTTTGCCCGAGGGAATTCCAGTTCCCTGCTTAGAGGCCGAAAATTTCAACAGATGGAGGTAGACAATGGACACGTGCGCTGCAATGCGCATCGGTCAGCCGATCGCCGCATTGGGGCAAGTGGACGCGGACGACCCCGACGCATTCAACCACTGCTTTGCCGAATTCAACGGTATTCGCATGCATTACATCGACGAGGGGAAGAGCCCGCTCGTCATTCTACTGCATGGTTTTCCATACCTGTGGTACATGTGGCGGCGCCAGATCGTGGCTTTGGCCGAGGCCGGCTTTCGGGTCGTCGCCCCCGATCAACGGGGATTTGGGCAAACCGATCGGCCGGATTCCATTGAAGCCTACGATATGAGTCAGGCAGTCGGGGACATGGTTGGCTTGATGGCGGCCCTGGGTGAAACGTCCGCGGTGATCGTCGGACACGACTTGGGCGCATGGGTGGCTCAAGCGGCGGCCATGCTGAGGCCGGATCTGTTCCGCGGCCTCGTGATGATCAGTACTCCGGTGCCACCGCGTGGAAAGGTCAGACCGACCGTCGGCTTGCGGGAAATGGCGAAGGGCAGGGTGTCCCACCACCTGTACTTCCAGCAGATCGGTAAGCCGGATCGAGAATTGGCCAGCGATCCGCGCAAGACATTGCGCAGCGTCTTCTACTCGGTCTCCGGCAGCGCCGTCGGCGCCGAACGCTGGCGCCTGTTCGTCGAACCCGGTGAGCCCATTCTCAACGCCTTCACTGAGCCGAAGGAGTTCCCGTCATGGTTGAGCGCACGGGCGCTCGACTACTACGTCGATGAATACACGCGCACAGGATTTACCGGTGCCCTGAACCACTACCGCTGTCGCGACCGGAACTGGGAAATCACAGCGTTTCTGGACGGCGCGGTGGTGCGCCAGCCGAGCCTGTTCATCGGTGGCGCTGCCGACCCTTCCCTCGAGCCGCTCGAAATTCGCAGTCGCTACGACCGGCTCGACACCCATCTACCCGGACTGCAGAAGAAGGTGCTGCTACCCGGCGTGGGCCATAGCGCGGCGGAAGAACGCGCTGATCAAGTCAACGAATTGCTCCTGGAATTTCTCGAGCAGCTCGAGCGCTAGCCTAAGCTCAGCCGCGTGCGCTGCGCTCGACACCAGCGACGCGCCGAGCTCACCCCTGACGCTGTGCAGGCGATCGTCATCGAGGTTCAGCGCGACGTGGATCCGGACAAGAAGTTCTCGTGGCCGACGTACGTCACGGCCGTGCGCGCCAGGAAGCGCTGCGGCACGGTCGTCCTCGTTCTCGTTGTCGCGCCGGACGCCGGCGTGGCGGCCTGGGCGGCGGAGAACATCGACCTCGGTTTGGGCCTCGGCAACGTCGAGCCGCTGGTGCTCGGTCCGGCCGTCGTACCCGAGATCACCGACCCAGCTGACGCGGAGGAGGAGACGGAGCTCGCCGTGCTCTCGGCGGTGGCGCACGGCAACCGGCCGAACGGGCTCACGGTGGTCCAGGCGGCGCTCGTTGCCCTCGGCCGGCTCGACCAGGAGCACGCGCTGGTCTACTTTCAGCTCATCTCGAACGGGGTTGCGTGAGCCCATGCGGCAGGCTCTGGAGGCGTTGATCATGGAACGGCAGATCGAAGGCGAGGCGACGTTTCCCCCGTTCGTGCAGGAGCTCATCGATCGCGGCAAGCTCGAGGGCATACGTGAGGGCAAGAGGGACACGCTGCTGCGGCTGCTTGCGCGTGCAGGGATCGTGCTGGCCGAGGACGAGAGAGCGCGCCTCCAGGCATGCACGGACATTGCGACCCTCGACCGCTGGATCGATAACGTCCTCGGGGCGAAGACGGCCACCGAAGTGCTCTCCTGACGCTCGACGGACGCGGCCCAACAAGGCGATGAATCAGCCGGGCTTCGCCCGCTGATCGTCACCAGAGCGTTCCCCCGCGCATCACCTCGTCACTCCGCGCCCCCGGCCGCGAGCGCGCCGTCCTCTCGCCGCCTCGCCTGCCGGTAGCCGATGGGGCTCACGCCGTGGGCGCGCGCGAAGGCCCGCGCGAACGCGGGCTCGCTGTCGTAGCCGACGCGCGCGGCGACGACCTTCACGGGGAGCGTCGTCTCGCCGAGCAGGACCGCGGCGCGCTCGAGGCGCAGCCGGCGCACGTGGTGGCCGAGCGGCTCGCCGAGGAGCGCCGTCGCGCGCGCCGCGAACGCCGAGCGGGAGAGCCCGGCCTGGCGCGCGAGCTCCGCGAGCTCCCACCCGCGCTCGGGCGCCGCGCGCACCCGCGCGAGCGCGGCCGCGATCGGCTCGTCCCGGAGCGCCTCCCGCCGCGGCAGCGACGCCGCCGGGTCGCGCAGCGCGCTCGCGAACAGCGCGTGCCCCCACGTCTCGCCCACGGAGCGGCGCAGCGCCGGCGACAGGTCCGGCGCCCCGGCGAGCAGCGCCAGCGTGTCGTTGAGCCAGCGCGCCAGCCCCGGCGTCTCGCCCGTGACGTGAACCGCCGGCGGCAGCAGCGCGAGCCACGGGGCGCCCGCCGCGTCGAGGTGCAGGTCGACGATGACGAGGCGCGTCTCCGGCGCGGCCGCCGTCGCCACGGAGCCCTCGCCGACGGCGTGCATCCCGCGGCAAACGGCCTCCGGGTGCTCGAGCGACGTCGACGGCCGGTCGCGAATGGCGTGCTCGTCGGCGCGCGGCAGGAACACGAGCTCCCCCGCGCCGAGCGCGAGCTGCCGCCGCGCCACGTCGACCCACCCGCCGCCGCAGGTCGCCGCGTACACCCGGGCGGACGCGCGCTGCGCCGGCCGCCGCTTGCCCCAGCGCTCGCCGAGCGCGAAGCGCATCACCTCGGTCTCGCGGACCACGACGCTCCGGGCCAGCTCGTCGAACGCGGCGGACATGACGTCATCGACTCTACTGCGCGCGCCGTCCGGCGCCAGCCCTGGACGCGCGGATCGCGGAGCTGGACGCCCTGCAATCGCGGCGTGCCTACGCTGTCCCTCGCAGACGAGGCGTGCCCACGCCGTCCTCGCGCACGAAGCCGCCCTCGCACACGAAAGGAACGAGCCCGATGAGCGATCCCCGACCGCATTCCCCGCCGGATTCATCAGCGCAGCACGCCCCGCCGCGCTCTCCATCGCAGCCCCCGCCGCACGATGCCGCGCGGGCGCTCGACGCGCACCTCGCGCTGATCGGCCGCGACATGGAGGCCTGGCTCGACCTCTTCGCCGACGACGCGACCGTCGAGTTCCCGTACGCGCCCGCGCTCGGCACGCCGGCCCTCCTCGAGGGCAAAGCGGCCATCCGGCGCTACTTCGAGGGCGCCCTGGAGAGCTTCCGCGACCTGACGTTCCGGGACGTGCGGCGATACCCCACCACCGATCCCGAGGTCGCGCTCGCCGAGGCGCACGGCTCGGCGGTCATCCTCCCCGCGGGCAGGCGCTACGAGCAGGACTACGTGATGCTCGTCGCGACGAGGAACGGCAAGGTCGTGAGGTACCGCGAGTACTGGAACCTCGGGCCCGTCGTCGCGGCCTTCGGCGGCGATCTCATCGCGCAGCTCAGCGCCCGCGCGGGGGCGTCGTGAGCGCGCCCGCCGCGAGCGACGGGCCGCGCGTCCTGATCACCGGCGGCACGGGCAACACAGGGCGCGCCCTCGCCGCGCGGCTCGAGGCCGCCGGGGCGCGCGTGCGCCTCGCGAGCCGAGCGGCGCCCGCCCCCCGCGAGGGCCTGGATCACGCGCGCTTCGACTGGGCCGACCCCGCGACGCACGAGGGCGCGCTCCGCGGCGTCGACCGCGCGTACCTCGTCGCGCCCTCGGTGGTCGAGGACCCCTCGGCGCTCATGCTGCCCTTCATCGACCGCGCGCTCGCGGGCGGGGTTCGCCGCCTGGTGCTGCTCAGCGCGTCGCTCGTGCCCGAGGGGGGCCCCGGGCTCGGCCTCGTCCACCGCGCGCTCCGCGAGCGCGCGCCCGAGTGGGCGGTCCTCCAGCCCTCGTGGTTCATGCAGAACTTCGTCGTTCCGCACAATTTCCGCCTCGAGGGGATCCTCGGGCCCGGCGAGATCACGACCGCGACGGGCGGCGGCCGCGTCGCCTTCATCGACGCCGACGACATCGCGGAGGTCGCCGCGCGCGCGCTCCTCGACAGCGCGCCGCACAACGCCGCGCACGTCATCACCGGTCCGGAGGCGCTCAGCTACGATGACGTCGCGGCCATCCTCTCCGAGGTCGCCGGCCGCGCGATACGCCACGTCCGCGCCGACGAGGCCGCCGCGCGCGCGCACCTCGTCCAGGCGGGGGTGCCCGCGCCCTACGCCGCGCTCCTCGTGCAGCTCGATCTCGCGATCCGCGACGGGGCGGAAGACCGCGTGACCGACACGGTCCAGCGCGTCACCGGCCGCGCGCCCCGCGCCTTCCGCGACTTCGCGCGCGCCCACGCGCACGTCTTCAACGAGCTCCACGAGCCCGCGCGCGCGCGCCGCGACGGCCCGGCCGGGTGAACGTCCCGGTCAGCCGGGCCGGACCGCGCGAGCCATGAGAACCAGCCTCACGGGCTCCGCAGGACAATCGCCCTCACGTCGTGGCTCACACCTCTCGTCCGCACAGCCGTTCTCTTGTAGCCTGGTCCGGTGCTGGCGGACGGCGCCTCTCCGGAGGTCGTCCACCCTCACGGGGTCAGCGGGAATCACGACCGGGGGAGGTGAGCCATGAGTACACGGAACCGCTTTGAAGACTGGCAGGAGTTCCTGGACAACGCCTCACTGGGCGTCCACCTCGTCGACGCGAACGGCAAGATCCTGTGGGCGAACAAGCTCGAGCTGGAGATGCTCGGCTACCGGCCCGAGGAGTACATCGACCGACACGTCGCGGATTTCCACGTCGACAAGGACGTGGTCGACCAGATCCTCTGCACCCTCTCCGGCACCGGCAAGCTGCTCTCGTACCCGGCCCGCCTCCGCGCGAAGGACGGCAGCGTCAAACACGTGCTGGTCAACTCGAACGTCTACAAGCGGGACGGTCAGTTCATTCACACGCGCTGCTTCACGAGCTGTATCTCGGAGCTCGTCTATGATCAGCTCAGGGGCGAGCTGGTCCGGGGCCGCCGTGCCGGGTGATCGCCAGGAGGTCGCCGCGGCCAACCTGCGGCGGCTCGACGACCTCGCGCGGGAGCTCTCGCGCACGAGGGAGATCAACCAGGAGCAGCAGGAGACGATCCGCACGCTGTCGACGCCGATCATCCAGGTGTGGGAGGGGGTGCTGATGATGCCCGTGCTCGGCGCGGTCGACCTCCGCCGGGCCGAGCAGATGATGCAGGCGCTCCTCGGCGCGGTGGCGCGCACCCAGTGCCGGGCGGTGATCATCGACCTGACCGGCGTCGAGTCGATCGACGCCGCGCTCGGGGGCCTGCTCCTGTCGCTGGTGCGCGCGGTGGAGCTCCTCGGCGCGCGGGGCATCATCGTGGGCATCCGCCCCGAGGTGGCGCGCGGCCTCCTCGCGGACGGCGTGGACATCTCGCGGGTAGCCACCCTGTCGAGGCTCCGCGACGCCCTCGTCCTCTGCATGGGCCAGGCGCCGGCGCGCCCCGCGCTGCGCAGCAGCGTCAGGTAGGCCGCCCAGGTTCGTCCTGGTGCGGAGAAGAAGAGAAGAAGAAAAAACCACAGAGGCACAGAGGGCACAGAGGATGAATAAATAAATAGTTTTTACTTTCTGTTCTGTGCCTCTGCGGTTCCTTCTCGTTCTCTCTTCTGCCCTCTGTGCCCTCTGTGCCTCTGTGGTTCATTCTCTCTGAAACCACGACTACCCTGGGCAGCGCGGGTTCACCGCTCAGCCTACAGGCGCGCTGCTCCGGCCCGGCTCGCTCAATCGAGCGGCACAGGCCAGAAGGCCGAGTCGACCAGGTAATCGCGCGCGTCGACACCCCGCTCGCGCGCGAGGGCCAGCGGGACGGGGCGGTAGAGCAGCGTGGCCGTGACGTTCGCCAGGTCGCAGCCCGCGGGGATCGCGAAGCCGTGCGAGGTCACCGCGAAGCTCCCCGGCGCGATGCGGTTGTCGCTGGCGATGTCGACGGCGCGGTGCTGCGGCGCGTGCCGCGCGCCCGCCGGATCGACGAGCACCTTGGCGAAGGTGTAGCCCGCGGCCCCGGCGAACGCGGCCGCGGGCTGGCCGTCCTCGTGCGCCCCGGGGAGCGGCGCGCCGAGGTAGACGACATCCCCGTCCTGGGCCGGGATCTCGCCGCTCAGCGTGAGCGCGCCGCCGCCCGCGGAGACCACCCGCGCCTCGCCGACCGGCGCGCGGATCTCGAGCCCCTTGTCCGCAGGGTCGAGCGACGGATCCGCGAAGCGGCCGACGCCGCTGTAATCGTCGTACACGCCGGTAGGCCGCACGGCGCGCACCACGTCCCCCGCCCGCGCGCGCGCCGCCCCCGCCGGCCAGGCGAGCACGGCGCCCGAAAGGCTCGCGTCCCCGCCCACGCGCCCCTCCGCGAGCGCGCCGCCCGTGTCGTTCACCGTCATGCCGCGCGACGGCGCCATGGGCGCGCCGCACGCCTCCGCGGCGACGAGGAGCACGAGCGCCCGCATCGGCTCCCCGGTCGGGACCGCGTGGCCCGCGAGCCCGCTGACGACAGCGACCTCGACGGCGAGCTCGCCCGAAGCCGCCGTCGCGGCGGCGACGCGCACCTCGACCGCCTCCCGGAGGAGCCGCGGCGCGCGCGGCGCGCCATCGAGCGGCCCGCGGAAGCCGTGCGAGAGCACCGTCCCCGGCGGGCGGACGAAGCCGAGCTCGATGCTCGCGTTCGTCTCGTCGGTCAGGTCGACGCTGCTCTTCAGCGAGGGCACCTCCGGCATGTGGCACGACTGGCACTGCGCCTCCGGGCGGTTCCACGAGCTCCCGGCCCACTCGGAGAACGTCTCGTGGATCGGCAGCCCGTCGGGCCAGCGCGCCGGGTCGAGCGCCGCGCCCGGCAGGAGCGCCGCCTGCTTCTGCTCGTGGCAGCCGCCGCAGAACGCCGAGGTCGAGTACTTCGGCTGGTAGCTCCCGCCCATGAACTTGCTCGGCACGTCCGGCCGCGGCCCGAACATCACCTGCGCGAGCTTCGCGGAAGGGTCGGCCGAGCTCCGCTCCTGCGGGCGCTGGATCATCAGGGCGCCCGCGACGCCGGGCGGCTTGCTCAGGTCGACGTCGCGGATCTTGTGGCAGGCGTCGCAGTGATTCCCCTTCTCGAAGGCGATGCCGGTGGCCTCGAGGAGATCGCGCCCGCCCGCAGGGCCATCCATGCCCGCGGCGTGGCAGTCGGCGCACGCGCCGAACGCCGCCGGTCTCCCCGCCGCGGGCAGCGCGGGGTCGTCGCACGACGGCTGCGCTTCCCCGCCGCAGGAAGGGTTGAGGTCCGGCAGCACGCCGCCGCCGAGGTAACACCGCATCGCGGCCTCCCCCTCGCTGCCGGGGACGCGCCCCGCCCGCCAGCGCCCGCCCGCGGCCGTGCACGCGGCCTCGTCGGCGTGGGCCAGCGAGACCCCCGCATAGACGGCCTGGAGCAGCGGGCTCCTGGCCGACCGCGCGTGCCCCGACCCGAGGAACTGGGTCACCAGCGTCGTGTGGCAGTGGTCGCAGTACCGCGTCGAGTTGTGGGGGTCGCCGTCGCCCGGGTCCCCGTAGCTGTAGCCGAGGGCGTTGTCCGGCGGCGCCACGTAGCGGAGCGCGATCTCCACCGGCCCTTCCGGGACGAGCTCGAGCTCGATGCCGTCCGTCCGGTACCCCACCTTCGCGGCGACGAGGGTCGGCTGGCCCGGGATGTCGCGCGTGATCTCGATGGAGAACGCGCCGTCGGGCCCGGTCACCCTCTCCGGCTCGCCGCCGGCCTGCATCACGAGGGCGCCCTCGAGCGGCGACGCGCCGTCCGTGACCACGCCGGTCACGACGAACGTGCGCGGCAGCTCCTCCGGGGCGCCGCCGAAGCCCGTGACGGCGCTCAGGCCGGTGGTCGTCGCCGGGTGCGCGCCGGCGCCGCCCTGCCCGGCGCCGCCCTGTCCGCCCGGCGGCGGCGCCGCGTCCGAGCAGGCGCCGCCGAGCAGGCAGGCGGCGAGCGCCGCGGCGCGCAGGGAGCTACCGGGCCGACCCGGGGTTCGCGCCGCGTGGCGAAGGTAGCGGCCGGCGAAGGCACCGCCGGCGAAGGGGCTGCGGAGCGGGAGCTGGAGGCACGGGCGGCGCACCGTCGACATCCTCGGACATCCTGGCAGCTCCTCGCAACCGCGCCCGCCGCGGGCGCAAGACGCACCGCTGAACGAGACGGCGCTGAGCGAGGCCCGGTTCAGTGCCGTCGGCGCCCCTGGGTTCTCGGGCTTCGAACCCCGCTTCCGTCGCGCGAGACACTCCTCGAGCTACGACACGCTATTGACTGACGCCGAGCGCGTCGAGGTGGTCATTATAGGCGTCGATCTGTTCCGCCGTGACCACGTCGAGGCCAGTGTTGACGCGGATATCGTCGATCATCAACGGAGCGAGGATCTTCTTGGTCGCGTCGAGGCCGATGTGCTTGATGCCGTAGAGGATGTAGGGCACGAGGTAGCCCTCGTAGTACTGCCGCTGAGTGTGCGTGGCCTTGATGAACCCCTTGCGCATGTAGCTGACGGTCTTCGGATCGAAGTCGAACGCGACGATGGCGATGTCCTTCCTGCCCGCGGCCTCTGCGGCCATCGCGCACCGATACGCTTCGTTGAACATGCCGATCATCCCCACGACGGGCGGGTCCGCCGCCTCGATCTTGGCCTTCATCGTTGCGGTGTCTTCTTCGTCGCCCATCTCCGTCAAGGTCTCTTGAATCACCAGGGTCTCGTAGTCGGTTCCCTTGAACACGTCCTGAGCACCCTTCGTCCTTTCCATCCCGGTGACCCACACGGGGTTGGTGTTGCCGAGGATGATCACCGTACCCGGCCCCGGGGGCAGCATCGGGAGCAGGGTCTCCCCTGCCTTGGTTCCGGCAGCCTCGTTGAGGGTTCCGACGTAGATGGATCGCTTCGATGTCGCCACGTCAGCGTCGAGCGTCACCACGTGGATCCCCCGCTCGACGGCCGCATCGATACCGGTTGCGTTGCCTTCGCCGAAGGGCGCGATCCCAATTGCGTCGACGCCCCCCGCTATCGTCTGCTCGATCTGCTCGTTCTGGAGCTTTACCGCCATCTGCTGATCGCCCGGCTCTTCAAGGCGCCCGACCACGTTCCCCGTCATCCGGAGCTCGCCCATGGCTCGGTTCGCGGCCGTGGCGACCGGCGCAAAGAAGCCGGAAACAACCTTCAGCAGAATCTCCGCATGCATTGACTCGTGCGGGAGCTCGTTGAGCTCGGCGACGAGATCATCGACCGTCGCCTCGAGCTCCACTGGCGTGAATTCAGTGGCGGGAGTTGGCCTTCGTTTGATGGGCGTGGGGCTCTCCTCCACGGAGTAGGTGCCGGGTGCATCGCTCGATCCGCATGCAGCCGTCATCAACGTGAGCCCGAAGGCCGTGATCCAGCGTCTTCCTATCGTCTTCATGAGACTCCTCCCCCTTCGTGGTTCGCTCGTCCGCGCAGTGACCCCTGCCTGCGTCAGAGTCGATCTTGCATCGAGATCAATTCCAAAAATTGCATGTGACGGCGACCGGGGCAAGGTCAACGAAGGCATCACCGCGGATGGTCCACGTTTGCATGAAATGATGCTCATTTGCCCCGTATTCGTCGAACTCGTATTCTGCGGCCGCCCCCACGTATCGGAGAGGGATCCCCGCACGAAGCTTGGTCATCGCCGTCTTCAGATCTCGCCACGAGGCGCTCTCGTGGTCGGGGCTGTTGAGGTGGCGGATGATCTGCTGCAGCTCGTGTCCAGACTCAGGAATCGCCCCGCGCGTCGCCTCTGCGTACGCGAGACCCATCGCGATGAGGACGACACCGTCGTAGTAGAAGTGTGCCGCCGGGAACGGCACCTCACGGTCCCACCGGCGGGAGAAGTGCCCGATGAAGGCGGCGGCGTTCTCGGTCGTGCAGTCGACCGTCTCTCGGGCTGCGTCCGTGATATGGCACTCGTTCTGCAGGCTGAGCGAAGGCGTGACCCCGACGTATCCATCGAGAGAGCCTGTGGGGATGTTGGCGAGGAGCACCTCGGTGCGCAGCGCGGGACCGAGAAACCAGGTACCAGGGCGTCCGGAGGCGGTCCATTCGGTCACGATGGTCGAGCCGGTGAGCGGGTACGCCGCCAGCAACGTGCGATCGGCGTGGTGTCCGAAGCCGGACTCGAGCTCGGTCGTGTACGCTTGTTCGCCCGGCGCGAACGTCGTCGAGGGCAGGCTCTTGCCCCCGAGCTCCACGAAGGCGGTGATGAACCGGCTGCTGAGGGTGGCGTTGTAGTCGTCCCGCGCGGCGAGGGTATTCACGGTGCCGACGCCATCGCGGACGGCGAGCTTCGCCAGCGCACAGCCAATGGCAAATGGGGAAGGGGCGAGCCGCATCCAGCCTCCCCTCGTGTCGCTGCGCGCGACGGAAGGCGCGGCATACCCCGGCAGCATGTGAAAGGCGTCGAGCGCCCTCATTTCCGGCGCGATCTTGAGGGCGAGATCATTCTCTTCGGGCCCTACCACGTAGGCGACCTGCTCCGTGTGGAGCAGGTCGAGCAGCGGGCTCAGCCCGCGCTCCGTGCTCGAGTGGCTGTCTCGGCTCACGACGTCGAACGGCCTCCCGTCGAGCCCACCCGCAGCGTTCAGGTCCTCGATCGCGAGCAACATGGCCTTCTCGAGGTTGCCGCCGATGGCCGACTCTCTCCCGGAGAAGGGCAGGATGGCCCCGATGACGACCGCATCCGCGGGGTGACCGGGCTCTGCCGGCGCGCATGATGCCGAGACCAGCGACACGAGCCCCGCGAGCAGCGAGATCTTCATGCCGTGCAAGCGGCTGCGATCAGGAAACCCCTGCTGGTATCGATGATACATGCCCCTCCCCTCGAGACACTGCATCACGTGGAGGACAGAGCTGTCAAGGGTGCATCGATGAACCTGAACGGCGGTTTTGGCGTCGAGTGGTTAGCCTGCGTCATTGGACCCCGCGAGACCGCAGCGGTGCGCTGATGTAGCCCGGTGCGATCCCCTCGCCGACCCGCCGGGCGCGCTCAGGCGGCGCGGCGCTGCGCTGCGCGGTAGTTGCACGGAGAGCGCCCGGCCCAGCAGGACGGCGATGACCTTGTGCACGTCGGCGCCATGGGGAAGCTGGGACGATGGCCCCGATGATCTCGGTGCCGACCTCGGCCCATCAGGAGCCCGATGTCCGCATATCTCTCCGCTCCACGGCGCCGCGCGCTGGTCCTCGGGCGACGAGAACCTAGTTACCGCACACCGCCCAGCCCTCTTCATCGATCCGGCAGGGCCCCGTCGGCAGGCAAGGGAACTTCTGGAGGCCGTTCATGCTGTCGCACAGCACCACGGCGGTCTGCCCGTCGACCTCCTCGCACGTCCCCAGCTCGGGGATGCCCGTGCAGTCGGGCGCCGCGACGTCCGGCGCGAACCAGCAGCGGGGGCGCGCGCCCGGCCCCTCGGTGCACGAGTCGGGCGCCGCGGCCGCCTCCACCTCGGGGCTGAACGTCAGCGCTTGCTCGTACGGCGGGATGAGGCCGGGGATGGCGGTGCCGCGGAACTTCGTCTGACAGAGCGCTCCCTGAAAGATGGTGTCCACCCTGCACTGCGGCGGCGGGTTATGGTAGTTCGTCACCGCCTCCTCGCTCGTGTCGGGCGTGCTCAGGTCGGGCACAGGGATGCGCTCGGTCCAGCGACCGAAGGCCTCGGCGACCGCGGCGAGCCGATAACAAAGGTTCTGTGCGTCGACGTCGCTCCACGCCGCGTCGCAGCGGGTCTTCACGTACCCGGTCACCGTCTCGCGGAACCTCGCGTTCACCTCGCGCTCGGCGGACCAGAGCCGCGGCAAACACTCCTTCGACGCGAAGTAATCGGCCTGGCCTTCGGCGCTGCTCACGGTCCCGAACTCCCCCATCTCCAGGCCCTGGACCTGCTGCACCTGTTGACCCGAATGCTTGAAGGGGAAGCCCCCGAGCGCGTGGCCGATCTCGTGACAAGCGACGAACGCGGCGACGTCGGGCGGCGTCAGGCCTTGCCTGCGGAGCTCGACGCCGAGGTGGATACGCCAGGTGCGATCGGCGGCGATCTCCAGCCTGGGCGAGAGCGCGGTCCCGTAGCTCACCACGAGGCGAGCCTCGTTGTCGCTCGCGTGGTCCCGGTAGGCGTCCACCGCGCGGCTCGCGATGTCGAAGCCCTGCTCCGACGTGATCGTCGTCGCGCCGGTGCCCGCTTCGACCGCGGCGACCTCATGGACCTTCTTGACGACCACCGTCGGGTGCTCTGTCGATTGCCATGTCGCCCCGCCGACGCCGCCCGAGCCGGCCAGGATGCACAGCGCATACAGGCCCTCCTGCGCGGGCACCGGGAGGCTCGCGAGCCGGTCGTCCTCGATCCCGATCGGCGCGGAGTAGCCCTCCGCGGATCGGCAATCCACGCTCTCCATCGGGCCCACCTTGTAACGGTAGTGTGTGTCCGACGTCGAGGAGAGGCGGACGCCCCAGGCGCTCTGCTCGGACGGCGCGCCCCGGGCCGGCGTGGCGATGAGCGACGGGATCCCGGTCAACGAGGCATGTCCGCCGGGGTCCAGCTGGCAGCCGGCGTTCGTCGGATCGAGCCGGCCCCCGGCGTCGAAGCACGCAGCGATCCCCGTGGCATCCACGATGTAGCTCGCGCCCTCGACGCCGCGCGGGGGCTCGCCGCCGCCTACCTCGCACGGGTAGCCCAGGTAGCAGGGGTCCAGCGGCTCGACCGTCTTGAAGTGCGCGCTGAAGACCCCGAAGACCCTCCCCTGCTGGTCGAGCGCCGGGCCGCCCGAAGCCCCCGGGCCCATCCCGCGGCAGTCGTACACGTGCATGTCGCGCCAGTACCAGTAGTGCTCCACCACGTCGGCCCTGAGCGCGCGCTCCTTGCAGCGCGCACGGCGCACATACCTGTCCTGGTACTCGCCGCCGTCGTGCTCCACCGGCACCCCGGCGAGCTCCACGGGCTCTCCCGCGGCCGGGGCCGCGTCGGCCAGCGGGAGCGGCTCGATGCCGATCGCCTGGAGCTCACCGATCGTGAGATCGAGCTCGATCAGCGCCAGGTCGGCTCCCTTCATCGTGACGTACGCGTTCCGGACACCGAGCGCTTGCACGAGCGATTCAGCGGCGGTGTCATGGAACTCGTAGAAATAGAAGCCCGGGGTACCCTCGGTCTCCTGATCGACCCTCACGTCGAAATACATCGAGAGCTCGAACGGATGCCGGGCGCATTGACCGGCGGTGAGCACGTGAGCGGGCGCGCTGGCGTCGTCGCTGGTCCTGATGAACGCGCCAGTGCAATTGCCGTTCATCGAGGCGACCGCCCGGAGATAGGCATTCTCGGGGTCTGCGCCGGAGACCAGCTCCGCCTCCGCCGGGGGCGGCTCGTCCGGCGGATCCGGCTCCCCCGTCGTGGTGGACGACACCTCGCTCGTCGGGGGTGGATCCTCGCGCGTCGAGGCCGACGGAGCAACGCCGCCGGGGGGCGGCGGAACAGGGACCTCGAAGCAGGCGAACAAGGTCAACGCGGCGAGGCTGACGAGCGATGCAGCCGCCGTGCCACGGTGCCCATAGTTCCTGGTTCCAGGTCTCGTGCGCATTGCGGTCGCTCGTGAGGATGACATGGGACGGTCGCCTGAAGGGACCGAGGCGACAAGGAAGCTCGAGCTGCGCGGGGGAGGCGCCGCCCTCCGCGCCTCCGGGGCGCGCGCGGCGTCCCGCCGGTCGTCAGCGGACACGAGGAGGCGCGCCTGGACACCGGGGACAGAGCGATCGCTCGCCGCCCGGCTCCGGGCAGCTCACGGGACTTGATGCCGCCACGGTGAGCGAGCCTTCAGACTATTTCAGGGCTCGGGCCGCAGGGGCAGGCCGAAGAGCGGGAAGAGCCGCTGGGCGTCGAGGAACGAGCACACCCCGACGATCTCGCCGGCGGACACCTCGATCACCTGCATCGCCCACGGCTCGAAGGCCCCCGCGCCGCTCGGCCGGTACTGCGCCAGCGCGGGCGAGCCGTTCGCCACCGTCGGCACGAGCCGCGAGCCCTTGCACCCCGCGCCCACCTTGAGGAGCCACGCGCGCACCGAGGCGCGCCCCCGCAGCCACAGCGCGTAGGGCGGCATCGACCAGGTCGCGTCCTCGCGGAGCAGCGAGACCAGCGCGTCGGTGTCCTGCCGCTCGAAGGCCTCGACGTAGCGGGCCAGCAGCGACTGCTGCGCGTCGTTCATCGGCTCGTGGAGGTCGGTCTTCTCGTCCTGCCCCAGCGTCGCCCGGGCGCGCTGCAGCGCGCTGTTGACCGAGGCGACGGTCATCCCGAGCAGCTCCGCGATCTCCGCGGCCTCCCAGGACAGGACCTCCTTCAGCAGCAGCACCGCGCGCTGCCGGGGCGGGAGCCGCTGCAGCGCGGCCACGAACGCGAGCCGGATCGTCTGCCGCGACGAGACGAGCTCCGCCGGATCGCACGCCGCCAGCGCCCGGCCGTCGGGGATGGGCAGGATCCACGTCGCCTCCGGCAGCGTGTCGAGGACCGGGTTCTCGGCCGATCCCACCGGCCCGAGGTCCATCGGCCGGGCCCGCCGCGCCCGGCCCTCGAGCATGTCGAGGCACACGTTGGTGGCGATGCGGTGCAGCCACGTGCGCACCGCCGCGCGGCCCTCGAACTGATCGAAGCTCCGCCACGCCCGCACCATCGTCTCCTGCACGGCGTCGTCCGCGTCGAAGGCGGAGCCGAGCATCCGGTAGCAGTGGCCGGTCAGCTCCCGCCGGTGCTGCTCCAGGCGCAGCTCCACCTCGCTGGAGGGAGAGCTCGCGGCCGGGCTGGAGGAGATGTCCATGGCGGTAGAATACTCCGGGTGCCCGCCGAGGACCCCCTGCCGGACGCACCCGCCCCTCGCTCCTGCGGCGCATTCTGGACTGATCGTTCCAGAATGGTCAGCCCAGGATGCGCGGCGCAGGAGCGAGGCCACCCCGGGCTCGGCAGGGGGCCAGCCCGCGCCGCGCGACGCGCGTGAGCTCCTCGGACCTCTCGCGGTAGTAGACTCGGACAGGAGACCTCCATGTCGCTCAGGCAGCGCGATTACATCCTCCGCATGATCGAGCAGCTCGCCGAGGCCATCGGCCGGATCGCCGGGCTCCGGCGCGCCGGCCAGCTCGACGAGGCGGAGCTGCTCGTCCGCACCACCGCGGATGGGCTCTTCGGTCCGATGCGGGACATGCTCGACCGGCTCGACGCCGCGGGCGCGGCCACCCTGCTCGGCGATCACGAGAAGATCGGCGCGTACGCGGCGCTCTGCGCGGAGCAGGCCGAGCTCCTCCAGCTCCGGGGCCGGGCCGGGCAGGCGCTCGCGGAGCGCAGGCGAGCGCTCGAGCTCCACCTCGAGGCGACGGGCCGCGCGCCCGACGGCAACCCCCGCGCGCAGGAGGCCGCGCGCGCGCTCCTCGGGCAGGTGGACGCCGCGCGCCTGTCCGAGCGGTACCGCGCTCTCGCCGCGAAGCTCGGCTGACCCGCCGGGGCGCGGCGCGTCCTGCGCCGCGCCGCCTGCCGGATTGCCATGACACCGGCGCGAACCCATGAGAGGTGGAACTCCCGTGGAACCGACCACCCCGTCCGTCAGCTTCGCCTCGCTCGGCATCGGCCCTGCCCTCCTCGATGTGCTCGCCGAGCTCGGCTACGAGGAGCCCACCCCCATCCAGCGGGAGTCGATCCCGCACCTCCTGACCGGGCGCGACCTGCTCGGGCAGGCCGCCACCGGCACCGGGAAGACGGCGGCGTTCGCGCTGCCGCTCCTCGAGCGGCTCGAGATAGGGAGCGAGCCGCCCGCCCGCCCCTCGGCGCTCGTGCTCGTGCCGACGCGCGAGCTCGCGATGCAGGTGGCCGAGGCGATGCACCGCTACGGCCGGCGCCTCGGCGTGCACGTGCTGTCGGTCTACGGCGGCCAGCCCTTCGGGCAGCAGCTGCGCGCGCTGCGCCGCGGGGTCCACGTCATCGTGGGCACGCCGGGCCGCGCCCTCGACCACATCGGCCGCGGCACGCTCCTGCTCGACGGCATCCGCACGGTCGTGCTCGACGAGGCCGACGAGATGCTCGACATGGGCTTCGCCGAGGCGCTGGAGGCGATCCTCTCGGCCACGCCGAAGGAGCGGCAGACGGTGCTCTTCTCCGCGACGCTGCCCCCGCGGATCGCGGCGATCGCCGGCCGGCACCTCCGCGACCCGGTGCGGGTCAAGATCGCGGCCGAGAAGGCGGCCCCCGGCGAGCTGCCGCGCGTCCGCCAGACGGCGTACATCGTGCCGCGGGCGCACAAGCCCGCCGCGCTGACGCGGGTGCTCGACATGGAGGACCCGTCGTCGGCGATCATCTTCTGCCGCACCCGCAACGAGGTGGACGAGCTGACGGAGGCGCTGCGCGCCCGCGGCTACGAGGCCCAGGCGCTGCACGGCGGGTTCTCGCAGGAGCACCGGGATCGCGTGATGGCCCGCTTCCGCGCCGGCACGGCCGACCTGCTGGTCGCCACCGACGTCGCGGCGCGGGGGCTCGACATCGAGCACGTCTCGCACGTCATCAACTACGACGTCCCCTGCGCCGCCGAGGTGTACGTCCACCGCATCGGCCGCACGGGCCGCGCCGGCCGCGAGGGGGCGGCGATCACGCTGGTGGAGCCGCGCGAGCACTACCTGATACGCAACGTCGAGCGGCTCACGGGCCAGCGCATCGAGGCCGCCACCATCCCGACCGTGGCCGACCTGCGCGCCCGGCGCCTCGAGCTGACGCGCGCCTCGCTCCGGGAGGCGCTCCTGGAGGGCGGGGCCGAGCAGTTCCGGGTCGTCGTCGAGGCGCTCTCCGACGAGTTCGACGTGATGGACATCGCCGCCGCCGCGGTGAAGCTGGCCCACCACGCGACCGAGGGGGAGCGGCCGGAGAACGAGGCGGACATCCCCTCGGTCCGGCCGCCTCCGCCGGAGCGCGCCCGCGACGACCGCGCGTGGCGCGGCCCTCCGGGTGCGCGCGGGCGCCCCGGGGAGGCGCAGGCCCGGCCGCGGCGCGACGGAGGGGAGGCCGACGGCAACGTCGCGCGGCTCTACATCGGCGCGGGGCGCAACGCCGGCATCCGCCCGGCCGACCTCGTCGGCGCGATCGCGAACGAGGCGTCGCTGAGCTCGCGCGACATAGGCGCGATCCAGATCGCCGACGGCTTCTCCACCGTGGAGGTCCCGGCCGACGCGGCGGACACCGTCATCGAGGCGCTGCGCGCCACCCGCCTGAAGGGCCGCAAGGTCCAGGTCCGCCGCGACCACCATGACGTCCCCGGCGGAGCGCGGGGCGACGCGGACGAGGCCCGCGGTGGCGGCGGCGCGGACGAGGCCCGCGGCGGCGGCGGCGCGGACGCCGAGGTCAAGCCGCGGCGCAGCACGGCCGGGGCGCGACCGCGGGCCAGCGCGGCCGACGAGGCCAGACCGCGGGCCAGCGCGGCCGACGAGGCCAGACCGCGGGCCAGCGCGGCCGACGAGGCCAGACCGCGGGCCAGCGCGGCTGACGAGGCCAGACCGCGGGCCAGCGCGGCCGGGGCACGCGGCGGCGCGGACGAGCCCCGCGGCGGCGCTGCCAAGACCCGGCCTCGCGTGGTGACCGTAGAGGCCCGGGAGGGCGCGGCCGAGGCTCGCGGCAGCGCGGCGGGCATGGCGCCCCCGCGGCGGCGCCCCCGGGCCTGAGCGCCACCACCGCCCGGGAAGCTCAGCTCAATCCGCGGCGGTCTTCCGCCGCTGGAACTGGGCGAAAAGCGCCGCGCGGACCTCGTCGTGCAGCGGCTCGCCCGGGATCCCCCTCAGCGCGTCGATCGTCAGGTCCATCTGCCGCAGGTACGTGCGACACCGCTCACACCACGAGAGGTGCCGCGCACAGCCCTCCTCTTGCTCCGCGGACAGCGCCCCCTCGCTCCTGTCGGTGATCATCTCCGTCAGCTGACAGCACGTGACGACCATGCGCGCTCACCCCCTCGTCAGGTATCGCTCCAGCGCGGCCCTGAGCTTCGATCTGCCACGGTGCAAGAGCACCCTCTGGTTCGCCTCGCTGATACCCAGGATCTCGCAGACCTCGTCGGAGGGACACCCCTCCACGTCGCGCAAGACGATCACCGCGCGCTGTCCAGGCACCAGCGCCTCGAGCTCACGCTGCAGCACGGCGCCGATCTCCTTGCGCAGCAGGAGGCCTTCCGGGCTCTGCTCCGTCCACGGAACGGGCGGATTCACCCAGTCGCCCGTGCCGTCGAACCGGGCCGGATCGACCGCCGGCTCGCTGCCCTGATCCGCGTCCTCCAGCCAGGAGACAGGGACCGTGCGCTTCTCTCGCGTGCCCCACGTCCTGGCGCGGTTCGTCAGGATCCTGAACACCCATGTCTTCAGCGAGGAGCGCCCCTCGAACCGCACGAGGCCGTCGAAGACCGCCGCCCATGTCTCCTGGACGACCTCCTGCGCGCCGGCAGGGCCGGCGATGGTCCGGGCCAGCCGGAGCATGGGCGTGTGGAGCTGGGTCACGAGCCGCTCGAAGGCCTGCTCGTCTCCCGCGAGCAGCCGGCGCACGAGCGCCGTGTCGTCCGCGAGCGCAGCGGAGGGGGCCGCGTCGGCCGGCGCGCCCACGGGCGCAGCGGAGGAGGCCGCGTCGGCCGGCGCGCCCGCGGCGAGCACCGGGCCTGTGTCGGCCGGCGCGCGCTGCGCCGTCGGCGCCAGCGCGGCCGCCGTGCCGTCGGGGCCGGCGCGGGCCGAGAGCTCGTGGGACACGTGAGTCACGGTATCACGCCGCCCGGCCGCGCATCAATCGAGGCCGATCCGGGGCGGCCCGTCCCGTGGAGGACGACGGCCGCCGCCCGGGTCACAGCGACGTCAGCGCGTCCGCGAGCTCCTGCGGCTTCGTCAGGAAGGGGGCGTGGCCAGCGTCGAGCGAGAGCACCTTCTCGCAAGGCAGCGCCGTGTACTGCGATCGCTGCTCGGCAGGGCTGATGGCAAGATCCTTGAGCGCCTCGATGTAGACCCGGGGCACGCTCCCCCACCGCTCCTCCGTGACATGGATGGGCTCGTCGAACGGCTTCGCGGGCTCCTCGCGCAGGTGGCTCTCGAGCCGCTGGATGTCCTCCGGAGAGCAGTCCTGGCAGAAGGCGTTCTCGGCCCACCCCTCCTTGAAGGACAGCGAGGTGCCGTCGCTCGACGGGGCCGCATAAGCCTTGATCTCCGCCCCCTCGTCGTCGGCCCACTCCTGGTTCAGCGACCGGCCGTCCTTCATCAGGAACGCGGTCAGGTAGACGAGCGTCTTCACCTTGTCGGGCCGCTGCTCGGCGGCCTCGCTCACCACGATGCCGCCCATGCTGTGGCCGACGAGGACCACGGGGCGCGAGGCGCTGTCGATGGCCTCCACCACGGCGTCCGTATACGCCTGCAGGCTGGCGCTCGCGAGGGGCGTCTGGTCCTCGCCGTGCGCGGGGAGATCGAGGGCGATCACCTCGTTGCCGCCGGCCTCCAGGAGCGGCACCACCTTGTCCCATGCCCAGGCGCCCACGAAGGCGCCGTGGACCAGGACATACGTGTTCTTGCCCGACCCCGGGGAGCCGCCGCCTCCCGTCCCCCCGTCCGCGTCCCCGCCGCCGCAGCCGAGCAGCGCGGACGACATGAGCGCCGCGGCCGAGATCATGGTGCCAGACCGCAGGACCTTGCGAAGCAGACCGTTCATGGATGTCTCCTCATCGTCGCCAGGCTCTCCTCGAGCGCGACGTCGTCTGTGTTTCGGCGTGCGATGAACGCGCGCGCGCCTGCGCCCGGGCGTGTCCCCGGCGCCACGGCGGCTCATCCCGCTACGAGCACAGTCTCGGAGGGGGGCCGAACGTTACAGCCCGATCGAGGAATCGTACGGAGAGGGCCGCGGCCTCGCGCCGCCGGCGCGACGGGCAGCCGGTGCACCGGATCGGCAGCAGCAGCCCGGAGAGGGCGGCGGCGTGCACCAGGGCGAAGTAGGCGATCGCGGCGCGGTTCGCGCGGTCCCTCATGGCGGCGCTCTCCCCTCCCCTCACGCGACCGCGGCGGCGCGGCCCGCCCGCCCGGACCTGATGCGCGCGAGGCCGCGCGGATCCGCCCGGCAGGACGAGGCGTCGAGGCGCGAGAGCGGCAGCGACTGGCGGCGCACGTAGAGCGCCACCGGGACGAGGAGGACGAGCAGGAGCCCCCACGAGTACGCCATGTGCAGCGCAGGTGTCAGGCCGGGGACCACGGCCCGCTGGACGACGCGCGACATGAGGAGGAGCGCCGCGGAGAGGCCGATGAAGGAAGCGATCTCGCCGCGGAGCTGGCGCGCGGCGTCCCCGCCGGCGGGAGCGAGGAGCGCCGGAGCGTCGGTGGCCATGCCGGCAGGCTGAGCAGCCGACGTGCCACGAGGCGGCACCCTGACGGATCGCGGCAGTACGCGAACGGATCGCGGTGCTCGCGGGCGCGCGGCGCCGCGCGGCGCCGTCAGCCGGTGAGCGCGTTGCGCGGTCGCAGCGCTGATTGCGCCGACATGGCACAACGCCGGCGGAGGTCACCCTCCAGCGCAGGGCGCGAGGGCGACCTGCTCGAGGTCCTGAGCGGCGCCTCGCTCAGATATCGCCGCCGGCCTCGCTCCCGAGGCGCTTCGCCGCTTCCTCCCAGGTTGCCTCCCGCTCGCTCCCCTCCCACGAGATCACGTTGCTCGTCCCGCGGCTGATGGAGTGGGCCTGGCCCATGGCCCTGACGTGCGCCGGGCTGCCGACGAAGGCGAACATGTCCTGTTCGCTCTCCCATACGGTGAGCGTGCGGAGCGCCGCGCACGAGGAAGAGCGCGCGCCCGCCATCGCGACGAAGCCCTTCATCGTGAACATCCCCTCGACGACAGGATCGGCGAGATCTGCCGCCGTCTGCGCCATCTCGGGCTTCATGGCGAGGTAGGTCGTCGAGACGAGGTAGCTCCCCGGCTTCAGCGCGCCGGTGCCGGCGTCGACGCCGGGCCCCGCGAGCTCGAGGGCGCCCTCTCGGTCCGGCTCGAGCTCCCCCTTGTAGCACCCGTCGAACCGCGCGCCTCCACCGCCGTTCGGTCCTCCCGCGGCCCCCTCGCTCGCGGAGGACGCGCCGTCGCGGTCGTCAGCGCACCCGCCCCCCGCCATGGCGACGACCATCCCCAGACCGACCGCGAAGCGCTGCAACAACCATCCATTCATCATGTGATCTCTCCTCTTTTCAATCATTTCGTCGTGACGTCACAAGGGCTGTACGACAGCGAAATACAGGCCGTCGAACGAGCGCCCGAGCCGCTTCGATGCGAAGCGCTCCGCGAAGCCCATGGCGATGACCCGCACCTCGCCGGCCCGGGAGCGCACGCCTCGCGACGACGCCAGGGTGACCACCCAGCGACGCTCCCCTTCCGCCCTCTCGACTTCCAGGTACGTGTACGAGCCGGCGTCGAGCCGCTGCACGACGTGCCCTTCGAAGCGCATTCCCTCTCCGGCCGGCAGCGCGAAGGCCGACAGAGGCCCGAGCGGGCCCGCCGCGGCGCCGTCCGGAGCACGGCGCCAGCCCGCGCCGGCGACCAGCCATTGCGCGCTGACGCCGAGGAGCGCGAGGGAGACCACTGTAGCTCCTGCGAGGCGCGTCCATCGGCGCCCCTTCTGTCGCGTCGCGACCATCGCTCTCTCCCTTGCTTGCGCGCCATCGGCACGCCGCGAGCTCACCCTGCCTTCCGCGAGCGGCCGCGGCTCGCGCCGGCCGACGAGGGCACGGAAACGCGCGACCGGCGGCATCAGCGCGCGAGCGGACGGCGCGGATCGCGGCCGGCGCGCAGAACCTCGCGCCCTGCGCCGCCCTGCGCCGCCCTGCGCCGCCCTCGCCGCCGCTCGTCACGCGGCGCTGCCGCTCGTCACGCGGCGCTGCCGCTCGTCGCGCGTCGGCGACCGTTCGTCGCGTTCGGCTCTCGGCGCGGCGGCCATCTGCTATCCTGTGGCATCGTGGCCGCCGCCCGCAGTGAGACAAGGCCGTCGCGACCCGTCCTCATCCCGCGCGCGGCGATGTGGTTTGGCGCGGTCGCGCCGCCTTTCATCAGCCTGCTGCTCGACGAGGACGCGATCGACGTGCTCCGATGGGCTCAGCCCCCCGGGCGCTGGGCGAGCGCGCTGCGCGGCGTGGCTGCGATCGCGCTGTACACCAACGCGATGTTGCTCGCGCACGCCGCTGCCTACAACGCCGGTCTGGCTCGATTACCTCTCCAGCAGCTCGCCCGTCCCGTCCGGTTCGCCGTCTACGGGCTGACCAGCGCCGTCGTCGTGACCGCGGGCACGCTGCTGTTGATTCCGGTGTTGCGCGTGGTGTCACCGGACATGGTGGAGGACCCGCTCGGCCTCATCGTGAGAGGCGTCCTCCTCAGCTTTGTGTGGCTCGGCGCGGTCTACACGTACGTGCAGTTCATGGCCCGCATCCGCACGGAGAAGCTCCTGGCGCACCGCGAGCAGCTCGCCGCGCTCGATGCGCGCGTGCGGCTGCTCCAGGTGCGGACGAACCCTCATTTCCTGTACAACAGCCTGAACAGCGTCATGAGCCTCATCGCCACCGATCCCGAGCTCGCCGAGGAGACCCTGGGGCGGCTCGCCAGGCTCTTTCGCTACTCTCTCGAAGGCTCGGAGCGCCACGTCGTCCCGCTCGGCGACGAGATCTCGAACGTGACCGAGTATCTGGAGGTCGAGCGGATCCGCTTCCGGGAGCGGCTCCGGTATGCGGTCCTCGTGGACCCGGCGCTCCACTCCATCGAGGTGCCGCCGATGCTGCTCCAGCCGCTCGTGGAGAACGCCGTCAAGCACGGCGCCAGCCGCCGCGTGGAGGGTGGCTCCGTGACCCTCCGCGCCGAGCTCACGGGCGACGATCTGCTGCTGTCCGTGCTCGACGATGGCCCAGGCCCGGAGGGCTCGAGTCATCGTGGAACCGGCACCAGCCTGCTGGATCTGCGGGAACGGCTGCGGCTCCTCTATGGAGAAGACGGCCGTCTGTCCGCGGGGGTCGGTCCCGAGGGAGGGTTCATGGCCCGGCTGCGCTTGCCGGCGCGGTGGAATCGATGACCATGCGCGTGCTCGTCGTGGACGACGAAGCGCTCGCGCGGGCGCGGCTCGTGCGCATGCTCGCCCGCGTCGAGGACATCGAGGTGGTCGGAGAGGCGGCGACGGGCGCGCACGCGCTCGAGCGCGCACGCGAGCTCCACCCCGACCTGCTCCTGCTCGACGTGGACATGCCGGGACTGGACGGGTTCGGCGTGGCGGAGGCGGTCGGCGCGCCGCTCGTGGTCTTCACCACGGCGCACGCGCAGTACGCGGCGCTCGCCTTCGAGGCCGACGCGGTGGACTATCTGCTCAAGCCCGTGGTGCAGGAGCGCCTCGAGCGGGCCCTGGAGAAGGTCAGGCAGCGCCTGCGCGCGCGATCGGTCATGGCCGCCCCGGCGCCCCCACCGGAGCCGTCCCCGGTGACGGCGGCCCCGGCGGCGCCGGCGTCCGTGGAGCGCGCCGTCGAAGCGGCCGCCGGGGTGAGCACGGCCGCGCTCCTGACCGTTCACGACGGGGGCAAGGTCCGCTTCTTCGATCCGCTCCGCGTCACGCGCTTTCGCGCCGACGACAAGTACACAGCTTTCCTCCTCGACGGCGAGGAGCATCTCTTGCGAGAGAGCCTGAGCACGCTGGAGGAGCGCCTCGCGCCCTTCGGCTTCGTCCGCGTGCATCGGGCCGAGCTCGTTCGCGCGAACGCGGTGCGGGCGCTGACGCCGGAGGCGGGCGGTGCGCTGCTCCACCTCTCCGATGGTCAGACCGTCTCGGTGAGCCGTCGCTCCTTGCCAGCGCTGAAGCAAGCGCTTCGGCTGCGCTAGCGCCACGGCTCAGCGGACAGCACGGCTGCCGTGAGCGCATCTGCGCGCGAGACCATAACCGCCTGTCCACCTTCGCCGCCCGTGGTGCCGCCGTTCAGCGGCGCGAGCCCACCGGGCCTGGTAAGGGGAGCAGTCGGCCGTGGATGTGTCGGTGGGTCGCCGCCGGTCGGCCCCCCGGTCGAGGCGCTGGTCGCGCTGCTCGCCTTGGTGGTGGCGGCGGTGCTGGCCGGGTGGCGGCTGCAAGCTCGGGCCGGCGCCGGGCGGCAGCCGCCACCCGGCCAGCACCGCGCTATCTGCGCTGCGTTCGCTGCCCGCGGATCGAGAGGTCTTGACGTCGCCGCCGCACATGGACGGGCCAAGCGCCAGGAGCGCGAGCGGCAACGCGAGGATCCGACATGCGTGGTAGCTCAAGATCATGCTTGAGCACCACTTGTGCAACGGCTGTGCCGCCCGGCGCCGTGCGGTCCCGGCCGCCCTGCTGTCGGGGCGATATCCGCGGGGGTGACCGCGATAGTCCCGCCTGGGCCTGGTGCCGCGCCGGCGCTGGCGTGAGCGGGTGGCCATGAGGTCCCGGCGGAGCTCCCGCGGAGAGAGCAGCTGGACGACGTGCGATCAACCCCGGTGACGTCAACCACGTCAACTCCTGGTTGACATCGCGGCGCGAGGAGTCGCGGCGCGATGACGCGCACCGACGAGAACGCTCGCGCCGCGAGGGCACGGTCCGGCCTTTCTCGGGCTGCCCCGCTGTCCAGAGCGCTCGCCCTGCCCCGCCTCGATGGCGGCCCCGGCCGTCTCCCTGGCGGCCCCGGCCGTGCCCGTGGCAGCACCGCGTGATATCCCTGCGCGGCCGAGGTTGACGTCGTCGTCCAGGAGGCCGCTCTCCGCCGGGTCAGGACCGCGTTCAGCGCCGGGAAGGGCAAGGGAAGAGACGATGAAGCGACATGTGTTGATCACCGGGGGTAGCATCGCGGGTCCTGCTCTGGCGTGGTGGCTGGCCCGTCATGGCATGGCGGTGACGGTGGTGGAGCGCGCCCCGACCTTCCGGGACGGCGGGCAGAACATCGACGTGCGCGGTGCCGGCCGGAAGGTCGTCCAGCGCATGGGGCTCGAGGAGGCGATCCGCGAGCGGACGACGCACGAGGAGGCGATCGCTTTCGTGGACGAGCGAAACAACGTGCGGGCCAGGATCGGCGCTGAGCAGTTCAGCGGCAACGGCCCTGTCGCCGAGCTCGAGATCCTCCGCGGCGAGCTCGCGCGCCTGCTGCTCGATCACAGCCGCGGTTCGGCCGACTATATCTTCGGCGACAGGATCGCTGCCCTCGACGACCGCGGCGACAAGGTCGGGGTCCGCTTCGAGCGCGGCGACGAGCGCGAGTACGACCTGGTCATCGTCGCGGAAGGGATCGGCTCGTCCACGCGCGCAATGCAGTTCGGGGATGAGGTCGAGCGCGTTCCGCTCGATCTGTACATCGCCTACTTCACCATCCCGCGCGGCGAGAACGACAGCAATGTCTCGCGCTGGTTCAACGCGCCGGGCGGCCGCAGCGTGTTCCTGCGGCCGGACAACCTCGGCACGACGCGCGCCGCCCTGTCGCTGCAGGAGAAGCCTCGAGGTTACGAGAAGCTGACGCAGGACGAGCAGAAGGCGTTCTTGAAGGAGAGGTTCGCGGACGCCGGCTGGGAGACGCCGCGCGTCCTCGCCGCGCTCGACGAGGTGAAGGACTTCTACTTCGAGGCGATCGGTCAGGTGAAGATGCCTCGCTGGTCCAAGGGCCGCGTCGCGCTGGTCGGCGACGCCGCCTATTGCGCCTCACCGGTCAGCGGCATGGGCACGAGCCTCGCGCTCGTCGGCGCCTATGTGCTCGCCGGCGAGCTCGCGAGAAGCGACGATCACGCCAGGGCATTCGCCGCTTACGAGCGCATCATGCGCCCTTATGTCAACCAGGCCCAGGACGTACCGAAGGTGGGACCGCGTATCGCGCAGCCGCAAACCCGGACCGGGATCGCTCTCCAGCAGGCCGCCCTGAGCCTCGCGAGCAAGCCCTGGTTGAGCTGGCTCGCCGGCAAGCTGCTGTCGCCGCCCTCCGACAAGATCGACCTGCCGGACTACGGCCGGAGCGCGTCAACCGCCTGATACCGGCCGGATGTTGGCTGGCGGCGCTGGCCGCCATACTCTTCAACGCCATGACCCAGACCGCCACCTACGTTTATGTCTCCAGCGCCGAGAGCCGCGAGATCTCGGTGCTGCACCTGGACACCGCCGACGGATCGCTGACGCCGGTGCAGACCGTCGGCGTCGAGGGCCAGGCCGGGCCCCTGGCCGTCTCGCCGGATCAGCGCTTCCTCTACATCGCGCTGCGCTCCGAGCCCCATGCCGTGCAGAGCTTCGCGCTCGACGCGGCCAGCGGGCAGCTGAAGCCGCTGTCGACGGCGCCGCTGCCCGACAGCATGGTGCACCTCGTCACCGATCGCAGCGGGCGCCATCTCTTCGGCGCCTCCTATGGAGGCCACAAGACGAGCATCAGCCCGATCGGCAGCGACGGCACGGTGGGCGAGCCTGCTGCGGTGTTGCCCACCGGCCGCCACGCGCACGCCACGCTGGTGGCTCCGTCGAACCGTCATGTCTTCGTCACCACCCTCGGCGCGGATGCGGTGATGCAGTGGCGCTTCGACGCGGCCACCGGCCAGCTCACGCCGGGCGATCCGCCGACCCTGCCGGTGCGTCCGCAGGCCGGCCCGCGCCACCTCGTGTTCTCTCCCGACGGGCGCTTCGTCTACCTGCTCAACGAGCTCGACGCGAGCGTCGACGTCCTGGCCTTCGACGGCGGGCGCGGGACGCTGTCGGCGGTGCAGAGCCTCTCCACGCTGCCCGAGGGCTTCTCCGGCAAGCCCTGGGCGGCCGACCTGCACCTCACGCCCGACGGTCGCTTCCTCTACACCTCGGAGCGCACGTCCAGCACGCTGGCCGGCTTCCGCGTCGATGCGCAGACCGGCCGTCTGAGCCTCGTCTCGCACACGCCCACGGAACAGCAGCCGCGCGGCTTCCACATCGACCCCAGCGGCCGCTGGCTCGTCGCCGCCGGGCAGCTCTCGCACGCCGTGCGCGTGCACGCCATCGACCGCGCGAGCGGCAGGCTCGACGGCTCGAGGCCGCACCCGGTGGGCCGCAGTCCCCACTGGGTGGAGATCCTGAGCTTCCCCCGGCCCTGAACACCGCCAGCGCTGGGTGCTCGACAGCGAACGCATGACTTCTCCTCCGGTACGAAGTACGGGCGGCGGCGGTGCTGGCCGGCCGGCACATATCCTGACGTGTGCCGCGGCACAGCCTGGCGCAGAACGAGATCGTGCATCTGGCACGCTCGGCCGTGATTTGCAGTGGCTTTCGCGTCCTCTCGATCTGGCACCCGGGGTGCACTGGCGGGTGGCATGATGAAACTCACTTCGACCCTTCTCGTGTTGATTCCGATCCTGTGTGCCGCCTGCGACCCAGGCGAGGGCGGCGCGATCGACTTCTCCGATCTCTTCGGCGGCCACCACGATCACGGCGGGCCGTCGGACTCTCACGATCCCCCTGGGCCACCGGGCACTGGCGGCGCGGGCGGGGGCACCGCGCCGGAGGAGCTCCTGCAGGCCGTCGCGATGACGCGCGCGCAGCATGACACGCTCTCGGAGGCGTACTGGGAGGAGGTGGAGCTCGAAACCGGCAGCGTGACCAGCGTGACCAGCGGAGGCGGCTTCGAGGACGAGCCGGATCCCAACGAGCTCATTCTCAGCGTGTCCGACATCGCCGTGCTGGGCTGCGGTGTCTATCCCGTGAGTCTTCCCTGCGGTGGGCACAGGACGCTGTCGTTCGTCTTGCCGGTCGCGTACCAACAGGTCGGTGTTTACGACTTCGATGACCCCGCGCTCCACGGCTTCGTGACCGAGACGGGCGAGCACCACACGCCAGGGTCGGACAGCTGCATGCGAGGCGGCGGTACGATGATCGGTTCGGGCACGCTCGAGATCCTCGCGATCGACAGCGTCGAGGTGCGGTTCCGCGTGACCGCCGGATCACCATCGCTGGACAGCGACGTGGGCGGAGAGTACACGGCGCCGCGCTGCCCGTGAGCAATGCCCCTCAGCGACGAAGTCCCGGATCGAGGCCCTGACCGCGGCGCTGCCGCCTCCCGACGGGCCGCAGGCCGGCGAGGGGGCCGCGAAGCAGCGCGCCTGAGGGCGCAGAACGTGGCTCCCAGTCGACGTCCTCCTGCAGCGCCTTCGGCAGCCGCTGCCGGGCCGCCGTCGCTCGCGCGGCGCGGGCTGGCAGCTCGGGCGCAGCCTCCCTCGCTGCCGCGGCCATTCTGGACTGATCGGTCCAGAATGGCCGCGGCAGCGAGGGTCACGGGAGTCCGGCAGGTCCCCAGGCCGGAGCCTGCGACGGCCGCCGCTTTGGGTGGTGACGCTGCGCGTTCTGGGCTAGACGCGTCGCCATGCCCTGGCGATCGGTCGAGCTCCGACGAGCTCTCCTCGTCGCGCGCCGGAGCGCAGCCTTCGCGCGCTGGAGCGCGAGGGGCGAGCGGCGCAACGAGGACCAGACGCCGCCGGGCCGGCAGGCACCAGGAGAGCTCCGTGGCTGATCGAGACGATCTCGTTGCGCGCGACCGCCGCTGCGTCATGCACCCCTACGCCGCGCCCATCTCGAGCGCGCCGCTGTTCGCCGTCGACCGCGCCGAGGGCGTCCGCCTCACGCTGACCGACGGCCGCGAGCTGATCGACGGCATGTCGTCCTGGTGGGCCGCCATCCACGGCTACGGGCACCCTGCGCTGACGGCGGCCGTCAGCGCGCAGCTCGAGCGCATGAGCCACGTCATGTTCGGGGGCCTCACGCACGCGCCCGCGGTCGAGCTGTGCGAGACGCTCGTGGCGCTCACGCCCGAGCCGCTGACGCGCGTCTTCCTCGCCGACTCCGGATCCGTGTCCGTCGAGGTGGCCATCAAGCTCGCCTTGCAGTTCTTCCTGGCGCGGGGGCAGCCGGAGAAGCGGCGCCTGCTCAGCGTGCTCGGCGGCTACCACGGCGACACGTTCGGCGCGATGGCGGTCACCGATCCGGTCAACGGCATGCACCACCTCTTCCGCGGCGCGCTGGCGCAGCACCTGTTCGCGACCGCGCCGGGCCCGGCGTTCGACGCGCCCTGGTCGCCGGAGGCGCTGGGCAGCATGGCCGCGCTGCTCGAGGAGCACGCGCGCGAGGTAGCGGCCGTCATCCTCGAGCCCATCGTGCAGGGCGCCGGCGGGATGCGCTTCTACCACCCGCGCTACCTGCGCGAGCTGCGCGCGCTCTGCGACCGCCACGGCGTGCTGCTCATCCTCGACGAGATCGCGACCGGCTTCGGCCGCAGCGGGGAGCTGTTCGGCTGCCAGCACGCGGGCGTCGCGCCGGACATCATGTGCCTGGGCAAGTCCCTCACCGGCGGCACGATGACGCTGGCCGCAACGCTCTGCACGGAGCGCGTGGCCGAGACGATCGCCGGCCACGAGCCGCGCGTGTTCATGCACGGCCCCACCTTCATGGGCAATCCGCTCGCGTGCAGCGCCGCGCTGGCCAGCATCCGGCTGCTGCTCGAGTCGCCATGGCGCGCGCGCGTCTCGGCCATCGAGGCGCAGCTCCGCCGCGAGCTCGCCCCCTGCCGCGCGCTCGAGCCGGTCGCCGACGTGCGCGTGCTCGGCGCGATCGGGGTCGTCGAGCTCAAGCGGCCTGTCGACATGGCGCGCGTGCAGCCGGCGTTCGTGGAGCGCGGCGTCTGGCTACGACCGTTCGGGAAGCTCGTCTACACGATGCCGCCTTACATCATCGAGCCGGCAGACCTGTCGCGCATCACCCAGGCCATCGCGGGCGTGCTGTCCGAGCTCGGATGAGGCCCCGGCGCGGCGGCCGCTCACCTCGCGCCGGCGAGCTTCAGCACGGCGTCCCGCTCGGCGTCGGTCGGGTCGCGCTGGCAGTCCTTGCCGGCTTCGTGCAGGGAGTCGAGCTGGCGGACGAGATCTCCAGGGTCCACGCTCAGGCACCCCTGCTCGAACTCCGAGCACTCGGCGACGGAGAGCGCGGTCCCCGCGACGTAGCGGCAATCGGGATCCTGGGGCGGATACCTCAGGAAGGCGGCGGCCTGCTCGAGGAGACACGCGTCCGACGGCGTGTTCGCCTTCTTGCAGCGCGCGGCGGCGATGCGCGCCATCCGCTCCAGCTCGGGCGCAGGGTACATGGGGGCCCGGGGGCGGGGCGGGGCGACCTCGGCGCTCACGGCCGGCGGGCCCGCGGCGGGCCGCGCCGTCCCCTCGGAACACGCGCCCGCGAGGAGCGCGCACGCGCCGGCGAGCGCCGGCAGGGATCCCCCAGATCTCATGTAGCGACGAGTACCACACCCGCTCCGTCACCCGCAATCGGCCGCGCCCGGCCCGGCGCGCGCCTTCCAGCACCGGCGCCCCGTCTCCGGCTCCCACCGTCCAGCCATGGCGCGCGCGGTTCGGTTATCCTGGCGCATGGTGCGCGTGTGCCGCTCGCTGCCGCCGGTCCTGCCCGCCGCCGCGGCGGCGAGGTAGAACGGCCGCAGTGAGCAACGAGAGAGAGGCAGCTGGCGCGATGTCCGCCCGGAACCCCGCGCAGAACAGCGCGCATGACGGCGCGCACGGCGCCCTGGAGCTCGCTGTGTTCGCGGGCGGCCGCGTGACCCGGCACCCGCTGCCGGCCGAGGGCCGGGTGTCGCTCGGCCGGTCGAAGGAGAACGACGTCCCGATCGACGACAGCTCCGTCTCGCGCCGGCACGCGATCATCCACCTCGGCCCGCGGATCGCGATCGAGGACCTCGGGAGCGCGAACGGCACCCGCCTGCGCCGCGAGCGCAGCGCCGGGCCGACGACCAAGCTGCTCGAGCTCCAGCTCGAGCAGGGCAAGACCATGGAGCTCGCGGTCGGGGACGCGGTGAACCTCGGCTCGACGCTGGTCGTGATCCTGCCGCGCGAGGGCGCGACGAGCGCGGCGCCGGGCCAGGGGCAGGGCGAGCCCATCGTGCTCGACCCGGCGATGCAGCGGCTCTACGCGCTGGCCGAGCGCGTGGCCGGGGCGCCGATCACGGTGCTCCTGCTCGGCGAGACGGGCGCCGGCAAGGAGGTGCTGGCCGAGCACATCCACCGGCGCTCGCCGCGCGCGCAGGGGCCGTTCCTGCGGCTCAACTGCGCGGCGCTCTCCGAGTCGCTGCTCGAGAGCGAGCTCTTCGGCCACGAGAAGGGCGCCTTCACGAGCGCCGGCCAGGCGAAGCTCGGCCTGCTCGAGACGGCCGAGAAGGGCACCGTGCTGCTCGACGAGGTGGGCGAGCTGCCGCCGTCCATCCAGGTGAAGCTGCTGCGCGTCCTCGAGGACCGGAAGGTGATGCGCGTCGGGGGGCTGAGCCCGCGGCCGATCGACGTGCGCTTCCTCTCGGCCACGAACCGCGATCTCGCCGCCGAGGTGAAGCGGGGCGCCTTCCGGGAGGACCTCTTCTTCCGGCTCAACGGCATCGCGCTGACGATCCCGCCGCTCCGGGCGCGCGTGTCCGAGATCGCGCCGCTCGCGCGCGCGCTCGCCGCCAGGACCGCGGGCGCGCTCGGGCGCCGGGCGCCGGCGTTCGCCCCCGAGACGCTCGCCGCCCTGGAGGCGCACCGCTGGCCCGGCAACATCCGCGAGCTGCGCAACGTGATCGAGCGCGCGGTGGTGCTCTCCGGCGGGGACACGCTGCTCCCGGAGCACCTCCTGCTCGACGACGCCGCGGCGACGGCGCTGGAGACGAGCGCCGCGCCTCCGGCCGCGCCTCCGTCGACGCCGCATGCCGCGCCGGCGGCGGCGCCGCATGCCGCGCCCCCGCAGGCGGCTGACGAGGACGCCGGCGCCGCCCGGTCGAACCAGAGCGCGGGCGACCTGCGGAGCGAGCTCGACGCGATCGAGCGGCGCCGGATCGTCGACGCCCTGGAGCAGTGCGCCGGCAACCAGACGCAGGCCGCGGCGCTCCTCGGCATGCCCCGCCGCACCTTCGTGGCCCGGCTGGACGCCTACGGCATCCCGCGGCCGCGCAAGCGCAAGGGCTGACCCGATCCGCGGTCCTCCGGCCGCGCCGCGCCACGCGCCACCCGCGCCACGCGCCACCCGCGCCACCCGCGCCACCCGCGCCTCGCGCGCGCCCCACGCGCCCCATGCCGCCCACACAGCGGCTCCGGTCCTCCGGCGGCGCTTCGTGCTCCTCCATTACCTCCCAGGTAATCGCCGCCCGTCCGCGCCGTGGTTCAACTCCACCTCACGACGCAGACGAGAAGGAGAACCGCAATGGCTGAACAGAACATCGACACGTCGTTCGCACCGGCGAAGGCCGAAGCCGGTCCGGCGGCGACACCGGAGCTGCCGCCCGCGCGAGCAGCGCATGGCAAGCCCCATCGCGCCCCCGGCCCGTTCATCGAGACCCGGGACGGCGCGCTCCTCTTCCACCGCGACTGGGGCGCTGGCAAGCCCGTGCTGTTCCTCTCCGGCTGGGCGCTGAGCAGCGAGATGTGGGGCTATCAGATGCTCGACCTCGCCGACAACGGCCTGCGCTGCGTCGCCTATGACCGGCGCGGCCACGGCCGCTCGAGCGATCCGGGGCGCGGCTACGACCACGACACGCTCGCCGACGACCTCGCCGCCGTGCTGGAGCAGCTCGATCTGCGCGAGGTCACGCTGGTGGGGCACTCGATGAGCGGCGGCGAGATCGTCCGCTACCTCTCGCGCCACGGCGCCGGCCGGATCGCGCGCGCCGTGTTCCTGGCGCCGACCACGCCGATGCTCCTCGAGGCGCCTGACAACCCGGACGGCCTCGACCGGCTCCTCGTCGAGCAGGTGCGCGCCGCGATGCGCGCGGACTACCCGGGCTGGCTGGCCGACAACGCGGCGCCGTTCTTCATGCCCGACACGTCGCCCGCGACGATGGACTGGGTGCGACAGCTGATGCTCCAGTGCTCGATGAAGGCCTTGATGGACTGCAACCTCGCCTCCGTGGAGGCCGACTTCCGCGACGAGCTGCGCCGGATCGAGGTGCCGACCCTCGTCATCCACGGCGACCGCGACGCGTCGGCGCCGCTCGCGCTCACCGGCGAGAAGACGGCCGCGCTCGTCCCGGGCAGCCGCCTCATCGTCTACGAGGGCGCGCCGCACGGGCTGTTCATCACCCACCGCGAGCGGCTCGGCCGCGATCTCCTCGCCTTCGCGCAGCGCTGAGCGGCCGCGCCTCCCTCCGCGCGCCGCGCCGCCTCGAAGCTCCACAGGGCCCGCAGGCACGGCTTGCGCAGCCCCTGCTCAACTCGCGCCGACGCGGCGCGATCCGCGGCGCCGGCGCGCGAGGCCTCCCCGGATCCGGCCCGGATCCCCGAGTCCCCGCGGTGGCACGACACCTGCTGAGACGACCAACGCCGCGCGCAGCGCCGCCATTCCGGCAGGAGAGCGCGCAGGCCTATCTCAAGGAGTCTCTATCATGGTGCGTGCATTCATCGCTTCGCTGATCGTCTCGTTGCTCGCTGGCTGCGCCGTGACGCCCGCAGAGGAGGCAACCGAGGAGGATCTCGTCCCGGCCGACGCGACGGCAGAGCAGCCGGCGTCGAGCGCGGCGCTGTTCGCTACGACGGTGGCGGAGGCGGAAGGCGCCGCGGCCGCGTACTCCTCGACGGTGACGTTCAATGCGGAGACGCCGTTCTACATCCCGCCGCGCGTCGGCGGCGATAGCGACTTCAGCGGGAACGGGCCGAGCGTCTACCTGATAACGGGGCTCCACCTCGTCAATGGCAACGAGGTCTGGGCCACCGTCCATATCGATGCCAAGGAGACCAAGAGCGACTGGACGCAAGCCACGGGGACCGGCTGGTTCCACCTCTACACGGCCCCCCGCGAGATCACCGCGATCTTCGCCCAGCCGTTCCTGGAGCACAAGTACGTCGACACCGACCACGACCGCGACATCTTCGGGTTCCCCGCCGGCTACCTCGTGTCCCGGCTCGAGTACGTCGGCGACACAAAGGGAAACGAGGCAGGGTCCAGGACCGGAGTCAAGGTCGTCTTCCAGCCCATCACGGTGGGCCTGCTGTAACCTGCCGAGAGGAGCGCGCGGGCGGCGCGAAAGGTCACCTCGCGCCGACCAGCTTCAGCACCTCTTCGCGCTCGAAATCGGTCGGCTCCCGATTGCAATCCTTGCCGGCGTTCTGCAGGGCCGTGATCTGGTGGTCGAGGTCCTTGGGGTCCACGCTCTGGCAACCCTCGTTGAAATCGGAGCACTCGGCGACGGAGATCGCGGTCCCCGACACGTAACGGCAATCCGGGTCCTCGGGCCGGAACTTGAGGAACGGGGCCGCCTCGTTGAGCAGACACGACGAGTCCGAGGACGCGTTCGCCTTCTTGCAGCGCGCCGAAGCGACGCGGGCGACCCGCCGCAGCTCCTCCTTCGGATAGCTGCGGCCCCGCGGGCGAGCCGCGCTCTCCGCCGCAGGAGCGGCCGGAGCCGGCGCGCCGGACGACATCCCGGCCCCGGCCGTGGAGGGCGCGCCCTCCCCGAGGCCCTCCGGCGTCGAGGGAGAGAGCGGTGTAGAGGAAGCGCACCCGCAGGCGAGGAGCGCGGTGACTGTGATGAGAAGAATTCCCCCAACCTTCATGGGAGTCTCATATCACACATCGTCCCGCACCTGCAATGGCGCCCGCAATGCAGCGCTCTCACGCGGGGGCACTCCGGCGCCTGGTCAATGCGTGAAGAATTGCAGTGTGAGCGCTCCCGCCGCGCACCGGGGCTGTCGAGCACGCGGGCCGCAAGCGGGCCGCGCGCTCGACGCGCTCCGCTTGCGCAGACCTTGCGCAAGTCGAGCGAGGTCCACGCGATCCGCGGCGCCGCGGCGCGAGGGCACCCCGGCGCTCCCCCGGAACCTCGCGTCCTCGCGGTGGCACGACGCCTGCTGAAGCCCTCTGCGCAGGGCCGCGATCGACACATCAACGAGGTCCGGGGCCCCATCCCTGTCGACGCCGCGAGGTCGACGGCGACCGACGCGCGCCGGGCAGATCCGCCAGGGAACCGGGTAGCATCCGAGACGTTTCACCAGAGCAACCAGGAGATCATCGAACCCATGAGCACTGGATCAGGCAAAGGCGAGCTGGAGCCCAACGAGGGAACCACCTCGGTGATCGGGACGGAGCAGACGGATCAGACGCAGATCCCCATCGACGCGAAGCTCCGCTTCCTGGACGCGAGGACCGGCGGTCCGCTCATCCACCTGGCCGTGACGGGCTCGACCCCGCCCAGCGGCTACGCGCCGAAGGTCGAGTACTGGTCGCGGCGCGACGCCGTGAAGGCGGACATCATGACCCTCGAGTCGAGCACGTTCACGAACCGCCCGGGCACGCCGGGGTACCCGAAGGAGTTCACCGACTGGATCGCCGGGGGTAACGTGCTCGCGACGGCGCAGGAGGCCTCGACGCAGGAGTGGCTCCTGGGCATCTACCAGCCGACGGCGCCGATCAACGCGCTCTACTGGGCCGCCGATCCGGACGCGCCGAGCACGAAGCGGATCGGCCTCCTCGTGGAGTGCGGGCCCTCCAGCGAGCTGCTCAACGTGATCTGGTACAAGATGACGCAGCCCCAGAACGGGCTCATCTTCCAGAAGGTCCCGAGCAAGCTGACCTTCACGAAGGTGTACGTCAACAGCGCGCCGTCGACCGATCCGCGCGCCATCGACCCGCAGGCTTCCTGGTACTTCTACCACGGCACGATGCGGCTCCTGTGAGCGCCCCGCGCGTCCGAAGCCTGCCCCTGGCGCCGACGCCGCGCACGCGGGCAGGCCTCGGGCGCCGGGCGGCGGCCGCTCACCCCGGCAGCGAGCGCGCCAGCCGGAAGCCGATCATCCCGAAGTGATCCGTGGGCTTGCCCGCGAAGCGCCCCGCGGCGCGGCACAGGTTCGGCGACGTGGACCACGCGCCGCCCCGCGCCGCGCGGAAGTCCGCGTCGTCGTCGTCGGCCGGATCGAGCAGCACGATCCCCTGCTCGGTCCGCGGCCCCTCGCGCTTCCAGGCGTTGATGCACCAGTCGCGCACGTTGCCCGCCGCGCCGCGCACGCCGTACGGGCTCTCGTCGAGCGGGAAGTCGTCCACGGGCCGGCGGCCGGCGACGTCCTCGTGGCTGCCCAGCATGCACCCCCAGGTCGGCTCCAGGAAATCGCCCCACGGCATGCAGCGGCCGTCGACGCCCCGCGCCGCCTTCTCCCATTCGAGCTCGTTCAGGAGGCGCCACCGCGCGCCCGTCTCGGCGGCGTACCACGCCGCGTAGCGCATCGCCGCGCGCCAGTGGACGAAGGAGACGGGCATCCGCGGCTCCTCCTGCGCGTGGGCCGGCAGGCAACCGAGCCGGAAGCTGCCGTCGCCGTCCCGCTCGAAGCGGAGCGAGTCAGGGCCCGAGCCCGAGGCGGCGCGGCCGAGCGACAGGCGCGGGCAGCACTCGAGCGCCTCGGCCTCGCGCCCGCCCGCCACGAGCGCGTTCAGGAAGGCGAGGTACTCGGCGTTGGTGACCGGGTGCCTCCGGACGATGAACCCGTCGCACCAGAGCCGGCGCCGCGGGAGGCTGTCCCCCGCGTCGGGATCGCCGCCGGAGAGGAACCAGCCGGCGGGCACGTGGACGTCGTCCTCGCCGAGCTCGCCGAGCCGGAGGAGGCGGACCGGGTGCGGCGCCCCCTCGCCGGGCCGGACGCCGTCCCAGCGCCGCCCGCGCTCGATGAGCACGGGGTAGCGCGCCTCGTGGTACCCCGGCGCGCGCAGCGTGAGGAGGTAGCTGCCGCGCGGGAGCGTCACCCCGAGCAGGGGCGTGGGGCCGAGCTCGCGCGCGGGCTCGGGCACGAGCCTGCGGTCGCGCTCGACGTAGCGGTGGAGGGTGACCTCGGCCCCCGCGGGGGCTGTCGCGAGCGTGAGCTCCCCGTCGCCGGCGAGCAGCACCGCGTGGCGGCCGCGGTCGTGCTGCCGCAGGAGCGCCTCGGCGCGCGCGGCGCCGCGCGGATCCCTCGCCTCCTCGGCCTCGGCGAGCTCCGCCGCGTAGTGGTCGGCGAGCGCCTCGTGCGCCTCGCGGAGGTCCGGCGCCTCGTTCAGCGCGGAGCGGAGGGTCTGCATCCACTCGACCTGGCCGAGCGACGCGGCCTGCTCGAGGCGCTCGGCCTCGTCCTCGATCCGCCACCCGCGCGCCTTCCGCTCGGCCGGGTCGAACGAGCTCAGGCCGTCGAGGATCGCCCGCGCCTCGTCGCGCAGCGCCCGCGCCCGCGCCCGGGTCGCCTCGAGCTCCGGCTGGATCGCCCGCGCCCGGTCGACGATGGCGAGCGCGCGCTCGCGCCGCCGCGCGCCGTCGAGCCAGCTCCGGATGTCGGCGGCGAGCGCGCCCGCGTCGGGGTGGCGCGCCTCCGGGGCGAGCGCCATGGCGCGGGCGCAGATGGCCGCGAGCTCCGCGGGCACCTCGTGGGGGGCGACCTCCTCGACCGGCCTGAGGCTGCCGCCGAGCAGCGCGCTCCACACGGCCGCGAGGTGGCCGTCGTAGGGGTGGCGCCCGGCGAGGATCTCGTAGAGCACGACGCCGAGCGCGTAGATGTCGGTCGCCGCGCCGAGGCGGTCGGCCTCGCCGCGCGCCTGCTCGGGGGCCATGTAGAGGAGCGTGCCCAGCACCTCGCCGGGCTGCGTGAGCGGGGCTGCCTCGATGAAGTCCGCCGCGTCTGCCGCCGCGGGCGGCGTCGCGGCGGGCCGCGCGAGGCCCCAGTCCATCACGAGGACCTCGCCGAACTCGCCGATCATCACGTTGGCCGGCTTGAGATCGCGGTGCATCACGCCGCGGCTGTGCGCGTAGGCGACGGCCTCGCAGACGCGGAGGAACGTGTCGATCGCCCGCCGCAGCGCGACCGGCGAGAGGCTCCCGCCGCCGGCCGCGTACATCTCGGCGATCACCTCGCCGAGCGTGCGCCCGCGGACCTCCTTCATGGTGAACCACAGCCGCCCGTCGGCGAGCGCGCCGCACTCGTGCACGGGCACGATCCCCGGGTGCTGGAGCGCCGCGGTCAGGCGCGCCTCGGCGAGGAAGCGTGCGCGATCGCTCATGGCGTCGCGCCCCTCGGGCGTCTGGACCTTCATCGCGAGCACGCGCCCCATGATGCGGTCGCGCACGCGGCGCACCTCGCCCATGCCTCCGCGCCCGATGCAGCCGAGGTCCTCGTAGCGGTCCTCGGCGGAGAGGCGCTCGGGCGCGGTGACGGAGATGGGGGGCGGCTCGGGCTTCGACGAGCTCGGGGGGGTCACGCGCAGCCTGAAGGTGACGTCCGACGCGGCGCCTGCCGGCGACGTTTCCCCTGGCTCGGCCGCGGCCGGCGCGCACGCGGGCTGCGTCCGCTCCATCTCCTCGCGCTGGCTGCGGTTCATGAGCCGTCGACTCCGCGGACCGCGCTCGGGGGCCTGTCCGAGCCGAGATCCGCGCCGACTCTATCGTCCGATCGCGCGCGTCTCAACCCGACGGGGCCTGTCGAGCCGCGGGCGGGGGCGCGCCCAGCGCACAGCGCCCCACGCGAGGAGCGCAGCGCGCCTGGCGTCTCGGCGTTCTTCCGGTGTTCCTGTCCAGCCACACGGCGCGCTAGGAGTTCAGCAGGAAGCCGAGGCCGCCGGTGAGGCCGAGCTGGAGCGAGTCGCTGTCCTGGAGGCCTCCGCCTTGCGTGCCCTTGATGCTGGCGACCCGCAGGACGAGCTCCGGGGCCACGTGCAGATAGACGTGCTTCGTGGGCCGGTAGACGAGCCCGAGGTCGACGACGCCGATGAACGCGCTCATCGACTGGCGCCCCTCGTCCTGCCAGATCGCCTCGGTGCGGGCGCCGCTGTACCCGAGCCCGACGCGCGGCCACAGCGTGATCGGCTCGTTCAGCGCGATGGCGTAGCCGACGCGCGGCACGACGGAGACCGCGAGGGAGTGGCCCTTTGCGATGTCGTCGTCGGGCATGCGGTATTCACCGCTCATGTACGAGAGGCCGAGGGTGCCTCCGACGGAGAGCTGGTCGGTCACGAACACGTCGATGGAGGGCGAGACCCAGCCCGTGTGTGTCCTCGACGAGCGCGTGTCCGAGAACGTGTAGCCGACGATCCCCGTGTACCCCGTGGCGCCCCAGGATCCCTGGTTGCGGAGCCCGGCGATCATGTTCGGTCCGAGGTGGCCGCCCTCGGTCGTCACCCCGACGATGTTGTCGAGGGCGACCTGCCCGCGCCCTCCGAAGTGGTCTATTGCGGGCTCGCTCGCGCGCGCGCCGGCCTCTGCGCGCGCGGCGCCGGCGGAGAACGTGGCCAGAGCGATCATCAGGATGGCGATGCGAACAGGGCGGGTCCGGTGGTTGAGCAGCATGAGTCCCCTCTCGATGTCCGGGCCAGCGGTCGCTGACCCGCCATAAGGACGAGCGCAGATCGGCGCGCTCCGCCGGAGACCGCGGGCGCGACGGCATCGCGTTTCCCCCTCGGTCCGCCGCAGTCAACGCCAGACAGCCACGCTGCCTTTCTGCCATGTTGTCAATCGCTCCAACCAGCTGGAATCCGACGAGCGCTCCTGGACACCCCCTCTTCACCCGCGAGCCGCCCCCACGCAGCGCGAGGCGGCGCCTCTGCGCTCGCCCCCTCGGCGCCTCATCCAACCTCACGAAGCTGATGTCTGACCTGAGCAGAACCGGGCTCGCGTCCCTGCCCGTAGGCCCCCGGGGAGGGGGCCGGCCGCCCTGGTTCCAGCTAGCCGGGCGTCAGCAGACTCCGCGCCTCGGTCCGCAGCACGACCGCCTGCCCGAGGCTCTGGATGGCCTCGACCGGCACATCGAGCACCCCCGCGCGGAACAGCCCGTGCTGCACGCCGAGCACGTCCGCCGCCTCGGCCCGGAGCTTCACCCGCACCCCCGCGAGCTTGAACGACTCGCTGTCCAGGTAGAGCTGCTCCACCTCCCCGATCACGTTGCCCTCGGCGTCGACCACCGAGTGCCCCCGCACATCCTGCTCGTACGTCAATCGCATGGCGCTCGCTCCCCGTAGGGCGAAAGCACGACGCAGGCCACCCGGCCGCCGCGGCGCCGTATCCCCCGCGCGCACCGCCGCGAGCGCGCCCTGATCAGCTCGGACGCTGGTGAGGGCGGGAGTCGAGCGGCAGCTCCAGGGTGAAGGTGGTCCCGCGCTCGGCGTCGCTCACCAGCGTCACCCGCCCTCCGTGCGCCTCGGCGCACCCGCGCACGAACGTGAGGCCGAGCCCCCACCCTCGCTGCCCGCCCGCCATGGCCGCCCGGGTCCGGACGAACGGCGCGAACAGGCGAGCCTGGTCCTCGGCCGGGATCGGCGGGCCCTCGTTGTGCACCGCCACGACAGCGTGCTCCGACGCCTTCTCGACGGTGATGACGACCGGCGCGCCGGTCGCTCCGTACTTGAGCGCGTTGCTCGCCAGGTTCCAGATCGCGCGGTGCAGCTCCCCCGCGCTCCAGATCCCCTCGAGGCACGCCGCTCCCCGGAGCACGGGGCGCTGGTCATGGAACGAAGCGAGGTCGTCGACCACCTCGCGCGCGATCGCGACGAGATCGCACGCGCCGAGCAGCAGCGGGAGCCCGTGCCCGGCGCGGATCCGCTGCACGTCGAGCAGGGTGCGGATCATCTCGTCCATGCGGGTCAGGCTGCGGACGATCCTCCCGGCGAGCACCTGCGGGTCGTACCCTGCCCGGTTCATCCCGATGACCTCGGCGGCGTACATCGCCGCGGTCATCGTGCTCCGGAGGTCGTGGGTGATGAACGACATGCACTGCTCGCGGACCTGCTCGAGCTCGCGGATCTGCGTCACGTCCCGGTAGAGGTTCATCGCGAGCGCCACCTGACCCCGCGCGTCGCGCACGGCGCCGCCGCTCAGGACGATGTGCCGCACGGCGCCGTCTGGAAGGTGCAGGAGCACCTCCTCCTCGGCGAGCGGCTCGCCCCGCACGATCCGGGACAGCACTTCCTGCTCGAAATCGAGGGGCGCGCCGTCGAGGTGCCTGAAGTCGCAGCGGCGGTAGTCGTCCAGCGTCGGGCGCTCGCTGGCGAGGCCGAGCATCTCACGGCCGGCAGGGTTCACGAGGACGACCTCGCGGGTCGCGCCGAACACCGTGACACCCTGGGACATCACGTCGAGGAGCGCCCTGAGCTCGGTCGCGCTCTGGCCCGCCCGCTCCGCGAGCTCCTGCTCCCGGATCCCGGCGACGATGAGCTTCTCGTTGGCCTCCTTGACGTCCCGGGCGGCCTGGGCCTCGCGGGCGCGCACCGCAACCTGCTCCGTCGTGTCGAGGAGCTGCACGACGAGCCCCCGCTGGCGGGCCCGCTCGTCGAGGAGCGGGGCCACGATGGCGGTGCCATGGATGACCCTCCCCTCCAGGCACGCGAACGCTACATCTGTCGCCACGTCGGTCACGCCGTCCCGGAACACGCGATCGAGCAGCGCCTCGAGGGCCTCCGCGCCGTGAACCAGGCTGGCGAAGCGAACCCCGGCAGGCGTACCGGACGGCACCACGGGCAACCCGCAGAACGCGGGGTTCGCGTAGAGGACGAGGTGCTCTCCCGTCACGGTCAGGAGGGTCGGAAGCGGAGATCGCTCGACCGCAGGCCGGTACCGGTGGATGAGGTCCACGTCTGTGTCAGGCATTGACGCGCCGTCCCCCCCCCCCCCACACAGCGTGTACATGATCCAGGGTCCCTTATCTATCGTCCGAGCGGCCGGACGATCGATCGGTATACCACGCTCCCGTCCTCCTGGATCTCGATGAGGTAACTCAGCTCGACAAGGCGGGCCAGCGCCCGCGACAGCGCGGGAGGATCGATCCCGATCGACTCGGCCAGGCGCTCGGCCGTCGCTTCCCCGAGCTCCTGCACCTCGGCGAGCACGGCGCGCTCGAGGTCGGTTATCCCTGGTAAGCCCGCCGGCTCGAGGCGAGACGGCTTCGGGACGCCCGTCAAGACGCCGTGGTAGCCGGTGAGCGGCGCGGTCACCCTCATCCCCCGGGAGGAGATCTCGTAGAAGTGCAGGTACTGGCTGTGCCGGCTCCTGCGCATCTTGGCGACGGTGAGCACCTTGCGCAGCTGGCCGTCGATCTCGGCGTAGCGCAGGAAGATGATGTTGTTCGCCAGGAAAGAGACGGCGTGCGGGCTGAAGTTGATCTTGTCGAAGGACTCCGTCACCTCGATGGTGAGCAGGACGCTCACGCCTCCGCCCGTCAGCGCCCCGACCATGCGGTAGAGCGACTCCCGGAAATCGTCGCGGAAGCTGGGCGACAGCGCCAGCTCGAGGCCGTTCAGGGAGTCGATCACGAGCCGCCTGGCGCCGATCTGCGCCACGGCCTGCTGCACCTCGTGGAGGACCTCGTCGGCGGAGAGATCGAGCGGCCTGAAATAGAGCACGCGGAGCTGCTGCTGCCGCGCCATGGCCTCGAGGTCGAACCCCATCTCCTTCGCCCGGAGGAGGAACTCTTCCGGGTGCTCCTCGAAGAGGGCGAGCACCGCGGGCTCGCCGTGCTTGGTCCCCTCGCCGGCGAAGTGGATGCTCACGGTCGTCTTGCCCGAGCCTGACGGGCCCGCCACGAGCGTCGCGTCGCCCGTGAGCGGGCCGCCGCCCAGCATCTCGTCGAGCCCTGGCACACCGAGGGAGGCGCGGCGCCGCTCGGGGAGCTCCTCCGCGCCCGGGAGCCGCGACATCGCCCGCGGGAAGACCTGGATCCCCTGCGCGCTGATGCGGAAGGTGTGGAGACCGGGGAGCGCCGCCTGCCCCCTCATCTTCATCACCTCGATCTTGCGGACCGTGGAGTTCCGCTCCTTGCGCTGCGAGAGCAAGACGATCCCGTCCGCGATGGTGAAGACGGGGTTGTTGTGCATCTCGCTGTCCGAGTACTCGCCGACAAGGAAGGAGGTCACCTGCCAGCTCGTGAGGTGGAGCGCGAGCCGCTGCAAGAAGCCCTGCAGCTCCATGTCGCCCCCGACATACGCGCGCACCACCGTGCGGAAGGAGTCGACCACCACGATGGCGGGGTTCGTCTGCTCGACGTGCTGCACGATGCGCTCGAGCAGCGCCGCGGGGTCCTCCGCGAGCACCTCGCGGCTCAGGTCGATGAACCGGATCACCGTGCCCACCTTCTCGGGGTCGAAGAAGCCCAGCTGCTGCTGGTAGCGCAGCATCTTGAGGGACGGCTCCCCGAGGACGGTGAAGTAGAGGGCCGGCCGCTCGGCCGAGGCGTTGGCGAACGTGAGCTGGTGGGCCAGCGTCGTCTTGCCGGCGCCCGGCGGGCCGGCGATGAGGTTGAACGAATACTCGGGGAGCCCGCCGCCGAACACCTTGTCCAGACCAGGGATCCCCGTCGACAGGAGCTTCAGACCCATTCTCTCTCCGTCCCTCATGGCACCTAGGCCTCCTCCCTGCCGGAGCCTTCCGCACCGTCGGACAGACCCGTCCAGCCCCTGCGCAGCAGGCGGAAGGTGAGGCCTTCACCGATGAAGCTGCAGAGCAAGGTGATGATGTTGTCGAGGAGCACCACCGCGGCCTCGCGCGCCTGGGCTGCTCCCTCGCGCTCGATCAGCTCGGTCATCCCTCTCATCACGACGGTATCCTCACACGTGACATCGCAGGCGTTGAAGGCGGGGTGGGACCGCCTGGTGAGGTGAACGGCGCGCGCCAGGACCGCCTGGAAGCCCGCCGGCCCGATCACCGTGGACAAGACCTGGTAGAGCCGGCGGAGGGCGCCCTCGGTCCCCTGCGCGATATCGGCCGGCGTCTCGCGGCCGGCGAGCTCGTGCTCGATGATCCGCCGCGACAGCGCGCGCGCCCCGGCGTCGTCTGGGCTCACCTCGTGTCCTCGGGGCGGCCGGGGGCCATCCCCCGCCGCTTCACGCGGCGCTCCGAGGGCAGCCTCGCTATCCCCGTCAGCAGCCCCTCGATGCTCTCACCCCGCGAGAGCACGCGGATCCCCTCGCCGCCGATCTCGTACTGACGGATGGAGTGGTCGTGCATGGTGTCGCGCATCTTGAGGATCGACAGGATCCGCCGGAGCGTGCCCTGGAACTCGACGTGGCGGAGGAGGATCACGTTCTCGGCGAGCACCGCGAGCGGGGAGCAGGCGAAGTCGAGCTCGGGCCCCACCACCTGCCCTGTCTCCCAGGTGAAGAGCGTCGTGACGCCCCGCCCGCGCAGGAGCTCCGCCAGGGAGGCCAGGACGCCGCGCCGGCGCCGCTCGTCGGGGATCGTGTGATCGAGCTCGGCCAGGCCGTCGACGCACAGGCGCGTCGCGCCCGTGCGCTCGAGCACGGCCATGCTGTCCGCGAGCACCTCGTCGACCACGAGGTCCACGGGCAGGCGGCGGAGGACGGTGATGATCCCTTCCTTGACCGGGCCCTCGAGGTCCATGCCGAAGGAGCGCGCCCTGACGACCAGCTCGGGGTACGGCTCGCGGAACCCGACGAGGAGCCCCTTCTGGCCCTGCCGCGCCCCCTCGATGAGGTAGTGCAGCAGGACGAGCGTCTTGCCCGTGCCGGGGGCGCCGGCGGCGATCGTGACGCTGCCGCGGGGCAATCCGCCCGACATCATCGCGTCGAGCTCGGGCTGCCCGGACGACAGCCGCTCTGCCGTCGGCGGCGCCACGGCGGGGAGCGGGCGTGACTCGAAGCGCGGGTAGACGGCCAGGCCGTCGGCGGTGATCCGGACGGCGTGGCTCCCGAGCACGCAGGCGGTGCCGCGGTTCTTCCACATCCTCAGCGCGCGGACCTGTTGCCGGTGCGCGTCGGGATGCTGGAGCTCGACGACGGCGTCGCTCATGGTGAACTCCGGCGGCGTGCTCCCGTGCATGTCGGGCACCTCCGAGGTCGTCACGACGGTGGTGCAGCCGAGCGCCGCGAGCGCGACGCTGACTTCATGCAGGAAGTAGCGTTGCTCGGCCGAGTCGGGGTGGAGGTCGCGGAGCGTCATCAGGCCGTCGAGGACGAGGAGCTGGGCCTCGTGCGACCGCGCTGTCTCGATCAGGGCGCTGGCGACCTCCGCGACGCCTCGCCGGACGAGCGGGTAGATGCTCTCCAGGAAGAGCCTCTTGCCGATGAGCCGCGGGTCCCAGAACGACATGGTCCCGATGTGCGCGATGAGCCGGGAGGCGGGCTCGGCGAGCGTCGAGATGTAGACGACCGGTCGGCCCGCCGACGCCGCGTGGAGCGCCATCTGGAAGACCATCGTGGTCTTGCCGGCGCCGGGAGGACCGAACACGAGGAGCATGCCTCTCTCGAAGAGGCCGCCGCCGAGCACGTGGTCCAGGCCGGGGATTCCTGTATCGAGGAATTTCGTCGGGTTGCTCGCCATGTCCACAGTCAGCACGCGCGCGGAGGCGGTCACGACCGGGAGCTGCGCCGGGGCCTCGTGCTCCACAAAGCACGAGCGCGCGGCGGCGGCAAGCGAGCGACTCCCCCCTCACGGTGAGGGGGGCCTGACGCTGGACGCGCCGTGGCTAGCCGCGCAGGGCGGCGGTCGCCTGGGGCCGCAGCGCCGGACGCGGCCGTTTGGCCACCTCGGCCTTCCTGGGCACGGGCGGCCTGGCGTCGGCTCTCCAGGGCTGGAAGCGCTCGTCCTTCCACATCACGAGGCCGCCCGAAAGGGGCGCCTCGGGGGCCGCGTCGTCGTCGGAGCGCAGCCAGACGAGCGGGCGCGCCTCGAAGACGGGCTTCGTGCACGCGATGTCCTCGAACGCCGCGGACCATGACCCGGTGTTCCCGAAGAACACCCCGTCTTCCCAGCTCCCCTCCGGGTTGTGGGTGTGCCCGAAGATCACCGCCTTGGCGCCGTGCGCCCTGGCCACGAGCCGCGCCGCCCGGTTCACGCCCTGCCAGACCGCATCCAGCGTGGGCTTCGGGACCGCGCACTCGTAGGCGACGAGGAGCGTCGGCGCGAGCAGCGCCGCCGGCGCGAGCCCCTCGGGCATCCAGCACAGGCACGCGAGCGCGGCGAGCAGCCCGACCAGCGCGAGGCCGAGGCGGTCGAGCCAGAGCTCGCGCGCCACCCGGCCGAGGCAGTCCTCGGCGGGCCGCGCGAAGAGCCGCGCGTGCTTCGCCACCGCGGGCAGCGGCGCGCCCGTCTCGCGGGCGGCCGCGGCGAGGCCCGCGCGCCGGAGCCCGCGGCGGCACGGGTCGCGCCTGCGCACGAGCTCGACCATCGTGCGGAGGGCGCCGACGGCGAACGCGAGGATGAGGGAGCGGCCCGTGAACAGGTAGTACCGCGCCCAGTGGGCGAGGTAGCCGAAGCCGGAGAGCATGAACGACGAGTCGACGTGCGGGTTGAAGTACCCCATGCGCGACACGAGCAGCCGGCTCACGAGCGAGCCCATCGTCGGCTGGATCTCCCCCGGGTTCCGGCCGAAGGGCGCCATCGGGTAGCGGTAACAGCAGTACGAGTCGTACTGATTGCCGTGCTCGACGATGACACCGTCCCGCGTGCGGTGGAACCAGGAGCGGAAGACGACCCGCGCCGCGAGCGCCGCGCGGAGCTCTTCCGCCGGGCGGCGCTCTTCGGCCGCGCGCGCGGGGCGCGTCGGAGGAGCGCTGTCCCGGGAGGAGAGCTCGCGGGCGGCCGCGTCGACGATGCGCCGCTGGACCGCGTCGCGCACCTCGGGCAGCGTGAGCTGGATGTCGTGGTTGCCGGCGACGAAGACGACGGTGTGCCCGTCCGCGACCACCCGGCCGACGGCGTCGACGAAGATCGGGTGATCGCGCAGGATGGCCTCCATCGCCGGGACGGCGTGCGCGGCGGTGCGCGGCAGGTCGTGGACCACGCTCTCGTTGTCGATCACCCGGGGCGCATCCAGGTCGAAGATGTCGCCGTTCAGGACCAGCGTGAGCTCGTCGGGCTCGGTCGCGAGCCCCCCGGGGCCGCCCTTCCCCTTCCGCACTTCTGCTCGGAGCGCGTCGAGCATCGCCGCGATCTCCCCGTCAGGGGAGTACGGCGCCTGTCGATAGCGCATCCAGAGGCCGGCGGTCGGCTCGAGCTCACATAGATGGATGTCTGAGATAGCCACCGTGTGGTGCATCGACGGGGAAACTGACATGTCCACGTTTCCACGCCAGCCACAGGACCGTCAAGACTTGGTGTCATGGCCCGTCGTGGGCGCCCTGCCGCCGTGCGCCCGGAGCGTGATCCAGGCTCGAACACGCGCTTCACACCGGTTCGCCACCGTGCATTCCTGTGAATGTCGCGAGTTCGCCACGAGCGCTCTCGGTGCGCTCGAACAGAGAAAGCATTGAGCTCTGCTCTCAGGGATTCTCGTCGAGCGAGCAGCCGAGTTAGCGGACCCCATCCGTTGGGGGTCCATCGAACCAGCACACGCTCTGTTGGGGTCACCCCCGGGCGTGCGTCCGGCGCGGCGGGTGCGTCCGGCGCGGCGGGGCGTGGCGTCCGGCGCGGCGGGTGCGTCCGGCGCGGCGGGTGCGTCCGGCGCGGCGGGGCGTGCGGGCGTCCGGCGCGGCGGGGCGTGCGGGGCGTGCGGGGCGTGCGGGGCGTATGACAGGCGGCCCCATCTGCGTGGGCAGGCCGCGAGCGAGCGCTGCGCTGCCGAGGGGCGTGGGCCCGCGCTCGCGGCGCCGGCCTCTGGTACGGTGCACACTGAGGCGAGGCTCCGCGGTCCCTCGTGTCTGGACGGACTGCTGAGCCCGTGTGGTGTTCCGCGAGGGAGAGAGTGATCATGTCGACCCATTTCATCGGCGACGCATGGGTGGCCGGCGCGGGGGAGCCGTTCGCGAGCCGGAACCCGGTGACGCAGGCGATCGTCTTCGAGGGGCGCGCCGCGGCGGAGGAGCAGGTGGACGCGGCGGTGAAGGCGGCGCGCGGCGCGTTCAGGGCGTGGCGCGATCGCGGCTTCGAGGAGCGGATGGCGCTGGTGAAGCGGTTCGCCGGGCTGCTGGGCGAGCACAAGGCGCGGCTCGCCGACGTGATCGGGCTCGAGACGGGAAAGCCGCGCTGGGAGGCGCTCACCGAGGTGCAGACGATGATCGGCAAGGTCGACGTGTCGCTCATGGCCCACAGGGAGCGGACGGGCGAGCGGCAGGCCGAGGCGGGCGACGCCACGGCGGTGGTGCGGCACCGTCCGCACGGGGTGGTCGCCGTGTTCGGCCCTTACAACTTCCCGGGCCACCTGCCGAACGGCCACATCGTCCCGGCCTTGATCGCGGGCAACTGCGTTGTCTACAAGCCCTCGGAGCTCGCGCCGAAGGTCGCCGAGGAGACCGTGCGGCTCTGGCAGGAGGCGGGCGTCCCGGCGGGGGTGCTCAACCTGGTTCAGGGCGGGAAGAGCACCGGCGTCGCGCTGGCGGGTCACCCGGACATCGACGGCCTCTTCTTCACGGGGAGCTCCGCGACGGGCAACGCGCTGCACCGGCAGCTCGCGGGCCGTCCGGACAAGATCCTCGCCCTGGAGATGGGGGGGAACAACCCGCTGATCGTCCAGGACGTCGCGAACACGGAGGCGGCGATTCACCACATTCTCCAGTCGTCGTTCATCTCGGCGGGGCAGCGGTGCACGTGCGCCCGGCGGCTGCTCGTGCCGGCGACGCCGGAGGGCGACGCGCTGCTGGGGCGCCTGGCCGAGGCGGCGGGCCGGCTCAAGGTGGGCAGGTACGACGACGCGGAGCAGCCGTTCATGGGCGCGGTGATCTCGCTCGCCGCCGCGGATCAGCTGCTGAGGGCGCAGGCGCGGCTGCTCTCGCTGGGCGGCAAGGTGGTCCTGGAGATGCGCCGGCTCGAGGAGGGGACGGCGCTGCTCTCGCCGGGGATCATCGATGTATCGGCGATCGAGGAGCTCCCGGACGAGGAGTATTTCGGGCCGCTCCTCCAGGTGCAGCGCTATGCGAGCTTCGATGAGGCGCTGTCGCTGGCCAACCGCACGCGTTACGGGCTCGCGGCCGGGCTGTTCTCGGACCGCAAGGACCTTTACGAGCAGTTCTGGCGGGAGTCGCGGGCGGGGATCGTCAACTGGAACAAGCCGCTGACGGGCGCGTCGAGCGCGGCGCCCTTCGGCGGGATCGGCAGCAGCGGCAACCACCGGCCGAGCGCGTATTACGCGGCGGACTACTGCGCCTATCCGGTGGCGGGGCTGGAGGCGGAGGGCGTCGTGCTCCCGGGGCAGCTGGCGCCGGGGATGAGGCTCACGACGGGCTGATAAATTCCGGTTTCTCTGACCCGAGGTCGTCAACCCCGCGGATCCTGGCGCGGGCCGGCTTCAGCCTATCTGGCGCGGCTCACCCCTGAAACCGTGGAATGTCAGGGCTGCCCATGCCGTCGATGGTACGGCGGGATTTCGAGAGTCCTCACACGTTCGCCCCAGCTGGACGCCCCGCGCGTCGAGCACAAGAGATTGCTGCAACGGGCCTATTCGGACCCGCGGGAGGAGAAACATCATGCATTCTCTGTTCGTGGCGCTCGCCACCGCAGCCATCCTCGTCCTCGGCGCCTCGCGCGCCTCCGCCGACGTGCAGAATGTACCAGAGCTGTGCGAACAAGGCATCGGAGCGACCGGCTTCGAAACCGGGAGAAGCGCGCAGCACGCCATTGTCATGCGCCTCTGGAGCGTCGAGTTCAGGGCCGATTTCCACCGCGCCAACCAGTTCATCGACAACGTCACCCGGACCGTGCTCGCCGCGCAGCCCCCTGTCACGGTCGAAGACAACGCCTTTCTCGGCTGCCGCTTCATCGGCATGGTCGACGGCGCGACCCGAGCGATCGTCGAGATCGCCACGAATCAACTCATCGCCTGCGCCAAAGAAGGCGTCGACATGGGCACGCACCTGGCGCAGCTCAACTGCGCGCTGACCCAGATGTTCAAGGGCGAAGTGAGTGCTCAGCGCGTGTGCTACGTGACCATAGATATCGAGTGCCGCGTCGACATCGATCTGGGTTGCCGGACGGGCTTCGATAGGTACGTGCGGGACCACGGCTCCTCCGCGTGCTTCAAGCTGACGCGCAGTCCTGAGCTTGCCACGTTCATCAAGGACGCCGGCTGCAACCTTCTTTGAGGATACGGCGCCATGAAGCTCCCCATTTTGATGCTCCTGCTCATGGCCGCTACGCCTGTCTGGGCGCGAGCGGCGCGACCGGCCTCCTGCGCCAGCGGCTTAGGTCAAAGCGGCTACGACGCGGGGTACGATGCCCAATCGAAGGTGCTCGCCCAGCTCTGGAGCACCCACCACGAATCCTGTGATCAGTTCAATCAATTCAAGAACCAGGTGGAGCTCACGCTCACCAACGATCTGCCGGAGAACGTCTTCCTGCGATGCCGGCGAGCCGGCATGATCCAGGCCTTCGAAGACGCGGTCTCCCGCATCGCGCTGGCGTGCACGTCCACCTGCGCGTTCGACCTCGAACCTTACACAAAGCGCTCGGCGCAGATGTTCTGCAGCGGGACGACGGCGGCCGCTTTCGCCCAGGCCTTGCTAAAGGCGGGCATCGCGACCCCCGCCTGCGGCGCCAACGACTGGACGACGTGCAAGCAGAAGGTCAAGACCGAAGCCGAGGCCACCTGTCGCGACACCGTGGAGGCCCGCCGCGGCGAGCTCGATCTACTGGCGGCCGCCGCCTGTCCATCACCGGAGTGAGCAGGCCGCGGTTCATCCGGTCGCGGTAGGGACGGCTGCGTACGCTACGACATCGTGAACGCCTGCATCGCGGCATTGTGAACACCCAGATCGCGGCATCGTGAACGCTCGTTTCGCGACGGTGAGCGCCCATGCATCAAAGGGGGCCACCGTCGCTGCACCGCCTGCGTGGCGACACTACCCAGGCGACGATTACGTACGTGGCCTCGACGTGCGTCGAGGGGCGCGGCCCCGCCGCTGCCTGCGGCAGGCGCGCCGCCCGCTTCGCCGGGCGCGCCACCTTGCCCCGGAGCAGCGTCACTCCCACAACCGATGGTCAGGCCGACGGCGTGCGCGGCGGAGGGGCGCGGCAGCGTGGTGCGCTCCCCACGCCGCGGTTCGCGCGCAGCGCGGAACACTCACGGCACGGTGTATTCGCAGAAGCCGGCCTTGCATGCCACGGTACCGCTCCCGCAAGGCGGGATGGCGCCGCGCAACGTGCAGGAGAAACTGCATGAAAAGTTGTCACGGAACTCGCTCACGAGCGACGCGTTGATGGCCATATCTTCTCCACCGTTGGCGCAGTCGCAGCAGCCATTGGTGACGTACACACACTCGCTGTCCTGAGAGCACTCTCGGTACCTGAGCGTGTCTGCCCGGCTCAACGGCTGCTCCGTGCGTCTCCCGCACCCTGTAAAAGCCAGCAGCACCGCGATCGCAGACATGTTTTTCATCCGAGGCCAACCCCTCGCTCTGTACAGAAGCACCGGTGAGACCGCGCCTTGGGTCCGCCCTGGGTAGGCACGATCGGCGCAGATGTCGTCGCACGAGCCATCCGCGATGGTCAAGAAAGCGCTATTCATCGGGACCGAGCCGAGTGGTTTCACGATCTTACGGTAGTTAGCGTCGGGGCTTCGGGGCTTCCCGGTGCCACCGGCAATGCGCGACGTGGAGTGGCACGCTCGCCTCGCCGCAGGTGCCGCGGCTCCCGCAGGATGTTCAGTAGTGGGCGATGATCGCGTCGAGCTCCGCCTGCGTGACCCGGACCGCGTTCGCGTGGCGCACGCCGGACGGAAAGCGGTACTGCGCGCTCGGGAGCTCCGTCCAAGAGCCCGGATCCGCGTCGAGATCCGTCGTGCTCCAGCACCCGAACACACCGCCGTTCAGGTAGTAGTCGGCGAACAGGTACCATCGACTCTGCCGCGGATCCTTGATGACGAACGGTCCCTCCGTCGCTCGTCTCCTGCTCTGGGTCGACCCGCGCGTGATGTAGTCCGCGCTCCATCGCGTGAACGTCGCCGGATCGAGCGCGAGCGTCGGCGAGCGCGCGATCTGGATGTCCTTGCCCGAGCCGGTGAGCGCGCTTCCGCTGCTGTCCGTCTCGTCCTTGAAGAAGAGGTAGTTGCGGTCGTTCCATTGCGTGATCGTCGCGTCGATGACGCTGTAGCCCGGATCGAAGAGCACGTCGGGCGTCGGGTTGACGATGGTGACGAAGTCCTCCGTGTAGCTGACGTAGATGCGGTTCGCGCCCGTGGTGTCGTTTCCGGACCAGATGATCGCATAGAGCCTGCGATCGGGGTCATAGTAAGCCTCCGGGGCCCAGGCGTGCATCGGGGCGGCGCCGGGGCCCGGGAGGTTCGTGAGCGTGATCAACCGGGGATTCGTGAAGGTGATGAGATCGGTCGAGTCCGCCACGAAGATCTTGGAGCTCGGGTGGTTCCAGTAGTTCGCGTCGTTATTCGAGAGCGTCCAGTCCGTGGCGATATAGACGTACGTTCCATCGTTCTTGCGGAACAGGAACGGATCTCGGATGTGATTCGTCCCCATCCCGGTGAGCTGGTACGCCGGCTGTCCATCGGCGAGGGTCGACCAGCGAAGCCCGTCGGTGCTGTGGGCGAGGTGCAGCGAATCGCTCGACACGTCCTGATTCGGCCCGAAGTAGCTCAGCACCCACGCACCCGGGGAGCAGCTGGTTGCGTTCATCGTGGCCGTGTGCTCGCCGTTCGTGCACTCGAGGCAGCCGCGGTCCGTGGTGCTGCTCCCCTCCGTGCCGACGAGCTCCCCTGGCACGCAGTCGGTCCACGCGACGCACGTCGTCGTGGGATCGGCGTCGTCGTCCCAGGTGCCGTCCCCGCACTCGACAGGCGCGGCGGTCCCGCCAGCGCAGTACGTGCCCGGCGGGCAGGCGTCGCACTGCGCGGGCGTGGCGCTCGTCCCCGGCGCGGTCTGCCTCGTCCCGGGCGCGCAGGGCGTGTGCGCCCTGCAGCTCGGCGCGTTCATCGTGTCGCTGAAGGTGTCCTCCGGGCACGCCGTGCACCGCCGGTCCGCCGTGGGCGAGCCCTCGGCGCTCGCGAAGGTGCCCGCGGCGCAGCCTGTCCATGCGACGCAGCTCGTCGCGCCATCGCCATCGTGATCCCAGGTGCCCCCGGAGCACGCGGGGGGCTCGGTATCGGGTCCTGCGTCTCCGCCGGTCGTCGTCACCGGGTCGCTGCACCCGGAGGTCCACAAGAGCGCCACCAAGAGTCGTGCTCTCGAGCTGCTTCCCGAACGTGCCATCTCGCTCCTCGATGTCGTGCGTGGTTGCTGCGCCGATGGACGCTGGCGTGAGGTGCTCCGGCGCTCAGCGGGCGAGGCGTTCACATCCTCGTCCACAGCTGGCTCGGCTCGCCGTTGCAGGACCGGATGATCAGCGAGAGAAACTGTGAGCGTTCACATTGTTGGTGTCAATCAAAACCGACCGGCGCGCGGCCATCCTCGGACCCGGTGGCTGACCAGTCGAGACCGGCTGGGAGGCCGTCCTGCGCGAGGCCGAGGCGGCCGAGAGCCCCGTCCTCCTGACCGGATCCGGCGCTCGTCCGGGCCTCCGCGCCGCCTGCCCTCCCGCGTGCAAGGGGTCGGGATCGAGATCATGGCGAGCTCCGAGGTGGATGGGCTCCCGGGGAACGGCGCCGTGAGCTCGTCGCCGGGCCATCTCGATTGACGCCGATTCTGTGAACGTTCACAATTGCTCTCGAACGGCCCTTTCGCTCTGTCCAGGACCGGTCGTCGTGCGCGCGGGCGCTCGTCCTCGGGATCGGTCCCGGCACGGCTCCTCTCGCTCGGTCATCGCGGACGAGGGTCCACCGATGGATAGAGCCCCCCTCATCATGCGAGCACCGAGATCTCCCCACCCGGAGTGCACTTCCCTCTCTACGCCACGCGCTGCGCTCACGGCGGCAGCTCGCGCCTTCGCCGCGCTGCTCGTGGTGGTCGGGTGCTCGGAGGGGCCCTCGACCGATGCGCCGGGCGCGTCGACCGGATCACCGGGCAATTCATTGCGGATCACGACGGCGGGCACGGCGCTCAGCACCTCGGAGTCCGGCGGGCGGGTGACCGTGAGCGTGGCGCTCGACGCCGCGCCGAGCGGGCCTGTCACGGTGCCGGTCTCGAGCTCGGATGCGACCGAAGGCTCCGTCTCACCGACGACCGTCTCCTTCACGGCGCAGGACTGGAGCGTCCCTCGAGAGATCACGGTCACGGGCGTGGACGATGCGGAGCGCGACGGGGACCAGGTCTTCCGCGTCCGCCTCGGGCCCTCGGTCTCTGCAGACCCAGCGTCCGACGGCCTCGTCGCGGAGTCCGCTGACATCACGAACACGGACGACGACGCTCCAGGGACGGCGGCGATCGTCGTCAGCGACCCGTCGGGGCCCCTCGCCGAGCGCGGCGCGCCCGTGACGTTCACCGTGCGCCTCGCGTCGCAGCCGAGCGCGCCCGTGACGATCGCGCTCAGCGTCAGCGACACGACCGAGGCGGCGCTGAGCCATGCGGACCTGACGTTCACGGAGGCGAGCTGGAGCACCGCGCAGACCGTGACCTTGAGCAGCGTCGATGACTGGCAGGCCGACGGAGCTCAGCCCGTACGCGTCGCCTTCGGCTCACCGGCCAGCGAGGACCCCGAGTACGCGGCCCTCGCTGCCCCCGCGGATCTCGAGCTCTCCAACCTCGACGACGACGTCGGAGGGGGCTACCAGATCCGCACGGCGCGCATGGAGGACGCACCGCTCTACGTCGCGCACTCCTATTATCATGCGATGATCACCGACCTCGACGACAGGGCGAACGACCAGCTTCCTGCGGACTTCCAGTGGAGAGTGGTTCCCGCCCTCGCGAACCCGGATGATCCGACGCTGGTGTCGTTCGAGTCTGTGGGCTTCGCCGGTCGCTACCTGCACGTCGACAGCGCGAGCTCGACCCGGTACCCGCCGCAGAGCGAGGCGTCCAACCGGGCTGACGGGCTCTGGCAGACCCCACCCGAAGAGAGGAGTCACCTTCTGTGGATCGACGTGTTCACGGACACCGCCGAGTTCCGGAGGGACGCCACGTTCCGGATCGTGCCCGCGCTGAACGGGGATCCGACGATGGTCTCGCTGCAGTGGTACTCGGACCCGACACGTTATCTCCGGCACCTGAACTACCAGATTCACGCGCACGTGCTCGACGGCACGGCGGTCGAGCGCTCCGAGGCGTCGTTCGCGCTCGAGCCGCTCGGCTATTTGATCTCGCAGCGCGCAGATCCCCACATCCAGCGGCACACGGACGGGTACTACTACTTCACCGCGAGCGTGCCGACGTACGATCGCATCGAGATCAGGCGCGCGACCACGATACGAGGCCTGGCCAACGCGACCCCGAAGGTCGTCTGGACGAAGCACGCGACCGGCCCGATGGCGGCGCACATCTGGGCGCCCGAGCTACATTTCATCGACGGCAAGTGGTACATCTACTTCGCCGCCGGAAGCTCGACCAACATCTGGGCCATTCGCATGTATGCGCTCGAGAGCTCATCGGCCAACCCGATGGAAGGCGCGTGGGCCGAGCGAGGGCAGATCGTGACGGACTCGGACACCTTCGCGCTCGACGCGACGACGTTCGAGCACGACGGCAAGCGCTATCTCGTGTGGGCGCAGGAGGACCCCAGCGTCGCGGGCGACAACAGCAGCTTGTTCATCGCGGCCATGGTGAACCCGTGGACGCTGGCCCGCCCCAACGTGCGGATCGCCAGACCCGAGCACGCCTGGGAGACGGCGGGGTTCGCGGTCAACGAGGGTGCTGCCGTGCTCGAGCGGAATGGGCGGGTCTTCATCAGCTACTCAGCGAGCGCGACGGACGCCCGCTACTGCCTCGGCCTGCTCACGGCGAGCGCGACGGACGACCTGCTGAGCGCCAGCTCGTGGACGAAGAACGAGAATCCAGTGTTCGTCAGCGCAAACGGGCTGTATGGCCCGGGCCACAACTCGTTCACGACCTCGGCGGACGGGTCGATCGACGTGCTCGTGTACCACGCGCGGAACTACGAGAAGATCACGGGCGACCCGCTCTACGACCCGAACCGTCACACGCGCGTCCAGCGGCTCGGATGGAATGCGGACGGAACGCCGAGCTTCGGCGCTCCGCTCCTGAACGGCGCGAGCACGATCGGCGACTGACCGTTTCGACGAGGAGTCGAGCACGAGCAGCGAGGCGCGGAGCTCGGACGCTCGCGGGTCCGGCCGCGGTGAAGAACCAGCGCCGCCCGCGCGACGCTGCCGCGAAGCGGCGCAGAGGTCCGGCCATCCATGGCCGGACCTCTGGCGGGCGGAGCTGGCTCGCTGGATGGTCAACGACGGCAGCGGCGGCCGTCGGGGAGCGGGGAGGGTGCGCCGGGGCCGAGGGGGCCCTTCCCGTCATGCTGGACGCGATGGGGCCCGACGTCGATCGAGATGCGCGAATAGCACGCTACGGCTTGGTCACCTCGAAGGAAGCGACGTTCACCGAGCCGCCCAGAGACTGCGTGGCGTAGTTGAAGATACCGAAGCGATAACCGAGGAAGTACTGCCAGTCCTTGGTCATGTTGAGCGTGTTGCCCAGGTCAGTGAACCGGGTGCCGTCCGTGCTGTAGGAGAAGCGCGCTTGCGCGCCGCCGCCGTCCGTGCGGACGTTGGCCTCCACGCGCAGCCAGATCTTGTCGCCTGTGACGTCGGCGCCAGCCACCTCATTACCCTTGCTCGTCGTGGTCCAGGAGGTGTTCATGTTGACCCCGTTGGTCATCACGACGCGCGTTCCCCCGTTGGTCTTCTTGACCCCGATCCACGCCGACACGTCGCGCAGGGCAGCGAGGCCGGCGACATCGCCGTTCTTCATCTTGCTATGGTCGAGCTCGATCGTCCCGATCGAGACGGGCCCCGCGATGCGGCGCGTCAGCGTGTTCCGAGCGGCATAGAGATCGTCGGTCACCGTCGCCGTCTGCAGGGTCAGCCCAGCCCCGGAGGACCACTTGGTGTCGTCGGGGTTGTGGTTCCACTCCCATTCAGGGCGCAGGGTCTCTCCCGCGAAGGTATCCTTGCTCGGAGGCGGCGTCACGCGATTCGAGCCGCAAGGCAGGTTCGGGAAGGGGTACGTACCTCCCCATTTGCCGTCCACCAAGGTGACCGAGGGCCAGCCGTCGGTCCATGTCATCGGGGCCATGACCGGAATGCGGCCAACCGGGAACGCGTCATTGAACCCGATGTAGTACCATTCGCCGTTCTGCGTCTCGACGATGCCGCCTTGATGCGGGCTCCCGCCGGAGCCCGGGGCGCCAGCGTAGGGCAGCTTGACCGCGAAGGGCCGCAGCTCGTAGGGACCGAACGGCCCGTTCGTCGATCGCAGCACGTACTCACCGTTCGCGTACTGCGTGGTGAAGATGTAGTAGTTCCCGTCCTTCTTGTAGAAGCGAGAGCCCTCCAGCGGTCCGGAGAGGGTGCCCGGCGTCTGGAACACGACTTGGCTCTTGACCTGGCTGAAGCCGTCTGCGCTCAGCTGGGCCACGCTGATCGTGTTGTTCCCGGAAGCCACGTACATGGTGTCGTCGTCGTCGATCAACAACCCCATGTCGTAATAACAACCACCTTTGTGCTTCTCCCACGGACCTTCGGGTGACTTGGCGGTGAAGACCCAGCCGCCACCCTTGTTGTGCATGCAGCCCATCCAGTAGAAGGTCTCGTTGCTCTTCCGGTACTGGAGCGTGGACGCCCAGATCCCGTTCACATAGGATCTACCCCCGTTCAGGTCGTACGACGCGTCCATGTCCAGCCGGGGGACGGAGTGCGAGACGTATTCCCAGTGCACCAGATCGTAGGAGCGGAGCAGGGGCGCTCCGGGCGAATGGTGGAACGAGGACGCCGTATAGTAGTAGGTGTCGTCGACGCGAATGACCTCATCATCGGGGAGGTCTTCCCAGATGAGGGGATTGGAGTAGGTCTCAGGGCAGACAGCAGGGGCGCCACCACCCGAGCCACCGTCGCCGCCGCCGGTGCCAGAGTCACCGCCCCCGGACGCCGCCGGTCCTCCGCTGGAGCTCGTCGAGCCGCCGCTCGTCGCCTGCCCAACGCTCCCGCTCGAGCCGCTGACGATCGAGCTGCCCGTCCCAGGGCCAGCCGTCGTACCCGTGGTGTCGCCGCCGCCATCGCCGCCCTGCGACTCCCCGCTACAACTTGCAAGGAGAGAGACGAGGACTACTGTAGACGCCGTACCGGCTGTACGTCGAATGCGAGAGCGGGTGTTGGTAGATTGGAGAGGGAAGTGCATGGTGATATCCCAAGGAAAAAGGTCGGCGAGAGCGCTCAGCACGCCGCTGGGCCACTGGCGGTGGCCGAGCTGCCCCCCGGCGACTTCCCGCGCTGCCCGAGGTGCCTGACGCACCTCCTCCTCCGTCGGCCGGCTTCTCGTGTTCGAGGATTCCAGGGACAATTGTGAACGCTCACATGCCGGGGTCAATCAAAAATTGACCGGGGCGCGGCGCGCCTCGATCCCGCTGGGTGCGCAGCGGCGGCCGGCCGCGGCGCTCGCGTGAGCTTCCGCACACGTTCGGCTCGTGCCGATCTCGCGCGCCCCTCGCGCGTGCGCACGGCTCGTTCTGGGCCGATCATTCTGGAATGATCGGTCCAGAACGAGCCGCGCGCGAGGACCGCTGGGAGCGAGCAGGGGGCCAGCCCGAGCTGCGCGACGGGCAGCGGCCAGGGCAGCCGCAGGCCGACCGGTTTGGATTGACATCCGACATGTGAACGCTCACACTTACCCCCAGGGTTCATCCTTCGCGCTGAGCCCTGCACGGGTCGTCATGCGCACCGTGCCTTTCTTCGACGAGCACATCGGCGCGCGCGGCGGCGCCATCCAGCCGGTACGACACCGCGTTCGTCAGCGGCCCGAGCGGTAGCCTCTGTCTCTGTCTTCTCCCGCACCTGCCGGCGCCATGGAGCCGGTCTAGCCGGCCTTCAGCGTGCCTCGTTTGTACACGAAGAAATCGGCGTCGGTCGCTTCAACGGCCGTGATCAACTGTTCCGGACCCCAATCGATCAGGTGAACATGCATTCCTCAAGAAGGTTGGCGCCAGTGACCTGGTGCGGGGGCGCGCTCGTCTTGGCCGGGCTCTTCGCGAGCCCTTCCGCGCTCGCCGATTATCCCATCGCCTCGCACCGCTACATCGCCGACCCGGCCTCGCTGGTGCACGGCGGGCGCGTCTACCTCTACGGCTCGAACGACGACGACAACGTCAAGGCCGACGGCTCGGACGACGGCTACAAGATGGCCTCGTTCGTGGCGATCTCGAGCAGCGACCTGAAGAACTGGACCGACCACGGGGAAGTGATCCGCGTGCCCCGCGACGCCTCCTGGGCGGCCAACACGTGGGCCCCCGCGCTCGTGGAGCGCGACGGCACCATCTACATGTACTTCGCCAACAACGGGTCAGGTATCGGCGTCGCCTCGAGCGACAGCCCGACCGGCCCGTTCAGAGACGCGAAGGGCAGCGCCCTCATCACCTCGAGCACCCCCGGCGCCTCGGGACAAAACATCTGGCTCTTCGATCCGGGGGTCTTCATCGACGACGACGGCCAGGCGTACCTCTACTTCGGCGGCAACGGCGAGCAGAACGCGCGCGTCATCAAGCTGAACAACGACATGGTGAGCGTCTCGGGCTCGGCCACCGCGATCACGGTCCCGTACTTCTTCGAGGCCTCCTGGATGCACAAGCGCGACGGCGTTTACTACCTGTCGTACTCGACGAACCCCGCGAACGGCATGCGGATCGACTACCTCACGAGCACGAGCCCCACGTCCGGCTTCACTCACCGCGGCACGGTGGGGCCCCAGCCGCCGAAGAACAACAACAACAACAACCACGCGGCGATCTTCGAGTTCGGCGGCTCCTGGTACCATGCCTACCACAATCGCTCCGTCGCCAACGACGCCGGCGAGCCCCCGGGCTACCGCCGGAACCTCGGGCTCGAGTCGTTCACCTACAAGGACGACGGCTCGATCGTGCCAGTGACCTACACGCCGGACGGGCTCAAGCAGGTCGGGCACCTCGACCCCTACGCGCGCGTCGAGGCCGAGACCTTCAACGCGCAGCGCGGCATCGAGACCCAGCCCTGCAAGGAGGGGGGGATGAACCTCTCCAGCATCGAAGACGGCGACTGGGTACGTCTCCGCGGGGTCGACTTCGGCGAAGGGGCGGAGAGCTTCAGCGCGCGCGTCGCGAGCGCCGCGCAGGGCGGCAGCATCGAGCTCCACCTGGACGCGCCCGACGGCACGCTCGTGGGGACCTGCGCTGTCGAGGCGACCGGGGACTGGCAGACGTGGAGCGATACGTCGTGCGCGGTCGACGGCGCCGCCGGCGTGCACGACCTGGTTCTGGTCTTCACCGGCGGCGATTCGTACCTCTTCAACGTGAACTCCTGGCAATTCTCGCCCATCGGGGGCGCGGGAGCCGGCGGGGGTGACACGGCTGGAAGCACGAGCGGCGGTGGCGGCGTCGCCTCCGGCTCAGGCTCTGGCTCGGGCTCTGGCTCCGGCGGAGGGTCCACGGTCGGTACGGGCGGGGCTTCCCCGGGCCCGACGTCGACCGCCCAGGCGTCGTCGGGGGGAACCTCCGACGGTGAAGCGAGCGACCCAGCCGGCTGCAGCTGCCGCGCGGCGAGCCGCGCTCCGTCCGGGAATTCCCTCGTGCTGACAGCGCTGCTCGCGGCGTCCCTGGGGCTCCGGCGGCGCGGCCGAACCGGGCGTGGCCCGGGAGCCACGAGCTCGATCTCGGGATGAACCCCACGTCGCGCCGCATCCCCCGCGGCGAGCGACGTGCACCGTCTCCTCCAGGCAATGTGCGTACGGCGCGGTGCGGTTACGGAGAGGCCTTCTCCTGACCCAGCTCCACCGGGATGGCGGCGAGGCCGCGCACGCCGGGGTTCATCCGCCACGTCAGCGGGGCGGAGGAGAGCTCGGCGTTCGGGAAACGGCGGACGAACGTCGCGATCGCTGTCTGGGCCTCCACCCGGGCCAGCGCGGCGCCGGCGCAGTAATGCACGCCCAGGCCGAACGAGATGTGACGGATGTCCGTGCGGTGGAAATCGAGCCGGTCGGGCTCGGGGAACTGCGCGGGATCGCGGTTCGCCGCGCCGAGCACCAGGAAGGCGCGATCGCCCTTCGGGATCCGCGCGCCGTCGAGCTCGATGTCCTCCAGCGCCACCCGGCTCATCCACTGCACCGGGGAGTCGTAACGGAGCAGCTCCTCCACCGCCGGGCCGACGAGCATCGGCGACCCGCGGAGCTCGTCGCGCGCGGCGGGGTGGCGCAGCAGCGCGAGCAGGCCATTGCCGATGAGGTTCTTCGTCGTCTCATGGCCGCCGAAGAGCAGCATGCAGCACGTCGAGAGCAGCTCCTGCTCGCCGAGGATCATGCCCTGCTCCTCCGCGACGATGAGCTGACTCAGCAGGTCGCTCCCGGGGCTCTGGCGCCGGGCCGCGATCACGCCGCGGAAATACTCCTCCAGCTCGGCCACGGCGCTCAGCGCGCCGCCGGCGATCTCCAGCGTCGGCCGGCCCGCGCCGAGGAAGCCGCCGAGCGCGTTGGACCAGCCCTTCAGCTTGTGGCGGTCCTCGGCGGGCACGCCGAGCACCTCGCCGATCACGAGCAGCGGCAGGAGGTCGCCGAGGTCGCGCAGGACGTCCATCTGCCCCGCCGGAGCGACAGCGTCGAGCAGCTCGTTGACGAGCGCCTCCACCCGCGGACGCAGCCCCTCGACGAGCCGCGGCACGAACGCCTTGTTGATCAGCGAGCGGATGCGCGTGTGCTCCGGCGGGTCGAGCAGCAAGGCCCACGACGCCAGGTTGCGGCGCAGGGGCTCGAGCCGCTGCCGCACCTCGTCCGGCAGCTTCGTCACGAAGGCGCTCGAGCGCTTCGCCGAGAGGCGCGGGTCGCGGAAGCCCGCGGCGACGTGGTCGTAACGGGTGACGAGCCAGCCGTTATAGCCCGCGCTGAAGTACACCGGCGCTTCCTCGCGCAGCCTGGCGTAGACGGGGTACGGGTTCGCGAGGGTCGCCGGCGATTGAAGGCGGAACGGGTCGAGATCGGCGTCCGCCGCCGGAGTGGCCGCGGGCGTTGCGTCGGGCTTCGGTGCGTCGGGCGAGTTCATCGAGCCAGGGTACGACGGTCGCGACCGCTTTGGAACCGGCGCGGCCCGCGCCCGCGAGCGCACGCCCGGCGGGTAGGGCCGCGCGCGAGGCGACGCGGGGCGCGGAGGGCCGCGCCTCCCCCGGCGCCTAGCCGCGCGGGCGCGGCTCAGGCCCAGAGCTTGATGCCGCCGAGCAGGCCGGCGATGTTGTCCACCACGACGACGTTCTCGGGCAGCCGCGAGGCGTCGAGCAGGCGCGCATTGCCGCCGCCGAGGTAGAGCTTGCGGTAATTGAAGATCGGCTCGATCTGCGCGATCATCTGGCGCACGCGCTTGTTCCAGCGCTTCGGGCCGATGCGCTTGCACTCGGCGTCGAACACGCGGTCCTCGTACTTCAGGTCCCGCTTGCCGTACGGGTGGTGCCCGAGCTCGAGGTTGGGCACGTAGTGGCCGTCGATGTACAGGGCGCAGCCGAGCCCCGTGCCGAAGGTGAGCACCATCTCGAGCCCCTTGCCCTCGATGACGGCGAGCCCCTGGATGCCGGCGTCGTTGGCGACGCGCGCAGGCCTCCCGAGGCGGCGCTCGGCGGCCTCGGCGAGCGGGTAGCCCTTCCACTTCTCGTTGTCGAGGTGGGGCGCCGTCTTGGTCACGTTGTCCATCACGACGCCGGGGAAGCCAATCGAGACCCGATCGAACTCCCCCTGGGCGCGGGCGATGTCCGCGATGACGTCGAGGATGGGCTCCGGCGAGGCCGGCTGGGGCGTCGGCACGCGCACGGGGTCCGTCTTCGGAGTCCCCTGCTCGTCGAGGATGGTGGCCTTGATCCCAATTCCGCCGATATCGATACAAAGCGTGCGCATGGATCCCTCTGTGTTCCCCCGGAGCACTTCCTCCGAGGCTGTCGCGGGGGCGCCTGCGCGCCCGCGATCACGGCGGACATAATCTAGAGCTCTGGCGGAGTGTCAACTGGCGCCGCAGCGCCGCGAGCGCGCGCGCCCGGAACGGCGGTCTGCGCCCGGGATCCGGCCGCCGCCGCGCCCTCGCCGCGCGCGCCGCGCCTCCCCTCCCCCGCCGCCCGGCCCCGCGCCCGCCCGTGGCGGCGAGGCGCGCCGGGGACGCAGGCTAGGGGGAACCGCACGCGTCGCAGGCGACGCTCGGCGGGGCCTCGCCGTTCACGAGGCTGTCGAGCCACCGCACGAGCCGCGTCCCGCCCGACTCGACCGTGTAGAACTCGGGCCGCCAGAGGATGCAGTGCGCGCTGCCGGGGGCGAGGAACGAGCTGAAGTTCTCCGTCGACGCCTCGATATCGGCGACCGACGCCCTCATCGCATCCGACCAGGCCTGGGCGTCGCCGCCGCCCATCGCCTTGAAGAAGAAGCTCTGGTCGTCATCGTACACGGTGTTGTACTGCGACAGGCGCATGTCGGGGTAGTGGTCGCCGATGGCCTCGTAGAGCACGGAGAGCCTCGCGAGCTCGGCCGCGTCGAGGCCGGTGATCCACGCGGGATAGGCGCCCTGGGGCTTCCACGAGGGGAAACTGTCCTTGAAGAACGAGTCGGTGATGATCCCCGCGCCGCTGTCGGCGAACTGGACCACGGATGCGCCCTTGTAGTGCTCCCGCAGATGCGCGGACCACAGGATGGATCCGTACGCGCCCGCGCTGCAGCCCGTCACGAAGATCTTCTCGGGAGCGGGGACGTTCTCGTAAATCCAGCCGAGCGCCGCGCGCACGTTGACGGCGCCCTTGTGCTGGATGGTGACGGCCTGGTCCCCCTCTCCATAGGTGGCCGTGTTGTCGCCCCAGTGGATGTCCCCGGTGCAGTAGGGGATGTAGACATGGTGCCAGTCCCTGAAGGGGTTGTCCGGGTTCTCATGATCGTAGATCCCGGTCGCCCCCTGCTGGTTCACCACCGCGGCGTCCTCGGTGACCGTCTCCTGAAAGAGCGCGCCTGCGACAGAGCAGGTGGTCTGGCTCCAGCACGCGCCGCCGCCGCGGAACTCGACGATGAGGCGGTTGACGGTGCCCGGGCGGACGAAGTACTTGAACGGAGCGCCGCGCGAGCACGTCGTCTCACCGCCCGGCTCGATGGTGTTCCACCCGGGCGCCAGGCTCTGGATCCCGGCCGGTGGCGCGTTGCTCGGGCTTTCGTCCTTGGCGGACGGGCCGCCACAGCCGAGGAAGGCGAACAGGCACAGCGGCAGTTGAGCTTGAAGGAACGAGAGGGCCTTGATTCCCATGATTCCGGAGAATAGCACTCCGCGGATCTCGGGCTTCTCCGCCGGAGACGGCCGCCGGGGATGATGCTCCGCGCTATGGCGGCGGGGCGTGCTCTGCCCAGAGCTGGGCTGCGGCCGCGCTGACAGCGCGCCGGATCGACCCCTCGTCGAGGCGGGCTCGGTCGCGCGGCGCGAGGACCGCGCAGATGGCGAGCGCGGCGATGTAGAGGGCGCCGATGAGCCCGATCCAGCGCAGGCCGGACGCCCCCAGCCGTGAGATGATCTCGATGGGCACGATCTGCGCGCGGATCTGGACCGATCCGATCACGAGCACGGCGCGGTCTCCTTCCTGCAGGTCGATGTCGGCGGGGCCGGTCAGCAGGCGTCCGAGCCCGTCGGCGCCGTGGACGCGCGCCCGGGTCCGGCGCGGCACGTGCAGCACGTAGCGGGCGCCGGTCACCTCCGCGATGACCGGGGCTGCCCTGTCGAGCTCTGCTGACGGCACGCGCGCGATGGACGAGGGCGTGTCGCCGATGTACGCCCGCCCCTCGGCGAGCATGTGGCGGACGCCGATCACGTCCTTGCCTCGGACGGCCACGAGCTCGAGCGCGCGCCGCGCGGTGGAGCTCGTCGCGGGCGGCCGCGATCTCCGGTCGCTTACAGGTTCGGCCCTGGATGCCTCGTTAGGCCCTTTCGCCATACTCTACAGCCCCCTTCATCGGCCACTTGCAGGGCTCGACTCAGCACGTCACCCGCAGACCTGCCCTCGGCGGCGCCGCCCCGCGCGCTTCCGCATCACTCCCCTTCCCTGGCTTCCCTGGCACGGAGCGTTCCGCGGCCAAGCGCGCAAAGACGTGGCGCTCCGGCGGTCTCGTCCCGCGCGCAGGTCCGGCGGAGGCAACGTTTGCCCGGCGGGCGGAGGCTTGACGAGGGCGGGGCGCCCCGAGGCCCGGCAGGTGGACCGGAGCTCGCGCTCGACCTTGACGTCCGGCGCGAGCTCGTCGCGATGGCGGGGTGGCGGGGGCGCGCGCTGCGACAGCGCCCCCTTCGGGTTCATCGACCTCTTCAACGGCGCTCCCACGAAGGAGCACGGATGTGTGGCCGTCGTCGGGTATTCAGCGCGGATGGCGCCGTGGGCCAGCTCGGTCTCCGACCAGCAGGCGTCACGCTGCCGCTGGCGGAGCCGCCGACGTCGAGCCCAGTCCGGCCGCCATCGCATGATCAGCGGCGAGCGCCTGCACGTCGACCGCCTGCGCCATCAGGCGATTACCCACGGCGTTGGGGTGGGCATGATCCCCCGAGTCCGCGTCGACCCGCAGCCGCGAAGGGTGCCTCGGATCGCGGACGGCAAGATCGAGATCGACCACCGCGTCGAAAGCGCCGCCCGTCCTGATCCAGCGATTGACGGCGATGCGGGTCTCGTCCTTGTCCGACGTGTAGTGCTCCGAGCCCTCGAACGGCAGCAAGGTCGCGCCGACGACGCGGATCCCATTGACGTGCGCCTGCGCGATGAGCTGCTGGTACCCCGCGATCAGCGCCTCGGCCGGCAGCCGCGGCTCTCGCGGTGCAAATGGAGAGCCGGGAAAGACGATGTCGTTGATGCCGATCAAGACGATCGCCGTCCTGGTGCCCGACAGCGCGAGGAGCTCTCGCCCGATCCGGGACAGCGCCGCGCCGCCGATGCCGTCGCTCAGCAAGCGGTTCCCGGAGATCCCGGCGTTGACCACCGATACGCCAGCGGGGACCAGCCGCTCGGCCAGGAAATCCGACCAGCGACAAGAACGGAGGGCGCTCGCGCGGCTCGGCGGCGTTCGCCAGGCAGAGCTCGAGCGGCTGCTATCGCTGGACCAAAGAGCTCAGCCATGCCTCGATATCCCGCGTCGGCGCGTAGCTGTCTTGCTCTCGCTCGCGATCGCCGTCGAGCGAAAGCCTGAACATCGGGCACTCTTCCTCCGGCGGAAAGGTCTTCTTCTGCACGACGGCGCCGGTCCGCCTGTCGAACACGGTGGTCTCGGTCTCCTTGAACCGTATCGTCAGGTCAGGGAGCGGCTTTCCCGCTCGGTCCTTGTACCCGGTGCACGTCTTTCGGCCCTTGATCTCCGGGAGCCGGCGCGTGATGGCCACCTGATCGACGTCTTGCAGCAGGACCGCCTGGCCGAAGAGCTTCATCGAAGCCGTCTCCAGGAGGATCACGTTGCTCTGACCGCTGTCCTGCTTCGGCTCCCCTTCGAAGAGGACCGGACCATTCTTGACCCGCTCGAGCACCGACAGGACGGACATGACGGCGTCGACCTGGCGCAGCTCGATGGAAGCTGCCTGTCCGGAGGGGAGCTCGAGCGCGAGCGTCGCCTTGGGCCCTAGCAGGTAATCGCGGTACTTGGCGGCTGGGATCTTTCCGAGCTGGCCCTCGACATTGTCGAGCTTAACAATGTCATAGATATCGCTCTCGATGCGCCCGCTCTTCTCCGCGACCTTCCACCTGGTGCCTCGCGGGAAGCCGTGGAAGACGATCTGGTAGCTGCCCTCGAAGATGGAGACCTCGCCGTTGATCGCTTCGTCGGACTTGACGACGAATTTGCGCCCATTCGACCACTCGAGCTCGAACGGGCCGCGGAGAGATCCGGGGCCCCGATCGCCCCGCGAGGCGAGCGTGGCGACGCTCGCGGCCACGGCGACGGCGATGGCGGCCCCGAGCAGAGTCGCCGCTATCGTGCGGCTTCCCGCCGCAGCGGGGCGAGGCGCGGCCGCGGGCGGGCCTGGGCGTCGCAGCTCGTTCTGTGTTCCGCAGTAACGGCACACGATCGTGCGGCTGCCCGGCGGCACCTCCAGCGGCGCGATGCATCGCTGGCAGTGGTAAACGTCGACGGGGCTCATCGGCTGCAAGTTCCTCCAGGAGCGCGAGGGCACGTGGACGACAGTCCGCGCGCGGGTTCCACGCCGAGGAGCGCGAGGACGAGGCCGCCGACAATGTACTGCGCCTCGATGGAGCTGTGGACCTTCCCGTCGACCTTCGTCGCGAATTTGATGGGCCAGGACGCTCCACCTGCGACGGCAAGCCGAGCCGCGCGATGGCGGCGAGGCCAGCCGCGCTACGCGTCTCCCCCGTTCTTCTCGAACCAGGCCGCCAGCATGTCGAGGAACACGCGCGTCTTCGGGACGAGCGCGCCGCCGGGCGGGAACACCGCGTGGACGTCGAAGCCGCGAGGCGTCCACTCCTCCAGGACGGGGACGAGCCGCCCCTTGGCCAGGAACGGCCGGACGAAATACCGGGGCGACCGGACGACGCCCGCGCCGGCCGCCGCGGCCTGCACGGCGAGCTCGAAGCTGCTCAGGGAGAGGCGCGGCCGCACGACGAGCGAGAGCTTCTTGGCGCCGCAGGCGAAGGGCCATGCCTTGGGCCCGCCGCCCTCGCGCGGGACCATGACCATGACCGTGTCGTGGGTGCCGAGCAGCTCCTCGGGCCGCGCCGGGGCCCCGCGGCGCTCGAGGTAGCGCGGGCTCGCGTAGTAGCCGCCGGTCGCCACGCCGAGCCGCCGGGCGACCAGCGACGAGTCGTCGAGCGGGCCGACGCGGAGCGCGAGATCGAAGCCCTCGCGCACGAGGTCGACCCGCCGCACCGACGTGTCCAGCTCGACGGACACGTCGGGATACCGGGCCAGGTACGGCGTGATCACCCCCTCCATCAGGATGCCCGCGAGCGCGGCCGACGTGGTGACCCGCAGGAGCCCGCTCGGCTTCGACTTCGCCATCGCCACCACGGCCTCGGCGTCGCGCGCGGCGGCGAGCGACCGGCGCGCGTGCTCGAAGTACGCGCGCCCCTCGTCGGTCACGCGGAGCGAGCGCGTCGTGCGCACGAGCAGCGAGACGCCGAGCCGCTCCTCGAGGTCCTGCACCCGCTGGCTGAGCGTCGCCTTCCGCGCCCGCAGCGCGCGCGCGGCGGCGGTGAACCCGTTCGCCTCGACCACGGCGACGAACGCGGCGAGCTCCTCGAGCGACCGGCCCGATTGGTACTCCATTCGTTCCAGTCTGTCGTTCCCATAGCACATTGTCAAAGTCGATGTCTGGCCGCATCGTACCGTCGTGGCGCCGGAGCGCTGGTCCCGGGGGCACCGATGGCTCTGGACCGGCGCGCGGCGCGTCGATGTCGCGCTCCACGGCGCGGTTCAAGCAAGGTTCAGGCAAGGAGATACCCCATGATCCTCGTGACGGGCGCTGGAGGGACGGTCGGATCTGCCCTCCTCGGAGAGCTGAAGTCCTCTGGCCACAGGCCCCGCGTCGCCCACCGCTCCAGGGACAAGGCCGAGAGGGCGCGGGCCGCGGGCGACGACGCCGTGATGCTCGATTTCGCGCGGCCGGAGACGCTCGGGCCGGCGCTCGAGGGCGTCGATGCCGTCTTCCTGCTCGGCGCCGGCGGCCTCGGTCAGGTCGAGGGGGAGATCGCCGTCGTGGACGCGGCGAGGGCCGCCGGGGCGAAGAGGATCGTGAAGCTCTCGGCCTGGAACGCCGCGGGAGAGGCGTACTCGTTCGCGAAGCTCCACAGGTCCATCGAGCGCGCGGTGGAGTCCTCGGGCCTCGCCTTCACGCTGCTCCGCCCGAACGGCTTCATGCAGAATTTCGTGAACTTCATGGCCGGATCGATCAAGGCCCAGGGCGCGTTCTACCAGCCGGCGGGCGACGCCCGGATAAGCCACATCGACGTGCGCGACATCGCGCGGGTCGCGGCGCGGGCGCTCACGACCTCCGGGCACGAGGGCAAGGCGTACGAGCTCTCCGGCCCGCGGGCGATCTCGTACGGCGAGGCGGCGGAGATCCTCTCCGGCGTCCTCGGCAAGAGGGTGAGCTATGTGGCCGTGTCCGACGACGCGGCGCGGGCCGGCATGGTGGCCGCCGGGATGCCGGAGCTCTACGCCGACCACGTGATCGACCTGAACCGGCATTACCGGACCGGCGCGGGCAGCGCTGTGTCGACGGCGGTGAAGGACGTCACCGGGCGAGAGCCGGTGTCGTTCGAGCAGTTCGCCCGCGATCATGCGGGCGCGCTCCGCTGATGCCCGCCCATTGATTCCTCCGGCGCGAGATGCGACCGTCGCTGCATGCGCGTGCTGATCGCCGGAGCTGGCATTGGAGGTCTGGCCGCGGCGCTCAGCTTGCACGCGGCCGGCATCGAGGCGCAGGTCGTCGAGGCAGCCCGCGAGTTCCTGCCGCTGGGCGTCGGCATCAACCTCCTCCCCCACGCCGTCCGGGAGCTCACGGAGCTGGGCCTCGCCGACGAGCTCTCGGCGGCGGGGATCCCCACGGCCGAGCTCGTGTATCACGACCGGTTCGGCAGCCGGATCTGGGCGGAGCCGCGGGGCGTCGCGGCCGGCTACCGCTGGCCTCAGTACTCCATCCATCGCGGCGAGCTCCAGCTGCGGCTGCTCGCGGCGGTGAAGCGGCGCCTCGGCGCCGCCGCCGTGCGCACCGGGCTCGCCGTGGAGCGGTTCGAGCAGACCGGCGCCGAGGTGCGCGTCGCGCTGCGGGACCGCGCGACAGGCGCGCTCGACGAGGTCTCCGCCGACGTCCTCGTCGGCGCCGACGGCATCCATTCGGCGGTGCGCGCGGCGCTGCACCCGGGGGAGGGGCCGCCGCGCTGGAACGGAGTTCACATGTGGCGCGGCGTGACCGAGGGCGAGCCGTTCCTCACCGGGCGCAGCATGATCATGGCGGGGAGCAACCTGACCGCCAAGTTCGTCGCCTATCCGATCTCCCGCGCCGCGGAGCGCCGCGGCCGGGCGGCGATCAACTGGGTGGCCGAGGTACGCCTCCACGACGGCGCGACCGTCGCGCCCGAGAGCTGGGACCGGCGAGGCCGGCTGGAGGACGTCTCACCCCACTTCGCCGCGTGGCGCTTCCCCTGGCTCGACGTGCCCGCGCTCATCGCCGGCGCCAGCGCGATCTTCGAGTATCCGATGGTCGATCGCGATCCGCTGCCGTGGTGGAGCGCTGGCCGGGTGACCCTGCTCGGCGACGCCGCCCATCCCATGTACCCCATCGGCTCGAACGGCGCCTCCCAGGCGATCCTCGACGCGCGCGTGCTCGCCTGGCACCTCGCGCACCTCGCGCACCTCGCCGCCGCGGCCTCCCCCGAGGCGGCGCTGGCCGGCTACGAAGCAGCCCGCCGGCCGCCCACGAGCGCCCTCGTCCTCGCGAACCGCGCGATGGGTCCCGAGCGCGTCATGGCGCTCGTGGAGCAGCGCGCGCCGCGCGGCTTCGCGCGGATCGAGGACGCGCTGAGCAGGGACGAGCTCGAGGAGATCGCCCGCAGCTACAAGGCGGCGGCCGGGTTCCAGATCGAGGAGCTCAACGCCCGTCCGTCGTGGAGCGTCGAGCCTCGCGAGCCGGCCCGGGCGCACGCCCACGCGGCGGCGCCGGCGGGCTAGAAGCGCGCCGCGCCTGTGCCCCGCCGCGGAGCGCCGCGCGTCCACGACCTCGGCGGGCATTCCCCCGAGGCGCGCGCGGCAGCCACCGTCGGACAGGTCGGCGACCGCGCGCAAGGGAGGGGCGATCGGTCACCCGGAGGTCGATCGCGCGGACCGCTTCTTGCGCAGCTCGATCAGCCTGCCCGCGTGCTTGACGAGGACCGCCCGGTTCAGCCGCAAGAACTTGACGATCACCTCCAGCTCCGCCGCGCTGAAGGCCTCGAGCGCCTTGTTCCCCTCCTCCACCAGCGGGCCGTAGATCGCCGCTGTCATGACCGAGGGCTCCTCGTTCATCTTCGCGCCCCACGGCCTGTTTTCGGTCATGCACACCATGGAGTTCCCCTGGGACGCCGCGGGCGCGCCGAGGACGGGCGTCGGCAGCACCGAGGCCGATCTGATCCGCGCGTGGCCTGGGCTGCTCCATGACAACACGCGCGACTATTTCATGTGGGGCGTCGCGTGGAAGGCCGACCGCGTTCCCGCGCGCCTCCTCGAGATGCGCGGCGGCGAGCTGCTCCCGCTCGTGAAAGAGCTGACGCCCGGGTGGAGCCCGAGGATGCATCGGATCTATGACATGAGCGATCCCGGGTCGACGTTCTCGATCAACATCTCGACGTCCGAGCCGATCAAGCCGTGGGAGGCCAGCGACGTGACCCTGCTCGGCGACGCCATTCACACGATGACGCCGGGCCGCGGGGCTGGCGCCAACACGGCGCTCCGCGACGCCAACCTGCTCCGCAAGCGGCTCATCGACGTCCGAGACGGCAAGCTCTCGCTGCTCGAGGTGGTCCACCGGTACGAGGCGAAGATGGTCGAATATGGGTTCAAGGCCGTCGCCGAGTCCTTGAAGGACCAGGGCGGCGACAGCCCGATGTACAAGCCGGTGATCGGCTCGATGATGCTGGCCGGGATGCGGACGATGCTCCGGGTGACGAGCCTCTTCCCGCCGATGAAGCGGAGGATGGCGAAGAGCCTCCTGCGCGAGCGGGGCGCCGGGCGGAAAGAGGATTGAGCGAGGGCACGGGCGGCGTGTCGCTCTCCCCGTTCGACCCGTGGATGTTCGTCATTCGCGTGACGAGCGCGCGACGATCATGCTGGAACCCGCCGCAAGTGTCCGCTATATTGACATTTGCATCCGTTATAAAAGACGTACGCCTCTCCCGTGGCAGGGTTTCCCGCCGCGGACCCTGGTACTTCCATGGTGACGACCCGCGCACTCAACATCTTTTCGATCGTGCTCGTCGTTCTGGCGGTCGGCGCGATCACGGTGAAGAACGTCGAGGGCAGGGCCCCCGTCGAGCTGTTGAACGTCTCGTACGACCCTACCCGGGAGCTTTACGCGCGCATCAACCCGGTGTTCGCGGCCAGGTACGAGAAGGAGGTCGGGAAGCGGGTTCTGATCAAGCAGGCGCACGGCGGCTCGTCCAAGCAGGCCCGGTCGGTGATCGCCGGGGAGCAGGCCGCGGACGTGGTGACGCTGGGGCTCCCTTCGGACGTCGAGTCGCTCCACAAGCACGGCCTCATCGCCGACCGCTGGTCACAGCGCCTGCCGAACAACTCGCAGCCCTATTACTCGACCATCGTGTTCGTCGTCCGGCGTGGAAATCCGCTGAGCATCCACGATTGGCCCGACCTCATCAAGCCGGGAGTCGAGGTGATCACCCCGGACCCCAAGACCTCCGGCAACGGCAAGCTGAGCGCCCTTGCGGGCTGGGGAGCAACGCTGGCCCGCGGAGGAACCGAGGCGGATGCGAAGGCCTACCTCAAGGCCCTCTACGAGCACGCCCCCTTCCTCGAGGCCGGCGCGCGCGCCGCCGCCGTCGCCTTCGCCGTCGAAAAGCTCGGCAACGTCCACCTCGCCTGGGAGAACGAAGCGCTCCGCGAGGTCGCCGAGGCGAGCGGCGAGCTCGAGATCGTCTACCCTCCCGTCAGCATCCTCGCCGAGCCGGCGGTCGCGTGGGTCGACACGAACGTCGCCAAGCATGAGCTGCGATCGGCAGCCGAAGCCTATCTGGCCTACCTGTTCACCGACGAGGCACAGGAGATCATCGCGCAGAGCGGGTACCGGCCCTTCAACCGGAAGGTGCTCGACAAATACGGGGATCGATTCCCTCCGCTCAACCTGCTTTCAATCACGGCTATCGCAGAGAGTTGGGAAGATGCTCAGCAGAAATTCTTCGCCGAGAACGGGATCATCGAGACCGTCTACAAGCCCAATCCCAGATAGCTCCTTGGAACCGGGCTCCACGCCCTGGCCCTCGCAGCCGAGCGCGAGCCGGGGCGAGGAGCGGGTGAGCGGCGAGGAGGGCCCGCGCGGCGCCGCGCGATACGGGCTGAGCAAAGCCCGCCGGGACCTGCAAGCGGCCATCACGGTCGCGGTGATCTCGCTCCCGCAGAGCATGGCTTACGCGCTGGTCGCGGGGGTCGATCCTCGCTTCGGGCTGTACACGGCCATCGTCTTCACGGCGGTCGCGGCGGTGCTCGGGTCGTCCTCCCACCTCATCAACGGGCCCACCGGGGCAGTGTCGCTCGTCGTCTTCAGCACGCTGTCGTTCATCGATCCCGAAGCTCGCCTCGACGCGTACGAGGCGATGTTCTTGCTCGCCGCGATGATCGGCGTCATCCAGATCGCGATCTCGGTGCTCAAGCTCGGGGATCTGACCCGGTATATCTCCGAATCGGTGATCACCGGCTTCATGAGCGGCGCCGCGCTCCTGACGATCGTCGGGCAGGTCGCCAGCGCGCTCGGGCTCCGGAGCCAGGGCACGGGCCATCAGCACGTGTTCTATCGCCTGTGGTTGACGCTGACCCAGGGCGGTCCCATCAACGGCAAGGCTCTGGCGATATCCGCAGGGAGCATCGTCCTGTCCTTGATCGCGCGTCAGCTGGTCAGGCGCTACAAGCTGCCGCAGCTCGATACGTTCGTGGTCCTGCTCGCGGTGTGCGCGTACGCTTACCTCGCAGGTTGGTCGGAGCCAGGCGCGACCGGCAAGCCTGCTGTGGCGCTGATCGAGGAGGTGCCCGCGAGCCTCCCGAGGCCGCACATCCCGGAGATCGAGTGGGCTTGGCTCGGCAAGCTGTCTTCTGGCGCCTTTGCCATCGCGCTCCTGGGCCTCCTCGAGACCTTGGCGATCGCCAAGGCCATCGCGCACAAGACCCGGCAGACGATTGATTTCAATCGACAGTGCCTCGCCGAGGGCATCGGCAACCTGACCGGCGCGTTCTTTCGCTGCATGCCAGGCGCCGGTTCGCTCTCTCGCTCGGCGATCAACTATCAGGCAGGCGCGGCCACGAAGCTCTCAGGCCTCTACACCGCGGCGCTCGTCGCGGTGATGGTGTTGCTGCTCGCCCCGCTGACCCACTACGTCCCGAAGGCGGCGCTGGCCGGCCTCCTCGTCGTCGCCGCTGCGCGTCTCATCGACCCCGAACGCCTGCGCTACGTCGTCCACGCTTCCCGCTACGACGCCGCCCTCCTGATCCTGACCTGGCTCTCCGTGCTCGTCATCGGCGTGGAGTTCGCGATCCTCATCGGTGTCGGCTTCTCCCTCGTGCTGTTCGTCCCGCGCGCCGCGAAGCTGAAGGACGCCGAGCTGGTCGTGACCGAGGAGCGCGTCGTGCGCGAGAGGGTGCGCTCGGACCCGAGGTGCACCGCGGTGGCCATCCGCGATCTCGAAGGCGAGCTCTTCTTCGGCGCCGCCCCGGAGCTCGAGCGGCACCTCGAGCACGCCGTCCGGCTCGCGCGCAAGCAGGGCACGCGCCATATCGTGTTGAGGGTCAAACGGTTGCGCAACCCGGACGCAGTCTGCCTCGAGCTCCTGGAGCACTTTCTCCGGGATACCTCGCGCCAGGGCGTGGCGGTCTTCCTGGCAGGTGTCCGGCCGGATCTTCTGCGAGGGATGCAGCGCTTGCGGTTCGACGACTGGTTTCCCATGGAGCGCCGCTTCGTCGAGGACGACGAAGGCAACGACGAGGACTCCGCGACCCTCAAAGCCGTGCGCAAGGCCTACGATCTCCTCGGCCCCGGCAACACCTGCGAGCACTGCGCGGCGCTCGCCCTCTCGGAGAAGCCCGTGGGCGCGGCGGCCTACTATCTCGTGTGAGGGACGACCGGGGCGCGGCCGCGGCTCACGCCACGGTGAGCACGACCTTGCCCGTGGTGTTGCGCCCGCCCATCGCCGTGTGCGCCTCCGCGGCGTGCGCCAGCGCGAACGGGGCGTGGACGGGCGTGCGCAGGCTGCCTGCGAGGGCGAGCTCGAACAGCGTGGCGAGGGTGCTCGACACCCAGGCTGGCTCCTCGGCCAGCGGCACATACAAGGAGAACCCGCTGATGGAGTGGTTCTTCACGGGGAGCCCGCCGACCACGGCCTCGGTGATTCCGAGGCTGCCGCTCGCGGCGCCGTAGATGACGATCCGGCCGCGCGGGGCGAGGCCCTCCAGGCTGGCCGCGCGGAGCTCGCCGCCCACCGCGTCGAAGACGACGTTGGCGCCGCGGCCGCCGGTCGCCTCGCGCACGCGAGCGACCCAGCCGACTTCAGCGTAATTCACCCCCACGTCCGCGCCGAGCGAGCGCGCCAGGGCGAGCTTGTTTTCGCTGCTGGCCGCCGCGATGACCTTCCCCGCGCCGGCCCGCTTGGCGAGCTGGATGAGGAGCGCGCCGACGCCTCCCGCCGCGGCGGTGATGAGCACGGACGCGCCGCGCTGGACCTCGGGCGCGCTCTCGACCAGCCCTTGCGCCGTGAGGCCCTGCACGAGCAACGCGGTGGCCTCGGCGTAGCCGATGCCGTCGGGGAGACGCGCCGCCTGCTGGGCCGGGAGCGTCGCATACTCGGCGTAGCCGCCGCCGCTCGCGCGCAGGCCGGCGACGCGCGCGCCTCTCGCCAGGTCGTCCACGCCAGGACCGACCGCCTCGACGACACCGGCGACCTCCACGCCAGGAACGAACGGATACGCGACCGGCGCGGGGTACACGCCGGCGCGCTGGAGGAGGTCCATGTAGTTGACGCCCGCGGCGTGGACACGAACCAGCACCTCGCCCGGACCGGGCTTCGGGGTGGGGACGTCGACGAGGCGGAGCTGCTCGACAGAACCAGGGGAAACGATCTGGATGGCCTTCATGGGAACTCCTATTTGGAATCAATGAAGTTACAATTCTGAGCATGAAGAGCCGCGCCGTGGCGCGGCTCCCAGGGAAATACCCTCGGTTTTACGAGGCGGTGCGCTTCGCGCAGCCCTTGAGGCGAGCGTGGATCTCGCGTTCCAGGTCGGCGATCGTCACCCGCACCAGGCTGTCTTTCAGGGCCTGCTCGGCCACGCCGAACACCTCGTCGAGGTAGTCGGTGATCAGAGGAGCAATGTCGCAGGAGAGGCTTGGACCATGAGGGTTCCTGGCGATGATCTCCTCATCCTGCTCGACCGCCTCGTACACGTCGCGCAGCGTGATCCGCTCCGGCGGTTTGGCCAGCGAGATGCCGCCGCCCACGCCGCGCTTCGTGTCGACCAGCCCTGCGCGCCGGAGGCTGCCCAGCAGGCGACGCACGACGACCGGGTGTGCCTGGACGCTCTTCGACAGCTCCTCCGACGTGAGCGTCGCCTGCCGCTCGCGGTGCACGAATGCCAGCTTACCGAGCACATGGATCGCCATGGCGAAGCGAGACGTCATTCGTAAACCTTTGGGTTACATATGGCGCCGCGAGCGTCACGTCAAGGGAGCGCCCGGCGGTCGCGGCCGGCCTCGGTCACGGCGCGCCGCCGGCCTCGGTCACGGCGCGCCGCCGGCGGGGAACGGCAGGCCCTCGAATGGCATCGACGACAGCACCTCGAGCGTCCGGATGGGCAGCCTCTGAAGGAACCCTGGCCAGATATCGACGGGTCGTCACGATGGAGCGCGTGGTCAGCGCTCCGGCAGCAGGTGCTCCGCCAGGTAGTCGATGAACACGCGGAGCTTCGGCGGAACGTGCTTCGCCTCTGGCCACACGACGTGGCACGCCACCGGCGCGCCGACCTGCTCGGCGAGCACCGGAACGAGCGTGCCGGCCTCCAGCTCGTCGCGGATGAGCACGTCGGCGACGTACGCGAGCCCGCGACCGCGCACAGCGAAGTGAATCAGGAGATCGAGGTTGTTCGCGACCACGCTCGTGCGCGCAAACCGTGGCGCGGAGTCGGCTGGCTCGCGCACCGTGAGCGCGTGCAGACGACCGCTCGTCGAGAGGCGAAACTGCAGGAGATCGTGCCGCGCCAGATCGCGCGGAAGCCTGGGAGCGCCGCGCCGCGCGAGGTACTCGGGCGAGCCGACGAGGAGCGCGCGAAACGCGCCCAGGTAGCGCGCCGTCAGCGTCGAGTCTTCGAGCACGCCCGATCGAATCGCCGCATCGAAGCCTTCGCGTACGAGATCGACATAGCGGTTCGTCGACTCGATCTCGAGCACGACGGACGGGTACGCCTCCTGGAAGTCGGCCAGCGCCGAGCGGAACGGGCCGCCCGCGACGGGCACGCTGATGCGCAGCGTGCCTCGCGGCTCACCGTTCGCCTCCGCGAGCTCGGCCTCCGCCGCGCCGACCTCGGCGAGGATGCGCCGGCACCGCTCGACGAAGCGCTCGCCCTCCGGCGTGAGGCGCAGGCTGCGGCTCGTGCGCTGGAAGAGCCGCGCGCCGACGCGCTCTTCGAGCCGCGTGATGCTCTTGCCGACCGCCGACGCAGATACCCCCAGCGCGCGCCCCGCCGCGGCGAAGCTCCCGCGGTCCACGACCTCGATGACGACGCCGAGCGCGCTGAGGCTTTCCACGCTCTCGCGAGGCTATTCCAGGCTCGCGCCGCGATCATGGACAAAAATGTCCGGGTTGCCCGGAGCCGCGCCCGTCTTCCGGAAGCGGAGCGTCGACCGTAGGGTCGCCGCATGAGCATCCGCGACTTCGTTCATCCCGAGCTCGTTGCTTTCCTCGACACGCTCCCGACGTTCGACCTCCGGGCCGATACGCTCCCCGAGATCCGCCGCGCGACCTCCGCGCAGCCGCCGTTCGGGGCGCTGCCCGGCGGCGCGGAGGCGACACGCGAGGAGCTCCATGTTCCCGGCCCCGAGGGCGCGCCTCCCGTGCGCGTGCTGATCTATCGCCCTGCGCGAGCGGAGGGCGGCTCACTCCTTCCCGCCGTGCTCCACATCCACGGCGGCGGATTCGTGATCTGGGGGCCGGAGGTCAACGATCTTCGCAATCGCTTCATCGCGGCTGACATCGGCTGCGTCGTCGTCTCCGTCGACTATCGCCTCGCGCCCGAAGCGCCCTTCCCTGCTCCGCTCGAGGACGCCTACGCCGGGCTGAAGTGGCTGCACGCGAACGCGAGGTCGCTCGGGGTCGATGCGTCGCGCATCGCGGTGCAAGGCGAGAGCGCAGGCGGCGGGCTCGCCGCAGCCCTCGCCCTGCTCGCGCGCGATCGCGGCGAGGTCCCGCTCGTCTTCCAGCTGCTCGTCTATCCGATGCTCGATGACCGCACCGGCACGGCCGGAGAGGGAGCGAAGGCCCCGCGCAGCGGCGAGCTCGTGTGGACGCGGGCGAACAACCGCTTCGGGTGGCAGGCGATGCTCGGGCGGGAGCCGGGCGGCGCCGACGTTTCGCCCTACTGCGCTCCCGCGCGCGCGACCGATCTCGCGGGATTGCCGCCGGCGTTCGTGCAGGTCGGGTCGCTCGATCTCTTCGCCGACGAAGACGTCACGTACGCGCTGCGTCTCCTCCGCGCCGGCGTGCCCACGGAGCTGCACGTGCATCCGGGGCTCTTCCACGGCGCCGACGTGTTGCCCGGCACGCGCATCGGCGAGGCGTTCGCGCGAGAGGCCCACGAGGCGCTCCGCCGCGCGCTCTCGGCAAAGCTCACATGAGCCGCGTGTCCGCCGGAGCCTTCTTGTGCTCGTCGTGACGTCCATCGTCTCGATGGCGGCGAACAACGACCTGCGGGACCAGGATGTCCGTGCCGTGCTCGCCGGCGTCGCCACCCTGGTCTCGACCTGGACACAGCTGCCTGACATCGCGCAGCAGTGCCCAGGTCGAGGCTAGCTTCTCAAGGGGTCACGTAGCAGACGTCGAGGCGCGGCCGCTCGGCGGCGCCGGGCTCCTCGCTCGACCGGAGGGTCCGCTTGCCCGGACCGACCTCGCGCAGCAGCACGCCGTGGTTGTCGAGCGCGCCCGAGACCCAGTCCTGGACGAGCGCCGTCACGTCGCAGGACACCGTGGCTGTCCGGTTGGCCGGCACCGCGAGCGACGCCTCGACGGCCGCGTCGAAGGCGCCGTTCAGCGTGTTGTACGTGACGGTGGCCTCGGACCAGGGCGCGGTGATCGCGTGGACGTCGAGCGGCGCGGCCGTCGGGGCGTAGAGCGCTCGCACCGAGAGCGTCGCGCCCTCGATGGTCGCGTCCACCGGGATCGCGCCGAGGTTGAAGGCGACGAGGCCCATCTTCACGCCGCCGCCGGAGGTACCCGTGAAGAGGCCGGGGTACGAGCCAGCATTCGTGTTCGGCTCGGAGGACGAGATGAAGGAGTCGGCCGCTCCGCCCACGCCGCCGCGGTAGATCGCGACGCAGACCGGATCGCAGGCATTGCCGTCGCCGTCGCCGTCGTCGTCGCCCTGCCCCGGGTTCGCGTCGCCAGGGCAGTTGTCGCAGAGGTCGCCGACCCCATCGGCGTCGGCGTCCGCCTGGTCGGCGTTCGCCGCGACGAGGCAGTTGTCGCACGCGTCGCCGACGCCATCGGCGTCAGCGTCCGCCTGGTCGGCGTTCGCCGCGAGGGGGCAGTTGTCGAGGCTGTCGCTCACCGCGTCGCCGTCGCTGTCGACCCACACCGGGATGTCGACCTCGAACGAGGCGCTCGCCGCGTTGCCCGCCGCGTCGGTCGCGCTGCAGGTGACGGTGGTGAGGCCGACCGGCAGGACGGTGCCCGGCGCCGGCGAGCAGCTCACGGCGACCGGGCCGTCGACGGCGTCGAGCGCGACGGCGGTGAAGGCGAGCGCCGCGCCCCACGGCCCCTCCGGCTGCACGGTCATCGACCCGGGGATGGAGAGGACCGGCGCCCGCGTGTCCTCGACGATGACGGCGAAGGTGCCGTAATCGAGGTTGCCGGTGGCATCGAGCGCGTAGCAGTGGACGATGGTCACGCCGATCGGCAGGGTGCTCCCCTCGGGCGTCGTGCAGATCACGGGGACGGCGCCGTCGACGTCATCGATCGCGGAGACAGTGAAGGTGGCCGCCGCGCCGTTCGCGCCGGTCGCCTCGATCACGAGGTCGCCGGGCACGGAGAGCGTCGGCTCGGTCGTGTCGCCGACCGCGCCGGTGCCGCACTCGAGCCGCAGATCCAGGTCGAAGACCGGCGGCGGGATGAGCATGACGGCGCTCTCGACATGAGGCTGCTCGGCGGCGCCGGGCGCGTGGCAGCCGGGCTTCTCGGCGCGGACCTTGTAATAGCCGGTGAGGACATCCCAGCCGAAGTGCCCCTCCGCGTCGGAGATGCTCGGGTTGGCGCGGTTCATGGGCGACATGATCGCGCTCCCGTCCGGCACGACGGTGAACGAACCCGGAGCGCCGGTGTCGGAGCGGAGGAGCGTGACAGTGGCCCCGTCGATCGGCGCGCCGCCCACGGTCCGGATCCACCCGCTCGGGTCGATGTAGATCGGGAAGCTGAAGCTCGAGGTCGTCGGGCCGCACTGCGTCCGGAGGAGGACGGTGGCAGCCCCGTGGTTGGGATAGAAGGGCGGGATCACGGCGCGGAACTGGCCGTTCCCGTCGAGCTGCATCGGGCCCGCGGCGAACGTGAGGGTACCGAACTTCACGTCGTAGCTCGCCGTCCCGCCAGCGCAGCCGGGCGCGGTCAGGGTCGTGGGATCGTGCCAGTAGACGACGGGGACGTCGCCGCCGCCCGTGGAGGAGGGCTGGAGATCGACGCCCGCGGGCGGCGCGGCCGGCTTGCCCAGCTGGAGCTGCTGAGGCCCGTAGAGGGGGGCCGGCGCCAGGTCGAGCACGCTCTGGATCAGGTTCGACCCCGCCGGCGGGAACGCCGTGATCCGGTACGCCGTGATGGTCGGCATGCGGTTCGCCGTGAACTCGCCGAGCTCGTTGGTCGTCCCGTACCACGGGCAACGGCCCTGCCCCGCCGTCTCGCAGATCTGGACGGGCGCGCCGGCCACTCCCACCGCTTGACCTGCCTCGTCCAGGGCCGTGACGCGCCCCTGGATGACCCCGTCCCCGTCATTCAGGCTGCCGTTCCTGACCGAGTAGAGGTAGCGCCCCTGCTGGAGGGACCGCTCGCTGTGGCTGACGAGCGCGTAGGACAGGTCGGTGTCGATGAAGATATCCGTGATGTCCTGATCCGAGAGGAGCTGGACCTTGTTCTTCGCCAGCTCGTAGGCCCCGCGCGGGTGTGTGCCGTCAGGGAGCACGCCGGGCGCGTAGCCCACGCGGGCCGTCTCGCCGCCGAGCCCTCCGACGCCGCCGCTCGCCGAGCCGGCGTTCCACTGGATCTGATCGTAGTTGAAGAGGACGTCGAAGTCCCCCTTGGCGCGATAGACAGAGTTCTGCAGCGGATCGCAGTCCGGGTCGGCGGGGTCGCAGGCCGGGGGCGGAGTGCACTCCGGCGATGTGGGATTGCAGTTCGGCGGCGGACAGTCCGGGTCGGCGGGGTCGCAGATCAGGTCGGTGCACGTCGGCTCGGCGGCGTCGCAGGTATGGGCGTCGACGAGCAGGAGCTGGAAGAGGTTCAGTCGGTCGGTGCTGGCCGAGTAGTAACCCACGCCCGCGGCGCTCCCCGAGCTCGGGTCGAAGCTCGCCCACACAGCGCAGAAAGCCCGGCGGCCGTCGCCGGGGAGCTTCTCCACCACGCCCCAGTGGACGAGCCCCGAGCCCGGGCCCGTCGTGTCGACGTCGGCGAAGAAGGGAGCGATGATGGCGCGGTCCGTGCTCTCGAGCGGGAATGGCGTGAAGACGTTGAGCGGACCGTCGAAGGTGACGTTGCCGTTGTTGTTGACGTAAACGCTGTTGTAACGAATATCGAAGAAATTAACTTCGAACGGAAGTCCCTGTACGCCGCTCGATCCATCGTCGTTTGGCGGCAGCGTGCTCTCGAAGCAACCCTCGTCATAGATCACTGCGTTCGGCCCGACGGCGAGCGCCTCGCTGGGTAGACACCAACAAAGCACCAGGGCGCCGGCGGTCCCCCACCGACCAACATTGCGCGTCATCCTATCCTCGCTTCGCCTCACACACACAAAGAGGCGCCATGATAATGCATGCTCCCGCGCGACGATGGAATCCTTTTTTTGTACGCGGGGCGTCGTTCGCCGTTCGTCGTTCGTCGTTCGTCGTTCGTCGTTCGTCGTTCGTCGTTCGTCGTTCGTCGTTCGTCGTTCGTCGTTCGCCGTTCGCCGTTCGTCGTTCGCCGTTCGTCGTTCGTCGTTCACCTTTCGTGCCGCGGGCGCATCGAGCGGCTCTCGTTTGAAGGACAATGGAATTCGCTGCCCCTGAAGAAGCGAGTCTTCGTCGTCCTCATCTTCCTCGCCCTCCGCCTCGGCGTACTCCGCTCACGATGGAATTGCGCGCGAGGCACCTGCACCTTGACGCCGTTTCCGGCGCCTGGCTCTCATGGCGGCATGAGGCGCATGCCCATTTCGCCGTGCGAGACCGCATCAGCCCGCACTGGCCTGCTGCCTGGATTGCTGCTCGCGGCGCTCGCCGCGGCGTGCTCGCCTCCGGAGCCGCCGGCGGCCGAGGTGCTCTCGGAGCGGTTCCCCGCCGTGGCAGCGCGCGTCGTCGATCGAGGTGACGAGATGGTGGAGCGGGGCGCCAGCTTCACCCTCGCGGACGGTCGTGCCGCGGGGCGCCTCGCCGTGGAGGTGCCCCACGACGCGGCAGATCCGGTCCGCTTTCGCCTCCCCGGCGTCGGGGGGTGCGCCGGCCCGGCGGCGGTGTGCCCGGACGCGCTGGAGATCCAGGTGCGCGAGGCGGGGGCGCGAGGAAGGGTGATGCGCGCAGGCCGCGCGCTCGCCCACCGGCGGCCCGGAGCGACATCGTTCTGGACCGTCGAGCCCGGCGCAGCCGAGGAGTGGCTGCTGCTCGAGGCGGACGCGGTCCGGCGCGACGCCCCCGTGGCGTCATGGCATGTCGAGGGGGCGACGCTGCGCCAGGCGGGCGACGTGGTGCTCGCGGTGGACGGGGCCGGCGTCCCGCGGCTGCGCGTGACGGCGCCGGAGGCCTATGCCAGGGGGGGCGAGCGTCCCGTCGGCGCGCGCCTGTCGGTGGAGGGCGCGACGCTCGCGCTGCACGTCGACGCCGACGGAGAGGCGGTGCTCGTCGACCCCCTCTGGGAGCAGGTCCCCGCGGCGATGAGCGCGGGGCGCCGGGAGCACACCGCGACCCTGATCGCGGAAGGCACGAGGGCCGGCCAGGTCCTCATCGTGGGCGGGTACAACGGGGCAGCCGCGCTGAACACCGCGGAGCTGTATGACCCGCTGACGAACAGGTGGTCGACCACGGCCACGATGGGCGCCACGGGACGTTACCAGCACACCGCGACCCTGCTGCGCGACGGGCGCCGGGTGCTCGTCGCGGGCGGGCGCACCGGAGCGAGCGTCGTGGGGACGGCGCAGATCTACGATCCCGACGGCAACACCTGGACGAGCGCCGGGGAAATGGGCAATCGCGCGTCCCACACGGCGACGCGCCTCGACGACGGCGACGTGCTCGTCGCGGGTGGGATCGACGGCACCAGCGTGATCGGCGACCCGCGGCGCTACGATGCCGAGACGGGCGCCTGGTCGGCCGCGGGGAGGATGGGCGCGCGCTACACGCACACAGCCGTCGGGCTGGCCGACGGGACGGTGCTTGTCGCGGGCGGGTACTCCACCAGCTACCTGGACACCGCGGAGATCTACGACCCGGCCACCAACGCGTGGTCGCCGACCGACGGCCTGACCACGGCGCGGCGTTCGCACAGCGCGACGCTCCTGCCGAACGGCGACGTCCTCGTCGCCGGCGGCGACAACGGGGCGCACCTGCGGAGCGCGGAGCGGTACGACCTCCGGACGCGGACATGGCTGCCCGCCGGCGACATGCCTGTTGCGCGCAGCAGCCACGCCGCGGCGCTGCTCATCTCGAACAGCGCGGTCCTGGTCACCGGCGGCTTCAACGGCAGCTATCTCGCCTCGACAGCGCGGTACGACGTGGCGAGCGGGACGTGGTCGGGGGCCGAGGACATGCGGGCCGCCCGCGGTTACCACACGCTGGTGGCGCTCGGCGACGGTCGGCTCCTGGCGGCGGGAGGACGGAACACGACGGCGGCCCTCACGAGCGCCGAGCTCTATCTCCCCGAGTCCCCCGACGGCGCGCCATGCGCCAGCGGCAGGGAGTGTCTGAGCGGGCATTGCGCCGACGGGGTCTGCTGCAACACGGCGTGTGGTGGAGACGACCGGAACGACTGTCAGGCGTGCAGCGTCGCGGCCGGCGCGGCCGTGGACGGCGTGTGCGGCCCGCGCGCCTCGGGGGCGGTCTGCCGCGCCGCGGCCGGGAGCTGCGATGTCGAGGAGCGCTGCAACGGCAGCGCCGGCGACTGCCCCGCCGACACGTTCGCGCCGGCCACCGCCGTCTGCCGGCCGGCCGCGGGCCTCTGCGACGCGGCCGAGCGCTGCACCGGCACCTCCATCTCCTGCCCGGCGGATGTCCTCGCGCCAGCGACCGACGTCTGCCGGCCGGCCGCAGGCCCCTGCGACGCGGCCGAGCGCTGCACCGGCAGCTCCACCGCGTGCCCGGCCGACGCCTTCGCGTCGGCCGCCACCGTGTGCAGGCGGGCGGCGGGCCCCTGTGACGCGACCGAGAGCTGCACCGGCAGCGGCGTCGACTGCCCCGCGAACGTCTTCGCGCCAGCGACCGACGTCTGCCGGCCGGTCGCGGGCCCCTGCGACGCAGCCGAGCGCTGCACCGGCAGCGACGGCGCGTGCCCCGCCGACGCCTTCGCGTCGGCCGCCACCGTGTGCAGGCGGGCGGCGGGCCCCTGCGACGCGACCGAGAGCTGCACCGGTGGCGACGCCGACTGCCCTGCCGACGCCCTCGCGCCCGCCACCGCCGTCTGCCGGCCTGCGGCGGGGCCCTGCGACGTGGCCGAGCGCTGCACCGGCAGCGCCAACGCATGCCCCGCCGACGCCCTCGCGGCGGCCGAGACCGAGTGCGCGCCCGGCGCCTGCACCGACGACGCGACATCGAGCTTTCCGCCGAGCGTCTGCACTGCGGACGGCGCCTGCGTCGAGCGCGCCGCCGTGGACTGCGGCCTCTACGCCTGCGCGGGCGGCGAGTGCCTGACCGGGTGCTCGAACCACGAGCAATGCGACGCGGGCGCCTACTGCGACGCCTCGGTCTGCAGGGCGAAGAAGCCGCTCGACGCGCCTTGCGCGGCGGCCGTCGAGTGCGCCGAGGGCGCCTGCATCGGCGGCGCCTGCTCGCTCGACGGCGACAGCGACGGCGTCATCGACGCGGCCGACAACTGCGTCGACACGCCGAACACGACGCAGACCAACAGCGACGACGACCCCGAGGGCAACGCGTGCGACGACGACGACGACGGCGACGGCAAGCTGGACCCGGAGGACGCCTGCCCCACGGTCGCGGACGCGGGCAGCACCTCGGACCAGGCCTGTGGCTGCGACCCGCCCAGGCAGGACGGCGACGGCTGTGATGACGGCAACCCCTGCACCCAGGTCGACACCTGCCGCGAGGGGCGCTGCGTCGGCGGCGACCCCTTCGCGTGCGCCCAGCCCGACCCGAGCACGTGCAGGTTCGCGGCCTGCGAGCGGCAGAACGGCGCGTGCGTCGAGCGCAACAAGCTCGAGCGGGCGCCGTGCCCGGGCGGGATCTGCGTCGCCGGCGGCTGCTTGCCCGACGACCCTGGCAGCGGAGGCGCTGGCGAAGGCGGTGGCCCGGGTAGCGGCGGCGGCGGCGGGCTGGGCGGGGCCGAGGCAGGGGCGGGCGGAGCCGCTGGCGGCGGAGGCGGAGGGGGCGCCGGGCCGGGCACCGGAGGGCCGGACGGGGCAGCGACAGGCGGCGATGGGGGCACTGGGGGCAGCGCGGCCGGCGCCGGGGAGGCCTTCGGCGAGGGCGGGAAAGGGCAGCTCCGGCTCCGCGGCGGCGGCTGCGCCAGCAGCGCCGCCGCGAGCGGCGGCGGCGCGAGCGGTGGCGGCGCGAGCGGTGGCGGTCACGGTCCGCTGTGGCTCGCTGCGGGGCTGCTCCTCTCACGCCTGCGGCGCTGCGCGTCCAGCGTGGCGCCACGCCGCACGTCGGTCTCGTGAGCTTGGGCGACCTCCGCCCCCGATCTAGAGACCCCCGATCCCGCTCTCCGGGGCTGCCGGCTCGAAGACACCCGCGCGGGCGGATCCCGCCGCGCGCGGGCGGTCCATTCTGGAACGCGCTGTCCAGAATGGCCGCAACCTCGCCTCCGCGGAGCGGACCCCGCCACGCGCAGGCAGTCCATTCTGGAACGCGCTGTCCAGAATGGCCGCAACCTCGCCTCCGTGGAGCGGACCCCGCCGCGCCCGGCAATGCGCTCCCCGGAGCGCTCCATCCCGCTCGGCCGGTAGGCTCGCCGGCCCCCTGAGCCCATCGGTCGCGCTCCACCCCGCTGCCTGGCGCCGCGCGCGTCCTCCCCGGGGACGCCGCGCCCTATTTCGTGGCGCCCCTCCCGCGCTGGTGTAGATCGCGGCCCGTGAGGAAACGCCCCCTCGGCAAGACGACCCTCCAGGTCTCGGAGCTCGCCCTCGGCACCTGGGGCCTCTCCAGCGACGGCTACGGCCCGGTCTCCGAGGCCGAGGTCGATCGCGTCATCGACCGCGCGCTCGCCGTCGGCATCGACCTCTTCGACACGGCCGACGTCTACGGCCGCGGCGAGATGGAGCGCCGCCTCGGCAAGCGGCTGAAGGGCGCTGGCCCGACGTTCGTCGTCACCAAGATCGGCACCGATCTCGAAGGCCTTCCGACGAAGCGCTTCGACCCGGCCTACCTGCGCACCGCGTTCGAGCGGTCCCAGGAGCGGCTCGCCCGCGACGTGGTCGACGTCGTCCTGCTCCACAACCCCACCGTGGCCGCGATGAGCTCGAAGGAGCCCCTCGCCTTCCTGAAGGAGCTCAAGCAGGCCGGGAAGATCCGCGCCTTCGGCGTGAGCGCCGGCTCGGCGGACGTCGCCCGCTCCGCGCTGCGCGACGAGGTCGATCTCATCGAGATCGCCTACAACGCCTTCCTCCCCGGCGACCTCCACGAGGTCGCCGGCGACGTCTCCGAGAGCGGCGCCGGCGTCCTCGCCCGCTCGGTGCTCGCGCACGGGCTGCTCGCCGGCCAGTGGAGCGCCGACCGCGAGTTCTACGCCGACGACCACCGCGCGAACCGGTGGACCCGCGACGAGTTCAGGACCCGCATCCGCCAGCTCGACGCGCTGCGGCCGATGGTCACCGGCGCGGTCGTCTCGCTCCGCTCGCTCGCGCTGCGCTTCGCCCTCGCGAACAACCTCGTCTCGTCCGCCGTGCTCGGCCCCCGCTCGGTCGCGCAGCTCGATCAGCTCGTCCGCGAGGCCGGCATGCCCCCCTACCTCCACGAGACGACGCTCATGGAGCTCTCCGGACGCCTCAAGCAGGCCGGCATCGAGGTGTGAGCAGGATGAACCAGAACGACAGGGAGCTCGACGAGATCGTCCGCATCGCGCGCGCGGCGGCGGCGATCGTGATGGACGTGTACGCGACGCCGTTCACCGTCGAGATGAAGGGCCCGGGCGACCCGGTGACCCGCGCCGATCGCGAGGCCAACGCGCTCATCTGCAGCGCGCTCGAGGCCGCGTTCCCCGGCGAGGCGATCCTCGCCGAGGAGAGCGTCCCGGCGGCCGACGAGCTCGCCGCGCGCTTCCGGCAGGAGCGGGTGTTCTTCGTCGACCCGCTCGACGGCACGCGCGAGTTCGCGGACCGGAACGGCGAGTTCGCCGTGATGATCGGGCTCTCCGTCCGCGGCCGCGCCGCGCTCGGCGTCGTGGTGATGCCCACGACCGGCGAGGCGCTGGCCGGCCGCGTCGACGAAGGCGGCGGCGACGGGGGCTTCGCCTTCCTCGAGGCGAAGGACGGCAGCCGCCGCCCGCTCCGGGTCTCGTCCGTGGGCGCACCGGCCGACGCGGCGCTCATCGTCTCGCGGTCACACCGGCCAAAGGAGCTCGAGCCGCTGATCGCGCGGCTCGGCATCACCAGGGTCGTCCCGTGCGGCTCGGTCGGCGTGAAGATCGCGCGGATCGCGACGGGCGAGGTCGACCTCTACATCCACGGCGGCGGCGGCGCCAAGCTCTGGGACAGCTGCGCGCCCGAGGCCGTGCTCCTCGGCGCGGGCGGTCGCTTCACCGATCTCGCCGGCGCGCCCATCGACTATGCCGGCCCCGGGCTCAAGCTCGCCCGCGGCATCATCGCCTCGAACGGCGCCCTCCAGGACGCCGTCGTCGCCGCGGCGAGGTCGGAGCTCGGCTGAGGCGCGATGCGGGCCGAGGCGGAGATCGTCATCATCGGCGCGGGGATCATGGGCCTCGCGATCGCCTACAACCTCGCGCGGCACCACGGCATCACGGACGTCGTCGTCGTCGACCGGAGCTACCTCTGCGGCGGCGCCAGCGGCCGTAACGGCGGCGGGGTGCGGGCGCAGTTCTCGAGCGAGGGGAACATCCGGCTGATGCAGGAGAGCATCCGCATCTGCCGGGATTTCGCCCGCGAGATGAAGATCAACGTCTGGTTCCGGCAGGGCGGCTACCTGTTCCTCGTGCGCAGCGAGGCCGGCCGCCGGACGCTCGAGAAGAGCGTCGCCGTGCAGAACGCGTGCGGCCTCGGGACGCGGATGCTCACCGCCAACGAGGCGCGCGCGGTCGTGCCCGAGCTCTCGACCGAGGGCGTCGTCGCGGCGAGCTACAACCCCGATGACGGCGTCGTGTTCCCCTGGCCCTTCGTCTGGGGCTACGCCGAGCGCGCGCAGAAGCTCGGCGTCGACATCGCCACCTTCACGAACGTCCTCGGCTTCCGCACCCAGGGCGCGCGGATCGACGCCGTGGTCACCGATCGCGGCGAGATCCGGACGCGCAAGGTGGTCAACGCCGCCGGCGCCTGGAGCCCGGAGGTCGCGCGCCTCCTCGGCGTGGAGCTGCCCAACCACCCGCACCGCCACGAGATCTGCTCGACCGAGCCGCTCAAGCCCTGGCTCGGCCCGCTCGTCGCGGACCTGTCGAACGGCCTCTATTTCTCGCAGTCGATGCGCGGCGAGATCGTGGGCGGCATCTCCAACGAGGACGTCCCCGAGGGCCTCGACATGGGGTCGAGCCACAAGTTCCTCGCGCTGTACTCACGGGCGCTCGTCACCGCGTGCCCGATCCTCGGCAGCGTCAAGGTGCTGCGGCAGTGGGCTGGCTGCTACGACCTCACCCCGGATCAGAACCCGATCGTCGGCGGGGTCGACGAGGTGGAGCACTTCTACCAGGCGTCCGGGTTCATGGGGCACGGCTTCATGATCGCGCCGGTCATGGGCAAGCTCATCGCGCAGCACATCGCCGAGGGCACCGCCCTGCCGCTGTTCGACCGCTGGAACCTGCGCCGCTTCAAGGAGGGCCGCCTCCTCAGCGAGGCGATGATCATCGGCTGAGCGGCCCCCGCTCGCGGCCCCATCGGCCGCGCGCCTCGGCCCCGCCGCGCTTCGTCTATACTCGCCCCCCTTCCCATGGGTCACCTCGTCCTCGTCACCGGATCTTCGAGCGGCATCGGCCTCGCCACCGCCGTCGCGTGCGCGGCCGCGGGCCACCGGGTCATCGCCACGATGCGCCGCCCCGAGAAGGCCTCCGCGCTCCTCGCCGCGGCCAGCGCGCGCGGCGCCTCGCTCGAGGTCGAGCAGCTCGACGTCGCCGCGGAGGGCGCGCCCGACCGGGTCCGGGAGATCCTCCAGAAGCACGGCCCCGTCTACGCCCTCGTGAACAACGCCGGCATCGCGGTCGGCGGCGCCTTCGAGGAGCAGGCCGACGACGACGTGAAGGCCCAGTTCGCGACCAACGTCTTCGGCCTCATGGCCGTGACCCGCGCGGTGCTCCCGTCGATGCGGAGCGCCGGGCGCGGCCGCATCATCAACGTCTCGAGCGTCTCCGGGCTCGTCGGCCTCCCCGGCGTGAGCATCTACGCGGCCACGAAGCACGCCGTCGAGGGCTTCAGCGAGGCGCTGCGCTGGGAGGTCGCCCCGTTCGGCGTCCACGTCTGCCTCGTCGAGCCCGGCACCTTCAAGACCGAGATCTTCTTCGAGAACCAGCGGCGCGGCGCCCACGTCTCGCCCGACGGCCCCTACGCCGCGATGACCAGGGTGCTCGAGCAGCTCGTCCTCGAGGACGCCGCCAAGGCCCCGCCGCCCGCCCCGGTCGCGGCGGCGATCCTCCGCCTCATCGAGGACGCCTCGCCCCCGTTCCGGACCCTCATCGGCCGGGACGCACGCGCCCTCGTCGCGCTGCGTCGTGTCATCCCTGACCGGCTGTTCGCCACGGGGATCCGCCGGCTGGTCCAGGTGCCCCGCTCGCGTTGACACGCTCTCGGGCGCCGAATAGTTTCGGCTCCGCCGCTTCCATCACGGGGCGGCGCCATGTCGTGGCCGAAGGGGGGTCGCGCCCCCATGCCGCGCGCTGTTTTTGTCCGCTGTCGTCCCCTCAGGCTAACGAAGGCTAGCCGCTGACCGCCTCTCCTGCCGCGCACACCGCGCGGCGGCGAGGTCAGGCCGGCAGCATCACCGAGGTCCCGGAGGAAACACCATGTCCCGCTCAGCACGCAGCATCCTGCCGCTCGTTCGCTCGCTCCTCCTGGGGGCCGCCACCGCGTCGTCGATGGCGCTCTCCGCAGGCGTCGTCGCCGGGTGCGCCGACGAGAACGACCCCGAGACGCACGTCAAGCGGCTCGACGATCCGGCCACGCTCACCCCCTCGGTCAACCGGCTCGTCCAGTTCTTCGAGGACGCGATGACGCGCGACAACAAGGACCGGAACGGCCCGAACGTGAAGCCGCTCCTCGACAAGATCATCGAGCCGATGACGCAGAAGTGCGTGGCCGGCGACCTCGACGAGCGCACGAACTCGAAGCTCATCAAGTTCATCTCCGACACGCGGGACCCGCGCGGCGAGGCCTGCCTCATCAAGGCGCTCAAGGACTACAAGCCCGAGTCGACCGAGGAGGACGTCCGCTGGGCCGTCCGCGGCCTCGGCGCGATGAAGTCGAAGGCCGCCGCCGGCCCGCTCATGGACGTCTTCGCCAAGCTCCAGCACGGCAAGCCGAAGGGCTCCACGATCTCGCGCGACGTGCACGACGCGATGGTCGAGATCAACGACCCGTCCTGGGAAGGGCAGCTCATCACCATGGTGGGGCGCCCGATCAACGATCCCAAGGACGTGGCCACGATGCGGAACGAGCTGTTCTGGCAGATCACCGCGGCCGAGCTGCTCGGGTGGCAGCGCAGCGAGAAGGCGGTCGTGCCGCTGCTCAAGGTGGTGCTCTCGCCGCTCAAGGCGGACGCCGCGACGACCGCCATCCTCGCCCTCACGAAGATCGGCAAGCCCGCCATCCAGCCGACGATCGCGCTGCTCCAGGGCGACCAGAAGGAGCTCGTCGAGTACTCGAAGGTCGAGAACCTGAAGGGCGCCGGCGACAAGCCGGGCGCGGAGCAGAAGAAGGCCGCGGAGACCGCCCACGTCGCGGCGGCCGCGCTCGTCCTCGCGACGATCGGCCGGCAGGAGTCGTCGCAGCCGCTGCTCGCGGCGCTCGAGAAGTCCGAGGACGTCCCGCGCGCGATCATCGCGCGCGAGCTCACCAAGGTGCCCAAGACCCCGGAGATCATCGCGGCCTTCCAGGCGGCCTACGACAAGACGCCCGCGTCGCTCGAGATCCCGCCGGCGGGCATCAACGCGCGGGTGATGCTGGCCGAGGCGGCCAGCAACTTCTTCGACGCGAGCGTCGTGCCGTGGATCGTGAAGACGGGCCTCGAGGCGCGCGGCGAGGAGGACGACGTCGCGCAGATCCGCGACGTCTCGCTCCAGACGGCGCTCAAGCTGATGAAGCCCGACCAGATCGCCGACGTCGACCGGCTCGCCGGCACCCGCACGAGCGGCGGCGGCACGGTCGGCAAGTCGATGGAGAAGGAGATCAAGATCGCGAAGGACCTGCTCGGGGCCTGCGGCGCCAAGGTCGAGTGTTACATCGGGAAGCTCGGCGACCCGGCGTCCCAGGCCAAGGAGACGCAGTTCCAGGGGATCAAGGCCGCCTACATGGTGGGCGTCCTCGGCACCCCCGAGGTCCGGCAGCAGATCATCGACGCCATGCCGAAGATCTCGAACGCGGCCGTGCGCTTCGTGTCGGTCTCGGTGATCGACGCCCTCTCGCCGAAGGGCGACGCCGAGGTCGCGACCAAGCTGCAGAAGATCGTCGACGAGGGCGAGGCCTCGAAGGACGCCGAGAAGATCGCCGGCAACGCGCCGTTCAAGACGGTCATCTACCGCCTGAGCGCCCGCTCCCAGTAAGCGCCAGGGCCTCGCGCCCCGTCCTGGCGGCCAGCCCGCGGGACGGGGCACCGGCGTGTGCATCACCATCATCCAGACTTTCCATCACCCGCGTTCTTCGGGCGCGCTGTTTCGTCGGAGTGCCTGGCTCCCGGTTTTTCCTGGCATCTCCTCCCTCTTGACGGTTTACTCCGGGCCCTCCTCACGGGGTCTTCCTGGCTGAACGAACCATGATCGTGCTCGAGGTAACCCAGGGTCTCGCTGCCGGGCGCACCTTCGAGCTCCAGGGCGAGCTGATCACGCTCGGGCGCTCGCCGGACAACCGGGTCGTGCTGGACGACCGCCACATCTCCGGGGCGCACGCGCGCATCGTGAGCACCGCCGACGGGGTGGTCCTCGAGGACCTGCGCTCGACCAACGGGACGAGCGTGACGCGTCGGGGCGAGCGGCTCGAGCTCGGCGCCGCGCGCAGCGCGCTCGCGCTCCAGACGGGGGACGTCATCGAGCTCGGCTCGGGCGAGGCGGTCACGCGGATGGTCGTGACCATCCCGGAGGAGGCCGACGACGCGCGGGTCGTCTCGATCCGGCGCCTCGACGAGATCGAGCCCGCCCAGGCGAAGATCGAGCGCGACCCGAGCGCGCTCTCGGCCATGTACGCGGCGCAGAAGCGGATCGGCGCCGCGAACGATCTCGACCAGGTGCTCGCCGAGATCGCCGACGCGGTGCTCGCGCTGGTCCCGAGCTCGACGCACGTCACGGTGGTGCTCCGCGACGACGACCAGGAGCCGGGCGCGGGGCCTACGGCGTTCGTCCCGGTGCTGACGCGCGTCCGCTCGGAGTCGGGCCGCGGGGCGCCGCCGGCGGGTCCGGTGCCGATCACGCGCAGCGTGTACCGGAAGGTGATCAAGGAGCGGGCGGCGGTGCTCGCCGCCGACGCGCCGATCGAGGTCGGCCAGACCGAGTCGCTGATGGGCGCCTCGATCCGCAGCACCCTGGCCGTGCCGCTCTGGAAGGGCGAGGAGATCATCGGCGTGCTCCAGGCCGACAACCGGAGCGTGCCCGGGATGCTGAACGCCGGCGACCTGGAGACGCTGCTCGTGCTGGCGGCCAACGCGTCGCTGGCGGTGGCGAACGCCCGGCTCATCAAGCGGCTCGTGCTCGCGGAGGAGCGGCTCCAGAAGGAGAACAGCTTCCTGAAGGGGCGCGAGGAGAAGCGCCGGGGCGGGGGCGGGGGCGCGGTCGACATCATCGGCAAGAGCGAGGCGATGCGCCGGGTCATCGGCCAGCTCGACAAGGTGGTCGACACGCGCGTGACGGTGCTGATCGAGGGCGAGACGGGCACGGGCAAGGAGCTCATCGCGGCCGCCGTGCACTACCGCTCGCGCCGCCGCGACAAGCTCTTCGTGGCGCAGAACTGCGCGGCGCTCGCCGAGAGCCTGCTGGAGAGCGAGCTCTTCGGCCACAAGAAGGGGTCGTTCACGGGGGCCACGGAGGAGAAGAAGGGGCTGTTCGAGATCGCCGACGGGGGGACGCTCTTCCTCGACGAGATCACCGAGACCCCGCTGTCGCTCCAGTCGAAGCTCCTCCGGGCGCTCCAGGAGGGCGAGATCCGCCCCGTGGGCGCGACGAGCCCGAAGCACGTCAACGTGCGCATCGTCGCCGCGACGAACCGGAACCTCGAGGACGAGGTGGCGAAGGGGCGGTTCCGCGAGGACCTCTATTACCGGCTCAAGGTGTTCCCGATCCGGCTGCCGCCGCTGCGCGAGCGGCGCGACGACATTCCGCTGCTCGCGGGGCACTTCCTGGAGCGGTACGCGGACGAGATCGGCAAGCCGTGCGGCGGGTTCAGCCAGCAGACGATGGAGCTCATGGTCGCGTACGACTGGCCGGGCAACGTGCGGGAGCTCCAGAACGAGGTGCAGCGGCTCGTCATCCAGCTGGACCCGGGGGCGTTCGCGACGCCGGAGCTGCTCTCGCCGCGGATCCGGCAGGTCGAGGGGCTCGTGACGCGGGCGGGGACGCCCAAGGGGTCGCTCAAGGAGATGATGGACGCCGTCGAGAAGTTCTTCCTCATCGAGGCGCTGCGGGGGCACAACAACAACAAGACCAACGCGGCGAAGTCGCTCGGGATCACGCGCGAGGGGCTCCACAAGAAGCTCCGGCAATACGGGATCTGAGCTCTTCCACGGCGCGACGGAGCCAGCGAGAGGGGGTGTCGCGCGCGGGGGCCGGCGGGGGGCCCTTCCCACGAACTCGCGCCTTGTGGTGGCTATTGCCTCGTGAACGGGTGTGGTGGACCAGGAGCGACGGAGCCATCGGGAGGGGGTGTCGCGCGCGGGGCCGGCGGGGGGCCCTTCCCACGAACTCGCGCCTTGTGGTGGCTATTGCCTCGTGAACGGGTGTGGTGAACCAGGAGCGACTCGCTTCGATGCGGGCCGGCGCTCGGGTTCGTGGGGCCCTTCCCCCGCCGGCCCCGCGCGCGACACCCCCTCCCGATGGCTCTTCCTTAGGGGACGGAAGAGGGATGAGCGGCGCGACGGCGCTTTCGTGAAGAGGGGGAGATACGGCGCGGCGGGCTCTTGCGGTGGGCGAGTTCGATTGGCCGTCGCGGCGCGGACGGGGCATGAGGCATTGATGCTCCGGAGCTTCAGGCGCGCGATGTGGATCGGGGGCGCGGCGGCGGGGGTGCTCCTCGGGGTGAGCAGCCCGGCGGACGCCTGGTATTTTCCAGAGCACGTGGTGCTCGCGGAGGAGGGGCTGGCGTGGCTGCCAGGGGGCGCGAAGGCGGCGCTCGGCGAGGCGGTGCGGGAGATGGCCGCGAGCTCGCTCGTGTGCGAGCGGCTCGACGAGCCGTTCTACGTGACCAGCGCGCTGCGACGGGAGGCGTGCGTGCCCTACGCGACGCTCACGGCGCTCGCCGGGGACCACGCGAGCACCGTGAAGGAGCTGTGGGGCCTCGTCCGGAAGGACGAAGCAGGGGAGACAGGACAGCGACTGCAGTTCGGCGCGCGGACACAATGGCGCGACTTCCTCGGCAAACTGCGGGAGGAAGACGCCGCGGCAGGGCTGTCGGATCGCACCGATCTCGTCCGAGATCTCGATATCTACCTGCTCGGCGTCGACGGAGATTACGTGGATCGCGCCAAGCAGAACGTCACCCACTTCCAGGCTGCAGGGGAGCCCCTCACCCGGGTCGCCGCGGACCTCGCGCGGAGAGGCCGAGTCGACAACGCGCTCGGCCAGTTCATCGGCCACCACCTGCGCTCGCTGCAGCTCGCGACGGGCGCGCGGGAGGGGCCCGCGGACGCGCGGGCGAGCCTGCGGCGCGACGCGCTCCTGGAGCACGCCTATGCGCTCCACTTCCTCCAGGACGCGTTCGCCGCGGGTCACGCGGTGATCACCGCCAAGCTCCGGAGAGACCCGGAGGAGCGCATCGGGACGCACGACCACTTCAACCGCATCGGCGTGTCGGTGACCCGCGCGCTCAACGCCGTCCCCTGCCCGCTCCTGCGGGCAGGCGTGAACGACGCCCGCGCCCCCGGCCTGCCCCCGTGCTGGGAGACGACAGGCGACGGCTTCCTCGGCGTCAGGCCGGCCAGCCAGGACCGGCTCCACGCCGCCGAGGCGACGGCGCGGGCGCAGCTCCAGCTCGCGATGGCGCTCGACCCCCGCTGGGTCGAGCAGCTGCTCGAGCCGGCCGCGTGCGGCCAGCCGGCGCCTGCCCCCTCCCGCCGCGCGCGGCCGCGGGATGTCGACCTCACCATGGCCCTGCTCGACCCGACGCCGGCGTGGTCGCTCGGGCCGCAGCAACGCAAGATGCTGAGCCCGACGTGCGAGCGCGTGAGGCACGTCCTGCGGAGCGCCCTCGCGGCGCTCGCCAGCCTCCGCGAGCGCCGCGCCATCCCGGGGTTCTCCGGCAACACCAGCGAGGACGTCCCCCGCCTCGTGGAGCCCGGCGCCCTCGGGCAGCCGTTCGCGCTCTGCACCCGACCGGCCGCGCGCACCGACCCGGGAATCGACTGGTTCGCGAGCGTCCTTTGCGGCGACCCGGAGCGGGTCGTCCTCGGGGCGCCCGACACGAGCTTGCTGCGGCCGATCCTCGCCGTCTGGCCCGTGCCCCAGGCGGAGGCCGGCAGCCTGGAGGGCGAGGACCCGATCGCGCGCGGGTTCAGCTACCAGGTGTGGCTCTCCTCGCCCTTCGCGGTCCACGGCGCTCCCATCGAGCAGCCGACCGAGGTGTCGTGGAACCCCTCGTTCCTCGTGGGCGTCTCGTACCGCTGGCAATACGTGCTGTCCGGCCGCCCCAACGCCGCGCTGTTCGAGGCCAACGTCGGTCTCCAGACGACCGTGCGCAGCGGCGACCGCGCCCATTTCGGGTCCTTCGCCCTCGCGGAGCTCAGGACGCCTGTCCTCTCCATGATGTTCTGGGCCATGGCCAACGGCGTCACGCGGGCCTTCGACGGCGGCCGCGGCCTCGCCGACACGGCCGATATCATCGAGCTCATGCCCTGCGGGACGCGCCTTTATTTCGACCTGACCAGCGCCGAAAGGCCGTTCTTCGACGGCTTCGACATCGAGGGCCCCGCGCTCCTCCTGCCGCTCGAGCGGGATCTGCTCGGCACCCAGGGGGTCTCGCGGATGCCCCTCGAGGTGCGGTCGCGGTTCGGGTGCGCGCAGCGGTGCGAGGCGTTCTCCGTGTCCCTCGAGCTCGCGACGGGCGTCTCCAGGCTGTTCTAGCGCCGCGCTGGCGGGCCCTCGTCGTCGATCTCAGGGGATCTCGACGCCGAGGCTCGTCTCGAGGAAGGCGGAGAGCGCGGCCCGATCGGGCTCGGAGAGCGACGAGAACGTCGCGAGGTGGTTGCCGCTCGTGACGTTGAAGCGGACGTTGCCGCTCATCGCCGCCGGGGTGACGGCGCCGGCCGCCCACGGGTCCTGGTCGGAGTAGACGAAGGCGACGCCGTCACCGAGGCGGGCGAACTCCGCGAGCGAGCTGTTCTCGGCAGCGTCAAACTCCGGCGCGGTCACGCCCTCGGGCACGAGCCCGCGCTCCATGTCGATGAGGTCGGCGGGAATGAGGCCCTCCTCGACGAGCGCGGCGCGCGGCAAGGCGGGCCAGCCGCTGCTCTGCTGCACCTCGTAGAAGTAGGCGCCGAAGAACGACAGGTACGCGTCGGACATCGGGTAGGCGCCGAAGATGGATGTGACGCTGAAGAACGCCGACGTCAGCTCCTCTGCCGTCGCCGTCGCCGGATCGGGCAGACCGGCGCAGTCGTCGGGGGTGCCGAAGTACTGCCAGAACAGCCACGGATAGGAGAGCGCGGCGGCCTCGAAGGCGCGCGCGGGCTCGACGCGGGCGAAGGTGTCGCCGAGCTCGTCGGCGGCCGAGGCCAGCACGGCGGGCTCGACGGCCGCGCGCTGGGTGCCGAGGGCGGCGCGCTGGATGGCCTCGAGGCGGTCCTGGCACGTGACGTCGACTGTGTCGAAGAACGCGAGGAAGCGCTCGTCCTCGGGCACCATGAACGGGGCGCCGAAGGCGACGGTGGCGTCGACGTCGTCGGGGTAGTGCTGGCGGAAGCTCACCATGTCGACGCCGCCGTTGCTGAAGCCCGAGCCGAGCCACGCGCTCGTGTACAGGTCGTGCAGGCGCACCACGACGTCGTGGGCGTCGTCAGCGACCTGCTTGCGCGTGAAATGGGAGAAGTCGTCGCCGTTGCCGTTGTGGAAGCGCTTGTCCAGAACAAGCTGGTTCCCTTCGAGGAGAGTCGTCAACTCATCCTCGTCGAACCCGAGGAAGTTGCTGTATCCCGTGGAGATCAAGTTCATGGGCAGGTCGAAGCCGCGGTGGATGAGCGTGAGGTGCTGCTCGTGGGTGCCCGACTTCGCGTCCTGGTGATCGTTCAGCTGCAGGAGCGTGAGGTCGTAGAGCTCGGCGCCGTCGTCGCTGGTGCCGGCCGGGCTGACGATGAAGCCGGCCGCCTCGAGCGCCGCGGTCACGCTGATGCACGACTGCGCTTCGCCGTCGACGTCCACGCAGGCGTCGCAGGCGGGGTTGTCGACGCCGGTGCCCGGGTCGGCCGAGCCGGCGCCGTCGCAGTCCGGATCGGGCGCGCCGCAGCCGCAGTCGCAGCCGTCGGAGCCGTTGAAGCGCGGTGCGTCGCAGGTCCACTCCGGCGGCGGCGGCGGCGACACGGGGGTTACGCCTTCGCTTTCGCAGCCGGGGGCGAGGGGAAGGAGAAGCAGCGGTACCAGCAGTACAATCGATTTCATGTGAATGTGTCCTTCGATCAGGGATTCAGGAGTCGAGATCTCCACCCCGCGCGCACGCGGCGGGACGAGAGATGCAAGGGTTGGGAGGGTTCACCGACGACGACCGGCGCGCGGCTGCCGGCAGCCCCGATCTCCAGGAGCCCTCGGAAGACGGAGGCGCGATGACCTCTCTTGCTCCAGCTCCTCTACGGCCAGGACTTCGAGGCCGAGGGCTGGGAGAGCGAGCTCACGGGACGCTCGACGTGCGAAGGCCACGTCGCGGTGGTCGCGCACGCGCCGCACGGCGGCTTGCGGTCGTCGCGTGGCAACCAGCTCGCCAGCGTGGTCGATCCGCTCATCGGGCTGCCGGGCATCGGCAACGCGCCGCTGGGGTGGCGCCGAGCGGGACACGACATCGCGGAGCGTACACCACACCCGATGTACTTCTCATACTGGTTCCGACACGACGGCACATACGGCTCGGGCAACGAGGGCAAGCTCTTCTATTTCCTCGGCGGACAGGAAACCGTAGAACTTTCGCCGGTGTCAAGCCCCGCGGGGACGGCGCCTGGCGAGCCGTGTTTGGCCCATCCGACACCCGCTTGCCCCGTCCAGGGCCGGCGCGGCGTGCTCCGGGCGCAGCTGTGCCTCGACGACGACGGCGGCGTGCGATCGCCATGACGGGTGCGGGTCGTGTACCCCGCTGCGCGGCGAGGCGCGAACACGCCATCACATCTCACAAGCGGGATCTTCGGCGGAGGAATCAAAGCCGCGAGCCGGGCCATGCACTCCACTGGACTCATGACGGCGAAGGCCGGCTCCTGGCGGGATATCCGACGCGCGGAGCTGGCGCCGCGCGCGAGGGACCTCATCGGCTCCGCGGCGGGATGCGCGCTGCACTGGCCCTGTGTTCTCGAGGTTTCGTGACGACCCGCGCCCGCCAGGTCTCCGCTTGTTGGCGCGTCAACAATCTGCCCGCTGCGTGGCGTGAAATGTGGGGCCCGGGTCGCACCGCCCCGGCCAAGAGCTTGGACTCGGGGCAGAGGTTGGTGTTACAACCAGATCGTCTCGGGGACGTGATGAGCGCAGAGCCGCGGGGGTCGCGCCGGGCGGCCGGCGCGGGCGGGACGCAGCGCGCGGCCCGCGCACCGCCTCTGGCCGGCAGGCGAGCACGAGGGAGAGAGGGGGGCGACGTGGACGAGCTCGGAGACGAGCGTCTGAGGACGCGAACCGGGGAGTTCTCCTTTGACAAGGAGAACAGGATCATCCGTTTTGAGACCCACGAGGGCGCGGTCCAGACGCTCGCCGACGCGAAGGAGAACGTCGCGGCGCTCAGGCGGTTCAGCAAGGGCACGCCGTACGCGTTCCTGTGCGATCTCACGAGGTGCAAGGTCACCGACCTGGACGCGCGCAACCACTACGGCGCGGACGAGGGGAGGCTGGCATACCGCGCGATGGCGCTCGTGGGCGGGCGCCCGGTCGGGCGGATGATCGGCAACGTCTTCCTCACCGTTTACGGGAACCGTGACAGGCCCATCCGGCTCTTCGCGGAGGAGCGGGACGCGATCCAGTGGCTGAAGGGGTTCGCTGGCTGATGGCCCGCGATCCACGCGACGATCCACGGCTCGCAGAGCTCTGCGAGCTCGCCGTGAGCCTCCTCCCTGCCGAGGAGGGGCGCGGCGCCCCCTCCACGGCCTCCGGGGCGGACGCGCTCGACCGGGCCCTCTCCGCGCTGAGGTCGCTCGCGGCGGCGCGCTCGGACGCGCGCGCGCTGAACGAGCGGCTCGAAGGGCTCCTGGAGGTGGTCGTGGCGCTCGTCGGGTTCGACTACGCCAAGAAGGCGCACGTCAGCGACAGGAACGACCTCATCGACGGCATGGCCGCCGGCCTGAACATGCTGGGCGAGGAGCTCGCCACCTCGACGGTCTCCAAGACCCATGTGACAAGCATCATCGAGTCGATGCTCGATCTCCTCGTCGTCGCCGACCGGGAGCGCGGGATCCGGAGCGTCAACCAGGCCGCGTGCGACCTGGCGGGCTATGCCCGGGAAGAGCTCGTCGGCAAGCCGATCGACCTCGTGTTCCCCGGGCTCTCGGCCGGCGCGCTGATCGACGCGGGCGGCGCGCGCGACGAGAGGGTCTGTCTGCGGAAGGACGGGCGCGCCGTCCCCGTGTCGTTCCTCGCCTCGGTCATGCGGGCCGACGGCGGGCAGATCCACGGCGTCGTCTGCGTGGCGCGGGACCTCCGCGAGAGCAAGCAGGCCGAGGAGGAGCGCTGGCGGCTCCGCGAGGCCGTGCACCGCCAGACGGTCCTCGTGGAGGAGCTCTCGACGCCGATCATCCCCATCACCGACGGGCTCATGGTGGTGCCGCTCGTCGGCACGCTGGACGAGCGGCGGCTATCGCGGATGACGGAGGCGCTGCTGCAGGCGCTCTCGGCCAGGGCAGCCAGCGTGATCATCGTCGACATCACCGGCGTGCGCACGGTGGATGAGCAGGCCGTGCACGGGCTCGTCCGCGCGGTCCGCGCGGCGCGGCTCCTCGGGGCGAGGGTGCTGCTCAGCGGCATCCGCCCGGACGTGGCGAGGATGCTGGTCGAGATCGGGGCAGACCTCGACGGCGTCGCGACGTTCGGGTCGCTGCAAGGGGGGATCGTCCATGCGTTGAGGGGCGTCGCGGAGAGAGGCCAGCTCGGTCCCGGCGTACGCTTCACGTGACCGAGGCTGGAGCGAGCTCTCCCCCTCGCCGCGCGGGGAGGTCAGCCGCCTGTCTGCCGCCCGTTTCCGGGAGCGAGAGAGCGCCGCCAGGAGCGCCAGGAGCGCCAGGAGATCCTCCTTTCTCTCCTGGCGTCCCTGGCGACCCCTGCGACGGCCCGATCTACCGCTTCGGGTTGGCGCGCATCTGCTTCGAGATCTGCTTCCAGCGCCGCTTCTCCTCGGTCCGCGCGCGCGCGTCCTGCTGCCCGGCGACGTAGCGTCGCTCCGCGCCGAGCTTCAGGTAGCCGCCGAGGCGCTCCGGATCGAGCTCGCCGTCCTTGATGGCGCGGAGCACCGCGCACCCGGGCTCGCCGTCATGCGCGCAGTCGCGGAAGCGGCAGGCTCCGGCGAGGGCCTCGACGTCGTCGAAGCCCGCCGGGCCCGCCCCGTCCGCGGACCAGAGGCCGAGCTCCCGCACGCCCGGCGTGTCGATGACCAGGCCGCCGCCGGGCAACGGGAAGAGCTCCCGGTGCGCCGTCGTGTGGCGGCCGCGCTCGTCCGACGCCCGGATCGCCCCCTCGCGCTGGAGGTCCGCGCCGAGCAGGCGGTTGCTGAGCGCGGACTTCCCCACGCCGGACGAGCCGACCAGGGCGACCGTCTCCCCTGCCCCGATCTCGGCGCGGAGCGCGTCGAGGCCGGCGCCGGAAAGGGCGCTGACCAGCGCGACAGGCGCGGTCGGGGCGACCTCCCGCGCCGCGTCGATGAACCGCCCCGGATCGGGGCAGACATCCGCCTTGTTGAGCACGAGCACCGGGCGCGCGCCGCTGTCGAGGATCGCGTCGATGTACCGCTCCAGGCGGCGCAGGTTGAAGTCGGCGTTCAGCGACGTGACGATGAACACCTTGTCGACGTTGGCCGCGAGCACCTGGGCCTCCACGGCGGTCCCCGCGGCCTTGCGCCGCAGGCAGGTGCTCCGCGCGAACGTGTGCACGATGTATGAGGGCCCGGCGCCGTCGCCGGGCCGGAGCCCCACCCAGTCGCCGACGGTGGGGAGCGCCGCGCGGTCCGCGGCCTCGTGCGCGAGGCGCCCGCTGACGACCGCGAGGCGCGGGCCGTCCGCGGTCTGCACGCGGTGCATGGATGCGGAGGCGAGGATGACGCGCGCGGGCTGCACGGCGTCCTCCAGACTGGCGAGCTGCTTTGCGAAGAAGGGAGTCCAGCCGAGCCCGATCAGGCCGGGCTGCGGTGCGTGTTGCGAAGACGGATCAACGAGAGAGTCGGAGTCGAATTGCATGACGGACGAGCGCTCCATGGCGTTCGGCTGCGCGCGATCGCGATCTGCGCGCGCGCAGCGGTCGACGGACAAGGGCGCGGCGGCGCGCGAGCGCGCCCGCGCCGGCCATTCACGCGCGGGGCCGCCGCGGCGCTGAGCTCGTCGACCGGTCAGGACGTCACGCCAGAGAGCGCGCGCCCGGCCGGGGCGGATGCCCCGCGGGACGCGCAGCGCGAGGCGAGCGCGCGCCGATCAGGGCACGCGCGCGCCGGCGACGGCGTGGAGACGAGCTTCAGCGAGCCGCGGCGGAAACGGCAGCGGCGGCGGAGTGATGTGTGCGCTGTGTATTGCCACTCATGACCTGACCTCCGTACGCCGTGCGTCACGACGACGCGGCAGCGCCTAGAATCCGCCAGCCACGCGCCGCCGTCAAGCGCCGCCGCGCTCGTCCGGTCGCGCCGGCCAGGACCACGACGCCACGCGCCGCCCACGCGCCGCCACGCTGCACCAAGAGCGCCCTCCGGCCGGGGTGGCGGCGGAGGTTGCGAGGAGCCTCTGGCCGCACTAGGGTCCTCCGCTCCATGCCCACAAACTTCGAGCTCGTCTCCGAATTCAGCCCGTGCGGTGACCAGCCTCGCGCGCTCGAGGAGATCTGCTCCGCCTTCGAGCAGGGCGAGAAGTTCCAGGTCCTCCTCGGCGTCACGGGCAGCGGCAAGACGTTCACCGCCGCCAAGGTGATCGAGAAGCTGCAGAAGCCGACGCTCATCATGGCGCCGAACAAGACGCTGGCGGCCCAGCTCTACGGCGAGATGCGGGACCTCTTCCCCAACAACGCCGTCCATTATTTCGTCAGCTACTACGACTACTACCAGCCCGAGGCCTACGTCCCGACGAGCGACACGTTCATCGAGAAGGACGCGATCATCAACGACGCGATCGACCGCATGCGCCACGCGGCGACGCACGCGCTGCTCTCGCGCCCGGACGTGATCATCGTCGCCTCGGTGAGCTGCATCTACGGCATCGGCTCGGCGGAGAGCTACCACGGGCTGCTGATCAAGCTCGAGCGCGGCACCGAGATCCGCCGCGACGAGCTCCTGCGGCGGCTCGTCGATATCCAGTACACGCGGAACGACGTCGACTTCCACCGCGGCACGTTCCGCGTCCGCGGCGACGTCGTCGAGATCTTCCCCGCCTACGAGGAGTCGCTCGCGATCCGGGTCGAGTTCTTCGGCGACGAGATCGAGGCGATCAAGGAGGTCGACCCGGTCCGCGGCAAGGTGGTGGGCCAGCTCGACCGCTACGCCGTCTTCCCCGGCTCCCACTACGTCACCGAGCAGCAGCAGCTCCGGCTCGCGATCCAGGCGATCCGCGAGGAGCTGCGCGAGCGCATCGACTACTACGACAAGGCGGTGCGCTTCCTCGAGAAGCAGCGGATCGAGCAGCGCACGATGTACGACCTCGAGATGCTGGAGCAGATGGGGTTCTGCAATGGCATCGAGAACTACTCGCGCCACCTCTCGGGCCGGAAGCCCGGCGAGCCCCCGCCCACCCTGATCGACTACTTCCCGAAGGATTTCCTCCTGATCATCGACGAGTCGCACCAGACGGTCCCGCAGGTCGGGGCGATGTTCCGGGGCGATCGGGCGCGCAAGGAGACGCTGGTCGAGTACGGGTTCCGGCTGCCGAGCGCGCTCGACAACAGGCCGCTGAAGTTCGAGGAGTTCGAGCAGCACTACGCGCAGGTCCTCTTCGTGAGCGCGACGCCCGGCGACTACGAGGTGCAGAAGTCGGCCGGCGCGGTCGTCGAGCAGATCATCCGGCCGACCGGGCTCATCGACCCGCAGATCCAGATCAGGCCGGTGTCCGGGCAGGTCGACGACCTGCTCGCGCGCATCAGGGAGCGGGTCGCCGCGGGGGATCGCGTGCTCGTCACGACGCTGACCAAGCGGATGGCCGAGGATCTCACCGAGTACTACACGGAGCTCGGCATCCGCGTCCGTTACCTCCACTCGGACGTCGACACGCTCCAGCGCGTCGAGATCCTCCGCGACCTCCGGCGCGGCGAGTTCGACGTGCTGGTCGGCATCAACCTGCTGCGCGAGGGGCTCGACCTGCCCGAGGTGTCGCTGGTCGCCATCCTCGACGCCGACAAGGAGGGCTTCCTCCGGAGCCCGCGCTCGCTGATCCAGACGATCGGCCGCGCCGCCCGCAACGTGAACGGCCTGGTCATGATGTACGCCGATCGCATCACCGACGCGATGAAGCGCGCGATCGACGAGACGACCCGGCGCCGCGCGATCCAGGAGGCGTACAACAAGGAGCACGGCATCACGCCGGCCACCGTGAAGAAGGCGATCCTCGACCTGTCGCCCACGTCGGGCACGCGCGACTACTACGCCGTGCCGAAGGGCCCGGCGAAGGCGGCGGCCGAGGCGGCGCGCTCGGCGATGGACATCGTCGACCAGATCGATGCGGTCCGGCAGGAGATGTTCGCGGCGGCGGAGAACCTCGAGTTCGAGAAGGCGGCGCGGCTGCGCGATCAGCTGCGGCAGCTCAAGGCGCAGCAGGGCGACGGCGAGACGGGCGTCGCGGGCGCGGTGGCCGAGGAGAAGCCGGCGCGCCCGGGGCGGGCGGCGAGCCGGCGCGGCGCGGCGGGGGCGGCGGCCAAGGGCGGCGGCGGCGGGCGCGCGGCGGCGGGGACCAAGGGCGGCGGCGCCGGCGGGCGCGCGGCGGCCGGGCGCGGGCGCTACCGATAGCGACGGAGCCCGCATGGGGGGTGCGAGCGCGCGCGGGGGGCTGGCGGGCCCTCCCACGAACTCGGGCCTTTCAGAGGGCTATTGCCGTGGGTACGGGTGACGTGAGTCCCAGCGGAGGTCACTGCGATGCGGGCCGGCCCTCGGGTTCGTGGGGCCCTCCCACCAGCCCCCCGCGCGCGCTCGCACCCCCCACGCGGGCTCTTCCTGGAAAAGGGGGGGTGGCGGGGCTGCAGCGGTGATGGGCGCCGCGGCGGAACAGGCATGCTCCCACGCTCGCCAGAGGCCGCGTGGGGGTGGCGGTGAGTCGAGGGGGGAGAGATTTTTGGGCAGCTCGCCCCTCGCGCGAGGAGCGCGCTTGAGGGGGAGCGATCGGCGTCGACTATCGGACACGGCGCTGTTAAGGGGCCTGCGATGGCCGCCTCCTCTGATCCCATCCTCATCACCGTCACCGGCAGGGACCACCCGGGCATCACCGCCCGGCTCATGGGCATCCTCGGCGACATCGGCGCCACGCTGCTCGACATCGAGCAGGTGGTGGTGCACGGCAGCCTGAACCTCGCGCTGCTCGTGCTCTTCCCGGAGACGCGCAGCGGGCTCAAGGAGCTCCTGTTCGCGGCGAAGGAGCTCGGCGTGACGCTCGACTTCAAGCCCGTCGACGGCGGCGCCCCCGCGCGCGCCCTCGGGAGCAGGTACGTGGTGACCGCGATCGGGCGAGAGCTCGGCGCGAAGGAGCTGCACGACGTCGCCGCGACCCTCGCGGCCCACGACGCGAACATCGAGAAGATCGCCCGGCTGTCGGTCGAGCGGCTCTCCTCGGTCGAGATCAACGTGCTGCTCCGGCGCGAGGAGGAGGCCGACGCGCTCAAGCAGGCCCTCCTGGCGCTCGCGATGCAGAACAGCTTCGACCTCGCCCTGCAACGCGAGGGGCTCTTCCGCCGGAGCAAGCGGCTCGTCGTCATGGACATGGACTCGACGCTCATCCGCATCGAGGTCATCGACGAGCTCGCGCGCGCGAAGGGGGTCGTGGAGCAGGTCGCGAAGATCACCGAGCGGGCCATGCAGGGGGAGATGGATTACGACGAGTCGCTCCGACAGCGGCTCTCGCTGCTCCGCGGGCTCGACGTCAGCGTGCTCCGGAAGCTCGCCGCGGAGCTCCCCATCACCGAGGGCGCCGAGACGCTCATCCGGGTGCTGAAGCGGCTCGGCTACCGCACCGCGGTGATCTCGGGCGGGTTCTCGATCGCAGCAGAGGCGCTGAAGGTCCGGCTCGGGATCGACTACGCCTACTCGAACGCCCTGGAGGTCGAAGGCGGCAAGCTGACCGGCCGGGTCACAGGCCCCATCGTCAACGCGCAGCGCAAGGCGGAGCTGCTCGAGACCATCGCGCAGGCCGAGGGCGTGCTCCTCGACCAGACCATCGCCGTGGGCGACGGCGCCAACGACCTCTTGATGCTCCAGCGGGCCGGGCTCGGCGTCGCGTTCCGCGCGAAACCCAAGCTCCGGGAGGCGGCCGACACCTCCCTCTCCGCGAGCGGCCTCGACGCCATCCTCTTCCTGCTCGGCATCACCGAGCGCGAGCTGCTGGAAGTCGCCTGACCGACGCAGGAAGGCAGCGCCGCCGAGGAGCAGAGTCCACGGGGCGCGCCGCCTCGCGCCCGGGCCGAGCGCCCCGCCCCGGCGCGGCTGTCGAGGCGCGGCGCCGCGCGGCCCCTTGACAGCCGCGCCGGGCCACAATACTTAACCGTTTCAGTTCACGGTTGGCCTGCCAACACCACCTCGACCCGGGCGCTCGGGCAGCGGCGCTTCGCCGAGCGCGGGATCGAGGCCAGGGCCGCGGCGTCGTGGGGCGCGTTGCGCCAGCCAGATCAGCTGAGGAGGTTCTCCCATGAAGAGCTTGTTTGCGATGGGCGCCGGCGCCGCGCTGCTGATCAGCGCGTGCAGCTCGACGGACGGCACGCCGGACAGCGGCTCGAGCAGCAGCGCCAGCACGGCTTCCGCCGGGGGCGGCGGAGAAGGCGCTGGCAGCGGGGCCAGTGCGGGCGGCGGCGACGCGGGCGGCGGCGACGCGGGCGGCGGCGGCGAAGGCGCGGCCCCTCCCGGGGACACGACCGAGCGGGTCTATGACGCCGACGACAGCAACATCCAGTATTCCGGCAGGGTCGATTTCTCGGACCCCAAGAAGCCGAGGTTCTCGACGCCCGGGGTGACCATCCAGGCGAGCTTCAAGGGCAGCTCCGTCGCGGTCACCCTCGACGACGAGCACAAGTGGGACAAGTACTTCAACTACTTCGATGTCTCCGTCGATGACGGCCCGGTGACGAAGATCCAGCTCCAGCCCGAGGCCATGGAGTACGAGATCGCCTCGGATCTCCCGTACGGCGAGCACACGGTGACCGTGGTCAAGAGGACGGAGGCGTCCATCGGCTACACCGAGCTCCTCGGCTTCAAGTTCGGCGGCGAGATCCGGCCGCCGCCGCAGAAGCCGGGCCGGAAGATCGAGTTCATCGGCGACTCGATCAGCTGCGGCTCCGGGATCGACGCGCCCAACGGGTCCGCGCAGTGCGAGGAGGACGGCTGGGGCCAGCCCTACCACAACGCCCGTCTCGCCTACGGGCCCCTCGTCGCGCGGCAGCTCGGCGCGGAGTACCACGTCACGGCGGTCTCGGGCATCGGGCTCGTCAGGAACTACAGCTCCGAGTACGACGCCAGGCCGATGCCGGAGGTGTATGGCCTCCTGTTCCCGGAGCTCATGGACTCTCCGGCCTGGGACACCGCGCGGTTCGTCCCCGACGCGGTCGTGATCGCGCTGGGCACCAACGACTTCTCCCCGGGAGACAGCGAGCGGCCCAGGATGGATGTCGAGACGTACGCGGAGGCGTACATCGATTTCGTCGACACGCTGAGGGGCTACTACCCTGATGCCCACATCTTCTGCATGTCGAGCCCCATGCTCGGCGACGGCTGGCCCGAGCCCACGGACATGTCGGCGACCGATCACAGGACCAGCCTGACGCGCGTGGAGGAGCACTTCGCGGCGAACGACGACACGAAGGTGCACAAGGTGTTTGTCAGCAAGGCCACCGGGAAGGGCTGCGGGACGCACCCGGACGCGACCGAGCACGAGGCGATGGCGGAAGAGCTTTCGCCGGTGCTCCAGTCGGTCATGGGCTGGTGACCTCGACGCGCTGGCCAGGCATCGCGCTCGGCCGGCGCGTCCCCTCGCGGGCGGCGCCTGCGCCGGGGCGAGGTGTGGGAGCAGCTGCGCCAGGATGCGCGCTCTCCTCCCAGCGCCGGCCGCCTGTGCGAGCGGTAGGCTCGCCAGCGGGCCGTCGTGCTATCCAACCGAGGCTGGGCGACGGCGAAAGCTCACACGGTGGGCTCGAACCGCCGCCCGCGAGCGGAGGTGATGCGTGAAGCGTCCGACGATAACGGACATCGCGTGGCGTGCGGGGGTGTCCAAGGGAGCGGTGTCCTATGCGCTGAACGGCAGGCCGGGCGTGTCGGAGCCGACGCGCGAGCGCATCCTCGCCATCGCGGCGGAGATGGGCTGGCAGCCGAGCAACGCGGCGCGGGCGCTCTCCGACGGCCGGGCCGGGGCCGTCGGCCTGGTCATCGATCGGCCCGCTCACACGCTCGGCATCGAGCCGTTCTTCATGCAGCTCATCTCGGGCATCGAGGCGGAGCTGGCCGAGAAGGCGGAGGCGCTGCTGCTCAAGGTGACCGAGGACCGCCAGGCCGAGGTGGACACCTACCGCCGCTGGTGGGCCGAGCGGCGGGTCGACGGGGTGATCCTGGTCGACCTCTGCGACGGAGATCCGCGCGTGAAGCTGATCGAGGAGCTGAAGCTCCCGGCGGTCGTGATCGGCGGGCCGGCAGGCAAGGGGCAGCTCTCGGGCGTGTGGAGCGACGACGCGAGCGCCATGAGGGCGGTGGTCGACTACCTGGCCGCGCTCGGTCACCGGTCGATCGCCCGGGTCGCCGGCCCCGCGGAGTTCTTGCACACGGCGATCCGCACCAAGGCCTTCAACGCCGCTGCCCGCCAGCGGCGCCTCGACCGGGTGGTGACGGTCCACGCCGACTACACGGGTGAGGCGGGAGGCCAGGCCACGCGGCGGCTCCTCGCGGGGGCCGCGCCGCCGACGGCCATCATCTACGACAACGACGTGATGGCCGTGGCCGCGCTCGCGGTCGCCCAGGAGATGCGCGTCCCGGTGCCCGAGCGCCTCTCGATCGTGGCCTGGGACGACTCGGCGCTGTGCCAGCTCGTGCACCCCGCCCTGACCGCGGTGCGCCGCAACATCGCCGAGCACGGCGCCCGCGCCGCCGCGCTGCTCCTCCGCCTCGTCGCCGGCGAGCCGATCGCCGACGCCGAGTGCAGCGCGCCGACCCTCGCGACGCGGGGCAGCACCGCGCCGCCCGCGCGCTCCTGACCCGGGCTCATCGCCGGCGAGGCGGCGCGGCCGCCCCTCGCGGGCGGTGGACACTGAACCGATTAAGTGCTTTGCTCGCCGCGCGCGCAGCTGGAGCGGCGAGCAGATCACGATGAGAGGGAGCATGCACCGCAATTTCGCCAAAGTCGCTGTCGGCAATCGGGCTGTGGCCTGGCTCGGGGCCAATTTCTGGTCGAGGCGCGGCGGCCCGCTCATGTGGCAGAGCTACGACCCGGCCGTGGTCCGCGAGGAGCTCCGGGTGCTCGCCGATCACGGCCTCGACATGACCCGGTCGTTCTTCTACTGGCCGCACTTCATGCCCGAGCCGGACCGGATCGACGAGGGCTGCGCGGCGCGCTACGGCGATTTCCTCGAGGCGCACAGCGAGGCGGGCCTGACCACGATCCCGACGCTCCTCGTCGGCCACATGTCCGGCGAGAACTGGGACCCTGTCTGGCGGCGCGGGCGCGACCTCTATGGGGATGTGTGGATGGTCGCCCGGCAGGCGTGGTTCGCCGAGCAGATGGCGCGGCGCTTCGCCGGCCACCCGGCGGTGACCGGCTGGCTCATCTCCAACGAGATGCCGATTTACGGCGAGCGCGAGCGGTCCGTGCGCGAGACCGTCACGAGCTGGGCGAGCCTGCTCGTGCAGGCGCTGCGCGCCGGCGGGGCGAGCCAGCCGATCTCGATCGGCGACGGCGCGTGGGGCATCGAGGTCACGGGCAACGACAACGGGTTCTCCGTCCGCGACCTCGGCGCGCTCGTCGATTTTCTCGGTCCGCACGTGTACCGGATGGAGAACGACATGGTCCGCCAGCACTACGGCGCGGCGTTCGTCTGCGAGCTCACGGGCTTCCTGGGCAAGCCGGTCGTGCTGGAGGAGTTCGGGGTCTCCTCGGACTTCGCCTCTGACGAGAACGCCGCGCACTATTACCGGCAGGTCCTCCACAACACGCTGCTGGCCGGCGCCACCGGCTGGATCGGCTGGAACAACACCGACTTCGACCTCATCCACCAGGACCCTTACCGGCACCACCCGTTCGAGCTCCACTTCGGGCTGACGACCACCGACGGCCGGCCCAAACCGCAGCTCCGGGAGATGGCCCGCTTCGCCAAGGTGCTGGCCGACATCGACGTCCTCGGCTGCGAGCGGGAGCCGGCCGACGCGGCGCTGATCGTCCCGTCGTACCTGGAGGGCGCGTTCCCGTTCACGGAGGCCGAGGACCGCAGCTATCTCTTCACCATGCTGCGGCAAGCGTACATCGCCGCGAAGGAGGCAGATCTGCCGGTCGGGCTGACCCGGGAGCGGGACGGGATCGCGGAGGACTGCCGGCTCTATCTCCTGCCGTCGACCAAGCAGCTGACCGCGCCCAGCTGGGCTCTCCTGGAGCGGCTCGCCTCCGGAGGCGCGGTGGTCTACGCATCGTATTGCCATGGCACGCACGGCTCGCAGCGCGGGCCCTGGTACGCGAACCTCAACACGATGTTCGGCGTCGAGCACCAGCTCCGCTACGGGATGGTCGACCCGATCGAGGACGCGCAGGTGGAGCTCACCTTTCAGCGCCCGTTCGGCCCGATCGCGGAGGGCGCCACGCTCACCTTCCCGGTCGCCGGCACCGAGCACAGCCGCGCTTACCTGCCCGTGAAGCCCAGGGGCGCGGAGGTCGTCGCCGTCGATCAGCGCGGCAGGCCGGCGCTGCTGCGGCGCCAGGTGGGGAGCGGCAGCATCGTGCTCTGCACGTACGCACTCGAGCACTTCGCCGCGGCGACCCCTCGGGTCAACCCGGAGCCGACCTATCGCCTCTACGACGCGCTCGCCGAGCTCGCCGGGGTGCGCCGGCCGGTGACCGTGGACGACCCGCGCGTCGCGGCCGGCACCCTGCGCCACCGCGACGGACGTCGCTTCGTGTTCCTCGTGAGCCAGGCGGATCAGCCGCTCTCGGTCAAGCCCGTCCCGGCCGCGGGACACCTGACCGAGCTGGGCGGCAAGACCCCGGTCCGCTCCGTGGAGATCGCGCCTTACGACGTGAGGCTCCTCGAGCTGCGAGCGGAGTAGTCGGCCGCTGCGGACGTCGCGCGGCGCGCGGCGCTGGACGGGGACCCGCGAGGCGCTATCGCCGCAGCGTCTTGTAGAACATGTAGCCGAAGCCGATCGTCAACACGACGAGGGCGGCCCCGCCGATCGTGACGAACGGCACGACCTTCGCTCGCGCTCGCCGGCCGATCTCGCCGACGCGGCTCACGAGATCCTCGCGGACCTCGTCGGCCCTTTGCTCGAGGCGCTCGCGCTCCGGCGAGCTCTTCGCCTCGCTGTCCCTGACCGCGGGGCTCGCGCCGCCAGGGTTCGGGGTGACCAGCGCGTCGTTCCTCCGCTCAAGCTCTTCCAGGCTCGCTCGGACGTTCGAGCGGAGCAGGGCGGCGCGCTGCTCCAGATCATCGATGCCATTTGCGTTCGTGCTCATGCGATTTTTTCCTTCAACACGTTGGCCTGGGCCTCGGCGTGCTCCTTGGTGGCGTCGAGCGGCGGATCCCGCGGGATGAGCCGGTAGCCGACGAGCCCGGCGATCCCTGCCGCGACGAGCAGGACGGCCGCGATGATGAGCGCCGGCGCCGGTCCGCCGATCGCGAGCACCGCCGCGACGAGGAGCATCGCGAGCATCAGGATCGCAGCGGCGGCGGCGACGCCGAACGCGATCGCCGCGTTCTTGAGCCTGGACATGTCCTGCTTGGTCTCGTTCTTCGCGAGCGCGATCTCGATCCTGATCAGCTCTTGCGTGTCCTGGATGGCGCCCTTCACGAGATCGACGAGCCCGCTCTCCTCGGCCTGATTGGTGTTCGCCATGGGTTCCTCGCTTGTGGTGAGCGGTCGAGAGACCCCTCCATGCGGCGTCTCGCCGGCGGATTCGTCCGGTCGCCCGGACTGGTCAGCTCGGTCGACGGCCAGTCGTATGAGCTGCAACTGCATCGATCGGACCAGGCGGAGCGCAGGCGCGATCGCGCCGCTGAGCGGACTCACAGGCAGTCCGAGGCCACGGGCCGTATCCATTACGCCACATGTGGCGAGCGTGCGCGTGCAGAGCAAGGCGCCTTGCCATCAGCCGCCGTGAGCGCCCAGAGGTCGTCTGTCGGTCACCGCGTCCGCCGCGGTGCGGCATGGCGGGGGCGCTCCGAGCTGGCTCAGTACCAGCGCGGCGTCCCGCAATCGACGTGCAGGTGGTCCCGGTGGCTCGCGTCGAAGTCCGGCCCGAGGACGCGTGAGGCGGCCCCGTCGGCGCGGAGCCGCCGGGTCACGCTCCTCAGGAAGTGCCCCTCTCGGGTGCTCGGCTCCTTGTCGCGAAGCACGTAGTCGCGAAGCACGCTGATCGCGCGGCCGCGCTTCGGCGTGAAGCGCGCGATGTCGAAGGCGTTGCCGAACGAGTGCTCGCTCAGGCCCTCGCTCCAGGGGCGCATCCTGCCGACCACCTCCCGGCACGCGTAGCTCCCCAGCGTGCTGATACGGGCGATCGGCGAGCTCAGGTGTGCCTCTGCCTCTTCCTGGATCACGCGCTCGATATCGGCCAGCCGGAGGGCGAGTGAGCAGTCGATCTGCAGCGGGGGCGAGTACACGATGCCAGTCGGGCCGCGCGTGAGCAGCACGCCGTGGGGGATGCCACACCCCTTCTTGTTGGGCTTCGCTGTGTCCGCTATCGCCTGGAACCGCGCGCCCGCGCTCTTCAGGGCGTCGCGGCAGTCCGCGCCCGCGGCCGCGGCGATGTAGTTCCACTGGCGCTGCGCGCGCGGCGGCCGCTCGCCGAGGTCGGCGGCGTCGGCGAGGTGCGGGGCCCAGGAGGCCCATCCCGACGGCGCAGGCGGCGACGGCGCGGGCTCGCCACCAGCGACGGGAGGCGCCGCGACGGCGGGCGCCGCTTCCTGGGGAGCGGGCGCTCCGGCGGCGAGGGCCGGCGCTGCGCCAGGGAGGGCCGGCGCCGGCGGCGCGATCAGCGCGGCTCCGCCGAGCTCGGAGAGCGTCGGGCTCCCATGAGAACAGGAAAGCACCGAGGCCGTCGCCGCCGCAGCGAGCCCCGGAAGGAAGCGTGCGTGCACATCGATGTCCGTACCTCAGCGGGCGACCCGCGCAAGACACGCGATCTCCCCCTCTCCGCGCGCCCGCTCACATCCACACCTCGTTCGCCCGGGTCAGGCCTCCCTCGCGCCGCCGCCGGCCGCCTCGCCCTCGCCGCGCGCGTCGTCTTCTGGCGCTTTCGGGGCCGGCGCCCCGCGGAGCAGGAGCAACCCCGCCACGGAGACCACGATGCCGGCGGCCGTGAGGCTCCACGGCAGCTCGCCCTCGATGACGCCCTGCGTCCACGGCGGCTTGAAGTAGAGCAGCGACACGGCGAGCCCGTTGTTCAAGGCGTGCAGCAGCGCTCCGGGCAGCACCGAGCCGGTGCGGTGGCGCGCGTAGCCCAGCGCGAGCCCGAGCGAGAACGTCGGCAGCAGCCGGTACACCGACCCGTGGGCGAGCCCGAAGAGGAGCGCCGACACCCCGATCGCCACCGCGGGCCCGGCGCGGCGCAGCCCCGCGTAGACGAGGCCGCGGAACAGGAGCTCCTCGCACACGGCGGGCGTCACGGCGACGAGCAGCAGCACGACGGGGTACGGCTGCCCGCCCAGCAGCACGAGCTCGCCGAGCTCGCGAGCAAAGCGCTCTGGCGCGGGGAACCACCGGAGGAGGGTGCCGCCGATCGCGACCCACGCCGACACCCCGAGCAGCAGCGCCCCGGCGAGGCCCCGGACCGAGGCAGGCCGGAGGGCCAGCGTCGCCCGGGGCGAGTAGCCGAAGCCCACGACGAGCGCGAGCGTCGGGAGGAGGAAGAAGCCAACCTGCGAGGCCGCGAGCTGGACGGCCACGCTGGCGCGGGCAATGAGCAGGCTGCCGTAGAAGAAAAGCACCTGCACGCCCGCGAACGCCGCCAGTGAGAAGCCGGCGGAGGGCGCCCCGCCGCTCCGGCGCCCGAGGCCCAGCACGGCGCGCGCCGACTCCTTGCCCCCGAGGAGCACGTCCTCGCGCTCGAACACGCGCGCGGCGAAGAGGAGCGCGAGGCAGGCGTAGAGCGCCGACGAGACGAGCGCCGTGAACAGGAGATCGAGCGGCGCCTCCCCGAGGAAGAGGGCCTTGATCAGCACCGCGATGTTGAGGACCGGGGCGTAGGCCGTCCACGGGTTGAGCTCGACCACCGGCAGCGCCGTGATGCCGGCGAGCAGCGACAGCGGCAGGTACGCCGGCATGAGCGCGTTCTGGCCGTCCTTGAAGTCCTTCGCGAACACGGCGAGCGCCAGGAACAGCGCCGAGAACAGGAGCGTGACCGGAACGAGCAGCGCGAACGTCAGCGCGAAGATCCAGGGGTCGACGACGACGACGTCGGGCAGCAGCCGGCTCACGGTCAGCGACAGGCTCACCACGTTGCCGAGCGCCGTCAGCAGCGAGATGACCCACACGGCCAGGAACTTGCCCGAGATGATCTCGATGGAGCGCAGGGGCGCGCAGAGGAGCGTCTGCATCGTGCCGCGCTCCTTCTCGCCCGCCGTGAGATCGATCGCCGGCAGGAAGCTGCCGAGGAGCGACATCAGGATGAGCATCATCGGCATCATCGAGCCGAGGATCTGGCCGACCTTGCGGCTGTCCGGGGCGACGTCGCGCGACACGACGTCGTAGGCGATCGAGAACCCCTCGGGCAGGCCGCGCTCCGCCTCTCGATCCGCGACGATGGCCCTGCGGGCGCGCCGCAGCGCGCCCTCGAGGCGCGCCTCCGCCATGGCCGAGTCGGCGCGGACCGAGTCGAAGTAGATCGCGACGGCGCCCTTGCCGCCCCGCGCGAGCTCGGTCCCGAGCGCGGGCCACGGGATGAGGACCGCATCGACCTTTCTGTCGCTCACCGCGGCGCGCGCCGCCGCGAGCACGGGGTTCTCCGGCTCTGTCCACCTCGGCGGCGGGTCCTCGCCCTCGGGCGGCGGCGGCGCGTCCTCCGGCCTGGCCTCCGGCTCCCTCGGCGGCGCGAGCGCCCCCGCGAGGAGGCCCTCGCGCACGTCCGGGGGCGCGCCTGCCCACGGCGCGAGCTCGATCTTCCCCGCCGACGCGAGCCTCTCCTGCAGGCCCTCCGCGAGCTCTCCCCACACCGCGATCCTGGACGAGCGCGCCTCGCGCGCGGCCGCCTCGGAGCCGACGAGCTTGCTCATCGCGAGCGCGAACAGCGGATAAAGGAGGATCGGGAGGAGGACGAGGCGCACGAGCGTGCGCCGGTCCCGGAGCGACTCGACGAGCTCCTTGCAGGCGATCGTCCAGACGATGGCGAGCCTCACGGCGCCTCGCCTGCCGCCGGCGGCGCCCCGCCGCGCTCGGGCGCATCGCGCGCTTCGCGCGGGCGGCTCCGGGCCACGTGGTGGAGGAAGGCGTCCGTGAGGTTCGTGGCGCCGGCGCGCTCCAGGAGCTCCGGCAGCGCGCCGGTGTCCGCGATGCGCCCCTCGTGCAGGAGGGCGATGCGATCGCAGAGGTACTCGGCCTCGCCCATGATGTGCGTCGAGAAGAGGACGGCCTTGCCCGCGGCCCGCTCGCGCCGGATCGACTCGACGATGAAGCGGCCGCTGATGATGTCGAGCGCGGTCGTCGGCTCGTCGAGGATGAGCACCTCGGGCTCGTGGAGGAACGCGCGCGCGATGTTGGCGCGCTGCTTCTGCCCCGTGGACAGCGTGCCGCACGGCCGCGAGGCGAACGCGTCCATCTCGAGGTCGGCCACGAGCGCGTCGATGCGGCGCGAGAGCGCGGGCTCCTTCATGCCGTACAGCCTGCCGAAGTAGCGGAGCACCTCGCGGGGCGTGAGCCGCTGGTAGAGCTGGGTGTCGCCGGACAGAAAGCCGATGCGCTGCTTCGCCTCGAGCGGCCGCGCGGCGAGGTCGACGCCGCCGATGGCGACGCGCCCTCCGGTCGGCGACAGGATGCCGGCGAGCATCCGCAGGGTCGTCGTCTTCCCCGCGCCGTTCGGGCCGAGCAGGCCGACGATCTCCCCGGGGTGCACGGCGAGATCGACCCCCTCCACGGCCGTGAAGTCGCCGTACCGCTTCACCAGGCGCTCGGCGAGCAGTGCGGGGTGCATGGCGGCTTCTCCTATTCGGTCCGCGGCGGCGCGCAAAGCGTCGGGCCGCCGGGACCGCGGCGCAGGGCGTCCCCCGGCGCGCGAGCCTCCTGCTCGCGCCGCCCGGTCGCCCGCCGCCCTGGCCGCTTCGCGGCCCCTCGACGTCCGCTGCAGATTCCCTAGACTACCGAGAACATCATGCAGGCGGACATGCCTTCCATGCCCTACCGCAACCGCACTACGTCCGAGCCGGTCCAGTGCCCCTGCGGACACGGGCTTGATCATTACATGGTGAGCGCCGAAGCAGAGTACCGCGTCCTGGGCTACCTCCAGCTGGCGTTCGGGATCTCGGCCCGGCCGACGAAGGTGAAGTACAGGTGCCGGCGCTGCGACACCGTGTTCGCCACGACGAAGGATCCCGCGGTCCTCGACAAGCACTACTGACGCCGGGCAACAGATGATCGACATCGACACGTCGCCGGCGGTCGCCTGCGGCAGAGGGGCTCCATGAAAGGCCGCGTCCTCATCGTCGCCGGGTCCGACTCGGGCGGCGGCGCTGGCATCCAGGCGGACCTCAAGGCGGTCACCGCGCTCGACGCATACGGCGCGACGGCGATCGCCGCGCTCACCGCCCAGAATACCCGCGGCGTGGCCGCCGTGTTCCCGATCCCACCCGACTTCATCGGCCGCCAGATGGAGCTCGTGCTCGACGACATCGGCGCGGACGCGATCAAGACCGGCATGCTCCACTCCGCCGAGGTCATCGAGGAGGTCGCGCGCGTTTACGAGCGCCTCGGCCGCGGCGCGCCGCTCGTGGTCGACCCCGTGATGGTCGCCAAGGGCGGCGCGCGGCTGCTGGAGCACCAGGCCGAGGGCGCCCTGCGCGGCCGGCTCCTGCCGATGGCCGCGCTGGTCACCCCGAACATCCCCGAGGCCGAGGCGCTGACCGGCATGGTCATCGACGGCGTGGACGCGATGCGCCGCGCCGCCGCGCGGCTGCTCTCGATGGGCCCGCGCGCCGTGCTGCTCAAGGGAGGCCACCTCCCGGGCGCGACGGTCGTCGACGTCCTCCAGACCGCGCCCGCGCCCGGCGCCTCCGGGGGCGAGCAGCTGTTCGAGGACGCGCGCATCGAGACGCGCGCGACCCACGGCACCGGCTGCACGCTCGCCTCGGCCATCGCGGCCGGCCTCGCCCAGGGCCTCCCCCTCGTCCCGGCCATCTCGCGCGCGCGCCGCTACCTCCGCGAGGCGATGCGCACCGCGCCGGGGCTCGGCCACGGCCACGGCCCGCTGAACCACGCCCACACGGTGCGGCCGTTCTCCTGAACAGCGCGCGGCGGACCGCGAGCCCCTGTGGAGGGCCGCGCGGCGCGCGCCGGCGCCGCGGCCTGGCGGCGCCCGCGCGGCCGTCGTGGCGCCCCCGCGCCCCGGCGAACGGGCCGACGGCGGCGCCCGTGCAACGACTCGTTGCACCCGGGGCTCGAATGGACGACCCTGCGCGCAGTTCGTATCGGCGTGCCGACGCGTCAGCTTCGGCGACGACGCGGAGCGCTTCCTCACCCTTTGTGCGCCTGTGGCCGTGACCAAAGATCCCCTCCCTCCCATCGACGTCGGAACGGTCATCAGCGACCGGTACGAGGTCCTGAAGAGCATCGGCAAAGGCGGCATGGGCGAGGTGTTCTTGGCCTTCGATCGCCTGACGCAGCAGCAGGTTGCGCTCAAGGTGGTGCCCGAGGCCTCCGCCATGCCGGGCGACGACGAGGCCCTGCGGCAGGAGGTGATCCTCGCGCAGAAGGCTCGCCACCCGAACGTCTGCCGCGTGCACGACCTCGCGCCGAGCCCGTGGGGGCCCATCCTCGTGATGGAGTACATCCCCGGGCAGACGCTCCACAACCACATCCGCAAGCGCAAGACGTCCGGCGGGTTCAGCGCCGACGAGTTCCGCAAGATCTCGACCGACGTCTGCGCGGGGCTCGCCGCCATCCACCAGCAGGGGCTCGTGCACGGCGATCTCAAGCCGGGCAACGTGATGGTCGCCGACGATCGCGCCGTCATCCTGGACTTCGGCTTCGCGAAGGAGCGCGCGCGCGCGGCCGTGCGCAAGCCCGGGGCGCCTCCGGACGGCGGCACGCCTCATTACATGTCGCCGGAGCGGCTGCGCAGCGGCGGCGCTAGCCCCGAGGACGACGTCTACGCCGCGGCGCTGACGCTCTGGGAGATGTGGACCTGCCGCGTCCCCGAGCCCGGCTACAAGCCGCGGCTCAAGACGATGAAGCAGCAGATCACGTTCGACGTGCCTGCCGCGCTGACCAACGACGAGATCCGGCAGATCTTCCGCGCGTTGAACCCGGACCCGCAGATGCGCCCGCAGGCGCGGCACATGCGGTTCTTCAACCCGACGCAGACGACGACCGCGCCGATCCAGCTGCCGCGCGAGCGCATCGACCCTGGCCCCGCGCCCGGGCGGGCCATCAAGACGCAGTTCACGCCCGGCGCGCAGTCGCTGCTCATCACGTACGCCACGAACGCGCCCGACAGCGTCTGCACCCTGTTCCCCCTGCAGAAGCCGGTGCTCTCGATCGGCCGCCGCAGCGATCAGGATCTCGTCCTGGCCGAGGCGACCGTCTCCGGGTCGCACGCGCTGCTCCGGTGGCAGACGGGCTCCTGGCTGGTCGAGGATCTGAACAGCACGAACGGCACGTACGCGGACTTCCCGTTCGAGCGCAAGGCGCAGGTGTCGCTGCTCCACGGGGCCGAGGTGCAGCTCGGCGAGTGCCGCCTCATGGTGGTCACGTTCGGACCGGACTCGCCGCACCACGACAAGGCGAAGCGTTACCTCGCGAGGCGCGACGGCCTCACGGGGCTGCTCGTGCGCGAGCACCTGATGAAGGCCATCGACGAGGACGGCTTCTTCGCCGAGTGGGCCGAGGTGCCGATGCAGATCGCGCGCTTCGAGCTCCGCGGCCAGAACGGCCTCGTGAGCTTGCGGCCGACGATCCTCGAGATGCTCGCGCTGCGCAAGGCCGCGCTTCAGGTCGTCGATCTGACGCAGACGCTGCTGCTGAGCCTGACGACGGCCGCGGCCGGGCGCACGGGCCCGCTCACGTTCGTCGTCTCCATCGTGGGGCCCAACCTGGACGAGGCCCAGCACGTAGTCGAGCAGGTCGTCGCGCAGGTGCAGGGCACGCTCCCCGAGACGCTCGAGCTGACCGCGACGCTCGTGAAGTGCGAGCCCGGTCGCCCCGCTCGCACGCTGATCGACTGAAAGCCGTCACGCGGCCACGCGCAGCTGTCACGCGGCTGCACAGCCGTCCTTCGGCCAGCTGCGCCGTCGCGCAGCGACGAGCGCCGCGCAGCCCGCGGAGCCGTCGCGCGACCCCGCCGCTCGTCATCGAGCTGTAGGTCCCCTCAGCCGCTGCGCGATCCACCGCGCTGCGCCGGCTGCGCGCGAGCGCGCCGCTCCCGCGCGACTACTGGGACGATCCGCTGCAGGCGTCGCCAGGAGCGGCAGCGCGATCGAGCACCACCTCGCCGACCGACTTCCGGACGTCGATCTCCCCCTGCCAGATGAGCTCCGCGCTGCCCTGCGCGTCGACGACATCGCGCAGCAACCGCACATAGACCTTGCCCAGCGAGACCTCCGGGATCGCCACCGTGAAGTCGAACGCGCAGACCGAGTCGCACCGCGGGTTCGCCGCGTCGGGCTCGTCCCTCTCGGTGATCTCGTAGATGCTGTCGATCCGGTCCACGTGCATCGCGCGCTGGCCGCAACAGTTGAGCACGAGCCGGCTGTCCGCGAGCGTCAGGGCGCCGCTCGACCTGTCGTAGCGCCAGCGCAGCACCTCGCTGCTGCAGTAGCTCTCGTCCCCCTCGATCGCGAGCCTCCGCTCCGGATCGACGAACCCGCCGGCCTCGCTCACGACCCCCACCTGAGCGGGCTCTGTCTCGAGACAGGCGCCGAGCAGAAGCAGCGATCCCACCGTTGCAAGCGACCCGCAGACCCCCAGGAACTTCATGCCCCGACTTCCTTGCTGTCCCGCCCCACTGTCAAATTACACTTAAAATGAAGAACCAGGGCTTTAATAAGAACGTCCAGAGCGTCCCTACTCGGACGCTCCGGGCTCAGCCTCAGGGCAGCGAGCACATGGATCGCGCGCATACCGCACCCCGGAGCAGCTGCACGCACATCCACGTGTGATTTACTAGCTGCATTGATGACTGTCCAGGTGAAAGTAGTAGAGCCCGCCCGGTTATCTGACCCTGGACGTCATGGTCGGTTGACCTGCGCTGTCATCCCACGTCTGACCGACGCCGGGACAGCCGCCCGCGACCGTGGCTGGCCTCGGGAGAGGCGCGAGCCCCTTCCTCACCGCCTCACCGCCTCACCGCGCGGCGACGGTCGTGCGGCGACGGGGCGGCGCGCTCTGCTCCTGGCAGCCGGCGCCCACGGGGGCGTCGTCGAGGACGACGGCGCCCGCGGGCACGTCCAGATCGAGGCTGCCGCTCCAGATCACGGCCGGGCTGCCCTGCTCATCGACGACGTCGCGCAGCAGCTTCACGTAGACCTCGCCCCGCGGGACGTCCTGCACGCCGACGGCGAGATCGAAGGCGCACTGCTCTGCGCAGCGCCCCTCCGCGCTGTCCGGCTCGTCCCGCTCGGTGATCTCGTAGAGGCTGTCGATCCTCTCGACGTGGATCGTGCGCTTCCCGCAGCAGTCGAGCATCAGCCGCGCATCCGCGAGGCGGAGCGTCTCGGCGGCCTCATCGTACTGCCATCGCAGCACCTCGGCGCCGCAGTAGCCCCCATCCTCCGTCGCGGTGAGCCGGAGCTCCGGATCCCGGAACCCACCCTGCTCGCTGACCCTGGCTTCTTGAACCGCCGCTGCCGAGCCGCAGCCGCCGGCGCAGACGGCCCCCGCGATCGCAATGGCGGTCCAGATGCGGTTCGAGACCATGCTCTTCTCCATTTCTGTTTCGCTTGCTGACCAGGGCGGCTTACTGCAATTTTCCAGCCAGCCACCCCCTGAGCAGTCCGGAAGCTAACCGCGACCGACGCAGCGGGCCAAAGAAGCGGAAGGCGCGAACGCGGCATCCCCTCGCCTCGGCCTCGGCAGGGAGCGCGGCAACGCGCAGGAAATGCCCACGATTACAGACGTGCCTGGACAGAAGAAGTTGCCGGCAAGCTGCGCCTGCGGGGCATCCAGGCTGCGTGCGCTCCGCGGCGCAGCGCGCCGGATGTCCCGGCCGTGCCTCCGGCCGCCGCGGATCGCTGCGTGTCTATCGTGGCGCAGGCGCGATCGACGACCCGGCCGTGCCGGACGCCCTGACCGCGCGTGCAGCGTCCGCGCGCCGTGCGCCTCGTTTGCGCACCGGCAGCGGGCCCCGGATCAGCGGGGCCGCGCCCGCGAGCGGGTCAGTTCTTCGCCTCGACGGCCTTGCCGGGCGGCAGGGGGTCCCAGCGCAGCGAGTCCCCGAGCAGGTTGGAGATCCGCTTCGGCCGCTGCCCGTCGACGCGCATGATGTAGAGACCTGGCCCCTCCCCGGATGTGCGCGTGGAGAAAAACGCCACAAGCCGCCCGTCGGGGCTACAGGCCGGGTATCCGTTCCTGCCCTGGTTCTGGGTCAGCCGCGCGAGGCCCCCGCCCATCTCCCCCGCCACGACGAGGTCGGTGTTCTTGCCGACGCCCACGGCATAGACCGCCTTCACGCCGTCGGGGTGGTTGCAGAACGTCGGCGCCGACGCGAAGAGCCCCTCCGGAGAGATCGCCTTGCCGCCCACGTGGATGCGCTGTCCGTACCTGCCCTCGCCGGCGAACGCGAGCTTGCCTGTCGGCGTGAACGCCGGGTGGAGCGCCATCCCCACGTCCGATGCCTGCTTGAGGTTCTGGAAGTCGGGGCCGGAGAACAGCTTGATCGTCGACCCCACCCCGATGCTGACCGCGACCTGGGACCGATCCTTCGAGAACGCGATGCCGTAGACCGAGCCCTTCACGGGCAGCTGGATGGGGCCGCCCGCCGGCGTGAAGACCTTGTACTCGTCGCCCTTCACGCTCGCCGCGTAATGGAGCTGCTCGTTCTTCCCGAAGGCGGGGGCGATGGCGGTCTGCTCGGGCGGCGAGACGGCCTTGGCGTCGTGGCCGTCGGCGTCGATGGTGAAGACCCGGCGCAGCGAGCCGGAGCCCGAGGCGAACGTCATGTGGCTGGCGAAGCCGCCGTTCTGGCCGGTGAGCGCGCCGATCAGCTGGTCGGCCACCCGGTGCGACTCGAAGCGCACGTCGCGGAGGGGCACGATGAACTTCTTGTCGAACACCGCGGCCTGCCCGCGGTTCACCAGGAACGCCTGGCCGACGAGCTCGGCCTTGTCCGGGCCGAGCTTCTTGCCGCGCACGCTCACGACCGCCTCGACCCCCTTCGCGGACCACGCCTTCACGTCCACGGGGCTGTCGGACAGGTACAGGCCGTCGGGCGCGGCGCTGTCGGGCAGCACCTCGAACTCGCCGCACAGCTCGAGGTCGCGCCGGACCACGCTGTGGAGCGTCACGTCCTCGGGATCGGAGACGAGCGACGGCAGGACGCCGATCTTCGGGAGGGGGCGCGACGCGCCGGCGACGACCGTGATATGGCCGAGCAGCTCGTCCGGGTTGGGCGGCGGCGTGGCGGCGGGCGCCTGCGCCGCGGGGGCCGGGGCCTGAGCAGGTGCAGGGGGGGAAGCGAGCGCGGCGGCGGCGAGCGCCAGCGCGCCGAGGGCGTATCGAGCTAGTCGCATGTGTTTTCCCTACAGACGAACGTGACGCTGACCTGCTTCTGCCCGAGGTCGGGATAGTTCTCGGGCGGCGGCGGCAGCGCCTGCCCCTTCGCCCCCTCGAGCGTCGCCCGCGCGGCCGCGTCGACGACGGCGTTCCCGCTCGGCGTCAGCGTGTAGCTCACCATCTGCCCGTCCGACAGGACGATCACCGCGCGCGGCCGGTGCTTCGTGAGCTCCTCCGCCGCGAGCCCCGACCCGCTCACGCGGAACCTGCTCGAGAACCAGCCCGCGATGCGCGCCAGATACAGATCCACCGCGCGCGCCTTGAGGGGATCGGTCTCCGTGCCCTCGGCCACGCCGTCCGAGTGCCCCTCCTGATCGACGTTGGGCGCCTCGCCGGCGTCGGTCTTCGGATCGAGCTCGGTGTCGACCTGCTTCGCGATCTCGGCGTCGGGCGGCGGCGGCTCGGTGCCGGCGTCGGCGATCTTGACCTCCGGGGGCGGGATGTCCTCCTCGGTCTTGCCCGCGTCGGGCGACACGAACGCCTTCTGCTCGACGCGCGGCTTCGGCGTCTGGCGCACCCACCGGTCCGGCAGCTTCATCCTGTCCCGCTTGCCGCCGAGCTTGAGCAGCGGGGTGTCCATGTCGAGCACCGGGATGACCTTCACCGGGACGCTCGGCCCCTTCTCGATCTCGGGCGCGGCCGCGGGCAAGGAGAGGTCCGCGAGGGTGATCACCACGGCAGCGCCCGCCTGCACGGCGACCGCGACCGCCACGGCGATCGCGATGTCCCGCGGGCGGAAGTCGCTCCTCGGCCGGCGCAGCCCGGACGGCGTCCTCGGTCCCGGCGCGCGCGCCGCGGCCGTGCTCACGGCGCTGCTCCGCCCGGCCGCGGCGCCGCTCCGCCGGGCTGCCGCGCCGACCCGCCGGGCGGCGGCGGCGCGCCCTCCGGCTCGAGCTCCGGCTGGACGAGGAGGTTCAGCCCCTCCACGCCGGCGGCTCGTGCTGCGGCGACGACCCGCGCCACGGCGCCGTAGCGGGCGTCCTTGTCGGCGCGGATGTAGAGCTCCTTCTCCTTCTGCACGCGCCCGTTCGACGCGAGCACGCCCTCGATGTCGGCGGTCGCGTCGTCCTCGCCGAAGAGGATCTTCTCTTCCTTCGTGATCGTCACGACGAGCTTCGTGTCCTTGGTCGGCGCCTCCTCGGCGGAGACGTTGGGCAGCTCGACCCGGAGCCCCGCCGTCAGCAGCGGCGCCGTCACCATGAACACCACGAGGAGCACGAGCATCACGTCCACGAGCGGCGTGACGTTGATCTCGCTGAAGCCGCCCCCGCGCCGCCTGCGCCCCCCTCCGGCCGACATGCCCATGACCAGCCTCGCCCTTCAGCCCTTCGGCATCACCGGCGTGGGCCGGTCGCTCGACCGCTGGAGCGCCAGCGGGATGGACTCCTGCACCCCCCGCGCGGCGGCGGTGGCGGGGAGCGACGCGATCTCCACCCAGCCCTCGCTGGCGGCCTCGAGCGCGGCGAGCAGGTCGTCGATGCGCTTGTTGAGCCCGTTGTACGCGATGACCGCGGGGATCGCGGCGAACAGCCCGATCGCCGTCGCGATGAGCGCCTCGCCGATGGCCGGGGCGACGACGGGCAGCGACGCGCTCTTCTGCTGACCGATGCGGAGGAAGGCGTCCATGATCCCGTAGACGGTGCCGAACAGGCCGATGAACGGCGACGCGGCCGCGATCGACGAGAGGGTCGGCATGAGCGAGCTCGCCCGCTGCGTCTCGGTCACGATCGCGCGCTTCGCGATCGAGTCGAGCAGCCTGCTGGTCCCGACGCGGCGGCTGAGCTCGAGCACCACGCGGGCGCCCGGCGCGTCCGGGTGCCGCTGCGCGAGCGCGAACAGCTGATCGGGAGAGTGCGCGTGGGACGACTCCTGCTCGAAGCGCGCCTGCTGCGACGTGAGCCGGGCCAGCTGGAGGACCTTGAGGACGGCGATCACCCAGACGAGGAGCGCCGCGAAGATCAGCAGCCAGACGACCAGGAAGACAGGACCGGAAGCGTGGAGGATCAGGGAGACGGGGTCGAGCTTGATCGGGACCGCCGTCGCCGCCTCGGGGGCGCTCTGCAGGAAGGCCATATCGATCTCTTCGTCAGGAATCGGCGTCAGGGAATCGGCTCGTCAGGGGATCCGCGCGCGCCGGAGCCCCGGTTCAGTGCGGTTTGCGGCCGCGGCCCCCGCTGGTGCCTGGAAGCGCGGCCGTGGCGCTCTCTTCACGTCATCCAGCGGCGCGCGGGCGCGCGGGGCTCACTCCGCCAGCAGGATGTCGACTTTTCGGTCGCGCGCCCAGCCCTCTTCGTCCGTGCCGGTCGCCTCGAACTCGCCCTTCGACGAGGTCGCGATGCGCCCCTGCTCGAGGCCCTTCTTGCCGAGGTACTCCGCGACGCTGCCGGCGCGCTTCTGGCCGAGGCCCAGGTTGTACTCCGTCTCGCCGCGCGGATCGGCGTGGCCGATGAGCTTCATCCCCTTGCCCTTGAGCGGGCCCGAGACGAAGCAGCGAGCGAGCGCGTCGAGCGCGCCCGCCGCCTCGCCCTCGATCGACGTCGAGTCGAACGCGAAGCGGGCGGTCGGCAGATCGCCGCAGGCCTTCAGGATCTTGTCGTCGATACGGATCGACCCGCTCGTCGGCTTCGCGGTGTCCTGCTTCGGGGCAGGCGCGGCGGGCTTCGCCGCCGGGGGAGGCGCGACGTCGCTGGGGACATTCGGCGGCGGCTGCGGATCGGAGCCACAGCCGACCGCCAAGGCTGCGAGCGGCGCCGAGACCACGAGGATCAACGCAGGCAGTTTTGTCATGGGCATGCCGTTACCACGCCGGGGAGCGCGTTGCAGCATTTTGAGCGGCCCGCGGCGGGCCGGCGCGCCGGGATGTTGAGCATTCCTGTAAAGTGCCGCGATGCATCGCCCGGACCCTGCATGGGACTACTTGGGGCACAAACGATCTGACCGGCCTCGCGCCGCCAGGGCCTGGGGCGCCGTGGCCCTCTCGCTCGGCGCGGCGGCCTCTGTCGCGCTCGCTGCCCCCGGCGCGGCGCGGGCCGAGGTGCCCGTGCAGCGCACGTTCTTCGAGCTGCCGTCGTCGAACGGGTTCGGCGCGGTGCTGCTCGATCTGAGCCAGGCGCGGCTCACGCACTTCCGCGAGCACCTGTTCGCCACCGAGGAGCCCCTCCTCGACGAGCGCGGCGAGGAGGTCTGGGTCGGCAACCAGCCGCAGGCCGTGCGCACGCGCGACCTGCTCTACGACGCGTACTTCGGGCTGCGCTCCGGCGGCAAGCAGCGGTGGCTGACCGAGGTCCCCGTCGACCTCGACGCGAGCGGCTACGCCGGCTGGACCGAAGGCGAGCGCGGCGGCACGGGCGTCGTGACGATGGTGCAGCGGGTCGGCAACCTCGAGTGCACGCAGTTCTTCTTCGCGCCGCAGGACCTCGAGCAGGCCGGCTTCGTGATGGCGATGCGGGTCGAGAACCGGGGCGACGCGGCGGAGGAGGGCGTGTCGGCCTTCTCGCTGCACAACCTGCACCTCGGCTTCGGCCGCCCAGGCGCGATGAGCGACATCGGCGAGTCGGGCGAGACCGTCGCCTACGACGGGAGCGCGGGCCGGCGCGACTTCCTCGAGCGCGCCTTCGCCGGCGTCGTCGTCGCGCGCGCGCTCGAGCCGGTCGCGCGCCACGGCGCCTCGAGCGCGAGCAGCCCGCCAGAGCTCAACGTCTACCGGATCGTCGAGGACGAGGCCGGCGCCGTCGGCGACCTGCCGGACCTCGACGGGGCGGCGCCCACCGCGGACGGCTCGGTGAGCGCGTTCCAGTGGGACCTCGGCAGCATCGGCCCTGGCGAGGCGCGGTGGGTCGGCGTGGCCTTCGCGCACCACGGCGACCCCTCGGGCGCGGCGGACCCGCTCGCGCAGGGCGCCCTCGACGCGTACGTCGGCGCGAAGGGGGCGGCGGAGGTGGTCGCGGACGAGATCGCCGCGTACAGCGCGTTCCAGGGCTCGATCCAGGTCCCGCCGACGTCGGCGCCCGAGGAGACGACCTTGCTCCGGCAGTCGGCGGTGATGCTCCGGATGGCGCAGTCCCGCGAGAGCCACTTCTTCCTGCGCGAGCACCTGACGCGGGACTCCGAGCCGCGCGCGACGCGGTTCGGCGCGACGCTCGGCGGCCCGCCCGCCGCGCTGCCGGCGACCGTCGCCCACCGCGGCCGCGGCGCCGTCCTCGCGAGCCTGCCGCCCGGCGAGTGGACGGTCGCCTGGATCCGCGACGGCGCCTACGCCACCGTGGCGATGGCCGCCCTCGGGATGAAGGCCGAGGCGCGCGACGCGCTCGGCTACTACCTCGGCGCGGAGGCGGGGCGCTTCCAGGGCTGGAACGAGCTGTCGTCGTACGACATGCCGCCGTACCAGATCAGCCTGGTGCGGTACCACGGCTTCGGGGTCGAGGAGACCGACTTCAACGACTTCGGCCCGAACCTCGAGTTCGACGGGTTCGGCCTGTTCCTCTGGGCGCTGCGCCAGTACGAGGAGCTCACCGGAGACACGGCCTTCGTGGACCAGCACTGGACCACCGCGTCGTCGAAGGTCGCGGACGCCCTCGTCGCGCTGATCGATCCGGAGACCGGTCTCGTCCGGAAGGACTCGTCCATCTGGGAGACCCACTGGAACGGGCGCGAGCGCTCGTTCGCGTACACGAGCATCACCGCGGCGCGCGGCCTCTGCGACGCCGCGGCCATCGCCGAGCGGCGCGGCGAGGCGGACCGGGGCGCGGGGTACCGCGACGCCGCGAACCGGCTGCGCACAGCGATCGCCGCGCGGCTCACGGACGCCTCCGGCGCGCTCGGATCGAACCTCGAGGAGCTCGCGTCCGGCGCGGGCTACTGGGACGCGGCGGTGCTCGACGGGATCGCGATGGGCCTGTTCGACCCGCGGGGGCGCATCGCCGCCGCCACCCTGTCCGGGCTCGACGAGCACCTGCGCGCCCCGGCGGGCGCCGGCTGGTCCCGGAACGACGACCGCACGGATCACGCCGGCGCGAGCGACCTGAGCCCCTGGGGCAGCGAGTACGACAGCGCCGAGTGGGTCGTGACCGACCTGCGCGGCGCTGTCGCCGCGCGGCTCATGGGGGACGACGCGCGCTCGGACCGGCTGATCCGGTGGGTGCTCGATCAGTCGGCCGCGAACTACCTCGCGATCGCGGAGACCTACGACGAGGCGAGCGGCGTCTACAAGTTCAACGTGCCGATGATCGGGTTCGGCGCGGGCGTCTATGCGCTCGCGCTCGCGGCGCGCGACGGGCTGGTCGTCGGGCCGGCCTGCGGCGCGTACTTCGACGAGGGCGCCGCGAGCGGCAGCGGCGCGGGCGGCGGCCCCGCGAGCGGCAGCGGCGCGGGTGGCGGCCCCGCGAGCGGCGGCGGCGGCCCCGGCGGAGGCGACGGTGACAGCGACGGCGGCGGCGCCGAGGACGACGCCGGCTGCGGTTGCCGGCTCGCGCCCGCGGAGGGCGCGGCGCCCTGGCGGCTGCTCGCGGCGGCCGCCGCCGCGGCCGGGCTCGCGCGGCGGAGGCGCGCGCGGGCGCAGCGCTGACGCTCGCCGACGGCGCGCTCGGCGCGGGCTACTCCTCTTCGGTGTCCTCCTGGGGCGGCGCCTCGGCGGCCGGCGGAGGCGCGGGGTCGGCGACAGCGGCGGCCATCGCGTCGGCGAGCGATACCGGCCGCGCGGGCCGCGGCGCCTCCTCGGGCGCGGGCGGCGCCGGAGGCAGGCGCGCTGGCCGGGCGCGCGCGGCCGTCGCCGAGGCCGCGTGCATGCCCGTCCCCATCGAGGAAGCCGCGCCCGCACCCGTCGCGGCGGCCGCGCCCGCACCCGTCGAGGAAGCCGCGCCCGCACCCGTCGCGGCGGCCGCACCCGCACCCGTCGCGGCGGCCGCGGGCGAACCAGCAGCGGACGCCGCGGGCGAACCAGCAGCGGACGCCGCGGGCGAACCAGCAGCGGACGCCGCGGTCCCGCCTGCAGACGCCGCGCGGGCGCTCGCCATCGTCGCGATGCGCGACAGCGGCGCCGCGCCGGGCCCGGGGCTCGTCGCCTCGGGCTCGCCGGCCGCACGTGCCTGCGCGTCGGGCGCGCGCGACGCTCTCCGCGGTTGGCCGCGCGTCTCGACCGACGCGCTCACCGCGCGCGCGAGCTCCCCTGCCCGGGACACGCCGCGCTGCGCGGTGGGCAGCAGCGCGCCCCACGGCGCGCGCGAGCCCTGGCCGGCGACCAGCGCGAGCACGACCGCGATGGCCAGCGCGCACGCCAGCGACGCCGCCACGAGCGCGCGCCCGCGGGCGCGATCCCACGCGCGCGGGCGCGCCGCGACCGGCGCGAGCGCGTCCTGGAGCCGCAGCACGTCGCGCACGCTCGACGGCGCATCGACCACCACCCGGCCTGAAGCCGGCGCGACCGCGCCCGCGACCGGCGCGACCGCGCCCGCGACCGGCGCGACCGCCGCCGCCCTGGCGGCGGGGAGGGTCGCAACGAACGACTTCAGGGCGAGCGACCGGAGATCCATCATCGTGGGGTCGTCGTCCTCTCGCTGCACCGAGGGCGCGCTCGACCGCCGGAGCGGAGGAGGCGGCCGGATCGGGCGCTCCTCGGCGCCCGATGACGGCGGCGCAGCCGCGACCCTCCCCTGCGCGCGGAACATCGCGCCGCCGCAGACCCAGCACTCGAGCGCGGACCCGCCGCGCGCGTCGCTCGAAACCGTGGTGACGATCCCGCAGACTTCGCAGTAGACGTCCATGAGCCCCCCGCAGGCGCTCGCCACACGACCGCGGCGAGCGACCGCCACACCGAAACTGTGATTTAAATTACATCCAGAGTATGGCGTGCGTGAGGCGGCCGTGCATGCGGTCTCGGCGCTGTCTCTCCGGAGGACCGGGCGCGAGGCGGCGCTCCACGGCCATCCTGGACGGCCGACGAGGCGACAGCGCCGTCCTGGACCGATGGATTCCCGGGCGGGCGCTTGCGATGCCTGCCTCTGGGCTGCTGTGGTAAGAGCCGCGCGTCGATGTGGTCGGGAGCGGGCCGCCGGTCCGCCCGACGTGATCGGGGCTCCCTGCCGGGGGGTCGCGCTGACAAGGGTTGGGGAGCCGCGTCCGGTCCCCGAAGCGCCCGGAGGATATCGAGAATGGGTCTCAGCGAAACGCTGCTCGATGCGAACAAGAAATCCCAGGTCGTCGCCGACTGTTGCACGCTGGTCGACGAGGAAGTGGCTTCGAAGGGCGGACTCTCCGGCCTGGCCGTCAAGGCCGGCTACGCGGCCGTGAAGGGCATCAAGCCCGGCTTCATCACCCAGGTGGTCGAGAAGCTGTTGCCCGAGTTCGCCCGGAAGCTCGACCCCATCTGGACCGAGGCAGCGGGCAGCGGGAACGCGAGCTCGTACCTGAGCTCGAACCGCTCGCGGGTCGCCGACGCGCTCCTCAGCGTCACCGACGAGAAGGCGAAGTCGTCGTCGAGCGGCGTCGTGCGCGGCACCTACGAGAAGCTGCGCGGCTCGGCCAAGAAGCACGTCGAAGACGCCGTCCCCCGCCTCGCCCAGCTGATCCAGAAGCACGCGTCCTGAGCTGCCCGGCGCAGCAGGTCCGCGCCCACGCCGGCCTGCTGCGCCTCAGCGGCGCGCTCCTCGTCACCGAGCGGCGCGCTCCTCGTCAGCGAGCGGCGCGCTTCTCGTCACCGAGCGGCGCGCTCCTCGTCACCGAGCGGCGCGCTCCTCGTCACCGAGCGGCGCGCTCCTCGTCACCGAGCAGCGCGCTTCTCGTCAGCGAACAACTTGAATGAAACGGGGTGGGAGGCGCTGCGCGCGCCGGCTCAGCCGGGATCGCCGAAGCTGCGCGCGAAGAGGTCGCGGATCGCCTCGCAGCCGGCGTCGTTGAGGTCCTGCGTGCCGATGCCGGCGAAGTTCTCGCTGGTGATGCTCGGCTGCCGCGCGATCTCCCACGCCGAGCCGCTCCAGCGGAACCAGCCGCGCTTCTCCTGATCGTAGACGAACAGCGGCTTCTTCCAGAGGCGCGCGAGCTCCGCGCCCCAGCCGGTGCCGCCGCGCACGGTGCCGTCGTCCTGGAGCGTGCCCACGACGAAGACCTGGCTGGCCGCGTTGATCTGGTGCCAGATCGTCTGGAGGATGTTGCGCACGAGCGGGATCTCGCTCAGCACGCGGCCGAGGCGCCGCGACACGTAGACGAGGCTGAAGTCGCCCTTGCGCAGCTCGTCGTCCCCGAGCACGACCACGCCCCGCTGACGCTCGAGGAGCCGGTGGCCCTCGAAGCTGTAGTTCAGCTCCTGCACGCCGAACCGCTCGGCGCAGGCCCCGAACTCGGCCTCGGCCCCCTTGGCCCCGCCCGAGTGCAGGCGGAACTGCCGCGGGTCCTTCGGCCGCTCCGACGGGGGACGCACGTCCTCGTCGATGACCCGCATCGAGTGCGGATCGAGGCGCAGGTGGAGATCGGCCAGGTCCTTGTTGCCGTGGTCCTTGAGCAAGCGGAGGCGAACCACGTCGCGCTCCGACTGCAGGTAGACGACCACGCCGACGTGGCGCTCGACCTTCGCGAGCGCGGCCGGCAGCTCGCCGGGGGCGCCCGGCTCGTCGATCTGGGCCGCGACCCAGACCTCGGCCGAGCGCTCCTTCGCGAGCCGCGCGAGCGCCTCCATCGCCGGCTCCGACGTGATCGCCGCGTCGAAGCCGTCCACGATGATCACGTCGGGCTCGAAGTGGGCGACGCCGCGCGCGAAGCCCACCGTCTCGAGCACCTTCTCCACCCACAGCCGCGCCGCCTCGTCGGTCGAGTCGGTCGAGGCCTTCACGTGTCCGAGGTGCGAGTAGATCTGCCGGTGCCGCTCGACCTCGAGCCGGACGGCCTCCGGCTCCGCCAGCCGCATCGACTGCGCGAGATCGTGGAAGATCTCGTCGTAGTACGCGCGCACGTGATCGACCGCGTTCTCGTGCGAGATGTGCAGCACCCGGCGATCCCGGAGCAGGTCGTCGAGCGCGATCTGCACGAGCAGCGCCGTCTTGCCCACGCCGGGCCGAGCGACGATGACGCCGACGTTGCCGCGACCCAGCCCGCCGTGCATCGACCCCTCGAAGACCCGCATGGGGCTCCGCTCGTTCACCTCTTTGCGGTACATGCCGCCCCCCTCACTTGGCCTTCTTGGCCTGCTCTTCCCGGTACTTCTTGATGAGCTCCTCAGCGAGAGCCGCCGGAAGGGGAGCATAGCGCGAGAACTCCATCGTGAACTCGGCTTTGCCCTGGGTGGCAGAACGAAGGACCGTCGAGAACCCGAACATGTCGGAAAGCGGGACCTCCGCCTCGACCCGGCAGAACGCGTCCGCCTCGGTCGAACCGATGATGATGCCGCGCCGCTGCATGAGGATGCCGACGATGCCGCCCTGGTACTCGCTCGGCCCCTCGGCCGCGACCTTCATCAGCGGCTCGAGGATCTGCGGGCCGGCCTTCGGGTACGTCTCGCGCCAGGCGCCGCGCGCGGCCTCCTGGAAGGCGATGTCCGAGGAGTCGACCGCGTGGGCCGCGCCGTCGTTCAGCGTGACCGACACGCCCGTGACGGGGGCGCCGATGAGCTGCCCCTTGGCGAGCATCGACACGAAGCCCTTCTCGACCGCGGGGATGAACTCGCGCGGGATCGCACCGCCGACGACCTGGTCGTCGAACTGGAACGGCGCCTCCGCCCACGGCTCGATGTAGCCGCCGACCTTGCCGTACTGGCCCGAGCCGCCGGTCTGCTTCTTGTGCGTGTAGTTGAAGTCCACGCGGCGCGTGATCGTCTCGCGGTAGGCGACGCGCGGCGGGCTCGTGACGACCTCGGCCGAGTACTCGCGCTTCATGCGCTCGATGTAGACGTCCAGGTGGAGCTCGCCCATGCCCTGGATGATCGTCTCGCCGCTCTCCGGATCCGCCCCGACGCGGAAGGTCGGGTCCTCCTTGGTGAAGCGGCGCAGCGCCTTCGACATGTTCGCCTGGGCCTTGTTGTCCTTCGGCGTCACCGTCAGCGAGATGACCGGGTCGGGCACGTGCATCGACGTCATCGCGACGCTGATGCCGCCGTCCGTGAACGTGTCCCCGGAGTTACAGTCGATGCCGAAGATCGCGACGATGTCGCCCGCGCTCGCGCCCTCGATGTCCTCCATCTCGTCCGAGTGCATGCGGACGAGCCGGCCGACCTTGTGGCGCTTGCCCGTGCGGATGTTCGTGACCTCTTTGCCGCGGCTCAGGCTGCCCTGGTAGATGCGGATGTACGTGAGCTGGCCGAAGCGGCCATCCTCGAGCTTGAACGCGAGCATCACGAGCGGCGCTTCCGGGTCGCTCGACAGCGTGACCTCGGCCTCGTTCTTCTCGACGTCCACGGCCTTGTTGGTGATGTCGGCCGGCGTCGGCAGGTAGCGGGTCACGCCGTCGAGCAGGACCTGCACGGCCTTGTTCTTGTAGGCCGAGCCCATCATCACCGGGACGATCTGGAGCTTCACGGTCGCCTCGCGGATCGCCTTGTAGAGCAGCTCCTCGGTGACGCGCTCCTCGAGGATCGCCTCGGTGAGCTCGTCGGAGTACATCGAGAGCGCGTCGAGCATCTCCTCGCGCGCCGCCTTCACCTCGCCGGCCATGTCGGCCGGGACCTCGCCGGTGATGATCTTCTCGCCGTTGGCCCCCTCGAACCGGTAGGACTTCAGCGTGATGAGGTCGACGACCCCCTCGAACTTGTCCTCGAGGCCGATCGGCAGCTGCAGCAGCACCGGGTTCAGGTTGAGCTTCTCGCGCAGCTGCTGGCGCACCCGCAGCGGGTTCGCGCCGGCGCGGTCGCACTTGTTCACGAACGCGATGCGCGGGACGCCGTAGCGGCGCATCTGGCGGTCGACGGTGAGCGACTGGCTCTGCACGCCGGCGACGGCGCAGAGGACCAGGATCGCCCCGTCGAGCACGCGCATCGCGCGCTCGACCTCGATCGTGAAATCCACGTGGCCGGGCGTGTCGATCACGTTGATCTGGTGCCCGTTCCAGAAGCAGTGCGTGGCCGCGGACTGGATGGTGATCCCGCGCTCGCGCTCGAGGTCCATCGAGTCCATCTTCGCGCCGACGCCGTCCTTGCCCTTGACGTCGTGGATGGCGTGAATTCGCTTGGTGTAGAAGAGGATACGCTCGGTCAGCGTCGTCTTGCCCGAATCGATGTGGGCGCTGATCCCGATATTGCGCAGCTTGGACAGATCGCTGATCACAGAAGGCTCCCCGCCGCGCACCCGTGAGGGCGTGCCCGTGGAGGGCGTGCGGCACGCGTTGAACCTCAGCTGGGCGGACGCACTCTTGCGAGCGCCCAGTCAGAAATTCGGCGCGGCTCTTAATTCGGCCCCAAGGCAAGCGCCAGGGGGAAAATGATTCTTCGCGATAAATTCAACTACTTGGCCTGAATCCTGGAAAGCCCGACCGTCTCGTCCCACTCCGATCCGTAGCCGTCGTAGTGGATGCGGTAGCGCTCTTGCCCCACGATGCCGGTCACGACGGCCGGGTACATCTGGCCGTGCCACTCCACGCGGACCCTGTCGCCGATCTTGTAAACGTTGGTCTGCGAGGCCTGAAGCCCCTTGCTCCGGACCTTCGGCGGCGGCGGGGGGTGGACGACGTTGCCCTCGACGAGGCCGTGGATCCGCTCGCGCGGTACAATTTCATCCCAGATGTCGTCGTACCCCTGGTAGTGGACCTTGAACTTCGTCGGGCCGACGACCTCGATGACCTTGGCCGGGTAGACGTTCCCTTCCCATGTCACGAGGACCTCGTCGCCGATGGCGTATTGGCGCTTGCAGCCCCCCAGAACCAGGGCGACGACCAGGAGGAGGGCCGCAGCGTGTGCGCGCGCTGCGGTCATACGTCCCGCCCGGCTTACCGTCCTCTCCGGCGCCCCGCAAGAGGCTTCGCGTCAGGGCGCGCCGGAGCTTCCCCGGGGACGGCGCCGCGGTGTGGTCCCGCCGCATGCCGACGGCGTGCCGCCGGCGCCGAGGCGCTGCAACGCGGCAGAAACCCGTGTAGAGAACGCCCATGACCCGAGATGTTCGTCCTGGCCTGGGCACCCTCTCTCGGCCCTGCCCGTGCGGCTCGGGGCGCTCGTACCGCGAGTGCTGCGCCCCGTGCCACCTGGGCGATCGCGAGGCGCCCGACGCCGTGGCGCTGATGCGCTCGCGGTACGCCGCGTTCGCCGTCGGAGACACCGCGTACCTCTGGCGGACGCTGCACATGGGCCACATCGACCGCGGGCGCGACAGGGACGACGTGCTGCGCGAGCTCAGGGCGACGATCCACCACCACCGCTACCGCGGCCTGAAGATCCTCGACAGCGTGCAGAGCGGCAGCTCCGCCTCGGTGCTGTTCCTCGCCCAGATCTTCGAGGCTGGCGCCGACCGCTCGTTCATCGAGCTCTCCGATTTCCTCCACGACGGCGAGGGCTGGCGCTACCTCCACGGGGTCGCCGTGCCCCGGGCCCGCATCAGCGTCCCCCCCGAGGAGCTGACCATCGCCCTCTTCTCGTCGCGCGCCGGCTGATCGTCGCGCGCCGGCTGGCCGCGTCGGTCGACCGCGGCCTCAGCCGGCGCCCGTGCCCGAGGTGCGGGCCTCGTGCCACCCCATCGCCTCGACGACGGCGCGGTTCTTCTCCATCCACACCGTGATGCGCTCGCGCGTCGTGCGGTAGGCGTACTCCAGGATGGCGCGCCGCGCGCGCAGGTTGGCCGGGTTGTGGAGGAACAGGAGCGCGTCGTTCGTCGCGGGCTCGAGCACGAGGACCTGCATCTTCCCCTCGGCGAGCGTCCGCCCCACCGCCTGGTGGAGCCGCGCGTGCGCGCCGATCCGCATCGCCTGGTTGAAGATCCAGAGCATGCCCTTGTCGCGCACGCTCTCGCGCACGCCGTGGCCGGTCGGGACCGGGCGGTGCGCGGTGGAGACCGGCACGAGCGGGCTCACGACGATCGTGAGGTCCGCGCCGGCGGCCTGCGCGAGGTCGAGGTGCGCCACGTGCCCGAGCCCGCCGTCGAGGTAGTGGCGGTGGTCGATGCGCACCGGCGTGAAGAACAGCGGGAGCGCGAGCGACGCCGCGCAGGCGAGCGAGACGGGGACGTCGTCGAACCCCTCCGCGCCGAAGACGACGCGCTCGCCCGAGTCGAGGTCGTGCGTCGGGATGCGCAGCGTCCGCGGCATCGCGCGGAACGAGTTCGGGATGCCGCGCCGCAGGAAGAACTCGGCGAGGAACCGCTCGTAGCGATCGAGCCGGAACAGGCCCGCGGGGAGCGAGTCGTTGAAGCGGTCGAGCTGCTCGAAGAGGTACTGCTGCGCCGGCGCGTTGGGGGTCGCGTCGCCCCGGGTCGTGAGCCGGACGACGGCGTGGCGGAGCGCGACGAGGCTCGTGCTGAGCGCGCGCCGCCACTCGCCGAGGTCGATCTGGAGCAGGTGGCCGCGCTCCAGCGGGAAGAAGTTGTCGACCGGATCGAGCAGGGCGCGGTAGAGCCGCTCGATCGGGATGCCGCCGGCGAGGGCCGCGGCCACCGAGGCGCCGCTGCCGTGCCCGAGGTAGAGCGAGAAGCTCTGGTTGTCGATCCCCTCGACCCCGTCCTCGAGCGCCGCGAGCGCGCCGATCTGGTAGAGTGCGCCCGTCAGGCCGCCCCCCGGCAGGCAGAGGCTGACGCGGGCCCGCCCCGGCTCGGCGCGCGCGGCCGAGCGCCCCTCGCCGCTCGGCTCCACGGTCTGCGGGGCGCGGCCGCCGCCGTCCCCCGCTGCGATCTGCGCGGTCCGGCGCTCGCCGCCGCCCTGGCTCTCCACAGCCGGCATCATGAGTGGTCCTCTTCCCTCGCGCGGACCGCACCCTCGGCGCGGTTGCCGAGGGCGCAGGCGAGCGCGATCAACACGAGCGCGCAGGCGGAGCTCGCCGCCACGAGCCACGCCGGCATCGACGTCGTCTCGGGCAGCGCCGCGCCTGCAGCGGCGGGCACTTCGTTGACGTGGCCCGCATCCGCCGCGGACAGGAGCGCGAAGCACTGGATGGCGTTGTAGGTCGCGTGCAGCAGGATGGGCGGCACGAGCGAGCCGCTCGCGACGCGCAGGACGCCGAGCGCAACGCCGAAGATCGCGATCGGCAGGAATTTCTGCCACTCGACGTGGGCGACCGCGAAGAGCACGGCCGTGGTCGCGATGACGAGCGGGGCGCCGTGCTTCCAGCGCATCGGGCGGGTAAGCGCCCCGCGGAAGAAGACCTCCTCCAGCGTGGGGCCGAGCGCGATGAAGATGAGGCCGAGCGCGGCCCGCTCGGCCGCGCTCGCCTCGACGAAGACCCGGACGAGCTCGGCGTCGCTGATCCCCGACGGCCAGCGCCGCTCGATCTGCTCGTAGAGGGCGGCGATGGGCCCCTCGAGCGCGAAGCCGAGCGCGACAGCGAGCGGGTAGAACGCCGCGTGCGTCCGGCGGAGCCCGAGGAACTCGCGGATCGACGCGCGCGGTGCGTGGAGCTGGAGCACGCCGAAGAGCCCGAGCAGGTACGCCGCGGCCTGGCACGCGAAGCTGCTCACGACGTCGAGCTCCGGCGCTGGCCGGAACGAGGCGATCACGCCGAGCAGCCACAGGAACAGGAAGGAGACGCCCGCGACCCAGCCGGCGGCCGCGGGGACCGACATCGGTCGCTCCACGCTGCCTCCCTGGAAGAGTGGGCCGGGCCCTCCGTCGCCGGGCGGAGGCTCGGGGATGCCGCGCGATGGATCGCTCATCGCCCTCGGAGGTACGGCAAGACGCCCCGCTTCACGACCGTATCCGTGGAGAGGCGATCGTTCGTCTCCGGGTAGTCGATGGTCGTGTGCAGCCCGCGGCTCTCGTGCCGGGCGGAGGCGCAGCCGACGATGAGCTCGGCCACGGTGGCGATGTTGCGCAGCTCGAGCAGGTCCCGCGTGACAAGGTGCTTCCAGTAGTACTCGCGGATCTCCTCCTGGAGCAGGGAGATCCGCCGGGCGGCGCGCCGGAGGCGGGCGTCGGACCGGACGATGCCGACATAGTTCCACATGGTCCGGCGCAGCTCGTCCCAGTTGTGGGCGACGACGACCTCCTCGTCGCTCGCGACCGCGTTGCCGACCTGCCACTCGGGCACCTCGGGGAACGGGCTCTGCCTGAGCTCGGCGATCTGGCCGGCGAGGCGCGCGGCGGCGCGGTGGCCGAAGACGAGCCCCTCGAGCAGCGAGTTCGAGGCGAGGCGGTTCGCGCCGTGGAGCCCGGTGCACGTGCACTCGCCGATCGCCCAGAGGCCGGGGATCGTGGTCCTGCCGTAGAGGTCGGTGGTGATGCCGCCGCACATGTAGTGGGCGGCCGGCACGACGGGGATCGGCTGCGAGGTGATGTCGATGCCGTAGCGGAGGCACTGCGCGTGGATCGTCGGGAAGTGCTCGCGGATGAAGCTCGCCGGCCGGTGGGTGATGTCGAGCAGCACGTAGTCCGAGCCGGTCCGCTTCATCTCGAAGTCGATGGCGCGCGCCACGATGTCGCGCGGCGCGAGGTCCTTCCGCGGGTCGTGGTCCGCCATGAAGGCCGTGCCGTCCGGCAGCCGGAGGATGGCGCCCTCGCCGCGCAGCGCCTCGCTCACGAGGAAGCTCTTGGCTTCCGGGTGGAACAGGCAGGTCGGGTGGAACTGGTAGAACTCCATGTTCGCGATCTCGGCGCCGGCCCTGTAGGCCATGGCGACGCCGTCGCCCGTCGCGACGTCCGGGTTCGTCGTGTAGAGGTAGACCTTGCCCGCGCCGCCGGTGGCGAGCACGGTCGCCCGCGCGAGGTAGGTCTCGACGACGTGCGGCTTCGAGGCGGGGCGGTGCCGGGTGGCGGGCCGCTCGGAGTGGGGCGGCCGCGGCGCGCCCGCGTTGAGCGCGGCGTCGGTCTCGTCGAGCACGTAGGCGCCGGCGCAGATGTCCGGCCCGCCGAAGCGGGAGAGCGGGATCAGGTCGATGGCCGTGTGGTGCTCGGCGAAGCGGATGTTCGGGTTCTGCCGGGCCTGCTCGAGGAGCGCGCGCTCGATCTCGAGGCCGGTGGCGTCCGCGGCGTGGACGATCCGCCGCGCGGAGTGGCCCCCCTCGCGCCCGAGGCGCACCTGGCCGTTCTCGTGATCGAACTGCGCGCCCCGCGCGATGAGCTCGCGCACCCGCTCGGGCCCCTCGCGGGCGCAGATCTCGACGACGACGTCGTGGCAGAGGCCCGCCCCCGCCTCGAGGGTGTCGGCGATGTGCGCCTCGGCGGTGTCGTCCGGGGCGAAGACCGCGGCGATGCCTCCCTGGGCGTACTTCGTGTTGGATTCGTCGCGCGCCCGCTTGGTGATGACGATCACCTCACCGTGCTCGGCCGCCTCGAGAGCGAAGGTAAGGCCGGCTACACCGCTGCCGATCACGAGGAAATCTGTCGTTATCGCCACGGCCCGGAGGGTAGCAGGAGCGAGGCGCATGAAGGTAGGCCGTGGTGCGCTTCCCGCGCGCGACAGCGGCGCCGCCGGGGTTCGGGCGGGAGCCGCGCCCGAGCGCCCGGCGGCCTTTGCGGAGCCGGCGCGAGAGCACGGGTGCGCGCCGCGGGGTAAGAGCCGGTGCGAGCCGGGTGGGAGCGCGGGTGCGAGCCGGGCGGGAGCGCGGGTGCGAGCCGGGCGGGAGCGCCGTCGCGCTGTCCGCGGGTGACCGGGCGCAGGCTCAAGAGGAAGTCTGTCTCTGCCTTTCGACTGTCTCGACGAGCTACGACAGGTGAACACGGCGCATCGCGCATATCGCGAGTTCGTGCTCACGTGCATGGTTCACCAGGATGCTTGTCACGAGGCGCAGGTCGTGGCCTGAGAAGAGGCTCGTGGCGAGCCTCGGTCCGCGGTCCGTCCGACTCTCTCCATGGCAGGACTCCCGTCCACGCCAGCGCGTGCCGGGTCATGAGCAAAGCGGTTCAGGGATCGCATGGCCCCGCCCCGAGGCGGGCGCCCCTCTCTCACGGGTCCTTGGGCTCGAGACCAGATGCTCGCACGAGCCTCAGGTGCGTCGCCCTGCTGCGCGCGCTGCGCCGGTGCTGTTCATCCGCCAAGGGCGCGTCCTTCGCCTCGCTGAGGCCGAGCAGGAGCTTGGGACGTATCCCGGAGGGCGGCACGAGGTCCTCCACGGCTTCTCCTCGAGCGGCTCGCCTGGCCAGGCACTGCTCGCAACACCGCTCAGGGTCCCAGTCGATGTCCTCGAGACCAAACTCCCGTACCCATGCCCGCTCCCACTTCCCCATGTGACTCAGGCAGGGGCGCACGCGAGAGGGAGGAATCTCGTCTCGGCAAGACTTCCGGCGCATCGGCATGGGTGCTCCTTCGTAACGGATGGCGCCTATTCTGCCAACCGAGAAGAAGCTCGCCAAGCACTTTCTTCGGGCCATCCTTACCTTGCTTGCGTGCACGCGTTTCACGTCCTGCGACAGATTACGTTCATCGAAGTAAAATTATCACGAAATGAGGAGCCCTCGCTGGCCGCATCCCTTGGTGGTGCGAGGCTCCAGCAGACCCCCGCTCGCCTCGGGCGAGTCTCGGCAGAGCGCACCTCGATCTTGCGGAAGCTCTGGCTCGGCGGCAGGCACACCGGACCGCGCTCGCGCTGACCGTCACGTCGTCGTGCCTGCGCGGGGCCCGCTCCCCACGCCTCGCGACGGACGGGAGTGTCTCGTGGCCGACGGCGGCTCTCCAGGCCGGTCGGTGCTCGGCGCTTCGCCCGCCCCTCCCAGGTTCCGCGCTGCGCGCGGGACGGGAGGGGTCTCCTCACCTCCGCGTCGCCGCCCTCTCGTGCTGGCGCGCCGTTCTTCCTGGTGAGCTCCGCCCCTCAGATGTCGCCGACGCGCGCCAGGAGACACGTCACCTGCTCGGGCTCGCCGTGCTCATGAGCGCAGTCCATCAGCAAGCTCGCCGCGAGCCGCAGCTCGTGGTGCGCCGCAAGGATGCCGGTGATGCGGTGCTCGGGCACAGCGCTCCAGATGCCGACCGAGCACACGAGGAAGATGTCGCCCGGCTCGGTGCGCTCGACCTGGGTCTTCATCTCCACCGCCGCCTCGCAGCCGAGCGCGCGCGTGGCTGCGCTTGCGTGTTGGGTCAACAGGGTCAACACATCCGTCGAGACCGCTGCATCCGACGCGCCACCGTCGAGCACAGCGTCGTCACGCGTTCGCTCCTCCATCCGACCATCACGAAATCGGTAGACGCACATATCGCGGATATAGGCCATGTATGCCGCTCCCGACGCGAGCAGCACACCGGCGAAGCTCACCGGCGCGCCGCTCCGTCCCGGCTCCGGGCGATCGTCCTCGGAGCCGCTGCCGCTCGATCGACGCGGGCTCAACATGAGTCGTATTTCGTCCCGGCAGTGCGGCGCGGTCATCCCACCAGCACAGACGTCGTCCACACCGTCTACCTCGACAGCTGCGTGCACCATCTCGATGGCCGTGCGGGAGACCACCCCTCCGCCGACCCCACCGGCGACCAGAAACAACCCCAGGCAAGGCAACGCACCGAAGCTCTCCTCGTCGTTCGTACGACGCCTCGACACAGGGGCTTCCGCTCCTGCCTCCATGGCGAGCGTTGGGCACACCATCATCCACCTCGCACGCTCGTCACAGGGACGAGCCGAGTCAGGGCGCACCACGCCCGCGGTGCGCCGGATCCCGATCTGTCGCCCATCGTACGGCGCCCCCACCGTGTGTCGTCAGCGCCCCTGGGCCATCGACCTCTGCTCGCTCGTCCGGGCACCTCGCGACGGGCCCTTTCGCTCACGCGCTCAAGATTCCTTGCGCTCGCCAGGCAGCGGGCGCACGAGCTTCAGCAGCATCAGCTTGCTCCGCGCTTTTCGACCTCTCGAGACGGCGCTGCGGCGCCTCCGCTCGGCCTCGGGCATGGGCTGACAGCTCCCGTACATCCCCAAAAGCGATCTGCTGCTGGGCTGCCTTCAGCGACCGTCGGATAACATCCGCAATCGCGGCCCGACGCAGAAGGAGTCAGCAGATCGACGGTCCGTCCGCCCGCGCCTTGGGCATTCCACACCATGGTGGAAAAGTTGTAAGCGCCGAGCAGCCCACCGTGCCGCGTCTCCGCGACAAATCAGTCCCTAGCACCCCGGCGCGGGGTGCGTCCATTCATTTCTTGTTCTCTCCTTCAGCTCAGCAGCTTACCGCCCGCAGCCCTCATTCTCGTGGACCGCATTCCGTTGAGTCATTCAATATTTCCACACAACGACGCCACTCTTGTCACTGGCCGCAGTTCGCCTTGATGCTGAAGTCCCAGCACGCTCCGCTCGCTCCGGGCACACCGGCGTTCTGCTCCGAGCCACCAGGCCCGGCGCTGCCGCCGTCCCCGGCTGTACCCGCCGTGAAGTTCTCCAGCGCAACGGCTGCGCTCGGCGCCGCGGCGTAGGCGATTCCCACCGCATGGCCGCCTCGACCGCCGCCGCCGGGGCCGCCGCGGCCGCCGGAGCCGCCACGACCACCATCGCAGCCGGAGCCACCAAGAGACGAAGCGGTACCTGCGGTCCCGCCACTGCCCCCGCTGGCGCCAGGTCGTCCCAATCCGCCCTTTCCTCCGTTGCCCGCCTTGCCCGCGATGACGGTCACCTCGGTCAGCACCAGCTTCGTTCCCAGGCTGAGGATGCCGATGCTCGATCCGCCGGCTTGGCCGCCGCCTCCTCCTTTGCCTCCGCAGCCGCCGGCTCCGCCTCCGCCGCCGCTGGCGCCAGAAGCCTCCACGGGGTTCCTCGGGTCCCCGCAGAGATACCCCGCCTTCGCTCCGCCGCCTCCGCCGCCTCCTTGGCCTTTCTTGCCGGTGATGCCGGGGGACCCGTCGCCGCCAGTGATGCCGGTGAGGGCGAGGGTGGTGGCGCGGCCGGCGGGGCCGGGGGTGTCGGAGGCGCCATCGCGGCCGGGTTGGCCCTGTTCGCATTCGCCCGTCTCCGTTTGGCCGACGCCCCCGAGGCCCGGAGCGTTGGGGATCGGGTCGGGCAGGGGGATGCCGGCCTGACCGGGCTGGCCGTTGCCGTCGTCCATGCCGGGGATGCCACCGGGGCCGCCTTGACCGCCGCGGGTCTCGCCGTCTTCGCAGAGGGTGACGCCGGGGTCGCCGCCGTAGCTACCGTCATCGCCACTCCCACACCAAGCCACACCGCGCTGGCCGTCCCCAGCACGATGACCGGCCCCCAGCTCCGCTCCTGCGTTGGTGCGATCGGCGTCACGGGCGCGACCGGCGAATTCTCCGCCGTAGGCGCGCCGGATGCAGCCGCGTCGGCCGGCGCGTTCGGCGTCGCCTCCCCCTCCGGAGCGGCCGGCGCCGTCTCTTTCGCCTCCTCGCACCACGCGGTCCGTGCTGGTGTGCCCAAGAGCAGAGCGCTGAAGATATAGATGCACACACCCAGCTCGTGCTTGGCCCTGCGGACCTGCGTGCGATCCACCCCTCTCACGCCCCGCGCCGCACGCAGGCCTGGAGGAGTCCTCCGATCGCCGGCGTTCGTCGCGTCTACGCGGCGCCGCGTCCGTGCGACCGACACCTCGACGACTGGCCGCTCCGACGCGGTGGAATAGCGACCTGCTGCCAGGCTCCCTTCAGCGACCGTCGGATCATATCCGCTATCGCGGCCCGACGCAGAAGGACTCAGCAGTTCAACGGTCCCTCCGCCCGCGCCTTCGGCAGTCCACTCTAGGGTGGTGAAGTTGTAAGCGCCGGGAAGCCCCCCGTGCCGCGTCTCCGCGACAAAACGGTCCCCACCACCCCAGCGCGGGATGCGTCCAATCATTTCTTGTTCTCTCCTTCAGCTCAGCGGCTCACAGACCGCAGCCCTCGTCTTCGATCGATCGCATTCCCTTGAGCCACACACGGTTTCTCCGCCGACTCCACCGGCGACCAGGAACAGCCCCAGACAAGGCAACGTACCAAAGCTCTCCTCGTTGCTCGTACGACGCCTCGACACAGGGGCTTCCGCTCCTGCCTCGATGGCGAGCGTTGGGCACACCATCCTCCACCTAGCACGCTCGTCACAGCGACGAGCCGAGTCTGGCGCACCACGCCCGCGGTACGCCGGTTCCTGATCTGTTAGCCCAGCGCACGGCGCAGCCGCCGTGCGCTGGTCAGCGCGCCTTCGCCCTCAACGTCCCCCCGCTCGAATCGGCACCCTCGAGACCAAGCCTTCCGCTCAACGATCCTTGCGTTCGCGGCGCGGCGAGCGCACGAGCTTCAGCAGCGTCAGCTTGCCGTCGCGCTTGCTTCGCCCCTTCGGACCACCCACCCTGGGTGCGGTCTTCTCCCAGCCGAGGCCCAGCAGCGGCTTCGGTCGGCTCCCCGATGGCGGCGCAAGCTCCTCCACCGCTTCTCCGCGAGCCACTTGCGTAGCGATGCAGTGCTCGCAGCACCGCTCCGGATCCCACGGGATGTCATCGAGGCCGAGCTTCCGTACCCACTTCCGCTCCCACTCCCCGAGCCCGCTCAGGCTGGGGCGCCTGCGAGAGGGAGGGAGGTCATCTTCGCGTGACTTCCGGCGCATGGGCAGGCGGGCTCCATCGGATTCGGGCAGAGCCGATTCTGCCGATGTTGGAAGCGCTCGCCAAGCGGTTTCTTCCAGAAATCGATGCGCTTTCACAGGTTTACGGCCATTCATGAGGAATTGTCACAGAATCGTACGGGCGTCTTCACTTTCCACAGCCCTTGCCTTTGCCAGACATCCAGCGCCCCTTGCTCCCGCCATGCACGCCACCCGGGGATGGCACCTCTCCCCTGCGATCTCGTCTCCTACGATCACCATCTTCTCCCTCGACGGCGCGGTCGGCGCTCTCGACGACGCCGCCCGCTACCTCACCGCTCGCTCACGGAAACTCCTGCTCCGCCGCCATTACGCCTTCGGCGCCTGCATTCTCCGCAACGTTGCTGCTTCCCCCGGGTCCTCCCGCCCCCGCCGTGCCGGGTGTCAGCGTCGTCTGCCCCTGCTGCTTCACCGTCTCGCCTCGGTACGCGATCGCTAGCGATGGCCCGCCGAGGCCTCCTCCTCCCGGGCCACCGTTGCCTCCCTGACCTCCCTTGACCGCCAGCGCACGCAGCTTTGGAGCCGCCCATCCCGGTGCCTCCGATCCCACCGAGGCCGCCGAGGCCGCCCGGCTGCAGATCACCGCCTGCCCCCCCTTGCCCCCGTTGCCCGCCTTCAGCACGCAGTCCTTCAGCGTCACCTTCCCCTCCACGCTCGCCAGCGCGATGCTGGCTCCGCCGGCTCCGCCACCTTGGCCAGGCAGCCCGCCGCAGCCGCCGGGTCCGCCGCTGCCTCCGCTCGCTCCAGCTCCTGGCATGCTGCCTCGGCAGATCGCCGCGCCGCCCTTCGCGCCTCCGCCTCCACCTCCGCCTTGCCCGGGCTTGCCCGCTCTACCGGCCCCGCCGCTCACGCCCACGTAGCCCGACGAGTTCAGCATACCGAGGCCGCTCGCGGCGAGGCCCGCTTCGCCGGGGGTGCCGTTGTCGCCCCCTTGGCCGGTGCCACCAGCGGCACAGCTCCAGTTGCCTGCAGCGGGCTCTCCAGAGCCTGCTGCGCCGAGCGCGCCAGGCTCTCCGATCTGTCCACTGCCACCGTTGTTCACCCTGCCAGCGCCGCCCTCTCCGCCGATCGACAATGCGCCGCCGCACGCGTTCTCGACCTGTGCACCGCCCGCCAGCGTCTCATCGGGCGCTCCCGATGTATCCAGATCGCTGCACGCATCGGTTCCGGCGTTCCCCGGCGACGCCTGCGCCGGCACCTCACTCGGCGCATCCTCTCCCTCCGCGCCGTCCGCTCCGTTGCCGGCGATCAGCTCGCACCGCACGAGCTCCGCCTCCGCGCCATCGACCAGCACCGCGATCGACGAAGCTCCCGGCGCCTGAGCGTCCGCCGCACGCGCCGACACGTCCTCGATCCTCACCGCCCCCTCGCCCCGCATCACCTTCAGCGCGATTGCCTCCTCGCCGGGCGCCACGACCGTCTTCGCCGTCTCGCCGATCCAGCGCCACCCGTTCGCGCAGTCGAGCCCGCCGAAGAGCTTGACGCCTACTGGCAACTCGACAGCCTCCTCGAACTGTTCGGCGCAGGCATAGACCCCCATGCCCTTGTCGCCAGCGCGCCGGAGCGCTTCGGCGAGCGTCGCGACCGGATCGGCGCGGGTGCCTGCATTACCGTCGTTGCCAGTCGAAGCCACGAACACGCCGCAGGCGTCATCCACGGCGCCATCGATCTCGCTCGGCACACATCCGGAAGGCACGACCTCGCTGCCCCTGCCCCGGTGTTTCTCGCACGTGAGCATGAGTTCGCAGTCGTTCTCGATGTGGTGCCAAAGCCCATCGCAGCTGCTGGAGCTCAGCGCGACAGCGACAGTTGACCCCAGCAGGACTCGCCTAAACCTTCTCATCGATCGTTCTCCGGCTCGGCTCACCATGCGCTCACCATCACAAAGCCGACACCATCGACGCACGGCTCCGGAAGCACAAGCAGTGCGGTCGCCTTCTCCGCATTTTTTCCTGGCCACAGGGCATACGTCAGCGCGGCCGTGGCGAGTACAACACCCGATGCAATGTAGCTCCCCAGCGCGATATCGCCCAAGCGACCAGCGCGCTCACCTGCGCGATGAAGCTCAGCGCATTGTCCTGCGAACGACGGGGATGCCAAGCACCCGCCGCCTTCGGCGAAGATCTTGTCCTGTTGAGCGCGTGCTTCCGAGTTCGCACTGTTCGACGCAACCGTCGTCCCCACCCCCACGCCGAGCCCCACCGCGCTCGCCGCCCCCAGCGCGATCACCGGCACCCAGCTTCGCTGTTGCGGCGGCGCCATCGGCTCCACCGGCGCTACCGGCGGCTTCTCTGCCGCGGGCGCACCGGCCCCCGCGCCCGACGCGCTCCCCTCCGCCGCCCTCACGACCGGCGCGGCCTCTCGCGCTTCGCTCTTCGCCGCCGCCATCGCCAGCGCCACTTCCGCCGACCCTCCCTTTGCTCCCGGCGCCGTTTGCTCGCACCACGCGGTTCGCGCTGGGGTGCAGAGGAGAAGAGAGAGCAATGCAAGGATGCCCACCCCCGGCCCGTGCTCGGCCCTGCGGGCCTGCGCGCGGTCCGCCCCTCCCACGCCCCGCGCTACGCGCGGGACGGGAGGGGTCCCCTGCTCGCCGGCGGCTCTCGTGACCGCGCGACAACGCGTCCACCCGGCCTCGGTCATCGCCGGCAACTCTCGCAAGAAGCAAAAGCGATCTGCTGCCGGGCTGCCTTCAGCGACCGTCGGATAACATCCGCAATCGCGGCCCGACGCAGATGGGTGCAGCAGATCGACGGTCCGTCCGCCCGCGCCTTGGGCATTCCACACCATGGTGGAGAAGTTGTAAGCGCCGAGCAGCCCACCGTGCCGCGTTTTCGCGACAAAACGGTCCCTACCACCCCGGCGCGGGGTGCGTCCATTCATTTCTTGTTCTCTCCTTCAGCTCAGCAGCTCACGGTTTCAGCTCAGCAGCTCACGGCCAGCAGCTCTCATGGCCCGAGTAGATTGCATTCCGTTGACTCATTCGGATTTTCCACACAACTTCACCGCTCTGCTCATTGTCCGCAGCTCTCGCCGGTTGTGAGGTTCCAGCAGCCCCCGCTCGCCCCCGGCGCGCCGGCGCTCTCCGGGGGACTGCCAGGCGCAGCGCTGCCGCCATCACCGGCCGTGCCTGGTTTGAATTGCACGACCGGAGCATCGGTCGGTGTCACCGCATACGCGATGCCTACGGCGTGGCCTCCTCGCCCGCCGCCGCCGGGGCCGCCGGCTCCGCCTCGGCCACCGTCGCCTCCCTTGCAGCCGGGGATCGAGGGGGGATTATCCGACGCTGCGCCACCTGCAGCACCGGCGCCGCCATTGGCCCCGTTCTGTCCGACTACTCCGTCTCCGCCCTTGCCCGCCGTCCCCACCTCGACCGTCACCTCCCTCAGCACCAGCTTCGTCCCCAGGCTCACGATCCCGAAGCTCGACCCGCCCGCCTTCCCACCACCACCGCCCTTGCCTCCGCAGCCGCCGGCTCCGCCTCCGCCACCGCTGGCGCCGGGACCATCCAGCGGGTTCGCGACGGGCCCGCAGAACAGCCCTGCTTTCGCGCCTCCGCCGCCACCTCCCCCTTGACCTCGCTTCCCAGATGTGCCGCTACCGCCGTCGCCGCCAGCGATGCGGTTCAGCGTCAGCTGCGTGTCGCTGCCGGCCTCGCCGGCACCGCCGGGATCGCCGCTCTTGCCATTCTCCCCAACTTCGCATTCACCGGCCGCATCGGTTTGACCGACGCCACCGAGGCCCTTGTTGTTCGGGTTCGGCTCCGGCAGCGGCGCACCATCCGCACCCTTCTGCCCATTGCCCTCGTCGGTACCGGTGGTCCCGCCGAGTCCACCGGCGCCGCCGCGCGTCTCGCCGTCATGACACATCGTCACGCCGGGCTCGCCGCCGTAGACAACCTTGCACGCCTCGGACACCACCTCCGACGCGCTCGCTCCTGCCTGCGGCGCCTCCGTCGGCGTCTCGCCGTTCGCGCCGTCCATCCCATCGCCCGCGCTCACGTCCACCTGCGCGAGTTCCGCCTCGATGTCCGCCACCGCCACGCCGATCGACGACCCGCCTGGCTCCGTCGCGCTCGCCGCGTGAACCTTGAAGCTCCGCACCTTCGCCCCGCTCGCGGCTTCCGTCATCGTGAGCGCCACCGCGCCCGCCGGTCCCTCGATCGCGCTCCGCGCCTGTTCGCTCCACGTCCACCCAGCCGCGCAGTTGAAGCCCCCGATCATCGCCAGCTCCGCCTTGATCGTCACGCTCTCCGCGAACGCCCCGCTCGCGCACGCAAGCACTCGCTTGCCCTTCGCCTTCGCGATCGCTTCCCCGAGCGACGCGTACGGCTTCGCCTTCGTCCCGTCCCCGCCCGGTTCCGCGCTCGCGCTCGCGAACACCGCGCACTCGTCGCTCACCGTGCTCGCAGCCTTTGTCGGATCCGCCTCGCACGCGGGGTTCGGGATCCCGCCGCCCGTACCTTCCCACAGCCCCCGGTGGTGCTCACACGTGAGCGTGAACTCGCAGTCCTCCGCGACGTTGCTCCACACCGTATCGCAACCGGCGGAGCAGAGGACGAACCCCAGGGAGCACAGCTTCCAGCGCAATCGATTCTTCTTCATCGCATCCTCGTATCGGCTCTTCACCATGCCCCCTGCACCGTGATCCCTCCGTAACCGATACGCGCTTCGGGCAGAGCACGCACCTTGCCCGACGCCACGGTCGCCGAACGCGGCCACAGCGCGTAGGTCACGGCTGCGATGGCCAGCACGCCCGACGCCGCGTAGGCCACGGTGGCTGCACGTCCGAACGTGTCGACGCGCGATGCCGTCTCCCGCAGCTCAGAGCACGCTTGTTCGTAGGCGGGCGGCGCATCCGGGCAGCCACCGCCGGCCTTGAGGATCGCATCTGCCTGCGCGCGCCCATCGGCGCTCGCATCGTTCGACGCCACCGTCATCCCGATCCCCACGCCGAGCCCCACCGCGCTCGCCGCCCCCAGCGCGATCACCGGCACCCAGTTCCGCTCTTGCGGCCGAGGTGGTGGTTCCACCGGCGCCCCGGGCGCCAGCCCTGCCGCAGGTGCGCCGGCCCCGGTCCCCGCGCCGGGCGCGCTCCCCTCCGCCGCCCTCGCAACCGGCGCGCCATCCCGCGCTTCGCTCTTCGCCGCCGCCATCGCCAGCGCCACTTCCGCCGACCCTCCCTTCGCCACCTTCACCGTCTCGTTCGCCGGCGCGTACCCCTCCAGCCTCGCCTCCACACGGTGCTCGCCGGCATCGACAAACACCTCTCCTTCCAGCGGCGCCCGGCCCACGGCCTTGCCGTCCACCAGCACCTCCGCTCCCGCCACCCCCACCGTCACCCTCACAGCGCCCACCTGCGCTCGCGACTCCGCCAGCCTCTGCTCCGCCGTCACTTTCAGCTTCGCTGCCGCCTTCATCAACGGCCAGTGCCTCAGCGCGAACGAGAGGTACTGCGCCGCTTCCCTGTGCTTCTTCAGCTTGTATTCCGTGTTCCCGAGGTTGTACGCCACGTCGAACGTCGGGTTCAGCTCCCACGCCGACTCAAGCGCCGTTTCGACCTCCAGGAGCTTCCTCGACCCCACGAAAAGCGACGAGCTACGTTGCTCGCACCACGCAGCTCGCGCTGGTGTGAAGAAGAAGCAGAACAGAAGCACGGAGAGAAGATGGCTGCCCACCCCCGGCCCGTGCTCGGCCCTTCGGGCCTGCGCGCGGTCCGCCCCTCCCACGCCCCGCGCGTAGCGCGGGACGGGAGGGGTCGCCTGAGCACCGGCGGCTCCCCAGACGGCGCTGCGGCGCGTCCGCTCGGCCGCGGCCATGGCTGACATCTCTCGTACATCCCAAAAGCGATCTGCTGCCGGGCTGCCTTCAGCGACCGTCGGATAACATCCGCAATCGCGGCCCGACGCAGATGGGTGCAGCAGATCGACGGTCCGTCCGCCCGCGCCTTGGGCATTCCACACCATGGTGGAAAAGTTGTAAGCGCCGAGCAGCCCACCGTGCCGCGTCTCCGCGACAAACCGGTCCCTACCACCCCGGCGCGGGGTGCGTCCATTCATTTCTTGTTCTCTCCTTCAGCTCAGCAGCTCACGGACCGTCGCTCTCGTTCTGCGGCCGATTGCATTCCGATGAACGCTTCGGAATTACCTCGCAACAGCACAACGTGACTCACTGCCCGCAGCTCGCATTGGCGGCGAAGTCCCAGCATTCGCCGCTCTCACCAGATTTGCCGGCGTTCCCGCCCGGCGCCGTGCTGCCGCCATCGCCGGCTGTGCCTGCGATGAAGTTTGCCAGTTCCACGGCCGCGCCCAGCGCCGCGACATAGGCGATACCCACTGCATGCCCGCCTCGCCCGCCGCCGCCGGGGCCGCCGGCTCCGCCTCGGCCACCGTCGCCTCCCTTGCAGCCGGGGATCGAGGGGGGGTTATCCGACGCTGCGCCGCCTGCAGCGCCGGCGCCGCCATTGGCCCCGTTCTGCCCGACCACTCCGCCTCCGCCCTTGCCCGCCGTACCCACCTCGACCGTCACCTCCGTCAGCACAAGCTTCGTCCCCAGGCTCACGATCCCGATGCTCGACCCGCCGGCCTTACCGCCGCCTCCACCCCTGCCGCCGCAGCCACCGGCGCCGCCGCCGCCGCCGCTCGCGCCCACTCCATCGACGAAAGTCGAGTTGAGCGAGCAGAACATCCCCGCCTTGGCTCCGCCGCCGCCACCGCCCCCTTGACCACGACCGCCCGTCATGCCTTGGTCGCCGTCTCCGCCGCTGAGCCCGGCGAGCGTCAACGTCGTGTCGTTGCTCGCGGGGCCGGGCGCACCGGGCGCACCGGACGCACCATCTTCTCCACGCCGGCAGTTGCCCGCTGCATCCGTCTGTCCAACCCCACCGAGCCCGTACTCCTCGGGGGTTTCTTCCGGCAACGGTGCGCCGTCCTCCCCGCGCTCTCCGTTCCCCTCCTCTATCCCCGTGATGCCCCCGGTCCCACCGTCTCCGCCGCGCGTCTCGCCGTCCTCGCACGTCGTCGCGCCCGCGGTCCCGCCAATGACCAGGTTGGTCGCCGCGCACGCATCCGACGCGCTCATCGCCTCCGCGCTCGCGCCCGCCACGGGCGCTTCCGTCGGTGCTGTCCCGTTCTCGCCTGCCATCCCATCGCCCGCGATCACGTCCACCTGTGCCAGTTCCGCTTCGACGTCCGCCACCGCCACCCCGATCGACGATCCGCCCGCCACCGTCGCGCTCGCCGCGCGAATCGCGAAGCTCCGCACCTTCGCTCCGCTCGCGGCCTCCGACATCGTGAGCGCGATCTGGTTCGCAGGCGCTTCGATCGCGCTCCGCGCCCCCTCGCTCCACGTCCACCCCGCCTCGCAATTGAAGCCCCCGATTACCTCCACCCCGGCCTCAACCGTCACGCTCTCCGCGAACGCCCCGCTCGTGCACGCCAGCACCCGCTTGCCGTTCGCCTTCGCGACCGCTTCCCCGAGCGACGCGTACGGACTCGCCTTCGTCCCGTCTCCCCCAGGCGTCGCGCTCGCGCTCGCGAACACTGCGCACTCGTCGATCACCGTGCCCGCGTTCTGCGTCGGGTCCGCCTCGCACGCAGGGTTCGGCGTGCCGCCTCCCGTGCCTGATGGATAGAAATGATCACAGGTGACCAGGAGTTCGCAGTCTTCCGCCAGATGGCTCCAGAAGCTATCGCAACCGCCGACCGCCAAGACGAACGCCAACCCGCCGAATGTTCTGCGCATGTTCCGCATGTGCCTTGCCTTCCGGAAGTCCATCACCAAGCCCCCGTCACTGCGAAGCCCGCTCCATCGGGATGCACGACGGGCAGCGCCGTGGCGTATGCAGAGGGTTTCGGCTTCGGCCAGAGAACGTACGTTGCCGTAGCGATCGCCAATGCGCCCGACGCGATGAACGCCACGCGTGCGACGTTCCCCAGCGTGTCGGCGCGCGATGCATCGTTCCGGACCTGTTCGCATGGTCCAGACCACGACGACTCCGGCTTCACGCACTGTCCGCGGCCCTGAATGATCGCAGCGCTCTGCTTGTGGGCGTCATCGCTCGCAGTATTCGACGCAACCGTCGTCCCGATCCCCACCCCCAGCCCCACGGCGCTCGCCGCGCCCAGCGCGATCATCGGCACCCAGCTTCGCTGTTGCGGCGGCGATGCCGGCTCCACCGGCTCCACCGGCGCTACCGGCGGCTTCTCTGCCGCGCTCGCACCAGCCCCCGCGCCCGGCGCCCCCCTCTCCGGCGCCTGCGCGACCGGCGCGCCCTCCCGCGCATCGCTCTTTGCCGCCGCCATCGCCAGCGCCACTTCCGCCGACCCTCCCTTCGCCACCTTCACCGTCTCGTTCGCCGGCGCGTACCCCTCCAGCCTCGCCTCCACACGGTGCTCGCCGGCATCGACAAACACCTCTCCTTCCAGCGGCGCCCGGCCCACGGCCTTGCCGTCCACCAGCACCTCCGCTCCCGCCACCCCCACCGTCACCCTCACAGCGCCCACCTGCGCTCGCGACTCCGCCAGCCTCTGCTCCGCCGTCACTTTCAGCTTCGCTGCCGCCTTCATCAACGGCCAGTGCCTCAGCGCGAACGAGAGGTACTGCGCCGCTTCCCTGTGCTTCTTCAGCTTGTATTCCGTGTTCCCGAGGTTGTACGCCACGTCGAACGTCGGGTTCAGCTCCCACGCCGACTGGAGCGCCGCCTCTGCCTCCGCGTACTTTCCGTCCGAGTACAGGCGCAAGCCTTGTCGGTACGATGCATCGGCGCGCTTCGCCGCTTCGGCGGCGCTGGCAGGCGCTTCCTGCGGCGCCGCAGGCTGCGCGACGGCGATGTCGGGGGCGGCGATCAGGGTCGCGGCAGTGAACAACACAGCAAGCGATCGGCAGTTCATCATCATGGCTCCACGCGGTTTCACTCCATCACGTCATCGGCGAGCGGCCGTTCGGTCGGCACTGGGGCGACCGGCGCGGGCGGCGCCGAGTCTGCCGCACGCACCGGTCGCGCGGGTGCCAGCGGCGCGGGCGCAGGCGGTTCGCTCTCCGCCGGGGTATCTTCAAGGCCTGGCTCGATCGCCTCCGGCGGTGCCGGCGCGGCCGCCGGCGGGACCTCCGTGGCGACCGGCGGCGCCAGCGCGCTCCGCGCCGGTGCCCCGCTCGACGGCGGCGCTGGCTCCTGCTCTCTCGGCGGCGTCTCTCGCAACAGGAGCGCCGCCAGCACGAACGGCATGCTCACCGCGAGCACCGCAAGCAACACCATCAGCCATGTCGGCATCCACGGACGGCGCCTCGCGGTCGCCTGCGCGCTGGCCGGCGTCTTCGGCGTCGCCACCGGCGGCGGCGTAAGCGGCAGCAACGACGACGGCAGCAGCGCCTTGTCGATGTCGATCGGCGGCAGCGCTCGATCCGCCCACTGGCTCGGCGCCATCGCCCCCTGCTGCGCCGCCGCGCTCCGTGCAACCACGGCACCAGGCATCGCCGCTCCCTGTGGCGCCGCCGCGCCACAGGAGAGAGAACACGAAGAAGAACAACAACAAGCAAGCGAGGATGCCCACCCCCGGTCGGTGCTCGGCGCTTCGCGCCTGCGCGCCGCCCGCCCCTCCCAGGTCCCGCGCTACGCGCGGGACGGGAGGGGTCCCCCGCCTCCGCCTCATTGCCCTCTCATGCTTGCACACCGCTCCTCCTCGTGGTTTCCACCCCTCAGCGGTCGCCGACACGCGCCAGGATGCATGTCACCTGATCGGGCTCGCCGTGCTCATGAGCACAGTCCATCAGAAGGCTCGCCGCGAGCCGCAGCTCATGCTGCGCCGCAAGGATGCCGGAGATGCGGGGCTCCGGCACCGAGCCCCAAAGACCGCCCGAGCACACGAAAAAGATGTCGCCTGGCTCGGTGCTCTCGACCTGGGCTTTGGTTTCCACCGCAGCCTCGCATCCGAGCGCGCGCGTCGCTTCATTCGCGTGTTGGATTAACATGGCCAGCGCATCCGGCGAGATGGATCTGTCCAACATTCCACCGTCAACAGCGGCGTTCTCATACATTCGCCGCTCCAGCTTCCCGCCTCGGAATCGGTAGACGCGCATATCACCAAGATGCGCCATGTACGCCGCTCCCGGCACGAGCAGTACACCGACAAAATCCGTTCCCACGCCACTCCGTCCCGGCTCCGGGCAAGCGCCCTCCAGACGGGAATGGCTTGTCCGACGCGGGCTCATCATCAGCCGCACTTCGTCCCAGCACCGCGGCGCAGTCATCTCACCAGCACACATGCCGTCCACACTGCCTGCCTCGGCAACTGCATGCACCACCTCAATGGCAGTACGGGAGGCGACCTCTCTGCCAACCCTACCAGAAACCAGGAACATCCCCAGACAAGGCAACGCACCAAAGCTCTCCTCGCTGCTCATACGGCGCCTCGACACAGGGGCTTCCGCTCCTGCCTCGATGGCGAGCGTTGGGCACACCATCCTCCACCTCGCACGCTCGCCACAGGGACGAGTCGAGTCAGGGCGCGCCACGCCCGCGGTGCGCCCAATCCTGATCTGTCGCCCAGCATACGGCGCCCCCGCCCGTGCGTCGTGAGCGCGCCTGGGTCATCAACGTCTGCTCGCTCGCCCCGGCACTTCGCGACGGCGCCTTTGCTCACGCGCTCATGATTCCTTGCGCTCGACACGCGGCGAGCGCAAGAGCTTCAGCACCTTCAGCTTGCCGCTGCGCTCGCTCCGCGCTTTTCGACCACCCGCCCTGGGTGGGGTCTTCGCCCAGCCAGCGCTCCGCAACAGCTTCGGTCGGGCCCCCGACGGTGGCGCGAGATCCTCCACCGCCTCTTCGCGCACCGCTCGCTTCGCGATGCAGTGCTCGCAGCACCGCTCTGGATCCCACGGGATGTCATCGAGGCCGAGCTTCCGTACCCACTTCCGCTCCCACTCCCCGAGCCCGCTCAGGCTGGGGCGCCTGCGAGAGGGAGGGAGGTCATCTTCGCGTGACTTCCGGCGCATGGGCAGGCGGGCTCCATCGGATCGGGCAGCGCCGATTCTGCCGATGTTAGAAGAGCTCGCCAAGCGTTTCTTCCAGAAATCGATACCCTTTCACTGGTTTACAGTCATCCATTAGGAATTGTCACAGAATCGCACGGGTATCCTCACTTTCCACAGCCCTTGCCTTTGCCAGACATCCAGCGCCCCTTGCTCCCGCCATGCACGCCACCCGGGGATGGCACCTCTCCCCTGCGATCTCGTCTCCTACGACCACCATCTTCTCCCTCGGCGGCGCGGGCGGCGCTCTCGACGACGCCGCCCGCTACCTCACCGCGCGCTCACGGAAACTCCTGCTCCGCCGCCGTTACGCCGTCGGCGCCCGCATTCTCCGCAACGTTGCTGCTTCCGCCGGGTCCCCCCGCCCCTTCCGTGCCGGGTGTCAGCGTCGTCTGCCCCTGCTGCTTCACCCCCTCGCCTCGGTACGCGATCGCTAGCGACGGCCCGCCGAGGCCCCCTCCTCCCGGGCCACCGTTGCCTCCCTGGCCTCCCTTCCCTCCGTCGCACGCGTTCTTCGAGCCGCCGACGCCCATGCCGCCAACGCCGCCAACGCCGCCGGCTCCGCCCGGTTGAAGGTCGCCGCCGGCGCCTCCCTTGCCTCCGTTGCGCGCCTTCAGCACGCAGTCCTTCAGCGTCACCTTCCCCTCCACACTCGCCAGCGCAATGCTCGCCCCGCCGGCTCCACCTCCTTGCCCCGGCAACCCGCCGCAGCCGCCAGATCCACCGCTGCCCCCGCTCGCTCCGGCACCTTGCAAGCTGCCGGGGCAGATCGCCGCGCCGCCTCTCGCACCCCCTCCTCCGCCGCCGCCTTGCCCGGGTGTGCCAGTTCCACCGACGCCGCCGCTCACGCCCGCGTAGCCAGACGAGCTCAGCGTGCCGAGGCCGCTTGCGGCGACACCGGCTTCGCCGGGAGGGCCGTTCGCGCCCGCATTGCCGCCCCCCTTGCTCGCGTCGCCAGGCGTCACCCCGCAACTCCAGCTAAGGCTCATCGTCGCTGGTTCTCCGGCACCACCTTGCCCCTCGACCCCAACTTGGCCAACGTCGCCGCCGCCTCCGTTAGTTGCATTGCCATCACCGCCGCTGCCCCCGATCGACAATTCCCCGCCGCACTCGTTGACCACTTGGGCGCCGCCGGACAGAGTCACGTCTGGTCCGGGCGTGCCATCAAGATCGCTGCACGCATCTCTTCCGGCGTTCCCCGGGGGCGCCTGCGCCGGCACCTCGCTCGGCGCATCCTCTCCCTCCGCGCCGTCCGCTCCGTTGCCGGCGATCAGCTCGCACCGCACAAGCTCCGCCTCCGCACCATCGACCAGGATCGCGATCGACGACGCTCCCTGCGCCTGCGCATCCGCCGCGCGCACCGAGACGTCCTCGATCCTCACCGCCCCCTCGCCTCGCATCACCTTCAGCGCGATTGCCTCCTCGCCGGGCGTCACGACCGTCTTCGCCGTCTCGCCGATCCAGCGCCACCCGTTCGCGCAGTCGAGCCCGCCGAAGAGCTTGGTACCAGCCGGGAATTCGACTGCTTCCTTGAACGTTTCGGCGCACGCGTAGACCCCCGCGCCCTTCTCGACAGCGCGCCGGAGCGCTTCGGCGAGCGTTGCGACGGGCTCGGCCTGGGTCCCCGCACTGCCGTCGTCACCAGTCGAAGCCACAAAGACGCCGCACGCGTCATCCACGGTGCCGTCGATCTCGCTCGGGACGCACCCGGACGGCACGACCTCGCTGCCCCTGCCCCGGTACTTCTCGCAGGTGAGCATGAGCTCGCAGTCGTTCTCGATGTGGTACCAAAGCCCATCGCAACCACTTGACACCAACGCAGCAGCGGCAGTTGATCCAAGCAGGACTCGCCCAACCCTTGTCATCGATCGTCCTCCGGCTCGGCTCACCATGCGCTCACCATTACAAAGCCGACACCATCGACGCGCGGCTCCGGAAACACAAACAGTGCTGTCGCTTTCTCCGCACTTTCCCCTGGCCATAGGGCATACGTCACCGCGGCGGCTGCGAGCACGCCCGACGCAATGTAGCTCCCCAGCGCGATGTCCCCCAGGCGACCGGCGCGCTCACCTTTGCGATGAAGCTCGGCGCATTGTCCTGCGAAGGACGGTGATGCCAAGCACCCGCCGCCCGCCGTGAAGATCGCGTCCTGTTGAGCGCGAGCTTCCGAGTTCGCACTGTTCGACGCAACCGTCGTCCCCACCCCCACGCCGAGCCCCACCACGCTGGCCGCACCCAGCGCGATCACTGGCACCCAGCTCCTCTCTAGCGGCCGCTGTCGCTGCGTTTCCGACGGCGTGCGCGGCTGCTCCGCCACAGGCGCACCGGTCGCCGCGCTCCCCCCTTCGATCCCGTTCGCGACCGGCGCCGCCTCCTTCACATCGCTCTTCGCCATCGTCATCGGCAGCCTCACCTCCGCCGTCCCTCCCTTAGGCACACTCACCGTCTGGCTCGCCGGCGCATACCCCTCCAGCCTCGCCTCCACGCGGTGCTCGCCCGGCTCTACGAACACCTCTCCTTCCACCGGCGCCCTGCCCACGGCCTTGCCGTCGACCAGCACCTCCGCTCCCGCCACACCGACTGTCACCGTCACCGCGCCCACCTGCGCTCGCGACTCCGCCAGCCGCTGCTCCGCTGTCGGCTTCAGCTTCGCTACCGTCTTGAGCAGTGGCCAGTGTCTCAGCGCGAACGAGAGGTACTGCGCCGCTTCCCTGTGCTTCTTCAGCTTGTGCTCCGTGTTCCCGAGGTTGTACGCCACGTCGAACGTCGGGTTCAGCTCCCACGCTGACAGCAGTATCTCCTCCGCTTCTTCGTACTTCCCGTCCGAGTAGAGGCGGCCCGCCTTCTGGACGAGCGTGTCGGCGCGCCTCGCCGCATCGGCGCTCGCAGAGGCTTCCTGCGGCGCCGCAGGCTGCGCGGCGGCGAGGTCAGGGGCGGCGATCACAGTCGCCGCAGTGAGCAACAGACCAAGGGTTCGGCAATTCATCATCACGGCTCCACTCGGGTTCACTGCATCCAATCTTGGTCGAGCGGCTTCTCGGCCGGCAGCGGCGTCACCGGCGCCTGCGGCAGTCGCGGCGCCGCACGCGCCGGCCGCGCAGGTGCCGGCAGCGCAGGCGCCGGCGGACCGCTCCCGGTCGCCACATCGTCGAGGCTTGGCTTGACCTCCTCCGGCGGTGCCGGCGCTGACGGCGGCAACAGCTCCGAGGCTTCCGGCGGCGCCTGCGTGCTCCTCGCGGGTGCCCCGCTCGACGGCGGCGCTGGCTCCTTCTCGTTCCCCGGCGTCTGTCGCCTCATGATCGCCAGCGTCACGAACGGCATGCTCAGCGCCAGCACGGCGAGCAGCGCGATCACCCACCACGGCATCCCCCGCCGCCTCCCTGGTGTCGCCTGCGCGCCGGCCGGCGGATCCGGTGTCGCCACGGGCGGCGGCGTGACCGGCAGCAACGACGACGGCAGCAGCGCCTTGTCGATCGGCGGCAGCCCTCGGTCCGCCCACTGGCTCGGCGCCATCGCGCCGCCCTGCGGCGCCGCCACGCTCTGCGGAACCACGGCACCACGCGGCACCGCCGCTCCGTGCGGCGCCGCCGCCGCCGCGCCACCGTACAGCGGCACCGCCGCTCCGTGCTGCGGGGTGATCGCGCCGTGCTGCGAGGTCATCGCTCCTTGCGGCACCGCCGCTCCGTGCGGCAGCGGCGGCGGCCCTGCGCCGCGCGGCGCCGCCGCTCCGTGCTGCGGGACCACCGCGCCCGGCGCCACCGCCTGCCCCCTGGCCAGCGCCGGCACCACCGGGAACTGGAACAGCGGCTGCCCCGTCGGCTTCTGCTGCTGCATCTCGGACAGCGCCCGGTCCAGTTCCGGGTTGTTCAGCGCCTGCTGCAGCTTCCGCTCCGCCACCGCCGGATCCGCCTCGCGCCGGATGCTCTCAAGATCCGGCAGGTACTGCCGGATGTCGTCGCTGTCCTTGTTGCTGCTCATATGAAGACCTCTCTCCTCAGCGACTAGAACGGCCTGCACCCGGCGGCCGGGCACGGGCCTGCTGGCTTCGCGCCCCCTGCATTCGCAGGCGCTGCCTTCGGCCCCGGCGCCGCCTGCTTCCGCCGCTCGGACAGCACCCGCAGAAACGATGGCTTCTGCCGCGTCGGCATCGGGTAGATGTCCTCGTCGTCCTCCGCCTCCGCAGGTGCAGGTGCAGCCTTCACCAGCGCAGCCTTCCCCGGTGGCGCCTTCGCCCCCTGCTGCTCCTTGGAAGGCGCCTCGGCTTCCGCAGCCGGCCCGGCCTTCCCAGGTGCTCCGGCTTCCGCAGCTTCCTCGGCCGCGCTCACCTTCGCCGCGCTCGCCGTCGCCTCCGGCGCCGGTGCTGCGGGCACCGCCACCGGCGCCGGCGCAGCGGTGCTCGCCGCGGACGTCCCGCTCATCGACACGCTCCCGGCCGGCACCGCGGAGGCCGCCGGCTCTCCCGTGGACGGCTCCGATGCTCCGCCGCTCATCGCTCGGATCCCCAGCGCCGCGCCCACGCCCACAACCGTGATCCCCAGCGCCAAAAGCGGCGCCAGCACGTACACGCGCATCGCTCGCCGCGGCTGTGCGATCATCGCCGCCGGCGTCTCTGTCTGCAACGACCCCGCCGGTCGAGCGCTCGGTGCCGTCACCGCGCTCGGCGCTGGCGGCGGCGCTGCAGCCGGCAGCGGCGCCGATGCCGCTCGCTGCGTTCCCATCAGCGCCAACGGCGGCGTGACGTGCTGCGCCGCGACCTCCAGCGGCGGCATCGCCCTCGGCGTCTCCATCACCGGCAGCGGCGCCGGTGCCGCCCTCTGCGACTCCATGACCGGCAGCGGCGGCGGCCCGGCATACGCCTGCGCCCTCACCTCCCGCAGCGGCGGCGGCTCCGCGTACGCCTGCGCCCTCACCTCCCGCAGCGGCGGCGGCCCTCCTCGGGGCGCCATCCTCTCCGCCCACGTCCCTGCCAGCCTCGCGGTCGCCTCCCGCGGCCTCAGCGGCGGCAGCATCGACGGCAGCGGCTCGGTGTACCCCACCCCGCGCCCGCGCGGCACACGCGCCGGCTCCCGCGACGCCGGCGCGAACGGCAGCGGGCTCGCCGGCGCAACGAACTGCTCCAGCGGCGCCGTCTCTCCGTGCACCACCCGCCGCGCCCTCTGCTCTTCCCGCTCCCCGCTCGCTCGCCCCATCCCGCCCCCCTCGCTCTCACCGCGCGCCCGCGCCTCGTCCGTCTCCTCCTCCCCCGCCTCGCCCGCCGTCGGCGCGCTGTCCTCCAGCTCCACCCCGGCGAACGCCGCCTGCCGCTCCGCCTTCATCCGCTCCTGCGCCAGCCGCCGCGCCAGCACGTGCCCTGCCGGCACCGTGTCCCTCAGCAGCGACCGAAGGTCCCGCGCCACCTCATCGAACCTCGCATACCGCTCCTCTCGGTCGATCGCGATGCACCGCGACACCACCGGCCACACGAACTCGGGGCAATCCGGCACAATCTCGTGCACCGGCTCCGGCGCCGCCACGAGGTGCCCCGTCAGCGTCTCCTCCGCAGTCGCTGGCTCGCTGTCGTCCAAAAACAGGTGCTTCCCCGTCAGCACCTCGTAGAAGATCGCCCCGAACGCGTAGATGTCCGTGCGCCCGTCCGGCTTCGGGCGCTCCGCCTTCCTCGACGTCGCGTACAGCATCTTCACCTGCTCCGGCGAGATGTACCTCACCGTCCCGACGTCCGGCAGGTCGTCCGTGTTCATCCCCCCGTCCGCGAACTTCGCTATCCCGAAGTCCAGGAGCCACACGTGCCCCTTCGCCTCCTCCTTGGCCCCCACCATGATGTTCTCGGGCTTCAGGTCACGGTGCCATATCCCCTTCGAGTGCACGAACGTCATCGCGTCCGCCACCTGCAGCATCACGTGCATCGCGCTCAGGAAATCGAGCCGGTACGCCTTGTTCAGCAGCTTCCTCAGCGTCCGCCCCTCGAGGTAATCCATCACGATGTACGCGACATCGGCCGGCGACACGCCCGCCTTCCTCATCCTCACGATGTTCGGGTGCTTCAGCTTTGGATAAAACCGGCACTCCTGACGGAACCGTATCGCGAAGTCCTCTCTCTTCACATGCCGCGGCGACATGCACTTGATCGCCACAACGTCTTCCGAGTAGTCCTCCACCGCCTTGTACACTTCACCCATCCCACCCGCGTCGATCACCTCCGTGATCCGGTAGTCCAGGAACACGTCCCCGGCCTTCAGCGCCTCCCGCCCCATCACCACATCCCCAGGCTGCGCAGCACCAGGGCCGCGATCAGCGAGAACACCACCGTGCTCGCCGCTGTCAGCGCCGCGAACAGCCGCCCGTCGACCGGCTCCTCCGCCTGCCCCGCGTCCGCTGACCCGTGTGCGCGAGCCCCTGCCCCGCCAGCGCCGGCCGGCATCGCTTCGAACCACGCCCCGATCTCCGGCTCCCACGCTGCCGCCGCCTCCCCTCTGCCAACCCTTCCGCCGGCCGCCGCACCTGGCACCGGCGCTGCTCCCCCTGATCCCGCCACCCCCGCGCTCCCTTCCGCCCCCGCCAGCCCCGCCGCGATCCGCCCGAGCTCCTCCGCGAACGCCTCGGCGCTCTGGAACCGCTCCTCCGGCCGCTTCGCCAGCGCCTTCAGCACGGCCCGGTCCAGCGCCGGCGGGATCGCCTGGGCGGCGCGCAGCGACGGCGGGCACGGCGCCTCCCGGACGTGCGCCTCCAGCACCTCCAGCGCGCCGTCGAGGTGAGCGAACGGACCCTGCCCCACCAGAAGCGTATACATCAGCAACCCGGCGGCATACACGTCCGCCCGCGCGTCGACCGGCTGGCACCGCGCCTGCTCCGGCGAGGCCGTCCGAGGGGTCCCGACCAGCAGCCCGGCCTCGGTCGGATACGCAGGCCCCGGCACGGGGAGCGGCGACCGCACCCTCGCCGCGCCCTCGACGACGCCGCGATCGAGCAGCTTTGCGACGCCGCGATCCAGCACCTTCGCGACGCCGCGATCCAGCACCTTCGCGACGCCGAAATCCAGCACCTTCGCCACCCGGGCGCCGCCCGGCGCCGCCGCGCCCGGCGCGCACAGGAACACGTTGTCGAGCTTCACGTCGCGGTGCACGAGCCCGACCCGGTGCGCCGCCGACAGCCCGGCCAGCACCTGCCGCACCAGCTCGATCGCCTCGGCCACCGGCAGCGCGCCGCGCCGCTCGAGCTCCTCCCCCAGCGTCGTCCCCTCGAGCCGCTCCATCACGAAGTAGGGATGGCCTGCCGGCGTCTCCCCCAGATCGAGGACGGCCACCACGTGCGGCGACGAGACCGCCGCGAGCGCCCGCGCCTCGACCCGGAGGCGGTCGGCGAACCGCGGATCGTGCGCGAGCGCGCGGCGGACGAGCTTCACCACGACCCGCTTCCGGAGGGCGCGGTGCTCCGCCTCGATCACCTCCCCCATGCCCCCGCGCCCGAGCGCCCGGAGCGCCCGGTATGGCGTGCCTTCCAGCGCGTCCGCCCCGTCGCCGAGGTGCCCTGAGCTGTCTGACGTGCGGCGTGCCACCGGCGGGGTCTCCTGAAGTGGAAATCACGAGCTCGGGGCCGGTTCGGACAAAGAAAACGCACCGGCGCTGCCGATTCTTGAAAAGCGATGCGGTCTCAAGTAGTTGCCGAGCAACGGAAGGCTCGGACACGGGCCCCCCGACCCGCGCCGGCCGGCTCCCGAACCGTGCGGGCTGGCGCCGCGCCCCGGGCGGCGCAACAAACGACCCCGGCGCGTCGCTTTCTCTGTCCGAACCGGCCCGCGGAAGGTGATTTGAGAGAAGAAAGGGCCCCGCACCGCGCGCGGGCCCCGCCACGCGAGGTCACCATGACGCAGAACCCTTCCGAGCACGACGACCTGGACAGCGCCGACGGCGAGGATCCCCTCCTGGCGTCCTGCCTCGACGACGCGCTCGGTCCCTACCTCGGGGCGCTCTCCCCCGAGGAGATCGAGGACTATCGCAGGTTCCTCACGGTCTTCATCACGACGCATCCAGCGGCGGCGCCGCTCTACGACCGCCTGCGGGCGAGGCCTCCTGTCCTGTCCGAGAGCGGCGAGGTGGCCCGTGAGGGCGCAGGCGCGGAAGGGTCGATGGCGAATACGGCGGCGGTGGAGCCCGGCGACGGGACCTTCGGTGGGCGGCGGTGACACGGAGCCAGCGCCCGCCTCCACCTCACCCGGACCACGAGCGCGTGCTGGAGGCGCTGCCGATGGCCCGCCACGTCGCGCGGACGACAGCGCGGGTCCATGGCGTGCGGACGCCCGAGGGCCTGGAGGATTGCGAGCAGGCGGCCTATCAGGCGCTCCTGGAGGCCAGCCCGGGATACGATGCGACGCGCGGCGTCCCGTTCAGCGTCTATGCCTGGAAGAGGGTCGCCGGCGCCGTCATCAGGCTGCTCACCCGCGAGGCATCGCAGCGGCGCGCCGGCCTCGACGCCGCGCTCGACGCCGCCGAGTCGATGCGCGACGAGAGCGACCCGTTCGGCGATGACGATGCCGATGCATTGAACCAGCTCAAGGCCCAGTGCCGTGAGCTCGTCTTCGCGCGCTTCGTCGCGGATACAGGCGAGCGGCTCAGGGCGCACCCGGAAGACGCCATGACGCGCGCCCGGGCGCTCGAGGCGCTCAGGACGGCGCTCCGCGGCCTCGACGAGCGTGAGGCGCGCCTCATCGAGCTCCGGTACTGGCAGGACCTCTCCTGGGCCAAGGTCGCCGCGGAGCTCGGCGTCCACGAGAAGTACGCCCTGCGCATGGACGAGCAGCTGCGGAGACGGCTCCGGGGCGATCTGCGGGCCAGCGATGTCGATACGCCGCCGCCGAGCGAACGGCCGTAGGGCGACGGGCAGGCTGCACCGTCGACGCGATACGGGAGCCAGCAAACGAGGCGGCACGACGGCTGGCTGGCGGCGGCGGACGGCCGCGGTACAAGCCGGCGGAAAAACTGCCGCAGTGATGGTGGAGAGGGCACATTCACGTCGAGCGAGCGGCCTTCACAGACAGCGCTCGGCCTGAGACCCTGACCGGTGGTGCATTCCCCGGCGAGCGTCGCCGGAGGACAACCAAGGAGGCACCATGGCGCTCAAAGACCTCTCTCCTCGTCAGATGGTTCAGATCACGGCCGCGTGGCTCGACCCGGAGCGCGAAAGGCCGCGCCTCGCGTCGCTGAAGCGGTGCGCCCCGCTCATCGACGATATCGAGGCCGCGCACGACGGCGTCTTGAAGTCACACCGCAGGCAGAAGAAGACAAACGACGAGCTCACCGAGATCCAGCAGAGGCAAGTCGCGATCGATCAGGTCCACGATCGCAAGGCCCGCGGCGCCCACGCGGTGCTCACCGGTTTTGCCGATCTGGCCGACGATCCCGAGGACGCCGCCATCTACCTCGAGATCCGCGATCAGCTGTTCACGGACGGGCTCAGGTTCATCTCGGCGAGCTACAGCGATGAGGCGGGCGAGGTGAAGCTCGCGCGCGACCGGCTGACGCCGGAGTCGAAGGCGGCGCTCAAGGCGCTGCCGACGCCAGGAGGCAACCTGCTCAAGGCGGTGCAGGCGTGGTTCGCCGCGGGCGACGAGCTCGGCAAGCTCGACGCGCAGCGCGTCCACCTGGAGGCGCAGGACAGGCCGGACACGGCCGACTCGCGCGGCGGACAGCTCCGGGCGCGCAACCGCTGGATCAAGGTGGTTCGCAGCGTCCTCCAGATGCTGGAGCTCGAGGCGGCCGACGCGGAGACGACGCGCCGGCTGCTCGCGCCGCTGCAGCGGGAGGCCGCCAAAGCCGAGCGCCGGCGCTCGAGCGGCAAGGACGAGGCCGAGGCGGAAGGCGGCGCGCCGCCCGACGCCGGCGGCTCAGGCAAGCCCGCGATCGACGAGGAAGCGTCGGAGGTCGGCGTGGATTGACGTGGCGGCCTCCGCCAGAGCCTCGTGACGGACTCGATCCGTTACGCACCCCCCGCCCCCAGCCTTCGTGACGGACTCGATCCGTTGCGCACCCCCCGCCCCCAGCCTTCGTGACGGACTCGATCCGTTGCGCACCCCCGCCCCCAGCCTTCATGACGAACTCGATCCGTTGCGCACCCCCCGCCCCCAGCCTTCATGACGAACTCGATCCGTTACGCACCCCCGCCGTCAGCCCCTCTCAACGGATCGCATCCGTCACGCACCCCCGCCGTCAGCCCCTCTCAACGGATCGCATCCGTCACGCACCCCCGCCGTCAGCCCCCCTCAACGGATCGCATCCGTCACATCCCCCCGCCGTCAGCCCCTCTCAACGGATCGCATCCGTCACGCCCCCGCCAGCAGCCCTCTCGCAACGTATCGCACCCATTCCTCCCCCCGCCGCGAGGCCCCTCACAACGGCTCACCACCCTCCCTTCCCCACCGCGAGCCCCCTCACAGCACATCCATTCATCCCAGCAGAACCGCCGCGGTCGCTTGACGCACCACGTCGGGGCTGCCATGACCGGATTCCTCCGCCTCGGCCGTGCTATTCCAGTCGGGCTCGCCGGGTCCACACGCATGGGTCCGCCGGCCCGTCTGTCGCGTAGCGCGCCCCCGCCCGGGCGGACTACGCTCTGCGTTACCACACAGCAACAGGAGCCACCGAGCCGTGAAGATCCTCGTTCCGCTCAAGCGCGTCGCCGATCCGGATAACGCGAACAAGGTGAAGATCCCTGCGTCAGGGGACAAAATCGAGACGACCGGGCTCGAGTGGAAGCCGAACCCGTTCGACGAGTACGCCCTGGAAGCAGCGCTGCGGCTGACCGAGGACGGCAAGGCGCCGAAGACCCGGGCGGGCGAGGTCGTCGTCGTCACCTTCGGGCCGAAGGAGACCGAGCAGACCCTCCGCGCCGCGCTCGCGACCGGCGCGGACAAGGCGATCCGCGTCGACGTCACCGACGACAAGCTCGACGGCGACCTCGTGGCCCGCGCGCTCAAGACGCTCGTCGAGCGCGAGAAGCCGGACGTCGTGCTCATGGGCAAGCAGGCCGTCGACGGCGACTCGAACCAGGTCGGCCAGGTCCTCGCCGAGCTGCTCGACTGGCCGCTCGCCACGTTCGCCGCGACCATCAAGGAAGAGAAGGGCGCGCTCCTCGTCGGCCGCGAGGTCGACGGCGGCGTCTCCACGCTGCGCGTGCGCCTGCCGGCCGTCGTCACCGTCGACCTCCGCATCGTCGCGCCGACCAGCGTCTACTCGCTGAAGACCGCGCCCGCGTTCAAGTACAACGACGGCGTGCGCTTCGCGGCGCTCCCCGCGATCATGGCCGCCAAGAAGAAGCCCCTCGCCGAGGTGAAGCTCCCCGATCTCGCCGCGGACCAGGCGCTGAAGGTGCAGTACCACGCGTTCCAGCCGCCCCCGGCGCGCAAGGCGGGCATCAAGGTGAAGGACGTCGGTGAGCTCGTCACGCGCCTCAAGAACGAGGCGAAGGTCCTCTGACGGACCGCAAGGGTCGAAGATACCGGTTGAGGACCAGGAGGGATCATGGCTGACGTTCTCGTGGTGGCCGAGGCCGCCGAAGGAAAGCTGAAGAAGACGACCCACTCCGCCGTGACGTTCGCCCGCCAGGCGGCCGCGGCGCTCGGCGGGAGCTACGCGATCCTCGTGATCGGCGACGCCGTCGGCGACGCGGCCGCGGAGGCAGCGACGCTCGGCGCCGCCAAGGTGCTCGTCGCGGAGTCGGGCGCGCTCAAGGACTACGTCGCGGAGCGCTACGTGCCGACCGTCGTCGCGGCGGCGAAGGGGTACACCGTCGTCGTGGGCACCGCGAGCGCCTACGGCAAGGACCTGCTCCCGCGCGTCGCGGCGCGGCTCGCGGCAGGGTTCGCGAGCGACATCTCCGAGCTGCTCGCCGAGGGCTCGACGCTCAAGTACAAGCGCCCGATGTACGCCGGCAACGCGTACGGGATCTGCACCGTCGCGACGCCGGTCCACGTCGTGAGCGTCCGGCAGAGCGCGTTCGCCGCCGCGGAGCCCGCCGGCGGGAAGTCGCCGCTCGAGCAGGTCGCCGTCGTCCCGCCGAGCGCCGCCGCGGAGCGCGTGGAGTTCGTCTCCTTCGACCAGGTGAAGAGCGAGCGCCCGGAGCTCGCCGAGGCGAAGGTCGTCGTCTCCGGCGGCCGCGCCCTGAAGGAGCGCTTCAACGAGGTCCTCGACCCGCTCGCCGACGTCCTGGGCGCCGCCGTCGGCGCGAGCCGCGCCGCGTGCGACGCCGGCTACGCCGCCAGCGACCTGCAGGTCGGACAGACGGGCAAGGTCGTCGCGCCGTCGCTCTACGTCGCCGTCGGCATCTCGGGCGCCATCCAGCACCTCGCCGGCATGAAGGGCTCCAAGGTCATCGTCGCCATCAACAAGGACGCCGACGCGCCGATCTTCCAGGTCGCCGACTACGGCCTGGTCGCGGACCTCTTCGCGACCGTGCCCGAGCTCGTGAAGCAGATCCAGGCAGCGCGGAGCTGAGCCTCGCGCGGCAGCTCCGCCGGGGTGCCCCCGGCCCTCCCCTCACGGGGCGCGGAGGGTACCCCGGCCCACCGGAAGAGTCCGTCCAGCAAGAAGTCCACGTCAGGCGACGTAAATTCCGTGTCAGGTCGCTCGCATAGCATCTTGTTCGCGTCCGGCTGCCGTGGGATCCCTTAGACGCCATGCCCGAACGTTCGGACATCCCGATCGTCACGGCGCTCGCTCAGGCCCGGGCATTGCTGTACGAGGCGGCCAGCGCCGCCGAGCAGCGACGGCTCATCGGCCCAGCGGTCGTCGAGATCGATCGCGCCATCGCGAGCCTCGACCCGACCGCGAGCGCCTCCTTCGAGCTCACGCCGCTCGCGGCGTCGGTGCCGCCGATCGACACCGAGATCGAGGCGCTGCGGCGCGAGGTCGAGCGGCTGCGCGCGATCACGAGGCACGAGCGCGGGCTGCTCGACGCGCTCCTCAGCGAGAGCCCGCACGGCATCATCGTCTCCGACGCCCAGGGCAAGCTGATCCTCCAGAACCGCGCCTCCGAGCGGATCTGGGCCGGCAGCTCCACCGCGGAGAACGTCGAGGGCTGGGGGCGCTACCGCGCGTTCCACCCCGACGGCCGGCCGTTCGCGGCCGAGGACTGGTCGATGGCGCGGTGCCTCACGCGCAGGGAGACCGTGCCCGCGGAGGAGGTCCACTTCCAGCGGTTCGACGGCACCCACGGGATGATGCTCGGGAGCTGCGCGCCGCTCCTCTCGCCGGAGGGCGAGCTGCTCGGCGCGGTCTCGATCTTCGCCGACATCACCCAGTTCAAGCAGCTCGAAGCCGATCTGAACGTCAGCAGGACGAAGTTCTCCACGACGCTGAAGAGCATCGGCGACGCGGTGATCTCGACCGACGGCTCGGGGCGGATCGACTTCATGAACGCCGTGGCCGAGAAGCTGACCGGCTGGTCGCTCGACGAGGCGAGGGACCGGCGGCTCTCGGAGGTCTTCCGGGTCATCTCCGAGCAGACGCGCGACGACCTCGACAACCCGGTCACCGAGGTGCTGCGCCACGGCGGCATCATCGGGCTCGACGACACCACGCTGCTCCTGCGCCGGGACGGCTCGGAGCTCGCGATCGACTCGAGCGGCGCGCCGATCCGGAGCGACGAGGGCGAGCTCGTCGGGCTCGTGCTGGTCTTCCGGGACGTGACCGAGAAGCGGCTCGCCGAGAAGCGCCGGTACTTCATCGGCGAGGCGAGCCGGCAGCTCGCGCTGTCGGGGCTCGAGTACGACACGACCCTGGCCAACGTCGCGCGCCTCGCGGTGCCCCACATCGCCGACACGACGCTGGTGGACATCGTGGAGCCGGACGGCTCGCTGACCCGGCTCGCGGCCGTGCACGCGAGCAACACGAAGCAGGCGCTGGGGAGGGACCTCTCGGCCCGCTACCCGACCGACCCCGAGGTGCCGCGCGCGGTGCACGCGGTGCTCCGGTGCGGCGAGTCGCTCCTGCTCCCCGAGGTCGAGGGCGCGGCGTGGCAGCGCAGCGCGCCGCTCCAGCCCGACGACGAGTGCTGGTCCGGCGCGCACGATCCGGCCTACCTCGCGCTGCTCCGCGAGCTCGGCGTCCGCTCGGCCATGATCGTGCCGCTGCGCGCCCGCGGCCGGACGCGCGGGGCGATCACGCTGCTCTCGACCGAGCCGGGCCGGCGCTACGGCGTCGACGACCTCGCGCTCGCCGAGGAGCTCTGCAACTTCGCCGCGCTCGCGCTCGACAACGCCCAGCTCTACCGCGAGTCGCAGCAGGTCAACCGCGCGAAGGACGAGTTCCTCGCCACGCTCTCCCACGAGCTCAGGACCCCGCTCACCGCGATCCTCGGCTGGGCGCGCATGCTCCGGCAGGGCTCGCTGAAGCCGGACACGCACGTCCGCGCGCTCGAGGCGATCGAGCGCAACGGCACGCTCCAGGCGCAGCTCGTCGAGGATCTCCTCGACGCCTCCCGCATCATCACCGGCAAGCTGCGGCTCGACGTGATGCTGATCGACCTGCCGCCGATCATCAACGCGGCCATGGACGCGGTCCGCCACGGCGCGGACGCGAAGGGGATCGAGCTCGCCGTGCAGCTCGACCCGAACGCGGGGCCGATCTCGGGCGACCAGACGCGGCTGCAGCAGGTGGTGTGGAACCTCCTGTCCAACGCGATCAAGTTCACCCCGCGCGGCGGCAAGGTGTCGATCCAGCTCGTCAAGTCCGAGGGGCTGGCCCGCATCCAGGTGAGCGACAACGGCCAGGGCATCGTCCCCGAGTTCCTCCCGTACGTGTTCGACCGCTTCCGGCAGGCCGACAGCACGAGCACGCGGCCGCACAGCGGCCTCGGCCTCGGGCTCGCGATCGCCCGCCACCTGATCGAGCTGCACGGCGGCACCGTGCGGGCAGATAGCGGGGGCGAGGGCAAGGGCGCGACGTTCACGGTGGACATCCCGCTCGCGCCGCGCGGCGCGATCGCGGCGCTGCGGAAGGTCGAGGGGCTGAGCAGCATCGCGGCCGAGTCGGAGCCGACGCTCCAGGGCGTCCGCGTGCTCATGGTGGACGACGAGCCGGACGCGCGGGAGCTCGTGACGACGGTGCTGGAGCGCAAGGGGGCGAGCATCACCGCGGTCGCGACGGTCGAGGAGGCGCTGTCGGCGATCGCGCGCGAGAAGCCCGACGTCATCCTGAGCGACCTCGGGATGCCCGGGGAGGACGGCTACAGCCTGATCCGGCGGCTGCGCGCGCAGAGCCCGGAGCACGGCGGGCGGATCCCGGCGGCGGCGCTGACGGCGTACGCGAGCGCGCAGGACCGGACGCGCGCCCTGCTGGCGGGGTTCCAGTCGCACGTGCCCAAGCCGATCGAGGCGTCGGAGCTCGCGGCGGTGATCGCCAACCTGGCGGGACGCACGGGGTAGCGGCGGGCTGCGTCGCGCCGGCCAGGGGTGATCCCGGTCCGCATGACGCGAGGGTGTGCCGGGCTGCCCGGCCGCCCTCGAACGAGCGCGCTTCCGCGCAGCCAACCGCCCCGGCTACCAGGGACCGCAGCGGGCGAGCAAGGGCTCCCCGGGCCTGCCGCCCTCGAACGAGCGCGGCTCCGCGCAGCCAACCGCGCCAGCGCCCAGGGACCGCAGTCGGCCAGCAAGGGATCGCTCGGTCCACGGCCTTCGAACGAGCGGCGCGCTCGGACAGGCAACGGCGCCCGGCCAGGGCGCCGTCGCGACGGCGGTGAGCCCCGCCGGCAAGCGCCGCATCGCAGTGGGTGGTCAAGGAGCCAGCCGGAGGGCCGCAGGGGCGGCCAGGGCCGCCCTGCGATGATTCCACCTGCTGGCGTGTCGAAGAAGTAGTCGGGGCGAGAGGATTTGAACCTCCGACTCCTCGGTCCCGAACCGAGTGCGCTACCAGGCTGCGCTACGCCCCGTACGCTGCTGCGAGAGCAACGCCCGCTGTACAGCGGGCGCGCAACATCGCCAAGAGCGCGCCTCTTGTCAAGATGAAATCGCGAAGGGCACGCCAACACACCCCGCGCTCGCGCCGCACCGACACGCCCCCCAGCACACCGCACGCGACAAACCCCGGAGATTCACCAGCCTCTGCGCCCGTCGCCCCGGACGTTTCACGAGGCCAGGAATCGGTGGATCGCAAGAAAAAACTCCCGTCCCCACCTTGCTCAGGCCGTGTTAAAGTGTCACTGGAATCCCGATGTTGCCGAGACATTGCAGAGAGCGAGGCCCCTGTGGCGCCGGTGAGGTCCTCGCCCGCTGCTCGGGCAACGTCGAGCAAGGGACCGCCCACGCGGCCCCTTCCAGAACGGATCAGGACGGCCGGCAGCACCGGTCGTGAGAGGAGGAACAGGTGGCAATTGAGCTTCCCGCAGTACGTATCCTGATCGTCGACGACGACCGGGCGATCTGTGACTACATGCAGACGCTGCTCGAGCGCGACGGTTATCAGGTCAAGACGCTGGGCGACCCCACGACGGTCGAGGACGAGGTCCGCGCGGGCGGCTACCACCTCATCATCCTCGACCTGATGATGCCGAAGCTCGACGGCATCGAGGTGCTCAAGCGTATTCGCAAGGTCGACAACGACATCGCCGTCGTCATCTTCACCGGCTTCCCCAATCTAGAGAGCGCCGTCGCGTCTATGAAGCTCGACGCGGTCGACTACATCAAGAAGCCGTTCAACGTCGACGAGTTCCGCGAGGTGCTCGCCCGCGTGATGCGCAAGAAGGGCCTCGCGCGGACGCCGGAGGAGCAGCTCCACCGCGTCATCGGCGACACGATCAGGAACCTGCGCAAGGACAAGGACCTCACGCTCAAGCAGATGGCGCGCCGCACCGGGCTCAGCGTGTCGCTGCTCTCGCAGATCGAGCGCGCCGAGTCGTCGGCGTCCATCTCGTCGCTCTACAAGATCGCGGTCGCGCTCGAGTCGCGCATCCAGGACCTCTTCGGCCACTACTGAGCTCGTCGACCGACGAGCGGCGATGTCAGAGCCGCCGCGCGCGGGCGCGCGGCTCCGACATCGCCATCTCTCCGGCCCGCGCGCGGCTCCGACGTCGCCATCTCTCCGGCCCGCGCGCGGCTCCGACATCACCATCTCCCCGGCACACGCTCGGCTCCGACGTCGCTGTCTCCCGCGCGCGGGAGAGACGCCCCGCCCGGTTCAGCGCCGCGCGGCGCGCTCGATCGCCGCGTCGAGCTTGTCGATCGCGAGGCCCGCGATCGCGTCCACCTGCGCGCCGCTGGTGTCATAGACGATCACGTAAGGCAGCTTCGAGACCTGCTTCAGGTAGCGCCGGGCGAGCGGGGTCTCCCAGTCGACGATGTCGAGCTTGCGGTAGGCGACGTCCTGCCGGACATCGAGCACCTTGGCCATGTGCGCGTCGAGCTTGCGGCACGGCATGCACCAGCTCGCCGCGAAGTCGATGACCGTGACCTTCCCCCGGACGACCTGAGCGCCGAGATCCGGGATGTCGGCGCCGCCGTCCGCGATCGTGCGGGCGTCCGCCCCCTCGGGGTACGTCGCCCAGCCGAGGTACTCGCCCTTGCCGCCGCCGAGCACCGCCTCGAACCCCTCGCCGGCGGCGAGCTGCTTGACCGTCCCGGTGACATCGAACGACGGCGACGCGGTGACGGCGAGCTCGGCGCGGCGCCTGTCGAACGCGGCCGAGTAGACGCCGGGGCGCTCGCGGAGATCCGCGACGAGCTCGGCGCCGCACTCCTCGCAGTCGATCTTCCGCAGGGAGACGACCGTGGTGCGCGCGCCCTCCGGAGCAGGGTCGACGCCGCCGCAGGCGGCCAGACAGAGGAGCGATGAGAGAGCGAGCGCGCTTCGCATCGTGAGGTGCCAGGAACATTGCCCTCCTTCGCCGGACGGCGCAACGTCGTGTAGGCTGGGCCGCGATGAGCTCCCTCGTGACTCGCACCCTCCCGGCCGATCACATCACGCCGGTCCGCGCCTACGCCGCGCTCCGCGCCCAGTCGCCTGGCCGTTCGTCGTTCATGTTCGAGTCCGCCGTCTCCGGCGACCGCTGGGGCCGCCACGCGATCCTCGGGTACCGGGCGCGCTCCGAGACCTTGCTCCCGAGCGGGCACGACCCGTTCGCGACGCTGGCGGAGGAGCTCGGGCAGCCAGGGGCGCCGGACGCATCGGGCGATCTCGCGGCCCGCATCTGCCAGTCGTGGGTCGGCTTCCTCTCCTACGATACGGTGCACCAGCTCATGGGCATCGAGCCGTGGCCCGAGGAGACGTACCTCGGGCGCGTGATGAAGGAGGCGACCGTCGTCGTGTTCGACAGCGCGGCGCAGACGATGACCATCGCCGGCCGGTCACAGGGCGCCGTGAACCGCTGCGCCTGGGAGCTGGCGCACGGGCCGGAGCAGCAGAGCCTGCCCGCGCTCGATCCGGACGCCGTGCCGGAGCACCTCGAGACGCCGGTGACGGACGAGGACTACGCCGCGAAGGTGGCCGCCGCGCGCGAGCGCATCGCGGCCGGCGAGGCGCAGGAGGTCGTGCTCGCCCGCAGGTTCCGGGCCCCGCTCCGGGGCGCGGATCCGTTCGACGTGTACCGCGCGCTGCGGCTGCTCGCGCCGTCGACGCACCACTACTTCCTCGACTTCGCGGAGTCGCCGTTCGCGCCGGGGCTCACGATCGCGGGCGCGTCGGGGGAGACGCTCGTGCGCATCGAACGGGAGCCGTCGGCCGGGCAGCGCGTGGCCGACGTGTCGCACGCGTCACCCGTCGCCGCGCTGCGCGCCGCCTTCTCGGGCGGCAGCGCGATCGGCGCGCCCGCTGCGCGCGCGAGCGCCATCAGCCGCGCGCTCGAGGTGGGCCCGCGGTGGGTCTACGGCGGCGCGATCGGGTACTTCGGGCTGGAGGGCGCGGAGATCGCGCGCGCGCTCGGCGCCGTGTGGATCGACTCGGGGTACTTCGAGCTGATGACCGGCGCGCGCGTCGGGGACGGGAGCGAGCCCCGCGCCGAGGCCGCTCGGACGCGCCGCGATGCGCGCGGGCCGCTGTCGGCGATCCGCGCGGCGCAGGACGCACGCAAGGCGCACGACCTCGCCGAGGAGAAGAGGGCCGCAGCCGAGAAGGCCGCCGAGGACGGCGCGGTCCGAGACGCGTAGCGCGTCGCCGCGGTGCGCGGCCGTCCCTGGTGTCGCGCGCGGCCGATGCGCGGGCGCTCGCCGCGGCCGATGCGCGGGCGCTCGCCGCGGCCGATGCGCGGGCGCTCGCCGCGGCCGCTCAGTCGCTGACCAGGCTGTGGCGCACGCGACCGCTCGTGGCGGCCGGCGCTGCAGGGGAGCCGTGCCGAGCCGGACGAGGCAGCGCGGAGGTCGGCGGCGCCAGCACCGCCGCACGGGCGCTGCGCTGGGGTGACGCGAGGGGCGCGCGCCGCGAGGAAGCGGAGGTGGAGGCGACGGGCGCAGGGTGCGGCGCCTCGACTCCGACGGCGCCAAGAGACGCCGCGAGCACGGCCGCCCTGGCGCCGGTCGCGGCCGTCATCGCCAGCGTCGGGCGCTCCAGACGCGAGGTCGTCGCGAGCGTCGCCACGCCGAGCACCGCGAGGACGCCGGCCGGGATCAACCACCGCCCGCGCGCGGGCGGCGCGTCGCTCCCGCGCGGCACATCGGAGCTCTCCGCGCTGAGCTGGGTGTCCGGGGCCGTCCTGCGGACAGCGATCGGCGTCGCGAGCGCAGACTCAGGCCCCGCGGGAGCGCCAGCGGCCTCCGCCTTCGATCGCGCGAGCGCCGCGGCGAGCGCTCGCCCCGTCGCCACCCCGGGGACACGCGCCGGCGCGGGCGGACGCAGCAGACCGGAAGACGGAGGCGGCGCGAGCTCCGCGACGCGGACGAACGAGTCGACCATCTCCTCCACCGACCGGAAACGCCGGGCTCGGTCGCGCGAGAACGCCTTCTCGAAGAAGCCGTCGAGCGCGGACGGAAGCCGCGGCACGAGCTGCGTCGCCGAGGGGGCCGGCGCGAGCAGGATCTTCGAGGCGACGACGCTGGCGATGTCGCCTGGAAACGGGAGGTGGCCGGTCACCGCGCGGAACAGGACGGCGGCCAGCGACCAGAGATCGGTCTGCGCATCGAGGGTCCGTTCCGACCTGATCTGCTCCGGGCTGAGGTAGTGGAGCGGGCTCGCGCTCACCTCTTCCGCCACCTCGCCCACGAGCCGCGGCGCGATCGGCCTCGAGAGCGCGAAGTCGAGCACCTTCACGATCTCCTCGCCGCCTTCCTGCGCGAGGAAGAGGCTCTCCGGCCGGAGGCTCTGGTGGAGGAAGCCCGCGGCGTGGGCGCGCTGCAGCGCGTCCCCGGCGTGCACGGCGATGCGCGCGGCCTCCTCGAGCGAGAGGCGGCTGCGCCGGAGCAGGCGCGCCGCGAGATCCTCGCCGGAGAGCAGCTCCATCGCCAGGTAGAGCGCGCCGTCCTCGATGCCGTGGTCGTGCACGCGCACGACGTGCCGCGACGCGAGCCCGGCGGCAGCGCGGACGCAGCGCTCGATCCGGAGAAGGTCCCCCGTGGCGCCAGCCTGGTCGGGGGAGAAGAGCTTGAGGGCGACGCGCGCGGCCAGCTGACGATCGCGCCGGTCGCGCGCGACCCAGACCGAGCCTCGGTCGCGCCCGACCCGCGCGCCAGGACGCACGAGCTGCCGCTCCAGCAGATATTTCCCCCCAACGATGGTGCCCGGTGAGATGTCCATTTACCTGAGCCTCCTCCCCCACTGAAAAGTTGCACATAGACTCCAATGCGCAATTTCTCGCGGCACAGTTCGCTTGCGCGGCCGCCTTGGCCGTGCATGCGCTGTGAGCGTTCGCACCGGGGGGAGCGCGCCGGGAGGGGCGCGCGCGCGGACGGGCTAGCGATCCGGGCGCGGCAGGTCGGGCGAAAGACGGAGCGGCATCACAAATCGCAGGTCGCCGCCCGCAGGCGCCGGGAACGTCATCGCGCGCGCGCGCCGGAGCACGCAGCGGGTGAGCCGTTCGTCCGGGAAGCGCGACTCGACCTCGAAGGCCTCGTCGACGGCGCCGCTGTCCGTCACATGAAAGCGGATCGCGAGGCGGCCCCAGAGCTCCGGCGCGCCCGCGAGGGCCGCTTCGTAGCAGCTGCGCCACGCGGGCAGGGCCTCGGCCGCCGCGGCCGAGATCGCCTCGGGCTCGAGATCGCCCGGGCCGGGAGCGAGGACGGACGGCGGAGGCTCGACCGGATCGTCGCCCGGGTAGACCTGCAGCGTGGCCACCACCGTGGAGCCCGCCTTGGCCCTGGGCAGCGAGAGCGATCTCGCGCGCTCGGCGAGGCACGAGACGACGTCCGGCGCGGAGAGCGTGGACGCCGTCGCGCGCGCGCCCGTCACCTTGCCCGCGCGGCTCACCGTGAGCCGCACGGTGGTCTCGCCGTGCAGCGACGGATCCCGGTACGCGCGCAGCCGGTAGCACGAGTACACGTGGATCCAGAGCTGCCGCCGGGCGATGCGCTCCACCTCGCGCGCCTTGAGCGGTCCCTTGACCTTGACGATGTCCACGATGATCCGCGGCAGCGGGTGCCCCTCGGCCGCGGGCGGCGGCGCCGGAGGATCTCCCCTGCCCCCGGCGTTCCAGCGGTCCCGCTCCGCAGCCTCGGCCTGGCCGCGGGGCACGGGATGCTGGCCGAGCTTGTAGGGCGGCTCGATCTCGATCGAGGGCCGCAAGCTGGCGTCGCTCGCGCTGCTCGCGCTGCTCGCGCTGCTCGCGCCGCCCTCGGCGGTCGCGGCGGGTGGGGGCGCGGCGGTCGCGGCCGGCGCGGCCGGCGCGGCGGGCGCGACCGGGGCGGCCGGCTCGCGCGCACCGAGCGAGGCGACGGCGGGCGCGGGCGCGGCCGCCCGGACGGGCGCAGCCTGGACGGCGGGCGGCGCGGGGGGCCCGGAAGCGCGCGGCGCCGCGGCGGTGCACGCGGTGAGCGCGACGGCCGCCGCGACGATCGCGAACGACCGCGGTGAGGCCGGCTCGCGCTCAGAACCTGAGATCGCCGCGCGGCGCATCCACCTTGCCGTCGAGCAGATCGATCGCCTGCGCCACCTCGGGGTCGTCGACGGTCGGGACGTGCACGAGGAACTTCACGTAGAGATCCCCCGGCTCCTTGCCCTTGCGGGCGATGCCCTTGCCGCGCAGCCGGATCACCTGGCCGGTCTGGGTGCGCGCCGGGATCTTCAGCGTCACCTCGCCGTCGGGCGTGGGGATGCGGATCTTCTCACCCCGGTACGCCTCGCCGAGGGTGACGGGCACGTCGAGGTGGAGATCGTCCCCCTCGCGCTTGAAGAACGGGTGCGGCGTGACGTGGATGTTGAGCAGCAGATCGCCCGCCTCGCCGCCGCCCACGCCCGGGCTGCCCTGACCGCGGATGCGCAGGCGGCTCCCCTCGGCGGCGCCAGGGGGGACACGCACCGTCACGGGCTCCGGCTCGTCGGCGCGCTGGAGCTGGAGCGTCGTGCCCCGCACCGCCGACACGAAATCGATGGTGAGGTCCTGCTCGACATCGCCGCCGCGGCTGCGCATCGGCTGGCCGCGGCGGCCCGCGCCGCCGCCGCCGCCGCGCGCGCGACCGAAGAGGTCGCCGAGGATGTCGCTGAAGTCGCCGCCGCCGCCGGCGGCGTTGCCGAAGATCTCCTGCACGTCGAAGTTGGCCGGGCCGCCGCGGCCCCCGCCCGCAGCGCGGGCGTTCGCGTAGCGACGGTAGGCGCGCGCGCGCTCGGGATCGAAGTTCTGCGAGAGGCTCTCCTCGCCGAACTCGTCGTAGAGCGCGCGCTTCGTCTTGTCGCTCAGCACCTCGTGGGCCTGGTTGATCTCCTTGAACTTCTGCTCGTTGGCCTTCCCGGGGCTCTTGTCCGGGTGATACTTCATCGCGAGCTTGCGGAACGCCTTCTTGATGGCGTCCTCGTCCGCATCGCGCGAGACGCCGAGCACGGAGTAGAGATCACGAGCCATGGTCGTCCGTCATCGTTCTGGGCTGCGAGAGATGCAAGGGATGCTGGCCGCTGACGGCCCGCATCGTGCCGAAACCTAGATCTCCCAGCCGTTTTCGTCCACTGGTGCAGTGGCCGGCGGCGGCCGGGCAGCGCGTCGCGGCAGGGCGCCTCAAACGCTCACCCGGAATGTCGTACCGGTAGGACAGCCGGCAACCTCGATGCGGTCGCTCGCGAGCTCCCGCCGGAGGGCGTCGCCGCGCGCGCGGCCCTGCGCGGCGAGCCGCTCCCGGAGCGCCGGCGCGGCGCCCTCGCCGGACGGGCCGGGGAGCGCGGCGAGCCGGGCGAGGGGCGCGCCGAGGCGACGCGCGCGGCGCTCGGGCTCGACCACGCCGACGACGAGGCCATCGGGGCGCCGCAGGACGAGCGGGGCGAGCTTCCGGTTCAGCGTGCCGTGCAGGCGCAGCTCGGACATCGCCCCGGGTCTATCAAGGCAGGCGGATGCTGTCACGGCCCCGCGTGCTTAAGTAAAACGCGATGCTGCCCGTCCGTGACCAACTGCCCACCCGCAAGGTGCCGGTCGTCAACTACCTGCTGATCGCGCTGAACCTCCTCGGCTTCTTCTGGATGCGGTCGATGATCTCGGCCGGGCTGCCGCCCGAGCGGCTGCTCGGCGCGTGGGGCCTCGTCCCGCTGCAGCTCCTCCGGGAGCCGGTCGACGCGTGGTGGACGGTCTTCAGCAGCATGTTCATGCACGATCCGACGGGGTGGGCGCACCTCGGGGGGAACATGCTGTTCCTCTGGATCTTCGGCGACAACGTCGAGGACGCGCTGGGCAGCCTCCGCTACGCGGCGTTCTATGTGCTGTCCGGCGTCGCGGCCGCGGGCGCGCAGATCTTGATCGACCCCGGCTCGACGATCCCGATGGTGGGCGCCTCGGGCGCGATCTCGGGCGTGCTGGCCGCGTACGCGTCGCTCTACCCGCGCTCGCCGATCACGGTGCTGAACCCGATCTTCCTCCTGTGGTTCATCTTCGGCCTGTTCCTGGAGCTCCCGGCGTGGCTGGTCATCCTCGAGTACTTCGTGGTGAACCTGCTGAACGGGCTCGGCTCGATCGGCGTGCGCAGCGGCGGCGTCGCGTTCTTCGCGCACCTCGGGGGGTTCGTCGCCGGGCTCTTCCTCGTGCGCCTCTTCATGGTGGGGCGCTCCCCGCGCCAGCACGAGCGCTGGCAACACTGGCGAGCGACGCCCCGGCGCTCGTCGGCCGGCCCGCGCCGCGCCGCGCCGTGGGACCCGCCGCGACGGCGAGATCCCTGGGGCTGGTAAGGGGCGCGCGGACGCGCCGCGCGGTGGGCGCCGGACGGCGCGACGGCGCGCGGGCAGGCGGCGAACCTCGATGGAATGGCCAGGGCGCTCGTGGTTCGCCCATGATGCAAAAGCGTGATAGCGTCGGCCCGCAGCGATGCGACGACCCCTCCGAAGGCGCCCCACCGCCGCCGGTTCTGCGACCGCGACAGCGGCCCGCCGAGCCTGGCTCCTCGCGCTCGCGCTCGCCGGCTGCGGAGGTCCGTCGTTCGACGGGACCGTCTACCGCGGCCAGGACGTGGCGTTCCGCGTGCCCGCGGCGCCGGCGAGCTGGCGGCAGATCTCGGTGTCCGACGCCGCCGTGGCGTACCGCGACGACGCGAACGGGGCGACCATCGCCCTGAACGGTCGCTGCCGGAACGAGGAGGACGTCCCGCTCATCTCGCTGACCAACCACCTCTTCCTGCACTTCACCGAGCGCGAGGTGCTGAAGCAAGAGGTCGTCCCGTTCGACGGCCGCGAGGCGATGCACACCGTCCTCTCGGCGAAGCTCGACGGGGTGCCGAAGGTGTTCGACATCTGGGTGCTCAAGAAGAACGGCTGCGTATACGACATGCTCCTCATTGCAGATCCCGCCCGCTACGCCGCCGGCGAACCTGCGTTCACGCGGATGGTCCGCGGCTTCTCGACCCTGCCGGCCGATGACCACTGAGCCCAAACGGACGCCCCAACGGACCACGGAGGCGCCGCCGTCCTCCTCGACCGGCCAGGGCCCGAGCAGCCTCGCCCCGAACAGCCTGGCACCGAACAGCCTCGCCCCGAACAGCCTGGCACCGAACAGCCTGGCACCGAACAGCCTGGCACCTCCGCCGCTCCCTCCCCTGCTGGCCAAGATCAACGACACGGCCGTCGGGTTCGTCGAGCACCTCGGGCAGTTCGGGCGGATGACCTGGGGGGCGGTCAGGGCCCTGTTCGAGCGGCCGCTCGAGATCCGCTCGACCATCTACCAGATGGAGTCGCTCGGCGTGCGCTCGGCCGCCATCGCGTCCGTGACGGCGCTGTTCGTCGGGATGGTCATGGCGGTGCAGTTCGCCATCGGCCTGCAGAAGTTCGGCGGCATGGAGTACACGGGCCGCATCATCGGCCTGTCGTTCTCGCGCGAGCTCGCGCCGACGCTGACCGCGGTCATCGTCGGCGGCCGCATCGGCGCCGGCATCGCGGCCGAGGTCGGGTCGATGGCCGTGACCGAGCAGATCGACGCGATCCGCGCCCTCGGCGCCAACCCGGTGAAGAAGCTCGTCCTGCCCCGGCTGCTCGCGAGCATCGTGGTGATGCCGGTGCTCGGCGCGATGGCGCTCGTGCTGGGCTTCGGCGGGGCGATGCTGATCTGCGCGACCGAGTTCGGCATCCCCGCCGGCTTCTTCCTGAGGACGGCGCTCAGCTCCGTCACGTTCATGGATTACTTCAGCGGGATGTACAAGACGCCCTTCTTCGGGGCGATCATCGCGCTCGTCGGGTGCCACTTCGGCCTGATCACGCGGGGTGGAACGGAGGGCGTCGGCCACGCGACCACGCGCACCGTCGTGGTGACGTCGATCACCATCCTGATCGCCGACTTCTTCCTGACGAAGATGGCCATCATGTTCTTCCCGAGCCGGTGATCTCGGCCGGTCCGGAAGGCGCCCCCCATGCCGCCGCCGACGTCACATCGCCGACTGGCCCTCTTTCTGACGACCGCGGCGGCCGCGCTCCTCTGCGGGGCCGCGGCGTGCCAGGGCGAGGCGGGGAGCCAGGGCGCTGACGCGCGGAAGGGCGACGCGGGCGCCGCGCTCGCGGCCGAGGGCACGCCGGCGCCGCGACGCCCGACGCGGTACTACCACCTGCGGCGGACGGACGACGGCTGCGAGCTGTTCTGGATCGACGGGGACCTCGTCTCGGCATCCCAGACGGTCACGTGCCCGCCCGACCTCCAGGTGGGCGAGCGCCTCCGACTGACGGGCAAGACGTGCATGCGCGAGTCGGCGCAGACGCCCGCGCGCGCCGTGCCCGTCGTGTGCCCGCTGCCGCTCACGAACATGGAGAAGGCAGACAGGGCGCCGCCCGACGCCGGAGCGCCGCCAGACGGCGGTACCTGAGGCGAGGGCACGGGCCAGCGGCCTCACGGCGACGTCGGGCCCGGCGCGCGCTCCGTGCCGCCTCGCCGCCCGGCTGCGTCAACCTGGAGAAGGAGCAGAGAGGGCGCCGCGCGACGACGGCGGGTGTGCGCGCGGGCAGGCGCGCAGCCGAGCTCCTCCTCGGAGCATCAGAGTCCGAGGGGGGACACATGAGGGACGCGGACACCGTCGTCATCGGATCGGGGCCCGGGGGGCTGACCGCCGCGCTCGCGCTCGCGCGTGCGGGGCAGAAGGTGACCGTCGTCGAGCAACACTACCTCCCCGGGGGGTGGACCCACAGCTTCTCGCTGAATGGATACCTGTTCAGCCCGGGGGTGCACTACATCGGCGAGCTCGGGCCCGGCGGCGCGGTGAGGCGGCTCTACGAGGGGCTCGGCCTCTCGGGAGATCTCGAGTTCTGCGAGCTCAACCCGGACGGCCTCGATCACCTGATCGTCGGCGACGAGCGGTTCGACGTGCCGAAGGGCTTCGAGCGGCTGCTCGCCCGGCTCACGGCGCGGTTCCCGCACGAGGCCGCGGGGATCGCGCGGTACTTCCGCGTCATCCGCGGGCTGAGCGACGACCTCGCGCGCCTCGACACGATGCTCGAGTTCCCGAAGGTGCTGCTCCTGCCGTTCAAGGCGCCGAGCCTCGCGCGCTGGGGGCTTTGCACCCAGGAAGACCTGCTGGACTCGACCATCCGCGATCCGCTGCTGCGCGCGTTCCTGGCCGCGCAGGGGGGGGACCACGGCCTCGCGCCGTCGCGCGTGGCGCTGCCGATCCACGCGAGCATCCTTTGCCACTACCTCGAGGGCGGGTACTACCCGCGCGGCGGCGCCAAGCGCATCCCGCTCGCGATGACCAGGGCGCTGCGGCGGCTCGGAGGGCAGGTCCGGATGCGCGCGCGGGCGAGGCGGATCCTCGTCGAGCGCGGGCGGGCGGCCGGGGTCGAGCTGGAAGGCGGCGAGATCCTGAGGGCGGCGAACGTCATCTCGAACGCGGACCCGGCGATCACCTACGGCGAGCTGCTCCCGCCGGAGCTGACCGCCCGCGAGCGCCGCAAGATCCGGCGCACGGAGTACTCGACCAGCCTGCTCAGCGTGTTCTGCGCCGTGGACATGGACCTCCGGTCGATGGGCTACGATTCAGGCAACTACTGGTGGTACCGCGGGAAGGACGTGGGCCGCATCTACGAGCGCATGGAGTACCAGCTGCCGCGCGGCGAGGTGGACGGCCTGTTCCTGACCATCACGACGCTGAAGGACCCGGGTCACAGGACCCGGGGCGATCACCACACGATCGAGATGTTCACGTTCGTGCCGCACGCCCCGTTCGCGCGCTGGAAGGAGACCCGCACGGGCGAGCGAGGGGCAGACTACGAGGAGCTCAAGGAGTCGCTCGGAGATCAGGTGATCGCCGCGGCCGAGCACATCATCCCCGGCATCTCCCGCGCGCTCGCGTTTCGCGCGGTGGCGACGCCGCTGACCAACGACTTCTACTGCGCGTCGTACCGGGGCGCCGCCTACGGCACGGCCAAGACGCCGTGGCAGCTCGGCCCGCTGTCGTTCAGCATCGGGACGAGGATCCCGGGGCTGTACCAGTGCGGCGCGAGCACGCTGAGCCACGGGGTGGCCGGCGCCTCGGTCTCGGGGCTGATGGCGGCGCAGCGGATCGTGGGCGCGGCGCGCGTGGAGGACCTGCTCGGCCCGGCGGACGGCTCGCTGCGGGTCTACCCGGCCGACCGGCCGGAGGCGTGGCTGCACCAGCGGACCAGGACGGACAGCGCGGCGCCTGCCGGCGTGAACGACGCGACCGACGTGGAGGAGGCAACGGACGTGGACGACGAGCTCAACGAGCCGGGGTGAGGCGCCGCGCCGGAGGAGCTAGCCCGCCGGGGTCCGCGAGCGAAACGTGATCTGCACGAGCGGCATGACGTTGGGGTCGTCCTGCGTCTCCCGCTCGAACTGCAGCATGTCGTAGTAGCCGCACCGCGGCCTGCCGGGGTAGTCGCGGCAGACCTCGGGCCGCGCCTCGTAGATGGTGCAGCCGCGGGTCGTGAGATCGAGGAAGCGGCAGACGCGGCCGAGCAGCGGATCGGACTGCCGGCGGAGGATGCGCTCCTCGTTGTAACGCTTGGTGAAGCGCTGCGCGGCGGCCTCGACCGTGAGGCCGAAATGGCGGGCGAGCCGCCGCAGGTCGCGCGGCGTCACCTCGACCCGCTCGTAGATGGAGCAGCAGTAGGCCGGGCACTTCGAGCAGTCGTAGGAGACGCGGCGCTTGGCCTTGAGGGTCGTGGTCATGGCTCGTGAGGAATGTGCAGCCGATGCTGGATGCGAGCGGCGGCGCGCTGGCCTGCGGGCGGCGGAGCATACGCGGCCGAGCGAGCCCCCGCGACGGCGAAGTGCTCGCGACGACGCGCCCTCAACATAGCGCGAAGGCGCGCGACGACGAGCGCGAGGAGCGCCCGCGCCCCGTCGCTCACTCGTTGAACCCGAGCTGCTCCCGCGCCTCGGCCAGGCCGTCGCTCACGGCGAAGACGATGAGGTCGCGCGCCTCCGCGTTGCGCCCGATCCAGGTGATGCGGTCCTTGCCCGCGGCGGGCGGCGCGTTGGTGTGGCCGCCCGACCAGGCGATGCCCGTGAGCGCAATGTTGAGATCGCCTACCGCGAGGAAGGCGGCGCGGTTGCCCCAGCCGTTGATCGCCGTGTTGAGCGTCGAGGCGCGGTTGCCGATCGAGCCGATGACGTCGGCGGCGAGCACGCCCAGCTTCGGATCCGGACCGCCCGACATGGTCCGATCGATGCGGCCCTGGTACTCGCGGAGACGCGCGGCGTCCGCGCCCTGCGGCGACCACGACGGGGAGAACGCCTTCAGGTAGGCCGCGAGCAGCGGCCAGAGGTCGATCGGCGCCGTCCGCGAGAAGGCCGAGGCGTTGGTCTGGAGGATCTTGACGGCGCGGTGGATGAGGAAGAGCCGGACGTCCTCGCGCGGCGAGGCGACGAGCGACTGGCCGAGGACGATCTTCGGCGGGCTCGACGACGCCGGCACGCAGACGGTGCCGAGCGCGCCCGTCATGTAGACCTGGAGGCCGGGGAGGCCGTAGGCCGCGCCGATGCCGCGGGCCAGGTCGGTGATGTCGGCGTGCTGGGGCGGCAGCGGCGTCGCGCGGATCGAGTCGAGATCGAACGGCACCGCGGTGTCGAGCAGCGGGCCCGTCTTGAGCAGGAGCTCGCGGAACGCCGGGGTCATGAGCTCCGGCGCGAGGTGGTTGTCGAGGCGGGCCGCGCCGGCGGCGTTGCCCGCGCCGCCCATCGCGGCGTCGCGGCCGTCGAGCGCGGCGACCGTGGCGCGCGCGATCCGCGACGCGCCGGCGCGGCCGCGGAGCTCCGCGACCGTGGCGACCGTCGAGAAGAGGTACGGCTCGAAGCGGCCGGTGTTGAGCGCGCGGCGCGCGTCGGCGATGGCGCGATCGAGCAGGACGTTCGCCGCGGGGAGCTGCTCGGTGCGCTGGTAGAAGCGGGCCAGCGCGCCGAGCGCGAAGTCGTCCTTCGGCCACGTCTTGCGGGCCGTGAGCAGCGTGGACTCGGCCTTCTTCGCCTCCCCCATCGACTCGTAGATCTCGGCGAGCTCCGCGGTGCGGCGGCACTTCTCCTCGGGCGCCTCCGCGGCGCTGATGAGGAGGTTCTGCTGCTCCAGGGCGCGGGCGCCGTCGCCGGCGCGCTTGTAGAGCGCGACGAGGCGCTCGCGCGCGCTCACGTCGCCCGGCGAGCGCTTCAGGATCTCCTGGTAGGCGAGCTCGGCGCGCTCCGCGTTCGGGAGGTGCTCGTCGTAGAGCTCGCCGAGGCGGAGGTAGATCGCGACCTGCTTCGCGGGGTCGGGCACGAGGCGCGCGAGGCGGATCCACGCCTGCTCGGCGCCGGTCCAGTCGCCCTCGCCGGCGCAGACGTCGGCGAACGCGGACAGGGCCTCCACGTGATCGGGGTTCGCGTCGAGCGCGGCGGCGAGCGCCCGCTTGGCGGCCGCCGCGTCGCCGACGTCGGCGAGCGCCCGGCCGCGGAGGACCTCCATCTCGACGCGCTCGGCCGGATCGGTCACCGCGTCGAGGCGGCGCTCGAGCAAGGCGGCCAGCTCGGCGCGCGCCCCCTCGGCGATGTAGATCGCCTTGAGCCGCGAGAAGACGTCGGCGTACGACGGATCGACCGTCGCGACCGCCTCGAGGACGTCGCGGGCCCGCGCGGCGTTCTGGACCTTGTCCTGCCAGAGCACGGCCGCGGCGTAGAGGGAGTGCGCGCGCCCCTCGGAGCCGACGCTGGCACCCGCCGCGGACTCGAGCGCCGCGGCGGCGGCCGCCGCGTCGCCGCCGCGCTCGAGCGCGTCGGCGACGTCGAGGTGCGCGACGAGGTAGTGCGGGACGAGCGTGATCGCGTGCCGGAAGAAGGCGACAGCGTCCTCGATCGAGCCGGCGAGGAGCGCGTCCTTGGCGGCGCGCACCGAGAGGGCGGCGGCCTCGGACGGGCGATCGGTGCGCTCGATGAGCTGGCGATCCGCCTCGATCGCGAGGGCGTGGTCCGCCTTCGAGCGGGCGTGGGCGGCCATCTGGCGCAGCGCCCAGATGCCCCGCGGCTCGTTCCGGTACGCGATCTGCACCGGCTCGAACGTCTCCTCCCAGGGGAGCACGCGCATCCGCAGCCGCGCCGACAGGAGCGCGTGCGCGATGGCCTCCGGGCCGTCGAGGACGCGCGCGACCTCGACGGCGATCGGCTCGAGCTCCTCGTCGCGCCCCTCGCCGATGAGGTAGGAGGCGACCTTGCGGAGCGTCGGCAGGTGGTGCGGCGTCTCCTCCAGGATCGAGCGGCGCCAGAGCAAGGCGCTGCCGGCGTCCCTGCGCCCGAGCTCGTCGAGCTCCGCGAGGCGCTCGTAGACCTCGAGGCGCTCGGCCGCGTCCGCCGCCTCGCGGGCGCGCGGGATCAGCGCGTCGACGAGCTCGCCGGCGCCGTGGCCGCCGACGGCCGCGCGGTAGAGGGCGATCGGCGCGAGCGCCGCGTCGCCCGCGGCGATCGCCTGGCGAGCGCTCGCGGCGGCCTGCCCGAGATCGCCGGCGCGCTCGTACTCGAGGGCGGCCTCCAGCGCGAGGCGAGCGGCCTCGACGCCGGCCGCGGCGCGGTCGTCGCGCGCGCCGTCGCCGGAGGCGCGGTCTTCGCCCGCGTGGAGCGCGCGCAAGAGCTCGGTGGCGCGCTCGGCGCGCCAGCCGGCGCGGTCGGCCGGAGGCTCCGGCGCGAGCCGCTCGAAGAGCTCGCGCAGGCCGATGTCCTGCGGGCGCGAGCGGTGCGCCGCCTCGAGGAGCGACGCGGCCGCCGCGGGATCCGCCTCGGCGACGAGGAGCGCCTCGCGGACGAGGTCGTGGGCGCGCTCCAGCGGATCCGCCGCGCTCTCGCGGCGGATCTTGAGCCACTCGAGGAGGCCGTCGCGGTCCACCCGGGCGCGCGCGCTGCGCTCGCCGAGGTGGAGCGCGATGGGGAGCTTCGGGTCGATGCTCGCGGCGCGGGAGAGCAGGCGCTCGCCCTCCTCGTTGTCGCCGCCGTCGAGCAGGCGGATCGCGGCCTCGGTGACGAGCACCGCGGCGCGCGGCCCCTCCTCGAGCGTGAGCGCGTGCTCCGCGAGGATGCGCGCGGCGCCGACGCCGCTCTCCTGCGCGGCGCGGGCGCGCGCGGCGCCCTCGTGCTGCGGGTCCGCGGCGCGGGCGCGATCGAGGTCGCTCATCGCGGCCCGCTGATCGCCCGCGATCTCGGCGAGGACGGCGGCGGCGAGCGCGCTGTCGCGCTCGGACGCGACCTCGCGGAGCGCGGCGACGCTCCTGGCGACGCGGGCGCCGCGGTCGCCGTCGAGGTCGAGCTCGAGCGCGAGGGCCCGGAAGAGCGGGCTCTCGGGCGCGTTGTCGCCGTAGGTGAGCACCGCGCGAGAGAACGCGTCGCTCGCGTCGATGCCCTCGGCGGTGATGGCCTCGCGGGAGAGCGCGCGGCCGAGGACCGCGGCGGCGCGGGCGCTCGGGCCGCCGATGGCGCGCACGCCCGTCGGCGCGGGCGCCTCGTCTGACGGCGCCCTGTCGCTCGCGCTGGCGGGGTCGCTCAGCGCGGCGCTCGCGGCGGCGCAGAGCGGCGCGAAGTCCGGATCGCCGGCGAGGGTGTCGAACCACGGCTCTACCTCGGCCGCGGAGCCGCCGGCGAGCGCCGCGAGGACGACGTGATCGGCCGGCGAGAAGGCGCCGCCGGCCCCGCCGCCCTCGAGCGTGGCGGAGCGGGCAGCGGAGGCGTCGCCGAGCTCGATCGCCTGCGCCGCGAGGGCGCGGCGCGCCTGGCCGCCGTGCGAGCCGGACGTGACGCTGCGGAGCGCGTCGAGCGACGCCGGGCGGGTCTCCTTGCGCGCGGCGCCCAGCGCGGCGGTGAGCCAGGCGGCGGCGGGCGCGAGCGAGGTGCCGCGCAGGGGCTCGAGGCTCGCGAGGCCCTCGGCCACGTCGCCGGCGCGGAGCAGGGCGCGGGCGCGGAGGAGCGCCTCGTACGGGGTGGCCGGCGCGGCGCGCGCGCGGCGCGGGGCGCCGCGGTGCGCGGCGACCTGGGCGCACGCCGCGGCGAGCGGCGCGAGCTCGGGCGCGTCGGGGAGGCGGAACTTCGCGACCGTGGCGGAGGCCGCCGCGTCCGTGTCCGGCGCCGCGAGCGCCTCGCAGAAGCGCTGCACGTGCGCGCGCGGGTCGGCGGGGTGCGTCCGGGCCGCGAGCTCCAGGCGCTTGTGCGCGCCGTCGGGGTCGGCCAGCGAGACGCGGGAGAGCTCGGCGCCGAGCACCAGGTTGTGGCAGCGCGCGGCCGGCGTGCCGAGGATGCGGGTCTCGGCCTCGAGCGCGTCGAGCGCGGCGGGCAGGTCGCCCTCGCGCATGAGGAGCCCGCGGAGCTGCCGGTGCGCGAAGATGAGGCCCGGGGAGAGGTCGCGCGCCTCGGCGGCGACGGCGCGGGCGGTCGCGTCCTCTCCGGCCATCACGTAGAGCTCGGCGACGGGGAGGAGCGCGCGCGCCCGGGCCGCCGGGTCCTCGATGAGCTCCGCCTCGGCGCGGAGCCACGCCGCGCGCGCCGCCCAGACATCGCGCTGCTGCGACTGGACGAGGATCGCGCTCGCGTCCTGCTCGCCGGCGAACACGGACGCGGGCGGCGGGATCGAGGGCAGCGGCGGCAGGCTCTCGGGCGCCGGGGCGGACGGGACCGAGCGCGGCGCGTCGAACGCCGCGGAGCGCGGCGCGTCGAACGCCGCGGAGCGCGGCGCGTCGAACGCCGCGCGGACCGACGGCCTCCGGTCCGCGACGCGCGTCTGCGCGAGATCTTCGTCGGCGTCGGCGTCGACCGGATCGTGCAGCAGGCTGGACTCGTCCACGAGCTCGCCAGGGTCGCTCTCGATGGCGGCCTGACCCCAGAGATCGGTCGTGCGAGACGGCTCGCCGGCGTACGGCCGGGTCGTGGGGCCGGGCTCGTCGAGGGCCTTCGTCTCCTCGTCGTCGAAGCCCCGCGTGGCCTCGTCCTCGAAGCCGATCGTCGCCGCGACCCGGCGGCTGCTGACGACGCTGGGCGGCGCGAACTCGAACGGGGAGTCGCCGCCGTCGGGGATGGGCGTCGCGCGGTCGCCCGGCTCGGCGGTGTCCTCTTCGTGCACCTCCTCCACGCGCCTGGACGTCGGGGGAAGCGGCGGAGGCGCGGCGGCCGGGGGCTGGGGGCGCGGCGCCGCGGGCCTGGAGGACGCGGACGGCGACGGGATCTTCGGCGTGAGGTCGGCGCCGAGCGACGCCTTCACGTCGCCCGGCCTGCCCGAGCGGGGCGGGGCCGCAGGGCGGGGCAGCGACGGGGGCCGGGGCGGCGCGGGCGGCGCGAGCACCGCAGGCGGCGCGAGCGGCGGGGGCGGCGCGGCGGCGCGGCGCGCCCCGGGCAGCGCGGGCGCCGAGGTCACGACGCCGTCGTCGGGGTCGTCGGCGCGCTGGTCCTCGAAGAGCATGTCCATCAGCGCGTCGCTCTCCCCGGCGCTCTGCGCGGGCCTCGCGGGCACCGGCACCGGCTCGCGGGAGAACAGCTGCTTCAGGCCGCCTTCGCCGGAGCGCTCCCCTTCTTCGGCGGCGCGGATCGACTTGATGAGCTCGTCGGGGATCTTGGCGAGGAGCGTGGCCTCCTCGACGTCGGCGTCCGAGACCGCCGCGCCGTACATCGCCGGCGGCGGGACCGTGATCTTCTCCTGCGACGGGGTGCCCTCGTCGCCGCCGCTGCTGGAAGAGCTCTTGGACTGCGGATTCTTGCTCACCGGACCCCCATCCCGAGCTTCTTCCGAAGCTCGAGGTAGCTCTGCGACAGGACGAACGCGACCAGCTCGCGCGCCCGCTCGCTCTCGGTGACGACACCGCCGAGCTGCTCGCGCGGGGTGCTGAGGATGTCCGAGAGGACCAGCGAGACGTCGCCCGCGGCGATGACGGCCATGCGGTCGATGCTCCTGCGCGCCGCCTGCGCCCAGCGGTGCGGGTCCTGCTGGCTCGACACGATGCGCTGGCACACCTCGACGATCGCCTTCCGGGTCGCGCGCGGCATCTCCTTGTGGATGGCGCGCGAGACCTCGCCGAACACGGCGTAGGGGGGCTGCGGGACCGCGAGGCCCGACTCGATGCAAGCCGCCGCGACGAGCGAGGCGACGGTGTTGTCGTCCCGGGTCCGGAGCGACGAGATGCCCCGGCGCAGCGCGAACGCCTCGCGCGCGATCGCCGAGCGCGAGGCGGCGTCGAGCGGCGTCGTGATCTCGGGGCCGAGCACGAGCGCCGGCAGCTGGCCGTAGACGCCGGTCGCGCCGCGCGGGCTCGGGCCGCCGACGTAGAGCTCGAAGTCGGTCTCGAAGCTGAGCGCGCCCATCCACTCGGCGACCGCCACGCGCAGCGGGTGGCCGCCGCGCGAGTCGATGCGGTCCTTCTTGCCCACGCCGAGCGACACGAGCGAGGGGCCGAGCGCCATGCAGATCGTCTCGGCCATCTTCGCGAACAGCTCGCCGACGGGCCCGGTGTCGAGCGGATCGGCGATCTCGGCCATGGCCTTGGCGTCGAGGGCGATCTGAGGCCGCGCCGGGACGCGGGCGTCGATCTTCCTGAGCTCCGCAGAGATGCCGTCGTCGCTCCGGCCGAGCGCGACGAGCGCGCCCAGCGTGGCCTGCCGGAGCGCCGCGTCCTGCCCGGCGCCCGCGATCTTCGCGAGGAGCGCGACGCGGTCGGCGTCGACCGGGTTCGACGCGAGCGCCTGGATCAGCGTCGACTTGGCGCGGCCGAGCACGCGAGTGCGGAACGCGGGCTCGTAGTCGGTCGTGAGGACGAGATCGATGGCCTCGCCGTCGTCCGGCGCCTCCTCGAGGAGCTTCGCGGCCGCCTTCTCCGCGCGGCGCGGCGCGCGGAGCTGGTCGCGGTAGATGGCCATCGCGAGACGCGCCGCCTCGATCCGGCCCGCGGGGCTGTCGCGCTCGACCATGAGCTCCTCGAGCAGGCGCGTGGCCTCCTCCCAGGAGCCGACCCGAGCGGCGACCCGGACGAGGCGCTCGCGGACGGGGAGCGTCGACAGCCCGGCCCGGTGCAGGCCGATCAGCACGTCGAGCGCCTTGTCGTGCTCGCCCCGCTTCTCGTACACGTCGACCGCCGTGATCCCGGACATGAGCCGCTGCTCGCCCGGCGCCTTGGCGACGCGCGAGAGCTCGGCGTAGAAGGCCGCCGCCTGGCCGAGGTCGCCCTGCGCCTTCGAGATGTCGGCCGAGAGCGCCAGCGCGCCGATGTGATCCGGCTCGAGCAGCGTCACGTTCTCGAGCGCGGCGAGGGCGTCGTCGAGCTTGCCCTTCTTGCGGAGCACGCGCGCGCGCTCCCAGAACAGCTTGCAGATCTCGAGGTCGTTGTCCGCGACGCCGAGCCGCCGCTCGATGATGTCGAGCAGCCGGTCGTCCTCGTTGCGCGCGCGCACCCGGCGGAAGAGCCGGTCGAAGGCGACGCCGCGCCGCGGGTCGCGCGTGAAGGCGCGATCGAACGCGATCTCCGCGTCGTCGTGCGCGTCGGTGTGCTCGAGGAGCAGGAGCCCCGCGCCCTCCCAGAAATCGGCGCCGCGCGCGTCGTCCTTGCAGAGCGCGCCGAGCTGCGCCGAGGCGAGCGCCGTCGCGACGGGGTCGCGCAGCGCCTCCGACGTCGCGCGGACGCCCTCCCAGGCGGCGATGTCGTCCGGCCGCCGCTCGACGACCGTGCGGAACGAGGCGAGCGCCCGCTCGTGATCGCCGGCCGCGAAGTCCGACCAGCCCGCGAGGCCGAGCGCGGTGAGCTGCGCGTCCTCACCGAGCGCGTCGCCGAGCCCGTGCAGGGCCGCCGCGCGGCGCCGCGGATCGCAGCCGGGCAGCGCGAGCTCGAGGTTGGCGAGCTGCGCGGGCGCGTGCTCGCCCGAGAGGAACGGCCGCGGCAGGTTCGGCTGGTCGAGGGCGCCGACGATCGCCGCCGAGGCCTCCATCGCCGCCCGGGCCTCGCCCTCCATGTGCTGCGCGAGGGCGCTCCGCGCGGCGACCTCCGCCTCGCGGTCCTCGGCGCCGAGCGCCGCGCCGAGCCACTCGAGCTCGGCGTGCGGGCTCGGGTCGGCGGCGGCCCACGCCGCGGCGCGCGCCGCGGTGCGCGCGCGGTCCTGGTCCAGGGTGCGCGCGAGGCGGAAGCGCTCGGCGTGCGCGATGGACGCGGCGCCGTCGCCCCGCTCCTCGATGTAGTCGAGCGCGCGCTCGACGGCGCTCCGCTGCTCGAGGGCCGGCTGCCAGAGGAGCCGCCCGAGCGCAGCGGCCAGGGCGAGATCGTCGCTCGCCTGCGACTCGAGCGCCTCGAGCGTCGCGAGCGCCTCGTCCGGGTCGCCGCCCTCGGCGGCGCCGACCTCGAGGCCGAACCGCGACAGCGCGAGCGCCGCCGGATCCTCGCCCGCCTCGCCGGCGACCTCGAGGGCGCGGCGACGGCTCTGGAGGTCGTCGACCTCGTGGCCGCGGAGCGCCCAGGTGAGCACCGTCGCGCCCGCCCGCGGCGCCTTGCCGCGCGCCGCCTCGAGCTCGTCGACGGCGCGGCCGCGCTCGCCGGCGCGCCAGAGGAGGATGGCCGCCTCGATGTGCAGCGCCGCCGAGAGATCGGCGTCCTCGATCGCCGAGGCGCAGGTCGCGAGCGTCGCGGCCGCGGCCGTGGGGGTGCCGGCGCGCCGCTCCAGCTCGGCCAGGAACACCGCGACGACCTCGTCGGCCGCGGACTGCTCGAAGAGCGCGCGGAGTCGGCTCCGCGCGCGGTCGAGCTCACCGACGCGCGCGCTGCGCAGGGCCGCGACGAGCCAGAGGCCGCGGGCGGTCTCCTCGCCCTCGACCTCCGCGAGCGCCTCGATCACCATGGGCGAGCGCCGCTGGCCGGCGGCGCCGGGGTCGTCCCCGGGCTCGCGCCGGCTGCGGACGAGGTCGACCGCGAAGGCGCCGAGCGCCCGCCCGAGCCACGCGTTGGGCGCGGCTCCGCCGTCGTCCGACCCGGAGGCGGCGAGCTCGGCGAAGGCGCCCTCGGCGCCGTCCGCGTCGCCGCGCAGCAGGCGGCTCCGGCCGATCTCGAACCACAGGCTCGCCTTCTCGCCCGGGTCGACGCCGGTCGAGAGCAGCCGCTTCGTCGACTCCTCGTACCAGGCCGCGTCGCCGCGGAGCGCCGCGAACGACCGCCCGAACCGCGCGAGGAGGCCCGGGTGGACGCCGGCCATGCCGGCCTGCGACAGGGCCGCCTTCGCCGCGCCGACGTCGTCGGTCCGCACCGCCCAGACGTAAGCCGCGAGGAGCAGCGCGCGCCCGCGCGCGTCCTCGCTGCCGTACGACGCCGCCATCGTCTCCAACGAGGCAGCGAACGCGGACGGCTCCTGGCCGTCTCCGAGCAGGTCGATCTCCAGCGCGCGCGCCGGGATGCACTGCGGGTCGGCCGAGAGCGCGCTCCGGAGCGCCGCGAGCGCTGCCTCGCGATCGCTCGCCAGCGCGGCCGCCTCGGCGATGCGCAGCCACAGCGCCGCGGCGCCGGGCCCGCTCGCGCCGCGCGCGATCTCCTGCTTGGCCAGGCTGGCGGCGGCCTCCGCCTCGCCGGCGGCCTCGAGCGCGGCGATGCGCGCCCGCCCGAGCAGCGCCGACTGGGGCAGCCGCTCCGCGGCCCGCTCGAGGAGCGACGCGAAGCCGCCCGTCCCCGCCCGCTGCGTCAGCTCGGCGGCGCGGAGCCACGCGTCGGCCGCGTACTCCGGCTTGCGCATGTACCGCGGGACGCCGTTGGCCTCGCCGCTCGCCTCGTCGTCGAGCGCGTCGGCGATGAGCTCGGCCTGCCCCTCGAGGGCGCGCGCGAGCGCGCCGAGGTCCTCCTCGCGGCGCGCGATGGCCTCGAGCGCGAGCTGCGACCGGAAGCGCGCCCGGCCCTCCAGCGCCGCGGCCGCGTCGAGCAGCTCGTAGGCGCGCTCCACGTTCTCGGTGGCGGCCGCGAGGTCGGCGAGCTCGATGAAGAGCAGCCCCTTCCACGTCGCGTCGGTCGCGAGCTCGGCGCGGGCCTCGATCGCGCGCATCCGGCCGGGGAGGTCGCCCTCCTTGGCCGCGATGAGCTCGAGCTCGAGCCACGGCGTCGCGTCCTCCGGGTTGCTGAGCGCCGCCTCCTCGAGCGCCTCCTTGGCCGCCGCGAGGTTCTGCTCGTGGTCCTGCAGGTACGCGGCGCGCTCCCAGAACGCGCGCGCCCGCTCCTCGGGCGTGGCCGCGGCGCGCGTGAGCGCGTCGAGCAGCTTGCCGAGGTTCTTGATCGACTTGCGCCGGGTGAGGATGCGGACGAGCGCCTCGAGCGGCTCGCGGAACTGCGGGTCCGCGTTGAACGCGGCGAGGTAGTCGCGCGCGGCCGTGGGCTCCTCGCCCAGCGCCTCCTCGAGCGCGCCGAGCTCGTGCAACAGCAGCGCCTGGAGCTGTCGCTCCGGTTGGTCGCCTTGCTCCGCGCGGAGCCGCGCGATCAGGGCCGTCATGCTTTCCACCTGCCCTTCGGGTGCCTGGACCGTCATCTCGCCTGCGACGCCTCCGAAGGGGGTCTCATCTGTGCGCAACGCATGACGATGGCGGAGAGTAGCGAAACGAAGCGCGCGGAGTAAAGCTCGCCGGGCAGGGGGTGGGTCGCGCGGCGCCGCGCGCGCTCTGTCGAGGTGAGGCGAGGCGAGGCCGGCGCCGCGAGGCGCGGAGCGCGAGCGGCGCGCGCCCTCGCTCGCAGCGCGAGGCGCGGCGGGCGGGCGGCGCGAGGCGCTCGCGGGGTGGAGGTCGCTCGCTGGCGACGATGGGCGAGAACAATGAGGAAGGAGCGCGCGACGACGGCGCCGGCGAGCAGCGTGAGCCTCGCCGGTCGAGACGCCGGCCGCGCGAGGCGCCTGGCGCGCCCGGGACGCTGAGCCCGGCCGCCCTGATCAGGCCTTCTCGAGCACGGCCTCGAGCTTCTCGTTGACCTTCGACTCGATGGTGCCCTTCATCGCCCTCAGCAGTAACGGGAGATCGATCTCCACCTGCACCGCCGACGCCTCGACGCGCACGAGGCCCTTCGTCCCCTTGGCGGCGCCGCCAGGGGCCTCGAAGCGGATGAGATCGCCGTCCCACCGCCAGTGGAGGCCGAGCTTGTCCTCCATGCCCCGCGCGAGCACCTCCGCGCGCTTCCTGGCCTCTTCCTTGGTAAGCGAGTGCTGCCGGCGGATGTCGATCGTCGCCATACGGTTCTCCACGCTTCTCGCCCACGGCGACACGCCGCGCGCGGTACGCCTTATTTACTCGATCCGCCGCGTGATCCAAAAGCCGCGCGGCGTGTCGACCGGACCGCTCACGCCCCCCTTGGGGAGGCTGAAGAGCTCATACTCCGGCGCGGGCTCGAGCACACCACGCGGGATGAAGCCGAGATCGTCGGTCGACCCCTTGTCGCCCTTGTCGACCGCGGCCTTCCAGTCCGTCCTGGCGACCTCGGAGAGCTCCCTGGCGAGCGTCAGCGCGGCCTCCTTGGATCGCGCGGTGGGCGGCGCGCCCTGCGCTCCGCGGTACTGGACCAGCACCACGCCGAAGCGCACCTTCTTCGGCGCCTCGGTGGGCAGCCCGGGCGGCGCCTCCCCGGAGAGGAGCGTGACGCCCGCGTCGGAGCGCGTCGCTTGCTCCGGAGGGGCGACCTCCGGGAGGCCCTCGCCGCCGGCGTCCGTCCCCGCGTCGCCGTCGGCCGATGCCGTCGCGGCCGCGGGCGAGCCGGCGTCGGCGTCGGCGCCAGCGTCGGCGGGCGCGCTGGCCGCCCCGCGCCCCTTCGGGCCGCTGTTCGCGATGACGAACGCCACTGCGCCCGCAAAGAAGAGCGTGTAGATGACCGCCGTCGACCGCTGCATGGGCGGCAGCGCGTTAGCACAGGTGGAGGACGCTTGGCGAGGCCGCGTTGACGAAGCGCGCCGCATCGCGGACCTCGCGCCTCGCGCAGGCCGCCGCGCCGCCTGGCCTTGGCCGCTCCGGCGCGTCTGATGACGCGCTCCACGCCGGACGCGGGCACGGGGCATGCCCAATGCGCGGGACGCGCGGACCGACACACGGACGACGTGGTCGATTTGAGGAGGGTCCGTAGAAGAGGCGATCCAAGGACCACAAGCCCTGCTAGTAAGGAGAGCGGATGTCGGGGCATCCCGGCCTGTCGCAGGCCGAACGAGCGTGAAGGGGCCTGCGGAGGCACTCGCAGGGCCCGCATCGGGTCGGGGAGCATGATCAAGGTCGAGTGCGACGGATGTAGATCGCCGTACCAGGTCGACGAGAAGCGCGTTCCCCCAGCGGGGCTCAGGATGCGCTGTCCGAAGTGCGGCACGAGCCTGCTGGTGACGAAGGGGGGCGCAGCACCTGCGCCGACGCCCCCGCCTTCGCCAGCGCCGACGCCCGCGCCGCGGGCTGGAGCGGGGGGCCTTCAGCTCTCCGAGCGGAGCGCACCGGCGATGCACGACGACGCCGATCTCGATCTGCCCGTGGCCGCCCCGGAGGACGTCGCGTTCCCCGCTGTCGCGCCGCCCCGGCGTCCGGGGCCGCCGCCGGCGCCGACGCCTCCCCGCCGCGCGGCGCCGACGGCCCCCGCGGCGCCGACGCCGCTGGCAGCCGCAGCGCCGGCCCCGCCCGCGCCGCGCCCCGAGCCGCCGGGGCCGGAGGTCTTCGGCGAGATCGGCCTGCCCGACGTGCCGGATCGCCCGGCCCCGTCCGATCGACGCAACGCCAAGACGGTGCCGCAGCGCCGCGGCTTCGGCGAGATCGACCTCATGGTCGAGCTCCCGAGCCCGACCGACGTCGAGGCGCAAGGGCTCGACCCCGACGACCTGCCGGTCGTCTATGGCAACGTACCCTCCGCGCAGGTGGCGCTCCCGGCGCGCTCGCGCGCGGAGTCCCGCACCGCCCCGGCGACGCCGGCGGCGTTCGCGGACACCGATCTGCCGGCGCGGGTCGATCCGCTCCCTCCGAGCAGCCGGCGCACCCTCGGGTTCGGCCCGCGGGACTCCGGGTTCGGCGAGCGCGACTCGGCGCCGGGCTCGCGCGACGCGGGGTTCGGCGGGCGCGGCTCGGCGCCGGGCTCGCGCGACGCGGGGTTCGGCGGGCGCGGCTCGGCGCCGGGCGCGCGCGACGCGGGGGCCACGACGCAGCCGCTCGGCCGCGGGCGCACCCGCGGGATGGGCGACGTCGCGCCGCCGCGCGTCGCCCCGGAGTACGACTTCGGCGACCTGGACGACGACGCGCCCCCGGCGCCGCCGGCGCGCACCAGCAGCGGCTCGATGTCGTTCGGCTTCGGCGAGCTCGAGCTGCCGCTCGAGGGCGACGGCGAGGCCGATCTGCCGTCGTCAGGCGACCTGCCCATCGTCGCCGGCGATCTGCCGAGCTCGGTCCCGGGCGTCATCGGCATGCCCTACCCGTTCTCGGACGCGGGCCTGCCCGTGCCGGCCTCCGCGCCGCTCCCCTCGCCGGTTCGCGCCGGGCTCCCGACGCCCACCGCGGCAGGCCTCCCGGCCCCAGCCACCGCGGGCTATCCCGCCCCAGCCACCGCGGGCTATCCCGCCCCGGCCACCGCGGGCTATCCCGCGACGGCCCCCGCGGGCTTCCCCGCCGCGGCGCCCGCGGGCTTCCCCTCGCGGGCCGGCGGCCCCGGCCTCCCCACGAGGGCGACCGGCACCGGCTTGCCCGCCGGGCCGGGCACCATCGTCGGCGCCGAGCTCTTCGACGAGGCCCCGCCGGACTACGACGACTCGCGCGTCGGCGCCGCATTCCAGGCGCCCGGGCCGCGCCCGCTCCCGCCGACGGCGCCCGAGCCCCCCAGCAGCGGCGCGATGCCCCCGGCCGACTTCGGCGACGAGATCGCCCTCGGCGAGAGCGTCTCGCAGAGCCCCGCCGGTGCCGCGCCCGCCGTCTACGATCCGTCCGACCGCTCCGCGAACTTCACGCAGACGCAGGTGGACGCCGACGATCGCGGCATCGAGCTCAGCGAGCCGCACCCCAGCGTCGGCGACGAGGTCGATCTGACCGGCGCCGGCACCGAGATCGGCGACCTGAGCGCCGGGCCGGACGCGCAGGCCGACAAGCCCGCGCCTGCCCAGGAAGCGCCGCCGCAGAAGTCGAAGATCAAGCGCTACGTCGTCGCGGCGCTCGCCGTCGCCGCCGTGGGCGGCGGCGCGCTCGCGCTCGTTCCGGACGTCGGCGCCTTCGGCGTGAACCTCATCAGCGACCGGCTCAACGTCTTCACGTACGAGGCGGCGCTCGCCGATCTGCGCAAGCGGACGCAGGCCGCCCTCGCCGAGGACACCGCCTCGGCCGCGAACGGCGCTCTGAACGACGCGAAGTCCACGCGCACCAACGCCCCGCGCCACCGGGCGACCATGGCCTACGCCGGGTACGTCGCCTTCGCGCGGAGCGTCCGGTTCGGGCACCGGACCATCGACGACGCCTTCGGGAAGGAGATGGTCACGCTGGCGAGCTCCCACCCGAGCGACCTGCTCACCCTGGCCGTCGCGGCGCAGGACGCGGCCACGGGCCAGCTGCCGCGCGCGCGGCAGGCGACGCAGGCGCTCGGCGCCCAGCTCAAGGACGACATCGACGTCGCCGTCCTCGCCGCCGAGATCGAGCTCGCCGCCAAGGACGCCCCCAAGGCGACGGCGGCGTGGCAACGCGCGAACGACCTCCAGAAGAGCGCGCGCACGCTGTTCGGCCTGGCCCGGGCGCAGCTGCTCGCCGGCGAGGCGGCGAGCGCCGAGGCGAGCGCGAGGAGCGCGATCGAGGCCTCGCCGAACCACGTCGGGGCGCGGACCCTGATCGCGTCGCTCATCTGGCAGACCACGGCCCGCGAGCAGGAGGCGCTCGATCTGCTCGGCAAGGTCACCGGCGACGGCCCGGTCCGCGCCGCCGCGAGCGACCCCGAGATCGTCGACGCGTACACGCTGCTCGGCACCATCCACCTCTCCCGGTCGCGCATGAGCGCGGCCGAGCAGGCGTTCGCCGCCGCGGTGAAGCTCGACCCGCAGGCGGTGAGCGCGCTGATCGGCAACGGCGAGGTCCTCTACCGGTCGGGCCGCTACTCCGAGGCGCAGGCGCGCTTCGAGGGCGCGGTGCGCGCCGACGCCCAGAACCTCGCCGCGCACCTCGGCAAGGCGAAGACCTGGCTCGCCCAGGAGCGCATGAAGGAGGCGAAGGACCTCCTGAAGGGGCTGCAGAAGACGCACGCGGCGGATCCGCAGGTCGCGTACTGGATCGGGCGCACCGAGCTCGCGCTCGGCAACAAGAAGGAAGCGGAGCAGGCGTACCTCGACGCCGTGAAGTCGACCGAGAACCGCCCGGAGGTCGTCGACGCCTACGTGGCGCTGGCCTCGCTCCTGTCCAGCCTGGGCCGCAACGAGGCGGCGGCGGCGAAGCTGTCGGAGGCGACCGCGAAGTTCCCGGACCTGCCCGCGCTGCACAAGGCGAAGGCCGAGGTAGCGCTCCAGACCGGGAGGTACGAGGAGGCCCGGCAGGAGCTCGAGCTGGCGCTCGCGAAGGAGGACGACCTCGGCAGCCAGTTCAAGCTGGGCGTGGCCTACCGCCGGCTGCGTCGGTTCGACGACGCGGCGCGCGTGTTCGACAAGGTCACGGCGGCCGACAAGGACTACCCCGGCCTCGCGCTGGAGCGAGGGCTCCTCTTCGAGGAGACCGGCCAGAGCGAGCGCGCGCTGGAGATGTACGCCGACGCGCTCCGCAAGGCGCCGGACGACATCGATCTGAAGCTGCGCGTCGGCTCGACGCAGGTCATGGCGGGCCACGCGGTCCAGGCGGAGCCCATCCTGCGCGATGTGCTCAAGGGCAAGCCGAACTCCGCCGAGGCGAACCACTTCCTCGGCCGCGCGCTCCTGATCCGCGGCACGAACATGGCCGAGGCGCTGCGCTTCCTGGAGCGCGCCTCGGAGCTCGACCCGAACCGCGCCGAGTACCACCTCTACGTCGGCTGGGGCGCGAACGAGACGGGCCAGACGGCGCGCGCGGAGGTGGCGTTGAAGCGCGCGCTGGAGCTCGACGCGGAGCTCGGCGACGCCTACTGGCAGCGCGGCGTCCTGTTGCAGAAGCAGGGGGCGAGCCGGGACGCGCTGGCCGATCTGCAGATCGCGCTCGAGAAGCGGCCGTCGCGCTACGAGGCGTACGCCACGATGGCGCTCTGCTACCAGGATCAGGGCAACTGGGCGGCCGCGGAGGAGGCCTGGCGCAAGGCGATCGCGGCCAACGACAAGGTCCCCGAGTGGCACTACCGCCTCGGGAAGATCTACGCGTCGCGCGGCAACCGGGCCGGGACGGCGAGCGAGATGGAGCAGGCGGTCACGCTCGGCGAGGCGCCGGAGCGCTCGACGCCGCCGTGGCTGTTCGACGCGCACTTCCTGCTGGCGGAGGCGCTCCGCGCGACGAACGACCGCGAGAGGGCGGTCCGCCACTACCAGCGCTTCCTGGAGACGGCGCCGACCGACAACGCCTACCGGCGCGACGCGGAGCAGGCGCTGGAGAGCCTGGGGGCGGGCAAGGGACGCTGAGCGCTGAGCGAGCGGCCTTCGCTCGGCTATCCTGGCGGATGCACCCGGCCATCACCACCCGCCCCGCGAAGCGCGCCGACATGCCCGAGGTGGCGCGCTTCGCCGCGGAGCTCGTCCGGCTCCACCACGCCCTGGATCCGCACCGCTTCCTGTGCCTGGAGCCGATCGAGCCGGGCTACGAGCGCTGGCTCACCAGCGAGCTCGCGAACCCCGGCGCCGCGATCGTCGTCGCCGAGCGCGACGGCGCCGAGCCGGCGCTCGTCGGCTATGCCTACGGTCGCCGGGAGCCGCGCGACTGGAACAGCCTGCTCGACGCCTGCGGCGTGCTCCACGACGTCTACGTCGCCGAGCCCGCGCGCCGGCTCGGCGCGGGCGCCATCCTGCTGGAGGCCGTCATCGCGCGCCTCCGCGCGCTGGGCGCGCCGCGCGTCGTGCTCCACACCGCGACGCAGAACGCCCCCGCGCAGCGCCTGTTCGAGCGGTTCGGCTTCCGCCGCACGATGATCGAGATGACGCTCGAGCTCTGATCAGCGCGCCTCGTGCCCGCCGGGCGCTGGCCCGCTCCTGCGGGCGCACCGGGCGGCGCGGCCACGATGCCCCCCGGTCGAGCGCGTGGCGCGGCGCGGCCGGGGGAGCGGCGGGCCCTGGCGGAACTGGGCAGCGCAGGACGCTGCCCGTCCGGCTCACGGCGTGATCTTGTAGATGTGGTACGCGTACTCGGCCGCGAAAGAGTCCGCGAACGCGCCGCCGTTGATGGCGATGGTGCGGTCCTCGTGGAGCACCTGGACGGTGGAGCCCGCGAGGCCGGGCGGCAGCGTCAGCGTGTAGCTCCCGGTCGGCTTCGCGCGCCCGAGCATCGCGAAGATGTAATAGGAGCCGTTGTGCTCCTTGAGCATCGTGTCGAGGTTCGCGTTGAAGGAGTACGCATACGACTGCGTGTTGAGCACGGGCGCGAGGTCCTTGATGCGCAGGTTGGTCTCCTTGACCTTGGCGCGCTGCGTGGCGTAGCAGGGCTCGCGGAGCGCGTGCTGGGTCTCGCACGGGCCTCCGAAGCTGTGGTTGAAGTAGATGATCCCGCGGGCCTCGTGGATCAGGGACGACATCACCGCGCCGGCGACCTGGTCCGCCGTGATGCTCGGAGCCGAGTCCTCCGTGAAGGGGTGGCCGACCTCGATGAACGCCCAGATCGGCTGGCGCTTGCCGTCCATCCCGTCGAGGTGTCGCATCCTGTCCATGGTCACCCCGTAGTTCGCGGCGAGCCGGCACGTGGACGACGGGAGGCCGAGGAACGTCTGCATCTCGCCGCAGATGTTGGGATCTGTATACCAGTAGAGATCATTGGACACGACGTGTGTGTACGCGTTGACGAACTGCTGCGCTTCGCTGTCGCTCTGCCAGAGCATCACGCCCTTGCCGTAGTTCGCATAACGCACGCGCCCGTCCGATGGCGTGTCGTTCACCAGCGTCTGCATGACGGTGTAGCCGCACGACGCGCTCGAGGGGTTGCAGATGGAGCCCTCGCCAGGATAGTTGCCCGTCCACGCGGCGGAGCCCGCGCCGGCCCACATGTCCGGCTCGTCCGTCAGCATGTGGCCGACCGTCTCGCCGCTCTTGCCGCTGACCCCCGCGATGGCGAACATCCCGTTCTGCTTGATCAGCGGCATGTTGCTCGAGCCGGTCAGCTCGACATAGGTGTTGATCCCGGCGTCCTTGTCGAGATCGATGTCGCTCTGGCCGTAAACGCCCTCGAACCAGACGCCGATCGGGAAGAACACCGGGTTGTCCCAGGCCGCGGCATCGGTGTACGAATACGCGCTGTAGTAGGAGGGCCCGCCCTCCCACGCCACGCGTGGCAGGTTCAGGCTCCCGCCCCCGCCGGCGGGGTTGTTGACCGTCACGGCGCGCGAGACGCTCGCAGTGTTGCCTGACGTGTCCGTGGCGCGCACGGTCAGCGTGTGGCTCCCGTTGGTCAGCGGCAGGGTGTTCAGCGAGTACGTCCAGCTGCTCGTGCCGGTGACCGTGGTGAAGCCCCCGGCGTCCACCTGGAGCTCGACCTTCGAGAGCCCCGCGTCGTCGGAGGCGGTGCCCGTGACCTGCGCCGTGCCGGTGAGCGTGGCGTTCGCCGCCGGGGAGGAGATGGCGACGGCCGGCGTCGCGTCGCTCGAGGACCGGAAGAGCACGTCGACCCAGTAGTTCGAGCCTCTCCACGTGCTCGTCGGGAACCCGGAGGTGCCGTACTTGTAGACGCCGTTGCCGCCGGACTCGCCGTCCCTGAAGGCGTAGAGGGGGCCGCTCGCGCGGCCGGCGCTGGAGAAGTAGCTGTTGTTCGCCGAGTATCGCCCGTTCGGCGCGTGATAGCTCACGACGTAGGTCTGGTTCGCCTGGATCGGGACGGGCGCGTCGAAATGGGCCACCTGCCAGCCGCTCGCGCTCTCGTTCATGAACGTGACGGACGCGAGCGCCTGCCCCGCTGCGCTCCAGAGGCGCCCGGTGTGGGTCCCCGTGTTGCTGCTGCTCTTGTAGAAGCGAACCCCGGTGACCTGACCGGCGACGCTCGATCGGAACTTCACGCCGAGCTCGACGGCCTGAGTGTCGCTGTCTGCCAGGATGGCCGGCACGTCCGCGTCCGACCACAGGCTGACCTCCGCGCCGAGCACCGGCGCGGCGACCGTCGTGTCGGCCGGATCGAGCGTGGTCCCGGCGGGGTCATCCCCGAGGACGCAGCCGCTGGACATCAAGAGCACCGCCATCATCGAGGCTCCCAGTGCGGTGGTCAGCCTCCTTCGCGCGAACAGATCGATACGTCGAGCCATGATGAGCTCCTTCCGGTTTGGTTGCGTGGTCTCGCGCCGGCGGGCAGAGCTCCGCCTGGAGCGCAGCGCCGGCGCGGTGCTGTTACTTCACGATCTCGGGGCCGACCTCGGGGTCAGGGCCCCCAGAGCTTCTGGTAAAGGGCCGAAGCCCGGGGCGCTTCGACCGGATCGTGCAGAGACGTGCAGAACTCGCCCGCGTTCGGGTCGTTGTAGTACGTCTCGTACGCCATCACGTCGGCGTTGGCCGCGAACGTGTCGTGCATCTTCTGGATGAAGAACGGATTATCGCCGCCGGCGTCGCCGAAGCCGTTGCACGTGACGACCGCCCACTGGCCCACGCCCACGCGCTTCCCGTGAGCGCGCGCGAGCTCGATGACCGCGCACAGGCCGTCAGGGCCGTTGCACTGCTGGGTCCATGCAGCCTCGTCGGGAGACGAGGGCGTCATGTCGAAGGTGTCGACGCCGATGACGTCGACGTACTCGTCGCCCGGGTACGCCGCGGAGGCGTCGCCGCTCGCGGGGTTCTGCGTGCCGTGCGCGCCCCTCGACCAGTCGAAGAGCGCCCGAGGGGCCGCCTCGCGGACGGCCGTGACGACATGCTGATAGCAGGACACCCACGCGATCGGGTCGCTCGCGCTCCACTCGACGTCGTTCCCGTTGAACTGCCAGGCAAGGCGGATGATCGAGCCAGCGCGATCGTGAGCGACGAGCGTCGCGCCGAGGGTGCGCCAGTGATCGTCGTACTCGCCTCGCGCGCACGCCGCGAGGCTCCCGCCGATGCCGATCGGCCAGAAGGGGAGCGCGATGACGAGCTTGCCCGTGAAGCCTGCGAGCCCCTCCAGGACGCCGTCCGGCTGGGTGATGCCCGGCCAGCTCGTGTAATCGGTGATCGCGAGCACGACGTCCGCGGGGCGACCTCGGTATGACTCCCACGCGGCGATCCGATCGAGGTCTTGCGCGTTGGTGCCCGAGGGCCAGGGCAAGCCGGAGAGCGCGCCTCCCGGCTGTGCGCCGGGCTCACTCCCATCGAGGCCAACGCCATTGCTGCCGAGCGACGAGTATCCTCCCGCTTCACACCCGAGGCCGAGCAAGAGCGACGCCGCTGCCCCGAACAGGGGGCGGAGGTCGGCGGGCCGCGTGGAGGCTCGCCGCCGGTTCATTCGCGCCTCCCCTTTGCGTGCGCCGGGGGCGGCGGGGCATCCCCCGCGCACGCGCGCCGGATCCGCTCGCCGAGCGGGGAGCGCGGGTGCTGTCGCAGAAAGCGCTCGGACGCGGCCCGCGCCTCGGCCGTGCGGCCGAGCCGGCACAGGGTAAGGATGTGCGCCGCCGCCCGCTCCTGGCCGAGGATGCCTTCGGTCGGGTTCGCGCGGCGCGCCTCGAGCATCTCGAGGGCCTCGTCGTCCTTGCCCGCTCCCAGCGCGGCGCGCACGTCGCGCAGGAGCTTCGCGTCCTCCTGGAAGCCGTTGTCCAGCGCTCCGGCGGACGGGCTCGCGCTCCTCGACGACGCGGCCGCCCTGGGCGAGGGCGCCGGCCGCTCCTCGCGCTCCTCCGCGGGCCCGGGCGCGACGGGCGCTTCGTGCGTGGCGCTCTCGGCCTCGGCGAGCGAGCCCTTCATCCGCGCGACGATCGCGGCGCTCGTGCTCACGACGGCGCTCGTGGACAGGCGCGCCCCCAGCGTGTCGCTCCGCGCGGAGCCGCGCGTGAAGAGGTGCGCTGTCACGGCGACGGCCGCGATGGTCACCCCGATCGCGATCTTGCCGCCGAGCGTCCCCAGCCCGAAGCTCACGCCCGCCTTCACCGCGGGCGCGGGCGCGGCCGCGGTCGCGGCGAGCGCAGGCGCGGCCGCACCTGCGCTCGCCGAGGTCGCGGCGGCGTCAGCCGTCGCAGCGGCCTTGGCCGGGGCCAGGGAGGCGGCGCCCGCGACCCCCGCGGCGATGCCCAGCCGCTGGAGGAGCTGCGCGCGGTATCGCGCGTGCTCTTCCGGCGTGAGGCCCTCTTCGTGACGGGCCGACGCGATCAACGAACGCGCCTCGCGGCTCAACTCGCTCATCGGGGGCTCCCCATGTTCTGCTGCGCGCGGCGGCGCGAGAGGGCACGCTCGAAGGCCTGGCGCGCGGCGCGCAGGCGCGAATAGACCGTGTTCACGTTCAGCGAGAGCGTGTCGGCCATCTCCGGCACGCTCATCTGCTCGAGCTCGGCAAGCACGAAGACCTCGCGCTTGTCGTCGTCGAGCGTCTCGAGCAGGGAGTAGAAGAGGCGGATCTCCTCGGCTTGCGCGGCGCGCTCGAACGGCCCGTCCGAGCGCTCGGCGGCGAGGCTGTCCGGGTCCACGCCCGCCGCAAGGGCCTCGCGCTCCGGCTTCCTGCGGACGAGCGCGCGCCGGTAGTTCCGGGCAATGCGCAGCGCGATCACGAAGAGCCACTGCTTGACGTACGCATGCGCGTGAAACTCACCGAGCCGCCGGTGGACGACGACAAAGACCTCTTGCAGCGCGTCGGGGAGGTTCGACTCGACGACGCCGAGGCGGCGCAGCGACCGGTACACGTAGTCGGCGTAAGCGTCGTAGAGCGCCTCGACCGTGAGCTCGCCCGGGGCACGCTCGCTCAACGGCGGCGGGCTCGATGGGGCGCGAGACACGGGCGTCTCCGCGGTTTGACCGGCAGCGAACGAGAAGACCACGTGGAACTAACTGTCCGCCCCCGTCCGGATCCGTGACGAAAAAACGAGGGGGAGGGAAACATCGTTCGGGCTTCTCGTGCTGTCGCAAGAATGCAGCGAGCGTGAGAGGCTGTTCGGCTCAGAAGGAAAGTTCCAGTCCCACGCTCGCGCGCCCTGCGACCGCCGAGGGTTGGTGCACGAGGCCCACGTCATCGACGCCGAAGCGCTCTCGCCGCGTCGGGATCAGGAGCGCGGCGTGGGCGGCCGCGCCGAGCGGGCCGATGATCGAGAAGCGCGCGTCGAGCCCCGCGGAGAAGGACAGCCACGTCGCCGATGCGCTCGCGGGGAAGCGCACGCCGAGCCCGGTGCCGGTGAGGTGATCGAGCTCGAGGCCGCCGCAGAGCGCGACGGGGAGCGCTGCTGGCTCGCCGCAGCCTTCGACGCCGACGACGGCGAGCCCGAAGGAGCCCCCGATGGGCGTGCCCTCGGGGCCCGACGCGATCGTCGTCGAACGACCCGGCCAGAGCGCTCCATGGAGGCCGAGGCGCACGCGGCGATGACCGAGCGCGACGCGGGCGCCCACGCCGAGCGACGCGCCGGGCAACGTGCCCAGGTCGCCGGCGGCCGCGAGGCGCGCCGTGAGGGTGACGCGATCGCCCGGGTCCACCTCGCTCGGCTTCCTGGAAGGCGCCGGGACGGTAGCAGGCGAGGCGCTGGCCGCGGCTGCGTCGGGGGCTCGGGGCGGAGGAGGTGATGCGGGCGTCGCAGGGCCGGCGCCCGTCGCGCTCTCGCGAGCGGCCATGGCTTCGGGGTCGATCATCCACGCGAGGATCACCACGGTCGCCTCGGCCATCGCGCGGCACGATCGCTCCTCGATGACACGGACGCCCTGGGAGGAGCCCATCCAGGTGACGAGCTCGACACGCCAGCGCCCCTCCGCCTCGCGATGAACGTCGGCGCTCGCGCGGACAGGCGCTTGCTCACGCGTGGGGGCGGGCCCCACGAGGCGCTGCACCTGCTCGATCACCTCGTCCCTGGACGGGCAGTCGCTGCCCTCCGGCGTGCGCCAGACCAGCGACACGCGCGCGCCATCGTCGCCGGCGCTCGCCGCTGCGGGCGCGGCGAGCACGGCGAGGGCGATGCAGGGGTGCGCCACACGGCTCCACGAGCGGCTCATCGTGGCGGCCAGGCTCCGATCAGGGGCTCGGGCTCGTCCAGCGCATTCGTCAGCGAGCACCTCCGCTCATGGACGGGGCCGGCCTTCCCCGGCGCGCCCCGCAGTCTGCGCCCACACCATGGTGTCGCGCGGCTCGCCCGCGGGCGTGAGGGCATTGGCCTCGAGCGTCGTCACGTGTCGATATCCGAGCCGCCGGGGCACGGCGGCGCTCGCGCTGTTCCGCGGGTCGCAGCGGATCTCGACGCGGCTCAGCCCGAGCTCCTCGAGCGCGACCCGCGTCAAGCTCGACACGGCCTCGGTCGCGTAGCCGCGGCGCGTGGCCGCCTCGCGGAGCCAGTATCCGATCTCGATCGCATCCGGGCCGATCCGCGGGTGCAGGCCCGTACCCCCGAGCACCTCGCGCTCGTCGCGCGTGAAGATGCCGTAATGAAAGTCGAGCCCTGCCGCGAAGTCGTCCCGGAACCTCTCCAGGAGCGAGACCGTGGCCTCGAGAGGCAACGGCTCGCGCACGGCCCAAGGCATCCAGGGGCGCAGGTGCGCAAGGCTGGAGTCGATCGCCTCCCTGATCAACGGGGCGTCCCCGGGCTGCCACGCGCGCAGCGTCAGCCGCGCAGTCACGATCCGGGCCGGCGGGCGCTTCCCGGCGTCGAGGTGAGCCGTCGTCACGCCACGGAGCTTACAACGCAAGCCTCCCATGCACATCCATGCACATCCCGCGCGACGCCGATCCCCGGCAGCGGCCATCCCGTCCCGGGTCCGTCTGACCCGACCGGGACGTCATCGCTCCCTCGACGAGCGTCTTGACCTGTCCGCTATAACAGACTAACGTCCGCCATAGAAGAGTGAGGCAGAGAACAGCGGCGCTCCCATCCGGCGCGTCGGGGGGAGACCTGCGCCCACGCCCACTCTCGGATGACCCGCGCGAGCGGAGGCGCCACGCGATGGAGTGGCGCGGAGTGCGGCGCTCGCTGTCGCACCCGCGCGCAACAAGGCACGAGGAGGAAGGATGAAGATCTGAACATGCCCTCAGCCCGAGACGCTCGACGTCTCCCGGGCGCTTGACGTCATTCGCTCCCCGCTCCGCAACGGCGCCTCCCGGCGCCCCGCACGCCAGCGGAGCGCCGGTCGAGCAAGCCGGCCCCGCCAGGCCAGCGTGGCATGTGCGCCCAGCAGGCGGTCCAGGGAGCCGGCACGGCATCGCAGGACGCCGACACAACCGCCGACACACGCCGGCTCGACTGCTGCCCCAGCAACACATCACCAGCAAACCGTGCTCCTGTCGCAGCAAGTCCATGTCCGCCATGACGGATTGCGATCCGTTCCGGCGACAGCGCTCTGGCACGTTACCTGCTCCGACTTCCAACGTAGAACGACCAACGATTATCCACAACACGACGACAACGACGGTCCGTGAGATGACGCGTACTCGATCGACGATCGCTGCCGACGGCGCGCGCTCCGCGCCTGGGGCCGCGCGGCGCAGCTGGAAGGATGTCCGATGGCCCCGGGTCCTCGTCCTCCTGTTCCTGCTCTTCGCGTGGCAAGCCGTGACGTCGCTCGGGCTCGTGTCGCCGCGCGTGCTCGCGTCGCCGAGCACCGTCGCGCACACCGGGCTCACGCTCCTCGCCAGCGGGGAGCTGCCGCGCCACCTCTGGGTGTCGCTCGGCAGGGTCAGCCGCGGGCTCGCCCTCGGCGTGAGCGCCGGGGTCACGCTGGCGCTCGTCGCGGGGCTGTTCCGGCTCGGCGAGGACCTGCTCGACGCTCCCCTCCAGATGCTCAGGACCCTCCCCGTCCTCGCCCTCGTGCCGCTCTTCATCCTGTGGTTCGGCATCGGCGAGACGCCGAAGATCGCGCTCGTCTCGCTCGGCACGTTCTTCCCCGTCTACGTGAACACGTACGCCGGCATCCGCAGCGTCGATGACCGGCTCGTCGAGGCCGCGACGACGCTGGGGCTCGGCCGCCTCGACCTCGTCGCGCACGTGGTGCTCCCCGGCGCGCTCCCGTCCGCGCTCGTCGGGCTGCGCCACTCCATGGGCGTCGCCTGGCTCGTGCTCGTCATCAGCGAGCAGATCAACGCGACGGCAGGGATCGGCTACCTCATGACGAACGCGCGGGAGTTCCTGCGCACCGACATCATCGTCCTCGGTCTCGTGATCTACGCCCTGCTCGGGCTCAGCACCGATCTGTTCGTCCGATGGCTCGAGCGCAACGTGCTCAGCTGGCGCGCGGCGTTCGCCGGCCGGTGAGGCCGGTGAGCACCCTGTGGAGGCCCCTTTGATCGACTCGAAGCCTGGTCCCGCCGTGCGCCTCCGCGACGTCCGGCGGACGTTCGGAGCCCGCCCGGTGCTCGGCGGCGTCGACCTCACCCTCCGCTCCGGCGAGTTCGTCGCGCTGCTCGGCGCGAGCGGCTCCGGGAAGAGCACGCTGCTGCGGGTGCTCGCGGGGCTCGACGTCCACGCGACAGGCGACGTCGTCGTCCCGGCCAGGCGCGCCGTGGTCTTCCAGGAGCCGCGGCTCTTTCCGTGGAAGAGGGTATGGCGGAACGTCGCGCTGGGCCTCCCTTGCCCGCCGGGCGAGGCGAGGCGGCGCGCGCACGCCGCGCTCGCGGAGGTGGGGCTCTCGGACCACGCGGACGCCTGGCCGCTCACGCTCTCGGGCGGAGAGGCCCAGCGCGCGGCCCTGGCCCGCTCGCTCGTGCGCGAGCCGGAGCTCCTGCTCCTCGACGAGCCGTTCGGCGCGCTCGACGCGCTCACGCGGATCCGCATGCACGGCTTGCTGGCCGAGCTCTGCGCCCGCCACCGCCCCGCCGTGCTGCTCGTCACGCACGACGTCGACGAGGCGCTCCTGCTCGCCGACCGCGCGCTGGTCCTCGCCAGGCCGCCGTCGCCCGACGCCGGGAGCGCGATCACGGCGGAGCTCGCGATCGATCTCCCGGCGCCGCGTCGGCGCAGCGGCCACCGGTTCGCGGCGCTGCGCAGCGCCCTGCTGGCCCACCTCGGCGTCGACGGCGACGAGCCGGGCATCGAGCCGGCACCCCGCCCCTCCCGGGCGGCCTCGCCCGCCTTCGCCCCCGCCGAGGACCGCGCGCTGCCGGCTGTCGTCTCCTGAAAGGAAGGACCATGTCCACCGCCGCCCTCGTCGATCTCCGCGCCCTCCGCGCCTCGCTCCGTCGCGCCGCGGCGGCGCTGCTCGCCCTGTCCATCGCCGCCTGCTCCAGGTCGGGGGACCCGCCCGCGCCGCCCGGGAGCGGCGATCAGCCCGCGGTCGACCTCGGCGCCGTGACGCTCCGGATCGGCGAGCAGACTGGCATCGTGAAGAGCGGGCTCGAGGCCGCGGGCCAGCTCGAGGGCGTCCCCTACAAGATCGAGTGGGCGACGTTCACCGCCGGCCCGCCGCTGCTCGAGGCCATCAACGCCGACGCGGTGGACATCGGCGCCGTCGGGGACACGCCGCCGATCTTCGCGCAGGCCGCCGGGGCGCCGATCCGGATCGTCGCGGTCACCCGGAACCGCCCCGAATACAAGGCGATCCTGATCCCCCAGGGGTCGAGCATCAAGGCCTTCCGCGAGCTCAAGGGCAAGAAGGTGGCGGTGGCCAAGGGCTCCTCGGCCCATTACCTGCTGCTCGCGGCGCTCCGCCGGGACGGCCTCGGCATCGTGGACATCGTGCCCGTGTACATGAACCCGAACGACGCCCAGCCGGCCTTCGCCAACGGAGACGTCGACGCCTGGGCGGTCTGGGAGCCCTATGTGGCCAACAACGTGCGGCAAGGGGCGGTGAAGCTCCTCGACGGCAACGGGCTCACCGACGCGCTCGCGTTCCAGGTGAGCAGCGAGAAGGCGCTCGCCGACCCGGGCAAGGCCGCCGCGATCGCGGACTACCTGGTCCGCTCGCACAGGACCCAGGAGTGGTCGAACGACCACAAGGACGTGTGGGCGCGCAAGTTCGCCGAGGTCACCAAGCTGCCGCTCGAGGTGGCTCAGGACATGTTCGCGCACCACGAGCCGAGGTACGTCCCGCTCGACGGCGAGATCGCGGCGGCGCAGCAGAAGATGGCGGACGCCTTCGTCGAGGAGGGCTTGCTGCCGCAGAAGATCGAGGTCTCGAGGGTGTTCGACGAGCGCTTCAACCCCCGCGCCTCGGCCCGATGAGCGCGCCCATCGACTCCACGACAGGACAGCTTTTTGCGTGGCGGACGCCACGAAGGAGAACAGGATGACGAAGCTGCGACTCTACAGCGCGAAGGCGTGCCCCTTCGCCCACCGCACCCGGCTCGTGCTCCAGGAGAAGGCGATCGACTTCGAGCTCACGGAGGTCGATCTGCAGAACAAACCGCCGGCGTTCGTCGGCGCCTCGCTCTATGGCAAGGTCCCGGCGATCGAGCACGAGGGACACCGCATCTGGGAGTCGGCGATCGTCAACGAGTACCTCGAGGAGGTCTTCCCCGAGCCCGCGCTCCTGCCGAGGGAGCCCGGGCGGCGCGCCCTGGCGAGGATCTGGATCGATTACGCGAACACGCGCCTCGTGCCGGCGTTCGCCCAGCTGCTCAGGGCCGAGACGCCCGAGCAGGAGGCGGAGGGGCATAAGGCGCTCGGCGACGTGCTCGCGTTCATCGAGCGGGAGGCGCTGGCGAGGTCGTCGAACGGCGGGCCCTACTGGCTCGGCGCCGAGGTCAGCCTCGTCGATCTCTCCTTCTATCCATGGTTCGAGCGGCTGCCGGCGGTGGGCCGCCTCCGCGGGTTCTCCATCCCGGCGGAGCACACGAGGCTCCTCTCGTGGCTCGACGCCGTGCAGGCGCGCGACGCGGTCCGCGCCATCCAGAGCCCGGTCGAGTTCTACGTAGAGCGTTACGCGAAGTTCGTGAAGCCGGCGGCGACGGCTGCCTGAGCGGCGCCGAGGGACGAGGGACATCATGCTGAGACTCTGGGGTCACAAGAATTCTTCCAATGTGCAGAAGGTCCTCTGGGCGCTCGACGAGCTGAAGCTCGATTTCGAGCGCGTGGACGCCGGCGGTCCGTTCGGTCGCGTGAAGGAGGCCGACTACCTCACCCTCAACCCCAACGGGCTGGTCCCGACGCTCGAGGATGGGCCGCTGGTGGTCTGGGAGTCCCACGCGGTCGTGCGGTATCTGTTCGCGCGCTACGGCTCGCCGCCCCTCCAGCCGAGCGACCTCGCGGACAGGGCGCGCGCCGACGCGTGGACGGACTGGCAGTTCGGGACCCTGTGGCCCCCGGTCCGGACGCTCCTCGTGCAGCTGGTGCGCACGCCGGAGGAGCGCCGCGATCAGGGCGCGATCGACGCCGCGCGCAAGGCGGCGCTCTCCGCGCTGGGGATCCTGGACCGGGAGCTGTCGCGCCACCCGTGGGCCGCAGGAGAGTACTTCACGTTCGCCGATATCCCCCTCGGGGTGGCGGCGCAGCGGTGGTACAACCTCCCCATCGAGCGGCCCGCGCTCCAGCACGTCGACGCGTGGTACGGACGCATCAAGCGCCGGCCGGGCTTCGAGCGCTGGGTCGACCTGCCGCTCTCGTGACGCGCGCGGCTGCGACTGCGGCTGTGGCTGATAGCCTGACGCGGACTGACGCGGGCTGACGCGGGCTGACGCGGACTGATGCGGGCTGATGAGCGCCCTGACGCGCTCCTGCCAGCCCGCCTGCTCCTCGCTCATCCCTGCTTCCGCTTGCGCCCGCGGTGTCGTCGGGTATTCTAGCGGTCCGGGTGCGCAGGGGCGCCCGTCCCGCCGAAAAGAAGCCTTCACCCTGCGCGCTGTGATCGACGAATTTGCGGTTTTTCCTCGGGCCGGAGGGAGCGGGTGTCGGCCAGCGCTGAGGAGAACGCAATGGTCGATCCCATTCGAGAGCTCAAGGTCCGGGCGGAGATCCTTCACCGGCGCGTGCAGGCCCACGAGCCATCGGCGCTCCAGCGCCTGCGCGCGCTCCCCGAGCTCCGCGCGGCGAGCGACGAGGCGCTGCGGGACGCCGCGTCCACCGTGCAGCGCAAGCACTGCCTCGCGGTGGTCGGCCGCGAGGTCGGCTTCAGCGGCTGGCAGCACGCGTCGCGCGTCCTCCAGGGCGACGAGGGCGAGGTGGACTTCGGGACGGCGCTGTACGCCACGCGCTGCGCGGTCCACCTCAACCACTGGTGCGCGTCGTACGGCGAGGCCCGCGCCCTGCGCGCCGAGCGCGGCGGGTACCTCCTCGCCTACAAGCGCCATTTCCTCGTCGTGGACGGCGACTTCATCAGGACGCTGGGCCTCGACCCGGACGACCCGGACTGGGCCGCGCTCGGCTGGGACTGGGTCCGGCCCCGCGACGCGGGCGCGCGACAGCGGCTCTACGGCAAGCTGCTCGCGAGCCGCGCGGCCCTCACGGGCTGACGAGAGAGCTCCTTCCCCCGAGCTCCGCCGCGCGCGAACGGCCGTTCAGAACATGGACAGCTCGGTGTCGAGGCCGAGGAGCACGCGCCCCTGGACCTCGCGCGTGTGCGGGGCGACCATCGCGTGCTGCGTGACGGCGTGGACGTCGCGGAAGCAGCGCTGAAGAGGGCTCTTCGTGTAGAGCGCCGTGCCGCCGCCCGCCGAGAAGGCCAGATCGACCGCGCGGGCCGCGCCGAGGACGGCGTTCGTCGCTGCGAGCCGGACGCGAGCCCGCTCCTTTATCGTGATCGGCTCGCCGGCGTTCACGGCATTCCAGACGTCGCGCACCGACTCGAACAGATACGCCCTGGCCGCGCCCAGCGTGGCTTCGGCCTCGGCCGCGACGAGCGCTGTCGAGGGCCGCGTCGCGAGCGACGCCGTCATGCCGTAGGGGGTCTTGGTCGCCGCGAGGCGGACGAGCTCATCGAGGGCGGCGCGCGCGATGCCGAGCGAGGTCGCCGCGACAGCGCTCGCCAGCAAGCCGAAGAAGGGGAACGCGAAGAGAGGCGCCGGATAGCTCGGCGCCCTCATCGGGAGACGGATGCACCGGCTGCTCGGCACGAAGACGTCCACGACCTCGAAGTCGTGGCTCCCGGTGCCGACGAGGCCGGACACGCTCCACGTATCCAGGATCTTGCACTCGGAGGCGCGGAACAGCGGCACGACACACTCGGGTATTCCCACTGGCAACATGCGCGGCGCCGCCCCGTCGAAGACCACCGCGGTGCCGCCCAGCCAGTCGCAATGGTGACAGGCGCTCGCCATCGCCCACCTCCCGGTGATCCGATAGCCCCCCTCGACCTCGACGGCGCGCCCGGTCGGCGCGAAGACGCCAGCGGTGACGGCATCCGGGCTCGCGTACATCTCCTTGCCCCCCTCCACCGGGAGGTACGCGTCGAACGCGCCGGTGGCGCCGCAGATCATCGCGCACCACCCCGCCGCGCCGTCGGCGCGCGAGAGCTCCTCGATGACCTCCAGCGTCGTGATCGGGTCGGCCTCGACCCCGCCCAGCGCACGCGGGCGGCACAGGCGGAGGATCCCTGCCTCCCTGAACGCCTTCGCGACGGGATCGGGCAGGCGGCGCTCGCGCTCTCCCTGATCCGCGTGCTCCTTGACCAGCGGGACGAGGCTGCGCGCCGCGTCGAGGAGCGACGCGGATCCGGCGGAAGCGATAGAGGCCATGGTTCCCTTCGCGTCGCGCCCCGTGCGCGAACGCCGAAGACGATACAGGATTTCGCCCTTGTCGAGGGGGATACCTCTGCATCGACCCAGGCGGCGCTCGGCTCATGAACCGATGAACGCCGACGTCCTACACCGCGGCAAGACTCCCCTCTTCCCGCGCCGAGGAGCGCTCGAGGCCGCGCCGCGCGGCGGCCCTCCGCGCCGATGGCGGCTGCCCGACTCACCCCTTCCCGGGCGGCGGCTGCGCGTAACGCTCCTCTTCGGCGTAGTATGCAGGGAAGCCGACGATCTCCTGGAGCGCCCCGAAGCTCATCCTGGGGTCTGGGTGCTGGCCGGCGCGCAAGGCCGCGAGCGCCTCGCGCATGGCGGCGGCAGCGACGGAGAGCAGGGTGAGCGGATAGGCCGCGATCTTGTAGCCGAGCGCCTCGAGCTCGGCCGGCGGCAGCACCGGCGTCTTGCCGTGATCCACCATGTTCGCCATGGCCGGCGCCCGCACCTCCCGGCAGAACGTGCGCATCTCCTCGACGCTCTCGGGCGCCTCCAGGAACACGATGTCGGCGCCGAGGTCGGCGAACGCCCTCGCCCGCGCCAGGGCCTCGTCGAAGCCGTGGGTCTGCCGCGCGTCGGTGCGCGCCATGATGAGCACGCCCGCGCCCTCGTCGCGCGCGTCCACGGCGGCCCGCACCCGGGTGAGCGCCTCGTCGCGGGGCACGACCTGCTTGCCGCGCGTGTGGCCGCAGCGCTTGGGGGCGACCTGGTCCTCGATCATGACGCAGGCGAGCCCGGCCTGCGCATGGCCGCGCACCGTGCGCTTCACGTTCATCGCGTTGCCGTAGCCCGTATCGCCGTCGCCGATCACCGGGATCGACACAGCGCCGCAGATCGAGCGCGCCTGGTCGACCATCTCTCCATAGGAGATGAGCCCGGTGTCCGGGGCGCCGAGGCGCGCGGCGGAGACCGCGAAGCCGCTCATGAACGTCAGCGAGAAGCCGGCCTGCTCGATCAGGCGCGCTGAAAGCGCGTCGAAGCAGCAAGGCATGACGAGGAGGCCGGGCGTCGCGAGGAGCTCGCGGAGCTGCTGAGCTGAGGACACGGCGCGACGATACCAGGGCCGGCCGCCCTGCAGGCAAGCGCGAAGACGCGAGACGCGGCGCGCGCGACGGGCGCTCCGCGCGATCGCAGCGGGCGCGGCGCGCCTCGCGATCCTGTTGCCGACCCCCGCGCTCGAGAGGCAGGATGCGGCCGCGATGGATCCTCACAGGAGAGAGGCATGAGCACGGTTTCCTCGAGGGAGATCGCGATCGACGGCCGGCCCGCCAGCGTCCACGTGGGCGGCCAGGGCGAGCCGCTGCTGCTGGTGCACGGCGGCTGGGGCGGGGCGTCGATGTACTGGGCGCCCGTCTGGGACCAGCTCGCGGAGCGCTTCCAGGTGATCGCGCCCGATCTGCCGGGCATCGGCCGCACGGACACGCCGGGGCTCGGCCCGCTCGGCGCCTACGCGCGCTGGCTCGAGCGGCTCCTCGACGCCCTCGGCGTCTCCAGCGCGTGGTGCGTCGGCAACGCCTTCGGCGCAGCGGTCGTGTCGTGCTTCGCGACGCAGTGCGCGGCCTGCTGTCGAGGGCTCGTGCTCGTCAACGGGGCTCCCCTCCCCCCGCTGTCGCGGGCCGTCGGCTGGCTGGGAACGCAGCCGCTCCCCCGGAAGATGCTGCGCGCCCTGGCGGTCAAGCAGGCGTATAACCCGAGGATCCTGGGCCGCGCCTACGCCGATCCCGGCCGCGCCCCCGCCGCGCTGCGGGACGTCCTGAAGCAGGCCAGTCCGCCTCAGGTCGAGGCGGTGATCGACGCCTACATCCACGGAGGCCCCAGGGCTCCGCTCAGCCTGACCCCCCTCATCCTCTGGGGCGAGGCGGACCGGCTCGTGGGCAGCAGCGCGCGCGATGCGAAGAAGCTTCACGCCTCGCTGCCGGGCTCGCAGCTCACCTTCATCCCGGCGACAGGGCACATGCCGCAGGTGGAGAACCCCGAGGCGTTCGTCGACGCTGTGTCGCGGTTCATCGAGGCGCGCTCGGCCGCCGCCCGGCCGCGCGGCCTCGGCGGCCGGATGGACGCCTGAGCGCCGGCCGGGGCGCGCGGGCGGGCCGTTCCTTGTCTCTTCTCCGCCTCTTCTCCTTTCCTCGCTCCTGCTCTCCCCGCCAGAGCGCCTGATCCCGGCGCTCACACCCCGGTCGGGTACGTCTCCGCCTCTCGCTCGCGCGACTCGGCCCTCCACTCCAGCGGCCTCACCGCGCTCGTCTCGTCGATGTGGATCACCGCGTCGAACTGCTCGCTGAGCCTCGCGTGGAAGTAGTGGCTCGACCGCTCGGTCTCCGGCAGATAGAGCACGCCGATCGCCCGCTCGAGGGAGCGCTCGCGCAGCGCCTCCACGAGCTCGGGGCGCGCGCCCGCCTGCGGCCTCAGGTTGAGCCAGAAGCGCGGCAGGCCCGTGTCGTGGAAGAGCCGCTCGTAGCTGTTCGGCAGCGACGGCCGGACGCGCTTGATCTCCGCGGGCTCGCCCCACTCGGAGGCGGCCATCACGGTCCCTGTGTGCGTGGAGAAGCCGACGAGGAACGCCTCGTCGCCGAAGCGCTCGCGCATCAGCTGGCCGACGTTCCACTCGCCGCCCTCGCCCATCTGCGTCGCGCGCGCGTCGCCGAGGTGCGAGTTGTGCGCCCAGAGGACGGCCCTCGTCGGCGCGTGGAACCGGTCGAGGTGCGCGACGAGCGCCGCGACTGTATCGACCATGTACCTGTCGCGGAGGTTCCACGACGACACCGGGCCGCGGAACATGGTGCGGTAGTACTCCTCGGCGCTCTGCACGAGCCGCGCGTTCTGCTCGACCTGGAAGTACTCGTCCTCGGCGACGCGCCCGTCGAGCGTGGCGTACTCGGCCTGCTTCTTCATCAGCTCCGTCAGCTGCTCGACGACCTCGCGCTCGCACGAGCCGCTCAGCTCGAAGCCGGCCGCGTACCCGTACGCCTGCGGGTCGTCGCTGAACCGGTCGAAGCAGCCGTAGCGGCGCCGCGCCCGCCTGGCGGCCTCCGGGTCGACGCGATCGAGGTACTCGAGCACCGCCTCCATCGAGGCGTGCAGGCTGTACAGATCCATCCCGTAGAAGCCCGCCTTCGCGTGCCCGCGCGGGACGCCGGCGTTGTGCTCGCGGAGCCAGCTGACCAGGCCGAGGACATCCCGGTTGCGCCACATCCATTGCGGGAACCGCTTGAAGCCGCCGAGCGCTTCGTCGGCGCTGCCGTCGTCGTCCGTCCCGCGGACATAGCGGTTCACGCGGTACGCGTCTGGCCAGTCGGCCTCGACGATGACCGCGGTGAACCCCTTCTCGGCGATGAGCCGCCGCGTGATCTGCGCGCGGGCCTGGTAGAACTCGTGCGTGCCGTGGGTGGCCTCTCCGAGCAGGACGAACCGGCTGTCCCCGATCGCGTCGAGCAGGGCGTCCTGATCGCGATGGCGCGCGGCGCCGCGCAGCGGGTGGGCGGCGTCGCGGACGAGGGCGATCACGGGTTCTCGAGAGCTGGGCATGGTGTCACTCCTTCGTCGCTCGCGTCGCTCGCAGCTGCGGCCTCCTCACCGTGGCTGGAGCGTCGCGTCCGCCGGGCCGATGCGTCCGGCGAAGGGCGACTGCCAACCTCTGCTGCTGAGCTCGCTGTTCCATGGTTCCGGGACGTGTCTCTGGACAGGCGCAGAGTTGCAAGACCCGCGCCGGAACAGGCCACGATCTCGGGAGGGGCCCGAGGCTCGGTCGCCCTGGACCGCGCCCCGCATCGCGCCCCGGCGCGCCTGGTGTGCGCGCCGGATGTCGCGTCGAGCGGTGTCGATCACGGCATCGTGGAGACCCGCGTGCGCTTGTCGATCTGGACCGAGGCGTAGAGGAGGTAGAGCCCGGCGAGCCCGACGAGCACGTAGACGATACGGCTGATCGCGCTGTACGTGCCGAAGAGGGCGGCGACCACGTCGAACTCGAACAGCCCCACGAGCCCCCAGTTGATGGCGCCGATCACGACGAGCGCGATCGCGGCCCACGTTAGCCCTGAAATCCCACGGTTGACCTGTTCCATGCCCCGGCACAAGCACGCGCCGCGCCGCGCGATGCGTGCACCGCGCGCCCGCTGCGGCGCGCCGGCCGCCGCGCTGACGCCGCCGGCTCGCGCGGAGGAGGCCGCTCGCCGGCGCGGGCGCCGCGGGCCGGGTCAGGCTCGGAGCGGGTGGCCCTCGCGTCGCCGGCGCGCCGCTCGGGGCGCGGCGCTCAGCTCGGGTAATCCGGCGCGACGTCGAGCAGGAAGGGCAGGACCTCCCCCGCGCCGCCGGTGAACACGAAATCGCAGAGGCCGGTGACCGCGCTGGGCTCGACGTTGACCTCGGCGATGAGGGCGCCGTGGCGCTTGGCCAGGGGGACGAAGCCGGCGGCGGGGTACACGACGGCCGAGGTGCCGACCACGAGCAGCAGGTCGCAGCCGTCGACGCCGGCGGCCGCGGCGGTGAGGTCGCGCTGCTGGAGGGCCTCGCCGAACCAGACCACGTGCGGGCGCAGCACACCGCCGCAGCCGCAGTGGGGCAGCTCTGCAGCCGTGAAGCGGCGGGCGCGGGTGTCCGGGTCCGGGGAGCCGCTGCCCGCGAACGCGGGCGCGATGGGCACGTCGCGGTTCTCTGTCACGCTCCCGCACGAGAGGCAGCGCACCTGCCACAGCGAGCCGTGGAGCCGCACGACGTCCCGGGAGCCCGCCTGCTCGTGCAGGCCGTCGATGTTCTGGGTGATCAGGGTGAAGGCGCCGCCGGCGTCCCGCCACCGCGCCTCCAGCTGCGCCAGCGCGCGGTGGCCCGGGTTCGGGCTGCAGCCGAGCGCGCGCTCGCGGCGGTGGTTGTAGAACTCCCACACCAGGCCGGGATCGCGCTGCCACGCCTCGGGCGACGCGAGGCTCTTCGCGTCGTGGCGCCGCCACAGCCCGCCGGCGCCTCGGAACGTGGGGATCCCCGACTCGGCCGAGACGCCGGCGCCGGTCAGCACCGCGATCTTCCTGGAGCGGCGCAGGGTGGACTGGAAATGATCGCGGCTCGTTGCGCTCATCGCGGACCTCCCGAGGAGAGATGGAGCAGAAGGCGGGGAGCGGAGGACGGTCGTCGCGGCCCGTCCTCCCGGGTCGCTGCCCAGCGTAGCGCACCTCCCGGAGGCGCGGCGCCCGCGCATCGTCGATCGCGGGTGTAAGCCCGCCGAGGCGGCCGCGTTCTCCAGGCACTCGGACGCGCCGGGCCCCGCCACCGCGAGCCCGGCCGCGAGCGTCCCTTCGTCTGCGCGCCGGAGAGCCCGCGCCGCGCGGCTCTCGAGAGCGTCGAGGGGGCCTGTCTCGCCCTGGAACATGGAGCGGAGAGCCGCGCGTGCGGCGCTCCCGAGGACCTGCGTGGGGCCCGGCGATCACGGGCTCACGAGAACGTACTGCGGGGATCCGCGCTCGCGATCCCCTTCTAAGGAGGACACCTCATGCGCACCCTGCCGTTCGTCGTCGCCCCTGCTCTCCTGACCACGTTGCTCCTCGGCTGCGGCGGGTCCACGCCTGCCGCCATGGAGCCCTCCACGACGCTGCGCGCGCCGGAATCGCCGATGGGCGCCGCCGCGCCGCCCATGCAGCCGGAGTTCGACGCGAAAGAGGGCGAGGGCCGCGCGTCCACGGCAGCGCGCGAGAAGGCCGAGGAGGCCGCCCCGGGCGCCTCGCTGGCCGCGCCCGCGGACGCTGCCCCTGCCCCGCTCGCGCCGCCCCCGGCCGCCGCGCCGGCGCTCCCGTCGGCGCGCGCCGACGCGGCCAGCAAGCCGGAGGCGCGCGTCGCGACCGCGGGCGCGGCGCCGGCGCCCAAGAAGGCGCCCGCCCCGGCGCAGGTCGCGGCGGCGCGCCCCGCAGCGCCGCCCGCGCCGCCCGCGGCGGTCGCCGTCCCCGCGCCCGAGCCGCAGGGCAGCGAGTCGTACCGCGACTACGGCGTGAACCCCGTGGAGGACCCCGCGAAGGACCGGCTCTCGACGTTCGCCATCGACGTGGACACGGCCTCTTACGCGATCGCGCGCCGCAAGATCCTGGAGGGCTCGCTGCCGCCTTATCAGGCCGTCCGCGCCGAGGAGTTCCTCAACTACTTCGACTACGGCTATGCGTCCCCCGCGACAGGCCCGTTCGCCGTGCACCTCGCGGCCGCGCCCTCGCCGTTCACGGTGGGCCACCACCTCGTCCGCGTGGCGGTGCAGGGCAAGCGCGTGGCGGCCCGGGAGCGGACGCCGGTGCACCTCGTGTACCTCGTCGACACGAGCGGCTCGATGCAGGCGTCGGACCGCATCGAGCTCGCGAAGAAGAGCCTGCGGATGCTCACCGAGTCGCTGAAGCCGGGGGACACCGTCGCGCTCTGCACCTACGCGGGCAGCGTGCGGGAGGTGCTCGCGCCGACAGGCATCGAGAGCAAGGGGAAGATCCTCGCGGCGATCGCGGACCTCACCGCCGGCGGCTCCACGGCGATGGCGAGCGGCATCGACCTCGCTTATGGCCTGGCGGAGCGGACGCTGGTGAAGGGTCACGTCAACCGCGTCGTCGTGCTCTCCGACGGCGACGCGAACGTCGGCCCGACCTCTCACGACGAGATCCTGGAGACGATCAAGCGCGCGAAGGACAAGGGGATCACGCTGTCCACGGTCGGCTTCGGCCAGGGCAACTACAAGGATCTGATGATGGAGCAGCTCGCCAACCAGGGCGACGGCAACTACGCCTATATCGACAGCGAGGCGCAGGCGCGGCGGGTCTTCTCGGAGCAGGTCGGCGGGATGCTCCAGGTGATCGCCCGCGACGTGAAGATCCAGGTCGAGTTCGATCCGAGCTTCGTCAAGAGCTACCGTCTCATCGGCTACGAGAACCGCGACGTGGCCGACCGGGACTTCCGGAACGACAGGGTGGATGCGGGCGAGATCGGCGCCGGGCACAGCGTGACGGCCATCTACGACGTCGAGCTCAAGGCCTCCGCGCTGAAGGGCGATGGCGCGGCGCCGGTGGTCGTGCGCCTCCGCCACAAGGCGCCGCTCGGCGCGGACCGGGCCGAGGAGACGATGTTCCGGATGGCCGCGGGCGCCGTCGCCCCCACCTTCGACGCGGCGCCGGCCGACTTCCGCTTCGCGTCCGCGGTGGCTGGCTTCTCCGAGATCCTGCGCCGCAGCCCGCACGCGCGCTCCTGGAGGCTCTCCGACGTCGAGAAGATCGCGAGGGCCGCCGCGTCGAGCAAGGGCGATCAGCAGGAGTTCATCGGCATCGTCCGCCGCGCCGGCGCGCTCGCCGGCGGCAGGACCGACGCCGTGGCCGCGAAGGCCGCCGACTGACCCTCCCCTTCCAGCGCGGCTCGCGTGGAGCGCGGCCGGCGAGGCGGGACGTCACGGAAGCGGCGAGCGGTCAGGAGAGTAAGAGAGAGGAGAAGACCGCCAAGCCGCCAAGAGAGAGAGCAGGAGGGAACATAAAGTTCTTTCTCTCTCCCCTTGGCGGCCTGGCGGTTCAAATTCTCTTTCTTTGCATCGGTGCTCGGCCCCGTCTGGTGCATGGGACACAGAGCAGCGCCTGACCACACACACCGGCGCCCGGGGTGCTGGGCCAGAGGGTCGTGGCGCCGAGCCTCGCCACATGGATCTATGCTCGGCCAAAGACCGCGGGTATGCTCTGTCACGGCAGCTCGTCACCGAACGCCTTTCTTCGAGGAGCCCCGTCATTTCCATGCACATGATGCGCGGCCGCTGGGCCGCTTCGCTGCTCGCGCTCTCCAGCGCGCTCGTGTCCACCTCGGCGCTCGCGGCCGGCTCCGCCGTCCTCACGGGGACGGTCATCGACGCGGCGACGAACAGGCCGGCTCCGGACGTCGTGGTCACCGTCACGTCCCCCGCCCTCCAGGGGGAGCAGATCGTGGTGACCGATGGCGCCGGCCAATACCGTATCCCGAACCTCCCGCCAGGGACCTACACGCTGCGGCTCGACAAGGAGGCCTACAGGCCTTACAGTCGCGGCGGCGTCGAGCTGCGGCTCGACAGCACGATCCGGGTGAACAGCCAGCTCCTCCCGGAGGCGATCCAGGCCAAGGAGATCGTCGTCATCGGCGCCCCCCCGACGGTCGATGTCGGCTCGAGCGCGACAGGCGTCAACGTGAGCTCCGACTTCGTGAGCCGCATCCCGCTCAGCCCCCCGAGCACGAAGGGCGCGGCCACCCGGTCGTTCGAGTCCCTCGCCGAGGTCGCGCCGGGCGCCGTCGCCGACAGGTACGGCGTCTCGATCAGCGGGACGAGCTCGCCGGAGAACCAGTTCGTCATCGACGGCGTGTCGGTGAACAACCCGGGGTTCGGCATCCTCGGGACGCCGCTCTCGGTCGAGTTCGTCGACGAGGTGAACGTGATCACCGGCGGCTACATGCCGGAGTACGGCCGCTCGACCGGCGGCTACTACAACGTCGCCACCAAGTCCGGCTCCAACGAGTTCCACGGCTCGGTCTTCCTCAGCGTCACGCCCGGCATCTTCGAGGGGCCGCGGACCACCGTGGCCCAGCGCGAGAGCGCGGTCACCACCGACGTCCGGCTGTCCTCGCTGCGCGACTTCGGCGTCGAGATCGGCGGCCCGATCCTGAAGGACAGGCTGTGGTTCTACGCCGGCCTCTCGCCCTCGTTCGCGACCTACCGCCTGGAGCGCAACCTCAACATCTTCGCGCCCGCGGGCGACCAGGCCGCCGCGCCGAGCCGCCTGCCTGGCTCGACGGACGTCTACTACGCCACGCAGCAGAGCATCCAGTACCTCGGCAAGCTGACGCTGCTCCTCGATCCGGACAACACCGTCGCGCTCTCCGTCTACGGCACGCCGACCATGTCGGGCGGAGACGGCACCTTCGGGTTCAACCCGCGCGACGGCAGGATCGAGATCGACAATCCGTACAACGGCGGCATCATCAACGGCGGCTACGAGGCGATCGCGCACAGGTACGTCACCACCGCGACCGACGCCTCGCTCAAGTGGTCGTCTGCGTTCAAGAACAAGAGCCACCTGCTCGACGTGACGCTCGGCATCCACCACGAGCTCAACGCCGTCCGCGGCTCGGATGGCGAGAAGATCGGGAGCGGAAAGGGGCTGTCGGAGGTCGTCCAGGTGCTCTGGCAGCAGCCGCGCTCCATCGGCGAGTTCGAGCCGGGCGACGCGACGGGGCGGTGCGCGAAGGCGAGCCCCGACGACCCCGAGCCGTGCCCGGTGCCCGGCTATTACTACACGGGGGGCCCTGGCGTGCTGAGCGAGTCCGTCTTCGACCGCTACCAGGCCAAGGCCATGCTGACGAGCCTCTTCTCGGCCCTCGGCCACCACGTCGTCAAGGGCGGCGTCGACCTCGAGGTGATGCGCTATCACAGCGAGCGCGGGGAGTCGGGCGGCAAGATCCTGACCGAGTTCCCCGACGGCTCGGTGGTCTACGATTACCGCCGCCACGGGTTCCTGAACGGCCCCGACGACCCGGTCCTCCTCACGAACTACGAGGCGGACTCGACGTCGCTGACGGTCGGCGGCTTCGTGCAGGACAGCTGGAGCATCGTCGACCGCGTCACCCTGAACGTCGGCGTCCGCTACGACGCGCAGCTGCTCTATGGCTACGACGGCGCGCTCGGCATGAGCCTGCCGAACCAGTGGTCGCCGCGGGCCGGCGTCATCTACGACATCACGCAGTCCGGCAGGTCCAAGCTGTACGCGAACTACGGACGCTATTACGAGAGCGTGCCGCTCAACATCGCCGATCGCCTGCTCCCCGGCGAGCGCATGCTCTACTCGTTCCGCGACGCGGCCACGTGCGACCCCAGGCAGCCCGAGGAGATCCGGGGCTCGTGCGAGGACGACGAGACGCGGCTCCCGGTCGACGGCCCCCACGCGCCGAACCAGAAGTGGGCGCTCATCGGGAGCGACAAGACGCCTGTCGATCCGGACCTCGAGCCGCAGTCGTCCGACGAGATCGTCCTCGGCGGCGAGTACGAGATCGCGCCGAAGGTGCGGGTCGGCGCCGAGTACACGAAGCGCTGGCAGAACCGGATCATCGAGGACCTGAGCCGCGACGAGGCGAAGTCCTACTTCATCGCCAACCCCGGCTACGGCGCGGCGAGGGACTTCCCGAAGGCGACGCGCGACTACGACGCGTTCACCCTGTACGCAGAGAAGGTGTTCTCCAGCGGCTGGCTCGCGCAGGTGAGCTACCGGCTCTCGTACCTCCGCGGCAACTGGTCCGGGCTGTTCAAGCCGGAGACCACGCAGATCGATCCGAACATGAACACGGATTTCGACCTGCAATCGCTGCTCCCGAACCGGGAGGGCTCCTTGCCGGGGGATCACCGGCACCAGATCAAGCTGTATGGCGCGAAGGACTTCGTCCTCAAGAACGGGCTCATCGTGAACCTGGGCGGCGCCTACCGCGCCCGCTCCGGCGCGCCGACATCGTACCTCGGGGCCCACCTCCTCTACGGCCCTGACGAGGTCTTCATCCTGCCGCGCGGGAGCGGCGACGGCCTGCCCTGGGTCCACGACGTCGACCTCCACGTCGGCGTCGGCATGCAGATCGCGAAGGAAAGCGCGCTGCTCGTCGCGGTCGACTCGTTCAACGTGTTCAACTTCCAGGCCGTGACGGCGGTCGACGAGCGGTACACGGCGGCGCAGGTGATGCCCATCGACGGGGGGACGAGGGCCAGCCTCGCCGGGCTGCGGAACGCCGACGGCAGCGCGTTCAACTCGGCGGACAAGAACCCGAACTTCGGCAATCCGGTGGCGTACCAGGCGCCGCGCACGTTCCGGATCAGCGCCAAGGTGACCTTCTAGAGCTGCGCCGCGCGCGGCAGAGACTCCATGAAACGAACCCACGGAACACAAGCCGGTCTGATGGTCGTCCTCGCGTCGCTGGTCGCCTCCTGCGAGCAGCCGAGGATCAACTGCACGACCGGGCACGGCGGCTTCGCCGCGACCTACACGCTGAAGCCCGGCTCGAAGCAGGGCGAAGGCGACTGCGACACGCTGCGGGGGGACGTCATCGGGCTCGAGAAGTACAACCCCTCCCAGGCGGACGACCGGGAAGAGCAGGATCTCTCGAGGGCGCTGCTCGCCATCCGCACGACCGAGCTCGGCGCGCTCGCCGGCGAGGCCGAGGGCGCGGGCGTCCCGATCGACGGCGGCGCGGTCCTCTCGATGGGCGAGTTCGCCTCGGTGGAGCCGGACGACGACGACGTGTGCTCTGTCGCGTCGCTCAGCCCCGCGGAGCTGGATCTCCCGGCGTTCGGCGAGCGCCCCGCGACGCGGATCCGCTACGAGTGGAGCAACGTCCGCGTCTACGTCACGGCGGCCTTCCCCGGGACGCAGATGACGGCGGATCTGACCTACACGAGGGGCGACTGCACCGCGTCCTACAGCGTCGTGGGCCTGTGGCCGTCGGTCCCGTGCGCCGGCCAGGACGGGGCGACCGATCCGAGCCTCTGCGATCCGCAGGCGGACGTCGCGGCCGGCCGGCTCGTCGGGTCCGGGATCAACCCCGATCTGGAAGAGCGCGTCACCTGCGATCCCGAGCTGGCCCTCTGCGTGCTCAAGGAGCCACCGGAAGCGCTGCGGTGACCGCCGCTCCGCGCTGTCCCCGGCGCTACGCCAGAGGATCCCTGGGGTTCAGCGGCAACCCGAGCTCCATCCGCCCGAAGTTCTCGGCCGCCGCGTCGAAGTTGATCCCCGCGTGCGCCGCCATGGCGTGCACATCGCGCCAGTCGCGCTGGATCGGGTTCGACTCGTAGTTGGCGCCGCCGCCGCTCGCGTTGTAGATCCGCTCCACCGCGCGCACGCACAGCACCGCGCTGTAGGCGTAATCCCTGCGGATGCGAACGCGCTGCTCCATCGAGAGCGGCCCCCCGGGGCGGAGCGTGTCGAGCGACCGCCGCAGCATGAGCTCCGCCGCGTCGATCTCGGCCGAGATCTCGGCGAGCCGGATCTGCTGGTGCGACAGCGACGCCACCTGCTCGCGGCTGTACATGGTGCAGCGGTCCCGGGTCGCCGCGCGCCACCGCTGATAGGCACCCTGGGAGGCCCCCACGATCGTCGCGACCAGCGACGGCGCGAGCGCGGCGATGAACGGCAGCCGGTAGATGGGGTTTGCGTGGAAGGCGCCGCCCGGCGACTGACCGCCGCTCAGCTCCGCCATCGTCGCGGTCCGGTGCTGCGGGACGAGCCTGTCCTTGACGACGACGTTGTGGCTGCCCGTCCCGCGCTGCCCGGTGACGCGCCACGTGTCCCGGACCTCCCAGTCCTCCCTCGGGATCAGGAACAGGCGCACTTCCGGCGGGCCGCCCGCGGCGCCGGCCTCCGCCGGGACGAGCCCGGCCAGCATCGCCCAGTCGCAGTGCTGGATACCGCTCGCCCACGGCCAGTCGCCCGAGATCCGGTAGCCGCCGTCCACCCGCGCGGCCTGCCCCGCCGGGACATTCACGTTGGCGAGCCGGGCGTCGGGGTTCTTGCGCCAGACGTCCTCCTGCGCCTCCACAGGGAACGTCGCGAGCAGCCACGAGTGGACGTTGAGGAACGAGAAGCACCATCCAGACGAGCCGTCGGCTCGGGCGATCTCGATCGTCGCGTCCGCGAACGCGTCGAACGCGAGCTCGTGGCCGCCAAAGGCGCGTGGCGTCAAGAGGCGCACGAGCCCCGCGTCGACGAACCCCTGGATCGTCGCTTCCGGCATGCGCCGCAGCGCCTCCGCCTCCCCGGCCCGGGCCCGGACGTCATCCGCCATGGCGCGGGCCCGCTCGACGGCCTCCGCGTGGGTCATCGTCGCCGGATGCCGCCGGCTCGCCTGCGTCGTCTCACTCGCTGCGACCATCGTGCTCTCTCCCTCGTGAAACAGGACTTTCAAACCCCTGTCCGGCTGTCAAGCGCTCCTTCGAGGGCGTCCGGAGGCTCTGCGTCGCTTCCCCCTGTCGACCCACGACGGCGCTCATCGCAGCTCCTGAAGCCCTGGCGAAATACGACATTCTCATGACAGCGCCCGCGCGAGGCGCCAGTCCCGCTCGCCGCAGGCACCTCTGTGCGGAAGTATGCAGAAGAGCGCGCGCCGGGCGCCCCGGAGGCCGCCAGCGATGCAAACGCGTGCTCGATGAGGAGGAGGTGAGCCGTAGGGATGGATTCCGTCGCACGCAGCGCGGGTGGAATCCATTGCTGGTTTAACCGATTCAGATCATCGATCGTTATGACTTGACATCTCATCTCCGATGCCGCTTGTATCGTTCATCGTCCGTGAGATGGCCCACGTGACGAAGTCGGGGGAGCAAGGAACGCTGCCGTGGAAGCGCTGTGCGTAACGATGCGGGGGCGGTGCCAGCATTGTCAGGCGATGCTGCCGATCAACCGTGTGGACACGAAGGTCCTTTGCTCCGTGTGCGGTACATTCACCGAGATAACGGGCCGCGTGTGGCAACGCATGCTACGCGAGCCGCTCTACCGCGGTCCGCGCTTGCTGCCGGGCGAGGTGCAGCGCGTGCAGGACATGTCGCTATCGCTCGAGTTCTCTCGAGCGGAGCTCGCGTGTCGCGCGTGCCGGGCCCCCCTCGCCCCGAGCCCGCGCTCGAGCGGGCACGCGCCGCTCTCGTGCGCGAGCTGCGGCGCGCAGCACGCCTGTCGGCGCTGGCCTTCGGCCATCCCGATCGCCGGGCTCGATCTCGGCGCGCTCCTCCTCGGCGAGGACGCCGAGGCGGCGGCCGAGGGCGCCGAGGCGGCGGCCGAGGGCGCCGAGGCGACGGCCGAGGGCGCTGAGCTGGGCGCCGCGCCGCCCGCGTGCGCCCAGTGCAGCGCCGCGCTCGACGAGGGCGCCCTCGTGGCCGGCTGCGAGCGCTGCGGGGCTGCCCCGCACGTCGTCAAGCAGTCCTCGCGGGCGGCGCGCCCCCCTGCCCCGGTGACGTGGCTCATCGCGTCGGAGCGGCTCGCGCCGATCAGCGGGCACTCCGCCGTGGTGCAAGAGGGGCTCTTCGACTGGAGAGAGGCCCCGAGGGTCGCGCCGCTCGACGACGGAGGCTTCGTGTTGCTCGCGCTCGCGAGCGGGGAGCCGACCGCGGCGCGCCGGATCGTGGACGACGTGCACGAGCGGGTCGCGCTGGCGCTCGAGCCGGATCTCCGCGTGCGGTGGCTCCGTCGGGACCGCGTCTCCGGACCGGCGGGCAGGCAGGCGCTCGGGCTCTCGTGCGAGGGCGAGCGCATCGTCCTTTACGCGGGCGAGGGCCACGAGGTGCTCGACGCCGCGACGGGCGCCTCGCTCGAAAAGCACGCGACGAGCAGCGCGATGGTCCCGGCGCTCCACGGGCGTGAGGCCCGCGCGCTCGGCGTCCACGTGCGTATCGACAGGGGGCGAATCGCCGTGGTGCAAGGCGACTCCGCCGCTCTCCCCGGAGCGGTCCTGAGCCGCCGCGGCGTGAAGGCGGTGAGGCGCTTGCCCGGCGGCGGGCTCGGCGTCCTCTCCCGCCATCGCGGGGTGCGGCTCGACGTCGTCGACCCGCGCGGCGCGCTCAGGACCTTCCTTATCAACCCGCGCGACGGCTCGCTCGACGGGCTCGCGTTCTCGGTCAGCGCGCGCGGGCTCGTCGCGGTGCTCTACCACCGCCGCGTCAGGGTGGCCCGGCCCGGCGAGGAGGAGCTCCGCCCCTGCCTCGACGGCTCGGCCGATCGGGTGTGGCGCGACTCCGTGCTCCTGGCCGCCGACGATGGCGTCTGGCTCTTCGAGAGCGGCTCGGGAGCGCGGCGCTACGCGCCCGACGGCGCGCTGCTCTTCGACGCCGAGATCTACCCGCGGCCGAAGCGGCGCGGGCCGGCGCAGCTCGCCAGGGAGCCGGCGCAGAAGCGCGTGGACAGGGCGCGGCGACACCGGCTCGCGCGCCCGAGCAAGGGAGAGCACGAGCTGCCCGAGGCAGCGAGGGGCGAGGTGGCGCGCCAGGCGAAATGGCCGCTGCGCGCGCTCGCATGGCTGCTCGGCCGCAGCACGCTGCTCACCCTCGGGCTCGGGCTCGGGACGGGGGCCTGACCCCCTGATCGGGGCGCCCCCGGGGCCGCCCGGCGGCTCGGCGCTGCGGCGGCGTCCGTGGTATGCGGCGGGCATGGATCTGCTCGCGATCTGCGGCTCGATCACCGCCGATCTCCTCGGCTACGGCCCGCGCTTGCCGCGCCCGGGCGAGTCGGTGCTGGGCCGGCGGTTCCTCGTCGCGCCGGGCGGCAAGGGCGCGAACCAGGCGGTCGCGGCGGCCCGCGCCGGCGCGCGCGTGCGGCTCGCCGGCGCGCGCGGCGACGACGCTCACGGCGAGCTCTGCGCCGCCGCGCTCGCCGCCGACGGCGTCGAGCTCTCCGCCGTGGCGGTCCACCCCGGCGCGACGACGGGCGTGGCCCTGATCTGCGTCGACGGGGCCGGCGAAAACCAGATCCTCGCGATCCCCGGCGCCAACGCGCTCGTCGCGCCGCCCGCGCCGTGCGGGGCCGCGGTCTGGCTCTGCCAGGGCGAGATCCCGACCGAGGCGGTCGCCGGCGTCCTGTCGGCCGCGCGGGCCGACGGCGCGCTGTCGATCTGCAATCCGTCACCTGTCAACGCCATCGATCCTGCGCTCGTCGGGCGGTTCGATCTCGTGGTCGTCAACGAGCTCGAGCACGAGGCGCTGCGCGGTCACCTGCCGGAGCGCGTGGTGCTCACGCGCGGCGCGCGCGGCGCGGTGCTGCTGCCTTCGGGCGAGGAGCTCCCCGCCCTGCCGGCCCGCGCTGTCGACACGACGGGCGCCGGGGACGCCCTCACGGGCGTGCTCGCCGGCGGGCTCGCCTCCGGGATGGCGATCGAGGCCGCGCTCCGGCTCGCGATCGCGGCGGCGGGCATCTCGGTCGAGCGCGAGGGGTGCCAGCCCTCGTATCCGACGCGCGCCGAGGTGGAGCGCCGCCTCCAGCTCTCCACGGCTCCGTGACGGCCTCTCCACCCCGGCGGCGCAGGGGCGACTCGCCCCTTCACGCCCTGTCGCGGCGAGCCTGGATCGCGCGACGCTCTGCCGTCCGGCGCGGCGGTGCGCGGCTTGCGCGGCCGAGCGGCCTCGGAGAGAATCGCGCCATGGGCTATCTGGTCATCGCATGTTACCGCCCGAAGCCTGGCAAGGACGCCGAGCTGCTCGCCGCCGTGCGGGACCACCTCCCGGTCCTCCGGCGCGAGGAGCTGGCCACCGAGCGCGCTCCCATCGTGATGCGCGCGTCCGACGGCACCCTCGTCGAGGTGTTCGAGTGGGTATCGAAGGAGGCCGTGGATCAGGCGCACTCGAACGCGGCGGTCAACGCGCTCTGGGCCCGCTTCGACGCCGTGTCCGAGTATGTCAGGCTCCAGGACCTCCAGGAGGCCAGGGACCTCTTTGCCCATTTCGAGCCGGTCGCGGCTATCCTGGCAGGATGACGAACCTTCGTGGGCCTGCGATAGCAGCGCTCGTCAGCCTCTCGGCCTGCAGCGTCCAGGAGCGCAACTTCGCTGGCGCGGGCGGCGCGGGCGGGTCGGGCGGCGGTGACGGCGCCGGCACGACCGAACATTCCAGCGCGAGCGCCGGCACGAGCGCGACGACCGGCTGCACGCAGGTCGAGGATTGCTTCAACGGCGGTGACGACGACTGCGACGACGCCGTCGACTGCGCGGACCCGGACTGCGCGGAGGGCGCGGTCTGCCTGCCGGCCCCCACGAACTTCGAGCTCGGCGTCGTCGTGGACGCGACCGAGCCGTGCCCCGACGGGTTCACCGCGAAGGAGACGCTCCTCTTCCGCGGCCTCTCCGGCAGCGGCTGCGAGGGATGCGGCTGCACGCCGAACCCCACCGACTGCGCGGCGGATCTCTACCTCTACGCCGACGAGTCGCAGTGCCAGGCCGACGAGGGCGGGACGCGCGGCACGCTCGCGAAGCGGGTCGGGTTCACCTGCGACTCGAGGCCGATCAACAACGGGTTCGTCGACTGGGGCGGCGTGCGCGTGGACCTCTTCGACGTGATCCAGAGCTGCACCGCGACCGGCACGGCGATCCCCGCGCCGGCGACGTGGACCGAGTCCAGGAAGTTCTGCCACGCGAGCGCCGGCGTGGGCTGCGGCGCCGGCGAGGCCTGCGTCCCGAGGCAGGCGCCGGCGGCGCAGTGCGCGCTCGTCTCCGGCAGCGCCACCTGCAGCGGCTACGCGCGGCGCGAGAGCGACTGGTTCCGGGGGTACAACGACACCCGGACGTGCTCGTCGTGCTCGTGCACCGCGAGCGGCGGCGACTGCAACTACGTGCACGTCGAGCTCGGCAACGACTACAGCTGCATCGATCACGCCCGTATACAGCAGGGCGGTCGGTACTGCGAGTACGCCTACTCGCCCCCGGCTCACCTCGTCGGCATGCCGACCAGCTCCACCTGCACCGCGCGCACGAGCCTCAGCGGCTCGCTGGATCCCACGGGGCAGTCGACGCTCTGCTGCGTCGAGTAGCGGCAGGCGCTCGCCGGGCCGCGCGCGGGCTGGTCGCGCTGGTCCTCGCGCGGCGGCGGCGACGCAACCGGGGCGGCGGCCGGCGCTAGCTCTGCCCGCGCGCGGCCGCCGCGAAGCGGCGCAGAAGCCCCGCCATCCCTGGCCGGCCTCCTGGCGGGGGGCACTGGCGTGCTCAGCTCGCCGTCGCCTGGGCCGGGTGCTCCGCCACCCATCGATTGAGGAACGCCGCGCTGTCGTCCCACCCCGCGCGCATCTCCTTCTCCATGATGCCCTCGAGCACCTTGCCGAAGCCGAAGATCTTCGCCTCGATGGTCGCCCGCGCCACGCGCGTCACCTTTCCCGGGCCCGACGGCTCGACCAGCAGCGTGCCCGAGTTGCGCAGCCGGTCCGAGAGCAGGTTCGGCGCCATCGTCCAGCTCCAGGACCGCGCCGCCTTGTCGAAGACGCTGTCCTCGATGTAACGGAAGTTCGGGCCGAGCATCGACTGGATCGGGGCGGGGAGCCCGTGGATACGGGGCTGACCGGTCGCCTTGCGCACCATGGTGCGCTCGTCCTCTCGCTGCTCCAGCACCTCGAACGCGGGGAACTTGAGGACGTCGCGGTACATCCGCTCGTTGACCTCGGCGCTGAAGAAGAGCTCCCAGAAGGTGTCCTCGTCGCAGTGAATCAGGTGCCTGGCCTCGATCTGAATCATGCGTTCGCCTTCTCCTCCTGCGCGAACCTTGCAGCGAGACGCGCCGGCTGACAACCGCGGCTGCGGGCGCGGGGGTCGAATCCGCTCCGTCGCCGCTGGAGCTCGGCCGCCAGGCTCATCCGTGCTGAAGCAGCGCGCGCGGGCGCCGCGCAAGGCCCCCTCGCGCGGCGGCCCGACGCGAGCGCCGCGGGCTCTACCGAGCGACGACGTCCAGGTCGTCGACTCCCCAGCTCTCGTCTCCGAGGGTGATGCGGTTCGGCGGTCTCTTCCGGCGCCTGTGCGTCGGCGCCGCACCCGGCGAGCCCGCAGCGCGCCGTACCGGAGACCGCGAAGAGGACAATCGAGACGTTCTCGAGTCGAGATCTCAAGGAGAGTCCTTTTGCCTGGAGACCCACGCTGACTCGCAAGACTCGCAACGCGCGTGCCCCCCGGATCCCCGCCGCGACATCCGCTGTCCCTGCTTGACCGACGTCGATCGTCGGCCAATGATGGCCTGGTGAAACTTTTTGATGGGGCCACCTCTCCTCGGGGGAGCCGGCAGGGGGACGGCGCGCCGCGACGCGCGCGCCACCGCGCTCCGGGGGACGGCGCGCGCCGGTGAGGCTCGTGCCGCGCGCTCGCAGGCAGCTCCCCGCCGCGCTCTCTGCCGCTGCGGCGGCCGGCGCGCTCGCGGTGGCCGGCTGCGCCGAGCCCGCCGCGGTCCGCGCCGCGCCGGCCTCGCCGCGCAGCGCGGCGCCCGCCGGCGCTGGCGAGGCGTCCTCCAACCCTTCCTCGCCCGCGGGCTCCCCGGCGGCGGGCGCGGGCCCGGCGGCGCCGGCGGCGGGCCCCGAGCGCCGGGCCAGCCTCCAGTACCACCTCAACGACCGCGCGTTCCCCTCGCCGCTCATCGACGCCGTCGTGGCGGGCCAGCCGACCGTGCTGCTCGTCGATACGGGCGCCTCCCACCACGTCCTCGCCCGCTGGCTCGCCGACGAGCTCGCGCTGCCCCTCTCGACCGCCGGCGACGTCGCCGTCGACCACGCGGGCAGGCCCCTCGCGGTCTCCCGCCTCGAGAACGCGATGCTCGCGCTCTCCGGGTGGGGTCGGGTCGAGGTCCCCACGCTGCTCGTCGTCCCCATGCCCGACGTCCTGCAGCGCATCGGCATCGGCGGCGTCGTCGCGCCGCAGGAGCTGGCGAGGCCGGGCCGCGCCGTCGTGCTCGACCTGCGCGAGGGCCGGATGACCGAGGCCCCGCGCGACGAGGCCGCCCGCGCGCTCCGGGCGCGGTTCGGCGAGGCGGCTGTCGTCGAGCTCGGCCGCTGCGGCGGCCCGAACCAGGGCAGCGAGCTCACCGCCGGGGCGAGCGTCGAGGGGATCCCCGTCACGCTGAAGCTCGACTCGGGGGCGTCGCAGAGCTCGCTCTTCGCCGTCTCCCCCGCGGGCAAGCGGCTGTCGCGCCGGGCGACCGGCGACAGGAGCGCCTACGCCGCCTCAGGCAGGCACACCGTTCCCGTTCTTTCGGGCGCTCGCCTCCGGATGGCGGGGTTCGACGCCGCCGCGGATATCGATCTTCTGCCCGGCGAGCGGCGGGCGACCTGTCCGTCGGACGGATTTGCCGGCATGGATGTGCTCCGCACCTGTGTGCTGGTGCTCGCCGAGGACGGCGGCGTCGCGGCCTGCGCCCCGCGGTGACCTGGTGACCGAGCGCGCCGCGGCGAGCCCGGCGCGCGGTGACCGAGCGCGCCGCGGCGAGCCGGGCCCGCGATCGACGCCGAGCCGGCGGGCGGACCGCCATGCCCCAGCGGAGGCGTGATGCGTCGTGATAGAAGGGGCGCACGCGTGGACGTCCCTGTCGTCGCGCCGGGGGGGAGGAACCCGGCTCTCCGCGACGTCGAGGCGCCCACGGTGGTCGGGAGGCATCATGACGACAGGTTTCGAGTTCTTGACCCAGGATGACGAGCGGCTGCTGCTGGAGAAGTCGACCTGCGTCACCTACCGACCAGGCGAGCAGATCCTCGAGGAGGGCTCGCGCAGGCAGGGCATCTTCATCGTGCGCAGCGGGCTGGTCGGGGTCGAGGTCGCCCACCTCGGGCGCGGCGTCGCGCTCCGCCAGCTCGGCCCGGGCGCCATCTTCGGCGAGATGTCGTTCCTCGAGAGCGCCGCCGCGAGCGCCTCCGTCGTCGCCCGCGAGGAGTCCACGCTCGACGTGATCGAGGGCCCGTATGTGCACTCCCTCCTTGCCTCGGTCCCCGGCCTCGCGGCGCGCTTCTACCAGTCGCTCGCGATCATGCTCGCCCAGCGCCTCCGCGAGAACACCGCGATGCTCCCGCCGCTCCTCGTCGAGGACGTGCCGCAGGTCAACCGCTTCCACGCGGCGAGGACGGGCCAGGCCGGCACCAACAACATCCCTCCCAAGCTCATCGACACGGTCGAACAGTTCAAGTTCGAGATGATGATCGCCGACAGGATGGTGAAGGAGGCCAAGCACCCCGAGGCCGAGATCCAGGAGAAGGTGAGCGCCGCGTGCCAGACCATCGTGTCCGCGCTCCGCGATCACATCGAGCGCGAGCGCCACCTCGAGAAGGGCATCGGCGCCTACGTGTTCCGCGAGACCTTCTCGCTCTTCATGCTGAGCCGCACCGTCGACCGCTGCTACACGAAGCCGCGCGGCTACGCGGGCGATTTCTACACCATCGAGATGATGTACAACGACGAGCCCGCCGGCGACGGCCGACTCGGCCGCTTCATCGACCAGTGGGGGCTCTCGCTCGAGGCCTGCCGCGCCGTCAAGAACCGCAGAGGCGTGCTGAGCCGCGCGCTCCTGGAGGCGTGCCGCGCCCACGCGTCTGGCCCGGTCCTCGTGACGAGCCTCGCGAGCGGCCCCGCCCGGGAGCTGTTCGACCTCTTCGCCGACGGCAGCGAGCCGCCCGATATCAAGGCCACGTGCATCGATATCGACAACCAGGCGCTCGCCTACGCCGCCGGAATCGCCGACCAGCTCGGCGTCATGGATCGCTTCAGCTTCGCCCAGGACAACGTGGTGCGGCTCGCCCACGGCCGCGGCAGGACGGTGCTCAAGCCCCAGCACATGATCTACAGCATCGGGCTCACGGACTATCTCCGGGACGACCTCGTCGTGAGCCTGCTCAACTGCATGTATGACAAGCTCCTCCCCGGGGGCATCGCGCTGGTGGGCAATTTCGGGGTGAACAACCCGAGCAAGGCCTTCATGGACCACGTCCTCGAGTGGGAGTTGATCCACCGCAGCGCCGAGGATCTCAAGACGCTGTTCGCCCGGTCCAAGTTCGGGAACACCCCCGTGGAGGTGCGCGCCGAGGAGGCCCAGGTGAACCTGTTCGCCTTCTGCACCAGGTCGTGACGCGCGCCGCGAGCCGGCGCCCGCGGGAGCGGGTCAGCGGAGCCAGCGCACCTCGTACTCGCACGTGGGGTGTCCCTCGAAACGGCACCTCGTATGGAGGCTCTGCCCGCCGCGCGCGCCCGCCAGCCGGAGCGCGTTCTCCTGCCACGCCGGCACGGCGTCCCTGCAGGTCTGGCGCCCCGGGTCGGCCTGGGGGTCGACGCCAAGATACAGTATCAGGCGGAAGAACCGCTCTCCCTCCGCGAGGGGGGCGAGCCGACCGCCATTGAAATACATGCCCCACATCACGCCGGCCTGCCGCATGACGAGCGCGGGCGTGCCGAGCTTGAGGAGCACCTTGTGCGCGAGCGTCAGGTCCTGCTCGGCCACGTAGGCCGCGAGATCGCGGATGACACCCGACTTGTTGGGCCAACGCGAGATCTCGTCCGCGATGGAGTTCCAGACCGAGACGGGATACCAGCTGTGCGCGACGAGGTCGGGCGAGGAGAAGACCGCGCGGACGCTGGCGGGCAGCTTGGAATCGAGCACCGAGATGGCCTGGCTCCCCCACCGCGTCTGCAGGTAGGTCCTCGTGTGCATCAGCGCTGAGCCCCGGATCTTCATCGCGAAAGCCGCTCGTCCAGGATAGATGCACCCGCGCGGCGGTAGCCAGCGTGGAGCGCTGCGCGCGCGCGCGTGGCGCGCCTGGCCCACGGGGCACACGTGGACCGACCGCCCACCCCGGCGCCGCCGCTGCTGCGCGTGCGCCCCCGCTCCCACACGAGCGCGCTCACTGCAGGCGCTCGGCGGCCGCCGACGCGTCGGCGGAGCCCTGCGCCCGGCGCGCGAGCGCGGCCGCGTCCAGCACGTCGCGCACCGCCTGCGCGAGCTGCGTCGGCGTGTACGGCTTGGAGAGGAAGTGGACGGACCCGTCGAGCAGATCGCCCGGGACGAGGGAGTCCTCGGTGTGGCCCGACGCGTAGAGGACGGGCAGCGCGGCGCGCGCGCGGGCGAGCACGGCCGCGACCTCGGGGCCGCGCGCGTCCGGGAGGACCACGTCGCTGACGAGCAGGTGGATGGCGCCGGGGTAGGCGGCCGCGAGCGCGACCGCCTCCTTGCCGCTCCGCGCCGCGAGGACCGAGTAGCCGAACGACCGCAGCGAGGCCACGCAGAGCTCGCGCACCTGCGCCTCGTCCTCGACGACGAGCACGGTCTCCGTGCCCCCGACCACGGCCGCGTGCGCCCGCGCGGGCTGCTCGCACGGCGCGCCGTGCACGCGCGGGAAGCAGATCGTGAAGCGCGTCCCCTGCCCGGAGGCGCTGGAGAACCAGATGTGGCCGCCGTGCTGCTTGACGATGCCGTGGCACGTCGCGAGCCCGAGCCCCGACCCCTTGCCCGGCTCCTTGGTCGTGAAGAACGGCTCGAACACGTACTGCTGGATCGCGTCCTCCATCCCCTGCCCGGTGTCCGTGACCGTGAGCTCCACGTAGTCCCCGGGCTCGATCTCCGGCCTCCGCTCCGCGTCGTCCGGGCGGATCGTCGTGTTCGCTGTCTCGAACGTCAGGCGGCCCCCGGCGGGCATCGCGTCGCGCGCGTTCACGGCGAGGTTCATGAGCAGCTGCTCGAACTGGCCCCGATCGATGCGGATGGGCCAGATCTGGCTGCCCGGCAGCACGTCGAGCTCCACGTCCTCGCCGACGAGCGGGCGCAGGAGCGACTCCACCCCGAGGATGAGCGCGTTCGGGTCGACCACGGTGGGCTGGATGAGCTGCTTGCGCGCGAAGGCGAGCAGCTGCCGCGTGAGCGCGGCGGCGCGCTCCGCGGCGGTGCCGATCTGCGTGAGGTGCTCGAGGACGTTCGACGACGCCTGCACCTTGCGCGCCGCGAGCTCCCTGTGCCCGAAGATCGCGGTGAGCATGTTGTTGAAGTCGTGCGCGACCCCGCCGGCGAGGCGGCCGATCGCCTCGAGCTTCTGGCTGTGCAGGAGCTGCTCCTCGAGGCGCCGGCGCTCGGTGATGTCGAGGCTCGTGCCGACCAGCCCGACGATCGCCCCCGTCTCGTCGGTGAGCAGCTGCGCCGCCATCTGCACGTGGCGCAGCTCGCCGGTCGAGGGGCGCACGACGCGGCACTCGACCGGGCTCGCGATCCCGAGCGGCGAGGCGCTCTCCGCGCCGCCGAGGACGCGGTGGCGGTCCTCGGGGTGGATGAGGCTCGCGAACAGCTCGAACGTCGGGCGCTTCGACGGGTCGACGCCGAGGATGTGATAGAGCTGCTCGGACCAGCGGACGGTCCGCGAGGCGAGGTCGTACGACCAGCTGCCCACGTGGGCGATGCGCTGCGCCTCGTTCAGCATGCGCTCGCTGCGGCGGAGCTCCTGCTCGGCGCGGCGGCGCTCGGTGAGGTCGACGACCACGCCGAAGTAGCGGGACGGCGGGCCCGCCCCGTCGACGATGGGCAGGCTGCTCAGGAGGCACTCCCGCACCGCGCCGTCCCGGCGGAGCACGCGGAACGCGCTCGCGCCCGAGCCCTCTCCGGTCTCGATCGCCCGCTGCAGGAGCGTCGTCATCCGCTCCCGGTCGTCCGGGTGGACGGCCGCGAGGAAGGCCTCCGTGCTCGGCCTGTCCTTCGCTGGATCGCAGCCCATGATCCGGAAGAGCTGCCGCGACCAGGCGACGCGGTTCTGCTCGACCTCCCAGATCCAGTTGCCCATCTGCGCCGCCTGCTCGGCCTCGTCGAGCTGCGCCTCCCACCCGGCGGGCGCGGGGGCTGGCTCGCCGCCCGGGTCCGCGTCCGGAGCGCCTGCGCCCGGGCCGGCGGCGGGCTGACCCGACGCGCCGATGCGGGCCAGCTCCCGCTCCAGCTCGGCGACGCGCGCGCGGAGGGCGTCCAGCTCACGGCTCGCCGCCGCGCTCATGGCCCTCCAGCTCCTCGTCGCGGCGCGGCGGTCTTCATGGCGCCGCATTGTATGCCGCGGCGGGCCCCGCGGGGGGTTCCTCTTCTGCGGGCGCCGGCGCGGCGCGAGCAGGCGCCGCCGCGCCGAGCCGCGGCGCCTACTCGCGCCGTCGCACGAGCAGCGTTCGCGTGATCTCCACGACCTTTTCCTTGACCCTCCCGTCCGTCTTCCCGAGCTCGGGGGTGAACAGGTCGGCCCCCTGCGCGAGCAGCGCGCGCGGCGGGGTGTTCTTCACGCCGATGACCCGGAGCGTGAGGCTCCCCGCGCCAGCGCCGCCTTCTTCCCGGGCGACCACCTTCGACGCGGCGAAGAGCGTGTCGCCCGCGAGCACGCCGCTCGGGTGGGCCCCGTCGTCGAGGCCGAGGTCCCAGACGGCGCGCCCGGCCGTGTCCCTGCTCGAGAGCGCGAGCACCCAGGACAGCACGAGCCCCCCGTGGACGACGCGCGTCTTCGCGAAGGAGCTCGAGCGGCAGTACTGCTCGTCGAGGTGCAGCGGGTGGGAGTTGCGCAGCAGGGTCGCGAGCTGCATGTGCTCGCTGTCCCCGACGGTGCGGCCGACCTCGTGGGTGAGCACGTCGCCCACCTCGAAGTCGTCCCAGAAGCAGGCGAAGCCCCCGTGGCGCGGCGCCGGCGGCAGCGGGCCGTCGAGCTCCTTCGGCAGGCGCGCCGGCGGCCCGGCCGGCTGGTCGACGGCGTGCGGCGCGTCCGCGGGCCGCTCCGCGGCGGCGCCGCAGGGCACGAGCGCCTTGCGCTCGAAGGAGCAGACGAGCAGCCCGTCCTGGTTCACCACCTGCGTCCTGACGTGCACGACGCCCTTGTCGCCCGTCGAGACCGGCTTCTTGCCGATGACCATCGAGCTCGCGCGCAGCGTGTCCCCTGGATAGCAGGCGTCGGGGAACCGCACGTCGATGTACGCGAGGTGCGCGATCGCCTGCTCGCTCACGTCGTGGACGCTGAAGGAGATCCCGAGGTTGAGGAGCAGCAGCGGGTTCACCGGCCTGTCCCTGAGCCCGAGCGAGCGGGCGGCGACGCGGCTCGCGTAGGTCGGGATCGCGTCCTGGAACGAGGCTGCGAACAGCGCGAGCATCCCCTCGTCCACGGTGACGTCCCAGGGGTGCGCGTACACCGCGCCGACCGTGAAATCGTCGAGCTTGCGACCGTAGCGAGGGGAGCGGACGCGGGCCATCGGTCCGCGCGATCATGTCACAGGCGCGGTGCTTTCGACAGCGCTCCTGCCCGCGCGCGGGCAGGCCGGCGCGCTCAGGGCAGCGAGCCCTCGAGCAGGGCGCGCGCGATGCCCTGCGCCAGCACCTCGCGCGTGCCCAGGTGGAAGGCGAGGCTGCGGGCGTCGAGCAGGAGCCGCGCCGGGACCGAGCTCTCGGCGTAGCCGTTCGCCCCGTGGATCTGCATGCAGGCGTCGGCGGCGTCCCAGGCCGCGCGGCTCGCGAAGAGCGCCGCCATCGCCGACGTGACCTCGCACGGCTTGCCCGAGTCGGCCGCCTGCGCGGCGGCGCGCGTGAGCTGGCGCGCGGCCGCGACGCGGGCGATGAGCCCGCCGAGCCGGTGCCCCACGCGCGGGAAGGAGATGAGCTGCGCCCCGAACTGCACGCGCGTCTTCGCCCGCTCCAGCGCGAGCTCCAGGGCGGCCTGCGCCACCCCGACGCCGCACGCGGCCGCGTAGATGCGGCCGACCAGGAGCGCCCGGCGGATCTGGCTGATCCCCTCGCCCTCGCGCTCGCCGAGCAGGGCCTCGCGGCCGACGTGGAGCCCCTCGATCCGGAGCTCGTAGTGCCCCATGCCCCGCTGCCCGAGCGCCCGCACCTCGGCCCCGGTGATCCCCGCGTCCGGGAAGTCGGCGCCCGGCGCGCCGCGCCGCTTGGCGACCGCGAACAGGCTCGGCCCGAGCGGCTGCTGCCCCTGACCGCCTGGCGTCGTGGTCCTCGCGAGGGTGAGCACGAGGTCGGCGCGGGACGCCCCGGTGACCCACGCCTTCTTGCCGGTGAGCAGGTAGCTGCCGTCGTCCTGCCGCTCGGCGCGCGTGACGACGCGCGCCAGGTCCGACCCGTACGCGGGCTCCGAGAGCGCGAGGGCGCAGCGCGCCTCGCCGCCCGCGATGCGGGGCAGCCAGGTCCGGCGTTGCGGCTCGGTGCCCGAGCGGGCGAGGAGGTCCGCCGCGATCGACGCGGTCATGGAGAGCACGCCGAAGCCGAGCGACCCGCGCGCGAGCTCCTCGACGGCGGTGACCATGGCGGCGACGCCGAGCCCGTCGCCCCCGTGCTCTGGCGCGATGGCCAGCCGGAACACCCCGAACTCCCCCATGCGGCGGATGATCGACTCCGGGATGAGCCCGTTGCGCCGGTGGATCTCCGGCGCGAGCGGCTCGACGAGGCGCTCGACGAAGTCGCGCATGTTGTGCCGTATCCAGCCGACGCGCTCGTCCTCCGCGCCGCCGACGCCGGGGATGCCCTGCTCTGCCGCCGTGCGCGCGAGCGACGCCACGGCCGCGCCCGAGCCCGCGTCGCGCGCCCATGCGGCGACGGCGGGGTGTCCGATCGCCTTGGCGACCTCGTCCTCGCGCAGCTCGAGCTCCCCGAGCGGCGCGACCTCGCCGCCCCCCAGGTCGACGCCCCCGCGCAGCGCGAGCAGCAGCGCCCCTGCGTGCGCCTCGGCCACGGCCCTGGCCTCGCCGCCGCCCACCTCCCAGGCCCAGCTGGCGAGCGAGCGGCAGGCCTCGATCTCCGCGTAGAGGTGGGCGAGCGCGTGGGCTGCGAGCTGGTGCTGGTCGAGCAGCATCCGCGACACGTGCAGCGGCACGCCTCCGGCGCCGCTCGCCCTGGCGAGGCTCGCGCTCCTCGTCGCGCCCCGGAGCCCGGCGCTCGCCGCTCCGACGTCCACCACGCGGTCCCGGAGGCGCCCGCGCGCCATGCGCGCGAGCTGCTCGACGGACGTGATCGCCTCGCGCATGCCTCCGGGGCTGTCTGCCTCGAGCTTGCGAGAAACGATGGTGGCGTGCTGCTCCCGGATCGCCCTCATCCCCAATCCCCCCGATCGCGGACAACGATGAAAGCCAGTCAGGCGGACGCAGGGCATAGCACCTCCGCGCCGCTCAGGGCCTTACCCCCACCGCGACAGACGCGGAAAGGCTCCCGAGGATGTCACCCTGAAGAGCGTTCGTCGAGCCTGGGCGCAGCCCCTCTCGCGCAGATGGACAGCGCTTAAGGCCTCCCCCGATCCCGCGTTACAGTTCCGTCCGGCCGCGCGCCAACATCGGTATTCCCCCCGAAATCATAAGTCCAGAACAGCTCTCGAGTTGGCCTACCGCCCCTCCCGCAAACACGGTAGGCCCCCTGAGGGGGTGCTCGTCGCGCGGGGCGGGCACGGGCTGATGTCTGAGCCCAAGTGACGTCGTGTGTCCGGCGTGCGCAGCACGTCGGGCACACGACGTCCAAGGCGAGTTCGGCCCGTGCCCGCCCCGCGCGACGAGCACCCCCTCAGGGGGCCGGTCCGCTACATGGAGCTGAGGGTAGGCGCCGCCGCCCGGATCCGGCACGCCCGGAGCAGCCTGTCCCCGAGCTCGATCGCCCACGACCGCACGTCGTCCGCCCGCGGGCACTGCGGCACCGCGTCGATCGCGTCCTGGATGAGCCGCTGCAGGAGCCGGGTCGTCCCGGAGAGCCCGAGCTCGAGCGCCGTGTTCGGCCTCCCGAGCGCCCCGTCGCGCCCCGCCGGCTTGCCCATGTCCTCCGGCTGCCCGATCAGGTCGAGCACGTCGTCCGCGACCTGGTACGCCTCGCCGATGCGCTGCCCCAGGTCGCCCCAGGCGGCCCCGTCCTGCCCCGCGGAGAGCGCCCCGAGCGTCGCCGCCGCCTCGAAGAGCGCCCCCGTCTTCGCGCGCCGGTAGGTCGAGAGCGGGACCTTCCCCTCCGACTCCCACGCCTGCCCCGCGATGATCCCCTGCGGCATCCCGACGCCGCTCGCGAGCACCTCGAAGAACCGCACCGCCCTCCGCGCGTCGGTGACGCCGCTCGCCACCGCGTGGAGCGCGCCGCGCGCGAGCGCCTCGAACGCCAGCACGATCAGCTGGTCGCCGGCGAGCACCGCGGTCGGCTCGCCGAAGGCGCGGTGGACCGACGGCTGCCCGCGCCGGAGCGGCGCGTCGTCGAAGCACGGCAGGTCGTCGTGGACCAGCGACGCGCAGTGCATGAGCTCCACCGCCGCCGCGGCCGCGTCGGCGACCTCCGGGGCGGGATCTCCGTAGGCCGAGGCGACAGCCAGGCAGAGCCGCGGCCGGACGCGGGCCCCGCCGGGGAAGACGGCGTGGTGCGTCGCCGCCAGGAGCCCGGGGGGCGAGGCAGGCGAGGAGAGCGACTCAATCGCTACGAGAAGCACGCGCTCGATCCGGCGATCGGAATCCATGACGACCGAGTGTTGGCGACATTCCGAGGTTTGTCAATGGTTTGCGCAGTAGTTAAACAAAGCCTAGACAAACAAGGCGCAGCGGGTACACTCGGGAGCCATGGCGGACACGAGAGATCGCGTCGTGGTGATCGGCGGGGGCATCGGCGGGCTGACCGCGGCTGCGCTCCTTGCATCGAACGGGCTCGACGTCGTGTTACTCGAGCGGGCGGCGCGCGTCGGCGGAAAGATGCGCGAGGTGGTCCTCGACGGCCGCCGCCTCGACGTGGGTCCGACGGTGCTCACGATGCGGTGGGTCCTCGACGAGATCTTCTCGTCGCTCGGGCTCCGCTTCGAGGACCACGTGCCGCTCCGCCCGGCCGAGACGCTCGCGCGCCACGCGTGGCCGGACGGCGCGCGGCTCGACCTCTTCGCCGACGTCGAGCGCACCGCGGAGGCGATCGGCGCGTTCGCGGGGCCGACGGAGGCGGACGGCTACCGCCGGTTCTGCCGGTACGCGCGCGAGATCTTCGACGTCGTGGAGGGCCCGTTCCTGCGCGCCGAGCGGCCCACCCTGCGGACGATCCTGAGCACGGCGGGCAGCCTGGGCGTCGGCGGGATCATGAAGATCGACGGCCACCGCACCCTCCACCGCGCGCTCGGCGACTTCTTCGCGGACGAGCGCCTGCGGCAGCTGTTCGGGCGCTACGCCACCTACTGCGGCTCGTCCCCGTACCTCGCGCCGGCGACGCTGAGCGTGATCGCGCACGTCGAGCGCGAGGGCGTCTGGTTCCCCGAGGGCGGCATGTACCGGGTGGCCGAGGCGCTCGCCGCGGCCGCGACCCGCGCCGGGGCGACCCTGCGCTGCGGCGCGCACGTCGCCGCCATCGAGGACGGCCGCGGCCGCGCGCGCGGCGTCGTGCTCGAGGACGGCGAGCGCATCGAGGCCGACGCTGTCGTGATGAACGCCGATCCGGCGGCGCTGAGGAGCGGCCTGTTCGGCCAGCGCGCCGCCCGCAAGGCGCCCGCGGGCGCCCCGCGGTCGCTCTCGGCGGTCACCTGGGCGCTCGTGGCCGAGGCGAGCGGCTTCCCGCTCCTCCGGCACAACGTCTTCTTCTCCGGCGACTACGAGGCCGAGTTCCGCGACATCTTCGAGCGCGACGCCGTGCCGCGCGACGGCACGGTCTACGTCTGCGCCGAGGACCGCTGGAACGATCCGTCGCCGGAGCTCGGCGGCGCCGGTCCCGGCTCGCCCTCGGGCGGCGCCCCGGAGGCGCGCGCCGGGGAGCGCCTGTTCTTCATCCTCAACGCCCCTGCCACAGGTGATATCCACACCCCCTCATCCACGGAGATCCATGCATGCGAGCAGCGCGTCTTCCATCAACTGCAGCGGTTCGGCCTCTCGCTGAAGAGCGTCGGCCCCTCCCCGGTGGTGACGACGCCGGCGGACTTCGAGCGCTTGTTCCCGGCGACGGGGGGGGCGCTGTACGGGCCGGCGTCGCACGGATGGAACTCCCCCTTCTCGCGTCCGGCCTCGCGCTCGAAGCTCCGGGGCCTGTACTTCGCGGGCGGGAGCGTGCACCCGGGGGCGGGCGTGCCGATGGCGGCGCTGAGCGGCCGGCTCGCGGCGCAGAGCGTGATGGAGGACCTCGCTTCGACCTCGAGATCCCGCACGGCGGCTATGCCTGGTGGTACCTGGATGCGGTGAGCGACGACCGAACGTGCGCGATCACGATCATCGCGCTGCTCGGGAGCGTCTTCTCGCCGTACTACGCCAGGGCCCGCGCGCGCGGCGCCGCGGACCCGCTCATGCACTGCTCGATGAACGTCGCGCTGTACGGCCCGCGCGCCGATCGCTGGGCGCTGACCGAGCGGCCGCGGGCCGCTGTCTCCAGGTCGCCGCGCGCGCTCGCCATCGGCCCGAGCCGCATGGAGTGGTCCGGGGGCGAGCTCCGCGTCGCCTTCGACGAGACCACCGCGCCCATCCCCTCGCGCCTCGCCGGCACGGTGCGCCTCCGCCCGGCCGCGCCGGAGCCGGCGGCGTCCGGCGCGCGCGGCGGGCGCGCCGGGGTGACGCTCGACCGGCGGGGCCGGCACCGGTGGGCGCCCCTCGCGCCGATCGCGCGCGCCGAGGTCGAGCTCACGCACCCGTCGCTGCGCTTCAGCGGCAGCGCCTACCTCGACACGAACGCCGGCGACGAGCCGCTCGACCGCGCCTTCGAGAGCTGGACCTGGTCGCGCGCGGTCGGGGCGGACGGGATCGCCCTCACCTACGACGTCCGGCGCCGCGACGGCACGCGCATGCTCCTCGCGCGCGCGTTCGACGCGGCCGGCGGCGCGCGCGAGCTCCCGCCGCTCGTCCCGCGGCCGATCGGCGACACGCGCTGGGGCATGGAGCGGAGCATCGCGGCCGACCTCGGCTCGTCGCCGCGGCTGCTCCGCACCTACGAGGACACGCCGTTCTACGCGCGCTCCCTGGCGGCGGCGACGTTCGGCGGCAAGCCGGCGACGGTCGTCCACGAGGCGCTCTCGCTCGACCGCTTCGCCAGCCCCTGGGTGCAGTTCCTCCTGCCCTTCCGCATGCGGAGGGAGGCGTGAGCGCGCTGCTCGACGCGGCCGCATGCCTGCCCCTCGCCTGGGCGTTCGCCGTCGCGAGCGTCTCCGCCGAGGCGATCCGGCGCGCCTCCAGGCGGCTGTCGCCAGGCGCGCGGCCCTGCGGCGCGCCGCAGGGCCGCGCGCTGCCCGGCGCGCCGCTGGACGGCGCGTCGGCGGGCATGCCGGCCGGCGGTGAGACGCCCGCGCCGGGCGCCCTGCGCGTCCTCGTCGTGCGCCCCCTCGCCGGCCAGGAGCCCCACCTGGAGCGCACCCTCGGCTCGCTGGCCGGCGCGCGCCTCTCCGCGGCGGTGCGCTGCGTCCTCGCCGTGGCGGACGCGGGCGACGGCGCGCTCCCCGCCGCGTCGGCCGCGGCGGCGGCCCTCTGCGCCGCCGGGATCCCCGCCGAGGTGGCGCTCACCGCGCCCGCCGGCCCGAACCGGAAGGCAGGCCAGATCGCCGCGGTCATCGCCCGGGAGCCCGCGCCGTTCGATGTCGTCCTCGTCGCGGACAGCGACGTCGATCTCGACGGCGTGGACCTCGACGCCCTCGTCGGTCCGCTCCGCGACGGCGCGCGCCCCGCCCCGCTCGACGCCGTGTGGGCGCCGCCCGTCGAGGTAGCGCCGGCGCGCTCGCTCGGCGACCGCGCCTCGGCCGCGGTGCTCGGCGGCTCCCTCCACGCCTTCCCGCTGCTCGCGGGGCTCGATCCGCGCGGGCTCGTCGGCAAGCTCTTCGCCGTCCGCGCCGCGTCGCTCGCCGGCGCGGGCGGCTTCGCGGCGCTCACCGCGTACCTCGGCGAGGACATGGAGCTCTCGCGCCGCCTCCTCGCCCGGCGCGGGGCCGTCGGCGCGGCGCCGATCGTCGCCCCCTCGCTCGCCTCGGGCCGGCCGCTCCGGTACGTGATCGCCCGCTACGCGCGCTGGATCACCGTCATCCGCGCGCAGCGCCCCGCGCTCCTCGCGAGCTACCCGGCGCTCTTCTTCGCGACGCCGCTCATCGTCGCGCTCGCCGCGCTCGCCGCCCCGATCGCCCCGGCGCCGGCCGCGGCCGCGGCCGCGCTCGCCGTGGCGAGCCGCGTCGCGGTCGCCGCGCTCGCCTCGCGGATGGCCGGCCGGCGCGCGCGGCTCCTCGACGCGGCCGCCGACGCGTGCCTCGCCGACCTCGTCCTCGGCGCCGCCTTCGTCCGGGCGCTGTCGACCCGCACCATCCTCTGGCGGACCAGCCGGTTCACGATCGATCGCCGCGGCGTCCTCCGGGAAGCCGGGGCGTGAGCGGCTCGCGGGGTCTCGTCCAGTGAGCGAGCAGCCGCTCCGCCGCCCGCCCGACGATCGAGGGCCTGGCCCGGTGGATCCACCGGAAGCCGTCGACGTCGAGCGGCAGGCCCTCCGCCCCGGCCGCCTTGCCGATCGCCCGGTGGATGCGGTCGAGCTCCGCGGTGACGGCGAGCTCCTGGGCGGCGCGCACCGCCTCGGCGTCGCGCGGCGCGCCAGGCGCCGCGGCCTGCTCTGGCCCGCGCGGCGCGTCCGGCTCCCGCGGCCCGCGCGGCGCGGCGACCGGCTCGCCGATCGCCAGGTAGAGGCGCGGCCGCTCCTCCCCGGCGAACTCGTACCGCAGCGCGACGGGCAGCACCCTGGCCCGCCGCGCCACGCGCGCGATCTGCGCCGCGCCGGCGCGGAAGCCGAGCGGCCGCTCGTCCGAGGGCCGCTCCCGCCCCTGGGCGAAGATCCACACCGCGCGGCCGGGGCGATCGAGCAGCCGCGCGGCGTACCGGATCGCCGCCGTGCCGTCCGAGGGCAGGTCGAGGTCGACGCCGAACGCCCCGACGAGCGCGAAGAACGGCAGCCGTCGGAGGTTGTCCGCGTTCATCATGGCGTAGCCGTCGGCGCCGAGCAGGTGCTGCGACACGTGCAGGACGACCAGCGGATCCCACCACGACGAGTGGTTCGCGACGAGCAGGAGCGGCGCCTCCGCCGAGAGGGCGCGCGCCGCCTCGACCCCTCGCGCCAGCACCGCGCCGAACGCGCCGTGGATCCGCGAGCGCGCGTGCGCCGCGAACCAGGCGTTGAACCACCGATGCTTGCGCGCTGGAATCACCCGGGCTCCCGGCGCGGAGCCTACACCGCCGCAGCCTGCGCTTCTGCTTGAGGAGACCGCGCGATGACACTTTCGCACGCCATCTGGATCGTCACGGCGCTGGCCGCCTTCGCGGCCATGGAGGGGTGGGCCGCGCTCCTCCACGGCAAGGTCTGGCATGACGCCCTCTGGAGCATCCACCGCTCCCACCACGCCAGGCGGCGCGGCCTCTTCGAGCGGAACGACGCGCTCTCGTTCCTCCACGCCCCGGTCGCCGTCGCGCTCATCCTGTACGGCTGCATGGGCGCGCCCGGCTTCCTGCGCGAGGCCGCCTTCGGCTTCGGCCTCGGCATGACCGCCTTCGGCTTCGCCTACGTCCTGGTCCACGACGGCCTCGTCCACCGGCGGCTCCCGGTCTCGGGCCTCGCGCGCGTCCCCTACCTCGCGCGCGTCCGCGACGCGCACCGCGTCCACCACAGCACCGGGGGCGCGCCGTACGGCCTGTTCCTCGGTCCCCTCGTCCTCGCGCGGCGCGCGGCGGCCGCGGCGCCTGCCGCGCCCCTCGGAGCGGCCGCCGGCGCGCCCCCTCGGAGCGCCCGCCGCGGCGCCCCTCGAAGCGGCCGCCGCCGCGCCCCTCAGCGGGCCCGGTAGAGCTCCCTCGCGAGCCCCGCTCCCCAGCGGCCGATGGCCCGGATCGGCAGCGCGCTCACGACCTCGCGGTACACCTCGGGCCGCCGCGACGCCGTCTCCCGCAGGAACCTCACGAAATCGGCCGGCTGCATCTCGTCGCGCAGCAGCGCCGCGTAGGTGTCGTTGCCCATCGCGTGGAGCACGGCGAACGCCGTGTTGAGGAGCGCGTTCATCTCCCCTCCCCTCGCCCCGCCCGGGGGCCTCGCCATGAGCGCCGCGAGCGCGCCCGTCCCGGCGTGCACCGGCGCGTCGCGCGCCCCGCTCGGCGCGCCCGGCTCCCGGACCGCCCGCGCCAGGTCGGCGGCCGTCGCCGCGAGCTCGCGCACGTTCGCGCCGAAGCCGCAGAACGTCAGCGGCGAGTGCCGCGCCGCCGCGTCCCCCACGAGCCGCACCCGCCGCCCCGGCGCGCGCGGCGGCGCGGAGAGCCGCGACCAGCCCGGGATGAACCCGAACGTCGGCCGGACGAGCCGCGCGTCGCCCTCCTTGTACCGCGAGAGGAGCCGGAAGAACCGCGCGTAGAGCGACAGGAGCGCGCCTGGCCCGACGTCCCCGGAGCGCGCGTAATAGAAGAGGTACACCGTCGTCTCGCCCGGTCGCCCCGGGAACGCCTCCCAGAGGTGCTGCCTGCCCTCCTCGACGTCCTCCGTCGTCGCGAGGATCTCGCCGACGTCGGGCCGGATCTGCCGCTCGCCGTCGCCCTCCGCGAGCCCGGTGAGCACGCCGCCGACCGTGGGGCAGACGAGGTCCGCGGTCGCGTACGGGCTCGCCGCGCCCCGCGCGTCCACGAGGAGCCTCGCGGACAGCGCGCGCGGCGCGGCGTCCGACCCCGCCTCGGCCACGGCGAGCGCGACGGCGTCCGGCCCCTCCGCGTGCCCGACGAGCGCGTGCCCGTCGAGCAGCGCGACCCCGAGCGCCTCGGCCCGCGCCCGCGCCGCCGCGAGCAGCCCTCCCGCGTCGAGCGCGTGGTCGAGCACGCCGCGCACCGGGTACGTCCCGCCGCCGTGCCACCGGCACAGCCCCTCGGCGTAGCGGGCGACGATGAGCCGCTCGACCTCGTCCTCCGCGAGCAGCCCCGACGCCGACAGCGCGGCCACCTCGGCCGTCCCGGCGTTCCACTCGCGGTGCGCGGCGCCGATCCGCGCCCTGTCGAGCACCGCGACCCGCAGCCCGGCCGACGCGAGCAGCGGCGCGAGCAGCAGCGACAGCCCGCCGCCCGCGATCGCCACGTCGTAGTCCGCGGCAGCGCCCCGGTCCGGCGGCCGCACCGCGAGGCCTCGCCGCGGCTCGCCCGGCCCGGGCGGCGCGGCCCGCGCCGCGTCGAGGTGCTCGAGCCGCGCGAGCAGGGCCTCGCCGCCCGCCTCGCGCACGCGCCCCCGCGCCGCGTCGAGCTCCCGCGCCGACGCGGCCTGCGGGCTGACGGCCCCGGCCCTCATCGCGCCGCCTCCACGAGGAAGCGGACCTCGTCGAGCGGCGGCGCGGCGCCGTGCTCGCGCTCCTCGTCGGGCGCGGCCGGCCTGACGAGCGCCCGCAGCACGAGCCACGCCTTGCGGCCGGGCGACACCACCGCGCGCGTCGTCACGGAGTCGAAGCCGCGGCGCGCGATGACGCGCCCGATCTCGGCGTAGATGAGCCGCGCCGCCTGGATCGCGGCCCGGCAGTCGCGCGGCAGCATCGGGATGCCGGCGCCCGCGCGGCGGTAGAGCACCTCCGCCTCGTCGAGCAGCCGCGCCACGATCCGCCCCAGCCGTTCGTCGAAGACGGGCCGCGCGAGCCAGCCATCCGGATCGAGCCCGGCCTCCCGCATCCACGCGAGCGGCAGGTAGATCCGCCCGCGCCGGGCGTCCTCGCCTATATCGCGCGCGATGTTCGTGAGCTGCATCGCGACCCCCAGGTCGCACGCCCGCGCGAGCGCGTCGGGCCCTCGCGCCCCCATGAGCGCCGACATCGTCGCGCCCACCGCGCCCGCGACGCGCGCCGCGTAGGCGTTCAGCTCGGGCAGCGTCTCGTAGCGGCGCCCCTCCGCGTCCCACGCGAACCCCTCGAGCAGCGCCTCGATGAACGCGCGCGGCAGCGCGTGCTCCGCCATGACGTGGGCGAGCGCCCGGTCGACGGGGCTGTCGTCCGGCGCGCCCGCCGCCGCGCGCGCGAGCCGCTCCCGCAGCGCCGCGACCGCCGCCGCGGCCGCCGCCGGCGGGGCGTGCTCCCCGAGCTCGTCGACCGCGTCGTCGGCGACCCGGCAGAACGCGTAGAACGCCGCCGCCGGCTCCCTCACGCGCGCGGGCAAGAGGAGCGCCGCCGCGGCGAAGCTCTTCGACCCCTCGCGCAGGAGCGCCCTGCACGCGGCGAAGTCCGCCGCCGACGCCTCAACGGAACTTCGATGCATCCGGGACCACCTGATCCAGCACGCGCGCCGAAGAGAGCACCCCGGGCAGACCGGCCCCCGGGTGCGTCCCTGCCCCGACCAGGTAGAGGTGCTCGACGTCCTCGCTCGCGTTGTGCGGCCGGAAGAAGGCGCTCTGCGTGAGCACCGGCTCCGGGCCGAACGCCGCGCCGCGGAACGAGAGCAGCCGGTCCTGGAAGTCCTGCGGCGTGAGGAGCCGCGAGCTCGCGAGCTCGCCCTCGAGCCCGGGCAGGAGCGTCGCCTCGAGCAGCTTCGAGATCGAGCGCCGGTAGCGCTCCTGGGTCGCGGGCCAGTCCGTGCCGCTGAGCAGGTTCGGCACGGGCGACAGCACGTAGAAAGCGTCGCACCCCGGCGGCGCGAGCGCCGGGTCGGTCGCCGTCGGCCGATGGAGGTACAGGCTGAAGTCGTCTGCGAGCACGTGCCTCTGGAAGATGTCCTCGAGCAGCGCCTTGTACCGCGGGCCGAGGAGGATCGTGTGGTGTGCGACGTCCGGGTACTGCCGTCGCGTGCCGAAGTACCACACGAAGAGGCTCATCGAGTAGCGCTGCCGCTCGATCCGCCGGTCGGTCCAGCGCTTGCGCGCCTCGGGCGGCACGAGGTGCCTGTAGGTCCACGCCGAGTCCGCGTTCGAGACGACGACGTCGGCGGCGAGCCGCTCCCCGGACGCGAGCTCCACGCCGCGGGCGCGGCCGCCCTCCACCGCGATGCGCCGCACCTCGGCGCCGCACCGGACCGACCCGCCCAGCCCCTCGATGAGGGAGACGAGCCCGCGCACCAGGGCGCCCGTGCCGCCGATCGGGAAGTGCACGCCCCAGTTGCGCTCGAGGAACGCGATGAGGGTGTAGATCGAGGTGGTCGAGAACGGGTTCCCGCCCACGAGCAGCGGGTGGAAGCTCAGCACCTGGCGCAGGCGGTCGTCCTTCACGTACTTCGACACGAGCCCGTACACCGTGCGGTAGCTCTCGAGCTTCATCATGTCCGGCACGATGCGCGCCATGTCCTTCCACGACCCGAACGGCACGTGAGCGAGCTCCTCGAAGCCCACGCGGAAGATCGCCTCGCTCATCCGGACGAAGCGCTCGTACCCCTCGACGTCCCCGGGTGACAGGCGCGCGACCTCGGCGCGCATCGCGACGGCGTCGCCCGTGTAGTCGAACGTCGCGCCGTCGTGGAACCGGATCCGGTAGAACGGCGTCACCGGCCGCAGGTCGATGTCGTCGGCCATGCTGCGGCCGCAGAGCTGCCAGAGCTCCTCGAAGAGGAACGGCGCCGTGATCACGGTCGGCCCCGCGTCGAAGGTGAAGCCGTCCTGGCGGTGCACGTACGCGCGCCCGCCCGGCTCGTCGAGCTTCTCGACGACGGTGACCTCGTAGCCCCGCACCCCGAGCCGCACGGCCGCGGCGAGGCCCCCGAACCCGCTGCCGATCACGACGGCGCGCGGCCTGCGCCCGAGGGCGCCGCGGTCGGCGGACGCCCGCGGCCCCCCCTGGGGCGCGGCCCCCTCGTCGCCCGGCGGACGGCCGGACCGCTCTTCATGCGCCGAAGAAGCGCTGGTCTTTTGCATGCAGGTGAGTATAATGTTTGTCCCAGCCTTTGACAAAGGCGAAAACATCTTCAGCAGCTGGTCTTTCTGGGTCCCGTTGCTCGCCGGTTCGGCGCTTCGAGCTGGCGCGGGCGGCGGCGGCTCGGCGGGCCTGACCAAGGTTGTCCAGTTGAGCCGCTACAGAATTCATGCCGTCTCGAAGATGTCTGGCGTGTCCTCGGCGACGCTGCGGGCGTGGGAGCGCCGTTACGGCGTGCCGTCCCCGGCGCGCACGGCGTCGGCGTACCGCCTCTACAGCGAGGAGGACGTCGCGCTCATCAAGAAGATGCGCGACTACGTGAACGGCGGGATGGCCGCGGCCGAGGCGGCGCGCATGGTGATCGAGACGGCGGCGCCGCACCCGCTGGTGCACACGAACGGCGGCGACGCGTTCGCGGGCGCGAGCGAGCGCATCGTCGAGGCGGCGCTCCGGTTCGACCCTGACGGCCTCGAGGCCGAGGTGAACCGGGCGCTCTCGCTCGGCCCGGCGGTGACGATCTTCGAGCGCGCGCTCGGCCCGGCGCTGGAGCGCATCGGCGACCTCTGGCACGAGGGGAAGATCACGGTCGCGCAGGAGCACCTCGCGTCGCAGGTGCTCGGCGCCACGCTGCTGCACCTCCTGCGCCTCGCGCAGCCGGGCGAGAGCGGGCGGCGCGTCCTGCTCGCCGCCTTCGCCGAGGAGGACCACGTGCTCGGGCTCTTCGGCGTCGGCCTGCGCTTCTGCGCGTGGGGCTTCCGCTCGGTCGTGCTCGGCCCGCGCACCCCGCCCGCCGCGATCGCGCGCGCGGTCGAGTCGCTCTCGCCGGACATCGTCGCGCTGACGGTCGCGATCCCGCCGCCGCCGCCGACCGCGCGCGAGCTCATCGACGCCTACGCGGACGCCTGCCGGGACACGGCGTGGATCGTGGGGGGCGCGGGCGCCGAGGCGCTCAGGCCGTTCATCGAGGCGCGCGGCGGCCTGGTGGCGTCGGCCGACGTCTCGGAGGTCCGCGCGCAGATAGAGTCCGCGCTGCTCTCGCGCCGGCGCCGCAAGGACGCGAGCTGAGCGCGCGCCGGCGCCGGTCCGGGGGCGCGCGCCGGGCTCAGCCCTCGACTTCTTTGCGGAGCAGATCGAGGACCCTGCCCTGCGCCTCGGGCTTGAGCTTGCCTTCGGCCGCGAAGAGCACCTGGCCGTTCTTGCCGACGAGGATCACGTTGCTGATGCCGCGCCGGAGCCGGTAGGTCTCGCGGAAGGTGCCGTCCCAGTCGCAGTAGATGGTCGCGCCGACCTTCCTCGACTCCTCGCGGATGGCGTCCTTCACGAACCCTTTCACCGGCCAGAAGTCGTACGAGCTCACGTCGGCGATCGCCGCGAGGGCGATGGCTCGCCGGTAGCGGTCGCCCTTCGCGAGCTTGGCGAGCGCGTCCTTGAACGCCTGGTTCTGCGTCGCCGAGTCCTTGTCCTCGTAGACGATGAGGATCGGCTTGCCCCGCAGCGCCTTCATCTGGAGCTCGCGGCCGTCGGCGTCCTCGAGGCGCGCGTTCGGCGCCCGGTCGCCCTCCGATGGCAGCGCCAGCGCGGCGCCCGAGATCAGCGCCAGGGACAGCGCTGCGGCGGAGGCGACCGAGAGGAGGCGGGCGGGCCACGGGCGGCGGGGGACGGTCGGGCGGTTCTGCATGTCCATGGTTTGTACCATCCTTCGGCCAATCATTCTAGGGTTGTCCAACGTGGATCGTACCATCAGGCGGGCGCGGCTGTGGATGTCGTTGGGCGCTCTGGTGGCTGCGGGTGTCCCTGGGGGGCCTGGAGGTGTCCTCGGGGGTTCTCTGGATGAGGTCGTCCGGGCTGCGCTGGCGGCCCTTCCGGGATCTTTTCCGGCTGCTTTGCGGCGCGAGCGGCGCGCGGAGAGGACGGCTGGCCCGGCTCTTGACAGCCCGGGCGCCGTGCAAAGATTGGGCGGTGCGAAGAGACCGGCTCTCGGAGCCAAGGTCCCGTAACGCTACAACAAATCGGCCGTCGCGAGCAGGGTGACGGCGCCGCGGGCGAGGCCCCGGCGCGCGCCTGCGCGGGGGTCTACGGAGGAGTCGCCATGCTGAACCGTTACACGGATTTCGATCGCACGTTTGCCATGATGGATGAGCTGCGCCGGCGGATGGATCGGGCGTTCGAGGAGTACGACGCGCCGCGCTCGTCGCTGCGCGGCGATTTCGACCAGTCGCCCCGGTACACGCCTGGCCCGCGCATCCACCTGTTCGACACGGGCAGCGCCCTCGTCGTCAAGGCTGATCTCCCTGGCCTGACGGAGAAGGATGTCCAGATCTCGCTGAATCAGGACGTCCTGACCGTGAGCGGCGAGCGCAAATCGGACGCGCCGGAGGGTTACCTCGTTCACCGCAAGGAGCGGGGCGCGGTGCGCTTCAGCCGGAGCTTCACGCTGCCGAGCAAGGTCGACCCCGAGAAGACCTCTGCGGTCCTCAAGAACGGCGTGCTGACGCTGACGCTGAACAAGGCCGCCGAGGCGCAGCCGCGGCAGATCAGCGTGACGTCGCGCTGAGCGGCCGAGGGACGTGGGGAGAGTTGAAGAGAAACGGAGCGAGAGACCGCGAGACGCGGCTCTGGAAAGTATCGAGGAAGGAGCGATGAAGATGAGCACCGATCGCAACTTGACCAACCGTGCCGAGAGCAACCCTGAGAAGATCCAGCAGCGCCCTGCCGTGCCCCCGGCGGTCGACATCTACGAGAACGCCGAGGAGCTCCTGGTCGTGGCGGATCTCCCGGGCGTGACGCAGGATCGCCTGGCGATCCGGCTGGAGAAGGGCGAGCTCAGCTTCGAGGGCCGGCGCACCGACGCGGCCGAGCGCGAGCAGAGCGCGGACAACCTGCCGGACTTTCGCCGCAGCTTCGTGGTCCCGCAGGGCATCGACTCGGAGAAGATCTCCGCGGAGCTCCAGGCTGGTGTCCTCCGGATTCACCTGCCGAAGAGCGCCTCGCTCAAGCCCCGTCAGATCCCGATCAGCGCGGGCTGACGTGGCGGGCGAACGGCCGAGGCACCGCGTCGCCGGCCACCGACGTCCCCCTGGACGGGCCCGGTGCCGCGCGCGGTGCCTGACGCGCGCTGGCGACACCCCGGGCTTCCAAGCGTGTAAGGGTGTCGGGGTCGATGCGATGGGCCGTGCCGTGGTCGCCGGTACGTTCAAGAACTCGGTCGACTTTGGCGCTGGCCACACCCATGGATCCGCCGGGATGGGACAGTCCGGTTGGGTGGCCAAGTTCGACGCAGATGGAACATTGCGGTGGGATACAGTTTCCATCAACGTCGACAGCTGCAAGGTCTATATCTCCGGCGTCGACGTTGACGCAGCGGGGAGCGCCGGCATTGTCGAGAGCTTCTCCGGTGCGGTCACCTTCCAGGGCACGGGCATTGGGGTAAACGTACCACGCCGGACGACCGGCGCGGATGACGACAGAGCGGCGCGAGATCTCGTCGCTCTCGCGGTGCGTACCGGCTCAAGGATCCGGTGGCGGGACGCCTTCGACGGTCAGTGTCCAGGTGGCCTCGCTACCGCACGCGGTGCCCGCCACGTGACGCACCTCGAGGCTGAACCAGCGATCGTCGTCCACGATAGGAAAGTCGTCCCACGTGGTCGTGAACGACTCGTCGATCGTGCCCAGCGCCCTCTCGCCGGACGCGAAACAGTCCGTCCCGTCGATATCTCCTTCGTAAACGATCAGATCGAAGTTCATCCCCGGCGGAGACGTGAGCGTGGCGGTGAAGTGCTCGTAGCTGGGGGAGTTCGTCTTATCGACGACAAAGACCTTGAACCACTTCGACGTGGTCCCTGTCTCGTTCAGCGTCACCGAGGCTCCGCCGTCGTCGCCCGAGATCTCACCGAGGTTCTCTGCACCAGCGCACGTGTTCGGCGCGCCATGGTCGCATTCGGCCGCCCCTCCTGCATCGCCGCCCTCGCCGCTGCCTGCACCGCTCCCGCCTTCGCCCTCGCCGCCCTCGCCCCCGGCGCCGCCGGCCCCGACGGAGCTCACGCTCGAGCTCGAGCTGGCTCTCGAGCTCGAGGACGCGCTCACCCCTGGGTCGCCCCCCTCTCCCCCGCCGCCGCTTCCGCCTCCGCCGGCCTGCTCCTCGTAACCGGGCTGCAGGTTGTCGGTGCCGTTGGCGCACGCGGCGAGCGTGAGCAGGAGCGCGGGAACGAGGAGTGACCGTCCGGGCGTGTGCATTGACAGGATTCTATCCGGTCTCGCGAGAGCGGTCCAAGGAACCCATGGGCACGAAGTGAGATGCCGTGGCGCTCCGCATCACGTGCACGTAATGCATCAGCGCGTCGAGTTTTGCTGATTACCATAGGCCTGGATTTCCGAGGTAACGACCGGACACAGCAATGTCCGGAGCGACCGACGGCAACGTCATCGACACACGTCTGGAACTCGGTGCCTCCCCCGCTCCCCGGGTCGACATGCCGTCTCGCCACCAGCGGCCCACCTCGGCCCGTCCAGCGAGCAGCGGGCGCCAGTCCTCCGGGGACCATCCTGCACCGCGTCGCCCCCCAACCCCGCCCCGCGTCGCCCCCCCACCCCGCCCCTCGTCGCCGCCCCCTGCCCCCACCCCGCCCCGCTCCGGCGCCTCCTCGCCGCCGCCCCACCCCGCTCCGGCGCTTCCGCGCCGCCCCGCCTTTCGATAGGCTCGGCGTCGCTGACGCTGAAGCCCGCCCTCGACGCCCTGCTCTCGCTGCGCGCGAAGACGCTGCTGGCGATCACCGCCACGCTGCTCGGGCTCAGCTTTGCCCTGTACGGCGTTTCATCCAGGGCGCTCCTCGCCAACTCGATGGCCGCCGAGGCGCAGGACACGCGCCGCACCGCGCAGGTCGCGCTCAACCTCTTCCACCAGGCCAGCCGCGACTTCAACGCGCGCTGGACCGACTGGAGCCAGTGGGACGACGCGTACACGTTCGTGCAGGACGGCAATCAAGAGTTCGTCCGCTCGAACCTCGTCCCCGAGCTCTTCGACATCGCCCGGATCGACCTCGCGGTGTTCGCGGACGCGGACGGAGAGCCCGTGTACAGCGCCGGGTACGACCACGGCACGAAGCGCTGGGCGCCGCTCCCGCGCGGCATCACGGAGCGGCTCCGCATCGGCGACCTCCTCTTCGGGCGGGACGCTCCGAACAACGCCGTCCGGGGCGGCATCATCCTGCTGCCGGACGGGCCGATGCTCCTCTGCTCCCAGCCCAGCGTCGGCAGCGCCGGGCGCGGGCCGGCGGCCGGCACCGTCACGTTCGGCCGCTTCCTGACCGGCGCCGAGATCGCGCGCCTCGCCGAGCCAGCCGGCCTCTCGCTCGCCGTGCGGCGCCTCGACGACCCCGAGCTGCCCGCCGACTTCCGCGAGGCGCGCGCCGCCATGTCGGACCGCGACACGACCTTCGTCCACCCGCTCGGCGAGGACAGGATCGCCGGGTACGCCGTCCTCCGCGACATCGACGGCCGGCCGGCGCTGCTCGTGCGCGTCGACAACGACAGGGCCATCCTCAGGATGGGCCATGACACCTTGCGCTACCTCGTCTTCGTGACGGTGCTCGTGGGCCTCGTCTTCGGCGGCGTCACGCTCCTGCTGCTCGAGAAGCTGGTCCTGTACCGGCTCGCCCGCCTCAGCCGGGAGGTCACCGAGATCGGCGGCGTCGGCGACCTCTCGGCGCGCGTCGCCATGCCGGGCAACGACGAGCTGTCGCGCCTCACCGGCTCGGTCAACGGCATGCTCTCGGCCCTCGAGGCGAACGCCCGGCGGCAGAGCCAGCAGAAGGCGGCGCTCGAGCAGGCCAAGGCGGCGGCGGAGCGGGCCCACGAGCGCTCTGACCGGCTCCTCCTCAACATCCTGCCGAGGTCCATCGCCGAGCAGCTCAAGGAGAGCGAGCGGCTCATCGCCGAGCACTTCGACGAGGTGACCATCCTCTTCGCCGACATCGCCAGCTTCACCCCCCTCGCCGCGCGGCTGAACCCGACCGAGCTCGTCGGCCTGCTCAACCGGATGTTCTCCTCGTTCGATCAGCTCGCGGAGCAGCTCGGCCTGGAGAAGATCAAGACCATCGGAGACGCGTACATGGTCGTGGGCGGGCTGCCGGTGCAGCGCCCCGACCACGCCCGGGCGATCGCGCAGATGGCCCTCGCGATGGCCGACACCGTGAGCCAGTTCCTGGCCGACGACGGCCAGCCTTTCCGGCTCAGGATCGGCATCAACACCGGCCCTGTCATCGCCGGGGTGATCGGCAGGCGCAAGTTCAGCTACGACCTCTGGGGCGACGCGGTGAACGTGGCGAGCCGCATGGAGTCGAGCGGAGAGCCCGGCCGCATCCAGGTGAGCGAGGCGAGCCATGCGCTGCTCCAGGGGGACTTCGCCATGGAGGAGCGAGGCCTCGTGGCGATCAAGGGCAAGGGCGCGATGAAGACCTATTGGCTCCTCGGCGAGAGCTCACCGCAGCAACGCCCCATCGGCGAGAGCTCACCGCAGCAGCGCCCCATCGGCGAGAGCTCACCGCAGCAACGCCCCATCGGCGAGAGCTCACCGCAGCAACGCCCCATCGGCGAGAGCTCACCGCAGCAGCGCCTCATCGGCGAGGACACACCGCAGTAGCGCCGCGCGCGACCGCGCGGCGCGCGACGACCGAGCCCGCGATTGACAAGGCCTGGCGGGCGTGCAATGGCTGCGCCCCCGCCCGATGTCAGACCAGGAGCGACGCGCCCTCATGGACAAGCAGGCCCCGACCGAGACGACGCTTCCCGTCACCGTCCGTGAACCGGGCCCCGGAGAGGACCGCGACGAGCTCGTGCGCCTCCTGTTCGGCGACGCCGCCGCGTCGGCCAGGCGGCCAGAGGAGTACGAGGCGCGCTATCCCCGGCGCGCGCTGCCCAAAGGCGCGATGGTCACCCGATTCGCGCCGAGCCCCACCGGGTTCATGCACATCGGCGGCATCTTCGTGTCGCTCATCAACAAGCGGCTCTCCGTCCAGAGCGAGGGCGTCTTCTTCCTCCGCCTCGAGGACACCGACGTGAAGCGCGCCATCCCCGGCGCGATAGACACCATCGTCGACTCGCTCGCTCGCTACGATCTCTCCCCGCAGGAGGGCGTGCTCCGCGCCCCGGCGAAGGAGGGAGACGGGCCCTCGCCGCGGGGCGAGTTCGTGCAGCAGGGCGACTACGGCCCTTATATCCAGACAGAGCGCGTCGCGATCTACCGCGATTACGCGATCGACCTCATCCGCCGCGGCTTCGCCTACCCCTGCTTCTGCACGGTCGAGGAGCTCGACGCCATCCGGCAGGAGCAGATGGCGCTCACGGTGAAGCCCGGGTACCACGGCCGGTGGGCGAAGTGGCGCGACGCGCCGCTCGCCCGGGTGAAGGAGGCGCTCGCGAGCGGCACCCCGTTCGTGCTCCGGCTGCGCGCCCCGGACGACGTCTCCGGCCGGGTCGAGTGGAAGGACGGCGTGAAGGGCGTCATCTCGATGCCCGTCAACGACCTCGACACCATCCTCCTCAAGTCGGACGGCATCCCGACCTACCACTTCGCCCACGCCGTGGACGATCACCTGATGCGGACGACGCACGTCATCCGCGGCGACGAGTGGATCTCGTCGATGCCGCTCCACCTGCAGCTGTTCCGCGTGCTCGGGTTCAGGCCGGTCGAGTACGCCCACGTCCCGCCGATCCAGAAGCTCGATCGCGTGGAGGAGGCGGATCCGGAGACGGGCGAGACGAGGGTGTCGGACGCCCGGCGCAAGCTGAGCAAGCGCAAGGACCCGGAGGCCAACATCGAGTACTACCGGGAGATCGGCGTCCCGGAGACGGCCACGATCGAGTACCTGCTCAACATCGCCAACTCCGCGTTCGAGGACTGGCGCAAGGCGAACCCGGACAAGCCCTATACCGCCTTCCCCCTCAAGCTGAACAAGCTCGCCCCCGGCGGCGCCCTGAGCGATCTCGTCAAGCTGAAGAGCGTCAGCCAGGCGGTCGTGAGCCGGATGAGCGCCGAGGAGGTCTACGCGCAGGGCCTCGACTGGGCGCGGACGTACGACACGGAGCTCGCCGCGCTGATGGAGCGAGATCCGGAGTTCACGAAGCGCGCCCTCGGCATCGAGCGAGGCGGCAAGAAGTCGAACAAGCGCATCGTCACCTGGCCCGATCTGCGGCCCCAGCTCTTCTTCTTCTACGACGAGCTCTACAGCGGCCTCGATTCATTCGATTTCCCCGAGAACGTCCCGGAGGCGGACCGCAAGCCGCTGCTCCGGCAGATGCTCGACGTCTTCGATCCGGCCGACTCGAAGGAGGCCTGGTTCGAGAAGATCCGGCAGATCGCCGTGGCCTCCGGCTACGCCGGCGAGGTGAAGCAGTACAAGGCCGCTCCCGAGTCGTGGAAGGGCCATGTCGGCGACGTCTCCATGTTGCTCCGCGTCGCGGTCTGCGGGACCCGGAACAGCCCTGATCTCACCGAGGTCATGGCGGTGCTGGGGGAGCCGCGCGTGCGGGCGCGCATCGCGCGCTTCCTCTGAGCCGGGGCGCCGCGTGACGAGCCCGGAGGCTGCGCGCCGAGGGCGCGGGCCGCGGCAGCTCCCCGGCCCGCGACGGCAGGAGGAGCGATGAGCGAGGTGTGCCGGTTCGCGCCGTCGACCACCGGGCCTGCCCACCTCGGCACGCTCGCCGCGGCGCTGCTCTGCTGGCTCGACGCGCGATCGCGGGGCGCGCGGCTCGTCCTGCGGCTGGAGGACCTGGACCCCGACCGCTGCCGGCCCGAGTTCGCGCGCTCCATCGAGGAGGATCTCGCGTGGCTCGGGCTCGATTTCGACGAGCGCGTCGAGCAGCACACCCGGAGGGCGCACCACGAGGCGGCGATGGACCGGCTGGAGGCGCTCGGCGCGCTCTACCCCTGCGCCGCGACGCGCGAGGAGGTGCGCGCGATCGGCCGGCGCGCGCCCGACGGCGGCTGGGCGTACGACAACCGCGCGCGCGGCCGCGCGCTGCCGCCCGGCGGGTGGCGCGCGAGCGTCGAGCCGATCCGCGCGCGGCTGCCGGACGGGGTGTTCCGGCCCGTCGACGAGGGCGGGCTCGACCTGTCGCAGGAGCCGGCGCTCGCGATGGGCGACCCCGTGGTGCGCCGGCGCGACGGGGCCTTCTCGTACCAGCTCGCGGTGGTGGTCGACGACGGCGCGGCCGGCGTCACGCGCGTCGTCAGGGGGCGCGATATAGCGGCGAGCACGGCGACGCAGGCGGCGCTCCAGGCGCTGCTCGGGCTGCCGGCGCCGGTCTACCGGCACCACCTGCTCCTCCTCGAGGAGCGCGGCGGCAAGCTCGCGAAGACGCACGGCGCGGCGCGCGGGGCGGCGCTCGCCCGGAGCGCGCCCGCGCTCTGCGGGGCGCTCGCCTGCTGCGTCGGGCTGCGGGAGCGGCCGGAGCCGTGTACGCCGGCGGAGCTGCTCGAGGCGTTCAGCTGGGCGCCGGTCGCGACGGGGGACCGGGTGGTGAGCTGGAGCGACGCGGGGCTCGAGGTGCGGACGGCGTCCTGAGGACGGGAGGCGCGAGCTCGGGGTTGTGGGGGAGATCAGGCGGGGAGCGGCAGCACGGCGAGGCCCAGCAGCGGAAACAGGGTGACTATCGCGCTCGGCCGCGGCAGGTCGTCGTCGTCGTCGTCGTCGCGCCGACCGTCACGCCCGCGGCGAGAACGGCCCCCGAGCAGAACCCAGGCGCGCCGTGCCTGCTCGGCGAGGCCAAGCGCTCGTCTTGGAGAGATGTCGTTTCCTAGGGGCATCATGTCGGGCCGCCGCTTACCATGGGTGCAGGCCGGCGCGCCAGCATTCTGTGCCGAGCCACGCAAACGTCGCCGTCCCGAACCACCGTCGCAGGCGTGAAGCGGGGTTCTTGCGGAACGGAACAGTCACACTGATCTTGGACGTACGGGGTGTAACCGCGGTCCTGGCAGCCCACGCTGGAATGCGCCATGAACGCTGCCCGGATTCGTTCATGGCCACCGTCCCCGCCGCCCTGGAACCGTCGTCGCCCATCGCCGCCTTCAAGTCGCGCGATTTCCGCGTGTACGCTGCGGCCCGCCTGCTCGCCACGATGGCGTACCAGATGCAATCGGTCGCCGTGGGGTTCCAGGTTTACGCCCTCACGCGCGACCCGCTCGCGCTCGGCTACGTGGGGCTCGCCCAGTTCCTCCCCGTCGCGGGGCTGTCCCTCGCGGCCGGGCACACGGCCGATCGCTTCGACCGGCGCGGGATCCTCGTCCTCTGCTACCTCACGTCGTCGCTCGCGGCGCTCGCGCTCTTCCTCATCGCGCGCGCGCCGAGCCCGAACCTGTCGGCCATCTATGGCGTCCTCGTGCTCCTCGGCACGGTGCGCGCCTTCCAGGGGCCCGCAGGCTCGTCGCTCCTGCCCGCGCTCGTGCCGGCCGCGCACTTCCAGAACGCGGCGACGTGGCAGTCGACGCTCTGGCAGGTCGGGGCGATCGGCGGGCCGAGCGTGGGAGGGCTGCTCTATGGCCTCTGGAAGGCGGCCGCGCCGGTCTACCTGACCGCGAGCCTCGCGCTCGCCGCGGCGTGCGCCGGCCTCCTGGCCGTGCAGGTGCGCACCGGCCGCATGGAGAAGAAGCCGCCGTCGCTCGCCACGGCGCTCGCAGGGCTGCGGTACGTCTACCGGAAGAAGGTCCTCCTCGCGTCCATCTCGCTCGACTTCGTGGCCGTGTTCCTGGGCGGCGCTGTCGCGCTCCTGCCCATCTACGCGACCGACGTGCTCCACGTCGGCCCGCAAGGGTTCGGCCTGCTGCGCGCGGCGCCCGCCGCGGGGGCAGGCGTCATGGCCGTGCTCCTCGCATTCCGGCCGATCAGGCGCCACGCCGGGCGGAAGATGCTCCTCTGCGTCGGGCTGTTCGGGCTCGCCACGGTGGTGTTCGGCCTCTCGCAGAGCTTCCTCCTCTCGCTCGCCGCGCTCACCGTGATCGGCGCCACCGACATGGTGAGCGTCGTCGTGCGCATGACCCTGGAGCAGCTCGCCACACCGCCCGAGATGCGCGGCCGCGTGAGCGCCGTCAACATGGTCTTCGTCGGCGCCTCGAACGAGCTCGGAGAGCTCGAGTCAGGCACCCTCGCGAGGCTCATCGGGACCGTCCCGACCGTGGTGATCGGCGGCCTCGGGACGATGGCCGTCGTGCTGCTCTGGGGCTGGCTGTTCCCCCAGCTGCGCGCCGTCGACCGGCTCGAGGACACGCACGCGAGCTCCGAAGAGGGCGCCCCCGAAGAGGCGTGATGAGCGCGGCGCCGCGGCGGCTCACCCGCACAGGGGCGCGCAGCACATCGCCGCTCCGAGCCGGGTGACCGCGAGCCATCCCCGCAGATCGGAAGCGAGGACTCCATGGTTCAGCCCTCGCGAAGAGCCCACGAGACGACTCGTGGTGCGAAAATGATTGCGCACCGCGTACCAGCGTCCGCACGATTGGCAATTTGACAAGGACGGTATAAATGCACGCTGGGCGGCGTGCAGTCGTACAACGCACCACGATAATCCCAGCCAGGCTGTCTGAATTGCTTGACGCAGCCAGAGACCAGGACCTTACATATGTCATGGATTCAGTCATCGCATGGGCTGTCGGCATCATGGTTACATGGGCCCCACCCGGAACGAGCCTGATCAAGGACGCTATCGAGACACCCGAGGCTGGCCGCGCGCGCTATCATGAGATCGCGAGCGCGGCGGCGAAGGTGGCGTATGATCCCGAATTGAAGCCGCTCTTCGGCGGCCCGCGCGGGCGAGCTGAGACGATGGCGCTGCTCCTGTCGATCGCCTATTACGAGAGCGGCTACCGTCGCGACGTCGATCTCGGCATCGGGAAGCTCGCGCGCGGCTCCGGGATGGACTCCTGTCTGCTCCAGGTGCGGGTCGGCGCCGGCAGGACCCGGGAGGGCTGGTCTCACGAGGATCTCGTCGCGGATCGCGAGAAGTGCTTTCGCGCGGGGCTCGCGCTCATCAGGAGGTCCTTCGGGGCCTGCCGCAAGCAGGACGCGCGCGACCGGCTCAGCGCATACACGCGCGGCAGGTGCATCGACAACGACAAGCACTCGAGAGCACGTATCGGGCGGGCGCTGAACGTGCCGCGCGCCCCCATGACGGACGAGGCGGTGCTCGCCTCGACCCCGAGGCGCGACCCGATCCCCGCCGCCCCGCAGAGCGGGCCCCGCCCCGCAGGCAACGATAGCTAGGACACCGAGCAGGTTGAGACCCCGAGTAAATGAACCACAGAGGCACAGAGGGCACAGAGTTTTTGAGTTGTTCCTCTGTGTCCTCTGTGCCTCTGTGGTTCAAATCTCTTCGTTCCCGGACGTTTCAAGCTGATCGGTGCTCTAGAGCGGAGCTCGCCCGCTTCGGATACGGGCGACCTCCGCTCTTCTTCCTTGTGGGGGGGAGTAGGCCGAGATCGAGGCTGAATCGGCGTCCGTTGGAAGGGGGAGGCGAGTTACTGTAGAGTGGCCGCCATCAACGGAGGACGAGAGATGAAGATCATCTATTTTGCGACGCGCGGGCGAGTCGAGGTCGCCAGGCTCATGATGCAGCTCCGCGGCGCGCCGTACGAGGAAGAGTTCGTTCCCCTGGAGAGCTGGGTCCAGCCGCAGACCAAGGAGCGCTTCCTGGGGTGTACGCCGTTCGGGCAGCTGCCCGTGCTGCAAGATGGAGAGTTCACCCTCTGCCAGTCGCAGGCGATCAACCGCTATCTGGCGCGCAAGCTGGAGCTCTATGGCGACACGCTCGAGCAGAGCGCGCGAATCGACGAGGTGGCCGACACCGCCTTCGAGGTGCTCATGGATGTCGGCACGCTCTTCTGGAACCCGCGCTTCCACGAGGTTCGCGCCGACCACCGCGCCGCCACCGCCAGGAAGCTGGAGCGCCTGGAAGACTACTTCATCCGCACCCGCGCCGACGGCGACCACTGGGTCGTCCCGGGCCGCTACACCCTGGCCGACGCCGCCATGGCGTACACCCTCGAGTCCTTCATGCCCTTGCACACAGGCCTCGTCAAAGAGTTCCCGGAGCTCTACCGCGCGATGACCGCGTTCTTCACGGCCGACGGCGTCCGCGAGTACGTGCGCAGCCCCCGGCGGCTCCGCACGTGGACCGTCCCCCTCGCCTCGTTCGGCGGAAAGCCCGAAGAGACGCACCAGTGGACCGACTGAGAGGCCGGCGGACGCCGCGGCGCAGAGAGGGAGCCGCGGCGCTCCCGCCAGCCCGATGGCCCGCCGTCAGGCGGAGCCCGATCGCCCGCCGCCAGGCGGGGGCGCGCAGCTCAGCCGCGGATCAGGTCGACGGCCGCCTCGGCCGTGAGGTAGCTCTTGCTCTTCATCCCGAGGCGGATCGACGACAGGCTCACCTCGCTCTCGCCCTGCAACGCGGCGATCGTCAGCGCGTTGTGGCAGAAGATGTTGATGAGCTTCGGGCTCCCGCCGCTCCTCGCGTGCAGCAGCTGCTGTGACGCGATGTCGAGGTTGATCCCCCGCCCGCTCCCGCCGACAGACCGCATCCTGAAATCGATGTACTCGATCATCTCCTGCTGGGTCATGCCGGGGAGCAGGAGCGATTGCGCGCCGGAGTAGAGCTCGCGCGGCACGCCGTTCGACGCGAGGGTCGCAGGCAGATCGGGGGCGCCCACCAGGATCATCGAGAGCGGGCCCGTCGGGGCGCAGCGGAGGATGTCGTGGAGCTCCATCAGGAGCTCGTGATCGTCCGGATCGACCCCGTCGATGACGAGCACCGCGATGGCGTCCGACCCGGCGCGCTGGAGCGCGTGCCCGAGGAACGTGTCGACGAGGGACTGCTGGCTCATGGTGGGCGAGACGCCCGACGCCCCGATCTGCCGGCACAGCGCCACGAGCGGCCGCGTCCCGAAGAGCAGCTGCGGCTCCATCGAGAAGACCTGGATCCGGGGCACCTTGTTCTTGATCATCTCGCAGACGAACGTCCGGCCGCACCCCGGCTCGCCCACGAGGATCGCCGGGCGCTGCCCGGCCACGATCTGCGACGCCAGGGTCCTCAGCACCCAGGCATACGGGCCCGCGTCCCAGAAGAAGCTCGGCTGCCGGATGTCGCTGAACGGATACCCCGTCAGCCCGAAGTGGTTGCGGTAGCTGTACTGGCCGGTGAAGTGCCCGACGGCGCCGGCGCTGTTCACCATGATCGTGCCGGTCGGCGTGGCGAGCGCGCTCCGCGGCGCCACCGGGAGCTGGCTGATCCGCGTGTCGGCGAGATCGATCGAGGAGCCGCGCAGCGGGCCCGCCGCCTCCGGCAGCTCCCGCGGCCTGACGCTGCTGCGCCGGAGCATGAGCATGTCCTCGAGGAACGCCACGATGTGCCCGGCGGACGGCCGCTCCTGAGCCCTCTTCGACATGCAGCGGCGGAGGAGCTCCGCGAGGAGCGGATCGATGTCCGGCATCGCCAGCTTCGGATCCGGGACGGCCGCGTGGCAGTGCGCCTGGAAGCAGCCGGCGAGATCCCTCGCCGAGTACGGCGTCCTGCCCACGAGCAGGTGGTAGAAGGTGCAGCCGAGGCTGTAGATGTCCGACGGGGGCGCGATCTCCTGCCCGGTCCATTGCTCCGGGCTCATGTAGAAGGGCGTGCCCTCCAGCGTGCGGGAGGCGCTGGTGGTCCCGAGCGGGCCGCTCTCCGGGTGGGACGCCAGGCCGAAGTCCGCGATCTTGAGCGTGCCCGACGCGTTGAGCAGGAGGTTCGCGGGCTTGATGTCGCGGTGAGAGATGCCGAACGAGGCCGCGAGCTCCAGCGCCGCCGCGGCCTCGCGCATCTTCTCGATCCCGAACTGCTCCGGCACGCGACCGCCGTGCTGCTTGGCCGCCTGCGCCATGGTCAGGCCATGGACGTACTCCATGGCGATGTAGCGGACCTCCGCGTCCTCGCCGACCTGGAAGATCTGCACCACGTTCGGGTGGAGCAGGCGCGCCGCCGCGCGCGCCTCGCGCAGGAAGCGGTCGCGCCGCTCGGGATCCGTGTCCGCGCTCCCCTTCGCGATGAGCTTCACGGCGACGTCGCGCTGGAGGACGCTGTCCCTGGCGAGGTACACGGCGCCCATGGCGCCGATGCCGAGCAGCTGGATCAGCTGGAATGGCCCCAGCCACTGTCCTGCCAGGTGGGTCAGCGTCGCCGCAGGATCCGCCATCATCGGACTCTCATTCCCATGTTGCCACTAAACCCCTGCGCACGCCGGGCGAATGCGTCCGCCCGAGGTCACGAGCCGCGCGTCCACCTCGCTACTGCCCCCCACCAGCGTCGCCCCGCGCCCGCCCCCGCCCGAGGATGTGCCCCATCGTGAACGCGGAGAGGACGAGCACCGTGACGATGATCGGCACGGCGTAGGTGGCGAGGGACGCGACGCTCGACGAGGCCCGGTCCGCCGCGGCGCCTGCCCCGGCGGCGGCCCGGTCCGGCCCGCCCACGGCGAGCAGGATGGCCGTGGCCATCGAGGCGGCGATGGAGAGCAGGCCGATCGCGAGCCCCGCGACGAGGCCGCTCGGCCCCGTGGGCTCCAGCGCGACGGGCGCCGCGGGGGCCACGACGGGCGCCGCCGCCGGGACCGTCACGAGCGGGCTGTCCAGCTTGACGTGAACGTTCACGACCATGTCCTGCCCCGCCCAGGGGATGACGATCCCCTGCGGGCTCGCCGCCGGGGCGGGCGCGGCCCGGTGCTCGTCGGGGCCCAGGCCGCTGCTCGACAGGGCCTCGTGGGCCGGGTTCGTCTGGTAGTGGAGCGTGTCGGCATCCTCGTCGAGCGGGCTCTTCTGGCGCTTCTTCGGCGGCATCACCTCCGTGACGCTCTGCGGAGCGGGCGCCCGCGGCTCGGACATGGGCGGCCGCTGCGGGCGCTCGCGCTCGCGCTCGCGCTCACGCGCAGGTGCAGGCGCAGGCGCAGCGCCCGCGCGGCCGACGTGCTCCGCGGCGGCCTTCTTCATGACGTCGGCGATGACGCCGTAGACCTCTTTCCACGCCGTCTCCACGTCGCGCGTGAAGCCGTCGCCGAGCCCCTCGCGCAGCGTCCAGAGCAGCGCGTCGCCCACCACGTCGTAATGGTGGTCCGTCACCATGTAGCCGTGGTGGCGCACGCCGAGCGACTGGAGCACGGGCACGAGCTTGCCCAGGTTGCTCAGCCCATCGACCGCCACGGCGAGCGTCTGCATGAGCTTCTTCTTCTGCTCGGCCATGTCGTTCTTGAACAGCGACCGCGTCGACGGATCGAGCTCGAACAGGCGCCCGTAGAAGAGCGCCGCCGCGGCGTCCGAGATCGGCATCACCTTCGCCCACGAGCGCTGCACGAGCTCGATGGTACGCGGGCTGACCGGCCCGCCCGACGCTGCGGGCGCGGGCGCGGGCGCAGCCGCCGGCGGCGGCTCGCTCTGCTGCCAGGGCGGAACGACGCCGACGAGCGTCCGCGCGGCCACCTTGGCCGACGACGGCGGCGGCACCGACTTGGGCCGCTGCCCCAGGTCCGCGCCGCCCGGCCGGGCGCCGGGGCCCGGCGGGGCGTTCTGCCGGGAGGCGCCGCCGAGCGCTGGCGCCGGCGACGTCGCGGCCGGGGGGAGCGCCTGCGTGGTGCCCACGGCCGCGTGCGCGGCGGCGGCCTTCTTCATGACGTCGGCGATGAGGCCGTAGACCTCTTTCCACGCCGCCTCGACGTCGCTCGAGAAGGCATCGCCGAGCCCCTCGCGGAGCGTCCAGAGCAGCGCCTCGCCCACCACATCGTAATGGTGCTCGGCCACCATATAGCCCTGGTGCCGCACGCCGAGCGACTGGAGCACCGGCACGAGCTTCGGCAGGTTGTTGAGCCCGTCGACGGCCACGGCGAGCGTCTGCATGAGCTTCTTCTTCTGCTCGGCGATATCGTTCTTGAACAGCGGCCGCACCGCCGGGTCGAGCGTGAACAGCCGCTCATAGAACAGCGCCGCGGCGGCGTCCGAGATGGGCATCACCTTCGCCCAGGACCACTGCACGAGCTCGATCGTGCGCTGGCTCGGGAGCTCGGACGGCGCCGCGGGGCGCGCGGCCTTGCTCAGGAAATCGGGCGCGCCGTACGCCCCGGGCCCTCGCTGGGTGGCGGGCCCTGCCGTGGCCGGCACCGCGCGCGCGGGCGAGGGCGCGCTGATGCCGCGCTGCGGCTTGGCGGCATCCCCCGGCGTCGCGGAGCCGCGCGTATTGGTGGGGGGCGCAAAGGGATCGTTCGGTTTGGCCATCGTGAGTTGTCCGCTGGAGGTTACCGGGGTTGCTTCGGTGAGGTGCGCGCCGCGACGCGCGTGTTCAGAGCACAGGAGCCGCCGCTATCGCCATCCTACATCACGGAGCCGGCGCCTGCCTACGCCACGACGAGAGGCCGCGCGTGCCGGCGGAACGGGCGGCGCGGGCGGCAGCGCGCAGCGCGCGGCGACGCCCGGCGACGCGGCGCGCGCTCCCCGGCGGCGCCGCCCTGGCAGGGCTTACTTATACAACCCGTCGCTCGCGCGGCGGGTGCGACCGTGGAGCGCCACATGGGGGGTAGCGTATCTGCCAGGGGTTCGATGAAACTGCACTCCCCGGCGGCGTGGCCGCCGCCTTCTCGCTCGCGATCGACACCGCGGCGGCGGACGCGGGCCTTGCGCCGCGGCAGCGGCCTCCCCGTTGTCAGGAGGATCGCCTTCCGGGCGGCGGGCGGCCGCTCCGTGGGCGGCGCTGTCGCCCGTCCACGCCGGCTCCGCCGCGCCGCACGTCGTCGCCACTCCACCTGACCTACGTGCGATGTCCCGGGAAACGGGGGCGCACGAGCCGCTCGCGACAGAGGGAGCCGGCCACTTTGCCGACAAGATCGAGGCGCGTCACGAGACGCTCAATGCGCTTGTCGCACGCCAAAGGACGTCGTGGAGCGGCATCGACACAGGCCTCGGCGGCGAGCGAGACCGCGCATATCAAGGAGGCTCGCGGTGATCTCATGACCTGACGCGGTGCTCGGCCGCATCGGGTGCAGCGACCCGCATAGAGCAAGCCGCCAAGGACGCGAGGAGAAACCAGGAGATTCTTCTCCTCGGCGTCCCTGGCGGCTCGCTACCGCTCGTCCTGGCACCGCACCAGGAGACGAATGGTGGCGCAGCGATGACCGCTGCCAGGGACACGCGATGAGGTCGGGCGCGGTCTCGCGCATCATCGCCGACGCCCAGGTGCTTCCCGCCCCCGGACCACCCGGGGCCAGCACAGCAACGACCGACGCGCGGCGGGTCCGCCGGGAGCAAGCCGAGGAGGACCGCCCCGGGCGAGGAACCGCGAACGTGATGATCGACGCTCGCCGGGAGGCGAGGCAGACGACCAACCTCGAGGGTGGCTCAGACCGCCCTCCTGGCCCCGCGCTCGTATGGATCGGTGGGCCCCAGAAACGAAAAACGCGAGGTGGCCAGTTTCGGCCAATCCTCGCGTCCTCATTGCTGCTTGGGTCGTGGTTGCGCGGGCGGGATTTGAACCCACGACCTTCGGGTTATGAGCCCGACGAGCTACCAGGCTGCTCCACCGCGCGAGAGGGAATCTACTCACGGCCCCCTGAAGGTCAAGGATTCTCTCAGGGCCCCCTGTCGATTGTGTCCATCTCCTCGTCCCTACCGGTGGCGGCCTGCCAGGGACCGCGGACCTCGGCTGAGCCCGCGTGGTCCCTTCGCCCCGGCCCTCAATCCTCAGCCCAGCCAGTCCGGCACGAGCGGCGACGGCGCCGCCGTCGAGATCACCCAGAGCTGGTGCGCCGCGCGCGTCGCCCCGATGTGGAGCAGGTGCCGCGACTCGTCGTCCGCCGAGTAGGTCGACGCGTTCACGTCGACCAGCACCACGTAGTCGTACTCCAGGCCCTTCACCTGCCGGATCTCCGTCACCTCGACGCCGGGGCGGAACGCGAACTCGTAGGCGCGCACGCGCCGTAGGTTCGGGATCTCCGCCATCTTCAGGGCGTCGTAGTACACGTCCGCCTGCTCGGGGTGGCGCGCCAGGATCGCCAGCGTGGCGCGGGGCTCGCGGGCGAACAGCGGGCGGAGCGCGTCGGCCAGGAACGCGACGGCGGCGCCGGCGCTCGGGAAGTGGTGGTGCTCGACCGGCGCGCCGCTGCGCGGCGCGAGCGGCGGCGTCGGATCGGCCAGCGGGCCGAGCACCGCGCGGGCGAACGCGAGCACCTCGCGCGTCGACCGGTACGCGATGCGCAGCGGCTCGACGTCGACCCGCGACAGGCCCAGGTCGTCGAGCGTGGCGCGCCAGTCGCGGAAGCCGGAGTCCATGAACAGCCGCTGCGCCGTGTCGCCCGCCAGCGTCACGCTGCGCGGCTCGGTCACCACGCCGAGCAGCACCGCGAGGTCGATCGGCGCGAGATCCTGCGCCTCATCGACGAAGAGGTGCTCGTAGACGAGCACGTTCTTCCCCTTCCGGAGCTCGCCGCGGAGGAGCTGGTACGCCCGCAGGAGCAGCGCGTCGTCCTCGGGGTCGAGCACCGCGCGGTCGTCGCTCGACACCTCGCCCCTGTCCGCGCCGCGCTCGTCGTCGTCGTCCGCCGGCTCGTCCGCGATCGCCGCCTTGCGCTCGGCGCGATCGCCAGGGTCGAGATCGAGCACGGCGGGGCAGCGGTCCGCGCACCAGCGCCACGCCCGCTTCACCTGCTCGGGGCCGAACTCGGGATCGGCCGCCGCCGCGAACGCGGCCGTCACCCGATCGAGGTCGGTGAGCACGTCCGCCCAGAAGGCGAGCGTGCCGCGCGAGTCGCGCCGCGCCCGCGCGTCGTCCTTGAGCTCCGCCGCGCGCTGCTCGAGGAGGTGCAGCATCGCCGGGTGGGTCTTGTAGCGGGTGACCACCGAGGGCGTGTTCTCCTCGACCGGCGCCTCGAGCCACGGGAACGCGCGCTTCCGGGCCGCGCGCGCCCACTCGGAGAACGTCTCGACCGCGATGCCGGCCAGGCCGAGCGCGGGGAGCGCCTCGCTGATGTACGCGCGGAGCGCGGGGCTGCCGACGATGACGAGCATCTTGTCGGCCGTGAAGCGGCGGCCGCCGTTGTAGGCGAGGAACGCGAGCCGGTGGACGCCGATCGTCGTCTTGCCGCTGCCGGCGCCGCCCTGGATGACCACGATGCCGGAGTCCGGCTTCGAGATGAGCTCGAACTGCCGCGGATCGAGGAGCGCGGCGATCTCGGGCAGGTGCCGGTCCTCGCGGGCGTGGAACGTCGCCCCGGTCCCGAGCCCGCCGCGCGCGGCGGCCGCGCCCGCGAGCGCCATGTCGCGCATGTCCTCGGGGCGCACCGCGCTGCCCTGACCGCCGGAGAGCTCGGTCGCCCGCGTCGCGATCTCGCGGAAGCCGCCCGAGGGCCCGCGCACGAACGTCCCCTGCGGCGCCGAGATCCGGTAGAGCTCGCCCTCGTCGATGGTCACGGTGCGCCGCACGAGCACGGTGCCCTCGACCTCGCGCTCGCCGAACGTCTCCTCGTAGTCCGCGCCCTCCTCGTAGCGGTAGTAGATCTGGCTGACGGGCGCGTGGCGCCAGTCGACGATCCGCACGCCCGCGCTCGCGTCGACGAGCGTCGTGCGCCCGATGAGCACGTCGCGCTCTGGACGGCCCTTCTCCCGCAGGCGCAGGTGGCCGAAGTAGGGCGACTTCGGATCGACGGGCTCGACGACGTTCTCGCTCCGCCGCGCGGCGATCCCTTGCAGGCGCTCCATCTGCTGCACCAGCGCCGGCACGTCCTCCAGCCGGGCCGCCGCGATCTGATCGCGCAGCGAGAGGAGCTGCTCCTCGTGGTTCTCGAGGGGCGGCGGCCGCGACGGCTTGGTCGCGGCGGTGGCGAGGTGCGCGGTCACGCGGGCGAGCAGGGCCTCCTCCTCGCGCACGATGGCCTCGCCATGCTCGCTCAGCCTCGCGCCGGGCGCGCCGTCCGCGGGGCCAGGTTGACTGACGTGGTTGACCTGGCTGACCTGGCTGATCGCGGCCGTGCTCGCGATGGTGGCCGAGGTCGGCTCGGTGAACTGCTCTTCGGTGTTCGTTGAGGTCGTGGAGCGATTCGCGGTCACGGGAATGCCGATACGATGATCAGGTGACAGGCTGAGCAGGAGCGTCAGCGCGCCAGACATCCGTCGCGGCCCGCTGACGCAGGAGGGTCGGACCTATTGACCGATCCGGCACAGCTCCGCAACCGTCGCGTAGGGTCCCCCACGTCCGTGGCGCCTCGGCGAGGCGAGGCGCCACGCGGGCGCCCTCGATGCGTAACGCACCCCGCGGCCGCCGGTCGATCCGCCGCGGGCGGTGGAGTTCTGGATTGAGGTCGCGAGGGTGAACGCCTTAAAAGGCGGCGATGCAAAATAGCGCGACCCGGTCCGACCGGCTCCTCGAGCTGATTCTCTTCTCGCTGCGGGATCGCGGGGCGCTCTGCGCGTTGGTCCTCGCGACCTACCGCGTCGAGCTCACTTGCCTGCTCGACCGCGTCTCTTCCGGTTCGGTCGGCGAGGATGACGATGATTGCGAGGTCGAGACGTACGTCCGGAAGGAGCGCGCTGCCGGCTCCCCGGCGCGCGGGCGCCGGGCGGCGCCCCGGATCAGCGAGGAGGATGCGTTCCTCGTCTACGATCTCGCCGGGTGCATCGCCGAGGCGGCGGCCGCTGCCCGCCTGCCGGTCATCCGCCGCGACGCGCTCACCCTCCGCGAGAGGGCGGCCGAGGTGCACGCCGGAGGCGAGCGCGCTGAGCGGGACATGCTCGCGGCCGGGCTCAGGGTGATCGATCGCATCCTCGACGCCGCGCGCGCGCAGCCCGCGCCCCGGAGCGAGCCCGCCAGCAAGGACCTGAACTGATCGCGGCCCGCGGGAGGCGCGCCTCTCGCCTCGCTCCGAGCCCGCGATCTCCGTCCGCGACTCAATCGCGAGGAAGGATCGCGGCGCATGCACCTCCCGGAGGACGGCGCCGTGGCGCTGCGGCGCGAGCTCTGGTCGTGAGCGGCAGTGCGTGCACGCCGGGCGCTCCATCGCTGGCTCGCTCCCTGCACGAGGTGCCGCCGCGGGGCGCGCCGCCTCGGTCCCTGGGATCACCTCGCCGCCCGGCTGGTCGCGCCCGCTGAGGACGACATGAGCACCCCCTGCGCCGCCTCTCTCTCTGCGCCGCGATCGCTGCGGAGCCCGCTCTGGCGCGCGGCCGCGAGCGCCCCGATGCGCGTCTCCTTCGCCGGAGGAGGCAGCGATCTGCCGGGCGTCGCCCGGCAGGACGGCGGGCGCGTCGTGGGCGCGGCGGTCGATCTGCGCGTCCGCGTGATCGTGGAGCCGTTCGATCGAGGCTGGGTGCGGATGGAGCTCGCCGCGCGCGGCCAGGCAACGTCGGCCGACGGCGCCGAAGCGGGCGACGCGACGGCCAGCGACGCGGCGGCCAGCGACGCGAAGGCGGGCGCGCTGCGCGTCATCACGAGGCGCCGCTCGGATCCACCGCGCGACGATCTCGCCTTCCGCCTGCTCGAAGCGACGCTCGCCGCGACGGGCGTGGGCGATGGGGTCGCGCTCCGGGTCGAGACCGAGATGTCGCCGGGCGCTGGCCTCGGCGGCAGCGCGTCCGCGGCGGTGGCCGCGCTGTTCGCGCTGCGCGCCGCGGTCGGCGAGGCGGCCGCGCCGGAGGAGCTGGCGCGCGAGGCGGTCGCGATCGAGCGCGAGCGCCTGTTCAACGCGTGCGGCGCGCAGGACCAGGTGTTCGCTGCCTTCGGCGGGCTGCTCGATCTCGCCTTCGACGCGCGCGGCTGCTCGGGCGTGCGGCCGCTCGCGATCGGGTGTCCGGATCTCGTGCCCGCGCTCTCGGCCGGGCTGCTGCTCGTGGACACGGCGGTCCGGCGCGTGTCGGGCGAGGTGCTGGATCGGGTGGACGCCGGCGCGGCGTGCGACGCGAAGGCCGAGCTCGTCGCTGCGGCCGGGGAGGTCGCCCGCGGCTTCGAGCTCGGCTCGCTCGCGCTGGTGCTCTCGGGCATGCGCCGCGGCGCCGCCGCGAAGGTGCGCCTCTCGGCGACGGCGAGCGCGATCGCGGTGTCCCTGCAGCGGCGGCTCGACGGGCTCGGGGTCGAGGTCCTCCGGATGTGCGGCGCCGGCGGCGGCGGGCACATCGTGCTGTGGGCGCCTCCCGAGCGTCACGCGCGCATCCTGGACGCGCTCGGTCCGTGCCTCGTCCGGCGGCCTGCGCTCGGGGCGCCGGGCGTGCGGCTCGATCCCGGGTGAGCGCGGCCGGGCAGCCGCACGCGCCCCCTCTCCCGCGGCTCATTCTGGACTGATCATTCTAGAACGATCAGTCCAGAATGAGCCGCATGCGCGAGGACATCTGGCTCGAGCATGGGGCCAGCCCGCGCCGCGACCGACAGCGGCTCCTCGGGCCGGGCAGCTCGGTCGACCTGCCGCGCGACAAGGGAGCCAGGGACGAGCTCGGACGACGAGGTGCTAGGCGCTCGTCCTGAGGCGGGACTTGCGCGCGCCGCGCTCGAGCGCGAGCGCGATGAGGCGCTCGATCAGCGTGCGCGGGGGGATGCCGCTCGCCTCCCAGAGCTTCGGGTACATCGAGATCGCCGTGAAGCCGGGGATGGTGTTGATCTCGTTCACGTAGAGCGAGCGGTCCGGGGCGAGGAAGAGGTCGACGCGGGCCATCCCCGACGCCTCCAGCGCGCGGAAGGTGCGGAGGGCGAGGAGCTGCACGGCGTTGGCCTCGGCCGGGGAGAGGTCGGCGGGGATGCGGATCGTGGCGCCGTCGGCGTCGATGTACTTCGCGGCGTACGAGTAGAAGCCGTCGGCGTGGCCGACGACGATCTCGCCGGGGACGGAGGCGATGGGGTCGTCGTCGCCGAGGACGGAGCACTCGATCTCGCGCACGCCTTCGATTCCCTGCTCACAGACGATCTTCAGGTCGAACTCGAAGGCGTGCTCGACCGCCGCTTCGAGCTCGGAGCGCGCGGTCACGCGCCGGACCCCGACGGACGAGCCGAGGTTGGCGGGCTTGACGAAGATCGGCCCGAAGCCGCCCTGCCCGGCGGGGGACAGTCCGGCGATCTGCTCGAGGCACGCGCCGCGATCGCGCTCCCACGCGGCGCGGCGGAGCGCGACGTGGGGCACGATCGGGATCTCCGCCTCGCGGAGCAGGCGCTTCATCACGTCCTTGTCCATCCCCACGGCAGAGCCGAGCACGCCGGAGCCGACGTACGGGACGCCGGCGAGCTCGAGCAGGCCCTGGACGCACCCGTCCTCGCCCGTGGGCCCGTGCAGGACGGGGAAGACCACGTCGATCGGGGAGCGCGCGCCGCCGGGCACGGCGAGCGTGGCCTCGCCGGCGGGGCCCGGGTGAGCGTCGAGCGCGATCTCCGGCATCGCCTCGTTCAGCCTGGCGAGGCGGGGGTCGCGCGCCCCGCTGAGGAGCAGCGCCTCCTCCTGGAGGAGCCAGCGGCCGGACTTGTCGATGCCGACGAGCACCGGCTCGAAGCGATCGCGGTCGAGCGCCTCGACGACGAAGCGCGCGGACAGGAGGGAGATCTCGTGCTCGGCCGAGCGCCCGCCGAACAGCACGGCGACGCGCACCTTCGCGGGGTTCCGCATGGCCGCACCCTAGCCGCGATCGGGCGCGGGGGCGAAGAAGCGGCGAGCGTCGTGGGCGCAGTGCACGGGCGCCGCGGCCAGGGGATGGACGCGCCAGCTGCCGCGCGCGGGTGCGCTCCCCGGACGCGCGCTACTCGGAGAGGACGCGGAACGACGCGCGGACGGTCGCCATGGCCACACGCGCGATGTGGCCGTCGGCGAGCTCGACGTCGACGGCGGTGAGCAGGCCTTGCCGCTCGATGAGCCTGGCGACGCTCACCCTGCTGCCCCTGGCGACCTCGGCGCGCGCGACCTTGACGTCGGCGACCGCCTCCAGCTGAACGCCGACGGCGATGCCGCTCGACACCTTCGCCGGCGCCTCCTCGGCCGCTTCCGCCGCTCCGCCGGGGACGACGACGGCGAGCGCCGCGACGACCGCGACGATGAGGCCGCCGGCCGTGCTCCTTCGAGTGCGGATGAGCATCGGGAGCTGAGTCTACGCGGAATGTGCGCGATGTCACCTGCGTTGTCGCTCGATCCGGAGCTCCGTCCAGGAGGCCCCTCGCTGACGACATCGAGCGCGCCTGTCGGCGCAGGAGCGCATCGCCAGCCGGATGGTGGGCTCCGGAGCAGCGGAGCTGGAGCGAGGAGCTCGGGTCGACCCGGCCGGGCGGGCGTGGTCTGCGCTCGGTCGTCGAGGTCAGCAAAAGACTCCCAATACGCGTTCCTCGCTCGTGTCCGATGGGAGCGAGGAGGCATGATGAAGTCACGATCACTCTTTTCGGTCCAAGCCGCGCTGCTGGTCCTTTGCGTCTCGATCCCCGAGGCCGCCGCGCAGGACAGGACCTCGACGAAGCAAGAGAATTACAGTTACACCTTCAAGGACGACCTTCTCGATGCCTCGAATCGCGCCGGGTCCGGCGCCGTGCTTCAGGTCCTCCAGCTCGGTCGTCGCGACAGGCTGCTCCGGCCGAGGCTCCACTTCATCCCGGAGATGCTCAAGTCGGTCGAGTCGATGTGACGCGTGAAGGCGTCGCAGCAGCGCCGAGCTTCGACGAGTAGCTCGCCGCTGGCAGGATTGAACGGCCTACATGAGACACAGAGCGGCGGTCACCCGCACAGGAGACGGGTCCAGATCGGCGTTTTCGGCGCGCAAGCGCACTCCTGTGCGCTGAGCACCGAAAACGCCGAGATGGGCCCGTATCCGAAGCGGGTGACCGCCGCTCTAAAGCAACCAGACGCCGATGCCGCGGAGCGACACCAGCGCGCCGACCGGCGGCGAGCGGTACGCGACGCCCACGCCATCCACCGAGAAGTCGTTGCGCCGGAGCGGCACCAGCGCGGCGGCGCCGACGTCGAATCCGAGCGGACCCGCCAGGCTGGCCAGCGACAGCTCGAGCGGCACCGCGAGCCACGCCGTCTCCGCGACGTCGTTCCGCGTGTAGCCGCTCGCCACCACCTTCAGCCGGCCGGCGTGAAGGCCAGAGCACACCTCGAAGCGCAGCGCCTCCGAGCCAGCCGCTGCGAAGCAGGTGCGCACGGCGCCGCCGAGCAGCGCTTCGCGGAGCTCGCCCGGTCCGTGCTCCAGCGTCTGCGGGACGAGCCATAGCGCGCCGAGCGTCGCTCGAAATCGCGCGCCGCCGACGCCGAGCTCCGCGGAGAGCGCGGGCGCGAAGGGGCGCACCACCCCGAACAGGCCGGCGGCGCCGGCAGCCAGCGTGAGCCGCGTGGCGCCGCGCTCCGGGCTCGGCGCCTCGCTCTCGTCCTCCTGCGCGCCGCCGGCGCCTCCCGTGGGCCCGGGCGGCGCGGGCGGCACCTGCGCCGGAGCTCCGGGCGAAAGCGCCGGCGCTCCGGGGGCACGCGAAGGCTCGTCACGCGCGCCCGCGTCGGGCTCCGGCGGGGACGATACCCGCGCATCGGAGTCGAGCAGCAGGACGAGCGTCACGGCCGTCGCCTGCTCGAGCGCGGCGCAGCTGGGACCGCGATCGCGCAGCACGCGCGCGCCGCCTCCGCTGCGGATGGACGCACGGAAGCCGTCGGCGCCACGGGTGAAGCCGACGTGGTAGGCGCCGCTCGCACCCGTTTCCGGCCGACCGCGCAGCTGCTCGACGCGCTCGATGAGGCGCGCCGCGTCCGGACAGCCCTCGGCGCCGTCACCGCGCGTCACGCTCAGGTACGGCTCGGTTTGCGCGCTGGCGATCCCCGACGTGGCCAGAACCGCGCAGCAACCGACGAGAAGAGCGCGACTGCTCCGCATGGGGACGACGCGAGCGTAACCGCGGCCCCGTGCATGCGCATTTTTTTGTGATCGCCCCGGGCCGGCGCCCCCACTGGGTGTCCGAGTGGTACCGTTCCCGAACAATCCCGCGCCCGCGCTCGCGGCTTTCGTTCCTCTCGCTCGCTAGCAGGTCACCCGGATGTCACGGGCATGAGCACACCGGACCCGAAGTTTCGAGCCCTCTATGACGCGCATTTCAACTTCGTCTGGTGCTCGCTCAGGCGTCTTGGCGTGCGCGAGGCTGACGTGCTCGACCTGGCGCAGAAGGTGTTCTTGACCGCGCACATCAAGCTTGCCGAGTTCGAAGGTCGGTCGCTGATCACGACCTGGCTCTTCGGCATCTGCCAGCGGGTGGCGAGCGACTACCGGCGCTCCGCGCGCTTTCGGCGCGAGGTCACGACCGACGCCGCGGAGATGGACCTCTACGGCGCCACGTCCGAGGATCTCGCGCGGAGCGCGGAGTCGCGGCAGCGCGCGCAGGCAGCGGAAGCCATCTTGAACAAGCTGCCGGAGCCGCAGCGCCTCGTGTTCGTCCTGTTCGAGCTCGAGGAGATGTCCGGTCAGGACATCGCGGACCTGCTGGGTATTTCCGTCGGTACCGTGCGCTCGCGTCTTCGTCTGGCGCGCGAGACGTTCTCGCGCGAGGTCAAGCGTCTCGCCTTGGCACAAGGCACGGGCCGAAAGGAGGCCGTGTGATGGGCGATCCGGAACGACTGCTGAGCGCCAGGAGCGGAGCGGACCCGCTCGAGCGGGAGCTCCTGGGGAGCGTGCGCCACGTGGGTCCGCCCGAGGGCGCGAGGGAGCGCGCGTGGCGCGGCATCGCAAGCCAGCTGCCGGCGGCGGCGGCGGCCGCCGGCGCAACGGCGGGCGTCAGCGCTGCTGCTGCCAAGAAAGCGGGCGTCGGTCCGCTGTTGTCGGCGGCGTTCGCGGTCAAGGCAGCGGCGGTGCTCGTGGGAGGCGGCCTGGTGCTCGGCGGAGGTTACTGGGCGCTCTCCTCTCCGGCCGAGGCGCCCGCGCCGCCCCGCGCGGCGAGCGAGGAGCCAGCGCCGGCCGTGGTGCCGCAGGCCGCGGTGGCGTCGGCGCCGGAGCCGAGGGCGCTCCCCGAGCCGCCGGCGGACGTACCGACCGAAGCGGAGCCGAGCCGGAGGCCGAGCGGACCGAGGCCGACCGACCTGCTGCGCGCGGAGAGCGCGCTGCTCATGGAGGCGCGCGCCGCGCTGCGCTCCGGAGATGCGGCGGCGGCTGCGGCGATCCTCGAGCGCTTGCGCGCGCAGTTCCCGAAGGGCGTGCTCCGGCAGGAGCGCGAGGTGCTGGCGATCGACGTGCTGGCCGCGCGCGGCAACGCGCAGGAGGCGAAGCGGCGCGCGCAGGCCTTCATCAAGCAGCACCCCGAGAGCCCTCACAGCGCGAAGCTGAAGCGGCTCCTGGACCAGCCGTGAAGCGCTGGTCGGCCGCGAGCCTCGCGGCGTTCGGCGGCCTCGCGGCGATCGGGTGTGATGCGGAGATCACCTCGGTCGGCGCCTGGGCGCCGGTCGTGTCCGGCTCGTCGTATATCGAGGCGGAGCTCGGAGAGCTGACCGGAGGCTTCACCGTGGGCGAGGAGAGCCGCGCTTCCGGCGGCCGTTTCATCATGCCCCCCGGCGGGGTGAGCTCGGCCGACGCGCCGGGGCTCGCGCGCGCTCGCTACCGCTTCGAGGCGCCGAGCGGGGCAGAGTACGTGATCTGGGGGCGGCTCCACGCTCCGAACGCCATCAACAACCGCTTCTGGCTCCAGGTGGACGGCGGACCATGGTACCTCTGGCGCATCAGCGTCGGGGAGATCTGGTTCTGGGACGATCTCCACGACGATGTTCGCTATGGCGAGCCGCTCCGTTTCTCCCTCGCGGCGGGGACTCACGAGCTCATCCTCGCGAACGCCGTCGACGGCGTATGGCTCGATCGGCTGTACTTCACGCCGGATGGCGACGAGCCTCCGGGCAACGACACGCCCTGCGATCCGCCGCATTCGATCGAGGTCGGCGGCGAATGCCTCCCGAGCTGCGGCGCCTTGAGCGGAACCGAGTGCGGCCCGGTCCCGTGCGCCGGGCGCGAAGCGCTCGATGCCTACGATTGCTCGGTGTGCTGTCACATCGAAGGTCCGTGAGCCGAGCCGATCCCGTTATCGAGTCGGAGCTCGTCGCCTGAAAGCGCACCCCTTCGTACCCAATTGATATTCTCCGCGCTTCGCCGACGACAAACTTTGATCGCGTCCGCGCGGGTCCGCCACCTACCCGGAGTAGCCGGTAGCCCGAGCGGAGCCCTGAATGACTACACTATTGATCGATAAGTCCACCGCTCACGGAAGCGTGGGTTTGCTGGCCCTGGCGTTCGCGCTGTCGGCGTGTATCGGCAACCTGGGCGGCGTCGACGGCTCGCCGCCCGCGGACGGCACGGGCGGCGGCAGCTCGAGCAGCGGTGGCCCGGGGCCGACGGGCCCCGGCGAGACGCTGGCGTGCGACGCGAACGTCGTCGATCCGGGGCCTTCGCCGATGCGCCTGCTCTCGCGCGAGCAGTACCTGAACACCGTGCGCGACCTCGCCGGTGACGTGCCGGGCCTGGAGGAGGCGCTCGGTCCCGCGAACGAGGCGTCGGCGTTCGGCCTCTTGCAGCCGGACGTGACGCAGGTCGAGCTCGAGCATTTCCAGGCCGCGGCGGACGCGATCGCCGCGGCGATCGCCGGCGATCCGACGGCGCTCGGCGAGGTGGCGCCGTGCGAGGGCGGGGCCGAGCCGCTCGAGTGCGCGCGCCGGATGGTCGTGGCCTTCGGCGCCCGCGCCTACCGCGCGCCGCTCACGGACGCGGCGGACATCGAGCGACACCTGCAGCTCTTCAGCTTCGGCGCGGAGACGAGCTACGAGCACGGGATCGAGCTCCTGCTCCGCGGCATGCTGCAGTCGCCGCGCTTCCTGTACCGCGTCGAGATCGGCACCTCGGAGAAGGTGGGCGATCGTGCCGTGAAGCTCTCTCCGCACGAGGTGGCCGCCCGCCTCTCTTACATGCTGTGGGGCACCCTGCCGGACGCCAGGCTGAACGAGGCCATCGCCGATGGCAGCCTGACCAGCAAGGAGGGCGTCGCGGCGCAGCTCGGCTGGATGCTCGAGGACGAGCGCGGCAAGCAGCTGGTCCATCGCTTCCTCGGCAGCTGGACGCACCTGAACGGCCTGTACAGCGTGGTGAAGGACGCGGACGCCTTCCCCGAGTGGCAATCGCGGTCGTTCCGCGAGTCGCTGCGGGGGCAGGCCGACGCCTTCTTCGAGCACGTGCTCCACGACGAGGGCGGCAAGCTGAGCGCGCTCTTCACCTCGACGACGGTCTTCTACAACAAGGACCTGGGCGGCTATTACGGCGTCACCGGCGGCGACGCCTTCCAGGCGCTCGAGCGCACGGACGGCACCGCCTCGGGCCTCCTGACGCTCCCGGCGCTGCTCGCCATTCAGGCGAAGCCCGCCGAGAGCTCGCCGATCTACCGCGGGAAGTTCGTGCGCGAGGCCCTGCTCTGCCAGCAGCTGCCGGCCCCGCCGGCCAACATCCCGAAGCCGCCCGAGGTCGACCAGAGCAGCTCGACCCGCGAGCGGCTGGCGCAGCACGAGGTGGACCCGGCCTGCGTCGGCTGTCACCAGCTGATCGACCCGATCGGCTTCGGCTTCGAGCACTACGACGCGCTCGGCCGCTACCGTGAGCTCGACGGGGGCGAGCCTGTCGACGCGAGCGGCAAGGTCATCGCCACCCGCGACATGGATGGCGAGTTCGTGGGCGTGAAGGAGCTCGGCGCCATGCTCGCGCGCAGCGCCGAGGTGGAAGAGTGCGTGGCTCGCCAGTGGTTCCGCTTCGCGATCGCCCGCTTCGAGCAGGAAATGGATGGCTGCTCGATGGAGAGCTTGCTCGAGACCTTCAGGGCCGCCGGCCAGGATCTGAACGCGCTCCCCCGCGCCGTCGTGGAGACGGACGCTTTCCTTTACCGTCGCGTGATCGACACGCACACGCAGGAGATGCCATGAATCGAAGAGGCCCTATCGACCTCCGCACCCAGATCAGCCGCCGCAAGCTCCTCGGCGGGTTGAGCGCTTTGACGGTCGCGCTCACGAGCCCCATCTGGCGGACCTCCACGGTGTTCGGACAGGACGCCAATCAGCCGAGCAGAAAGCGCTTCATCGGTATCTTCTCGGCGAACGGCACGGTGCAGTCGTCGTTCTTCCAGCCGGGGGACGCGCACGAAGCGCCGCTCTCGCTCGGCCCGATCCTGGCGCCGCTCGAGGAGCACAAGCAGAGGATGCTGGTGCTCAAGGGCGTGCACATGAGCTCGACGGTCGAGGACGAGCTCGGCGTCCCGAGCGCGAACAAGCCAGGCGGCCCGCACATGAAGGGCCCTGGCGCGATGCTGACGGGCGGCTCATTGCTCGCCGGCAGCTTCACCGGCGCGGGCGGCCCTGCCGGCTGGGCGGATCGCATCTCGGTCGATCAGGCCATCGCCAGCCGCATCGGCGGCGACAGCCAGTTCCCGTCGCTGGAGTTCGGCGTGCGCATCGAGGGACAGGAGCCGCTGCGCGTCATCTCGTACCGCGGCCCGAACCAGCCGAACATCGCGGTCGACGACCCGTTCCAGATGTACTCGCGCATCTTCGCGAACGCCGACCTGTCCGACACGGAGCTGCAGCGGCTGATCGCCGAGCGCCAGAGCGTGCTGGACTTCCTGAAGGACGACATAGGTCGCTTGCAGAAGCGCGTCAGCTCCGAGGACAAGAGTCGGCTGGAGGCGCACCTCGGCGGGCTCCGCAACATCGAGCAGCGGCTGCAGAGCTCGGCGGTCTCGTGCACGCCGCTCGAGATGCCGGAGAAGTTCGACCCGCGAGCGATGGAGAACTATCCGAAGGTCGGACGGCTGCAGACCGATCTGATGCTGCTCGCGCACATCTGCGGCATGACCCGCGTCTCCACGTTCATGTGGGCCAACGCCGATAGCTGGCAGTACTATCCCTGGATCGGCGTGAACGAGGAGCACCACGAGCTCTCGCACGCGGGCGATGAAGACGCGTCCGCCAACGAGAAGCTCGTGAAGATCAACGCCTGGCACAGCGAGCAGGTGAAGTACGTGCTGGATCAGCTGGCGCTCGCCAAGGAGGTCGACGGCAGCTCGGTGCTGGACAATACCCTGCTGCTCTGGGGCAACGAGCTCGGCGCCGGCAATACGCACACGTACAAGGACATCCCCTGGGTGCTCGCGGGCGGCGCGGGCGGCTACTTCAAGATGGGCCGTTACATGAAGTACGCCGATCTGCCGCACAACAACCTGCTCGTGTCGGTGTGCAATGCGATGGGGCTCGACGACGTGACCACCTTCGGCATCCCCGGCGTGTGCACCGGGGCGCTGCCGGGGCTGGTGGCCTGAGGCGGGGGCGGCGGGCGACGTGCAGGCCGCCGCGCTCGTGCCGCGTCGTCCCTGCGGACGGGAGAGAACTCGTATACCTCGACGGCTAGGCTCCGGTTGATCCCCGGCGCCTCTCGCGCACCTTGCCGAGCTCGATCACGATCTCGTTCATCCTGCGCTGCTCGTTCTCTACCAGCTGCTCCAGCTCGCGCTGAAACCACAATCCGACGTTGCTATCGATCGTGCGCGGAAGGCCCAGATCGCCAGGCTCCTCGTTCATCCACAGGAGCTGCAGCCCAGAAGCCTCCAGCTGGTTACGTGCGTACTGCATCGCAAGCTGTATCGCCTGTACCCCATCGATCCCGTACACGCACTTGACTTGCCCATCGCCGAGGCCTTCGAGGGCGACTGGACATGCCCAATCCACCCCTGGAGGACTTACCGGGAATGGCTGTCCGATCTTCAATGTTATTTCGAGTTCGGGTTGACCTTCCACGCTATAGCGCCGCACCGCGATCGGCGTAGGATTTTCGCCCATACGATGAGGCTAGTACGAGAACTCGGTCGTGCAATACACGAGCCAGCCAAGGGAGCTGGCGTGCACATTTTCCCAACACCGGCGGCGCCTGTCCCGTGGCTGCGCTCGGCAGAACGCCTCCCTGGCTTCGTGTGACGCAAGCGCGAGCGCCTTGCAGCTCTCCAGGACGCCGCGCTCACCGTCAGGCGATTCCACGGAGCTGGTCAACACGGCCTCGGTCGCTCCTTCGCCCTGGTCGGCTGCGTCCGTTTCCTCGCTCGAGGCAGCCACGCACGCAGAGAGGCACATCACCAGAGCAGCAACCATGCACGTGCTACGCATGCCCGTTGTGCTTTGCGACATTCGCGCCAGCTCCGTGTGCCGTCTTGCAAGGAAGACCCAATACTCCATGAGGAGCCATGCCGACTGCCTCGCTGCTGCCCCGAACCGTCTCGCTGCTGCCCCGAACCGCCTCGCCGCTGCCCCGAACCGCCTCGCCGCTGCCCCGAACCGCCTCGAACCCCCGGTGCCCCCCCACCTTGCAGCCGTAAACGCATCACGAGAGACGTGAAGCATCCACGCCCGACGGGACACCTCCGGGATGGCGTACCCGACCGTGACGCGCCGGAGATGCACGCCTCGCCCGCCCAGAGGGTCGTCCCCGCACACGCGGGGGTGAACCGGACAACAAAAGCGAAACGCCGACGGTGGCTTACGTCGTCCCCGCACACGCGGGGGTGAACCGCCGCACGAGGCGAAGTCGACGCCGACGGGCGCGTCGTCCCCGCGCACGCGGGGGTGAACCGGCGATGGTCGCCCCCAAGGTCTCCGCCGGGCGGTCGTCCCCGCGCACGCGGGGGTGAACCGTAGACGTTGTGGTGGAATGCGCTAACCGCTCCTCGTCGTCCCCGCGCACGCGGGGGTGAACCCAGGTACCGGGGGTGCATGAACCGACCGCTCCTCGTCGTCCCCGCGCGCGCGGGGGTGAACCGGGATGGGGACACCGCCGGCGGTGGTCTCGAACGTCGTCCCCGCGCACACGGGGATGAACCTTGTCCCGCTTCGCATTGCCGTCCTTCGCGCCCGTCGTCCTCGCGCACGCGAGAGTGAACCGCTACATGGCGTGGCGCCGGAGTAGACAGCGCCGCCGCGGCGTCGAGGTGGACGTCCGCGAGTTTGGGGCGGTCGCCGTCCACTTGTCGAGCTCGGAGCGGCCGCGATGGTCAGGCTCACGTCGGGCGCTGGTCACTGGACCCCGGTGCTCAGCGCCCCGAACTCGTGGCCGTGTTCGGTCTTGGTTACATCGCCGGCGTCGTCCCCACACACGCGGGGCGAACCGCCATCAGTCGTGTCGATGTGACGAGCCGCCTCGCCTCCTCGACCGCCGACGGGCCGAGGCGGCGAGGAACGCGCGGCAGGCTCCCCCGCCCCTCTTCGAGGCTACGCTTCGTCTGCGACGGGGAGCGGGCTCGGGGCCGGCGCCGTCTTGCGGCTCTTCTTCGCCGCGGTCGCGGCGGCGACGTTCTTCCGCATGAAGTCGATGACCGGCGCCAGGACGTCCATCACCTTCCGGTCGGTCTGGGCGTGCGTCTTGGCGATCCGGTAGGCTGCATAGAGCGTCTCGCGGAACTTGGCGGCGGTGTAGAGCGTCGAGTCGCCGAGCTCCCCGCCGATCGGCGAGAGGCTCTCCGCGACCTTGCTGAAGAGCAGGTGCTTCTCGATGCGGTCCCGGAGCAGCGCGCTCTCGAAGCGGTTCGGGTCCATCCCTTCGTCCTGATCTGCCAGCGACTCGAACAGGGCGGGCTTCATGTCCACCACGTCGAGCACCTTGTGCAGCATCGCGTGCTCGCCGTCGCGCAGCCGCGGCGCGGTCTGGCGCTGCTCCTTCGTCAGTGTCACGAGCCCCGGGAACAGGCCGTCGAGCTTCTCCCCGAACTCGGCGGCCAGGGCCCTGGCCTTCTCGGCGCGCGCCCGGAACTCGTCGATCGGCATGTCCTCCCACGTGGTCCAGTTCGAATCCTTCTTCTTCGAGGGCATTGATTTCTCCTCCCGTACTGCGGTTGCAAGCGCGTACCGTAAGATGGCGTATTTGGGCTCGCAAGCATGGCTGGTCGCCGGAGCAAGAACTCCGCGCCAGGAGGAGAGCGGATGCGACGTGCGCCGGACGCAGTTGCAGCACAATCGTAGAAGAGCAGAGCGAGCGGCGGCTCTTGGCGTTCGATGGGCTGCCGGCATCTCCGGCGCGGGCCTCGGTGGGCGAGGCGTGCGCCCCGCTCGATCGACACCGGGACTCACCACGAGAAGCGCCTCCGCCCGTGGCCGCCACCTCCAGCCCAGGCTATTTCGCGACGGGCTCGAAGATCCAGTTCGTCTCGTGCTCGCTCGGGAGCGAGCGCGAACGGCATGCGACCCAGGCGCGTCCGGCTTCGTTAGCCGGGATCCGCCGATGCTCCACGTCCCTGCCGACGACCTCCATCCGGAGCTTCCCGCGCTCCCACGAAAGCCGCGCTTCCGCCCAGCGCCTGGCGCTCGCGTCGCTTGCGCTGGTATCGGGCGGGCCGACGGGGATCTTCATGTTGACGAGGTTCGGGGACCTTTCGCGCGCGAGCTTGTCATTGCAGAACGCGGTGTAGACGGTGACTCTATCGATCTGGATGCCGAGGACGCCAGCGATGGCCATCAGGCGCACGATCGCCCACTCGAGCTGTTTCTGAACGTGAGCCCAGTCCTTGTCCCCGATCGTCTTCTTGAGCTCGACGATATGCGCCTCGAACACGTCGTCGCCGCGGGAGAGCAGCAGCGCGAAGTCCGCACAGACGCCCTCGCGGAGGAACTGCACGTCCTGCGGCTCCAGGCGAAGCTGAATGCACGATGTGGCTCCGTCGAGCGAGCACTCCACGTGAACGCCCGCGTCCTCGAGCGCGGCGACGTCCTGCCCGTGAAGCAGGCGGCGGCGCTCCACACGGATCAGATCGAGCCGCTCCTCGATGGTCCCGGGCAGCCTCATTCCTCGCCTTCGGTCGGCTCGAGGTCCATGGCCTCGTCGGTCAGCGCGGCGAGCTCGCGATTGAACGTCGGCATGACCAGGCCCGAGTCGGTCTTCTTCATCTCGGTCACGCTGGTGCGCCCGCTCGACGGGTCCGCCTCGAACTGATAGCCCGCCACGTCGTCCACCTCGAGGTAGTCTATCGTATCGTAGCCGTGCTTGTGCTGCATCTCGGCCCGCCGTGGGTGCGCGCCGAGCTTCATGAAGTTGTTGATCTGCTGGCAGAAGTTCTCGCTGTGCGTCGTGATCCAGACGCGCAGCCCCTTGCGGACGAGGCGCACGATGACCTGTGCGAGCTTCCGCTGGAGCTTCGGATGGAGGTGCGCCTCGGGCTCCTCGATGACCAGCACGTTGTAATTACTGACGTGCCGGAGCGTGAGGACCACGGGGGCGAGCTCGGTGACGAGCGAGGACGAGAGCTCCATCGGCAGCGCCGCCTCGCCTCCGGCAGGCTCGTAGAGGACCTCGTTGAGCCCGACCCCGGAACGAAGCGCGAGCCGCCCCCCCATCGCTTGTTCGAGCATCGCCGCCTCCTCGGGATAGGCCCCCTTGTCGTCCCGGAGTCCCACGAGCAACTTCAGAAAGTCGATGGTGGGGGCGGTCAGGTCGGGAATCGGCGGACGCGGAGGTCCGGCCTTGATGAGCACATCACCAACGAGCTGCGGCGCAAGACTGCGGTAAAGGAGCATGAACCCGGTCCGCGATGCAGGGAGAAAGACGGGGCCCATGTGGGCACTACCGGGGAGCGTACCGGACAACACCGCGCTGAAGCCTCCAAGGTCACCCAGGACCTGGCGCTTCGCCAGGAACTCGATGATGGCGGCTCGTTGACTCGGGTCCTGGGCTGGCCCGTGCCGGCCTATGCGACCGCCCGAGATCGATAGCTGGGCCAAAGACCGCCCTTGCTCTTCAACGGCCTCCCAGCGCATCGGAACCTGGGTGGGCCGAGCAACCTCCTGCAGTTCGATCTTGCCGATCTTGAAGCTCGGCCGGTTGAACGTCCAGGCGGCGAGCGCGGCCCCTTGATCTCGTAACGTGTCATTGACGATCTGCACGAGCGTCGCGTGCACCTCCGGCGTGATCTCGAACGCCGGCTCCTGCTCGCGCCGCGCGAAGCGCTCCTCGATCCACGCGACGCAGCGCTGGTAGGCCTCGCCGCGGGCCACGGTCAGCTCGCCGCTCAGGGACGTCAGGCCCCAGAGCAGCGAGGCGAGGTAGGTCTTGCCGGTGTTGTTCCCGCCCACGAAGAGAAGCAGCGGGCGCGCCTCGATCTCCGCGCGGGCGATGCGGCCGAGGTCCTCGACGACGAGCTTCCAGGGTGCCTGCATGGGGATGACGGCCCTTGTGCCACGTCCGGATCTCCGACGCTACAGCCGGGGACCGCGGCCGTCGGGCACGCCGCGCGACCCCCGCCGGCGTGAGGCTCAACCGCCGGGCGCGCGCTCGCAGCAGTAGACACGGGCGCCCGTCCCTTGCAGCGGATCGACGGACCGCGCCCCGCCGCCTGGCTGGCACGTGGCGCGCTGCTCGCTCACCACCGCCACGCTCACGCTCTTCGTGCCGGCCTCGCCGGGCGTGTCCACGCACTCCCCGCGGTCCTCCGTGAGCGGCCGCGTGCTGATGGGCTGCGTGCAGTGCATGTCCGCATACGTCGACACGGTCATCTCGCACTCTCTGGGTTCCACCTCGTCGCAGAAGCAGGGGATGCAGCCATCGAGCTCCCGATAGAGCTCGATCCGCTCGGGTAACTCCGGTGGGCACGACACCGGCGGGTCATCGGGCACACTACCGACGCGGATGCAGGTGCGGAACCCCTCCGGCTTCGGCGGAAGGCACAGTTCGTCCGAGGCCTCGCACCCGTGCAGAGCGCGATGATCTACCGAGCACATGACCGCGAAGATGCCCCAGATCTCCGCCACGTCGTCCGGCGCGGGGTACGCGCGGCAAGGTTCGTGATCGTCGAAGGGCTCGTGGGAGTAGAGCTTGACCACGCGCTCGGCCTTCTCGGCGAACCTCTCGCGAGGCGCGAAGCAGCGACCATCCCATCCCGCCGGCATGAACGTATACGAGTTGTCCGCCTCGTCGCAGCCTTTGGCCTCGGGCCGCAGCATCGAGTACACCTCGAGCGTCGTCGGAGGCAAGCACGGCCGGGACTCGCACAGGCACCGAGGGCAGCCGGCCGTGTCCTTCAGATCGCCATAAGCGCCTTCCCACAGCGCATCGAACAAGCCGACCGACGCGCACGAGGGTGCTTCGCTCGGCTTGCCGAACCATGCGTAAACAGGATTCGGCGCCCTCTCTGGGTCGCCCTCGGGGTAGTGAGCGCACGCGTACGGGCAGCCATGATAGTACGGGTCAAGGTCAAGGGGAGGAACCTCGTAGGAGCACGACGCCCCGACCAGCGCCACGCCGGCGCCGAGCACCAGCAGCGCCGCCACCTTCAACCCCACCCGCGCCGAACACGCCGTCCTCGTCGCCATCATGTTCCCTCCGGCAGGCAGCAGAGCGTCCTTCGTCCTTCCACGCGCCGGTCGCCGTCGAGCTCCCCGCCGCTCGGCGCGCAGCTGCCCGGCGCGTTGACCCGCCACGCCGCGCTCATGCTCCCGAGCGTCGAGCCGGGCTCGGTGTTGTGACAAGAGCCGTTCTCGGCGACCGCGACGGAGGCGACCAGGTCGCCGCATGCGGCGTCCTCGAAGGTCGACACGACCGCCTCGCACTGGCTCGGCGCGGTCTCGGTGCACGCGCACGGCGTACACGTGCGACGGTCGTAGGCCACCTTCCAGAAGATGAACTTCTCCGAGAACCTGGGGCCCGTGATGTCCTCGAAAGAAGGGCACTCGATGTAGTCCCCATCGATCTCCGACAGGATGCAGCGGCGCCAGCCCGCGGCGAGCTCCGCCTCGGCGACCACGCACTGCTCGTTGCCGTTCGGGCAAGGCGTCGTGCCGACTGCGTCCTCGCACACCACCGCGACCTTGGCGTCCCCTGGCAGCTCGCCGTCGCGCGGCACCGGGGCCGCCACGACCTCGCAGGGACGCTCCGTCACCGGCGCGAGCGCGAAGGAGCCGAACGCCGCGGGGGGCACCGCGCCGGGCGCGACGCACGATCCATCCCAGCCGGCCGGCGCCTCGAAGGGGGTCACCGTCTCGCCGGATCCCTCGTCGCACATGTAGCCCGAGGTGACCGCGAGGCCGGCCGGCAAGGCGCACGCGGGCGCCGTACATGCGCAGGGGTCGCAGCCGGGGTGGGGCTCCGGCTCGGCGTAGAGGAGGTCGAACGTGACCAGCTGCGCCGCGTCGGCGGGCCTCGCCTTGCGCAGCGCCGCGTCGCAGGGTGGTGATGTCGGTTTGGGCCCCATCCACACGAGGAGCGGCTTCTGCACGAAGCTGCCGAACGTGGCATCGACACAGGTTCCCTCGCAGCCCCCGTTGCTGGTGCCGTCCTCGTTCATCACGTCGCACTCGAGGAGCTCGTCGCAGTCGTAGCCGTCGATGGCCCCGCAGCCGCTCGCCACCGCGACCGCCGCGCCGCTCGCGCTCGCCAGCGCCGCCAGGACCCGCACGGCCTCCCATCGCCTCATCGCGCTCCTCCTTCCTTCACGCCGGGTGGTCACCACGCGCCTTCGATCCGGACCCCACCGCCGTGCGCCGTCACCCGCGGGGCCACACGGACGCCGCCCTGTTCCGGCGCGGGCGCCCACCAGAACGACGAGAGCGCCGTCGCGCCGATGACACCGCTCGCCACGAAGCTCGCGATCGAGACCAGGCCCAGGGCGTCACGGGCCTCGACCGCGTCCCGGAGCTGGGGGCACCGCGCATCGGTGACCGCTTTGTGCGGGTTGCACGCGAGTGACCCGCTCGCGCCGATCACCTCCTCGCGCAGCGCCTCGACCTCGCCGTCCTTGACCGCCCACGCGATTGCGAACCCCAGGCCGACCACGACGCCCGCGGACGCGAGCGCGAGCCCCCCGACCCGGATCGCCGGGCCGATCGCCGTCCCCTTGGTCCCAGGCCGCAACGCCGCCGGCCCCGGCGCAGCCGCCGCGATGCGCGGCACCACCACCGCCGCCGGCCGAGGCGCCGGCGGCCTCTCTTTCAAGGCCAGCCCGATCGCCGGCGTGTCCCCGCGCAGCGCCTGGAACCGCCCCACGCCGTCCTCGTGACCGTGCAGCGTCGCCCGCGCCTCGTGGCTGCCGGGCTCGACATAGACCACGTAGGTGGCGAGCCCCTGGCCGACGCGCCGGCCGTCCATGAACACCTCGGCCTCGGGCTTGCCCACCACGATCGCGACCGCGGCGACCTCCTGCGCGGCGCGCTGGAGCCCCTGCTGGAACCCAGCCCTCACGCCGGGCGCGAGCGTGTCCCCCGCGTCGAGCGCCCGGCGCAGGTGCTCCGCGGCATCGCGGTAGCGGCGCAGCGAGAGCTCCGTCAGCCCGAGCTCCCCGGCCCAGCGAGGGTCGCCGGTCGACTCCCACGCCGTTCGATACGCCGCCGCCGCGTCCTCCCAACGCCCCGCGCGCCGCGCCGGCTCCGCGCGGCGCAGCGTCTCCGCGGTCGTCGCGGACGAGAAGCCCGCGGGTGCAGCGGCGGAGCGCGAGGCTCCTGAGGGTGCGACCGTCGCGGGCGAGCCCCCCGCCTCCGCACCGGGCGACTGCGGCGCCTCGGCCAGCGCGCCGCGGCTCCAGCCTGAAGCGCACAACAGGAGCGCGAGCCCCGAGCACCTCGTCCAGCGCATGAGCCGCGAGCCTATGCAGCTCACCGATGGCCCGCAAGCATGCATCCCGAGCCCGAGCGCGCGAGATTTTTGATGGCGAAACAGAAGACGTCCACGTAATGCAGCGAGAAACCGCCCTCCGCTCACGCCTCGCCAGTCGGCTCAGCGCCTCCTGGGGACCCGGAATCCACCAGGAACACAACATCGTCAGCCCGGCGGCGCGGGAACGATTTCGGGCCCCGTCGGGTAACCGGCGGATAATGGATCGGGCATGGATGCAAAGGATCCTCGCGGCGCGTCCGCCGGAGCGCCGCTGCCCACCTGGGAGACCCTCGTCCGCGAGCACCTCCGTTACCTGCGCGGCTGCGTCGTGTCGGAGAGGATCCCGGAGGCCGACAGGGAGGATGTGCTTCAGGAGGTGCTCCACAGCATCTCGCGGGCACTGGCCACCTTCGATCCGGCGCGGGGCGAGCTGCGCGCGTGGCTGAAGGCGATCGTTCGCAACCATGCGTCCATGTACCGGCGCCGCGCCAGTCGGCGGCGCGAGCAGCCGTGGCCGGACGAACCGCTGGAGGTCGCCGACGAGGCGCCGAGCTCCGAGGAGCGCCGGATGGAGCACGAGCGGAGGCAGCTCCTGTCGACGCTGCTCCTCGAGCTGCCGCCGGAGCGGCGCCAGGCAGTGATTGCCCACGAGCTCGATGAGGCAGGGATCCCGCGTGTGGCGGAGCTGCTCTCGATACCTGCCACGACCGTGAAGAGCCGAGTCCGCCACGGCCGCGAGGAGCTCAAGGCGGCGGCGCGCCGCTGGCAGGCGCGCCATCACCGCCGCCTCGCCGCCCTGCTGCCGGTGCGCGCGGCCGGTGGCTCGGGGGAGCGTTCCCGCCGCACCGCATGGCGGGAGCGCCTGCTGCATCGCGCCGGGCGCGCGGTCCGTGACGTGGTGCGCGGCGCGAGGGCACCGCGGATACGGCCCCTCGCTCACGCCTGCGCCTCGCTCGCGGTGAGCGCCTGGAGCGTCGTCCTGATAGCAGGGCTCCTGCTGGCCGGGCACGGAGGTCTTCGCTCCGGCGGCGCGGCGCTGTCGGGCACCTCGCTCGCGGCGCGTGCTCACGCTGCGTCGACCTCGGCGCCTGTGGTGGAAGCGAGCGAGCTCTCGTATCTATCCGCGAGCAGCAAGCTGCCTTCGCCAGGACCGCAGGTGGCCTCGAGCAGCAACAACAATGCGTCTCTTCGTCCTCGAGACATGTCCCGCCCGTCGAATCGCTGGATGGTCGCGCACGGTGACGAGCAGGAGCGCCTGAGGATGGCCGCCGCCGCGCGCGCGATCGGGGATGACGCGCTGGCGCGCGCACTGCTGGGGCAGCGCCGCCACGGTCTGTCGGGCGTCGTTCCCGCGCCCGACCGCCACGTGCCGCTGGCTCTCTCGACGCCTCTCGCGCGCGATCACTGAAGTACAGCGCCTCCGCGGCGAGGCATCACGCGCCTCGGCGCCCGGTGGCCTCGACGTGGGCTGTCTTGACGGGCGAGCTGCGATGTCGGCCTGCGCGCACGCTCGCGCGTGGCCGCGACGGGGGCGCGATGGTGTTGAGGGCTTCTCGACAGACACCTCTTGCCGAGGTCCGGTATGCAGACTCGACGCCGCAAGACGACCGCTGTCCGCGAGCGCAGCGCGCCCCGGGGCAGCCTCCCATCTTTTGCCAAGCACCCCGCGATCCGCATTCCTGTGGAGCGCATCATCGCCGAGCGCTGCTGGATAGACGCGCTCGTCATTGCTGGCGGCGTAGCGCCCCGCGACCGTGAGGATGTGGTGCAGTCCGTGCTCCTGGCTGCGTGGATGGCAGTCGAAGAGGACAGGTATCGCCCGGACGCATCCGTCGACCCGCGCCGAGCGCTTCTCGGCTGGCTTTACGGAATCGTCTGGCGCAACGTGGGGCACCACTGCAAACGCGCCTGGGTCCGCCGGGAGATCCCGGTGGCGGAGCCGTGGAGCGTGCAGCCGGAGCCGCCGCGGGACGACGAGCACCTCGTCGAGGCGCGCGAGCGTCTGCTCGCCGTGCGCCTCGCCTTGTCCAGGCTGCCGCAACCCGACCGGGACATGCTCGCCCTCTGCGCAGCCGGCCACGGTATCCGCGACATCGCACACACGCTCGGCATGCCCAGCTCGACTGCGATGAGGCAGGTCGGCCGAGCGCGAGCGAAACTTCGGACTTTACTCCGTCGCTAAGATCCAGCGAATGGCGATCACCAAACCGCTCCACGGTTGCCCTGAACCGCTCCAATGCTGCACTGACCGCTCCACGGCTACCTGAACCGCTCCACGGTCGCGCTAACCGCCTCACGGTTGCCCCAAACCGCTTCACGGTTGCCCCAAACCGCCTCGCGGTTGCCCCAAACCGCCTCGCGGTTGCCCCAAACCGCCTCGCGGTTGCCCCAAACCGCCTCGCGGTTGCCCCAAACCGCCTCGCGGTTGCCCCAAACCGCCTCGCGGTTGCCCCAAACCGCCTCGCGGTTGCCCCAAACCGCTTCACGGTTGCCCTTTTCGCCTCGTACCCCCGGTCCCCCCCGGGTCTGGCGCCCTTTTCGCCTCCGCCCCCGGGGTGGTCCCCCTTCCAGCCGGCGTCACTCCGCAATGCGAGCGCGTTCTTCGCGCGCCGCCCCCGTCCATGGCCGCGGCGGCCCGGAGCGCCCCCCTTTTTTCTCTCCAACGGGCGTCAAGGCGTGAGCGCCGGGGTGGGGCTGTGCGCGGCAGCGCGCGGGGGGCGCGCTGGAGCACCGAACGAGGTGCCATGAGGTCTCAGCTGGCGCCACGTCTCAGGCGCGCCTTGTGTGGCGCGCGACGAAACGTCTCAGAGGGCGTGGCCCGAAGTGAGACATGCCGGGCGGTGTTCCATGCGTAAGCTCTCCCGCCGCCCGTCTTGGCGGATGGCCAGCGCCCCCCGCGCGCTGCCGCGCACAGCCCCACCCCGGCGCGTGCCCCCTTGGACCCCCGTCACTCCGCTGCCGCGCACAGCCCCACCCCGGCGCGTGCCCCCTGGATCCCCCGTCACTCGTCCCGCCCCCACGCCCCCAGCCCGGTAGCCAGGCTCTTCACCGCCGCCGCCAGCTCGATCGGCTCGATCGGCTTGGGCACGTGCATCTGGTACCCCGCCGCCAGCGCCCGCACCCGGTCTTCGGTCCGCGCGTACGGCGTGAGCGCCAGCGCCGGCGTCCGCCCCACCTTGCGCGGCAAGAGGTCCCGCACCTTCCGGATCAGCGAGTACCCGTCTTCCCCTGGCATCCCTATATCGACCACGAGCAGCGCCGGCTCCGACGTCTCCAGCAGCTTGAGCGCCTCGGTGCTCGACGTCGCCGTGCTGACCTCGGCCCCGCAGCGCCGGAGCACCGACGACAGCATCGCCAGCGTGTCCGGATCGTCGTCCGCGATCAACACCCGCACCCCGGTGAGCCTCGGGAACGGATTGCGGGGATCGGGCGCGATCCCCGCGCTCGTCAGCGCCGTCGCCGTGGCCCCCGTCGACAGCGGCAGCTGCACCGTGCACGTCGTCCCCCGCCCGGGCCCGGCGCTCGTCATGCGCACCGTGCCGCCGTGCAGCCCGACGATGTGCCGCACGATCGACAGCCCCAGCCCGAGCCCCCCGTGCCGGCGCCCGCTGCTGCTGTCCTCGTGCCGGAAGCGCTCGAAGACGTGCGGCAGCTGATCCGCCGTGATGCCCTCCCCGTCGTCGCTCACCCGGATCTCGGCGAAGCGCTCGTCCTGCGACAGCTGCACCTGGACCAGCCCGCCCGGCCGCGCGAACTTCACCGCGTTCGAGAGCAGGTGCCACACGACCTGCTGGAGCCGCGCCGGATCGCCCTCCACGAACACGCCCTCCGGGTCGAGCCGCGTCTCGATCGCCACGCCCTTGCCCGCCGCGGAGGGCAGGATCGACTCGACCGCCGTCTGCACCGGCAGCGTCAGCTCCACCGCGAGCCGCTCGATCTTCAGCGTGCCCGTCACCACCTGCGAGGCGTCGAGCAGCTCGTCGATCAGCGTCACCTGGTGCTCGGCGTTGCGCTCGATCGCCGACAGCGCCCGCGTCTCCGCGACCCGGTCGAGCGAGCCCGCCTGCATCATCCTCGCCCAGCCGAGGATCGCGTTGAGCGGCGTGCGCAGCTCGTGCGACACGGTCCCGAGGAACTCGTCCTTCAAGCGGTTCGCGTCCTGCACCTCCCGGTAGAGGCGCGCGTTGTCGAGCGCGAGCGCGGCGCGGTGCGCGACCTCCTCCGCGAACGCGACGTCCGCCCGCTCGAAGAACCGGCCCGACTCCGACGACACGAGCGAGATCGCCCCGAGGATGCGCCCGCGCGCCCGGAGCGCCACGACGAGGTACGAGAGCGGCGCGAGCGCGCGGTTCGCCGCGGCCTCCTCGCTCGTCATCGCCTCGTGCAGCAGCACGTCGCCGCGCACGTCCGCGTAGAGCTCCGACCGGCCCGTGCGCAGCACGCGCGCCACCGGGCCCGGCTCGCCCTCGACGCGGCTCGGGTGGAAATACCGGAGCAGCGGCTCCTTCAGCGGGCTCACGTGCGCGACCGCGACGTGGCGCAGGCCGAGGCCGTCGTCGATGTCGATCAGGCAGAAATCGGCCAGCACCGGGAGGACCAGCCGCGCGAGCGACTGGAGCGTCGCCGTGAAGTCCAGCGACGCGGCGAGCGCGGTGCTGAGCTCGGCGAGGAACGCGAACCGCCGCGCCGCCTCCTCGGCCTCGGCGCGCGCCGCCTGCACCCGGATGAGCCGCGCGCGCTCCTCCTCGGCCCGCTTGCGATCGGTGATGTCGCGGTGGATGCCGACGAGGAACAGCGGCCGGCCCTCCTGATCGTGGACCGCGTAGGCCGTGATCTCGATCGGCACCTCGGAGCCGTCCCGCCGCACGCACGGGACCTCGCCCACGAACGTGCGCGCGTCCTCGATCTGCTGGAGGATCCGGCCCGTGCTCTCCTCCCGCAGGTCCTCGCGGTGGAGCAGCGACATGCTCTTGCCGACGATCTCCTCCGAGAGGTAGCCGAAGATCGACTCGGCCTCGCCCATCCAGTAGCGGATGTTGCCCTCGACGTCCGTGACGAGGATCGCCTCCGGCATCTGCTTCAGCACCTCGTGCGAGAGGTGCATCGCCTCCTCCGTCTGCAGCGCGGAGAGGCGCGCCCGCTCGAGCGCCTGCGCGCTCTGCTGGACCAGCGCGAGCATGAACGCCCGGTCGTCCTCGGTGAACGACTGCGGCGTCGAGAAGCCGAAGCCCACGGCGCCGAGCACGCGCCCCTCCAGGAAGAGCGGGATCGCGGCGTACGCGTGCTCGCCCGTCGTGGCGCAGCAGGCCGCGAAGCTCGGATCGAACTCGCGGAAGCGCGCCTCCGACTCGAGGAAGATCGGCTGCCGCTCGCGGACCGCGCGCGCCAGCGGCAGCTCCGCGCCGAGGTCGAAGGTCTTGAAGCGCGCGATCTGCGCCTCGAGGTAGCCCGTCGAGCGCACCGTCTCGAGCTCGCCGCCGAGCCCGGCGCGCAGCGCCACCATGGCCGTGATCCCGCCGGCGGCCGCGACGACGTCGCTCGCGAGCACGCGGAGCACCGCGGGCGGCGTGATCGCGTCGGACAGCGCGGCCGTGACCGCGAAGAGCCACGCGGCCCGGTCCGCGCTCCGCTCCGCGGACTGCCGCGCCTCCTCCGCCTTGCGGTAGAGGTAGGCGTTGTCGAGCGCCAGCGCCACGCGGTGCGCGAGCTCGGCCGCGAGCACGAGGTCGTCGGCGGAGTAGACGCGGTTCGACTCGGAGACGCCGAACGACAGCACGCCGAGCTTGCGGCCGCGCGCGATGAGCGGCACCGCCATCGCCGAGCGCGTGCCGAGCTGCTCCAGCGCGGCGGCGCGCTCGGCGGCCTCGTCGCTCTGGCTGCCGTCGAGCTCGTGGAGCAGCTCGGACTCGCCGCTGTGCAGCACCTTGGCGATGCCGAGGCGCTCCTCGGCGTCGGGCGAGATCGCGCGCAGCAGCCCCTCGCGCTCGGGGTTCACGTGCCTCGCCGCGACCCGGCAGAACTTGTGCTTCGCGCCGCCCGCGTGGCCCGCGCGATCGGAGCCCGCCGCCTCGGCCGCGGCGCGCTGGCGCCGCGCCGCGTGGATCCCCGGCGCGGGCGTCAGGTCGAGCGCGCTCACCCCGGGCGCGAACGACGGCGCGTCGCTCTGGGGCGCCGGCGGCGGGACGGAGCCGACCAGGCCCATGGTGTCCGCGGCGCCGCGCTCGATCAGATCGACCGTGCACCAGTCCGCGAGGAAGGGCACCGACAGACGCGCGAGCCGCTCGAGGATGGTGTGCGGATCCAGCGATCCGGTGAGCTGCTCGCTCGCATCCGCCAGGAACATCAGCTCATTATGGATCGCTCCACCGCGGGGCTGCTTCAGGACCTGCCACGCCATGGCGGTCTCGCTCGGGTTGCCTTCACGCTCCATGATGGTCGACAGCCGGCCGCATGGTAGCGAGGGGCGATCGCAGAAGCCAGCGGCGCCGGCGCGCGATCGGAGCCCGGCGCTCTATATGTCGGAGGCGAGCCGAGCGCGGGCGCGGCGGACCAGCGTCTGGACGGCCTGGTGCGACTCATCACGGACGGCGTCGACGTTCTGGCCGGCGGTGGCGATGGGCGCGCCGACCTCGAGCGCCACGGGGATACGTCGCGCACGGCTCACCCGGGCCATGTGCGCCGCGAACGACTCGTCCACGTACGAGGAATCGGCGCCGCCGTACGCGAGGCCGACGGGGACGATCTGCGCGCCGACGCGGCACGCCGCGGTGAAGGCGCCGGCGCGGAACGGCCGGACCTCGTCCCCGGAGAACGTGGTCCCCTCGGGGTAGACCATCACACCACGGCCGCGCTTGAGCGCCGTGCACATCGCCTGCACGACGGCGGAGCCGCTGCGCTTGCTCGATCGGTCGACGAAGAGCGTGCCGACGCGGCGCGCCGCCACGCCGACGACCGGCCATCCGGCGAGATCGGCGCGGCTCACGACCGTCGCCTCGAAGAAGGCGAGCGTGACCATGATGTCGAGCGCGGAGCGGTGGTTCATCACGAACACCCGCCCGACGCCGGCAGGATCGCGGCCGGGGTAGTACTGCGCGCCGGCGGCGGGGCCGCGGGCGGGCTCCTGCTGGAAAAGGCCGCTCAGACCGCTGACGCGCACGTCGAGGCCGTACAGCTTGAGGAGCGCGCGACCGTAACGGCGCATCCATGTATGTAGGACCACCTCGCGGTCGGCCGCGCTGGAGAGCGCCGTGTCGACCTCGAGCAGGCCGTACATGCCGAAGGTGAGGCCGACGAAGCCGGCGGCGCGGAGGGGGAAGCGGAGGGCGTCGAGGGGATGTTCGCTGGCCATGCTTCAGGTGTCCGGGTCGCCGGGCTGATCAGGAGGCGAGGCGATCCTTGAAGAGGAGCTGCAAGGAGAGGAAGCCGCCGAGCGCGCCCATGGCACTGTAGGCGATCGCGTAGAACGGGATGTAGATCGCGGCGGTGATGCTGCCGACCGCCAGGTTCTTGACGAGGTCCGGGGGGAGGCTGGCGTAGAGGCCCCCGAGGAGGGTGCCGAAGAGGACCTTGATGACCAGGTCGAAGACGCCGGCGATCAGGCCGGCGGCCGCGCCTGCGATGGCGCCGCAGAGCGCCGCGTCGTTGCCGGAGAGGCGCTCGTGCGGGTGCTCGTTGAGGTAGAGCGAGACAGCGACGGCGGCGCCGGCGACGTTGAGCAGGCAGAAGCAGCAGTTGAGCAGGTTGACCAGCGGCAGGCCGGACAGCACGCCGCCCACGACGCCCCCGATCAGGCCGGGCTTGAGGAACCGCTCGAGGTTATTGCCGGTCCCGCCGCCAGGCGGCGCGCGGTAGGGCGACTGCATGCCTGGAGGCGGACCGTAGCCGCCCCCGGGCGGGCCGTAGCCGCCCCCGGGCGGGCCGTAGCCGCCGCCGGGCGGGCCGTAGCCGCCCCCGGGCGGACCGTAGCCGCCGCCGGTCGGACCGTAGCCGCCGCCGGTCGGACCGTGACCACCTCCGCCGGGCGGGCCGTAGCCGCCTCCGCCGGTCGGACCATGACCACCTCCGCCGGGCGGGCCGTCACCGCCTCCGCCGGGCGGGCCGTCACCACCTCCGCCGGGCGGGCCGTAGCCGCCTCCGCCGGGGGGCTGTCCCCATCCGCCACCGCCGCTCCCAGAGCCGCCCTGGTTCATCCCTCGCTCCCCCTCCTCCGTCGCGCGACGCCGCCCGGACTCGCCTCGCCGACGCGACCCCGTGCAGCGCTTCGGCCGGGCTCGGCGGCGAGATCGCCTGAGCGGCTACCCTATTTCACGCCCGGGCGCGGAGAAAGCTCCTTCACGCGCCCGCGACAGGAGCGCCCTCGAGCAGCCGCTTCAGCACCTCGTTCACGACCGCGGGGTTCGCGCTGCCCCCCGTCTGCTTCATGATCTGCCCGACGAAGAAGCCGAGCAGCGCGGTCTTGCCGGCGCGGTACGCCGCCGCCTGCTTCGCGTTCGCGGCGATGACCGACGCGGCGATCGCCTCGATCGCGGACGCGTCGCTCATGACGGCCATCCCCTTGTCGCGGACGATGTCGCCGGGCGCCCGGTCGGTGCCGGCCATCTCCGTGTACACCTCCTTGGCCTGCTTGCCGCTGATCGCGCCCTCGTCCACGAGGCGCAGCAGCCCGGCCACCTGCGCCGGGGTGACAGGGAACGTCGCCGACAACCCCGTCGTGCGGGCGTCGCGCAGCACCTCGCCCTGGACGAAGTTCGCCACCTTCACCGCGTCGCCGTGGAGGCGCGCCGCCTCCTCGAAGAACACCGCGATCTGCGGGTGGCCCGTCAGCACCGACGCCGCGTACGGCGTGAGCCCGAGCGACTCGGTGAAGCGGCGCCGCTTGTCCACCGGCGGCTCGGGGAGCGCGGCGCGCACGTCGGCGAGGAACGCCTCGTCCACGACGAGCGGCGGCAGATCCGGCTCGGGGAAGTACCGGTAGCCGGACTCGTTCTCCTTGTCGCGAAGGAGGTACGTCTCCTTCTTCTCGGCGTTGTACCCGCGGGTCTGCTGCCGCACCCGGCCGCCCTGCTCGATGAGCGCGATCTGCCGCCGGATCTCGAGATCGATCGCCTCGGCGACGAAGCGGAACGAGTTGATGTTCTTGAGCTCCGTCCGCGTGCCGAGCTTCGTCTCCCCTGCCCTGCGGACCGAGACGTTGGCGTCGCAGCGGAAGCTGCCCTGCTCGAGGTTGCCGTCGTTCACGCCGATGAACATCAGGATCTCGCGCAGCCGCTTCAGGTACTCGGCCGCCTCGACGCCCGAGCTCAGGTCGGGCTCGCCGACGATCTCGATGAGCGGCGTGCCGGCGCGGTTGAGATCGACGACCGACAGGCCGCCGATGCCGTGGAGGTTCTTGCCGGCGTCCTCCTCCATGTGCACGCGCGTGATCCCCGCCCGCTTCTTCCCCGCCTCGGTCTCGATCTCGAGCACGCCGCGGAGCGCGAGCGGCCGGTCGTACTGGCTGAGCTGAAAGCCCTTCGGCAGGTCCGGGTAGAAGTAGTTCTTCCGCGCGAAGATGCTGCTCTCCTGGACGGCGCAGCCGAGCGCGAGCGCGGCGCTCACCGCCATCCGCACCGCCTCGCGGTTCAGGACCGGGAGCGCCCCGGGGAGCCCGAGGCAGACCGGGCACGTGTGCGTGTTCGGCGGGTCTCCGAAGCTCGTCGCACAGCCGCAGAACGCCTTGGTGCGGGTGAGGAGCTGCGCGTGGACCTCGAGCCCGATGACCGCCTCGAAGGAGCCGTACGTCGTCGCCATGGCCCGCTCTTCTAGCAGAACCTCACCCGGGCGAGAGGCCCCCGGGCTCAGCCGCCCGGCGGGATCCGGGCGCTCAGCCGCCCGGCGGGATCCGGGCGAGAGGCCCCGCGCCCGCCTGGCGCCGCCGCCCGGCGGGCGTCGCCGCGTCGCCGCCGGACGCGCGAGCCAGGTCAGTGATCCGCGTGCTCGCGCGTCAGGCCGGGGTGCGTCGGGTCGCCCGGCTCGTGGCGCCGGTTCGCGGTCAGCCGCGAGCCCGAGCGGTCCGCGAGGGTCATGAGGAGCTCGCGCTTGTAGATGAACTGCTCGCGCGAGTCGTAGGGCACCGCGTGCAGGCCGGTGTCCATGCGGATGGCGTCGACGGGGCACGCCTCGACGCAGTAGCCGCAGAACACGCAGCGGAGCTCGTCGATGACGAAGCTGCTCGGGTACCGCTCGTAGCCGTGGCGACGATCGCCCTCGGGGTACTCGGCCGGATCGATCGAGATGCACTGCGCCGGGCACGCCGTCGAGCAGCAGAGGCACGCGACGCAGCGGGGCGAGTTGTCCTCGCGCAGCGTGAGCCGGTGGATGCCCCGGAAGCGCTCCGGGTAGGGGCGCTTCTCCTCGGGGTAGCTGATCGTCGTGACCCCCGGCTGGAGCGACTCGAGGACCGGGTCCGGCTTCTGGCCGAGCACCATCTCCTTCGTGTTCTTGAAGAAGTGCTTCATCGTGAGCCCCAGCCCCTTGACCATCTCGGGGATGTAGGCCTGCACGTCGGCGCTCCGGACAGGGCGCGGCACCGGCTTGCCGGTGATCGGCCTGCCGGCCGGCTTCGTCCAGGGGTTGCTCGGAGTAGCTCTCGCCATGGGACTCTCCTCTACGCCTGCTGCGGCGTTGCCTTGGTGCCCCCGGCCGCAGCGGCGAAGCGGGCCGAGGTGGAATTGACGGTGTGGTGACGCTCGACCGGCTCGAGGAGCCCGGCGATCAGCGCCACGACGGCCGCGAAGCCGCCGAGGGCGACGAGCCCGTGGGAGACGTCGGCGGCGACCTGCAGGCTGCTGCGGAGCCCCGCGGGCGCCGAGTCGACCGCCAGCACCACGATGCCCGTCACCATCATGTTGACGATCGTGAGCGGCAGGAGCTTCGTCCACCCGAGCCGCATCACCTGGTCGTAGCGGAAGCGCGGCAGCGTCCAGCGGAAGAAGACCTGCACCCACGTCATGAAGATCGTCTTGCCGAAGAACGCGAGGAAGTACGTCAAGCTCACGGCGAAGTGCGTCATCTTGTACTGGAACAGCGTCGTGTCGCCGAAGGCGATGTTGATGCCGTCGCGGTCCAGGAAGGGCAGGTGGTAGCCGCCGAAGAAGAGCGTGACGAGGAGCGCGCTCGACGTGATGAGCTCCACGTACTCGCCCGTCATGAACATGCCGAACTTCATCCCGGAGTACTCGACGAAGTAGCCGGCGACGATCTCGCTCTCGCCCTCGGGCTGGTCGAACGGGATGCGCTTCGTCTCGGCCGCGAGCGCCGCGAGGAACAGGAAGAACGCGACCGGCTGGACGAAGATCCCCCACGCGTGCTCGGCCTGCCACTGCACCATGTCGCCGAGCCGCACGCTGCTGTAGATGATGAAGAGCCCGACGACGCTGAGGCCCATCGCGACCTCGTAGCTGACCATCTGGCTGGCGGCGCGCAGCCCGCCGAGCAGCGAGAACTTGTTGTCGCTCGCCCAGCCGGCGAGCGCGGCGCCGATGATGCCCGTGCCCGCCATCGCGAAGATGTAGAGGATGCCGACGTTGAGGTCGGCGACCTGCAGGTTCACGACGTGGCCGTTGCACGTGAAGGCCTGGTCGACCGTGTTCTTGAGGAGCGGGAGGTCGCCGAAGCCGAAGACCCGGTCGCCGTTGTCCTCGAAGCAGAGCTTGTCGCCGAAGGGGATGACCGCGAACGTCACCAGCGCCGGGAACATCGCGAGCAGCGGCGCGAGCGAGTGGAGGAGCCGGTCGGCGTTCTTCGGGATGAAGTCCTCCTTCCAGATCATCTTGATCGCGTCGGCGGCGGCGTGGAGCGTGCCGAGGAGGCGCAGCGGCACCTTGCCCTCGGGCACGCTCAGGGCCGTGAGCGCGCCCGCCCCGAGGAGCAGCGCGCCGAGCAGCACGCACACGACGCGCGCCGCGGTCGGCGCCGCCGAGAGCGGGATCGCCTGCGCGACGAAGAAGGCCAGCACGTGGGCCAGGACGCCGGCGTAGAAGATGCTGCGCGGGTCGAACCGGGCGAGCGCCTCCTCGGCCGCGTTGCTCGGGCCGTTCCTGCGGGCCGAGGCGCAGATCACGAGCAGGCTGAGCCAGGCCACGAACACGGCGAACTGCGCGCTGATCACCAGCGCCTCGACCGCGGACGGCCCGGACATCGGGCGCGTCGCGGTGAACACGGCGAGCGCCGCGAGCGCCGCCGGCGGGAGGAACACGATGCCGCGCACGAGCAGCGACGGCAGGTAGACGACCGCCCGGTTCGGGCCGACGCGGTCCTGCACCATCGCGCCCTGGCGCCTGTCGGCCCAGGTCGCGATCGCCGCCATGTTCAGCAGGAACATGACGACGATCAGGATCTTCACGATCGCGAGAACGAGCTCGACAATGGTCATGCCGTGGCCTCCGTCTTCTTCGGCTCGACCCGCGACCCGTCGGCGAGCGCTGTCGCCGCCGAGGTGTGCGCGGGGGGCGCGGCGCCGAGCACCGCCTCGGGCGCGGCCGCCGCGCCGGCGACGGCGCCGGGCGGCATCGCGCGGCGCAGCTCGGCGAGGGTCTTCCACCCGGTCGCGTACCCGAGCGTGCGCCCGAGCCGGCCGATGAGCTCCCAGGCCGGGCGCGCGTCGCCGTGCGGGAGCAGCGCCCGCTCGCTCCGCTGCGCCAGGCCCTTCCGGTTCACGTACGTCCCCTCGGCCTCGGCCCACGAGCACGCCGGCAGGGCCACGCGCGCCGCCGTCGCCAGCGGCCCCTCGTGGGCGGCGATCGTCACCACCCCCTTGAGCCGCGACAGCGCCCGCTGCGCCTCGCCCGCGTCGACCTCGAGGTCCGACCCGAGCGCGACGACGTACGCGTACTGCCCCGACGCGATGCCCTGGAGCAGCTCCGCGACGGGGCGCGGCGGGGTCGCCGCCGCGATCTGCACGGCGCCGCGGGTGTTCGGGTTCTTGTCCTCGCTGATCAGGATGTCGTCACCCTGGCCGAGCGGCTTGCCCGACACGAAGAAGTCGGTGGCGCCGAGGTACGTCGTCGCGAGGTGGTAGAGCGCGAAGTTGTCCTCGTTCGAGTGCTGGGCCGACAGGACGACAGCGACCTTCGACGGGTCGTCGGCGTGGCCGCTGAGCTGCTCCTTGGCCGCGGCGAGCGCGTCCTCGAGGCTCGCGTCGTCGTTGCCGACGAGCGCCGTGAGCAGCCGCCCCTCGACCGCGCGCCGGTACGAGAGCATCCCCTCGTCGCACATCCAGTACGTGTTGACCGCCATGTTCTCGCGCGGGCGGTGCCGGTACGGCGTGTTGTTGCGCGGGTCGTAGTCGAGGTACGCGTTGCAGCCCGTCGCGCAGCCCTGGCACACGGTCCGGGCGCTGCGGAGGAACCAGACGCGCGCCTTGAACCGGAAGTCGCGCGACGTGAGCGCGCCGACCGGGCAGACGTGCTCGGTCATCAGCGTGTAGTTGTGGTCGAGCTCGCGCCCCGGCGAGACCGTGATCTCCCCGAGGTTGCCGCGCTCGCGGACGGAGAGCACCGGGTCGCGGGCGAGCTCGTTGCAGACGCGGATGCACCGCGTGCAGACGATGCAGCGCTCGGCGTCGTAGACGATGGTCGGCCCGAAGGTGACCGCCTTCGGCTTGTGCACCGGCTCCTGCTGCATCCGCTTGCCCTTGCGCTGGTGCTCGAGCCAGTAGTCCTGGAGGCGGCACTCGCCGGCCTGGTCGCAGATCGGGCAGTCGACCGGGTGGTTCAGGAGCAGGAGCTCCTGCACCGCCGAGCGCGCCTCGGCCACGTGGTCGCTGCCCTCGGACAGCACCTCCATGCCGTTCGAGCACGCCATCTGGCAGGACGGCTGGAGCTTCGGCTTCGCCGCCGGCACGTAGTCCTGCTTGGCCTCGTCCCAGCGGAGGATGTCGAGGCTCATCGCCGGCCGCCCCGGCGGCGGCAGCACCTCGACGAGGCACATCCTGCAGTTGGCGGCGACGCTGAGGCCGGGGTGCCAGCAGTAGTGGGGGATGTCGATCCCGGCGCGGTGCGCCGCCCGGATGATCGTGTCACCGCTCTCGAAGGGGATCTCCCTTCCGTCGATCTTGATCGTAGGCATCGTGATCTCGATTCCCGGCGGGGCCGCGCAGGGCCCCCGCTCCTTAACTCGATGACGGGAGCGCTCCGCTCGCCGTCGCCGCCGTCGCTAGTGGTCGCACTCTCCGCCGATCATGTTGAGGGAGCCGAACGTCGGCACGACGTCGGGGATCATCAGCCCGGTGATGAGCTGGGAGAGCCCCTGCGTCGTGGCGAAGCACGGCGGGCGGATGCGGACGCGGTAGGGCGTGCCGCTGCCGTCGGAGACCAGGTAGAAGCCGAGCTCGCCGTTGCCGGCCTCGGTGTACGAGTAGCACTCGCCGGCGGGCACCTTGATGCCCTCCATGACGATCTTGAAGTGCTGGATGGTCGCCTCGATGGTCGTGTAGACCTCCTCCTTCGGCGGCAGCACGATGCGCGGATCGTCGATGTTGATCGGCCCCTCGTCGGGCATCTGGTCGAGCGCCTGCTCGATGATCCTCGCCGACTGGCGGATCTCCTCCTGGCGGCACATGAACCGGTCGTAGTTGTCGCCCCGCGTGCCGACCGGCACGTCGAACTCGAAGCGGTCGTAGACCATGTACGGGTTCGCCCGGCGCACGTCGTACGGAACGCCGCTCGCCCGGAGCACGATGCCGGTCCAGCCGAGCTCGAGCGCGTCCTCCTTCGACATTCGGCCGACGCCGTCGAGGCGATCGAGGAAGATGCGGTTCTTGAGGATGAGCTTCTCGGCGTCGTGGATGAGCGCGATCACGCGCTCGAGGCCCACCCGCACCATCGACTTGAAGTCGGGCGTGGGCGGCCGCGCCATGCCGCCGACGCGGCCGAAGCTGTGCGTCAGGCGCGCCCCGGTCTCCTCCTCGAAGATCTCCCAGAAGATCTCGCGGGCGCGGCACAGGTACAGGAACGGCGTGAACGCGCCGAGCTCCATGGCCATGGCGCCGCTGCAGATCATGTGATCGCAGATGCGCGCCATCTCGCCGAGGATCACGCGGTAGTACTGGCAGCGCTCGGGCACCGTGACGCCGAGCATCTTCTCGACCGCCAGCGAGAAGCCGACGTTGTTGAGCATCGGCGAGACGTAGTTGAGCCGGTCGACGTACGGGAAGACCTGCGTCCACGTGCCGCGCTCGCACATCTTCTCGAAGCCGCGGTGCAGGTAGCCGATCTGCACGTCGGCCTTGTTGATCGTCTCGCCGGACAGCTCGAGCACGATCCTCACCGTGCCGTGCATCGCCGGGTGGGACGGCCCCATGTTGAGGAGCATCGGCTCGCTCGGCAGATCGAGCGCGGCCTCGTCCAGATCGCGATCCAGGGGTTCCATCGGTCAGCTTCGCTCCTGCAGCGCACCCACGCCGATGCCCTGCGGTTTGCCCTTGTCGGAGGCCTCATCACCGCCGGTCGACTCGAGCGACGCCCCCGTCCCGGGGTTGTACAGCGCGAAGTCGTGCGACTGGCGGCCGAAGCTCATGCCCTCGTCGGGGCCGAACGGCGGCAGCTTGCCGGTGTTCGGCACGTCCCGGAACGGGATGAGCGGCTGGATGCGGTTGGCCGGGTAGTCCTTGCGCAGGGGGTGCCCCTCGAACTCCGGGTACATCAGGATGCGCCGGAGGTCCGGGTGCCCCCGGAACACGATGCCGAGCAGGTCGTAGCACTCGCGCTCGAACCAGTTCGCGCCCTTCCACACCGGGACGATCGAGTCGATCTCGGCGCCGTTGCCCTCCTCGTCGCCGACGCGCGCCTTGATGCGGATGCGGTGGTTCCGCTCGAACGAGCGCAGGTGGCAGACCACCTCGAAGCGGGGCACGTCGCCGCGCCAGAGGTAGTCGACCGCCGTGAGGTCGACGAACATGTTCATCAGCGTCCGCGGGTCGTTGCGGAGGAACAGGGCGACGTCGCGCCACGCGGCCGGGTCGAGCACCGCGGTGTCGTCGCCGAACTGCGAGTGCGTCTCCAGGACGGCGCCCGGGAACTGCGCCGTGAGGAGCTCGAGGACCTTCTTGCTCATGGCTGGCTCCTCTCCTTGCGCTGGAGGGTGACGAGGCGCTCCGCGGTCAGCGCGGGATCCTCGCGCGGCTTGACGATCGCGGGCGTGCGGTCGCCGCGCGCGATCTTGTCCTGGAGCAGCATGAGGCCGTCGAGCACCGCCTCGGGGCGCGGCGGACAGCCCGGCACGTAGACGTCGCAGGGGATGATCTTGTCGATGCCGGCGAGCGTCGTGTAGTTGTCGTAGAAGCCGCCGCACGAGGCGCACGTGCCGAAGGCGAGCACCCACTTCGGGTCCGCCATCTGCTCGTAGATGCGCTTGAGCGCGGGCGCCTGGCGCTGGCTGATGGTCCCCACCACCCAGAGCAGGTCGGCCTGGCGCGGCGAGAAGCGCGGCACCTCGGCGCCGAACCGCGCCATGTCGTAGCGCGGGCTGGCCATGGCCATGTACTCCATGCCGCAGCAGGCCGTCACGAACGGGTACTGGAACAGGGAGTACTTCTTGGCCCAGTTGAGCAACGCGTCCACGCGCGTGGTCGCGAAGCCGTGCTCGGAGCCCTCCATCACCCGCGTGGAGGGGCCTCCGCCCATTATTTCTCCCATTCCAGAGCTCCCTTCTTCCACACGTATACGAGCGCGACGACGAGCAGCGCGATGAACGAGCTCATCGTCGCGAGGCCGGTCCACCCGAGCGTTCGGAACTGGATCGTCCACGGGTAGATGAGCACCGCCTCGATGTCGAACACGACAAAGAGGATCGCCGTCAGGTAGAACTTCACGCTCGGCTTGACGAACCGCCCGCCCGTCGAGTCGCTGCCGCACTCGTACGGCATCATCTTCTCGACCGTCGGGTTCTTCGGGCCGAGCAGCGACGTCAGCGTGAACATGGCGAGCGCGATGACCGCGGCCACGAGAAACAGCAGGAACAAGGGGATGTAGGTGGCCATCGAGAGAGCACTCCTACGGGTCGGGCCCGGAGGGCCGACCGCCTCGCCGCAGCGCGCGGCTTCTCGGGCGAGACCTCGGGGCCCGCGGCCCCGAACCATGCAGTCCAACAAGGTGAGAGCGACGCGGCGATGCTGCGTTGAGACAGCAAAAATCCGAGCGATCTCGGCTTAATCCGCGCCGGATCTAGTCGGCCGCCGCGGGGGTGTCAATGGAGGCGGTCAGCCAACCGGCGGCAACCGGCGGGCCGCGATTCTAGGAGCGGTTCGCCACGAGGACCAGCCCTCTCCAGGCGGTGAGCGCCGTCCCCAGGGTGGCCTCGATCTCCCGGATCTCCTCCACCATGTCGGCGTCCGGCACGCCGGCGCTCCGCGCCTCGCGGACGCAGGCGAGGGCGGCGACGAACTTCTTGCGGTGCACGAAGGCCCGCGCGAGCAGCGGCCAGATCTGCTTCGGCGGGGCGCCGAGGTTCGCGGCGCGCCGGAGGGGGCCGATGGCCTCGCCTGCCCGGCCGTCCTCGAGCATGGCCTCGCCCAGCCGGCGGAAGATGTCGCCGGCCGCGGCCCCGTCGTGCGCGTACTGGACCGCGAGGCGCATGACCTCCTCGCCCTGGTGCTCCTCGCCGAGCTTGACGCACGCGGTGCCGAGCAGGCCGAGCCCCTTGGCGATGAGGCTGCGGGCGTCCGGGGTGAGCATCTGCCCCTCGGGCGTGCGCAGGAAGATGGCGAGCGGCGCCGGCCAGGTGCCGAGCAGCTGGATCACCTTCGGGAAGTCGCCGCGCTGCGAGGCGACCTCGGCCTCGGCGACCTTCGTGAGGTCGATGGCGGAGCGCGCGCCGGCGGAGGCGCGCTCCAGCTCGTCGCGGACGTGCGAGCGGATGCGGGCGCGGAACTCGTTGAGCTCGTGCGTCTCCTCGATGCCGTCGCGCAGGAGGAGGAGGCGCGAGGTCTTCCCTTCGACGGAGAGCTTGCGGAGGCTGTAGCCGTAGAGCGGGGCGAGCAGCAGGTAGCGGACGCCGATGTGGAGCTGGAGGCCCTCGAGGTCGGTGTCCCGCTCGGGGGCCTGCGGCGTCATGTCCTCGGTGAGCAGCGCGCCGACGAGGCGGTGGCGGAAGTCCGCGAGCGTGAGCCGCTGGACGTCGCCGTCGACCTCCTCCTCGCCTGGCGGCGCGATAACGAAGTCGACCAGCGTGTTGTCCGGGTTGCGGCGGTCGACGGTGAGCGCCGTGATGCGGGCGCCCGTGATCATCGAGAAGGCAAAGAACGCCTCGCCCACGATCTCGCAGAGCGCCTGGAAGCTGCCGATGCCGTCGCCTATGCGCTCGAACCAGCCGTCGGTCCGGACGGCATCGAGGGAGAACACGCGTTCCTTTGGCATGGTTCGACCTGGATCACAGGGGCGCGTCCCGGATGGCGGACGCATGTCCCAGGGGGGCCGAGACTCGCACGGGCGCGCGCCGCCCTCAAGAAAACTCCTAGTAGGAGCGCGCGTCGCTCCTCGGATCGAAGCGCCGTCCGCCATCCATCGCGCCACGCCGGGCCACCTGCCCCCACGCCCCCGCCCCCGGCCGAAGCTACAGCGGCCGACCCGACCCGGCCCTGCCACCGCTCCTCGGTCGCCCAGCCCCAGCCGACCAGCGCCTGCCCGCCGGCCACTGTCGCCCTGCACCTGAGGAATTCCCTCATTTTGCAGCCCTTTTCAGCGGAAAAATTGAACAGAGAGGCGGGCGACAGGGAGTATTTCGAAGTTTTCCCTCCCCGCCTCCCCGCCTCCCTGTGAATTTTTCCGAAGAATTTGAGAGGATGCGTCGGGCCCTGCACCACGGTTCTCCGCTACACGCGCAGCAGAGCGGCACTTCTCCACGCGCAGCGGAGCGCCCCCTCTGCACGCGCAGCGGAGCGCCCCTCTGCACGCGCAGCGGAGCGCCCCCTCTGCACGCGCAGCGGAGCCGCCCCTCTCCAAGAGCAGCGGAGCCGCCGCGCTCTACGGAGCCTGGGTGATGTGCAGCGTGAGGTTGCCGGAGGAGGAGGGGCGGCTGTCGGCGACGATCGTGATCACCTGCCCCGCGGTGAGGGGCACGTTCACCCGCGAGGCGACCCCGACCGCGTTGTCGTTGCACGCGAGCTCCGCGCCGGCGCAGCTGTCGCCGTCGTGCACGTGGAGGACCGTGTCGAAGGTCGAGGAGAGCGTGTCGATGACGTAAGTCCCGTCGGCCGGCGCGGTGAAGCGGTAGACCCTGTCGTTGCCGCTCGCGCCCGACGCCGTGCAGCTCGGCGTGCCCGAGTTCGGCTGGAGCAAGGTCGAGCCCGTCGCCGTCTGCGGGACCGTCGAGCCGAGGTCGACCGGGCTCACGCACGTGGCGTTGCCCTCGAACAGGCTGATGTTGAGCTTGAACGCGCCCGAGGCCGCGGCCCCGGAGCCATCCACCACGACGGTGGCCGCCTGCCCCGCGACGAGCGGCACGGCGACCCGCGACTGGACGCCGGTCGTGTTGTCGTTGCAACCGAGCGACGCGCCGCCGCACGTGCCGTCGTGCACGTGAACGACCGTGTCGAAGGCGGAGCCGAACGTGTCGAAGATGTACACGCCGTCGGAAGGCGCCGTGAAGCTGTAGGTCGCCTCGGCGCCGCCGGCCAGGCCGCACGGCGCGCTCACGAAGTCGCCGAGCCCCGCGGTCGTACCCGTCACCGTCTGCGGGACGACGGGCTCGAGGGTGTTCGCCGGGCACGGGGGCGCGGGGATGCCGGTGACGTTGAGCGTGTAGGCGCCGGAGGCCCCGTACGCGCCGTCCACCACCACGTACGCCGTCTGCCCCGCCACGAGCGGCGTGACGACCTGCGACACGGACCCGGACCCGTCGTTGCAGCCCAGCGAGGTCCCCGTGCAGCTGCCGTCGTGGACGTGGAGCACGGTGTCGAACATCGAGCCGGTCGTGTTGAACGTGTACCTGCCGTCAGCCGGCGCCGTGAAGCTGTAACTGACCTCGGGGGAATCGCCCGACGCGCAGGACGCCTGGAGGTAGTTGTCGAGGCCTGACGTGTTGCCCATGACCGTCTGCGGGTAGGTCGTGCCGAGATCGATCATGGGGCACGGGGGCGGCTCCCACTCGGAGATGTTCAGCGTGTAGGCCCCGCTCGCGCCCTCGAAGCCGTCGACCACGACGACGACCGTCTGACCGGCGCTGAGCTCCGCCGTGATGCGCGACTGCATTCCGCCTCGCGAGTCGTTGTTGCACTCGATCACATCGCCGTTGCACGCGCCGTCTTGCAGCTCCAGCACGGTGTTGTACTCGGAGCCGAACGTGTCGAAGACGTACTTCCCGTCCGCCGGGGCCGTGAATGTATAGCTCACGTCGGGGCCGCCCGCGTGGCCGCAGCTCGGCGTGATCGCGTCGCCGAGCAGCTCGGTATTGCCGGTGAAGGTCTGCGGGAGCGCTTCGTCGACTGCCCCCGAAGGGCAGATGGGCGGCCCGGCCTTCGCCAGGTTGAGCGTGAAATCGCCCTCCGCGCCGTCGAAGCCGGTCACCACGATGAGGACCGACTCGCCCGCTTCGATGACCGCGCGGACCTTCGATTGGCCGCCCTCGTCGTCATCGTTGCAGGCGAGCTGAGCGCAGCTGGTCGCGCCCACGACGCCAAGGGCCGTGTCGAAGTCGGACCCGACCGTATCCATCGTATATGTCCCCGCCTCGGAGGGCGTGAACAGATACACCCGCTCCGACGAGCCGGCGGCCACGCACGCCAGCCCGTAGTTCGTCTCTCCTCCGACGGTGGTCCCCGTCACCGTCTGCGGGAACGTGTCTCTCAGCTCCTCGTGGGTGCCGATGACGCACGTGCAGGCGCCTGCCTGGCAGAAGGCGCCTCGCTCGCACGCTGTCTCGCAGCTGCCGCAGTGCAGCTCGCTCGTCTGCAGGTTGGCGCACGAGCCGCCGCAGTCCGTGAGCTCGGCGGAGCAAGTGCAGGCGCCCTCGGCGCACTGCTGGGTGGGCGAGCAGCTCGCCTCGCAGCTGCCGCAGTGCGCGCTGTCGTTCTGCACGTCCACGCAGACGCCGTCGCAGTCCAGGAGGCCGTCGGCGCAGGCGCAGGCGCCGTCCGTGCAGACCTGCCCCTCCGCGCACGGGTCGCCGCATTTGCCGCAGTGGCGCGGGTCTGTCTCGAGGTCCACGCAGCTCCCGCCGCAGGCGGTCTCGCCCTCGTCGCACTCGTCGACGCCCCCCTCCATGTCGCCGCCGCCGCCCTCGCCCCCGCGGCCGCCCTCGCCCCCGCGGCCGCCATCGCCCCCGCCGCCCCCGCCCTCGCCGCAGCGGCCCTCCTCGCAGCGCTGCCCCTCCGCGCAGGCGTTGCCGCACGCGCCGCAATGCTCGGCGTTCGCCTGGGTGTCGACGCACTCTCCATCGCACTGCGACTGTCCGTCCGCGCACGCGCTCGGCTCGTCGTCGCCCTCGGCGCAGGAAGCCGCGACGACGACGCCTGCGACGAGGAGCAGCGCGGCGGACGAGAGGGTGGGTCTGAGGCGCAATCCGGAATTGTTCATAGCCATCCTTGGGGGTATCTGGCCGTTTGAGGCGGAGCGGATAACGAGTCGCGCGCCAGGATACGCCCACGTCCGAGGGCTCCGCAACCGGCGGGGCGCTGGATGTGTGCCAGGTTCGCCCTGGCGGCGCGTGGGCTGAGCCGCGGTCGCGCGGCGGCCTTCCGGGCGCTCGCGGCGCCTCGAAGGCGCCGCGTCGACCTCGGCGGCCTCGGTAGATCGAGTGGCAGCATCGCCAGCCGGGCTTCGGGGAACACGCGGCGTGGGCTCAAGGAGCGGCGATGTTCAGCGTGAAGTTGCCCGATACCCCGTTATAGCCATCGACGACGACGGTGATGACCTGACCGGCGGTGAGCGTCACCGTGAGCCGCGATGATGTCCCGATGCCGACCCCATCGTCGTTGCACGAGAGCGTGGTGCCGCCGCAGCCGCCCGTGTGGACGTGAAGGACGGTATCGAACGTCGAGCCGATCGTGCTGATGACATACGAGCCGTCGGCCGGGGCGGTGTACGTGAACACCGTCTCCGGAGCGGTCGACGAGGTGGCGCAATTCGGCGTCACCGAGTTGGGCTGGCCCGCGGTGCTGCCGGTCGTGGTGAGCGGCAGCTCCGAGCCGAGCTCGATCGCCGTCGAGCAGGTCCCCAAGCCGGCGAACCGGTCCACCTGGAGCACGTACTCGCCGGAGCTCGTGCCGCGGCCGTCGACGGCGATGAGGACCGTCTGCCCGGCGACCATGTCGACGGTGAGACGCGACTGCCGTCCGCCGCCCGCGTCATCGTTGCACCGGAGCGGCGTCGAGCAGCTCCCGTCGAAGACCTGGAGGACCGTGTCGAAGCTCGACCCGAACGTGTCGAAGATGTAGGTCCCGTTCTCCGCCGCGGTGTAGCTGTAGAGCATGTCCGGCGCGGTGGACGAGCCGCAGGTCGGGGTGACCGACTCGGGCTGCTCCGCGGTGGTCCCGGTGACGACCTGCGGGAAGACGGAGCCGAGGTCGATCGCGCTCGAGCAAGTCCCGCCGCCGTCGAACTTCTGGGCGGTGAGCGTGAACTCGCCCGACGCGCTCGCGGAGCTGCCGTCCACGATCAGGATGATCGTCTGGCCCTCGTCGAGCTCCAGCGTCAGCCGCGACTGCGTGGTTCCGCCCGCGTCGGTGTTGCACCCGAGCGCCGCTCCGGCGCACTGGCCGTCGCGCGCGGAGAGGGTCGTGTTGAAGGTCGATCCGAACGTATCGAAGACGTACGTGCCGGCGGCGGGCGCGGTGAAGCTGTACGTCGCCTCGGCCCCGCCGGAGCTGCCGCAAGACGGCGTCATGAGGTCGACCGCGCCCTCGGTCGTCCCGGTCACCGTCTGAGGCACCGTCGACCCGAGCTCGATGGCGGGGCACGGGGGGACGAAGGTCTGGCGCACGTTGAGCGTGTAGGCGCCGGAGGCCGATGAGCTGTAACCGTCGAGGACGACGATGACGGTCTGTCCCTCGTCGAGCAGCAGCTTCACCTGCGATTGCAGGCCAGACGTGTCGTCGTTGCACCCGAGGCTCGGCCCGCTGCACGTGCCGTCGTGCACATGCAGCACCGTGTCGAAGGAGGTGCCGAAGGAGTCGAAGGTGTAGAGCGCGTACGCTGGCGCGGTGAACGCATAGGTGGCCTCGGGGCCGCCGCCGCCCGCGCAGGGCGCCGATATCACGCTCACGCGATCCATGACGGCGGTGTTGCCCGTCACCGTCTGCGGGAAGGTCGAGCCGAGCGTGAACTCCGGGCACGGCGGCGGCACGTACTCGGTGACGTTCAGCGTGAACGGCCCGGCGGCGCCGTCGACGCCGTCGACGATCGCGACCACCGTCTGGCCCGCGGTGAGGTTGGCGATGACGCGCGACTGCTCGCCCGCCGCGACGTCGTCGCTGCAGGAGATCACCGAGCCCGAGCACGTCCCGCTGCGCAGCTCCAGGATCGTGTCGTACGAGGAGCCGTACGTATCGAAGATGTACCTGCCCGCGCGCGGCGCGGTGAACGTGTAGCTCGAGTCGGGGGTGTCGATCGAGCCGCAGCTCGGCGCGACGGCGTCGCTGCGCAGATGCGTGTCGCCGGTGATCGTCTGGGGGAGGGTCGGCTCGATGGTGCCCACGGGGCACTCGGGCGGCGCGAGCGGGTCGATGCTCAAGACGAAGTCGCCTTGCGCGCCGTTGTAGCCCGACACGACGACGAACACCGCCTGTCCCTCGTCGAGGCGCAGCGAGGCGCTGGCCTCGGCCCCCCCGCGATCATCGTTGCACGCGAGCTCATCGCAGATGTCGGTGGTCAGGAGGCCGAGGGCCGTGTCGTAGCTCGATCCTGCGGTGTCGAACCTGTAGCTGCCGGCCTTCTCCGCCGTGAACCGGTAGACCATCTCGGTCGAGCCGGCGGCCACGCAGGCGAGCCCGAAATAGGTGTCCGCGCCGAGCGTGGTGCCCGTCACGACCTGCGGCGCCGTCGCGCCGATGTCCTCGTAGTCGCCGACGACGCAGAGGCACGCGCCCTCCTGGCAGACGAGCCCCGGGCCGCACGCGGCGTCACACGCGCCGCAGTGCGCCGGGCTTCGCGTCAGATCGACGCACCTGCCGCCGCAGTCCGTGAGTCCCTCGTTGCAGAGGCACGCCCCGTCCGTGCACGTCTGGTTGTCGGCGCACCGGACCTCGCAGCTCCCGCAGTGCAGCGGATCGCTCGCCAGGTCCACGCAGCCGCCGTCGCAGGCCGCGAGGTCGGGGGCGCAGGCGCACTCGCCGTCCTCGCACAGCTGCTCTTCCGGACATTCGTTGCTGCAGCTCCCGCAATGGTGCGCGTCGATGTCGAGGTCGACGCAGTCGCCGCCGCACTCCTCGAGCCCGGGGGCGCAGAGCTCGCCGCCGGTCCCGCTCGCGGGGCTTTCCATGCCGCCGCCGTCCGGCGCGCCCCCGCCTCCGCCTCCGCCGTCGCCGACGCACTCGCCCGCCTCGCACCGCTGCCCGCTCGCGCAGACGATGTCGCAGTCGCCGCAGTGGTCGGGATCGGTCTGCGCGTCGACGCACGCGCTCGCGCACAGCAGCTGGTCCTCATCGCACGACGTTCCCGACACCTCTCCCTGCGCGCAGGACACAAGGGAGACCAGGAGGGCCGCTGCCGTCAGCCAGAGCGCTGTGGGCGACAGCTCGAATCTGGAGCGCAATCCGGGTTGACTCATGAACATCCTTTGGCGGACACGCCGGCCACCGTGTGGCGCGAGAGACCCGTCCACGAGAATACGCCTCTTCGCTTTCGCTCCGCAATCACGGATCGGCGCGCGGCGCCGCGGGATCGTTCGATTTCATCCGGTTCCAGCTCCATGAACGCGACGAGACTGGATGAAATGGAGCGCGCGGGAGCCGCGTGCGCGCGGCCCGTCGCTGCCGGGACGGTCTCGTCGGAAGGTCGCTGAGGCGACCGCGCGCGGCGGCTCATGCGGCCGGGAGATCCGGCAGCGGATCGGCCTCCTCGGACGTCGGCTGGCGCGCCTTGATCGCCTCCAGCGCCGGGGCGCCCGCCTCGGGCCCGGGCGCGTCTTCGGGCTGCTCCTCCGGGCCGAGGAAGCGCGCGACCGGCTCGAAGAGCTCGGCGCCCGTATAGGCGCCGACCGCCAGGTCTCCGTGGCCGTAATCCTCCCGCGCGCCGAAGTCGCGCCCGAGCACGAGAAAGCGCTTCGGGGTCTCGGGGTGATCGCGTCCCCACGCGTCGAACGCCGCGCGCACCGATGAGACCGGCGCTATCCTGTCCGCGCTGCCGGCGATGAAGAGGGCCGGCGCCGCGACGGACGCGAGGCCGTCCAGGACTCTCTCGCCGTCCACGCGGATCTCTCCGTCGCCCATCATCCAACCGGCGAAGTCTGCGTTCAGCGCAGCGGGGATGTCCTCGATGCAGTTGACCAGCGCGAGCCGGGTGACGCCGGGAGGCACGTTGCGCGGATTGGCCACGGCGCGGTGGATCGGCGTCCGTAGCCACTCCGAGGCGAACGCGACGCTGCGTGCCATGAGGCGCAGCGGCACGCCCGGGAGCAGCCAGCCCGGCAGGAAGCGCATGAGGCGCGCCGGGCCGGAGACGCGGCCTGGAGAGCCGACAATGACGACGCGGCGGACCCGATCTTCCGGCACGCTCCGTCCCAGCGCGGCATAGAGGAGCATGCCGCCCATCGAGAAGCCGACGTAATCGAGCGAGCGGGCGCCGGTGCGCTTCAGGATCGCGTCGAAGGCGCAGGGGAGATCGTACCGGACCATGGCCGAGAAGCGGACGCTGCGACGCTCGATGCGGGTGAGGAGGCGGCCGCTCCGCAAGGTCAGCAGCCACACGTCGCGTCCGAGCGCGGCGAGGTGGCGGGCCAGCGAGTAATCGGGGTGGATGTCCTGGTTCCTGTGGTTCGCGGCGATCCCGTGCACCAGCACGATGGGCGGGAGATCCGGCTGCGCAGCCGCTCCGGGCGGGCACGGGACGCGGCGGATCTCGATCTGGGCGCCGTCCTCGGTCCGCAGCACCTCTTCCACGCTGTAGTCCAGCGGGAGGGTCAGCCGTTTGACCCAGTAGTAGAGGTGCGCCCACAGCCCGACCGCCGCCAGCACCGCGAGCGCCAGCGCGACCAGGAGGTAAGCCCCGAATGTCCAGACCATACGCCCAATCTACCCGCTGGCGCCGCTTCCGCATGCGAGCAGCCTCGACAGCTTGGCGCCTGGACGGAGCGCGGGCCAGCTGGTTGTTGAGGCCGCCGTCGCCCGCTCGCCCCGGGATCATCCGTGGATGGCGGAGACGCGAACTGCATGTTTCGAGATCATTTCTTCCTGCGGGCGAGAAAGGCACACTGCGCTCAGGAAGTCACTCCGTCCTCAGGAATCGGACTGCTGGCCTCGCGGAATGCCCTTGGCAGATACGCATGCTGACGGCCCCCTTTTCACCCGCGTCGCGTCCGGCGGCGGCACGGCCGTTGTGGCCATGCCCACGGCGGTGCGGCGGCGGAGACCTTCAGCCGGGGCGTGCACAAAGGTTCCACACGCGCCCGCCCGCGCCCTGGCATGCAGATCGCATCAGGTCGGGACGAGAGAAGCGGTGAGGATCCGGTAAGCGCCCCGCCACGAGGGGGATGCAAGCGAAGGCGCCGCAGCGGAGCTCGGGGGGGCTCCGCTGCGGCGCTCCTTTGCGACACCGGACGGACGCTCACGAGCGTCCCGGAAACAAAATGAAAAAAGCGCCTCGCGGACCTGGGGGGGGAAGGTCTCCGCGACGGCGCTCGTCATCCACTAGAGCAGGCTCTGTGCCGAGCTGCTTGAGATGACGTTTCGAGCAGTTATCATCGAGAGATCCTGCCGTCCTTGCACCCTTGAAAATCAAAACTGAAATCGGGTGCAAATTCGAAGGCTTTTGCGTCCTGAACGCACGCCCCGGACGGGCAGGGATGACGATTGTCCTGGTCGAAAGCGACCGTGCACCGAGTGCTCACGGCTCCCAGTGCCGGCAGACTGCCTTCACGCCGCACCCCTCGCAGCGCACCGGATCGCGCCGCGACGGGCACTGCTGGAGCATGCCGAGGTGGCAGAGGGCGAAGTCGTACTTGACCGGGTCGGCCGGATCGAAGCCGCGGAGGGCGGCGGTGATCTCCTCTGCCGTCTTCCAGGTGGCTCCCCTGCGATCGGTGAGGCCGATGTTGTAGCCGAGCTTCTGGATGTGGACGTCGACCGGGATCAGGAGGGCGGAGGGGGGCACCGGCCACAGGCCGAGATCCACGCCGTCGGCGGGGCGGATCATCCAGCGCAGCAGGAGCATGAGCCGCTTGGTGGCGCTGCCCTTCTCGGGGTCGGGGAGGATGTGCGCGGCCCCTCGGTCGCCGGGGCGCCGGTCGAGGCCGCCCGCGCGCCGGATCGCCCGCACCCACGCGCCCAGGGCCTGGCGCAGGTCGCGGCGCTGCGAGAGCTCGGCCGCGAAGGCGGCCCCGAGCGAGCCGGAGGCGCGCTGCACGCGCCGCGCGCCGATGACGAGCGCCGCGAGGTCGCGGTCGCGGTAGACCCGGTGCCGGAAGCCGCGCAGCCGCGCCGAGACGGCCCGGGGATCGTCCGCGGTGAGGGCGATCTCCGGCCCGAGCCGGTCGAGCGCCTCGGCGATCTTCGCGCGCAGCGCCTTCACGTTGCCGAACGCGAGCGACGCGGCGATGAGCGCGACGAGCTCCTGGTCGGCCGGGTTCGTGTAGAGATGGACGAAATCGACAGGGTCCTGCGCGCGGCGCTCCGCGACGGCGCACCGCGCGCGCACCTCGTCGAGCGCCGCTTGCAGGGCGGCGCTCCTCGCGCCGCGCCGGGTCGCCGCCTCGTCGGCACCGCCCCGGGGCGCCGCCGCGCCCGCCCCACCCTTCGCGCCGCCGCGTCGGGGCGCCGGCTCGTCGGCGACGCGTCGGGGCGCCGGCTCGTCGGCGACGCGTCGGGGCGCGCTCATGTGACCCCCGCGCCCGACGCCGCGTCGGCCGTGCTCGGCGTGGGCCGCGCCGGCGCCTCCCGGTCGGGCTCCAGCGCGGGGAGCGACACGACGAAGGCGCTGCCGCGCCCGTCTTCCGTGAGCGGGCTCTCGACCCGCACCGAGCCCCCGTGGCTCTCGGCGATGTGCTTCACCAGCGCGAGCCCGATCCCGCTGCCGCGCACCTGGCGCTCGCTCGCCCGCCGCCCACGCGCGAAGCGCTCGAAGATGTGCTTCTGCTCGTCCGGATCGATGCCCGGCCCCCTGTCGCTCACCCGGATGGCGACGCGCCCCGCCGGGCGCGCCAGCTCGGAGAAGCGACCGCCGCCGCCGCCCTCGGCCTCGACCGCGACCTCGACGCGCCCGCCGTCCTTCGCGTACTTGAGCGCGTTGTCGAGCAGGTTCACGATCGCGAGCTCGAGCGCGCGCGCGTCGATGAGGGCCTCCGGCAGCCCCTCGGCGACCGTCAGCTCGACGGTCATCTCCTCGCGCTCGGCGCGGTAGCGGTACATGTCGACCGCGTGCGTCGCCACCTCGGCGACGCTCCCGCGCGCGAACTCGTAGGCGGCCTTGCCCCGCTCGACCCGGGCGAAGTCGAGGACGTTCTCGATGAGCGCGGTCAGCCGCTCGCTCTCGCTCACGATGATCTGCAGGTACTGGCGGCGCTTCGCGTCGTTGGGGACGCGGTCGCCGAGGAGGAGCTCGCCGAACATGCGGACCAGCGACAGCGGCGTCTTGAGCTCGTGGGACACGTTCGCGACGAAGTCGCTCTTCAGCGCCGCGAGCCGCCGCTCGTTCATGGAGGCGAGCACCACGATCGCCAGCCCGGCCAGGGCGACCAGGGCCGAGAAGCCGACCATCAGGATCTCGATCAGGCGCTGCCGCTCCACCTTCTCCCCGAGCTCCTCGGCCGTGGTGAGCGCCATCTGGAGGCGCCAGTTGTAGAGGGTGGTCGGGAAAGGGCGCCCGACGGTGAACTCGCCGCCGATGATGGGCGGGCCGTACACGATGCGGCCCTCCTCGTCGATGACGTTCATCCGGCTCTTCTCTCGATCGAGATCGCGGAAGAGCCGGGGCATCACCTCGTGGACCAGGCGGGGGACCTCGTGCCACGCGACCACCAGGAACCGGCGGCCCAGGTGCTCGCGCTCCCAGTAGCTCACGAGCAGGCTCTGCTGGTCGATGACGTGGTGGAGGTGACGCAGCTCGGTCGCGTCGCCCGAGAAGTTCATCTGCGGGAGCAGGCGCGCGAGCAGGAGCTTGCGGAACGCGTCGTCCTCCCGGCCGGACGCGCCGCGCGAGGCGAACGCGAGCACGTCGTGGGCCTCGTGGTCCATGTCGAGGACCAGGATGGCGCGCACGGTCGGCGTCTCGCGGGCCGCGGTGGGGAGCCACCGCCGCGCGATGACCGAGAGGTTCGCCACGTCGACGTGCGCGGCGACGACGTTGTCCTGCGCGATGATCAGCTTGTCGAGCCGGTCGACGCGCTCGTTGGCGAGGGTGAGCGTCGCGTCGAAGACGGTCTGCTGGCGGGCCTTCTCGATCTGCAGCGTCGTGCGCAGGGCGATGCCGCCGAGCACGAGCACGGCGACGACGATAGCCGGCACGAGGGCGAAGTACGGGACGCGATGGCGCTTCCCGACCGAGGGGAGGAGGTCCATCGCTGAGCTCCGCTAGCGGGCGGCCCTCTTCGTCCCCGCGGTCACGAGGCTCGGTTCGATGACCACGCCGCGGGCCCCCACGAACTCCGCGAACTGCTGGCCGATGTAGGTGAGCGCGTTGCCGTCGCCCTCGGAGAAGGGCTTGCCGTCGAGCGGGTTCCCGATCTCGAGGAGGCCGAGGTAGCGGCCCGCGAGCTCCACCGGCGCGCAGACGACGCTCCGGAGCTCGACGCCGGTCGCCTTCCACCGGTCGTCGAGGGCGCGCTCGTCCCTGGACACGTCGGGCACCACGACGGCGCGCCTCGACCGCATCGCGGCCAGCGGGAGCGGCGCCCGCTCGGACAGCCTGGCGAGGAGCGCGCTCTTGCCGCCGTGCTGCCGGACGACGACGAACTCGCCCCGGTTGATGTCGAACAGCGACACGAACCCGAGGGCGCACGGGATCTTGTCGAGCGTGAGCGCGAGGATGAAGTCCGCGCCCGCGAGCGTGTCCTGGAGGAAGTGCAGGTCGCTGCACGCCTCGAACAGCTCGGCGATGAGGTCGTCGCCGGAGAGGCGCCCGTTCCCGGGAGGGAAGGACGAGCGCCGCCGCACCGGCTGGCTCGGCGCGGGGGGAGGGATCTCGGCCGCCGGCGGAGCGGCCTCGGGGCGATCCGGCTCTCCGGGCGGCGGGGCGGCTGGCGACACGGCAGCAGGCGGCTCGGCGGCAGGGGACGCGGCAGGCGGCGGCTCGGCGGCAGACGGCGCGACGGCTGGCGTTTCGACGGCGGCGGCCGGCGGCTCGGCGGCGGCCGGCGGCTCGGCGGCAGCGGGCGGCGTGACGGCCGGCGGCTCGGCGGCAGCAGGCGCGGCGGCAGCGGGCGGCGTGACGGCTGGCGGCTCGGCAACAGCGGGCGGCGTGACTGCCGGCTCGGCCGCAGCAGGCTCGGCGGCAGCAGACGCGACGGCCGACGGCTCGGCGGCAGCAGGCGCGGATGCTGCCGGCGCAGCAGCCGGCGGCGCGACAGCAGCCGGCATGGGGGCAGGCGGCGGCGTGGTGGCGCCGGCGCGCGGGCGGAACTGGATCTCGGGCACGTCCGAGCGCCAGTCCTTCCATGCGAGGGTCGCGAGCGGACCGCGCTGAGGCCGGCCGTTGAAGACGTGGTCGAACACGGCAATGTGGATGAACTTGCCCGGACGTGCGTCGTCGACGAGCGCACGGGTCGCCTCGAGCCGTTCGAGCAGCAGCGCGTTGACGAGCTCGCGCGGGGTGCCCGTGGGGACCGCATAGACGAGCTCCCGGTAGGTGAGCGGCGAGCGCTCGGACGGGTCCTCCCCGCGCTGCGAAACGAGCTCGAACGGAGGGAGCGCGCTGGGCGCCGGCTCCGGCGCGGGCGCCGCGCCGGCGCCGCTCGCCGGCTGCACCGCGGCGGCACCAGCCGGCTGCGCTGCAGCGCTCCCCGGCTGCGCGGCGGCCCCAGCCGGCTGCGCGGCACCGGCCGGTTGCGCGGCGGCGCTCACCAGCTTCGCCACGTCGCCGGCCGGCTGCGCTGCGGCGCTCGCCGGCTGCGCGGCGGCGCTCGCCGGCTTCGCCACGTCGCCGGCCGGCTGCGCCGCGGCGCTCGCCGGCTGCGCCGCGGCGCCCGCCGGCTCCGTCACGACAAGCGCGGCCCCCATCGAGATGAACGGGACCGTGGGCGCCGCCGGGCGCTTCCCCGGCAGGCGCGCCGCGGGCTCTGCGGCCCTGGGGGACGCCCCCGCGCCCGCCGGGGCCCCGGGCTCGTCGGTGAGCGCCTCGTCGTCCGGCGCGCGCTGCACGACGTACCTCACGCGCGTCGCCGGGTCGATGGCCCGGTAGCCGCTCTCCAGCAGATCCACGGAGAAATTGTTGAGCGGCCCGTGATCTCCGCGGAGCGCCCGGGCCTTTTGCAGCGCGGGCTGCCACTGCGCGGCCTCGACGCACACCTTCCTGGTCGGCGGTGCGTTCTGGCCTAACGACGAGATCTCGACGAACCAACGCATCGTGTTTGCGGTTCCCATCCGCGCTGGCGCTGACCGGGTCGCGCGCTCGGGCGCGACGATCTTTCTACTCGACGCGTACGAGAGGGGTCAACGCGCAGGCGGCACGGAGGCAGCGCGCGGACGCCCTTGGAGGAAGGGCTGAAATATTCTCAGACCGGGGACGGCGCGGAGAATCGGGGCTGCCCCGAGATCACACCGCTCGCGCGGCGAGGCGCCGCCCCCGAACCCGCTCGTTCACTGAACGGCCGCCGGGTGCTCCCGGCCGCCCACGGCGACACGAGCAGGCAGGTGAGCGCACGGGCCAGGACGAGCACGAGACCGGCGCCGATCCCACCCAGGAGACGATCTGGGGCGCTCGACTCTGCACCTCCACTCGCGCGCCGATCCACCCCTGTGAGATCCGCTCGCGATCGCTATTGCGTCCGCAGGATGACGTGGAAGCCGTACCGCGTCTCCACGACCCCGCTCAGCGCGCCGACAGCGACCAGCTCCAGCGCCTGCTCGAACTCGGACACCATCACTCCCCTCCGGAACTTGCCGAGATCGCCGCCGCGCGCCGCGGAGTCGGGGTCGTCGCTGTACCGGGCGACGAGGTCCTCGAAGCGTGCCCCCTGCTGCGCTTCCCTGAGCGCCTGCTCGGCGAGGGCGCGCGCCTCGTCCCGCGTGCGCGCGATATGCGGCCGGGCACGGAGTGAGCCCGCATACATGACGAGCAGGTGCTTGGCGCCCAGGAACCCGGGCGCCGCAGCGGGCTGGGCTGGGGACGGCTGGGCTGGGGACGGCTGGGCTGGGGACGGCTGGGCTGGGGACGGCTGGGCTGCGGGCTTCTGCGCGCCGTGCAGCGACTCCATCGTGGGGGGCTCGTGCGGGCCGAGCGCCCTGTCCACGATCCGCTTGAAGCGCGCGGCCGGCTGCGCGCCGCCGAGGAAGTAGTCGTTGATCGCGAACGACGGCGTGCCGTGGATGTGGAGGCTCGCGGCGAGCTTCTGGTCCGCCTCGACGGCCGCGCGGTGCGCGCGCGAATCGAGCGCGGCGGCGAGCTTCGCCACGTCGAAGCCGATCGCGGCCGCGTGGCGCTGGAGCGCCTCCCGGCTGAGCCCTGCCTCGGACTGGTCCTCCCACAGCCGCTGCGCCATCGCCCAGAAGCCGGCGTCGCCCTTCTGCCGGAACGCCTCCACGGAAGCCTCGGCGGCGAGGGGCGCCAGCTTGTGAAAGGGGAGCGGCAGGTGCCGGAAGACCACGCGGACCTTGCCCGGATAGGCGGCGATGATCTCGTCGAGCGTCGGCTGGACGCGCTTGCAGAAAGGGCACTGGAAGTCGGCGAACATCTGGATCGTCACCTTCGCTCCGGCCTTCGCCCCCTTGCCGGGGCTGTCCCTGGTCGGCGCGGGGGCGAGGATCCGCTCGAGCGGCGTGGCGGCCTTCGCGTCCTTCTGCAGCGCGTCGTAGACCTTCGCGGGCGGCGTGCCCGCGGCGACGAGCTTCGCGGCGCGCGCGAGCTGCTCGTCGATGAGGGCCTCGAACTTCTCCGCCGGCTGGGCGCCGAGGAGCCGCCTGCCGTTGATAAAGAAGTGAGGCGTGCCGGTCGCCTCGACGTCCTCGGCGAGGCGCTGATCGCGCTCGATGCGCGCCGCATGGCGCCGGGCGGCGATGGCCTTCTGCGCGCGCGCCACGTCGAGGCCCAGCGACCTCGCGTGCGCCGCGAGATCCGCGTCCTCAAGGCCGCCCTGCCGCAAGAGCTCGTACGCCTTCCAGAACGCCTCGTCGCCCTTCTGCGCCCTGGCCTCGAGCGCGAGCTCCGCGGCGGGCTCGGCCCGCGGGTGGAACGGGAGCGGGTTGTGCTTGAAGACGAGGCGCAGCTGCTCGCCGTACTTCTTCGCGAGCCCGTCGACGACCGGAGCGGCCTTGCGGCAGAACGGACACTGGAGGTCGAGGAACATCACCAGCGTGACCGGAGCGCTCAGGTTGCCCCGGGTCGGCGACCCGTCGACTGGCACCTTCCACACGGTCGTGTCCTCGACGGCCGGCGGCGAGGGCTGCTCCGGGGCCGGGGCGCGTGCCTTGTTCTGCGCGGACAGCGCGGCATAGAGGCGCTCCCGCGGGACACCGGCCCGCCGGAGGTCCTCGGCCGCCCGGAGCTGCTCGTCGACGACGGTCCGGAACTTGTCGATGGGCTGCGCCCCGCTGACGAACACCCCGTTGATGAGGGACGCGGGCGTCCCCGTGACCCGCACCGCTCGGCCCGCCTCGATGTCCTGATCGATCTTCGGCGCGTGCCGCTGCTGCTCGAAGGCCGCGCGGAACGCCGCCCGATCGACGCCCGCCTCGGCGGCCCACGCCTCGAACGACTCCGGCGCGAGCGAGCGCTGGTTGGCGAAGGCGAGCTGATGAAACCTCCAGAACGCCTCGGTGCCGCCGAGCCGGAACACCGTCTCGGCGGCGAGGTGCGCCGGGCGCGCATTCTTGTGGAAAGGCAGCGGAAAGTGCTTCCAGACGACGCGCAGCCGATCGGGCCCGTAGGCCTGCTTCAGCTCCTCCAGCGTCGCCATGTACCTGGACGTGAAAGGACACTCGAAGTCGCCCCACACCACGACGGTCACCGGCGCGAGCGGCTCACCCCACCACGGATCCGCGCGGGTGACGGGCACGACCGTGCCGGGCTCCGGCTCTGGCTCGGCCGCCACGACGTCGGCCGGGACGGCGGCCGGAGCCGTGATCTCCACCGTCCTCGAGCGCTCGACAGCCGCCGGCGCCATCGCCGCGCCCGGCGCGCAGGCGGCCAGCAGGATCCAGATCAACAGCAGAGAAGATGGACGGAATAGCGGCGCTGGCGCTGGCATGGGCCCCCTCGTGTGTCGCGGTCCAGTGGCGGATCCTACACGGACGGGGATTGCTCAGGCCGCTAGCCGGCGCCGCACCCCACTGCGGATGCATCGCGCCGCGCCACGCTGGCCGCACAGCACAAAAAAAACAGAGCGCCCATTCGACGGTGGGGGGGGGAACCGTCACGGGCGCTCTGGTGTGCATTGTTAGCAGGACTCGGGCCAGGGGCTCTTTCTCCTCATTTCGCGGAGATCTCCCCCGGGAGCAAAGCCGACGTACTTCAGTCCTGAAATGGGGCTTGCAAAGCCGCTGGACGGACGCGGCAGGGGCGCGCCCGTCATCGTCCTCCAGGCCACCCCGCCCCGCGGGCTTCCGCGTCAGCCGCCCCCACCGTGCTCATCGGTGCGATCGGTGGACGGCCGGCGCGAGGCGCCGGCATCCCCGTGGATGCGGCTCCGCGGGCTCGGGTCACGTGAAAGTCGTGTAAAAGAGCCGCGTGTCACCGTCCAGCGCCGACCCTGTGTCCTCCGCGCCGCCTGGAGGAGCGGCGCCTCCGTCCCGGCCGAGCAGCTCCTCCCCTGGCGCGCCGGAGGCTGCGGCCACCGGGAGCGCTTCCCCTGGCCCGGAGACCGTGGCCGCCGGGAGCGCCTTCCCCGGCGCGCCGGAGGCCACGGACGCCGGGAGCGCGAGCCCGAGGGCGCCCGGCGGCTGGCTCGATCGCCTCGTCGCCGCCTGGCCGCGCGTCGATCCGGTCCTGTTCGCCGCCTATGCGGGCGCCTGCGTGCTCTACGCCGCCGTCGCGTTCTACGGCGCGATGCACCAGCAGACGGGCGGCATGTGGTCGGCGCCGCTCGACGACGTGTTCATCCACTTCGACTACGCCCGCGCCACGGCGCGCGGGTACCCGTTCGAGTGGTCCGAGGGCAACGGCTTCTCGAGCGGGAACACCAGCCTGAGCTACCCGTTCGTCCTCGCGCTCGGCTATCTCATCGGCTTTCGCGGCCTGCTGCTGATGCAGTGGGCGGCGATCGTCGCGTGCGCCTCGACGCTCGGCTTCCTGCTCGTCGGCGCGCGGCTCCTCGACCCGATCGGGCGCTGGGCCAAGTACCTGCTGCCGCCCGTGGCGCTCTCGATCGGCGCGCTCGACTGGTCGCTTTTCAGCGGGATGGAGAACGCTTTCCATCTCGGCGTCTGGGCGCTCGCGACCCTCGCCGCGCTCGCGGTCGTCCGCGCGGTCCGCGTTCCGCACGTCCCGCGCATCCCGCTCGATCCGGGCGGCGCAGGGGAGCGCGCCGCGGCGCCACCGGGGCGCATCGCCCGCCTGGGCTGGGTCGCCGGCCTCGCCGGCGCGCTGCTCTACGCCACCCGGCCGGAGTCGGTCGTCTGCGTCGCGGTGCTGGGCGCGTACGCGGCCATCGCCGTGGGACGGGCCCACGGCGCGCGCGCCGCGATCGCGACCCTGCTCCGGACGTCGGTGCCCGGCGCCGTGGCGTGCGTCGCCCAGGCGGTCGCGAACCGCGTGCTCACCGGCGAGTGGGCGGCGAGCGGCGCGATCGCCAAGCTGGCGCTCAACAACCCGTACATGACGTCCGAGGAGAAGTGGAACACCTACGAGTTCCTCGCGACGTACGTCGTCGCCCGCAACACCAACCACCACTTCTCGGACGCCCTCCCCTGGGGCTGGCTCGTCCCCGCCCTCGCGCTCGTCCCCCTCGCCTCCCGCAGGACCCGCGGGTTCGCGGCGATGCTCTGGATCCAGGTCGTCGGCTGGCTCGCGCTCGTCGCGATGAACGGCCAGGTGCGCTGGCAAAACGAGCGCTACACGATGCCCGCGGTCGCCTGGCTGCTGGTGCTCGCGGCGATGGGGCTCGCCCTGCTCGTCGCGCGGGCCGCCTGGACCGCGCCGGACGCGCCGGACCGCAGCGCGCGCCGCCCGGAGCGGCCCGAGGGTGCTCCGGCCGGCCTCTGGGCGCGGCTCGCGGCCGTGCCGGCGCGCGCCTTCGGCGCCAGCGGCGACCGCACCGCCAGCGGCCTCTGGGTCGCGCGCGTCGCTGTCGCGCTCGCCCTCGCCGCGCTCTTCTGGGTCCACCAGCTGCCCAGGATGCGCGACCAGATCTGGTTCTTCGGCCGCGCCAGCCGCAACATCCGCGACCAGCACCTCGTCGCCGGCAAGGTGCTCGCCCAGCTCGACGTGCGCCGCGTCCTCGTCGGCGACGCGGGCGCGCTCCTCTACGCGTCAGACCGGCCCGGGCTCGATATCATCGGGCTCGGCGGCTACCACGACCTCCCGTTCGCCCGCGCGGGCGTCCACGGCCTGGGCGCCTCGCTGGAGCTCATCGAGCGCATCCCCCCGGAGGACCGCCCCGACGCCCTGGCCATCTACCCGGGCTGGTGGGGCGAGCTCCCGGCCATCTTCGGCAAGCGGCTCCTCGGGGTCCCCGTCGTCGGGAACGTGATCTGCGGCGGCGCCGAGAAGGTCATCTACCGGGCCGACTGGAGCCCGCTCGCGCATGGCGAGCCGCCCGCCTCGCTGCGCGCGGACGAGCAGGTCCTCGACGAGCTCGACGTCGCCGACCTCGTGAGCGAGCGGGAGCACGGCTACGCCTTCCCGAGGCCGCAGGCCGGCTTCGTCAGCTTCAGCGTCCTCCCCGACCCCCGCGGGTCCGGGCACGATCGGTTCGACGCCGGCCGCGTCATCCCGGGCGGCAGGAGCGAGACCGCCCGCCTGCGCGCGCCGCGCAACGGCCCGGGCAGGCTCGTGGTCCGCACCGCCTCGCCCCGCCCCGCCGTGGTCCGCGCGACGGCGGACGGCCGGGAGCTCGGCCAGCTCACGCTCCGCGGGAGCCGCGGCTGGGCCGAGGCCTCGGTCGCGCTGCCCGAGGGCCTGCCCGAGACGTTCACGCTCACGCTCACGCCCATCGAGGGGGAGTGGGTCGATCACCACGTCTGGGTCCTCGAGCGCGCCGCGCGCCCCGAGGCGCGCCCGCTCGCCAGGCCGTGACGTGCGCGCCGGCCTGCCCCGCGACCCGGCGCAATGGATCGCGCTCGCGCTCTCCGTGGCCGCGCTGCTCGCCGGCGCCTGGCTCCTCCGCCGCGGCCGCTCGCTCGCGCGCGCCGACCCGACGCCCCGCCCCCGGTCGGGCGCGGCCCCGGGCCTCGCGATCGCCGCGGCCCTCGCGATCGTCGCGGCGCTGATCTCGGCCGCGTACGTCGCGGTGTACCTCCGGGGCGGCCCCCGCATCATCGACGCGACGAGCTACTGGCTCGAGGCGCGCGCGATGGCGGCGGGGTACCTCGCGTGGCCGCTCGACGAGCCCGCGGCCTCCGTGCTCGGCCGCTTCCTCGTCCGCGGCGACGCGGCGGCCGGCGGCGCGGCCCCGAGCGGCGCGGAGCACGTCGCGGTCATCTTCCCCCCGGGCTACCCCGCCCTCCTCTCGCTCGGCTTCCTCGCGGGAGCCCCGCTCGCGGTCGGCCCCCTGCTCGCCGCCGCGCTCGCGCTCGCGACCCACGACCTCGCCGCGCGGTTCGCGCCGGAGGACCCGGCCGCCGCCAGGGGCGCCGCGCGGCTGCGCGCCGTGCCGGTCCTCGCCGCGCTGTTCTCCGCGCTCTGCGCCGCGCTCCGCTACCACACGGCCGACACGATGTCGCACGGGCTCGCGGCCCTCTGCTTCACTGTCGCGCTCGCGTCGGCGCGGCGCGCGCTCGACGAGGCCCGCGCCGCCGCGGCGAGCGCGCCGAGGGGTCCGCTCGATCCCGCCGTCCGCGCCGCCGCCCTCGCCGGGCTCGCGGCCGGCTGGCTCGCGGCGACGCGCCCGCCCAGCGCGCTCGCCCTCGCCGCGGCGCTGCTGCTCGTGCTGCTGCCGGGGAGCGCGCGGGCGGGCGACGCGGCCGGCCCTCGCGAGGGCGACCCCCGGCTCGGGCGGCTCGCCGTCGCCCTGGCGATCGGCGCGCTCCCCGGCCTCGCCCTGCTCGCGGCGCACCAGCGCGCCGCGACGGGCGCCTTCGCCTCGTCGCAGGCCGCCTACTACGCCGTCGCCGACGGCCCGCCCGGCTGCTTCCGCTACGGCTTCGGCGCCGGCGTCGGCTGCCTCGGCGAGCACGGCGACTTCGTCCGGCACAACCTCTCGGAAGGATACGGGTTTCTGGCCGCCGCCGGCACGACGCTGCGCCGCCTGAAGCTCCACCTCGTTGACGCGCTCAACGCCGAGCCGCTCGCGCTGCTCGTGGTCGCCGGCGCCGCGATCGCGCTCCGGAGGCCGCGCTCGCGCGCGCTCGCGGTCGCCCCGCTCTTCCAGATCGCCGCCTACGCCCCCTTCTACTTCGACGGCAACTACCCCGGCGGCGGCGCGCGCTTCTTCGCCGACGTGCTGCCGATCGAGCACGCCCTCGCCGCCATGGCCGCCGTCGCGATCGCGGAGCGCGCCCGGGCGTCGGGCGCGGCCGGCGGCCTCGCGCGCCGGCCTGGCGCGCCCCTGGCGGCGGCGCTCGTCGCGGCGGCGCTCCCGCTCGCGGGCTTCGCGTTCCGCGCGGGCTTCGACCACGCCGCGCTCCGCGATCGCGAGGGCGGCCTGCCCATGTTCGACCCCGCCGCCGTCGCGCGCGCGGGCGTCGCGCGCGGCCTCGTGTTCGTCGACACGGACCACGGCTTCAACCTCGGCTTCGACCCCGCCCCGGGCGACGTCGCGGTCCTGCGCTACCGCGGCGACGCGCTCGACCGCATGGCGTGGGAGGCCCGCGGCCGCCCGCCCGCCTACCGCTACGGCTTCGCGATCCCGGACGGCGGCGGCCTCGCCTCCGTCGCGCTCGCGCCGCTCGTTTTCGGCGCTGCCGCGCCCCCCGACGCCGTGATCGAGGGCGAGTCGCTGTGGCCGCCGCGCGCCCAGCGCGACGCCTGGGCGCTGCCCGAGCACGCCGGCGGCACGTGCGCGTCAGGGGGGCGCCTCCTGGCCGTACACGCGGCGAGCGGCGCCGCCGTCGTGCACGTCGGCCTGCCCGCCCCGTGGCTCCGCGGCGCCCGGATCAGCCCGCGCGTGGCGATCGCGGGCGACGGCGCGGGCGAGGTGCGCCTCCTCGTCGACGGCGCCCTGCTCCACGCCTGGCAGGTCGAACCCGCCGCGCCGTCCCCCTCCGCCGCGCCGCTCACCTGCGCCGAGCTCCCGGCGCACCAGCTCCCCGAGCGCGCCGTCGAAATCCAGCTTTCCCTCGAGCGCAGGAGGCCCCTCACGACCGCCGCCGGCGCCGCGGCGAGCGCTCCGGAGGGCCCCGGACGCGCAAAAATCGAGGGCGCCGAGGGCATTTTTGCGCTCGACGCGATCCGGGTCTCGGGCGGGAATTCGGTTGACCGCTAGTCCCGTAACATGCGAGCTTTTCATAGGAATCTGTTGTCATGCGGCTCCTGGACCGGCGCATCCCCTGGAGCCCAACGGTGGGTGGAAGGCGGTAAGTCGAGCGCCGGCGGCGGTCCGCTCGGGTGGGGGAGGTGGACCATGACGAAAAGCGAGCTCATCGACGCGATCGCGGGACGGGGGGAGCTCACCAAAGCTCGGGCGGAGCTCGTGGTGAACTGCGTCTTCGACGCGATGACGCAGGCGCTCCAGCGCAACGAGGGCATCGAGATCCGCGGGTTCGGCAGCTTCACGGTCAGGCCGTACAAGCCCTACAGCGGCAGGAACCCGCGCACCGGCCAGCCGGTGCCTGTACCAGCCAAGCGGCTCCCGTTCTTCAAGGTCGGCAAGGAGCTCAAGGAGCTCGTCAACGCCAGCCGCGCATACGCCATCTCGGGCGACGACGACGACGACGATGACGACGACGAGGAAACGGACGACGAATGAGGTGACGCGCGAGGCCCTCGCCCCTCTGGCGGGCGGTTGCGCAGCGCGGTAGAAGCGGGCCCCCATGGTCCCCGCCGAACGTCAGCTCGAGATTCTCTGCAAGGGTGCCGTCGACCTCCACGTCCGCTCCGAGCTCGAGGAGCGGCTGCGCGAGGGCAAGCCGCTGCGCGTGAAGGCCGGCTTCGACCCGACCCGCCCCGACCTCCACCTCGGCCACACGGTCGTGATGCAGAAGATGCGGGAGTTCCAGGACTTCGGGCACAAGGTCATCTTCGTGGTCGGCGATTTCACGGCCATGGTCGGCGACCCGACCGGCAAGAACGAGCTGCGCCCGCGGCTCTCGCGCGAGGAGGTCGTCGCCGCGGCCGAGACCTACCAGGCGCAGGCGTTCAAGGTCCTCGACCGGGACAGGACGGAGGTCCGTTACAACTCCGAGTGGCTGAACCGGCTCGATCCGGCGCAGATGATCGAGCTCTGCGCGAAGTACACGGTCGCCCGCATGCTCGAGCGCGACGACTTCAGGAAGCGCTACGAGGAGGCGCGGCCCATCTACGTGCACGAGTTCATGTACCCGCTCCTCCAGGCCTACGACTCGGTCGAGCTCGAGGCCGACATCGAGCTCGGCGGCACCGACCAGCTCTTCAACCTGCTCGTGGCGCGCGACCTGATGCCCCGCTACGGCAAGCGCGCCCAGATGGTCCTGACGATGCCGCTCCTCGAGGGCACGAACGCGCGCGTCGAGGACGGCAAGATCGTCGGCGCCAAGATGTCGAAGAGCGCGGACAACTACGTCGGCATCACCGAGCCGCCGTTCGACATGCTGCAGAAGCTGATGCTCGTCGATGACGGCGTCATCTGGCGGTACATGGAGCTCCTCTCATCGCGCTCGCCCGAGGAGGTCGCTCGGCTGCGGGAGGCGGTGGTCCGCGGCGAGCGGAGCGTCATCGAGGTGAAGGAGCTCTTCGCGCAGGAGATCGTCACCCGCTTTCACTCGGCCGAGGACGCGCGCGCGGCCCTCGAGCGGCGCCGCAGCGTCGCGGCCGGCGGCCTGCCGGAGAACATCGAGGAGCTCCAGGTGGCGAGCGACCGGGACACGATCCCGATCGGCAACGCGCTCGCGCTGGCGGGGCTCGCCGAGTCGACCTCCGCGGCGCGGCGCCTCGTGAAGGGCGGCGCGGTGCACCTCGACGGCGAGGTCGTGAAGGACGAGCAGCTCAAGCTCGAGCGTGGGAAGCGATATCTGGTCCGCGTCGGCTCGAAGAACCGCCGCTTCGCCTACCTCGTCGTTGGCTGACGCGCCCGGGCGGGGGCTGCGCCGGCGCAGCGTGCTCGGCGGCGTCGTGGGCTGCGTCCTCGGGCTCGGGCTGCCCTCGTGCGGCGGCGCGCCGCGGCCGCCCGCCCGCCCGGCGCCGCCGCTTCCGCCGCTCGGCACGGCGGATCTGACGCGCCTCTTGCCGCAGGCCGGGCTGCGGTGGCTGGTCCTCGCCCGGCCCCGCGAGATCGCGGCGGTGCCGTGGCTCATCCCCTCGATCGGGCTCGTGGCGCCCGAGGAGAACCTGGCCCGGCACGCGCGCGCGACCGGCGTCGACCTGCGGCAGGTGCGCGAGGCGGCGATCGCGTCGTACGAGGGCGCGGCGGGCGAGGCCAGGTTCTACGTGGCGCGCCACAGCGGCGATGCGCGGGCCATCGAGCGGCTCTTCCGGCGGCGGCTCACGGGCAAGGAGCGGCGCGCGCTCGATCGTCCCGACGTCGTGCGCGTGACGGGCGATATCGGCAGGGCGCCGCACGCGCTGGTGCTGCTCGGCCAGGACGTGGTCGGCGTGCAGGAGGGCGGCAGCCCGCTGCGCGGGCCGGCGCGCGTCGCGTCGCTGTACGCGCTCGGCCGCCTCAAGCGCGCGCCGACGGCGCTCTCGGGCGGCCCGCTGGCCGCGCTCGCGGCCCGGTTCGGCCCGGCGCCCGTGCGCGCTTTCGCGCCGGGTCCGTTCGACGGAGAGCTCGCCCGCGGCGCGCGGGGGCTGCTCGCGGCGGCGACGGCCGTGGGCGCGGCGGCGAGGCCGAGCGCGCGCGAGGGGATCGCGCTCGCGATCGCGGTGTCGGGCGATTTCTCGACGAGCGGAGAGGCCGCCTCGGAGGAGCTGCTCCTCGCCTGGAACGAGCTCGCGCAAGGCTCGTTCGGCCACCTGCTCGGGCTCGACGCGCCCGTCGAGCCGCCGCTCGCCACGCACGCGCCGGACGCGGTGGCCATCGCCGTCGAGCTGAGCCCGCAGGCGCTCGCCCGGGGGCTCGCGGCGGCGACGGGCGAGCGGATCGAGGAGATGCTGCGGTAGGCGCGGCGGCGCCGCGCCGGTAAACCTCACGAGAGCCCATGCCCACCACGATCAGCGGCTTCTTCCTGCAATGCGCGCCGCGCGGCGCGCTCGAGCTCGTCGTTCCCGCCGCCGAGGCGCCGTTCGGCGTCGAGCACCACCGCCGCGAGGAGGCCTCCGGGCCGTGGCGCCGCGCGGCGACGTTCGGCAGAGATCTCGGCCCGATCGGCGCTGTATCGCTCATCCAGAGCAACTTCGGCGACCCGGGCAACCTCGAGGCGGTGGCGCGCGCCGGGGACAGGCTGGCGGCCTTCTGGTGCGCGCCCGGGAGCGAGCCGTCGTGGAGCGAGCCGCGCTTCTTCGCGGAGGGCGCGGCCGGCGACCCCGCGCTGATCCAGGGCGGCTTCGGGGGCAGGGGCAACTTCGAGCTCGTGGTCCCGCACGCGGGCGGCGGGCTCGCGCACTACTTCCGCGACAACGACACAGCGGAGCTCGGCTGGCACGGTCCGGCGATCTTCGGCGCGGACCTCGGGAGGTTCGAGGCGGTCGCGATGATCCAGCGCGCGGTCGACGCGCCGGGCGCGCCAGCCGCGCCGGGCGACCTCGAGGTCGTCGCGCGCACCGGTGATCGCCTGCTGATGTTCTGGCGCTCTCCCGGGTCCGGGACGGCGTGGCAGGGCCCCGAGGAGGTGGTCTCCGGGGTCCGGGGGACGCCGGCGCTCTTCCGGAGCGCGTCCGGCGGAGAGGGCGCGCTCGAGCTGTTCTCGCCGCTCGCGGGCGTGGGGCTCGCGCGGTGGTGCCGCGCCGACGGCGCCCGGGGGGCGCGCTTCCGCGGGCCGACGGTGTTCGCCACCGATCTGGGCCGGTGCGAGGCTGTGTCCGCGATGGAGAGCCGTCCGCTCGGGCGGATCGAGCTCGCCGTGCGCGCAGCGGGGCAGGTCGCCCACGTCGTGCGCGACGGCGAGCTCTGGTCGCGGCGCGCGGTGGGCCACGGCGGGTCCCCTCCCCTCTCGGCCGCCCCGTCTCCGACAGCGCCGCCGCCTTCTGCGCCGCCGACCGAGTCCTCGCCTGCTGCGGCGCCTGCCACGCCCTCGCCTGCTGCGGCACCTGCCACGCCCGCGGATACGCCCTCGCCTGCTGCGGCGCCTCCCACGCCCGCGGACACGCCCTCGCCTGCTGCGGCGCCTCCCACGCCCGCGGACACGCCCTCGCCTGCTGCGGCGCCTCCCACGCCCGCGGACACGCCCTCGCCTGCTGCGGCGCCCCCCTCGCCTGCTGCGCGACCGCCGCGCGCGCCGCTCCCCACCAGCGCTCCGCCGCAGCTGCGCGCCGGGCCGCACCGGGCGGGGTTCCGGCGCATCGGCGGGCTCTCACTGTCGGCGGACGCCGGCTACCCGGACCTCTGGCCGTTCGAGGGCGCCGTCTACCGCTGCCCCGCGCGGAGCACCGCGCTGCTCTACTACCCGGCGTCGGCGGACGGCGAGGAGGCGCCGCTCTCGCCGGGAGGCCCGTTCCCCGCCATCGCGATCGCCCACGAGCGGCGCCTCGCCACGAGCGCGGCCGCCCCCGGGTCGCCCGCGGACATCGGCCAGGATCATCGCCAGCTCGCCGGCGTCATGGCGCACCTCGCGCGCTGGGGCTTCGTCGTCGTCGCGCCGGATCTCTCGTGGCTCGCGCCGGACGACGCGCCCCAGCGCCGCGCCGCGGTGCTCCGGGACGCGCTCTCGCACCTCCGGGCCGGCTCGCGGGGCCCGCTCCTGGCCGACTTCGATCGGGTGGGGCTCCTCGGCCACGGGCTCGGCGCGCAGGCCGCCCTCGCGCTGACGCTCGACGCCGCTTGCCCGTTTCACATCCGCGCCCTCGCGCTGCTCGCGCCCGCGGGCGAGCCCGCGCGATGGCCGGCCATCGACGCGCTCGCGCCTCGCCCGGTGCTCCTCGTCCGCGGCACCGCGGACCCCATCGCCGCCGACGTCCCGGCCGCGATCTACGAGAGAGCCCGCGCCCCCAAGCACCTCGTTACCCTGCCCGGCGCGAGCCACTTCGGTTACACGACGTCGCTCGGCCTCGCCGAGCCGCTCGACGGCCCCGCTGCGCTGTCGCGGCGCGAGCAGCAGGCGATCGCGATGGGCTACCTCGCCGCGTTCTTCAACGGCTACCTCCGGGACGCGCGCGGGTGCCTCGACGCGCTCACGGGCAAGGCGTCGCTCGAGGGGCTCGAGGCGCGCGAGATCCAGGTGAGCGCGGAGATGCCAGGCAGCAGCGCCGGACTCCAGGGCTGACCGCGCGCCGCCGGCGCAGCCGCTCCTGCTCGAGAACGTTCCGCTTCCAGTCCTGTGCTGGCCCGGAAAATCCGCGGCTCTCGAGCATCGGACACGCGCCAGCCCATGTTGCAGGCGCCGCGGGAGACGGCGAGAATGCCGGCGATGATCAAGGACGCACGGGTGGAGCTTCAGGCCTCGATGTCTCGTGCCGCCGGGACACGCAGCGACCGCGTCCGGCGCGCGCTCGCGTGCGGCGCCTGCCTCCTCGGGGCGCTGACGAGCTGCGGAACGAAGAGTCCGCCGCAGGCTCCCCTCGACGGGTCAGGCGGCTCCGCCGCGTCGAGCGGCTCGAGCGCATCGACTGGCTCGGACGCATCGACTGGCTCGGACGCATCGACTGGCTCGGACGCATCGACTGGCTCGGACGCCGGCGGCGCCGGCGGCGCCGGCGGCGGCACGCTCCCCGATACGGGGGCGGGAGGCTCGGACCCCGCTGCGCCGGGCGTGACGATCGCGGGGCGGCAGATCCTCGTCGACGGGACCCCGTTTCACATCCAGGGGGTGTGCTGGAATCCGGTGCCCCGCGGCGGGATGCACCCGGCGAACCTCGATTATGGCGGAGCGGCGAGCCAGGATATCCCGCTGATGGCGGGCGCCGGGATCAACGCGGTGCGGACCTATGAGCCGCTGATCGATCGCGGCGTGCTCGATGCCCTGTATGCGGCGGGCATTCGCGTGCTCAACACCGTGTATCCTTACGGAGGGAATGCCCCAGGGAGCGCGGGCGAGCTCGCGGCGGCCGTGAAGGACCACCCGGCCATCCTCATGTGGGTCATCGGCAACGAGTGGAACTACAACGGGCTCTACGTCGATCTGCCGCACGATCAGGCGCTCGCCCGGCTGAACGAGGCGGCCGCTGCGATCCGGTCTGTCGATACGGCGCACCCGATCTCCACCATCTACGGAGAGCTGCCGTCCGCGGAGACGGTGTCCGCGATGCCGGACATCGATGTGTGGGGCGTGAACGTCTACCGCGGGCTCGGCTTCGGCGACCTCTTCGAGGAATGGGCAGCGCGCTCGGGCAAGCCGTTCTACGTCTCCGAGTACGGCGCCGACGCCTGGAACGCCAATATCGGCGCCGTGGACACCGACAGCCAGGCCGAGGCCGTACGCACGCTGACACAGCTCATCTGGGACAACGGCTCGGCGCACACGGCGGACGGGACGTGCGCGGGAGGCACGGTGTTCGAGTGGGCCGACGAGTGGTGGAAGGACGCTGGGGGGAGCGCCAGCGCTCACGACGTCGGCGGCATCGCGCCCGGCGGCGGGCCGCACCCGGACCAGACCTTCAACGAAGAGTGGTGGGGGCTCGTCGATATCGACCGGACACCGAGGCCCGCGTACGACGAGCTCGCCCGGATCTTCGGGCGCTGAAGCGCCAGCGCTCCTCGTCATGGCGCGCTCGTCGGCCCCGTTACGCGGGCGGTCCGGCGCCGGCGCGCGCTGGCGGCCGGGCGCACGCGTGGAGCGATGCTATTTTCCGACGCGTGTACCAGCTCGGCACGCTCGTCGTCACGCTCGTCAACGGCCTCATCGGCCTGATCTTCTGGCGGCGGCTCCGGGCGGCATTCCCGCGGCACGGAGCGCTGATCAACGGGGTGTGCGCCGCGGGCCTGCTGCTGGTCGCGCCCCCGGCGCTGCTCATGACCGTGGCGAGCTGGTCCGGGCTGCGCGCCCTCCAGCGCCACGTGCCCGAGCCGCTGTTGCTGATCGCCATGGGCGCCCAGGTGGGCCTGCTCCTGTACGCGCTGCTCCTCGGGATCGCCGCCGTCGCGCGCACGGTGTACCGCGCGCTCCGCGGGCGCCAGCGAGCCGCAAGCGCCCGCGCGGCCACCACGGAGGCCCGGGCCGTCACCGGCGCTCGGGCCACCACGGATGCTCAGGCCACCAACGACGCTCAGGTCATCACGGGAGCTCAGGCCACCAACGACGCTCGAGCCACCACGGATGCTCAGGCCACCGCGGGCGCTCAGGCCGCCAACGCGCCAGAGGACACCAGGACTCCGCCGGAAGCCATCGACGAAGGCCGCCGTCGCCTCGTCGTCGGCGCGACGTGGGCGCTGCCGGCGGCGGCGATCGCGGTGTCGATGGGCGGCGTGCTCGCCTCGCGGCAGCGGCCCGTCGTGGTGAGGGTCGCCCTGCCGGTGCGGCGCGAGCTCACGAGCCTGCACGGCGTCACGCTCGCGCAGCTCAGCGACGTGCACGTCGGCAGCTTCATGGACGCGGAGCGGCTCGACGAGCTCCGCGACGCCATGAACGCGCTCCGCGCGGACTTCCACGTCATCACCGGCGATCTGCTCGATCACCACGTCTCGCAGCTCGAGCTGTCCACGCGGCTGCTCCGGGGCCTGCGCCCCGCCCGGGGGCAGATCTTCTTCTGCATGGGCAACCACGAGTACATCGCCGCGCGGTCGGCCAGCATCGGGGCGGTCGCGAAGGGCCTGGAGGAAGCGGGCGCCCAGGTGCTGGTCGACGAGGCGCGGGAGGTCCGCCTCGGCGGCGACCGTCTGTGGATGGGCGCCATCGACTACCCGAGCCGCGCGCGCCCGGGAGAGCCCGCCCGGCGCCCGACGCTCGACGGCCTGCATCGAGCGCTCGGCCAGATGCAGGACGACGGCGCGCCGCGCATCCTGCTCAGCCACCACCCGGGCACCTTCCGCGCCGCGCGCGAGCTGCCCTTCGACCTCATGCTGTCTGGCCACACGCACGGCGGGCAGATCTCGCTGGGCCGGATCGGCGATTACGCCCTCACACCGATGTTGCCCGCCGGCCTCTACCACAATGGGCACTACGAGCACCGCGGCCGGCAGCTCCACGTCAACGCCGGCGCCGGCGGCTGGCTGCCCGTGCGCATCAACTGTCCGCCGGAGATCACGCTGGTCGAGCTCGTGCCCACCTGACGCGCCCGGAGCGCGGGCTCTCGCCGCCCCCCCATGCGCGCGCTCTGCAGCGCGGCCCGGAGGGGTCCCGCCCCGCTGCGCGTGCTCGGCACTGCGCTCCGGAGGGGGTGCCGGACCCGTGCGCGCGCTCCGCACTGCGCTCCGGAGGGGTCCCGACCCCCCTGCTGGCACAAGATCGAGCCCTTTCAGCAGGGAGATGGCACAGAAAACCGCCCCATGCAGCGCGTATTGGCACAGATCCGCACCGAAAAACGCTCCACAACGCGTCGGAGAGGGGTCCGGACCCCGGTGTGTCGCAATGCATTGCGGTTGAGCCAGTGTCCGACCCCCCTCGAGTGGCACAGATTGGGTCGACCGGGTGTACCTGGACGTCTTCGAGCAGGGCGCGGCAGGCGATGGGCCGCCGGCGGCGCCCTGACCGCCGAGACTGGACGTCGCCCGCGCCCGGCCGCCTCGGCTACAGCGTCACCTCGAACGGCGCGCGCGCGAGCTCCTCGCCCGCCTCCGACCGCACGATCGCCGTCCACTCCCCCGCCTTGCGCGCCCCGCGCGTGAACGCCCACGTGCGCCACCGCGGCGACGGGCCGACCCCGAGCGTCACGTTCCCGACCGGCGCGCCGCCGTCTGGCGGGACGAACGCGACGGTTATCTCCCCTTCGGCCTCGCTCCGGTTCTCGAGCTCGATGAAGGCATAGAGTCGCTCCGTCTCCGGCGCGCGGAACGTCGTCCCCGGCGCCACCGGCTCGCGGTCCTTCACGCCCGCGGCGACAACGAGCCGCTTCACCTTCAGCTCCGCCGCGCCCCTCGCCTTCTCCTTGCGCTCCTTGACCCCCGCGGCGGTCGCGTCCGGCGCGGGCGCCGTCACCGTCGCAGGCGCCATCACCGGCGCGGCAGGCGGGGCCGCGGGCGCCGCCGCGACGGCGACCGGCTCGGGGCACTGCGTCGCCGCGGGGCTCGCGGCGGCGGCCGGCGCCGGGGGCCGCGCGTCGTGCCGCTCACCGCAGCCAGCGAGCGAAACCGTGCAGAGCGCCAGAAACATCATCCGTCGAGCCATCTTCGTCGCCATGGAAGTACTCCTCCGTGCTCCGGGGCGTCCCCGTCTCGGCGATCGATATGGCAAGTCGCGGACCGCTTCCGGACCGCTGGATTCGTCGAGGATCGCGGCCGGGCGTGTGGTCGCCTGACCGCGCCGTGTGTCCAGGCCCGGAGAACACCCGCCCGCGAGAGGCCGCGGGCGGCGACAACGTCACCCGCCAGGCTTCCCTCCCGCCGCCGGATCGATCCCGTCCGCCCGCATCCGCTCCACGCTCGCCGGACCGGCCACCGTGCCGGCCGGGTGCGCGTACCAGCCGTTCGGGTCCGCCTTGTCCGGGTCGTCGCGGACCTTGAGCACCGTGAACATGCCGCCCATGTCGATGTACGAGAACGGGCCGGCACCCCCGCGCATCGGCAGGCTATTGGCGGGCATCGCCATCGGCATCTCCCCCATGCCGCCCATCCCCGTCGTCCCCATCGTCATGTAGCCAGGCATCACGCGGCTCATCCGCCGATCGAGCGTGCGGGTGTCGGCGCCGACCATGTTCGGCAGGCCATGACCCATCTGCATCATCGTGTGATGGGTCATGTGACAGTGCACCGCCCAGTCGCCCGCCTCCTCGGGGACGAACTCGATGACCCGCGTGCTGCCCACCGGCACGAGGACCGTGGTCTCCGGGTACTGCGCGGACTCGGGGACATACCCGCCGTCCGTCGCCGTGAGCTGGAACGACAGGCCATGAATGTGGATCGGATGGTGATCCATCGGGCCGAGGTTCCCGAGGCGGACGCGCACGCGCTCGCCGCGGCCGACGAGCAGCGGCGACGTCGCGGGGAACGACTTGCCGTTGAACGTGAGGACGTTGAAATCGCTCATCGCGTTCGGGTCCGGCCGGCGCGCGCCCGCGTTGATCTTCCACTCGTGCGTCATCAGCACGAAATCCCGGTCCACGCGCGGGCCGCGAGGCCGCTTCGGGTGCACGACGAACATCCCCACCGCGCCCAGCGCGATCTGGGTCATCTCGTCGAAATGCGAGTGATACATGTACGTCCCCGGATACCGGAGGACGAACTCGTAAACATACGTCTCCCCGGGCGGGATCGGGCGCTGGTTGAGCCCGGAGACCCCATCCATGCCGTTCGGCAGCACCAGGCCGTGCCAGTGGACGGTCGTGGCCTCGGGCAAGGAGTTCGTCACGTAGATGCGCAGCCGATCGCCCTCGACCGCCTCGATCGTCGGGCCAGGCGTGCTCCCGTTGTAGCCCCACACCTCGCACTTCAGGCCGGGCGCGAACTCGTGCTCGAGCGGGCCCGCGACGAGGTGGCCGACCTTCACGCCGTCCACCACCCGGAGCGGGAGCGTGCTGCCGTTCGGCGTCACCACCGCCGGCTGCGCCCCGGGCGCCGACGCCCGGCGAGGCGGGGCGCCCGGGCGCTCCTGCGCATGGGCGACGCCGCGCGTGATCAGGGCGGCGCCGGCCGCCAGGCCGCCCGCGTGGATGAAAGAACGTCGATCCATGTCAGTGCCCTCCTTCGCCGGTGCCCGAGGCCCTCGGCATCGCAGCGGGGGCCTCCGCCCCCCCAGCCTCGACGCGGCGCCCCGAGAGGAGCGCGTCGAACGCGGCCTTCGCCGTCCAGTACTCGCGCAGCGCCTCGACCGCCGCGAGCTCGGCGTCGAGCTGCTCCCGGTGCGCCTCCAGCAGCTGGAAGACGCCGACCTGCATCGCGTTGTACTGGAGCAGCGTCTGCTCCAGGACCCGCCTCCGCGCGGGGACGATGACCCGCTCGTGCTGCCGCGCCCGCGCGTGCGCGGAAACGAGCCGGCTGCGCGCCTCGCGGAGCGCCGAGCGGATGTCGATCGCGCGCCCGTGGTAGCGCTCGAGCAGGCCGTCGAACTCCGCCGTCTGCGCCGCCTCGGCGCCCCGCTGGCGGTTGAAGAGCGGGAGCGACAGGCGGAGCCCCGCGCCGAGGACCCAGGGGTGGTCGGCCCCCACCTCGCCGCTCCCGGGGAGCTCCCGCTCGCCATGGACGCCGACCGACATGTCCGGCACCCAGCCCTCGGCCCGCAGCGCGCCGGCGCGGTCGGCCGCCGCGTCGAGCCGGCTGCGCAGCTCCGCGAGCTCGAGGCTCGCCCGCAACGCCCGCGCCTCCGCGCCCGCCGGCGTCGAGGGCGCCGCGGGCGGCCGCGGGAGCGCGCCGGCCATCGTCCAGGCGGTCGACGCGCCGGACAGGCCGAGCAGCCGGTTCAGCCGCTCGCGCTGCGAGAGGAGCTCCAGCTCGATCTGGGCGGCCGTGACGCGGGCCTCCTCGTAGCCCGCCTCCTGCGTCGCCACGTCGAGCTCCGGGACGTTGCCCGCCGCGAACAGCGCGCGCGCGGCGTCGCGGGCGGCGGCGAGCGCGTCGAGCGCGCGGTTCGCGATGCCGAGCCGCTGCTCGGCGGCCTGCGCGGCGTAGAACGCGGCGCGCACCTGGTAGCCGAGCTCGACGACCGCGCCGGCCGCGCGGTAGCGCGCCGCCTCGTGCTCCGACCGCGCCGCCCGCGCGCGGAGCGGCGCCAGGAGCGCCGAGGTCAGGTCGATCTCGACCGAGAGCTCGACGTGCGCGTGCTCGAGCCCCTCCTGCCGCGGCGTCACCTCGACCTCGATCTCCGGGTTCGGCAGCGCGCCCGCCTGCTCGATGTTGCCCCGGGTCACGCCGATCTCCTTGAACGTGGCGCGCAGCTCGCGGTTGTTGAGCAGCGCGACGCGCACCGCGGCGTCCGCGGTGAGCGGCCGCTGCGCGAGCGCCCGCGCGTCGCCGGCCGGCTCCGGATCGACCTCGGCCGACGTGGCGCTCGGCGGGAGCGCCGCGCCGGAGAGGTGGCGGACCCGCGCCATGTCGGTGGCCGGCGAGGGGACGGCGCAGCCGGCCGAGAGGGAGAGCGCGACGCCCGCCGCGAGCGGCAGGAGGCGCGCGGCGAGGGCGCGCGATCGCGGGCGTTCAGTGCGCATGGACGGGCTCCGGGGTCTGCGGCGGCGCGTGGCCTCGATGGTGGTGGTGCTGGTGAGGATCGGCCCCAGCGCCCGGCGTCTTCGCCGGCTCCAGGCCGACCCAGCCGGCGGCGGGCGCGCCCGGCAGCGGAGGGTCCTCCGAGAGGGCGACGCCGATCCGCGGCGTGGGGGCCTCCGCGGCCTCTGGCGAGGCGGCGGACGACGCGGGGAAGCTCGCGGGGCGGCTGCGCGGGGCGCAGCCGGCCAGCGCAGCGACGGCGAGCAGCAGGGCGTTCAGCCCGGGGAGGCGAGGTGCATTCATGGGAGCCGCTCCAGCGTGGGCAGTGCGATCACTTGCGAGGCTCGACGACGATCACGCCCCGCAGCATGTTCATGCCGCATTTGAACTCGACCTCTCCAGGGCTCAGCGCCGGGAGGTCGATCACCACCGGCACGTCCGTCGGCAGCTCGCGCCGGATGTCGAGGGAAGCGAGGACGATCTCCCGCGAGCAAGGCGAGTAGTCCCGCCGGATCAGCTTCAGGCGGACCCGCTCGCCCTCGGCGACGACGATGCGGCTCGGCTTGTAGCCGCCGTCGACCACGATCTCGATTTCCCGGACCGCCTGCGACGAAGGGGCGGGAGCCTCGGCCGCGGCGCGCGAGACGAGCAGCGAGGGGGCGAGGAGCGAGGCGGCAGCGAGACCAGAGGCGACGAGGAGACGCGTCATGAGCATGGGACACCTTCCGTTCGGGGTTCTGCACGGCCGACGCGCGCGGCGCGGGGGTATTACACGCCTCGCGCGGCTCGTGGATCACACGCCGTCGCCCGGGCTTACGAATGGCCAGGCGAGGGGGTGGCTCGGCTCACCGGGCGGCTCCGCCGGGCTGCCGCTGGGCCGTCCGGTCGGCTCCGCCCGGCTGCCGCGGGGCCGGTCAGCGCCCGGCGCCGTGAGAGCAGCCGCCCGCCGGCGCGGGCGCCGCGTCCGCCGGGCGCGGCCCGCAGGAGCAGTCGAGGCACCCCTCGGCAGCGCAGGCGCCGCACGTCGCGGCCACGCGCTTGCGGAGCGCCTCGCGCGCGCGGAAGAGCCGCACCGCCGCGTTGTTCGGGGTGATCGACGCCTCCTCGGCGAAGGCCTGCACCGAGAGGCCGTCGATCTCCACGCGCTGGAGCGCGGCGGCGTACTCGGGCTTCAGCACGCCGGCGAGCCCCCGGACGCACTGGCACACGGCGCGCCGCATCTCGACGTCGGGCTCGACCGCCTCGTCGAGCTCGGCCGCCAGCGCAGCCATCGCGCGCTCCGACGCCCCGCGGCGCCGGTAATGGTCGATCACGGCGTTCCGGAGCGCGCGGTAGAACCAGGCCGTGACGGACTCGTCGCTGCGCAGCTCGCCGATGCGGTCGATGCCGCGCGCGAAGGCCTCCTGAAGGATGTCCTCGGCGACGGCCTGGCTGCCCACCCGGCGCTCCAGGAAGCGGCGAAACTCGCTGTACCCCTGGACGAGGGTGGCGACGGCGTCACCCGACATCGCGCGCTCGACGTCGCTATCGGGACGCTCCGACTCGCTCATGACCCGAAGCTAACCTCGCCCCCGGTCCGACGCTACACGCCTCTGTCGTCTGACGGCCGCGCTGGAGCCGCCTGGCCTGTGGCCCTCGGCTGAATCCGCGCGCCGGTCAGGCGTGGATGTACACGAGCGTGCCGCCCTTGTCGTTGAACGCGGCGTGCCACCCCTCGGGCACGGCGGGATCGGTCCACTCGAACAGCCACGCGGCGTCGGCGGGCGCGAGGTTCACGCAGCCGCTGCTCCGCACCTTGCCGAACGCGTCGTGCCAGTAGACGCCGTGCAGCGCATAGCTGTTGTGGAAGTACTGGACATAGGGCACGTCGCGCAGGTCGACGGAGGTCTCGCTGAGATCGTCGCCGTCCATCGTCGCCGTGACGTGCTTCTCGCGGACGAAGAACGTGCCCTGCACGGTGGCGCTCGTGGTCGCCGGGTCGCCGAGCTCGCCCCGGCCCGTCGAGACGAGGGTGGCGAACACGGGGCGCGTGCCCTCGTAAGCGACCAGCATCTGGAGCTCGATCGAGATGTCGATCCACTTCCTGCCGCGCGCGGCGTGCCCCCAGAAGTCGCGGCCCAGCCGGGCGACGCGCAGCGCGGAAGCGGGGATCCACACGCCCGCGTCGGTCTCGGCATAGGCGCCGCCGGCGGCCGTCTTGCCGGTGAGCACCCAGCCGGAGCGGTGCGCCGCCCAGCCGTCCGGCTTGAGCTCACCCGAGGCGTCCGGCTTCAGCGTGCGCACGCCGTGGTGCATGACGAACGCGGGGGTGCCCTCGGTCTTCACCTCCACGCCGCGCATCGCCGTGGGAACGACGGCCGAGGTGCGATCGATCGGGATGAGATCGAGCTCGGTCGTCAGGCCGAAGCGCCGCCCGGTCCACTCGAACGTCGAGATCAGGCCGAACGCCGAGTCGGGCCGCGCGCGCCCGCGGTGCGCGGGGAACCGGACCTTCTCGGCGGCCCCGAACGGCTTCGGCAGGTCGCGGCGGCTCGCGAAGAAGGGCGTGAGCGCGTCAGGCTCGCCGAGGAGCGCCTCGTCGCGGCGCGACCAGGCAGGGGTACCCTGGCTGCGCGAGCGCCCCTCGACGCGCCGCTGCTCCGCCTCGCTCGGGAGGTGGACATAGAGGTGCGGCGGCGGCTTGCGCGAGACGACGTAACGGTACGGGTACGGCTCGCCGCGGCGCGGGCCGGCCGGCGTGGCGGCGACGATCTCGTGGCCGAGCTCGAGCGAGGCGCCCCGGCCGACGCACACGAAGCCGCGCGGGTGCACGGCGTACCAGCCGCCGGGACACCCGTCGTCGCCCGACGGCGCCGCGGCGCGCTCGACCAGCGCGCCGGCCCTCAGGTAGCCCAGCTTGGCCGCGCGGCGCTCGGGCGCGGCGTACACGAACGTGCGCATCGCGATGCTGGCGAGCCTGTCGCCGCGCCCGGGCCGCAGCGCCTCCCGCGCCGCCGCGGGCTCGGCCTCGCCGCCCGCGCCGCCGTCGAGCGGCTCCGCCGCGACCGCGGCGGCCGCAGCGACGAGCGCCGGGTCCGGGGCCACCGCCTGCGCGGCGGCCGAGCGCCCCGGCGGCTCCTCGCCTGGGCCGCAGGCCGCCACGAGCGCCGACGCAGCGAGCACCGACGCGCGCCACAGCCGAGCCAGGCCACCGCGGCGCCGCGCGCGCGCATCCGGGGAAGAGCAAGCCATGACGAGCAACGGGCCCTCGTCTAGCTCAGAGCCCGCCCGCCGGCCAGACCGCCGGCGCGCCGCGACGTGCAGTCCCACCGAACAAACGCGGCAGTTCGCCGCGCGCGCCCTCCCCATCGCGTCGCCGAGCGGCGCTCACCCGCACAGGAGACGGGCCCAGATCGGCGTTTTCGGCGCGCAGGCGCACTCCAGTGCGCTGAGCACCGAAAACGTCGAGATGGGCCCGTATCCGCAGCGGGTGAGCGCCGCTCAAGGAGAATTCCAACGAGGGTCGCCCTCGATCACCCAGCCGAGCGCCCGCTGGGTCTCCTCGGCGACGGGCCCGTCGTAGCGGTGGCCGGCCTCCTTGCCGCGCACCACGCGCGTGAGCACCCCCGCCTTCTCGAGGCGCGCGGCGGCCGCGGAGGCGGCGGCGCCGCAGCCGGCCTGCGCGCAGACGAAGAGGACGCGCTGCCCGCCGCCTTCCGCGAACGCCTTCGCGGTCGCCGGGGTCCACTTGTCGTGCCCGCCCTCGACCAGCACGAGGCGCGGGAAGAGCGCCGCCCGGCGCGCGGCGATCGCGGAGCCCATGATCGCGCCCAGCGAGAAGCCCGTATAGAGCACCGCCCCGGGGTCCACGTGCTCGGGGAAGCGCGCCCGCAGCGCCGCGAGGCCCGCGTCGATCTCCTGCTCCAGGCGGGCGTTGCTCTCGTACGTGAAGCGGACGTCGCTCGCCGACGGCGAGTCGGAGCGCGCGACGCCGCGCGGACACAGGATGAACGCGCCGTCCCCCGCGATGCCGCGCCACACCTGACACTGCCACTCGGGCCGGTCGTAGTTGCCGTGCGACGCGATGAGCACGGGGCGCCGCGCCGTGGCGCCGATCGGCACCGACACGACCGCGCTCGGGAACCCCTCGACGGCGAGCTCCACGAACGGCCCTTCCGCGCGGAGCGGCGCGATCTGCGCGGCGAGCGCCGCCGCGCCCGCGGCCGGCGGCGCGGCGTCCGCGGCCGGCGGCGTCGCGCCGTGGTCTGCGGCAGGGGCCGCCGCCGTCGCGCCGCTCGCGACCTGCTCCGCGCCGCCGGGGGCCGGCGCCGACGACGCGCCGGGCGGCGTGGGCGCGGTGCCGGCGGCGCGGCCCGGGCGATCGCAGCCGGGCGCCGCCGCCGCGAGGAGCGAGAGGCATGCGAGCGAGCGGGAGAGGAGCGCGACGGGGAGCGTCATCCAGCGGAGGATGACGCATCCGCGCCGCCGGGACGACGCGCAGGGCGCGACCGCAGCGGCCGCTCTATCTACGGGTTACGGGAGCGCCTCGGCGAGCTTGTCGGCGAGCGGCGCGCCCCAGCCGGTCGGGTAGTCCCAGCCAGGCCCCGCGCGGAACCCAGGAGCGTACTCGTTGCTGGGGGTCTCCCCCTCGGTGATGTCGCGGAACGCGGCCTGCACGTCCTTGCGCTCGTAGAGGGTCTTGTTCAGCCACCCCGCGACCGGCTTGCCCTCCGCGAGCCGGTAGCTGTTCACCGACGCCATCATGCCGGCGAACACCGGGGCAGAGAACGAGGTGCCGCTGCGGCGGTCCCACTCGCCCAGAAAGTAGAGCCAGTACGTCGACTCCGGCGAGGCGTTCAGCGCCACGTCGGAGACGGCGCGCTGGCCCTGCGCGTCCGTCACGACGTCCTTCTGCCAGCTGGGCGTCTTGAAGGAGCGGGACCGGCCCGACCCCGAGCCGCTCCACGCCACCTCGCGCGCGACCTCGCCGTCGTCGCCGAGCTCGAGCACCGTCCCGCCGACGCACGTCACGTACGGGCTCGACGACGGCACGTCGGGCCTGCTCGAGTCGCCGCTCGCGACGACGATCGTCATCCCGAGCGCCGCGCCCATCCGCGCCGCGTCGTTGTACTGCTGCCGGATCACCTCGGCCTCGGTCTCCTCGCGGTGCGCGAACGACGTCGAGAGCACCGACACCTCGCCGGCCGCGATCGCCTCGTTCCACGCGTAGAGGATGGACAGGGTGCGCGCGTCCGGCCCCTCGTACGCGATGACCTGCGCCTCGGGCGCCATCACGCCCGACCACTGCGTGTCGAGCGTCGTCTCGACGTAGCGCGTCGAGACGGGATCCGCCGTGAGCACGACCTTCGGGTTGTCGCGCGAGACGCCGAACGAGCGCCAGAACGACTGGAGATCCCTGGTCTTGAACGTCGCCCCGACCACGACGCCGAGCTTCACGCCCTGCCCGAGGTGCCCGCCCTCGTGCAGCCTGTCGACCCCGTAGGCGCGCGCGATCTGCGCGGGCGTGAACCCCTGCTCCTGTTGCTCCGGAGGCGTCGTATCGATCGAGCCGCCCTCGGGGGAGAGCGGCTCGGTGTCCGCGGGGACGTCGACGGCGATCACGCCCGACGTCAGATCGATGATCTTCTGCGGCGGCCTGAGCGGGTCGAGCGCGCCGAAGGTGCGGAGCGGCCGGCCGCCCGCCGACGGGTTCTCGCGCTCGAAGTCGCGGAGCTCCGTGTCGAAGGCGGTGTTGAACTGCTCGACCGTGCCCGAGAACTCGAGCAGGAGCCGGTTCCGGGACCGGCGCCTGATCTCCATTCCCTGCTCGGTGAGCCACGCCTCGACGGCCGCGACGTCGCTCTCGGCGGGGGCGTGGCGCTCCAGCCAGGCCTCCACCGGCATGTACTTGCGGAAGCTGTCCGGCTTGTCGGGATCGTACATCGCGTCGATCGCGCCCTCGAGCCCGGGGACGTCCCGGGTCGGGAAGCCGATCAACGCGCGGAAGCGATCTCCCTCCGGCGCCGGGCCGAAGTCCAGGTAGATACCCGCGACCGGCCCGGGGAGGCCGCTCGGGAGCACCGGGTCATCGTCTCCGCACGCCGCGCTCGCCAGGGCGAGCGCGGCAACGCACCAAACCGAGAGCGAACGCATCAACGATGCCTTGCCGGGGGGGATCAGGTGAACGTCAGGCCAGACTCAGCACCACACGTGTTCGATGTAGTAGCAGGTGTACGTGCCCGGGTACCAGCTCTCCGGCCAGCCGCCGGTCTCGTTGTCCACGCAGACCTCGCAGTACGCGTGGATGCAGTCGGGGTCTTCGGTCTGCGGCTTGGCGCCCGGGGCCGTCACGGGCTTCTCCGAGTAGAAGAACCCGTTGGCCTTCAGCTCGCCGAGCTCGCTGTCCGACAGCTTGCCGAAGGCGGTCTCATCCGAGGAGATGCTGAACCGCTGATCCGACGCCTCGGTCAGGACGGGCTTCGGGTAATCGCCGTAGTCGGCGTTCTCGACCGCGCGCATCTGGTCCTCGAGCAGGACCTCCTTGCCGCTGGGGGCGGTGAGCTTGATGCGGCTGTAGTCGATCGGCGCCGCCGCGTAGTCGAGGGCGTAGACCGTGTCCTGGCTCAGGTCGAGGCTCAGGAACTCCCCGGCCGGGAGGGCGGACACCTCGGACTGCGTGATGCGCTCGTGCTCCACCACCGGTTCGTCGGCGACCGGCTCCGACGCATCGCATCCGGTGAAACCGGCCGCTGCAATGACGCCGAGCGCAACACAGAGAGCGAGCGACTTGGAAGAACGGATGGACTGTCGAATCATGATGGCGTTCCTTTCTATAGTCTCACTGACGGAGGTCACCTGGCCCCGCGCTGGCCAGAGGGAGCTCCACCCCTGTCGGTCCTTCGAGCGATCGCTGCTAGTTGGACCCCACGACTCCTGCGAGTTGAGTGGAATGAGGGGAAGATGATTTCATTTCAAACGGTGCCGCAGCACCCCCATACCTGGCAAGTAAATTCCCGGCGCGGAAGAGATTTCCATCGTTCTTTCTGCCGCGCAGTGGTCTGGACGGTGCGCTGTGCGGGTGCCGCTCACCTGCGGCGATACAGCGCGGCCAGGGCGGCAATCAGGGATTGCCTTGAGCGCTGGCCACGGACATACCGGAGCCTACATGGAGGACATGCTCAGAGAGCCGTCCGGGCTAGTCGCGCAGGCCGCGCAGGCCGCGCAAGCCGCGCAAGCCGCGCGGGCCGCGGTGGCTGACGTCGTGGTCCTTGACGGCCCGCTCGGGACCGAGCTCGCCGCGCGCGGGATCGAGACGCCGGCGCCGCTCTGGAGCGCCGCAGCCCTGCTCGACGCGCGCGGCTGCGACGCGGTCCGCGCGATCCACCGCGACTACGCGCGCGCGGGCGCGACGGTGCACACGGCGAACACGTTCCGCACCACGCGGCGGCAGGCGGGCGCCGCGTGGGCCGAGCTCGCGGCGCGCGCCGTGTCGCTCGCGCGCGAGGCCGTGCGCGATGTGGGCTCGCGGCACCGGGTCGCCGGGAGCATCGCGCCGCTCGAGGACTGCTACCGGCCGGATCTGAGCCCCGCCGACGCGCGGCAGGAGCACCGCGAGCTCGCGCAGGCGCTCGCGTCGGCCGGGGTCGACGTCCTGCTCTGCGAGACGTTCCCGCACGTCGGCGAGGCGCTCGTGGCGCTCGAGGAGGCGGTCGCCACGGGCGTCGAAGCGTGGGTGTCGTTCACGGCGGGCCCGGACGCGGATCTCCTCTCGCCCGAGGACATCGGGGTCGCCGCGCGGGAGGCCGCCGCCCGCGGCGCGCGGGCGGTGCTCGTGAACTGCACCCCTGCGACTCGCACGCTCGCGTACGTCGAGCGGCTCGCGGCGTGCGGCGTCCCGTTCGGGGCCTACGCGAACGCGGGCGCCGCCAGCGAGGGGCTCGGGTGGCGCGGCGGGCAGGGCAGCTCGGCGGCGGCGCGCTACGCCGACCTCGCGCGCCGCTGGCTCGAGGCGGGCGCCACGATCGTGGGCGGGTGCTGCGGGACGGGGCCAGCGCACATCGCGGCGCTGCGCGCGCTGGTCGTCGACGAGCGCGCGCACGGCGCGGGGCCAGCGCGCGGGCACGGCGCGGGGCCGGCGCGCGGGCCTTCGGGGTCGCCGCGCTGAGGGGTCGATCGCCGGTTGCTCCCCCCGGGGCGACGTGCCACCGATGCTCGCGGAGCCGGGCGACGCCGGCGCGCAGCGGCGCGCCCTGCTGCACGACGATCCAGAGCCTGAGACAGCACGCCGTCGCGATCGGCGAACCATCACGGAGACGGAGCGTACGATGATCGATCTCTATTACTGGCCCACCCCGAACGGCTGGAAGATCAGCATAATGCTCGAGGAGACGGGCCTCCCGTACAAGCTCATCCCGGTCAACATCGGGCGGGGTGACCAGTTCAAGCCGGAGTTCCTCGCCATCAGCCCCAACAACCGGATGCCCGCGATCGTCGACCACGAGCCGGCGGGCGGCGGGGCGCCGATCTCCGTGTTCGAGTCGGGCGCGATCCTGCTCTACCTCGCGGAGAAGACCGGACAGGGCATGCCGTCGGATCTCCGCGGCCGTTACGAGGTGACCCAGTGGCTCATGTGGCAGATGGGCGGCCTCGGCCCGATGAGCGGGCAAGCGGGCCACTTCGGCCAGTATGCGCCGGAGAAGATCCCGTATGCGATCGAGCGCTACACGAAGGAGGTGCGCCGGCTCTACGGCGTGATGGACAAGCGGCTGGCGGACCGGCCCTACCTCGCGGGCGAGTACTCGATCGCTGACATCGCGAGCTTCCCCTGGGCGATCCTGCACGACCGGTACGGCGTCGCGCTCGACGAGCTCCCGAACTTCAAGCGGTGGCTCGAGGCCATGCGCGGGCGGCCGGCGGTCGAGCGTGGGCTCGCGGCCGGGAGCGAGCTGCGGAATCAGAGCCAGCAGCTCGACGACGAGGCGAAGAAGTGGCTGTTCGGGAAGAAGCCCGAGGCGTGATCCTGCCGTCCAGGTCGCGCCCGGACGCGCCGCCCTTGCGCTCGGCGTCAGCGCGTCCTTCCGCCGTGGGCGCAGCGTGATCCCTTGATGGCGCTGCGACGGGGGCGAAGGGTTCGATCTCGGATGAATCGACAGTTCCGGCGCCCCGCCGGTGCACACGCGATTCCACACAGCGCTTCCTGAGCAAGGCCGCGCCATCGCCTCGGCTCGACATCCGGGCGGGCGCCCGCTCCGCCTGACGTTTGGCGCGCCTCGCCACCGCGGTGTGCCCTGGCTGGACGCGACGTCGTGTTCCGTCTGCTCTGGCGGTGTGCTCCGTCTGTTCTGGCGGTGAGGTGCGCGCGTCACGCGCGCGGAGCGCCCTCGGGCGCGCGACCGGCACGGGGGCGCCCGGAGGACGCGAGGGGGCGCGGCTCCGGCAAGCGCGGTGACGAGCGAGGAGGCCTGGGCGGCAGGCCGGGAGAGCGCCTCCCCGGGAGGTCGGTTTTGCTCGGATCGGGAGAACTCCGCCGCGGGGCGCAGAATCGAGCAAGCGCGCTGGATCGCCCGCGGGACGAACGTCAAGCACCCTGTGAGCGGAAACGTATGCACACGCCTACCAGGCACACAGTCTGCTCTGCGGTGAGCCCGAGATGTCCGGGCGTCGTGGGCCCTGGCGGACATCAGGGGGAACCAATCATGTCGATGCATAGCAAGACGCTGGTGCCTGCGATCCTCTTTGCTGCGTTGGCCGCCGGCTGCGCGCTGAATACGGACGAGGCGGACGTCGATCAAACCGAGCTCGACGAGGAGGCTGTCGAGTCGGCGGATCAGGCGCTCGGGGAGGCGAGGGGCGGGTACGTGGGGATGGGCACGGCCCAGCTCGCGCCCGGGAAGGGTGCATACGGCCCCAGCAAGGGTGCATACGGCCCCAGCAAGGGTGCATACGGCCCCAGCAAGGGAGCTTTCAGCCAGAGCCAGCTTGGATATGGCCCCAGCAAGGGCGCTCTCGGCCCTAGCAAGGGTGGATATTGGCACAGCAAGCGAGCATTCGGCCCGAGCAAGGGCGAGCTCGGCCCCAGCAAGGGTGCCTTCGGCCCGAGCAAGGGCGAGCTCGGCCCCAGCAAGGGTGCCTTCGGCCCGAGCAAGGGCGAGCTCGGCCCCAGCAAGGGTGCCTTCGGCCCGAGCAAGGGCGAGCTCGGCCCCAGCAAGGGTGCTTTCGGCCCCAGCAAGGGCGAGCTCCCGTCCAAGGCTGGGCTGGGCGCCTACGCCGGCCAGCAATCGGGGCAACAGGCCGGATACGGCCAGTCAGCCATCGGTCAGAGCGCCGCCATCGGACAGTCGGCCATCGGGCAGCTGGGCGTCGGGCAGCAGGGTGTTGGTCAGAGCGCCGCCATCGGACAGTCGGCCATCGGGCAGCTGGGCGTCGGGCAGAGCGCCGCCATCGGACAGCTGGGCGTCGGGCAGAGCGCCGCCATCGGACAGCTGGGCATCGGCCAGTCGGCACAGGTTGGCCAGTCGACGGTGGGAAAGAGCGCCGCCGTCGGGCAGCTGGGCGTCGGGCAGACGGGGGCCTTCGCGCCCGGCGTCACGGGCCAGACCTCCGCGGTAGGCCAGCAGGGCCAGCCGTAAACCCCCCGCGCGCGTGCTCTCACCAGGCCCATGGGAGGGCGCGCCCCGCTCCGGGCTCTGTCGGACGACCTGCTGCGCGATCGAGCTCGGCCCGATCGTGGCGCTGTCCGACAGAGCCCGCCCCACCTCCCGACCGACGCCGCTCTAGCCTAGAGCGGTTTCCAGCCGGAATTGCTACACCGCCTTCCCTCTTCCCTCTTCCCTCTTCCCTGCTCGTCCTTCGTGCGCGTGCGCGTGCGCGATTTCCCGGAGTCAGCGCGCACGCGCACGCGCACGCGCACGAGGAAGACAGACGAGAGATGGGAGACGAGAGACGGGAGACGGGAGACGGGAGACGGGAGACGGGAGACGTCTGCATCGGACCCGCGCGAAAAGCGCGCTAAAAAACGATGGTACGGCGGCCTTCGACGATGACCCGGCGCTCCAGGTGCGCACGGACGGCGCGCGAGAGGACGAGGCGCTCCACGTCGCGCCCCACCCGCGTCATCTCCTCTGGACCCAGCTGGTGATTCACGCGCGCGACGTCCTGCTCGATGATCGGACCCTGATCCAGGTCCCGGGTGGCGTAGTGCGCCGTCGCGCCGATGAGCTTCACGCCGCGCACGTGCGCCTGGTGATACGGCTTCGCTCCCTGGAACGCCGGGAGGAACCCGTGGTGGATGTTGATGACCGGCGGCCCCTCGTCGAGCAGCTGCTCGGAGAGGATCTGCATGTACCGCGCCAGCACCACGAGATCGACATGGTGCTTCTTCAGCAGGTGGAGCACCTGCTGCTCCTGCTCGCGCTTCGTCTCCGGGGTGATCGGGAGACAGAAGAACGGGATTCGAAAGCTCTCCGCCACCGCCTCGAGCGTGGGATGATTCGAGATGACGAGCGGGATGTCGCAGCGGAGCTCGCCCGCGCGCTGCCGGAGCACGAGGTCGTAGAGGCACGCCGGATCCCGCGTGACCAGGATCGCCATCTTGGGGATGTGATCGCTGTAGTCCACCGACCAGCGCGCCGAGAGCGACGTGGCGAGCTCGCGAAAGGAGGCCTCGATCGCGCTGCGCGTGGCCGAGCCGCCCAGGGCGGTGACCGCGGCCGGCGACGAGAGGCCGGACAGATCGACGACGAGGCGCATGAAGAAGCGGGGGCCCTCGTCCGTGAACGCATCGGTGTGATTGCTCGCGTCGATGATGTTCAGGCCGATGTCGTAGAAGAACCCTGCGAGTCGCGCGACGAGGCCGGGCTGGTCGGGCGCGGCGACGAGGAAGGTTGCGTGAACGGGACCCATCATGCGCGTCATGTAGCTCGCCCGGAGGCGGACGTGCAAGCGAAGGGACGCCGACCGTCAGCCGCCCCCGAGAGGCCCGCTCCGGTGCGCCTCAGACGAAGGGCGCGCGGCGCGCCGTGCAGGGCATGACGACTCGCTCGAGCCGCCAGGGACGGCGTGAGGTGAATGACGCGAGAGGATGAGCCCCTGGCAGCGCGGAGCTAGCGGCCCTCGCCGCTCTCCGACGACGGCGGCCCCTCATCGGCGATCCTGGGAGCCAGCGTGGAGAGCTCCGCCCAGGGGATGCGCACGGTCCGCTCGACGTCGCGCAGGTGAGCGCTGTCGTTGTAATAGATGAGATGCCAGGCCTCGGCCCGGCCCCAGCGCCGCCGGCGCTGCCAGTGGGTGATCGACGTGTGACGCGTGGCGAAGTGCGCGACCGGGAAGGCGAGCGCGTTCATCTTGAAGAAATGGAGGAACGCCACGTCGATGAAGCCGCCGTGCGTGAACACGACGATCGTCCGCCCCTCGTGCTCGCGGGTGATGCGATCGAGGGCGACGGAGACCCGGAGCATGAACTGAGCCCAGCTCTCCCCACCGGGGCTCGCCGGGCGGAACGGCTCGCGCTCGAAATCGATCGCGTAGCGCACCATCGCCTCTCCGACCGGCATCCCGTCCGCCTCGCCGGGGCGGAGCTCCTGCACCTCGTCGTCGAGCGTGAGGGGCAACCCCAGGGCAGGGGCGACGATCTCGGCGGTCTGCTGCGCCCGGCGGTAGGAGCTGGCGATCAGGACGTCGGCGGCCATCTCGCGCGTCGCCGCCAGGCGATCGCGCAGCCGCTCCGCCTGGAGGACGCCGAGCGACGTGAGCCCGGTGTCCCCGCGCATCCCGCCCACGATATGGTTCACGTTGACGAGCGCTTCTCCGTGCCGGATGAGGTAGAGGTTCGTCACGATGGGAGCCTCCGAGGCGCGCAACCTGGCGAAGGGAAGGGCCGCGCGGGGCGGTCCGCGCCCGCTAGGAAGAGCAAGGCCCCCCTCGAATGTCAAGCGTTTGTACCTCCGCCGCACGAGCGCGATGGCGCCGGAAGAGGGTAGACGAGCGCCCTCCGGCGGCGCGCCGCGAGATCGCGCGCGGCCTCGTGGTCCACGCTCGTGGCGCCGCCGGGGACATCGACTTCGACCCTCTCGATTGGAGGCCTCCCGCGCGCGCCGCGCGGCGCGGGAGGCCGCGCGGCGCGGCTCAGGGACAGCCCTGGAGGAGCGCGAAGAACGCCGCGCTCTCGGAGCAGACCTGCTCGCCGCGCAGGGCGGTGCAGAACTCGTCCTCCGAGCGGAACGTCTTCTTTCCCGTGCTGCCCTCGATGCAGGAGATCGAATAAAAGAACCGCGAACCGCTGTCGCCGGGCGAGGCCGGGTCCCCGGGCTCGGGGTCGTCGCTCACCTGGGAGCTGCCGCCGCCGGCGTCCCCCGGCGGATCGAACCCGAACAGCGGAAATACCACGAAGGGCAAAAGGCCGAAGAGGCTAGCTGCGAAATGCGGGACCATGAGTTCACCTCCAACCTCGATGGAACATCCATCGATCGTCCGAGGTGGCTATTGCATCTCACAGGCCAGCTCGGGTCATGTCCGCCCATTGCACAGCAGCGCGCGAGCCGGGGGCGAGCCGCCGCACGCCCGCGAGGCAGCCGCCCCGTCCAGGTCGGAGGGGCGCCGCGGTCGCGCGGTCGTGCGGGCCAGGTCGCCACGACGGCCGCGCGGCCGCGCCACCGCGCCGCCCCGGCGGATCGCGCGCCCTCTGGCGCTTGCCAACGCGCTCGGACCTGGCCTACAAGGCGGGCCCTCTGAAGGAGCCCCTCATGCACCGTCGCAGCTTCATCGCGGTCGCGCTGGTCGGCATCGCGGCCCTCGCCGGGTGCGGGCCGCGCTGGCGCGTCGTGACCCAGGCGAACCCCGATCCGTTCGTGGGCCAGCGGTACTTCGCCCTGACGCCCATCGACTACGTGGGCCTGCGCCTCGTCGACGAGCCCGAGGACATGTACCTCGCCAAGAAGGACGCGGACGAGCAGCGGAGCTTCATGCAGGACAAGGCGTCCGTGAACGAGGAGTTCGCTAAGACGCTGATCTCCCACGCCAAGGAGCAGGGCATCGACGTCGCCGAGGTCAGCGATCCCGCCTCGTCGCCGTTCGTGATCAGGCCCTACGTCGGCTACATGAACCCTGGCTTCTACGCGGTCGCCTCCTCGGCCCCCAGCCAGATCATGCTGACGCTCCGGATCACGACGGCGGACGGCAAGGTGCTCGATGAGGTCCAGTTCTCGAGCCGCACGGCGTCGCCCAACCCGAGCACGGCCCTGAGCAGGGCTGACTCGGACAAGCTGTCGAGCGGCGGCCGCTGGCGCGAGGACGCGCGCATCATCGGCGAGGCGGCGGCCGGCTACCTCGCGTCGCGCGTCAGCCCGTAGCCCGGGAGCGCCGCCCTTCAGAGGAGGAGCCCCCGGAGCAGGAGCTCGGCCACGCTGAAGTAGATGACGAGGCCCGAGACGTCGACGAGCGTCGCGACGAACGGGGCCGAGGCGCTCGCCGGGTCGAAGCGGAGCGCCCGCAGCACGAACGGCAGGAGCGCGCCCGAGAGCGTGCCCCACGTCACGACGCCGACCAGGCTGATCGCGACGGTCATCGCGATCGGCCGGTAGTGCTCGCCGTAGGTCCCGAAGAGCTCCTCCCAGACCACGACGCGCGCGAACCCAAGCGCGCCGAGGATCCCGCCGAGCGCGAGGCCCGACGCGAGCTCCCGGCGGCAGACGCGCCAGAAATCGGCGAGCCGGATCTCGCCGAGCGCCATGGCGCGGATGACCAGCGTCGTCGCCTGAGAGCCGGAGTTGCCCCCGCTCGAGATGATGAGCGGCACGAAGAGGGCCAGCACGACCGCGCGGGCGATCTCGTCCTCGTAGTGCCCCATCGCCGTCGCGGTGAGGAGCTCGCCCAGGAACAGCGCGGAGAGCCACCCGGCGCGCTTTCCGACCATCCGGAGGAGCGGGGTCCGGAGGTACGGCGCGTCGAGCGCCTGCATGCCGCCGAGCTTCTGGATGTCCTCGGTCGCCTCCTCCTCCACGACGTCCACGATGTCGTCGGCGGTGACGATGCCCTTCATGCGCCCCTCGGCGTCGACGACGGGGATCGCCACGAGGTCGTGCTCCGCGAAGCGCCGCGCGACGGCCTCCTGGTCGACGTCCTCGTTCACCGACACGACGTCGGTCTTCATGATGTCGCTGACGCGCCTGTCGCCCGGGGCGATCATGAGCTGCCGCAGCGACACGACGCCGAGCAGCCGCTGCTCGGCGTCGAGCACATAGCCGTAATAGATGGTCTCGAGGTGGTCCCTCGCCTGTCGCTTGAGGTAGCTGATCGCCTGATCGACGGTCGCCTCCGGCCGCACGCGCGCGAACCACGGGCTCATGAGCCCGCCGGCCTCGTCCTCCGCGTACGCGATCAGCGCGCTGGCTTCTCTCCTCGTCGGCTCGTCGAGCAGCGAGAGGAGCTCTTCCTGCTCCTCTGGCGACACCTCCAGGAGGATGTCCGCCACGTCGTCGGGCGCGAGCAGGCGGAGCCACAGCCTGCGCTCGCCCTTCGTGAGCGCGGCGAGGAGCGCGGCCTGGTCGGCGGACGGGAGGCCCTGGAAGAAATCCTCCGCCTCCTCGCGCCGGAGCCGGCGATAGGCCTGCACGCGCTCGTCGCTTTCCAGGGCCGACCACGACATGGACAGCTCGGCTGCCGTGATGGTCTCGGCCCCCTTGGAGGGCGGGCGTTCCGTCATCGCCTCACCTCATCGAGCGCCTGGCCCGCCCTGTCGGCGCCGCCCGGCAGAAGGTGCTCAGTCCGAAGGGCCTCGTGGCACGCTTGGGCCACGAGCAGCGATTAGCAACGCGCGCGCCACGGCCGCGCTCCCCGGGCGGCCCAGCGCGCAGCCGCCGACGCCGCGCGCTGGCGCGGGGCCGTCGGGCAGCGCGACGCCTGGGGCGGCCAGGTCGCGTGACGCACGGCGCGGAGCGTCGCGCAGGGCAGGCCAGGGTCTCGCGGCTGTCGCGGATCCTCGCGCCGGGAAGCGCCCCTCGGGCCCCGCGCGGGTGATCGCGCGATCACCCGCGCGCGGGCGCGTCGAGCGGATCGACCCCGAAGCGGCGCAGGAGGCGGCAGAGCGGGACGAGCGGCAGCCCCACGATGGCGGTCTCGTCGGCGTGGCGCACGTCGTCGAAGAGCCACGGCCCGTGCTTCTCGAAGAGGTACCCTCCCGCGCTCCCGATCGGCCGATCCAGCTCGACGTAGCGGCGGATCTGCGCGCGGGCGAGCGGACGGACGCGCAGCTCCACGGTCACGATCTCGGTCAGCGTCCGCGGCGCGTCGGGGGCGAGCGGCAGCCCTGGCGGCGCGTGCACCGCGACGGCGGTGTGGAGCGCGTGGGCGCGCCCCGCGAGCCGCGCGAGCTGGTCCGCCGCCTCGTCGAGCGTGGCCGGCTTGCGCAGGAGCTCGCCGTCGAGATCCAGCGCCTGATCCGCGCCGATGATCAGGGCGCCGTGGCGCGCAGGCGCGAGGCTCAGCGCCTTCCCCTCCGCGAACAGGCGGGCGCACGCGGCGGGCGGCATCCCCTCGGGCGCGACCTCGTCGAACACCGGCGCGACCGCCTCGTACGCGAGCCCGAGGCGATCGAGGAGCGCCCGCCGGAAGGGAGACGTGGAGGCGAGGACAATCCGGGACATGATCGGCTCCATGGCACGGAACGACGCGCTTGCCGAGGGGAACCGTTTTCGCGCGGGCGTGGCCTTCGCTGTCCTCGCGCTGCTCGAGCAATGCTCGGAGAGGCGAGACGAACCGCCAAGGACGCCAGGAACCCCAAGAAGAGATTTTTTATTTTACCTTGGCGCCCTGGCGTCCTTTGACTCTCGAGTCTCCCGAGACTTCTCGATCTCTCCTGGCGCTCTTGACGGCTGAATCTCTCGAACGCTCTTTCATTTACCCTGGCGTCCTTGGTGGTCTTCTTTTCTATTTTCTAATTTCAATTTTCTAATTTCAACGTCAATAATCGAGCCAGACGCCGTTCACCGCTCGCACGGTCCGGGAGCCCTTCGCGCCACGCGTCGACTCGCTTCGATTTACAGCGATTCCCTCGGGCGTGGCAGCTGGCAAGGAGAGTCGGCAATGGCGAGAACGCCCGGGGACCACGAAGGACTGGCAGAGGTTGCCTGTCATCGGGTGTCTCCTGAATTACCCATCGTGCATTTCATTAAAAAGCAGCTTGCACTACCATTGCACGACACGCGACATTGCGGCGATGCAGCAACTCAACACAAGGCACCTCGTCACCCTCTCTCTCGTCGCGCCGGGCATCGCGCTCTCCGTGCTGCTCGCGGCCTCGCCGGCGAGCGCGGCGACATACGAGGTGGGCCGAGGCAAGCCTTATTCTGGCCTCGCGGAGGTTGCCCCTCGCCTCGCTGCCGGGGACGTGGTCGAGGTCGAAGGCGACGCGACCTATCCTGGGGACCTGATCTTCAAGAAATCTGGTACAGAAGCGCAGAAGATCACAATCCGTGGCGTCCGCACGAACGGCCGCCGCCCCGTGCTATCCGGGGGAACGAACACGGTGGTCTTCGGTGGTAATCATTACGTCTTCGAGGGCTTCGAGATCACCGGCGGCGCGAGCCGCTGCGTGTTCAACCGCGCGCACGACGTCACGATCCGCGACGCGGTGGTGCACGATTGCCCCGGGCACGGCATCCTCGGCGCCGACTCGGAGTCGGGCTCGTTCACCCTGGAGTACGTCGAGGTCTACGCGTGCGGCTCGGGCGACAGCCGGCATCCCATCTACATCGCGACCGACGAGGAGACGCGCCTCGGCTCGGTGTTCCGCATGCGGCATTGCTATGTGCACGACGGCAATGGCGGCAACAACGTGAAGAGCCGCGCCGAGCGGAACGAGATCTATTACAACTGGATCGAGGGCGCGAGATACCACGAGATCGAGCTGATCGGGCCGGACGGCCAGGACGAGGGGCTCGCGCGAGAGGACTCCGACGTGGTCGGCAATGTCTTCCGCAAGACCGGCAAGCACTTCGTGGCGCGCGTCGGGGGCGACGGCACGGGCCAGACGTTCGGCCGCTTCCGGTTCGTCAACAACACGTTCCTGCTCGCCCCCGGCTCGAGCGCGGCGATCAGGATGTTCGACGGGATCGAGAGCGTCGAGATGAGCAACAACGTGTTCTATCGGCCCGGCGGCGGCGGCGTGGAGGTCTACGTGGACCGGTCGGCGAGCTGGGCGACGGGCGCGGCGCTGATCTCGGGCGCCAACAACTGGGTGCCGCGCGGCTCCTCGGCCATCCCCGCGGGGTGGACGGGCACGCTCCAGGGCGCCGAGCCCGGCTTCGCGAACATCGACGCGCTGGACCTCCGCCCGTCGGCAGACAGCCCGCTCGTCGACGCCGGGGCCAGGTCGACGCCGAGCCCCGCGGGACACCCGTTCCCGGGGCCGCTCGCCGCGCCGCGGTTCGCGCCCGCTCGCGCCGCGCGCGCCGCGAGCGGCGCGCTGTCGCGGCCGACCGCGGGCGCGATCGACATCGGCGCCTACGAGCACGGAGGCGGGCTCGTGGCCATGAACGCTGCGTACACCCTCGGGGACACCGAGAGCGACGAGCAGGACTCCGCCGGGAGCGAGCAGGACTCCGCCGGGAGCGAGCAGGACTCCGCCGGGTGCGCCGCTGCCGTCGACACGGCCGTGAACGGGCCCGCAGCGCACGCTGGCGCGCGCGGCGAAGCGCCCTCGGATCGCGCGGGCGCCCCCTGCGCCGGCCACGCCGGCTCGTGCAGCGTCGGCGGGGCGATCGCAGCCCGCCCGTTCGCCGGCGCGGGCGCCGCCCTCGCCGCCGCGACGGCGCTCCTCGGGGCCGTCCTCCGGCGGCGCGGCCGCCCCTCCAGGGCGTGAGCCGCCGCGCGCGCGCCCTCGCGACGAGCGCCCGCGCGCCGGCCGCCCTCGCAGCGAGCCCTCTCGCGCCGGCCGCCCTCGCGGCGAGCGCTCACGCGACGAGCGCGCGCAGCAGCCGCCTCGCCGAGGCCGGATCGGGCAGCTGAAACGCCGCGGTGCTCTCCCCGCCGCCCACGTGGACCGTGAGCGCCGTCGGGGGGAGCGCCGCGAACAGGTCCTCGTCGGTCCTGTCGTCGCCGAGCGCGACGACCATCGCGTCGGGCGTCACCGTCGAGAGCACCCGCGGCACGATCATCCCCTTGTTCACCCCGCGCAGCCGCACCTCCAGCACCTTCCGCCCAGGGACCAGCTCGAGATCGCGCTCGCGCAGCACCTCCTCGAGCCTCGCGGGCACCTCGCGGGCCATCTGGCTGGCGAGCTCCGGATCGGCGGCCCGGTAGTGCCACGCGATCGACACCATCTTCTCCTCGATGAAGCTGCCCGCCGTGCGGTCGACGAAGCCCTGCAGGATGTCGCGGACCCTCGGCTTCCAGTCGAGCGAGACGTCGCGGAGCGCGACCCACGGCTCGCCGGGCGCCGAGCGGGAGAAGAACCCGTGCTCCGCGTGGAGGCTGATGGGCAGCTCGCCGAGCCACCGCTCGAGATCCTCGCGCGGCCGGCCGCTCACCACGTGCACCTGCGTCCGCGGGCGCGCCGCCAGCGAGCGCAGATCGGCGATGAGCTCCTCGTCGGGCGGCGCGAGCTCGGGCATGGCCGCGAGCGGGACGAGCGTCCCGTCGTAGTCGAGCATCACCACGAGCGACGGCGCGCTGCGCGCGCTCGCGATCGTGTTCAGCTGGGGCGCGTCGGTGCGCCGGCGGGCCGCCCCCACCGCGGGCGCCGCGCTGCTCGCGCGCTCGAGATCGTTGAGGAAGCGGCTCGACCAGCGGTGCGCGTCGTGCGTCATCACGCGGCGCCGGAGCGCCTGCATCCGGACGCGCTGCTCGGACGGCGTCATGACGAGCGCCTGCTTGATCGTCGCGGCCACCGAGTCGATGTCGTACGGGTTCACCGGGAGCGCCTCGATCAGCTCGGCGGCCGCGCCCGCGAACTCGCTCAGCACCAGGGCGCCCGTGTCGTCGATCCGCGACGCCACGTACTCCTTGGACACGAGGTTCATCCCGTCGCGCAGCGGCGTCACCATCATCACGTCGGCCGCGAGGTAGAGCGCGACGACCCCGGCCATCGGCATCGACCGGTGCAGGAAGTGGATCGGGACGTCGTCGAGCGTCGCGTAGGCGCCGTTGATCCTGCCGACGAGCTCGTTCACGACCCGCCGGAAGTCGGCGTAAGCGTCGACCTGCTCGCGCGTGGGCACCGCGAGCTGGATGAACCGGACCTTGCTCCGCAGCTCGGGCTCGCGCTCCAGGAAGCGCTCGATCGCCAGCATGCGCCGCGGGATCCCCTTCGTGTAGTCGAGCCTGTCGATGCCGAGCACGATCTTCCGGCCCTGGGCGCGCTCGCGGAGGCGCCGCGCCTCGGCCCGGACCTCCTCGTCCTGCGCGAGCCGCACGAACTCCTCGACGTCGATGCTCACCGGATAGACGCCGAGCCTCACCTTCCGCCCCTCGTACGCGAGCGTCTCGAGGTCGGGATCGAGGCCGAGCACGCGCGCGGCCGAGTAGACGAAGTGGTACCGATACGACGTCGTGTGAAACCCGACGACGTCGGCGCCGAGCATGCCGCGCAGCACCTGCTCCCGCCACGGCAGGATGCGGAAGACCTCGGCCGCGGGAAACGGGATGTGCAGGAAGAAGCCGATCCGCGCGTCCGGGATGCGCTGGCGCAGCATCGCCGGCAGCAGCGTGAGCTGGTAGTCGTGGACCCAGACCCTGTCCCCAGGCCTGTACCTCGCGGCAACAGCGTCGGCGAAGCGCTCGTTCACCGCGCGGTAGGTCTCCCAGTCGCGCCGGGCGTCGACGTGCACCTTCTCGACGAGGTAGTGGAACAGCGGCCACAGGACGTCGTTCGAGAAGCCGTCGTAGTAGCGGCGGACCTCGGACGCGGTGAGGTGGACCGGGACGGTGCCGAGCCGCTCCAGCTGCGCCTCGACCTCCTGGAGCTGCTCCGCCGTGAGGCGCGAGACGTCGCCCGGCCAGCCGAGCCAGAGCCCGCCGTGGCGCTCGTGCGGGCCCCGGATCGCGGTGACGAGGCCGCCCGTCGAGGGGACGACCGCGACGTCGCCCTGCTCGACGCGGACGGTCACGGGGAGGCGGTTCGAGACGATGAGCAGGCGGGACATGCGCCGCCAGAAGCTAGCGCATCACGCCTTCACCGCGCCTCGCGGCGCGGTGAAATCAGGGATGATCCGAGCGGCTCGTCGGGCGTGTCCTGATCGTTCCCGGTCGATCCGGAGCGTTACCGGTCGATGCGGATGGAGGGCGCCGAGGGCTCCGTCGTGGTCGGCTTCGACGTGGGCTGGGTCGGAGCCGTGCGGGGCGCGGTGCGGCCCCAGTTCCGCCGGCCGCCCGAGCCCTGCGACGGCTGCTCATCCGTCTTCGCCGGCGCCGCCGCCTGCGCGAGGCGCGCGACGGTCTGCACCGACATCTCCGACGGCCCCTGGACGATGGAGTAGGGCTGGAAGCCCTCCTTCTGGAGCGTCAGCCGGCGAGGCGTCGCGCGCACCAGCTCGTTCTCGATCGAGAGCTGGAGCGGCGTCTGCCCGAGCGACTTGCCGTCCTCGAGGACCTCGGCGCCCGGCGGGATCGACTCGATGATGAGCATGAACGAGGGCGCGCCCTTGTGGTCGGTGGGCGCGGCGGTCGGCGCGGGCCCGGGCGTGGGCGGGGGCGTCGTGGCGACGCTCTCCGCCGAGCTGCGCGTCATCACGAACACGACCGCGGCCACGACGACCGCGCCGATGGCGGCGAGGATCACCGCCTTGCGCCCGCCGGGCCGCGCCGCCTGCGCGCCCGCCCCGTCCTTCGCCGTGTTCGCCGAGGCCGCCGCCACGCCGCCGGGGCCCGTCCCGACGCCGGAGGTGCGTCCGCTCGCCTCGTCGTCCGTCGACGGCGCCGGGAGCGTGACCGCCTCCTTGAGCGCCTGCATCGTGGACGAGCGCGACGAGATCTGCACGCCGGGCAGCGACTCGAACGACGTGATCTGCGTGCCGCCGAAGGCGGTCGTCACGCCCATGCCGCGCGCGCACTCGCCGAGGCCCTGGATGAGCGCGTCCATCGTCGCGGGCCGGCCGTCCGGATCCTTCGCGAGGCAGCGCATCACGAGCGCCTCGAGCGGCTCCGGGATGTCGACGTCCGGGTTCCGCTCCTTCATGCGCGGCACCGGCTGCTGGAGGTGCGCCATCAGGATCTGGATCGACTTCTCGGACTCGAACGGGACCTTCCCGCAGAGCATCTGGTAGAGGATCACGCCCAGCGAGTAGATGTCGGTCCGGAGATCGACCTTGCCGTGCGAGATCTGCTCGGGCGACATGAAGCGGGGCGAGCCGAGGAACGCGCCCTGCTGCGTGAGCTCCTCCGAGTCGTCGCCGAGCTGCTTCACCAGGCCGAAGTCGAGGATCTTGACCGCCTCCTCCGAGTCCTCGTTGGAGACGAGCATGATGTTCGACGGCTTGAGGTCGCGGTGGACGACGCCGTGCTTGTGCGCCTCGCGCAGCCCGCGCGCGATCTGCCGGGCGATGCGCATGGCCTCGGGCGGCGGCAGGCGCCCCTGCCGGCGCACGCGCCGGAAGAGCGTCTCGCCCTCGAGGAACTCCATCGCCATGAAGAACCGGTCCTGATCGTCGGCCTCGATGCGGCCGTAGTCGAAGACGGTGACGATGTTCGGGTGCTGGAGGCGCGCGAGGATGCTCGCTTCGAGGAAGAAGCGCTTGTGGAAGTTCGGGTCGAGCTGCCGCGAGGCCTGGTTCGGGATCAAGACCTTGATCGCCACCGGGCGCCCGAGCGGGATCTGCTCGCCGCGATAGATCGTGCCCATGCCGCCCGTGGCGAGCATGGACAGGATCTTGAACTTGCTGTTGAGCACCTTTCCGAGCAACGGATCGATCGGCTCGCTGCGCGCTACTTCATCGACGACGTTTTCGTTGGCACTCATATGAACTCCGTCGCCTTCCCCGTGCGGGCGCGGGCGAGCCCTCCCCTCGTTGTCGATGCCTCGCGATGCTTGAGCTTGGACCTCATGACCGTGGGGGGCTTCGACGCGTGGGGCCGTCGGGGCAGTCTAAACGGAAGAAAAGTCCTTGGCGACCTTTCCGCGATCGCCCCGCTCGCGAGGCCGATGTCCCCGTACCGGAGGCCACGCGGGGGGCCTTGCGGGAGGCGCTGCACCATGCGTGTTGCGCCATAGCCCCGATCCACGGGAACCGCCAGTTGCTGGCATCGAGCGTCCGCATCCCACCTTCGCGCCACGAGATCCTTCGAGCAGATTACACCGCTCCGCGTCCGCGCGATGCCCTTCTCCAACCGTCCGTGCGCCGCCCCGCCGCCGCGGTCCCCCGGACGTCCCGCTCCCCCCGCGCCGGTTCTCGCCCCGACGGGCGGGGGCGAGGTAGTAGAGAGGGATGCGACCCGATCGCGCCATGCGGCGCTGGTGGAGGGGGAGAGAGTACCGACGCCTACTCGACGAGGCGGCGTCGGCGCTGGCCGGCTCCCGCCACGCCGACGCGGAGGCGACGTGCGCGCGGGCGCTCCGGATCGCCGAGGAGATCTACGGCGCCGAGGACGCCGAGCTCACGGGGCCTCTCTACGCGCTGAGCTCGGCGCAGCTCGCGCAGGGGCGGCTGGACGAGGCCCGCGCCAGCTCGACGAGGGCGATCGCCATCGCCGAGGCGGCCGGGGCGAGCGCCGACCCACCGCTGCCGAGGCTGCTCGAGCAGCTCGCGGCCATCCTCGAGCGCCAGGGCAAGGCCGAGGACGTCGAGGCGCTGTTCCGGCGGATGCTCGCGGGGTACGAGCGCATGCGCGACCCCGATCCGGCGCAGCTGTCGGCGCTGCTGAACCGGCTCGGCCTGCTGCTCGGCAGGCGGGGGGCGCGCGCCGAGGCGGCCCCGCTCTTCCAGCGGGCGCTCGCGCTGCGCGAGGGGGCGCTCGGCGCCCGCCACCTGCTCGTCGCGGAGGCGCTCTACAACGCGGCCACCTTCCACGAGGAGGACCGCCCTGTCGCCGAGCGGGAGGCGATGCTCCGGAGGGCGCTCGAGATCGCCGAGGCGGACCCGTCCGTGGAGGGGGCGCTCCTCGCCTCGATCCTCCACAACCTGGCGGCCGCGCGGGAGGCGCTCGGCGACATGGCGGAGTCGGCGGCGCTTTACGAGCGCGCGCTCGCCGCACGGGAGGCGCTCGGCGGGGCCTCCCACCCGTCGCTGCGGCCGACCCTGGTCCGGCTGGCGCAGGTCCACCACGCGGCGGGGCGGGTCTCCGCGGCGCTGCCGCTCTACGAGCGGGCGCTCGCGCTCGCCGAGGCGGAGCTCGGGTCGGATCACCCGGTGACGGCGGCGATCAAGGCCTGGATCGACGAGGCCCGGAGCCGGAGCTGACGCGGCGGCCCGGCCGGCGGGCGAGCGCGCTCAGCGGCCCTGCGGCCGGAGATCGCCGCCTTCGCTCCAGCGCTCGACGAGCTCGGGGAGCACGGTCGACGCCATCTGGAGCAGGTGCGCCATGTGGTGCTCGGGCGTGTTGCCCCGGAACCCGCGGACGTGGAGCCCGCCCAGGCTCGCCTCGGTGGTCGGGATCATCTGCTTCTCGAGCTTCTTCGAGACGGCGCCCTCGGCCGCGCGCAGCCGCAGGTGCGGCGGCGCGTCCCGCGCGGGCTCCCGCTCGACGGGGTGGCCCGCCGCGGCGCCGAGCAGGTAGCTGGCCGTGGCGCTGGAGCTGGCGTACGCGATCGGGTCGATCTCGGAGTGCGTGATCGTGAACAGCAGCTGGCCGGAGGCCGCGAGCTGCGCGGCGCGCGCGAACGAGGCGAGCTGCAGCGTGTTGAGCCCGCTCGGCTGCTCGGGGGCGAAGCCGCAGTGGATACCGTCGGTGACGAGGATCGCGTCGAGCGTCTCCGTGCCGCGGCGGAGCTCCAGGATCTTGGCGACCGCGCCGTAGCCCGCGCTCCAGGAGGAGAGGGCGACGCGGCGGAGCCGCGGGGTCGGCAGCCCGCGCTGCGCGAGCGCCCTGTCGATGTCCGCGAGCAGGCTCTCGTACATGCCCGGCTGCGCGTAGAGGTCCTCGTAGGCTCCCGAGCCGATGCCGAGGTTGATGACGGCGACCGCGGCGTTCAGCCCGGCGACCTCGGCGCTCTCGCGGACGAGCTGCGTGTTGCCGTGGAAGTGCAGCAGGAGGTCGTAGCTCGACCCGGCGGGCGTGAACGAGTCGGGCGTGAAGAGCACGCCGCCGCGGATCGACGCGTACCCGTCGTGCCGGATCGCGGGCGGCGGGGTCGACCCCTGCCAGCGCGCGAACACCTCGGGCGCGACGAGCACCCTGGCCGCGGCACCATCGCGCGCGGAGCGGGACGCGAGGAGCAGCGCGCGGCTCACTGGCGTCATCGTGCGGAAGGCCTCGGCGGTGACGCCCGGCATCCTCGCGGTGATCGCGCGCGCGGCGATCGCGACGACGAAGATCACGCTCGCCGCGGCGAGGGCGAACGCCGCGAGGGCGCGCCACCAGCGGGCGCGGCGCTCGGCCGGCGACGGCGCGGACCAGCTGCCGTACGGCGCGACCCCGGCGAGGTGGAGCGGCGCGGGCCCGTGCAGCGCAGGATCGAGGCCCGGAAGGAGCGCTTGCCCCTGCGGGGCAGGCGCCGCGCCGAGGGGCGGCGGATCGAAGAGAAACCCTTGCTCCTGCGGGGCAGGCGCCGCACCGAGGGGCGGCGGGTCGAGGGGAAGACCGCCATCCAGGGGCTCCTGGATCACGGTGACGGGCGGCGGCGTGGGCGTCAGCGAGAGGTCCGCAGGCAACCTGTCAGCGCGCACGTTTCCCTTCATTTCGGTACAGCTCCTCGCAACGGGGACGTAGCGCTCGGCCTTCGCTGACCAGGCGCTGCTTCGTGTTCCGTGAGCGCGTTGCACTGAAGGCGCCGCGCTGCGTCTCTGCTCCTGCCATGAGCCTGGAAGGCGCCGTGGCAGCGGGAGCATCGACCAGCACGGTAATAAGCTCAAGCGGCAACCGTGCCGTACGCGCAGATTCAAGCGAGACCGGAATACTCTGTGTCCTGCTGGATCACGCGTAGGTGAGCACGCTGGGCCGCGAAGCGAGGGGGCGCGCGGGATGTGCTCGCAGCTGTGCGGGTGTGGAGCGGGCGCCGGAGCGAGCACGACGGCGATGAAACGCGCACTTGCACCTCCCTCGCGCCCCCTCCAAGGTGCTGCGCGCTTGCTCCCCCGTGAGGCCCGCTTCCTGCTCGCAGCGACGCTGCTCCACGCCGCCATTCCATGGCTGGCGCGCGTCGCGAGCAGCCCGGCGCCGGTGCTCGTGGCCCGCTCGAGCGGCGCGGGCCGCGAGGTGGAGATCGAGGTGGAGCCCGCCGCGCCGCTCCGGCCGGAGCAGGACGAGGCGCAGACCGCGCCGCCGCGATCTCCGGACGAGGCGCGGCCGCGCGAGGACGCGGAGCCGCCGGTGCTCGGGCGGACGACGCGGCGCGGGTGGACGGCGCGGCGCGAGCGGCGCGACATGGAGGCGCCGGCGCCGCCGGAGCCTGCGGGCGCGCCGCGGGAGGGCCCGGCGCCCTCGACCGAGTACGACGGTCCGCCGAGCGCTGAGCGGCCGCCGCGCGTGGCAGGGCTCGACGGCGTGCCGGTGTGGCAGCTGCGCGGCGTGCTGCCGGATCGCGCGGCGGCGCCGCCGCCGGCGCCGACAGCGCCGCCCGCGCCGCGCGAGACCTCGATGGACAGGGCCGGCGAGGTGGTGCGCGAGGCGATGCGCGATCGGGACAAGACGCTGGGGCTGGACTTGCCCGCCGCCGGCACGATCGCGTCCGTGGTGGCGGACGCGGTGCGCGCCTCCGAGACGCCCGCGACGGCGCGCGCGGTGTTCGAGGTGCAGCTGAGCGGCGCCGGCCTGGTGCTCGGGGTACGCGCGCTGTCCTCGACGGCCGGAGCCACCGCGCTCTGGGCGCTCGTGGCGCGCGAGGCGGCGGCGCGGCTCGCCGGGCGCGCGCTCGCGATGACCGCCGCGTTCGCCAAGGGCGCGCGGGTCTACGTCACGGTGAGCTCGTCGGTGAAGATGCCGAGCGGCGCCACGTCCGGCGGGATCCACCAGCAGGGCGCGGGCTTCGGGTTCGACGTCGCCGACCTCGGCGCCCGGCCCCACCGGCTGGTCCAGTCGAGCTTCCGCGTCGAGGCGACCGACTGAGGCGCGCGGTGGCCTGCGTGCGGGCGCGCGGTGATCAGCGGCCCCGTCGCTCCGTCCAGCGCCGGTAGCGCGCGGCGCTCGCGGCGAGGCCGATCCAGAGCAGCGCGAGCAGGCTCAGCGCCGCGGGGACGCCGGCGAGCCACACGAGCGCGGGCGGCGGGGGGCGCGTCGGGCACGGGCGCCGCGTGGCGAAGCGGCAGGCGTGGCGCTGATCGAGCTCCTCCGCGGCGGCGCGGACCTCGGGCACTTCCTGGGGCAGGACGCGCATGGCCGCCGACGCCATCATGTAGGCCGCGGAGGCCGCGCGGTCGTGCGCCGGGTCCGCCGGTACGTGGTCGCGCACGAGCTCGAGCAGCCGGGCGGCGCGCGGCGCCGGCTCCTGCTCGGCCAGCGCTCCGGCGAGGCGGCGCGCGAGCGCCTCGTCGAGCTGGAAGGCGCAGGCGACGGCGCGATCTTCCCCGAGCGTGAGGTAGACCGTCTCGCCCGACGCCGTCTGGCGGGGCTCGGTGCCGGACGCCGCGACCGGCCTGCGCAGCGCGACCCGCGCCCCGCGGACGCAGGCAGGGACCCTCGGCAGGGCGCGCAGGTGCACCTCGGCGTAGCGCTGGTACGCGACGCCGGCGACCGCGCCGAGCGCGAGCGCCAGCGCGACGAGCGCGGCGATCGAGCGCGCGCTCACGCCTGGGCGCGCCGGCGGCCCCGCGCTGCCCTCGCGCGCCTCCAGCTCGGCGCCTTCTTCACGCGCCTCCAGCTCGGCGCGACCCTCGCGCGCCTCCAGCTCGGCGCCTTCTTCACGCTCCGCCGGTCCGCCGCGCTCCTCGCCGGCCTCCGCATCGGGAGCCGGCTCGTCGGAGGGCCCTCGGGACGACATGGCCGCGGGTATGGACAGCCGCGACGACGCTGTCAATGCGCTGTCACGAGGGAGGCGCCGCGCCGGCGAGGCGCGCCACCTGCGTCCACGCGCGGGCCGCGTCCTCGTGCCCGGTCGCGGCCGCGAGCTGGGCCAGGAACCGCGCGCACGCCTGCTCGCCGCGGCGGTCCTCGGCCTCGCGGGCGCGCGCGAGGGCGCTCAGCCCCTCGAGCAGGGCGCCCTCCGTGCGGCCCGCGGCGGCGAGCGCGACGCCGTACGCGAGCAGCGCCCGGGCCCGCTGCGCGGGCGACGCCTCGACCTCCGCGGCGATCCGGAAGCGCCGGAGCGCGTCGTCCTTCGCGCCGCGCCCCAGCGAGACGAGGCCGCTCATGCGCTCCACGAGATCGGCGTGCTCGCCGGTGCGGCGGAGCTCCCCCACGAGCCGCTCCAGCGTGCGGAGATCGCCTTGAACGAGCGCCTGCCTGGCGAGCTCGGCGAGGCGGACGGCGATGTCGTTCATCGACAGGACGGGCGACTCCGAGGTCTTCGCGAGCGGATCCCCCGAGGCGTCGCCCAGCGAATGGCCCGCGTCCAGCGAGGTCGCGCCGAGGAAGCCCGCGGGCGCCTCGTGCGCGAGCGCCGCCCGGGGGTCGTCCGGCCGCGGCGCCGGGAGCGTGCCGCCGCGCGCGTCGTCCGGCGAGGCGGGGCCCCGCCATCGCGCGGCGCTGTCCGCTGCCCCGCGATGCGCGTCGGGGCGCTCCTCCGCGGGCGCGGGCGGCCCGCGCTCCGGCTCCGGCGCGTCGCCGACCACCTCGATCGGCGTACGGAAGGTGGGCGGCTGGCTGGAGGTGCTGTCCGGCGCCTCGTCGAGCCGGTGCTCCCTCGCGGTCTCCTGCTCGTCGGCGAACGCGAGCAGCTCGGCGGCCGAGGACTCGAGCAGCGCGTCACCGGCGGCGCGCGCGGCGCGCGCGGCGAGCTCGGCCGCGGAGCGCCGGTCGCCCGCCTTCGCGGCGTGCCACGCGGCGTCCGCGAGCCCGAGCACGCCGGCGTGCTCCTCGACGACGCGCGCCGCGGCGAGGTGCCACGCGGCGCGCTCGCCCGGCGGGACGGCCGCGAGCAGGGCGTCGCGCAGCGTGCGCGAGGAGAGCTTCAGCCACCCGGGCTCCGGGCGGAAGGCCCAGCCGGCGCCGAGCAGCGCGGGCTCGATGGAGGCGACCTTCGGCGCGCCGGTGCCGTCGCACAGGCCGTCGATCGCCGCGTCCGACGCGTCGCCGCCGAGCGTCGCGAGCGCGGTGAGGATCGTGCGAGGGCCGACCGCGAGCAGGCGCAGGCGGCCCTCGATCGGGCGGAACGCGGGCGGCGCGGCGAGCTCGGCCCCCGTCATCGTGCGCGCGGGCCGGCCCCGCCCGGCGCTGCGCCGGCGCGGCGCGACGCTCCTGCCGATCCAGCGCAGCACGCCGCTCTCCAGGGCCTCGCAGAGGAGCTCGCGGAGCGCCAGCGGGAAGGCCGGCGCCCGCGCGGCCCACCGGCGCGCGCCCGCCTCGTCGATGCAGCCGTCGAGGAGGCGGCGGACGAGGTCCTGGGCGCTCGCCGCGGGCAGCGGGCCGAGCGTGACCGCCGCGGCGGGGGTGATCGCGGTGAGCGGCGCGGGGAGCGGATCCGAGCGCCCGAGGCGGACCACGGCGCGGAGGCCGGTGCCCATCTCCATCGCGATGGCGATCGCGTCGAGGCTCACGGCGTCGACCTCGGCGGCGTCGTCGACGGCGAGCAGGCCGAAGCGGGCGCCGGACGGGGCGAGCCAGGCGGCGAGCACCTCGGCGGCGGTCCACGGCTCGACGCCCTCGCCGGCGAGGAGCCGCGCGAGCGCGGGCTGCAGCCGATCCGGGAGCACCGGCGCGCGGGCGCGGGCCTTCTCGGTGCGCGGCGCCGCGCGCGCGAGCGCCCGCCGGAGCGCGCCGAACGGCTCGCGCGAGGCGCCGATCGGCGCGACGAAGAGGCTGCGCGACGGCGAGAGGAGCCGGAGCAGATCGAGGAGCAGCCGCGAGCCGCCGGCGCCGGCCTCGGCCCGGACGACGGCGAGGGAGCCGGGGGGCACGGCGAGCTCCGCGAGCTCGCCGTCGCGGTGGAGCAGCGGCAGCTTGCACAGGCGCGCCACGCTCTCGACGACCTGCCGGCGCAGCGGCTGCTGCGCGTCGAGGCGCAGGCCGCGCACGCGGCGCGCGCCGTCGATGCCGCGGTGGAGTCCGAGGGTCATGAGCTCGCCGGAGAGCACGGCGGGGAGCGCGGGATCGAGGAGCACGTCGCCCGGGAGCGCGATGCGGGCGAGCATGACGGCGACGAGCAGCGGCTGCCCCCAGGAGAGCGCGGTGAAGCGGCCCGCCTCGCCGACGTAGGTCATCTCCCCCTGCGCGATGCCGGCGGCGAAGCGCGCGTCGGGGTGCACGGCCGCGTCCTCCGCCGCGAGCGCGGCGAGCAGCACGGCCTCCTCGATGTCCTCGGGGGTGAACTCGAACGAGAAGGTCTGCGCGCTCCAGGCGCACAGGGTGGCGCCGAGCGCCTCGGCGCGCTTCTTCAGCGCGAGCGCCCTCGTGAGGTAGGTCTCCGCGCCGCGCGCGGCCGCGCCGACGTCGCGCGGCGCGCTCCTGTGGCGCGACGGCGGCGCCGCCGCGCGCAGGGCGCCGCGGCGGCCGGCCCACGGCGCGACCGCGTCCGTGCTGTCCGGCTGCGAGAGGGCCGCAGTACCTCGAAAGGACACGACGATGCGCTCCGGCATTGCGGCGGCGAGTGTAGCGGGGCGCCGGGAGTACGTGGGGCTCGGCGATGATCGACGCGCGCCGCGCCCGCCGCGGTAGGATGGATCTTCGATGCTGTGCTCTTCCTGGCCTGCCCGCCGGCCGAGATCTCGCCCGGCGCGCGCCGCCCTGCTCCTCGCCGCGGCGCTCGCGTCGCTGCCCTCCCCTGCCGCCGCGAACGGCGTCTTTCCATCCGCGGACCAGCTCGTGTTCGACCCGGCGGATCCCGCGCGCGCCGTGGCCCGGATGACGTACGGCCTGCTCACGACGCAGGACGGGGGCGCGAGCTGGCGCTGGATCTGCGAGGGCGCCGTCGGATACGACGACACGGGCGGCCAGGCGCCGCCCATCGCGGCGGCAGCGGGCGGCCGGGTGCTCGCCGCGCTGGGCGACGGGCTCGTGGTCGGCGCCGAAGGCGGCTGCGCCTGGACCGGCGCCGAGGAGCTCGCCGGGAAGGCGGTGGTCGATCTCTCCGTCCGGCAGGGCGACCCGTCGCACGCCGTCGCGGTCGCCGCGGGGGACCGGCCCGTGCTCTGGGCGTCGCGCGACGGCGGCGCGAGCTGGGCGCGCGCGGGGACGCCGCTGCCGGCTGGCTTCCAGGCGCGCACGGTCGACGTGGCGCCCTCGGATCCGCAGCGCGTGTACGTGAGCGGCCTCGAGAGCGCGGGCGGCTCGGTCAAGGGGGCGCTCGCGCGCTCGATCGACGGCGGCGAGACGTGGGAGACAGCGACGGTCCCGGGGAGCACGACGTCGCGCGAGCCCTACATCGCGGGGGTCGATCCGCTCGACGCCGACGTGCTCTACGTGCGGATCGCGAGCGCGCCGGGGCGGCTGTTCGTGTCGACCGACGGCGGCGCGTCGTTCACGTCGGCGTTCGAGACGCAGGGCTTCGTGCGCGCCTTCGCGATCTCGCCGGACGGCGCGACGGTGGCGGTGGGCAGCGACGTCGACGGCGTGTTCCGCGCGCCGTCGTCGACGCTCGCCTTCGAGCGGGTCTCGGGCATCGCGCCGCGCTGCTTCGCGTGGACGGAGGCGGGCCTCTACGCGTGCGCGAGCGAGTTCCTGGACGGCTTCACGATCGGCCTCTCGCTCGACGGCGGCGCGACGTTCGAGCCGCTGCTCCAGCAGGCGTGCCTCGGCGGCCCGCTCGAGTGCGCGGCGAGCACGGCGGTGGGGGCGCTCTGCGCGTCGGACTGGCCGCGCATCGCGCTGATGACCGGCCACAAGGATTGCACGCCGGACGCCGGCTCACCCGCCGCCGGCAGCGGCGCCAGCGCGACCGCGACCGCGACAGCGAGCGGCGCGGGCGGCGCGGGCGGGGCGACGGCGGTGAGCGGAGGAGGAGGCGCGAGCGCGGACAGCGGCGCGGGCGCGGGCGGGGAGCCCGGGGTGCCCGGCGGAGGCGCCGCGCCGAGCGCCGCGGGCGGCTGCGGGTGCGGCGCCGCCGGCGCGGGCGCGGGCTGGGCAGGCGTGGTCGCCGTCGCGGGCCTCGCGGCGGCGATCGCGCGGCGGCGAGCCGCCGGCCGCGCTCCGTCCACGCCCATCGCTTAGCCCTCGACGCGCGCGAGCGAGCATCCCGACCTCCGCGGAGCGAGCGCTCCGTCCTCAGGGCGCGATGACGATCCGCCGCGCGGCGGTCGCGACGTCGCCGTCCGGGTCCTCCAGGACGATCTCGACGTCGAGCGCTCGGCCCCGCACGGACTCCACCGAGAGGCCCCGATCCACCTGAAAGCGTATCCCGTAGATCTCGCAGCCGGCGTCCCCTGCCCTGCGCAGCGTGACCTGCGAGGTGAAGGGGGGCAGCTCGAACGCAAGCTCGGGGAAGTGACCCCCTACCGTCAGGCGCGAGCCCACCTGACGGAGGCCCTCCACGCGCAGCGCGAGCCACACGTGGTGGCCCCCTTGAGGGCCCGCCTCGATCGGCACCACCTCGCCGTCCCCCAGCGGGGCAAACGCGCGATCGCCCTGCCCGATCACGACCGCCGGGTGGTCTGATGACGGCGTCTTGCATGCATCTCTCGCCGACGCGATCCACGTCGGGTCGTGGTCCGCGAGCGCGGACGGGGCGATGAAGGGGTCGACGCACGCCCCCTCCGCGCAGGTCGCGCTGGCCGCGCACACAGCCGCGGAGCAAGCCTCGTCGAGCGAGACGGGCAGGAGCAGCGTTCGCCCGCCGACCGCGCGGGTCGCGGCCCTCCGCGTCACGACGGGCGACGCCTCGCCGTCGCGGAACGCCGCGACGGTCAGCGCGATCTCCGCGCCGTCACGCGCCGGCCCGACCGCGATCTCCGCCGGGAGCGACAGCTCGCCCCTGCCATACGAGCGGCTCTCGGCGCGCGTGATGACGCCATCCACCTTCGTGGTGCTCTCGACGCGGTCGAGCTCGAAGCCGACCGCCATATCCGTCGTCAGGCCGACCACCACGAGCGCGTCGGCGCCCTCGCTCGCGCAGCCCGCCGAGCACAGCACGAGCAGCGCGAGCAGCGCCGCGGGGGCCCTCCGCACGATCATCGGGAGACGGTCAACGCGAGGAGCGCCGGCGGCGCCGCGAGAACCAGCCTGCCGCCGCGGCGAGCGCGGCGAACGGCGCGGCGAGGGACGCGCCGCCTCGTGGGCTGTAGGCGCACATGCCGGCGGAGAGGTTCCCGTCGATGCCGTCTGGACCGATGGTGACCTCCGCCTCGGCCTTCACGGCGATCCCTTGCTCGAGCAGCGCGCTCACGCACGCCGGGAGCTGCGAGCCGGAGATGATGTACTCGCCTCCGCAGAAGAGCGCCCCGTCCCCGCTACAGGAACCCTCGCAGTTCGCCCGGAACTCGTGCTCGCACTCCTCGAAGATCTCGTCCTGGCAGGTGGTCTGGCAATCCATGTTCGCGTCGGCCGTGCACGAGCCCCCGCAGCACTCGACGCAGTGCTGATAGCAGCCTCCGTCCACCGTCACGCACTGGGCGTCGCACTCGCTGTCGCAGTTCGCGTCCCACGTCGCGGCGCACTGCACGGCGTCGGTGGCGCCGGAGCACTCGACGTCCCGGGTCGTGGTGCACTCGGCGAAGCAGTTGTGAGAGCAGATGACGTTGACGCCGTTATCGCAGTCCGTCTTGCACTGCGTGGTGCAGCTGTCCGTGCAGGTCGGCGTCGCGGAGAGGGAGCACTCCGTCTTGCAGACGGGCACGAGCTTCGTGGCGCACGCCGTCTTGTAGATCCCGAGCTCGCTACAGCTCGCGGAGCACTCGGCCGTGACGCGCACTTCACAGTTCGACAGCCCCTCGAACCGGATGTTGCCGCACTCGTCGACACCGGCGCTCGCCGGGAGCGCGGCCGTCAGACCAACGGTGAACCCCATCAACCCAAGAAAACCGGTTCTTCGCATGGCGAGCCTTCCTTCTCAACAGCGGTAAACACAAGATTCTACACGGGGGGCTTGCCATGGGAAGCGCCATCTCCTCTGCGCACAGTCGAGACGCGCGCGGTGAATTCCGGGACACACCGAGCGCTCGTGTACGTGTGGAATCGTCCGTTGATAGGTCGTGTGTGAACGCCGGGCGACAGCGTCGCCCACAGCGGCCCTCACGGCGTGGATCCCTGGCGCCCGGCGCCTCGCATCCGGGCGTCCCGGGCCTCGGGTCGCGCCGCTGCGAGGCGCCGTGCCCCGGCAAAACAGGGCGAGGCGCCGAGCCCCGCTCCGCGGCAGCGGCGGCCGTCGCCCGCCGCGGTGGGGTCAGTCGGCGGGCCAGGGGTTCGGCGGGGCGGCTGGCGTGTAGGGCTGCACGTTCGCCTCCGCCTCGATGAGGTTCGCGATGAACAGGTCGACGTAACGCAGGTCGTCCTCGACGTCCGGATCCGGGTTCGCCTCGAGCCACGCCTCGACGTTCGGGCGCAGCGCCTCCAGCGTGCGGCGCGCGGTGCGCGGGTCGGCGTCGGCGGCGAGCTGCGCGGCGAGCCTGAACCCCGCGTAGAGGTTCAGCATCACGAAGCCCTTCTCGACCGTGTCGTCCGAGAAAAACCCTGCCTTGGGCGGCGCGTCGGGCGCGGTCGGCGCGTCGATGTCGACCTCTTGCGAGCGCGCTTCGCCGGTCAGCGGGTGCCTCCAGGACAGCTTCAGCGTGCCGACGGCGTGCGGATCGTCGACGCCGCTCTGGTCCTGCCGCGGCACCAGCTCGAGCAGGATGGCGCCGCCGCCGCCGCGCCGGCCGGAGCCGACGGGCTCCGCGGCGCTGGTCCGCCCGGCGAGGAAGAGGCTCGGGATGTGCACGGTGCCGCCGCCCTCGCCGGCGCTCCAGCCGTTCGTGCCGTAGGCGCCGCGCACGACGTAGCCGTCGCCCAGCGTGACGTCGAGATCGACGTCGAGCGCCACGGGCACGAGGAACGTCTTCACCTCCTCGGTGAAGACCTCCTCCACGGCCTTCGGGTCCTCGAGGAAGTAGAAGTTGCCCGCCCCGACCTCGCTGATCCCGCGCATCGCGTCGACGTCGAACTCGCTGCCGACGCCGATGGCGGTGACGCCGATCCCCATGGCCGCGTAGCCCGCCGCGAGCGACTCGAGCCGCGCGGGCGAGGTGAGCCCGGCGGTGGCCACGCCGTCGGACAGGAAGATGACGCGGTTCTGCCATGCGGGATCGAGGTGCCTCTCGGCGAGCGCGAACGCGGTGAAGAGCCCCTCGTAGAGGTTGGTCGACCCGAAGGTGGTGAGGCCCTCGAACGCCTGCGTGAGCGCTTCCCTGTCCGAGGCCTCCGCCTGCTCGAGGACGACCTCGGCGGTGCTCGAGTAGCGCACGAGCGAGATCCGGTCCGCCGGCCCGAGGGCGTCGATCATCTCGACGAGCCCCGCCTTGACGTAGGTGATCGGGTCGCCCTCCATCGAGGCGCTCGTGTCGACCGCGATGACGAGGTGCAGCGGCGGCCGCTCGAGCGCGCCGAGGTCCACGGGCGAGTTCATCCCGATCTGGATGAGCGTGCAGGGCGACCCGCTGATCATGTTGCCCATGATCCCGAGCAGGCCGTGCATGCACACGTCCTCGCCGCAGTCCGCGGCCGGGTAGTCGAGCTTGTGCTCGGCGAAGAAGCCGACATCGTCGAGCGTGCCCGGCCCGGGGATCTCGCCGTCCTCCAGGAGCTGGCGGAACAGACCGAAATCCTGCGCTCCGCCCTGGGAGACGCCCACGTTGCCCGGGGAGGGCCCGGGCTGCGCGGGCGGCCCGGGCGCGACGAGATCGCCTGAGCTCGCGTCCTCGCCCATGCCGCAGCCGGGGGCGCCGAGCGCGACGGCGGCGCCTAGCAACACAAGATCATGGATTCGAAGCTTCATGGTGTGACCTCCTAGGGCGCCGCGTTGACGGCGACCAAGACCGACTCGAGCAGACGGGGTTGATCGATGGGAGCGGTGAAGCACTCGGCGTCGCGCACGGGCATGTCCTCGGCGCGCACGAGCAGGAGCGTCTCGGCGCCCTCCGCGAGCTTCGCGCTCTCACCGGCGCGCAGCGAGACGACCCCGGAGACGCCCTCGCCGAGGAGCGACGCCTCGAGCGGCGCGACGAGGCTGCCGCACGCGTCCTGGAACGCATCGCAGCCCGCGAGCGGCGTGAGGGCGGCCGAGAAGCCGGCGGGCGCCTGCCTGTCGACCATGGACCAGCGGGCGAGCACGTTGCCTCGCACCGCGAGCACCGAGTGCGTCTCGCTCTCGATGTGGATGCCGCGCGCGAACGCCTGCTGGTCCTGCGGGAGCTCCGGGTAGCTGCCGCCGTCGACCCCGACGGGGCTCACGCGCACGATGTCGCCGACGCTGAACGGCATCGCCTCGGCAGGAGCGCAGAGGAAGAAGGTCTCGCCGCGATCGAGCGTGAGGGCGTGGCAGCCGTCCGGGGACGACGTCACGCTGGTGAGGACCGCTGCCTCGGCGAGGGGCAGGGTCCAGTCGAGCCTGCTCCCGTCGACGGAGACGCTGCACGCCTCCGCGGGCGGCGGGGTCTCCAGGGGCGGCGCCGGGAACACCGCCGGGTGCTCGGCGAGCTCGAGCCTCGCCCCGACGCGCAGGAGCGTGATCATCCGACCCGGGAGCGGGTTCTCCGTCGATGTGACGAGGAACTGCTCCGGAAACTCCGCCGCGGACCACGCGAGCAGCGTGAGCGGCAGCCCGTCGGCGTCGATCAGGTAGGCGTCGCACCTCGTGTTGCCCAGCGGGAGCGCGCGGCCCGGCTGGATGAGCCAGGTCTCGGCGTTCGCGAACAGATCGCGCGAGAGGGCGCTCGTCGGGTCGGCGAGCACCACGCCGCAGTCGAGCCGGACCGACTCGCGGAGCCGGCGCACGCGGATGAGCTGCTCGGTCTCCGTCGTGTTGCCGATCACGAGCGACGCGGACTCCTGCGGATCCGGCGGCTCGCATCCGTCGATCCCGTCGCACGGCTCCGGCGCGCGGCTCGTGGCGGCGCACGCGAGGCTGCCCGCCATCAGCGCGAGCCGGTGCGCGACCGGCCGCGGCGCGGGCCCGGGCCGCCGCGCGGCCTCGCCGAGCACGCGGTACGAAACGAGGAGCGCGGGCAGCGCGATGAGGTCCGTCGGATCGACGGTGATGCGCCACGGAATCGGCGTGAGCGCCATGAGCGCCTCGACCGCGCGGGCGGCCTCCGGAGCGAGCTTGATGGCCGAGAAGACGGCGCCGGTGGCGAGGTGCGCGCCGAGGAAGGCGCGGCGCGACGAGAGGCAGAGCAGCGCGGCGAGGACCGCGGGCGCGACGAGCAGCCCGGCGAAATCGCTGAGCTTCCCGGTGAGCCACCCGGGGAGCAGGCCGGAGCCCTTGAGGGCGTGGTCGTTGAGGACGAGGAGCGCCAGGGCGCCCAGCCACAAGGGGTGAAGGAGCGATCGGTACGAGCGCAGTTCTCGATACATCAGAGCTATCCCTCCGTGCGATGAGCGGCCAGCACGGGTGGCCAAGCAAGCAAGCGGCTTGCTGACGGCCGGGCCACAGCAAGCGACATACCGGGGAGGAATATGAATTAATTCAGGTAGTTACAGCGCAGCGCCGCGGCGTGCCCCTGACGTCGATGTCAGCCGGACGGCGGCGCGTCGCGCCGAGCGGTCTGCTGGCGGGGGTCTGGTGGCGGCGGTCTGCTGGCGGGGGAGCGGCGTCAGGGCGTCAGTACGACCTTGACGCAGTCTTCAAGCTTCTTGTTGAAGACCTCGTAACCGTGCGGGGCGCGCGAGAGCGGCAGGCGGTGGGTGATGATGTCGTCCGCCCGCAGGTGGCCGTCCTCGATGTGCTTGAGGATCTGGTCGACGTAGTTGTGCGCCGGAGCCTGGCCGGCCCGGAGCCTGAGGCCCTTGTCGAAGAACTGGCCAAACGGGAAGTTGTCATAGGGCACGCCGTAGACGCCCACGACCGGCACGATGCCGCCCCGGCGCACGGCGCTGAAGGCGAGCTTGAGCGCCGATATCGTCCCGACCTGGCCGTGAATGACGTTGGCGGCCTTCTCGAGGACGGTGCGGTGCGCCTCCATCCCGACCGCGTCGACACACACGTCGGCGCCGCGGCCGTCCGTCATGGAGCGGATCGCCTCGACGGCGTCCGCCTTGTCGAGGTTGATCGTCTCGGCCTGGGCGACCTCGCGGGCCTTCTTCAGGCGGTACTCCTCCCGATCGACGCCGATGACCCGCCCCGCGCCGCGGAGCCAGGCGCACTTCATGGCCGCGAGGCCGACCGGCCCGCAGCCGAACACCGCGACAGTCTCTCCGCCCTTGAGCTCGGCCCACTCGATCGCCGTCCAGCCGGTGGGGAGGACGTCTGTCGTGAAGAGGACCTGCTCGTCGGTGAGCCCCTCGGACACCTTCCGCGGCCCGAAGTCGGCGTAGGGGACGCGGACGGCCTCGGCCTGACCGCCGTTGTAACCGCCATAGAGATCCGTGTACCCGAAGAGGGCGGCCCCCTTGCTCTCGAGCACGCCGCCCTCGGGGCCGTAATTCTTGGGGTTGGAGCGCTCGCAGTGGACGGGGAGCTCCGCCTGACAGAAGAAGCAGTGTCCGCAGGCGATGGGGAACGGGACGATGACCCTGTCGCCCTTCTTCACCTTCGTGACCAGCGGGCCGACCTCTTCGACGATGCCCATGAACTCATGGCCGAGCACCATCGGCCGCGGCTGGGGGAAGAAGCCGTTGTAGATATGGAGATCCGAGCCGCAGATCGCGGTCGCGGTGACGCGCACGATGGCGTCGGTGGGCTCTTCAATCCTGGGATCCGGGACGTCCTCGACACGGACGTCGGAGGGTTTATGAAAAACAAGGGCCTTCACGATACCTCCTCTTCTGGTGAAACATCGGTATCGGGCGATCGACGGCTCTACCCGGTCGAGCCCAAGCACGAGAACTGCTGAACCGCTGCGTTGGTCCGCCGGTCGCACAAAACGAGCCATGGAGCATGGCTGCGCCTGCGGACGGAGCGCGGACGGAAATTGAATGATTGCCGCGAATTCCGATGTGGCGCGGTGCCCCAGGGTGGCGGTTTGTCTCGGAGTCGCGCCGGGCAGCGGTGAGCCGGGCCCATCCGCTGCCCATTCACCCTCTCCGCCCGCTCATCCGCCGCCCATCTCCGCTCGTCCGCCGCCCATCTCCGCTCGTCCGCCGCCCGTCTGTCTGCCGCTTCGCGGCGCAGGGGCCCCTCGCACACGACCCCGCTGGCACCCCTCGCACGCGACCCCGCTGGCACCCCTCGCACGCGACCCCGCTGGCACCCCCGCCCGCGACGATGTCTACTCCTCCCCGATGCTCCCCTCCTCCCGCGAGCCGCTCCTCGACGCGAGCTTCGTCCGCGAGCTCGAGGTCCTGCAGCGGCGGCTCGAGGTCCGCGCTCGCTCCGGCGGCGTCGGCGAGCACCTCGCGCGGCGTCGCGGCGGGTCGGCCGAGTTCAAGGAGCACCGCGCCTACGCCCCCGGCGACGACATGCGGCGCATCGACTGGGCCGCTTACGCCCGCACGGGCGAGCCCGTCCTCAAGCTGTTCCGGGCCGAGGAGGACGTCATCGCCCGCATCGTCTGCGACGCGTCGGCGTCCCTCGATTTCGGCGAGCCCACGAAGCTCGACGCCGCCCGGCGGCTCGCGGCCGCGATCGGCTACATGACGCTCGCGCGCTCCGAGCGCGCGCAGCTCTTCGTGGCGGGCGACGGCATCGCGCGCGAGCACGCGCCCGTGCGCGGGCGCGCCGGGCTCGCGGCGCTGCTCCGCGCCCTCGACGGGGTGAGGGCGGCCGGCGGGACCCACCTCGCCCGCGCCATCGACGCCGTCGTGCGGCAGAGCGCCCGGCCCGGCCTGCTCTGCGTCCTCTCCGACTTCTTCGATCCGGGCCCCGTCACCGCGGCGCTCGGGCGCGCGGCGCAGGCGGGCCACGACGTCGCCGTCGTCCAGGTCGTCGCGGCCGAGGAGCTCGCGCCGGGCCTCGAGGGCGACCTGACGCTGGAGGACGCCGAGACCGGGGCGCTCGTCGACGTGACCATGGACGCCGCGGCCCTCGCCGCCTACGCCGCGCGCTTCGCCGCCCTCTGCGAGGCGCTGCGCGCCTGGGCGCGCCGCCACGGGGCGACGTACGTGCGCGCGCGGAGCGACGAGCCGCTCGAGGGCGCCGTCCGCCGCTTCGTCTCGAGGAGCGTCGACTGACGTGGCCGCGCCGCTCGCACAGGCCTCCGCGGGCCCCTCGCTCACGCTGCTCGCCCCCGGCGGCCTGTGGCTGCTCGCGCTGCTCGGCCCGCTCGTCCTCCTCTACATCCTCAAGATCAAGCGCACCCGCCGCCGCGTCCCCTCGACGTGGCTCTGGGCCGCCGCGCAGCGCGACCTCATGGCGCGCGCGCCGTTCCGGCGGCTCATCGCCCAGCTGCCGCTCATCTTGCAGGCGCTCGCGCTCGCGCTGCTCGCCCTCGCCCTCGCCCGCCCCGCCTCGCGCGGGCGCGCCTTCACCGGCGACCACGTGGCGATCCTCCTCGACACGAGCGCCTCGATGTCCGCGGCCGCGCGGGCGCCCTCCGGCGAGGCGACCACGCGGATCGAGCTCGGAAAGCGGCTCGCGAAGGATCTCCTCTCCGGCCTCACCCCCGGCAGCGACGCGCTGATCCTGGAGGCGGGGCGCGAGGCGCGCCTCGTCGCGGCGCTCGATCGCGACCTCGTCCGGCTCAAGGCGGCGATCGATCCCATCGCGGCGCGCGACGTGGAAGGCGACCTCGGGGCCGCTGTCGCGCTCGCCGTCGACCGGCTCCGGCAGCTCGGCGGCGCACGCCGGATCGTCGTGATCACCGACGGGAACCTGGCCCGCCCCGCCGCGCTGCGCGGCGTGTCGCTCCCGCTCGAGGTCATCACCGTCGGCGACGCGGTGGACAACGCCGCCATCGTCCGCGTCGACGTGCGCTCCGGGAGCGGGCCCGCGGGCGAGGCCGCCGCGGGCGACGCGGACGCGCCGCAACAGGAGCGCCGCGAGGAGGTGCAGGCGTTCCTCGTGGTCGCGAACTTCGGGGCGCAGCCGCGCGATCTCTACGTGACGATGCGGCAGGACAGCGCCTCGGACGTGCTCGGCTCGCGGCGCGTGCTGGTGAAGCCGGGCGAGCGACTGCCCGTCGTGCTCACGTTCCGCCCGTCGCCCGGCGACTACCGCAAGGGGCTCGTCTTCGAGCTCTCGCCGCGGGACGCGATGCCGCTCGATGACGTCGCCTACGGCCGCGTGCCGGCGGGCGACAAGCTCCCGGTGTTCCTCGCGTCGGGCGGGCCGGCTCCGGGTGGGACGCCGGGCGCGACGGCCAGCGGCAGCTCCCCGTGGCTGGCGCGGGCGCTCGCTTCCGATCCGATGACGTCGGTCACCGCGGGCTCGCTCGCGGAGCTCCTGGGGACGCCCGCGCTCGATCCGGACACGTTCGTCGTGATCGACGGCGCCTGCCCGCCCGACCCGCCGGGGGGCGACCTGCTCATCGTGAACCCGCCGCCCGGGCGCTGCTTCGGCACCCTCGTCGGCCGCCCCCTCGATCGGCCCACGCTCACGTCGTGGGACACGGCCGACCCGCGGCTGCGCTTCCTCACGCTCGACGGCGTGCACCTCCGCGCCGCCGCGTCGCTGGAGCCCGAGGCGGCGACGCAGGCGCTGATCCGGGCGCAGGAGGGTACGGTGGCGGCCGACATCTCGACCGCCTCGCGGACCGGCACGCTGCTCGGCTTCGACGTGGGCGAGAGCGACTGGCCGCTCAAGGCGTCGTTCGTGCTCTTCGTGCGCAACCTGCTCGAGCAGGCGCGCGCCCACCGCGCCCACGGCATCACCGGCCCCGCGCGCACGGGCGAGCCGCTGCGCGTGGGCGTCCCCGCGACGGCGCGCGAGCTCCAGGCCATCGGCCCTGCGGGCGAGCGGCTCGACGTCGCGCAGCGCGCCGGCCTCGCCCTGATCGCGGAGACGCCGCGCGCCGGCTTCTACCGCCTCTCCTGGCAGGGGCCGCAGGCCGGGTCCGTCCTGGTGCCGGCGAACCTCACGAGCGTCGCCGAGAGCGACCTCGCGCCGAAGCCGCTCGTCGCCGAGGGCGGCGGCGAGGTCGCCGTCTCCAGCGCGGCGAGCCAGCCCGACGCCCACGCCGAGTGGACCTGGCTGCTGGCGCTCGCGGCGCTCGGCCTGGTGGTGTTCGACGTCTGGTACTTCACGCGCGCGCCGCGGCGGCTGCCGGGCCAGGACAGGCCCGCCGCGTAGGTCTCGCTGTCATCTTCGTCTGGCGTGAACGACGCGTGGGGCGTGGAAAGGCGCGCACCGCGGGCTCCAGGTAGGCCCCCCGCCGTCAGTGGCAGGAGGCGGCCTGCTCGACCTGAGGCCGGGTCCGGTGCAGCCGGTGCACCCGGCGGCGCGACGACCAACGGCGGCTTGGCCGGCCCCGCTCTTCCATCCATGAAAAGCGTGGCGTTATGCCACAGGTCACGGGCGCGCAGGCTTCCTCGCGGGGGAGCCACTCGCCCTGGAGCGACACGCCGCGCGCGTCCTCGTGCACGTCCCGCGACCAGAGCCACGCGGCGAGCGCCTCGCCGAGCTCGCGCAGGCTCGACCAGCGCGCCGAAGGCTCCTTCTGCAGCCCGCGCTCCAGGATCGCCCAGAGATCCGCGTCGAGGTTGCACGAGTCCACCAGCGACGGCACCGCGTCCTGCAGGACCGCCCGCAGGCCGTCCAGCGCGTTGCGCGACGAGAACGGGGGCCGGCCCGACAGGAGCTCGTACATCATCGCGCAGAACGACCAGACGTCGGCGCGGCGATCGACCGTGGGCAAGGCCAGCGCCTGCTCCGGCGGCATGTAGTCCGGGGTCCCGAAGACCTCGAAGCTCGCCGACGCGGGGCTCTCCTCGCGCTCGGTAAGGAGCTTGGCGACGCCGAAGTCGACGACCTTCGGCAGCAGCCTGCCGCCGCCGCGGCGGACCAGCATCACGTTGTCCGGCTTGAGATCGCGGTGGACGACGCCCTTCTCGTGCGCCGCGTGCATCGCGCCCGCGACCGGCAGGAGCAGCGAGATCGCCCGCTCCGGCGTCATGCGCCCCTCGCGCGCCAGCACGCTCCGCAGCGACTCGCCCTCGATGAGCTCCATCACGATGTAAGGATCGCCCTCGGCGGTCTCGCCGAGGTCGAACACCCTCACGATCTCCGCGTGGTTCATCCGGCCGGCGGCGCGCGCCTCGCGGTGGAAGTAGTCCGTGAGCTCCGGCGACCGGAGCTCGGGGCGCATCAGCTTGATCGCGACCTTCGACTCGACCGCGACGTTCGTCGCGACCCAGACCGTGCCCATCGCCCCCTCGCCGATCTTGTGGAGCAGCCGGTACTTGCCCGCGATGAGATCACCGTCCTGGTAGTGCACGCTGCAGGGCGACTCGCCGAACCCCTCGCCGAGGTCCCATGAGCTGTCGTCCGTGCTGCTCCAGGCGTCCGTGGTCTCGATGCGCGACATGATCTCTCCTGCCCCTGCACCGCGGTCCTCGCCGCGGTCGTGACCGGGCATAAGCAGACAGCGTGCCATCCATGGCAAACCTGGAAGGTTTCCAGGTGAGGCTGAATTTCCGCATGAAACACGCTCGACACCGACAGAGACGCCGCACGGCTGCCTCGATGGGGCACTCGGCCACACCCACGCGAAGCGGCGTCCCCCGGAGCGGCGCAGAAGGTGGTTTACTGCGGCTCCCCCGCATGCGGATCGAACGGAGGCCTCCCTGATCCCGGCGGCCGCGCTGCGCTTGCTGCCTCATGCCGCCACGCTGGCCGGCGCGCTCGCCTTCCTCGCTCTGCTGCGCCTCGCCCTGCGGCGCGGCGCGCTCGGCCGCCCGATCCTGCTCGCCTGGATGGTCGCGGGCGCGCTGCCGGCGCTCCACGTGGGCCTGGTCTGGTGCGGCCTGCTCCCGGAGACCCACCTCCGGCTCGCGCGCCCCTGGGGCGCCCTGCTCGCGCTGGGCGCGACCTCGTTCGTCGCGCTGCGGTACCTCGCGCTCGCGCTCGCCTCGCCGCACGCCCGCAGGCAGGGAGCGTGGCGCGCGCGGCTCGGCGACCTCCTCGCGCCGTTCGCCGCGTTCGCCGCGGCCATGGCCGTGGCCGGGCCGGAGCTCGGCCGGCCACTCGACCGGCTCACCGTCCTGGTCGCCATCGATCGCAGCCGCTCGATCGACCTCGTGCCGAACGCCGACAAGCGCGTCGCGCACGAGCTCTCCGTCGCCGAGCTCGGCATGCGCGAGGACGACCGGATCGCCACGATCGCCTTCGCCGCCGGCGCGGCGACCGAGGATCCGCCGCGCCCGCGATCGCAGCTGCCCGCGCCGCAGCGGGTCGCGCTCGGCCGCGACGGGACGGACCTCGCCGCGGGCATCCGGCGCGCGCTCGCCGAGGTGCCGCCGGACTCCGCCGCGCGCGTCGTGCTCCTCAGCGACGGCGTCGCGACCCGCGGCGACGCGATGGCCGCGGCCGCGGCCGCCCTCGCCGCCGGCCTCCCCGTCGACGTGATCCCGCTGGAGCAGCGGGCCGTCCCCGACATCCGCGTCGTCGCCCTGCGCGCGCCCGCGCGGGCCGACGAGGGCGAGGCGCTCGATCTGCGGCTCGTCACCGCGTCGCCGTCCCCGGCCGAGGTCGAGATCCGCCTCCGCCGCGACGGCGAGCTCATCGCGCGCACCGAGGCCTCGATCGCCGCGGGGGAGGACGTGCTGCGCATCCGCGAGAAGGCGCCCGGGCCGGGGCTGCACCGCTACGACGTCGAGATCACCGCGAAGGATCCGCGGCTCGACGAGGCCGCCGAGGACAACGCGGCGAGCGCGTTCCTGCGCGTCCGCGGCGCCGCCGCCGCGCTCGTGCTCGAGGGCGACGCGGGGCAGGGCGCCTTCGTCGCGCGGGCGCTCGAGGGCGGCGCGTTCCGGGTGGCCGAGGGCGGCGTCGACCGCGTCCCCGCCGATCTCGGGCAGCTCGCCGGCTACGACGTGGTGGTGCTCAGCGACATCCGCGCGGACGCCCTCTCCCCGGGCCAGATCGACGCGCTCGCGAGCTACGTCCGCGACCTCGGCGGCGGCCTCATCTTGATGGGCGGCGACCGGAGCATGGGGCCGGGCGGCTACGCGCGGACGTCGCTCGAGGAGGTCTCGCCCGTCTCGTTCGACCTGAAGCAGGAGCGCCGGCGGGCGAGCCTGGCCGAGGTGATCGGCATCGACATCTCCGGCTCGATGGCGGCGAGCGCCGGCGCCCACACCAAGCTCGAGCTCGCCAACGAGGCCGCGGCCCGGTCGGCGTCGCTGCTCGGACCGGGCGACCGGGTCGGCGTCGCGCACGTCGACACGGCGGTGCGGTGGAGCGTGCCGCTCGGGCCCGTCGTGGACAAGGCCGCGATCGAGAAGGCGATCCGCGCCGTGGGCCCGGGCGGCGGCGGCATCTACGTCGACATCACGCTCGAGGCGGCCTACCGGGCGCTCGACCGTGAGGCCGTGAACCTGAAGCACGTGCTGCTCTTCGCCGACGGCTCGGACGCCGAGAACATGGGCCCTTGCCGCGCGATGGTGGAGGAGGCGGTGCGCCGCGGGATCACGACGAGCGTCGTGGCGCTCGGCCAGGGGAGCGACGTGCCGGAGCTCGAGATGCTGTCGCGCCTCGGGAACGGCCGCTTCTACCTCGTCGAGGACGCCGCGCGGCTGCCCGCCGTGTTCACGCAGGAGACCATCCTCGCGGCGAGGAGCGCGATCGTGGAGGAGCCGTTCCACGTCGCGCTGGGCGCGCCGTCGTCGATCACGGCCGGCGTGCCGTTCGGCGAGGCGCCGCCGCTCGCGGGCTACGTGGTGACGATCCCGAAGGGCCGGGCGACGGTGCTGCTGTCCGGGCCGGAGGGCGATCCGGTGCTCGCCGTGTGGTCGGCGGGGCTCGGCCGGGCGGCGGCTTTCACGAGCGATCTGAAGGGCCGCTGGGGGGCGGCGTGGACGCGCTGGCCCGGCGCGTCGCGGATGATCGCGCAGGCCGCGCGCGACGTGACGCGCAAGGCCGAGGACCCGCGGGTGCGCCTCGAGGCGGACGCGTCGGGCGGCGAGCTGTCGGTGCGGGCGAGCGTCGTGGGCGACGACGGGCGGGCGCAGTCGTTCCGCCGGCTGGTGGTGCACGTCGCGGGGCCGGACGGCTTCTCGCGCGAGCTGCCGCTCGAGGCGACGGGCGCGGGGGCTTACACGGCGACGCTGCCGCTGTCGCGGCCGGGGACCTACGTCGCGGTGGCCCGCGACGAGCTCACGGGGGAGGCCGTCGGGACCACGGGCGCGGCGATGACGGCCGGCGAGGAGCTGCGCCCGACGGGCAGCGATCTGGCGCTGCTCGGGCGGATCGCGGAGTTCACCGGGGGAAAGCGGCGCGACACGCTCGCGGGCATCTTCGAGGACCGGGCGTCGAGGCGCTTCGCTTACCGGGACGCGACGCCGCAGCTCGTGCTGTTCGCCGCGCTCGCGCTGCTCTTCGCCGTGGCCGCGCGGCGGCTCGCGCTGCCGGAAGCGGTGGGGGCGTGGGCCGCGCGGGCCGGGGAGCGGCTGCGGGCGAGGCGGTGGACGGGCGCGGCGGAGCCGGCCGGCGCGGGCGCGACGGTGGGGGCGCTGCTGTCGGCGAGAGAGCGGGGGCGCGAGCGGCGCGAGGGCGCGCAGGAGAGGCCAGCAGGGGGGCTCGGGGATGGGGGCGGCGAGCGCGGCGGGCGCGGCGAGCGCGGCGAGCACGGCGAGCACGGCGAGCGCGGCCCAGCGTGGGCGGCGCCTCCCGGGAGGCCGGCGCAGTCGGCGTGGACGCCGCCGCCCCAGGGGGCGGCGCAGCCGGCGTGGACGGCGGAGCAGGTGGCCGCGCGACAGGATCAGCGCGGCCCGGCCGGGGCGCCGGCGGCGGGGCGAAGCGCGCCAGGGACAGCGGCGCCCGCAGCACCCGAGCCCGCGCGCCAGGAGCGGCCGCTCACCGCCGCGGAGAAGATCCTGGCGCGGCGCCGCGGGCGCATGTGACATGGCCTGTCGGCCATCGCGACGCAGACGATCAACGCTCTCGACGGTGCGCGGGGAGAGGCGGTGTCCGCCGGGAGCCGTCGATCAGCGCCGCCTCGCCCGAGCTCATCCCCGGTTCATGAGAGATGAACCAGAAGCACAGAGGACACAGAGGAGAGAGTCAAAGAAGCTCTGTGTCCTCTGGTCCGATCAAAGCGGGACCTGGATCACGTCATCGCAGGTGAACTCGACGGCGAGCGCCGCCGCGGCGTCGGCTTGCACCGTGGCGCACGTGCTGGCGCAGAGCTCGATCGACGTCGGGTTCGCGGGGTCATCGTAGCGCCATGCGCCCTCGGCCGCGCATTCCTGATCATACATGAGGGTCGTCGGCGCGTTGCCCCCGCCGCTCGTGTACGTCACGTTGACCTTCTGCTTGTCGAACGTCCTCCCATCGGGCGCGGCCGGGATCCCGATGGTGCACGAGATCGCGGTCCCGCGGATCTGGTCGATGGCCGCCTTGAACGTGGCTGCGGTCTGCGCCGGGTCGCCGGTGTCGATGAGGAACGCGTCTCCCGTTCCGCCCGCCTCCGCGATCTCCTGCAGGTTTTCGACGCTCTCCGGAGCGCCTTCCACCGGCGGATTCGCGACGCCGACCACGTAGGTGAAGATGTTGTTCTCGCGCGCCGCCTGGACGCGCCGCACGACGGCCTCGATCGTGTCCGCCCCGTCGTCGCACAGCTGCGGGTAACCGTCGGTCACGAGCACAACCGCGTATTTCCCGGGGTTCTGCTGCCGCGCCTCCTCGATGAAATCGACCGTGCCTTCCACAACGAACGCCGTCGGCGTGCCGAGGCGCCAGTTGTCATCGTCGCGGGGCGTGACGTCGTCGATCGCCTCGCCGAACGCCGGAGAGGGCAGCGGCGTCATCTCGACATCCGGGTTCGTGTAAGCGCGGGCCGAGCACATCCGCCGCCGGTCGGGGCCGGGGAAGAACGTGAGCGACGCCATGAGCCCGGCGGACTCTGTATCCGAGAAGAACTGCTTCGTGGCGGCGACGACCGGATCCCACTTGAGCGTCTTGTCGTGCCAGGGCTGGTCGCCCGCTCCCATGCTGCCCGACACGTCGAACGCAAAGGCAAGATATACCTGCTGAAGCCCCGCTTCGGACTGCTGGGTGGCGCACGCCTGCCCTGCGCCCGTCGAGCCAACGGTGCTGTTGCCGCCCGCGCCGGAGGAACCGCCCGGGCCAGCGCCGGTGCCCGCACCTATATCGCCGGAGCCCGTCGAGCCGGTCGGCGAGCTGCCGCTGCTCTGCGAGCTGCCACCGCTCTCGCCGCTGTCCGAGGCCCCTCCGCACGCAGCGCCGACCAAAGCCACCATTGACAAAGCAATGGTCATCGTAAGCAATCTCATGGTCTAACTCCTCTTAAGCCCGTGCCAGCGCCTTCGCCGGCGCGATAGCAACCAGAATCGAGGAGGCCTCCGGAGACGGCACCTGCCGGACCACCCTTGCTGAAACTCCGGGACCAGTGTGGAGTATAACCGAGAAAGCTACCCTTTGGGTGACATACGCATGAAAAAGAGACCGCGTCGGTCGCGACGATCACAGCGCAAGACATCCTCGCGCACGCAACGCGCCTGTGCGCTCGTGTACCCGAGGGGCTCACACGGAGGCGTCGTGGGAGCTCTGCACGCGTAGGACGGGATAGTTCTGGCGACGTTGCTCGCTGACCGAGCGGTAGTGAGCGCTAGGCGAGCGCTCCGCCCACGTGCGCCGCGTGCGCCGGCGCGCCCGGGTGCCCCGGCGAGAACCCGAGGCGCTGCCGCACCTGCGCGAGGCCGACGCCAACGCCCCCCGCGGCGAGCGCGAGCGGCCAGGGTTTCCCGGTCTTCTGTCCGATGAACGCGCGCACCCGCCCCACGTCCTCGAGCACCGAGGTCAGCTGAGCCGGGTCGGTGAAGTTGTTCACGAACGCGTTCGCGAGCGCCTGTTGCCTGCTCGTGTTGTCTGCCCGCCCATCGCTGCCGTATTGCGCGAAGAGGAGGTGAGCCATCCCGGGCGTGACACCCTCCAGGAGGAGGTTGTTGAACCTGTCCGTGGGCCTGCCGTGGCGAGCATAGAAGCGCTCGAAGGTGCGCGTCATCCATCCGGCGTCGAAGGGGCGCTCGCCGTGCTCCACGATGCATTCGACCAGGTTGCGCGCCATCTTGCTCCCGTTGTTGGCGCCCTGGCCGCCGACCGGGTCGAGCGACATCGCCGTGTCGCCCAGCGGCGTCACGAGCCGGCCGGAGGGCAGCCGTCCGACGGGCTTGCGCACCGCCGGGACGACGCGGCCGTTCTGCCACCCGTGTCTGTCCGACAGCTCGGCGGTCCTGAACCATTCATGATCCCACGGGATGAACTCCCTCACCAGATCCTTGGCTATCGCGAGGATCTCCTCTCCCGTCTTCGCGTTGGCACCCTGGAACCGGTCCAGCGGCCCTCCGGGCACCGCCTCGACCAGACAGTTCCAGCTCGGCCCCACGTCCTTGTGGTAGTACGGCACCCAGAACGCCTCCCCGAGGCCCGCGAACAGGTTGAACTTGACCGGGAGCAGCGGGATGCCGTCGAACTCGAGCTTCGGGCCCGTCACGCACATCATCACGGTGTTGCGCTGCGCCTCGGTGTAGGCGGTGCGCGCCGCGTCGCGCTCGAACAGGCTGCACAGATCGCCCCGCCCCGCGGCGACGACGGTGAGATCGTTCTCCGCCGCGATCTGGTCGAGCCGCTCGACCGAGACGGGCTCGATCGCGATCTTGCCCCCACGCGCCTCGAGCTCGAGCATCCACCGGTGGCTCTGGAGCCGGAGATCGATCGCCACGAACGGCCGTTCCAGGCGGCCTGCCAGCGTCAGGAGGCGGTTGCCCGGGGCGGCGCACGCTGTCAGGTGAGCGCCCTGGCCCTTCGGCGCGGCGTCCTCCCAGAAGGCGAGGCCGAGCTCGCGCTCGAACTCGAGCGCCATGTCGAACCTGGCGGCGGTGCCGGTCGGCTTCGATCCGTTCAGCCACTGCTCTGGCGTGCGATCCGAGTAGAGCGTCACGTCATACCCGGCCTTCACCAGGGCATGCGCCGCGAGCAGGCCAGCCTGTCCAGACCCCACGATAGCTATCTTGCGCACAAGGTTACCCCCGGGTTGCGTTGGTCTGCGATCGCCTCACGGACGATGCGCGCGCTGAGCCGTCCGAGTCGGTTCGCCCTCAGGGACGCTGGGGGCGTCGCGAACAAGAAAAGCCCAGTCAAGACCCACCGTATCACCTGAGCCATGAGCTCAGGAAGCCTCCTCTCGAGGAGGCGCGCGCCTCGACGACATCCGGCGTTCCATCGCTACAACGCGACGTCCCGCACCTCGCGCGCCCCCCGCGGCCGTCTCGATCACCCCCCCCACTCAGAAAGGAGCCCGCTCGGGGTGGAGCGCGCGCGGGGGGCCGAGGGGGAGGGCCCCACGAACCCGAGCGCCGGCCCGCACCGCGGCGTGTCGCTCATGGACTCGCCATCATCCGCACAGCCGGCAACAGCCGCCAGAAGGCGCGAGTTCGTGGGAGGGCCCCCCTCGGCCCCCCGCGCGCGCCCCACCCCGAGCGGGCTCCCCCTCCCCCGCCGGTTGCGAGGCGCAGCGCCTTGGAGTAGCGTCCGCGCCGCCGCGGGGCCAGGCGATGTAGCTCGCCCAGCTCCAGCGGACGAGCCGGGCCTCTGGTGCGCGCCCCGGCTCGCGCGGCTCCCACCGCGCACTGGAGACGAGAATGGCCCGAGGCTCGACAACCACGCGCAGCGAATCGGACGCTGCCGAATCGCTCATCGGCCGGGGCGCCCGCATCCGCGGGCGGGTCCACGGCGACGGCTCGCTCCGGGTCGAGGGGAGCGTCGAGGGGGACATCCAGCTGACCGGCGACCTCGAGATCGAGGACGGAGCGTCGGTCACCGGGGACGTCGAGGCGAGCTCGCTCGTCGTCGCCGGACAGCTCACGGGAGACGTGACGTCGCGCGGCCCCGTCACGATCCGGGCGACCGCGCAGTACGCCGGAAACGTGGGGGGCAGCGAGGTGATCCTCGAGGAAGGCGCGGCGTTCGCCGGGCGCATCGAGGCGGAGTTCGACCTCCCGGCCGAGCTCTCGGAGCGGACCGGCGGGCGCGGTCAGGGCTCCCGGCGTGAACCGGCGGGGCGGTAACGCGCGTTGACGGACGATGAAGCGCGCCGCGACGGCGCGACGAGGAGCACGAACGTGGCGGGTACGATCATCGGAAACGGGCTCACGATCGAGGGCGAGATCACCTCCGACGAGGAGGTCATCGTCGCCGGGACGGTGCGCGGGAGGCTCACGGTCGAGGGGCCTCTGACCATCGACGCAGGGGCGCTGGTCGAGGCGGACATCGGGGCGGCGTCGCTCCAGGTGGGCGGCAACGTGACCGGCAACGTCACGGCGGCCGACCGCGTGGACCTCCTCGCGGGCGGTCGACTCGTCGGCGACGTGAAGGCGTCGCGCCTGACCATCGCGGACGGAGCCTCGTTCAAGGGCAACGTCGACATGGACGTGTAGCCGATGGCCGCCCAGTCCACGATCGGGCCGACGACGGCCATCCGCGGCAACGTGCAGGGCGACGGGGATCTCGAGATCCTCGGCCGCGTCGAGGGGAGCGTCGTCGTGAACGGCGACGTGACCATCGGCGAGGGCGCGCTCATCCAGAGCGACGTGCGCGGGCGGCGCGTGATCGTCCGCGGCGCGGTCGCCGGGAACGTCTCCGGCGAGGAGGCCGTGATCCTCGAGCCGGGCGCGCGCGTCGTCGGCGACCTCGGCGCGCCGCAGATCGGCATCCAGGCGGGCGCGCTGGTGCGCGGCAACGTCACCACCGGCGCGCCGCTCGCCGCCGCGCCCGCTCCGGCGCGCGCCGCCGCGGCTGCAGCTGCGCCTGCGCCGCGCGCCGCGGCCGCGCCGGCTCCGGCGCGACCGGCGCGGGCGCCGGCGGAGCACCGCGCGCCGGCCCCGCCCGCGCGGCCCGCCCCGCGCGCCGCGCCTGCGGCCGCGCGCCCTGCGCCGGCCGCGCGCCCCGCCCCGGTCGAGGCGAGGCCCGCGCCGGCCCCCGAGCCGCGCCTCGCGGCGGCGCACGATGATGAAGACGCCGATCTGTCGGGCTCGGCGGCTGGCGAGGGCGACGAGCCCGAGGCGGCCGAGGGCGCCGGCGGGCCGCCGCCGCCCGTCGTCCCCGCGCTCCGGAAGGGGGCCGCGAAGGCCTCGCTCCGCAAGCGGGGCGGGCGGTGAGCGCCACCGGCGCCTCGGAGCGCGAGCGGCTCGTCGCGCTGCTGCGCGAGCGGTCGTTCGAGCAGAAGCGCGTCGTCCTCGCGTCTGGCCGCGAGAGCGACTTCTTCATCGACTGCAAGCAGTCGGTGCTGACCGCCGAGGGGCACGCCCTCGTCGGCTCGCTGATGTTCGAGGCGCTCGCCGCGCTCCCCCGGTGCGAGGCCGTCGCCGGCGTCGAGCTCGGCGGCTGCCCCCTCGCGAGCGCCGTGTCGCTCACGAGCTTCCTGCGCGGCCGCCCCCTCCCCGCGCTCTACGTGCGCAAGGAGGTCAAGGACCACGGCTCGCGCCGCCTCGTCGAGGGCGATCGCGGGCTCGTGCCCGGGATGCCCGTCGCGATCCTCGAGGACGTGATCACGACCGGCGGCTCGACGCTGAAGGCGGTCGAGAAGCTGGCCGCCGCGGGCGCCTCGGTGGTCGGCGTGATCGCCCTCGTCGACCGCCTCGAGGGCGGCGCGGACGCGATCCGCGCGGCGGGGCTGCCGCTCGTCTCGATCTGCACGCGCCGCGACTTCCTCCCGGACAGCCCGGCCGGCTGAGGCGGCGCGCCGCCTCAGCCGCCGCTCGCGGCGCCGCTGCTCCCCCGCCAGCGGCTCGCCTCGCCGGCGGCCCCCGCTTGCGCCGCCGGCCTCGCCTGCGCCTCCCTACTCCGCCGCCTTGGCCTGCTCGCCGAGGAGCGGGAACCCGAGCGCCTCGCGCTGCGCGAGGTACGTCTCGGCGACCGCCCGCGCGAGCGCGCGCACGCGGCCGATGAAGCGCTGCCGCTCGGTCACGCTGATCGCGCCGCGCGCGTCGAGGACGTTGAACCGGTGCGCCGCCTTGACCACGAAATCGTAGGCCGGCAGCACGAGCGCCTTCCTCGGATCGATCGTCGCCCCCTTCGCCGCCGGGTCCGCGCCCCGGTAGAGGAGCCGCTTCACCTCGGCCTCGCACACGTCGAACGCCGCGAAGTGCTCGGGGATGTCGGCCTCCTCGAAGTTGTAGGTCGACCACTCCCACTCCGCGCGCTGGTAGAGCTCCCCGTAGCGCACGACCTTCCCGCCTCTGTCGGAGTAGACGACGTCGTAGATGCTGTCCTTCTCCTGCAGGTACATCGCGATCCGCTCGAGCCCATACGTGAGCTCGCCGGACACGGGGCGGCAGTCGATCCCGCCGATCTGCTGGAAGTAGGTGAACTGCGAGATCTCGAGCCCGTCGATCCACACCTGCCAGCCGAGCCCCCACGCCCCGAGGGTCGGCGACTCCCAGTCGTCCTCGAGGAACCGGACGTCGTGCTCGAGCGGGTTCGTGCCGATCGCGCGCAGCGACTCCAGGTAGAGGTCCTGGATGTCGATCGGGCTCGGCTTGAGGATCACCTGGAACTGGTGAAACTGCTGCATGCGGTTCGGGTTCTCGCCGTAACGACCGTCCGCGGGCCGCCGGGAAGGCTCGACGAAGGCCACATTCCAGGGCTCGGGGCCGAGCGCGCGCAGGAACGTCGCCGGGTTGAAGGTGCCGGCGCCGACCTCCGAGTTGTACGGCTGCACGACGAGACAGCCGCGATCGGCCCAGAACTTCTGCAATGTGAGGATGAGGTCTTGGAAGGTCATGGGAGGGCCGGTTCTTAGCCTGGATCGCCCGCGCAGGCGACGCCCCGCGCGGGGTCGCCCGCACGGTCCGCCCGACAGGCAGTCCACGCGCGCCCCCCGCCCCGCGCGCCGCCGCGCCGCGCGCGCGGCATCAGCGAACCGGCCGCTCTCCCCATCCCCCCTCTCCCCTCCCCCCCGTCGAGGACGGCCCGCCCCGAACGCGCTGACCTGGCGCGGGCCCGCTGCCCGCTTGCACATGGCGGGCGAGCGGCGTAGGTTCCCGCGCAATTATATGGGAGCCCATGCATCTTCCACGACGCGCACGACGCGCGCGCGCCGGAAGACCGCCGCGCGGCAGGCGCCCGGCGGGCCGGACGCGCAGCGGGTCATGGATGCGATCCGCTCCATCGTGCAGCGCCTGCGGGTCTCCTCGCGCGCGTGCGAGCGGCAGCTCGGCCTGAGCAGCGCGCAGCTGTTCGTGCTGCAGCAGCTCGATCAGGCGGCGGCCGCGTCGATCGCCGAGCTCGCGCAGCGCACGCTCACGCACCAGAGCTCGGTGTCGGTCGTGGTGACGCGCCTCTCGGAGCGCGGGCTCGTCGCCCGGCGCGCCTCGGCCGAGGACGCGCGCCGGACCGAGATCTCGCTCACCCCTGCCGGCCGCGCGCTGCTCCGCCGCGCGCCCCGCACCGCGCAGGCCGACCTCATCGCCGCCGTCGACCGCCTGCCGGCCGACGAGCGCCGCGGGCTCGCGCAGAGCCTCACGACCCTCGCCCGGGCGCTCGGCGCCGGGGACGAGGCTCCGCCCCTGTTCTTCGAAGGTGACGAAGCCCGCCCCGGCGCCGGGGCGGAAGATTGCGAGGAGAGCTGACATGTCGAGCGTGAACCCCCCACATTCCACGAGCGCCGGGAGCATCCCGGTCGCCCCCTCGATGAGCCCGACCCTCGAGGATCTACGGGTGCCCGCCCCGAAGGCGGCCGTCGACCGGCGGGTCGTCCTCGTGAGCGGCCTGGCGATGGCGGTCGCCGGCGCCGCGTTCCTCGCGGCGGAGCTGCTCACCACGCTCATCGCCGTCATCACGAACCTCGCGTTCTTCGGCCGGCTCTCCGCCGCGCCCGCGTCGCCCGCCGAGCACCACCTCGGCGCGCTCGTGCTCGTCGTGCCGATCGCCGGGGCGCTCGTCGTCGGCGTGATGGCGCGCTACGGCTCCCAGGCGATCCGCGGGCACGGGATCCCGGAGGCGATGGAGCAGGTGCTCTTCAACCAGAGCCGCATCCCGCCGCGGATGACGCTGCTCAAGCCGCTCTCCGCCGCGATCGCGATCGGCACCGGCGGGCCGTTCGGCGCGGAGGGGCCCATCATCGCGACCGGCGGCGCGCTCGGCTCGCTGCTCGGGCAGCTGCTCCGGATCACCGCGGACGAGCGCAAGACGCTGCTCGCCGCGGGCGCGGCGGCGGGCATGTCGGCGACCTTCGGGAGCCCGGTGGCGGCCGTGCTGCTCGCGATCGAGCTCCTGCTCTTCGAGTACCGGCCGCGCTCGGTGATCCCCGTCGCCCTCGCCGCCGCGACCGCGACCGCGGCGCGCCTCGCGGCGGGCCACACCGCGCCGGCGTTCGAGATGCCGGCCGTGGCGCCCTCCACCGGCCCCGCGCTCGCCTTCTACATCGCCCTCGGCGCGGTGCTCGGCGTCGCGGCGATGGGCGCGACCCGCGCGATCTACGCGATCGAGGAGGCGTTCGAGCGGCTGCCGCTCCACTGGATGTGGTGGCCGGCGATCGGCGCCGTCGCGATCGGCGTGGTCGGCTACTTCGCGCCGCGCACGCTGGGCGTCGGGTACGACAACATCGACGACATCCTGAGCGGCCGCCTGGCGCTCGCCGCGCTCGTGTCGCTCTCGCTGATGAAGTTCATCTCCTGGTCGATCGCGCTCGGCAGCGGCACCTCGGGCGGCACGCTCGCGCCGCTCTTCACCATCGGCGGCGGGCTCGGCGCCATGCTGGGCCTCGGCGCCAGCGCGCTCTTTCCCTGGCTCAACGCGGACGCGCGCGTCGCCGCGCTCGTCGGGATGGCGGCGATCTTCGCGGGCGCCTCCCGGGCGCTCCTCGCCTCGGTCGTCTTCGCCTTCGAGACGACCCGGCAGCCGATGGGGCTCCTGCCGCTGCTCGGCGGCTGCAGCGCGGCGTTCCTCGTCTCGAGCCTGCTGATGCGGCACTCCATCATGACGGAGAAGCTCGCCCGCCGCGGCGCGCGCGTGATGGCGGAGTACGCGGCCGACCACCTGGCGCAGCTCACCGTGCGCGAGGCCGCCTCCCGCCCCGCCGTGACGCTCTCCGCCGACGACACTGTCGCGGCGGCCCGCGCGTTCCTGCTGTCGCAGGCGGCGGGCGCGCGCCACCAGGGCTTCCCGGTCGTGGACAGCGCAGGGGAGCTCGTCGGCGTGGTCACCGCGCGCGACGTGCTCACCCAGCAGGCCGGCGATCTCTCGATCCGTCACCTCATCCGGCAGCCGCTCGCCGTGGCGTTCGAGGACAGCTCCCTCCGCGAGGCCGCCGATCACATGGTCACCGAGGGGGTGGGCAGGCTCCCGGTCGTGTCCAGGGACGCGCCCCGCAAGGTGCTCGGGATGCTGACGCGCAGCGACCTGCTCGACGCGCACCGGAGCCGGCTCGATGCCGGCCATCGCCGCGAGCAGGCGCTCGCCCGGCGGGGCGGCGCGCCGCCCCCGCGCCGGCGAGGCGCGGTGGAGGGGGAGCTCTCGTCCTGAGCGCCGTCCCCCCGGGGGGGGTCAGCCGACGGGTCAGTCGACGAAGTACTCGCGGTCGCCGGCGAGCCCCTGCTCGAGCGCGGCCATGCCCTTGGAGACGTCGAGCTTCACGCCCTCGCGCTGGAAGCTCATCCCCATGGCATAGAGCGTCTTGAACAGGTTGTGCGAGCGGCACTGCTCGCCCATCTGGCCGACGCGCACGATGTTGAGGCCGAAGGCGCCCGAGATCTCGACGCGGAAGGCCTTGGTCATGTACTCGCGGATGCGGGCGCTGTCGACGCCGCCCGGCAGCTTGATCGCGAGCACGCTGTTGAGGCGCACGTCCTTCGACGCGAACAGCTCGAGCCCCATCGCCTCGAGGCCCGCCTGCATGGCGAGGGAGCTCATCTCGTGGCGGCGGAACCGCCGCTCGAGCGTCTCCTCGCAGACGAGGCGCAGCGCCTCGTGCAGCGCGAGCACGCCGGGCACGGGCGCCGTGTAGTGGTACTGCTGGTAGCCCCAGAACCGCTGCGCGCGCGTGGCGTCGTAGCACCAGTGCGGGCGCGGCGACGGGCGCTCCTCGACCACCTTCCACGCGTCCTGCGAGAACGCGCACGCCGAGACGCCCGGGATCGACGAGAGCGCCTTCTGCCCGCCGACGATGCCTACGTCGATGCCCCACTCGTCCATGTGCACCGGCATGGCCGTGAGCGTGACCACCGCGTCGACGATCGTGAGCGCGCCGTGCGCCTTCGCGAGCTTGCAGATCTCCGGCAGCTCCACCATGCGGACGCCGCACGACGTCTCGCCGTGCGCCATCGTGATCACGTCGTAGCGCTGCTTCTTCAGCGCCTCGCGCACTTCGGCGAGCGTGACGGGGCGGCCGGGCGGCCCTTCGAGGAAGGTCACGTCGGCGCCGACGCCGAGCGCCATCTCGCCGAGGCGCCCGCTGAACGTCCCCACCTTCAGGCAAAGGACCTTGCGACCGGGCCAGCACAGGTTCGCCACGGCCATCTCCATCGCCGCGGACGCGGGCCCGGCGATGCCGAGGATCTTGTCGCTGCGCGTCTGGAACGCGTAGGCCGCCATGTACTTCACGTTCTGGATGACGCGGTCCATGGTGGGGCCGAGGTGGTTGATGATCACCCCGTTCGCCTGCGCCACCGCCTGCGGGATGGGCACCGGGCCGGCGCCCATGAGGAGCAGCGGCTCGGAAGGCAGGATCGCGGCGAGGGGCGTGATCGGCGGGGGCAGGATGGAAAACGACATGGCCAGGACCTTGGGCGAGAGCGCGGAGCGCGCTAGCAAGCCCAATGCATCCTGCGGCGTCAAGTTCTACCCGGCAAGCGGCGCGATGTCGGCGGCGTCTGGCCGCCGCGGGTGGCCCGCCGGGAGCGAGCCGACCGCCTCCTTGGCCCGATCTATCCAGGTGCCGGTTCGAGCAGACGGCCAGAGGAGATCCTGATCGTCGCACTACCCTTGGGGGGGTGAGTCATGCGACGAGCAGGGCCTCCTCCGGCCTGCTCCTGAGGAGGCCCTGTCCGTCGCACGACCCTGGGGGGGTGAGTCATGCGACGGAGAGGGCCCCCTCTGGCCTACCGTGAAGAGCGGAGAGAGCGTTGCGTCAGCTGAGCCGGAGCTCACGGACAGCAAGGCCTTCTCCACCCGTCGCGCGGTCGACCCGAGGTGATCCCCGATGTCACGGGGCGCGGCAGCGGAGCCGGAGCTCCTCCATGTCGCGCCCTGCGACAGCATCGGGCGTAGCGCCTCACGAAAGGGTCAGTCGACCCGTTCATACCACCGAGCGGCGCCGCGTGATGGCATGGTAACCCGCGGTGAGCAGGATGGCGCCAATCAGGGACATGAAGAACCCGGCCGGCTCGCCCTCGCGGTACATGAAGAGCATGCGGCCGAGCAGCCCACCGACGAACGAGCCGACGACGCCGATGATCATCGAGACGACCCACCCGCCAGGCTCACGCCCCGGAACGATGAGACGCGCAAGAGCACCGACGACGAGACCAAACAGGAGAAAGAGGATGAACGACATGATGAACCTCCCAGGAAGGAGCGAAGTGCTCCTTGTTGCTATGCGGACCCTTTCAGCAAGCGCCGGGCCATGCCGCTGAGTCCTGTTCCTCCACAGGCGCCCGGCCGGGCAGGGCGCCGTGGACAGAGCGCGGGGGTTCCGTTTCACCGCAGAATCCGGCCGCAGCCCGCAATGCTGCCCGGATGGTCGGGACGGTCCGCGCGCCCGGCTGGGAGCGCTTGTGGCCCCCAGCGTGGCGGATTGCCTCAAACGAGCTGAAACGTAGAGCGCAGGCGGGGTAGCCTGCCTCAATCCCCTCGCCCTTCTGCAGAACGAGGGGGCGCGCGGTCGTGGCGCAGCGGTTGCTACATGAAGGGCATGGCGCGCCGCAGAAGTCCTCTGCGAATGTCCCGTCATGAGGAGAGCACGATGAGCAACGAAAGCGACCGTAAGGAAGGGGCTGCCGACGAGCTGGGCGGCAAGCTGAAGAAGGGCCTCGGCAAGCTGATCGGCGACGAGCAACTGGAAGCGGAGGGCCGCGCCAAGGAGGTCAGAGGAAAGGTCCAGCAAGAGGACGCCAAGGCGGATGAGCGCGCCAAGGGCGCGCTGGAGGAGGCCGCCGGCGCCATCAAGAACCGGGTCGGGAAGCTGGTCGACAACGAGCAGATGGCCGCCGAGGGGAAGGCCAAGGAGCTCAAGGGCGAGAACCGGCAGAAGGCCAATCAGTAGATCCGCCCCGGGAGCGCCCCGGGGGGCCCCCGGGAGCGCCCGGAACGGGCGCTGCCCTCGGGCAGCACGCTGCAACGGCGCGCGGATCGAGGACAGCGCCCGCCCGGTCCTGCACCGGGCTCAGCGGCGCATTCACGGGAGATGATGGGCTCTCCCGCACAGGTACAAAGAGCTGTGTGCGCCGCCCCGCGCTACTTCGCCGGTTCGGCGGACGGGCGAGGTGGCTCGACGTCTTGCACCTCGGCGGCCGGCCCGCGCTGGAGCTGCTCCCGCAAAAGCGGCATCGCGCCGTACCCGGCGCCGATGAGGCGCTCGTCGAGCCTGGCCAGGCCGCAGCGGAACTCATACGCCCTGAGGTGTGCCTCGTTGTGAAAGTACCTGAGATTCACGCCGGGGCCGACGGCGGCGTCGATCTCCATGGCGACGATGCGGAATCCCGCCTTCAGCTTGGCGATGAGCACCGCGTTGTTGCTCGGGGCGTGCTCGCTGACCACGTAGTCGAAGCCGAGCTCACGCGTGTAGGCGAGGAGCCGCTGGACGATCTCCGCATAAAGGCCGCGCCGGCGGTACGCTGGGTGAACGATCGAGTGCCACATGCGGTAAGTCTCGTTGTCCTTCTGGTGGCCGGAGAACATGGCCACGATCGCCTCGCCGTCGCGCGCTACCCAGAAGTCCGCGAGGCGATCGGCCCCCTCCGACGCCGCCAGCCGGGCGCGGGCGCGCTCGCCCTCCCCGCCCGACAGGGCCCGGAGGTCGAAGAAGACCTCGGCAGGGAAATGGCGGCGCAGCTCGACCTCGTGCAGCGCCCAGTACTCCGCTGCGCTGGCCAGCCGCTCGACCGGGTAGCGGCCGGCGAGCGGCTCGCCAAGGTGCTTCTGGCGAATCGGGGTGACCCAGTCCCAGGCGTCGCTCATGCCGAGACCCTACCATGGCGGATCGTTCCCCCCCGACATCCCGCCGGCGCGGGGCGGCTCCGCTCTGGCGCCTCCGCGGCGCCCGGCGCCGCAGCGCGGTCCTACCGCGGCGCGGTCAGGCTGCCCCGCGGTCGCGCGCTCACGCCGTCATACTTCGGCCGCCGAGACGCGGTGCCGCTGGAGGAGCTCGCGCAGGTGGCTCCGGTCCATCCGCGCCGCGCGGGCTGCGCGCGAGAGGTTGCCGCCGTTGGCGCGCACGAGCGCCGTCAGGTACGCCCGCTCCCAGCGCGCCACGGCGCGCTCCTTCGCCTCGCGGAACGACAGGCTGAGATCGTCCTCCCGGAGCCCCTCGAGCGCCGGGGAGCTGCCCTCCTTCCCGTCCCTGCCCTCCGAGCCCATCACGGCCTCGCGGAAGAGCGCCGGATCGATCATCAGCACCGCCCGCTCCACCGCGCCGCGGAGCTCGCGGACGTTGCCGGGCCAGTCCTGGCGCATGAAGGTCTCGAGGAGCTCGCCCGGCGGGCTCTGGTCCTGCCCCTGCGCGAACTGCCGGTAGAAGTGCGCGGTGAGCAGCGCGATGTCATCCGGGCGCTCGCGCAGCGCCGGGACGCGGAGCCGGACGATGTTCAGCCGGTAGTAGAGGTCCGACCGGAAATTGCCGCGGTTCACCTCCTGGCGGAGATCGCGGTTGGTCGTCGCGATGACGCGGATGTCGAGCTTGGTCGGCTCGACCGTGCCGATGCGCCGGATCTGCCGCTCCTCGAGCACGCGCAGGAGCTTCGGCTGCATGTCGAGCGGGAGCTCGCCCATCTCGTCGAGCAGCACCGTGCCGCCCCGCGCCGCCTCGAAGGCGCCGACGCGCGCCGCCTGCGCGCCCGTGAACGCCCCCTTCGCGTGGCCGAAGAGCTCGGCCTCGATGAGCGTGGGCGGGATCGAGCCGCAGTCGATCACGACGAACGGCCCGCCCGCGCGCGGGCTGCTCTCGTGGATCGCCTCGGCGAGCAGGCCCTTGCCCGTGCCCGTCTCGCCCTCGATCAGCACCGTCGAGTCCGACGCGGCGATCCGCGGCAGCGCCGCGAAGATCCGGCGCATCGCGGCGCTCTGCCCGAGCACCCGGCCGTACCGCTCCTCGTCGCCGAGCGGCTCGCGGATCTCCTCGGCCAGCGGCTCGAAGCGGAGCGTCGACTGCCCGACCCCGAGCACGGCGCCCGGCTGCAGGTAGGCCGCCTCGACGCGGAAGCCGGAGAGGGTCGTGCCGTTCTTGCTGCCCAGATCGCGCAGCAGGAAGCCCCGCGGGGTGACGGAGATGACGCAGTGATGCCGCGACACAGCGCGATCGGTCAGGATGAGCTGGTTGCCGGGCGCCGTGCCGAGCACGAACTCGGTCGCGTCCGAGACCTGGGACGACCCGGCGTCGGGGCCGGCCGTCACCTGCACCCGGAAGCGATTGAATGCGATCTCTTTGGAGCGGACCTTGAGGAGCGCCGTCTCGGTGCTCGCATGAACTTTCGGCTCGGAGCCCATCCCGCCATCGTACCACGACGGTGCTGCGCATGGCCGGGGCCGGCCGGCGATCTTCCCCCGGACGCGCCGGCGCCCGACAGGGTGTGGCCATGAGCCCGGCCACCCCAGGCGCGCGGCGCGACACCGGCGCCGACGCGGACGCGGACGCCGACGTCCTCGTGATCGGCGCCGGCTTCGGCGGCCTCGGCGCGGCGCTCTCGCTCGCGGAGCGGGGGGCGAAGGTCATCCTGTGCGAGGCGCTCCGGTACCCCGGCGGCTGCGCCAGCACCTTCGAGCGCGGCGGCTACCGCTTCGAGTCGGGGGCCACGCTGTTCTCCGGGCTCGCCCCGGAGCAGCTGTTCGGTCGATGGATCGCGCGCCACGGCCTCGACGTCGCGGTCGACTGGATCGACCCGCTGGTCGAGCTGCGGACCCCCTCGCTCCGCCTCTCGGTCGGGCGCGACCGCGAGGCGCTCGTGGGCGCCCTCGCGGGCTTGCCCGGCGCCCCGGCGCGCGGGATCCGCGCCTTCTTCGCGTACCAGGCGCGGATCGCGGACACCCTCTGGGCGCTCTTCGACGACCCCGCCCTGCTGCCGCCGCTCGGCGCGGCCGCGCTCCTGCGGCACGCGGCGAGCACGCCCCGCTACGCCGCGCTGCTGCCGGTGCTCGGCCGGCCGCTCGAGCGCGTGCTCGCGCGGTTCGGCGTGGCGGAGTTCGCCCCGCTCCGGCAATACCTCGATGGGCTCTGCCAGATCACCGTCCAGTGCGGGGTCGCCGAGGCCGAGGCGCCCTTCGCGATGGCGTCGATGGACTACTACTTCCGCGGCACGGGCCACGTGCGCGGCGGCATCGGCGCGCTCGCGTGGGCGCTCGCCCGGGCGGTCGAGCGGCTCGGCGGCGAGGTGCGGATGGCGAGCCGGGTGCGCTCGCTCGCGGCGGGCCCGGGCGGCTTCCGCGCCGCGACGCGCTCGGGCGAGATCCGCGCGCGCCAGGTCATCGCGAACCTGCTCCCGCAGGACCTCGGCGCGTTGCTCGGCGCCGCGCCGGGCGCCCTGCCGCGGCTCGACCGGCTCGCCCGCGACGTCGAGGGCGGCTGGGGCGCGGCGATGCTCTACCTCGTGGCGCGCGCGCCCGAGGGCGCCTCGCCCGCGGCGCACCACCTGGAGCTGGTGCAGGACCCGCGCGCGCCGTTCATCGAGGGCAACCACCTGTTCGTGTCGGTGAGCGGCGCCGCGGACGAGGGCCGCGCGCCGCCGGGGCACCGGACGCTGACCGTGTCGACGCACGTGCCGCTCGCGAAGCAGCGCGCGCTCCCGCCCGGGCAGCAGGGCGACTACATCGGCGGCGTCCAGGCGCGCATGCGCGAGGGGCTCGCGGCGCTCGCGCCCGAGTGGAGCGCGAACGTCGTGCACGCGCTGACGGCGTCGCCGCGGACGTTCGCGCGCTTCACCGGGCGCGCGGGCGGCGCGGTGGGCGGCGTGCCGCGGCGCGCGGGGCTCGGGCACTACCTGTCTGTGTGGCCGCGCCCGGTGCAAGACGGGCTCTGGATGGTGGGCGACTCGGTCTTTCCGGGGCAGAGCACGCTGGCCACGGCGATCGGCGGCGTTCGCACCGCGGAGAGCGTCGCGCGGCGGCTCGGGCTCGCGCGGGGCGGGGGCTGAGCGGCGCCCGGGCGCGCGGGAGCGCCGGAGGGTGCGCCGCGATCTCCTCGGCGGCTATCCCGGCGAGCCCAGCAGTCCGGCGTCCCGCTCCTCGGCGCCTGGCCCGAGCGGCTGGCCATACGAGAACTCGACATAGTTGCCGTCCGGGTCCCTGAGCGCGCAGAAATAGCTGACCGGATAGGGCAGCTCCTTGGGAGGCCAGACGAGATGTGCCTGGCCTCGACTCGCCACCTCATCGACGGCGGCGCGGCTCTCGAGCGCGAACCCGAAGTGGCTCATGTCCTCGGGGGCCTGCGGCGCGCGCCGGCCGCCCTCGATGATCACGAGGACGAACGTCCGCTCCTTTCCCTCCTCGGCGAGCCAGGCGACCCGCGTGCCGGCGTCGTTGCGCTCGTGGACCACCTTGAGCCCGCAGAACTCGCGATAGAACGCGATCGTCGCGTCGATGTCGCCGACGTGGAGCGCGACGTGGGTCATCATGGGCTTCATTGTAAAGTCTCCTTCTTTGTTCTCCCGGTAGACTGGCATACAGGCGGGCTCGGCAGCAACAGCCGCCCCCGACCGCTCGCGCCAAGGCCCTTTCCTGCGCGGGACTATGCGGGATCGAGCGCCTTGCTCGCCGCGTACCTGCGCGCGGAGGACCGGATCGTCGCGATCTGCGCCGCGTCGAAGGAGACGGGCGCTCCGGTGCGCGAGTAGCTCATCACGTTGTCGTCCGTGCCGCTGTGCCCGAGCCCGAAGAAATGCCCGAGCTCGTGCGCCAGCACGGTGGGCGGCGCGTGCGCCGCGACGATGACGAAGCGGCGCTCCGGCGTCGCCCGGTGGCGCCAGTGCACGCCCATCCGGAAGCGCCGCGGGTCGTCGACGTCCCGCAGCGACGCGACGATCATCACGTTGATCCGGCGCGCCTCGAGCGCCGAGGCGAGGGCGTCGCGGTCCGCGCGCGTCTCGATCCGCGAGAACCGGGGGGAGAGCGCGCGCGAGGCGGCCTTGCGCAGCGCCACGCCGGCGGGCTCGAACAGCCGGACCGCCTCGGCGATCTGCGCGTCGACCCAGGCCTCGTCGCGCACGGGCTCCCCCGCGTCGCCCTCCGCCACGGCGATCGACAGGGGAAACGCGCGGACGGGCGCGGCCGCGGGCCCCGCGGCGCGGGCCAGCCGCGAGGCGAGCGAGCCGGCGGAGAGCAGACCGGCCGCGGCGAGCAAGACACGACGGGAGACCATGGATAAGGCCGTATACCATGCGCCGCCCGACCCGCGCGAAGGCGCCGGTGAGACGACATGAACCGAGGCGCGAGGCGATGTAACGCGGCCCGCCGGGCCCGCTTGCTCCCCTTGTCGCTGCGGCGCGCGGCGGCTAAGACGTCGCTCCATGATGCGAGGCGCGCTCAGCGACATCACGAGAGCCGTCGGCAACACGCCGATCGTCAAGCTGAACCGGGTCACGGAGGGGCTCGAGAGCGAACTCTACGTGAAGTGCGAGTACCTGAACCCGGGCGGCAGCCACAAGGATCGGGTCGCGCTGAACATGATCCGCGACGCGGAGGCGCACGGGCTCAAGCCGGGCGGGACGATCGTGGAGGCGACCAGCGGCAACACCGGCGCCGCCCTCGCCATGGTCGCCGCCATCCGGGGATACAAGTGCGTCTTCGTCATGCCAGACAAGATGTCGCAGGAGAAGATCGCGACCCTGCGCGCCTATGGCGCCCGCGTCGTGGTCTGTCCGACAGCCGTCGAGCCCGACGACCCGCGCAGCTATTACCAGGTCGCGAAGCGCATCGCCGACGAGACGCCGAACTGCTTCTACGCGAACCAGTACCACAACGCGTCGAACCCCGAGGCCCACGTCGGCTCCACCGGCCCCGAGATCTGGCAGCAGTGCGGTGACGAGCTCGACGTCTTCGTCGCCGGCATGGGGACGGGCGGCACCATCAGCGGCACAGGCAAGTTCCTCAAGCAGAGGAAGCCGGAGATCAAGATGGTGGGCGTCGACCCGGTGGGCTCGCTCTATTACGATTACGTCAAGACCCAGCGGATCACGAAGCCTTTTGCCTACAAGGTCGAGGGGATCGGCGAGGACTTCTTCCCGAGCACGATGAACCTCAAGATCATCGACGAGATCATCCGGGTCGACGACAGGGAGTGCTTCCTCATGACGCGCGACCTCGTGCGGCTCGAGGGCCTCTTCGTGGGCGGCTCCGCGGGCGCGGCGGTCGCCGGCGCGATCAAGTATGCGCGCCAGAGCGGGAAGAAGGAGAACATCCTCGTCCTCTTGCCCGACGGAGCGTCCAAGTACATCTCGAAGATCTTCAATGACGACTGGATGCGGGAGAACGGCTTCCTCGAGGAGGAAAAGAGCCTCGGGACGGTGCGCGACCTGCTCGCCGGCAAGCCGAGCGGGGCGGTGGTCATCGCCGACGCGAACGCCCGGGTGCGCGAGGTCATCGACATGATGAAGTCGCACGGCTTCAGCCAGCTCCCGGTCACCGAGGACGGCAAGCTGCGCGGGCTGGTCCACGAGGTCGACCTGCTGCGGCACCTCGTGGAGGGGAGCGGCACGCTCGACTCGAGCGTCAGCGGCCTGGTCGAGAGCGACTACGCGACCGTGACGCCCGCGACGAAGGTCGAGCTCCTGAAGGGCGTCCTGGGCGACGCGCGGATCGCCCTCGTCGTCGACGAGGAGAAGGTGCTCGGCGTCGTGTCGAAGATCGACCTCATCGATTACCTCGCTCGCAAGGCGACGCCGGCGGCCAGCTAGCGTCTGGACAGGAAAGGATCATCGCGGTGACTGTCGATATCGATACGGTGCGGCGCGCGCTGCACGACCATATCGTGAAGGAGATCTTGCTCCGCAAGGCGCCGCTCGCCCCGGACGAGGATCTCTTCGCGGGCGGGTCCGGGTTCGACTCCATGTCGCTGACGCGGGTGCTCGTGTTCATCGAGCAGCGCTTCGGCGTGCAGATCCCGGACGAGGAGGTGGACCTCGACGAGGTGTCGACGGTCGACAGGATGGCGCGCTTCGTCGCCGGCCGCATCGCGGCCGCGCAGGGCTAGCGGGTCCGCGGTGGCCGGCCCCTACCGGCTGCGCGCCGAGGACCTGGCCGCGCGCGGCGACGCCGTCGCGCTCGTGTCGCGCGGCGCCGCGGTGACCTACGCCGAGCTGGCGGCGCGCGCGGCGGCCGTGGGCGAGGCGCTCGCCGGGGCGGGCGCGCGGCCGGGCGACCGGGTGGCGCTGCTCTCGTCGGGCCGCGCGCACGACGAGCCGGCGGCGCTCGCGGGGGTGCTCGCGGCCGGCGCCGTGGCGGTCCCGCTCGACGCGACCGCGCCGCCCGCGCGGCTCGCCCGGATCGCGCGGGCCCGCGGCTGCCGGGCGCTCGTGCTCGACGCCGCGGCCGCGGGCCTCGCGGACGGCATCGACGCCGCGCTCGGCGCGGGCCTTCCGCGCGTGGAGCTCGACGCCGAGGGGCGGGTGGTGCGCGGGGCGGCGCCCTCCGACGCGGGCGGCGAGCGCGACGCAGCCGGCGCGGACGGCGCGGACGGCGCGCGCGACGTCGCCGGGGCGCAGGACGTCGCGTGCATCCTGCACACCTCGGGCAGCACCGGGGAGCCGAAGCCGGTCCCCATCACCTGGGCCGGGCTCGACGCGTTCACGGCCTTCTGCATCGATCTCGTCGGCCTCTCGCCGGTGGACCGGGTCCTCCGCGTGGCCGAGCTCGTTTTCGATCTCGCGTGGTTCGATCACCTCGCGACGTTCCGGGCCGGCGCGACGCTCGCGACGATGACGCGGCGCGACCTCGCCTCGGGCCGGGCGCTCCGCGACGCGGTGGGCGCGCTCGCGCCGACGGTCATCTACGGCGTGCCGTCGATGTTCATGAAGCTCGTCGCGGCGCTCCCCGCGGGGGGCGCCGGCGCGCCGGCCGCGGCGCTCTCCCCGCCGCTGCGCGCGATCCTCTTCGCCGGCGAGGTGTTCCCGCCGCGCGAGCTCGCCGCGCTGGCGGCGCGCGCGCCCGGCGCGGCGCTCTACAACCTGTACGGCCCGACCGAGACGAACGTCTGCACGTTCCACCGCGTCGACAGCGCGGCGCTCGACGGGGTGAGCGAGGTCCCGATCGGGCTGGCGTGCCCCTACGCGGCCTGCGCGCTGGTCGCGCTGGACGCTGACGACGCGAGCGGCCGCTTCATCGACGGCCCTGGCACGGGCGAGCTCGTCGTCTCGGGGCCGACCACCGTGAACGGCGGCCCCTACCGGACGCGCGACAGGGTGGAGCGCAAGGCCGACGGGCTCTTCTATTTCCGCGGCCGCATCGATCGGATGGTGAAAATCCGGGGCTACCGGGTCGAGCCGGGCGAGGTCGAGGCGGCGCTCGCGTCGCACCCCGCGGTGCGCCAGGCCGCCGTGATCGCCGTCGAGGACCCGCGCCTCGGCAAGACGCTCCGCGGCTTCGTCGCGCTCACGGCCGACAGCGGCGACGCGGACGACCGCTCGCTCAGGATGTACCTCGCGGAGCGGCTGCCCCCCTACATGATCCCCGAGAAGATCGTCGCCCTGGACGAGCTGCCGCGGACCTCGACAGGGAAGATCGATTACCGCGCGCTGCCCGGGTGAGCGTTCGCCCGCTCCCTGACCTCGTGGGAGCCGGGCACCTTCCGGAGCGCGATGGCCATCCGGTTCCAGGCGTTGATCGTCGCCACGAGCCAGGTCAGATCCGTGAGCTCCCGCTCCGAGAAGTGCGGGCGCACGGCGTCATGGACGCGATCGGGCACCTGCTCCTCGGCCACGAGGGTCACCGCCTCTGTCCACTCCAGCGCAGCCCGCTCGCGCTCGCTGTAATAAGGTGCCTCGCGCCACGCGCTCAGCCCGTAGAGCCGCTGCTCGCCCTCGCCCGCGGCGCGCGCGTCCTTCCAGTGCATGTCGATGCAGAACCCGCAGCCGTTGATCTGCGAGGCGCGGAGCAGCACCAGGTGCTTCAGCGCCTCCTCCAGCGCGCAGCGGTTCACACAGGCGCTGAGCCCGAGCATCGCTCTGTACGGCTCGGGGGCGACGCTCGCGTAATCGATACGTGACTGCATGCTCACCTCGTCTTCCGTGAAATCCATTCCCGCGCGGCCGCGACGAGCGCGACAGCCCACCTCTAAACGGCGCGCGGCGCCGCGACGAGCGCCACTTCGCCCCGATCGACTGGATCCACCGCGCGGAGCGCTCGCGCTCGTGCTCGTGCCGCGCGCCAGGGCTCCCGCTCCAGCGCCGGCGAGCGAGATGCTGCGCTGGCTCCGGGCAGCCTCGTCCGGTTATCCGCAAGGATGAGCCCACGCGCCTGAGAGGCGCGACACAGGCGGCGAGCATGTCCATGGCGGCACGCGCGCCCCGGCCGCCGTCAACCGATCGGATCGATCATGAACCACTCGTGGAACACGTGCGCGATATAGAACCGCTCGCCCGGTACACGATCGCACACGGCGAGGAAGCCTGCAGAAAAGAACTCGAGCTTCGGGTCGTCGACGTAGGTCGTGTCTTTCAGAAAGAGAACCGTAGCACCGCCCTCATCGGCATCGCGGAAGCCGAACACGACCGCATCCCGACGATCCGTTCCACTCGAACAGTGACCAGGAACGACTTGCTCGACGCAGGCTAGCGCAATGCCGCCCTGAGCCGCCGGACGCCCTCGTCGATCTCGTCCTCCGGCACCGCGGCATAGCCGAGCAGCAGGGCGCCGCGGCCGGCGGTGTCGACGCGGAGCTCGGACAGCGCGACGCACCGCACGCCATTCGCAGCCGCGCTCTCCGCCGCAGCGCTGTCGGCGCGCCCTGTCGGCAGCCAGCCGAGGAGGTGCATCCCGGCGGGCGCCGGCCGAACCTCGAGGAGCCCCGAGAGAGCCCGCCCCGCCGCCGCGACGAGCGCGGCCTGGCGCCGCTCGTACAGCACGCGCATCCGGCGCACATGGCGAGCGAAATGCCCCTCGGCCATGAAGTCGGCCAGGACCGCCTGCTCCAGCGAGGGCGACGACACGTCGGCCAGCGCCTTGGCCGCGACGAACGCGTCGACCAGCCCCTCGGGGACCACGAGGTAGCCGAGGCGCAGCGACGGCGAGAGCACCTTGCTGAACGTGCCGGCGTAGATCACCCGCGCGTCGGGCGACAGGCCCTGAAGGGCGGCGAGCGGCCGGCCCGCGTAGCGGAACTCGCTGTCGTAATCGTCCTCGAAGACCCAGCCGCCCGTCGATCGCGTCCAGTCGAGGAGCGCGAGCCGGCGCCCGAGGCTCATCGTCACGCCCAGCGGGAACTGGTGCGACGGCGTCACGACGGCGAGCCGCGCGGACGCCGAGAGGCGGGCGGCCGCCGCCACGTCGAGCCCTTCCCCGTCCACCGGGACCGGGACCGGGATCGCCCCGGCCACTACGAGGGCGCTGCGCGCGGCGGTGTAGCCCGGGTCCTCGACCCAGACCGCATCGCCGGGATCGAGCAGCACCTCGGCCGCGAGCGAGATCGCCTGCTGGGCGCCGCTCACCACGATGACCCGGTCCGGCGTGCACCGCACGCCCCTCGCGGTGACGAGGTGGTCGGCGATCGCCTGGCGCAGCGGCGCGTACCCCTGCGGATCGTGGCGCGGCAGGAGCGCCCGCCACGAGCGGTCCCAGCGCCGGCTCATCAGTCGGCCCCAGGTGGCGGCAGGGAAGGCGTCGAACGCGGGCACGCCCACCTGGAACGCCCAGCCCGCAGGCCCGACCGACGCGGAGGCACGCCGGAACGGCGACGCCGCGCTCGCCACGAGGGCGCCGCGCCTCGACAGGCCAGCGCCGTCCGGCGCGGGCGCCGGCCGCGACGCGGGCTCACGGCGGGCGAGCAGGAGGCGCTCCGGCAGCGCGTCGGCGACGTACGTCCCGGAGCCGATCCGGCCGCGCAGGTACCCCTCCGCGAGGAGCTGCGCGTACGCGCCCAGCACCGTGTTGCGCGACAGGCTCAGGTGCGCGGCGAGCGCCCGGGTCGACGGCAGCTTGCTCCCGGACCGGAGCCGCCCGGCGAAGATCGCGCCGCGCAGCGCCTCGTACACCTGCCGGTGCAGCGGCGCGCTCGACGCCGGATCGAGCACCACGGCCGTCACCGCGCCGGCGGGCGAAGGGGCCCGCTCTGGCCGCCTCGCCGAGGTCTTCCGCGTCAACGGTGCGCTCTCCGAAGTGGATCCATCCGATCGGCCAGGACCGGCTCTCGCCCGGGGCCACCGGGGATTCTACCGTCGCCCTGATCCCGAACGAGGAGGAACATCGCCATGAGCTTGCGGCAAGGCATCGCCGTCGTCTTCACGCTGATCGCGATCGGAGGGTGCGCCGACGCCGGCGGCCCGGAGCCCGCGGAGGCGCACGCCGGGGACGAGGGCCACGAAGAGGATGGACAGGCGCGCGTCACGACGCTCCTGACGGAGCCCCTCGCCGACGCTCCGGGGCTCGAGGCGCGGGTGCTGACGGTTGAGCTCCCTCCTGGCAGCTCGTCGCCAGCGCACCGTCATCCGGGTCAGGTCTTCGCCTATGTGTTGCAAGGAGCGGTGCTGACCGGCCTCGATGGCCAGGCGCCCGTGCGCTACACGCAGGGGCAGACCTGGTCGGAGGCGCCGGGGCAGGTGCACAGCGCCTCGCAGAACGAGAGCCCCACCGCGCCGGCAAAGCTGCTCGTCTTCTTCGTGACCGAGCCGGGCGAGCCCGTCGTGGAGCCAGCCCCGTGAGCCCCGGAGGCCGGTCTCCTGGCGCGCCGGGAGCGCCTCGGGAAGGGCTCGCCGGGCGGCCCGCGCCGCCCGGCCCCTCCCCCGCGGCGCGTCAGTGCGCGCCGACCTTGGCGCCCGCGCTCGCGCGCGCCGACGCCGACGCCTTGAAGCTCGGCTTGGGGATCGAGATGCTGGGCGCCTTGAGCTGCACGTTGATGCTCGGCGGCGTCACCCGGACGCTCGGCGCCCTGACGTTCACGTTCGCCTTCGCGTTGGCCCTGGCGCCGGCGCCGCTGTGGACGTGGACCTTCGGGTCGAAGTCGGCCTTCGCCTTCAGGTCGGCGTGCGCGTGTGCGTGCGCGCGCGCGTCCCAGTCGGTCCTCACGCGCACCTTCACGCGCGGGGCGCGCGCGTGGACGGCGAACGCCGCGCCGGCGTGGTAGCCGCAGAGGGCCACGGCCGAGCGGCCCGCGTTCCGCACCGCGATCGTGAGCTTCAGCGGGTCGGCGGCGAGCGCGAGCTTGCCGGTCAGGTACGCGCTCGCGGCCACCTTCGCGTTCACGTCCGCGTTCACGTCCGCGCTCGCGGCCACCGGCGTGAGGACCACGACCTGCGGCGCGTCGGCGACGACGCCGAGGGTGATCTTGCGCTCGCCGATGTCGACCGGCTTCAGGTCGACGTCGAGCACGTAGACGCGGACCTCGCCGGTCGCCTCGTCGACCAGGAGCTCGAGGCGATCGTCGCCGACGATCTCGATGCGCCCGCCGTGCGGGCCGAGCTTCCCCTCCGGGAGCCGGAGATCCGCCGCCCCCTTGGCGTTGGCGTAGAGCTCGGCGGTGCCGCCGGCGGGGACGTGCAGCGTGCCGCTCCACGGCTTGCCAGCGACGTTGAGCGTGTAGCCGATCTGGGTGAGGTCCGCCTCGAGCTTGGGGCCGGCGGCGACGAGGAGGCCGGCCTTCTCATCGAACGTCAGGGGAACGGTCTTCTCCTCCCCGGAAGGCCCCTTCCACAGGAGCGTGCCGCTGACGTTCTCCCGGATCGGCTTGCCGTCCGGCCCCGTCACGGCCGCCTTGACGCTCCCGTCCGCGGCGACGTTGAAGGCGGCCTTGCCGCTCTCGTGATCCTCCACGTAGGCGTCTTCGCCGATCGCCGACTCGGCGGTGGCGGTCACCTCGGCCGTCGCGTTCGCCTCGGTCTGCGGCTCCTCGCCCTTGCCGCATGCAGCCGCGGCGGCGATAAGCAGCAGGGCGAACACTCCGGAAAGCTTGGTGATCTTCATGAAATCCTCCTCGGTGCGAGCGCCCCCGCGGCGGGAGCCGCGGCTTCGCTCGAGCCGGTGCGCCGAGGTCGAAACCTCCCCGGACGCCACGGCAACGGGGCCCATCATACGACGAGACGCCCTCGAAGGCGCGGAAGAGCGCGAATATCGGTGTGAATCAAAAGATACAGGAAAACGCAGGTAGGACAAGGGGGCTCACGGCCGCCGAGCGGCCGTGACGCGCCTACCCGCAATGCGTTCAGTCGGTCTTCGGCGCGGGCGCGTGCCTGCGCGCCCGCGTGCGTGCCGTGCGCGTGACGATCACCCGCGCCGCGGCGCCGCGCTCAGGGGTCCGCGGCGCCCTGACCTTCGCCCTCCGTGGCGAGGATCTGCGGGCACTTCCGGGCCACCGCGTCGCAGTCCGGCGGCGTCGCCTCCAGCGTGTTCAGGACCGAGTCGCACGTGAGCTGACGGATCAGCTGGGTCTGCGCGACGAGGCAGACCTCGAACTCGGCCACCGTGGCCGTGCAGCCCGCGCGCTGGTCGGTCGGAGGCATGCAGTCCTTGTCGAAGGCCTGGCCCTGGGTCGACTCGTCGGCCTCGGAGATGCACTCGTCCTTCAGCGTCGCGCACGGCTTCCCGAGGGCGGGAGAAGCGATGAGGCCCAGGTACTCACAGGCATCTTCCTTGGAGAGCTTCACCCTCGCCTCGAGCGACTCGCAGGTGGACCGGACGTCATCGGCCGTCAGATCCTTGAGCTGCTTGCTGCTCATGGCGGTGTCCGTCGGGGCGGTATCTGCACCTTCGCCGCCGCACGCGGCGAGGGACAGGACGGTCAGAAGGGCCCCGAGATGAGTCATACGCGTCATTCGTTGTCTCCCTTTCTAAGTGCGGCCGCGAGCGCGGCCGTGGCGCACCCGGGAGCAAGCCATGTACCGGGAGATCGAGCGTGCACGATTGGACCGCACCACGGCGGCGAAGCGCGGTGAAAGCGACAAAACCCACGCGAGATACCGGATCTACCAAGCGAGGAAAGCAAACCTTTCTTGGCGCGCCGAGCGCCCCGAGGTATCGAGACGTTCTGGCTCGAGCGCCGCGCCGCCAGCCTCGCCGCGAACTCGCGTTTCGCGCCCGGCCGCGGGCGCCGGCGCACGCTGGCGGCGGAGCGGCCCTCCGCCGAGTCCCAGCTCCACCGTGTTTCGCGTCCCGCCGAAGACCGCGCGCGCGCCCGCTGGCGGGCTCCTCCCCGTGCACGCGCCGCCCGCCCTCCCGCCGGACAGCGGGCCGCCCGCGGGCGGGAACGCCGCGCGCGGGCGGCGACGACGTGCCGCCCGCGGCCCCGGCGACCGGGGTGAGACAGGGAGACAGGCACTCTCACGCCGGGTCGCGTGTAGTCGCCTGTCAGTGCGAGCGCTCATGACACGGTGTTCGTGCGGCGAGCGGGGCTCGACACGGACTTGTTGTACGGTCGGCCGCTCCGTGACATCATGGCAGGCCGTCGGGTGGATGTACTCAGACCCAGCGGCGATGTGGGGAGCTCGCCCTCGGCCTACCACCTGGAGCGCATCCCGGCCCGGGCCAGGGACGCCTTGGTCCCCAGATGATCACCACGCCGAGCTCGCGACAGGCCAAGCAGTCTCCGGACGTACCGGCGTCCGTCGGGCCGTGGCGGGTGCTCGAGCCGCTCGGCCGCGGCGGGATGGGGGTCGTCTACCGGGCCCAGCACAGCGCCACGGGGGCGCTCGCGGCGCTGAAGACCGTCTGCGTGAGCGACGAGAGCCTCGTCTCGAGCATCCGCCGCGAGATCCACGCCCTGCGGGGCGTCCAGCACCCGGGCGTCGTGCGGATCCTCGACGAGGGCATCCAGGGCGGCATCCCGTGGTACGCGATGGAGCTGCTCGAGGGGCGCACGCTGCGCGACCACAACCAGGAGCGCTGGCGCGGCCGGGCGAGCGTGAACAGCGAGCCCACCGTGAGCGTCTCGGCGGGGTTCGACGCGCAGGCGCTGACGAGCACCGCGACGGCCGAGATCGGCCCCGACTCGATCATCCCGCGCTCGTACCAGCCGTTCGCGCCGCGGCCGTTCTACCGCGCTGCCGGCGGGGCGCTCCGCCACGCGCTGACGCTCCTGCGCGCGGTCTGCCGGCCGCTCGCGTACGTCCACGGCCGCGGCCTCGTCCACCGCGACCTCAAGCCGGACAACGTCTTCATCCGCGAGGACGGCGCGACGGTGCTCTTCGACTTCGGCCTCGCCTTCCAGTTCGAGGGCCACAAGGGGCGCGACGAGCTCCAGTCGGGCGGCAGGCTGATGGGCAGCCCCGATTACATGTCCCCCGAGCAGATCCGCGGCGACCTCGTCGACGCGCGCGCGGACCTCTACGCGCTCGGCTGCATGCTCTACGAGGTCGTCACCGGGGCGGTCCCGTTCCTCGGCGACTCGAGCGCCGTCGTGCTGTCCATGCACCTCTACGCCGAGCCGCTCCCCGCCTCCGAGCTCGTCAGCGACGTGCCCCCCGAGCTCGACGCCCTCATCGCGCGGCTCCTGAAGAAGCGCCCCGAGGACCGGCTCGGCTACGCCGACGACGTCGCGACCGCCCTCGCGCAGCTCGGCGCGGACGACGCGCCCGCGCGGCAGGGCGAGGCGCGCGCGCCGGCGGCGCAGCCGTACCTCTACCGGCCGCGCCTCGCCGGGCGCGGCGAGGCGCTGCGGCAGCTGAGCGAGGCGCTCGAGCGCGCCCAGGAGCGGCGGCAGGGCAGCCTCGTCTTCGTCGGCGGCGAGAGCGGCGTCGGCAAGACGCGCCTCGCCGTCGAGGCGGCGCACCAGGCGGCGCTCATCCAGATGGCCGTCGTCGCGGGCGCGTGCGCGGCCGTCTCCGCGGCCGACGCGCGCGAGGGCGCGGTCAAGGCCGCGCCGCTGCACCCGTTCCGCCCGCTCCTGCTCGCGGTGGCCGACAGGTGCAACGAGCTCGAGGCCGGGGGCTACGACGCGCTGCTCGGCCCGCGCGGCCGGGTCCTCGCGCCGCACGAGCCGTCGCTCGCCCAGCTCCGCGGCCACGAGCGCTACCCCGAGCCGCCCGAGCTGCCCCCGGACGCGGCCCGCTACCGGCTGCAGACCGCGCTCGCCGACACGCTCGCCGCGTTCGCGGCGACGCGGCCCGTCCTGCTCGTGCTCGACGACCTCCAGTGGGCCGACGAGAACTCGCGCGGCGTGCTCGAGCACCTCGACGCCGACTACTTCGCGGCGCACCCGGTGGTCCTGCTCGGCACGTACCGGACCGAGGAGATGTCCCCCGCGCTCTCCTCGCTCCTCGCCGCGCCGTGGGCCTCGCGCATCGCGCTCGGGCGGCTCGACCGCCCCTCGGTCGGGCGGATGGTGCGCGACATGCTCGCCCTGGACGAGCCGCCCGAGGCCTTCGTCCGGTACCTCTTCGAGCAGTCGGAGGGGAACCCGTTCATCGTCGCCGAGTACCTCCGGGCCGCGATCCAGGAGCGGATGATCTACCGGGACGAGGCCTACGTGTGGCGCATCCGCGCGAGCGCCGAGGGCGCCGCCGCGGAGGAGCTCTCCCGCGCGGCGCGCGCGAGCCAGCCGCCCGCGGCGCTGCCGCTGCCGGGCTCGCTGCGCGAGCTCGTGGCGCGCCGGCTGTCGGGCCTGAGCCAGGGGGCGCTCGCGCTCGCGCGGCTCGCGTCGGTGCTCGGCCGCGAGCTCGAGGAGCGCCTGCTGCTCGGCGCCGCCGGCCTCGCCGAGGTCGAGGCCATGGACGCGCTCGCGGAGCTCGAGGGCCGCCACGTGCTCGAGGCGGCCGAGCCGGGGCAGCTCCGCTTCGTGCACGACAAACTGCGCGAGATCGTCTACGCGGGCATCCCCGAGGCGGAGCGGCGGGCGCTGCACGGCGCGGCGGCGCGCGCGATCGAGCGGCGGCACCGCGACGCGCCGGATCTCGCGCTGTCGTACCCGCTCCTCGCCCACCACTACGCGATCGCGGGCGTCGTCCCGGAGACGCTCGAGTACCTCGACAAGGCGGGCGCCCAGGCGCTCGCGACGGGCGCGTCCGGCGACGCGGTGGATTTTTACAGGAGGGCGCTCGACCTCGACGGGGCGCTCTCGCCCGAGGAGCGCGCGCCGCCGCTCCGGCGCGCGCGCTGGGAGCGGCGGCTCGGCCAGGCCCACTACAACCTCGGCGACCTGCTCGGCGCCGAGCGGCACTGCGCGGCGGCGCTCCGGCTGCTCTCCCGCGACGAGGCGGCGTGGATCCGCGCGGGCGAGCGCGCGTCCACGTCGCGCCGCGGGGCGCCGCTGCGCGCACGACTGAGGGAGCGGCTCCGCCCCGTGACGGCCTCGCTGCGGCACCTCGGCCTGCAGCTCGCGCACGTCGCGGGCGTCCCGTTCCCTGTCGCGCGCGACGCGCACGAGCGCGAGCGCCTCGCCGAGGCGTCGCTCGCGGCGGAGAAGCTGTCGGAGACGTACATGTTCCGCAACGAGCCGACGCTCGCCTTCCTGGCGGCGCTGACCGCGACGAACGCCGCGGCGCGGCTCGGCCCGTCGCTCGCGCTCGCGCGCGGCTACGCGACCCTGAGCGTCGCGTTCGGGTACGTCCCGTGGAAGGCGGTCGTGGACGCGTACGCCGCGCGCGCTGTCGAGGCCGCGGCGGCGCTGGAGGACCCGCGTGGCGTCGCGTTCGTCTCGTGCCTGCGCGGGCTGACCGCGCTCGGCGAGGGCCGGTGCCGGGACGCGCGCGCGCTGCTCACCGAGGCGGAGCGGCTGGCGGAGGCGCTGCAGGACCGCCGCCGCAAGGAGGAGTGCATCACGCTGCTCGCCGGCGTGGCGCACTCCGAGGGCCGCTGGATGGAGGCGCTCGATCGCTACAGCGCGCTCGCTGTCGCGTCGCGCCAGAGCGACAACGCGCAGGGCCACATCTGGGCGGAGAGCGGCCGCGCGCAGTGCCGGCTGCTGCTCGGCGACGGCGAGGGCGCGACGGCGATCTTCGACGAGCTGACCCCCGAGGTGCAGCGGCTCGGCGATCGCACGCAGCAGATCACGCACGGCCAGGTCGCGCTGGGGCACCTGCTCCGCGGCGCGCGCGACGACGCGCGCGCCGCCGCCCAGCGGACGCTCGCGCTCATCCTCGAGGGGCAGCCGGCCGGCTACCACTGCCTGTACGGCTACGCGGCCACGTGCGAGGTGCTGCTGTCGCTCCTCGCGGAGGCCCGGAGCGCGCCGGAGCGGCGCGAGCTCTCGCGGCTCTCGACGGAGGCGTGCCGCGCGCTCGGCAGGTACGCCACCCTCTTCCCGCTCGGGCGCTCGACCTCGCTCCGGATGCGGGGCCTCGCCGCGTGGCTCGCCGGCCGGCGCGCGCACGCGCGGCGGCTCTGGGCCGGGGCGATCGGCGAGGCCCTGTCGCGCGGCCTGCCCGTCGACGAGGCGCGCGCCCGCTTCGAGCTCGCGCGGCACCTCCCGCGCAGCGATCCCGAGCGCGGGCGGCAGATCGCCCGCGCCGTCGCGCTCTTCTCGACGCTCGATCTTCAGTACTGGCGCGACCGGGTGGCCCGGCTGCGCGAGCGGTAGCCCGCGAGGCCGGCCAGGGGCGACCGACGCTGGCCGGCGCCGCGCTGGCGTCGCGAAGCCCCACGTCCGCCCGAGCGAGACGCGGGCGAGGCTCGCCAAGGCATCTCCTTCTGCACCTCTGTCTGGAGCGGATGCCCCACGAGCACGCCGAGCACGGATGACCGTCTCACGCGGTGACCGCAATCACATCTTCGCCGCGCTCACCGCATCACGTCGACAGGCGCTGAATCGATCGGCGCGCGAGAGCGTCTAGCACCACGCCCGATCGGCGCCCGATCGCACCGCGGAGCGCCCCAGTCGCGACGCGTCAGGGCCAAGCCGAGCGAGAGAGACAGAGGCCCGCGCGCTCCGACGGCCTGAGCGCCGGTTGTCCTCGTGAGCGCAGTGGACATATCGTCCGGAACTCCGGAAAAGCCATCTGCCCAGGACGCCTGAAGAACCGCCGTGACAGCCCAGGAAAGCGTAAAAACGCCGGCCCAACCTCGGTTTTATCCGTTGGACAACGTATCAGCCCAGGGTATACACCGATGCTCATTGGCGGCGTGTCCCCAGCACACCGGCAAAACACGCAGGGAATCGGCGCATTATCCGCGGCGCCCGTGCCCTGGACGACGAATTTCCGCGTCGACTGGGAGACTATAAGGTCTCATAAAGGAAGGCGAGCGGGCGTCACCTTGCATCGCACGGAGGAGCGGAAAGTTCCACCGGACATCGAACCACGGGTCACCGTCGACACAGGTGACCAAGGTCCTCGTGATGGGTCACGGCGATAATCACCCATGACCGCACGCGGGACCGGGGCGACACTGGCGACAGGCACAATCAACGGCGGCACGCGATCTCGTGAAACCTATTCACCCCCTCTCTCCTGGATTGCATTGCGTACCCGCCGCGGCGCCGGTGTCGGAGCGGACTGCTTACCAGGCCATCTCAGCGGTCGTCGGTTCATCGCACTATCGCGCCCTGTCTGACGACGCCTTGAAGGACGAGGACAACGCCGCCTGGGTGCTCGGCCTTGCGCCCGAGGTGAAGCAGGCGTGGCTCGAGCGCATCCGCTGGATCCGCATCGTCGACCGCCTGGCCGAGAACGAGCGCATCGAGCCGCACGAGCAGCGCTTCAGCCGGTTCATGGAGGCGTGGCGGCTCCTCCGTTCACGCGGGTTCGTCGATCCGAGCTGCCCGTTCGCGAGCGAGCTCTCGGCCATCCGCGCGCTGTGGCTCCGGGACGCGGGCGGCCCGGATCGCGCCGCCTCGCGCGAGCGGCGGGAGCAGGACGACATCGAGCGGCGCTCGCTCGCCGCCTGGGACGCTTACCTGCTCGCCCTCGACGACTACCACGCGCCCGGGCTCCTCATCCGCACGATGAAGGAGCACGACACGATGCTGATGCGGCTGTCGGGGCATATCTTCCAGCTGGTTCCGTTCCTGACGACAGAGCACTGGGACGCAGCCGGCGAGTTCGGCCGGCTCGATCAGTTCTTCAACAACCTCAGGGACATGCAGGAGGACGCCGATCGCGGCATCTGCTATCTGCCCGAGGAGGAGCTCGAGCGCCACGGCGTCACGCGCGCACAGATGATCTCCGGACGTTGCATCGGGACGCCCGGGTACGAGCGCCTGATGGGGTCCTGGCTCGATGAGGTCATGCCGGCGCTCTACGCGCGGGCTGCGCCGTTCATCGACGCGCGCGGCCTCCACCCCTCGCTCCAGATCATGAGAGCGTGGAGCCTGCGCCGTTATGCCCGCATCACCCGCGTCTTCCGCGCGACCGGGTACGATTACCGCCGGTTCCCCGCGCGGTACTGGGCCGAGGTGCGGCGCGACCTCGCCGAGCGCCGGCAGCTCCCCCGCGCTCACCCTGTGTAACGCCTCACGGTCGAGAGCAGCGCGTCCGGGTCGAACGGCTTGCCCAGCCACGCGTCAGCGCCTACCTCGGCCGCCCGCCGGTGCGCGTCCGCCGCGGCGGTGAGCACGACGATGGGCGCCTGCCGCCCGTGCCGGACCTCGAGCTCGCGGGCGAACTCCGGTCCGTTCATCACCGGCATCTTCATGTCGAGCAGGATGAGATCCGGGATGTCGTTCTCCAGCTTGGCCAGCGCCTCGCGGCCGTTGCACGCGATCTTGACCCGGTAGCCGCCCTCCTGGAGCACGAGCGAGATGAGCGCCACGAGGTCCGCGTCATCCTCCACGAGGAGCACCGTCTTTGCGTATCTGCAGCTCATCGTCGGTCAACCGTGGGGGCCTCGCTGCTGAGTGGAACGGTGAAATAGAACGTGCTGCCCTTGTCCTCCTCGCTCTCGAACCAGATACGGCCACCGTGACGGGAGATCATGTCCTTCGCAAGGAACAGCCCGATCCCCATGCCGCCGTAGTCGTGTCGGGTGTCCGTGTGAGCGCGAAAGAAGCGCTCGAAGATCCGCGCCTGCTTGTGGGCCGGGATGCCGACGCCCTGATCGCGCACCGACACGATCGCCTCGAAGCCCGGCGCCGAGCCGCGGCGGTGCGAGAAGAGCGCGGCGTCGCAGAGCGACGGCCGGGACACCGGCGCGCGCTCGGCCACGGCGACGCGGACGTCGATGTCGCCGCCGTCCGGCGAGTACTTCATCGCGTTGTCGAGCAGGCTCGCGAGCACCTGGCGCAGCCGCTCCGGATCGGCGCGCACGACGGGCGGCCGCTCGGCCCCGAGCGACAGCCGCACGCGGTGCCGGCTCGCCGACTTCGCGGCGCGATCGACCGTCTCCTGCAGGAGCGCCCCGAGGTCGACGTCCTCCTCGGAGACCTGGAGGACGTCGAGCGAGACCTGCGAGATCGCCAGGAGGTCGTCGACGATGCGGTTGATCCTGTCCGCGCCGCGATCGATGGCCTCCAGCATCTTGCGGCGGGGCGCCGGCAGGTCGGTCGTGTTGCGCAGGAGCGCGAGCGCGTAGCCCTTCATGATCGCGACCGGCGTCTTGAGCTCGTGCGCGCCGACCCGGATGAACTGGTCCTTGACGAGATCGAGCTCCATGAGCTCCGTCACGTCGCGGGCGACCGTGACGGCGCCGAGGATCGTCCCGCACTCGCTGCGGATCGGCGCCGCGCTGGTGCGCAGGAAGACGTCCCGGCCCGCCCGGCCGCCCTCGAGCACCTGCTCCTCCTGCACGATGGTCTCGCCGGCGAGCGCCCGCACCATGGGCAGCTCGTCGCGCGTGAAGGGGCGGCCGTCGCTGTGGCGCATGCGGCTCAGGTCCATCACCTCCTCGACCATCCGGCCGACCTGCTCGGAGCGGCCCGACAGGCCGAGCAGCCTGAGCCCCGAGGCGTTCAGCATCGTCAGCCGGCCCTGGCGGTCGCACGCGAACACCCCCTCGACGAGGTTGTCCAGCACGGCCCCGAGCTGCGCCGCGCGCTGGGCCGCGTCCTGCAGCAGGCGCTCGCGCTCGGCCAGGTAGCTGCGCGTGCGCCGGGACGACTCCTCCAGGCGATCGACCATCGCGTTGACGCCGCCCGCCAGGGCGCCGATCTCGTCCTTGAAGTAGACGGGGATCCTCTCCAGCCGGTCGACCTCGCCGCGCCGGACGATCGCCTGGATGACCGCGGCGACCTGCTGGAACGGGCCCGCCAGGGCGCCCGCGAGGAAGCCCGCGCAGACGGGCGCCCAGGTGACCGCGACCATCGAGAAGATGGCCAGCGTGAGGTTCAGGCCGGGCTTGGCCGGCCCCGCCGTCTCGCCGAGCACCATCGCCGCCATCCAGCTCGTCGGCGCGATGGCGAGGCAGGCGCCGAGGATCACGAGGCGGACCGCGAGCGAGTAGCCCTTGCCCGGCACGGAGAGGCCGCGCTCGCGGGCGAGCAGCGAGATGACGCCGGCGGCGGGCGAGAGCAGGCGGCCGAGGATGCTGTAGGCGAGCGGCAGCGCAGCCGCGAACAGGGCCAGCGCGAAGAGGGCGAGCGCGATGCCGCGCTGCACGCCGAGCGGGCTCTGGTTCGGCGCGATGACGTAGAACGCCACGGTGACGGGCAGGTACAGGAGCGCCCACGAGATCGCCCATACCGTCGCGAACGCAAGCGGGGTGTCGTAGGCGGCGTTGGCCGCGGCGAGGATGAGGTCTTCCGGAGGCGCCGCGGCGCCCGCGCCGGGCTCCTCGAAGCCCGCGCCGCTGCGGAGCGGGTGGCCCACCGCATACCGACGCAGGCGCTCGATGGGGCGCAGCATGTGGACGAGCAGCGCGATGAGGCCCGCTGTCTTGACCACGTACATGAGCCCGATCAGCCCGACCATGCGCGCCTGGACAGTCGAGTCCACGACGCCGAGGAGCCGCAGGTGAGCGACCGGGACAAGCAGGCTATACGGCAGCTCGATGCCGAACGCATAGGCCACGACCCGGGGCGTGAACGAGCGAGTCCGCGCCCTCCCCAGATTCCAGACTCTGAACCAGGCGGCTCGGCTGATCGCCACGTCCGTCACCCCCCTGTTGAAGCATGGCTCCGGGGTCCGCGCCTGCGGGGCCCTACGCGCCAGGTCGATGAGCCAGGTCGCTAGACCAGGCTTGCTATGGAACCAACGCGCGAGTTGTCGACCTCTTTACGCGGGGGTTCATGTCGATTCAGGCAACTCACGCATTCCGTCCTGGCCTGGGCGTGCTGCGATTTCCGGATCAACTCAGGCGCTGCCTTATGGCGCTCCTGGCGATGAGGAAAAGAATGGTGAGCACGTGGCGAGCGCGGAGGCCGCTCGCCTCACCGCGGTAGACGGGGCGCACGCTGACCTCGCGGACGCGGAGCCGGCGCGCCGCGAGGGCGGCGAGGAGGTCGTTCGGATAGCCATAGCGAGGCCAGAGGCCGTCGAGGTCGAGCGCGTCGATCGCGCGGGCCGAGATGGCGGTGTATCCGCACTGGCTGTCGGAGAGCGCGTCGAGCCCGGCCGCGCGGCGGGTGAGCGCCGCGAGCGCCGCCGTGGCGGCGAGGCGCTGGAGGGGCATGACGCGCCACACGTCGGGGTGCCGCAGGCGATCGCCCTTCACATAATCGGCTTCGCCCGTGGTGATCGGAGCGACGACGCGCGGGAGGTCGCGCGGGTCCATCTGTCCATCGCCTGCCATGACGGCGACGGCGGCGGCGCCGAGGGCGCGAGCGCGCCTGTAGCCGGCGACGATGGCAGCGCCGACGCCGCGGCACGCGGGGTGCACGAGCACCTCGAGGCGCTCGTCGCCGGCCGCGCGCGCGATCTCGGCCGTGCCGTCTCGGCTGGCGTCGTCCACGACGATCACGTGGTCGACGAAGGCGGGGACCGCCCCCACAGCCTCGGCGATCCAGCGCGCCTCGTCCCGCGCGGGGATGACGACTGCGACACGCGCACCGTGGAGCACGCCGGTTCGTAGCGGAAGGCGCGGTCCCCGGCAACGCGCTCGGGGCCGCGGCGACGCGCCCGGGCCGGCGAGGCGCCCGGGCCGCGGCACGGCGCCCGGGGCGCGGCGACGCGCCCGGGGCGGCGACGCGAACCGCTGCGCGCCGGAGCGTGGTAGAGGGAGCGCCCTCGGCTCCACCCCCGCTTTCGTCGACCATGCACCGCCGCAACGTCATCGCACTGGGAATCACCGCCGCCGCGTGCGGACTCACGGGCTTCACCGTCGTCCGTCAACCCAAGGACACGACGCCGGAGGGCGTGTATCTCCGCATCGCGAGCGCGATCGGCCGCGGGGACGTGCGGGCCACGTTCGCGGCCCTCGACGATCAGGCGCAGCACGCCTGTCACGCGATCCACGATCACCGCCAGAAGGCCAGCGACCGGATCCAGGGCAGCTATCCGGAGCCGGAGCGGTCGAAGCTGCTCGCCCTGTACAGGGCGCACGCCGAGGCGCAGGACGGCGCGGACGTCTGGGTCGAGATGTCGACGCGGCTCGGCTGGATCGCCCGCCTGCGCCGGGACCTCTCCGGCGTCGCGCGCGTGGAGGTGGACGGCGATCGCGCCGTCGTCGAGACCGCGCGGGGGGCGCGCTACCTGTTCCGGCGTCGCGACAGCGGGCTCTGGGGGCTGTCCGTCTTCACCGCCGAGCTCCTCGCCGAGGCCGAGCGGGCCGCCCTCGACGGGGACGTCGTGGAGCGCGCGGCGCTCGACTACGACCGCGCGCGCTGACGCTCCAGCGCGATCGCGATCGCGATCGCGATCGCGCGCGCTGACGCTCGACCACCCGGCGCGCGGCAAGGCGGCGCGCGCCGCAGCCGACCAGCGCGCGCCGGCGCCCCGCCGAGCGGCGCGGACGCGCAGCGGCGCGACCGGGCCGCTACCTGCCGGCCTTCTGCCGGAGCTCGGCGTACGACGCGCCGGGCGTGGTCGTCTCGACCGGCAGCCCGGCCGGCCCCCACCCCCGCTCGGTCAGCGCGCCGAACGCGTCGCGCGGCCCCTCGAAGCCGGCGCGCTGATCGATGACGGCCGTGTAGCCGGCCGACACCATGGCCTCGGCCGCGCGCATCGAGCGCTGTCCGGACCGACAGCCCACGACGATCTTCGCGTCCTTGGGGTACAGGGAGCAGACCACATCCAGGAAGTCCGGGTTGGGCTTCATGCCGCCGGCGCTGGCGTGCAGGAGCGGCACGTTGTGCGCGCCGCTCGGGTGGCCAGCCGCGTACTCGGGCTCGCTCCGGACATCGAGGTAGAGATACCCCTCCTCGTCGATGAGCCTCTTTGCCTCTCCGGGTGATACGCGCTTGATGTCCGCCATGGGCGCAGTCTACCCCCGGCGGGTCGCGCCCGTCAGAACGTATGCACGAAGAGCCCGCTGCGGAGCTTCGGCTCGAACCACGTGCTCTTCGGCGGCATGAGCAGCCCCGCGTCGCTGACCGCGAACAGCTCGCCGATCTGCGTCGGATAGAGGAGGATCGCCACCGAGAACGCGCCCGAGTCGACCCGCCGCTCGAGCTCGGCGACGCCGCGGATGCCGCCGACGAAATCGACGTGCTTGTCCCGCCGGGGGTCGCTGACGCCGAACACCGGGCCGAGGATCTGGTCCTGGCAGATCGAGCAGTCGAGCGAGGCTACCGGGTCCTTCGCGTCGAACGAGCCCGGGCGGACCTTCGCGGTGTACCAGCGACCGCCGAGGTAGAGCCCGAACGCCTTCGGGCCGGCCGGCGTCGCGGCCGCGCCGTCCTGGACCGGCGCCGGCGCGACGTCGAGCCGCTCGCCGAGGGCGGCGAGGAGCGCCTCCGGGCCGCGGCCGGCGAGGTCTCGCACGACGCGGTTGTAGGGCATGATGTTCATCTGGTCGTGCGGGAAGACGACGGCCAGGAAGACGTCGTGCTCGCCGCCGTCGCCGCGCAGCTTCCGGTGGACGCGCGCGGCCGCGGCGCTGCGGTGGTGGCCGTCGGCGACATAGAGCGTCGGGATCTGCTGGAAACGCTCCTCGAGGTCAGCGGTCGCCGCGCGGCCGAGGACCCAGAGCTTGTGCTCGACGCCGTCGGCGGTCGTGAAATCGTAGATGGGCGGCGACTGCGTGGCGTGCGCGACCGCGCTGTCGAGGCCCGCGTCGGCGCGGTACGTGAGGAACACCGGCTCGTCGTGGGCGCCGAGCTCCTCGATGTGGCGGGTGCGATCGTCCTCCTTGTCGGGGCGCGTCTTCTCGTGCTTCTTGATGACGTCCTGCTCGTACTCGGCGACCGAGGCGCAGCCGACGACGCCGATCTGCCGGTGATCACCCATCTTCTGGGCGTAGAGGTAGAGGTGCGGCTCCGGGTCCTGCGCGAGATCGCCGGTGGCGATGAGGTCGGCGAGGTTCTGCGCGCCGCGGGCGTAGACAGCGTCGTCGTGCTCGTCCGTCCCCTCGGGCAGGTCGATCTCGGGGCGGGAGACGCGGAGGAAGCTGTGCAGGCCCCCTGCCGCGAGGGCGCGCGCCTCGGCGGTGGAGATGACGTCGTACGGCGGGCTGGCGACGCGCGCCGCGTGCGCCGGGGGGGGACGGTAAGCGCAGAAGGGTCGGACGGTGGCCACGGCGAGCGCCTAACCCGGCGGCGGGGGCGCGTCGAGGCAGCTCTGGCGGGCGGCGCTGAGCACGCGCGGCGGGCAGACCGCGCGCGGGCCGGGCGACGGCGGCGCTGATGGCGGCGCGCGGCGCGTGCTAGGAGGGACACGCCCGCTCCACGAGCAGCTCGCCGCGCCGCTTCTTCCACACCGCGCACCGCATCCCGAGGAACCTTGTCCAGCTCCGGTGAGTCCTACCCCCCGTCCCGCTTCTCGACCCTCCCGCCCAGCTCGGCGGACGACCTCGCCCTGCCCGGCGAGGCCCATTCGTTCTCCACGTCGCGCTCCCGCCGCGTGATCGCCGTGGGCGGCGGCCGCGGGGGCGTCGGCAAGGCGACGCTCGCGGTCAACCTGGGGGTGTACTTCGCGCAGCTCGGGCGCGACGTGATCATCATCGACACCGACGCCTACAGCCCGGGGCTGCACGCGGCGCTCGGGATCGAGGCGCCGCCGCTCGTCACGCGCGAGGACATCGAGGAGGGCAAGGCCGAGCCGATCGCGACCACGGTGCCCGGGCTCCGGCTCGTCCCGACCGCGTACGACCCGATGACGGCCACGCCGCTCCGGCCGAGCCGCGCCGCCTACTGGATGAAGATGATCCAGGAGCTCGACGTCGACTACGTGATCGTCAGCCTCGGCGCGGCGACCGGCTCCTCGACGCTCGATCTCTTCCTGCACGCCGACGTCGGCATCTGCGTGACCACGCCCGAGCCGCTCGCGGTCGAGCACGCCTACCGCTTCTGCCGCGCGCTCTACCAGCGCACCTTGCGCCGGGCGCTCATGAAGGAGCGCTTCAAGGTCCGCCTCGTGGAGAAGGTCGCCGCCTCGCTCCCGGCGCTCGCGACCCCGCGCGACTTCATCATGGAGGTGAAGCGGTTCGACGAGGGGGTCGCGTCGCTCGCCGCCGCGCAGCTGCCGCGGGTGACGCCGCACCTCGTGGTCAGCCAGACGCGGCACCGGTCGGACCTGGAGCTCGGCCCGGCGATGAGCGCCGTGTCGCAGCGCTTCCTCGGCATCTCGCTCGACTACCTCGGGCACATCGAGCACGACGACGCGGTGTGGCTGACCGCGCGGCGGCGCCAGCCGCTGCTCATCGACAGCCCGACGTCGAAGAGCGCGCGCAACCTGGAGCGCGTGGCCCGGCGCATCCTCGCGCTGCTCGCCGCGCGCGACTCGCGGCCGGCCGAGGCGCACGCGCGCGCGCTCGCCGCGGCCGCGAAGGGCGCCGCGCCGGCCACCCTCTACGAGGCGCTCGGCCTGGCGCGGACGGCCGCCGACGACGAGATCCGGCGCGCCTACAAGCGGCAGCGCGAGATCTACCGCGAGGGGAGCCTGCCGGTGGTCAGCGTGCTGAGCCCCGCGGTGCTCCAGAAGGAGCAGGCGCGCATCGAGGAGGCGCACGACACGCTCCTCGATCCGGTGCGCCGCCGCGCCTACGACCTCTCGACCTACCCCGACGATCCGCGCACGCCGCTCGGCCCGGCGCGCGCCGAGAACGCCGCCGCCGCGGCCGAGCTCGCCATGCTCCAGGCCGAGCTCGCGCGCGAGATCAACGCCGAGACGCAGTTCAGCGGCGCGCTGCTCCGCAAGGTGCGCGAGTCGCAGGGCGTCGAGCTCACCGACATCTCGCAGCGGACGAAGATCTCGCTGGCGCACCTCCAGGCGATCGAGAACGAGTCGATGGGCGACCTGCCCGCGTCCGTCTATGTACAAGGATTCATTCAGGAAATAGCGAAATACCTGCGGCTCGATCCGGCCCAGGTAGCGAAGACTTACATGCGCCGCCTGCGCGAGATCTCCGCCGGCACGCGCGCGAAGCAGCATGGCTGAGGCGGCGCGCGCCCGCGCCGGGGCGGCGCGAGACGGCCGCGGCCCGGCGAGCGCGCGCGCCGGCGGAGATCTCGTGTTCTCGGCCATCGCGTTCGTGCTCGCGCTGCTGCCGCGGCTCTACGTGGCGATCGCGTGGGCGCGCGAGCCGGTGTGGGACGGCCATTACTACGACTTCGGCGCGCGCCGGATCGCCGCCGGCCTCGGCTACTCGGACGATCTCATCGTCGGGGGCCAGCCGGTGTGGCACCCGTGGTGCCACTATCCGGTCGGCTACAGCGGCTTTCTCGGCCTTGTTTACAGGCTGTTCGGCGCCGGGCCGCACGTGGCGACGGTCGCGAACGCGGTGACCGGCGCGCTGCTCGTGGTCGTGGTCCACCGCCTGGCCCGGTACGCGACGACGCCGGCGCGCGCCCGCGCCGCGGCGCTGCTCGCGGCGCTCTCGCCGGGGCTCATCGTGTACGCGGCGCTCCTCATGACGGAGCCGCTCGCGGCGCTCGGCCTGGTGACGGCGCCGTGGCTGCTCGCGCGCGACGCCGCGCGCGGGCGCTTGCTCCGCGGGGCGGTCCTCGCGGGCGTGGCGCTCGGGCTGACGGCGCTGGTGCGGCCGCAGAGCCTGCTCTGCGCGCCGGCGCTCGCGCTGCTGACGTGGCGCGCGGGGCGCGGCCCGGGCGGGGTGGCCGATGGGGCGAGCGCGGCGTGGAGGCGCGGCGCGCTCGCGGCGGCGGTCTCGGCCGCGACGGCCCTCGCTGTGGTGGCGCCGTGGACGATCCGGAACTGCCGGGTGATGGACGGCTGCGCGCTCGTCTCGACGAACGGCGGCTGGAACCTCGCCATCGGCGCTTTCCCGCGCGCGACGGGCCGCTTCGAGACGCTGCGCGCGGGCGACGGCTGCCCGATCGCGCGCGGGCAGGTGGCGCAGGACCGCTGCTGGATGGCCGAGGGGCTCAAGTGGATCAAGAATGATCCAGTCCGCTGGCTGGCGCTGATCCCGAGGAAGCTGAGCTTCACCTTCGATCACGAGTCGTTCCCCGTCGGCTATCTCGGCGAGGCGAACCCCGCGGCCTGGCCCGAGGAGCGGCGCGCGGCGGGGCGGCGCGTGCTCACGGCGTCGCACCTCGGCCTGCTCTCGGTCGCGGCGCTCGGGGTGGTGGCGCTGCCGCGGCTGCGCCCGTGGCGGGCGCTCGCCGCGCAGCTCCTTGCGCTCGCGGCGGTGCTCGGGCTCGTCGCGTGGGGGGTGCTCGGCGACGAGCACGCCTTCTGGCCGCTCGCGGTGGCGATCCCGGTCATCGCGGCGCTGCCGCTGCCGGGCCGGCCTGCGAACGGGGGAGTCGTCGGCTATCTCGCCTTCGCGGTGGCCTCGGTGACGCTGACGCACGCGGTGTTCTTCGGCGAGGACCGCTATCACATGGTCGTCACGCCGGCGCTGTGCGTCCTCGCCGCGTGCGCGCTGCGGCGGGGAGAGACGGCGCCGGCCGCGGGGCGAGCGGACGCGCGGTGAGCCGCGAGGCGGAGCGTTCATGTCGCGCGCAGCATGGACGAGCGGCGCGCCGGTCTCCTCCTGACCCTCTCCGGCGAACGGCTCGCCGGCCGGGGTGTCAGGCGAGGATGGGTGTCTCTCGGCTCAATGCCGCGCTGGCCGGTGCGTGATTCCGTTGATGGCCAGCGCACCGATTGCCCGACTCACGCCCTTCAGGGCGCTGTCACCGCTCCGGTCTCGCCGGCTGCCTTCCCCCCCTTCTCCGTTCCGTCCTGCTCCGCCACCAAGCCGATCTCGATCCGCCGGTTCTTCGCCCGCCCCGCCTTCGTGGCGTTCGTCGCCGCCGGCGCGAACTCGCCATATCCTGCGGCCGACAGGCCCTGCGGCGCCATTCCCGCCTCGATCAGCGCCTTGACGACCGCCACCGATCGCGCCGCCGAGAGCTCCCAGCTCGACGGGAACCGCGCGCTCTTCCCCCGCGTGCGCCCGTCGTCAGCGCCGTCGTCGGTGTGCCCGGCGACCTGGAACCTGCGGTCCGGCAGGGTCCGGAGCACCCTGGCGAGCTCGACCAGCACCGCCCGGCCTTCCCGTTTGACGTCGGCCTTCCCGGCGTCGAAGAGCACGTCGCTCGGCACCTCCACCAGCAGCTGTCCCCCGCGGAGCCCGACATGGACCTTCCCCGCGTGGACCATGCTCTGGAGCCGGGCCACGACGTCGCGGACCCCGGCCGCCCGCGCCTCGGCCGCCGCCTGCTGGCGGCGGAGCTCGTCGAGCCTGGTCCGCGCCTCGGCGAGCTCGGCCGACAGGCTGCCGCGCTCGTTCGCGAGCTGGCCCACGCTCTGCCCGGCGCTCCGGAGCCGCGCCGACAGCTCCTCGTTCATGGCGGCGAGCTCGTCCAGCCGCCGCACGAGCCCGGCCTCCGCCGTCGTCGCCTCGGACAGCCGTATCTCGCGCGCCCGGACGTCTTCCTCTAGGCGCGCGAGCTCTGCCTCGAGCGCGGCGACCTGCGCGGACCGCTGCGCCGCCTCGGCGCGGGCGCCCTGGGCCTCGGCCCGGGCCTTCTTTCCTTCCTCGCGCTCTCTCTGGATCCCGGCGCGCGCCTCGTCGTAGAGCTCCTGCCGGACGAGGCAGCCGGACGCCGCCAGCCCGAGCATGCCGATCGCGAGCAGCCGCGCCGCGGCGGGCGACCGCCGCGAGAACCACGCCGGGAACCTGCCGGCCTTTGTCGTGTGTCTCATGGACCGGCCGACTCTGGCACGAAACGGCCGGCACGACGAAATTGCGGGCGCGTCCCGCTCTTGCTCCGCCGCGCGACCCGTCGCACAACGCCACGAACCCCTGGTACCCTCCGCCCCGTGAGCTCTCGGCGAACCTGGCCTTCCCTGGGCGCCCTGGCCGCGACGTTGCTGGCAGGCAGCGCCGCGGCGGCGTTCCCGCACGTCGTCCGCGAGGGCGAGACCCTCGCGCAGATCGCGGAGCGCACCTACGGGCGCGTGCAGATGGAGCAGGTGCTCGTCGCCGCCAACGCGCTCGACGCCGGCGCCGGCGTGCCGATCATGCCCGGCCTCCGGCTGGAGGTGCCCGCGCTGGGCCACCACCGCGTCACCGCCGGCGAGACCTGGGCGATCCTCGCGGAGCGGCTGCTCGGCGCCGCCGACCGGAGCGACGTCCTCGCGCTCTCGAACGACACCTGGCCCTGGATCGAGCCGACCGACGGGCTGGAGATCATCGTGCCGTACAACCTGCGGTACGTCGTCGGCCAGAACGACACCCTGCTCACCATCGCCTATCGCTTCCTCGGCAAGCGGGACAAGGCGTGGATGCTCGACAAGTACAACCACCTCAAGCAGGACCCGCTGCGCCGCGGCATGGTGATCCTCGTGCCGCTCACGGATCTGCCGCTCACGACGCAGGGCAAGGCCGAGGCAGCGAGCGCGGGCGCGCTCGTGCGCTCCGAGGGCGCCGGCCGCGCGCGCGAGGCCCAGCGCCGCGTCGACGCCGAGCTGCCGCAGCTCGCCGGCGACGTGCGGAGCGGCCGCTACATCGACGCCGTGGCGCGGGCGAACCGCCTGCTCGGCTACGGCGACCTCGCCCGGATGCAGATCGCCACGGTGCACCGGCACCTGCTCGAGGCCTACGTCGCGCTCGACGCGACCGGGCTCGCCGAGACCGCCTGCGCCGCGTGGCGCGAGTCCGATCCGACCGCGCGGCTCGACCCCATCGAGCTGAGCCCGAAGATCGTGCGCGCCTGCACCTCGTCGACCGATCTGCACCTCATCGCCCCCCCGCCGGACCCCGCGCCGCCGCTCCCCGCGGACGCGGGGGTTGCGCGGTGATCTCGCCGGAGCCCACGCCCGATCGCCTGCCCGCGGGGCACCGCGTCGCGTCGCGCTACACCGTGGCGTCGGTCATCGGGGAGGGCGCGTCCGGCGTCGTGTACAGCGCCGACCGCGACGGGGACGGCCAGCGCGTCGCGCTCAAGGTGATCCACAAGCACCTCTCCGGCACGCCCCAGATCTTCAGGCGCTACCACCGGGAAGCCGCCATCCTGAAGCGCATCGAGGGCCCCCACGTCGTCCGGATGCTCGACTTCGTCGAGGAGGACGGGCTCCTCATGATCGCGCTGGAGCACATCGACGGCAGCTCCCTGGAGGAGCTCCTGCGGGAGCACGCGCCGCTCGGGATCGACCGGGCGACGGAGATCGCCCTGCAGATCTGCTCCGCGCTCGAGACCGCGCACGCAGCGGGCGTGGTCCACCGCGATCTCAAGCCGGCCAACGTGCTCATCGAGCGCGCGGTCGCGTCGCCGCCGCCGGACGGGCACGCCGGCGCCGCGCCGTCGCCGCTCGCGGGGCGCGTCCGCGTCGTCGATTTCGGGCTCGCGAAGGTGGTGCACGGCGAGCAGATGACGACCGGGCTCACCGAGCAGGACATGATCTTCGGCACGCCCGAGTACATGGCCCCGGAGCAGGTGCGCGGAGAGGACGTCGACCCGCGCTGCGACATCTACGCGCTCGGCTGCATCCTCTACGAGATGGTCGTGGGCGCCGTGCCCTTCAGCAAGCGGACGCCCATCGCCGTGATGACGGCCCAGATCACGGAGCAGCCGCTGCCGCCGCGCTCCGGCAAGCGCGACGGCCTCGTCTCCGCCGGCCTGGAGGCCGTCATCCTGAGGGCCCTCTCCAAGGATCGGGCCGATCGGTACCCGAGCGCCCGGGCCTTCGCCGACGCCCTGCGCGCCTGCCGCGAGCGGCGCGTCGTGGGCCACACCCCCGCGGGCCTCCAGGGCGCCACCTCGATCACCGAGCTGGAGCTCGAGCGGACCGGCCTCGATCACGCCGCGGCCGCCCAGAACGACGTTTCCACCTCGGACGTCGCTCACCGGGTCTCGTCCCGGGAGAGCGCGGTGGTCCGGGTGCAGCCCGAGGGCAGAGCCGCGGTGTTCGGCGAGGCGCGCGGCGATGGCAAGGCGACGGCGGGCGGCACCTCGCGCGAGCGTATCCTGTGGACCGTGGTGGCCATTCTCTGCGCGGCCGCTGGAATCGCGGTCGGCACGCTGTTCGGGGCGCGCTAGGCGTTAGCCACGCCGCCATCCTGGAATGCCGTGATGGCGTGGAGCGCCCGGATCGTGGTAATCGCGATCATGCGCTCTCTGCAGTCCGGCGACGCTGTTCTCGCGGCCTTCTCCCCTGCCCGGCGCCGGAGAGCGCGCGCTCTTCTCTACACCGCCTGCGCCGCCGCCGCGCTCCCCCTCCTCGTCCCCGCCGCCGCTTCGGCCTACGACTCGCTCGCCGCGCCGTGCCCCGGCGACCCGCTGATGTGCGAGCGGGGAGCGGTCGCCTTCCAGCGCACAGAGGCCATCCCGCTCGAGCTCGACTTCGAGACAGGCTGGGTTCCGCCGAGCTCGCCGCTGCAAGTGAACCTCCGGGCCGCCGTCTACGCGAACACCCAGGTATCCCTGAGCGGCGCGCTCGAGGCGTCATGGCCAGAGGCGCTCTCGCTCACGGCCCCCGGCGCCGAGGGCGGGGGCGATTTCAGCTGCGATTACGGGCTCGACGTCAGCGCCCAGGGGCGCGTCAGCGTTTCCGTCCTCGGCCAGGACTTCGACTGGACAGGCGATATCCCGTACGTGCCCCAGATCGACTTCCAGGTGCACACCCGCGACAAGTTCGACGCCTGGGGCTGGGACCCGGGCATCACCCTGGCGAGCTCGACCGATCTCCAGCGGCTCGCGTCCGTCTCCGTCGGCGACATCATCGGCGGCTCGATTCCCGGCATCGACGGCAGGTTCGAGCTCGATGTGGCCATGGACGTCACCGCCCGCTACGTGACGCACCGCGTGGCCATCGAGACGCTCGATCAGGCGACGGTGAGCGGCGGGGACATCACCTCGGAGCAGGGCGTCTCGTCGACGGAGTACCTGGGCGGCCCGTCGGTCGAGCTCAATGTCCGCCCGGAGGGCTCGGTGCGGTACGACGGCACGCTCCACCTCATCCCGGCGTTCAGCGTCAGCCTGCTGGGCCGGGAATGGTCGATCCCGATCGCCGATATCCCGCTCGCCTTCCCGCTCACCGAGCGGGCCTGGGTCTTCGAGAGCGAGCGCGTCCACGTGCCCCTCCCGGACCTCGCGCTCGACAAGCAGGAGATCGACTTCGGCGCGGTGGAGGTCGGGCAGGCCAACGTGGAGCTCGTCAGGCTGTCCAACGCCGGGGAGGCGCTGCTCGACGTCGCCGTGACGACCGACGGCGCTTCGAGCTTCGAGCTCGCGGACCCGGCGCTCGAGATCGACCCTGAAACGACGGTCGACTTCGCGATCAGCTTCGCGCCGGAGACCGCCGGCGAGTTCACGGCGACGCTCCTCGTCGCGTCGAACGATCCGGACGAGCCGGAGCAGGAGATCACCGTGAGGGGCACCGGCGTGGCCAGGCCGGTGGAGCAGCCAGACGACGTCGAGCCCGCGGACCAGGACGGCGGCTGCGCCTGCCGCGCGGGCGCGCCGCGCGACGGTGCCGGCGGGGGCTGGGCGGCCGCCGGGCTGTCGCTCGCCGCGCTCGCGGGCGGCCTCGGGCGCCGTCGCCGCGCGGCCTGAGCCTCAGGCCGCGCTCGTCGACCCGACGGAGATCTTCCGCCGCGTCGACACGGCCGCGATCCGCTCCAGCTCCTCGCCGCGCAGCGTCTCCTTGAGCACGAGCGCCTCCGCCGCCGCCTCGAGGCCCTCGCGGCGGTCGGCGAGCAGCTGCTTCGCCTTCAGGTACATCTCGCCGAGCCGCTCCCGCACCTCCTCGTCGACCTCGCGCGCCGTCTCCTCGCTGCAGGTGCGCTCTTCCTGGAGCACGCCGAGCATCGGCGCGCCGACGCTGCGCGCGAGCGCGGCCAGCCCGAGGCGCCGGCTCATGCCCAGGCGGGTCACCATCTCGCGGACGAGCGCCGTGGCCCGCCCGAGATCGTCGTGCGCGCCGCTCGACACCTGGCCGAGCGCGATCTCCTCCGCCGCCCTGCCGCCGAGCATCACCGTGACGCGCGACTCGATCTCCTGCTCGGTGACGAGCTGGCGCTCGTCGCGCGGCACCTGGATCGTGACGCCGAGCGCGCCGATGGTGCGCGCCACGATGGACACCCGCTCCACCGGGTCGGCGGCCGGCAGCGCGAGCGCGACGAGCGCGTGCCCGGCCTCGTGGTAGGCCACGCGCCGCCGCTCCTCCGCGGTCATGATCTGCCCGCGGCGACGGAGCCCGAGCTGCGAGCGGTCGAGCGCCTCGTCGAAGTCGGCCTGCCCGATCTCCTTCGCGCCGCGCCGCGCCCCGGCGAGCGCCGCCTCGTTGACGATCTTGGCGAGGTCGGCCCCGACCATGCCCGGCGTGCGGCGCGCCACGAGCCCGAGGTCGACGTCGTTCGCGAGCGGCACCCGCCGCGCGTGCACCGCGAGGATCGCCTCGCGGCCCCGCAGGTCGGGCCGATCCACGATGACCTGGCGATCGAAGCGCCCGGGCCGCAAGAGGGCTGGATCGAGCACCTCGGGCCGGTTGGTGGCGGCCATCAGGATCACGGTGGTGCGCACGTCGAAGCCGTCGAGCTCGGCGAGGAGCTGGTGGAGCGTCTGCTCCCGCTCGTCGTGGGTCGCGAGCGCGCCGAGGCCGCCCCGGGTCCTGCCCACGGCGTCGATCTCGTCGATGAACACGATGCTGGGCGCGCTCTTGCGCGCCTCCTCGAAGAGCTCGCGCACGCGCGCGGCGCCGAGCCCGACGAACATCTCGACGAACTCGCTCGCGTTCAGCGAGAAGAACGGCACCTTCGCCTCGCCCGCCACGGCGCGCGCGAGCAGCGTTTTCCCGGTGCCGGGCGGACCGATGAGCAGGAGGCCGCGCGGGATCCGCCCGCCCAGCGACCGGTACCGCGACGGCTCCCTGAGGAAGTCGACGACCTCGACGAGCTCGTCCTTGGCCTCGTCCACCCCCGCGACGTCGGGGAAGCGCACCGGATCCTGCCTGGACCTGTCGTAGATCTTCGCCTTGCTGCGCAGGAACCCGAGCGGCCCCCCGCCCCCCTGCCCCGCCCGGCGCAGCATCATGAAGAACGCCGCGTTGATGAGGGCGAGCGGCAGGAGCCAGACCGCCACCTGCGTCCACGCCGAGGACTGGGCGCTCTTCGCCTCGATGCGGACCTCCTGGTCGAGCAGCGCCCTCACGAGCGGCTCGTCCTCGACGCCGGGCAGCCGCGTCACGCGGACGCGCTCCTCGGGCCGCTGCGGGGCGCCGCGGCGGATCAGCTCGACCTCGTCGGGCTTCACGACCGCCGCGGCGACCTCGCCGCGCCGCACCTCGGCGACCGCCTCGTCGTAGGGGACGAGCGGCCGACCCGGCGGCCTGATGACCCCGGAAAAGACGAGGATCGCGGCGGCGATCAGCAGGTACCCGAGCCACGCGCGCGACGCCGGTCTCTTCTCGTCAGCCATTCCCTGGAGCTGATGTGTGGCGGGCGTCGCCGCGGCAAGCCCTCGGCCCCGGAAGAACGGGAAAGCGAGCGGTAAAGCCGCGCGAGGGAGGGCGCCCCGGCCCGGCCGAGCCCGGCCCGGCCGCGCCCGCACGGCGAGGTGATCGCCCCCGGGATCCACGCTAAAGAAGCGCCCCTGTGCCGATCTCTCCCGACCGCGCCGCGCTCGCCGCATTTCCCATCGACTGGGGCGGGCTCGCCCCGCTCCGCCTCAAGTCGCGGGCCATCGCCGAGGGCGTCTACGCCGGGATGCACCGGAGCATCCGCAAGGGCGCCGGCGTCGAGTTCGGCGGGCAGCGGCCCTACGTGCCCGGCGACGATCTCCGCTTCTTCGATCGCCGCGCCCTGCTCCGCCACGACCGCCTGATGGTGCGCGAGTTCGAGACCGAGACCGATCGCGCGCTCTGGCTGTGCGTGGACGCGACCGCCTCGATGTCCTACCGCGGCCGGCGCGCGCCCGGCGCCAAGCTCGCCTACGCGGCGCTCATCGCCGCGGCCATGGCCCGCGTCGCGCTCGCCACCGGCGACCCCGTGGGGCTCGCCTGGCTGGGCGGCGCCGGCACCCACGGCCTGCCGGCCATGGCGGGGCGCGAGGCGTTCGAGCGGATCGTCGGCGCCCTCGAGGCCACCTCCGCCGCGCAGGACTGGAGCGGCGACGCGGGCGCCATCGAGCGCGCGCTCGCGCCCGTCGCGAAGAAGGCGCGCCGCGGCGCCGTGGTGCTGCTGATCTCGGATCTCCTGGATCTCGCTCATGAATCCGGCGCGGAGGGCGCGCTCTCCGCGTTCACGTCGCTCAGCACGGGCGGCCGCACGCTGATCGCCCTCCAGGTCCTCGATCCGAGCGAGGCGGAGCTCGACTTCGAGGGCAACGTGCGCCTGCGCGCCCTCGAGGGCGGCGCCGTGGTCGAGGCCGACGCGGGCGCGGTCCGCGCGCAGTACCAGGCGCGCCTCGCCGCCCTCACCGACGGCTGGTCGCGCGCGCTCGCGTCGCGCGGCGGCCGCCTGCTCCGCGCGACGAGCGCCGAGCCGCCGACCGACGTCGTCCGCGCCCTCCTGCGGGCGATCGCCGAGGTGCGGCGATGAGCTTCGTCACGCTCGGCGCGCTGCTCGTCGCGCTGCTCGTCGGCGCGCCGGTCGCCGCGCACCTCCTGCGCCGCCGCCGCGCCGAGGAGCGGCCGTTCCCGCCGGCGCGCCTGGTCCCGCCCACGCCGCCGACGGCGCGGCGCCGGAGCCTCCTCGAGGACCGCGCCCTCTTCGCCACCCGGGCGGTCTCGGTGCTCGCGCTCGCGGTGCTCGGCGCGACGCCGCTCCTGCGCTGCTCGCACCTGTCGCTCAGCCGCAGGGCCGGCGCCTCCGTCGCGCTCGCCATCGTCGTCGACGACTCGCTGAGCATGCGCGCGCGCGCGCGCTCCGGCGTGGGCAGCGCCGACGGCGCGGCGCGCGACGCCCCCTCGCGGTTCGAGCGCGCGCTCACGGCGGCGCGCGAGCTCGCCGGCGGGCTCGCCCCCGGCGACGCCGCCGCGATCGTCCTCGCGGGCGCCCCGGCCCGCGTCGCCCTCGCGTCGACGACCAACCTCGCCGCCGTCGCCGAGGCGCTCGCCACCGTGGCGCCCTCGGACCGCGCCACCGACCTCGACGGCGCCCTCGATCTCGCCCGCGATCTGCTCCGGGGGCTGCCCCAGGGCGACAAGCGCATCGTGCTCCTCAGCGACCTCGCGGACGGCGCGCCCGGCGCCCCGCCCATCTCGGGCACCCCCGACATCGCCACGTGGGTGCCGCTCGAGGAGCTCGAGGCGGGGGGACAGGACTGCGGCATCGTGCGCGCCGATCGCTCCGGCCAGAGGGCGCGCGTGCGCGTCGTCTGCACCGCCGCGTCGGCCCCCGCGCCAGGGCCGGACGGCGCCGCGGCGCCGGCGCCGTCCGACGCGCGCGCCTCCGCCGCGGCGGGGCGATCGCTCGAGGTGCGCGCCGGCGACGCGGTGCTCGGCAAGGTCGCGCTCGATCCGGCGCTGCACGCCGAGGAGCTCTCGGTCGACCTGCCCTCCGGGACGCCCGAGATCCTGATCGCCGCGCTCACGGGCAGCGACGCGATCGCCGAGGATGACCGCGCGCCGATCATCTCGGCCGGCGGCCCGCTCTCGATCGCCGTCGTCGTCGACCCCGCGGCCACGCACGTCGAGACGGGCGGCCCGCCGCCGCTCGAGCAGGCCCTCTCGGCCCTCGATCTCGACGCCCAGATCCGGCCGCTGCCCTCGGTCCCGGAGCACGCGGACGAGCTGGCCGCGCACGCGGGGCTCATCGTCGACGACGCGCCGGGGTTCACGCCGGAGGTGCGCCGCTCGCTCGCCGCGTGGGTCGAGCGCGGCGGCGTCGCGCTCCTGACCCTCGGCCAGCGCGCGGCCGCCGCGCCGCTCGGCGCCGGGTTCGAGCCGCTGGTGCCCGGCGTCGTCCGCTGGACGGCGTCGCCGGTGCCCGGCGTGGATCCCGCCACGGCGGGCTGGCTCGGCCCGGCCTCGGCCGGCCTCGCGGACGTCGCGCCGCGCGGCCGGGCCACGCTGGGCCCCGAGGCCACCGAGGGCGCCGAGGTGCTCGCCCGGTGGAAGGACGGCGCCCCGTTCCTCGTACGCCGGCCGCTCGGGCGCGGCGTCGTGCTGGTCATGACGCTGCCGCTCAGCACGGAGGAGAGCGACGTCGCGCTGCGGCCGGCGTTCCTGTCGCTGCTCGACGGGTTCGTCGGCGCCGCGCGCGCCCGGGGCGGGGCGCGGCGCCTCGCCGCGGGCGAGACGTGGACGTTCGACGGCTACCGCGACGTGAAGGTCGAGCGCGTGCGGGTCGACGCCGGCCAGGGCCCGGCGGGGCGCGAGGCGCTCCCCGTCGCGGAGGTCGAGCGGCGGCTGCGCGTCTCGCCGCCGCTCGCCGGGCTCTACGAGCTCACCCTGGACGGCGAGCGCTCGACGCGCGTCGTGTCGGTCCCGGAGCGCGAGATCGACCTGCGCCCCCGGCGCGTCGCCGACAGCGCCCGCGCGGCGGAGCTCGGCGGCATGTCCGCGTCGATCGACGCGTCGCCGTACGTGGCGCTGGCGCTGCTGTTGCTGCTCGCCGCCGAGCTGCTGCTGCGCGCGCTCGGAGCGCGGCGGGCGCCGGCGGAGGTCCAGGCCGGCTGAGGCCGGCGCCGCGCAGGGAGGCCGGAGCCCGGGCCGCTCCATGCGCGGCCCGGCCTCTCCGCCTGCACCTCTCCGCGCGCCTGCCCTCTCAGTGCGTCTGCCAGTGCGCGGGCATCTCGTCCGCCGGCGGGAACTCCGGCTTGGCGGGCGTGGCGGGGACGACGGCGGCCCGGCGCGGCCCGTTCGGCTTGAAGCTGTGCTCCGCGGCGGGGAACGTGCGCGACTGCACCTCGTCCACGTAGGCGCGCGTCGCCTCGACGATCTGGTCGCCGACCTCGGCGAAGCGCTTCGCGAACTTCGGCGTCAGCTCGCGGAACATCCCGAGCAGGTCGTAACAGACGAGCACCTGCCCATCGCAGCCGACCCCGGCGCCGATGCCGATCGTCGGCACGGACACCGCCGCGGTCACCTCCTGCGCGAGGTCCGGCGGGATGGCCTCGAGCACGATCGCGTAGACGCCCGCCTCGTCGAGGATGCGCGCGTCGGCGATGAGGCGCTCGGCCGCCTGGTCGCTCTTGCCCTGCACCTTGAAGCCGCCCATCGCGTGCACGGACTGCGGCGTGAGCCCGAGGTGCCCCATCACCGGGATGCCCGCGGCGACGATCCGGCGCACGTGCTCGGCGATCTCCTGGCCGCCCTCGAGCTTGATGCTCTCGAAGCTGCCCTCCTTCATCATCCGCCCGGCGTTCTCGAGCGCGTGCACCGGAGAGAGCTGGAAGCTCATGAACGGCATGTCGCCCACGACGTGGGCCCGCCGCGCGCCCCGCGCGACCGCGCGCCCGTGGTAACAGATCTCCTCGACCGTCACCGGGAGCGTCGTCGGGTGCCCCTGCACGACCATCCCGAGCGAGTCGCCGACGAGCAGCAGATCGGCGCCGCCCTCGTCGAGCAGCCGCGCCATCGTGAAGTCGTAGGCAGTCACCATCGCTATCGGCGACGTGCCTTTGCGGGAGCGGATCTCGGGGACAGTGACCTTCGTCGAGCGCGGCGCGGGCCTGCGCGCGCTGCCGCCACCATTGCCTTGCGGACCGTACATTTGTGCCTCCTGGTCGCGGCCGCACCTGCGGTCCACGCCTCCCGAGAGGCTAGGGCCGCGCCTCCTCGAGGGCAAGACGCGGCGCGCCGACGCGGCGGACGGCTGGCATGATCTGAAACGATTCCGGTCGCTTACGTGACCACCGCGGCGCGCGTCGCGGCGTGCGTCCAGCGCCCGCGCGCCGCGGCGCAGCCCGCTCAGCCGTGGCGCTGGCCGGCGCTCCCCTCCGGGGCCGCCGACGCGCGCCAGGCGCCCGGGTGCGCGGCGCGCGGGTTGGTGAGCGCGGTCAGCACGTGATCGCGCCAGGCGCCGTCGATGAACAGGTAGTCGCGGGCGTACCCCTCGACGACGAAGCCGAGGCGCCGGAGCAATCGACCGCTGCGCTCGTTGTAGGGCAGGTAGTTCGCCATCACCCGGTGGAAGCCGAGCGTGTCGAACATGTACGCGAGCGCCGCCTCGAGGGCCTCGGACATCACGCCCGAGCCCACGGCGCGCTGGTCGAGCGAGTAGCCGAGGGTCGCCGCCTGGAAGGCGCCGCGGACGAACTGGCTGAAGTTGCAGACCCCGATCACCTCGCCGCCGGGCGCGTCGCGCCGCTGGATGGCGAGCCGGAGCGCCCGGTCCGCGTCGAGGTCGTCGCGATCGCGCTGCAGGCGCTCACGCCAGAACGCCTCGGTGTAAAAGCCCTCGGGGCGCGGCGGATCCCACCGGGCCAGGTGCTCGCGGTTGCGCTCGAAATAGTCGAGGTAGCGGCCGGCGAGCTCGAGGGGCGGGATGCAGAGGCGCAGGCGCGGCGTCTCGATGCAGACGGAGCTCTTCAACCCGGCCTCCACGCGCGGCGTGACTTTAACTTTAGGACAGGGTCCCTTCGTCGAGGCGGCGCATCCCCTCCAGGAGCAGCGCCTCAGGCGACGCGGTGATGCTGCGGGTGCTGGGCGAGAAGCTCGGGTCGAGGCGGAAGTCGCCCTCCCGCAGCGTGAGCATCCGGTAGAACGCGTCCTCGCCCAGCGCGCCGGCCCAGAGCGCGTGGACGACCTGCCCGTCGGCGAAGTGGATCTCGCCGGCCATCGAGTTCGCCTGGATCTTGAGCGCGCACGTCTTCCGGCCGTGCCAGAGGATCTGGATCATGTCCGGCAGGCCCATCTCGGCGAGCGAGCCGGACACGCCGCGGGGGACGGCGGTGGCGGAGCGCCGCTCGATGAGCTGGCGGAGCTTGGCGGCCATGACGTCGGTCGACGCGGGCTTCGAGACGAAGTCGTCGACGCCGAGATCGAAGGCGCGCTGGGCGGTCTGCCGGTCCGTCTTCGCCGTGAGGATGACCCACGTCTTGTCGCGGCCGAACCCGAGCTTCAGCGCATCGGCGCGGAGCGTGAGGCCGGCGTCGGGCTCCTCGAGATCGATCTCGCTGACGACCACCTCGATGTCCTTCGTCTCGAGCTCGCGGCGGGCCTGCGCCACGTTGCGCGCGATCGAGACCTCGAACCCCTGCTCGAGGAGCCGCAGCTCGAGCACCGTGGTCTCCTCCGGATCCGGGTCGACGATGAGCGCCTGGTGCCGGTCGGAGAGCAGCTTCGCGCGCATGTCGTCGCCGGTCATGACCTGGCGGAAGAGGTCGACGATGTTCGGATCGAAGATGGTGCCGCGGTACTGGGCGAGCACGTCGCAGGCCTCGGGCGGGCGGAGCGCCTTGCGGTAGGGGTTGCGCGGGTTCTGCGTCAGGTCGGCGTAGGTGTCCGCGACCGCGAGGATGCGCGCGCCGAGCGGGATCTCCTTGCCGGAGAGGCCGTCGGGGAAGCCGCTGCCGTCGTAGCGCTCGTACATCAGGTTGATCGCCGAGACGACGTCCTGGGGCAGGCCCACCGACTCCATGAGGTGCGCCGGGAGGTCGACGCTCTTCGTCGCGGCGAGCCGGTGCCCCTCGTACTCGGCGACGTTGAGCGCGGTGAGGTGGTACGGGCCGTTCTTGCCGAGGTCGTGCAGGTAGGCGGACGCCACGTAGCTCGCGACCGTCGGCGGCGGCAGGCCGATGCGCTCGCAGAGCTTCCGGACGATGCGCGCGACCGTGGAGGAGTGGCCCCGCAGGTCCTGCCGGTTGTTCTCGAGCAGGCTGACGAGCACGTTGAGCGTCTCCACGTACGCGTGGCTCGTGGTCGGGTGCGGCGGCGGGGCGACCGGCGCGGACGTGGGGGCCACCTGCTGCGGCTGGACGGGGGGCGACGGCGGCACCGGCGTGGGCGGTGGACCGGCTGGGGCCACGCGGGGCGGCGCGGCGGGCGCGGCCGGCGCCCGCATGGCCGCGGGGGGCGGCGCCGAGACGAGCGGCGCGGGCCCCGGCGCGAGCGCCGGGGTCGCGTGCGCCGGCTGCCCGTGCATCATCTGCGTGTGCATCGGCGGCGTGTGCGCGGGCTGGGCGTACGCGGGCTGCCCGTGCATCGTCTGCGGGTGCGCCGCGGGCACGTGGGTCATCGACGCCCGATCGTGCATCACCATCGATGCGCGCTCGTTCGTCATGGACGTCCGCTCGTGCATCGTCCCGGTGCGCTCGAACGGGTTGTTGTTGGGGTTGTTGTAGAGGATCTCGTCGAACGAGCTGACCGGCCGGAGCAGCGAGTTGAACGCGGTCGTGTCGCCGCGGTAGTGGTACGCGATGGCCGCGCGCACCGCCGCCGGCCTGGCGACGATGGCGCGTACGTCCCGCACGCCCGCGGCCAGCCGGATCTCGTGCAGCGCGACGTCGTTGTCGGGATCCGCCGTCGCGACCGAGAGCGTCGTGTTGCGCTCGTCGAGCAGGACCGGAAAGACGCCGTGCAAGGTCGCGGTGATCGCCGAGACCTTGGCGAGCACGCGGGGCTCGATGATCGCCTTCGAGAGCTTCTCGGTGGAGACGAAGCGGGTGTTGTGGACGGTCGCGATGAACTTGAGGAGCTCGGCCTCGTTGACGATATCGAGCTCGATGATGGCATCCTCGATGCGGCCGCGCGTACGCATCGCGTACTCCACGGCGCGACGATGATCGTCCGGGGTGATGCGCCCCTCGAGGACGAGGCGATCGGCAATCCGCTGGTTCAATCCTTGAACGGAAGCCATCGAAACCCTGATTCTACTCGAAAATTGGAGGTGGGCGCGCGCCGGAGGACCCTCGCGGAACGGGAGCACGCGGGGAGAGCTGGCCTGCCGCACGCGGCGTATGCAGCCATGGGGTGCGCTCGATGAATGAGAGCAGAGCTAGGGGCGGCGCGCGAGCCCCGTGAACGTCCCGGCGCACGCCGGGTCACTCCCGTGGCCCCGCTCGACCGATGCGGTGCCACGTGGAGGTGAATACTGGCCCTGGGTAGGCGTGCGCGCCACGTCAGGCGCGATCCACCGGGCCGGCAAGCGGCTGCTGTGGCGGGAAAGCCGTCTCCTGGGCCGAGGCGAGCGCGTCGACGCGCGTTGTCCAGAGGACGGGCGCGCTCAGGGGCGGGAATGGCCCCGCCCCTGGCGCGCCGGCGATCGTTACTCCTCGTTGACCGCGGTGAGCGTCTCCTCGGGGCGCGGCCGCGGGGCGACGTACGGGGCCTGGACCACCGGCTCGCCCTCGACCACGACCTGGAGGCGCTTGTAGGCGGGCAGCCCCGTCCCGGCCGGGATCAGGCGGCCCATGATGACGTTCTCCTTGAGACCGCGGAGATCGTCCGTCTTGCCGTTGATCGCGGCCTCGGTGAGCACCTTGGTCGTCTCCTGGAACGACGAGGCGCTGATGAACGACTCGGTCGACAGGCTGGCCTTGGTGATGCCGAGGAGGAGCGCCTCCGCGATCGCGGGCTTGCCGCCGCGCTCGAGGACGGTCTCGTTCTCCTTCTCGAAGATGTGCTTCTCCACCTGCTCGTCGACCAGGAAGTTGGTGTCGCCGACCTCGCGCACGCGGACCCGCCGGAGCATCTGCCGGACGATGACCTCGATGTGCTTGTCGTTGATACCGACGCCCTGGAGCCGGTAGACCTGCTGGATCTCGTTCACGAGCCAGGCCGACAGCTCCTTCTCGCCCTTCACCCGGAGGATGTCGTGCGGGTTCGGCGGGCCGTCCTGGAGGGGATCACCCGCGCGCACCCGGTCGCCCGGCTGCACCTGGATGTGCTTGCCCTTCGGGATCAGGTACTCGCGCGCCTGATCGCCGAGCGCGTGCCCGTCCGGCGAGTACGGCGTGATGATGACCTTCCGCTTGCCCTTCGTGTCCTTGCCGAACGTGACCTCGCCGTCGATCTCGCTGATGATCGCGTGATCCTTCGGCTTTCGGGCCTCGAACAGCTCGGCGACGCGGGGCAGACCGCCGGTGATGTCCTGCACCTTCGTCGTGTCGCGCGGGATCTTGGCGATGACCTCGCCGGCCTCGATGAGATCCCCCTCCTGCGCGACGATGTGCGCGCCGACGGGGAGCAGGTAGCGCGCCTCGAGCTCGCTGTTCGGGAGCTTGAGCGTCCTGCCCGACTCCGGGTCCTTCAGCGAGATGCGCGGGCGGACGTCGGCCGCCTTCGACTCGATGACGACCTTTCGCGAGAGGCCCGTCACCTCGTCGAGGCGATCCTGCACGCTGACGCCCTCGATGAGGTCGCCGAACTTCACCACGCCGGAGACCTCGGTGAGGATCGGCGTCGCGAACTGGTCCCACTCGGCGAGCAGCTCGCCGGGCTTGGTGCGCTCGCCGTCGGCCTTCTTGAGGATGGCGCCGTAGACGAGGCGGTTGTGCTCGCGCTCGCGCCCCGTCTCGTCGACGACGACGATCTCGCCGTGGCGGTTCATGACCACCATGGTGCCGTCCTTCTTCTTCTGGACGACCGCCCGGCGGAGGCGGACCGTGCCCTCGGTGCGGGCCTCGAGGTAGCTCGCCTCGATCTTGCCGCGCGCCGCGGTGCCGCCGATGTGGAAGGTGCGCATCGTGAGCTGCGTGCCGGGCTCGCCGATCGACTGGGCGGCGATGATGCCGACCGCCTCGCCGATGTTGACCCGGTAGCCGCGCGCGAGGTCGCGCCCGTAGCACAGCGCGCAGACCCCGCGGCGGAGCTGGCACGTGAGCACCGAGCGGATGACGACCTCCTCGATGCCGGCGTCCTCGATGGACCGCACCGACTGCTCGTCGAGCTCGGTGTTCGCCGTGATGAGCACCTCGCCGGTGAGCGGGTCGACGACGTCCTCCAGCGCGACGCGGCCGAGGATGCGGTCGCCGAGCGGCTGGATGACCTCGCCGGCCTCCTCGAGCTTCGCCACGCGGATGCCGTCGAGCGTGCCGCAGTCGAACTCGGAGATGACCGCGTCCTGCGCCACGTCGACGAGCCGCCGGGTGAGGTAGCCCGAGTTCGCCGTCTTGAGCGCCGTGTCGGCGAGGCCCTTACGCGCGCCGTGCGTCGAGATGAAGTACTGGAGCACGCTGAGACCCTCACGGAAGTTCGCGGTGATCGGCGTCTCGATGATCTCGCCGGACGGCTTGGCCATCAGGCCGCGCATCGCGGCCAGCTGCCGGATCTGCTGCGTGGAGCCGCGCGCGCCGGAGTCGGCCATGATGTAGATGGGGTTGAAGCTCGGCTCGATCGAGGACTTGCCCGTCTCGTGGTCGACGATCGTCTCCTTGCCGATGCCGCCCATCATCTCGGTCGTGACCTGGTCGGCGATGCTCGCCCAGATATCGACGATCTTGTTGTACCGCTCGCCGTCGGTGATGAGCCCCTCCTGGTACTGCTCGACGACGCGCTCGACCTCCTTCTGCGCCTCGCCCAGGAGGACCTTCTTGGCGGCCGGGATCACCATGTGATCCATGCAGATCGAGATGCCCGCCCGCATCGCGTGGTCGAAGCCGAGCGTGCGGAGCCGGTCCGCGAGGAGGACGGTCTCCTTGTTGCGGTGGATGCGGTAGCAGACGTCGATGAGCGCCGAGAGCGCCTTCTTGTCGAGGGTCTTGTTCGCGTACTCGAACGCGACCCCCTTCGGGAGGACCTCGGAGATGATGACGCGGCCCACCGTGGTCTCGACGATGCGGCGCTTCACGTGGCCGAACTCGTCGAGCTGCGGGTTGCCGTCGTCGTCGATGACCGGGACGCGGACGCGGATGCCGGCGTGCAGCGCGACCTCGCCGTTGTCGTAGGCCATCCGGACCTCCTCGGGGGAGGCGTAGATGCCCCGCAGGTAGCCCTGCGCCACGCCGTCCTCGCCGAAGGAGAGGGTGTCGGCGCGGTAGGACCCCCGCTCGAACTTCCGCTCGCGGGTCGCGTAGTAGAGCCCGAGCACGATGTCCTGCGTCGGGTTGATGATCGGCTTGCCGCTCGCGGGCGAGAGGATGTTGTTCGTGCTCATCATGAGCACGCGCGCCTCCATCTGCGCCTCGACCGACAGCGGCACGTGGACCGCCATCTGGTCGCCGTCGAAGTCGGCGTTGAACGCCGCGCAGACCAGCGGGTGCAGCTGGATCGCCTTGCCCTCGATGAGGACCGGCTCGAACGCCTGGATGCCGAGGCGGTGGAGCGTCGGGGCGCGGTTCAGGAGCACCGGGTGCTCGCTGATGACCTCCTCGAGGATGTCCCAGACCTCCGGGCGCTCCTTCTCCACCATCTTCTTCGCGCTCTTGATGGTGTTGACGTAGCCGCGCTCTTCCAGCTTGTTGTAGATGAACGGCTTGAAGAGCTCGAGCGCCATCTTCTTGGGCAGGCCGCACTGGTGCAGGCGCAGCGTCGGGCCCACGACGATGACCGAGCGGCCCGAGTAGTCGACGCGCTTGCCGAGCAGGTTCTGCCGGAACCGGCCCTGCTTGCCCTTCAGCATGTCCGAGAGCGACTTGAGCGGGCGCTTGTTCGGGCCGGTGATCGTCTTGCCGCGGCGGCCGTTGTCGAACAGCGCGTCGACCGCCTCCTGCAGCATGCGCCGCTCGTTCCGGATGATGATCTCCGGCGCGTTCAGCTCGAGGAGCCGCTTCAGGCGGTTGTTGCGGTTGATGACGCGCCGGTAGAGGTCGTTCAGATCGCTGGTCGCGAAGCGGCCGCCGTCCAGGGGGACGAGCGGGCGCAGATCCGGCGGCAGCACCGGGATCACGGTCAGCATCATCCACTCCGGCCGATTGCCGCTCTCACGGAAGGCCTCGACGACCTTCAGCCGCTTGGCGAGCTTCTTCCGCTTCGCCTCGCTGGTGGCGGCGCGCATCTCGGTCCTGAGCAGCTCCGCCAGGCCGTGGACGTCGACCTGCTTGAGCATCTCGAGGACCGCCTCGCCGCCCATCCCGGCGCTGAACTTGTCGTCACCGTACTCGTCGAGCAGCTGCAGATAGCGCTCCTCGCTCAGGAGATCGCCCCGCATGAGGCCGGTCTCCTTCGGATCGATGACGATGTAGGCCTCGCAATAGAGCACCTTCTCGAGGTCCTTGAGCGTGATGTCGAGCATGTTGCCGATGCGCGACGGCAGGCTCTTCAGGAACCAGATGTGGGCGACCGGCGTGGCCAGCGAGATGTGCCCGAGCCGCTCGCGCCGGACCTTCGACTGGATGACCTCGACGCCGCACTTCTCGCACACGATGCCGCGGTGCTTCATGCGCTTGTACTTGCCGCAATTGCACTCGTAGTCCTTCACCGGCCCGAAGATCTTGGCGCAGAACAGACCATCTCGCTCCGGCTTGAACGTCCGGTAATTGATGGTCTCCGGCTTCTTCACCTCGCCGTGCGACCACTCGCGGATCTTCTCCGGGCTCGCGAGCGAGATGCGGATAGCGCTGAACGACAGCGGGTCTTTGGGCTTCTCGAAGAAGCTGAAGATGTCACGCATGGAGACCTCCGGAGACAGAAACGAAACCGATGAACCTGCCCGCGCCCGCTGTGTCGGCCTTCGGGGGCGCGCCGCCCGCGCGGCGCGCCGCAACCGCCATCACCGACGACACGCGCGGCGATCGTGACGTGACGAACTGCATCACTCCTCTTCCTCCGCGGCCGAGGCCTCCACGCCTCCGGTCGACTCGACCAGCTCCACGTTCAGGCACAGCGACTGGAGCTCCTTGATGAGCACGTTGAAGCTCTCCGGCAGCCCCGCCTCCAGGGTGTAATCCCCCTTCACGATGGCCTCGTACATCCGGGTGCGGCCCATCACGTCGTCGCTCTTCACGGTGAGGAACTCCTGCAGCGCGTAGGCCGCGCCGTAGGCCTCCATCGCCCACACCTCCATCTCGCCGAGCCGCTGCCCGCCGAACTGCGCCTTGCCGCCGAGGGGCTGCTGCGTGACCAGCGAGTAGGGCCCGATCGAGCGGGCGTGGATCTTGTCGTCGACGAGGTGGTGGAGCTTCAGCATGTACATGATGCCCACCGTGACGTTCTGATCGAACGCGTCGCCCGTGCGGCCGTCGAAGAGGATCGCCTGCCCCGACGTCGGGAGCTCGGCGAGCTCGAGGGCGCCCTTGATGTCCGACTCGTGCGCGCCGTCGAACACGGGCGATCCCATGAAGACGCCCTCATCGACCGTCTTGATGAAGCGCTTGACGTCGCCGTCATCGAGGTTGTCGAAGAAGCCGTCCATCGACTCGTCGCCCGCGTAGATGGCCTTCAGGTGCTCCTTGATCTCGGCGCTCGCCCGCTGCTGCTCCAGCATGCGCTGCAGCTGGTTGCCGAGCTCGAAGGCGCCCCACCCGAGGTGAATCTCGAGGATCTGACCGACGTTCATGCGGCTCGGCACGCCGAGCGGGTTGAGCACGAGGTCGACCGGCCTGCCGTCCTGGAGATACGGCATGTCCTCCTCGGGGAGGATGCGGCTGATGACACCCTTGTTGCCGTGGCGGCCCGCCATCTTGTCGCCGACCTGGAGCTTGCGCTTGATGGCGATATAGACCTTCACCATCTTGATGACGCCCGGCGGCAGCTCGTCGCCCTTGGAGAGGCGATCGATCTTGTCGCGGAAGTGCTCCTCGCGCGTGCGGACGAGCTCCTCGAGGTCGCGCAGGATGTGCTGGACCCGCTCGGCGTCGTCGACCGGGATCTCGCCCCAGTACTTGCGCGGGATGTCGGCGAGCGACGCCTCGTCGATGATCGCGCCCTTCTGGAAGAGCACCTTGCCCTTGTCGTCGACGAGCTTGCCGGTCGCCTCCTTGCCGAGGAGGATCTCGCGGATGCGGCGGAAGAACGAGTCGCGGAGGATCTTGATCTCCTCGTCGCGCGTCCGCTCGATCCTGGCCCGCTCCTGATCCTCGATGTCCCGCGCGCGGTCGTCCTTCTCGGTCCCCTTGCGCGAGAACACCCGGGCGTTGATGACGATCCCGCCGACGCCGGGCGGCACCTTGAGCGAGCTGTCGCGGACGTCGCCGGCCTTCTCGCCGAAGATCGCGCGGAGCAGCTTCTCCTCGGGCGAGAGCTGGGTCTCGCCCTTCGGGGTGATCTTGCCGACCAGGATGTCGCCCGGCCGCACCTCGGCCCCGATGCGCACGATGCCGGAGTCGTCGAGGTCCTTGAGCGCCTCCTCGCCGACGTTCGGGATGTCGCGGGTGATCTCTTCCTTGCCGAGCTTCGTGTCGCGGGCGACGCACTCGAACTCCTCGATGTGGATCGAGGTGAACACGTCGTCCTTGGCGATGCGCTCGGAGACGAGGATCGAGTCCTCGAAGTTGTAGCCCTGCCACGGCATGAACGCGACGAGCACGTTCTGGCCGAGCGCGAGCTCGCCCATGTCCGTCGACGGCCCGTCGGCGAGCACGTCGCCCTTCTTCACCACCTCGCCCGTCCTGACGACCGGCTTCTGCGTGTAGCAGGTCGACTGGTTCGAGCGCTGGAACTTCATGAGGTGGTAGATGTCGGGCACCTCGGCGCCCTCGCCCTCGGCCCGGACGACGATGCGCGTCGCGTCCACGCTCTCGACGATGCCGGGGCGCCGCGCGATGACGCAGACGCCGGAGTCGCGGGCGAGCCGCTCCTCCATGCCGGTGCCGACGAGCGGGGCGTGCGACTGGACCAGCGGCACGGCCTGGCGCTGCATGTTGGCGCCCATGAGCGCGCGGTTCGCGTCGTCGTGCTCGAGGAAGGGCACGAGCGCGGCGGCGACCGACACCATCTGGTTCGGCGCGACGTCCATCAGCTCGACCATCTCGGGCGTGACGATCTTGAACTCACCGTTGTAGCGGGCCGAGACGAGCGACTCCTTGAAGCGCCCGGTCTCATCCAGGTTCACCGTCGCCTGCGCGATGTACTTGCCCTCTTCCTCGAGCGCGGAGAGCCAGATCACGTCCACGGTCACGCGGCCGTTCTCGACCTTGCGGTACGGCGTCTCGACGAAGCCGTACTCGTTCACGCGGGCGAACGTCGAGAGCGACGCGATGAGGCCGATGTTCGGGCCTTCCGGCGTCTCGATCGGGCAGATGCGGCCGTAGTGGGTCGCGTGGACGTCGCGCACCTCGAAGCCGGCTCGCTCGCGCGTGAGGCCGCCCGGCCCGAGCGCCGAGAGGCGGCGCTTGTGGGTGACCTCCGAGAGCGGGTTCGTCTGGTCCATGAACTGCGAGAGCTGCGAGCTCCCGAAGTACTCCTTCACGACGGCGCTGACCGGCTTCGCGTTGATCAGGTCGTGCGGCATGAGCGTGTCGATCTCCTGCGACATGCTCATGCGCTCCTTGATCGCGCGCTCCATGCGGACGAGGCCGATGCGGTACTGGTTCTCCATCAGCTCACCGACCGCGCGCACGCGGCGGTTGCCGAGGTGGTCGATGTCGTCGACCGAGCCGCGGCCGTTCTTGAGCTCGATCAGGTGCCGCACCGTCTCCAGGATGTCCTGGGGCGTGAGCACGGTGAGATCGAGCCCCGGCCGCTCCTCCTCGGGGACGTCGCGGTAGAACTTGTAGTTCAGCTTCAGCCGGCCGACCTTCGACAGGTCGTAGCGCTCGGCGTTGAAGAACAGGTTGTGGAACAGGGTCTTGGCGGTCTCGAGCGTGGGCGGATCGCCCGGGCGCAGGCGCCGGTAGATCTCCAGGATCGAGTCCTCCATCGTCTTCACCTTGTCGGTGAGCAGCGTGTCGCGGAGGTACGAGCCCACGTTCAGGCCGTCGATGAAGAGGATGCGGAACTGCTCGATGTTCGCCTCGCGCAGCCGCTCGAGCTTCGCCTCGGTGAGCTCCTCGTTCACCTCGACCACGACCTCGCCCGTCTCCGGGTCGACGATGTCGTGCGCCGCCACCTTCCCGACGAGCTCCTCCGGCTCGAGGCTGAGCCGCTCGAGCTTCGCCTCCTTCATCTTCCGGATGGCAGCGCGCGTGAACTTGGTGTTCTTCTTGACGATGACGTCGTTGCCGATCTTGATGTCGCGCGTCGTCCGCTGGCCCGCCAGGAGGTCGTACTCGATGCTCTTCGCGTACTTGCCCCCCTTCTCGAGGTACACGGTCTCCGTCGAGTAGAAGTAGTTCAGCAGGTCCTGCGTCGAGTACCCGAGCGCGCGCAGCAGCACGGTGGCGTGCATCTTCCGCCGGCGATCGATGCGAACGTAGATGATGTCCTTCGGGTCGAACTCGAAGTCGAGCCACGAGCCGCGGTACGGGATCACGCGCGCGGAGTAGAGCAGCTTGCCGCTCGAGTGCGTCTTGCCCTTGTCGTGATCGAAGAAGACGCCGGGGCTCCGGTGCAGCTGGCTGACGACGACGCGCTCGGTCCCGTTGATGATGAACGTGCCCGTCTCGGTCATCAGCGGCAGCTCGCCGAAGTAGACCTCCTGCTCCTTGATGTCGCGCACGATCCGCTCCCCGCCGTCGCGGGTGTCGTAGATCATCAGCTGGTTCGTGACCTTGATCGGCGCCGAGTAGGTCATGCCGCGCTGGCGACACTCATCGACGTCGTACTTCGGCGGCTCGAGGTTGTACGAGACGAAGACGAGCTCGCTCGTGCCGTTGAAGTCTTTGATCGGGAAAACCGAGCGGAACACCGCCTGCAGCCCGACTTCCTCCCGCTCGTTCGGCGGAACGCTCATCTGGAGGAATTTGTCGTAGCTCGACTTCTGGATGTCGATCAGGTTGGGGACGTCGATGATGCGACGAACGCGACCCAGGTTCTTACGGACGCGGAAGTTGGATTGGACGACCGACGGCATCGATTTCCTCCGGCTCACACGAGGCGTGCGGGGCGGGCGCACGGCTCGAACCGAGCAACGAACACGAAGCTACGCACCAATGGCGAGCGAGCGTCCCCAGGGTGTGAGGACCCAGAACATCTTGGCTTTGGGGGCAGAGCGGACCGCGTGGCGACCCATTGAGCTCCGGCATTGGTCGAGGACCCGCACCCGCGGTCCTCTTCAGAGTTGACCGAGGACCCGTACCCGCGGTCCTCTTCGACGTTGGTCGAGGACCCGCACGGGCGATCCTCTCCTTCAGCAGCGGTCGAGGACCCGCACGGGCGGCCCTCTCCTTCAGCAGCGGTCGAGGACCCGTACCCGGCGTCCTCTTCAGAGGGCCCGCACGCGCGGTCCCTTTCTTCAAACAAAAGCGGGACGTGCGGCAGGGACGACCGCCCCTGCCGCCGTCCTCCGGCGGATCCCGATTTCCCTTGCAGGGAGCGGTGATCGTTACTTGAGCTCGACGGTAGCACCTGCCTCGACGAGCTTCTTCTTCATCTCCTCCGCGTCCGCCTTGGAAACCTGCTCCTTGACGGTCTTCGGCGCGGCCTCGACCAGGTCCTTCGCCTCCTTCAGGCCCAGACCGGTGATCTCGCGGATCGCCTTGATGACGCCGATCTTGTTGCTGCCCGAGTTCGCAAGGATGACGTCGAACTCGGTCTGCTCCGGCGCCTTCTCGGCTGGAGCGGCGGCGGCGGGGCCAGCCGCGACCGCGACGGCCGCGGGGGCAGCCTTGACGCCCCACTTGTTCTCGAGGTCCTTGATGAGCTCGGCGATCTGGATGACAGGGAGGTTGGAGAGGTAATCGACGACCTGCTCGCGCGTGATCTCAGCCATTGCAAGACTCCTTCAAACTCTTCTGCGCGCCCCGGGGAGGGGGCCATGTAAACCAAAACCAGACGGGCGCAAGGCCCATTCGTCACGAAAGCGCCCGCTCAACCCGACGAGCCCGCGTCTTCCTTCGCCTTCAGGAGATAGGCGAAATTCTGGAGAGGCGCGTTGAGCTGCTGCACGAACTGCTGGAGCGGCGCCTGGAGCGTCGCGAGCAGGGTCGCACGGAGCTCATCCTTGCCGGGCATCGTCGCGAGCTGCGTCTCGACAGCGTCGCCCGAGAGGATCTGGCCCTCGATGAGCCCGGCCTTGATCTGGAGCTTCTGGTTGTCCTTGCGGAAAGCCTTGACGACCTTGGCTGCCGCGCTCGGATCCTCGTAGCTCCAGGCCACGCCGGTCATGCCGGTCAGGCTCTTCGCCAGGGTGTTCGCCCAGGGGTGCTCCTTGATGGCGTGGCGGACGAGCGTGTTCTTCACGACTCGGTACTCCACGCCGGACTTCCGGAATTCGTCGCGAAGCTTGGTCAGCGACTCGACGTTCATTCCCTTGAAATCCAGGAAGACCGCGGAAGACATCCGCTCGAACTTCTGCCGGACTGAGCCGACAACCGCTTCCTTCTGGGACCTTTCCATGGGCTACGCCTCCTCTGCCTTGCCGATGAAGTGGACCGGGTCGATACGAACCCCCGGGCCCATCGTCGAGGACAACGTGATGCTCCGCAGGTAGATCCCCTTGGCGGTCGCCGGCTTGGCCCGGACGAGCGCCTGGATCAGCGCGTCCGCGTTGACCTGGAGCGCGTTCTCCGCGAAGGAGACCTTGCCGATCCGAGCGTGCACGATGCCCGCCTTCTCGACGCGGTACTCGACCTTGCCGGCCTTGGCCTCCGAGATGGCCGTCTTCACGTCGAACGTCACGGTCCCGACCTTCGGGTTCGGCATCAGGCCGCGCGGACCGAGGATACGGCCGAGCTTGCCGACCAGACCCATCATGTCCGGCGTGGCGATCACGCGATCGAAGTCCATGAAGCCTTCCTGGACCTTGTTCACGAGATCCGCCTCGCCGACGAAATCGGCGCCGGCAGCCTCGGCCTCCCTGGCCTTCTCGCCCTTGGCGAACACGAGGACCCGGAGCGACTGCCCCGTGCCATGCGGAAGCACCACGGCGCCGCGGACCATCTGGTCTGCGTGCCGTGGGTTGACCCCCAGGCGGACCGCGAGGTCCACCGTCTCGTCGAACTTGGCGGGCGCGGCTTGCTTCACGAGCGCGCACGCCTCCTGCAACGTGTACTTTCGAGCGCGGTCGACGACTGCCCGCGCTGCGACTTTCTTCTTGGCGACTTTCGGCACATGCCCTCCTTCTTAACGGCTCTCGCCTCCCACGGTGCGCCCAAAACTACCGTGGTAAGTCTTCTACCCGGTCCGCCGGGGCCCCCTCATTCGGAGGGCCACCAGGCGCGGCGCGCATCCCCGACGGCGGGGAACGCTGCGACCAACCTCAGTCGACGATGTCGATGCCCATCGAGCGGGCGGTGCCCGCCATGCTGCGCATCGCGGACTCGAGGTTCGTCGTGTTCATGTCCTGCATCTTGAGCTGGGCAAGCTCCTGCAGCTGCTTCTGCGTCACCTTGCCCACCTTGACCTTGTTGGGCTCCTTGGAGCCCGCGCCCGGCTTCTTCTTCGTCTCGAGCCCCGCCGCCTTCTTGAGGAGCACGGAGGCCGGCGGCGTCTTCATGATGAACGTGAACGAGCGGTCCGAGAAGACCGTGATCACGACGGGGATGATCATGTCCCCCTGCGCCGCCGTCCGCGAGTTGAAGTCCTTGCAGAACGCCATGATGTTGACGCCGTGCTGGCCGAGCGCCGGACCGACGGGGGGCGAGGGGTTGGCCTTGCCCGCCGGAAGCTGCAGCTTCACGTACCCAGTGACTTTCTTCGCCATGATGAATCTCGCACCCTATCGAACCGCCGCCCGACGGGCGGTCTACTTTTCAGAGAAACAGTGAGGTGCCGCGGAGACGCGGTCCTCGCCCGCAGGTTTGCAGCCGTTCGCTCTTGGCTAGCGCTTCTCCACGGCAGCGAAGTCGAGCTCCACGCTGGTGGGTCGGCCGAAGATGCTGACCTTCACCTTGAGCTTCTGCTTGTCCATCTTCACGTCGTCGACCGTGCCGGTGAAGTTCGCGAAGGCCCCGTCCAGGACCCGCACCTCTTCACCCACCTCGAACGTGAGCCGCGGCTTCGGCTTGACCGCCCCCTCGACGATGCCCCGACGGAGGCTGTCGATCTGCGCCAGCGGGACCTCCTGCGGCGCCTGGTTGCCGATGAAGCCGGTCACCTTGGGCGTGTCCTTGACCAGGTGCCAGACCTGCTCGTTCATGTCCATCTCGACGAAGATGTAACCGGGCAGGCTGAGCTTCTGACGAACGCGGGTCTTGCCACCGGGACGGTTCTCCGTGACCGTCTCGCTCGGGATGAGGATCTCGCCGAAGCGATCTTCCAGGCTGTACTGCTTCACGCGCTGCTGGAGCGCGTCGCGCACCTTCGCCTCGTATCCCGAGTAGGTATGGATGACGTACCACTTCTTGGCCATGGCGCTTGATTCCCTCAGGGTCTCCCTGCTTCAGCTTCCATCGCCGTAAACGATGTTGGTCACGAACGCCCAGAAGCGGTCGAGCAGCGCCAGGTAGAGGGTCGCCACGGTGGTCGTCGCGATGACGACGAACGTCGCGTTCGTAACCTCCTTCTTGGTCGGCCACTTCACCTTCGCCAGCTCGGCAGCGACCTCGTCGCTCCAGGTGCGGAGCTCCGCGTTGCGGAACATGCGCAGCACGACCACGAGCGCGATGACGCCGCCGACGACCATGCCGTAGGTCGTCTTGTCGTCGTCACCCACCGCGGCCAAGGTTGGCAGCGTCCGGCTGAACCAGTCCTTGTTGGAGAGGGTCGCCCAGACGCCGTGGACGACCTTGCCGAGCAGGTAGGCGAGCAGCATGCCCGACGCGAAGAAGCCGGCGAGCACATAGCGCTCAGTACCGAGCTGAGCGGCCGCAGCCTCGCCTTCCTCCTCCTCGGGCTCGCCGGAGCGCAACGCCTCGGCGTCCTCGGGGCCCTCCGCGTCAGCCGCCTCCGGCTCCTCGCTCCGGGTCACGAGGGACGACGCCTCAGCAGGCGCGAGCGATCCAGATTCCTCCGGCTCCCCGTCCTCCGCGACCTTCGGCGTCTGCTTGTCTTTTTGACCCTTCGCCATAACTACACCAAACGCGCCGACCCGCGGCAGGCAGAGGCCTGCTCGATGGGGCTCCGAGGGCAACCTTTGAGCGCCCACGTTCCCCGGCAGGGGCAGAGAGGCTCGAACTCCCGACCTGCGGATTTGGAATCCGCTGCTCTACCAACTGAGCTATACCCCTAGAACCGCGCGCCTTCCTGAGCACCCGTTCACTTCGTCTCGTGGTGAACTGTGTGCTTCTTGCACTGCTTGCAGAACTTCTTGAGCGAAACCACCTGGTCGGGCGCCTTCGTGGTCTTGTAGTTCCGCGACTTGCACTCGCTGCAGGCCAGTGAGACGGCGATGCGCGCCGCACGCCATCCACCGGCCTGCTCGCCCACGTCGGCCTCCTACGCGAGGATCTTGGTGACGACGCCGGCGCCCACCGTCTTGCCGCCCTCGCGGATGGCGAAGCGCATCTGCTCCTCCAGCGCGACCGGGGCGATGAGCTCGATCGTCATCGTGATGTTGTCGCCCGGCATCACCATCTTCACCCCCTCGGGGAGGTTCACCGTGCCGGTCACGTCCGTCGTGCGGATGTAGAACTGCGGCCGGTAGTTGGTGAAGAACGGCGTGTGGCGCCCGCCCTCCTCCTTCTTGAGGACGTACACCTCACCGGTGAACTTCGTGTGCGGCGTGATCGACCCGGGCTTCGCGAGCACCTGGCCGCGCTCGATCTCTTCCTTCTCCACGCCGCGGAGGAGGCAGCCGACGTTGTCGCCCGCCTGCCCCTGATCGAGCAGCTTCCGGAACATCTCGACGCCGGTGACGACCGACTTCTTCGTGTCCTTGAAGCCGATGATCTGGACCTCGTCGCCGACCTTGATGATGCCGCGCTCGATGCGGCCCGTGGCCACGGTGCCGCGGCCCTTGATCGAGAACACGTCCTCGATCGCCATCAGGAACGGCTTGTCGATGTCGCGCACCGGCTCGGGGATGTAGCTGTCGAGCGCGCTGAGGAGCTGCTGGATCGTCTCCTCCCACTTCGGGTCGCCCTGCAGCGCAGGCAGCGACGCGCCCCGGACGACCGGCGCGTTGTCGCCGTCGAACTTGTACTTCGACAGGAGCTCGCGGACCTCCATCTCGACCAGGTCCAGCATCTCCGGGTCGTCCACCGCGTCGCACTTGTTGAGGAACACGACGATGTGGTTCAGGCCGACCTGACGGGCGAGCAGCACGTGCTCGCGCGTCTGCGGCATCACGCTGTCGAGCGACGACACGACGAGGATCGCCCCGTCCATCTGCGCCGCGCCGGTGATCATGTTCTTGATGTAGTCGGCGTGCCCGGGACAGTCGACGTGCGCGTAGTGGCGGTTGACCGACTCGTACTCCACGTGCGCCGCCGCGATGGTCACCGTCTTGGTCTCATCACGGACCGTCCCGCCCTTCGCGATGTCGGCGTACGAGATCGCCTTCGCCAGGTTGCGCTTCGACTGCACCTTGACGAGCGCCGCGGTGAGCGTGGTCTTGCCGTGGTCGATGTGGCCGATGGTGCCCACGTTCACGTGCGGCTTCGTACGAGTGAATTTCTCCTTGGCCATCGAGATGTCTCCTGCCGAAATGAATTTCGCAGCTGCGTTTCGCTGTCTTGCTGGAGCCCACCATCGGGATCGAACCGACGACCTCGTCCTTACCAAGGACGTGCTCTGCCAACTGAGCTAGGTGGGCAAACGACCGACCACAGAGCGGGCGACCGGGTTCGAACCGGCGACGTTCAGCTTGGAAGGCTGACGCTCTACCAACTGAGCTACGCCCGCGGGCGCCCGCCGGGAGTGACCCCGGCGGAACTGATCTTGGTCGGATCGCTGTCGGAGCGAAAGACCGCTCCGGTGGAGGGTGATGGATTCGAACCATCGTAGGCATTGCCGGCAGATTTACAGTCTGCTCCCTTTGGCCGCTCGGGCAACCCTCCAGAATTTCTATACTATCCGATCTTGCCGAAACTTGTCCCTGACCTCCCGAACCGTTGACCTGCTGCCTTGCATCGGAGCTGGCGAGGGGACTTGAACCCCTAACCCCCTGCTTACAAGGCAGGTGCTCTACCGATTGAGCCACGCCAGCGACATCGACCCGCTGCTCGCCCCCGAGGCTCCGGGGAACGTGCGTGCTGACCTAGCGACATGTCCCAAGACCGATCACTTCTGTGCGAGCAATCTACTCCCGGCCCTGCTGGACCGTCTGCCCGCGCCGTTCGGAGTGGGCCGACCGGGCTGGACCGCAGCGAGGTGAAGCCGTTGGTGCCGTTCACGTCGCTCCGAAGGTAGACGAGTCCCGCGAAGGGAGGAGGCTCTTAGCCCCCTGCAAGAGACGTGTCAAGCGGTGTGCGTCGTTTTCGTCCGTTTCGTTGGAATCCGCTGCGGGAGCGCGATCCGTCGCGTCGTCAGCGTCGTCGCGTCATCGCACCGTCGCGAGGCCGCGGCGCCGGAGCTCCCGCGTCGTCCGGCAGCGCCGATCTCGCTCGAGAGCTGCCCGCTTTCAAGACGTACGTTGCGGGGACGCCGAAACGAGCGCCTTCGAGCGCTCCCGCGCCGCCGGATCGCGGTCGCGCGCGGGTTGGCTTGGCGCGCGGGTCGGGGCCGGGCCGTGCGTGCGGAGGGCCGCGCGCACGCGGAACACGCGGGACACGCGGGACACGCGGCAGCGGAGATGGCGGCGCCTCGGGCGAGCAAGAGCTCCCTTGCGCTCGGCGCGCGGCTGCTGCGATCCTGCCCCGCGCACGTTCGCTCGGGCGCGCAGCGGAGCAGCCCGAGGCGACGGTCGTGTTTCGTCACGCTCCGGGGGTAGAGGTTCGATCGCATGGACTGTCCCGCTTGCCACCAGCCAAACATCGACGGGGCGCGCTTCTGCGCCACGTGCGGCGCGCTCCTCCCCGTCGCGCCGGTGGAAGCAGACCCGCTCATCGGCACGATCGTGGGCGGCCGGTTCCGGATCGTCGGGGTGCTCGGCGAGGGCGGGATGGGCCGCGTCTACAACGGCGAGCAGCCGATGGGGACGTCGGTGCGGAAGGTCGCCATCAAGACGCTCCTCGAGCAGCACGCGAAGGACCCGCAGGTGGTCGCGCGCTTCATGCGCGAGTGCGGCACGGTCAGCGAGCTCGAGCACCCGAACACGATCAAGGTCTACGACTTCGGGCAGACCAACACCGGGGAGCTCTACATCGCGATGGAGCTCCTCAACGGGCAGTCGCTCGAGACGGCGCTCGAGCGGGGCGCGCTCTCTCCCGAGCGCGTCGACCGCATCATCGCGCAGGCGTGCGGGTCGCTCCAGGAGGCGCACGAGAAGGGGATCGTCCACCGCGATCTGAAGCCCGCCAACATCTTCTTGACCAGGCGAGCCGGCGAGGAGGACTACGTCAAGGTCCTCGACTTCGGCATCGCGAAGCGCGACGAGCGCAGCGCCAAGGCCGAGCAGAAGCTGACGCAGCAGGGGACGGTGCTCGGCACCCCGCCGTACATGAGCCCCGAGCAGTTCACGGGCAAGGAGCTCGACGCGAGGAGCGACATCTACTCGCTCGGGGTGCTGACCTACGAGATGCTCACGGGGCGCCTGCCGTTCGACGCGGACACGCCGTGGGCGTGGGCGACGCAGCACATGACGGCGCAGCCGTTCCCGTTCGAGGCCGTGCCGATGGGCGCCGCGGCGCCGCCGAAGATGAAGGCGGCCGTCATGAGGGCGCTCAGCAAGAACCGCGAGGACCGTCAGCAGTCGGCGCGGGAGTTCTACGAGGAGCTCACGATCGGCGCGGGCCCCCGCCTCTCCGTGCTCGGCTCGGCGCCCCGCACCCAGGTCGGGCTCGAGGCCCCGACCAGCGGGACCGCGCTCATGCCGTCGCGCTCGGGTCAGACGCAGCTCGGCGAGCCGCTCTTCGTCGCGGGACCGCCCACGGGGGCCGGCGGGACGGTCGTCAACCACCACGCCGCCACCATCATGGACCGGGCGCCCATGCCGTCGGGCGCCGTGGTGGCGCACCCGCCCGTGCCGACGGGGAGCGGCCAGGTGTTCCCCGCGCCGCCGCCGCCGCCCGCGCAGAAGAACAAGACCGCCCCGATCCTCGCGGCCGTCGCGGCGGTCGCGGTGCTCGGCGTCGTGGGCGTCGTCCTGATGAAGAAGGGGGACGGCGCGAGCGCGACCGACGAGAGCGCATCGGCCCTGATCCCGCTGCCGAGCGCGCCCTCGGTCACCGTCACGTCAGACCCTACCGTGGCCACGCCGACGAGCGAGCCCTCCTCCCCCGAGCCGCCGCCCACGGGCGCCCCGACCGGGAAAGAGACGCCCGAGGGTCCGAAGGGCACGACGACCCCGACCGCCGGGACCAAGACCCCGCCCGCCGGCAACGAGAAGGCCGACCAGGAATGCAGGGCCGCGATCAACCTGGCCAACGGCGGCAACACGGATCTCGCGGCGAAGCGCTTCGCGGGCTGCGACGGCCCCAAGAAGGCCGAGGCGCGATCCGCGATCAGCGCGAGCGCCAAGCGGGCGGTGGCCTCCAAGGGGTGCGCGGCCAAGTCCCACGCGATGGCCGCCGCGCGGATCGGGGCGGGCGAGGCGATGTCCCAGCTGCCGGCGCGCTGCCAGTGAAGACGTAACAGCTGGATGGAACGCTTGGGGACGCCGGGCTGTTCCAGGCTTGCCTTGACGCCTGATTTTGACAGGTGCTAGATCCCGCCCTGACGGTTCTGAAAGTTCATTGAACGCCGCCCTGCCTCGTTGGGTCGGCTCTTGACTTTGGGAACATGGGGGAGAAGGTCGCTCACGGGAAATGGGCAGTAAGATTCGTTTGGTCACGCCACGAATGACATGGCGCGACATATGTCGTTCTGAAGAGTTCGCTGGGCGCTGGGTCGCCCTGGACAACGTGAGGTACGTGCAGGGTGCCTCTCAGCCGGCCGAGGCCGACGTTGTAGACGCCGATGATGACCTCGCCGACTTGTGCGCGAGGATGCGCGAAGCCGACCGTACGGCATGTGCGATCCTCTTCGTCGAGGACGATGCCGGCGTGCCCGCGCGGCTCCAGCGCCTTCCGCAGCTCTGGCGCCGCGTGGCACATCACTGACCCGCCAGAACACCCTCACCCGTCCCGCCATTCGACGTAGCGAGCGCCCTCTGGAGCGGCGCAGCCAGCGGGTGTTGCCCGGTGAGCTCAGGCTCCCGATGCTCGCAGCGGCGGAGCCTGTCCACGCGCCAGCACGCGCCCAGGTCGGTCGCTTCCTGGCTGGCCGGCTGCGTCCGGCCGGCGGCTGCCGGTCACTTGCCGGCGGCTGCCGGTCACTTGAGGATCGGCTTCAGCAGCGTCTTGCCGTCCTTGACGACGACGTCGTAATCGACGGACTTGGCAGGGTTCGTCGCGCGCAGCTTCGCGGCCTGCGCGCGGAGGCTCTCGGCCAGGCGTTCGTACGTGACGCCGGCCGTCGACTCCCGCGCGGCGCGCTTGGTCTCGACGTACTTCGCGTAGATCTGGCGCAGCCGCTGCTCCGGGAGCTCGTCGTCGCGCGCGGCGGTGCGCTGCTGGGGGGGAGCGCCGGGGCGTGCGCGCGCGGCGGCGTCGAGGCCGGGGCGCGCGGCCTCCGGCGGGCGCGACGACGCGCGCGGCCCCGCATGCCGAGCTCCGCTGGCCGCGCCCGTGTCCGCGGCAGGCGGCGCGGTGGAGCGACGACGACGCGTCGGCGGCGGCCGGTCCGAGTGCACGCGCTCCTGCCGGCGCGTTGCCGCGGCCGCGCCCTTCGCCTCGGCCGCAGCAGCGGCTGCTGGCGCTGCCGCCGCGGCCGGCGCTGCCGCCGCAGCCGGCGGTGATGCCGCTGCGGCTGCCGGCGTTGCCGCGGGACGGCCTGGCTGCGATCTGGCGGGGAGCGGGGGCGGCGGTCTCTTGGGCGGCGGCGGGGGCTCTGGCGCGGCGTCCGCCACCACGCCCGGCGGTCCGGCCGCGGCCTTCGTCGCGTCGCCGGCCTGGGCGCTCTGCGCGCGCTGGGCGCGCATCTCCGCCGTGAGCTCGGCCAGGCGCTGGCGGCTCGTGGCGCCCGCCGCCGCGGGCTGGTTCCGATCGGCCGCAGGACGCGCGGACGGCCGCGCGCCGGCCGGAGATGCCTCGGCCGGCTTTGCCTCCGCCGGCCTGATCTCCGCCGGCTTCTGCTGCGGCCTGGTCAGCCCGAGCCCGCGCGGCAATCCCCCCAGCGGAGCGGGCTTCACGGCCGCCGCGGCCTGGGGTGGCGCAGGCGGCACGAGCGCCACGAGGGGGCGTACCTGCGGGCTGGCAGGCGCCGCGCTCGACGGCTCCGGTGCGATCGGCGGCGCGACGTGCGCGTCGTTGTCGCGCGGCGGGGCCTCCTCCTCGGCGGCCAGCGCTCGCCCGCGCGCCGGCGGCGCGGCGGGCAAGGGCGGGGGCGCCAGCGTGACCGCCTCGTCGTCGACGTCGATCTCCTCGTGATCGTCGCCGTCGTCGCCGCGACGGGCCGGCTCGCGCGCCGTCGCCTGCTGCTCGGCGAGCTCCGCGTAGCGCTCCGCCCGCTTGCGGCCCACGATCGTGAGCGCTTCCTTGGCCCCGACCCGCTTCGCCGCGCGAAGGACGTCGCGGCGGTACGTCCCGTTCTCGATCTCGCGTGAGATGCGGCCCCAGTACTGCTGGAACGTGTTGTACCGCTGGAACAGCATCTGGAACTTGAACCGGAGCCCGGTGTTCCTGATCTGCTCCCGCCGCATCACCCAGATGCGGCGCTCGACGTCCTTGCGCGGGATCATCGGCTCCAGCCGCTCGATCCCCATGAAGTACTGCTCGTACAGCGCGCGCAGCCGCTCGATGCGCGTCTCCAGCTCCTCGAGCTCCCGTTCGACCTCGCTCGATTCCATCGCGGCTAGAGGGGCGTGACGCGCAGGTTGTCGAAGCAGACCGGCGCATCCCATTCGTTGAAGCCCAGGTGCTCGTGCCCAGGGCCGGAGAGCGGAGCAGGATCGCTGAGCTCCAGGTACTCGACGCCGTTGACCGACCAGGAGAGCGTCCTCCCGTCACGGCGCTCGACGCGGAAACGGTAGGGTTGCCCCGGCGCGACCGGGCGCGCTCGCTCGTCATCGCTGTCCAGATCCACGTCAATCTCCAGCCGATCGTCGCCGTGCTCGTCGAGGCGGGCGAGCACGTGCTTCGTGTTCTTCCATCCGCCGAGGATCACGAGGTAGCTCGTCGCGTTCGTGTAGCTCGCCGCCGTCGCGCCGCTCCGTCCGTCCCCCCAGAGCTCCGCCTTGAGGTCGCCGTCGGGGGCCTCGGCGATCGCGTCGAACTCGATCCGCGCGTTCTCCGGCAGCGGCCGCTTCAACCACACGCCGCGGTTCCTCGCGCCGCGGACGCAGAGCCTCCCCTCCTCGATCTTCCACCTGGGGCTGAGCGCGTTCCAGTCAGGGCCAAGCGCGGACCGGTTGAAATCGTCCTCGAACGCGCCCGCGCCCTGCGCCCCCTGACCTGCGCCCGCCTTCGTGGCGGCCGCCGAGCTCACGACCGTCCCGGCCGGCCGCGCGCCCGCGTCCCCTGTGGCTGGCCCCTCGGGGACGCACGACGCGCTCACGAGCAGCCCAGGGACCGCGAAGACGCTGACTGTGGCACGGCCAGAGAGCACGGAATCGATGCTAGCAGCGGCGCGCGCGGACTTCGAGGGCCGCTCGCGGACACACGCATCAGGACGGGGGACGACGCTGCGCTGCGGTGTCAGCCCGGGCGCATCGCGATCGCCCCACGCGGCTGAACAAGCGTCCGCGAGCGGCTTGGCCCGCTGCGTCATGCCCGAGAGACGGCGCTTGATGGGCCCCAATCCCAGGCGTAAGGAGAGGCGCCATGCATCCCATCCTGTTCCGCGTCCCGCTGCCCGCGTGGACCGTGCCCCTGCTCTGGGTCTTCCTCATCGCGGCGGGCATCGCGTTCGCGGGCGCGATCGGGCTGTTCCTCGGCAAGAACAAGCCGGGCGCCGCCGCGGCGGGCATCGCGGGTGTCGCGCTCGCCGCGCTCGCCTCGCAGTTCAAGGGACAGACCTACGCCCTGGGTCCGCTGCCCATCTACAGCTACGGCGTCATGCTCGGCCTCTCGCTCGTCGTCGGCTGGTACCTGACGCTCGGGCTCGCGGAGCGCGACGGCCTGCCGAAGGAGACGATGGCCAACTGCTACGTCGTCACCGCGCTCGCCGCGGTCCTCGGCTCACGCGTGCTCTACATCCTCACGAACCTCGACGAGTTCGACTCCCTCGGCGCGATGTTCGACATCCGCCGCGGCGGGCTCGTGGCGTACGGCGGCTTCCTGGGCGGCTTCCTGGGCTCGTACCTGTTCCTGCGCTCCCATCGCATCCCGCTGCTCCCCTGGGCCGACGTCGCCGTCCCGAGCCTCGCCTCGGGCCTCATGATCACGCGCGTCGGCTGTTACCTCTTCGGGTGCGATTTCGGACGGCCGCTCGGCGAGACGGCGCCCGCCTGGCTGAAGAAGCTCGGCACCTTCCCGCACTGGTCCGAAGGCACGCTGGACCACGGGAGCGGGTCGCCGGCGTGGGTGCAGCACGTCAAGGAGCGCGGGCTGGATCCGACCTCCGACGCGTCGCTCGCCGTGCACCCGACGCAGATCTACGAGTCGCTCGTCGGCGCGGGGCTGCTCGTGCTCCTGCTCCTCGCGCGCCGGCGGCAGAAGTTCCGCGGCGAGATCTTCCTCCTCTTCACGTTCTCTTACGGCGTCTGCCGCTACCTGCTCGAGCTCCTGCGGGACGACGCGGAGCGCGGCTCGATCCCGCCCTCGCTGCCGGAGCACGTGCTGCTCCCCGCCGGCCTCGTCGTGTTCGCCGTTGGCTACACGATCGGGTTCTCCCACGTCATCCGCGACAACGTGGCGCGCAAGGTGACGCAGGCGCTCTCGTTCGTCCCGGCGCTCGCCCTGTACCTGGTCCTCAAGCCCGAGACGTTCGGCGCGTCGGAGACGCTCCAGTACTCGACCTCCCAGGTGGTCGCCCTGACGACCGGGCTCGCCGCGTCCATCGCGTTCGCGGTCTATTACAAGGCCGCCCTGGACCACCCGGAGCAGGCGATGGCGCTCAACCTCCCGGCGAGCCCCGCCGCCGATGACACGAGGCAGGCAGACGCGGACGAGGACGAGGACGACGAGCCGGGCGATGACGAGGACGAGGACGACGAGCCGGGCCAGAAGCGACGAGCGCCGGCGAGGGCCGGCGACAAGCCGTCGCGGACCGGGCGCGGCAGCGCGAAGGACGAAGGCCGGGCGACCGCCCGCGAACGCGGCGCAGCTTCCGAGGCGCCCGACACCACCGGAGAGGCATAGGCCGTGAAGATCGCATTCGGAGAGGGCAAGCTCATCCCGGCCGTCGTGCAGGATCGGCTGACAGGACAGGTCCGGATGCTCGCGTACATGACGCGAGAGTCGCTCGCCCGGACGCTCGAGACGGGGCGCGCCACCTTCTTCAGCAGGTCGCGCGGCGAGCTCTGGGAGAAGGGCGCGACGAGCGGCAACACGCTCGCGGTGACGAGCGTCCACGCCGACTGCGACGGGGACGCGCTCCTGATCCTCGCCGAGCCCCGCGGCCCGACGTGCCACACCGGGAGCTCGAGCTGCTTCTTCCGCCAGGTCGACGCCCGCGGCGACGCCGAGCCGGAGGCCGCCGACGAGGGGCAGGACGCGACCGCGCTGCTCGAGGCGCTCGAGCGAGAGCTCGAGTCGCGCAAGGCGTCGGCGGCGACGAAGAGCTATACCCGGAAGCTGCTCGACGGCGGCGCCCCTCTCATCGGCGCGAAGCTGCGCGAGGAGGCCGGCGAGCTCGCGCAGGCGATCGCCGAGGAGAGCGACGACCGCGTCGCGTCGGAGGCGGCCGACGTGATCTACCACCTGCTGGTCGGCCTCGTGTCACGCGGCGTCCCGCTGCGCGCGGTCCTCTCCGCGCTGGCGTCGCGCATGGGCATGAGCGGCCTGGTCGAGAAGGCGCAACGGGCGCAGAAGCCGGAGCCGGGAGAGCCGTGATCGGCCGCGCGCCGCCTCCTCAGCGGGGCTGCGGATCAGGCCGCGACCCGAGGGCCATGCACCGTTCGAAGCAGTCGAAGAGCGGCTGAGAGCTGCCGGACCGCACATCATCGCAGCTCGCGATCGCGTAGCAGGCATACGTGCACCGCGCTGGGCCCGCGCACGCGCTGACGTTGACCGTCGCCCCCTGACACTCCGCTGCTCTCTGCATGCCTCGCTCGCAGGCGGGGCCGATGATGGACGCGCTGACGCCGCACTCCGCCAGAGCGCGCTGCTCGCTCTCGCAGTGCAGGAAGTCGGCAGCGTTCCGGTCGGCCATGCACTCCACGTCGTTGGCGGCGCACTGGGTGAAGGCGTCCGCCACTTCAGGGCAGCCTTTCCTCGCGGCGCTCTGGACAATGTCCTCGACGGTGTCCAGGCACTCTTCGTACTCGCTGCCGCTGCACTGCCAGCAGCTGCACAGCCCGCTGCAGATGGACGAGGCCGTATCGTTGCAGCCGGGGCTGCTGATCAGGAGCCCCCCGATCGACGCGGCGCCGGCGAGAGCGAGGCAACAGACGGCGAGGAGTCTCACGCGCCGAGCGTATCGACCGTAAAAAGCGAGCGCAATCCGTCCTCGGTCCGTCCGGCGCCTGCGAGCCGCGTGCTCTCCAGATCGAGAGCCGCGCCTGTCTCCGGACGGGGCTCTTTCGCCGCCGTCGCGCCGCGTCCTTCGCGCCGGCAGGGGATCGGCTATTCTGGACGCGTGAGCCCGTTCCGTGAGCCGCCCGGCATCGAGCTCGGCCCGCTGGAGGTCGGCCTCGGGCGCGCGGCGCGGCGAGCCATGGTGGGCCTCATCCCGAGCGGCGGACGGCTCATCGCGCCCGACAGCTACGCACGGAGCATCCAGGGCGAGGGCGCGCCGTGGCGCGGCCGATCGCACGCGGCAGGCGCGCTCGGCTCGCTGGGGCTCTTGCTGGTCGCTGCCTGCGCGTTCGTCGCGGCGACCGGCGGCTGGGAGCTGCGCGGCGCCCGGGGCACCGCCGTGACGGTGGCGCTGGTGATCGCGGGAGGGCTCTCGCTGGCCGCGGTGCTGCGCGCCCTCGACACGCCGCGCGAGCGGCTCACGTTGCGCGGCGCCGTGGTCGGCAGGGCGGCGAGGCGCGCGCTCCGCAGGGCATTGCGCCTCGCGCGCCACGCGGCGCGGGCGCCGGAGCAGTTCGGCCCGCGCCGCGTCACCGCGCTGCGCAGGACGCTGTTCATGCTCGCCGATCCGCTCATCGCCGACTGGATCCCCGCGGACGTGCGCGGCCGCGCGGAGCTCCTGCTCGCCCGCGCCATCGCCGCGAGCGCCGGCGCCCGCTGGGCGCGCGACCCGAGCGTGCACGCCGAGGTCCGGGCGCTGCTGCTCTCCGCGGCCGATCACCTGATCGAGCCGACACCAGCCCGGCTGGACCTGCTCGTGCTGGCGGAGCACGCCGACACCGCCCCGACCTTGCGCGCTCCACGGCGGCCGCGTCACGAGCCGGGAGCGCAGCCTCGCGGCAGGGCGCCCGCGCTCCACGCGCCCTCCGGCGCCGTCGCCGCGGACGGCGCGTGGGGGCTCGATCTCGACGCGGCCGACGCCTGCGGCGAGGAGATCGGCCGTGCTACGGTGCGCCGCTGAGGTCCCCGGAGGCTCTGGCGGTGTTGCAGAGGCCCGATGGTTCCTCCTCGACTCCGGAGTTCCTCACGCTCCCCGGCCACCCCTCTGCCCTCCGTGCTCTTCCGCGCACTCCTCGCGCTCTGTAGCGCGCTGCTCGTAGGGTCGTGGCCGGCGCGCGCGGTCGGCCAGCGCGCGGGCGCCGGCGCCGCGCCCGCGGCGCCCGAGCAGAGGCCTGTCGCGGCCGCGCGCGCCACCGCGGCAGGGCTGTCGGCGGGCGCGGCGCTCCAGTCCGCGGGCGCGGCGCTCCAGGCGCGGCATCGCGTCCGGTACGTCCTCGATGGCGTCGAGATCCGGGGCAACGTGCGGACCGCGGCGCGCGTGATCCTCCGCTACGTCAGGTTCCGCGCCGGGGACGTGCTCGACGTCGAGGATCCGGAGATCGAGCTCACCCGCTACCGCCTCCTCGGGACCGGGTTCTTCGCCTCGGTCGGGCTGTCGCTCCGCAAGGGCGCCGAGCGCGGCAGCGCGACGCTCGTGCTCGACGTCGTCGAGCGCAACACGTTCGTGGTCCAGGACCTCTGGCTCGGCATCGCGGCCGACGAGGACACGGCCGGCAACGCGAGGCCGCTCTCCGCGTTCACCGGCGTGCAGGTCGCCGAGACCAACCTCGCGGGCACGGGGATCACGCTCGGCGCCGGCGTCGGGCTCGCGGCGGACCAGCTCGCGCTGAGGACCCGCTTCGTCGACCCGGCGTTCGTGGGGACCCGCTGGTCGGCCACCGTGACGCTGCTCTACAACGACGCCCGCGACTTCTTCGGCAACCGGGACGTCTCGTTCGAGTCCCCGCTGCTCGAGCAGCGGGAGGTCACGGGCTACGCCGTCGTCGCCTACAAGCGGTTCGGCGCGACGCTCGGCACAGGCCACGACGTGTCCTCGTCCTCGCAGCTGTCGCTCGACTACCATCTGGAGCAGATCGACGCGACCGTGCCCACGGTCGCCTCGCACATGCGCGGCAATAGCCGCGAGCCCATCGATTTCGACATCCTGGGCGGCAGGACGGTGCTCTCGTCGCTCCGCGCCGCGATCGATCACGACACGCGCGACGCGCCCTTCCTGACGACGCAGGGCACGCTCGCCTCCGTCTCGGTCACGGTGGGCGTGCCGCCGTTCGGGAGCGATTACGGCTACCAGAAGTTCGAGTTCGGCGCGCAGCGCTGGTTCCGCCTGCCGCTGCGGCACGTGCTCCGGCTCGAGGCGTTCGCCGGCGCGGTCGCGGGGGACGCGCCGTTCTTCGAGAAGTTCTACGTCGGAGATCTCACCGATCTTCTGCCGGACCGGCTGCTCGACCTCGCCCCCGACCGGAGGCAGCCGCCGAACTTCCTCAGCACGGACATCATCGAGGTCCGGTACGGCGACTTCGCCGCGAAGCTGGAGGCGGAGTACCGGATCCCGGTCTATTCCGGACGAGGCTCCATCTACGGCGTCGACCTCTTCGGCGCCGCGGGCCTGTACGGGCTGGCGACCCGCCGCGAGTTCACCGACCCGCCGACCGGGTACGAGGGGTTCGCCAGGGTGCCGGTGGACATCACCTACAACCTCGGCCTGCGGGTCGATACGTCGGTCGGCGGCGTGACGCTCGCCTTCTCGAACCTGCTCGGGCTGATCCCGGCCCGGCGCGGTGAGCGGAAATGACCTGCGCGGACGCAGGTCGCGGGCCGAGACGCGCGGCGCGGGGCGCGCGGCGCGCGGCGGACGTCCGGCGCGTCGGCCGGGGAAGGCGGGCGCTCGCGGCGCTCCGCTGCGGCGCGGCGCGCTGGCTCGGGGTGGCGCTGCTCGCGGCGCTGTGCCTCGACGCGCGCCGGTCGGCGGCCCAGGAGGGGCCCGGCGCCGCGGCGGGCCGATCTTCGCCGAAGGAGCTCGCGGACCCCGACGCGCAGCAGGCGCTCGGCGCGCCGAGCGCGCTGCCCATGCGGGCGGCGAGCCTCACGGTCGACAAGGCGATCGTGCAGCTCACGGTGAGCTTCCGCGACGTGGTCGACGGCGAGATCTCGAAGAAGCTGCTCAGCGGGCTCCCCACCGTCATCACGATGCGCGGCTACCTCTTCCACGAGAGCGGGGGCACGCCCGTCGCGCTCGCCGCCAAGAGCTGCCGCGTCGTTTACGACCTCTGGGACGAGGTGTTCCGGATCCAGCTCATCCAGGCGGGAGGTCAGTCGAGCACGGTCGCGGTCAACGTCGAGGGCGTGCTCCGCAACTGCGCCGAGGCCCGCAAGCTGCCGCTCGTGGAGCGCTCCCTCGTCCGCGACGGCAGCCGCTATTTCGTCGCCGTGCTGGTCGAGGTGAACCCCATGAGCGCCGAGATGCTCGATCGCATCAAGCGGTGGGTCACCCGCCCGCCCGGCTCCACCGCGATCGGGCCGGGCGACTCCCTGTTCGGCTCCTTCGTCGGCCTGTTCGTGACGCGCATCGGGAACGCCGACAGGCGGCTCGCCTTCCGTACGCAGCCCTTCTTTCCCCCGGCCCCACCGCCGAGCCCGCCGCCCCAGAGCGCGCCGAGCCGCTGAGCCGCGCGGCGCGAACGTCGAGCTCGCCCGCGGTCATGCGCCTCCCCCGCGGGCGGCGCGCGGGTCTACAATCGCTGCGCGGACGCTCCAGCTCATGTCTATTCCCCTCATGCGCCTCTTCCCCATCGCGCTCGACCTCACCGGCCGACGGGCCCTCGTCATCGGCGGCGACGGCGAGGCGCCGTACACCGTGGAGCGGCTCCTCTCGGCGGGCGCCCGCGTCTCCGTCATCGCGCCGGGGCAGGTCGACGGGTCGATCGAGCGCGCCAGCCGGGAGGGCCTGCTCGAGCTGCACCAGCGCGCGTTCGTCGACGACGACCTCGCCGGCGCGGCCATCGTGTTCCTCGCGCCGGGCGACGACGCGCTCTCGCGGCGCCTCCATCGCGAGCTCGCCGACGCCGGGCGCCTCGTCTGCACGCTGGATCGTCCGGAGGTGTCCAATTTCGTCAATCCTTCAGTCGTCGCGGCCACCGGACTGACCATGAGCTTCAGCAGCCATGGCGTCAGCCCAGGCACGATACGGCGCATCCGGGAGGACCTCGGCGCGCTGTTCTCGGACCCTCGGTTCGCGCGCTACATCGAGGCCCTGCGGCGGCTTCGCGAGAGCCTCCCGCGGGGCGCCGAGCGGGCCGCGCGCATGCGCCAGGCGACCCTGGGCTTCGGCGTGGAGGCGAGGCTCCGCTTCCCTGCATGGCTGGAGCGCGGCGACGAGCCTTGATGTCCCGGGACGCCGCAGGCGAGGCGGGGGCGCCGCGTTCGTTGGGGCGCGCGCGCGCCCCAACGAACGCGAAAACCCTTGTGTAAAGCGTCCTTCAAGGCTTAAGTGGGCGCCCACGCGACACTATCCGCGGAGGAGGGCTTACGGTATGCGTTCACGATCGGGCCGGCTGACGATGTTGACCTCGGCGGCGATGGTCTCTGGGCTCCTGACGCTGACGAACGTCAGCCCGGCATCTGCGCAGACGGGGCCGGCGGCGCCTCCGGCGGGCAAGCCGGCCGCGCCGGCGACCGCCGGGGCCGCGCCGACGATGGCGCCTGCCAAGCCCGCCGCCCCCGCGGCGCAGGCGGCCCCCACCGCGCTGGCGCCGGCCGCGACCGGTACGACGCCGCCTGCGACCGGCACGACGCCGCCCGCCGCCGGCGCGACCGGCACGACGCCGCCCGCCGCCGGTACGCCCGCGACGGCGACCCCCGGAAAGACCGGCGAGCCCGCGGCCAAGGTGACCACCACCAAGCCGAAGAAGCCGCTGACGGACAAGCAGAAGAAGGACGAGGCCAAGAAGCTCTACAAGGACGCCGAGGCCAGGTTCGAGAAGGGCGAGTACGCCACCGCGGCCGACCTGTATCGCCAGGCGGACGAGTACGTTCCCGGCGCCGCGCCGAAGTACAAGCTCGCGCTCTCGCTCGACAAGCAGGGGCTCGCCACCGAGGCGGTCGCCGCGTGGCAGGCGTTCCTCGACTCGAAGCCGGACGCCGAGAAGTTCAAGGACAAGATCACCGAGGCGCAGGGGCGCGTCGAGGCCCTGAAGAAGACGCCGGCGAAGGTGCGGGTCGCGACCGCGCCGGACGCGCCGCAGAACCTCAAGATCGCGGTCGATGGCGTGCCCCAGGCAGGCAAGGAGCTCTCGGTCCCGCCCGGCAAGCACACGCTGACCGTCTCTGCCGAGGGCTTCGTCGACTCGAGCCAGGAGATCGAGGTCACCTTCGCCGAGACGCGCGACGTCAGCGTCACGCTGACGCCGAAGCCGCCGGAGCCCGTCGCCGCGGTACCGGCGCAGCCCGCCACCCCGCCGCCCGCCATCACCCCGCCGCCCGCCCAGACGCCGCCGCCCGCAGCGCCGGTCGAGCCGCGCTCTCCGGTGCCGGCCTACGTCACGCTCGGGCTCGCCGGCGCCGGCGTCGTGGTCGGGACGATCTTCGGCATCCAGGCGCTCAGCGCGAAGAGCGACTTCGACGACAGCCCGACGACCAAGACGGCGGACCGCGTCGATCGCAACGCGCTCATCGCGGACATGTCCTTCGCCGTCGCGCTCACGTTCGGCGTCACCGGGGCGGTTCTGCTCCTCAGCGACGACACGCCGGCCGAGACGAAGGCCGCGGCCTCGAGCGTGAAGAAGAATGCGTTTGTCGCTCCGTTCGTCAGCCCGACCGGCGGCGGCGCCGCTGCGCGGTTTACCTTCTAAGGGGACTACTATGTGGAAGAACCAGTACCTTCTCGCGATGGCGCTCTGCGCCGGCGCGATCTCGACCCTCGGGATGGGCTGTGAGCTCATCGCCACGGTCGATCGTTCGCGCATCCCGGGAGACGACGGCGTCGTCGTCGACGCCTGTGCTGACGGCACGAAGAACGGCGAAGAGACCGACGTCGACTGCGGCGGCCCCACCTGCCCGCAGTGTGAGCTCGCCAAGGCATGCACGGAGGCGGACGACTGCGCGAGCGGCTTCTGCGCCGACGACGTCTGCTGCAACGCCGCCTGCGACGAGGACTGCGACGCCTGCACCGCCGATCTCAAGGAATCGGGCGATGAGAGCGGCACGTGCGGTGTCTCCAAGGCCGAGACGGCGTGCGGAGAGACGACGTGCTCCGAGGGCGTCGAGACCGGCCGCGGCACCTGCGACGGGACGAGCGCGGAGTGCGAGCCCGGCGAGCCGAAGGAGTGCGAGACGTTCGCCTGCGATCCGGAGGCCAACGCCTGCTTCAGCGAGTGCACGGAGGACGCGCAGTGCGCCCTGTGCCACGTCTGCGATCCGGAAGACGGCTCCTGCGCGCTGGCTCCGGCCGGCACGCCGGGCCTGGGCTGCGAGGAGAACCAGGCGTGCGACGCCGCGGGCGCGTGCAAGGCCGCGAACGGTCAGGAGTGCACCGACGGCGAGGAGTGCGGAAGCGGCAGCTGCGTCGACGGCGTCTGCTGCAACACCGGGTGCGACGCTGCCTGCCAGGCCTGCAACGTCGAGGGCTCGCTGGGCGAGTGCTCCAACGTCGCCGCCGGGGCCGAGGATGGGGCGGACTGCAGCGGCGCCAACGTCTGCGACGGCGAGGGAGCCTGCAAGCTGGCCCCCGCCGAGACGTGCGCCGAGGACGAGGAGTGCGCGAGCGGTAACTGCCTCAGCATCTTCGTCTGCGACGGGTTCCCGGAGCCCTGAGCCTCGACGGAGCTTCCGCCGGGCTCCACAGCGAGCCCGGCGGCGCTCACCTCTTCTCGACGCGAATCAACGCGAGCCAAACGCGACGCGAGTCAGGCCGGGCTCTGCACCGAGCCCGGCCGATGCTCACACCTCGAACGTCCCTCGCACGTGCGAGCTGACGCCCTCGGCGCCGGAGCCCGAGGGCGGGCCGATCACCGTCATCGACTCGGCCTCGCCGTCGAACAGCCCGCCGTCGTCCAGCGCGCCGTCATCCAGCGCGCCGTCGGCCGTCTCCACCTCGTACGTGGGCACCGTCGCGGCCTCCTCCCAGCGGCTCTTGAGCCGGTCGGCGAGCTTGCCGAGCAGCTCCCGCGTCGTCTCCCTGTCCGTCGCGGAGAGGAGCACCGCGTCGGGGTGACCGAGGAGCAGCCGCCGCCCCTCCTCCGGCGCGATGAGGTCCGCCTTGTTGAACACGAGGATGCGGGGGATGCCGATGAGATCGAGCTCGGTCAGCAGCGCCTCGGTCGTCTCGATGTGCTGATCGCGCGCAGGATCGCTCGCGTCCACGACGTGGAGCAGGAGGTCGGCGTCGGCCGCTTCCTCGAACGTCGCCCGGAAGGCGGCGAACAGGTCCTTCGGGAGCTCCCGGATGAAGCCGACGGTATCGGTGATCACCACCTCGCGCTCCTCGGGGAAGCGCAGCCGCCTCGAGCGGGTGTCGAGCGTCGCGAACAGCTTGTTCTCGGCGAGCACGTCGGCGCCGGTCAGCGTGTTCAGCAGCGTGCTCTTGCCGGCGTTCGTGTAGCCCACGATCGAGACCACCGGCACGCCGAGCCGGGCGCGCCTGCGGCGGCGCTGCTCGCGCTGCCGGGAGAGCCGCTTGAGCTGCCCCTCCAGGAAGGTGACGCGCTCCTTCGCGCGGCGGCGCCCGATCTCGAGCTTCGTCTCGCCAGGACCGCGCCCGCCGATGCCGCCGGTGAGGCGAGACAGGGAGTCGTCCTTCTGCCCGAGGCGAGGGAGCGTGTACTTGAGCTGGGCCAGCTCGACCTGGAGCTTGCCGTCGGACGACTCGGCCCGCTGGGCGAAGATGTCGAGGATGAGCTGCGTCCGGTCGAGCACCTTGAGATCCGTGTGCTTCGCGATCGCCGACGCCTGCGAGGGGGTCAGGTCCCGGTCGAAGACCAGGGTCTCGGCGTCGAGCTCCGAGGCGCGCAGGACGACCTCGTCCAGCTTGCCCTTGCCGAGCACGAGCCGCGGGTCGATGCGGTCGCGCAGCTGGAGGACCCTGTCCGCGACGTCGACGCCCGCGGTCCCGGCGAGCTCGGTCAGCTCGCGCAGGCTCTCCTCGGCCCGCGCGAGCGCGCCGGCCTTGGACTTCTCGGCGACGTGGACGAGGATCGCCCGGCCGTCCTTGGCCGCGACCGATCGCGTGCGCGAGCGCTTCGTGAACTCGTCCTCGAGCGCCTGGATGAGCGCGCCGAAATCGACGTCGATGCGACCGACCGCGACAGGGCCCACCGTCCGGTACGGCAGCTCCGCCTGCCGGCGGCCGTCGCCGTCCTCCGCGGCGCCGTCGACGGTGACCGTGACCTCGTCCTTTCCGTGGACCGGCACGTTGTACGCGTACTGGATCGTGCGCGGCTCGCCCTGCGGGGTGAGCTGCACGGCCGCGACGAGGTCGAGCCGGAGGCGGACGAGGTCGACGAGGTCGTCTCGCGTGAGCGGCTCGTTGAAGAGGTGCGTATGGACGAGCCGGAGCGCCCTGAAGCGCCCCTGCGCGGCGCGGAGGCGCCCGATGTCGGGCAGCATCAGCCGGGTCGCGTCGCCGACGACGACGTAGTCGATCTCGCCTGAGCGGTGGACCAGCGCGCCGACCTGGCGCCCTGTCTCGTGCGACGCCTCGGCGAGCGCCTTGATGAGCTCGGGCGTGGCGAGGCTGGCGAGCGGGACCTTGCGTCGGTAGATGCGCTCGAGGGTCTTGGTGGCTAGGGGGCTGAGTCCGGTGGTGTTTCCGTAGAGGGTGGGCATTCGATAGTTGAAGGGGGTGTTGCTCCCGCTCATTCATTCATAACGCACGAGGGTCCGGTCCGCGAGCAGGGGCACTGCAGATCCTGGCCCGGAGCCCGCGTTTTCTCGTCCTCGCCGCACCTCCTCGCCGCACCTCCTCGCCGTACCTTCTCGCCTTCCCCGATCGTCGGTCTCGCTCCGCGCGGCGGCTCCGCTGCGCCACGAACTTCCTGTGGAGGCGCCGCGCGAATCGAGGCTACCCTGCGCGCGATGGCCATCTTGACCCCGCTCTCGCTCGCGGATGCCCGCCGCATCGGCGCGCTCTACGGCCTGGAGATCGCCGACGTGCGCGGCCTCCTCGCCGGGAGCGTGAACTCCAACTTCGCGCTGACGCTCGCCGATGGCCGCGGGCAGGTGTTCCTGCGCGTGTACGAGGAGCAGCAGCTCGGCGCGGCCTCGCGCGAGGCGCGCATGCTGGAGCACCTCGCGGCCGGGGGCGTCGCCACGCCGCAGCCGCTCCGCCGCCAGGACGGAGCGCCCGGGTCGGAGGGCGCCTCGTTCATTGCAGAGCACGCTGGGAAGCCCGTCGCGCTGTTCCCCTGGGTCGCGGGCGAGTCGCTCTGCCAGGCGCGCGTCACGCCCGACGCGACCCGCCGCGTCGGCTCGGCCCTGGCGCGGGTGCACCTCGTCGGCGCCTCGTTCGAGGGGGCGAGCGTGAGCCGGTTCGACCTCGACGGCCTCGACCAGCGGCTCCGCGGCCTCCGCGCGCAGGGCTCGGCCCTCCCGCCCGAGGTGGCCGCGGCCGTGGACGAGCTCACCGGACGTCTCGAGCGGATCCGCGCCGCGAGGCCGCGGACGCCGGGGCCCGAGACGCTGATCCACGGCGATCTCTTCCGCGACAACGTGCTCTGGCAGGGCGGCGAGATCTCGGCGCTGCTCGATTTCGAGAGCGCCTCGCGCGGCAGCGCCGCGTTCGACCTCGCTGTCACGATGCTGGCGTGGTGCTTCGGCGACGACCTCGACCCCGATCTCGCCGCCGCGCTCGCCGCCGGCTACCTCTCGGTGCGGCCGCTTGCAACCGAGGAGCGCGATCGTCTGTTCCACGAGAGCGTGATCGCCGCGCTGCGGTTCTCGATCACGCGGATCACCGACTTCGAGCTCCGCCCCAAGGGCAGCGGCGTCTACAAGGACTTCCGGCGCTTCCTCGCGAGGCAGCGCACGCTCGAGCGCCTCGGCCCGGAGGGGCTCCTCGCCCTGCTTCGCGTCTGAGCGCGTCAGGTCGCGCCTGGCTCGGGTGAGAGCGGAGGTGGCCCCGTGATTTTGCGTTAAGTTCGCGGCGCCCGGCGCGGGTGGCGTTGCGCGGCCGCTGCCCGACCGTTACCTTCGCCGGATGGCACAGGTCGGATCGCTCGATTTCAAGGGCTTCATCGAGAGACGGAAGGGGCAGCGCGCAGGCGGCGGCGATGGCGCTGGCAATGCGTATGCCTACGTGTCCGATAAGAACACACGGCTCGCCTTCGAGAAGATGCGTCCGGTCGAGCTCGCCGTGACCGCCGCGGTCAGGTTGTTCAAGACGGTCGGCAAGAACGAGCTCCTCGGCCACGCCGTCAAGGTCGGGCCCACGCAGTTCCCGCGCGTCCACAACCTCGCGGTCCACTGCGCCGAGACGCTCGGGATCACGACCCCGACGATCTACATCGTCAACAGCCCCACCCTCAACGCCGCCACCTACGGCACGAACGATGACTCGTTCATCATGGTGCACTCCGCGCTCGTCGACCATTTCACCGACGACGAGCTGCTCAGCGTCATCGGCCACGAGTGCGGCCACATCCACAACAGCCACGTGGTCTACCTGACCGCGATGCATTACCTGACGCGCATGGCGTCGGTGTTCGTGAAGTGGATCGTCGGCCCGGCGATGCTCGCGCTCTCCGGCTGGTCGCGCCGCGCCGAGGTCACCTGCGACCGCGCCGGGCTGCTCTGCGCGAAGAGCCTCGACGTCTCGACGCGCGCGCTCACCAAGCTCGCGCTCGGCTCGACCAAGCTCTACGAGGAGCTGAACCTCGAGGCGTTCATCGCCCAGCACGACGAGGGCAAGGGCGGGATCGGCAGGTTCGCCGAGTTCACGGCCAGCCACCCGTGGCTGCCGAAGCGCGTCCTGGCGCTCCGGGCCTTCGCCGAGAGCGAGCTCTACAAGCGCCACGCCGGGCTCGGCTCGAGCGGCATCTCCATGGAGGAGGTCGACGAGAAGGTGCACGAAGTCATCAAGATCTGGGGCTGAGGGGCCGCCTCCTCACCAGCCCCCTGACCAAGGCCGAGGTCCAACGCACATGCTCGAATCCTTCCACAGCCGCAAAGACGACGTGACCGGGACGCTCCGGGATCTCGTGGAGTTCGCCGAGGCCCTCGGCGCCAGGAGCGTCGCCACGCGCGTCACGAACGATCTCGTGAAGAAGCTCGACGCCGACCGGTTCCACCTCGTCGTGGTCGGCGAGTTCAACCACGGCAAGACGACCTTCGTGAACGCCCTGCTCGGCGCCCCGATCCTCCCCGTCGGCGTGACGCCCACGACGGCGGTGATCCACCACCTCGAGTACGCGACCGATCCGCGCGCCGAGGTGGTCTACGCGTCGGGCGAGCGCTCGGGCCTGCCGTTCGAGGACGTACGGGCCTTCACGGTCGGCGGGGAGCGCTCGTCGAGCGCGGGCGAGGTCAAGTTCCTCGAGGTGGGGTACCCGGCGGAGCTCCTGCGCGAGCGCGTGGTCCTCGTCGACACCCCCGGGGTGAACGACCTCTCGCTCCAGCGGGCGGACATCACGTACAGCTACATCCCGCGGTCGGACGCCGTGCTGTTCCTCATCGACGCCGGCCAGCCGCTGAAGGAGAGCGAGCGGGTCTTCCTCCAGGACAAGCTGCTCGGGCAGTCGCGCGACAAGATCCTCTTCGTCGTGACGAAGCGCGACATCTGGAGCCAGGACGAGGAGGTCGAGGCGCTCGCTTACATCCGGAGCGAGCTCGGCAAGCTCGTGAAGTCGCCGGTGGTCTTCCCGATCTCGAGCGAGCGGGCGCTGGAGGGCGATCGGCCCGGCAGCGGGATGCCGGAGCTGCTCGACCACCTGACCCGGTTCCTCGCCGAGGAGCGCGGGCGCATCCTGCTCGACAACGCGCTCGGCGAGGGCCTCGAGGCCGCGCGCCTGCTCGGCAAGGGCGTCGACGCGCGGCGGCGGGCGACCGCGATGTCGCGCGAGGAGCTCAGCCGTCGCATCGAGATGATCGAGAAAGACCTGGCCGGCCAGTCGCGCACCATCGAGGAGCGGCGCGCCGGCATCCGCGAGGAGGTGAGCGCCATCCGGGCGTGGGTGCGCCGCGACCTGGAGCGCTTCGTCGACGACGTGCTCCGCCAGCTGCCGACGATCATCGACGAGGCCAACACCGACGAGATCAAGGTCTACCTCGGGGCGTTCCTGGAGCGCACCTTCGCCGAGTGGGCACAGGCCGAGACGAAGGAGATCGCGACGGCGCTCGAGGCCCTCGCCGAGAAGACGATCGCGCTCGTCCGGGAGGACGCGCACGACGTGGCGAAGCGGGTCAGCGAGGCGCTCGGGGGCGACGTGAAGCCGCCGAACGTCGAGGTCGACACGTTCGGCTACGATGTCGGTGTCTTCGCGCTCTTCACGATCGGCCTCGGCGTGATGTTCACGAACGCCCTGCTCGGCGGCATCCTCGCGCTCGCCGCCCCGGTCCTGGCCGTCTACGTGAAGGAGAAGGTCGAGGCCGAGACCCGCAAGAAGGCCAAGGAGATGGCGCCGGTCGCGCTGCGCGAGGCGGCGGTCCGGATCGGGCCGAAGCTCGACGAGATGATCCAGGAGTTCGCGAGCCGGCTCGACGCGTGGGTGGTCACGGCCGGCCAGGAGCTGCACCGCGAGGTCATCGAGGTGCTCAAGGCGGCCCGCGAGGAGCGGGAGCGCGTCGAGCCGAGCAGCGAGACCCAGCTCCAGGCGTGCGACGCGCAGGCCGAGGCGCTCCAGGCGCTGACCGCGCGCCTGGAGGGGCTCCGGAGCGCGCTCTGGACCGTCGAGAATGGCGAGAGCAAGCTGATCCCCCCTCCCCTGTCCAGCGTCCCCAACGCGCCCGGCGGCTCGGCCTGAGCGGGGCGCACGCCTCCTGACAGGGGAGGAGACGGCGCCCGGCTTCCTCGTCCGGGCGCCGTGACCATATCCAATCGTCCGTCGCTCATGCGAGAATGCGGCTGTGCAGCTCGACTTCGCAGCCCGTGAAGTGACGATCAAGCTCGTCTATTACGGCCCGGCGCTCAGCGGCAAGACGACGAACCTCGTCTCGCTGCACGGCCTCGCCGGGTCGGACGCTCGCGGACGGCTGATGACCCTCGAGACGCAGGACGATCGCACGCTGTTCTTCGATCTCCTGCCGCTCACCTTCCGCGCGAAGGACGGCGACGTCTCGCTCCGCATCAAGCTGTTCACCGTGCCCGGACAGCCGATGCACGCGGCCACGCGGCGGCTCGTGCTCCAGGGGGCGGACGGGGTCGCGCTGATCGCCGACTCGCAGACCTCCGAGACGCAGCGCAACGCCGAGGCGTTCTTCGACCTCCGCCAGAACCTGCGGGAGAACGGCCTCGATCTCGCGAGGATGCCGCTCGTCATCCAGTTCAACAAGCGCGACCTCCCCGACATCCGGAGCGACGAGGAGCTGGCGCGGCTCGCGGCGCGCGGCAAGGAGCCGGTGTACCGGGCGATCGCGACCCGCGGCGTGGGCACGGTGGAGACGTTCATGGGCCTGCTCCACCTCACGTGGGAGACGCTCGATCAGACGCACCAGCTCTCGAAGCGGCTGTCGATCAGCGGCGAGGAGCTCCTGAACAGCGCGGTCCGCCAGCTCGGGGTGTCGAGCTCGGTGAACGACCTCCTCGCGAGGCGAATGGGCGGCATTCCATGAGGCCCGACGCCCACAAGGGGACGCCGGTCGACTTCGGCCTCGACGACGAGGATCTCCTCAGCGTGCCGAGCTCCGCGCCGATGCCGTCGGCCCGCGTCGCCGACGCGCCTGCCTCGTCCAAGCGCGACGGGCCGCCGCCGAGCACCCCGGAGCCCTCGACGCTGCCGCCCCCCGCGGCGGCGCCGGTGGTCGATCTGGTCGGCATCGGCCCGCTCTCGCTGGAGGATCTCGTCGATCGCCAGGCCCTCGGGGAGATGGCCGCCTCGTTCCATAAGCTGTTCGGCCTGCCGATCCGGATCCAGTCGACCGGCGGCGCGACGCTCGCGGAGTCGGGCGCCGAGCTCGCGGAAGCGCCCTTCACCGGCGCGCTCTACCAGGTGTTCCCGATCGAGTATGACGGCCGCACGATCGGCCGCTCGGTCCTCGGTCCCTACCTGCCGGAGGACGCCGCGGCCGCCTCTCTGGCGCAGGCCGAGGCGGCGGCGCAGGCCGAGGCGGCGGCGCAGGTCGACGTCGACCCTTGCCGCGCGGTGGAGGGGCCTTCTCGGGTGGCGAGGCTCCGGCCGGAGCGGCTCGGCCAGATCGCGGACCACCTCCGCTCCGTCCTCGATCTCATCCTGTTCAGCGGGCACAAGTCGCTCCTCACCTCGACGATGCACGTCGCGTCGATCCGCGAGAGCTTCCGCGAGCTCTCGCAGAAGAACGCCGAGCTGCAGCAGGCGTACGAGCGGCTGAAGGAGCTCGATCGGCTCAAGTCGAACTTCCTGGCCACGGTGTCGCACGAGCTCCGGACGCCGCTCACGTCGATCATGGGCTACAGCGAGATGCTCGCCGAGGGCATCGGCGGGCCCCTGACCGGCGAGCAGCGCGAGTTCATCGAGACGATCCGGTCGAAGAGCGAGCAGCTGCTCGGGCTCATCATGAGCCTGCTGGATCTCTCGAAGCTGGAGAGCGGCACGCTGATCGTGCACCGCAGCGAGGTGGCGGTCGGCCCGGTCCTCCTCGAGGCGGCGTCGACCATCGCGCCGGCGGCCGCGAAGAAGGGGGTCGAGCTGCGGATCCACGCCGAGAGCGATCTCCCGCCGGTGCTCGGGGACAGCGACCGGCTGCGGCAGGTGTTCATCAACCTCGTCGAAAACGCGGTGAAGTTCACCGAGGCGGGCGGCGCGGTGTTGCTCGTCGCGCGCGCCGTGAGCGACGACACGGACGACCTCCCCGGGCTGGTGCTCGTCGCGCCGCTCCAGCAGGCGGTCGAGATCCGCGTCGTGGACACGGGCGTCGGCATCCCGGTCGGCGAGCGCTTGAAGGTGTTCGACCCGTTCTACCAGATCGATCAGAGCTCGACCCGGGAGCACGGCGGCACCGGCCTCGGTCTCTCGATCGTCAAGCGCCTGGTCGAGGCGCACAGCGGCACCGTCCGCATCGAGCCGAACGAGCCGCGCGGCACCGTGTTCGTGGTCAAGCTGCCCACGGTCGCGGGCTCGCCGGCGAACAGCGTCGCGCCGCCCATCTTCCAATGACCGCGCGCTCCGAGTGGACGCGCATCGAGATGCTGCGCGCCGCGCTCGGCGGCGGGGCGGGCGCCCATGTGCTCTGCGGCATCGGCGACGACGCCGCGATCATCGCGCCCGCGTCCCCGCCGGGCGGCGCCGCGGAGCCGCTCGTCTGGACGATCGACAGCGCGGTCGAGGGCGTGCATTTCCGGCGCGATCTGCTGAGCTTCGAGGATCTCGGCTACCGGGCGACGATGGCGGCGGCGAGCGATCTCGCGGCGATGGGTGCGCGCCCGGTCGGCCTGCTCGCGGCGCTGGTGCTGCCTCGGGACGTGAGCGACGACGAGCTCGGCGCCCTCGCCCGGGGCCAGCGCGCCGCGTGCGACGAGATCGGCGCGGCGATCATCGGCGGGAACCTCTCCCGGGGCGGCGAGATCTCGATCACCACGACGGCGCTCGGCGCGGCGGCAGCGCCGCTGCGGCGCGACGGCGCGCGCCCCGGGGACGCGCTGGCGCTGGCGGGCCCGGTCGGCCTCGCCGCGGCGGGGTTCGCGCTGCTCGACCGGGGCATGTCGCCGGCCGGCGCGGCGGCCGAGCGGGCGGTCCACGCGTTTCGCCGGCCGGTGGCGCGCATCGACGCGGGCCTCCGCGCGGCAGCGGGCGGCCGCGCGCGCGCGGCGATCGACGTCTCCGACGGCCTCGCCGCGGACCTCGCGCACCTCGCGCGCGCGAGCGGCGTGCGCGCGCTGCTCGATCCAGCGGCGCTCGTGAGCGCTGACCTGCGCGAGGCCGCCGCGCTGTTCGGCGCGGATGCGCTGGAGCTCGCGCTCCACGGCGGCGAGGACTACGCGATCGCGGTCGCGGGTCCTGACGTCGGGTCGCTCCCCGGCTTCGTGGCGATCGGCCGCTGCGCGCCGCGCGAGGAGGGCGCTAGCGCCGTGGCGCTGCTCGGGCCGGACGGGCAGCTGACGAGCGTCGAGGCGCGGGGGTACGATCACTTCGCGTGACGGCGCCGAGCGAGCAGCGCGCGGCCGCTCCTGGCCCCGCGTGCTCGCGGCCGCTCCTGGCCCCTAGATCTCGACCGCTCCTGGTCCTGCGTGATCGCGGCCGCTCCTGGCCCTGGATCGCGACCGCTCCTGGCGCCGCGCGATCGCTCCTGGCGCCGCGCGATCGCTCCTGGCGCCGCGCGATCGCTCCTGGCGCCGCGCGACCGCGCGGCGATGGGCCAGCTATCCGTCCGAGCGCTGATCGTCCGCGAGCGCGGGGCGCTCGAGCTCTCCCGGCGCGGCGCTGCCTGGCTCCGGTGGCGTCGCGTCCACCTCGGTCTGTCCGGATCGGCGCGACGAGGGGCGCACGTGGTTGGCCAGGTCGGTGTGGCCCGCCAGCCGGAAGAGCCCTCCCAGGAACGTCGCGACGCGGCCGAAGCGCTCGTCATACAGCGCGATGGTCGTGCTCTTGGCCATCCGCGTCGCCTTGGCCTCGCGCGCCTCGCGCGCCACGTCCTTCAGGTGGCTGAGGAGCGCGTCGCGCAGCCGCTCGATCCGGAGCACAGCGTCGTCGGCGTCCCAGCGGACCCCCTTGCGGCGGGGCCTCGGCAGCTCCTTGCTGCTGAGCGCGCGCGTCACCTCGCCGGCGAAGCGCTCCAGCTGCACCGGATCACGCGGGGTGGCCTCCGCGAACCCCAGGTGCTTGAGGGCCGCGTTGCCGTACAGGCCGGTGAGCCAGTCGCGGAGGTCGTCGAGCTCGTCGTGGAGCTCGTGGGCGACCTCGTCGCGTCCCTCCCGCGGAGCGCCATCGTCGGCGAGCTCGCCCACGAGGATCTCGTCGGCCGTTACCATGCGATCGCGCGCGTCGGCGAGGGCGCGGACGACGAGCTGAGTGAGGAGGGCGATGTTCGGCATCTGCTCTCCCTTGCGGAGGTAGGGAGAGAGCAACGCCTCGATGTCGGTGGCGATCCGGTCGGCGTGGGTCTCGCCCGCCGCGACGACCGAGCTGGCGCTCTTCTGACGATCGGTAACCCGCTGGGAGGGCATGACAGCTCCTGGGCGCGGCCTCCGCGGCGCCGTTCCGTACCGCGGCTCAGTTGCACTCGGCGGGCGGCGTGGTCCCGGCGAGGCTCGCTCGGATCTGGGTGAGCGCCTTGGCGCGCGGGGTCTTCCCGCTCTGCACGAGCTTCTCGATCCCGGCGCAGAGGTGGGATGCCGTTGCCGCCTTCGACTTGGCCTCTGACGACTTCCCCGACTTGGTGGCCACCGCGTGGAGCGCGGTGCAGCACGCCTGGATGGAGGCGCCGCTCCCACGGGGAGCTGCCGTCCCCGTCGTCCCCTCGGCCGCCCCCGCCCCCGCGTCTGCGTCTGCCGTCGCGGCGGATGCCGCTGCCGCGGGCTCCTGGGCTGCGGCGGGCTCCGGGGTTGCAGCGGGCGCTGGTGTCGCGGCGGGCACGGGGTCGGCGGCGACCGGCGCGACCGACTGTGCGGGTGCCGGGATCGCCTCCGGCTCCGCTTCTTCTTTCTGGCAAGCGCCGGACAGCAAGCCGCAGGTGATGACGACAAAGGCAATGAACGAGCGCGACCGGATCATGCGCAGTCTTCTACAAAGCTTCGCAGACCGCAGCCATCCGGCTGGCCAGGTAGAAGCGCGTACGGACGTACCCGCAGCGCCCCCGCGCAGCGCGCCCCCCGCTTCATCGCCGGCGTCCGCGCTCACCGCCAGCGATCCATGTTCCCCGCCCAGCCGTCCGCGATCACCCAGGCGATCGCTCCTCGCCCCCCCCCTTCCCCCGAGTCGGCGGGGGTGGGGGTGACGTGGGAGGGGCTGGCGGGGGAAGGGCCTCACGAATCCGAGCGCCGGCCCGCAGCGCAGCGATCCCCGTCCTGGCCCGGCTCCCCGGTTCACGCGGCACTAGCCACCAAGAGGCGCGAGTTCGTGGGAAGGGCCTCCCGCCAGCCCCTCCCACGTCACCCCCACCCCCGCCCGTCGCCTACTAGCTGCAACCCATGCTGTTGCCGCAGTTGAGGCACTTGTAGCAGGCCCCGTTGCGCACGGTGATGTGCCCGCAGCCGTCGCACACGGGCGCGTCGCCCATCATGTCCTCGAGCTGCGCGTCGAGCGCGCTCGACGCCCTTCCCCCGCCGTCGAGCAGCGCAGCCCCCGAGGAGCTCTGCGAGAACGACGCCACGCCGCTCTCCTGTGCGCGCGACTCGACCGGGTCCTCCATGGCCGAGGTGACCGGCTGGACGTGGGCGAGGTCGTAGCGGTTCAGGTACTCGACCCCGAGCACGCGGAAGAGGTAGTCCACGATCGACGTCGAGAACTTCACGTAGTCGTGCCCCTCGACGACGCCCTGCGGCTCGAAGCGGGTGAAGGTGTACTGCTCGACGAACGTCTCGAGCGGCACGCCGTACTGGAGCCCGATCGACACCGCCATGGCGAAGCAGTTCATCATCGAGCGGAACGCGGCCCCCTCCTTGTGGAGGTCGATGAAGATCTCGCCGAGCGTCCCGTCGTCGTACTCGCCGGTGCGCAGGTAGATCTTGTGCCCGCCGACGCGCGCCTCCTGCGTGAAGCCCTTGCGCTTCCTGGGCAGGCGGAACCGCTCGGGCGCCGCATCCGAGGGCGAGCGCGGGCGCGCCTGGCTGGCCAGCGCGGTCGCCGCCTGGAGGACGGGCCCGGCGATCTCGGCCTTGTCGGCCTTGCTCTTCGTGTCCGTCCCCTTGCCGTCGCTCGAGCTCGAGGTCGACGAGAGCGGCTGCGACGCCTTGCAGCCGTCGCGGTAGAGCGCGACCGCCTTGAGCCCGAGGCGCCACCCCTCCTCGTAGATCCGCTGCACTTCATCGACCGTCGCCTCGTTCGGCAGGTTCACCGTCTTCGAGATCGCGCCGGACAGGAACGGCTGCGCGGCGGCCATCATGCGGACGTGCGCCATCGGCGCGAGGTACCGCCGGCCCTTCTTGCCGCAGCGGTTCGCGCAGTCGAACACCGCGTAGTGCTCCTCGCGCAGGTGCGGCGCCCCCTCCACGGTCATGCGGCCGATGATCGTCTCGTTCGCCTCCTCGATCTCCGCGGGCGAGAAGCCGAGGTGCTGGAGCAGCGAGAAGCCGAAGCGCGCCCGCGACTCCTTGGAGACGCCGAGCCTGTCGTAGGCCTCCTCGCCGAGGATCCAGGGACCGAAGGCGAGATCCAGATCGAAGACGCCCGGGATGGCGGCCTCGACCTTCGCGAGGTCGTCGTTGTTGAGCCCCTTGGCCTTGAGCGACGCCCGGTTCACGTGCGGCGCCGCCAGGAGGGTGTTCGTGCCGGACACGTAGGCGACGATCTCCTGCACCTCCGCCTCGGGGTAGCCGAGCCGCCGCAGCGCCTCGGGGACGGACTGGTTCACGATCTTGAAGTAGCCGCCGCCGGCGAGCTTCTTGAACTTCACGAGCGAGAAGTCGGGCTCGATGCCCGTCGTGTCGCAGTCCATCAGGAGGCCGATGGTGCCGGTCGGCGCGAGCACCGTCGCCTGGGCGTTGCGGTAGCCGTGCTCCTGCCCGAGCCGCACCGCCTCGTCCCAGTCGGCGCACGCCGCCCGCCAGAGCGACTCCGGGCAGCGGTCGCGATCGAGCGCGTACGCGGCGTCGCGGTGCATGCCCATCACCCGGAGCATCGGCTCGCGGTTCTTCGCGAAGCCAGCGAACGCCCCCTTCGCGGCGGCCATCTCGGCCGAGACCCGGTAGGCATGGCCGCAGAGGATCGCGGTGAGCGCGCCCGCGACCGAGCGCCCCTGGTCGGAGTCGTACGGGATGCCCTGCAGCATGAGCAGGGTGCCCAGGTTGGCGTAACCGAGCCCGAGCGGGCGGTAGTCGTGCGAGTTCTTCGCGATGCCCCGGGTCGGGTAGGCCGAGAAGTCGACGAGGATCTCCTGGGCGACGAAGAAGACCCGCACGGCGTGGCGGTAGCCGTCGATGTCGAACGAGCCGTCCTGGCGGAGGAACTTGGTCAGGTTCAGGCTCGACAGGTTGCAGGCCGAGTCGTCGAGGAACATGTACTCCGAGCACGGGTTCGAGGCGTTGATGCGCGCCGTGTTCGGGCAGGTGTGCCAGCGGTTGATGGTCGTGTCGTACTGCACGCCCGGGTCGGCGCAGCCCCACGCCGCCTCGGCGATATGGCGCCAGAGGTCCTTGGCGCTCAGCGTGTCGACGACCTCGCCGGTCGTCCGCGAGCGCGTCTCCCACGAGGCGCCCGTCGCCGCCGCGCGCATGAACTCGTCGCTCACGCGCACCGAGTTGTTGGAGTTCTGCCCGCTGACGGTGTGGTAGGCCTCGCCGTTGAAGTCGGAGGGGTACCCCGAGGCGATGAGCGCCATCGCCTTCTTCTCCTCGCGGACCTTCCACTGGATGAAGTCGACGATCTCCGGGTGGTCCATGTCGAGGCAGACCATCTTGGCGGCGCGCCGCGTCGTCCCGCCGCTCTTGGTCGCGCCGGCGGCGCGGTCGAACACCTCGAGGAAGCTCATGAGCCCCGAGCTCGTCCCGCCGCCCGAGAGCTTCTCCTGCTTGCCGCGGATCGCGCTGAAGTTCGTCCCCGTCCCCGACCCGTACTTGAACAGCCGGGCCTCGCTCTTCACGAGGTCGTAGATGCTCATCAGGTCGTCCTGGACCGCCTGGATGAAGCACGCGGAGCACTGCGGCCGCTCGTAGGCGTTCCGGGTCTCGACGATCTCGTCGACCGCGCCCGCCGCGCCCGTACGTGGCGCGGAGGCGCCCGGCTTCAGGGCGGCGCCCCCGTTCCCCGCGTCGGCCGAGGCCTCGTTCCAGGCGTAGTTGCCGCCGGAGCCCTCGATCCCGTAGCGGTGGTAGAGCCCGCAGTTGAACCAGACGGGCGAGTTGAACGCGCCGTACTGGTGGACGAGCAGGTACGCGAGCTCCGCCTCGAAGGTGTCGGCTTCCTTGGCCGAGGCGAAGTAGCCGCCGAAGTGCTCGCCCGCCTCGCGGATGGTGCGCGCGAGCCGGTGCACGACCTGACGGACGCTCGTCTCGCCGAGTTCCTTCTTGCCGTGGATGCCCGCCTTGCGGAAGTACTTGGAAACGACGATGTCGGTGGCGAGCTGCGACCAGCCGGCGGGGATCTCGGCCCCTTCCATCTTGAAGACGACCGAGCCGTCGGGGTTGGTGATGACGCTCGAGCGGCGCTCCCAGGTGACCTCGTCGAGCGGATCCACGCCGCGATGCGTGAACCGCCGCTCGAACCCGAGCCCGCGAGGTCGGGAGGTCCCCTTCTTCGCGGCCTTGCTCGCGGCCGCGCCGTTGGTTTGCGCCTTGGCAGCCCCCCCGGTCGCCGGACGGGCCCCTCCTTCTTCCTTCGTCCGCGCCGTCATCTTGCCGTTCCCGGCGGGAAGCTTACCGCCGTCACCCACAACTGCCGACTGGGCCATTTCCAAGTCCTCCTGTGAGCCACCGCACCTGTCGGTGACCCGGGTCCTACCGAAAGCACAAAGAGTTCCCTGGAGAGCACCGAGGCGCACATCGCCTCGATCTCCTGGGTCCTCGTCGCTTCTCCCCGACTACCTGCTCAAACGTTCTGTCTTCAGACCAGTGAGCATAGTTTCAGGCTTCATACCTGAAAGGCGTGCGCCGACGTTCGGGAGCGCCTGACCGCCTGCTAGTCAAACTCGCGAAGGCCCCCTGCGTCAAGGAGAACCGCTACATGTTGGGATCTCCGGCCGAACAGGGCCCACATATAGGGCCTCCTCCGTTCCACAGCCGATTCCTAGCGCTCCCTGAGCAGTTCTGAACAAGTGCTACCCACCAGGCGCACAGATTACTCACAGCTTCTCCAGACAAAAATCGTCCTCGTCCAGGAAAGCCTCCCAACAGATCGCCCGCCGAGAACCATCCCCTTGAGCCGGGCGGGGTGAGTGTGCGTGCGGGGGCGCGGGCTGGGGACGGGCCGCTGTCCGAGCACCTCGCCGCTGCTTCTCCTCGCGCAGCGAGGGGAAGCAGCGTCCTTGCGAGTTCGGCGGGGCCCCAGTGCACGCTCCGCGCGCACACTCACCCCGCCCGGCCGTCGCTCTCTAGTCGAGGTCAGCCGCTTCCGCGCAGTACGCGAGCACCCGCTCCCCCTCGCAGTGGATCGCGAGCGCGACCTCCCCGGCGACCCACCGCAGGCCGACGAGCTCGAGCAGCGTCGGCACCGGCGCCGGCAGCAGCGGCGGCGGCGGGATGTACCGCGACGCGCGCACGATCGTCGGCTCGATGGCGGCCGCCTTCGGCCCGATCATCTGCCGCAGCTCGTGGAGCGCCCGCTCGAAGCCGCCGAGCATGTCGACCAGGCCGCGCGCCTGCGCGTCGGCGCCGCTGTAGACGCGCCCCTGCGCGAGCGGCTCGATCTCCTCGACCGGGCGCCGCCGCCCGCGGGCGACGACGCGGAGGAACGTCGCGTAGATCGCGTCGAGCTCCCGCTCCATCACCGCCCGCTCCCCCTCGTCGAGCCGGCGCGACGGGGAGAACAGGTCGGCCCGCGCGCCGCGCTTCACGACGTCGGTCGAGACGCCGAGGCGGTCGAGGAGCGGGCCGAGCGCGAAGCGCGCCGAGACGACGCCGATGCTCCCCGTGATCGTCTGCGGCTGCGCGACGATCGCGTGCGCGGCCGCCGCCACGTAGTAGCCGCCGCTCGCCGCCACGTTCGACATGCACGCCACGACCGGCTTCACCTCGGCGAGGCGGGTGACCTCGTGGTGGATCCTGTCCGACGCGAGCGCGGACCCGCCCGGCGAGTCGATGTGGAGGATGACCCCCCGGATGCGCGGGTTCTGGCGCGCCGCGCGCAGGCTCGCGACGAGCCGCTCCTCGCTGGCGAGCGAGGCGCCCCGGAAGCGGGCGCGGCTCACGATCGCGCCGTGCACCTCGACGACGCCGATGATCGGACGCGGCCACATCGGCCGCAGCGAGAGCGCGCGCCGCGCGCCGAGGTAGCGGTCCGCGGACACGAGGCGCCCGCGCGCGGGCCGGGCGGACGCGAGCGCGCCCCCGCCGGCCGAGCCCCCGTCGACCTCGGCGCGGCGCGGCGCGATCGTGCCAGGGAGCAGCCCCGTCGCGAGCATGTGCTCGAGCTCGTCCTCGTACGCGACAGCGTCGACGATGCCCCGCGCCACGGCCCGCTCCGCGCCGTAGGGCGCCTCGTCGATCCACCGCGCGACCGTCTCCCGGTCGACGCGCCGCCCCTGGGCGAGCGACGCGACGAGGTCGCCGAGGCGCGCGTCGAGCAGCGCGCCGACCTGCTCGCGCTGCGCGTCGCTCATCGCGTCGCGCACGAGCACCTCGCCGGCGTTCTTGTACATGCCCTTCGCGAACACCTCGGGCTCGACGCCGACCTGCTCCAGCGCGCGGCGCACGTACCGGCCCTCCACCGCGAACCCGAGCGGCGACACGAGCGTCTCGGGCCCGACCACGATCGCCCGCGCGGCCGAGGCGAGCAGGAGCATGGTGTTGTCGGCGCCCATCGGCAGGTAGGCGACGATGTCCTTGCCCCCCGCCCGGATCTCCAGGAGCGCGTCCCGCAGCGAGGCGATCACCGCGGGCCCCGCGTGGACCGACCGCATCCGGAGCAAGAGCCCCGCCGGGCGCGGGTCCTTCATCAGGTGCTTGCCGAGCTCCCGGACGCGCTCCACCGAGAGCGGGGCCCGCTTTCTGGGGCGCCACCAGAGGGCGAGCCGGACCCGGGGAGGCTGAAGATCGACGACGTGGCCGTCGATTTCGAGGACGACATACCCGCCCCGCGGTGCAGCAAACGCCCAGCGGAGCGCGCTGACCGGGAGCAGGACCAGGCGGAGGAGATTGATGAGCAGGGCAGCGATCACCGGTTGGCTCCTGGGGACGTTCAGGGGAGAGGCAGATCAGCCTCCGCCGGCGGGCGGCGGTCACGACGCGGGAAAGAGCGGGAAAGACAAGGGGCGCTGGCGCCGGACCGCGCGGCGCGGGGCCTCTGGCGACGCCGGCGTGAGGCCGGCACCGCCGAGCCTGGCGCGGCGCGGGAAAGAGAGAGCGTGACGCAAGGGGCCACCCTGTGGCTACACTGTCGCGCTAAGTTTCGAAGGGGACGGCGAGCCGATCTCGTTCTACGTCTGAAGCCGTCGTCTCCTCTCTTACAGACCAGCTCAGCAAGCCGCGGGCCGTAGGCTCCCGGCGCCCTGGGTGGCAGACCCCCTCCACGATAACGTGCATCCCGAGCAGAGCGCCCCCGCCCCGAGCCAGCTTCCGCCGCCAGCCCCGTCCACCCTGCGGCTCGTGCCTCTCGGAGGCCTCGGCGAGGTCGGGATGAACTGCCTCGCGCTCGAGCAGGCAGACGGCGTGCTGCTCATCGACTGCGGCGTGACGTTCCCGAGCTCCGACCTCGGCGTCGACGTCTACCACCCGCGCTTCGATCACGTGCTCGCGCTCCGCGAGCGGGTGCGCGGCATCGTCCTGACGCACGGCCACGAGGACCACATCGGCGGGCTGCCGTTCCTCCTGCGCCACCTCGACGTCCCGGTCTGGGGACCGCCGCACGCGCTGGAGCTCGTCCGCTACCGGCTCGCCGAGCACGCGCTCGACGACAAGGCGCGGCTCGTGCCGACGCAGGTCGGGCGCGAGGTCACCATCGGCGGCTTCGTCGTGGAGCCGCTCCGGGTGACGCACTCGATCGTCGACGCCACGGCGCTCGCGATCCACACGGCCGCGGGGCTCGTGGTGCACACCGGGGACTTCAAGCTGGACCCGACGCCGCTCGACGGCGAGCCGACGGACGAGGCGCGCTTCCGCGCGCTCGGCGACGCCGGGGTCAGGCTGCTCCTCTCCGACAGCACCAACGTGGACTCGCCAGGCGAGGCGGGGAGCGAGCGCGACGTCGCCCACGCGCTCACCGAGCTCGTCGAGACAGCGCCGGCGCGCGTCGTGGTCGGCGTGTTCGCCTCCAACGTCCAGCGCCTGCTCGCCCTCGGTCAGGCCGCGGTCCGCTCGCGCCGCAAGATCTGCCTCCTCGGCCGCAGCGTGCAGACGCACGTCCGGGCGGCGCAGGCGGTGGGGCGGCTCCCGTGGCCGAGCGATCTGCTCGTGCCGCCCGAGGTAGCGTCCTCGATGCCGCGCGAGCGGCTGCTCGTCGTCGCGAGCGGCACCCAGGCCGAGCGCGCCTCCACGCTGATGCGGTTCGCGTCGGGGACGCACCCGCACCTGCGCCTCGAAGAGGGGGATCGCGTGATCCTCTCGAGCCGCGTCATCCCTGGCAACGACCGGCCGGTCGTCGATATGATGGCGGGGCTCCTTCGCCTCGGCGTCGAGCTCGTGACGTGGTCGACGGATCGGCGCGTGCACGCGAGCGGACACGCGCACCGGACGGAGCAGGCACGCATGATCGACCTCACCCAGCCGCGCAGCTTCCTCCCGGTGCACGGCGCGCTGCACCACCTGACCCGGCACGCGGGGCTGGCGCGGGAGCGCGGCGTGGCCGAGGTGCTCGTCGCCGAGAACGGTCACGTCGTCGAGGTCGGCAAGACGCAGCCGCTCGGGCGGAGCGGCCGGGCCATCGCCGGCCGCGTGGCCACGGCGGGCGGCGAGGAGCTCGGGGAGGAGGTCCTCCGGGAGCGCGCGAACCTCGGCCGCTCCGGGGTGGCGTTCGTGTCGCTGGTCGTCGACGTGCACGGCGCCCTCGCGGCGCCGCCGCAGGTCCTGGGCCGCGGCGTCATCGGGGAGCTCGAGGGCGGCGCGCTGAGGGCGGCGGCGCGCGCTGTCGCGCAGGCGGTGAACGACTGCGATCCGCGCGCGCGGCGCCGCGACAATGACATCATCGAGGTCGCCCGGCTCGCAGCGCGCCGGACGATCGAGGCGAAGCTCGGGAGGCGCCCGCTGGTGACGGTGGCGCTCACACGGCTATGACGCCCCCCGAGGGGAGCGCCCCGCCGCCCGACGACGGCGGGGGCGGCGACAGCGGCGGGGGTGGCGACCGCGGCGGGGGTGGCGACCGCGGCGGGGTTGGCGACCGCGGCGGGGGTGGCGACCGCGGCGGAGGTGGCGACCGCGGCGGAGCGAAGCTCTCCGCGGCGGAGTTCCTGGGGCCGGTGCTGCTCTCGCACATCGAGCGCGTCCGCGCCGATGCGCAGCGCGTCGTCGCCACGAGCGCGCGGGGCGAGGATGCAGAGCCGGACGTCGAGGCGGTGCACGACTTCCGGGTCTCGCTGCGCCGGCTCCGGACGCTGCTCAAGCCCGCGCGGCGCATCCACGGCAAGCGGCGGCTCCGCCCCATCGCCGACGGGCTCCGGGAGTTCGCGCGTGCGACCGGCACGCTGCGCGACGAGGAGGTGCTGCGCGAGACGCTCACCGCGCTCGAGCTGGGCGAGGAGGCGCGGACCGCCGTCGATGCGTGGGTCGCGCGGCGATCGCACCGCGAGCACGAGGCGCGTACCCACATCGTCGAGCTGCTCCGGCAGGACCGCCCGGGCGACGCAGCCGCGCCGCAGGCCGACGCGCCCGCCTCGGATGCGGCGGCCGCGCCGCAAGCCGACGACGCAGCCGCGCCGCAGGCCGACGCGCCCGCCTCGGATGCGGCAGCCGCGCCGCAGGCCGACGACGCAGCCGCGCCGCAGGCCAGGTTGCCGGCAGCAAGCGAGCAGCTCCGCCTGGAGCCGCACCTGGCGCGGCTCGAGCGGCGCATCAGGCGGCGCAAGGTGAAGCGGCGAGGCGCCAAGGCGCTCGCCCGGCGAGCGATCGGCGACGCCCTGGACGACGTGCGCGCGCTCGCGACGAGCGATCCGAACGACGGCGCGGCCATGCACGCGCTCCGGATCCGCTTCAAGCGGCTGCGCTACTCCGCGGAGACGTTCTCGCCGCTCTTCGGCGAGCCCGCCGAGCGCACCGCCAAATCCGCGTCACGGCTGCAGCGCCGCCTCGGCCAGCTGCACGACGTCGACGAGGCGCTCGCGCAGATGCGCGACGCAGAAGGGCTGTCGCCGGAGGAGCGCGCGGCCGTCGCCGAGGCGCTCGGCGCCGAGCGGGCGCGCCTCGCTCACAAGGCGACCGAGGAGCTCGCGCAGGAGCTCGAGACGCTCACGACGCTCTGGTCGGACAAGCCGCGCGCTCTCCCACCTGGCTGACGCGGCGCGCGGCGCGCGATGCGCAGCGCGGCACGGAGCACCGCAGCAAGGGGCCGCGGACGGGCGCAGAGGATCCAGGCCCGCGGAGCTCGCCATGGGCGCAGGCGGTTCGTGATACCGTCGGTACGGCCTCGTTCCCCGAGGCGAAGCTCGCCGGTCCCGGAGGTGGTGTTGCGCCGCTCTGCTTTTCCAAGCGTCACCGCGCTCGTCGCTCTCCTCGCGGCGAGCGCCTGCACCCAGGACTTCGATCAGTTCGAGCCCGAGCTCTTCCCGGCGTCGTCCGCGAGCGGCTCCGGCGGGGCCGGCGGATCCGGCGGTAACGGAGGCGGCCAGGGGACGACCGCGAGCACCGCGAGCACCGCGAGCAGCGGCGGAGGCGGCTCCGAGCAGTGCTTGAACGGCGACGATGATGACGACGACGGCGCGGTCGACTGCGCCGACGACGACTGCGGCGGGTTCGCCTGCGTCGCCGTCCCCGAGAACTGGCAGGGGCCCGGCGTCCTGTACGCAGGCCCCGCGGCCGCGGACGTCGCCTGCCCCGAGGGCTTCCCCACGCGGGTGGACGTGGGCGGCCGCGATCTCCTGGACGAGCCTGCGACCTGCAGCGCGTGCTCGTGCGCGTCGCCGACCGCGGAGTGCGGGAGGCCCGAGGTCACGGTGTACCGGGGCGACTCGTGCGACGGGCTCAACGTGACGCTGGATGTCCCAACCGACGAGTGCTTCTCCATCCAGGGCATCGACCCTGGCAGCTACAGCGGGGAGGCGCCCGACGCCGACGCGGCGAGGTGCGCCCCGTCGGGCGGGGAGGCCACGGTACCGCCGCCGCGCTTCGGCACCGAGGGGCTCGTGTGCGCCCCCGGGCCGGACAGCGGCGGCTGCGCGGCGGGCGAAGCGTGCGCGCCGCGCGAGGTCGACGCGCCGTTCGAGCAAGGCGTGTGCGTCTGGCGCGAGGGGGAGCGGCGCTGCCCGCAAGGGTTCGACGAGCGGCACGTGTTCGCGAGCTCGGTCGTCGACGACCGCGGCTGCACGCGGTGCACCTGCGACGCGGACGGCGTGCGCTGCGCGGCGACGCTGACCTTCTTCAGGGAGGCCGGCTGCGAGGGGCCGATCGAGAGCGTGTCCTTCGACGGGAGCTGCGCCGAGGATGCGCCCTCCGCCATCTCGCTGTCGGCGGAGGTGACCGCCACCGGCAGCTGTCAGCCGCGCGGCGGCGCCCCGACGGGAGAGGTCGCGGCAGGCGACGACAGGATCACCGTTTGCTGCGCCCGGTGATCGACCGGAGCGCGACGCCTGTCCCGGGGTGACACCCGAAGGGGGTCGACCGGGCGGGAGGACCGGAAGAAAGATGAACGTTCTTCCCTGCTTCCCGACTGTTTCTCAGCTCCTTCGTGAGGTCGAGGCGCCGACCGCCGCGCGACGCTGAACGGCGTCCCGCGGCGATCGATGCGGCCGCCGCCGGCTACTGCCGGAAGATCTCGACGCGCTGAAGGACGACGTCCTGGTTCGGTCGATCGCGCGTGGTCGCCACGTTGGCGATCTTGTGGACGATGTCCTGGCCGCTCACGACCGTGCCGAACACCGCGTGCTTGTTGTCGAGGTGCGGCGTCGGCCCCTCGGTGATGAACCACTGCGCGCCGTTCGTGTTCTTGCCGGAGTTCGCCATGGAGAGCACGCCGGGGCCGCTGTGCCGCAGCTCGGGGTGGAACTCGTCGGCGAACTTGTACCCCGCGTCGCCCGTGCCCCAGCGCGAGGCCATGTCCGGGTAGCGCGAGAGCGGATCGCCGCACTGGATCATGAAGCCCGGGATGACGCGGTGAAAGCGGACGCCGTCGTAGCAGGGCGTGCCCTGCATCTGCTTGCCGGTCTTCAGGTCCTTCCAGGCGATGGCGCCCGTCGCGAGGCCGACGAAGTTCTTGACGGTGTTGGGGGCGCGCTGCTCCTCGAGCCGGACGACGATGTCACCGAGCGAGGTCGTCAGTCGGGCGTGCAGCTGGCCGGTGCCGGGCACATTGATCGGGGGGAAATCCATCGGGCCTTCTCCTGTTGCTTGCCGCCGAGGCGGCGCCGTCAGCCGAAGGAGGAGAGCCGCAAGGCCCCCCTCGCTGTGTTCTGATGCGGCGGTCTTAGCGCATCTCGGGCCGCGAAAGAGGGGCGAATTTGCCTCAGGCGCGCTCGAACAGCGTCGCGATGCCCTGGCCCACGCCGATGCACAGCGAGGCGACCCCGACCTTGGCGCCGCGCGCGCGCATCGCGTGGACGAGCGTGCACGCGATGCGCGCGCCCGAGCAGCCGATCGGGTGTCCGAGCGCGATCGATCCGCCGCGCACGTTCACGCGCGCCGGGTCGAGCTCCAGCGCCCGCGAGCACGCGAGCGCCTGCGCCGCGAACGCCTCGTTGAGCTCGAACAGATCCACGTTGGGCACGCGCAGCCCGGTCCGCTGGAGGAGCTTCTTCACGGCCGGGATCGGCCCCTCCCCCATCAGGTTGGGCTCGACCCCAGCCGTCGCCGTCGCGATGACGCGCGCGATCGGCGTCACCCCGGCGGCCTGGACGGCCTCGCTCGAGGCGAGCAGGAGGGCGGCGGCGCCGTCGTTGAGGGGCGACGAGTTGCCCGCCGTGACGGATCCGCCCTCGCGGAAGGCTGGCTTGAGCTTCGACAGCGCCTCGAGCGAGGCGTCGACGCGCACGCTCTCGTCGCGCTCGAAGGGGACGGGGCTGCCCTTCTTCTGAGGGACGGGGACGGCGACGACCTCGGCGGCGAAGCCGCCCGACTCCCAGGCGAGCGTGGCGCGCTCGTGGGACAGCAGCGCGAACCGGTCCTGCTCGTCGCGGCTGATGCCGTGCTTCTTGGCCACGTTCTCGGCCGTCTCGCCCATCGACTGGAGCTCGAACCGCGCGGCCATCCTCGGGTTCGGGTAGCGCCAGCCGAGGGTCGTGTCGTAGACGGCCGGCGCGGTGCGATCGTAGCGCTCGGCCTGCTTGGGCATCGAGAACGGCGCGCGCGTCATGCTCTCGACGCCCCCCGCGACAGCGCAGTCGGCCTCGCCGGTGGCGATCATGCGCGCGGCGTCGGCGACGGCCTCGAGCCCCGAGCCGCAGAGTCGGTTCACCGTGACGCCCGGGACCTCGTACGGGAGGCCGGCGATCAGCGCGGCCATGCGCGCGACGTTGCGGTTGTCCTCTCCAGCCTGGTTCGTCGCGCCGAAGACGACGTGGTCGAGGCGCGGCGCGAGCGAAGGATGGCGGCGCACGAGCGCGTCGAGGACGAACGCCGCGAGGTCGTCGGGGCGGACCGTCGCGAGGGCGCCGGCGTAACGGCCGATCGGGGTCCGGACTGCGTCGACGACGAAGACAGGGCGGAGAGCAACAGCCATGAGAGAGAGCGTAGCTTCGCCCGGTCGAGGCGCCGCCTGGAGATCGCGTGAGCCTGAAGTCTCCATTCCGCGTCGGATTCCGCGCCGGGCGGGCGTCCGCGTCGTGTCCGCCCGCCGGCTGGCGCCTGCCGTCAGTAGCTGTCGCTGGACCCGCCGCCGCCGGAACGACCGCCGCCGCCGCCGCCGAACCCGGATCCACCGCCGCCGCCCCCACCCCGGCCGCCGCCGCCCCGGAAGAGCAGCGCTTGCAGGGCGAACCACAGGAACCAGCGGAAGGAGGGCGAGATGAGCGCGAGCAGGAGCCCCGCCACCACGGCGACGACCGTGACGCCGACCTTGATCGGCGAGCCCGGGGCGGGCGCCGGCCGCGTGCCGGGGGCCGGGCGCCGCTCCTCCTCGGGCGTTCCGGCGACGAGCGCCTCGGCGATCGCGGTCGTCCCCTGATCGATGGCGTCGCGGAAGCGATCCTGCCGGAGCAGCGGGTTGATCGTCTGCCGGATGATGTCGTTCGACTGGAGATCCGTGAGCGCCCCGCCCACGCCCTTGCCCGTCTCGATCCGGACGCGCCGCTCGGACGGGGCGATCACCAGGAGGACGCCGTTGTCGGCGCCCCGCTGCCCGAGCTGCCACGCGTTGAACGCCTCGTAGGCGACGTCCTCGATCGTCTCTCCCTCGAGCGATCCGGCCACGAAGGCGACGATCTCGAACCCGGTCTGGCGGCGGATACCGTCGAGCTTCCCGTCGAGGGCGCGGATGTCGGCCGGGTCGAGCCGCCCCGCCGTGTCGACGACGTGCCCGGTGAGCGCCGGCGGCGTGAAGTCGGCCAGGGCAGGCCGGGCGACGAGCGCGCAGACAAGCGCGACCGCGGCCGCGATGGCCCTGGCCACCGCCCGCAGCCGCGCGCCGCTCGAGACGACCTGACGCATCGCCGCCTCCCTCATCAGAACGAGACCTTGGGCGCCGACTGGACCTCGGGAGAGGCGGTGAAGTACACGCGCGGCTTGAACGGCTGGCCCGTCGCCTTGTTCACCACCTGGCCCCGGATCTTCAGGAGCTCCGCGTTGTACTCGCGCGCCGCCTGGTTGTACTCCTCGCGCGCCCGGAGGATTCGGTTCTCGATGCCCTCCAGCTGGACCTGGAGGCTGTGGAAGCCCTGGTTCGCCTTGAGATCAGGATATTGCTCCTGCACGACGAGGAGCCGTGAGAGCGAGCCGCTGAGCTGCTCCTGCGCCTTCTGGAAGGCCTGCACCTTCTCCGGGTCGGTCAGGTCCTCCGCCTTGAGCTGGACGCTCGTCGCGCGGGCGCGCGCCTCGGCGACGCTCGACAGCGTCTGCTCCTCGTGCTTGGCCGACCCCTTCACGACCGCCACGAGGTTCGGGACGAGGTCGTACCGGCGCTGGAGGTTCGCCTCGAGATCCGACCACTTCTGCGCCGCGATCTGATCCTTCTCGACGAGCAGGTCGTAGCGCTGGCAGCCCACCACGGACGCCATGAGGGCGAGCACCGCCAGGAAGAGGGAAACCACGGCCAGGCGCTTCCGAAATATCGATTTGTGAACAATCCGCATCACTGACTCCAGGGTCGCTTGCATCACCGCTCGGGTAAGACGTCGATCTGCGCCATGCAAGACTCGGCCCCGTGGCGCCCGCGAGCGCCGCCCTGCTGCGGGGAACGAGCGACGTGATAACCTCTCGATCCGCGCTCGCGGCCCGGCGCGCCTCCGCAAGGGGGCCACACGCGTGGCGCAGCGCCACAGTCGCCCCTCTCGATGAGCCACCGCCCGCGCATCGCCGCCCATCCGCTCAGCCCCGCCGCCTATGCGCCGTACGGCGATGTCCTCATGGCCTCGCCGCACGGCCAGCCCGGCAAACCGGCCAACCAGGGGACCGCCCGCCGCTTCGATCACCTCGCCGGGATCGAGAACCTCCGCCCGGGGCGGGCGGCGCTCAACGTCTCTGTGTTCCGCTGCGCGCCGCGCTCGAGCTTCCCGCTGCCGCTCGCCCTGCTCGAGAAGCACCCCGGCTCGACGCAGGCGTTCGTGCCGATGACCGCGCGCCGTTACCTCGTCGTGGTCGCCCTGGGCGGCGACCGGCCCGACCTCGGGACGCTCGCCGCCTTCATCGCCCACGGCGCCCAGGGCATCACCTACCGCCCCGGCGTGTGGCACCACCCGATGATCGCGCTCGACGCGGAGACCGACTTCGTCTGCCTGGTCTGGGAAGACGGATCTCCTGGCGACTGCGCCGTGGTCGAGTACGAGGAGGGCGAGCGGGTCGAGGTCGAGATCGATCCCTGACCGCCGGCCCTCTCCTCCGTCGCCCCCGGTCCGGCGAGGCGCGGCGGCCGGCGCCATCGCCGCGGGCGCGGCCGCGTCGGCGAGACGAGATCGTCCCCGGGCTGCGCCGCCGCGCGCGGCGTCGCAGCCTCCGGACGCGCTCCGCGCTATAGAGGCGCCCCGACCCTCCATGCGCCGCTCGACCCCCAACTGCTCGTTCGTCGCGCAGGAGCAGCGAAGGCTGCTCGCCGCGCTCGATGTCCTCGACGCCGCCGCCGTCGCCCGCCTCCTCGAGGAGTTCGTCACGAGCGAGCGCAGGGCCCGGCTGCGCGGGGTCATCGCGACGCGCCTCGACGCGGTCACCGTGGCCATGGACGCGCCGCACGACCCGCACAACGGGGCGGCCGTGCTCCGCTCCTGCGACGCGTTCGGCCTGCAGCGGCTGCACATCATCGAGCGGGCCGAGCCGTTCCTCGTCTCGAACACCGTCTCGCGCGGCTCCGAGCGCTGGGTCGACGTGCACACGCACGCGAGCGCCGGGGCCGCGATCGCCTCGCTCCGCGCCTCGGGGCACGAGCTCGTGGCGACGCACCCGGACGGCTCGCTGACTCCGCGCGACCTCTCGAGCATCCCCCGCCTCGCGCTGGTGCTCGGCAACGAGCGCGACGGCATCCGCCCCGACCTGGCCGCCGCCTGCGCCCGCGCCGTGCGCGTCCCGATGCGCGGCTTCGCCGAGAGCCTCAACGTGAGCGTCACCGCGGCGATCCTGCTCGAGCACGCGACGAACGGCCGGCCGGGCGATCTGCCCGAGCCTTACCAGATCAGGCTCTATGCCCGCGCGCTGGTGCTCACCGTGCCCCACGCGGCGGAGATCCTCGCCGCGCGCGGCATGCAACTGCCCCTGTCCCTCGGAGGGCCGCCCCCTCCTCCCCCGAAGCCGCGCGGCCCCAAGCCGCGCCGGCCCCCCGCGCTGCCCGCGCAGGAAGAGCGCAACGCCGGCGCCCCCCAGGAGCCCGATGGTGGATAGCCCGCAGCCCCCCACGCCAAGCCAAGGTCCCCCGCGGCGAGCGCCCCGCGCCCACGGCGCCGCCCCGGGCGCGCCTCGCGCCCCCCGCGAGCGCCTCGCCGCCGCGGGCGCGGCGATCGCGCTCGCCATCCCGCGCGCGGCGGCGCTGCTCGCCCTGCTCCTCGCGGGGTGCATCGAGGTGCCGCCGCCGCCGCCCAGGCCGCCGCTCGAGCCGAAGGACCTCCAGGTCTCGGAGGGCGTCGGGCTCGAGGTCGCCTGCACGCCGACCGGGGTCGAGCTCTGCTTCGACGCCCACGACAACAACTGCAACGGCGTGATCGACGAGGGGTGCGGGCTCCACACCGGGATCCTCCAGTTCACGATCGCCTGGGAGGAGGCCGAGGCCGACGTCGATCTCAACGTCTATGACCCGACGGGAGAGCTCGCCCGCGTCGGGGAGCCGACGGCAAGCGGCCTCATGAAGGACCGCGACTGCCCCCGCGTGAGCGGCGAGTGCCAGGAGCAGAACGTGGAGAACGTCTTCCTCACCGAGGGCGAGCCGGCCCGGGGCCGCTACCGCGTCGTCGTGCGGCTCGACAAGCTGAACGACGCGACGGCGCCCGTCCGCGTCCGCCTCAGCGCGCGCATCGGCCAGCGCTCGTACAGCATGGCGCTCGACCTGTCCCCCTCGGCCGCGACCGAGGAGAAGAGCGTGGAGTTCACGCTCTGAGCCTCTGGCCGGGCGCGCCTCCCGGCGGCGCGCCGCCGGGCACGGTGGTGAAAGCGCGACGACGCGCGGCCCGTACAACCGCGGTATCCGCCCTCGCGGGAACGCCGGCGGGAACATCGGCGGGAACGTCGTGGAGAGGGCTCCGGCGCGAGCTCTCCGCGCGCGATTCATGGCGGTCGCGCGGTTGACGACCGCCACTCCCCCACCTTAAAAGATGTGGCCATTTTGCACCCGGAGACGTCCCGCGAATGAATCCTATCTGGATGCTCACATTGCTCGTCGGCCTCTTCGCCGCCTTCGCGTGGAGCGCCAACCGGCGTTGGCAGCTCCTCAAGGTCGGGCGCGGGGAAAGCCGGCTCGATCGTATCGCCGATCGCCTCAAAGGCACCTGGGAGTACGCCTTCCGCCAGCGGAAGATGGGTTACTACCCGCTCGCCGGGCTCGCGCATAAGCTCATCTTCGTCGGATTCCTGGTTCTCCTGCTCCGCACGCTGATCCTGTGGGGGCGCGGCATCGACCCGTCGTTCGACCTCTGGATCCTGGGGCATGAGCCCGTGCGGCTGCCCGGCATCGGCGCGGTGCCGCTCGGCGGCATCTACGAGTTCGTGAAGGACGTCATGGCCACGCTGGTCGTCACCGGCGCGCTCGTGTTCATCTACTACCGGGCGATCAAGCGCGAGCGGCGCATGACCCTGTCCGGCGAGGGGCTGCTCATCCTCGGCATCATCGTCACGATGATGGTGAGCGACATGCTCTATGACGGCGCCTCGCTGGCGCTGCACCACCGGTGGTCCACGATGACGTGCGGCCCCGACGACGCGAGGCTCTGCGAGCGCATCGCCACGGTCACCGCCCCGTTCGCGGGCGTGCCCGCGGACCCGGCGGCGCTCCGCTGGCACCTGTTCCCCGCCCCCGCGGGGTCGCTGTTCGGCGTGCTCCTGAGCAGCGCCAGCCCGGGGACCCTCGTCGTCCTCGCGCACATCGGGTTCTGGACCCACGTCACGCTGGTGCTCGTGTTCCTGAACCTGCTCCCGCACTCGAAGCACTTCCACATCATCACGTCGATCCCGAACGTCTTCACGCGCAACCTCGACCCACGCGGCCGGCTGCCGCTCGTCGCGGGCAACGCCGAGGCGATCGGCGAGATGGTCATGAAGGCCGCCGAGGAGCCCGAGAAGGCCGCCCCGGTCGGCGTGGGCCGCATCGAGGACTTCACCTGGAAGGCGATCCTCGACTTCTACACGTGCACCGAGTGCGGCCGCTGTACCGACAACTGCCCGGCCCACAAGACCGGCAAGATCCTGAGCCCCAAGCAGCTCACGCTCGACCTGCGCGACCACCTGTACGGCCGGGAGGGCGAGTTCATCAACAGGCCGGGCGGCCCGCGCGGGCTCGCCGCCGACGGCCAGGCCGCCCAGGCGAACGGGCACGCCGCCGACGGCGCGGCCGCGCAGGGCGGCGAGGGCGCCGAGGCACAGGAGGGCGCGGGGCACACGGAGCAGGCAGCGCCGGAGAACCCGGTCCCGGTCCCCGAGGCCGCGTACAAGCCGGTCGACCTCGTGGCGAACGTCGTTCATCCGGACGTGCTCTGGGCCTGCACGACGTGCCGGGCCTGCGAGGAGCAGTGCCCGGTGATGATCAGCTACGTCGACAAGATCGTCTCCATGCGCCGCCACCTGGTCCTCGTGAAGGGCGAGTTCCCGGCCGAGCTCGGGAACCCGTTCAACGCGATGGAGGTCAACGGCAACCCGTGGAACCTCGCGCGCATCGACCGCGGCAACTGGGCCGAGGGGCTCGAGATCCCGAGCATGGCCGACAAGCCGCAGGCGCCCGTGCTCTACTGGGTCGGCTGCGCGGCGAGCTACGACGACCGCGCGAAGAAGATCGCCCGCGCGACCGCCCGGCTCCTGAAGGCCGCCGGCGTCGACTTCGCGATCCTCGGCCAGGAGGAGACCTGCACCGGCGATCCGGCGCGCCGCGCGGGGAACGAGTACCTCTTCGCGATGCTCGCCGAGCAGAACGCCGCGACCCTCAACGGCTACAAGGAGCAGGGGGGCATCCGGAAGATCGTCACGACCTGCCCCCACTGCTTCAACACGCTCGCCAACGAGTACCCCGACTTCGGCGCGAAGTTCGAGGTCGTGCACCACACGGACTTCCTGCTCGGCCTCGTCGCCGAGAAGAAGCTCGTCCCCAGGAAGCCGGTCCAGGGCAAGGTCGTCTTCCACGACTCCTGCTACCTCGGCCGCTACAACGACGTGTACGAGCAGCCGCGCGACATCCTGAAGAGCATCCCCGGCGTGCAGCTGGTCGAGGCCGAGGGGTGGAACCGGCAGAAGGGGCTCTGCTGCGGCGCCGGCGGCGCGCAGATGTGGATGGAGGAGCAGAACAAGGACCGCGTGAACGTCAAGCGGACGCTGCAGCTGCTCCAGACCGAGGCGAAGACCATCGCGACCGCCTGCCCGTTCTGCCAGACGATGATCACCGACGGCCTCAAGGATCAGTCCAAGGAGGACTCGATCCGCCAGCTCGACGTGGTCGAGCTGCTCGAAGAGAGCTGCGCGCTCGACCGCCCGGCCACCAGCCGCGCCGCCTCGCCCGAGGCCGCCGCCGATACGGCCGCGTCCGCCAACGCCTAGACCTCCGTCCATTCCGTTCCGAGCGCACGCGGGGCCGTCTCGCCATGAGGTTCATGGCGCACGATCCCGCGTGCTTCCCCACATTTACGCCCTGGAGCAAGCCTGACGGAGATCAGGCGTAGCCTTCTCGTGCGTCCCGTCTCGGCCTGAGCTAGATTCGGCCGTGCCGCCGGAGGTGGATGTGATTGAAGGCGCTCTGAAGGGGACCGTGAACCTGGACCCCCGCCCTATGCCGGAGGGTACCGCGAACGCGGATTACCGGCTCACGGGGACATTGACTCAGCCGATCTGCATCTCGGTCGACGCCGTCGCCGACAGCGCGCTGCGCGCGCGCCAGGCAGACTCAGGCACAACAGAGCTCCGCTGCGACGTGTGCGACACGGCCATCGAGGGCGAGCCCGCCGGGCGCGGCCTCTATGTGTGGTCGCGCGGCGAGGAGCTCCGGTTCGAGGAGCCCGCCCTGTGCGGCGGCTGCGCCGTCGCCATCGGGATGACCGCGCTGTCCGCCTGGAACGTCGAGGAAGAAGAGGGCTGAGCCCGCCGCCGCGGCCACGCCCATGAGCGCGGGCCGCGCCGCCGCCCGGTGACGGCCGGGCGGCTTGCGTTCACGTCAGAACGCCTCGCCGATCGCCAGGTTCACGGCGATGGGGAGCACGTCGAACAGCAGGCTCGGGTTGCCCTCGCCGTCGGGCCACTTCTTCTCGTTTTTTTCCGCTTCCTCCATGGTCTGGTAGCACATGCCGATCACCTGCATGCAGGGGACGCGGTAGCCAACGTCCAGGCGGAGCGGGCCCACGGGCGTGACGTAGCGCAGCCCGACGCCGGCCGAGAGATGCGGGCGCTGCGCCCCTGAGCGGAACAGCTTGTGCTCTCGCGTGACGTCGCCGGCGTCGAGGAAGACCACGGTGCCGAAGCTCTCCCCGATCTGCATCCGGAGCTCCAGGCTCGTCTCCCAGAGCAGCCGGCCGCCGATCGGAACCAGCGGAGCTTCGGGTCTGGTCGTGCCATCCGTGGTGTTCGAGGCCGTGGGGCTCGGCACGCGCGCGTGCGGGCCGACCTCGTTGTAGCCGTATCCGCGGTTGCTCGTCGCGCCGCCGCTGAAGAACCCGCGGAACTGCATCAGCTGAAGGTCGGCGCCGCACTGCGCCCTCTCCTGGCTGCTCGCCCCGATGTCGCACCGGGTCGGGTCAAAGGACGCCTCGCCGTAGTCGAGACGCGGGTTGGTCGGGAACAACCACCCGGTCATCAGGCGGAAGCCGAGGGTCCACTTCTTCGAGACGGGAAGGTAACCGCGAAACTCGGGCTGCAGACGGATGTCGCGCGCGTCGTGGAACTTGTTCGCGTCGACGACCGTCTTGCCGACCAGGGTCTTCGCTATCGCGGTGTCGAACGCGAGGTAGCCAGCCAGCTGAGCATCGAGCGCGACGTAGTAGCCGTGATGAGGGCTGAGCCTGTCGGGCTTCCCTGCCCGGTTCAGGCGGCGGTCATAGGACACGAGCGCCTGGAGGTAGGGGATGAAGATGGTCCCGAAGCCCGCGGGCAGCGGCGCCGGGTTGTAGGTGAACGGGCTGTTCAGCTGAACGTTGTAGAGAAGCGAAGCGTTCAGGTCCGATTTCAGAAAAGGCCGCTCCAGGCCGATGGAGCCGATGTACTCGCGGTAGCCGACGATCGAGTGCTCGGGCTTCTCTTCCGCCTCGGTCTGCTCCTGCTGCTCGGCGTCTTGCGGCGTGGTGGGCTTGGGGGGGTTGCAGTACTCCCCGGTCTGCGGGCAATAAAGCTTGAACGAGCCGCGCAGCACCGCGGCCGTACGCCGCTCGATGGCCCCCGGCTGGCGGAGCTCGGACCGCAGCTGGATCTCCGGCAGGAGGCGGAAATCGTCCTTCAGCTCGGTGCCGAACAGGCTCGAGAACTCCAGCGGGTAGAAGACCAGCCCCGGCCGGGCCTCGATGTTGAAGCGGCGCAGCCCCCCGAGGAAGTTGCGATCCTCCCACCCGGCGACGAGGTGCGTCTCGATGCGCGAGCCGACCTCGGCGCCGCCGCCGAGCCGCACGGCGCGCAGCGCGGCCGGCTCCACGGAGAAGGTCACGGGGACGACCGGGCTCCTCGGCTGCCCGGGCGGCGCGAGCTCGGGCTTCACGGCGACGGCGCCGAACACGCCGAAGTCGGCGAGCGCCTGCTCCGCTTCCGCGAGCACCGCGGTCGAGAACCGCTCGCCCTCCTCGATGCCGATCGCCGTCCGGACGGGCGCCTCCGGGAGCTCGCCGAGCCCCTTCAGGTTGACCTTGCCGAACGTGCACTCGGGGCCGAGCTCGATCGTGTAGCGGACGCGCGCCTGGTTCTTCACGATATCGACGTCGACGTGCCCCTCGACGGTCGCGTAGGCGAAGCCGCGATCCGTGAGGACCCGCAGCAACGTCTTCTTGAGCTCCTCGTACTGATCCTCGTCCAGGCGCTCGCCGACCTTGAGCTGCGCCTGCGCCTCGGTCACCGGCCGGGCGATGTCCCTGCCCTTCTCCAGGGTCCAGTCGCGCCACTGGAGGTCCACCGACGCGACCTTCACCGGCTCTCCCTCGGAGACGACGATGCGCACCCGCACGCGCCCCTCTTTGTCGGGGCCGCCCGCGCGCTGCACCCGGGCCGCGCGCGCCCGCGCGTTGTAGAACCCGCGCGCCCGGTAGTACCGCTCGATGCGGGCCATGTCCCGCTCGAGGACGAACCGATCGAAGCGCTCGTACTCGACCGTGAGCGCGTCCCAGATGCTCAGGATCGGCACGTGCTCGAAGGCGCCGCCGAGCAGGTGCGAGCTCTCGGCCGTCGCGATGCGATCGGCGAGCTCGTCGCCGCTGATCACCTCGCCGCCTTCGAACGAGACGTCCTCGATGGCGCACCCGCTGAGGTCGGGGCGCGTGCACGGCGGGGGTTGACGCGAGGCAGTGCAGGCCGAGGCGCCGAGGGCGGCGGACGTGACGAGCACCGCGGCGACGGTCCGTGCCAGCGGGTCCTGGACACCTGAAAGGTAACTTTCGGTTGAGCCGGCGGCGATGCGGTGGCCGCGGTGTGCGCGATGGCGAGGATTCAACGTTACGCCTGTGTTTTCGATATGCTGCCGTCCGCTCCGGCCGCCGAGGGCCCGCTCCGAGTCTGGGTGGGCGCTCGGAGAGCGGCACGAGCGAGGGAGAGCCTACGAGATGGCAGAGCCGACGCAAAAGGAACCTGGTGCCGGTGGGTACCTCGGATATGGATTGCCGCATGAGCCCGGCGCGCACGGGGTGCCCGCGGGCCCAGGCGCGCCGCTCGGCGGCCCGCCCCCCGAGGAGCGGCGCGGCGCCCTGAAGGCGCTCGTGGCGATCGGCGGTCTGGCCTACGCGGGCGCGCTCGCCGCCCCGGCGGCGACCTTCCTCACCGGCCCAGCCGCTGGCAACGCCGCCGCCTCCACAGGCGGGCGCGAGCGCTGGGTCCGGGTCGCGCGCCTCGCGGATCTCCCGCCGGGCGAGCCGCGGCGCCTCAAGGTGGTCGGCGAGGAGCGCGACGCCTTCACGGTCGCGAAGGATCAGATGCTCGGCGCGATCTGGGTCATCCGCGAGGGCGAGAAGATCCGCGCGATGAGCGCAACGTGCCCCCACCTCGGCTGCGGGATCGAGCTCAACGGCGACAAGAAGAGCTTCAACTGCCCGTGCCACGCGTCGCGCTTCGCCCTGTCGGGCGTGCCCGAGACGGGACCGTCCCCGCGCCCCATGGATCCGCTCGCGACGCGGGTCGTGGACGGCTGGGTCGAGGTGGACTTCCGGCGCTACCGTGACGGGACCGCCGAGCTGCAGGAGATCGCAGGGTGAGCCTCGGCGACTGGTTGAACGAACGCATCGGTCACCGCGAGCCGATCCGCCGCCTGCTCGACGAGCCGATCCCGGGCGGCGCGCGCATCGGCTACGTCTGGGGGGGCGCGATCGCGCTGCTGCTGCTCGTCGAGGCGATCACGGGCGCGCTGCTCATGTCGGCCTACGCGCCGAGCGCGACGACGGCGTGGGCGAGCGTCGCGCACATCAACTTCACGCTGCGCGCCGGCTGGCTCGTCCGGGGCCTGCACTACTTCGGCGCGCAGGCGCTGGTCATCCTGGTCGCGATCCACGTGGCGCAGATCGCGATCCACGGCGCGTACCGCGCGCCGCGCGAGGTCAACTGGCTCCTGCGGCTCGGCCTGCTCGGGGTGATCCTCGGCTTCACCTTCACGGGCAACCCGCTCCCGTGGGACCAGGACGGCTACTGGGGCGCGCGCGTCGAGACGGGCATCATGGGCGCGGTCCCCGTCGTCGGGCCGTTCACGCAGCAGCTCGTCGTCGGCGGCACCTCGCTCGGTCACCTGACCGTGACGCGGCTCTACAGCCTGCACGTCTTCGTGCTGCCGGCGGTCACGGCCCTGCTGCTCGCCGGGAGCTTCGCGCTGTTCCGCAAGCACGGCTACAGCCCGCCCCACGGCGCCGATCTCAGGAGGGTGGACCGGTTCTTCCCGAAGCAGCTCGGCATGATCCTGCTGGCCGGGGCGATCGTGCTCGTCATCCTCTTCGACCTCGCGGCCGTCGAGCACGGCGCGCCCCTCGAGGCGCCCGCGGACCCGGTCAGCGACTACAACGCCCGCCCGGCGTGGTACTTCCGCCCGCTCTTCGAGCTGCGCAAGTTCTTCCCCGGCCAGCTGGAGCTCATCGCCACCGTCGGCATACCGGGTATCATCGGGCTCTACCTCGCGCTGCTCCCGTTCATCGACAGGAAGCCCGGCCCGGTCCGCGCGCGGCTGCCGGCGCTCGCGCCGCTGTTCCTCGTCGGCCTCGGGGCCGTCGGCCTCCTCGCGAAGTCGTACCTGTCCGACCGGAAGGACGAGGGCTACCAGCGCTCGCAGGCGCAGAGCGCCGAGCGGACCGCGCGCGCGGTGGCGCTGTTCAAGCAGGGCGTCCCGCCCGAGGGCGCGCTCGCGATGCTCCGGAACGATCCGGAGACGCGCGGCGAGGACCTCTACAAGAAGGAGTGCGCGAGCTGCCACCGGCTGAACGATCTCGGCCCGCCGAAGGACAAGCAGACCGCGCCGGATCTCACCGGGTTCGGGACGAAGGCCTGGGCGCTCGAGGTGCTGAGGGACCCCGACGCCGACCACCTCTTCGGCAAGACGGCGTTCAAGGAGATGATGCCGTCGGTGATCAAGCCGCCCGCGGATCCCGAGGCGGCGAAGGTGTTCACGCCGATGAGCGCGGCCGACCAGGAGACGATCGCCGCGTTCCTGGAGGCGCAGGCGCGCGGGGAGCCTGGCGCCGGGACGCCGGGAGAGAAGATGGTCCGCCAGCGGTGCACGAGCTGCCACCGGCTCGACGGCAAGACCGACGACGAGGAGTCCGCCGCCCCCGAGCTCCGCGGCTGGGCCTCGGTCGCGTGGATCGAGGCGCAGATCACGAACCCCGGCAGCGGCAAGGCCTACCCGCCGGCGGCCATGTCGAAGGACCTGGAAGGCCACATGCCGGCCTTCGAGGAGAAGATCTCCGCGAGCGACAGGAAGATCCTCGCCGCCTGGGTGTACCGGCGCGGACGCGGAGAGTCCGCGAAGACGGCCGCCGCCAGCGCGCCCGAGAAGAAGCCCTGAGCGAGCCGCTCGCGGGCTGACACGGTCCCCGACCACCCCCTCTTGCTGAGCCCCGGCGCGGCGCGCGCCGGAGCGCGCCGATCCGTTCGGGTCCACGGCGCGGCGCGCGCCGGAGCGCGCTGCTCCGTTCGGGTCCACGGCGCGGCGCGCGCCGGAGCGCGCCGATCCGTTCAGGTCAAGGCGCGCTGCGGCGGGAGCTCGCGCGCGGGTCGCGCCGGCGCGCAGGCCGGCACGCACGGTGCTGTGCCTCCTCGAGGGGCGCGTCGGTGGCGACATCGTGCACGGTCGCCACGCGCCGGCGTGCGCGCGGCGCTCGCGCCGAGGGCAGCCGCGCGCGCTAACCCTGGAAAGAGCAGGACCCGTGGACCTGGATGCGGCCGTGAAGCATCACTTCCCGTGGATCGCAGGCACGATGATCGCGTCCGCCGCCTACTTTCAGGCGGCGGGGGTCTCGCACCTCGTCGGGAAGACGATCATCCCGGACAGCGCCGCCAGGCCGTCTTCCCCGCCCTCGGCCTCGAGCCGCGCGCCGCACGACGGCGGCCTGCACGCGACGAGCGCGGAGGCGATCCTGCGGCGCAACCCGTTCGACTCGGCCACGGGGCCGCTCCTCCAGCCGCCGGGCGGCGCCCACGACGAGCGCGCGCCCACGACGAACGGCGACCCGTGGAGCGATCCGATCTGCGACGCCGGGCGCGTCGTGCTCATCGCGGCGTCGGAGGACGCCGCGTGGTCGTTCGCCGCGATCGCGGGTCCCGATGGACGGACGCAGCTCCAGCGGCTCGGCGGCGACACGCCCGGCGGCACGCTCGCGCGCATCGCCTGGGACCGCGTCTGGCTCACCGCGGGCGGCGCGCGCTGTCAGCTCCAGCTCGGAAAGACCGCGGGCGGGGGGGCTGCGGCGCCGAACGACGCGCCGGCGCCGCAGCCCCGGCCCCAGGCGAAGCCGGTCGGCGGCGAGGCCAACCTGAGCTCGGTCCCGCCCGAGATCGCCGCGCGCATCCGGCGGGTGAGCGCCACCGAGTTCAACGTCGACCGGTCGGCGGTGGACCAGATCCTCGAGCAGCAGGCGCTCCTCATGCGCTCCGCCCGGGTGACCCCGGAGCGGCGAGGGGACCAGGTCGTCGGGCTGAAGCTCAGGATCAAGCGGGGCTCGCTGCTCGAGTCGCTCGGGCTGGAGAGCGGCGATTCCCTGAGGTCGATCAACGGCTTCAGCCTCACCGATCCGCAGAAGGCGCTCGAGGCTTACGCGCGGCTCCGGACCGCGGACCACCTGTCCGTCGCGATCGAGCGCGGCGGCCAGCTGATGACGGTCGACTTCAACATCCGCTGACGGCGCGCCCCGCGGCCGGCGCGGGGCTCAGCCGAAGGCGTCGACCGCGACCCTGGCCGGCCGGCCCGCCAGCGAGGGCGGCGCGACCGCCTCCCACCACGCCGCCGCGTGCTGCTCGGTCCACTCGGCGTCCATGTGCAGCGCGGCGAGCCGCTCGGACAGCTCGCGCGCCGACCGCGGCCGCCTCGCCGGGTCCTTCTCCAGGCAGTCGAGCACGATGCGGTCGAGCGCCGGCGGGATCGTGCGCGCCGCCCGCTTCGACGGCGCGACGGGCGCCTCGGTCGCGTGGAGCAGCACCGTCTTCATCGCCGTCTCGGCCTCGAACACGAGCGCGCCCGTGAGCAGCCAGTACGCGACGCACCCGAGCGCGTAGATGTCGGTCCGGCCGTCGACCGGGCGGTCGCCGAGCACCACCTCCGGGGCCATGAACGCCGGCGTCCCGGTGATCGTGTTGTCCTCGGTGAGCGTGGACGGGGCCACGTCCTTCCTGCGCTCGGCCACCAGCCCGAAGTCGAGCACCTTCAGGAAATCGAGGTCCGCGCCGTAGCGGCACAGGAACAGGTTGGCGGGCTTGATGTCGCGGTGCACGAGGAACGCCTTGTGCGCCTCGTGGAGCGAGTGGCAGGCCTGCCGGAGCAGGTGGACCACCCGCGCGGGCGGCTGCGGGCCGTCCAGCTTGACGAGCGTCTCGAGGTCCATGCCGTCGAGCAGCTCCATCACGTAGTAGAACGACCCGTCGCGGGCGACGCCGAAGTCGAAGATGCCGATCGTGTGCGGCGACCGGAGCGCGGCGGTCGCCTGCGCCTCGCGCTCGAACCGCAGCTTCGCCGTGCCGTAGCTCGCCGCCCCGCCCTGGATCGCCTCCGGGCGGATCAGCTTCACGGCCGCCGGGCGCGCGAGCATCCGGTGCTTCGCCCGCCACACCTCGCCCATGCCGCCGCCGCCGAGCCGCTCGACGAGGCGGTAGCTGCCGAGCTCCCGCGCCGCGTCGAGCTTGCGCCCGAGCCCGAACACGACGCGCGACACGAACACGGAGAGCGCCAGCGCGATGACGCTCGGGAAGAAGCGGCGGATCATCGCGTCGCGCGACGGCAGCTCCATGAAGCCCGACCGGACGAGCACCCAGAGGAACGCCGGCTCGGTGAGGATCGCCAGCGTCGACGTGAACAGCGTGCGCACGCTCGGGCCGGGGACGATGATGGGGAACATCAGCACCCAGATGGCCACCGGCGACCAGCCCGGCAGCATCGGCCCCGCCGGCCACGGCTGCGCGTTCGAGACGACCGCGATCGAGGCGGCGCCCAGGACCTTGTAGGCGAACGAGAGGTCGACGATCCGCGACGGCGAGAGGAGCCTCCGCCGCGCGACGACGAAGAGCGCGGCCGAGACGAGCATGAACGGCAGGTAGACAGCGAAGCGGATCGGGTGAGGGCCGAGCTGGAGGCTCGGGACGAGCTCCGAGACGATGAACCCGAAGGCGCCCACGACGACCGTGCAGAGCGACATCCACGCGACGCGCCGCACCGCCTGCTCCTCGAGGTCCGGCGGGAGCCGCGACGACAGCCAGACCCAGCGCGACGTCGCGAGGGTGCAGCTGGCGTCGGGGCCGAGGAAGACGGTCTCGCTCATGGCGTCGCGCGCGGTCGCGGCCGCGCTCGCCTGTTTTTAGGGGAGGACGCGGGCGGCGTGAATAGGGAGCGTCGCGCGCAGGGCGGCGCCCGCCCGGGCCCGCGCGCGGGCGTCACGCCGGCGCGCGGCGGGGCGGCGTCACTTCGAGAAGACCTGCGCGGCCGCGATGCCCGCGCCCTTCGTCGCCTTGAGGATCACCTTGCCCGGGCCGCCGATCGGCAGCGGGTTCTTCCAGCAGCCCGAGGCCTTGCCGCCGAGCGTCGCCGCGGCGCCCGTGGTGCTGTCCTGCGCGAGGACGACGGGCGGCAGCGCGGGCGCCGGCTGCGAGACGAGCTGGATGTCGAGCTCCTGGACCCCGATGCCGATGCCGACGACCGTGTAGCACTTGCCGGGCGAGATGTTGATCTGCTGCTCGAGCGACTGGCCCTCCTGGAACTGCCCCGCGAACGGCCCGCCGTCCGCCTTCATCCCCGGGGCCTCCGTCGTGCCCATCCCCTGCAGGATGGGCGTGGCGGCCACCGCGGCGACCGGCGGGACCGGCGTGGCGGCGGTGCCCGCGGGCGCCGTGGTGGTGGGGGTGACGGTGGGCACCGTGGTCGCGGGCGTGGTCGGCACGGCCGCGGCGCACCACTGGCCCGGCGGGCACGGGTTGCTCGGGTCCGTCGTCGGCTCGGGCGTCGACGAGCACGCGAGCGCTCCGAGCGCGGCGAGGCAGAGCGGGAGTACGCGGAAGACACGCATCATTGAGAATGCTCCTTCGATGGGCATGAGCTCGCCCGATGGCAGAACGAGGTGCCGACGCTTCTTACACCGGCTGCGGTTCGACGTGTGGGCCGAGCGCGCGAAGCAGCGATCTCGACAGCAGGCGGCGTCGTTCGACGTCGATCGACGCCGCCACAGCGCTTTGCTCCCCGCGCGAGGCGTGCTATCCGAGGTCGGGCCCGCGCGGTCTTGCAATTCCAAGTAGTTAAACTATACACGTGATCCGCGTCACCTGCGTGGGACGGCAGTGCGCGCCCAGCGGTGGACCTCCGCAGCGTGCCTTGCCTCCTGGCCTCTTCTGGCCCGGGTGGCGGCTCACGCCGCATCAGGCCCGTACCGCTGAATCCTGTGCGCCCGGCGTCGTCGCGTGGATAACGCGCATTCGTCGGAGCAGACATGAGCCAGGATCAGAAGCCCCCTCCCGCTGAAGGCAGCGCCCTCTGGTACAAGGACGCGATCATCTACGAGCTCCATGTCCGCGCGTTCAGCGACTCGAACGCCGACGGCATCGGCGACTTCGAGGGGCTCGTTGAAAAGCTCGACTATCTCCAGGATCTAGGCGTCACCGCGATCTGGCTCTTGCCCTTCTACCCCTCGCCGCTGCGCGACGGCGGATACGACATCGCGGACTACACCAACATCAACCCGTCTTACGGGACCCGGCGCGAGTTCGCCCGCCTGCTGCGCGAGGCGCACCGCCGCGACATCCGCGTCATCACCGAGCTCGTCCTGAACCACACCTCGAACGAGCACGAGTGGTTCCAGCGGGCGCGGACCGCTCCCAAGGGCTCGCGCTGGCGCGACTTCTACGTGTGGAGCGACACGCCCCACCGCTACAAGGACGCCCGGATCATCTTCAAGGACTTCGAGACGTCGAACTGGGCCTGGGATCCGGTCGCCAACGCCTATTACTGGCACCGCTTCTACTCCCACCAGCCCGACCTCAACTTCGAGAACCCGGACGTGCACGCCGCCATGTTCAAGGTGGTCGACTTCTGGCTGGAGATGGGCGTCGACGGGCTCCGGCTCGACGCCGTGCCGTACCTCTACGAGCGCGACGGGACGAACTGCGAGAACCTGCCGGAGACGCACGAATTCCTGAAGAAGCTCAGGCGCCACATCGACGCGAACTTCTCCGATCGCATGCTCCTCGCGGAGGCCAACCAGTGGCCCGCCGACGCCGCCGCGTACTTCGGGAACGGCGACGAGTGTCACATGAACTTCCACTTCCCGCTGATGCCCAGGATGTTCATGGCGGTGGAGCTCGAGGACAGCTTCCCCATCGTCAACATCCTGAAGCAGACGCCCCAGGTCCACGAGAACAGCCAGTGGGCGACGTTCCTCCGGAACCACGACGAGCTGACGCTCGAGATGGTGACCGACGAGGACCGGGACTACATGTACCGCGTCTACGCGCAGGAGCACACGGCGCGCATCAACCTCGGCATCCGCCGGCGGCTCGCCCCGCTCATGAAGACGCGGCGCAGGATCGAGCTGATGAACGCGCTGCTCTTCTCGCTGCCGGGGACGCCCGTCCTCTACTACGGCGACGAGATCGGGATGGGCGACAACATCTATCTCGGCGACCGCGACGGCGTGCGCACGCCGATGCAGTGGAGCGCCGACCGGAACGCCGGCTTCTCCAGGGCGAACCCGCAGAAGCTCTACCTGCCGATCATCATCGACCCCGAGTACCACTACGAGGCGATCAACGTCGAGGCGCAGCAGCAGAACCCCGCCTCGCTCCTCTGGTGGATGAAGCGGCTCATCACCCTGCGCAAGCAGTACAAGGTGCTCGGCCGCGGGACGATCGAGTTCCTGCACCCGGACAACAGCAAGGTGCTCGCGTTCATCCGCGCGCACGGGGACGAGCGGCTCCTCGTCGTGGCGAACCTCTCGCGCTACGCGCAGCACGTCGAGCTCGACCTCACGCGCTTCTCGGGCATGGTGCCTGTCGAGCTGTTCGGCAGGAGCCGCTTCCCGGAGATCACGAGCACGAGCCGCTGCTACTCGCTGTCGCTCGGGCCGCACGATTTCTTCTGGTTCTCGCTGGAGCCGGCGGTGCCGGCGGTGTCCGCGGGCGATGGCCAGGCGGCGCCCGCGATCTCGACGAAGGGCACGTGGCAGGCGCTCCTCTCCCCCGAGGGGCGCCGGGCGCTCGAGCCGGCGATCGGCAAGTACATCGCGGTGCGCCGCTGGTTCCGCGGAAAGGCGCGCACCCGGCGCACCACGACGCTCGCGGACGTCATCCCGATGTCGCGCGACGAGCAAGGGGCGGCGCAGCACTTCATCCTGCTCGTGCGCGTCGAGTACACGGACGGCTCGCCGGAGACCTACGTCGTGCCGATCGGCTTCGCGACGGGCGATCGCGCGCGGGAGCTCGCGACGCGCACGCGCCACGCGGTGATCGCGGACGTCACCGTGCGCGACCCGGACCCGGAGAGCGCGGCCGCGCCGGAGGGCATCCTCTACGACGCGCTCGCGACCCCGGAGTTCGCCTCGCTGATCCTCGCCGCGATCCGGGCGCAGGGCGTCGCCGCAGGCACCGCCGGCGAGCTCCACGCGCTGCCGCTCGGGACGACCCTGGAGGCGCTGGGCGCGGAGGGAGAGCTCCCGGCGCGCATCGCCGAGAGCGAGCAGAGCAACACGACGATCATCTACGGCGACAAGCTGCTCCTCAAGATCTTCCGGCAGGTCGAGGAGGGCATCAACCCGGAGCTCGAGATCGGCCGGTTCCTCACGGAGCACCAGTTCCCGTCCACGCCGCGGCTCGCCGGGGCGATCGACTACCGGGCCCGCGGTCGCGAAGCGACCACGGTGGCGATGCTCCAGGAGTACGTGCAGAGCCAGAGCGACGCGTGGACGAGCACGCTCGAGGCGCTGAACCGCTTCTTCGAGCGGGTGCTCGCCGACGAGGAGTCGGTGAAGGGGAGCGCGCCGCCCATGCCGACCGGCACGCTGGTCGACGCGTCGCGCACGGCGCCCCCTCCGATCGTGAACCAGCTCATGGGCACCGAGCTCGTGAGGATGCGGCTGCTCGGCGAGCGCACCGCGCAGCTCCACCTCACGCTCGGCAAGCCGAGCAAGGACCCCGCGCTCGGGCAGCAGCCGTTCACGACGCTGCACCAGCAGTCGATCTTCCAGTCGGCGCACGGCATGCTCTCGCGCACCTTCGCGCTGCTGAGGAAGCGCGAGCGCTCGCTCCCCGAGAACGTGCGGGAGCAGGTGTCGGCGCTGCTGCAGCGCGAGGCCGAGATCAACGCGAAGCTCCAGCAGATCGTGTCGAGGAAGTTCGACGTCACCCGTATCCGGACGCACGGCGACTTCCACCTCGGCCAGGTGCTCTCGACGGGCGACGACTTCATCCTGATCGATTTCGAGGGGGAGCCGGCGAGGCCGCTGAGCGAGCGCCGCTACAAGCGCGGCCCGCTCCGGGACGTGGGCGGGATGCTGCGCTCGTTCGACTACGCCGGCGCCGCGGCGCTCAGGGACGGCCGCCTCCGGCCGGAGGACGTCACCGTGCTCAAGCCGTGGACCGAAGCGTGGGTGGCCTGGATCTCCGCGAGCTACCTCGCGGGCTACCTGGAGACGATCGCGCGCGCCCAGGCGACGGCGGAGGCGCGGACCGACGAGACGGCGCCGTTCGTGCCCGCGAGCGACGCGGACACGGTGCTCTTGCTCGACTTCTACATGCTCGAGAAGGTCATCTACGAGCTCGGCTACGAGCTCAACAACCGTCCTGAGTGGCTGGACATCCCGCTCCGCGGGCTGGAACACCTGATTACGCCCAGAGCGTAATCAACTTCCCGGTCGTCCCCTTCTCTCTCCCTCCCCGGCCTGGTCAGAGCCGCCTCAGGCGCCGCCTTACCCGGCGCGCGCCTGGGGTGGAGCGCTTGCGGCGGCTCGACGGCCCTCGTTCGATGATCGGCGCGCGGCGGGCGGCGGCAGCTGGCCGGCGGGCGCTCGCATCGGCTCTCGAGGGAAGAAGGTGCCTTGGCGCGAGGCGATTGGCGCGTTCGGCAGGCGAAGAGTCGAGTCGTACGGCGGCTCCCTCTGCTAGGCTGTCGTCCTGCGCCGCCGAAGGAGAGCCCCGGAGAGCGCGGTTGACCCGAACCTCGGGCCAGGAGGTCCTACCCCGTGAGCAGGATGTGGCAAATCGGCCTGGGACTGCGCATTACCGCCTCTCTTCTGTTTTTCTCATCCATGGTTCGCGCCGAGCCCACCCATGAGCCGGTGGAAGACGCCGTGACCCGCCTGCGCGCGCAGGCGAATGCCGCGCAGGCGGAGGGCCACTTCGCGGAGTCGCGCGAGATGTGGCAGGGGATCTGGAAGATGGAGCGCTCGCAGGTCGCCGCCTGCAACATCGGGGCGCTCTCCTACCGGATCGGCGACGCGCCCGCTGCCGTGCGCTGGCTGTCGCTCTGCAAGGAGATCATGCGGCCGCCGAGCACGCCGGAGGAGCGTGAGCTGTACGAATCGCGGCTGTTCGACCTGGCGCGCGCGCGCCAGCTCGTCGGCGAGATCCGCATCGCCGTTCCCGCCGGGGCGTCCTGCACCCTCGACGGCGAGCAGGTCACGGTCGAGCGCGACAAGCCCGTTCCCGTCAACCCTGGACACCACACCATCGCCGCGACGCTCAACGGTGCCTCCGTCAGGGTCGACATCGATGTCCGCCGCGGAGAGGTCCGCGAGGTGCGGCTCGATCTGGCGGCTCCGGCGCTCAGGCCCACGGCGACGAGGGGCCCCGCGCTGGCGAGCGCGCCGCCGGGCTCCGGGCTGCGGACCGGCCTCATCGTGGGGGGGATCGCCGCCTCGACGGTCTTTCTGGCGCTCGGCGGGGTGCTGATGGTCGTGGCGCACGAGGCGGAGGTGAACCGGGACGAGACAGCGCGGAGCGTCGGCGGCAACAACTGCCTTCGCCTCATCGCGCCCGAATGTAAGAAGGCCGCCAGCTACGAGAACACCATGTTCACGGCGCGCGAGCTCGGCGCGGCCAGCTTCATCACGGGCGGCGTGCTGGCCGCCGGCACGCTCGGGTTCGCGCTCTTCACGCACCAGCGCACCGAGATCACCGCGTCCGCCAGCAGCGTCGCGGTGAGGGGGGTGTGGTGACCCCGAACGCGGGCGCTCGCCGGGTCCCCTGCCCCGCGCGTCGGCCGCCGAGGCCGCGTGGCTGCGGCGCGCTGCTTGGCTGAGACAGGCTGGCTGAGGCAGGCCGCTGGACGGAGCGGGGAGCGCCGTTATCCTGGAGCGCCGGAGGGGCGATGATCCGGCTGGAGCTCGCAGGCGCGCATACGCGGTTGCACTCGACGCTTTGCGGCGCCTGCCCGCAGGGGCCGACCGGCTGCTGCGCCAGCCCTCCTGGCGTCGAGTGGTCGGACATCGGGAGGATCGTGTCGCTGGGCGGCGCAGGCTGGCTGTTCGAGCAGATCGCGGCGGGCAGCCTGCGCCCTGGCCAGCGCGGCCTGCTCATCCTCCGCGTCGAGCCCCGCGGCAGCGACGGCCGAGCGCTGCCGAAGCGGTGCGCTTTCCACGGCCACGAGGGCTGCACCATCCCGCCGGAGCGGCGCGCGGCGACATGCAATTACTACGTCTGCGACGACGCCTTCGCGCACGGGGGCGAGCCTCGCGGCGCCCCTGAAGCGCTGGCCGGCCGCAAGGCACACGACGCGCTCGTGGACCTCTACGGGAGCTGGGATCTCGAGCTCGCCGGCCGCATTCGCGAGGGCTGGCCCGACGGCCCTCCCTGGAATCAGGGTTTCCTCGACTGGCTCGGTCGCGAATACGAGCGCCTCGCGGTCAGGGCAGCGTCCGCCCGGGCGCTCAAGGAGGGATAGCCCCGCACGGCGCAGGCGAGGCACCGACGGTGCCCAGCAGGCCTATATTTTTCTGTCATCACCGCAAATAAATGACCAATATGGCGCTCCGGGTGTGATTTTCGCGCCGAGCTCCTTGGACGCGCGCCGTGTTGGGACATACTCGTGCGCTCGATGGCTTGGCCGCGCCTGGCGAGCAAATGCGTGCTCGCTCGGAACGCGCCGAGGAAAGGAGACTTATGTCACGGTGGTTGAAGCTCTCGGTGATCGCCCTTGGCGCCAGCGCGCTCTTGACGGCGTGCGGAGACGACGGCGAGACGTCCGCTGGCTCCAGCAGCACGAGCACCTCGTCTGCGAGCGGCTCAGGGACGGGCGGCGGTGATGCCTCGACGGGCGCGTCCACGTCGGGTGGCGGCGGGAACGGCGGCGGCGATGGCGGCAGCGGCGGCGGTGATGGCGGCAGCGGCGGCGGTGACGGCGGCAGCGGCGGCGGCGCGTCCGCGCGCGCGGAGGCCGAGCTCGAGGGGGTGAACTCGATCGAGCTGGCCGGGACTGCGGTCTTCGAGCAGAGCGGAGACGAGGTGACGCTCACCATCACGGTGTCCGGCTGCCCTGAAGGCGAGCACTCCGCGCATATCCACGAGAACAAGAGCTGCGGGAGCAACGCTGACGATGCGGGCGCCCACTGGGTCCCCAACGGAGAGGGACTCGGCAGCTTCACGTGTGATGCGAGCGGCGAGGGCACGCACACGGTCACGCGCGGCACCGACGTCTGGACCGTCGGCGATGGCGCCAGCACCGACGTGACGCAGTTCGCGATCGTCGTTCACGCCGCGGCAGACCCGAGCGCGGGCGGCCGCATCGGCTGCGGCCTCATCGAGACGGAGTAGCCTCCGCCGGAGCGCCTCGGCTCCACTGTCCCGGACTCCGGATGGTGGAGCCACGCTCCCGCGTCCGACGCTGGTGCACGCGGCGTCTCGCTGGCTGCGTCGTGCTGACTCGCACGGCGCAGCTAGCGAGAGGCCGAGTCCTTCTTCGAGGGCATCGTCGTGATCTCCTGACGCCGGAGCGAGACAGTGCGCTCGACGACATCCGACTCGGAGAGCTGCAGAAAGAGCGACTCGTCGAAGCACCCGGACCGCGACACGACGACGACCTGCATCCCGGTGGGCAGCTCGACGCTGAGCGGCGTCTTGCCGAGCTCCGTCCCGTTCCACGTCACGTTGGCGTCGGAGGGCTCGCTCTTGATCGTGACCTTGGCCTTCACGCCAGTGTACTCCGGAGCGGCCGAGGACGTCGTGATGGGCGCCGGATCCGGAACCTGCGCCTGGCCGTCCGGCCGCGCGCCCCCCTGGGCCATGGCGACGGCCCCCGCGGCCAGCAGCGCTGCCGCGCCGAGCGCCGTGAAGAGGTACCCGCGCTGCCGCCAGGGCGAGGCGCGGCCCACGGTCGCGCCGAGGCTGTCCGGATCGGCCGCCGGCTGCTCGTGCTGGCGCTGGCCAGGGGTGCTGTGATCGCTGAGGACGGGGAGCGCCGCCGCGGTCGCGGAGGGCCACATCGAGCGGTTCATCCCCATGACCATCGAGGCGCGAGGGAACTCGCTGATCATCGACGCGCGCTGGATGTCGCCCGCGACGTCCAGCGAGGTCAGGTACTCGAACTGCGCGGTGACCTGCTGGCGGACGAGCGCCCGGCTCTCGGCGAACATCTCGAGCACATACGCGCCGAGCTGCTCGTTGCGGACGTCCTCGCCCGAGACGAGCAGGTAGCTCTCCAGCGCGTCGCCCATCTCCTGCGCGGTGTCGAAGCGTCGCGCCGGGTCGCGCTGGAGGGCCTTCGCCACGATGTCGTCGAGCGCCGGGTCGATGTCCGGCATGACGGTGGAGAGCCGGGGGATGTCCCGCGTGAGCAGCTGGTGCATCACGGCGACATGATCGCCATCGAACAGCCGGCGCATCGCGAGGAGCTCCCAGAGCACGATGCCGATCGCGAAGACGTCGGCCCGCCGGTCGACGTCCTCGCTCGCCATCGCCTGCTCGGGCGCGGCGTACGCCATCTTGCCCTTGAAGGTTCCGCTCTCGGTGTGCGCCGCGTTGAGGGACGCCTTCGCGACGCCGAAATCGACGATCTTCACCGCGCCGTCGTACGTGATGAAGATGTTGTGCGGGGAGACGTCGCGGTGAACGATGCCGAGCAGCCGGCCGTCGAAATCCGTGAGCTCGTGGGCGTAGTGCAGCCCGCGCAGCGTCTCGGCGATGATCCTGACCCACACCGCGCGCGTGAAGTTCGGGGCGCCGGGACAGCCGCTCACCACCGCCCTGACGATGTCCTTGAGCGGCTGGCCCTCCAGGTACTCCATCACGATGAAGTACCCGCCGCTCTCGCCCCCGATCTCGTAGGTCTGGATGACGTTCGGGTGGTTGAGCCGAGCCGACAGCTTGGCCTCGTCCAGGAACATCAGGACGTAGCGCGGGTCCTCCGCCATCCCCACGCGGAGGCACTTGACGACAACGAGCTTGTTGAACGACCCTGGCCCGCGGGACACGGCGAGGAACACATCCGCCATTCCACCGCGGCCTAATTTTGCAACTAGGCGGTATCGACCAAGCAAGCTGTTACTCGCTTGCTTGTTCGTCGAGATGATTTGACCGCCTGCATTCACGACATCCCCCGCTATAAGAGCTTAATTACTCCGTTGACCTGAAGTTTGCAAAGACTTTTACGCTCGGAAACAATCGGGCTCACCGCGAGCGTGTGGCGCGTTGCTCCATCGCCCTGCCGTCGCGGCGCAGCATTCTGGCGCGCCGCTCCATCGCTGTAGGGCGAACCCGGTCGAGCCAAAAAACGTTGGGGCCCTAACGAAATGCATCGGGCCCGAGCCACCTGCTCTGTGGCCACGCGCACATGTGCTCGGGTCAACGCGCCAGTCTATCGGTCACGACGTCATTGTACACTGACAGCGCCACGAACGGCGGCGTGCGGTGGGGTCGCGCGACGTCGATCCTGTGCTCCGCCGCGGACGCTCGCGGCGCCAACCCCGCGCCAACGATGGATCGAGTCAGTAATGGCGCTCACATGTTCGCCGATTCAGGCCACGCGGCCGCCCCGCGCGGCGCGCGGCGCGGACGAAGCGCTGCCGTTGTCGCGCTGGAGGTGAGGCGTCTACCAGGGGTCCTGCGCCCAGAACCGGCGGACCACCTCGAGCGTGGCGTCGAGCTGCTCGAAGTGGGGGAGGCCGCGCGTCGGCGTGATGCGAGCGACCTCCACGCGCGCGTTCTGCTGCGTGAGGTCGTCGATGCGGTCGAAGCGCGCGTAGGGATCCTGGTCGTAGAGGACCAGGGTGGAGACCGGCAGGCGCGCATAGAGGCGCTCGAAGGCGTCCTCGGTGAAGAGGTCGCCGGCGATGAACGCGAGCGGGGCGCGGTGAGCGCCGGGCTCCTTCGAGGTGCCGATCGCGTAGTCGACCAGGCCGGGATCCGGGGCGCCGACGAAGCTCTTCTTCAGGAACCAGCGGATGCTCGGCGGCGTGGCGAGCACGCGATAGAGCGCCTCGGCGACGTGGGGTACGTGCGAGACAGCGCGGAGGAGGAAGCTCGCGCCGGGCGCCGCGCGGCCGAGCCCCGTGGGGGACACGAGCACGAGGCTGTGGACGAGGCTCATCTCCTCGCACGCGACGGCGGCGGCGAACTCGGAGGAGAGCGACAGCGCGACGACGTCGGCGCCGCCCGACGCGCGCACCACGTCCGTGAGGAACCGGCGCACGGCGGCGCGATAGAGCTCGCGGTCGTAGGTGCGATCGGCGCGCTCCGAGAGGCCGAACCCCGGGAGATCGAGGGCATAGACAGGCCGCTCCCGGCGGAGCGCATCGAACAGGGGAGCCACCTCCCGGGACGAGGCGGCCGCGTCGACGCCGTGAAGGAGCACCACGGGGCGCCCCGCAGCGCGCGTGTCGACATAGTAAGCGAGGCGCCCCGCGCTCCACGTGTCGACGTGGCGGACCTCCGCGTCCAGCGCCGGGGCGAGGGGCGCGCGCTCCGCTTTGCGGAGCACGTTCGGCACGAGCCGCTCGACGACCGAATCAAGGCTCATCGCGCGCGCGCCCATCACTTCTCCTCCGGCGGGAGCGTCATTCCCTCGTCGTCAGCGCGCTCGATGTCGGCGATGCTCGCGGTCCTCGGAGCCGGTCGAGCGTCGACGCCGCCGCTGTCCCCCCGACGATCCTGGCCGGGCTCGCGGCGGCTCTCGCGCACGGCTTGACCCGAGGCCTCCTGCGCGGCGCGCACGAGCCGCTCCAGGCGCTCCTCGTCCATGTGGTGACGAGCCCCGTCCGGACCACCGTGCCGATCCTCGAAACGGTGGTGCCCGACACCAGGCTGGCCCTGGGGGGCCGTGCGATCAGGTCGAACTGTCATGCTCAGCTCCTTTCACGCGAGCTCAAAAGCACGGACCGTGCCCCAGCGGATCGCAGCCCCGGGGACTCCCGCGGAAGGATTACCTGGCTGAAACGGAGCAAGGACGCCTCAAATGTGACGTTTTGCCTCGATGGCTTTCCGTCGATTCGATGCTTCCCACGGGTCACATCCCGTGTCGGACATACGCACGCACGGGCTCTTCAAGCTGCATCTTCAGGACATCGTCGCGCGTCGAACTCGTTGCGTCCGCATCTCGGCGCGGGTCGTCGTTCGATCTCCACGGGCATGATCGCGCGGAGATCCAGCGCCGGCCCGCGGGCGCGCGGCGCTGGATCTCGAGGGGCCACGGAGGCGCGGCGCCCGGCCGCGGGAGCTCAGCCGGCGACGTCGAGCTTGCGGCCAGCGGGCTTGTTGATGTCGGCGAAGAAGTCGTTGCCCTTGTCGTCAACCACGATGAAGGCGGGGAAATCCTCGACCTCGATCTTCCAGACTGCCTCCATGCCGAGCTCGGGATACTCGAGCACCTCGACCTTCTTGATGCAGTCCTTGGCGAGGCGCGCGGCCGGGCCGCCGATCGAGCCCAGGTAGAAGCCGCCGTGCTTCTTGCACGCCGCGGTGACCGCGGGCGAGCGGTTGCCCTTGGCGAGCATCACGCAGCTGCCGCCGTGCTCCTGGAAGAGGTCGACATACGCGTCCATCCGGCCAGCCGTGGTGGGCCCGAACGAGCCGGACGCGTAGCCCACCGGCGTCTTCGCGGGGCCCGCGTAGTAGACCATGAACTCCTGCATGTAGCTCGGCATGCCCTCGCCGCGGTCGAGGCGCTCCTTGATCTTCGCGTGCGCGATGTCGCGCGCGACGATCATCGGCCCGGTCAGCGAGAGCCGCGTCCGGATCGGGTACTTCGAGAGCTCGGCGCGGATCTCGCGCATGGGGCGGCGGAGATCGAGCTTCACCACCTCGCCCCCGAGATCCGCCTCGGTGGGGTCGGGCAGGTACTTCGCGGGATCTGTCTCGAGCTGCTCGAGGAAAATGCCCTCGCGCGTGATCTTGCCGAGCGCCTGCCGGTCCGCGGAGCAGGAGACGGCGATGCCCACGGGGCACGAGGCGCCGTGGCGCGGCAGGCGGATGACCCGCACGTCGTGGCAGAAGTACTTGCCCCCGAACTGGGCGCCGATCCCCGTCCGCTGCGCGAGCTCGAGGACCTTCTGCTCGAGGTCGCGGTCGCGGAAGCCGCGGCCGCGCGCGTTGCCCTCGGCCGGGAGCGTGTCGAGGTAACGCGCGGAGGCGAGCTTCGCGACCTTGAGCGTGTGCTCGGCCGAGGTGCCGCCGACGACGATGGCGAGGTGGTACGGCGGACACGCCGCCGTGCCGAGCGCGCGGATCTTGGCCTCGAGGAAGGAGAGCAGGCTCTCGGGGTTCAGGAGCGCCTTGGTCTCCTGGTAAAGATAGCTCTTGTTCGCGGAGCCGCCGCCCTTCGCCATGAAGAGGAGCTTGTAGGCGTCGCCGTCCGTCGCGAAGATCTCGATCTGCGCAGGGAGGTTGTCGTTCGTGTTGACCTCCTTGTACATGTCGAGCGGCGCGAGCTGCGAATAGCGGAGGTTCTGCGCGCGGTAGGTCTCGAACACGCCGCGCGCGATCGCGGCCTCGTCGCCGCCGCCCGTGAAGACGAGCTGGCCCTTCTTGCCCATGACGATGGCCGTGCCGGTGTCCTGGCAGGAAGGGAGCACGCCGCCCGCGGCGATGCTCGCGTTCTTGAGGAGCTCGAGGGCGACGAAGCGGTCGTTCGAGGAGGCCTCGGGGTCGCCGAGGATCCGCGAGAGCTGCGCGAGGTGACCGGGCCGGAGGAGGTGGGCGATGTCGCGCATCGCCTCGCGCGCGAGCAGGGTGAGCCCCTCCGGCTCGACCTTGAGGAAGGTCGAGCCGGCGGCCTCGAAGGTGGAGACATGGTCGCGGCTGACGAGGCGGTAAGGGGCCTCGTCATGGCCGAGGGGCAGCATGTCCTGGTACTGGAAATCGGTCATCGTTCGGGTCTCCGGGGGCAAGGAGGCTGCGGTCCCCTCCTTCTTTGCATGGCTCCGGCGCGGGGCTCAACACCCGCCCGACGCCGGCCGTCACGCGGGGAGGTCGCGCTCGACGCCGTCGAGGAGGGCCGAGACCGACCGCAGGAGCGGCTCGCGGGCGCTCCGCACGAAGAAGTGCCCGCCGGGGAACATCTCGACCCGGAACGGCCCGCGCGTGAGCTCGCGCCAGGCCTCGATATCGGCGCGGCTCGCGCGCTCATCGTCGAGCCCGCCGAAGGCCGAGATCGGGCAGTCGAGCGGCGGGCCGGGCACGAACGGCTCGACCTCGTTGACGGCGACGTCCGCGCGCAGGACGGGCAGGAAGAGCGCCAGGAGCTCCGGCTCGCGCAGCACCTCCTCGGGCGTGCCCCCCATGCGGCGGAGCGACGCCAGGAACTCGGCGTCGGACAGGCCGTGGAGCGGGGCAGTGACGGGCAGGTGGGGCGCGCGCCGGCCCGAAACGAACAGGTGGCGCGGGAGCGGCGCGCCCCGGCGGCGCAGCTCGCGCGCGAGCTCGAAGCTCACCAGCGAGCCGAGGCTGTGGCCGTAGAAGGCGAACGGCTTCGTCAGCCAGCCCTCGATCGCCGTCGCGAGGGCCTGGACGAGCGGCGTGAGGCGGTCGAACGGCGCTTCGCTCATGCGCGCCTCCCGGCCGGGGAGCCTGATCGCGCAGAGCTCGGTGTGCGCGGGCAGCTCGCGCCACCAGGCGCTGTAGACCGAGGCGCCCCCACCCGCATAGGGGAAGCAGAAGAGCCGGAGCCGGGAAGCGGGGTTCGGCCGCGGGCAGCCCACCCAGGTGTCGGAGGTCGATCGCGTGGTCATGAGGTGGCGCTCAGGGTAGCTCGACCCTGCTGTGCCCGCCTCCCTACCATTTGCTGCCGAGGGCCACGCGGATCGTCGCGACCTTGCCGCGATTCAGGCCGAAGCCGAGGTCGTCGTCCAGCGCGACCAGGGCGCCGATGCGGGTGAAGGAGCCCTTCACGGGCGGCTCCCAGCCGAGGAACGGCTCCGCCGCCAGCTGGGCGGAGTTGCTGGAGGAGAGCGGGAACGCCGCCTGGAGGCGCATGCCGAGGCCAAAATCTCCGAACGGGCGAAACTCGATCTCGTTGCCTTGCTCGATGACGGACTTCGTGAAGTCCCCCTCCCGGGTCGGAGCGAAGACCTGAGCCGCCACGTCGTGGGTGAGGAACAGCACCTTGCCGAAGTGGATCTCGGTCCCGACGCGCGCCCGGAACGCCCAGTGCCCGAGCAGCACGCGCTGCGCGTCGAAGTAGGCCCGCGCGGGGAAGTTCGCCACCGCCGCGACCTCGAGGCCCGCGCTCGGGTGCGGGTGGAGCGGGACCGTCACGCCGAAGCCGCCGAAGAGCGCGAAGTTGGGCAGCAGGTTGCCAGCGTAATGGAGGCCGAAGGTAGGATTGCCGAGGAAGAAATCGCTGTATTCCGCGGTGCTCCAGAATGGCTTTCCGAACAGGTCTGTGTACTGGGGGCCCGAGACATTGCCGTAGACGAAGGGCATCTCCGCGTCGAGGTGGAGACCCGCGAAGATCTTGTACTGCGCGGCGGCGGTGATGGTGATGCCGAGCCGATCGGAGTCCGTGACCTCGACCTCCTCCGGGCCCGCGCTCGCCTCCGCGATCTCCGCCTGGTACGACGAGCTGAGGACGTCGAGCTCGAAGCCGAACCGGCCGCCCTGGCTCTTCGCCCAGCGCTCCTTCGTCTTGTCCGTGATGGGCTGCCGCTGCGGCTCCTGCGCCAGCGCTGACGCGGCCAGGGAGAGCATGAGGAACAGGGTGCCAAGAGACGCTTTGGTCGTGCTCACCTGGTGTCTCCCATCTCGTTCTCGACTCGCGCGCTGCGCGGGCGATTGACCACCTTGTCGCACCGTTGCCGCTGCACCGCCGCGCTGCGGCGCCAAAAGAGGCCCCTCGGAGCGCGGCGCTCGCTCGGATCAATGCAGCCCGAGCGCCCTGGATGCAAGCTTTTTGACCGCTGAGACCCTGCGACGCCGTGCGTCGGGCGGACCCGCCGGAGAGCGCGCTCCCCTCGAGACCGCCGGCCCGGAGCGTCAGATCATTGCGGCTCGCAGTAGCCGAAGTTGCACTTCGGGGAGTGCGACGGGCAATCTCCGTCGCTGTCGCAACGATCGCAGTCGGCGCCGCCGCCGGCGACCGCATCGAAGTAGCACCAGCACGAGCGCGTCGGCATGAACGACGCGAGCGGGCCCATCTCCTCGGTGCGCCGCACCCGCATGGCGCACTCGGGGACGACGTGGTGCTGCGCCTCGAGCTCGATGAGATCGAGCCCCGCGGGCGGCTGCTTCCTCCCGGTGAGGTAGGCGATCACCAGCGCTGCGCCGTCGCTCAACGGATCTCCCGTGTTGATGTTGACGTGCGTGAGGAAGTGGAGAGGCCCCCAGATCGCGTAATGGCCGTCCCTGACGTTGCGCTTGTCGCGCTTCAATGGGTCGGAGTCGGGGTAATAGCCGCATTGCTGATCGTGGTGCTGGTACGCGAGCACCTTGAGCAGCGAGGAGCTCTCGCTCGCGACGTTGGCGCCGAGGACGCCGATCGTGCGCTCCTCGTCGGTCGAGAAGGCCACGAGGTTCCTCATGTCGTCGCTCGACGTCGCGGGAGCCCCTCGCCAGCGCGACGCCGGGACGCGGATCGCCGCCGCCATCATCTGCTGCGTGCCGGAGCCGGCGTTGCGCTGGAAGATGAACCGCTCGTCGGTCCAGGGCGCCACGCCGGAGGCGTCGCCGAACCCGTAAACGAAGTACGCGGCCTCGGCGCTGATCGACTCCTGCGTCGAGGCGTTGGGGACGACGAAGGTCATCGGCTGGATCGGACCGGCGAAGTCGCTCACCGTGCTCGAGGTCGTGAACGCGGGGTCGCACGTGGTCGCGAACACGTCGGACACGGCGATGTCGATCGGGCTCCCCTCCAGGTCGGCGTCGCAGAGGAGCTCCGTGTCCGCGTCCCAGTAGCTCAGGCCGGCGCCCGAGAGCGGCGCCCCCTCGAAGAACGCGGTGACCCCGGCGCACGAGCCCTGTCCCTGGTAGACGATGGAGATGGGGGGAGTCGAGGCGCTGAGCACCTTGGCGAGCTCGGCGAGGAACGGCTTCACCGCGCTCGAGCCGGTGACGTGGACCGGGGAAGGCAGCGAGGAGCACGGCACGGCCGGCTGCGCGGCCGCTGTGGGTGCGACGGCCAGGGCGCCGAGCAGCGCCGCGGCGGGGAGCAGGGTCGGGCAGGACCGGGGCATGCCATCGCGCTTCATCGTTGCCTCTCGCTGCGTCGCGTCCATCGCGTGCGTGGGTCAGCGACCCCCGCCCGCGCCTGGCTCCGGCAAGGGGGGCAGCACGCCGTCGCGGAGGTTCCCGAGCCGCCGGTTGTCGAAGGGCCGGCACGCCGTGTCGGTGCAGGCGTTGAGGAGCTGCTCGTTCGTCGTCGGCGTGCAGCCGTAACAGCCGCCGCCGCCGTCGCACGCGCCCGTCGGTGCGGCGTCCGCAGGCACGCAGACGTGCGCGCCAGGGTCGCACCGGGCGCCGGGGAACCGCGCGCAGTCGGCGTCCGAGGCGCACTGCTGGTCGCGCTGCTCGACGAGCACGGAGCACGAGGCGAGCGCGGAGAGCGCGAACGAGAGCGAGAGCGAGAGCGAGAGCGAGAGCGCCGCGCACAGGCGGGCGCGGAGCGCGCGCGGCGGCCCCATCGTGGTGCTCCGCGGCGGCGCTCCGAAGGACTGCTGGTGCATGGCGCGCGACCCTAGAAGGTGCAGTGGAGCCGGAAGGACGATGGTGCGATCGCGAGCCGGATCGACGGCGAGGAGGGGCGGGCTGCGCCGGCGCGCTCCGCGCCGCCGCCGGCCACGGTGAGGTAGAGCGAGGCGCCGCCGACGAGCACGGCGGCGCCCGCGAGCAGGTCGGCGGTGAGCGCGAGGGTCGCGGTCCTGGTCCGCTCGCGCTCGATCGCGCGCGCGTCGCCGGGGAACGCGCCGAGCGCCGCGCCGAGGTCGCTGGAGGCGCCGAGCGCGAGGACGCCGGTGACCGCCGCGCCGGCGGCGAGGGCGCCGGTCGCGATCCAGGGCAGGACGGGCACGCGCAGCTCCCGGCGCGGGGACCGGTCGACCGGGGCGCCGGGGTGCTCCGGCGGCGGCGCCGCGGCGGGGCGCTGGACGGGGACGGCGGCTTGCGGCGGGGGCGCTTCGGGGATCTCGATCTGCAGCGCGACCTGATCGCCGCCGGCCACGTCGATGACGCGCGTGACGGCCGGGCGACCGGGCGACGCGGCGACGATGCGCCGCCGGCCGGCGCTCATCAGCAGGGGCTCGGAGAGCGGCGTCCTGCCGGCCGGGACGTCATCGACGGCGATCTCGACATCGGGCACCGAGGTCGAGACCGCGACGGTGGCGACGCGGCCGCGCAGGACGGCGATTTCCTTCTGGACCTCGCCCCGCCGGTCGGCCGTGATCTGCGCGCCGCCGTCGGTCAGGTAGCGCTCGAAGGCGCGCAGCGCACAGGCGTAATCCCTGAGCTGGTAACACGCACCCGCGACGTTGTAGAGCACCTGATAGGCAGGGGCGAGCGCGTGGGCACGGCGGAACTCCGCGAGCGCCGCGCCGTAATCGGCCTCCTTGTAGAGCTCCACGCCGCGCCGGAAGCGGGCGTCGGCCTCGGAGGTCCTGTCGGCGGGCTGGGCGAGCGCGCCGAGCGGGAAGACGAGGACGATCGCCGCAGCAGAGCGGGCGAGGGCTCTCGGGATCATCATCGGGCGTAGGGGCTCTCGAGGTCGATGGCGCGCCCCGGCCTCGGCGCGCCAGGCGGCGGCGCGGGCGCGACAGCGGGCGGCGCGGGCGCGGCGGCGCTCGCCGGCGTGGTCCGCGCGACCAGCGAGGGCGCGGTGGCGGCGGCGCTCGCCGGCGTGGTCCGCGCGACCAGCGAGGGCTCTCCTGGGTGCGCGCGCGCGTCGCGCTCCAGCGCGAGCCTCACGACGACATCGTTGTTCGCCGTGATCTTCTCCTCCTGCGCGAGGAAGCCGGGCGCCTCGGCGCGGACGACGTGCTCGCGCCCGTCCCTGGCGAGCTGGCCCTGGTAGGCGCCGCTCGACAGCGGCGCGCCGTCGAGGAACAACCTCGCCTCCGCGGGCGAGACGCGGACCACCAGGCTGATCTCTCCCTGCTTCGAGGCGGGCGCCGCCGCCTGAGCGTCGGCGAGCGCCTCGATGGGGCCGACCGGCGCGGGGCGAGGCGGCCCCGGGCGCAGGACGCCTGCGATCACGACGGCCGCGGCGAGGAGGAAGGTGATCGCGATCGCCGCCATCGCGCGGCTCGGGCGCGAGGCGCGCCCCTTCTGCCCGGTTCGCCCCGTCGTCTGCCCCGTGCCCGTCGAGCTCACCGGCGGCGGCACCGAGCTCGCATCCGAGGGGCTGAACGCCGTGGGGGCCGTCAACGTCGGGGTCATCGACACCGGGCCGGCGCCGAGCTTCGGCAGGTCGGAGATCGTGATCTTCGAATAGCTGCCGGACCAGCGCACGTCGCGCAGCTGCTCCTCGACGAGCTGCTTGATCCTCGCGCGGTCCTCCGCGAACCGGCTCGCGACGAACGCGCCGACCTCCCGCGCCGTCGCGCCCGGGTGATGCGCGCCGAGCCAGCGCTCGAGGTCCGCGTGCAGCGCGGCCGCGGTCGCGTAGCGGTCGCCGAGCGCGGGCGCGAGCGCTCGGCGGCAGATCCGCTCGAGCTCGGGATCGACGTCGGGCGCGGCCACCGCGAGGTCCGGGAGCTCGCCCACGCCGAGCCGCCCGAGGACGGCGAGGTCGTTGTAGCCCTTCCACATGCGCCTCCCCGCGATCGACTCCCAGAGGATCACGCCGACGGAGAAGACGTCGGAGCGCCGGTCCACGCGCTCTCCTCGCGACTGCTCCGGCGACATGTACGCCACCTTGCCCTTGAGCATGCCGGTGCGCGTCTCCGAGAGCGAGTCGGCCGCCTTGGCGATCCCGAAATCGACGACCTTGATGACGCCGTCGTAGGTGACGAAGATGTTCTGCGGGCTCGCGTCGCGGTGGACCACGTGAATGGGCGTCCCGTCGAAATCGCGCAGCTCGTGCGCGTGATGGAGCCCGGCGAGCGCGTCGGTCAGGACCCGCACCTGGAGGGGGAGCGGCACCTCGGCCAGCCCGACGCGGGAGCGGACCTGGCTGAGCGGCTGGCCGTCGAGGTACTCCATCGCGATGAAGAACCGCTCGGCGTCGTTCCCCACCTCGTACGTCTGCACGACGTTCGGGTGGTTGAGCCGGGCCGCGAGGCGCGCCTCGTCGAGGAACATGGCGAGGATCTCGGCGTCTTCGCAGAGCTCGATCCGCGCCCTCTTCAGCACGACCAGCTTGTTGAAGCCAGCCGGCCCCTGGGCGACAGCGAGGCAGACGTCGCCCATCCCGCCCCTGCCAATCTCGGCGATGGGGCGGAACTTACGCCAACCTTGGGGGTCGCTGGGAGCGCTCATTCGACCTAGGCCGGCTCGATCCCCGGAGGGAAAGCCAGGCGCCAGGATGCGCTCAGCCTGTTACTTGCACGCAAACGCCGGGTGACGTTCGCGCGAAAGCCGCCGAGCCAGGCGCGGGTTCGTCCCGCTTTCCATCGCGCTCAGCGCTGGCCGCGCGGCTCGCGCTCCGCGCCGGCCAGGCGCGAGAGCCGCGCGGCGAGGTCGCGGCGCTCCTCGGACTCCGCGCCTCCCCGGGCGCGGAGCGCGAGCGCCAGCACGCGCGGGAGATCGAGGGCCGCGCCGCGCGCGCGCCTCTCCGCGTAAGACCGCTCGTAGCCGCGCGGCACCCGCAGCGACCAGTTGTCATCGCTCATCGTCCCGGGAGCGTTGTAGACCTCCTCCAACCCGAGCAGATCGGAGAAGAAGACCATGACGTTCGCCGCCTGGCTCGCGAAGAGGTCGGCGAACTTGGCCTGCGCGAGCGCGCGCGGGTCGGACGCGAGCGCGCGCGCCATCGCGCCCTCCTCGGCCGGCGAGGGCGCGAGGCGCGAGGCCAGGTACGCCGCCTGCCGCTCCAGCGCGCCGGTCCGCTCCCACGCGCCGAGGAGCCTCCAGAGCGGCGGCGTGTCGTGGGTCCCCACCATGATCCAGTCGGACGGCGCGGCGTTCTCGCTGCGATAGACGTCCTTCGGGTTCGACAGGTCCGCCTTCTGCGTGACCCGGAAGCGCCCCAGCCCGTGCCGCTCGAGGACGGCCCTGAGCGGGAACGGGAGCGTGCTCAGGACCTCGCACACGATGTCGGTCGTCGCGCGCCCGCGCGCCTCCGCGCAGCTCGCGATCGTGTCGAAGATGACGCTGTAGCGCCCGATCTGCTCCGGAGACAGCGAGGAGACCCAGTCGTCGGCGTACCGCGGCACGGCGCGGTTCAGCTGCCCGGGAGGCACGATGGAGTAGCGGGCGAGCAGCGGGTGATCCGGCAGGTCGGGCGACGAGAAGAGCCGCGCCCCGCCCTGCACGGCGCGGAGCGGATCGGGGGCGTCGGCGGCATAGACCCACGGGCAGACGAGGCCGTGCGGGTGATCGAGGCGCACGCCGTCGAACTCGTCGAACATCTTGTCCATCCGCGCCCGCACGAGCGCGAGCGCGCCAGACGAGGCGTCCGTGTACTGCGCCGGATCCAGGACAGGGTAGTTCCACACCTGACCTTCCGGGTTGGTCCGGCTCGGCGGCGCGCCCATCAGATACCCCTTCAGGAAGACCGATTGATGAGCCCAGGCATCCTGAGGCGAATACCCGATCTGCAGGTCGCCGTAGAGCTTCAGCCCGAGCTCGGCCGTCACCCCCCGGAGCGCCGCGTGCTGCTCGTGCGCGAGGAGCTGGCAGAAGGCGTAGAACTCGACGTCATCGCTGTACCGCTCGAGGAGCTGTCTCCTGCGCTCATCGCAGGCGACCACCTCACCTGGCCCGGGCGCGAAGAGGCGGCGATCCAGCGCCGGCTCGCCAGACCAGCCGTGAAACCAGCCGCTCTGGTGCTCCTCGCAGAGCGGGCCATACAGCGCATCCCGCTCGATCCACGCCGCGTTCCGCTTCCTGAACGCGTCGAGTCGGGCGGCGAGGCCCTCGAGGTCGCCGCGCCGCCGCCTGTCGGTGAACGACGCGAACGCCTCCCGCAGCGCGGCGCGCTGCGCGCGGTACGCATAGCCGTGCAGCGCGCGACCCTCGCGGCCGCCGGGCTTGCCGGCGACGATCTTCGTCACCGACTCGGGCCGGAGGAGCGCGCCCCACGGGCCGGCCTCGGCCAGCCGCGCGAGCGCGATCGAGAGCGTGCTCCGCGAGAAGATGGTGCCGTCGTACGGGGACGCGTTGTCGGCCGACGTCTCCCCCTGGGGCCCGAGCTGGATGCCGTTGAAGCCGAGATCGCGCGCGAAGCGGAGGAACCGGCGCCCCCCCTCGGTGTAAGGAGACCCGCGCCCGGTGTCCTCCGCGTCCTCGGAAGGAAAGCTCGGATCATGGATCGCGAGCACCAGGTTGCGGATGCCCAGCAGCTGCAATGCGGCCCTGACGAGCTCCCGCTCGTCGTCACCTCCGCGAGCCTGAGCCGGCGCCGCGGTGCCCCTGTCGTTCCCGACGTCGTTCATCGCGGTAGGTATAGCGATGAAGGGATCGGCCCGCCAAGACGCGAAAAGAGAGGACAATTCTGCCTCAGTGAGGTGACTACACTGCTTTACGGGGAGCCCCGATGGCGCCTCTCAGGCCCCGAGGCGCGTGCCCGCCGCGACTCCCGACGTTGTGCCCGCGGCCTCCGCGATCGGGAGCGTGAAGAAGAACGTGCTCCCCTCCCCGACCTTGCTCTCGACCCAGATGCGCCCGCCGTGGACCTCGACGAGCGCCTTCGCGATCGAGAGGCCGAGCCCCGTGCCCTTGTGGGCGGTCTCCTTCGCCTGCCAGTAACGCTCGAAGATCCTCGCCCGCTGATCCTCCGGGATGCCCGGGCCGGTGTCGCGCACCGAGAGCAGCACCTCCCGGCCCCAGGGCTGGGCGCGGATCGCGACCTCGCCGCCCGCGGGCGTGAACTTGATCGCGTTGCCGACGAGGTTCGCGATGACCTGCAGGACCCGCTCGCGGTCGCAGAGCGCCCGGTCGACGCCGAGCTCGACGCCCTGCTCGAGGCGCAGCGACTTCTCCGCCGCCTCCTCCCGCAGGAGCTCGATGGCGTCGCTCAGCAGGCCCGCGACGTCGTGCGGCACCGGCTGGATCCGGATGTGGCCGCCGTCGAGCTTCGCCAGGTCGAGCAGGTCGCGGATGAGGCGGTTCATGCGATCGGCCGACTTCTGGATGCGCTCGACAGGGCGCCGCAGATCGGCCGCCTCGTCCGAGCTCGGCAGCTTCCGGCGCAGGAGGCTCGTGTTCATGACGATCGTCGCGAGCGGGCTCTTGAGATCGTGCGACACCACCGCCACGAGCTCCTCCCGCGCGCGGATCGCCCGCTGCGCGCTCTCGTAGAGCCGCGCGTTGTCGATCGCCAGCGCGGCCCTGCGCCCGAGCTCCTCGGCGAGCGCCCGATCCTCGGCGCCGTACAGCAGATCGTCGCGGCCCGACGCGATGGTGAGCACGCCGAGCATCGTGCCGCGGGTGACGAGCGGCACGGAGATGTAGCGCCGGAGGCCGAGCTCCTTGAGGAGCGCCTCGCTGGCGGACACGGGCGGCTCGCTGTCGTGCGCGTCCGCCGACCGCGGCGCGGCGGGGGCGCCGGCGACCTCGCAGAGCACCGCCTCGCCGGTCTCCAGCACGCGCGCGACGCCGGCCGGGAGGACCGAGTCCATCGGCGTCTGGCCCTGCAGGAGGCGCGCGAGCTCGCTCTTCTGAGGGTCGGCGTGGACGACGACCGCGCGCCGGAGCATCGCCTCGCGCTCCATCATGTCGACCATGCACCAGTCCGCGACGAACGGGACCGGCAGGCGCGCGACGCGCACGAGGGTCGCCTCGTAGTTCAGCGAGCTGGAGAGCAGCCGGCTCGCCTCCGAGAGGAACGCCGCGCGGCGCTGCGCCGCCTCCGCGGCCGCGCGCCCCGCCTCCGCGGCGGCGAGGTGCCGCGCCCGCTCGCGCTCGTTCTCGAGCATGCGGGCGTAGAGCAGCCGGTGCACGAGCGCCGTGCGGAAGGTCCCCGCGAGCCGGCGCATCATGCCCCGGTACCGCGGCGCGAACGGCGGCTCGCCCTCGAAGCAGAGGATGAGGCTGGAGGCGCCGCTGTCGCCCTGCCCCTCCAGCGAGAAGTGCCAGGTCACGAGCCCGGGCCGGGCGAGCTCGGGGTACGGCAGGAGGAGGCCCTCGCCCTCGCCCGGCGAGGCGCCCGCCTCGGGCGGGGACCGCGGGGGGATGGGCAGCGCGCGCGAGCTCGCCGACAGCCCCGCGGCGTCGAGGAGCCGAGGGGCGCGCGGCGTCGGCTCGACGAGCACGAGCACCGCGACGCAGCTCAGCCGCTCGGCGAGGCGCTCCAGGAAGAGCGCCATCGACTGGCGTGGGTCGAAGAGGTCGAGCGCCGCGACCGTGAGCTCCTGGAGGACGCTGAGGAGCGCCAGCCGTTCCTCCTGGATCTCGTGATCTTCATCGCTCCCCATGGGCAGGGCTCCAGCCGCGCCGGCGCTCAGGCCCCCAGCGCGAGCACGACGGCGGTCTTGTTGTGGAACTGCGGCACCCCCCGGCCGAGCGCGCCCACCTCGCCGAAGGTCAGACAGCCCATCACCGGGACGCTCTGGCCGAGCTCGTGCTCGAAGGTGATCAGCTCGTCGCGCACCGTGTCGCCGAGCATCATGCACCGCGAGATGCAGTCGAACACGAACGCGCCGGCGATCGGCCCGGCCACCGCGTCGCGCGCGGTGGTCGCGGCCTCGCGCGCGGCGCTGACGAGGCCGATGGGGTCGCCCTCCATGACGCGGATGAGGCACCCGTCCGGGACCTCGCCGACGCAGTAGAGCCCGCCCGGCGTGACCACCCGCAGCGGGTCGCGGATGACGTGCTCGCCGTCGGCCTGCGGGATGCCGAGCGGGTGGGTCATCGCGAAGGTCGCGAAGCCGTCGAGGTTCACCTGGTCTCCCCTCGCCCGCGCGGTGCGCTGGTAGACCGAGAAGGCCCCCTCGTACTCGAGCTCCGCGACGACCGTCCCCTCGGCGCGGGTGACCATCGTCGGCGGGCCGTAAGGCCGGAAGCCGTGGCCGATGCCGGTGGCCATGCGGGCGGGCGAGTCGATCGCGACGACGACGACGCTGTCCGAGTAGGCGCGGCCGCCCGCGAACTGCGCGGTGCGCACGAAGCGGAGGTTGTCGCCCGCGCCGCCGCCGGCCCAGACGACGCCCGTCCCGCCGACCTCGACCGCGCCGCGGACGACGTCGGCCGCGTTGCCCGTGAGCGCGTCCGGCAGCACGATGAGCGCGCGGCTCCACCCCGCCGCGACGGACGAGGGGAACCCCTCGAGCGCGCGCGAGGCGGCGAGCACGCCGGCGCGCCGCCCGTCCTGGCTCACCGGCTGCGCGACGCCGACGCCGACGCGCACGGCCTCCGAGCAGACGAGCCCCACGACGAGCCCCTGCCGGAGCAGCCGGCTGCCCGCGAAGACGCCCGCCGTGCAGCACCCCGCCCACGGTACCCCGGGCAGCTCGCTGGTCATCGCCGCGGCGAGCGCGTCGGCGTCATACTGGTCCGTCGACAGGACGAGCGCGAACGCAGGGCGCGGCGAGGCCGATCCGGGCGGCGAGGCCGATCCGGGCGGCGAGGCCGATCCGGGCGGCGAGGCCGATCCGGGCGGCGAGGCCGATCCGGGCGGCGAGGCCGATCCGGGCGGCGAGGAAGCGTGCTCTGTGCGCGCCGACTGCGCCGATGCACGGAGCGCCGCCGCCACGGACTCTGCGGCAGCCTTCCTCGGATCAGCCGTGGAGCTCGCCCCGACAAACACCTGTGTAGTCATATCCTCTTTCCCCCCTCAGAATTCAGACACTCGCGTTATACTGGAGATTCGCCCGCTCGTCACGGCGCGTGGCTCTCCTGTCTTGTCGTCCGTACGGGGCGCTCTCTACCGTAGAGCAAATCACGAATTTCCCCGGCCGGCGCTCCGGGGCGAAAAACCGGACAGTGCCACGGCGGGGCTGCGAAGAGGAGACCTGCGGAGGAGAGAGAGAGAGGCCCGAGCCCGAGGGCGCAGAATCCTTATCCTTCAATAAGACAACGTGCGCTGCAAGCTCGCCTGGAACGGCGGGCGGCGCGCTCGAGGCGATCGCATCGAGCGCGAAGGAGCCACGAGGGTGGCGCGCAGCTCGCCGGACGACGCGACGCACCATACGGGCAACCCGGGATCATAAGGGCTCGCGACGGAGCCTTCATGCCCGAGGCGGAATCACGGCGAGCCGCCGGGGTGCGACCGGGCGAGGTGTGGTGGTGGGCCTGACGAACGACGCCAGCGCGGAGCTCCGCCGCCCATGGATGTTCAGACAGGATCAGGGATCCGCCAACAACAACGTGTATGTCAGAGGGTGCCAGAACCCGCCGTCTTCCGTCCCTGGAGCAGCCCCGACGGCGACGAGCACGAACCCCAGTCCATTCGTGACAGCGGTTGCCGGCACGTCGCTGTTGGCCAGGATCTCCCGCATCGGCACGGAGGACGTCACCTGGAGGTCGGCGGGGGCGTAGGTCTCGACGGTGGCCTCCTCGAGCGCGCCGAGGTTGTCCCGCCCGAGCGCGGTGAATGGAGGGAACGGCGCGACCGCCCCGTACGAGAGGTCGTGCGCGAGGAACACCCCGCTCGCCGCCCCGATCCCGGGCGTGAGGTGCACGTCGATCACCGGCGTCGCCGCGCTCGCGTGCGCTACCTGGAGCGCGACCCGGTCGAAGGTCTTCCGCCGCGACATGGCCGCCGCCACGAGGCCGGCGGTGGGCGTGTCGATCGTGTAGGCGTCGCCGCAGCCCTGCTTCTCGCTGGCATGGGTATGCCCCTCGCCGCCGACGCAGCCGGTGGCGACGAGGAGCAGGCTCTTCTCCTCGGCGAACACCGGCGCCGGCACGACGGGGAGCGCCGCGGCAACGATCGGGGCGGCGGGCTCCGCCGCGAGCGCGAGGATCTCGGCGCAGTCGAGCCCCTCGGTCGCGCCGAGGTCGCCGGCGACGACGTGCGCGCGCACGCTCGTCCCCTCGGGGATCGCCGCGTCGAGCGGCTCGATCACCCGGGCCCGAGCGAACGCGAGGCCCGCGGCCGCGCTCGGCCAGGGGTCGACGCCGGCGCCGGTGCCGTCGGGGTACGCGAGGAAGCAGAAGCGGACCGCGTCGTGATCGGCGACGCCGTTCACCACCGTGAGCTTCGTCGGCCCCGGCGGCTCGACGACGTCGCCGCCGCCCGCGCCCGAGGTGGTGGCGCTGCTCGAGGTGGCGCCCGGACCGCCGCCGGCGCCGGACGTGCTCGTCGCGCCGGGCGGGTCCCTGCCGAGGAGGTCGTGGTCCTGCGTGCAGCCGGCTTCGACGAGCGCGGCGAGCAACGTCCCCGCGAGGCAGGCCGAGCCGAGCGAACGAACACGGTGCAGCACGCTGCGAGCTTACCGTGCTAGGCGGGGTCGATGCGGGTCCATCTCACCACGACAGCCGCCGCCGCCGTCCGCCGCGGCCACCCGTGGGTGTACCGAGACGGCATCGCGGGCGCCGGGAACGCGCCCCAGCGCGGCGAGCGCAGGCGCGGCGAGCGCGCGCCCGGCGAGCCTGTGCGCGGCGGCGCGGCCGCGTCGGGCGACGTGGTCGAGCTGTCGGCCGAGGGCGCGGCGTTCCTCGGGCGAGGGCTCTGGGACGCCGAGTCGGCGATCGCCGTCCGCGTCTTCCAGCGCACGCAGGCGCCGCAGCTCGACGAGCGCGCCCTCGCGGAGCGGCTCGAGCGCGCCTTCGCCCTGCGCGACGGCTGGCTCGCCGGCCGCGACACGACCGCCTACCGCCTGTGCAACGGCGAGGGGGACCGGGTGCCCTCGCTCGTCATCGATCGGTACGACCGCGCCGCGGTGGTCCGCCTCGACGGCGGCATGCTCGCGCCGTGGATCGATCGCCTGCTCCCGCACCTCGCGCGCGCGCTCGGCGCCCGCGGCGTGCGCTCGATCGGCCTGCGCGCGCGAGCGTCGGCGGCGGGGAGCGCCGACGCCGACGGGAAGAAGCTCGCGCACCTGCACGGGCCGCCGCTGCCGGATCGCCTCTTCGTGAGGGAGAACGGGGTGGCGATGGAGGTCGACCTCGCGCGCGGCCAGAAGACGGGGGCGTTCCTCGACCAGCGCGACAACCGCGCCCGCGTGCGCGCGCTCGCGGCCGGGCGCCGGCGCGTCCTGAACCTGTTCAGCTACGCGGGGGGCTTCTCGGTGGCCGCGGCGCTCGGCGGCGCGGGCCGGGTCACGTCGGTCGACTCGGCGTCGGCCGCGCACGCGTCCGCGCAGCGCACGTTCCGGGAGAACGGCGTGGATCCGGCGGCGCACGAGTTCGTGACCGCGGACGCGTTCGACTTCCTCGAGAAGGCCCACGCGCGCGGCGACCGGTACGACCTCATCATCTGCGATCCGCCGAGCTTCGCGCCGAGCGAGCGCGTCAAGCCGCGCGCGCTCGGCGCCTACCGGCGGCTGCACACGGCGGTCGCGCGCGTGCTCGAGCGCGGCGGCGTGCTGTGCGCGGCGTCGTGCTCGAGCCACATCACGGCGGAGGACTTCCTGGCCACGCTGGACGACGCCACCCTGGAGCGGGACGACCTGCGGGTCCGGGCGATCCACGGGCAGCCGGAGGACCACCCGACGCTGCCGGCGTGGTGGGAGGGGCGGTACCTCAAGTTCGTGGTGCTGGAGTGAGGCGCTGACGCGCCCACGGGACGCGCGCCGCGGTCAGGGGCACGCGTCCGGGCGGACCACGGCGTAAGAGAAGTCGCCGAAGCCGGCCGCCGCGAAGCCCCCTCCAGGGAGCGCCGCGACCGTGTTGATCTCGCTCGGCGTCCCGACCTCACCCTCGTACTCCCAGCGCAAGGCGCCGTCGGTGTCGACGGAGAGCAGCCACATGCGCTGCGCGCCGCCGTCCGTTCCTCGCGTCGCTCCGGCGAGGTGCAGGAGGCCAGTGCTCGGATCATGGGCGAGGGCGTTCAGCGCGGTGTCGAGCTCGGGCTCGTACGTCTTCTGCCAGAGCACCGAGCCTCCGGCGTCCAGCAGGATCAAGCGGCTCTGCTGGTGGCTGAGCGCGACGACGGCGATGCGGCCGTCCGGCAAGGCGGCGATGTCCTGCGGCCACGCTTCGCCGACCTCCTCAAGCACGCGATCGAAGACCGGCTCCGTCTGCCCGGTGCTGCGGACGACGCGCAGGTACGCGCCGTGCGCGGAGAGCTGAACGACGTCCCCTCCGGGGAGAAGCGCGACGCCGCCGCGGCTCCAGCTCTGCCCCACCTCGGATCCTGGAGCGAGCGGCGTCACCCGCCGGTGGACGAGCTGGCCGTCGCCGTCGAGCCGGAGCAGCACCAGCCGCGGCTCCGCTCCATCCAGCCGGCTGTCGTGGGTCGACAGCACATACCCCCCGTCCGGGTGCGGCAGCAGCTCGATATCCACCCCGACCATGTAGTGCGTCGGTCCGAGCGCGTGGTCGGCGCGCAGCTCACGGGCTCCGTCCAGCCGGCCGAACCACAGCCCCTCCCCGGAGGGAGAGGACGGGTCATGCGTCTGTCCCACCACGACGACCCCCCCATCGCTGGTCCGGGCACCGGTACGCAGGAATCCACCGGCCAGCGGGACCGCGCTCCACACCACGTCTCCCGCGTCGTCGAGCTCCGCGACTCCGCCGTTGTCCGGCGCGCCGATCGCGATGAACCCCTCTCCCTCGACGGGTAGGAGCCAGTTGGCGTCCAGCCCTGATGGCGTGAAGAGCGAGACGGAAGCGCCATCAAAGCAGGCATCGGACTCGGCCTCCGCGGGCACGGACTCGGCCTCCGCAGGTACGACGATGACCTCGCCGCAGCCCGAAAACGTCGCCAGCGCGATAAGCGAACTCAGAAGCTTGTCATGATGTGCCATCTTGTTCCTCCCGGGGCAAGCAACGCAATCGTCGTGCCGGTGATGCCACGGGCTCATTTCATCAAGGCGAGCAACAGCGGTCATGCCGCATACTCGCCATGAAGGATCCCCTCGGAGGGCGAGCGCAGCCTGACACTGGAGCGAGAGAAATAACACAGAATGGCGCATCGCCGCGCGACGGCGTGGCTCACGTCTTCGTCCCGCCGCCGCTCGCTCGCCCCAGCAGGAACGCCGCCAGCGCCTCCGCCTTGGGCACGAGGGTCTTCACCTCAATGAGCTCGTCCTTCGTGTGGAAGCCGCTCCCCCTCGGTCCCAGCCCGTCGATCGACGGGATCCCGATCTCGGCCGTCGTGCTCGCGTCGGACCCGCCGCCGATGAGGGGCGCCTCGGCGTCGCCGAGCCCCGCCGCCCGCGCGCAGGCCGCATACTCCCGGTAGAGGGCCGCGCTCGCCTCGGTGCGCTCGAGCGGCGACCGCGAGATCTCGCTGTCCACCTCGACGGCGGTGCCGGGCACCTCGGCGGCCGCCTCGCGCGCGGCTGCGGAGAGCGCCGCCAGGATCGCCTCGCCGTCCTCGAGACTCACGAAGCGGAAGTCGACCCCCGCCTCGGCCGCGTCGGGCACCGTGTTCCGGCCCTGCCCGCCGCTCACCTTGCCGACGTTGACCGTCACCCCCCGCGAGTAATCGGTGAGCCGCTGCGCCCGGTCGATGAAGCGGGCGAGCGCCCAGATCGCGTTCGCGCCCTGCTGGTGCGCGTTGCCGGCGTGCGCCGCCCTGCCCGTGGCCCTCACCGTCGCGCCCCCCGTGCCCTTGCGCGCGGTGATGATCCTGTCCCCGTCGCGCCCCGCCTCGAACACGAGCGCGCACGCCGCGCCCGCGAGTTCGCGCTGGAGCAGCGGGCGCCCCTCGGGCGACCCGACCTCCTCGTCCGACACGATCGCGAACCGCACCTGGATCTCCGGCAGCGCGCCGATCGTCCCGAGCGCCCTGAGCGCCTCGATCGCCACCACGAGCCCGCCCTTCATGTCGAGCACGCCGGGGCCGCGCGCGAGCTCCCCGTCCAGGCGGAACCCCTCGAAGGTCCCTGGCGGGAACACCGTGTCGAGGTGCCCGACCAGGGCGACGTGCCCCGCCGGCGAGGCCTTCGCCGCGTCGCTCTCGATCACCCAGTGCGCCGCGAAGCGCGCGCTGGCGAGCCGCCGCGCGTGCAGGCCGGGGATCGTCGAGAGCTCGCTCGCGATGACCTCGCCCACCGCGTCGCCGCCGCGCGGGTTGTCCGTGAACGAGTTGAGGTTCACGAGCCGCTCGAGGAGCGCGAGCATCGGCTCCCTACGGCTGGACAGCGCCTGTCGGAGGGCCTGGATCACCGCGCCAGCATGCCACGGAAGCCCGTACGCCGCTGCGCCGCCGCCGCCGCGCCGCCGCTGCCCGCTGCCGCCGCGCCGCCGCTGCCTGCTGCCGCCGCGCCGCCGCGCCGCCGCGCCGCCGGTGCGTGCCGGCGACCTCTGCCCTGGGCGCTGCAGAAGTGGTACGTGTCGCCTCATGAAAGGTTCCAGAGCAGCGCGGAGGCACCCGTGACAGCGTCGGAAGGACCGCTCGTCATCAAGCTCGGCGGCGAGGTCGTGGGCAGCCCGGCCCTCGCCGTCCTCGCCGGCGATCTCGCGTCGCTCAGCCGCGCGGGCACGCGCGCCGTCGTCGTCCACGGCGGCGGCGCGCAGGCCACGCGGCTGCAGGAGCGGCTCGGCATCCCCGTCCGGCAGGTGGCGGGCCAGCGCGTCACCGACGCGGAGACGCTCGACGTCATGAAGATGGTCGTCGCCGGCAAGCTCAACGTCGACCTGTGCGCCGCGCTCCTCGCCGCGGGCGCGCGGCCCGTCGGGCTCCACGGCGCGAGCGGGCCCGCCCTCTCCGCCGTCAAACGGCCCCCGAAGGTCCACGCCAGCGTCGGGCCCGAGCCGGTGGACCTCGGCCTCGTCGGCGACATCACGGGCGTCGACCGCGGGCTGCTCGAGCTGCTCGGGAGCGGCGGGTACCTGCCCGTGCTCGCCTGCCTCGGCGCGGGCGCGGACGGGCAGGTCTACAACATCAACGCCGACACAGTCGCCAACCGCGTCGCCATCGAGCTCGGCGCCGCGGGGCTCTTCCTCGTGAGCGACGTGCCCGGCGTGCTGCGCGACGTCGCCGATCCCGCCTCGCGCATCCCGAGCCTCACGGTCGCCGAGGGGCGCGCGCTCATCGCGAGCGGCGCCGTCACGCGCGGGATGATCCCGAAGCTCGAGGAGTCGTTCGCCGCGCTCGCCGAGGGCGTCCGCCGCATCCACATCCTGGGCCGCCTGCGCCCGGGCGATCTCGCGCGCGAGGCGAGCGCGCCGGGCTCCATCGGCACCGTGCTCGTCCCCTGAGCTGCCCGGCCGGCCTCGCCCGGGCCGGCCGCGCGCCGTATGCTGCTCGCCGATGATGGACGCCCTCCGAGCAGCGCTCTCGTTCGTTCAGGCGCATCGCGAGCAGATCGCGATCGGCGCGGGCGTGGGCTTCGTCAGCTTCGTCGGGGGCATGGCGCTTGTCGCTTTCGTGCTCGTACGGATGCCCGAGGACTACCTGGAGAAGGAGGAAGAGGAGCCCTTCCTGCCGGGGCGCCCGGCCTGGATGCGCGTGTCGGCGCGCATCGGGAAGAACTTGCTCGGCGTCCTCGGCGTGGCGCTCGGGATCATGCTCTCGCTGCCCGGCGTGCCGGGCCCGGGCGCGCTGGTGATCCTGATCGGGGTGATGCTCCTCGATATCCCCGGCAAGCGGCGCCTGGAGCGGCGGTTCCTCGGCACGCCGAAGATGCGCTCCTTCGCCGATCGCGTGCGCGCCCGCTTCGGCCGCCCTCCCCTGCGCGCTCCGGCGGGCTCCCGGGGGTCGTCGCCCCCCAGCGGACGCTAGGAGCGCCCGCGCTCGCTGAACGAGCGCCGAGTGCCCGCGCTCACCGACTGGCGCCACACGCCCGCCTCACCCGACTGGCGCCAAGCGCCCGCCTCACCCGACTGGCGCCAAGCGCCCGCCTCACCCGACTGGCGCCGAGCGCCCGCCTCAACCGACTAGCGCCGAGCGCCCGCCTCGTCCGGCGAGCGCTGCGCGCCGGCGGCGCCCTCCGCGCGCCCCGCCGGCGACGTCCGCGCGCGCAGCCGGAGGTGCCACGCGAAGAGCGCCGCGGCGAGCGCGAGCGCGAGCCCCGCCGAGACCCACTCGCGCGGTGCGAGCAGGATGCAGCCGGCCACGAAGGCGCAGGTCGCGAGCGCAAGGCGCTCTTCCGCGTCGGGCATCCGGGGCACCTCACCGCATGATTACCGCCCCGCGCGCCGCGCATCAAGCGCCGCGCGTGGTCTCGGCGACAGCCGGCGCCCGCCCGTCGGGCCCGTGGTCGCCTCGTGCGGCGCCCGCGCGGTTGCGGTAGGTAGGTTCGACACCGGCGAGCGCTCTGCTCGCGCAGGATCGATCTCGACGCCCTATGAACGCAAAAGACGATCGCGACGAGAGCGAGCCCGAGGGCGCGCTCCGGAACGAGGACCCCAGCGAGCCCCGCGGAGCAGGCGGGAAGACCGCCGCCGCGAAGGGGGCGGGCGCAGGCGAGGACCCGCCCGCGGGCGGCCGCGCCACGGCGAACGACGACGACCGCGCCGCGGCGAACGACGCCGACAGCGCCGCGGCGGACGACGCCGACGCGGACGACGCCGACGCGGACGGCGCCGACGCGGACGACGCCGAGGAGCCGCCCGCCGCGCGCCCGCGCGGGCCCTCGATGTGGGACATCCTCCGGGACAGCTTCTTCACGTTCGACCGCCGGACGCTCGGCTTCACGCGCATCCTGCTCGGCTTCTTCCTCATCGGCGATCTCTTCCGCCGCTCGTGGGCGTGGAGCGACATGTTCGCGGACATCGGCGTCCTGCCGAACCACGTGAACCTCTGGCGCCCGCAGGGCAGCGGCAACTTCTCGCTCGTCAACGCCTTCTCCACGCCGGGCGAGCTCTGGGTGCTCTGGGTCGTGATCTTCGCGACCTACGTCTGCCTGCTCATCGGCTGGAAGACGAAGCTCATGCAGGTGCTCTCGCTCGTGTTCGTCACGAGCATGAACGGGCGCGTCCTGCTCATCGAGAACGGCGGCTACGTCGTCCACAACCTGCTCCTGCTCTGGACGTGCTTCCTGCCGCTGGGCGATCGCTTCTCGCTCGACGCGCTCCTCGCCTCGCTGAAGCGGAGCCGCGAGCGGACCGCGGACGATCTGAACGACCGCACCACGATCGACGACCCGCTCAAGCCGGTCAGCCACGTGACCGTCCTCGGGCCCGTCCTGCTGATCCAGATCGCGGCGATCTACTTCTTCAACGTGGTGCACAAGACCGGCCCCGCCTGGAAGAACGGGACCGCGATCCACTACGTGCTCTACGTCGACCGGATGGTGACGCCCATCGTGGCGGACATCCGCGACTACGCGCCGAAGTTCCTCATCCTGTTCATGACCAAGATGGTCATCTCCTTCGAGGCGGCCATCCCGGTGTGCCTCCTGTCGCCCGTCGGCCGCGCCTGGGCGCGCCGGCTCACGATGGTGATGATGAACGTGCTCCACATCGGCTTCGGCATGACGTTCGTGCTGGGGCCGTTCGCGTGGGCGCTCTGCGTGATGTCGACGCTCCTCTTCGGCCGCGAGGACTGGGAGATCGCCGCGCGCACGATGCGGCGCGTGCACCGAGCGCGGGTCGTGCTCTACGACCCGCGCTCGCCGGGCGCCGTCCTCGCCTGCCGCGTGCTGAAGCGCATGGACCGGTTCGGGCTGCTCACCTTCGAGGCGTCGAGCTCCGCGACGCACGGGCTGTCGGTGCGGCGCCCCGACGGCGCGCAGGCCGCCGGCGCCGAGGCGCTCGCGGACGTCGTCGCGGCGATCCCGCTCGGCCCCGCGGTGGCGTGGGCGCTCCGCCTGCCGCTCGTGCGCGACGCGGTGACGGCGGCGATGGCGGCGGCGCACCGGCGCAGCCTGGGCCGGGCGCTCGGCGTGCGGATCCCGGAGCGCTCGGAGGTCGCGCCTCCGCCCGCGCCGCTCCGGCTCTGGGGCCGGAAGGGGCTCGTCGCGCTGCGCGAGATCGCCGTCCTCGTGATGTTCGCCGGCGCGGTCAACCAGGCGGCGGTCGAGCTCTGGGTCATCAAGAACCGCTGGAAGGTGCCTCACCCCGAGGAGACGCGGGTCCTCGCGCAGAAGCTCCGGTTCCTCCAGGGCTGGTTCATGTTCTCCCCCAACCCGGTGATGGACGACGGGACGATCGTCGTCGACGCCGTCACCGTCGACGGCCGCCACATCGATCCCTTCACGGGCAAGCCGCCGAACTTCGACCTCCTGCACGCGCAGAGCTTCGGATACACGCAGATCTGGTGCGACTACTTCGCGCGCATCAAGCTGCCGGCCAACACCACGTACCGGGACGCCATGAAGGAGTACATGTACCGCTACCCCGAGCGGACGGGCCGGCCCGAGGACGCGATCGTCTCCGGGGACGTGTACTGGGTGAAGGACTGGAACCCGAAGTGGGGCAGCACGGAGAGCTACGGGGAGGAGCGCGAGAAGCTCTTCTCGTTCCAGAACCCGAAGGCCCAGGCGCGCGCCGAGGCCGAGCCGCCCGGAGCGCCCGGGCAGCCGGGCCAGAGCCCCGCGAACTAGGCGGAGCCAGGACCAGGGCGGACGCGGCAGGCACGACGCCCGCGAACACCGACGGGCTGACGAAACCGACGAAATCGCCGGGGCCGGACGGAAAAAGCGATCCGCGCTTGACAGCCGCCCCTCGGCGAGTAGAGTCCGCGCTCTCGAAAGCGAGGGCCTGTAGCTCAGTTGGGAGAGCGCTAGAATCGCACTCTAGAGGTCGCAGGTTCGATCCCTGTCAGGTCCACCCTCGAAATCGTTGCAGTCTCTTTCTTAAGCAGTCTCTCTTCAGTTCTTCGCAGCGTGGCGGCGAGCGTTGAGCTCGCCGCGAGGCGATTCGCGAGCAGCGTTCGAGCTCTGCATTGAGCTCACGCCGGGGCGCGAGCCGGCTCCGGCCTCGAGTCCCGCACCGCGGGTGACCGCCCGCGGAGAGGCGCGCTGGACACGCCGGGTATGCTCCGCTCGGCAGCACCGAGCCCTGCGGGGCCGTCGCCGCCGAGCGCGGCGCGCGGCGCGGGAGCTCGCGGGGACTTCAGCGGCGCCGCGCACCGGCGCGCGGCGCGGGAGCTCGCGGCCTGCGGGGACTCACGGTCTGCGCGCGCCCGCGTCGCCGGACGCGCACCGGCGCGCGGCGCGGAAGCTCGCGGCCTGCGGGGACTCAACGGCGACGCGCACCGGCGCGCGGCGCGGAAGCTCGCGGCCTGCGGGGACTCAACGACGACGCGCACGGGCGCGCTCGGGGATCACGCGCGGTACGGAGGGGCGGAGATGCGATGTGCCCGTCGTGCCCGCGACTCGGTGCTGCCCGCCGCGCGTCTCGTCGAGCTGGGGGGAGGCGTCGAGCTGGGGGAGGAGCGGATCGCTCACTCGTCGATCGGCTCGAAATCGGCCTTGGTCGCGCCGCAATCCGGGCAAATCCAGGTATCAGGCAGGTGCTCGAAGAGCGTCCCCGGCGCGATGCCGGTGTCAGGGTCGCCGACCGCCGGGTCGTAGATGAAATCGCAGACCAGGCACCGATATTTCTTCATCCGTGGTTCTCCTCAGGGCTTGGCGAGCCGCGCACGACGCTACCACAAGGGCGGACACCGCCGAGGGCGAACCTGCCGCGCCGCTGCTCCCGCAGCGCCTCGCCGAGGTCGGGCCTCGGCGCTCCGACCGCGCCAAGGTCGAGGCCGCAGTGGAGCGCCTCAGGGCCGCGCCGGGGCGCCGCGCACCGCGAGCTGCTTCCTGCGCAGCGCGCGCGCGATCGGCCGGTAGACGAGCCGGAGGACCCAGCGCGGGCAGAGGACGCCGAGGTACACGACGAGCCACGCCACCACCCCGGGCACGACGAGCGCGCGACCCCGGTCGATCGCGCGGACGAGCGAGCGCGCGCAGCGCTCCGGGGAGATCGACAGGAGCGCGGGAGGCTCGAGGTCCGTGAAGTTGCCGGCCGTCTCGTTGAACTCGGTCTGCACCGGCCCCGGACAGACCTGCGTCACCCGCACGCCGGTGCCCGCGAGGTCGAGGCGGAGGGCTTCGGTAAAGCTCGTGACGAAGTGCTTCGTGCCGATGTACGACGCCATCCCCGGCCCGAACGTGAGCCCGAAGCCGGAGCTCACGTTCGCGATCGCGCCGCGCCCGCGCGACACCATCGGCCCGACGAGCCGGTGCGTGAGGTATGCCAGGCTCGTCACGTTCAGCGCGATCATCTGCTCGGTCCGCGACCACTCGGAGAGGTCGAACGCGCCGATATCGCCGAAGCCCGCGTTGTTCACGAGGACGTCGATGTGCCCGACCTCGGCCGCGACGGCGCCGAGCATCGCGTCGACCGCCGCCCGATCGGTGACGTCGCAGCCGAAGACGAGCACGGCGAGCGCAGGGCGCGCCGCGGCGAGCTCGGCGCGCAGCGCCTCCAGGCGATCCTTGCGGCGCGCCACCAGCACGAGCGCCCGCGCGCGGCGGGCGAGCTCGTGCGCCAGCGCACGGCCGATGCCGGACGACGCGCCGGTGATGAGGACGACCCCGCTGTCGATGGGCGACTCCACAGCCGCAAGGGTTGCCCAGCGCCCCCCGGGCGCGCAAGGGGCGGCGCCCCCGCCTCGCCGGCCGTCACGCGCCGCGCGCAATGGCGCGCGCTCGCGGCGAGACGAGAAAGGACGGCGATACAGGAAAGCGTACCTGGGGGTAGATGGGCGCTCAGGAGGCAGCTCAGCGTCCATTGCGCTACCTTCGAGACCAGGAGTTGCAACCTCCCGGTAACACGCATCCCCCGGCCAGGCGCCCCTCGCGCGGACCGCCGCGCAGCGCGCCTGACAGCCAGCGGACGCGGCGGAGGAGGCGCGGCCGCGGCGACGACCGCCGCGGCGCGGCGGCGGCGACAATCGCCGCGCCGCGGCGGCGCGGCGGCACGGCGGCGCGCGTTGACGTTCAGGGCGGCCCTCTTTACCGTGGACCGCGTCCTCACGAGCCAGGAGACATCATGCGTTCGCCCTCATCTCTCATCAGTGTGCTCCTCGTCGCCGCCGGGCTGGGCGCGTGCGACCGGTCGCCGGAGTACGAGTATCAGGCCCCGACGGCCTCCACCACGGGCAAGCCCGCGGCCTCCACGGGCGCTGGCGAGCTGAAGCCGCTCGTCTTCGACCCGAACGACGTCAAGTCCTTCAAGGTCCTCCCCGCCAAGTTCGACTACGACAAGAACCCGATCACCGATGAGAAGGTGACCCTGGGCCGGATGCTCTGGTACGAGAACCGCCTCTCGAAGAACCACGATCTCTCCTGCAACTCGTGTCATGACCTCTCGAATTACGGGGTCGACAACAAGTCCTTCTCGTCCGGGCACAAGGGCCAGCTCGGCGGCCGGAACTCGCCTTCCGCCTACAACGCGGGCCACCACGTCGCGCAGTTCTGGGACGGCCGCGCGGCCACGCTCGAGGACCAGGCCAAGGGGCCTATCCTGAACCCCGTCGAGATGGCCATGCCGGACGAGAAGCGGGTCATCACGACGCTCAAGTCGATCCCCGAGTACGTGAACCTCTTCAAGGCCGCCTTCGCCGACGACAAGGAGCCGATCACCTACGACAACATGGCCAAGGCGATCGGCGCGTTCGAGCGCGGCCTGGTCACGCCGTCGCGCTTCGACAAGTACCTCGACGGCGACGACAAGGCGCTCACCGCCGAGGAGAAGGTCGGGTTCCACAAGTTCATCTCGCTCGGCTGCCCGACCTGTCACACGGGCGTCGCCGTCGGCGGCTCGACGTTCCAGAAGCTCGGCCTCGTGAAGGAGTGGGCCAACCTCAAGGACAACGGGCGCTTCGACTTCACGAAGGACGAGAAGGACAAGTTCTTCTTCCGCGTCCCGAGCCTCCGGAACGTCGAGAAGACCTTCCCCTACTTCCACGACGGCTCGCTCGCGACGCTCGACGAGACCGTGACGAAGATGGCGTGGCACCAGCTCGGCGTGGAGGCCAAGCCCGAGGAGGTGAAGGCCGTCGTCGCCTTCCTGAAGGCGCTCACCGGCGACCTGCCGACCGAGTACATCAAGAAGCCCGAGCTGCCCCCGAGCACGCCGGCCACGCCCAAGGCCGACCCCACGTGAGCTGATCCGATTGCGCCGAGAGGGCGGATCAGGTCTGCTCCGCCCCCTCGGATGAGCACGACCTCCGGCGACGACGGACGAGCCGCGCCCGCTCCTGAGGACGGAGCGGGCGCCGGCGAGGCGGCCGCTCCCGAGCGCGCTCGCGAGGCGGCCGCTCCGCCCTCAGGAGCGGGCGCCGGCGAGGCGATGGCTCCCGAGGACGGAGCGGCCGCCGGCGAGGCGAGCGCCGAGCAGGACGAAGCAGCGAGCGCGCGCGACGGGCGCACCGCGCGGGCGCTCGTCTTCGTGCGCGAGCGGTTCGACGGCACGTGCCTCGCCTTCCCGGTCGCGGCGCCAGACGCCGCGAGCTTCGGCCGCGACGAGGACGTCCTCGTCGAGCAGCAGCTCTTCCTGCGCGAGCACGCGGCGCGCGCCCAGCCCGAGGCGATCTCCCGGCTCTCGTTCCCGCAGGGGACAGAGCTGCTCTCCGTGGACGTCGCGGTCCCGCGCGACGACCTGCCGCGCAAGCTGCGGCGCGAGGTGCCCGTGAGCTTCCCCTGCGTCGTCGTGCCCGCCGGCGAGCGGGCGGCGCGGACGGCGCAGGCGGCGCACACGGCGCCGGCGCGCGACGAGCACGACGCGTGGGTGCTCGTGCCGAGCCTCGGCCACGCGTTCTACGTGGAGGCGGGCGAGCCGATCGAGCCGGCGATCCGGCACGAGGTGCGCCGGCTCCTCGCCTCGCAGGACCTGTCGACGTGGGAGCACCTGGGGCTCTTCCCCGGGAGCGCGCACCGCCTCGAGGTGCTCCACGCCCCGCTGCCCGAGCCCGAGCGCGCGCAGCACGGCCAGCGCGGCGTCTCGATCGCCGAGCGCGCGCGGCGGAGGAAGGCCGTGGACGCGCTCGTCTCGGTCGCGACGCCGCTCCACGTGGCCGCGCAGCGGAGCCCGCTCGCGGCGCCGCCGCTCGCCTGCCGCGACGCGGAGCTCGCGCGCCTCGCCGCCCTGCTCGACGGCGAGGAGCGCCTCGGCGTGCTGATCGTCGGGCCGGAGCACGCCGGCAAGACCGCGCTCATGCAGGCCTACGTCGCCCGCCAGACGCGGCTCGTCTACGCGACCTCGGGCGCGCAGCTCATCGCGGGCATGAGCGGGCTCGGGCAGTGGCAGGAGCGCATCCACGGCGTGATGGAGGCCGCCGCCGCGCTCGACGCGGTGCTGTACTTCGAGAACCTCGACGACCTCCTGGCCGAGCGGGTCGACGGCGGCCACGTCGACCTCGCCGGCGCGATGCGGCCCTACCTCGACGAGGGGCGCGTGCGCGTCGTGTGCGAGCTCCGCGACGACCGGCTCGACGCGCTCGAGGGCCGGCACTGGGCGTTCTTCGCCGGCCTGAGCCGCATCCGGGTCGACCCGCTGTCGGCCGCGGACACCCGCAAGGCGCTCGCCGAGCGCGCCGCGCGCGACGCCCGCGTCGAGCCGCACCGCCCGGCGGTCGCGGGCGACGCGCTGACGGCGCTCATCGATCTCGCGGAGCGCTACCTCCCCTACAGCGCGTTCCCGGGCAAGGCCGTCCGGCTCTACGAGGACCTGCGCACCGTGCACGAGCGGGAGCGGACCGCGCAGGGCGAGCCGGTCACGCTCGGGCGGAGCGACCTCCACGAGCTGTTCTCGATGCGCACCGGGATGCCCGCGTTCCTGCTGCGCGACGATCTGCCGCTCCGCGTCGACCGCGTGGCGCGCGACCTCGGCGCGAGCGTCGTCGGGCAGGAGCGCGCGGTGCGCGCGCTCGCCGAGACGATCGCCGTGGTGAAGGCGGGGCTCTCGCCGCCGGACAAGCCGCTCGCGGCGTTCCTCTTCGTGGGGCCGACGGGCATCGGCAAGACGGAGCTCGCCCGCGCGCTCGCCGGCCTGCTCTTCGGCTCGCCCGACCGGCTCTCGCGGTTCGACATGAGCGAGTTCGCGAGCGAGGGCGCGGCCGATCGCCTGATCCGCGGGACCGACGGCGCGGGCGGGCTGCTCACGCAGCGCGTGCGCGAGCAGCCGTTCTGCGTGCTCCTGCTCGACGAGATCGAGAAGGCCCACCGGGCCGTCTTCGATCTGCTGCTCCAGGTGCTCGGCGAGGGGCGCCTCTCCGACGCGCGCGGCAGGACGGCGTACTTCCACAACGCGATCGTGATCATGACGTCGAACCTCGGCGCGGCGGAGCGGCGCGCGCAGGCGGGGTTCTCGGGCGGGCCGGGCGCGAGCTCCCCGGAGGAGCGGGCCGCGCTGGACGAGGCGCACTACCAGCGCGTCGTCGCGGGGGCGTTCCGGCAGGAGTTCGTGAACCGCATCGACCGCGTCGTGCCGTTCCGATCGCTGACCCGCGAAGAGCTCGCCGAGGTCGCCCGCCTCACGACGCAGCGCCTGAGCCAGCGCCGCGGGCTCTCCGAGGCGGGCGTCGCGCTCGAGGTGTCGCCGCGGGCGCTCGCGAGGCTGGCCGAGGACGGCCACGCGCCGGCGTACGGCGCGCGGGCGCTCCGGCGCCACATCGAGGAGCACCTGGCGGCGCCGCTCGCGCGGCTGCTCGCGGGGCTCGACGGCGACGCGCGGGAGCTCACGGTGTGGGTCACCGAGGCCGGCGAGCCGGAGGCGCCCGCGGCCGACGGCGTCGTCGTCGGCCGCGCGGAGACCGCCGCGCTCCGCTTCGAGGCGCGGCGGCGGCGCGCGGCGCGAGCGGCGCAGCAGGCGTTCGGCGTCGAGCAGGTCGGCGAGCTCCGGCGCGAGGTGGACCTGTGGATGGGCCTCGGTCCGATCGAGCAGCTCCGGGAGCAGATCGACTTCCTGCTGACGCAGCTGAGCCTCGCGACCGGGCGGTCGCGCGACCGCCGGAAGGAGCTCGACACGGCGGCGCTGCAGGCCGAGCACCACCGGCTGAGCGAGCTCTGGGGGCGGCTCGCGCGCGCGCAGGAGGAGATGCACAGCGTCGAGGAGCTCGCGCTGATGGCGCTGCTCGAGGGCGAGGAGGTGCGCGAGCTCGCGGGCGAGGCGCGCGCGGCGTGGGAGGGCTTCCGCAAGGTGCTGCCGCGCGCGCTCGTCGCGACGGAGTCGCGGCGCGACGCGATCACGCTGATCCTCGAGGAGCTCGACGAGGGGGCGTTCGAGCGGTGGCTCGCGCCGATGCTGAAGGAGCTCCCGAGGCGCGGGTGGAGCGCGACGCTGCACATCGACGGCGACCGGTCGGGCCACGGCGACGCGGCCTGGCCCGCGAGCCGCCGGTGGGGGCCGCCGCGCGCTCCGGGCGACGTGCTCGAGGCGCTCGCCCGGCCGAAGCGCGGGTTCCGGAGCGTGCTCCTCCGCTGCACGGGCGCGTACGCGGGCGCGTTCCTGTCGCTCGAGCGGGGGCTCCACCAGCTGGTGGTGAGCAAGCGGGAGGCGGGCGCGGCGCCCGGCGACGGGCGGCTGCACGTGTTCGTGCACTTCGTCGCGCACGCGGCCGACATCGCCGAGGACCAGTGGGAGCACCGGTCGCTCGCGCCGCCCCCCGCCGGCTCGGCCGCGGCGCGGCGGCGCGGGGCGACGGCGCGCGAGCACGACGAGGTCGAGGGCGCGGTGCAGGTCGCAGGGCGCCGCGCGCGGATCGCGATGGATCCGGGCTGGTACTGGGAGCGCCTCGACGAGGTCGCGCTGTCGCACCTGCTCCTGTTCGAGGACGAGGGGAGCGGGCTGGATCGGAGCGCGTACTTCAGCGCGGGCGAGGACGGCGCGGCGTCCGAGTAGCGCCGGCTGTCTCTGTGATCGCCCGCAGCAGTCCTGCGTCGTTTCTCAAACGTTGACGCGACAGGCAAGAAGGGATCGCATCGTTGGATTCGCGCCTGTGGACGGCCAGCGACACACGGACAGGCCAAGACTCGCCGGCACATGTCCTGTCTGCGGCGACCGCGTGCTTTCCCGATGTTGCACCAAGGTGTCGTGGCGCTGAGCCCACCATGGCCGACAACACCGTGATTCATGAGGGGAGAACGAGATCGAGCGGCACAGGCCGCATCGCCGACGCGCCCCCAACATCCACCGTTACGGGCATCACCACTCGATCATCTTAAAATCTGACGCCATCCTCGCCGATTTCTGTGACGGAAACCGCTCGCGCCCTCCATGATTTCTCGTGCATCGCCCTGTGTATCAAGGCATGAGCTGCGCATGGCCACTCGGCGCGCACACCAGTGCGTGAGACGGCCTGCATCGAGAGGGGTTGTTGGTCTCGTAGCCGAAGTGTACCAAAAGCGGCAGGGCGACGCTCCGCTCCCAGGCGTCCTCCGGCAGCGCCATCAGGTCCTGAAGCGCCTCGCGCAGCACACGCCGGGCACCCATCAGCCGCAGGATGAGCGTGCTGCGTGCGCGAGATCCCCGGGCAGCTCCCGGAAGACGTGGAGGATGACGTCATCATGGAGATCCAGGAGTGGTTCAAGAGCTACCAGGCAGAGCAGCGGCAGCTCGGCCTGGACGAGGGCAAGCAGCTCGGCCTGGACGAGGGAAAGCGGCTCGGCCTGGACGAGGGAAAGCGGCTCGGCCTGGACGAGGGAAAGCGGCTCGGCCTGGACGAGGGCAGACGGCTGGCGCTGGCGCGGCTGTTCGAGAAGCGGCTCGGCAGGACGATGACAGACGAGGAGCGCAGCACCCTGGCCGAGAGGTTGGCGCGGCTCGGGGAGGAGCGAATGGATGAGGTGGTCTTGACCCTGGACGGCGAGACCCTCGCGGCATGGCTCGCGAACCCGGACGGGCGCTGACGCTCAGCCGCCTGATCTCGGAAGAACGCCTCCGCGGTGGCCGGCCGCGCAGTCCACTACACTCGCCGCCGTGCACTTCACCATCCCGCTCTTCGAACGGCGGACCACGAACGTCGAGTGCGTGACGCTCGGCCTCGGCCCGAGCACGCGGTCGCGCGAGGGGCGGCACCCGGAGCGCGTGCGGCGCCTGCTCGTCGAGGAGCTCAGGCCCCTCTTCGAGAAGGCCCGCGCCGCGGAGCTCGCGCGCTTCGAGATGCCACGCGGCATCCGGCTCGAGAAGGTGCGCCTCGAGCTCACGCTGTCCGGCGCCGGCCTCGCCGACCGCCGCAAGGTGAGCGGGCTCTGCCCCGTCGTGCTGGAGCCGCGCTGGGCCTCGGAGCACGAGCGCATCGTCTTCGCCTACCACCCCGCCCGGCAGGGCGACGCGGCGCCGATCCGCGACGAGCTCCCGCTCGAGGAGCAGCTCCGCGCGCTCTTCCAGGTCGCGTGGGCCTCGCTCGACGACGACGAGATCGCGCTGCTCTGGAGCCGCGGCAAGGAGCGCATCACGACGCTGTCGTTCTCGTGCACCCCGCGCTCGGCGCTCGCGGACCTGCCGGACCGGCCGGGCGACGACGACACGGGCGCCGATCCGGCGTTCCGCTGGAAGAAGCGCCGGGGCCTCAAGGTGCTGCCCAGCCTCGGCGTGAGCCTCACGCAGCGCGCGGCCCAGGGCGACCTCGACGCGGGCGTGCCGCGGTCGCCCCAGCGCGAGCAGCTCGCGCTGCTGCTCGGCGCGGGCAGGGCCCAGCCGGTCATCGTCATCGGCCCGCCAGGGTGCGGCAAGACGACGCTGATCCACCGGGCGGTGCTCGACCTCCTCGAGGCCGACGGCTACGGCGCGCACAGGAACCTCGACCGCGCGCGCGACGTCGTCGCCGTGAGCGGCCGCAGGATCATCGCCGGGATGAGCCACCTCGGCGACTGGGAGAAGCGGTGCGTCGAGCTCGCCGAGGACGCGCGCAGCCGCGGCGCGATCCTCGTGGTCGACGATCTCCACCACTTCGGCCGGATCGGCCGGTCGCGCGAGAGCGAGCGCTCGCTCGCCGACTTCTTCCGCGGCCCGCTCTCGCGCCGCGAGCTCGTCATGGTCGGCGAGTGCTCGCCCGAGGCGTTCCGGCTCCTCGAGCAGGAGTCCCCGTCGTTCGCGGCCCTGTTCACGCCGCTCTTCCTCCCCGAGGCGACGCCCTCCGAGACGTTCCGCCTCATGGTGCGGGAGGTCCGCGCCCTCGAGCAGCGCCACGCCGCCCGCGTGAGCCCGTACGTGCTGCGGACGATCCTCGATCTCGGCGGCTCGCTCCTGTCGACGCAGGCGCTGCCGGGCAAGGCGATGGACCTCCTGCGCGAGGTCGTCCGCGCGGGCGGGGGGCCCGCGGCGCGCAGGACGCAGGCGATCGACTCGCAGGACGTGCTCAGGCTGCTGTCGCAGAAGACCGGCGTGCCGCGGCTCCTGCTCGGCGGCGACGAGCCCCTCGACGCCGGCGCGCTGGAGGAGGAGCTCGGCCGGCAGGTCATCGGCCAGCCCGAGGCCGTGCGCGCCGCGGCGGACCTCGTGGCGCGCATCAAGGCAGGCCTCGTGGACCCGCGGCGCCCTTACGGGGTGTACCTGTTCACCGGGCCGACGGGGACCGGCAAGACCGAGCTCGCCAGGCGCATGGCGGAGCTCATCTACGGCAGCGCGTCGCGGCTCCTGCGCTTCGACATGAGCGAGCAGAGCGGCCCCGACGCGCCGGCGCGGCTCATCGGCGACCGCTACGCGCCCGACGGGCTCCTGACGCAGCGGGTGCGGGAGCAGCCGTTCTCGCTGGTGCTGCTCGACGAGATCGAGAAGGCGCACCCGTCGGTGCACAGCCTGCTGCTCCAGCTCTTCGAGGACGGCCGGCTCACCGACGCGGCGGCGCGGCCAGCGCACTTCAACCACGCGGTCGTGGTGATGACCTCCAACCTCGGCGCGCGGGCGCGGCCCCTGCTCGGCTTCGGCGGCGCGGGGCTCTCGGAGGCGCGGGCGCTCGCGATCGCCGAGGAGTCGGCCCAGGAGGTCGCGCGCGCCGTGCGCGAGTTCTTCCCGCCCGAGCTGTTCAACCGGATCGATCGCGTCGTGCCGTTCCGGCCGCTGACGCCCGAGGTGGCGGCGCGGGTCGCCGAGAAGGAGCTCGACCGGCTGCTCTGCCGCCGCGGGCTCGCCGAGCGGAGCGTCTTCGTGCGCCGGGGCGCCGGCGTGGCCGAGCGGATCGCGCGCGAGGCGTTCGTCGCCGAGGACGGCGCCCGCTCGGTGAAGCGGTTCATCGAGGACGAGATCGGCTCGCTGCTCAGCGACGCGCTCGCCAGCGGCGCCCCCGCCGCGATGCAGGTGCTCCGCATCCACACGCGCGAGGCGGGCGCCGAGGCAGGCGCCGCGCCCCCCGCGCCGGCGGCCTCCGCCTCGGCCGATTCCCTCTCCCCGTCCCCCTTCGTGCTGCACCGCGAGGCGCTCGTGGAGGCCGAGCCCGCGGCCGCGGCGTGGGCGCTCGCGCCGCACCTGGCGAGGCCGCTCGACGCGCTCACGGCGGAGCTCCCGCCGCTGCTCGAGTTCGTCGACGCCCTCGAGCGGAGCGACGGCCTCGCGCGCCTCTCGGAGCGGATCCGCTACCACCTCACGGAGCACAGCCGGACGGCCGCGGAGGGGCCCGAGGCGCACGAGCACGCGGAGGCGGTCTACAACCTCGACGCGATGCGCGGGGCGATCCAGGCGTTCCGCGAGCGGATCGAGCTCGCCCGCCGCCGCAGCGGCGACGACGACGAGCAGCAGCACCTCGACCTCGAGATGCGGCGGTTCAGCTATGTGACCGTGGAAGACGAGTGGAGCCGCTCCCGGGTGCGCCTGTTCCACCGGCGCCAGCAGCCGGGCCCGCTGCGCCGGCTGGCGAAGCAGGACGTGCTGGAGTGCATCGCGGAGGGCCACGCGCTCCGGCGCGCGCTCCGCAAGGTGGACGAGCCGGGCCAGCACGCCGTCCTGATCGAGCTGCTCCGCGCCGCGAGCTTCGCGGAGGCGCCGTCCGGAGGCCCCGGCGCGCCCGCGCCCGAGGAGGGGCTCTTCGAGGCGCTCGCGCGCGCGTACCGCGAGGCGGGGGGCGAGGTCGAGGGGTGGGCGGCCGCGCCCTCCGGCCGCGCGCCGGACGGCGATCGCCAGGCGCACGCGCGCGCGGTCGAGCAGGGCCGCGGGACGGCGGGGCTCGACGCGGCGCTCTCCGCCCCCGGGCGCGGCGCCGAGCTCCTCGTCCTCAGCGTCGTCGGCCTGTGCGTGCTCGACTTCTTCGAGCTCGAGACGGGCGCGCACGTCTGGACGTCGCTCGCGCGCGGCCCCGAGGTGGTGCGGGTGCGCGTCCTGCCGGCCGGGCCGGGCCGCTCGCCGGCGAGCGCCGTCCGGGAGCACCTCGAGCGGCAGGCCGCGTTCGACGAGGCGGCGCGGCGCGGGCGCGCGCTGCCGCCGAACCCGGCGGAGCTCCTGCCCGTGGTGCGGCGGATCCGGTTCGACCCGCCGCGCCGCCCGGGCAGGGCCGCGCCGATCGAGATCGAGGACTACGTGATGGGGTACGCCGAGTCGGCGCTGGTGCGGAGCCTGTCGCAGGCCCTCGCGCCGCTGTGGCTGCTCAGGATGAGCCGGGAGGACACCGCCTAGCGCGCCGCCGCGGGGCTACTGCGGCTTGAACAGGTCCAGGATCCCCTGCCCCATCGCGGCCGGGTCGGGCAGCGCGACGCCGGTCGGCTCGGTGCCCTCGAGGAACACCTCCTGCACCGCGTTCTCCTGGCCGGGCATCGCGATCATGCCCGTCTCCGGATCGATGTCGAGGCGCGCGATCCCGAGCGGCTCCGGGAAGTCGGTCGCCGGCCGCCCCGCGTGCGCCTTCTCCATGAACGCGATGAAGGCCGGCAGGGCGGCGCTGCTGCCCACCTCGCGCGCGCCGAGCGGCGTCGCGTCGTCGAAGCCGGTCCACACGGCGCACGCGACGTCGGTCGAGTAGCCGACGAACCACGCGTCCCTCGCGTTGTTCGTCGTGCCGGTCTTGCCCGCGATCGGCCGGCGCAGCGAGAGCGCCTGCTTCGCGGTGCCGACCTTGACGACCGACGTGAGCAGATCCGTCGTGATGTACGCCTCGGCCGCGGTCATCACCGGGCGCGGCGGGGGCCGGGCCGGCGCGGGCAGCGCCTCGCCGCGCGGGCCCGTGATCCTCGTCACGAGGACGGGCTCCTGGTATGTGCCGCCCGCCGCGAACGTCGCGTAGGCGCCCGCCATCTCGCGCGGGGTCACCTCGTACGAGCCGAGCGCGAGCGAGAGGTCGGCGCCGAGCTTGGAGGTGATCCCGAGCTCGCGCGCCCACGCGACCACGGCCTCGGGGCCGACGTCCCGCAGCGCGGCCACCGCGGCCACGTTCACGCTGTGCGCGAGCGCCTCGCGCAGGCGCTTCGGGCTCTGCCCCTCGCTCTCGTCGTAGTTGCCTGGCTGGTAGCCCTCGAGCGCCTCCGGGTTCGTCTCGAGCATCGACGCGGCCGTGAGCTTGCGCGCGTGGATGCCGTACCCGTAGACGAGGGCCTTGAACGTCGACCCCGGCTGGCGGTGCGCGTGGCTCGCCCGGTCGAGCCCGCCGCGCACGCCCTCGTGGCCGCCGACCAGCGCGAGGATCTCGCGCGTGCGCGGGTCTATCGCGATGAGCGCGCCCTGCGGGCCGAGGTCGAGCCGGAGCTTGCCGGCCCCGGGGTCGCCCGCGAAGCGCACGCGCAGCACCTTGCCGATCTCGGCGAAGCGGCTCGGCGGGAGCCCGCGCGGGTTGTACCGGCGCTCCTTGCGCAGATCGACGGTGCCCTGCGCCGTGCCCACGCGGATCGCCAGCGTGCCGCGCGCGTCGTCGGCGCCGGTCACCGCGCCGAGGTAGGCGCGGTTCGGATCCCTGGGTGCGCCCTGGAACGGCGCCGGATCGCCCTTGGCGCGGGCGAACGGCGCGACGAGGCCGTGCCGCGCGGCGTAGGCGTCGAGGTTCTGGCGCACCGCCGCGCGCGCCGCGGCCTGCATCTTCGGATCGATCGACGTCACGACCGTGTAGCCGCCGTACCTGGCCTCGGGCCCGACGGCCTGCCGCAGCGCGCGCTCGGCCTCGGCGAGGACCTCCGGCGCGAGCTCGTCCGAGTGCTCCGGCTCCGGGGCGAGGCGGATCGGCTCCGCGAGGGCGGCGTCGATCTGCGCGGCGGGCATGAACCGCTTCTCGCGCATCTGCCCGAGCACGAAGGCGCGGCGCTTCTCGGCGCGCTCCGTGTTCACGCGCGGCGAGTAGATGGAGGGCCCCTTCACGATGCCCGCGAGGAGCGCCGCCTCGGCGAGCGTCACCTGGCGGACGCTCTTGCCGAAGTAGAACCGCGCCGCCTCCTCGACCCCGTAGCGCCCGTGGCCGAAGTAGATGTGGTTCAGGTAGAGCTCGAGGATCTGGTCCTTCGTGAGCTCCTGCTCGATGCGGCGGGCGAGGAGCAGCTCGCGGATCTTCCGGTCGAGCGTGCGCTCGTGCGTGAGCAGCACGTTCTTCACGACCTGCTGCGTGATCGTGCTGCCGCCCTGGCGCGCCTCCGCGGAGCGCAGGTTGACGATCAGCGCGCGGAGCATGCCGAGGTAATTGAGGCCGTCGTGCTTGTAGAACCTGGCGTCCTCGGCCGCGAGCGCCGCGAGGCTCATCGCCGGCGGGATCTCGGTGACGGGCACGAGCGTCCGGCGCTCGACGAAGAGCTCGCCGATCACCGTGCCGTCGCGCGCGAGGAACCGCGTCACCTGCGGCGGGTTGTAATTTTTCAGCTCCGCCGTGGTCGGCAGGTCGCTCTCGTAGTGGCGGACGACGAGGAGGAAGGCGATCGTCGCGGCGGCGAGGAGGCAGGCGAGGGCGATCGCGAGCCGCTTGCCCCAGCGGAGGAGCTGCGCGCGGCGCGGCGGTCTGGGCCCCACGCCGCCCGGCCTTCGCTGGAACAGCGCGCGAAGCGCCGCGAAGAGCGCTCGGAGCGCCGCGCCCACCCGCGCCCTCGGCGGGAGCCTGGGAGCAGGCGCGGACGCCGGCTGCGGCGCCTGCGGGGGCTGCGGGGGCTGCGGCGCCTGTGGGGGCTGCGGCGCCTGCGGGGGCTGCGGCGCCTGCGGGGGCTGCGGGGGCGACCACACCCGCGTCGGCGCGCGGTCGCTCGGCGGCGCGGAGCTCGCCGCGCCAGGGTCGTACGGCAGCGTGGGCTCCAGCGGGGCGGGTCGACCGCCGGGCTCCTGCGGCGGCACGGCGGGTTTTCGTGGAAAGTCCGAGGCCATGCGTCAGCGCGCGGGATCAGCGGCGCCGTCGCGGCGCCCGGGTCGAGGTGGAGGTGAAATTGCCGCGCCACGGTACCACGTGCGCCGGGTGCGGCGGAGGACGGCGGTCAGTGGATGTTCCACTTGTAGCTCGTCCATTTGCCCTCGAGCGAGGTGCCGGCGAGCAGCGCCTTGTCGATCGCCGCGAAGGTGTCCGAAGACACGGTGTTCCGCAGCCACCGGCCGAGCCCCTCGTTCTTGATGCGGCCGCGCTGCCGGTATGATCGAGTATCCGTTGCGCTCGCGGCTCGCCTCCACGCCCAGGCCGCTGTGATCGAACACGATGTCCGGGCGGCGGGAGCCGCAGCGCGCGTCGTTCATCTCCTGTTTGTCGAAATAGGTGCGGAAGTGGAGCACCATCCCGATGCGGCGGCGGCTGAGGACGCCGGGCGGCAGGCAGCTCACGAGCTCGCGCGTCGCGAGGGAGCACGTGTCGATGAGCTGCGCTGATCCGTAGTGCTCCTTGAGGACGTGGTATGCCGTCATGCCCGCCTGCGAGGAGACATCGCGACGAAGCGGCCGAGAGGACGGGCGATCACCACGGCGGATCCGCGCGTCAGGCGTCTCATGCGGCGGCGAGTCCAGCGCCGCGCGGCCCGGTTGGAAGGACGCTTGTTCGTGGCGGTTGCTCGCGCGCTGCCCCCCGCGCTGCGATACAGAACGTCAAAGGAGCGACGTCCCGGTGCCGGGCTCGATGCCTGCTCATGTCGCCCCGCGATCGTGTACCTGGCGAGCTCGGTACGGCGCACGACGCTCGCCGAGCGTGCCTTGCGGGACACGGTCGGCCTGACAGAGCATCTCCCGGATGCACGGCCCATCGGCCCGGAGCAGGAGGCGAATCGCGAGCCCGGGAGCTCAGCGCGTCCAGCGACGCCCGATCCAGCCAAGGGCATCGCTTCCCGCGCGCCTCGCTCGGCGGCACGTCAATCGATGTTCGGGCAACGCTCGGGCCGGACTGTCGTCCTTGCGGAGGTGAGGACGGGATTCGAACCCGCGTATAACGGTTTTGCAAACCGTTGCCTAACCACTTGGCTACCTCACCGACTGTTCGAAGCGGCGGGAGGTCATGCCTCATTTCTGCCCAGCTGTCAACGATTTCGGCATACCGACCTCATTTTATGCAGCCGAGCCACCTCTGCAGATAGCACTCCACCCCTCGCCGCCGCGCCCTGGTCCTCGCGCCCTCGCAGCGCGTCCTCGCTCGGCCCGGCACCCCCTTCACCCGCCGCTCACCCGCCGCCGGCCCTCGCCCCGGGGATCCCCCTTCCCGCGCCCGCGCCTGCTTCTCGCTAGGGCCCGCCGCCCCGCCGCGCCCCGCCGCGCGTCCCTCGCGTGCTCGCCCCCCTGCCCCTGCCCCGCGCCCCGAGCGCTCGCCCGAGGTAGCTCGCGGTGTAGGTCGCCAGCCGCGCAGCCTGGAGCAGCCCCCTTGGCACGATCCCCCGCCCCGTGTGGAACGGATCGAACCGGAGGGCGTTCTGGTCGATGTCCACCGGCTCGTACAGCTCGATATCGCCCACTGCCATCCACTTCCCGCGCGTTCTCCCCCGCCTGATCTCGAGCCGCAGCCGCGCGACCCCCGACGCAGCAGCGCGCTCCAGCCTCTCCAGCCGATTGCCCTCCTCGGTCTCTGCGCGCAGCGGCACCAGGCGGAACTCCGCTCGACCGAAGCCTTCCACCTCGAACGGCAGCTGCGCATAGTAGTCGTTGGCCAGGAAGTCGCGCGTCTTCGTCGTGAACAGCGCGATCGGGAGCAGCGCGAAGCGGCGCGCGCTCAGGAAGATCAGGTCCTGATCTCCCTCGCTCACGACCGGCGTCACCTCCTCGCTGGCCCGGAAGCGCACCGCGACCCCCAGCACGTCCGGGCGGCGCTCGCTCCTGCCGCCCCGCCAGCGCCACAACCCGCTCGACAGCCGCACGAGCGCCGGCCCCGCGAGCCGCTCCGCCAGCGCGCCGACCTGGCCCTCCACCGCGAGCGCCTTCACCGCCGCGCAGTAGACCACGCCGTCGGCGTGGAACAGCCTCGCTCCCCGCAACAGGCTGCCCTGCCACACGAGCGGAGACAGGACTCCCCCGAACGCACGCCCAATGGCTTCCAAGAACCCCATGTGCCCCCCTCCCTCCAACCTGGAGCGCCAAGGGGCCATCGCAAGCTGGGCGCGTCCCGACAGCGCGCCTGTCGCCGCGGTCCACGCGGATCGGCGCGCCGAGATCTGCTGTTCTCCGCGCCGCGCCCGATCCGCCGCGCCGGGGCGGTTCCAGACAAGCGCCGGGCCCCCTTCGCTCCTCCCCGCGCCCGGTCCTCCAGCCGCCCTCGACCTTCCGTGCCCGCCGCGTCCAGCGCGATCTCGCGCCCGGCGGGCGCGTTACTGCGCGCCGGCCTTCGCGGTCGGGTCGAGCTCCGGCGCGGCCTCTCGCTGCGCCCTGTGCTCGATGACGCGCTTCACCACGAGCGTGAGGAGCGCGAGGAGCACGAGCAGCGAGGCGACGGCGAACGCCGCCGAGAAATGGAACTCGTTGTAAAGCACCTCGACGTGCAGCGGCATCGTGTTGGTCTGACCCCGGATATGGCCCGAGACGACCGACACGGCGCCGAACTCGCCCATCGCCCGCGCGTTGCAGAGCACCACGCCGTAGAGCAGACCCCACTTCGCGTTGGGGAGGGTGATGCGGAAGAACATGCTCCACCCGCTCGCGCCGAGCGACAGCGCCGCGTGCTCCTCGTCCGCCCCCTGGCTCTCCAGGAACGGGATGAGCTCGCGCGCGACGAACGGGAAGGTCACGAACGTCGTCGCCAGGATGATCCCGGGGCGATCGAAGATCACCCGGAGGTCGTGCTCGATGAGCCAGGGGCCGAGCACCCCCTGCGCCCCGAAGAGCAGGACGAAGATCATGCCGGAGATCACCGGCGAGACCGCGAACGGCAGGTCGATGAGCGTGACGAGCAGGCTCTTGCCGGTGAACTCGAAGCGCGCGATCGCCCACGCCGCGGCCACGCCGAAGACCAGGTTGAGCGGCACCGCGATGAGCGCCGTCGTCAGCGTCAGCTCGATCGCGGCCACGGCGTCCGGCGCGGTGATCGCCCGCCAGTACCCCGAGAGGCCGTCCTTCAGCGCCTCGATGAACACCACCACCACGGGCAGGAAGAGAAAGAACCCGAGGAACGCGAGCGCCACCGCCGTGAGCGCCCAGCGCACCAGCGCGGGCTCGGACGTCGCGCCGCGCACCGCGCCGCGCGACCTCACCCGCAGCTTGCCCGCCGCGCCCGCCATTACGAGGCGACCCCGGGCGCCCCGGCGCCCGCCCCGGGCGCGCCGGCGCCGGCGCCGGCGGCCACCGGGCGCGGCGCCTCGACCGGGCTCCGCGACGACATGCGCGCGCCGCTCCAGGCCTGGAGCCGGTTGATCAGGAAGAGCAGGACGAAGGAGCAGAGCAGCATCAGCAGCGCGAGCGCCGTCGCGCCCGCGTAGTCGTACTGCTCGAGCTTGGTCATGATGACGAGCGGCGTGATCTCGGTCTTCAGCGGCATGTTCCCGGAGATGAACACGACCGACCCGTACTCGCCGAACGCCCTCGCGAACGACATCGCGAACCCGGTGAGGATCGACGGCCAGAGCGACGGCAAGAGGATGCTGCGGAAGATCCGGAAGCGGCCCGCGCCCAGCGACGCCGCCGCCTCTTCCTGATCCACCTCGAGCTCCTCCATCACCGGCTGGACCGTCCGCACGACGAACGGGAGGCCCACGAAGGTCAGCGCGATGACCACGCCAAGGCGGCTGAACGCGCTCTGGATGCCGAGCGGATAGAGATACCGCCCGACCCACCCCTGCTGCGCGTAGATGGCCGTGAGCGCGATGCCGCCGACCGCCGTCGGCAGCGCGAAGGGCAGGTCCACGAGCGCGTCGACGATCGACTTGCCCGGAAAGCTGTAGCGCACGAGCACCCACGCCACGAGGACGCCGAAGACAGCGTTGATGCCCGCCGCGATGATCGACGCGCTGAAGCTCATCTTCAGCGAGGCGACCGCGCGCGGAGAGGTCACCACGGCCCAGATCTCGGCGGGCTGGAGCGTCGCTGTCTTGAGGAAGATCATCGACAGCGGGACCAGCACGAGCAACGACAGGTACGTTACCGTGATACCCATCGCGAGCCCGAAGCCGGGCAGAACGCTCTGTCGCCGCCAGAGGAGAGCCACGGAATTTTACTTGCCGGCCTGGTAGATCTGGTCAAAGACGCCGCTGTCGGAGAAGTGCGTCTTCTGGGCTTTTTGCCATCCGCCGAACACCTCGTCAATCGAGAAGAGCGCGACCTTCTGGAAGACCCCCTGCGACTCGGCCGCCGCGAGGATCGCCGGATCGCGCGGACGGTAGAAGTGCTTCACCGCGATGCGCTGCCCCTCCTCCGTGTAGAGGAAGTTGAGGTACGCCTCCGCCACGGGCCTCGTTCCACGCCTCTCGACTACCTTGTCGACGACCGCGACCGGCGGCTCGGCGAGGATGCTGAGCGAGGGCACGACCACCTCGAACTTGTCCTTGCCGGCCTGCTTCACCGCGAGCAGCGCCTCGTTCTCCCAGGCGATCAGGACGTCGCCGATCCCGCGCTCGACGAACGTCGTGGTCGAGCCGCGCGCGCCCGTGTCGAGGACGGGCACGTTCTTGTAGAGACGGCCGACGAAATCCTTCGCCTTCGCCTCGTCGCCGCCCGCGCGCTTCAGCTCGTACCCCCACGCGGCGAGGTAGTTCCACCGCGCCCCGCCCGAGGTCTTCGGGTTCGGCGTGATGACCGCCACGCCCTCCTTCACGAGATCGTCCCAGTCCTTGATGCCCTTCGGGTTGCCGCTGCGCACCAGGAAGACGATGGTGGATGTGTAAGGAGCGCTGTTGTCCTTCAGGCGCGCCTGCCACCCTTCCTTGATGTACCCGCCGGCCGCGACCGCATCGACGTCGTAGGCGAGCGCGAGCGTGACGACGTCCGCCTCGAGGCCGTCGATCACCGACCGGGCCTGCTTGCCCGAGCCACCGTGCGACTGCTTGATGGTGACGTCCTGTCCGCTCTGCTCCTTCCAGCGCTTCGCGAAGGCGGCGTTCACCTCCTCGTAGAGCTCGCGCGTGGGATCATAGGAGACATTCAGGAGCTGCACCGCCCCCGACTTCGCGGCGCCGGGCGCGGATCCGGTCGCCTCGCCCTTCGAGCAAGCCGCCAGCGCCAGCACACAACACACCATCACGATCAAGCATCGCATCGCTCGTCCTTACTCCCTCACCCCGTGGCCAGGAACCGTGCTTCCCGCTGCGCGAGCGCGTCGAGCAGCTGCTGGAAGCGCGACGCGCCGATACGGCGCGCCATGAAGGCCGCGCGGCCGAGCTTCGCGCAGAGCTTCTTCGCGAGCAGCACGCCGCCGTGGCTGTTCACGTCGGTCAACACGATCACGAGATCGGCCCGCTCGATGGCCGCCCGCAGCTCGGCCGCGCCGCGGCCCCCGGTGTTGCCCGTGTGAAACTCCAGGTGGTGGCCCGCCTGCAACGCCATCCGCTCCAGCTGGGCCTGATTGCGATCCAACCCCCCGATCCAGGTGATCCGCATCGCGCCGTCTCCTTGCGACATCCAGCGGTGTAGCGCCGCTATAACGGACGTATCTCACGCTAAAGCAGATGGCGCAAGGGGGATCTGTCAATATAACGGAGGACACGTCTTGGATACCGGAGGGACACAGGGCGGCCAGGGTCTGGGAACAGGGCGGGGCTACCTACCTACCCGCGCGAGCCGTAGGTCATGACGAGGTACATGACGGCCTCGGAGCCGCCGGGGTTGCGGTAGCTGTGCGGGCTGTCGGCCTCGAACAGGATGGCGTCGCCCGTCTCGAGGACGCGCCGCTCGCCGGCCACGGTGATCTCCACCGAGCCCTCCGTGACGATGAGGTTCTCGGAGGTGCCGGGGGCGTGGGCGTCGGCGTGCTCCACGGAGCGCGGCGCGAGGCGGAGCTCGTAGAACTCGACGTTGCGCGGCCGGTCCATCGGGAAGAGCGCCCGCGAGGAGAAGTCGCCGTTCTTCGAGCGCAGGATGCGCGCGTGCGCGGACTGCATGACCGTCGTGACCGGCGAGGTCGCCTGGCTCATCAGCGCCGAGAAGGGGACCCCGAGGGCGCGCGCGATCTTCCAGAGGACGTTGATGGTCGGCGTGCTCTGGCCCAGCTCGATCTGCCCGAGCATCGCCCGGCTCACCCCGGAGGCCTTCGCCAGCCGCTCGAGCGAGAGGCCGCGCTCGGCGCGGAACCGCTTCAGGTTGGAGGCGACGACCGGCGTGAGGTCCGAGGTGTCGTCGAACGCGGGCTCGTCCCCGCCCGGCTCGCTCGCCGGGGGCGGCGGCGGCTCGGCGGCCAAAGGTCGCGCGGATTGCTGGGCTTTGCGTGCCTTCACTGGAGGCGTATCCGCCATAGTGGAGGGCGCGCGTCAAGCGAGCGAGGGCCCCAGGCGCCCAGGCGCCGTCAGAGAGCGCTCAGGCGCCGCCAGAGACGGCGTCCGCCACCGCGGTCCTGGCCGACGGGCGAGGCGCCGGCGGCGTGACCGCGGGCGCCGCGGCGGGGAGCGCGCTCACCGTTGTGTGGCCGGTGATGAGCCGGGCGCCGCGCTTGAAGGTGACGTACTGCCACATCCACGCGAACATTACAGCGAAGCGGTTCTTGAAGCCGATGAGGAAGAGCACGTGGACGCCGAGCCAGGCGAGCCACGCCAGCGTGCCCGACAGCTGGAGGCGCCCGACCTTCGCGATGGCGCGCGAGCGGCCGATGGTCGCCATGGTCCCCTTGTCGCGGTAGGCGAACTGCCCGCGGGGGCGGCCCTCGAGGTCGCCGAGGATGCAGCGCGCGACGAAGCGCCCCTCCTGGATCGCGGCGGGGCTGAGGCCGGGCACGTCGACGCCGTTGCGGTCGCGGAGCATGGCCATGTCGCCGATCGCGAAGGCGTTCGGGTGCCCGGGGATCGAGCAGTCCGGCTCGACCTTCACGCGGCCGATGCGATCGAGCTCGACGCCGAGCGAGCTCGCGAGCGGGGTGCCGCGGACCCCGGCCGCCCAGATGACGGTCGCGGCGTGGAGGCGCTCGCCGTCCTCGAACTCGACGCCCTGGTCGTCGATGCTGCGAAAGCGGCGGCCCTTGATGACCTCGACCCCGAGCGACGCGAGCTGCTCCTCGGCGCTCACCGAGAGGCGCTCGGGGAAGGCCTGGAGGATGCGCGCGCCGATCTCGACGAGCAGCACGCGCGAGAGCGACGGGTCGAGGGAGCGGAAGTCGCGCGCGAGGATGTAGCGCGCGAGCTCGGCGAAGGCGCCGGCCATCTCCACGCCCGTCGCGCCGCCGCCGATGACGACGAACGTGAGCAGCCGACGCCGCGCGACCGGGTCCTGCTCGCGCTCGGCGGCCTCGAAGGCGAGCAGCATGCGCTCGCGGATGGTGAGCGCCTCGTCGAGGTTCTTGAGCGCCGGCGCGAACCGGGCCCACTCCTCGTGGCCAAAGTAGTTGTTGGCCGCGCCGACCGCGAGGATCAGGTGATCGTACTCCAGCGTGTCGTCATCGACGGTGATGCGCCGGCCGGCGAGGTCGACGCGCTTCACCTCGCCGAGCAGGACGCGGACGTTGCGCTGGCGCGACAGGACCGATCGGATCGGAACCGCTATATCGGCCGGCGAGAGGCTCGCGGTCGCCACCTGATAGAGCAGCGGCTGGAACAGGTGGTGATTGGTCCTGTCGACGAGCGTGACCCGGACGGGCGCGTCGCGAAACGCCTTTGCCGCGTTCAGGCCGCCGAAGCCTCCGCCGACGATCACGACGTGGGGCTCTTTGACGGTGGTGGCCATGGTGCCTCCTGGCGAGGAACGCTTCCTCGGTGGCACAGCGATGGTAGGGGGCGCCGATCAGCGCGGCAAGCGGGCGCGCCCGGCGCCGCTGGGCGCAGGCCAGCGCGCCGGCATCGGTGGAGGGTCGCGGCGATCGTGGCGAGGAGGAGGTCGAGTTGGCGCCGGGGCGGACGCGAGGGAGGGCGCCGCGACCGGTCAGGCCGCGGCCTTCACGTCGGGCTTCGCTTCGGCCTTCATCAGCTCGGGCGCGGCCTCGCCCCGCAGCGCCTCGGCGAGCAGCTTCCGGCCGCGGTGCAGGCGGCTCATCACGGTGCCGACCGGGACGCCCAGCTGCGCCGCTGCGTCCTTGTAGGACATCTCCTCGAGGTCCACGAGCACCACGGTGTCGCGGAAGCTCGGCGGGAGCGTCGCGAGCGCGCGCCGCACGCCGGGCGAGAGGGCGTGCATCTCGGCGCGGCACTCCGGCGCGGTCCACGCGCACGGATCGGTCGCGAGCACGTCGAGGGCGTTGCGCTCGCGGCGGCTGCGCCGGCAGCGGGTGATGAAGACGCTGAAGAGGATCTGATGCACCCACGCCCGCAGGTTGGTCCCACGCTCGTAGTTGGACGCGAACCGGATCGCGCGCTCCACGGTGTCCTGCACGAGGTCCTCCGCCGTCGCGGGCGATCGGGAGAGCCGCAGCGCGCGCCCGAAGAGCTCCGGTGTCATCTCGACAAGGCCCCGGAGGAGCTCCTCGAGCGCCGGCCCCGCGCCCTCGCCCGCCGCCGTCCCGGCCGCGCCGCGGGACGGCCCGCGCCTCACGCCGGGGGGCAGCGGCGCTGAATTCGTGGACCGGGCGGGGACGTGAGCGGCGTGGACGAGCATGGGCGGGACCTCCTGCGCCTCAGCACTGGCAAGGCAGGTGCCACCGAGCGGGGCGCGCGAAAGGCGCGGAGAACAGCGGATGGCGCGGGCGGAGACACGCGGGCGCGTGTCAAATCGACAGCAGGTGGCCCGGGCCCGTCAGAGTGGCGAACCGACGTGGGATGCGCGCCGGCCCGGGGGTGGAACCGCGGAGGCTCGGCGTCCGCGCGGAGACGCGGGGGCCATGCGGAGGCGCGGCGCCCCCGCCGAGGCGCGGCGCAGGCGTTCAGCGGCGCCTGCGAGGAGCCCGGCGCCCCTCGCGCGGGCGCCGGCTCCGCGCGTCAGAGCGTCTCGAGGTAGGCGACGAGATCATCGATCTGGGCCGGCGTGAGCGTCGATGTCACGCCGTGCTTGTCCCCTCCGCCGCACGGCCCGAACCGGTCGTGGAGGGTCGAGGCGCAGCCGTCGTGCATGTACGGGGCGCGCGCGGCGAGCCCGCGCAGCGAGGGCACCTGGAAGGCCTTCCCCGTGCCCACGTCGACGGTCTGGTGGTTCGTGAGCTTCTCGCCCGAGTGGCACGACGCGCAGGCCACGGTCGCGTCGTTGAAGAGCGCCTCGCCGCGCTGCACGGCGCCCCTGTCCGCCGGCGCCGACACGGGGACCGGCCTGATCGTGTCGAGCCACGACGCGAACGCCGCGATGCGCTCGGCGCTCTGGCGCGGGCCGCCCATCCGCTGCTCGAAGACGTCGCTCATGATGGCGTCGAGGTCGGTCATGTCGCCGTCCCAGTGCAGCGGCGCCGTGTCGAGCACGCCGCCCGCGAGCGACTGCGTGCGGCGCGAGCCGATGGGCTTGAAGGCCCATGTCCGGCCGTCGTCCTGCCCCTCCGGGTGGCACGACGCGCACGAGATCATCATCAGCCCGTCGGCGTTGCCGTGAAAGAGGGCGTGGCCGGAGTCGAGCCGGCTCTCGCCGGGGAGCAGGAACGTGGCCATGTGCTGGCCGCTCACCGCCCCGAAGCGCAGGACGGTCGGCGGCTCCCGCAGCTGCACGAGCAGGTTGCCCGCCTCGTCGTAGCCGACGGCGATGGGCTCGCCGGGCACCGGGATGCTGCGCTGGTCGCGCGTGGCAAAGCAGTCGTCGAGCACATCCGTCTGCTCGAGCACGTCGAGCGGCGTCTCGACCACCTCGCGGCTGCCCGCCATCAACACCGCCGCACGAAAGCCATCGGGCGATATCGCCATGTCGACAGGGAGCAGGCCGAACGAGAGGCCGCCCACGCCGGCCGCGGGCGGCTCGCTGGCCCCTCCGGACAGCGGGCGCATGATGGTCACCGCGGTCTGGAGCACGATCGTGCTGCAGTCGAATCCAGAGTAGCTTCCCTGCGGCGAGTCGCCGATATCGATGGGATCCACGAGGCCGCGCTGGTGCACCATGGCCACGCCGCCCCCGGGCAGCGGGACCGTCCTCCACGCCACGGCCGGCTCGAACTTGCGCTCCAGCTTGGGCTGGACGTACATCGGCGGCTTCAGGCGCTCGGCCACGGTGCCGTCCTTCGAGACGACAAGGAGCTCGGGCGACCGGAACCGGCTCACGAGGAGCGAGTCCCCCTCGACCACCACGTCGCGCAGGTCGCGGTCGAGGCGCAGCTCGCGCACGGGCGGGGCCTCGAGGTCGGAGGAGAGCGTGACGAGCTCTCCGCCCGCGCACGCCACGTGGAGCAGCTCGGCCGCGGCGTCATACGCCACCCCGCGGGGCGCGGCGCAAACGGGCCTGCGGTGCGCCTCCTTCGTCGCGAGATCGATCGTGACCACCGCGCCGCCGCGGCGGAGCGCCACGTGCGCGGTGCCGGCCGCCCCCTCGGTCACGCGCCCGGGCTCGTCGCCAGGCTCCAGGGCGAGGGTGGCCTCCACCTCGAGGGTGTCGAGGTTGATGATGGAGACGCTGTCGCGGTCCGGATCCGCGGCGACGACGCGCTGCTTGTCGGCGGTGACGAGGAGCGTGCCGCCGCTGATCGGCGGAGGCGGCACCGGGGACACATGGACAGGCTGCTCGTCCAGGAACGGCCCGCTGCCGCCCTCTCCACCCCCCACCCCGGTACCACCGAAGTCCCCTGTCGACCAGGACCCCGTCGATGAGGGTCTGTCATCATCGTAAGGAAACCACTCGTCGGGTTCACATCCGGCCATGGCCGCGGCGGCGAGCGCGGCGGCCGCGCCGAGCCGTGTTGCAACGTGAGCTTTCATCGTGCCTCCTGCGCCCGGCTCCGTCGCGCGATCGAGCGGCCCGAGCGTGCCTCGAATTTCGGATAGCAGCGCTGGAGCCCGGCTCCGTGGGCGTGCGATGATCCTGACATGAGCAAGGTCGCGGTTCTTGGGTCAGGGATTGTCGGGCAGGTGCTGGCGGATGGGTTTCTCAAGCACGGTTACAGCGTGATGCGCGCCACGCGCGAGCCCTCGAAGCTCGCGGCATGGCAGTCGGACGCGGGGCCGAAGGCGACCGTGGGGACGTTCGCAGAAGCGGCGAAGTTCGGCGATGTGATCGTGCTCGCGGTGAAGGGGACGGCGGCGGAGCAGGCGGTGGAGCTCGCGGGACCCCAGGCGCTCGCGGGGAAGACGGTCATCGACGCGACCAACCCCATCGCGGACGAGCCCCCCGTGAACGGGGTGCTCAAGTTCTTCACGGGACCGAACGAGTCGCTGCTCGAGAGGCTGGCGCGGCGCGCGCCCGACGCGCACTTCGTGAAGGCCTTCTCATCCGTCGGCAGCGTGTGGATGGTCAATCCGGATTTCGGCGGCGTCCGCCCGACGATGTTCATCTGCGGCGACGACGCCGCCGCGAAGAAGCAGGTGGAGGGCATCCTCGACGCCTTCGGGTGGGAGACCGAGGACATGGGGAGCGTGGAGGCGGCGCGCGCGATCGAGCCGCTCTGCATGCTCTGGTGCATCCCCGGCCTGCAGAACAACCGGTGGACGCACGCGTTCAAGCTCCTGAAGAAGTAGGCAGGGCGGCGCGGGCGCGGCGCCCCCGGCGCTCAGGCCCGCCTCACGCGGGCAGCGGGTCGACCCCGGCGGCCAGCGCGGCGATCAGACCGGGGACCAGCTCGGCGATCTCGCTCGCGAGCAGCCCCCGATCGCTGCCCGTCTGCGCGCGCCACACGTCCCCGGCGAGCGCGTGGATCAGCACCCCCGCGCTCGCGGCGGCGGAGGGCTCCATCGAGCACAGGAGGGCGGCGATCATCCCCGTCAGGACGTCGCCCGAGCCGGCCGTGGCGAGCGCCGGGTTGCCCGCCATGCAGATGAACATGCGGCCGTCCGGGAGGGCGATGACCGTGCGCGCGCCCTTGAGCAGGACGGTCGCCCGGGTCAGCGCCACCGCCTCGCGCACCGCGCCGAAGCGGTCCTCCTCGATCGCGCGCGCGCTGCGGCCCAGCAGCCGGCCGAGCTCGCCGGAGTGCGGCGTGAGGATGAGGCTCCCGCGCGCGGTCGCGAGCGCCTCGGGGCGGCCGACGAAGTGCGTCAGGGCGTCCGCGTCGACGACCTTCAGGCCGTCCCAGCCCAGCACGACGTGATCCACCGCGGCCCGCGCGCGCTCGTCGAGGCCGAAGCCGGGGCCGATGGCGACCGCCCGCCGCCCGGCGAGCGCGCCGTCGAGCGACGCCTCGATGCGGGCCGGATCGATCGCCGTCGTCATCAGCTCGACGACGCGCGACTCCATGGCGGGCGCCGTGTCGGCCCAGGTGCAAATCGTGACGAGGCCCGCGCCCGTGCGCATCGCCGCGCGCGCCGTCAGCAGCGCGGCGCCGAGCTTGCCGGACGAGCCGGCGATCACGAGCACGTTGCCCGCCTGGTGCTTGTAGACGCTCGCCTCGCGCGGGCGCAGGTACGCGCCGATGGTCTCCTTCCGGATGACCTCCGCGACGTGGCCCACCTGGGCGAGGATCGGCCGGTCGGGGACGCCGAGATCGACCACGTGGACGTTGCCCGCGAGCCGCGCGCCCTCGGGCGTGAGCAGGCCGATCTTGAGGTGGCCGAACGTGACGGTCTCGTCGGCCTGCACCGCGGCGCCGAGCGGCGCGCCGCTGTCGGCGTCGAGACCCGAGGGCACGTCGAGCGCGATGCAGAGGCAGGTCGCGGTGTTGAGGACGCCGATGACGTCGGCGAGGTGGCCCTCGATCGGGCGGTCGAGGCCCGTGCCGAAGAGCGCGTCCACCACGATGTCGGCCTCCGCGAGCGCGTCCTCGAGCGGCGTGAGCGACGCGCCCGGGGGGAGCTCGACCAGCGAGCCGCCGAGGTCGACGTACGCGTCGTGGTTGATGCGGCTGTCGCCGGTGACCTTCTCGGAAGGGGCCGCCAGGAAGACCTGGACCTCCGCGCCGCGGGCGAGGAGGTGGCGCGCCACGACGAAGCCGTCGCCGCCGTTGTTGCCGGCGCCGCAGGCGACGACGACGCGGGCGTGGAGCGGGTAGGTGGCCGGCTGCCCCGGGCTCGGGACGTGCCGCACCGGGAACGAGCGCACGCGCGCGGCGCGGGCGTCCTCGACGTCGCGGCGGCCGTTCGGCGGCGGCGGGACGCTCCCGGCGCGAGGGCCGCTGGAGGGCAACGTGGCGGGCCAGAGCGTCCGCGCGGGCGCCTGGAGAGGCGCGGCGGGGTGCGGCGCCGGGCGCGCGGCGTGGCCGGGGAGCCCGGCGGTGCGCGCCCCGAGGATCGCCGAGATCACGTCGGCGGCGCCGCGTCCGGCGTTCTCCATGAGGACGACGCCGGGGACGTGGCACTGGTGGATGGCGTGCTTGTCGAAGGCGCGCATCTGCGCGCGCGAGAGGACCGGAATCACGAGCGCTCTTTCCCTTCGTCGTCCAGGTTGGATCGGCCTTCGCCGTCCCTTTCATCAGAGGTCGGGGATCGGCCTTCGCCGTCCCTTTCATCAGAGATCGGGGATCGGCCTTCGCCGTCCCTTTCATCAGAGGTCGGGGATCGGCCTTCGCCGTCCCCTTCCAGAATGGCCACCGCCGCCGCCACACCGGCGTCGTGCGTGATCGACAGGTGCACCCGCTTGACGCCCAGGCGCTCCGCGAGCGCGCGCGCCGGGCCGTGGAGCGCCATCGTCGGCGGCGTGCGCGGCGCGCCGCGCACCTCCAGGTGATGCCAGCCGACCCCCGGCGCCCCGGAGAGGGCCTTCACCACCGCCTCCTTCGCGGCAAAGCGGCCCGCGAGCGCCGTCGCCCGGTCCACGCGGTGCGCGAGCGAGCGGCGCTCGGGCTCGGACAGCACCCGCTCCCAGAACCGATCCCCCCACCGCGCGAGCGCCTCCTCCATGCGTCCGATGCCGCAGACGTCGATGCCGATGCCGAGGATCATGCGCCCACCTCGAGGAGTGACCCGGGCCGCAGGCCGGCGGGCGGTTCCAGGGCGCCCTCGCGGGCGGCGCTCGCCGCGGCGCGAGCGACGGAGCGGAGACACAGGGGGCAGACCATGGAGCGACTCTACCCTATTCAACGGCGACGCCCTCTGAAACGCGATCCGCGCCTCGCCCCCGACCGCGGAGAAGGGCCCTCCTGCGTGCGCCCGCGGGGAGCTCGCGAGGAGCTCGCCCGGGCCGAGGCGGCCGGCCGCGGCCCGAGACGCCGTCGCCGCGCGCGCACGCTGCGCGTCGCACGAGCGTCGCCGCCGGGCGCCTTTCGCGGCTAGCATCCCCGCGGCGCCCCATGCAGACAGCCCTCGATCTGACGGTCATGCTCCCGCAGAGCGCCTACGACTACGGCGAGCGCTCGTCAGGAGAGGCCCACGGCGTGGTGCTGACGAGGCCCCATGTCGTCAATCTCATCCTCGATCTCGCGGGCTACACGGCTGACCGGGATCTCGCGTCGCTCTCGCTGCTCGAGCCGGCCTGCGGCCACGGCGCGTTCCTCGTCCCCGCGGCCGAGCGGCTGCTCCAGTCGGCGCGCCGCCACGACCGCGACCTCCGAGACATCGAGTCCGCCATCCGGTCCTACGACGTCGCGCGAGACCACGTCGACCGCTCGCGCCTCGCGGTCGCCGGCGCGCTCGCCCGGCTCGGGCTGCCGCGCGGCGACGCGGAGCGCCTCTCGGAGGCCTGGATCGCCCACGGCGACTTCCTGCTCACCAGCCAGGGACGGCGCTTCGACGCGGTGGTGGGCAATCCACCGTACATCAGGATAGAGCAGCTCTCGCCCGAGCTCCAGGACGAGTATCGACACCGCTACAGGTCGCTCTACGACCGCGCCGATCTCTACGTCGCGTTCATCGAGCGCGGCCTCGATCTCCTCGCGCCGGACGGGGTCCTCTCCTTCATCTGCGCCGACCGGTGGACCCTCAACCGCTACGGCGCCCCGCTCCGCCGGCTGCTCTCGAGGTGGTTCCAGGTCCAGTGCTATATCGACCTGCACAGCGCCTCTCCGTTCGAGTCGGACGTCGTCGCCTATCCGTCGATATTCGCCGTGTCGCACGGCAAGACAGGGAGCGTGCCTGTCGCGACGCTGCGCACCGCGTCTCCGGAGGAGTGCGAGGCCGCCTCGTCCGCCCTGAGGGGCGCGCCGGCGCCCTGCCCCGGCGTCACCGTGTCGGAGTACCCCTCGTGGTTCGAGGGGGACGACCCGTGGGTCCTCAGCTCGCCGGAGCACCTCGAGGCCCTGCGCTCGCTCGAGGCGCGGTTCGCGCCCATCGAGGCGGTCGGCGGGACCCGCGTCGGCATCGGCGTCGCCACCGGAAACGACAGGATCTACATCGTCGGCGGCGACGTCGACATCGAGCGCGACCGGCTCGTGCCGCTCGTCATGCGCGGCGACATCGAGGAAGGCCGCATCCGCGACGCGGGGCGGTTCGTCATCAACACCTTCGGGGACGACGGCAAGGTGGTCAATCTGGACGAGTACCCGAGGCTCTCCGGGTACCTGCGCGCCCACGAGGCCGAGATCAGGAAGCGCTACATCGCCCAGAAGAGCGCCGCGAGCTGGTTCCGCACCATCGATCGCGTCTATCCAGAGCTGGCCTCCACCCGGAAGCTGCTCATCCCCGACATCGCAGGATCCAACGAGGTGGTCTACGAGGAGGGCAGGTTCCATCCGCACCACAACCTCTACGTGATCACCTCGGAGGGCTGGGACCTGGAGGCGCTCGGCGGGCTCCTCAGCTCCAGGGTCGCCCTCTTCTTCGTGTGGTCCTACGCGGTCAAGATGCGCGGGGGTTACCTGCGCTTCCAGGCCCAGTACCTGCGCCGGATCCGCCTGCCGCCGCCGGACAGCGTCGCGGAGGACCTGAGGAGCGAGCTCCGGAGCTCCTTCCGAGAGCGCGACTTCGAGAGGCTCGATGCGCTCGCGCTGCGCGCCTACGGCGTCGACGCGCTCCCGGGGTTCAGCTTCCTCGATACGAGGAAATAGCGAGCTGCCTCGCCCGCGCGCGGCGTGGTACGTTCGCGCTCCCGGGAGCGTTCGCGGGCGAGGGGATGGGCGGATGACGGCGGAGAGGATCGCGTGCGCTAGCCGTATCGAGGCGGTCGTCGTCTACGCGCGCGGGGCGATCGTCACCCGCCGCGTCGAGCTCGCGGCGCCGCTCCCCCGGGGCGCGACGGAGATCTCGGTGGCAGGGATCACCCCGCTCGCCGAGCCGGGGAGCTTCCGCGCGCTCGTGGCCGCCGCGGGCGAGCCGGCGAGCGCGGCGGGCACGGCAGGGGTCCCGCGCGACGTGCGCGACGTGCGCGACGTGCGCGAAGTTATCGGCGTGCGCGCGCGGCTCGTGGTGCCCCCGGCGCCCGTCTCGCGGAGCGCGCTGTCGGCGCGGCTGCGCGAGCTCGAGCTCGCGATCGAGCGCCTGGCCGCCGAGCACGCCCACCTCCGGCTCTGGCGCGACCAGCTCGGGGCCGTCGCGCTCGATCCGGAGCTCGCGCGGCGCTTCCGGCCGGGCGACCCGGCGGCGCGCATCCGGGACGCGCTCGCCGTGAGCGGCCTGCTCTCGGACGAGCTCGCCGCGCTCGACGCGCGCGCGGCCGTGGTCGAGGCGGAGCTCGAGCGCGCCCGGAAGGAGCTCCTGGCCGCGCAGCTCGACGCCGCCCAGGCGGCCAGCGGCGAGGTCGAGGAGCGCGCGCCGGCGCGCCTCGACGTGGCCGTGCGGCTCGCGCCCGCGCGCGACGGCGCGGGCGGGGAGCCGGCGCTCCGGCTCGAGTACGCCGTCGCCGCCGCGCGCTGGTGGCCCACCTACGCGGCGCGGTTCTCGCGCGGCGCGACGGAGGTCGCCCTGCAGCTCGACGCGCTCGTGGCGCAGGCCTCCGGCGAGGACTGGAAGGACGTGCGCCTCGCGCTGTCCACCGCCGACCTCGTGCAGGACACCCGGCTGCCGGAGCTCGCCTCGCTGCGCCTCAGCCGCGCCCAGCGCCCCCCGCGCCGCGGCTACCGCCCCGCGCCCGAGGGCCTCGACGCGATGTTCGAGGGGTTCGACCGCTTCGTCGCCGCCCTCCCCCAGCCGGCCGCGCGGACCAACCCCGCGCCGCCTCGGCTCCCGGCGCCCGCCTCCGCCGCGGACGACGCGCCCACGCCGATGCCGGCCACGGTCGCGGCCGACGCCATGGCCAGCCAGGAGCTGCTCGAGACGATGTACAGGGTGCCCGCGCCCGGCGCCGCCCCGCAGCCAGCGTCCAGCGCGCTCAGCGCGAGCTTCGCGCCGCCGCCCCCGGCGCCGCTCGCCATGGCGATGCCGCCCGTCGCGCCGGCCCCGGCCCGATCGCGCGGGCTGTCGCTCCCGTCGTTCGGCGGGGGCGCGCCGGCGCCGGCGCAGTCGTTCCGGTCGAGCGCGCCCCTGGCCTCGAAGGCCGCCTTCGCCCGCGCGTCGGTCGCCGAGATGACGGCCGGCGCGGCCGACGATGCGCTCGCCGTCGACGACGAGCTCGAGGGCCCTGGCGCGGCCCCGGCGCCGATCGAGCCGGCGCTCGTCGAGGAGTGGCTCGACTTCGACGCGCTGCACCTCCCCGGCGCGGGCCCGCAGCGCGGCCGGCTCGCGCGCGACAAGCCGCGGCGCGCGGGGCGCTCCGCGCGGCAGGCGCAGGCGGACATCATGAACCTCCCCGCCCCGCCCCGCGCCGTGGATCCGCGCGACACGCGCGGCCAGTTCGACCACCTCTACGCGGGCGAGGGCGCCGCCGACGTGCCCTCGAACGGCAGGCCCCACCGCGTCGCCCTGAGCGCCGCGGGCGCCCCCGCGGCGCCCCGGTTCGTGGCCGTGCCGCGCGAGGCCGCCGAGGTCTACCGCGAGGCGCGCGTCGAGAACCCGTTCGACGCCCCGCTGCTCGAGGGGCCGGTCGACATCTTCGTCGACGGCGCCCTCGCCGCGCAGTCCGCGCTCGGGCACGTGGACCGGGGCGGCGTCCTCCGCGCCGGCCTCGGCGTCGAGGAGCGGATCCGGGTCGCCAGGAACGCGCGCGTGGACGAGTCGAGCGCCGGCCTGCTCGGCGGCTCGCTCGCCGTCGAGCACGCGGTCACGATCGATCTGGCCTCGTCGCTCGGCGTGGGCGTCGAGGTCGAGGTCCTCGACCGCATCCCCGTGACGGACGACAAGGACGTGGAGATCACGCTGCTCTCGTCGCAGCCGAAGGCCGAGCCGTACAAGCAGGAGGAGCTCGGCGAGCCCGTGCGCGGCGGGCTTCGCTGGCGCGTGCCGCTCGCGCCCGGCGGCAAGGCCTCCGTCGCCTTCACCTACCGCGTCGTGTTCTCCTCGAAGAGCGAGGTCGTCGGCGGTAACCGTCGGGAATAACAGGGAAAACGAGCGCGCCATGGCAAGGGATGCGGACGGTTCGGGCCGGGCTGAGCGGAGCGCCGGCGAGGAGGGCGCAGGCGACGTGAGCGCCGCCGCGCCGAGCGTCAGCGAGGAGGGCGCAGGCGACGTGAGCGCCGCCGCGCCGAGCGCAGGCCAGGGGAGCGCCGCCGAGCGCGCGCCCTACCCGAGCGCGGCGCGCGCGGTGACGCTGTTCGAGGACCGCGCCGAGGTCGTGCGCGCCGCGCGTGTCGAGGTCGAGGCCGGGGCGCAGTGGGTCGCGATCGGCGGCGTGTCGGTGTTCGTCGACGAGCGCACCGTGCAGGCGCGCGTCGCGCCGGCCGCGGGCGCCGAGGGCGCGGTCCGGGTGACGGCGGCGCGCGTGCGGTGGAGGGCGCACCGGGAGGCGGCGCTCGGGCGCGAGGCGATCGACGCGCTGGAGCGCGAGCAGCGCGAGGCGTCCCGGCGGGCCGGCGCCGCCGAGCTCGCGCGGGACCGGGCGTCGCGCCGCGAGGCGCACCTCGACCAGCTGCTCGCGAAGTGGGCCCAGGCGGTGAGCGAGGTCCCGAAGGACGCCGGCGATCCCGCGCGCCTCGCCTCGTGGCGCGGCGGCATCGAGGCGCTGCGCGCGGCGCTCGCCGACGCCCTCGCCGCGTCGGCCGAGGCGCGCGCCGCGCGGACGCACGCCGAGGACGACGCCCGGCGCGCCGCGACCCGCCTGCGGGAGGGGTCGCTCGAGCAGCCGCGCTACGAGGCCGTGATCGAGGTGGAGATCCACGCGCCCGCGCCGCAGCCGGTCGAGCTCGAGCTGACGTACCGCGTCGCGTGCGCGATCTGGCGCCCCGAGCACCTGGCGCGGCTCTCGGCAGACGCCGCGGGCGGCGCCGGGGCGCGGCTCTCGGGAGACGCCGCGGGCGGCTCGGTCGAGCTCACCACCTGGGCGACGGCGTGGCAGGCGACGGGCGAGGCCTGGGAGAACGTCGCCGCCCGCTTCTCGACCGCGCGGCCGGCGCGGACCGCCGAGGCGCCCCTCCTCGCGGACGACGTCCTCCGGCTGCGGCGCAAGACCGACCTCGAGCGCCGCCGCGTCGTCGTCGAGGCGCGCGACCAGGCGATCGCGGCGGCAGGGCTCGGCCACGGGGCGCGCGCCGTCGACGAGATGCCGGGCGTGGACGACGGGGGCGAGCCGCTGATCTTCGAGGCGGCGGAGCCGGTGACCCTCCCCTCCGACGGCCGCCCCCTGCGCGTCGAGATCGCGCGGCGCTCGCTCCCGGCCGAGCTCGCGCTCGTGCTGTACCCCGAGGCCCACCCCGCGGCGCACCTGCGCGCGACCGTGACGCTGGACGGCGGCGGCGCCGGGCGGCCGCGCCCGCTGCTCGCGGGCCCGGTGCGGGTCGCGCGGGGCGGCAGCCTCGTCGGCCGCGCCCGGCTCGACTTCGTCGGCGCCGGCGAGCCGTTCGAGCTCGGCTTCGGCGTGGACGACGCTGTGCGCGTCCGGCGCACCGTGGACGAGAAGCAGGAGACCACGGCGATCACCGGCAGCCGCAAGATCCGGCGGCGCGTGAAGCTCTCTCTTTCCAACCTCTCCAGCCTCACGAAGCGGGTGCTGGTCACCGAGCGGATCCCCGTCAGCGAGGTGGCCGAGGTGGAGGTCGCGCTCGGCGAGGCGCCCGGGTGGACGCTCGATGAGAAGGACGGGTTCCTCCGGGGCCGCGTCGAGCTGCCGCCGAGGGGCGTGAAGACGATGGCGTTCACCTACGAGCTCCGCGCCGGTGCGAGCGTCGTGTTGCCGTTCTGAAACATGACGGTCGGCGGCGCTCCACGGCCGATGCCGGCCGTGGAGCGCCGTTGACAGGACGCGGTCCCCTTCTGTAACTGATGGATTCTCCAGCAACTTCACTCGCGGGGAAGGAGGGTCGCCATGAGGCAGCAGATCGATGGGGCCGTGGTGCTGACCGCGGCCGAGGAAGACGTCATGGAGTACTTGCCCAACAGAGGCGTCTTCTTCGCGCAGCTGCTGGGGCGAGGCCGCGGGCAGGGCTTCGGCTTCTACAAGGGCAAGATGGATCCCGGCTGTGAGATCTCGCGCGAGCTCCACACCGAGACGACGGAGACCATCTACATCCTGGCCGGCAAGGCGCTCGGCATCATCGGCGACCGCGAGGTGCCCCTCGGCCCCGGCCAGATGATGCACGTCGAGAAGAACGTGCACCACGGGCTGCGCAACGCAGGCGCCGGCCCGCTCGAGTTCCTCGTCATCGGCCACCCCGACTTCTGATCGCGCGGTCCGCTCCTTGAGGTGCGCTGCAGCCCTCCGGCTCTCCCGCGGTGCGCTCGCCGCGGCGGCGCTGCTCGGCGCGCCGTCGGCGCGGGCCCAGGCCGCCGCGCCGACGCCCGGCGCGGCGGTCGCGGGCGCCGGAAACGCCGGCGCGCTCCGGCCCGAGGCGGCGCCGCGCGCGCCTGGCCCCGAGCGCCCGGCGCCGCCTGGCCCGGGGCGCCCGGCGGCGGCGCCCGAGCGCGGCGCCGCGCCGCCCAAGATCGCGTGGGACCCGCGCTGGCCGCGCTTCCGCACGAGCGAGTACGTGGCCACGGGGCTCCTGGCCGCGACGGCCTTCGGGACGCTCGCCATCCCGCCGTCGGGGGGCCGGTGGACGGCCGTGAACGGCTTCGACGGCTCGGCGCGCGAGGCGCTGCGGATCGGGAGCGATCGCCAGCGCGAGATCGCGCGGGACGCGAGCGATCTCCTGCTCACGATGATGACCAACCACCTCGCGGTGGACGCCCTGCTCGTGGCCTGGTGGGGGCACGGGCGCGGCAGCGTCGCGTGGGAGATCGCGATGATCGACATCGAGGCGCTCACGCTGAACGCGGCCCTGAACGGCGTCGTCGCGGGGCTCACGAGCCGCGAGCGCCCCTACCGCGCCGTGTGCACCGGGCCCGAGGAGGAGCAGGACCGCGACTGCCGCGGGAGCAAGCGGTACCGGAGCTTCTTCAGCGGCCACAGCTCGACCGCGTTCACGGCGGCGGGGCTCACGTGCTCGCACCACGCGCACCTGCCGCTCTACGGCGGCGGCGCGCCCGACGCGCTCGCGTGCGTCGCGTCGCTCGGGACGGCGGCCGCCGTGGCGACGCTGCGGGTCGTCTCGGACCAGCACTTCGCGACCGACGCGCTCACGGGCGCGGCCGTCGGCACCCTGACGGGCCTCGCTGTCCCGTGGCTCCTGCATTACCGCGGCGGCGCCGCCGCGGCATCGGACGCGGGCGCGCGGCGCGGCGACGCCGTGTCGATCCGCTTCGTGCCGGCGCCGCTCGGCGGGTATCTGGTGGGCAGGTTCTAGCGATGGCGCGCCGCCGCCCCCTCGCCGCCGCCGCGGCGCTCGCCGCGGTCGCCCTGGTGCCCGCCTTGGCGCGCGCCCAGGATCCGGCCGACCTGCCGCCGCCGGCCAGCGATCCGCCGTCGGCGCCCTCGGGGATCGACCTCCCGCAGAAGCGCTCGTACTGGGCGCGGAGCGCGGGCGCGCGCCCGTTCGTCTCCGCGCTGCTGGAGCTCGGCGTCATCTATTTCAGGCCGAGCCTCGCGCTCGGCGTCGGCAAGCCGCACTGGTCGTGGCTCGGGATCGAGGGGTACTCGAGCGTCTCGCCGAGCGGAGGCGCGGAGTACGTCGGCCTCCGCGCGGCGCTGCCCAGGCTGGAGATCCGCGGCGGCGCGCGATACGCCTTCTCGACGTCACAGTACTTCCTGCAGCCCCGGGCGTCGTACACGCGCAGGGAGACCGAGCTCATGCAGGGTCCCAGGGCGCGCTACGTCGCCGGGGAGGTCGAGGTGTCGGGCTCGATACCGCTGCTCGGAGGCAGCCTGTTCGGCGTCGCGACGGGCTATGCGGTGCTGGGCACGCCCGAGGGATACTACCTCTACGAGGAGGCGCTCCACACCGTGATGAAGCCGCCGTACCTCTACCGGGCCAGGCTCGGCTATATGGGAGAGCTGGACCGGTACGGCGAGCTGCGGCTCGGCGCCGCCGCCGAGGTGCTCGGCAACCCTGGCCGCGACAGCCGCATCGTTCGCGTCGGCCCGGTGCTGGCCATCTCGCTGACACACCACCTGGACGCGGTGGGGACGGTGATGGTCGTGGCGGCGACGCCCGATCGGCTCGGCTTGCTGGGCGCGGATCTCGGGCAGCTCGGCCTGCGGTACCGGTGGTCCACCGGCGATCGCTGGCCGGAGTTCCCCTGAGCCAGGCGCCGGGCGCGGGGCGTGGTAAGCGTCCTGAATGAACAAGCTCATTCCCCTGACCTTCCTCGCCGCGGCGCTCGCGGCGTGCACCCAGCCCGGCGACGCCAGCGCCCCGGCCGCGCCCGCGGCGACCAGCGCGGCGGCGCAGCAGCCGAGGGCGGACGCCCCGAAGGCGAAGGCCGCGGAGGCGCCGGCGAACGCGGCCCAGGCGAAGATCGGCCAGCCCGCGCCGGATTTCACGCTCCCGGACCTCGACGGCAAGCCGGTCAAGCTGGCCGATCACAAGGGCAAGACGGTCGTGCTCGAGTGGTTCAACCCGGGTTGCCCGTTCGTACAGCTCGCGCACCGCAAGGGCGGCCTGAAGGACGTGCCGGCGCAGCAGACCGCGAGCGGCGTCGTGTGGCTCGCCATCAACTCGGGCGCTCCGGGCAAGCAGGGCGCGACCCGGGAAGAGAACGTGAAGGCCAAGGCCGAGTTCGGGATGGCCTATCCGGTCCTCCTCGACGAGAAGGGCGATGTCGGGCGCGCCTACGGCGCCCAGCGCACACCGCATATGTACGTCATCGACCCGCAGGGCACGCTCGTCTACGCGGGCGCCATCGACAGCACGAAGGGCGGTGAGCCCGAGCCGGACGAGAAGGTCACGAATTACGTGGACGTGGCGCTGACCGAGCTCGCCGCCGGCAAGGCGATCTCCACGAAGGAGACCGAGGCGTTCGGCTGCACGGTCAAGTACTGAGCTGCGCGGCCGACGAGCGCCATCGCAGCTCCACCCACCTTGGCGCCCTACCGCGCCCACACGGCCCGACACGCGCCGCTCCGCGCTGGCCTCTTTCCTCGAACAACGCACCCGACCGCCTGCTCCCGCCGCACGCCGCGCGGCCGGCGTCACGCGCTCGCCCTCTGCTGGCCGCCTGCACACGATGGTGACACGCCGCGTCCTGGGCTATTGACATGGACGTGAGTCCCGGTCTACCGTCGTGCGGCAGCTCTGTAATATCGCCAGTAGCTGACGTTCCAGGCAAATCGCTACCTGGCGAGCGACCCAAGGGATGATGGCCATTCAGGGCCATACGCTGGGAGCTCCCAAGGCAGGTGCTGATGCGAAGGTTCATGTTCACGCTGCTCCTTCCCCTCGTGTGCGCCTGCGCTCCTGACGCATCCGTCGAGGAAGGGCTCGCGATGACGGCCGATGTCGGGCCCTCCGCGGAGGTTCAGGGGTCCACCACGCCGGCGCCGGCCGAGCTCTCGCCGAGCGGGGTCGTATCGAATGGATTCTGGCCGAATGCGCTCAGGCCGGACTCGATACCGTCGACCGCGATCGGCGCTCTCCAGGTCCAGGCGCTCGGAGGGGTCGTGTCCCGCGACTTCCTCCGTTATGCGATCGGCTGCGCGCTCGATCGCGCGCAGGCGATCAAGCTCGACGGGCCCGGCGGCGCCGAGGAATACCGTGGAGCTGTCGGGCTCGCTCCTGAATGGACGGAAGGGCCGCTGTCTCCGGTCAAGCAGCGGTGGGTGTCGGCCTGCGTCGCCGCGCGGACCAACTACTTCGGCGTCCCCGTGATGCTGTCGATGCGCGCGCAGGCGAGCGCGCAGCTCGCCGCCGGCCGCGAGGAGCGCGGCGCCTTCACCGGCAAGGAAGGCGCGTTCTGGGGCAACCTGTTCGGCGAGATGCCCGCGCTGTACACATGCCACGTCCCGGACAATCTGGAACGCTCCCGCGCGAGGAGCCGCGCGTGTGCGACGGGGCATGACACCGGCTCCGGCGTCGCCGGGTGCGGCATCATCCAGCGGACGGGAGATTGCGCGTCTGTCTGCTCGGCCGCGGCCGACCCGGCGATGGGCTACGCGGCGTGCAACGGCTCGAGGGAGGTCATCACGACCTTCCTCGAATAGAATCGAGGCCCGAGCCAGGGGGGGTTCCGCCTTCGCAGTTGAAAAGGGTCCGAGTGATGAGCCGAGTGGGAAGAGCGGGCCCGGAGAGCGGAAACGCCGCGAGAGCGGCGGATCAGGAGCTCACGCCCAGCGCCGCCCCGACAACCCCCTCGAGCAGGCCCCCTCGCGCCGCGCCGCACGCCCCCACGGAGGGCTCTGGCGCCGCGCAGGACACGATGTTCGTCTGCGTCGACCCGCCCTCCTCGCGCGCGCCGAGCCGGTTTCCGATCCGCGACTGGGATCGGTATGAGTGCCTGTCGCTCGTCGGGAAAGGGGGAATGGGCACGGTCTACAAGGCCAGGGATCCCCGGCTCCAGCGGTACGTCGCGATCAAGCTCATCCGGGGCAACGACCCGGAGCTCGCCCAGCGCTTCATCTGGGAGGCGCGGGCCCAGGCCCGGGTCGAGCACCCGAACATCTGCAAGGTGTACGAGGTCGGCGAGGCGCAGGGGCAGCCGTTCATCGCCATGCAGTACATCGACGGCCAGCCGCTCCACCGCGTGGCGCCGCAGATGTCGCTCGAGCAGCGGGTGAAGATCGTGGCCGACGTGGCCGACGGACTCCACGCCGCCCACCGGCTCGGGCTGATCCACCGCGACATCAAGCCGGCGAACATCCTGGTCGAGCGCACGGCCGACGGCGCGTTTCGCCCCTACCTCCTCGATTTCGGGCTCGCGCGGGACATCGCTTCCGACGGCCGGGCGACGATGAGCGATGAAGGGACTCCCGCCTACATGGCGCCCGAGCAGGTGTCCGGGGGCCAGCGCCAGCTCGACCGCCGCACGGACGTCTACTGCCTCGGCTCGACGCTTTACGAGATCCTCTCCGGGCGCCCGCCGTTCGTCGATCCGTCGGTGACGAGCCTCATCTGGCGGGTGGTGAACGAGCTGCCCGTGCCGGTGCGCCAGGCCGACAAGGGGATCCCTGTCGATCTGGAGACCATCGTGATGAAGTGCCTCGAGAAGGAGCCTCAGCGGCGGTACGACTCCGCGAAGATGCTCGCCCTCGATCTCGGGCGCTACCTCGAGGGCGAGCCGATCGACGCGCGGCCCCCGAGCCTCGTTTACCGCGCGCTGAAGCGGGCGCGGAAGCACCGGCTCGCGCTCGCGGCGGGCGCCGCGGCGCTCGTCGTGCTGTCGCTCTCGGGCGCCGTCGCCCTCCGCGCGAAGCTCGCCGCCGCGCGCCAGGCCGAGCTCTCGGCGCACGTGGCGTCCCTGGCCGAGGGCTTCGGCCAGGACGTCAAGGAGATGGAGCTGTTCATGCGCTACGCGTACGCGCTCCCCCTCCACGAGGTGTCGCGGGAAAAGGAGGTCATCCGCGCGCGCATGGGCGAGATCGACCGGAAGATGCAGGCCATGCGCGGGACCGCGGGCGACCTCGTCGAGGGCCCCGGCCACTACGCGCTCGGGCGCGGGTACCTCGCGCTGCACGAGCCCGAGGAGGCCCTCACGCACCTCGAGGCGGCGCTCGGGAGCGGGTACGCCGCGCGGGAGGCGAAGTTCGCGGCGGGGCTCGCGCACGGGATGCTCTACCGGAAGGGGCTCGACCGGGCGATGCGCCTCGCCGACAGGGGGGAGCGGTCCGCGCGGCAGATCGAGCTGGAGGAGCGGCACAAGGCCCCGGCGATCAAGTACCTGCGGGACAGCGTGAGGTCGACCGCGGCGCCGTCGGCGTACACCGCGGCGCTCATGGAGCTCTACGAGGGGCGCTTCGACGAGGCGCTCGGCGACGCGCGGCGGGCGTTCGCGCGGTCGCCCTGGGAGTACGAGGCGAAGAAGCTGGAGGGCGACGTCCTGTTCGCGAAGGGGACGGCCGCGCGCGACCTCGGGGACCACGCGGCGGCGCTCGCAGAGTTCCGGGCCGCCATCACCTCGTACGAGGCCGCGGCGCAGATGGGCGAGAGCGATCCCGAGGTCCACGAGGCGGCCGCGAGCGCCATGAGCGAGGTCATGCTGATCGAGGCCCAGCGCGGCGGCGACGTGGCGCAGCTCTTCGAGCAGATCATCGACCGCTGCGACAGGGCGCTCCGCGCCAACCCGCGCGCGAGCGGCGCCCACGCGAAGCGGGCGTGGGCCCACGTGCACCGGGCCAGGCGGGACCTGTCGAGGGGCTCGGACCCGAGGCCGGACCTCACGCAGGCGATCGCGTCCAGCGAGCAGGCGATCCAGGGGGATCCGTCGGACGCGACCGCGCACGGCTCGATGGGGGCGAGCTACTTCGTCATCGCGTCCTACGAGAGCACCCTGGGGCTCGACGTGAGGAGCTCGCTCGAGCGCGCGATCGAGAGCATGCAGCGGTCGCTCGCCCTGGACCCGAACTCCTTCTGGGCGTGGAACGACACCGGCATCGCCTTCGGCATGATGGCCGACTACAGCGCGTCCCACGGCGCCGATCCCCTGCACCTCTTCGAGCTCAGCGCGTCGCACATCGAGCGGGCGATCGAGATCGCCCCGAACGACGCGCCGCCGCGGCTCAACCAGGGCTGGTTCCACGCGCGGCGGGCGCAGCACGAGCTCGACCACGGGGCGTCGCCCGAGGAGTCGCTCGAGGTGGCCAAGGACAACCTCGAGGCGGCGCTCCGGCTGCGGGCGGACGCTTACCAGTCCTACAACAACCTGGCCCTGACGTACCTGATCCAGGGCCGGTACGAGCGGCTCACCGGCAGGAGCCCGGAGGTGTCGCTCGCGCGGTCGCTCGACGGCTACACCGCGGCGGCGCGCCTGAACCCCGAGGATCTCGAGGCGCAGCAGGGGACGGGCCTCGCGCTCGCCGAGGCGGCAGCGTGGGCGATCGATCGCGGCGAGGATCCGACCGGCACGCTGCGCGCGGCGCGGGGCTCGATCGAGCGCATCGTGGACGCGAACCCTCGCAACGCCGAGGCGCTCCTCGCGCTCGGGGGCATCGACCTGCTCTCGGCGCGGTGGGCGACGTCCCGGGGGAGGAGCCCGTGGGTGCCCCTCGACGCCGCGGAGCGGTCGCTGCTCCGCGCGGTCGAGGCGAACGACGGCAACGCGAGGATCTACGGCGCCCTGGCCGAGGTCCACCGGCTGCGCGCCGTCTTCGTCGGGCCGGGGGTCGTCGACGTGCGCGCGGAGGTCGAGGCGGGGCTCGCGCTGGTCGACCGCGCGCTGACCATCGACCCGGTCTTCCCTGCGGCGATCGCCGAGCAGGGCGCGCTGCTCTTGCTGAAGGCGAGGGTGGAGCGCGAGCCGTCGCAGCGCCTGGTCCTCGCCCGCCGCGCCGCGACCGCGCTGGAGCGGGCGCTCCGCGACGCCCCGCTGCTCGCGCGCGAGCACGCCCCGCACCTCGACGAGGCGACAAAGCTCGCGGAGCCCGGCGCCCCCCCGCCGCCGCAGCCCTCCTCCCCCCCCGCCCCGTAGCGGCGCTCGCCCGCACAGGAGACGGGTCCAGCTCGGCGTTTTCGGCGCACAGGCGCACTCCAGTGCGCCGAGCACCGAAAACGCCGAGATGGGCCCGTATCCGAAGCGGGCGAGTGCCGCTGGCGAGTGCCGCTACCGGCGGCGAGGGCGGAGCCTTGAGAGCGCCTCGTCGTGGGCCCACTTGACGCGCATGAACTCGCCGGCGTCGCCGCCGCGATCGGGGTGCGTGACGAGCGCGAGCCGGCGGAACGCCTGGCGGATCTCGTCTGCGCCGGCGGCCTCCGGCAGGCCGAGCACCGCGTACGGCGACGCGCCGCGCGCGGAGGCCGGCCGCGACGGAGCGCGCCGCGACTGCCCTGGGGAGGGCGGCTGCGGCGCCTCGCGGCGCGCGCGCGGCCTCGGCCAGGGGGGCTCGCCGCGCAGGACGCGCGTCCAGGCCGTCGCCCACGCCGGCTCGATCTCGACGAGCGGGCGTCCGGCGGCGCGCTCGGCCTGCGCCCTCGCCTCCTCCACGGTCCGCGCGCCGCCCTGGCTCGCGTCCGGAGGGCGGAACGGCTCGCGCGCCGGCTCGGCCGTCCACCAGGCGGCCCACAGGAAGCGGCGGCGGCGCGTCGGCGTGACGGCGTAGACGCCGCGGAGCGGGAGCGTCATCGGGGGCGGGCCTTCAGAAGATCTCGGGGCACCACGGGGCGCGCGCGGCGCGGAACAGGCCGTCGGCGCGCTCGACGGCGCCCTCGGAGAGCGCCTCGACCTGCCCGGCGTCGGCCAGCTGCTGGAAGGAGACGCCGCCGAGGTACGCCGAGCCGAGCGCCACGATGTCGAGGCGGAGGTCCGGCGCCGCCGTGGTCCGCGCCGCGCGCCGCTCGCCCCCGTGCAGCTGGAAGCGGCCGGCGTTCCAGGGGCAGTCGCGGTCGGCGATCTCGAGGGTGAGCGGCTCGCCGCTGCCGTAGGCGCGCGCGGCGAGCGCGGCCTCGACGTCCACGATGCGCACCCACAGCCCGTCGCCCGCCGTGAGGCGCAGGCGCCGCGGCTCGACGAGCAGCAGGCCGAGCGGGTGATCCGGCGGCATGAGGTTCGCCTCGATCCGCTGCGCCAGGTCGAGGTTGAAGAGGTACCGCCAGATGAGCCTGGTGCCGAGCGGCGTCGCGCCGATCGCCTCGATCACGCGGACCGAGCCGACCGGGATGTTGGACACGTCCCAGCGGTGGTGCAGGCAGTACAGCGCGTACGCCTCGGCGCGCCCGTCGACCTCGATCACCACGCGCTGGAGCGGGCCGCCGCCCTGGCGGGTGAAGTCGTTGTCGATCAGCCGGCGGACCTCCCACCACACCTTCGAGCGCGCCAGCATCCCGGGGAAGAGCGGGCGGGCGCGCTCCCAGACGGGCGCGAAGGCCTCGAGCGCCTCCGCCTCCCCGAGCAGCCGCGCGCGGCCCTCCGCGGCCGCCTCCCCGCGGAACGCGGTGCGGTCCCGCTCGATCGAGATGGAGCACGCGCGGGACGCGAGGCCGTAGCCGAAGCGGCCGTAGATGGAGCCCTCGGTGGCCCAGAGCGAGGAGATCGGGCACCCTTCGGCCCGCGCGTCCTCGAGGTGCCGGCGGATGAGGGTCGTGAGGATGCCGCGGCGGCGGTGCGTCGGCATCACCGCGACCGCCGTGAGCCCGGCGGCAGGGACGGCGCCGCCGGGCGTGGTCATCGTCAGCGAGAACGAGCCGGCGGCCCCGACGATCGACTCGCCGTCGTAGGCGCCGACGCGCGACGTGAGCTCCGGGAGGCGCATCGTGCCCTCGAGGCGCTCGGGGTCCACGACGGCGCCGAACGCGGTGAGGATGGGACGGCTGAACTCGCGCTGCTGATCGGCGGTCAACTGCCTGAGCTCGATGTGCATGCGGCGAACATAGCAAAGAGGGCTCGCGAGGGAGGGGGCGACCTCGGCGACGCGAGCCTCGTACGCCCGCGCCCGACAGCCCCGCTATGCGCTCAGCCGCTCCCGCTCGCGCGCCGCCGCCCGCCGGACGCGCGTCTTCAGCCACGCCTCGATGAGGGGCCACACCGTGAGCGGCGCGTCCCGCCCGACGACGATGTCGAGGTGGCCGCGCGGGAACTCGCGGTACGTCCGGTCCGAAGATCGGCTGAAGTCGTACGCCGGCTTCACGGAGGCCGGCGGCGCGAGGTCGTCGAACGTGCCGGCGAGGACGAGGAGCGGCAAGTCCAGGGCCTCGAAGCGCTCGGCGTAACCGAAGAGGCTCCCCATGTGGTGCCCGCTCTTCCGCGACGCCGCCGCGTCCAGGAACATGTTCCGGAGCACCGTGATGCTGCCGCTGTCCATCGCCAGCGACATGTGCTGCGTCAGCACCCGCGTCTCCATCGAGCCGGGGACGAACCCGCGGATCGGCAGCGGAAAGATCGGGCTCTCGACGAACGCGCGCACGAACCGGAACGGCTCCCCCCACGCCGAGAGCGCCAGCGCGCCCTGCCCGAGCGGGACCCGGCGGTCGAGCGTCAGCATCAGCCGGCCGATCAGCGCGAGCGCGCGCGAGCCGTGCGTGAACAGGTAGGGGCTCCCGAGCGTGACGATCCCGCCCACCGCGTCGCCCATCGTCGGCGCGGTCGCGTAGCTGATGAGACCCCCGAGCGAGTGCCCGATGAGGTACACCGGCCGCGGGCCCGAGATGCGCCGGACCTCCTCGATCGCGGCCGGCAGGTCCTCGCGGACGAAATCGGTCACGTGCCCCGGCCGCCGCGCCCCGAGGTGCCGCGACCGCCCGTGCCCCCGCAGATCCAGGTTGAAGACGTCGAAGCCCGCCCGCGCCAGGTAGTTCGAGAAGCTGCGCGACGGCAGGTGCCAGATGTACCGGTTCTGGCCGTACCCGTGGATCAGCAGCACGCTCGCCGCCGTGCTCCGCAGCCGCGCGCTCCGCTTGCGGATCATCGCGAGCGGCACGTCGTGGACCACCGACTCCCGGTCGACCCCCGGGTCCTCTCCCCCCGGCGCGCGCGCCCCCTCGATCCCACGGCTCGCCGGCGCGACCTCGGTCGCGGTGCTGCGGACCCGCACCACCACCAGCTCCTTGATGAACCTGTCCCGCTCATCGCGGTCGACCGTCTGCTCGACCAGAGACTGGTGGAGGATCATCCTTTCCGTCTATTGCGGATCATTTCGCTGTGCGCAACCTCGGTGCCGCCCGCTCCCGCGCAGGGAACGCCGGCGCCGTGGGGTCTCCGGCGCCAGGTCCCGCACCACCTCCCACGGTGCCCTCGAGCGGGCGCGCTCTGGCGCGCGGCGCGCGGCGTGCACTGGGCGTGCACTGGAGGCGTGCACCGGAGCAGAAAAAGCTCCACCGTGGGCGGCCCGCGGATGCCACACGGCGCTGCGTCTCGTGTACCCTCCCCCTCGGCTGGTGCCCGGTAACACAGGACGCGCGGAGGACCGGAGTCTCACCTCGGCGCGTCCGTCCCGCTTCCTTTCGAGGGGGTGCCCGAGTCCGGCCCTGACCTTACGCATCGCTAGGTGACCTACAATGTACCACTTCAAGATGGGTCGGCAGCTCGCGGTCGGGGTGCATGCCAAGGCCGCCGCGCTCGCCGCTCTGCTCGGCGCCGTGTGCTTCGCGCCGAGCGCGCACGCGCAGTCGGAGGACGGCTCCGACAGCAACCTGGACGACTCCCTCGCTTCCGAGAAGCAGGCCGCGGACGAGAAGGAGCAGGGCGACAAGACGTCCGCCGAGAAGGACAAGCTGCCGGAGGCCGCGCCCGAGGAGGCGCCGTCCGACAACTCCCCGCTCGAGAAGGACGGCAAGGCCTACAAGTTCATCGGGATGCGCTTCCGGAACGTCATCGTCCCGAAGGCCATGATCAACCTCTTCGCCGACGGCGGCGCGGCGGTGAACGTCTTCACGTTCGGCCCGGAGTTCTCCACGCGCAAGAACGGGCTCGAGCTCGATCTGGCGCTTTCGTACGCCGACTACTCGATGGATCCCTTCCTCTTCAAGGGGAAGAACGACGACCAGTTCGCCTGGGAGATGGTGTCGAGCGACATGAAGCTCGTCTATTTCACGAGCGACCTGCTGTTCGAGATCCCGCTCGACGAGGAGAAGGGCCGCTTCTCGCTCCTCGTCGGCGGCGGCGTCGGGATCGGCGTCGTCTTCGGCAACCTCTACCGCGCGCAGGCGTACCCGAACACCGCGGGGTCGGCCCCGTCCCCGGACGACGTCGGCTCCTGGAGCAAATGCTCCGGCGCGGGCAGCGCCTACTGCGACGCCTCCAACAACCATTACGGCAACTACGACGAGCCGAGCTGGGTCAACGGGGGCGCGAAGCCGTCCGTGTTCCCGTGGGTGTCGTTCCCGCAGGTGAGCTTCCGGTACAAGCCGATCAAGCAGCTGCAGACGCGGCTCGACGCCGGCCTCTCGATCACGGGGATCTTCTTCGGGCTGTCCGCGGGGTATGGCCTCTGATCGAGGGATGACGTGACGCCGCCTCCGCTGTTCCCCCCGCGCTATGAGCCGATCGGGACGCTCGGAAAGGGCGGCGGCGGCGAGGTGTGGTCGGTCCGCGACCGGATCACCGGCAAGACGGTCGCGCTGAAGACGCTCGGCGAGGACGCGGACGAGCCGGAGGTGCTCGCGCTCGTCCGCGAGGCGGCGGCGCTGTCGGGCGTCGAGGGCCTCGGCGTGCCGCGCGTGCTGCGCTTCGGCCGGCTGTCGGGGTCGGGGCGGCCCTTCATGGTGCGCGAGCTCGTCGACGGGACGAGCCTCGCCGATCTGCTCGCCCGGCGGGGCGACCTGGCCAGGAACCTCGCGGCCGTCGCCGACGCGGCCGATCAGCTCACGCGCCTGCACCGCGCCCTCCTGCTGCACGGCGACGTGAAGCCCGCGAACATCATCGTCGGCGACGGCGGCCGCGCCACGCTCGTCGACCTCGGCCTCGCCGCGCCGTTCCGGGACGGCGGCGCGCGGCCCCTCGGCCTCACGCCCCGCTACGCGGCGCCGGAGCTCTTCAAGGGCGATCCGCTCACCGTCCGCGCCGAGGTGTTCGCGCTCGGCGCGACGATCGCCGAGGCCCTGCGCGACAGCGAGGGCGAGCGCGATCCGAAGGTCGTCGACGCGCTCCAGGCGGTGGTCGACCGGGCGACCGCCAAGGACCCGAACGCGCGCTACCCGAGCGCGGACGAGCTCGCGAACGCGCTCCGGCGCGCCGCGCGGCTCCCGTGCGGGCCGCACGAGGAGGCCGCGCGGTCCGAGGCCGACGCGGGCGCGCGGCCCGACGCGGGCGCGGACGCGGTGGTCTGGCCGATCGTCGGGCTGGACGCGCCGTCCACGCGGCTGCTCGCGCAGATCATGGGCCTGCCCGCGGGCGGCGGGCTCTCGATCGAGGGGCCCCCCGGGTCAGGGCGGAGCGCGCTGCTCCGGCGCATCGCGTGGTCGCTCGAGGTCGGCGGGTACGGGGTCGCGTGGGTCGAGGCGGCCAGCGTCGCCGACCCGCGCGAGGCGCTCGCGATCGAGCTGTCCGGGCACGACCCCGGCCGGGTGACGGCGCTCATCGACGACGCCGACCGGCTCGGCGACGCGGTGCTCGAGCGGCTCGACGAGGTGCGGAAGGCCGGCGGCAAGCTCGTGCTCGTGCTCGGGGCGCAGCCGGCGAGCGGGGCGCCGAACACGCAGGGCGCCACGGCGACCGCGGTGACCCCCGCGCGCGCCGCGCTCGCCGGCCGCGGGTTCGAGCGCTTCGAGATGGCGCCGCTCGACGAGCAGGTCGCCCGCGAGCTCGTGCAGCGCACCATCCCGTCGCTGAGCGACGCGGTGGCCGCGCACGTCGTCGCGCGCGCGGGGCGGTGGCCGGGCCGCATCCGGGACATCGTCGCGCGCATCGCGCGCGCGCCCGTCGCGTCGACCGAGGACGTCGACCGGCTGCTCGACGCGCCCCCCGCCTCCGGGGCGGCGGCGTCCGGGCCGGGCGGCGCGGGCGCGGACGGGTCGGCGCCGCCGGCCGCGGAGATCCACCGGCTGCTCGACCGCGGCCACTTCGACGCGGCGGCGGAGGCGCTCAGCCGGTACCAGGGCGACAGCTCGCCCGCCGTCGTGATCGCGCGCGCGCGGCTCGCCATGAACCGCGGCGACGCGGCGCGCGCGCTCGCCGAGCTCCAGCGCGTGAAGGACGCGGTCGAGGCCTCGGGCGACCACGGGCTGGGGGCGTTCTGGTCGCTGCAGATGGCCCGGGCGCTCGTCCGCGTCGGCGACTACGGCGAGGCGGAGCGCCGCGCGGGCGAGGCCGTGGAGCGGGTGGGCCCGATCAAGCTCGAGGCGGAGCTCGCCGGCGGCGTGCGCTCGCAGCTCGCGCCGGTCGCCGCGTTCGGCGCCTCGCCCGAGGCGATCGCCGCCGAGGCGGTCGCGACGCGCGGGCTCGCGCAGAGCTTCGCCTCGCGGCACGAGGAGGCGAAGCGCACGCTCGAGCACGCGGTCCGGCTCGCGCGGCTCACGGGCGAGCCGCGGATCCTGTCGGTCGCGCTCGTGTCGCTCGCCTTCGCGCTCCAGCGCGACGATCGCCTCAGCGAGGCGAAGGCCGTCTACGAGGAGGCGCTCACCGCGGCGGAGCAGGCCGGCGACGCGGGCACGCTCGCGACGACGCGCCTGAACCTGGCCGCGCTCACGAAGCTGCAGGGCGACCTCGGCGCGGCCATCCGCCACCTCGAGGCCGCCGTCGACCTCGGCCGGCGCTCGGGCCGCGTGGCGACGATCCGCCAGGCGCTGCTCAACCTCGCGAACCTCGACCTCTACCTCGGGCGGCTCGCGCGCGCGCGGGTGTCGCTCGACGCGCTCGCCGCCCACCGCGCGGACCTCGCGCCGCAGCAGCACGCGCAGCTGCTCGCGCTCGAGGCGGAGCACGCGGCGCGCTCCGGCGACCTCGAGCAGGCCGAGCGGCTCTGCCTGGAGTGCGCCGAGGCGTACGAGGCGATGGGCCGGCGGGTCGACGGGGTCGAGGCGCGGCTCGAGCGCGTGCTCTTCGCCGTGGCGCGCGCCGGCGCGGACCCGCGCGTGCTCGGCGAGGAGATCGACGTGGCCGCCGAGCGCCTCGGGACCACCGGGGCGCACCGCGCGCTGCTCGCGCTCGCGCGCGGGCGCGTCGCGGCGCTCGCGCGCGACGAGCGGCAGGCCCGGGCCGCGTACGACGAGGCGCTCGACGCCGCGCGCGCGGCGGGCCAGCGCGACTGGATCTGGCGCGCGCTGGAGGCGCGGGCGCAGCTCGAGGCCGAGCGGGGGCACGTCATCCGGGCGCGCCACGACCGCGAGGAGGCGCTGATCACGCTGGAGGAGATCGCCTCGAAGCTGCCGCGCGACCTGCGGGAGGTCTTCTGGAACGACGCGCGCCGCAAGGAGATCCGGGCGGCCGCGATGCTCGAGCTGATGAGCGGCCGCACGGTGCCGTTCACGCAGGGCGCGGCGACCCCTCCCGGCGAGGACCGGCTGGCGCGGGTGCTCGAGATCAACCGGGAGATCGCGGGAGAGCACGACCTCACGCGCCTGCTCGCGAAGGTGACCGACCACGCCATCGCGCTCCTCCAGGCGGAGCGCGGCTTCATCATCCTGCAGCGGCCGCCGCGAGACGAGCCGCCGCCCGCCGCGGGCGAGGTCGCGGTCGACCTCTCGATCCACGCCTCGCGCGATCAGGCCGGGGACGACCCGCACGCGCGGTTCTCCAGCTCGATCGCCGAGCGGGTGATCTCCACCGGCGAGCCGGTCGTGACCGCGAGCGCGCGGGACGACGCGCGGATGAGCGACTACGTCTCGGTCCACCAGCTCATGCTGCAGTCGGTCGCCTGCGTGCCGATCCGGCAGCGGAGCGGGCAGGTGATCGGCGCCCTCTACCTGGAGACGCGCCTGAGCGCGGCGGCGAAGTTCGAGGCCGAGCTCCCCACGCTGACGGCGCTGGCCGACCAGGTGGCGATCGCGATCGAGACGGCGCGCCTCGTCAGCGAGAACGAGCGCCGCGCCCGCGAGCTCGAGCGGGCCAACGAGGAGCTGCGCGCCGCGCGCGCCAAGCTGGAGGAGCTGCTCGGCCACAGGACGGCGCAGCTCGCCGCGACGCGGCGGGATCTGCGCTCGGCGCGCGCGGTGATCCGCGGCCATTTCGGCTACGAGGGGCTGGTCGGCACGAGCGAGGCGATGCGCCGCGTGTACGCGCTGATCGACCGGGTGAAGGACACCGACATCCCGATCCTCATCACCGGCGAGAGCGGGACGGGCAAGGAGGTCGTCGCGCGGACGATCCACAACGCGAGCCCGCGGGCGAAGAAGCCGTTCACCGGCATCAACTGCGGCGCGATCCCGGAGCACCTCCTGGAGAGCGAGCTGTTCGGGCACGTCCGCGGCGCGTTCACGGGCGCCGACCGCGACCGCAAGGGGCTCTTCCGCGAGGTGACGGGCGGGACCGTCCTGCTCGACGAGATCGGGGAGATGCCGCAGAAGATGCAGGCGGGGCTGCTCCGGGTGCTGCAGGAGAAGGTGGTCCGCCCGGTCGGCGGGGCGCGCGAGGAGCCGGTCGACGCGCGGGTCATCGCGGCGACGCACCGGGACCTCGCCGACATGGTCTCGCGCGGCACGTTCCGCGAGGACCTCTACTACCGCCTCCACGTCGTCGAGGTGCGGGTCCCGTCGCTGCGGCAGCGGATCGAGGACATCCCGCTGCTCATCGACTACTTCCTCGGGATCTTCGCCGCGCGGTACGGCCGCGATCGCCGCAGCGTCTCCCGCGCCGCGCTGAAGCGGCTGTCGGCCTACAGCTGGCCCGGCAACGTGCGGCAGCTCGAGAACGTGCTGCTCAACGCGTGGGTCCTCTCGGACCGCCCCGAGCTGGAGAGCGACGACTTCGAGCTGCCCGACGCGGCGCCGCGGTCGCTGCGCAGCCCCGAGGCGGCGCCGGCGCCGCGCGCGCCCGCGAGCAGCGGGGCGCCCGCGAGCGCCGGCCGGGTCGCTCCGCCGCCGCCGAGCGATCCGCGCGTCGAGACGTCGCTCGACGCGCACAGGGCGAGCGAGCGAGAGCGGATCCTCGTCGCGCTCTCGAGCTGTAACTGGAACCGGGTGAAGGCGGCGCAGATCGTGGGCCTGCCGCGCCGGACGTTCTACCGGCGGCTCAAGGAATACGGGATCCAGTGAGCGATCACCGCCGCGCGCGGTGCGCGGTGCGCCGGCCGGCGGCGCGCGGGGAGGCGGGGCGGTGGACCGCTGGAAACCTCGGAGATTTCAGTAATTTACCGCTGCACAGAGCGCGCGCTGAGCGCGCGTCGAGGCGCGCTCGGGCCGAGCCGGGGCGCCTTGACCGTGGATCCCCTTTGCGCGAGCATCGCAGAGAAGGGCTCTTCCCGGGCCCTGCTCCTCACGGCTCGTTCCCGGCGGGGTCGGTAAGAGGGGCGAAGAGGGCGCGGCCCTTCGGGTGGTCCGTCGCGATCCTCCAGAGCGACCGCCTGTCGTGCCGGGACGACGCCAGCGGTCGCGGGGAGCGGTCGAATGGCGAATCGACGAGCGAACAAGAAGCTGCGCGCGCAGGTCCTCGCGCGCATGAGCGAGACCGGGGAGAGCTACCAGAAGGCGCTCGGCCATGTCCTGGCCACGGGCGGCGCGCCGGCCGCTGCGCGCGCGCCGGCCGCTGCGCGCGCGCCGGCCGGCGGCGCTGAGCGCGCCGGGGCGCGCGCCCGGCGGCCGTCCGTGCGCGAGGCGGCGCCCGCCTCGCCCCTCGCCCTGTACCAACGGGCCGTGGCGCTCCTCGCGGTCGCCGATCAGGCGCGCCGGCTGGACGGCGAGCCGTCGAGCGCGGCGATCCACGCGGAAGCGCTGGCGACGTTCGTCGTCTACTGGCGCGCGAGCGAGAGAGCCGCGGGCACGTCGCTCATGCCAGGCGGCGACGCGTCGAGCGCCCTGCGGGCCGGAGCCGACCTCGTGGAGCGCGCCAGGGCGATGACCCGGCGGTGGTGGCGCGGGCACCCGGCGAGCGCGCTCCCGGCCGCGGCGCTCCCGGGCAGGAGCAAGCGCTGACCGCCGCGCTCCCGCGGCCTCGCGCGCGCCGCCTGGCCGGCCGCTCTCGCTGCGGTCTTGCCGGGCTGCGCGCCGCCAGGCAGGCTTCCGCCGTGTGGAGCGGGCGCGCCATCTCGGTCGCGCCGCCGCGCCACGCGCACAGGACCCCGTGAGCGACCGTTCGAACCTCGCCGCCTCCGTCGACGGCGCGCCCCTCTCCGAGGAGGAGGCGCGCGATCTCTGGACGCGGTTCAGCCGGCACATGGATGAGCACCGCGGCGACATGGCCGGCTTCGCGCGCGAGAACGGCTACGTCAGCGTGACGCCGACGTTCGAGCACGGGCGAGCGCTGCTCGTCGTCCGGACGACGGAAGCGCCGCCGGAGAAGCCCGCCCCGCGCCCCGGCGCCGACAGGCCCGCCCCGCGCGCCAACGGCAAGCCCGCCCCGCGCGCCAACGGCAAGCCGGCCCCGCGCGGCGGCGCGCCTGCGCGCGGCAAGCGGCGGCGCTGAGCGCGCCGCCCGCGTCGGAGCCGATCACCGGCGCGTGGCGGCCCGGCGCGAGGAGGATGAAGGTGCTGACGAGCTGCGGCGTCAGTACCGCTCTCGCTCGTAGCGCTTCGGGGTGCTCGGCACCCTGGAGTCGCGCGTGGCGCCCTCCTCCTGGCTCGCCGTGATCCGCCCGGAGAGGACCGCCTCCGCCAGCTCGCGACACTCGGGGCTCGTCGCGCGATCGGCGCGCGCGAGCGACTGCTCCGCCGCGGAGCGCGCCTCGGCCGCGCGCCCCGCCAGCGCGTGGAGCCGGGCGATCTCGGCGAGGAGGGCGGAGAGCTCCGGGGCGTTGCCCGCGACCTCCAGCAGCCGCTTCGCGCCGAGGTACAGCGCCAGCGCCGCGCCGAGATCCCCCTGGATGCGCGCGAGGTCGCCGCGCGCCCGCAGCACGCCGGCCTGGCCGGCGCCGTCCTCGAGCACCTCGAACAGGGCGAGCGCCTGATCGTAGTCCGAGAGCGCGTCCTCCAGGTCCGACGCGTCGGCGGCGGCGACGCTCACGAGCTCCGCGACCAGCTCGAACTGCGCGCGGCGGAGGTCGCCGCGCGCCTTGAGCGTCGCGGCCTGGCCGCGGCGCTCGAAGCCGGAGCGGAACAGCGCGAGCGCGCGGTCGTAGTCGCGCACCGCGTCCACGAGGTCCTCCTGCTGCGAGCGCAGGTCCCCCCGCGCCTTGAGCACGGCGGCCTGGCCCAGGAGATCGCGCGTCGTCGTGTACAGCTCGAGCGCCTGATCGTAGTCCCGCTCGGCGCCCGCGAGGTCCCCCTGCCGGGTCCGGAGGTCGCCGCGCGCCTTGAGCACGCTGGCGTGCCCGAGGTGGTCCTCGGTGGCCTGGTAGAGCGTGAGCGCCCAGTCGTAGTCGCGCGCGGCGCCCGTCACGTTGTCCTGGCCGAGGCGCATGTCGCCGCGCGCCTTGAGCACGCTGGCCTGCCCGCTCCGGTCGCCCGCGCCCTGGAACAGCGCGAGCGCGGTGCTGTAGTCGCGCGCGGCGCCGGGGAGGTTGCGGAGGCGGACGCGCAGATCGCCGCGCGACTTGAGCGCCCGCCCGTGCGAGGCGCCGTGCGGGCGCGCGCGCGGCTGCTCCAGGGTGCCCGGGCCGTCGGAGTCGGCGGGCGCCTTGCGCGCGTCGGCGCGGGGCTTGAGCGGCTCGCGATCGCCGAGCTGCAGGAAGAGCTGGATCGCCAGATCGTAGTCGCAGACAGCGCCGCCGAGATCGCCCTCCTCGGCGCGCGCGAAGCCGCGCGCCCGCAGCGCGTCCCCCTCCCCCGCGCGGTCGCCCGCGGCCTGGAACAGCGCGAGCGCCTCGTCGTAGTCGCGCACCGCCTGGACCGGGACGCCCTCCCGCAGGCGCAGCGCGCCGCGGTCCATGAGCACCTGCGCCTGGCCGAGCGGGTCGCCCGCGGCCCGGAACAGCGCGAGCGCCTCGTCGTAGTCGCGCGCGGCGCTCGCGCAGTCGTTCCGCCGGAGCAGCATGTTGCCGCGCTCGCGCAGCGCGTGGCCGCGCGCCTCGGGCACGGTGCCCTCGAGGCTCGGCGGCGCGGCGCTCGAGCGTGGCCCCCGCATCGCGCTCTCCCCGAGCGCCTCGGCCATCGAGCCGCTCTTCGGCGCGCAACGATCGGTCACGCTCTCGAAAGACCGCTGGGTGGGGGGATCTGCATCCCCCCCCTTCGGCTCGTACTGGGCGTCGGCGCGGCTGCGCATGGAATAGGGACCATCATACCGCGGCGGCGCCCCCCTCGTGGAGACATTGCGCCGCCGCGGGCGCGTTCGGCGTCGTTCTGTGTACGTTCTGCGCGTGTTCTGCGCGTGTTCTGCGTGCAGTGTTCCCCGATGTTTCCGAGGTTCCCGACCGCTGACGTTGCCGACGTCCGGCGAGGGGCCCGCCGCTTTTGTCGGGGTCGGCGCGGCGCTCGCCCCCGACCGACCGGGGCGCTGCGCGCCTGGCAGCCTCCTTCGAGGCCGCGCGCCGCCGCGGTTCGCTCCCTCACCGCGAGCGCTCGCGGTTCGCTCCCTCACCGCGAGCGCGCCTCGCCCGCCGCTCAGCCCTGCCTCGTCCGCACCCACCGCGGCTCGCGCCGCCTGGGTCCGGCGGCCGGGGGTCAGAAGCCCTTGCGCGAGACGAGCACCGCGTCGCGCTCGACCTCGTGCATCGACTGCGTCACGAGCGCCGCCGCCGTGCGCTCGCGGACGTGCACGACGCGCAGCTCGGCGTAGGTCTCGTCGGGCAGCAGCTCCTCGTCCACGCCGAACTTCGGCGTGTCGACCTGCGCCGGCCGCTCGTCCTGCACCTTCGGCCTGAGCGTCGCCAGCTTGCCGGCGCCGCCGAGCTGCTGCACCCACCTGTCGCCGCGCCGGACCGCGAAGAAGCGCTGCCCCGGCTTCACGCCATCCTTCTCGCCCTTGTCGATGAACACCACCTGGTGCTGCCCGAAGAGCTGGTAGGGGTAGATGGCCGCGATGATGCGCGCCTCCAGGTCCTGCTCGGCGCTCGCCGGCGGCACCACGTCGAAGCGGCGCACCACCGAGCCGACCCTGTCGCCGCGCTCGACCACGTCGAGCGACTCGACGAGCCGCGCGCGCACCATGTGCGTCTTCGGGTTGTAGCGGTCCACGCGCGCCGTGCCGCGCACGGTCACGAGCTCGCCCCGCACGTCCCCGCTCTTCACCTTCTTGATCTCGCGGAAGATCGTGAGCTCCTGGCCGATCGCGACGTCATGATCGTCCGCGAGGCGGAGGTAGACGTCGTCGCCCTCGCTGAGGAGCATCTGGTCCTCGGGGCTGGCGACGAGCTCGCCCCACGTGTCCTTCTTCACGTCGTCGACCCAGCCGAGGTCGCGCAGGAAGAGCGTCTTCGGCACCACCCGCCCCCCTCGCCTCGCGGCGTTCGAGCCGATATTGCCGCGGGTCGGCCCCTCGTTCGGGTCGCGGAGCTTGATCCGGTCGCCCGGGTAGATCCAGTGCGGGTTCTGGAGCTGCGGGTTGAGCGACCAGACCTGCGGCCACGCGTAGGGGTTCGTGTAGTACCTGCCCGAGATGTCCCAGAGCGTGTCGCCGCGCCGCACCGAGTGCGACTCGGGCACGAACTGCCCCTCGACGACGTAGCTGCCGTTCGCGCCGCCCCGCACCGACGTGGGGCCCTCGCTGCGGCGGCCGAGATCGAAGCCGTCCGACGGGCGCGACGTGTCCGTCGTGCCCCGCGAGCTCGACGGCAGGTGGGCGTTCGGATCGAACCCCGGCTGCGGGTAGCCCGGCACCACGACCTGCGTCTCGACGGTCGGCTCGGCCTGCGGGAGCTGGACCACGGTGACGCCCGGGCCCTGGCCGGCGCCCTCCTCGCCGCCCTGATCCTGGGCGAGCGCCAGCGGCGGCGCCGCGGCGAGCGCCAGGGAGACCGGGACCAGCGTTGCCTTCACGGGGAACTTCATCGCTTGCGCCTCGACAGGGTGGAGGGGGGCGGGCTCGGCGGCGGCGCTCCGCCCCGGGGATCGTCGATCACGACGCCGTTCGCCGTCGAGCGGAGCACCGGGGACCGCGCGGCGTCGTCTTCTGCCGCCTCCGGCGCGAGCCGCACCACCTCGAGGTCAGGCCGGTCCGGCTCCTCCGGGGACGCAGCGCGGGCCTCGGTCGCCGCGGGGCGCTCCGCGCCGCGGGGGCCGCCGCGCGAGAGCTCCAGCGAGCCCACCCGGTCCGCGAGCACCGCGTTCTCCGCGCGCACCCGGACGAGCTCCGCGCGCAGCTCGGAGAGCTGCTGATCGATCACGTCCCGCCCCCCGCCGCACCCGGCGGCGAGCGCGGCGAGCGACAGCCCCATCGAGCAGATGCCCAGGCGTATCGTCATGCAGCGCCCAGCCTACCTGCCGCGGCGCCGGCCGGCCAAACGCGCGGCGATCTCCGCGCCGCGGCGCGCGCCTCGACGCCGGGCCCCCGGCGGGAGGCGCCGCGCGCGGCCCGGCGCGACGGCGCGCGTTACGGAGCGCGCGCAGTTCTGCTAGGGTCCCGCCCCGGGCTCTGCCTGCGAGGGGTGAACGTGCGGAAACTCTTTCTGATTTTCCTTGTCGGGACGGCGTGCGCCGGCGCCGCGTGCGGCGATGACGGCACGGAGCCCGCGCCGAGCGCGTGCTTCGATTACAGCAAGTTCGACGGCGCGACCCCCGAGGTGAGCTTCACGACCGACGTCCTCCCGGTCTTCCAGCGGTCGTGCTCGTTCAGCTCGACCTGCCACGGCGCCGAGGCCGGCTCGGCCGGCTTCGCGTACCTCGGCCCGGGGCTGAGCGAGCAGGCCACGCCGGCGCAGGTGGACGCGATCGTGGCCCAGAACGTCGGCGCTCCGTCGAGGGCCTCGTCCGGGATGCAGCGGATCACGGCCGGCGACCCCGCGAACAGCTTCCTCATGCACAAGCTCGACGGCACCCTGAGCTGCGGGGACCTGGAGTGCGCCGCCGACAGCTGCGGGGACCCGATGCCCTACGGCGGCGAGCCGCTGCCCGTGGCGGAGCGGGACGCGATCCGCAGGTGGATCCAGCAAGGGGCCAAGGTCAATTGATCGGCCGGCTGTCCGGCCACGTCGTCGAAGAGGGCGACGAGGGCACCGTCGTGCTCGACGTCAGCGGTGTCGGGTACGAGGTGACGGTCCCGCTCGGCGCCCTGGGCCGCGCGCGCGGCATCGCCGCCCCGACCGGCTCCGACGCGATCACCCTGTTCGTCCACACCCACGTGCGCGAGGACGCGCTCCTCCTCTACGGCTTCGCGACCCGCGAGGACCGGGCGGCCTTCCGCGTGCTCATCGGCGTCTCCAGCATCGGCCCGAAGATCGGGCTGGCCATCCTCAGCGCCCTCGGCGCGGCGGAGCTCGCCGCGGTCATCTCGCGCCGGGAGACGGCGCGCCTCACCGCCATCCCCGGGGTCGGCAAGAAGACCGCCGAGCGGCTCGTCCTCGAGCTGAAGGACAAGCTCATCAACCTCCCCTCGGTCCCGCTCTCCCCTGCCGCCCCGCCGCCCGCGGCCGCCGGCGCGAAGCAGGAGCTCCTGCACAGCGCGCTCACCCGCATGGGCTACCGGCCGGCCGAGGCCGAGCGCGCGGTCAACGCCCTCGGCGCGCGCGTCGACACCGCCCCGCTCGGCGACCTCGTGCGCGACGCGCTCGCGCTGCTGTCCAAGTGAGCCGCCCCGCGTGGGCTGGCGCGGGATGGTCGACAGCGCCCCGGCGGACGGCCCGCGGCGCCCGACCGTGCACGGAAGAGCGACAGACAGTCGACAGAAGGCGGCCGCGGCGAATATGCTCCCGCCGCCGTTTGCCCTGAGACCCCGTCTGGTCGCTCGTTGTGAGGAGGCCTGGTGATCACCTGCCCGAAGTGCTCCAAGGAAAATCAGGACCATTACAAGTTCTGCCTCGGTTGCGGCGCCGAGCTGCCTCGCGACGTTTCGCCGAAGAAGTTCGCGGCGGGCACCCCGCCCCACGGCGTACCGGCGCTCTCGCGCTCCCCCAACTACGGCGATGAGCCGACCGCCATCGGCACCGGCGCCCAGAAGGGCCCCGGGCTCGCGTCCCCGCCGCGCGCGTCCCAGCCCCCGGCGCGCGCGTCCCAGCCCCCGGCGAACACGCCCGCGCCGCCGGCGCTCATCGACCCCGCGGCGTTCGTCGCCCCGGTCCGGGGAGAGGACACCGCCACGAGCCGCAAGGCGGCTGCAGCCGCGGCGCCCGCGGCCGCCCCGGCGGCGTCGGCCCCCGCGGCGGCGGCCGGCGCGGGCATCGTCGTCTGCCCGCAGTGCCAGGAGCCCAACCCGCCGACGAACAAGTTCTGCGCGCTCTGCGGCTTCAAGCTCCTCAAGCCGGCGAGCCCGTCGGTGCAGCCGCCCGCGCCGGTCGTGTCGACGTCCGGCGCCTCGAACGTCGTGCTGACGGCGCTCCGCGCCGACGGCACCGAGGCCGGCTCGTACACCCTGCCCATGAACCCCACGTCGATCGGGCGCGACAGCGGCGCGATCTTCGGCGGCGACAGCTACCTCTCCCCGCGCCACGCGACGTTCTCGATCAAGGGCGGGCGGCTCTTCGTCAAGGACGAGAGCTCGCTGAACGGCGTCTACCGCCGGCTGCGCAGGGACACGCCGGTGCAGCTCGATCACGGCGACGTCTTCCGCATCGGCCAGGAGATCATCCGCCTGGAGTCGCTCTCCCCCGCGCCCGCGACGCCCGACGGCGTCGAGCGGCTCGGCAGCCCCTCGAAGGGCTACGTCGCGCGGCTGGCCCTGATCATCGGCCGGGACGCGACAGGCAACGCGTTCCCGGTCCCCGACACCGGCCTGCACCTCGGGCGCGAGCGCGGCGACATCCTCTTCCCCGAGGACGGCTACGTCTCCGGGCTCCACTGCCAGATCTCGCTCCAGGGCGGCCGGCTGTTCCTCACGGACCTGGGCAGCTCGAACGGCACCTTCCTCCGCGTCCTCGGCGAGACCGAGATCACGGGAGGCGACATCCTCCTCATGGGGCAGCAGCTGTTCCGCATCACCGTGTGACGGAGCGAGCCCCGAGCCCCGAGGACGCGACCGTCCCGCTCGCACAACCCGACGCCCCGTCGTACGCTGGGCATCCCTGAGACACCCGCCATGGAAATGGTCCGCACCATCCGCGTGGTCGCCGCCGTGATCGAGCAGGACGGCCGATACCTCATCACCCAGCGCCGCCCGACCGCCGTGCTGCCGCTGCTCTGGGAGTTCCCCGGGGGACGCGTGGAGGACACCGAGACCGACGCGGCCGCGCTGAAGCGCGAGGTCCGGCACCGGCTCGGCGTCGAGATCGAGGTGCGCCAGCTGATCTCGTTCGTGAGCCACCCGTACGAGCGCTACGTCGTCGACCTGTACCTCTACGAGTGCCACATCAAGAGCGGCGAGCTCGCCTCGCTGGCCGTGAACGCGTTCCGGTGGGTCACGAGCGCCGAGTTCGACCGCTACCCGTTCACGCCCGCGGACGAGGCCAGCATGAACAAGCTCCTCGGCATGGCGTGACGCGCCCGCGCCGCGCCCACGCCGGCCCGGCGCGCCGGCCCTTCATTCCCTGACACGCCCGCGCGCGCCAGCGCCGGCCCGGCGCGCCGCCCTCACGCGCGCGGCGAGCGCCGCAGCAGCGCGAGGAACAGCGGCCCGCCGAGGACCGCGGTCACCGCGCCGACGGGCGGCTCGGTGCCGAGCCACCGGAAGAGGAGCCGCGCGAGCAGGTCGCACGTCGTGAGCAGCACGGCGCCGGCGACGAGCGACAGCGGCAGGACCCGCCGCAGGTCCGCGCCGGCGAGCCGTCGGACCGCGTGCGGGACGATGAGCCCGACGAAGCCGATGAGGCCGGTGCGGCTGACGATCGCGCCGACGACGCACGAGGAAGCGAAGAAGATCCGGCGCTCCACGGCCCGCACGTCGACGCCCAGGGTCTCGGCCGACTCGTCGCCGAGCGAGAGCAGGTTCAGGCGCGCGGCGTTGGCGACGAGCACGGCGCAGCCCGCGACGACGTAGGCGGCGACGCCGAGGAGGGCCGAGGTCGTGGGCAGCTCGACGAAGCCGATGAGCCAGCGGAGCAGCTGCTGGGAGCGCGACGGGGAGACGACCGTCTTCAGGAAGGTGATGAGGCCGGACGCGATGGAGTTCACGATCACGCCGGCGAGGAGCATCGAGGCGCCGGAGGTGCCCTCGGCCGCGCCGCGGGCGATCGCGTAGACGAGCACCGTCGCGACGAGGCCGCCGGCGAGCGCCGCCGCGGGCAGGAGCGTCGCGCCGAGCACGGTCGACGCGCCGACGCCGAGCGCGATCGCGATCGCGGCGCCGAGCGCGGAGCCGCCGGAGACGCCGAGCACGTACGGCTCGGCCAGCGGGTTCTGGAGCAGCGCCTGGAAGGCGGCGCCCACGGCGGCGAGGCCGGCGCCGGAGATGGCCGCGAGGAGCACGCGCGGCAGGCGCACGTCGAGCAGGAGGGTGCGGTCGAGGCCGGGGCCCGCGAGGGCGCGCTCGACCGAGACGGGCTCGGCGCCGAGGAGGACGGCGGCGAGGAGCGCGAGGGCGAGCGCCGCCGGCGCCGCGGCGAGGGCGAGCGCGCGGGCAGATGCGTGTCGTTGAAGCGCGCGGCCGGCCTCGGGCGCCGTCAATCCTGGCCGCCCCCGCGCGCCGCCGGCGGCAGGGTGGCGGGCCCGCTGTTGCGCTCGGCGTTCCGCTCGTAGATGAGGCGCAGCCCGGTGAGCGTCAGGTCGTCGTCGACGACCTCGATGGTCTCGGTCTGTGGCGCGATGAGCCGCGCCAGGCCGCCGGTGGCGATGACGCGGCACGGGTAGCCGAGCTCCCGCCGGAGCCGGCCCACGAGCCCGTCGACGAGCCCCGCGTAGCCGTACACGATGCCCGACTGCATCGAGTGGACCGGGTTGCGGCCGACGACCCGGGGCGGGAGGGCGATCTCCACGCGGGAGAGCCGCGCGGCGCGGGAGAAGAGCGCCTCGGCGCTGATCTGGATGCCCGGCGCGATGACGCCGCCGAGGTACTCGCCCTTCGGGGTCACGCAGTCGAACGTCGTGGCCGTGCCGAAGTCGACGACGATGACGCCGCTGGCGGCGCTCTCGCCGCGGCCGGGCTCGGCGCCGCCCCGCGCCGCGCCGGGCTCGCTCCCCGGCGCGGCGTGGGGCGGGTCCGGGTGCCGCTTCATCCACTCGTGCGCCGCGACGGCGTTGACGATCCTGTCGGCGCCGACCTCGCGCGGGTTCTCGTAGAGGATCGACATGCCGGTCTTGATGCCCGGCCCGACGACGAGCGGCTCGATCCCGAACGCCCGCTCGACGAGCCCCACGATGGTGTCGGTCAGCGTCGGGACGACGCTCGCGATGACCGCGCTGTCGATGCGGTCGACCTCGACGCGGCGGAGGTCGAGCATCTGCCGGACGAGCACGGCGTACTCGTCGGCGGTGCGCGAGCGCGCGCTCTCGCAGCGCAGGTGGTGCCGCAGCGCCTCGCCCTCCAGCACCCCGAAGCTGATGTTGGTGTTCCCGACGTCGATGGCGAGCAACATGCTGGCTGGACTCTAGCGCCGCGCGGCCCGGATCCCGTCAGGATTCGTGGGCGCGGCGGGTGACCGGGTGGCGCTCGCCCTCAGAGCTTGCGCGCGAGGGTCACCCCGTCGCGCACGGTGAGCATGACCTTCTCGACCCGCCGATCCCGGACCACGAGGTCGTTGAAGGCGGCGAGCGCGCGGGCGTCCTCGGTCTCGGGGGCGAGGACCTCGCCGCTCCAGAGCGTGTTGTCGGCGACGATCAGCCCGCCGCGGCGGAGGCGCGGGAGCGCTTCCTCGTAATAGGTCGAATACCGCACCTTGTCGGCGTCGATGAACACGAGATCGAACGGCGGGCTCGCCGGCAGGGCGCGGATCGTGTCGAGGGCGTCGCCGACGGCGATACGGATCTTCTTGCCATGCGCGCTGCGGTCGAAGAACGACCGGGCGACGCGGGCCACCTCGGGGTCGAGGTCACACGTGATGAGCTCGCCGTCCGGCGGGAGCGCCTGGGCCATGCTGAGCGCCGAGTAGCCCGTGAACGTGCCGATCTCGAGCACCCGGCGCGCCTGCATGAGCGCGACGAGCACCCCGAGCAGGGTGCCTTCGATCCGGCCCACCTGCATTCCCGCCCTCGGGTCATGGGCCCGGGTGTACTCGCGCAGCTCGTCGAGGAGCGCGGGAGGCGGCTCCGTGTGGTCGTGGGCGTAGCGCTCGAGCTCTGGATGGGCGATAGGGGGCATGGGAGAGGCTACTCTTCGCGCCACGATAGCACCAGGCTCCGCACCCCGGCTTGAGCTGCCGCCGGCGTTCGAGGTAGCGTCCACCATGGCCTTTTCCTCCTGGAAAGCGTGCGCCGCGGCGGCGCTCCTCGCGGCGGCGTGCAGCTCGGAGCCGGGCGGCGGCTCGGGCGGCGCCGGCACCGGAGGCGCGGGGGGCACCGGAGGCGCGGGCGGCGCCGGGACGGGGGGGACGGGGGGCGCCGGAGGAGCGGGCGGCGCGGGCGGAGGGGCGAGCTCCACGACGAGCGGCGGCGGCGGGGCCGGGGGAGAGGCGGGCTACGCGTGCGCTTCGCTCGGCGATCCGTGCTCGACCTGCCTCTCGCTGCGGTGTCAGGACAGCTTCTGTGCGTGCCAGGAGAACCCGGAGTGCGCCGCGCTGGCCAACTGCTTTCTGATCTGCGCCGCGGGCGACGAGCCGTGCCAGCAGACGTGCTTGACCGCGCACGCGGCGGGCATCTCGGACAGCTTCCTCGAAGGTGGCTGTGCGTCCGATCTGTGCAGCGCGCAGTGCCCGTCGCGAGTCCCGCTGTCGGCGTGCGAGTCCTGCCGGTTCGCCGGGTGCGCGGCCGAGATGAACGCGTGCGTCGCCGACCCCTCGTGCAGGGCGCTGCTCGCGTGCGCCGACGCGTGCGAGGCGGGCGACGCGGGCTGCGCGGAGGAGTGCGCGATGCTGTACGAGGACGGCGCGCCGGCGGCGCAGGCGGTCTCCGACTGCCAGGGCGCGCAGTGCGGCGCGGCGTGCGAGGATCGGTAACGCAGCCCACCGCAGGGGTCGACGCCCCAGGCGAACGGGCATAGCATGCGCCCGTGCCTCTCCACGGCTTGCGCCAGATCGAGCGGAACCCGTACACGTCCGTCCATCACGATTCCGCTCAGCAGCTCGTTGTGCTCACGCGATCTTCGCTGCAGTACCCGAGCATCGAGGTGCTCGAGCAGAACTTCGACCGCATCGATCAGGTGATCGCGTTGATCTCGAAGCATCGCGCTGTCCTGCTCGTGGACGCCCGGGACGCACCGATGCGCAACGACGACCGGTTCGAGGGGGCATTTGCGCAGCGTCATGCGCGGCTGATGCAGGGCTTCAAGAAGACCGCTGTCATCCTGAAGAGCGCGATCGGGGTGCTCCAGGTCGGGCGTCTCTCGAGGGGCTATGTCAGGCCCGTGGCCACCTTCACGAAGCCCGAGGAAGCGCTGCTGCACCTCGGCGTGCAGGTCGACCTGAAGCAGCTCTCCAACCCGTAGGCAGCCGCGCGCGGCGCCGGGCTGCGCGTGCCAGAGCGCGGGGGGCGTGAAGACGAGGACCGCCAGGACCGCCAGGAACACCAGGAGAAGAATTTTACGAGGTCTCTTGATGTGCCTGGCGGTCGTCCTGGTTCCGGTCGGCGCGCGAGGCGCGATCGATCAGGGGGTCATGAGAGCGGTTTGCCGCCCGTGACGCCGAGGACCTCGCCGTTGATGTAGCTCGCCTCGTTCGAGGCCAGGAACACGAACGCCGGGGCGAGCTCGGCCGGCTGCGCCGGGCGCTGCATCGGGGAGTCCTTGCCGAAGGTGGCCACCTTCTCTTCCTGGAAAGACTGCTGGATGAGCGGCGTCCAGACCGGCCCGGGCGCCACCGTGTTCACCCGGATGCCGCGCTTGATGAGGTCCTGCGCCAGGCCCTTGCTGAACGTGACGATCGCGCCCTTGGTCGAGGCGTAATCGAGGATGTTCGGGCTCGGCTGGTACGCCTGGATCGACGCGACGTTGATGATCGAGCTGCCTTCCTTCATGTGCGGCAGCGCGTGACGGACCAGGTGGAACATGGCCACGATGTTGACGCGGAAGGTGCGCTCGACGCGCGCGGCGTCGATGTCCTCGAAGCGCTCGGCGGACTTGCCCTGCTCTGCAGCGTTGTTCACGAGGATGTCGATCCTCCCGAACTTGCGGGCCGTCTCCTCGATGACCTTGCGGCAATGGGCCTCGTCGGCCAGGTCGCCGGGGATCGTGATGACCTCGCGCCCCGCCTCCTTGACGGCCTGCGCGGTCTCCTTCGCGTCCTCGTGCTCGCTCAGATACGCGATCGCCACGTGGGCCCCTTCCCGGGCGAAGGCGAGCGCGACCGCGCGGCCGATCCCGCTGTCTCCGCCGGTGATCAGCGCGACGCGGTCCTTCAGCCGGCCGAGCCCCTTGTACGACGACGCGCCGTAGTCGGGCCTCGGATCCATCTTGGCCTCGATGCCGGGCCGGTCCTGGCTCTTGCCCTCGAAAGGCGGCTTCGGGCCCGCGTCCTTCGGATCCTGCGTCGGTCCAGTGTTCTGCATGCCTCCTCCTGGTGTTGTTCGGTGTGGGAGGCCGATCGCGCTCCCAGCGGGATCTGGCAATAAGAACGGCCCCACAGCCCCGCCATCGGTCCGCGCCTGCACTCCGGATCAGAGCGCCCCTGACGCTGGCGCGCGGCGAGCCGAGCGGTGATCGACGCCGGGCCATCACGTCGAGGCTTGACAGCGGGCAGTCGCTCCGGTGTCGTCCTCCTGCGTTATTCAACGACGTGCCGCCGGGCGCGATGGAGAAGAGGAGCATCGGTGCCATGAAACACATCGACGAGAAGCGTCTGGAATCAGATCTCGAATATCGGTTCTCGTATCTCATCGAGTTCGTCGGCTTCGGAGAGGCGGACATCGGCGCCATTCACGGGGCCGCGCTGCACCTGGCCCCGCGGGTCGAGGCGCTCGTCGACGCGGTGTACGAGAAGCTGTTTCTCTACGATGCCACGAAGCGCCACTTCGTGCCGAAGCAGCACGGCTACGAGGGGGAGACGCCGACCGACCTCCTGTCGCTCACGCTGAACCACGAGCAGATCAAGTTCCGCAAGAAGCACCTCGGGGACTATCTCGTCCGGCTCGTGACCCACCCCTATGACGCGAAGATGGTCTCCTACCTCGACATGGTGGGGAAGATCCACACGGCCAGGGGCGGCAACGCCCAGCTTGTCGTCCCGCTCGTGCAGATCAACGCCCTCATGGGCTTCGTGGCGGACGCCCTCCTGCAGACGATCCTGTCCCTCGGCCTGGATCGCGAGGCCGAGGTGCGCACGCTCCGCGCCTTCAACAAGCTGCTCTGGATCCAGAACGACCTCCTCGCGCGCCACCACCTGCCGGCGACCTGATCCGCGAGCAGCGCGGGAGGCCGTCGCCGGCAGCGCAGGATGACAGCTCGGCTCGCGCGGCGGCCCGCGGGGCGTCACGGCCAGGCACATGACGTGCTAACGACGTAGTGACATGCCAATGACGTGCTGAAGACCACCGGAGAGGTGGTTAATCTCCTCTCCACGTCCGTCGCGGTGAAGCAGAGTTCGCCCTCTTCTGCCACGATCGTGACAAATCGCCTCCGGGTCTCGACGTGTGGGCGGCGCGGTCAGGGCGCCGGCGCGCTGGAGGGGCGCGCGGCACGCGTGTTGCCGCGCGCTGATGCATGAGAAGGACGACAGATACCTGGTGGCTCCTGGCGCTCCGCGGGGCCGCGGCGCTGGGATTAGGGCTTCTGACCCTGCTCCTGCCTGGACACAGCCTCGGGGCGCTCGTCGTCGTCTTCGGGGCGTACCTCGTCGTCGAGTCGGTCATCGCGCTCGCCGGCGCGGCGCGCTGCGCGCAGCGCGGCCAGCGCTGGCGGGCGAGCGCGGCGCACGGCCTCATCAGCCTCGCGGGCGGGATCGTGACGCTCGCCTGGCCCGGGCTCTCGGTGCTGCTCCTGCTCTACCTCGTCGCGGCGTGGGCCATCGTGGGCGGCATCCGGGACATCGTGGTGGCGGTCCACTTCCGCCACCGGTTCGCCGGCGAGTGGCTGCTCGCCCTGGCGGGCGTGCTCGCCGTCGCCCTCGGCGTGCTCGTGATGGCGCTCCCGAGCGCGGGCGCGCTGGCCCTCGTGCTGTGGGTCGGCGCCTACGCGACGGTCCTCGGCGCGACCCTCCTCATCTCCGGCCTCGCGATGCGCGCCCACCAGCGCCGGCCCCCGAGCCACGGCCACCTCGGCGAGCTCTGGCGAGCGCGGGCCATGTAGCCCGGAGCTCCACACGAGAGAAAAGCCCTCCACGGACGCAGCTCGGCGTGGGTATCCTGGGGGGCAGGGCATGAATTCACTCCTCGGGCATCCAGCGCTTGTCCTCTTGCTTTCATCGACTGCCATGGTCGCCGGCTGCGGCGATGAGGACGATCACGAGGCCAGCCGCTTTGCCTGGCTCGCCATGCGCGCAGAGCAGGTGCGGGAGCTGTCCTTCGAGAGCGAGGTGCCGGTCCGCACGGTCACGAGGGGTGAGGTCGACGCGGAGGCGGAGCAGGCCGCCGGCGCGCTCGCGGAGGAGGAGCTCGAAGCGCTCGCCGCGACCTACGGCCGACTCGGCTACTTCCCGCCGGACGCCGATCTGCGGGCCATCCTCGGCGGCTCGCGGGACCTGGTCGCCGCCTGGTACTCGTCGGTCGACAAGGGGATCGCGCTCATCGGCGAGGTGGAGGATCACGTGCTCATCCACGAGTACGTGCACGGGCTCCAGGACCAGCACTTCGACCTCGGCGCGCTCGGCGACGCGACGCTGACGAGCGACGCGCACCTCGCGCTGCGGGCGGCCGCCGAGGGCGACGCGATGCTCGCCGAGGTGCGCTACCTCCAGCAGGAGCGCAACGACGCCGATCTGGATCGGCTCAGCTGGGCGACTGTCATCGCGTCGATCCACGCGGCCGGGGAAGACGTCCTCCAGGAGAGCGAGGTCCCTGCCCTGTTCGTCGATTATCCGTCGTTCGCCTACGGCTTCGGGTTCGAGTACTGCGCTCACAACCTGACCGGCGCGAGCGCGGCGGCGCCCGTCGCCCGCGAGCCCTTCCCGTTCGACTGGTCCCGAGAGGACGCGCTCTTCTCGCGGCGCACCCCCGCGACCACCCAGCAGATCATCGCCCTCGACGACCAGGACCCCGAGGCGCGCGTCGGCCTGGAGGAGCTGCCGGCCGAGCTCGCCGACGAGCTCGATCCGCTCGACTGGGACTCGATGGGCGAGTGGCTCTCGTACCTGCTCCTGCGCCCGCTCGACGGCGCGCCCGAGCTCGGGGACATGCGCGCGCTCGCCGCGGCGTGGGACGGCGATCGCGCCCTGTTCGTGCGCGACCGGCAGACGGGCGCGACGGGGACCGCGTGGGCGTCGGCGTGGGACGACGACGAGGCCGCGGCGGGCATCGAGGCCGCGCTCTGGCGGCTCCACGGCGGCGAGACGATCGACGACGGCGAGCCGCGGCTCGGGCGGGCCGAGGACGGCGAGCTCGTGTGGATCGAGCGGAGGGAAGAGCGCGTGGTCGCCCTCAAGAACGTCGACCAGGCGCTCATGCCCGCGCTCGCCGAGGCGGCCTTCCCCGCCGGGATCAAGCCGAAGCGCCTCGCGCTCCGGAAGCGCCCCTCGCTCGCGGCGTGGCTCTCGCGGCACCTGCCCGCGCGGCCGCGGTGAGCCGCGGCGCGACGGCGCGCAGACCCTGAAATGAAGCGCTCCCGCCTCCGGCCGTCGGGCCCGAAGCGGGAGCGGTTCACGGGCGGCGCGACGTGCGCTGACCGCTGTTGGACGATGCGCGCAGCGCGCTCAGACGCACAGGGAGTCGCAGTCGTACTCCTCGTCACACGCCGTGACGCAGTCGCCGTCATCGTCACAGGCCGAGACGCAGTCGTCGTGATCGGTCGAACACGCGGTGATGCAGTCATCGCCGTCGCCCGGCTCGTCGTCGTCCGCGTCCACGAAACAGCCCGCCGCCAGGGGAACCGCGGAAACCAGAAGCATGGCCAGAATCTTACGCATCATGGGTTGTCCTCCTTGTGGGTTCACTGTCCGCATGCGATGCAGGGGACATCGAGTCTCCAAGCAGGGGACGTACCAATCGCGCTCGGCCGCGATTCGCCTGCTGGCGAGCAACGCCAGGAGAGCCTCGGCGCCGCGCGGGACGAGCCCGGAGCGAGGCAGCCCGCCGCCGCAGCGGACAGGCGCGTGAAGATCGATCGAAGGCAAATCGCCACAGAGGGGTCACACCATGGCTGGGCCAGGCCGCGCGCTGCCCGTGATTTCCCGGGCAACGCCGCGCAACGGCCTGTTCGGGAGCGCCGCGCCAAACTGTCACACCCGCCTCGACCGTGGGCGCCGGACATCCGTCCAGACACGCCCCTGATCTCCCACGCCGGTCCCGGAGCCAGCCCCGCCGCGGCGCGCGCGGCGGCCTCAGCGGACCGCCGCCCGCCTGGTCACCCCTCGTCCTCGGGCTTCTGCGGCTTCGGCGGCGGGTGATCGACCGCGTAGCGCCGCAGGTCGAGCGTGTACGGCGCGTCCTCGTGGGCGGACGCCGGCTTCCCGGTGACCGGCCAGGGCGTCTGCCCCTCGAGCGTGAACCGCTGCGCGCGCCGGGCCGCCGCCTCGAAGCGCGTGAGCGGCGGCGCGTCGAAGGCGCGGCCCTGGGGGTGCCACACGTGGTACGCGCACGCGCCGATCGAGCGCTTGCCCCACGTGTCCAGGATGTCGAGGTGGATCGGGTGGTGGATGCCGAGGTGCGCGTGCAGGCTGTGCGGCGGCGCCCAGGCGCGGAACCGCACGCCGCCCACGTACTCGGACGCCATCCCCGTCGGCCGGAGCGGCAGGACGTGGCCGTTCACGAGCACGCGGTGGCGCTCGGGCGTGAGCCCCTGCACGCGCACCTCGATGCGCTCCATCGAGGAGTCCACGTAGCGCGACGTGCCCGTGGTCGTGAGCTCCTCGCCGAGCACGTTCCACGGCTCGATCGCGTTGCGCACCTCCAGGGTCACGTCGCCCGCGTGCAGCGTGCCCACCACCGGGCAGCGCAGCTCGATGAACGGGCGGTACGCGTCCGCGGGCAGGGCGAGGCCGCGCTGCTTCAGGTGGTCGAGCACGTCCTCGAAGTCGCGCCAGAGGTAGTACGGCAGGAGGAAGCGGTCGTGCAGCGCCTGGCCCCAGCGCACGAGCTTGCCCGTGTACGGCTCGCCGGCGAACGACGCGAGGAGCGTGCGGATGAGCAGCGCCTGCGCGACCGCCATCCGGAAGTGCGGCGGCATCTCGAAGGCGCGCAGCTCGATGAGCCCCTGCCGCCCGTGCGCGGTCTGCGGATCGAACAGCTTGTCGATGCTCACCTCGGCGCGGTGCGTGTTGCCCGTCATGTCGACGAGCAGGTGGCGGAAGAGCATGTCCGCGAGCCACGGCGGCTCGCCCTCGCGCCGCTCGAACGCGCGCGAGAGCGCGATCTCGAGCTCGTAGAGGGTCTCGTGGCGCGCCTCGTCCACGCGCGGCGCCTGCGACGTCGGGCCGACGAAGAGGCCGGCGAACATGTACGAGAGCGACGGGTGGTGCTGGTTGAAGGTGAGCAGGCTGGCCAGGAGGTCCGGCCGGCGCAGGAAGGGGCTCGCGAGCGGCGTCGGGCCGCCGAACGTGAGGTGATGGCCGCCCCCGCTGCCCGCCATGCGCCCGTCGACCAGGTACTTCTCGCAGTGAAGGCCGCTGTGGAGCGACGCGTCGAACACCGTCTCCAGGAGCGACGCGTGCGCGCGCACCCCGTCGGTCGGAGGCAGGTTCACCTCGAGCACGCCCGGGTCCGGCGTCACCGAGAAGCGGAGCAGATCCGCGCCGGGCGGCGGCGGGTACCCCTCGAGCAGCACGTCGATGCCCGTCTCGCGGCGGGTCGCGTCGATCGCGGCGATGAGCTCGAAGAAGTCCGCCGGCGAGAGGAGCGGCGGCACGAAGACGTGGACGATGCCGTCGCGCGTCTCGACGCAGAGCGCGGTGCGCACGCCGTAGCCCGACCGGCCCGCGGCCGTCGCGGCGCGCTGCGGCTCTGCGGCGCGCTCGCCCGCGGCGGCCTGCCGCTGCGCCGCGCGCGCGTCCGCCGTGTCGGCGCCGTCGGCGTCGCCCGGCACCTCGATGCGGCGCTGCTTCTCCTCCTCCTCCTCGGGGTCGAGGTCGCCGCGCCGCGGGTCCGGCGGGGACACGAGCTCCTCGAGCGGCGGGGGCGGCGCCACGGCGACGAGGGAGCGGAGCGGCAGGCGCAGGCCGATGGAGCTGTCGCCCGGCAGCAGGAACAGGTGGCCGCGCCGGAAGCCCCAGCGCTCGCTGAGCCACGACCCCGACTGGCGCGTGAGGGGCAGGACGAAGCCGACCTCGGACCCGAGCCCGCGGTCGAGGATCTTCGCGAGGCGCCGCCGCTCCTCCGGGTCGTCGAGGTCCGCCTTGAGCGGGTCGACCTCGGTGGGCAGGCTCGCCTCGTCCTGGAGGTGGCGCCACGGGTCCTCGTGGGCCGGCAGCAGGAACTCGGCGAGCCCGAGCCGCGCCGCGAGCGCCTGGGCGAACTGCCGCGACTGCGCGAGGCCGCGCCCGCGCGACGAGCTGCGCGCCGAGACCGAGGGATCCGCGTGGCGCGCCTGGGACATCTCGGTCCAGAGGGGGACGCCGTCGCGGCGGCCGATGATCTCGAGCGCCCAGCGGGGGAGGCTCTCGCCGGGGTAGTGCTTGCCGGCCCGGAGCAGCAGGAGGCCGCCGGGGGTGATCCGGCGCCGGAGCTCGTGGGCGAGCCGGAGCCCCTGCGACCACTTCGTCGGACCGAGCGCGCCCTCGCGCCACTCCGGGGCGTCCGGGTACTCGCGCGAGTTGAAGGTCGGCTCGCCGCCCATGGTGAGGGTGAGGCCGGCGGCGGCGAGCCGCTCGTCGGCGCGGTCCGCGACGGAGAGGAGCTCCTGCCAGACGGGCTCCTCGTAGGGCGTCGTGGGCCGCGGCTCGTGGCCGAGCCGCCCGACCTTCATCTCGAAGGTCACGTCGCTCGCGCGCGTGTCGCTCGAGCCCTCGACCGGGGACGCGAGCGCGGGCGAGGCCGTGCAGGCGAGCGGGATGTGGCCCTCGCCGCAGAGCAGGCCGCTCGTCGCGTCGAGGCCGATCCAGCCCGCCCCGGGCAGGAAGACCTCGGCCCACGCGTGCAGGTCGACGACGTCGCGGCTCACGCCGCGCGGCTGGTCGGGGATCATCCCCTCGTCGGTCAGCTGCACGAGGTAGCCGCTGACGAAGCGCGCGGCGAGCCCGCGCGACCGGAGCGCGGCGATGAGCAGCACCGCCGAGTCGCGGCAGCTGCCGCGGCCGTGGGCGAGCGTCTCCTCCGGCGTCCAGATGCCGGCCTCCTCGCGGATGACGTACTTGATGCGCCGGTTGACCGCGGCGTTCAGCGCGATGAGGAGCGACACCGTGTTGCCGTCCCGGGGCAGCCCGGCGAGGAACTCGTCGAGCAGCGGGCCGCGGGAGAGGGTGGGATCGGAGCTGTCGAGGAACGGGGCCAGGTCCTGCGTGAGCTCGGCCGGGTACGCGAACGGGACCTTCTCGGCGCGCTCGTCGAGGAAGAAGTCGAACGGGTTGACGGGGCGCACGCTGACCGCGAGCTCGACCAGGATGTCGAAGTGCGTGACGCGCTCTCCCACGGGCAGGAGCACCCTGGCGACGTGGTTGCCGTAGGGGTCCTGCTGCCAGTGCGCCGCGATCGGCGGATCGATCTTCAGGCTGTACGACTCGATTTTCGCCTTCGCGTGCGTCGCGGGCCGCAGCCGGATGAGGTGCGGGCCGAGCGCGGCGGGGCGGGGATATGTGTAACGGGTCCGGTGCTGGATGAGCAGGCGCACGGTGGGTTGTCTCCGGGGGTGGGCCTATCCAACCAGAAGTGACCCCGTTCCGTCTCGCCCTCCGCGACGCAACGCGACGCTGCGTGCGGTCCAGCGCGCGGTGCAGCGCGGGAGTGTTTCCGCGACGATTCGGCCAGGGAACGGCGGTGTGGCGGCGCGAGGCTGGGCGACGCGAACGTGCGGCGGCGCCGCGCGCTTGCCGTCCGAGGGCGAAGCGGTGATCATCGCGCGCTGTGTCGGATTCCGAGACGAAACAGCCCTCGCTGCCCCCGGTGGAGCCGGGGACCGTGCTCGCCGGCAAGTACCGCGTGGAGCGGATCATCGGCCAGGGCGGCATGGGGGTGGTCGTCGAGGCGCGGCACGTCGTGCTGGACGAGCGGGTCGCGCTGAAGTTCCTGCTCCCCGCGTTCACCCTGCACCCGGAGGGGTCGGCCCGCTTCCTGCGCGAGGCGAAGGCCGGCATGAGGATCAAGAGCGAGCATGTCGCGCGCGTTTCGGACGTCGGCACGCTCGAGAGCGGCGCCCCTTACATGGTCATGGAGTTCCTGACCGGGAGCGATCTGGCGCGCCTGCTCCGGGACCAGGGCGTGCTCGGCATCGAGGACGCGATCGACTACATCGTGCAGGGCAGCGAGGCGATCGCCGAGGCGCACTCGCTCGGCATCGTGCACCGCGATCTCAAGCCGGCGAACCTGTTCCTGACGAGGCGCGCCGACGGCTCGCCGCTCGTGAAGGTGCTCGACTTCGGCATCTCCAAGATGGCGACCAGCGCCGTCGACATCCTGACCGGCACGGACGCGGCGCTGGGCTCGGCCCTGTACATGTCGCCGGAGCAGATGCGGCAGACGCGCTCGGTCGACAACCGCACCGACATCTACGCGCTCGGCGTGTCGCTCTACGAGCTGCTCGCCGGCAGGCAGCCGTACTACGCCGAGACGCTGCCGCAGCTCTGCGCGGAGGTGCTGACCGGCACGCCGACGCCGCTCCGGGACATCCGCCCCGACGTGCCCGCCTCGCTCGCGAGCGTGCTGGAGAGGGCCTACGCGCGCGAGCGCGAGCAGCGGTACGCGTCGATCGCCGAGCTCATCGTGGCGCTCGCCCCGTTCGCGCCGGCGCGCAGCTACACGACCCTCGACCGGATCGCGCGCATGGGCGGCCTGTCGCTGCACGCGGCGGTACACGGCGGGCAGCGCGGGTCGCAGCCCTCGTTCACCGCGGACGCGAGGAGCTCGGCGCCGGCCTTCCGCGAGCCCTCGTGGCCGGGGCTCCCGACGCCCGGTGCCGGGCAGGCCGACGCCGGGCCGCAGCGCCCGGCGACGCCGTTCCCGCACCCGCAGTCGCCTTTTTCGCAGGCGCCCTCGCCCGTCGCGCACGCGACGACGCCGTACCCGCACCCGCAGTCGCCTTTTTCGCAGGCGTCCTCGCCCGTCGCGCACGCGTCGACGCCGTACCCGCACCCGCAGTCGCCGTTCTCCCGGGCCGCGTCGGCTGGCGCCGGCGCGCGCGGGACGCACCCCGGCGAGGGCGGCAGGCCGAGCCCGGTGCCGCCGGAGGGCCCGTCGGCGCCCACGCCGCAGCAGATCGTGCCCGGCCCGTACAACGCGCCGATCAGCTCGCGCGCCGCCGCGACCTTCGCCTCGTCGACCACGCTCGGGCTCCCCTCGGACGGGCGCCGGATCCCGGGGTTGCAGACCTCCCCCGCCGCGCTCGCCGCGATCGCGCTGCTCTCGACGACGCTCCTCCTCGGGCTCATCGCCGTCGGCGTGTTCTTGATCCGCGGGCGCGGCGCCGACGGCCCGGGCGGCGCGATGGCGACGCCGGCGGAGACCGCGGGCGCGACGTCGACCGCGGCGCCGACGCCTGACCGGCCGAGCGCGGAGGCGGCGGCGACCGACGAGCCGTCGGTCCGGCCGGCGGCGACCGAGGGCGCGGCGAGCGCCGCTGCGTCGGCGAGCGCCGCTGCGCCGGCGAGCGCCGCTGCGCCGGCGAGCGCCTCGGCCGCGGCGCCTGCTTCTGCGCCGGTCAGGGCGGCACCGCCGCGACCGACCGCGGGCCGCAACGCGCCGGCCGGCCGGAACGCGCCGCCCCCGAACCCCCAGCGACCGCCGCAAGGCATCGACCTGAACGATCCGCACTGAGCCCACAGCCATGATCCCCTCGAGATTGCACGCCCCCCGCGCGCTCCGTCGCGCCCGCCTCGCCCTCGCCTCGGTCGTCCTCGCCTCGGCCGCCCTGCTCGCGCCCGCGAGCGCCGCCGCGCAGGGCGCCGGCGGCGATCCGACCCTCGCCCAGACCTTGTTCGAGGAGGGGCGCCGCCTGATGGAGGCGAAGTCGTACGCGGAGGCGTGCCCGAAGCTGGCGGAGAGCCAGCGCCTGCGGCCCGGCACGGGCACGCTGCTCAACCTGGCGCTGTGCAACGAGGCGCTCGGCAGGACGGCGACGGCGTGGGGGCAGTTCAAGGAGGCGCTCTTCGCCTCGAAGAAGGAGGGCAACGCGGCGCGCGAGGCGTTCGCGCAGGAGCACATCAGCGCGCTGGAGCCGCGGCTCTCGAGGATCCAGCTCAACGCGGAGAGCACGCCCGGCCTGCTGATCCGCGTCGACGGCCACGACATCCCCGCGGCCGCGCTCGGCACGCCGATCCCGATCGATCCCGGCGCGCACGAGGTCGAGGCCACCGCGAGCGGCTACGCGGTCTGGTCGACGACCGTGCAGGTCGGCGAGAACGCCGACCTGAAGGCGATCGCCATCCCGAAGCTCCAGCCGGCGCCGGCCGCCGCCGCGACGGCCGGCGCGCAGGGGCCCGCGGCGGGCGGCGTCGGGGACGGCGGCGGCAGCGCGGGCGGCGGTGGAGGCCTGCGCACCGCGGGCTTCGTGATCGGGGGCGCCGGCGCGGCGGTGCTCGGCGTCGGCGCCGTGTTCGGGATCCTCGCTGCGGGCCAGGCGAGCGACGCGGAGGACGACCCGACGCTCTGTCCGGCCAAGCAATGCTCGCCTCGAGGCCGCGAGGAGATCGACGCGGCGGAGACCAAGGCGCTCGTGTCCACGATCGGCATCGGCGTGGGCGTCGCCGCGCTCGGCGCGGGGGCGATCCTGGTGCTGACGTCCGGCCCGTCGAACACCGAAGCTGCGCGCGCCGCCGGAGCGCGGCGGGGCTCGCCCGGCCGGGTGCAGGCGCGCGTCGTGCCGCTCATCGGCGCGGACGGGGGCGGCGTCGGGGTGCTGGGGCGGTTCTAGAGCGGTTTTCGTTCGGGTTTGATGCAGACGTCTCTCGTCTTCCGTCTTCCGTCTTCCGTGCGCGTGCGCGTGCGCGCTGACTTCGGAGAGTCCGGAGAATCGCGCACGCGCACGCGCACGAAGGACGAGCACGGAAGACGGAAGACGGAAGACGGAAGACGGAAGACGGAAGACGGAAGACGGAAGACGGCGTAACAATGCCGGCTGAAAACCGCTCTAGAGCTGGAGCGGACTAGAGAAAATCAACCGCCAAGGCGCCAAGGACGCCAGGAGAACCCAGAATTTCTTCTCTTGGAATTCTTGGCGCTCTCGGCGGTTCATCTTCTCTTCTCACCGAGCGCCGCTCCGGAGAGATGGAGATAATGAGTGCTCGGAGGACACGAGTCCCGGAGTATCCGGATCTGGCGGCGATGAGCGCCCCACACGCGGAGAGCATCAGGGCCTGAAGCGCCGCGCCGGCGCGCGGCAGACGCCGGTCGTCCGCGGGCGAGGTGCGAGGCGAGGTGCGAGGCGCGGGGCCCTGTGACGGTCACCGACGAGCCAATCAGGGGGTGTCCGCACGTGACATCCGCGCCGGCGTGCGCTCGCTTTTGTAACGATGGATGATGCCGGTCTGTTCGTGGAGACCTCGATCACAGCCAGGCTTCGCAGCTGCGAGCGCGATGTTCTCGAGCGCTGGACGCGCCGGGTGCTCGAGGACCCGAGGGCGACGAAGGCGCAGCGGGCCGGCGGGCCGATGCTCGCCCGCGAGGTCCCGCAGCTGTTCGAGGATCTCCTCGAGGCGCTCGCGGCGAGCCGGCGCGTCGAGCCCCGCGCCGGCGGGGACGGGGAGCTCTGCAGCGCCTGCGCGCGGGTCGAGGAGCACGCGCGCCTCTGCGTCGCGCAGGGCCGCTGCATCGCGGGGGCGCTGCGGGAGCTGTCGCACCTCCGGGCGGCGCTGCTCGAGGTGTGCGCCGAGCAGGGCATCTCGATCGGGGTGAGGGAGGCGCAGGTCCTCCACGCGATCGTGGACGCGAGCATGTGGACGAGCGCCCTCGAGATCGAGACGGCGACGCGCGCCGCGCTCGAGGACAGCGGCGCGCGCCTGCGGCTCGCGACGCGGGCCGGCGGCGTCGGGGTGTGGGATTACGACACCGTGACCGGCAAGCTGCGCTGGGACGATCGGTCCCGGGAGGTGGCCGGGCTGGATGCTGCGTCGGAGGTCCGGTACGAGCTCTTCCTCTCGGCGATCCACCCGGACGATCGCGCGCGCGTGGAGGAGGCCGTGCAGCGCTCGCAGAGCCCGGAGAGCGGCGGAGAGTACAGCGTCGAGTACCGCCTCGTGGGGATCCGCGACGGGGTGGAGCGCTGGATCGCCGTGCAGGGGCGCACGTTCTTCGACGCCGCGGGGCGCAGCGTCCGGATGATCGGCACGGTGATCGACGTCACCGAGCGCAAGCGGGCGGAGGCGGCGCGGCGCGAGGAGCTCGTCCTGCGCGACCGGTTCATCGCCGCGTTCAGCCATTACCTGCGCACGCCGCTGACCTCCATCGCGCTGGCGGCGAGCGTGCTGGATCACCACGGCAACCTGACGCCGCATCAGGCGCGGTACGTCGAGCGGATCGCGGCGAGCGCGCGCCGCATGTCGCGGACCATCAACGACCTGCTCGACCTGAAGCGGAGCCGCTTCGGCAACATCCCGATCGCGCCGAGGCCGGAGGATTTGCATACCGTATGCAAGAGCGCGGTCGACGAGCTCAGGGCGGCGCACCCGGGCGTGCCGATCCAGCTCGATCTGCAGGGGAGCGGCGCCGGGACCTGGGACCCCGAGCGCATCGCCCAGATGGTGACGAACCTGGTGCAGAACGCGATCGACTATGCCGACTCGGGCAGCGCCGTCCGGGTGGCCGTCCGCCCGCGCGGGGAGGATCTGCTGATCGAGGTGCACAACGAGGGGCCGGCGATCGCGCCGGAGCTGCTGCAGACGCTGTTCGACCCGTTCCATCAGGCGCCCGTGGGAGGGTGGACGAGCACGGGGCGCGGGCTGGGGCTCGGGCTGTTCATCGCGCACCAGATCGCGAAGGCGCACGGCGGGGCGATCGAGGTCGACAGCAAGGCGGAGCGGGGGACGACGTTCACGGCGAGGCTGCCGCGGAGGGAGGCGGTGGCCGGGAGTTGAGGGGCGAAGAGCAGAGCGGGCCGCCCGCTCGCCAGCGGGCCGCCCGCTCGCCCCCTGCGATGTCGCTCGCTCGCGTCCAGGGAACGGCTCCTCGGAAACTCCGGCGGACTTGAGCCATCACGTGCGCTGCGCCGCCCTCATGCGGCCCCGGCGCCGTGATCCGCCGCCCCGGATCTCCTTCATCCCCACCCCACCCCGCCGTATCCTCCTCGCTGGAGGCGCTCCATGCCCACCGCGACGAGACCCCAGAACGCCACGCTCACCGGCGCGCTCCCGCTCGACCGGCCCACGGCGGAGCGGCCGCACCGGCTCTACGTGGCCACCTCGAACCACTGCAACCGCTCGTGCCCGTGGTGCTGCACCTGCTCGTCGCCCCGGGGGCAGACCTTCCTCGCCCTCGACCGCTACCGCGCGAGCTTCCCGGCCGAGGGCCCGTTCGAGGTGCAGCTCGAGGGCGGCGAGCCCACGATCCACCCGCACTTCGACGAGATGGTGCGCCTCGCCCGCGCCGAGCCCCGCTGCGCGCGCGTCGTCGTGGTGACCAACGGCGTCGAGGTCCCGCGCGACCCGGCCGGGCTCGACGCCTGGCTGGAGCAGCTCGGCGAGCCCACCACCATCAAGCTCTCGATCAACCACCACCTCCTCGAGCACGACAGCGGCCTGCTCGCCCTCGCGCGCGCCCTGCGCGAGCGGCTCGCGGCGCTCGGCGGCGACCGCCAGCTCGTCCTCAACGTCCGGCTGCGGAAGAGCGAGCCCGACGGCGACGCGTGGATCGTGCAGGCGGTGCGCGACGCGGGGCTCATCGAGCTCGCCAACGTGTTCCACCTGCAGCGCTATGGCTTCGCGCAGAAGCACGAGGACTGGGACGAGCCGTTCCTCGTCGGCACCCATTTCACGATGCTCAACCCGGACGGCCGCGCCTTCGGCCCCGACCTCGTGGCGCGCTCCGACGCGATGAGGAGGCTGCCGTGAGCGCGCGCCCCTTCCGCGACGACTGGCGCCGCCTGAAGAGCCGCGCCTTCGACCTGACCGGCAACAGCACCGCGGGCGAGACGGTGCGCTTCGACCTGTGGGGCCGGCCAGTCGAGGTCTATCGCAACGCGAACTTCTCCATCTACAGCCGGCAGCCCTGCAACGCGAAGTGCCACTTCTGCGTCGAGGAGCTCAGGCCGGCGTCGCGCGGGCGGAGCCTCTCCGTGCAGAAGACGGTCGAGGACGACGACGGGCGCTATCTCGACGCCATGGCCGAGTCCCTCGACGCGCTCCGGCCGCTCGACCCCACGGTCTCGATCACCGGCGGGGAGCCGAGCCACGACCCGCGGCTGCCCCGCATCCTCGCCCTCGGGCAGGCCCGCCGCGGCCGCAAGCGGACGCTCACGACGAACGGCTCGGGGCTGCTCCAGCAGCGCGACGGAAAGCGGGTGATCGACTGGATCGTCGACACAGGCGTCCAGCACCTCAACATCAGCCGCGCCCACCCCGATCACGACCGGAACGCCCGGCTGATGGTGATGAAGGACGGCCTGACCGTCGACGAGCTGCGCCTTGTCGTGGCGGCGGCAGCGGCGGGAGGCACCCGGGTGCGCCTCTCCTGCGTGCTCCTCCAGGGGCAGACCGACTCGGTCGATGACATCGTGGCCTATCTGCGGTTCGCGCGGTCGCTCGGCGTCGACAACGTGATCTTCCGGCAGCTGATGAAGACCGACCCGGCCGCGGTGATCGAGAACCACGTCGTCAAGTACAGCGATCGCGCCCGCGTCCAGCTCGAGCCGCTCCTCGACGCGCTGAGCGCCGACGCGCGGTTCTCGTTCGAGCGGCAGATCGTGGGCTATTACTACTATGTCGAGGTGTTCCGCTTCGAGGACATCGATGTCGTCTTCGAGGAGGCCGATCTCGCCCAGCTCGAGGAGACGAAGCGCTCGGGCCCGGGCATCGTCCACGAGCTGATCTTCCACCCGAACGGAAGGCTCGCGTCGACCTGGCAGCCCTGGGACGGCATCCTGGGCCCGCCGCCGGCGACGCGCGCCGCGCTCGGCGCGTCATGACGCCGCCCCTCATCCCCCTGCCCTACATCGGCCGGAATCTGCTCTTCCTCGAGGAGGCGCTGGACGAGCTCGAGGCGCGCGGCATCACAGGCCCTCTGCTGTTCCGCGCGAGCGAGATGGACAAGCTGCCTCGCCTGCTCGATCACGGCACCGACCGCGCCGGGTACCCGGGAGAGCGGCCGTGGACCGACGGCCCGGATCAGGGGCGCCCGATCCGGCACGAGGACGTGATCTTCGCGACGACCGCCGACGAGATCCGGAGGGGAGAGCGGGAGCCCGAGCGGTCCACGTCGCTCAAGAAGTTCGCCTTGATCGAACAGCCGCTGTTCGTCGCGCACGACGCCCGCTGCTTCGTCAAGCTGTGCGACCGACAGTACGAATACAGCGATCCAGCGCAGAAGCGGGCGGCGCTCGTCGCGCTGTTTCCGGTGGCCAGGGCCACGCCGATCCAGGGCTGGTTCTCCGAGGAGGACGGGCTCGCGTACCGGGCGCTCGTGCGGCCGATCCGGGGCGGCGCGATGGTCGAGGTGGGCTCCTGGAAGGGGCTCTCGACGGCGTATGTCGGACGGCTCGCGGCGAGGAACGGCACCGCGCTCCATTGCGTCGACGCCTGGGAAGGCTCGAGCGACGCGTACGACGCGAGGTATCGCGCCCTGCTGGAAGCGGAGGACGTGCCCGGCGTGTTCCGGGCGAACATGGAGGCGCTCGGGATCCGGCCGAGCGTCCATCGACTCGCGTCCACGGAGGCGACGACGCGCTTCGCCGACGCGAGCCTGGATCTCGTGTTCCTCGACGGCTCGCACGACCGGGCGTCCGTGCTCGCGGACCTCGAGGCCTGGTGGCCCAGGCTCAAGCCGGGCGCGGTCCTGGCCGGGCATGACCACAACGAGAAGCACGCGGGCGTCATGGAGGCTGTCGCGCGCTTCATGGCGAGCGCTGGGCGCGTCATCGAGCGCGGCGCAGGGTCGGTGTGGTGGACGCGGCGATGAGAGGGAGATGAAGAAGCGTCTCTTCGTGGCGACAGGCGCCTATTCGTGCGGCAAGACAACGACGCTCCGTCATCTCGCGTCGACGCGGGGTCACCGCGTGCACGGCGAGGCGCACCGGCGCGTGCTCGATGAGCTCGGCGCGCGCACCCATGGCCACCCGCCGGACGAGCCGTTTCGCAGGATCGACGCGCCGGAGCACGTCTGTCCCATGTGCCGCAAGCGGGAGTTCGCCGCCCGGGTGCTGGAGACCCAGAAGGCGATCGAGGCAGAGGCGCAGCGCGGGGACTGGCTGGAGCGCGGGTATCTCGATCCGGTCGAGTACTATCTGCGCACGAGCGGAGAGGTGGAGTACCCCTGGCCGCCCGGCGAGCCCGCGTTCGAGCGCTATGCGCTGGTGTTCCTGTTCGCCGTGATGCCGGAGCTCCAGGCGCCGCGCTGGGGCAGGAGCAGAGAGGAGCGCGCCGCCGAGGCCGAGCGGATCAACGAGCGGCTCGGCGCGCTCTACCGAGAGGCCGGCTTCGAGGTGGTCGACGTCGGCCCCGGCACCGTGGAGGAGCGGGCGGAGCTCCTGGCGAGGCGGGCGCGGCTCGACGGCGCGGCGCGCCGCGCTTGAGGTGACCTGTCGCGGCGACCGGCGGGGAGCTGGGTGCCGTCGCGCCCGGTCGAATCGGGGGCGACGTCGTCAGAGGCGCTCGGGGCGTGGCGGCAGCGACGCTCGGGGCGAGCGTGCTATCTTGCGTGAGAGCCCATGGTAGCCGCCGCCCACATGCCGTTTCCGTCCTCGACCGCACCCCCGGGTGAACAGCGGTTCGTGATCCACGGCGTCCCCTGGCAGACCTACGTGAGGCTGCGGGACGAGCTGGACACGCCCAGCCTGCGGATGACCTTCTGCGAGGGAACGCTGGAGCTGATGAGCCCGTCCATCGATCACGAAGCCGCGAAGACGCTCATCGCTCGCCTCATCGAGCTCTTCGCGCTGGAGCGGGATGTGCCGCTGCATGGCTACGGCTCGACCACGTTCCGTCGCGAGGCCAAGGCACGCGGGCTCGAGCCCGACGAGTGCTACTGCGTCGGCGAGCCGCTCAAGGAGTTCCCCGACATCGCGATCGAGGTGGTGCTGACGAGCGGTGGGATCGACAAGCTATCTGTCTACAGCGGTCTCGGCGTCCGCGAGGTCTGGTTCTGGGAGCGCGACGCATTCCAGATTCATGCGTTACGTGGAGAGGAGTACGAGAACATCGCGGCCAGCGAGCTCCTTCCGGATCTGGATCTCGTCGCGCTCGCGCGGTTCGTGCGCTGGCCCGACCAGCACGCGGCGGCCAAGGCGTTCCGCAGCTGGCTGCGGAACGGGACCTGAGCTGTACTTCCCGGAGCGGACCGAGCGAGGCTCCCTGCGCCGCGCTGGCAGGTCACGCGGTGAGCGTGGCGCTCACCCGTCCGCGAAGTCCTGAGCGAGCCGCACGTCCTTGAGCTCGGCGCCGAGCAGCTCGATCGCGGCCGTGACGAGCGGGTGGTCGGCCACGGCGCGCTTGGCAGCCTCGACGCGCGCCTTGCGCTCGGCGGTCTCGACCTGCGCGAGCGACGGGCCAGCGCTGCCGCGGGAGACCGTCTCGAAGACCAGCTCGGCGGGGCCGCCGAAGTGGGCGTGCAGGGCGCGGGCGAGCAGGTCGCGGGCCGCGGGCTCGGTGGCCTGGCCGGACAGGAACGAGTTCGCCTCGTAGCCGAGGACGACGCGGGTCGGCGTGAGCTCCAGCACGGCCGCGTGCTCGAGCACGGAGGCGAGCGCCGGCCGCATGCCCCGGACCGCGGCGATCACCGCGCGCCAGGTGGCGAGGTCGCCGGCGCTCATCGCCGGCGGCGGCGCGCTCGTCCTTGACGTGGGCCCCGGCGCCGCGGGTGGCGGGGGGCTCTGCGGAACGGAGTACAGCGCGCCGCGCGGCGAGGGAGGCGGGACGCTGTCGGCGCGCAACGCCGGCGCGGCCGCGCCGCTCGGGTACGACGTCGCCCTCGCAAGGGCCGGCGCGGCGCCGCCCGCGAAGGTCGCCGCCGCGCCGTTCACGCCCGCCGCGCCGTTCGCGCCCGGCGCGCCGTGCACGAAGGGGACGACGTTGGCCGCCGCCGCGCCGCTCGCCGCCGCGCCGCCGTTCGCTCTCCCCGCCGCGCTCGCGCCCGGCGCGGCGAACGCAGTCGGCGCGGCGTACGCAGTCGGCGCGGCATACGCAGCCGGCGAGCCGTTTGCTCTCGCGACGCCGTTCGCTGCCGCCACGCCGTTCGCCGCGGTGACCGCCACGCCGTTCACTCCCGCTGCGCCGTTCGCCCTCCCCACCCCGCTCGCAGCCGGCGCGCTGTACGCAGTCGGCGCGGCGTACGCAGACGGCGAGCCGTTCGCCCTCGCCGCCACGCCGCTCCCAGCCGGCGCGCCGTTTCCTGCCGACGCGCCATACGCGGGCGCCGCGCCGTTCGCGCCCGACGCGCCATACGCGGGCGCCGCGCCGTTCGCGCCCGACGCGCCATACGCGGGCGCCGCGCCGTTTCCAGCCGACGCGCCATACGCGGGCGCCGCGCCGTTCGCAGCGGGCGCGCCGTTCCCTGCCGCCGCGCCGTTTCCTGCCGCCACGCCGTTCCCTGCCGCCGCGCCGTTCCCTGCCGCCGCGCCGTTCCCTGCCGCCGCGCCGTTCCCTGCCGCCGCGCCGTTCCCTGCCGCCGCGCCGCTCGCCCGCGCCGCGCCGTTCGCAGGCGCGCCCGCGCCGCGTGCATCCGCACGCGCGCCCTCCGGCGCAGCCTCGGCCAGCGCCGCGCCGCGCCGGGGTGCCGCTGCGCCCCCGGAGGGCGCGCCGGGCCGCTGCGGTCCACGCTCCGGCGCGCCGCCGCCTCCGCCGCCACCGCCGCCGTTCAGGCGCCGCTCGAGATCGCCGAGGCGGCGCAGCAGCTCGTCGATCGGCAGGAGCGGTGGACGCCTGGCGAGCCGGACGAGCGCCATCTCGAGCGACGCCCGCGGCTGACCGCTCCGGACGATGTCGTCGAAGGCGCGCGAGAAGCCCTGGTGCAGCCGCGTGAGATCGTCCGCGTCCGCCCGCGCCGCGAGCGCCCGCGCGTCGGCCACCTCCTCGTCGGCGAGATCGAGCAGCGGCGCCGGATCCTCGCAGACCTTGGCCACCACGAGATCGCGCAGGTGCGCGAGGAAGTCGCGGGCCACGTGCGGCAGATCGTACCCCTCCTGCGCGAGCTCGCCGACGATGCGCACGCACGCCGCAGGGTCGCCGTCCACGAGCGCCTCCGCGAGCCGGTGCAGCACCACGCGATCGGCCACGCCGAGCACCTTCGCCACGCCCTCGGCCGTGATGCGATCGCCGCTCGTCCCGACCCACGCGATCACCTGGTCGAGCAGGCTCATCGCGTCGCGCATGCTCCCGGCCGCCTCGCGCGCGAGCGCGCTGAGCGCCGGGTCGTCGGCGGGGATCTTCTCCTGCTCGAGCACCCAGCGGAGCCGCGCCGCGATCGCCTGCGCCCCGATGAGCTTGAAGTCGTAACGCTGGCACCGGCTCAGGATCGTGACCGGGACCTTGTGCACCTCCGTCGTCGCGAAGATGAACTTCACGTGCGGCGGCGGCTCCTCCAGCGTCTTCAGGAACGCGTTCCACGCCGCGTTCGAGAGCATGTGGACCTCGTCCACGATGAAGATCTTGAACCGGTCGCGCGAGGGCCGGTACGGCAGGCTCTCCTGGAGCTTGCGCACCTCGTCGACGCCGTTGTAGCTCGCGCCGTCGATCTCCTGGACGTCGACGTCCGCGCCGACCGTGATCTCGGTGCACTGCGCGCACGTCTGACACGGCTTCGCCGTGGGGCCGTGGACGCAGTTCAGCGCCTTCGCGAGGATGCGGGCGCTCGTCGTCTTGCCGACCCCGCGGACACCCGTGAAGAGGAAGGCATGGGCGACGCGATCCCGCGCGATGGCATTGCCGAGCGTCGTGGAGACATGCTCCTGGCCGACGAGATCCTCGAAGGACTGCGGGCGCCATTTCCGCGCGAGGACGACGTAGCTCATACGCTGCTCGACTAGCACCTTCTGGCGGGCGCGTCGCCGCAGCTGTGGCCGGCCCCGACGTCGCCCCGCATTCCGGAGAGTTTGCCAGAGTTGCCGCGCCGAGCGCACCCCGCTCCGTCGCGGCCGGGATCGATCACCGCCCGCCGAGGAGCACCTGGAGAGGCAGGAGCGTCCGCTCCCTGGAAAAGCGGCAGCGCCCGGCTCCTCCCGCGAGCCCGGCGCCGGCTCTCGCGCGCGCAGCGCCGGGAGCGTCCACTAGCGCCGGGAGCGTCCACTGGGAGCGTCCACTGTGGAGAGGTGGAGGAGCCCGCAGCAGAGCAGACGAGCGCACGGCCGGCGCCGGCGCGCTCCCGCATGAACCGGAGCCTCCTGTGGGGCGCACGGCCGCTCCCGCCCCTGCGCGCGGCCGCTCCCGCCCCTGCGCGCGGCCGTTCCCCGTCCCCCCACGCGGCCGCTCCCGCCCCTGCGCGCGGCCGTTCCCCGTCCCCCCACGCGGCCGTTCCCGCCCCCTCCCGCCCCCCGCGCGCGGCCCTCCGGCGCCTCGCGCTGGGCCGCGCTCCCCGCGTCCCCTTCCCGGTTGCGGCCCGGCGCGGTTCACGGCATAGACCGCCGTCTGACCATGCAATTTCGCGGCGGAATGAATGAGCTGGTTCGCCAGGCGGCGCGCATGCAGCGCAAGATCGACCAGGTGAAGGGCGAGCTGAAGGACCGCGAGGTGAGCGCGACCGCCGCCGGCGACAAGGTCACGGTCGTGGTCTCCTGCGAGGGCAAGCTGCGCCGGATCGACGTCGACCCCGCCTTCCTCGCGAGCGAGGGCCTGGAGATGGCGCTCGACTCCATCGTCGCAGCGACGAACTCGGCGCTCGACACGGCCGACAAGCTCGTCGAGAGCGAGATCGCCAAGGTGACCGGCGGCGTCAAGCTCCCCGGCATGCACACTTGATCGCATTGCGTCCCCCGGCCTCGCCCCCCGGCTCCTCGAGGGTCCCGAACGGCGGCCGGGCCGCGCCCGGCTTCCGCAGCGCCCCCGGCGGCCTGCCCGGCCGGCTGTCGCGGGTCGCCCAGCTGCTCGCGCGCCTGCCGGGGGTCGGCGAGAAGACGGCGCAGCGCTTCGCCCTCTTCCTCGTGACCGCCGGCGAGGACACCGCGCGCGAGCTCGGCAGCGAGCTCGCGGAGCTCTGCGACCACATCCGGCCGTGCGTCCGGTGCGGCCACATCGCCGAGATCGACGAGGACGGCCAGGCGCTCTGCGCCATCTGCCTGGACTCGCGGCGCGACGGCGCGCTCCTGTGCGTCGTCGCGCGCGTCCAGGACCTCCTCGCGATCGAGCGGAGCGGGGCCATGCGCGGGCGCTACTTCGTGCTCGGCCGGCTCCTCTCGCCCCTCGAGGGCGTCGGCGCCGAGGAGCTGCCGCTCGAGGCGCTCCGGGCGCGCGTGCGCGACCCCGAGCAGCCGGTGCGCGAGGTGCTGGTGGCCACCCCGCCGTCCGTCGACGGCGAGGCGACCGCGCTCCTGCTCGCGCGCGAGCTCGGCGCCATGGGGATCCAGGTCACGCGGATAGCCAGCGGCGTGCCGCACGGGGGAGATCTGGAGTTCGCCGACCAGGTGACGCTGGGGCGAGCCATCGAAGGCCGGAAGAGCTTCGGCTAGAGGGAACCGCGAAGAGCGGCCCCGCGCCACGTGCGAACGGGCCGGGGCGGGCGGGCCTTCCCCACGCCGGGGCGCTCCATGATGCAGAGGTCGACATGTCCAAAACCGCAATCACATCCGATCGGGCCCCGCGCGCCATCGGGCCCTACTCGCAGGCCGTCAGGGCCGGCGATCTCGTGTTCTGCAGCGGCCAGATCCCGATCGACCCCGCGACGGGCGAGCTCGTCGCCGGCGGGATCGAGGCGCAGACAGCCCAGGTGATCAAGAACCTGAGCGAGGTGCTGTCCGCGGCCGGCGCGAGCTGGAACGACGTGGTGAAGACCACGATCTACCTCACGAACCTCGCCGATTTCGCCGTCGTGAACCAGGTGTACGGGGCGGCCGTCGGCGGCGTGCTGCCCGCGCGCGCGACGGTGCAGGTGGCGGCGCTGCCCAAGGGCTCCGCCGTCGAGATCGAAGCTGTTGCCCATCTTTCGCGATAATCGGGGAGCCGCGGCCGCGGTCCCCCTCTCCAAAATGTCCCCGGGAGCCTCGACATGAGCACAAAGAACGAGAGCGAGAGCACGGAGCGGACCGCCAGCGCAGTTCCCGAATCTGCGCACGAGGGCGCCCCCGATGCAGAGAGCGCAGACAAGCCGCGCACGCGGAAGGTCGTCCGCTCGGCGAGCACGTCGGTCGTCGCGAGCGGCGCGAGTCGGGCCGACGCGGCGCCGGAAGGCGCGCCGCAGGCCGCCGGCGAGGCGCCGCGCCCCCCCTCGGCAAAGGCCGCCGCGAAGGAGCCGCAGGGCTCGCTGCTGGACTTGATCGCGCCCCGCAAGCGGCCGGCGCTCGCGGACGCGCCGCCGCCGGCGACGAGCGAGGACGCCGCGCCGCCGCCCACCGTCGCGCCGCGGGTGGTGCGCGACTACCGCGCGCCCAGGCCCGAGCGGACCGCCGCCGCCCCCGGCGGCCCGAGGGTCGACCGGGGGCCCCGGCCGGATCGCGGCCCGAGGCCCGACCGCGGCCCCCGCCCGGATCGCGGCCCGCGGCCCGACCGCGGCCCGCGGCCCGACCGCGGCCCGCGGCCGGAGCAGGGACCTGGCGCGGCGCAGGGACCTGGAGCGGCGCAGGGCGCCGGAGCGGAGCAGGGGCCGAGGCTCGACCGCGGCCCGCGGCCCGACCGTGGCCCGCGGCCCGACCGCGGCCCCCGTCCGGATCGCGGCCCGCGGCCCGACCGCGGCCCGAGGCCCGATCGCGGCTTCTCGGCGCGGCCCGTCTCGGAGGGCGGGCGACCGGACAGCGGGCGACCGGACAGCGGGCGACCGCAGGGCGCGCGGCCCGGAGCGCAGGGCTCGGCGGGCGCGGAGGGACGAGCGCCCACCGCGGCGAAGCAGCAGAGCCAGCGCATGGTGACCGTGGTCGGGCAGGGCGCGACAGCGACGGTCGTGACGGGCAAGGACTCCCGGCAGCAGCAGCAGGGCCCGGCCAGGCCGGCGCACCTCCTGTTCGCGCTGCCGGCGGCCAAGGCGAAGCAGGTCGCCGCCTCGGACAAGCCGGCGCTCACGGCGCGCGAGGCGCTCAGCGCGCGCACCGCGAAGGCGAAGCAGGCCGCGGCGGTCGCGAAGAGCAAGGCCGACAGCGGCGCGCGACAGGACGGCGGCGCTGGCGCCGACGCGGCGAAGGTCGACTTCGACGCCGAGGTGCTCGCGGCGGGCTGGGACCGGGCGCTCGAGGCGCTGCGGGCCGCGGGCGACGCCGCGCCGGCGCTGGTCGACGCGTGGCTCGGCGCCTCCAACGTCGAGGCGATCGCGGCGGCCGCCGAGGCGGAGGACGCCTCCGGCGCGGCGCGCAAGGCGGCGCGGCGCGCGCTCAACGTGCTGAAGTCGCGCGGGGCGGCGATCCCGACGCGCCCGCGCGTGGTGCGGCTCGCGGACGACCGCGCCGAGGTGTTCGAGGCGACGCTGATCCCGCCCGACTCGAGCGGGACCGAGGCGATCGCGATCACGAGCCGCGACACGAGCGGCCGCTACCGGATCGCGGAGGTGATCGTGCGCGAGTCGGTCGGCGTGCTCCACGCCGGCGCGGGGTGGCTCAGCGGCTCGCAGCTCAAGGAGGGCCGCGCGCGCGCGTACGACAACCTGGGCACGGCGCCCGTGCCCATCTCCCTGGAGTGGGCGCGCCACCGGATCGCGGCCGCGAAGCGGCAGAACGCTGTGTCGGGGCAGGTCGTGCCGCTGGGGCTGGACGGATGTCGCGATCTCATCGAGCCCGCGCCGGAGGCCGAGCCGCGGCACCCGGTCGCCGACATCGAGGAGAGCCTGACGGACGAGCTGGTGGCGGCGCAGATCCCTGGCTCGGCCGCCCTGCACGACGAGCCGGAGTTCCGGCACTGGCTGCCCGCGCGGCCGGCGCTCGATGAGCTCCTCCAGAAGGTCGGCCAGCGGCTCGGGGCCGCCGGGGTGCGCGATCCGCAGCTGGTGAATACGGCGCTGCGGGAGGAGGTCGAGCTCGCGACCGACCGGTTCTTCTCGCCCGAGGTGCGCGGGCAGCTCGCGGCGCGGATGCGGAGCAGCGCCGTCTCGCTGCGGGCGCGCAAGGGTGACGCGGCGGCCACCACCGCCCTCGCCGTCGCGCGCGCCGTCAAGGAGGCCGGGCTGATCACCGCGCCGCCGCGCGAGATCCCGTTCCTGGCGGCGTTCTTCCAGAAGGCGCTCGGCGTGCTCGCGCAGCAGGGCGGCGGGCAGCTGCGCGTGCCGGTCCCGGCCGGCGCGGTCGCGCCCTCCGGCGCGGCGCCGGGCGACGCGGAGGCCGCTGGCGCGGGCGCTGAATCGCAGGGCGCCGAGGGCCAAGGCGCCGAGGGCCAGGGCGCCGAGGCCCAGCCGCCGGCCGGCGGCTGATCGGGAACGCCGGCGCCGCCGGCGGCTGATCCGGCGCGCCGGATCGACACAAAAACCGAGAGGCGAGCCCGGGTCGACCCGGCGCTCGCCTCTCGGCTTTTGTGCTGTCGGAGCTACTTCACGACGATCGTGATGTCGCCGTTCTCGGTGAGGAGGTCGAGCTGACCGCCGTCGCCGTCGCCCATCGTGTACGACTTCCCGGCGCTGTTGGCGGCGGTCGCCCACGTCGAGGGGAGGCCCTGCTCGACGATGTCGCCGTTGAGCGTCTCCGCGGTCATCGTCCCGTCCACCCCGGCCGGCACCGCGAGCTCGAGCTGGCCGTTGCCGCTCGAGATGGAGCCATCCGAGCTGCTCCACGCGTCGAGATCGACGAAGACGCTGCCGTTGTCGGTGAACACGTCGATCGCGCCGCGCGCGCCGACCACATCGATGCTGCCGTTGTCGCTCAGGACCGTGGTGCCGCGGGACGGGGCGCCGTCGAGGTTGACGTCGACGCTGCCGTTGTCCTGCTCGACGCGGAGCACGCCGTCGAAGTCGGCGGGCAGGACGACCTGGATGTCGGCGCCGAGGTACCCCGAGGCGCCCGGCCTCTGCTCGGTCGAGATGACGACGTCGCCGTCGGTGATCGCGGAGAGCTTGAGGTCGTCCTCGATCTCCTGCACCGCGAGCTTGTTCTCGTCCTTCTTGCGCATCGTGAACGGCGAGAACGTGACCACGACCTGGCTCACGTCCCCGGTGCGGACCTCGACGTCGCCGTTGTCGCTCACGATGCGGACGCCCTGGGTCGGGAGGTAGTCGACGCGCGCGCTCTCGTCGCTGCCCTCGTAGCGGACGAGCGTCTCGGCGGTGATCGAGTTCTCATCGGTGGTGACGGCACACCCGGCCATCGCCGTCGCAGACACGGCGCAGACCAGGAAGCAGGCGATTCGAAGCGAGCGATTCATCATGGATTCCTCTCGGACAGATTGTGTGGCAGGCGAGGATCGGGCCCCGCCCCATCCGACCGCCCAGGCAGCGTGCCGGCCCGCTTCTTGGACGCGCGCGCCGGGCGGCACATCAGGGGGCGCAAGAATCCGACGCGGTCGGGTCAGCCGCGGGGGCTCAGGACACCTCCCACGGGAGGTGTGCCTTACCAAGACCTACCTTCGCGCGGAAAGCGGCGTGCAGCGCGCGGGTCCTCGGGCCGGGGGCGCCTGCGCCGATGGGGTGCGCGTCCACACGGACGACCGGGACGATCTCGCGGAGGCTCGAGGTGATGAACACCTCCTCGGCGGCCAGGAGCCGGGACATCGTGACCGGCTCGCAGCACACGGGCATGCCGAGCTCGCCCGCTACATCGATCACGTTGGCCCGGGTGATGCCGACCAGGATCCCCGCCTCCTTGGGCGGGGTGATCAGCAGGTAGCCCGGATCCTCCGCGCCCTCGTGCGCCGGGGGTCGCCGCTCCACGAGGAAGACGTTGGACGTCGTCCCTTCGACGACATGGCCTGATGGGTCCAGGATGAGCGCCTCGTGCGCCCCCGCGGCCCGCGCCTCGCGCAGGGCGAGGAGGCTCTCGAGGTAGTTCGAGATCTTCGCGCCCGGCGCCGCGTCGCCGGCGCGCTGGGTCCGCGTCGTGACGACCGAGATGCCGTCGCGGTAGAGCGCGACCGGCAGCGGCTTCAGCGGCTCGACGAGGATGACGCGGAGGGGCGCGCCCGCGAGCGCGGGATCGAGCCCGAGGGGGCCGCTGCCGCGGGTCAGCATCACGCGGACGTAGCTCTCGAGCGGCGCTGCGGAGCCGGCCTCGGCCGCGGCGCCGGCCTCGGCCGAGGCGCCGGCCTCGGCCGAGGCGCCGGCCTCGGCCGCAGCGCCGGCCTCGGCCGCGGCGCCGGCCTCGGCCGAGGCCCGGACCAGCGCGCGCACCTCGCGGCCGAGCTCGTCGCGGGGGATCGGTAGCGCGATCGCGATCCGCTCGGCCGAGCGCTCGAGGCGCGCGAGGTGCTCGTCCAGCGCGAACGGCTCGCCGCCGTAGGTGCGGATGGTCTCGAAGACGCTATCGCCGTAGAGGAAGCCGCGGTCGTAGACCGAGACCCTGGCTTCCTCCGGCCGGAGGATGACACCGTCGATGCTGACAAGCCGCGTCACACGGCGAGATTACGTCACTTCTTGAGCTGCGCCAGGAGCTCCTTCGCGGGGGCGAAGTCCCTGTCGTTGTCGAGGGCGCGCTCCAGCATCTGGATCGCCTTCTTGTCGTCGTTCTGACGGTGGCTGATGACGCCGAGGTAATAGAAGACCTCGCCCTTGCTGATCGGCGCGCCCTCGTCGAGCTTCTGGAGGAGCAAGGCGCGGAAGGTCTTCTGCGCGCGATCGATGTGCGCCGCCTTCGCCGCCGCGTCGTCGCCGGACTCCGACAGCTCCAGCGCCAGCACGCCGAGGTCGCGGAGGATGGCGATCGAGCCCGGGTCGATCTTGAAGGCGATGTCGAGCTCGGCGAGCGCCCGGTCCCGCTGCCCCTCGGCCAGGTAGGCCTTGGCGAGGCGGTGGTGGATCGCGGCGAGATCCTTCGAGCGGCGGCCGCCGTAGGACTCGACGATCTGCTGGAGCGCCTCGGCGGCCTTCTGGCCGCGGCCCGAGGCGCTGTAGGCGTCGCACAGCGCGAGCAGGAGCTCGCGATCGCCCGGCACGAGCTCGGTGGCCTTGACCAGGAGGTCGGCGGCGCGCCCGGGATCGTTCCGCTTCGTCAGGTGGATGCCCGCCGCCTTGCGGTAGAGCGCCACCTTCTCGGCCGGCTGCGCGGCCGTCTCCGCGTCGCCGGTGATGAGATCGGCGAGCTCGGTGAAGGCCTGCTGCTTCTCGTAGAGCGCGAGGAGCTGCTTCCGGATCTCCTGCGCCGACGAGTCCGCCGCGAGGCCCCGCTCGAGCACGCGCCGGACCGCGCCCTCGTCGCCGAGGGACCGGTGCAGATCCGCGAGCCGGAGCGCCGTGCTCACCGCCTCCGCGGAGCGGGCGTCCTCGAGGATCACCTCGAGCCGCTGCGCCGCCTCGGCCTTCTCGCCGCGCTGCTCGTGCAGGCGGGCCAGCGCGAGGAGCGCGCCGGGGTGGCGCGGCTCGCGCTCGAGGACGGCGCGGTAGGTCTCGATCGCCCGCGCCGTGTCGTTCAGCCGCGTCTCGTAGACCTCGCCGAGGCGGACGCTGTACGAGAGCTCCGCCGCGACGTCGCCGCGGTCCTTCGCGCGCTCGATCTGCGTGACGAACAGGTCCGACAGCTCCTGATCGCGGCCGGTCTTCTCGAGCAGCTGCGCGAGCAGGACCGTCGCCTTCTCGTTGTCGGGCTGCTCGTCGAGGACCGCGCGCAGGTGCTCGGTCGCCTCGCTCACGGCGTCGAGCCGCGAGAGGCAGATCTCCGCGCTCTCCAGGCGCAGCGCCGAGCGGGCCTCGGGGGACTCCGCGAGGTCGGTGAGCCGCTCGAGCAGCGCGAGCAGCTCCTTGTGCTTGCCGGCCTTCGCGTAGAGCTCGCGCAGCGCCGTCGCGGCGCGCGCGTCGCCCGGATCCGCCTCGAACAGCGTCTCGTAGAGCTCGATCGCCGCCGCCTCGTCGCCGAGCTTCTCGCGCGCGACCGCCGCGGCGGCGTGCCGCGCGTCGCGGATGCGATCCGCCTCGGCGTAGAGCTCGGACTGGCGCACGAGCAGCCGGAAGACCTCCTTGTGGTCGCCCGCCTCCTCACGCACCTTCGTGAGCTCGGCGAGCGCCCAGGTGTCGCCCTCGTCCGCCGCGATCATCTCGCGCAGGATCGCCTCGACGAGCTCCCGGTCGCCCAGCGCGCGCTCCGCGAGCTCCTTCGCCTCGCGCCGGAGCTCGCCCGCGGCCCCCTGCATGCCGTCGAGCGCGGCGATCCGGCGGAGCGTGCCGATGAGGTCGCGCTCGCGCCCCGGCGCCCGCTGGAGCTCCTCGATCGAGCGCAGGATGTGCTCGCTCGTGGGGTCGTGCGTGAGCGCCGCCTCGTACGCCGCCTCGGCCGCCTTGGGGTCGCCGACCTTGTTCTTCTGCCACTCGGCGATGCGCATCCAGAGGTCGCGCGCCGTGTCGCCGTCGAGCTCGGTCCCGGCCCGCACCGCCCGCTCCAGGGCGGTGGCGGCGCTCGCCCAGCCGCCCGTCAGCGGGGCGAGGCGCTCGATCTCGCCGAGCACGTCCGGGTCCGACGGGTCGTCGGCGAGCGCCTTCTCGAGGGTCTCCAGCGCCGCCCGCGGGTCGTTCGAGCGCACCTCGAGCACCTTGGCCAGGTCGAGGCGCATCCGGATCCGCTCCACGCCGGTCGGCGCGAAGCGGATGCGCTTCTCGTAGAGGCGCGCCAGCGCGGCGTTGTCGCCCCGCGTGCGGTAGACGCCCTCGAGCGCCTCGGCCGCCTCCTCGAAGAGCGCCGGGTCCTCCGTGAGCGCCTCGAGCGCGGCGCTCGCCCGCTCGTGGTCGACCGCCCGGTCGAGCGCCTGCCGCAGGGTGTTCAGCCCCTGCGACTTGTCGCCGAACGACTCGATCTGGATCACCGCGAGCCGGTAGAAGAGGTCCGCCTGGTCGCGATCGCCGGCCGTGACGGCGACGCGCCGCTCGAGCACGTCCGCGAGCGCCTTCTCGTCGCCGAGGCGGCCGTAGAGCCGGTCGAGCGCCTCGAGGAGCTCCGGCGTGTCGCCGGCGTGCTCGACGGCCTTGGCGTACGCCTGCGCGCTGCGCCGGTCGTCCCTGAGCTTCTCCTCGGCGATGCGGCCGATCCGGAGGAACAGGTCCTTCGCGATCGTCGCGTCGAACGTGGCCGCGGCGCGCTGCGCGAGCGCGTCGCAGTAGCGCCCGAAGCCGTCCGTGCGCTCCGCCAGCCGCTCGATCTCCCCGTGCAGCGACGCGTCGTCCGGCGCGTCCTCCAGGGCGCGGAGCAGCGCCTGCTCCGCCTCGATCGGCCGGCCGAGCTGCAGGTCCTGCACCGCCGCGATCGCCCGGAGCGTCTCGGCGCGATCCGCCGGCTCGGTCTGCGCGCGGAGGCGCAGCTCGAGCGCGGCCGCGAGCTCCTCGTGACGGCCGGCCGCGCGGAGGACGGGCTCGAGCACCTGGGCGGCGTCGAGGCGCAGCTCCTCGCGGCCCTCGCCGATGGACCGGACCGCCTTGATGGCATGGTCGTTCACCGCGTCCTCGTCGAGCACGAGCCGGTACTGCTCGATCGCGTCGCTCGGGCTCTCGAGCTCCCCCGCGTAGAGGTCGCCGATCGCCGTCCGCAGCTTGATCCGCGCGCCCCTGTCCGTGGCGGCGCTCGCCTGGAGCATGAGGTTCGACAGGAGCTCGTCCCACATCCGCTCGGCGCGGTAGAGGCGCTCGAGCGAGGAGAGCACCGCCGCGTCGCCCGGCTTCGCGTCGAGCGCCGCGTTCAGCGCGGTGATCGCGTCGCGCGGGCTCGAGAGGTCGCGCTCGTAGCGCTCGGCGGCGCGCACGTTGAGGTCGTAGCGCAGCTCCTCCTCGTCGGCGCCCGCGAGCTCGACGCGGCGGCCGTAGAGCTCCACCAGCCGGCTCGCGGCGCCGCGCGGCTCGTGCAGCTCGATGAGCGCGTCGATCGTCATCGCGCTCTCGGGATCGAGCTCGAGCGCCCGCTCGTACGCCTGGATGGCGCCCTCGGTGTCCTCGAGCATCTCGAGCTTCGTCTCGGCGATGCGCCGGCAGATCGAGGCGTTCTCCTCGTCCGACGCCATCTCGCTCTTCTTCTCGAGCACGGCGATGAGCGTGTCCCAGTCGCTGAGGAGCACGGCGAGCGTGTCCATCTGCTCGAGCGGCTCGGGGTCGCTCGGGTCGAGCGCGGACAGCCGCGCGTACGCGCGGAGCGCCCGGCGCGGGTCGTCGATGCGCGTGTCGTAGACCTTGGCCAGCGACGAGAGCAGCTCGCGCTTCGTGAGCTCGTCGGACGTGATCGTCACGCCCTCCTCGAGGCTCTCCGCGAGCTCCTCCCAGGCGCCGAGCTGCTCGGCGAGCCGCTCGAGCTCGCCGCGCGTCTCGCCGTCGTCCGGATCGAGGCCGAACGCCGTCCGGGTCGCGTCGAAGGCGCGCAGCTCGTCGCTCCCCCGCGTCTCCCAGAGCTTCGCCGTCTCGCGGAGCACCCCGACCTTCTCGCGCGCGTCCGACGCGAGGCCGAACCGCTCCTCGTTGAGCCGGATGAGCTGCCGCCAGTCGTCCGCCCCCTCGTAGAGCGGCCGCAAGATCTCGACGACCCGCGCCTTGTGCTGCGGATCCTGGATCAGCGCCTCGAGCGCCCGGATCGCCTCGGCGTGCGTCGGCACCTCGCCGACGATCGCCTCGAGCTGATCGATCGCGCCCGCGGTGTCCTCCAGGCGCGTGCGCAGGAGCTCCGCCAGCGCGAGCCGGTAGGGCGCCGCCCGCTCGCCGTTCGGGGCCGCCTCGGCCCGGCGCAGGTAGAGGTCGGCGAGGTCGCGCGGCCGGTCGAGCTCGCGGTAGAGCTCGGTCAGCGCGTCGAGCGCGCGGGCGTCGCCCTCGTCGACGTCCAGCGCCGCGCGGTAGGTCTCGATCGCGCGCGCGGGCTCGCGGAGCTCCGTCCGCTCCAGGCGCGCGATCGTGTGCAGGGCGTCGAGCCGGTCCTCGTCCTTCCGGTAGTCGAGCGCCGCGCGGTAGAGCTGGATGCGCTCGGCGTGGCGCCCTTCCTTGATGAGCAGCCGATCGATCGCGTCGAACAGCTCGCGCGAGTCCGGCTCGAACTCGTGCGCGCGCCGGTACCACTTCAGCGCGTCGGCCACGTCGCCGAGCTCGGCGTAGAGCTCGCCGGTGCGGCGGCTGAGCTTCGCGCTCGCCGCGTCGTCCGAGGCGAGCTCGCCGAGCTCCGCCGCGTAGATCTCCGCGAGCCGCCGCTCGGCGCTCGCCACCTTCGCGAGCCGCTCGAGCTCCGCCCAGACCCCCTCGTCGGTGAGGTCCTCGTGGAGGAGCTTCGCCACGGTCTCCAGGGCCGCGCGGTAGTCCTCGAGCTGCTCCTCGTGCAGCGTCGCGAGCCGCTGCAGGAGGTCGCGGCGCTCGACCGGGTCCTGGCTCGCGGCGAGGCGCGCCTCGAGCGCGATCTTCACCCGGTTCCAGTCCGCCCGGCGCAGGTACACCGGCTCGAGCATCTCGCCCGCGCGCGCCCGGTGCTCGGCCTCGGCCGAGCCCTCGAGGATCGCCTCGAGCAGCGACACGGCGCCCTCGTGCGCCGGGTCGATGAGCAGCGCCTCGGACAGCTCGTCGAACGCGCGCTGCACGTCGCCGGTGTGCCGGTGCGCGACGAGCGCGATCTTCACGTGCAGCTCGGCGAGGTCGCCGGCGCGCACGTCGAGCTGCCGCTCGTAGAGCCGGATCAGGTCATCGAAGCGCCCCGCCTCGCGGTAGAGGCTGTCGAGCGCCGCGATGGCGTCCGGGTGGAGCGCGATGTCGAGGATCGTCTCGTAGGTCGCGATCGCCGCGGCCTGGTCCCCGAGCGGGCCCCGCTCGAGCTCCGCGATCCGGAAGAGCAGCCCCGTCTTCTCCTCGTCGCTCTCGGCGTTCTCGACGCGGAGCTTCAGGATCTCGAGCAGCCGGCCCGCGTCGTTCGCCTCGCCGTAGAGCTCCTCCAGCGCGATCATCGCGCGCCGGTCGTCGCCCCGCGCCTCGAGCGCCTTCTTGTACTGCTCGACCGCGAGCTCGCGGTTGCCGAGCTTGTGCCGCGCGAGCTCGCCGACCCGGAGCCGGACGTTCTGCTGCACGTCGCCGTCGAGGATGTCCGGCGCGATGCGCTGGAACAGCTCGCACACCTCGGACCAGCGGCCCGTGGCCTCGCCGAGCCGCTCGACCGTCGAGATCCAGGTGGTCACGTCGGGCTCGCCCGCCGCCTCGCGCACCCCGCGGAGCGCGTAGCCGAACGCCCGCGACGTGTCGCCGAGCGGCCCCTCCGCCGTGCGGAGCGCCTTCTGCAGCGTGGCGAGCCGCTCGCTCGGGAGGTCCGAGGTCTCGACCTTGATCTCCAGCACCCGGAGGAGGCGCTCGGCGTCGCCGTCCGCCTCGTAGAGCGGCTCGAGCGTCTCGGCCGCGTCGCGCCGCGCGTCGTCCCGCTCGAGCATCGCCTCGAGCGCCGCGCGGCAGCGCGCGTTCGACGGGTCGAGCGAGAGCGCCTGGCGGTACGCCTCGAGCGCGCCCGCCGCGTCGGCCTGGTGCAGCCGCCGCACGTCGCCGAGCCGCGCCAGGAGGTCGAGCCGGGCGGGCGTCTCCGCCGCGAGCGAGAGGTCCGTCTCCAGCGTGTCGGCGAGGTCGACCCAGCGTTCGTCGAGCTCGTAGAGCTCCTCGAGGGCCGCCAGCGTCGGGCGCTCCGGGCCGAACTCGTCGAGCACCGCGCGCCAGGCGTTGATCGCCTCGGGCACGTCGGCGAGCTTCTGCGCGAGCGTCTCGGCCGCCTTCGTCATCGCGCGGCGCCGCTCCTCCGCGTCCGCGGTCGACTGCTCCCGCGCCCTCAGGACAGAGACGAGCTCCCGCCACTGCGACGTCCGCTCGTAGAGCCGCTCGAGGGCCGCGAGCGCCGCCGTGTCGGCGCTGTCGTCGCCGAGCCGCGCCTGCCAGGCCTCGATCGCCTTGGCCGGGTCGTCGAGCACCGTCTCGTACAGCGTGCCGATGCGCTCGTAGAGCGACCGCCGCGTCTCGACGTCCTCCTCGAGGCGCACCTCGATCGCGAGCACGCCCGCGAGCGCCTGGTGCTGCTCCTTCGCCGCGTAGATCCGGCCGAGCGCCTGCGCCGCCGGGATGACCAGCGCCGGGTCGGTCGGATCGATCCCGAGGACGCGCCGGTAGACCTTCTCGGCCCGGTCGGCGTCGCCGAGGAGATCCTCGCAGATCCTCGCGACTTCCATCAGGATCTCGCCGCGGATCGAGGCCGTCCCGCACGCGTCCGCGGCCGCCGTGAGCACCTCGGCCACCTGCTCGTGCTCGCCGAGGCGCCGGCCGATCTCGATGAGCCGCTCGCGCGCCGCGAGGTCCTCCGGCTCGAGCGGCAGGAGCTCCGACAGGCTGGCGAACGCGCCGGCGTCGTCCTTGAGCCGCTCGTCCTGGAGCACGCTGACCCGGCGGAGCAGCTCGCGCCGCTCCGACTCGGTCTCGGCCCCCTCGCGCCGGATCTCGAGAACCCGCACGAGCTGCCGGATCTCGTCGCGCGCCTCGTACACCGCCTCGAGCACCCGCGCCGCCCGCAGCCGGAGCGTCCCGATGTCGAGCAGCCGCTCGACGAGCTCGCGCGCCTTCGCGTCGTTCTGCCGGATCCGCAGCACGTCCTCGAGGTGCCCGAGCGCCCCGTCGGGCTCGTGCAGCCGGTCGAGGTAGATGCTGCCGAGCGACAGCTTGATCTCCACGCTCTCCGACTCGGTCGCCGTCTTCAGGCGCTGCTCGAGGAGCGCCGCGAGGTCGCGGAAGCGGCCCTCGCGCTCGTAGAGCTTCTCCAGCGAGTCGAGCGCCGCCGTGTAGAACGGGTCGAGCTCGAGGATGCGCTCGTAGTAGCCGATCGCCTTCGCCGCATCGCCGATGATCTCCTCGGCGATCAGCGCGACCTCGTTGAGCAGCTCGATGCGCTCCGCCTGGTCGGTCGTGCCCTTGGCGGCGCGGTCGTAGAGCTCCTCGAGCTCGCCCCACCGCTCGGCCGCCGTCAGGATCTGCTTCAGCCGCTCGAAGGCGCGGTGGTTGTTCGGGTCGAGGTTCAGCACCCGCTCGAGGTACGGCCGCGCGCCCTCGGGGTCGCCGAGCTGCTCGTCGTGGAGGCTCGCCGCGCGCTCGCAGAGCTCGACCTCCACGGCGCTGCCGAGCACCTTGTCGCCCTCGGTGCGCCCCGCGACGAGGTGCACGCGGTAGGCCTCCGCGAGATCGGTCGGCCGGCCCGCGCGCCGCGACAGCTCCGCGGCGCGGTCCCAGAGCTCGAGGTCGTCCGAGAACTCGTGCAGCGCCCGGAGCAGCGCGTCGAACGCCGTCCCCGCCGCATGCAGCTTCGTCTCCTCGACGCTCGCGAGCGTCACGTAGAGCTCCCGCCGCCGCGCCGGGTCGCGCTCCGCCTCGAGGATGACCCGGAGGGCCATGGCCTCGCGCCGGTGGTTGCCTGTCTCGGCGTACTCGATCGCGAGGACCCTGGCCGCGCGCACGCGCGTCTCCGGGCGCTCGACGAGCCGCGAGAGGACGGCGATCGCGTCCGGGTCGTGCGCCGCGAGGTCGAGCGCGCGCACCGCGGCCTCGAAGGCGTCCGAGGGCCGGTCCAGCCGGTCCAGGTAGAGCGACGCGAGCTCGATCTCGCGCCGCGCCCTGTCGTCGCCCTCGCTGACGTCGCGGTGCGTGGCCACGATCTCGGCCGCCGCCTCGTACTCGCCCGCGGCGATGAGGAGCCGCGAGAGCACCCGCAGCGCTTCCACGCGCCCGGGCGTGAGCGCGATGACCTTGCGCAGGAGCTCGATCGCCTTGGCCGGGTCGCCGAAGACCTCCTCCTCGAGCGTCGCCCACTCCTCGAGGATCTCGGCGCGCGCCTCGCCCTCGACCTGGCTCGCCCTGAGGTCGAACAGCCACCGCAGGTCCTCCTGCCGCTCGTTCGCGCGGAGGAGCGCGTCGAGCGCGCGCACCGTGCCCTCGTCGGACGGGTCGTCCTGGACGAGGCCGCGGTAGACGGTCACCGCCTCGTCGAGCTTGCCCATCTCGCGCGCGTACACCTCGGCGAGCTTCAGCCGGAGCGTGCGCTGCACGTCGGTGGCGAGGTCCGTCGCCGTCCGGAGCCGGCCCTCGACCGCCTCCACGAACGGCCCCCAGGAGCCCGCCGCCCGCGACCAGGCCTCGAGCAGATCGAGCCCGTCCTCGTCGGGCTGGAGCTCGTAGGCGCGGCGCGCGTAGCCGAGCGCGCTCGGCTTGTCCGAGAGCGGGCCGCCCGTCACCGCCGCCAGCTTGCGCAGCATGCCGACCTGCGCCTCGGCGTCGTCGGTCGCGTCGAGGAGGATCTCGTAGAGCGCCGGCAGCCGGGCCCACTTCTCCTCCTCCTCGTAGATCGGCACGAGCGCCGCGGCGGCGCGCGCGTCCTTCGGCGAGACGCTGAGCACGCGCTCGTACGAGCGCGCCGCGCGCTCCGGCGCCTTGAGCTGCTCCTCGAAGATCCGCGCCGCGCGGAAGGAGATGTCGAGCTTCGTCGCCGGGTCGGTCGCCTTGTCCGCCGCGCCCGAGAGGAAGTCGACGAGCCCCTCCCAGTCGTTCTGCGAGGCGTAGAGCTCCTCGAGCCCGTCCCAGTCGCCCGCGGCGAAGTACGCGTCGCGCAGGACGCGGAGCGCGCGCGCGTGCCCCGGCGAGAGCGTGAGCACGCGCCGCCACGTCCGCGCCGCCTGGGCCGCGTCCTTGAGGCGCTCGGCGTACACGGCGCCGAGCTTCTGCAGGGAGACGAGGCGCGCCGCGTCGTCCGGCGCGAGGTCGACGCGCCGCTCGAGCACCTCGGCGACCGTCGCGAAGTCCTTCTCGCGCTCGGCCTGCTTCTCCAGCGCGTCGAGCACCCCGGGGGCGTTCGGATCGAGCTCGAGGATCCGCTTCTGCAGCGCGATCGCGTCCGCGCCGCGGTCGAGCCGCTCCGCCGCGAGCTTGGCCATCTCGCCGAGCAGCTCGATCTTCGCGGCGCCCTCGGCGCTCTCGAGCTTGCGCTCGTAGAGCGAGTAGAGCTGCGGCCAGGCGCGCCGCTTCAGGTAGAGCTCGCGGAGCTTCTGCTGCGCCTCCTCGTCGATCGGCTCGACCGTGAGCAGCGCCTCGTACGCGGCGATGGCGTTCTGCACGTTCGAGAACTGGTCGAACCAGCGCCGCGCGACGGCGCGGTAGAGCCCCGCCTTCTCGGCGGGGCTCTCGGTCAGCTCGGCGAGGCGCTGCTGGTACGAGAGCAGGTCGCGCCAGCGCCCGAGCGCCTCGTAGATGCGGGTGAGCTCCCGCACCGCGTCGACGTCCTTGTCGTCGAGCTGGACGATCTGGGTGAGGACCGTGACGAGCGCCGCGTCGTTCTTGGCGCGGTCGCGGTAGATCCCGGCGATCTCGCGGAGCACCGCGACCCGGCCGGCGACGTCGTCGGCGGGCGTGCGCTCGAGGTCCTGCCGGTAGAGCTCGACCAGGGCGTTGTACCCCTCGGTCTGGAGGTAGAGGCGCTTCAGGGCGTCGCGCGCCTGGCGGTTCTCCGGGTCGGTCCGGAGCACCGACTTGTACTGCTCGATCGCCTTGGCGGCGTTCTCCTGCGACTCGGCGAGGCGCGCGAGCTCGGTGGCGATGGCGCGCTTCTCGGCGCCGTCGGGTAGCGCGCGCTGCGCGTCCGTGAGGATCGTCGTGAGCCGCGGCTTGTCGCCGCGCTGCTCCAGGACCTCGCGGTAGAAGTTGAGCATGCCGGCGTGCGCGGGATCGGCGCGGCGCACGCGGTCGAAATAGGGCTCGGCCGCCTGGGGCTGGCCGCGCATGCGCCAGTGGACCATGGCGATCTGCACGAGCATGCCGAGCTCCTCGCCCGGCTTGACGCCGCCGCTGCGGAGCTGGTCCTCGTAGAGGGCGACGAGGCGGTCCCAGTCGCCCGCGGCGGAGTACGCCTCGGCCAGGAACGAGAGCGCCTCGGGCTGGCCGGGCGAGAGGTCGAGCACCTCCTCGTAGGCCGCGACGGAGCGGGCCGGATCGTTGAGGTGGGTCCGGATGGTGCGCGCCGCGCGGAGACCCGCGGCGATGCGGTCCTCCTTGATCTGGGCCTCGGCCTTGACGAGCGTCTGCACGCGCACGACGGCGTCCCAGTCGCCCGCGGTGGAGAAGGCGATCTCGGCGAGGTTGGCGGCGCGGCCGTTCTTCGGGTCGAGCTGGAGGGCGAGCTCGAGCAGCTCGGCGACCCGCTCGCCGAGCTCGGCGCGGCCGTAGCGGTAGCCGATGTCGGCCGCGCTCGTGTAGAGCGCGCTCTTGAAGGTGCTGTCGGTGGCGCCCTCGGCCTCGGCCACGTACCGGTCGACGAGGTCGCGCCACCGCTCGCGCTTCGAGGCGTCGGTCTCGAGCGCCTCGGCGGCGGCGTCGTCGTCGGGGCGCAGCTCGAGCAGCCGCTTGTAGGCGGCCGCGGCGCGCTCCACGTCGATGAGCTCCTCGTGGTAGACGCGGGCGAGCTCCGCCTGCATCGCGCCCTCGACGGCGCTCCCGGCGGCGAGGGCGATCTCCAGCTCGAGGAGCCGGGCGACGGCCTGCCACTCGTGCCGCTGCTCGTGCCGCGCGCGCGCCGAGCCGAGCAGGCGCTCGACGTCACCGGCGCCCGCGCTGTTGGTCGGAGCGGTCACGCCCTCCGCGAGCTCGTTCCAGGCCGCCTCGTTTTCAGGCTCATCCTGCAGGCGCCCAAGGGCCATCCGAATCGTCTCAACGCTCATCGTCTCTCCGCGGACCTCGCGAATTCGGTCCGGTCCGTTCACGGGCCGGGCGAAGATAGCCGGGCGGACGACACGGTTTCAAGGATCGTCGCCCCCGCGGGGCTGGAAGCGCGGGCGGAGCTTTCGCTCGCTTCTGCGCCAGGGACGGCCGCAGCCGTCGGGCCGCGGGGCCGCGGGCGTGGACGGTTCACCGCGCTCTCCGCTTCGGGTATCAACCGCGGCCTATGGAAGCTACGACGATCAAGCGCTTCGGGGTGATCGGCGCGGGCCAGATGGGGCGAGGCATTGCCCAGGTCGCCGCGGCCGCGGGCCTCGAGGTGGTCCTGTGCGACGTCTCGAGGGCGCTGGCGGAGTCGGGCAAGGCCCAGATCGCCGCCATTCTCGCGAAGCAGGTGGACAAGGGCAAGATGGCCGCGGAGGAGCGGGAGGCGCTCCTCGGCCGCGTCGCGGTGGCCGACGGCATCGCCGGCCTGTCGGGGGTCGACCTCGCCGTGGAGGCGGTGACCGAGAGCTTCGACGTGAAGGGCGGGATTTTCAAGCTCGCCGACGCGGCGATGCCGAAGGGGGCGATCCTGGCGTCGAACACGTCGTCGATCTCGATCACGCGGCTCGCGGCGCTGACCGGCCGGCCCGAGCTGGTCATCGGCATGCATTTCATGAACCCGGTGCCGCTGATGAAGCTGGTCGAGCTCGTCCGCGGGGTGCAGACGTCGGACGCCACGTACGAGGCCGTCCGGGCGCTCGCGGTGGGGCTCGGCAAGACGGTGATCACCTCGAAGGACCAGCCCGGGTTCATCGTGAACCGGATGCTGATCCCGTTCCTCAACGAGGCGTGCTTCGCGCTCCAGGAGGGGCTGTCCACGCCCGAGGACATCGACGCGGGGGCGCGGCTCGGGCTGAACCACCCGATGGGGCCGCTCGAGCTGGCCGACCTGATCGGGCTCGACACGGTGCTCTCGATCGCGGAGGTGCTCCACCGGGAGTTCGGGGACTCGAAGTACCGGGCGCCCACCCTGCTGCGGAACCTGGTGGCGGCGGGGTGGTACGGGAAGAAGAGCGGGCGGGGGTTCTACGTGTACGACGACAAGGGGCAGAAGAGCGGGCGGGCGGTGTAGCCGGGCTGCAGCGGAGCCAGCGGGGGAGGGGGTGCCGGGCGGGGGGCCGGCGGCAGCGGAGCCAGCGGGGGAGGGGGCGCCGCGCGGGGGGCCGGCGGGGGCCCCTCCCACAAACTCGCGCCTCTCGGGGGGCTATTGCCGTGAGAGCGGGTGGGTCGGTCCGGGCGCGAGACGCACGGAGCGGGCCGGCGCTCGGGTTTGTGGGGCCCTACCCCGCCGGCCCCCCGCGCGGCGCCCCCTCCCCCGCTGGCTCTCTCCAGGGGAGGGAGGGGTGGATTCATGCTGCGCGAAGGGCGTGGCCGCGTGCGGGGCAGACGGGCGACCAGGAGCTCAGGGCCGCCCGGGAGGCGGCTGGGCGTGAGCAGCCGGGGTGGATGGCCGCAAGGCGGCCAGCGCGGCCTGGTAGACGGCCTGGAAGCGCGCCTGCTCGGGCGCGAGCTCGGCGGCGCGCTTCAGCGGCTCGAGCGCCTGGTCCTTGTGGCCTTGCCGGACCAGGGCGAGGCCCAGGGAGTGGAGCAGCTCGGCCTGCTCGGGAAGGCGGGTGACGCCGCGGCGAAGCAGCGCGACGCCGTCCGCGTCGCGGCCGAGCTCGCGATAGAGATCGGCGAGGTTCACGTAGGTGGGGACGTAGCCGGGCTCGATGCGAAGCGCGGCGAGGTAGGCCTGCTCGGCGTCGCGCGGCTTGCCCGTGCGGGCGAAGACGAGGCCGAGGTTGTTCTGGGCTTCGGCTCGGTCGGCGTGGAGGGTCTGCGTGGCGATGTACTCGCGCAGCGCTCCATCCAGATCCTGCGCGGCGCGATCGGACAGGGCGCCGGGGTCGACGCCCGCGAGCACGCGCGCGGCTTCGGCGCGCACGGCGCGCACGGGATCGGCGAGGAGCGGCGCGGCGACGGCCGCGATGCGGCGAGGGTCGTAGCTCCCCAGCGCGCCGAGCGCAGCGCGCCGTAGCAGCGGGTCGGGGTCGGCGAGCGCGGAGCGGAGGACGGCGAGCGACGCGGCCGTGGGGGCGACGCGCAGCGAGGCGAGCGCGGTGGCGCGCGCGATGGCGGGGATGGCGCTGTCGGTCGCGAGCTGCTGGAGCTCGGCGGCGACGGCCGGGTCGCCGGGCGCGGCACGCGCGCGAGCGAAGACCTCGGCGTATGTCTGGTAGCTCTGCGCGGGGCGGCCGAGCCAGGCTCGCACGGCGTCGGCGGCCCAGCTCGCGGGCTTTTGCCCGTGGCAGTCGGTGCACGTGCTCGGGATCCCGAGGCGGACCGAGAGATCCGGCCGAGGCACCCGGAAGCCGTGATCGTGACGGACGTCGACGCCCATGTACGTGCGCGCCGGCATGTGGCAGTCGACGCAGCGCGGAGCGGCGGGCGCGCTCGACGTGGCGCTGGCGTTCGCGGCGGGCGTGGCGGCGGCGTTCGCGGCGGGCGTGGCGGCGGCGTCCGCGGCGTGGTGGTGATGCCCGGGGACATCGAAGCGCGCCGGCTCGTGGCAGGACGCGCACACGCCGTTGCCCTCGGCGCGCAGCCGGCCGGAGTGCGGCTCGTGGCAGTCGCTGCACGTCACGCCGGCGTGCGCCATCTTGCTCTGCTGGAACGAGCCGTAGGTGAAGACTTCGTCGCTCATCACGCCGTCGGGCGTGTAAAGAGGCTCGGTCAGCAGCTCGAGCCCGACGCTGTCGAGCAGCGGGGCGCCGTGCCGGAACGGCTGCGAGAGGGTCTCGCGGCGGCCGTGGCAGAAAGCGCACGTGGCGCTCTCGGTGCCGCTCGTGGGGCTCTTGTCACGCTGCGCGGTACCGCTGGGCAGCCGTTTCCACGTGGCGTTCTGACGCTCGTCGAAGCGCACGTCGAGGCCCTTCGAGGGGTCCGGCGTTCGCGCCTTGGTCCAGTCGAGGTGGCGCGCGCCGCCGCCGTGGCAGCCTTCGCACCCGACGCTGATCTCGGACCAGGTGGTGGTGAAGCGGTCCGCGGCCGCGTCGTATCCTTTCGTGACGTGCGTCGAGTGGCACTCGGCGCACATGTGGTTCCAGTTCTGGCTGGCGGCGGTCCAGTGCAGCACGTCGCCGGCGCGCACGCTGTCGCGCTCGTGCAGGTGGTACCAGCGCTGCCCGCCGCGTGCCTGGGGGCGCGAGTCCCACGCGAACGGCAGCGCCTGCAAGCGTCCGCCCGGGCCGGCAACGAGGTACTGCTGGAGCGGTTCGACGCCAAAGGTGTACAGCACCTCGTAGCGGTGCAGCTGGCCATCAGGGCCGTCCGTGGTGACCCAGTATTTCCCGTCCTGGTGCTCGAAGCGGTGGACCTGCCCGGCGTAACGCAGGCGCGCCCCCTCGAAGTTCCCGAGCACGGTGGCGGCGCTCGCGTGCTGCATGGCCCGCGCGTGCTGCGAGCCCTGCCACGCGGCGTGCTCCTCGGCGTGGCACGGAGCGCAGCGGTCGCTGCCGACGAAGCCGGCCGCTGCACGCTCTGGCGAGCGCTCCGCCGGATCGGACGGCTTTGCCGCAGCCGACGAGGCCTCCGCGGCGTCGCCGTGCGCCGCCCCGGGTTTCGCCCCCGAAGCGCTCGCCGTGGAAGCGTTGGCTGGCGTGAGGGAGGATGCGCTCGTGGACGCGCGCCAGACCAGGAGCCCGGCGAGCGCCAGGGTCACGACGGCGATGGGCCACCAGCGAACGAGTCGGGAATCAGCCATGGGCGGGGCGGAGGCAAGCACCGCCGCGAGACTCGGGTCCTGCAGAGGAGCCCCGGTCTCGCGTGCGGCAGGGTGCGCGTTTACTCGGTGAGGATGACCCTGCGGTCGGTGGCGTACTGCGTCCACGCGGCGGCGAGCTCGGCCGCCACGTCCGGATGAGCCGCGGAAACGTCGTTGAGCTCGCCGCGGTCGGTGGCCAGATCGTACAGCGTCCAGGCGCGCGGCGTCGGGCCATAGGGCGCGCTGAGCCACAGCAGCTTCCAGTTGTCGCGGATCACGTAGCGGTGGTTGCCGTGCTCCCAGATCAACGTCTCACCGGGCGCGCGCACGCCGGTAGCCCGATCCTCGAGCACCGGCAGGATCGAATGCCCGCTGATCGGCTCGACTCCCCGGCCCTTGTAGGTGCTCCCCGGGTCGGGCACGCCGGCCAGATCGAGCACGGTCGGCAGAAAATCGATCACGTGCGTGGTTCCGTCGAACTGCGGCCTGGCCTCGTGCTGCCCCGGCAGCCGGGCGATGGCCGGAACGGCGATGCCGCCTTCGGTCGTGTAGCTCTTCCACAGCCGGAACGGCGTGGCGCTCACCTCGGCCCAGCGAGGTCCGACGCCGATGTACGACCCCGGTCGACCCAGGTTCTCGAGCGTGTTCACCACCGGCCCGGAGCGGCTCGGGTCGGTTGCGGCAAAGCCCTCGCGATTGCCACCTTCCGCGCCGTTGTCGGACTGGAAGAAGATGAACGTGTTCTCGTACTCGCCGACTCGCTTGAGGTACTGGATCAACCTGCCGATGTTGGCGTCGAGGTTCTCGACCATGGCGGCGTAGATCTCCATGCGCCGCGCCTCGTAGATCCTTTCCTCCGGCGTCAGCTGCTCCCAGGTCTTCGGGTTGCTGTCGTCGCTCGGCAGGCGGGGATTCGGCGTGAACGACGGGGGGATGACGCCGCGGCTCTTGAGTCGCTCGAGGCGCTGCTCGCGGATGGCGTCGTAGCCCGCGTCGTAGCGGCCGCGGTACCTGTCGATGTACTCGGGCGGAGCCTGAAGCGGCCAGTGCGGCGTGGTGTACGTGGCGAACGCGAAGAACGGCTTGCCGTCGGCGCGGTTGCTCTCGATGTACTGGATGAGCTTGTCCGTGTAGAACTCGGTCGCGTAGAAGTCGCGCGGCGGCTGCGTGTACACGCCGTCCTCGCGATAGCCCTGAGCCTGCGCGGTCGTCGGAGGGTCGGCGTACTCGTTGAAGAACGTCGCCACGCCGCCGAGCAGGACGTACGATTTCTCGAAGCCGCGCGCCGGCGGGCTCTGATCCTCCGCGTCGCCGAGGTGCCACTTGCCGGCGATGTACGTGTGGTAACCGGCGTCTTTCAGGATCTCGGCGACGGACAGCGCATTATCGGTCAGGTGGCCCTCGTAGCCCGGCTGCCCTGCTTGCGGTCCACTGCCACCGCCCATGCGGCCCAGCCCGACGGCGTGGCTGTCCGTGCCGGAGACAAGCATCGCGCGGGTCGGCGCGCACAGCGATCCGGAGCGGTGCCCGGTGAGGATGCGGCCTTCGGCGGCGAGCGTATCGAGGTTCGGGGTGCTGATCTCGCCGCCGAAGGCGCCGAGGTCCGAGAAGCCGAGATCGTCGGCCACGATCGTGACGATGTTGGGCAACTCGGCGCCCGCGCCGCCCCCGCCCGCGGCACCTCCGGCCCCGCCAGCGCCGCCCGAGCCCGCTGCACCGCCGCCGCCTTCGCCCGCCGCGCCGCCTTCGCCCGAGCTGCCACCGCCGCCGGCGCCGCCCGTCGCGCTGCCGGTGCCGCCTTCGCCCGAGTTGCCACCGCCGCCGGCGCCGCCCGTCGCGCTGCCGGTGCCGCCTTCGCCCGAGTTGCCACCGCCGCCGGCGCCGCCCGTCGCGCTGCCGGTGCCGCCCGTGGTGCTGCCGGTGTCACCCGTGGAACCGCCCGATCCGCCGCTCGAGCTGCCAGCCTGACTGGCGCTGCCACCGCCGCCCGAACCGTCGTCGTTCCCGCAGCCGATCGGGCCGAGCAGCGTGGCGAGCAGCCAGGGCCCGCTCGCGAGCGCCGAACCAATCCATCGATGACGTTCGAAGAACCGCTTCATACATGTCTCCTTGGGAGTGCTGGAAGCAGCCGCATGACGGAGTCGAACGTCGTCGGCAGCGAGTGCCCGCCGTCATCCTGAAGGGACGCCTCGGTTCGCGCGCTGGCAAAGCTCCGCCGGGCGCGCCACGAGAAGGGTGGGACTCTGACGGTGATGAGCCGCGTGGCTCGGCCGTCACGACGAACCGCAGCGTGGCGCGTCGCCATGGACGCGGGCGCGCTGCCTCGATCTCTTCTCCTCGCCGCAGCTCGCGCCGCGGCGCATGCAGCTAGCTACAGCAAGAACGCCAGGTGCTCGTTCGACAGCAAGCGCCCAAGGCCCCCGCGTGAGAACCGAACGTCCACGCGGCAACGAGGGAAATCAACATGCGTCCGCTATAACGGAAAATCGGACGTTATACAAGACGATTCGCCACCACGAGGTCCGCGGCCCGAGTTCGTGCCTGTTCGTGCCTGGTGGTTGCACGGGGCGCCTCGTCGAGTCGCCGAGACCGAAAGCCAGCTCACTGCGCCGCGGGGCATCTGCCGGGCTCGCGTGTCCCTCGCTCCAGCGGCGCATTCTGGGCTGCTCATTCTGGACTGCTCATTCCAGAATGCGCCGCTGGGCGGGCACAGGTAGGCTCGAGCGTCGAGCCAGCCCGCGCCGCGCGACCGACAGCGGCTCCTCGGGCCGGGCATGGAAGGCGCGAGCGGGCACGACATGGCGCCTTTCCCGGGGCACGGCGGACGCTTCCCCCCGGCGCGGCGCGCTGCTAGCCACGGTCCATGACCGCTCAAGAACAGCAGCCGGGGGCGCCTGCGCGCGGTACCCTCCAGTTCGTCGCCGTCGAGCGCACAGGCCACGTCGCCACCGTGACCATCCAGCGGCCCGACAAGCTCAACGCCCTGAACCCCGCCGTCCTCGGCGAGCTCACCGCGGCCTTCCACGAGCTCCTCGCGCCCGCCGAGGGCGGCGAGGTCCGCGCGGCGGTGCTGACCGGCGCCGGCAAGGCGTTCGTCGCCGGCGCCGATATCGCCGAGATGGCGGCCATGAACAGCATCGCCGCGAAGCGGTTCGCCGACGCCGGCCACCGCCTCGCCGACCTCATCGAGACCGCCCCGTTCCCCGTGATCGCCGCCGTCAACGGGTTCGCGCTCGGCGGCGGCTGCGAGCTCGCCCTCGCCTGCGACTTCATCTACGCCGCGGAGGGCGCCAGGCTCGGCCAGCCCGAGGTGAACCTGGGCGTCATCCCGGGGTTCGGCGGGACCCAGCGATTGCTGCGCCGGATCGGCGTCGGCCGCGCGCGCGAGCTCGTCTATTCAGGAGACATGATCTCCGCCGAACAGGCGCTCGCCATCGGGCTCGTCAACGCCGTCTTTCCGGCGGCCGAGCTCCTCGCGCGCGCCCGCGAGACAGCCCTCAAGATCGCCTCGCGCGGGCCGCTCGCCGTCGCCGCCGCAAAGCGCGTGATCCTGCGCGGCGAGAGCCTCGACCTCACCGCCGCCAACGAGCTGGAAGTCCAGGCGTTCGCCGCGCTCTTCGGTAGCGACGATCAGAAGCTCGGAATGAAAGCGTTCCTGGCAAAATCGAAGGCCGAGTTCACCGGGAAGTAACGAGCGGGCAACCAGAAGGCAAAAAAAGACCGCGTCTCATGCCGGAGGGGGGACCCGACATGAGCGCGGCAGGTGAACCGCGTCGGAACATTGAACGTCCACGCGGTGTGCAAGGAAAGACCGCATGCGCTCCGGGCTGGGGGGCTGCGCCGGCGCGCATGCGGTGAGCAGAGTGTGGCACCCGGAAGCGCGCTGTCGATCACAAAGTGCAAGGCCTGCGCGCCAGTGAGCGAATTGCTCACGGCGTGAAGGCAGCCAGGCGACGACGCGGCGCGCACACCCGCGATATCCTGGAATGCACATCCGAGCCGGGCATACTCATCCGCAGAGTACAGCGTTCGTGCGGAGCTCTTCGAGTTCTGTGAAAAGAGAACACCAGCGCTCGGGCGCTGCGCGCCGGGTACGGAACACCGACTTCCATAAGTAAAGGGCCCGACCGAACCAAGCACGCTGGTGCGAAGGCCGCGCCGCACCTTCCACCGAGCGCACGAGCGGCAGCGCAGGGCGCGCGCTCCGGCCAGGGCGCCGGAGCGAGCAGCGCCGTGGCGGGGAATGTGTGAAGGTGTGTAAAGAGCGTTTACTACGGAAGCAGAGGATAGAAACTGACCAACCCCTCTTGCCCTGTGCGTCTCGGTCAATTTCGTGGCCTCCACCATTGCATTGATTGCATTGGTAGGGAGGAGCTCACCCTGGCCCAGCCTGTCTGCCGGCAGGTGGAACATCCGGCGCGCGGCGCGCAGGAAAGCCTCGGGCCGCTCGCTCGCAGCAACGCCAGGGTGCGAGCAACACGGCGCACCTCCGACGAGGGGCTCGGACGGTGCGCGGCGGGCTGGACGGCGGGAGCTCGCGCGGCCGGCGTACCGGGCAGCGCGGCTCCGCCGTGAGCCGTGTCCGCCGTGAGCCGCATCCGCTGTGAGCCGCATCCGCTGTGAGCCGCATCCGCCGTGAGCCGTGTCCGCCGTGAGCCGTGTCCGCCGTGCCCCGCATCCGCCGTGAGCCGTGTCCGCTGTGCGCCGTGTCCGCCGTGCCCCGCATCCGCCGTGAGCCGCATCCGCCGTGCCCCGCATCCGCCGTGGGCCGCGTCGTCCGCCGCGAGCCGCACCTGCCGCGAAGAGGCGCGAGGGGAGCCCGAGGGGGCTCACCGGCGAGCCCGCGGCACGAGGCAGGCGCCTCCGCCGAGGCCGGGGCGCGACCTCCTTGACGCCGGGCGCGAAACGGGATTACCGAGCATCCATCTGACAATCCATTCCTCGGGTGCCCTCAGGGGCATAACAGGGAAGCCGGTGCGAAACCGGCGCGGTCCCGCCACCGTGAATGGGGAGCTGCATCCGAAGACCACTGGGCCTGCCCACGAGACCCGGGAAGGTGGACGCAGCGCCGGGAGCTAGAGCAGCTCCCTGAACCCATGAGCCGGGAGACCTACCCGAGCCCCACGAGGTGCAGCTTGCGCACGTCTTCGTGGCGTCCGGGTGCGGACTTCACCCGGATCGCCCAAACCGGTCTTCCCGGCCGCCCTGTGTTCCTCTCTGCCGTGTTCCTGGCCTCGCTGCTCGCGGCGCGGCCCGCGGCGGCGATGCACCTCGCGGAGGGCGTCCTGCCGCTCGGCTGGTGCGCGGTCTGGAACGCGCTCGCCCTGCCCTTCGTCGCGATCGCCCTCCACCTGCTCCGGCAGCGCACCGAGCGGGACGCCTTCTACAAGCCGTTCGTCGGCCTCGTCGCCGCCGCCGTCTTCGCGATCTCGTGCATGCCCGTGCCGGTGCCCACCGCAGGGACCTGCTCCCACCCGTGCGGCACCGGGCTCGCCGCGATCCTCATCGGCCCCTGGATGACCGTCCTCGTCACCGTCGTGGCGCTCCTCATCCAGGCCCTCTTCCTCGCGCACGGCGGGCTCACGACGCTCGGCGCCGACGTCGCGTCCATGGGCATCGCGGGCGCCTTCACCGGGTACCTCGTGTTCCGGCTCGCGCGGCGCTGCGGCGCGAACCTCTGGGTCGCAGGGTTCCTGGCCGGCGTGACGTCGGACTGGGCCACGTACGCGACAACGGCGCTCGAGCTCGCGCTCGGGCTCGCCGGCGAGGGCTCGGTGACGTCGATGTTCACGGGCGTCGCCGTCGCCTTCATCCCGACCCAGCTGCCGCTCGGCCTGCTCGAGGGCGCCATGACCGCCGGGGCGCTCGTCTTCCTGCGCGCCCGGCGGCCCGACATCCTGGACCGGCTCCAGGTCGTCCCGCTCGCCGCGGGGGCGTCGTGACGCCGCGGCCCGCGCCGCGCCGGCTCGCCGCGCTCGTACGGCCCGCACCGCGCGGGCTCGCCGCGCTCGCACGGCCCGCGCCGCGCCGGCTCGCCGCGCTGCCGCTCGCCGCGGCGCTCTGGCTCGCCGGGTGCGGCGGCGCTTCCTGGGACGGCGTCGACGAGGCCGTCGTCCGCCGCGTCGCCGAGGACGCCGGGCGCCACGACACGGGGCCGCTGTTCGCCGGGCTGGAGGGCGATCTCCTCCTCTTCGCGTTCCTCTGGGCAGGGCTCCTCGCCGGCTTCGTCATCGGCTACTACGCGCGCGTGCTCTTCGTGGAGCGCGCCGATCAGCCCGCCGGCAAGCCCGGCGGACAGGGCCTCCGTGCCGATTGACCCCCCGGCGCGGCTCCGCGAGCGCCTCCGCGACGTCGACCCCCGGCTGCGCCTCGGGGCCGCCGTGGCGGCGTGCTGCGTCGCCGCGGGCGCGCGCTCGCCCTGGACCCCGGCCGCGCTGCTCCTGCTCGCGTGCGCGGCCCTCCGGCTCCAGGGCATGACCGCCGGCGCGATCCTCCGCGCCTTCGCGCCCGCCGCGTGGATCGGCGGGGTCGCGGCGGCCCTCGCGCTCGCGCTCACCCCGGGGGAGCCGCTGCTCGCCGGCGCGGCGTTCCCGCTCGACGCCGTCACGCGCGAGGGGGCCCGCCGCGCCGCCACCCTCGGCGCGCGCGTCCTCGCGGCGGCCGCGGTGCTGCGGTGGCTCTCGCGCGCCGCCGCGCCCGCCGAGATCGAGGCCGCCCTCGCCGGCCTCGGCGCGCCCGCGGCCCTCGTCGAGCTGCTCGCGCTCGCGCGGCGCTTCGCCGGCGTGCTGCAGCGCGCGGCCGACAGCGCGTGGAGCGCCGCCGCGCTCCGCGGCGGGTTCTCGCGCCCGGGCGCCGCCGCGCGCTCGGCCGGCGCCGTCGCGGGCGTCGTGGTCCTGCGGACCCTGGAGCGCTCCGAGCACGCCGCCATCGCGATGCAGCTCCGCGGCTACCAGGGCAAGCTCCCCGTCGCCGACCGCCGGGCGAGCGCGCCCGCCGCCAACCTCGCCTTCGCCGCCGCCGCCCTCGCGGCGCTGACGCTCTGCGTGGCCGCCGGAGGCGCCGGGTGAGCGCGATCGCGCTGCGCGCGCTGGCTATCGCGCTGCGCGCGCCGGCGATCGGCTACCGCGGCGGCGAGCCCGTCCTCCGCGACGTGCGCCTCGACGTCGCCGAGGGCGAGTCCGTGGCGGTGCTCGGCGGCAACGGCGCCGGCAAGACAGCGCTGCTCCGGACGCTCGTCGGCCTCCTCCCCGCGCCCGGCGGCGGCGTCGAGATCGCCGGGCGGCGCGTCGGCTCGCCGTCGGACGCCGTCGCCGCGGGCGCCGCGCTCGTGCTCCAGGACCCGGACGACCAGCTGCTCGGCGCGACGCTCCTCGACGACGTCCTCTTCGGCCCGAGGAACCTCGGCCTGCCCGCGCCCGAGGCGCGGCGCCGCGCCGAGGCGGCGCTCTCGGCCGTGCAGATCGCGCACCTCGCCGACAGGGCGATCGAGGCGCTGAGCTTCGGCGAGCGCAAGCGCGCGTGCATCGCGGGGATGCTCGCGATGCAGCCGCGCGTGCTGCTCCTCGACGAGCCGACGGCCGGGCTCGACCCCGAGGGCGAGCTCGCCCTGTGCCGGACGCTGCGCGCGCTCACGGAGCAGCAGGGGACCACGCTGGTCACCGCGACCCACGCGGTGGATCTCGTGCCGCTCTTCGCCACGCGCGCGGTCCTGCTCGGCGACGGGCAGGTCCTCGCGGACGGTCCGCCGCGGGAGGTGTTCGCGCGAGGGGAGCTCCTCGCGCGGGCGCGGATGCGGCGGCCGTGGGTCGCGGAGCTCTGGACCCGGATGACCCCGGCGCACACGCGGGGCCTCGCAGGCCTCCCGCTCACCCTGGAGGAGGCGCTCGCATGCATGACGAAGGGCTCCTGCTGATCGGCCACGGCAGCCGCGACGCCGCGTCGAACGCCGAGTTCGAGGCGCTCGTGGCCGACTACCGCGCGGCGCGGCCCGAGGTCGTCGTGCAGCACGGCTACATCGAGCTCGCGACGCCGTACCTCGCCGACGCGCTCGCGATGCTCGCCGCGCGGGTGTCCCGGGTGGCGGTCGTGCCGCTCTTCCTCTTCTCGGCGGGGCACGTGAAGAACGACATCCCGATGGCGCTCGAGCAGGCCCGCGCGGCCCACCCGGGCGTGCGCTTCTCCGCGGCGCGGCACCTCGGCGTGCACCCGGCGCTCGCGGAGCTCGCGTTCGAGCGCGCCGCGTCCGTGCTGCCCGAAGAGCCGGCGGCGCGGGCCCGGACCGCGCTCGTCGTGGTCGGCCGCGGGGCCAGCGACCCGGACGCGAACGGCGATTTCTGCAAGATGGCGCGCCTCATCGGCGAGGGCCGGGGGCTCCAGCTCGTCGAGCCGACGTTCATCGGCATCACCCGGCCCTCGGTCGAGGAGACGCTGGAGCGCGTCGCGCGCCACCGGCCCGAGCGCGTCGTCGTCGTGCCCTACTTCCTTTTCGCCGGGCGGCTCATGACCAAGCTCGCCGAGCAGGTCGATCGCTTCTCGGCGACGTACCCGTGGATCCGCGCGTCGCTCGCGCCGCACCTCGGCCGGTCGAGCGCGCTCTCGGGGCTCATCGACGAGCGCGCGCGCCAGGCGCTCGCCGGCGAGGCGCCCCTCCCCTGCGACACGTGCATGTACCGGACGGCCCTGCCGGGGCTCGCGCGGGAGGTCGGCGGGCTCAAGGCGATGCTCTACAGCGTGCGCCACACGCTGACGCACACGCAGGCGTCGAACCACCCGCACGCGCACCGCTCGCTGCGCAAGCACGTGCTCGTCTGCGGCAACGCCGACTGCGTGGACCGCGGCAGCCTGGCGCTGCTCGAGGCGCTGCGCCGCCGCGTGAAGCAGGCCGGGCAGCAGCAGCAGATCCGCGTGACGAAGACCTCGTGCATGGGGCGCTGCGGCGAGGGGCCGACGGTCGCGGTCTACCCGGACGGGGTCTGGTACCGCGGCGTCCGCGAGGAGGACGCGAAGGACCTCGTGGAAGAGCACCTGCTCGGGGACCGGCTCGTGGCGCGGCTCGTGGACGACATCATGCAATGAGGCGCGATGATCCGGAGACGCGCGCGATCGTGATCCCGGGGCGCACGGCCCACGGAGATGGGGACGTGCCGGCGGGACACGACCCTCGTCTGGAGAGGCCTGATGAGGCCGCGCTACTGCTCGGCCAGGACGATGATCCGGTCGCCCTTGGCGAGCGTCAGCTTGGCGCGCTTCCTCGGGTTCACCTTGACGCCGTAGGCCTGCGCCGCGTCGTCAGCCTGCGCCGCGAGGCGGACGCCGACCGCTACCTCGCCGCGGCGCCGCGCCGCCTCGACGACCGTGGCGAAGCTCACCGGACGACCGAGGCGCACGTAGTCGCCCGCGGGCTTCAGGTAGAGCTCGGACCCCTCCGGATCGAACAGATCCTCGAAGACCGCCGCGAGATCCCGGTTCTCGGAGATCTGCGCGAGCATCAGGCTGACGAGCTTGTCGCTCACGATGAAGTCATCCGCCTGCGCGACCTCGGCGAGATCGCGGTTCCTTACATCGAGCATCTCGCTCACGATGCTGAAGCTCTGGCCGCGCTTCGCCTCGATGTCGCGCAGGTGGAGCAGCGTGATCAGGGTGCGCGCGTCCGCCTCCTGCGGGTCGAGCGCGTCGGAGTAGCTCAGCGTCACCACGTGATCGCAGGCCCCCACGACCCGGTCGAGCGTGCGCCTGTCGGCCGTGTCGCCTTGCTCGAGCCTGACGGTGAGGTTCCGGAGCCCGCCGCAGTCGGCCTCGAGCTGCGCCGCGGCGTCAGGGACGTCGGCGACGACGGTGACCTCGGAGCCCTTCGCGACGTAGTGATCGAGCTCGTTGATGAACGCCACCGCGCGGCGATTCCAGCCGAGGAGGAGCGTGCGTTCGGGCCTCGGCGCGGCGGGCTTGCCGTCGCGGAGCGCGCGCTCGTCGACGGACGGCGCGCGCTTCCAGGGAGCGCCGATCGCGCTGTCGTCCTCGGCGATGAGGATCACGGCGTCGCCGGGCTCGATCCGCGCGTCCATCGGCGGGTTGAGCCGCACCTCGCCGGAGCGAAGCCGCAGCCCGATGACCGCGCAGTCGTCGTACGCGAACAGGGCCTCGCCGAACGACCTGCCCGCGAGCGCGGGCTCCTCGCGGGTGTAGATCTCGTGGCCCTTGAAGTCGAGCAGCTCGCTGTAGACCGCGCTGAGGCCCTCGCTGCGGCAGGTCTGCACGGTGATGCGCGAGAGCACCTCCTCCGTGAGGATGAGCGCCGCCTCGTCGCGCGCCACGAGCCGCGCGGCGTCGAGGTTCCGCCGGTCGCGGATCTGCGTGACGATCGGGTAGCGGCCCTCCTTGCGGCCCGCTCTGTTGGTGAGCGCCAGGATCGACTTGATGACCCGCGAGTCCGGGTTGCCCTCCTCGGGGGAGAGGATGATGATCGACCGCGCGGCGTCCGGGTTCACGATGGCGATCTCCGTGGGATCGCTCGGGTTTCCGGTGCGGCAAACGACGCGCGTCCGGCCGGTCGCCCCGACGCGCGCGCGGATCTCGTCCTCCATCTCGACCTTGTCCTTGTCGGCGAGCACGGCGATCGCGGCGCGGGGGCGGCTCTCGTTCGCGATCGCGAGCTCCTGGATCATCGAGAAGATCTGCGGCGACCAGCCGAGGATGACGGTGTGCCCCTCCTCGCACACGAGCGAGCGACCCTTGCGGAGCTCGCCGACGCGGGCCTCGATCCCGCTCGTGATGATGCCGATGAGGATGCTGACCATGAAGATGCCGCCGAGCGTGACGGCGAACATCGCGGCGAGGTAGCCGCGGCTGCCCGTGTCGCCGGCGACGGTGCCGGCGTCGAGCGCGCGCATCAGCGTGATCCAGAGGGCGGAGGGGAACGACACAGGGGCGCCGTCCTCCGCGGCCGGGGCGAGCCCGAGGAGCACGACGACCGCCGCGAACACGACGACCATCGCGGTCGAGAGCGCGAACAGCCACGCGATGAGCGCGGTCGCGCCCTTCGCCATGGTGAGGTCGAAGCGGTAGTGGAGGCGATCGACGAAGGTGATCTTCTGCATGGGGCGCGCGGGCGCCGCGCGCTCCGGGTGCGCGGCGCGGGGGGCCCACCTAGCACGGCCAGGGCGCTCGTCGAACAGCGCTGCCCGCACGCCGCCGCGCCGCCGCCGGGCTGCGCAGAGGGCGCCTCGTTCACGAGGCGGAACAGGCCTCCTCCTGGCGACGCGCGCCGAGGGGAGCGCGCGCGCGCCAGCGCCGTGGGCAGGCCGCGCGCGCGCGTCTCTTCCCCCGTCCTGCTCCTTCCCACGCTCCTCCCTAGCTGGTAGGAGCCCCCACAGGAGAACCGATATGGCCTGTCACGAGATCGCCGCGCTCCGCCTTGGGCTCATGAACATCCTCGGCATCGACGACCCCGGCGAGCGCGCGCACGAGCTCGCCGAGCTCGGCCCCGCGGCGGCCGAGCCGGGGCCGGTCTCGGCGATGCTGCGCGCCGGGGACCTCAGGAACCTCTCGCGCCTCTACGAGGGGTCGCTCGCCGAGCTCCAGGAGAAGGTCGCGAAGACCCCGGCGGGCGACGCGAAGCTGGCTTACCTGCGCTCGCTCCTCATCCTCACGAAGCAGGTCGAGCTCGACCTCCGCGCCCAGGTCGACGGGCTCTCCCGGCTCTACCGCGAGCTCGAGGAGATGCACGACTTCGTTCACGAGATCTACCCGGCAGAGCAGGCCGAGTAAGCAGAGAAGCAGAGGAGACGGAGTCGACCCATGGCCCAGGGCAGCGCGAAGATCAGGATCGCCCACGCGGAGCCGCTCGGGCAGGGCGCCCGGCTCCTCCGGATCGAGCGCGTCGACGGCGCGGAGCTCGGCTTCGCCGGCGGGCAGTACGTGATCATCAACACCGGGGTCACCCTGCCCGGCGGCAAGCTCGCGAAGCGCGCCTACTCGATGCTCTCCAGCGACGCCGAGCAGCGCGCCGTCGAGATCGCGGTCAAGCGCATCGGCGACGGGCCGGGGTCGAACGTGCTCAACGACATCGCCGTCGGCGCGGAGCTCGAGTGGAGCGGCCCCTGGGGCAAGCTGCGGCTCCCGCCCGGCTTCTCCGGCCGCGCGCTCGTCGTCGCCACCGACACGGGGATCACCGCGGCGCTCGGCATCGCCCGGAGCGCGGCCGCCGCCGGCGCCGCGCAGCTCGACCTGCTCTGGCTGGTCGAGCCCGGCGAGACCTTCGTCTCCGAGGCGTTCGTCCGCGAGCGCCTCCCCGCCGCCGTCCGCCTGACGGTCGCCGGCGACTTCCTCCCGGTCGGCCACCCCGAGCGCCCGGCGCGCGCGTGCGCGCTCGTCGGCGATCACGTCGCCGCCGGGCCCTATGACGCCGCGCTCTGCGCTGGCGACGGCGCCGTCATCTACCCGGTCCGCGACAGGCTGGCCTCGCTCGGCGCGCCGGAGGGCAGCGTGCTCCTGGAGAGCTTCTTCAACAACCCCATGAAGAAGTCCTTGTAATCGTTCAGGATCCTGGATGGCAGAGCTCCGGCCGAGGGACCCGAAAGGGCAGCGCGAGGGGTTCACGACGGGCGCGTGCGCGGCCGCCGCGGCCAAGGCGGCGGCGCGCGTGCTCGCGCGCGGCGCGGCGGTCGACGCGATCGAGACGACCCTGCCGAACGGGCAGCGGGTGACCTTCCCGCTCCAGCGCTGCGACAGCGACGGGCAGCGCGCCACGTGCAGCGTCATCAAGGACGCCGGCGACGATCCGGACTGCACCCACGGCGCCGAGCTCGTCGCCGAGGTCGAGCTCCGCCGCGAGCCGGGCGTCGAGATCCGCGGCGGCGACGGGGTCGCCGTCGTCACCAAGCCGGGGCTCGGGCTGCCGGTCGGCGCGCCGGCCGTGAACCCCGTGCCGCGCCGGAACATCACCGAGATGGTCCTCGAGGAGCTCGAGGGCTCGGGCTTCGCCGGCGCCACGGTCACGCTCAGCGTCCCCCAGGGCGAGGAGATGGCGAAGCAGACCATCAACGCGCGCCTCGGGCTCATCGGCGGGATCTCCATCCTCGGGACGAGCGGGATCGTGAAGCCGTACTCGACCGCCGCCTTCCGCGCGAGCGTCGTGCAGGCGATCGACGTCGCCGCCGAGCGCGGCATCGCGACGCTCGCGCTGACCACCGGCGGCAAGTCCGAGGCGTACGCGATGAAGCTCTACCCGGAGCTCCCGGAGGACGCGTTCATCCAGGTGGGCGACTTCATCGGCACCGGGGTCCGCCACGCCGCGCGGCGGCGGATCGCCCGCGCGATCATCGTCGGCATGATCGGCAAGCTCTCGAAGATGGCCGACGGCAAGATGATGACGCACGCCGCCGGCTCGGAGGTGAGCATGGAGCTGCTCGCGCAGATCGCCGAGGAGCTCGGCGCGCGGCCGGAGATCGCGGCGGAGATCCGGCAGGCGAACACCGCGCGGCACGTGCTCGAGCTGTGCCAGCGCGAGGGGCTCACCGGCGTCGCGGGCGGGATCTGCCGGCGCGTCGTCGAGCACACCTCGCTTCACGCGGGCGGCGCCCTCGAGGTGCACGCCTGTCTCGTCGACTTCAACGGGGCGCTGCTCGGCCGGTACCCGGCCGGCGCCGCCAGCGCAGAGAGAGCGGAGGATCCATGAGCGATGCCAAGAGCGATGCCAGGAGCGATGACGCAGCGCGCGCGGCGAACGACATGCGGCAGATGACCGCGCTCGGGCGGCGCATCGAGGACAGGAGCTTCGCGATCATCGACGAGGAGGTCGGCGACCACGGGTTCCCTTACGCGGAGTGGCAGGTCGTCCGCCGCGTGATCCACGCGACGGCGGACTTCGAGTTCTCGTCGCTCATGCGGCTCCACCCCGAGGCGATCGAGCGGGGGATCGACGCGCTCCGGGGCGGCGCGCCGGTCCTCGTCGACGTGAAGATGATCGGCGTCGGCCTGAACGAGCAGCGGCTCGCCTCGTACGGCTGCAAGATCCACTGCTTCATCTCCGACGACGACGTCATCCAGGCCGCCTCGGCGGCGGGCTCGACCCGCGCGATCGAGTCGATGCGCAAGGCGCACCGGCTCGGGCTGCTTGACGGGGCGGTCGTCGCGATCGGCAACGCGCCGACGGCGCTGCTCGAGGTGGTGCGCCTCGCCCGCGAGGAGGGCGCGCGGCCGGCGCTCGTGATCGGCGTGCCGGTCGGGTTCGTTTCGGCGGCCGAGTCCAAGGAGGCCCTGCTCGAGTCCGGCCTGCCCTCCATCGTGGCGCGCGGGCGCAAGGGCGGGAGCCCGATCGCCGTCGCGATCGTCCACGCGCTCTTGCTCCTCTCGGCGGACCCCGCGGAGCCGACGTTGCCGTCGGGGCCGGCGGGCGCGGTGAAGGTGCCCCGATGAGCGCCCGCCGCGCCGTCACGATCGTCGGCATCGGCGACGACGGGTGCGCCAGCCTGTCGAGCCGCGCCGCCTCCGCCGTCGCCCGAGCCGAGGTCCTCGTCGGGGGCGAGCGGCACCTCGAGTTCTTCCCGCAGTTCCGCGGCGAGAAGATCGCCCTCAAGGGCGGGCTCTCCGCCGCGCTCGACCGCGTGGAGAGCCTGTCGGCGGAGCAGAACGTGTGCATCCTCGCCTCGGGCGACCCGCTGTTCTTCGGCATCGGCGCGCTCGTGGTGCGGAAGCTCGGCGGCGAGCACGTCGAGATCATCCCGAGCCTGAGCTCGGTCCAGTGGGCGTTCGCGCGCACGGGCATCGCCTGGGACGACGCCGCCTTCGTCTCGGTCCACGGGCGCTCGCCCGAGGGGTTCGCGACGCGCCTCCGCCGGCTCTCGAAGGTCGCGGTGCTCACCGACGGGGAGAGCACCCCGGCCCGCCTCGCGGCGCGGCTCATCGAGCACGGCGACACGGCGTGGAAGGCGTGGGTCTGCGAGAGCCTCGCGGGCGCGGGCGAGCGCGTGCGCGCGTTCGACCTCGCCGCGCTCGCGGCGTGCGAGGACATCGGGCCGCTCAACGTGCTCCTGCTCCTGCGCAGCGACCCGGCGTGGCGGCCCGCGCCGGCCGTCCCCTACCTGCACGAGGACGCCTTCGCGAAGCGCATGCCGAAGAACGGCCTGATCACGAAGCGCGAGGTGCGCCTGCTCTCGATCGCGTCGATGGCGATCCGCCCCGACGCCGTGGTCTGGGACGTCGGCGCCGGCTCGGGGTCGGTCTCGATCGAGGCGGCGATGCTCTGCCCCCTCGGGCGCGTCTACGCGATCGAGGTCGACCCGGAGGGCGTGGAGATCTGCCGGGACAACGTCCGCGCGCACGGGGTCGACAACGTGCGCGTCGTCGCCGGCCGCGCGCCCGAGGCGCTCGGCGCGCTCGAGGACCCGGACGCCGTGTTCGTCGGCGGGAGCAAGGGGAGCATGGAGGAGATCATCACGGTGGCGCTCGATCGACTGCGGCCCGGCGGCCGGCTCGTGGTCAACGCGATCACGATGGAGAACGTGGCCGAGACGTACCGCGCGCTCCGGGCGCGGGGGCTCGACCCCGAGATCACCCTGCTCTCTGTCTCGCGCGGCGTCCCGCTCGCGCGCTACATGCGCTACGAGGCGCTGAACCCGATCCACATCTTCGCCGCGACGAAGCCGGCGAAGGCGCAGGACCCGGCGGAGCCCGGGGCGGCGCGATCGCCGTCGGAGGCGTCATGAGCGGCCTCGGCAAGCTTCACGGCGTGGGCGTCGGCCCCGGCGCGCCGGACCTGCTCACGCTGCGCGCCGTGCGCGTCCTGGAGGGCGCGGACGTGCTCGCGCTCCCCCGCAGCTCGGACTTCGGCGCCTCGATGGCCTACCGGATCCTCTCGCCTGTCGTCGCCAGGAGGCCGGAGCAGGAGCGGCTGCTCCTCACCTTCCCCATGAGCAAGGACCCGGACCGCGTCCGGCCCTACGTCGAGGCGGCCGTCGACAAGATCGCCGAGCGGCTCTCGCGCGGCCTCTCCGTCGCCTTCGCGACCGAGGGCGATCCGTCGCTCTTCAGCACGTTCGTCTATGTCCGCCGCGAGGCGCTCCGCCGCCTCCCCGGGCTCGAGGTCGAGGTCGTCCCCGGCGTCACCTCGGTCACCGCGGTCCCGGCCGTGAGCGGGCTGTCGCTCGCCGACGGGCAGGAGCGGATCGCCATCCTCCCCGCCACGTACGGCGTCGACGACCTGACCGACGTGCTCAAGCGCTTCGACACCGTGGTCCTGATGAAGATCGGCCCGGAGATGCCGAAGGTGACCGAGGCGCTCACGCGGGCGGGCCTGCTCGATCGGGCCGTCTTCGTGTCCAAGGCGACGATGCCCGAGCAGCGCATCGTCCGGGACCTCCGCGCCGCGGAGGGCGAGCGGGGCGACTGCTTCGCGATGGTGGTGGTCACGCGCGGCGAGCGCAGCGGGCTCCTCGTCGGCGAGGCCGAGGCCTCGCTGCCGGGCAGCTTCGAAAAGGCCGTTAACGAACCGGAGGTGTCATGATCGCCGCGCGCAAGCCGTACGCCCTCTACGCGATCACGCGCCACGGGATCGCCATCGCGCGCAAGCTCGCCGAGGGCCTCCCCGGCGCGGATCTCTACGTGTCGCAGAAGCTCTTCGACGGGGCGCCGGAGGGGGCGAAGCCGCTCCCACTGCCGATGGGGCCGCTGCTCACCGAGGCGTTCACGGCGTACGACTGCCATGTCTTCGTGATCAGCGTCGGCGCCGTGGTGCGCATGATCGCGCCGCTGCTGAAGAACAAGAAGGTCGACCCGGCGGTCGTGTGCGTCGACGACACGGCGCGGTTCTCGATCTGCGTGCTCTCCGGGCATGTGGGGCGGGGCAACGCGTTCACCGAGAAGGTGGCCTCGCTGCTCGGCGCGCAGCCGGTGGTGACCACGGCGTCCGACGCGCTCGGGACGCTGACGGTCGACATCCTCGGCCGGGAGCTCGGCTGGACGCTCGACGACCCCGACCGCAACGTGACCCGCGGCTGCGCCGCCGTCGTGAACGCCGCGCCCGTGCTCTTCGTCCAGGAGGCCGGGGAGCCGTCGTTCTGGCCCGAGGACAAGGCGCTGCCGCCGGGCGTGCGCTACGCGACGTCGCTCGACGGCGTGGACCCCGACGCGTGGGAGATCCTCCTCGTCGCGAGCGACCGCGACCTCGCCCGCTCGCACCCCGCGATCGTCGAGCGCGCCGTCGTCTACCGGCCGAAGAGCCTCGTCCTGGGCGTCGGCTGCGACCGCGGCGCGCCGCTCGACATGGTGGAGCGCGGGGTCGACAGGCTGCTCGCGGAGCACGGGCTCTCGGCGAAGTGCGTGAAGGCGCTGGCGACGATCGACAAGAAGGCCGACGAGGAGGCGCTGCTCGCGCTATCGGCGCGGCGGGGGTGGCCGCTCGTGACGTTCACGCCCGAGGAGCTCGACGCGACCGAGGGGATCGAGAACCCGTCGGAGACCGTGAAGAAGCACGTGGGCGCCCGGGGCGTCGCCGAGCCGGCGGCCCTGCGCGCGGCGGGGGCCAAGAAGCTGCTCGTGCCGAAGCGGGCGTACACGGAGGAGGGCGTGGGGCGGTCGATGACGCTCGCCGTGGCGCGCGTCCCGTTCGCGAAGCGCACCATCGAGGAGAGTCATGGGTGACAAAGGAGTCCTGTCGATCGTCGGGATCGGTCCCGGCGCCGAGGCGCACGCGTCCCGCGCCGCCCTCGAGGCGATCGCCGCGTCGGACCTCATCGTGGGGTACACGACGTACATCCGGCTGGTGAAGCACCTCATCGAGGGCAAGGAGGTGATCAAGACCGGCATGACCGAGGAGATCGGCCGGGCGCGCGCCGCCGTGGAGCGGGCGCGGGACGGCGGGCGCGTCGCGATCATCTCCTCGGGCGACGCGGGGGTGTACGGCATGGCCGGGCTCGTCTTCCAGGTGCTGGAGGAGATGGGCTGGAAGCGGGGCGAGTCGCCGGAGCTGCGCATCGTGCCCGGCATGACCGCGCTCAACGCGTGCGCGTCGCTCGTCGGCGCGCCGCTCGGACACGACTTCTGCGCCATCTCCCTGTCCGACCTCCTGACCCCGTGGCCGGTCATCGAGCGGCGGCTCGAGGCCGCCGCCTCCGCCGACTTCGTCATCGGCCTTTACAATCCGGCGAGCGGGCGGCGCACGCGCCAGATCGTGCGGGCCCAGGAGATCATCCGCCAGCACCGCGCGGGCACGACGCCTGTCGCGCTGGTGAAGAGCGCTTACCGCAAGCTGGAGAGCGCCGTGCTCACCGACGTCGATCACTTCCTCGACTACGAGATCGGGATGCTGACGACGGTGCTCGTCGGGTCGACCAACACCTTCATGTTCGAGGGATACATGGTCACGCCGCGCGGATATACCAACAAGTATACATGGGATGGGGAGGCGCTCCCGGGCCAGACGCCGGGGCGCACGCTCGTGCTCTCGGACGACGAGAGCACCACCCGAGAGGAGGTCTAGATGGCACGCGTAGGGAGGCTGGGCGGCGCGATCCTCGCCGAGACCCAGGGAGAGTATTACCTCGTCGGCAACACCAAGGCTCCGGTCGACTTCCGCGAGGCGGGGTTCGAGCCGCCGGACGAGGTCGAGCTCGTGAAGGGGGCGTATCTCCGGCTCAAGCCGCTGCGCGAGGTGAAGGTGGCGGCGCCGGCGCTGCTGCTCGACGTCGAGGGCGAGGAGCTCGCGAAGAAGCTGGTGCAGCGCTTCGTGATCGACAGGAACGGCTCGGTGAGCGAGCGGCTGTGGCGGCTCGTGTACAGCCCCGACGACCCGCTCGACGACGCCGAGGCGCCCGTGGAGCGCGACGCGCGCTGGCTGGGCGACATCCCCGAGACCATCTGGCAGCTCGTGCGCGACAGCGTGCTGCGCTGCCTCTAGAGCGACAAACGGGTTGAAACCCCCGAAAAAAAGCAGGAATTTCACAGGGAGGCGAGGAGGCGGGGAGCGAGAGACGGCGAGAGGGAGAGATTCTTTTTCTTCTTCCTCCCCGCCTCCCCGCCTCCCTGTGAAAATTCTCCGGGTTTCAACATGATTGGTGTTCTAGGCGCGGCTTCGGATCTGCCACGGAGGTCGCCGGGTCGCAGGCCATGCCGGCTTCGAGCGGCGACTCCGTGGCTTCTGCTGGACCGGGTGCGGTGCACCTCGCGCCGCGGGCAGGGCGGCATCTCTGCAGGTGACGGCGACGAGACCATCGTGCCCGAAGTAAGCCGGCGCTCTCTGCACCTCGCGGAGGTGGCGTGTCCCGAGCGCCGCGAGGTCGCTATCGAAGCGCCTGCGGAGAGCCGTGAGCGGGCTCAGTTGAGGAATAGAGTTAGCGTCGAGTTGTTGAAGTTGTTGAAACCGCCGCCGATCCCCGCGCGCCCGTATTGACCAGCCGTGGTGCTCTGCTCCTGGTTCAGGTAGAAGCCAAGCCCCTCCCCGCCGTAGCCGAGGTAGTACCCATAAAACACGGCTGAGTTTCCGGTATACTCTCCTTTACCTGTAGTGACAGCGTAGACGACCAGCTTGATAGGGTTCTGGTTCCAGGTGGTCGGTATGGCGATTCGAGGGAACGTGGTGACGCTGACGATGCCGCTGCCCCCCATGACGTTTAGATTCCCGCTGTCTTGCAGCCGATTCGGATCGTAGGCCTGATTCGTCAGCATGAAGCTGACAGGTTGCTGTGGGTTGCATGAGGACATCTCAAAGTTATACGACCCACGGCTGGCGTTGAACTGAAAGTTCGCAGACGGTACGGACATGGTAGTCTCCTCAAGTGACGCGGTGTGGGGCTGCCGGGCGCCAGCTGCCGGCTGGCCGCCCGCCCGCCCAGTGAACTCCGTTGATTTCCTTCGACTTCCGTTGATTCTCCTCGATCTCCGTTGTTTGCAGCGGGCGTGCCATGCGCTCGACTTCCCTCGTGGGCGCCAGGCGTCGCGCGGAGGCGCAGCCGCGAGCCCGTCGAGACCGAGGGACGCGGGCTCGCGTCGAGGCGAGACGGGTGCGCGCGCGCCCGTGGGCGCGAGGCCTGCGTCTCCAGGCGACGCGGCGCTTGCTGCAGAGACGCTACGCTGAGCAGGTGACCGGCGTCCCGCGGTCCTGGGCCCGGCCGTCTCCCCGTCCGGTCCCGGGGGGCGATCCCCCCAGGGCTGCCCGCGCGGCGCGCACGGCGATGGCCCTCGTCAGGTCAGCGTGGCGTTCACGACGATATCCGCGGAGGTGTCGTAGATCTTCACCGTGACGGTATCTGTGGTCGCATCGTACGTATAGGCGTTCGAGGCAGATGCCGACAGGCTCGAGGCATCCGCCACGAAGGGGATCGTGGTTTTGCCGGCTGTCACCCTCGACGGCGCCGCCGTCACGCCGAGCAGCGCGACGTAGTAGTACGGCTCGGCCGGCTTGTATCGATCGACCTTCCGCGTCACGCGGACGCTGCGGTTGGTCGAGGTCGTCTCCTGCGTGATCGTCGACAGGCGATAGGACGAGCCCGTGCTGATCCCGTCGTCCTGATAGAGCGCGTACGACGAGCTCGGCCCTGGAAAGACCGTGATCGTCAAGATATTCTGGGGGAGCTGGCCCACCCATTGCTCGAGCTCACGCATGGGCAGGATGGCCCCGGCCTGAACGTAGATGGGCACGACGCCGAGGGGGGCATAGTACGGCGTGGTCCCGGGCGTGACGCCGATGTTCGTCCCTCCGGCCACCTTGGCTCCGAGCGCGCCCTCCTCGGGGAAAGGATACCAGTCCGCGCCCCGCGGCAGGTAAATGTTTCGCGTATCACCCTGGTCCACGATCGGCGCGATCAGGAGGAAGTCTCCCAGGAAGAATTGATCGTCGAGGTGATTGTAGACCTCGACGTCGTCCGGGAAGTTCAGGAACATGGCGCGGGAGATGGGCATGCCCGTCTGCGTCGCTCGGTACATCGCGTCATAGAAGACCTGGTTCAGGCGATAGCGTAGCTCGACGTACTTGCGGCAATGCGACACGTACGGCTCCCCGTACGCGTAGGGCTCCTGGTACCACTTCTCGTAGTGGTCATAGTGGTTGCGGTACCAGGGCAGGAAGGCGCCGAGGTTCATCCAGCGCACGAACAGCGCCGGATCCGTCACGTAGCCGTCCTGCGTCGAGCCCGAGCCCGTGGCGAAGCCGCCGATGTCGCAGCCCGAGATGGGCACGCCCGACATGCCGACGTTGAGCACCTCCGGGATGTTGATCTTCAAGAAGTCCCAGCTCGACGCCGAGTCGCCGGTCCACAGCGCCGCATAACGCTGGACGCCCGCATATCCGCCGCGCGCGATGATGAAGTTGCGCCGCCCCGGCCGGAGCGCGTTGATGCCATTGAACGTGGCCTTGCACAGGGACAGGGAGTACCCGTTGTGGATGAACGCGTGCGGCTGATAGGTCTCGCCGTCCGGGCCTACCATCATGAGGTCCAGCGGCAGGGTCTTGATCACGTCGCAGTCGTCGCTGTCGGTCGAGCAGTAATCGATGAGCTGCTCGTAGGGCACGTAGTCGCCATACTGCGGCGTGCGATCGTATTCGATGGCCGGGCAGGTCATGTCCTGCCAGATCATCTCCAGGCCAGCAGAGAGGAGGCCCTCGTACTGCTGGCCCCACCAGGCCTGCACGGTCGGGTCGCCCAGGTTCGGGTAGAAGCCGCACGAGAGGAGCGGCGTGTCTCCCTGGGGGTTCTTCTGCAAGGGCGGGTATGTGAACGGGTTCAGGCCATAGTTCACCCCGTAGTTCTCCTGGGAGATGAACTGCTGGGGGCTCGACGCCTGGTTCGCGCGTGTATTGAAGATGAAGTAGTCGTTCTTCAGGCCCTCGTCGCGGGTACCGTAGGGGAGGCCGCCCTCGTCACAGGTCTTTCCGTCTTCATCGTAGGGGTTGCACGTCACGAGCGCCGTGATGTTCGTGCTGCACTTGAAGCCCTTCGCGGCGAGATTGGAGAACATCTCGGAGACGTTCGGGAACTTCTTGTCGCTGCTCGTGAACGTGCGGTAGTTATTCTGGAAGTCCACGTCGATGTGCAGGCCGTCGATCGGGAAGCTCGCGTCCCGAAACGACTGCGCGACCTGCTCCAGCACCTGGCGGCTGTAGTAGCCGTAGGCGCCCTGGTGGTATCCGAACACGTATCGCGGCACCATGGTCGGCCGCCCCGAGAGCTGGGTGTACTGGTCGACCACCGACGGTACGCCGTCGCCGAGGAGGAAATAATAATCCAGGTCGCCGTAGAGCGCCCCGAAGTAATACATCCCCTGCATGCTGAAGGATGGGTACACCGTCTCCACGTCCGCGGTGACGTTCACGTAGGTCTGCGCCGGGTTATCGAGGAAGATGCCGTAGCTGTACGGCCGCCCCGCGTACGCGCCGGTCGGGCTCGGGTTCACCTCGATCAGCAGGGGGATCGAGTTGTAGAGCGGCTCGCTGGGGTTCAGGGGGCCGCCGCAGCCCTCGGCAGGCGGCGCGGGGATGACCGAGGTGCCCGCGTACTTGAAGTTGTCGTAGTTGAAGAACGTCATCGAGAAACCGTTCTTCTTGAGCGTCGAGCCCGCCTTCTCACCCAACCCCACGTAGACGGCGTTCTCCGGAGCGACCTTGATCGACGCTACGGCCTGCTGCCCGTCCACGTACAGCAGGCCCTTGTTCGCGCCGCTCACCGTCGCGTCGGCGTGGATGAGCTGCCCGTCGCGGTAGATCGCGAGCGAGAAGGGCTGCTTCTGCACCTCCACCTGCATGGCGCCGGTGTCGATCGTCAAGAGCGCGCTCGTATCGGTGACGACCCGCGGCGTCACCGGGCCGAGGTTCCGGTTGACGACGGCGTACGAGGCGCTGTTGTCGTCATAGCCCTCCGCCGTCGCGTTGAAGCGGACCCGGAGCGCCGTCGGCGACAGGAAATCGAGCAAGAGCGCCCGGCCGTTGCAGTCGCTGAGCAGAAAGCCGGTGCCCGAGCCTGATGGTTTGTAGGATACGACGTCGCCGAAGCCGCTCCAGCCGCACGTGCTGTTCGGCACGAAGGCGTTGACCTGCACGTATTGGTAGTTCATGAGAATGACCCTTCAATGTTTCTTCTGCTTGTCTCGTCGCCGCTGGTGAACGGCGCCTCGCCTCGATTCTCAGCTGCGCGGCGCGCTAGTTCGAGGTCGTGGGTATCTGCACGAACACCTCGTAGATCTTGTCGTTGATCGCGTTGGGTGTCTGCCCCGAGTCGGACTGCACACCCAGATAGAATTTTTTTGGCATCGCCACGATGCCCCCGTAGAGGTATCCGAGGGAGAACGGGATCCCTTTCGGGAGAGCATCGAAATCGATGATGTCCTCCTTGAATGAGGTGAGGCCCGGGACCCCCGCGGTGCGCGGGATGAACAAGGTCTCGGTGCCCAGGTGAGCCGGCAGCTTGGTGGTGGGCTGGGCGACCTCGGACGTCGTTCCGGTCGTCGGGCTGGTCCACGTGTGCGCGAGCGTGGTGATGGTGTCGATCCAGGGCATTCCATCGCTGAAGTTGGGCACATTCGGGGGGCCGCCGTGGCCGAAGCGCGAGTTCTCCACGAAATCGTTGATCGTGTGGTCGAAGCGCCACCGGCTGATGCCACCGAAGAAGGTGGTGTAGGTGGTCTGCTTGGACTTGCTGTAGAGCACCACCTTGGCGCACGAATAGGCGCTCATTTTCTGCTCGTAGGCGGTGTCGATGATCGGCGTCTGCGTACCCTGACCCGGGCCCAGGTAGATGGGGAAGGAGTAATTGAGCTGCACCGGGCTCGCGGTGAATACGCCGCCGTAGGCGCCGATCCCCGCCTGTCCGTCCGGCATCACGGTGTAGGTCACGTTGAGGTCGCGCCGCCCGAACTGGTCCGCGTTGGTGAACACCTTCCCCGGCTTCAGGGTGATGGTGTTCTGGAATGTGTTCGTGGTCACGCTGAACTGGTTGATCGCCTTCAGGTACGTCTGCGAGGCCCCGGGCGCGCCGTTGAGGACATCGGTGTACTTACCCTGGAAGTTGTGGCCCATGACCACATAGAAGTTGCCGTCCGCAAGCTTGAGCAGCTCGGCGCCGGTCGACTGCACGAGCGGTGAGCTAACGAACGCGATCGAGTCGTTGAGGAGGTACGGATTGTTGGACTTCACCGCCTGGACGAGATCACCGATGTTCACGGCAGAGAGGAGCGGGAACGTCTGGTATTTTCCGCCGGCGTCCGGTCCGTAGCCGCCTGCGATGTACAGGAGGCCGCTCGAGTAGTCCTGGTAAAAGAGCGGATTCGACGACTTCCATTGCGGCATGATCGCGCTGAACTTGGATGGAAGCTGGGATACATCCATCGAGTGCACCTTGGGGGTGCCATAGACATCCTCGAGCACCCAGATCTTTGTGTTCGCGCTCGCCGCGGGGAAGTCTTCGTCGCCGGTGGAGAACCCGTGGAACCCGTTGGTCCGCCCGGCGATGAAGACCCAGTACTGCGTGAGCCCCTGGGTGTACCGGGCGAACGCGAAGGACTGGAGCTTCGGAGCGCCCGCGAACCTGGGGGTGACGTCCGCGAAGTTCGTGACGAGGAGAGGCGGCTGTGGCGCCGGTGCGGCCTGCACCGACGTCGGCTGGCACTGGTCCGCCGACGAGGGCAGCTGGGAGGCCAGCACCGGCGGGGTGGTGGCCCCGCTTCCAGGATTCGTGGAGGTCTGCGCGGCGCCTCCGCACGCAGAGGAGCACGCGGCGAGCACGAGGGCAGCGGCGGATCTGTCAAAGTTCTTTGAGAGCATCAAGGTGTCCTTTTGTCGAGAGGCCTGGGTGGCAGATACACATCCGGCAGGAGGCGGGTCGCTGCGGCCCGCTCAGCCCGCGGTGCGGTCTGCGAGGCCTTCAGCCTTGCGCGACGGGAGCGGGCGCTCGGGGCTCACCCGGCGATTGTCCGGGTGGACCATCCGCAGGAGGAATGGATCATAGGTGAAGAACGCGTCAAACAGGTTCAAGAACGCGTGCTTCTCCCGGGCCAGCCGGCAGCACACGTCAGGGGACAGATCGGTGGGCGCACCGCCCCGGAGGATCTGAAGGTTGAGATCGGCATCGGGGTTGGCTTCATCGCGGCTCGGCGAGGGCGCCAGGTTCAGGAGCCAGGAGATACGATCCTCCGCGGACGCGTTGGCGCGGCTCCCGTGCCATACATAGTTGTGCAGGAGCAGCGCATCGCCGGCCCGCATCTCCATCGTGATGGACCGCTCGGGCGCGTCGAACGGATCGACGTACATGCACGCCCGCGTCTCGTCGATGTCGACGAGGGGGATCCAGAGGTGCACAGAGCCCTTGTGGCGCTTGGAAGCCTCGGAGAGGCCGTCCTTGCCGCCGTCGACATCCCGATGGCGCCGGGTGGCATACGATGAGCCTGCGCGCACCACCATGACCTGCTCGTACTCGAGGAACACCTCGTCTCCCAGGATGCGCTGCAGGAGCGGCCCCAGCTTCTCGGCCATCGCATGGAGGAGATAGGGGACACGGAGCAGGACCTTCTCCAGGTTGATCTTGTCCCGGTACGCAGCTTTGCTCTCCCCCCATGCGCCGGCGATGAGGGGATCCACGACAGCGCGCAAGGCGCTCACCACGTCCGCAGACAGGACGCCTCGGACCACGGCGAACCCGCGGCGCTCGAAGTGCTCCTTGACCTCGGCCGCGTAAAACGCGTTGTCTACGGCCCGGATCCCCTCCCACACGTCCACCGGCCCGCCTCGGTCGAGCGAGTGGGAGAAGAACCGCTCCGCTCTCTCGGTGCCATCGGCGCGGCGCACGACGTACCGGAACGGCTCGCCGGGGGCCAGCTTGCCTGCGTCGACGGTATAGACATGCGGCAGGTTCGGGTGCGGCGCGCACCCGACCGACGTTCCCCCCTCGGATCTGGCCATCAGGCTCTCGCCGTGCTGCAGATGAACCTCGATCAGTCGCTGGTCACTCAAATTCATGGCAATTCCGGCGAGGGACATACCCTTCGCAATGATCGGCACGTCCATCGATGTTCACCGCATGACGTCGATCCGGCAGCGGAGCTGGAGAAGGCTGCGCGGGCGCAGGGCATCCGTGCGCGCCATGCGTTCGCGGACGTGGTCGCGTGGGCACGGCCAACCGAGACCAGCGCGCCACGCACGCGCTGAATTGCACGACACGTACCAAGCGAGAAACGAGGCGGGCCGCGGGGAATGCTCCTGCGTGCGCGAGCGATGGGAGAGCGCGCTGGGGACGATGTCGTCGTGGAGATTGGCCGCCGCCGCGTCCCTCCAGGACGCGCTGCGTCCCTCCAGTACACGGCCGGCATCCGGCTGCGCCGCCCGCGCATAGCGCGGTGACCACCCGGCCATCGCCATGGACCTGGCCTCTTGCGGCGCTCGCCGGGTCGACGATGCTGGACGCGGGGCCGCGTCAGCCCGCGGCGCTGACCGAGGCCGGCGTCGCTCAGGACGCGTCGGCGTAGCCGGCAGCCGGAGCGACGAGCGACGATCTGGCCGACGCTTCGGGTAGCAGCTCGTCGAGCCGGTCGCGCGGCCAGCCCGCCTGCAGCCTGCCGATCACGCCCGTCGCCCAGGCGAGCTGGTTGACTCCGTGCATCCGACACGAGCCGAAGATCGTGTAGCCGATGGCGAGGCGCTCAGCGCCCCTCGAAGGCACATTGTCCGGCGGATTCGGCGCCCATCCGTCAAGGCTGGAGCTTCATGCACCAGCGCTCGATCAGCACCGATCGGAGCAACGCTCCTGCGCCAGCGAAGCCGAGGCGCGCGGCGTAGGTCTCCAGATCCTCGGGGACCGGCTTGCCGAGCCGCTCGGTGAAATACCACCGCCACAGCGCGTCCGCGTCGTCCACGCCGCTGCCCGCCAGATCCAGGGCGTCCAGCCCCTCACGCTCCATCACGGCCTGCTTGGCGCGAGCCTGCTCCTCGAGACGCCCGTAGCAGCCCATGGCGCGCAGCTGGTCCACGAGGTGACGGCGGACCTCCGGCTCGCACACGGCGGCCGTCCAGCGGAGCTTCGCTTCTCGCGCCATCATGTGGGCGAAGGACTCGGCGTCGAGCCCCTGCTCGCCGAGCCACGCGCGGGTCGAGGGCCCGTTGTACAGCCCTCGCTCGCGCCGGAACTCCATGGCCGTGCGTTCGAGGTGCCCGGGGCCGACCTTCACCCCGTTGCGCTCCGCCGCCTCCTCGGCGAGGCCGCGCAGCAGGGCGCCCTGGATCGCGAGGGTGTAGAGCGGCTCGTCCCCGAGCAGGCGCAGCTCGTCGAGCAGGGCGTCGACGTCCGCGCCGGGGTCGATGTCGAGCCGGGTCGCACGCATGCGATCGACGGCCCGCTCCCAGACGTCGGTGCGCTCGAAGATGAAACCGGGCTCCAGCGGTCCTCGATGCCGGGCGCGGGCGGCCTGCATGGCCTCGAGCATGGCGAGCGCGTCGAGCCGCTTCTGGTCCACGCGCCCGGCGGGGAGCCACCGCTTCAGCGCGTCGAGCACGTGCGGGGCCTCCGGCGCGGCCCGGGCGGCCTGGAGCACCGCTGGCCAGGTGCGATCGGGGTAGAAAAGGGCCCTGGCGATGACGACGAGCCGCTCGGCGAGCGCCGGCTCGCAGATCTTCGCCTCGACGGCGGCGGCGAGCGTCGCACGGATATTGACGAGGGCCTCCGACGTGCACCGATAACCGTGCTCGGCGGACGCGTGCGCGAGCGCGACCTCGTCGTCGGCGCCGAGCGCGCCCGAACGGTATTGCTCGAAGACCCGGCCCACGCCGACCATGCCGAAGTCGGCCAGCTCGGCGGCGCGGAGCGCGCCCATGCTCGAGGCCCCGAACACATGGACGCCCTGGGACATCGCCCAGAGGATCTCCTTGTGCCAGACCGCCGGGACGCGCTCGAAGAAGCCGTCCACGATGCCAATCCCCCACGGTCGCTCGCGCGCGGCCCGGTAGACGTCTCCCTGGGCGACGGGCGGCAAGACCCGCAGCTCCGGGAGCGCGGGCACCTCCGCGGGCGGCAGGCTGGGCCCGGTGAACAGGACGATCACGACGACACCGCCTGCGCGCGCGGTCCAGGCGTGTACCCAGGGGCGTCCCACATGCTCTCCAGCCCGGGCACGACGACGCGGACGACGGGCAGCCCGAGCTCAGGCCGCGTGAGATCCACCACCGCGACCTGGCCGAGCCCCGCGCCGCGCAGCGCCGCGAGCACCGCGGCGAGATCCTCGTCGAAGCGCTCGCTGAACCCGTCGCTCGCGGCGCCGAAGGAGCGCCACGGCCCCTCGAACCGCTCGATCTCCGAGCGCGCCGCGGCGATCCGCGGCGGCGACCGGAACAGCTCGTACGCGGCCCGGTCGACGTCGTCGCGCGCCCCCGCGATGGCGGTCAGACGGCTCTGGGCGGCCTCGGTCAGGGCGCGCGCGAGGGCGACGGCGCGGGAGCGGTGGCACCCCTGACCGCCGCTCACGTAAAGGACGCGGTCCGGGTGAGGCGCGCGGTCGACGATCTCCGCCACGAAGACAGGCAGCCCGATATCGCTGCTCGCGTCCCACACGCCCACCGCGATGTCGGCCCGATCGAAGCGGGCCAGCACATCGCGGCAGATCGGGTCGTCCACGGTGCCGAGATCCAGGCGCGTCCGCGCGCGGCGCGCCGGCCCGGCCGCGCGCCACAGCGCCACCGCGTCGCGCTCGATGGCCTCGTAGAGCCCGTGGAGCACGGCCTCGAGCCGGTGGTTGCCCGAGGCGAGCCCCGTCGTCGTGGTCAAGAAGCACCCGCTGCCGGGCGGGAGCGGCACTGTGTAGTCGGAGTGGACCACCTCGAGCGGCACCCACAGCGGGCCGCCGCTCATGAGGTCTTCGCCCTCGATCCAGAGCACCTTGTGATGGGGGTGGAAGGAGCCGATCGAGAGCCGCGGCAGCCCGGCGAGGTCGACGAGGCGGCGCCGCGCCGAGAGCTCCGCGGCGGTGCAGAAGAGCAGCGGCTGCAGGATGTGCTCGGCGTGCCACTGCTCGATGGCCTCCATCAGCCCGGACGCGCGCGCGGCGTCGATGTCGAGCCCTTTGCCCTGCGAGACAGACACGGATCGGGAATTGGGCCGGCACACCATCACCACCGGGATCCCGACGACGTCCAGCCCGGTGACGTCGGCGACCCGGGTGATCCCCATGGCGCGCGCCATCGGAAGCACCCGCTCGACGGTATCCGCCGGGCTGACCAGGCGGTGCGTGCCCCGGAGAAAGGTCTTGTGTGCGGAGGGCCGGGTCACATGTCCTCGGGATCTCGCGGCCAGCGGCGCGGGCTCAGGCGCCCCCGGCTACCGCCTCCTGAAGCCGGTCAGGTTGACCAGGTAGGTGCCGCAGAACTCCGTGGTCGCCGGTACCTTCTTGTGTGCCGTCTGCGCATCCATATCCACCAGCCGTTGGATACCCGGCTCGTCCGCCACGTGTCCTATCTGCGCGCCCGTAGCTACCAGCTCCTTGCACCACGATTGCACTGCATTTTCCGACCTGAGGTGGCGCTTCTTCGCCACCGTGTCCGATGACACCTCGTAATACAGGGTCTCGGTGCCCTCTTTGTTCAGCACGGCCACGATCATGGTGAAGCCCCAACATTGTTCGTCCGGCGCCTCGTCATCGACCTTCGTGTTCTCCTCCGCCGCGCTGGTTGCACTCTCATCCTTCATCGTATCCTCCTTCGTCATGTCGGTTGCGGTCCTGTCGTCGATCCCCTCGAGCCCTCGCCCGTGCTCGGCTGGCCAGCGCCCCCGGACAGCAGCGAATCGGCCTCGCGAGCGTCCGGAATGCCGGTGATGCCCGACCGGAGCCCACGGAGCCGCTCCATGTCGTCGAGCGCGACGCGCCCTTCAGCCCTGCGCAGGCGAACGAGAGCCACCTGCGCGCGCAGCGCGAAGAGCCGAGCCCCCTGCGCCTCGGCCATGTCCCTCGCGCGCGCGAACGCGGCCTCCGCCTGCCCCGGGTCTCCCCGGGCCCGCCACACCTCCCCGAGCAGCCGGTAGAGCTCCGGGTGGTAGCAGCGCTCCTGGGTCGTGAACGCCTCGCCGAGCGCCTCGTCGAGCGCCTCGCGGGCGCCCTCGACGGCGCCGGCGGCCAGGCAGGCGTCGGCCAGGTGCGTGGCGTAGAAGGTGGTGACCATCCCCGAGCCCATTCGCCGCCAGCGCGCGATGGCGGCCCGGACGCGCTCGAGCCCCTGCTCCGCCTGTCCCGAATGGACCATGGCCCAGCCCCCCAGCGCGTCGGCGAGCACCATGAACGCAGGGAACCCATGGTCGGCGGCGACCTTCCCCAGCGCGTCGGCGTACCTCTGCGTGTCGGCCACCTCGCGCCTGAGGTGGTGGACCCACGCGCCGATCTGGTAGGCGATGGCGATGGTGAAGGGGTGCTCCGTCGCCTCCGCCGCCGCGATCGCTTCCTCGTAGATCCGCGCCGCGCGATCCGGCTCGCCGCAGATGCACACGCTCATGGCGTGGGTCACGCGCACGACGATGCTCGGGTTCCAGCCATAACGCGCCATGTAGGCGGGCAGCTGCGCCGGCTGGTAGAGCTCGATGACACGCCGGTGGTGAGGCTCGCCCTCGTGGTGGTCCCCCAGCCACGTGGTCACGTTCGCCAGGATGAGCGACGCCTGCGCGAGGGCGGCGACGTCATTCATGTCCTCCGCCAGCCTCGCGCACTGGCTCGCGATGTCCCGGGCTGCCGCGAGATCGCCGCGGAACAGCGTGAACATCGCCATGCCGTGCAGCGCCTGGCTCCCCCGCTCCTGCTCGCCGGTCTGCGTGGCGAGCTCGATGGCCCGTTCGTAAATGCTCTTTACCTCTGGCGCCGACCAGCCCCTGGTCGTGATCAGCGCCGGCATGATGACGCCGTTCAGCCCGAGCTCCATCTCGGCTCGCTCGTGCTCCTGCGCCACGGCCGGCAGCCACTCGATCGCCTGCCTGGCCCCGGTGATCGCCTCCACGTACGCCGACCGAGCCAGCGCCGCCTGCGCCGCCTTCTGCGCGTAGCCCACGGCCTCGCGCTTCTGCTCCGCCGCCGCGTGGTGGAGGGCGAGCAGATCCGGCCGCGTCCGGACCACCTCCGGAAACCGCTCCTCCAGCGTCGCAGCGATGCGCGCGTGGACCCTCCGCCGCGCGCCGGTGGACAGCGACTCGTACGCCGCGTCCCGCACCAGCGCGTGCTTGAACATCCCCACCGCCTCCTTGCCCCGCCGCCGGCGCAGCACGAGCCCCGCGCCCATCAGGCGCTCCAGGTCTTCCGCCACGGCCGCCGGGCCGAGCGGGCTCGCGGCCGAGAGCACCTCGACGCTGAACTCCCGCCCCAGGGCCGCCGCGAGCTGGGCCGTCTCCCTGGCGCGCGCGAGCCGATCCAGGCGCGCCGTGAGCAGCGCCCGCAGCGTCCCCGGGATCGCCGCGCCCGAGAGCGGCCCGGTGAGCTCGTAGCGATCCTCCCGCTCCGCCAGGAGCCCCGAATCGACCATCGTCCGGAGCAGCTCCTCCGCGAAGAGCGGCACCCCGTCGGCGCGGTCCGCCACCTGCTCGACGACGGCGGGAGGCAGCGCCTTGTGGCCGAGGAGCCCGGTGAGCATCTCCTCCATCGGCGAGCGCTCCAGGCGGCCCAGCGGGAGCAGCAGCACATCGGACGTCGAGAACGACGGCGAGAACTCCGGGCGCGCCGTCATGAGGACGCACAGGGCGACCGTCGTCGCCTCGCGCACGAGCTGGCCGAGGAACTCCATCGTGGTGGGGTCGGCCCAGTGCAAGTCTTCGACCAACAGGAGGACGGGCCGCGCGTCCGCCATCGCGAGGAGCAGCGACGCGATGGCCTGGAGCGTCAGCTCCTTCTGCCGCTGCGCCGAGACGTCGAGCGGCGCGTACGGCGCGCCGATGGGCAGGGAGAAGAGCGGCAGGAAGAGCGGCATGGCCTCGGCCAGCGTGAAGCCGTGGCCGGCGAGCTCCCCGGCGAGCCGCGCGATCTTGCGGCCTGCGTCGGCCTCCTGATCGAGCCCGAAGGCGCGCTCGATGAGATCGACCACCGGACGGAGGGGGCTGTTTCGCGTATCGGGCGAGCACCGCGCTTCGAGGAACGTGTGGGGCTCGTGCGCCAGCCGGCGGTGCAGCGCGCGCACCAGGCAGCTCTTGCCGATGCCGGCCTCGCCGGTGATGAGGCTCGCGTGGCCCGCCCCCTCGCACGCGCGGCGCCACCGCTCCACGAGGAGCCCGAGCTCTTGATGGCGGCCGTGGAGCGGCGCCCGCGAGCCGTCGGGGGTCGGCCACCTCGCCGCGTCGCCGTGCTCCTGCCGGAGGCGGAAGGTCTCCACCGGCGCCGCGATCCCCTCGATGGATCGGGCCCCTTCGCTCTCGAGGTCGAAGGAGCCCCGCAGCAACGCCTGCGACGCGGCGCTGACCGCGACGGCGCCCGGCGGCGCCAGCGAGGCGAGCTGCGCAGCGAGCCGCGGTGTGCTGCCGGCGACGAGGCACGCGCCCTCGAGATCCCCCAGGCTCCCGTCGACGACAGGGCCGGTGTGGAGGCCGACGCTCACCTCGATCCGGACGCCCGGCGCGGCGCTCGGCTGGTCCTCGGCCTGGACGGCGCCGGCCATCGCCAGCGCCGCGCGGGCAGCGCGCCTGGCGTCGTCCTCCGCCGCGCCGGGGTAGCCGAAGTAGATCAGCAGATCGTCGCCGAGCGCCGCGGCCACGTACCCCCCGTACCGGCGCGCTACATCGGCGCAGAGGGCGAGCGCCGCGCGCAAGGGGTCGTCCAGCGCCTCGACGTCGGCGGCCTGCGCGGCGGCCGCGCGCGCGCTCAGGTGACAGCAGAGCGCCGTCAGCTGCCGGCGCTCGCCCTCGAGCGCGGGCGCCCTCCGTCGGTCGAGCGACGTGGCGACCGTCGCGGCCGAGGCGAGCGACCGCGTGTCCCCGCCGGACGAGGGGCCGCCGGCGCCGAGCATCGCCTCGCGCGACAAGCCGCGCAGGCTGCAGGCCTCGAGCGCGTCGAAGAGCCCGCGGGCGGTGACGTCGCGCGCGCCTTCGTCCTTGCGGAGCGCGCGGGCGAGCAGGTCGCCGAGCGGGTGGCGCTCGAGCGCGGCGGGGATCGGGACGGGCTCGGGGCCGAGCAGCCGATAGAAGATCTCGGCCTCCGTGCCGCCGTACGCCGGCGTGCCCGTCAGGCACTCGAGGAACACGAGGCCCCACGAGAACAGGTCCGCGCGCGGCGAAGGCTCGGCGCCGCGCCACTGCTCCGGCGCCCCGTAGCCCGGCGTGCCCAGCGCGTCGTGGGTGCCGGTCAGCCGCGTGGATCGTTCGGCGTCGAGCGCAGCGCCGATCCCGAAGTCGAGCACCAGCGCGTTGCGGCGGGCGCCCGTGGGGATCACCATGATGTTGCTGGGCTTGAGGTCGCGGTGGACCACGCCCGCCGCGTGGGCGCAGGCGAGGGCGTCGAGCACCTGGAGCATCATGTGCCGCGCCTCGGGCGGCGCGAGCGCGCCCTCGCGCTCGAGCAGCGCGGCGAGGTTGTCGCCGGGCGCGAAGGCGAACGCTGTGTAGAGGGTCCCGTCCTCGAGCTGACCCGCGTCGACGAGCTGGACGATGTTGGGGTGGTGAAGCTGGGCGCAGAGCCGCGTCTCGCGCAGGAAGCGCGCCGCCCGCCTGTCGGGCTGCGCGGCGCCTCGCGGCTCGGCGAGGCGCAGGATCTTCAAGGCGATCGGCTGCCCGGTGGTGAGCTGGCGGGCCTTGTGCACCACGCCGAAGCCGCCCTCGCCGAGCTTGCCCAGGATCTCGTAACGCCCCGCGAACAGGGTGCCTGTCACGGGTGCTGCCCCGTCTGCAACGTAGCGCTGCATGCTCGATCTCCTGGTCGGCGGAGGCGCTTGGCAGCCGGGGGGTCGGGGCGCTCGGGGCGCGCCGGCGCCTCTCCGTCAGGGCTCCTTGTCGGCGTCGAGCACCGCCAGGAGATCCGGGTCGGCGTCGCCCCCGAGCAGGTCCAGGACCTCGCGCACCCGCGAGAGCTCGCGGCGCAGCGTCCGGTGGTGGTTGCGGTTCTTGAGCAGCGGCTCCTGGCCGAGCAGCGTGAAGGCGTCGTCGCGGTTGCCCGTCCGCTGCACCGCCGCGCCCAGGACCATGCCCCGGAAGGCCTCGGTCGCCTCGAGCGGGAGCGGGGCGCTGCCGCCCCGGCGCCGCTCGGCCTCGCTCACGAAGCTGAGCGCCGCCCGCCAGAGCAGCTTGACCAGCGCGCTCGGCTCGGCGTCGCCGTCGAACGTGAGCGCGCGCTCGACGTGGCGCCGCTGGATCACGAGATCGCCCCCGAGGCCGCTCTGCCCCGCGAGCTGGAGCGCGTAGGCGCGCCGGACGATGTTGTCGAGCTGCCGCAGGTTGCCCGGCCAGGGCGCGGACACGAGGAGCTTCATGGCCTCGGGCTCGAAGCGCGCCGTCCCCTTGCCGTCGGCCTCCTGATGGCGCCGGTTCAGCATGTAATCGGCCCAGCGCGGGAGCTCGTCGAGGCGCTCGGCGAGCGGGAGCAGCCGCACCGGCAGGACGTTGATGCGGTAGTACAGGTCCTCGCGGAAGCGGCCGGCGCGCACGGCGGCGCGCAGATCGGCGTTGGTGCCGACGAGGAGGCGCGCGTCGGCGCGGCGCTCCCCCGCCCCGTCGTCGCCCAGCATCCGGTAGGCGCGCTCCTCGATGAAGCGCAGGAGGCCCGCCTGGGCCTTGAGCGAGAGCTTGTCGATCTCGTCGAGGAAGAGCGTGCCCTTCGCGGCGCGGGCGACCGCGCCGGGGTTGTCCTTGACCGCGCCGGTGAAGGCGCCCCGCTTCCAGCCGAACAGCTCGGCCATCTGCAGGTCCTCGGGCACGCCGAGGAGGTCCAGCGACTCGAAGGGCTGGCCCCGGCGCTGCGAGTGCTCGTGGCACCAGCGCGCGAGCCTGGATTTGCCAGCGCCGGTCGGGCCGGTGATCAGAATGGTGTCGTCCCTCGGGGCGAAGGCGCGGAGCAGCTCGACCAGGGGCGCGGTGCTCTGACCGACGACCGGCAGGAACTCGTCCGGGCTCGCCGGCTCGTCCGCGCGGAGCGGCAGCGCGCGGGCGGCGATGAACGCCCCGGCGATGCTGGCGAGGATCTCCAGCCCCTCGTAGCACTCCGCCCAGGGGAGCTCCCGTCCGACGGTCCCCCTGGAGCTCGCCTCGAGCGTGATCATGCCGTCGACGCTGCCGCCGGGCGCGCGCAGCGGGACGACATGGACGTGGGTCGCGTCGCGATCGAGCATGCGCTTGCGCGTCGCGTCGCCGGGCACGCCGGCCGCCTCCGACGGGTCGCGGAGCTCGATCGCCCCGTCCGGCATCCAGGAGCGGACCGCGGCGCGCTGGACGTCGATCGAGACCGAACAGCGGTGCTTTTCGATCCAGCTCCAGACGCTGCCGGAGGTGAGATAGCCGGTGCCTTCGATGCGCGCGCCGCTCGCGCGGTCGATGCCGAAGAGGCGCTGGTAGCTGCCCTCGGGGCGGAGGTGGACGACGCCGCGCAGGATCCGAGCGCGGCTGGCGAGCGGACCTCCGGCGAGCGCTTCCTCGACGAAGTCGAACATTGCCCGGAGGACCGCCGCGGCAGCTTCGTCGAAGTACGTGGCCGACACGAGGCGGGGGACGAGCGAGATGAAGATCTCGTCACGGGATACGGTCACGATAGAGCAGGTAAGCAGGATAACGGGGGCGGGTCCAGGCGGAACGAACAGGCTGGCGTCTCCCGCGGACGCAGCGCGTCCGGGCGGGACGCGAGCGCCCTCCTGCCTCGGAAGCGATGGCGGCGCCGGCGTCCGGCCGAGGGACCACGGGAGCCGCCACGGGTCCGAAAGCCTGACGCGCCGGCGGTGGCCGAATTCCATGCCTCGAGCGGCGGCTCGAGGCCGCCGCCTCCGCCGACTTCGTCATCGGCCTTTACAATCCGGCGAGCGGGCGGCGCACGCGCCAGATCGTGCGGGCCCAGGAGATCATCGCGCAGCACCGCGCGGGCACGACGCCTGTCGCGCTGGTGAAGAGCGCCTACCGCAAGCTGGAGAGCGCCGTGCTCACCGATCTCGACCACTTCCTGGAGTACGAGATCGGGATGCTGACGACGGTGCTCGTCGGGTCGACCAACACCTTCATGTTCGAGGGATACATGGTCACGCCGCGCGGATATACCAACAAGTACACATGGGATGGTGCCGCGCTCCCGGGCCAGACGCCGGGGCGCACGCTCGTGCTCTCGGACGAGAGCCCCACGGCAGCAGAGGAGGCCTAGATGGCACGCGTAGGAAGGCTGGGCGGCGCGATCCTCGCAGGGGCCTCGCCGAGCCGCCCGGCCGGAAGTGCACGCCGTCGCTCCTCGCGGGCGAGCGCCTCGATGGCTTCCTCGGCCAAAGCGACCTGGCGACCGGTCCGCTGTGATTCCGGAGGAGAATGTCTCGCAGTCGAGCGTGCCCAGGTGCGGCGGCTCAATGGTTCTCGACCGGCACGCCGGCCCTGAGCGCGGCCGCCTTCAGCGCCAGCATTTCCTCCTGTGCGTCGGTGAGCTCCATGGAGTGGAAGCCGGACGGAGCCGTCGGGCCCATGTGGATCGGGGCGACCGCGGTCTCCACGACAGGGATACCGTCGAGCCGGCGCTCGTCGGTGCGGGGCCTGGGCTCCGTGAGCACGGAGAGCAGGCTCGGAGACGCGGAGACCCGAGGGCTCAGCGCGTTCACGCGACCGGGCGCGAACAGCTCGAGCGCGGTGCGCGCGATGCACGTATGATCGAGGGTGCCGTGGAAAGGCACGCCGCGTGGAGCCCAGGGCGAGACGACCAGGGCCGGCACGCGGACGCCGAGCGCATCGAACGGCGCCGCTTCGCCCGCTGACGGCGGCGGGCGCACGTGGTCGTAGAACCCGCCATGCTCGTCGTAGGTCACCACGAGCACCGTGTGCGGCCATGCCGGGCTCGCGATCAGGTGATTGTAGATGCGCGCGACCAGGTTCTGACCGCGCGCCACGTCCGCGGGGGGATGATCGTCATTCGCCCAGTTCAGCAGCGCGTCCACGGCGACCAGCGTGAAGTTCGGGTCGATCCACGAGACGCTGGGCAGCGTGCCCTGGAGGCAGGCCCTGTAAAACGAGGATACCTTCTCGATCGGCAGTCCGACGTGGCCCCTGTAATTCTCGACGGCGCGCAAGAACGCGACATCGTGCGAGTAGTAGCGCCACGAGCCGACCGGCAACAGGTCGAAGAACGTCGCGCGGTCGATCCACCTCCCGTTGCCCGTGAGCCCCCCGCTGGTTCCGCACAGCGCGAAGAACCGGTTTGGCCACGTCGGGCCTGCGAACGAGGCGAACCACCGGTCGCAAACGACGTACTGCCGCGCGAGGCTGTCGTACGTCAGCAGATCGCGCTGGTCGTACCAGCCCATGATCTCGGCGACGTGGCTGTTCGCGCCGTAGCCTTTGACGAAACCGTCCATCGCGCCGCCGTTGATCTGCCTCACGACTTCGTCCCGGTGATGATGCGGGCGGATCCGGACTCTCGTGCTCTCGAGATGATATCCCTTGATCGGCGTGCCGTGCTCGTCCGAGTTCGTCGCGCCGATCACCCCATCGACGTCCATGCCCGTGCCGCGCAGGTAACCCAGCATGTGGTCGAACGATCGGTTCTCGAGCATCACGATGACCAGATGACGGATGTCTGCCATGTTCCCCTGCTCGCTTTCCCATGCGGTTCCGAGCTCTGTCGGCCGACACGGCCGCGCAGGGCCAGCTTCACGACGCTGAATTTGTCTATCAAAAACTGCCAGTCGCCGCCACGCGAAACGAGATCCCGGCCGCCCGCCTCGGCGCGCTACATGCGAACCAGCGGCTGCCCTGCGAGCGCCATCAGGAAGAGCCCCAGCGCGACGGCGCCGTAGATCATCTCGAAGCTCACCATCGCCACCGCGCCCCAGACGACTGCCTCCTGCCTCGCGGCGGGCGATCGTCGGGCTCGGCCCCGGAGCCGAGGAGCACGCGTCCCGCGCCGCTCTGGAGCTGAGGAATCCCCTCATTTTCCAGCCATTTTCAGCGGAAAAATTGAACAGGGAGGCGGGGAGACAGGGAGTATTTTGAAGATTTCCCTCCCCGCCTCCCCGCCTCCCTGTGAATTTTCCGAAGAGTTTGAGGGGATGCCTCAGGGTCTAGAACAACGATCACGTTGAAACCCGGAGAATTTTCACAGGGAGGCGGGGAGGCGGGGAGGCGGGGAGGAAGAAAAAATGAATTTCTCCCTCTTGCCGTCTCTCGCTCCCCGCCTCCCCGCCTCCCTGTGAAATTCCTGCTTTCTCTCGTGGTTTCAACCCGTTTGTCGCTCTAGATGGCACGCGTAGGGAGGCTGGGCGGCGCGACCCTCGCCGAGACCCAGGGAGAGTATTACCTCGTCGGCAACACCAAGGCTCCGGTCAACCTCCGCGAGGCGGGGTTCGAGCCGTCGGTCAGGGGACGCCGGCCCGATCGAGCCCGGACGACAGGAGACGCCGGCTCCTGCCCCGAGGAAGGGGCGAACGCGGGCCATCCCGGCGTCTTCGTGCGCCGACAGCCGCCACCACACCGCCGGCGGAACCTCGAGCATCACCCGCCACAGGCCGCTGCGGAGGACGTCTCCGAGGCCCATGCCCGCGTGCGCCGGGGGCTTCCAGTCCACCGAGCCGACCCCGGGCTCGAACAGCCGCCCGCCGTGCCGGTCCGCGTGCGCCAGCATCGCTCCGAACACCGTGGTCATCGTTCGCGGTCGCCGGACGGGGTCGGGCTCCGCCCAGCAGATAAAGGGATCTTCGTGGAACGCCCTGGCCAGTGTCTGTGCAGCAGTCATGCGCCCACTATGCGTTCGGGTGTTTGTCCACGCACGCCAGTCATTTGTCTTCGTGCGCCACGTGCTCACCTCGCGGCATGCCCGTCGTGCCCGCCACCGCACAGGCCATCTCCGAGGCGCTGGGCCGCTTCGGGGTCGATGTTCCGCGGCTGAAGATCGGCCCCATCGACGACGACCTGGCGCTCGCAACGTTGTGGGCCCGGGCCATCGCGCGCACCGGCCGGCGGACCCTCCCGCTCGAGGTGGGGCTGACGATGCCGCTGGGCACGATGGGCGTGGTGGACTACCTCGCGGCGTCTTCGGCGACGGTGGGGGCGGCGCTCACGGTGGCCCAGCGGGTTTTCCCGCTCGTCGCGCCCGGCATCCAGTTGCTCCTCGAGCGGCTGCGGAGCGGCGTGCGGCGCGTGGTCATCGTCAACCAGCCGTCCTTCCCAGGGGCGCGAGAGCGACCTGCTGGTGCTCGGCATCGTGCTGGCGCGGATGCGGGTGCTGCCGAGCCGGTCGCTCGAAATGCCGTGGCTCGAGCTGGCCGAACCCAGCCCCGAGCCGCGCGCGCGGTGGGTCGAGCTGCTCGGCGTGGCCCGTTTGCGGTTCGGCGCGCGGCGCACCGCGCTGCACTTCTCGTCGCCCGCGCGGACCGGCAGCCTTCTAACCGCGCGGGAAAATGACGGCCGTGCGCGCCCGCACCGCGCTGCGCGACCGAGGAACTCGGGAGATCCGGCTCGTTCACCGCGGTGCGCCGGAGGTGATCTGGTAACGTTTCGAGCATGCGGATCACGGCGTGGGTCGGTTGCGCCTGGTGGGCGCTCGGGTGCGTGGCGTGCGGCGGCTCGTCGAGCGACGGCGGTCCCCCGGGCGCTGGCGGCGGAGCAGCCACGGGCACCGCTACTACCGGGACCGGCGGCGCCGCCGCGACCTCCGGAGTCGGTGGCTCTGCGAGCGGCGCGGGCTCTGCGAACGGCGCGGGCGGCGCGAACGGCGCGGGCTCTGCGAACGGCGCGGGCGGCGCGGGCGGCGCGGGCGGCGCGGGCGGCGCGCCGCGCGAGTTGCACGTGGACACGAGCTCGCCCGAGCTCAACGAGATCCGGTTCAAGCCCAGCGAGCTCGATCCAGAGGTCTCCGACCGCGACCTGGAGCAGGTGGCCCTCCTCGACACTCGGGTCGCGCGGTTCGCGGGCAAGCTCGTCGTCACGCTGTCGGGGAGCAGCCAGCCTCCCGGCCCGCTCGATCTCACCCGCTTCGTCGCCGCGCGCGGCTTTCACGCGTTCGCGGTCGCCTACAAGAACGACTACAACATCGTTCAAAATGATCCGGACACGTTCGGCGACGCGCGGCTTGAGGCGTTCGACGGACAGGACCACACCGCGCTCATCGAGGTGGCAAGGGCCGACAGCATCGAAGCGCGGCTGGCGAAGGCGCTCGCGCACCTGAAAGAGGTCCACCCGCAAGGCGACTGGGGCTACTTCCTCGAAGACGACGGGAGCCCGCGCTGGTCGGTCATCATCTTCAGCGGCCACTCGCACGGCGCAAGCTCGGCCGCCCGCATCGGCAAGGTCGTCCGGCTCGACCGGGTGGTGTCGCTGGCCGGGCCGCGCGATACGAACCCGGTGAGCGCCACCTGGCTCTCGGAGCCGTCGGCGACGCCCGTGGATCGCATGTTCGGATTGACCGGCGAGCGCGATGAGCAGCACCCGGATCACCTCAAGGCGTTCGACCTCATCGGTCTGCCCGGCGAGCTCGTCGAGGTGGACGTCCCGGGCGCGGCGCCGCCGTACGGCGGGTCGCACCGGCTCGCGCTCAAGGACGGCGACCACGGAGCCGCCGGCAACTGCGGCGCGCACGTCGCCGTCTGCGAGACGATGTTCGGCTTGCCGCTGCCGTGATGTCGCGCTCCCCGTCGAGTGAGGCTGCCGCGAGGACCCGTCAGTCTAGCTAGCCGCGGCGTCGAGCATCGCCCGAACGGCGGCGGTAGCAGCGAGGAGGGGGCTCGCCGCGCCGCGCTCTCTCTCTCTCTGCTCGGCAGCTTCATTGCCCGGAGGACCGCCGTGGCAGCTTCGTCAAAGTACGTGGCCGACACGAGGCAGAGGACGAGCGAGATGAAGATCTCGTCACGGGATACGGTCACGATAGGAAGCAGGTAAGCAGGATAACCGGGGGCGGGTCCAGGCGGGACGAACAGGCCGGCGTCTCCCGCGGACGCAGCGCGTCCGGGCGGGACGCGAGCCCCCTCCGCGCGCTACATTCGAATCAGCGGTCGCCCTGCGAGGGCCATGAGGAAGAGCCCCAGCGCGACGGCGCCATAGCCGACGCCGAACGCGATGACCCATCGCGCGGCCCGCCGCGGGCGCGACGCCGGGCCCGATCCCCGCGTCGACAGCCAGTACCCGACCAGCGGGATGGCCTGCAGGCCGTGCATCCCGAAGAAGTGCGCTGCGCGCAGGTCGCCGCCTTGCGTGCTCCAGTTGATGATGGGGAGCCCGGGCCCGCCGTCCGCGACGCCGACGCTGTGCCCGCTCTGCTGGGACATGAACGCGCCTTCCGCGCAAGCCAGGAGGAACACGAGGAGACCCAGCCGGATGCCCCAGAGATAGGGAGTCGGCAGCGGCGGTCGCGTCGTCCAGAACCTGTGCGTGAGGTACGCCGCGAGCCCCGTGTTCGCCAGGATGGCGACGCCCATGAGCGCGAACACCGCTCCGTCGAACGGCGACGATTGGTTGAAGTGCGACGTCACACCCCGCGCTGCCTGCATGGTGATCGCGATCATCTCGAAGCTCACCAGCGCCACCGTGCCCCAGACGACCGCCCTCCGGCCCCTCGGCGGGAGCGCGACGTCGCCGATGAGCCAGTTGATCGTCAGGAGGTAGATGGCGATCGAGGCGGCGAATTTCGCCGGCTTGATCCACGCGTTCACCCCCATCACGAGGCGCTCGTCGAGCGAGGCGAGGCCGAGCAGCAAGACGAGCAGCGCGAGGTGGACGACGGCCGCCGTGAACAGGACAGGGCTTCGCCTGAGGAGCTCCTCGAGCGAGCGAGGGAGCTGGAGCGATGTGCTCATCGAACGCGCGTTCATCTCAGGCCTCCTTCACGCGGCGGCTCGCCGAGATCGCGCCGTGGGCGTGCGCCTGTCGACCGGCGAGGGCGCGGACGCCGAGGTAGAGCGAGAACCCCATCGGGCCGAGCATGAGCGTCAGATAGAGCACCGGGGCCATGAGCCAGGGCGAGATGTCGCGATCCCGGCTGTCCAGGTACACCCACCGGCCCACGAAGAGATCGAACGCGAGGAAATGAACCCAGCCTATCGTGGCGCCGGCGGGGGAGCCGAGCAGCGAGGCGACCGACTCGAGGCTCGGCCGGTTGACGATCGGCAGCACCTCGCGGAGGGCCGGCAAGACGAGCGCCGTATAGAGCAGCGCGGGCGCGAGGATCACGAGCGGTGACTCCATGATCCGCCGCGTCCAGCGGGCGCGGGGCAGGAAGATCATCAGGCCCCAGAACGGCAGCACGAGCAAGCCACTCAGACCAAAGACTCGATCCATCACATCCTCCATCAACGCAAACATAACGGTGAAACTAATAGTAACAGTGTTAACTTTATGAGAAAAAAAAGAGAGCGATCAGGGGCGCAGGCCTCGGACCATCATCTTGATGGCGATCTCCAGGGTCCGGTCGACGTTCTCGGCCGTGAAGCGGCCGCGGTCGGCCAGGCCGAGGGCGGTGATCCCGTGGACCAGGGCCCAGATCACCTGGCTGTGGAGCTCCACGTCGCCGCGCTGCATCACGCCGGCATCCATCGCGGACGCGACCGCTGTTTGCAGCACATCGAACGAGCCGATCATCGGCTGCTGCTGCTCCTTCCGCTGGTCGAAGACGAAGTCGAACCGCTGCATGAACATCAGCCGATAGTGCACCGGGTTTTCCATGCCGAACCGAACGTACGCGGCGCCGAGCGCCTCGAGCCGCTCGAGCGGCTCCGCGGTGCTCTCGGCGGCCGCGACGAGCGCCCGCTGGAACTCGGTGAAGCCCTCGAGGACGATGGCGAACAGGAGATCGTCCTTGTTCTCGTAGTAGCGGTAGATCGTCGTCGCCGAGTAGCCGATGCGCTCGGCCACCTGGCGCATCGAGAACGCCTCGTACCCCTGCTCCAGAAACAGCTCGCCCGCCGCCGCCAGGATCTCGCCCCGCAGGTTCTCTTTCTGCTGCTCGCGGCGCTGCAAGCTCGACGCCTGCAGGCGCTCCGCCTGGGTCGTGCCGCCTGTCTTCGTGGTCTTCAAGCGCGTGCTCGCCATGTCCGTGTCGTCTGGCCGGTGGGCGGCGCCGGCCCTCCCGTCGCCTCCATCGTCTCCCGTTCGTAACAGTGTTACTTTGTATAACGGTGAAACCACGGACCGTCAAGACAAGGATGTCGATGGGCCTCCTCCAGGCCGGCCTGCCTGGCGGGACAGGCCGGCCTGCCTGGCGGGACCCCTCCGCGCCGCGCGCCGCGCTCCGCCGAAGCGCGCGCGGGGGACCTCCGCGCGCCGCACCTCGGGAGAGGCCGAGCGACGCTGACGCGACCGGAGGCTCCACGATGGACCCTGGCGTTCGCCTCGCGACCGCTCTAGCTTCGCGCGCCGGCGGTCCCTGGCGGGAATGGCCGGTACACGAAACGAGGACAGAACCCCCATGCGCGTCTACATCATCGGCGCGGGCCCGGGCGACCCCGGGCTCATCACGGTCCGCGGCGCCGAGCTCGTCGCCCGCTGCCCCGTCGTCATGTACACGGGCTCCCTCGTCCCGCGGGAGATCGTCGCGACCGCGCGGCCGGACGCCCGGGTCATCGACTCCGCCGGCATGACCCTCGACCAGATCGTGGCGGTCTTCGTCGAGGCGCGGGACGCGGGGCACGACGTGGCGCGCGTGCACACGGGCGATCCGGTCCTGTTCGGGTCGACCGCCGAGCAGATGCGCCGGATGGATGAGCTCGGGATCCCCTACGACATCATCCCCGGCGTCTCGTCGTTCACCGCGGCGGCGGCGGCGCTCGGGCGCGAGCTCACGCTCCCCGAGCTGTCGCAGACCGTGATCCTGACGCGCGCCGAGGGGCGCACGCCGGTGCCGCCGGCCGAGCGCCTCGAGGAGCTCGCGCGCCACCAGGCGACGCTGTGCCTGTTCCTCAGCATCACCCTGCTCAAGGACGTGACCGAGGCGCTCATCCCTTCCTACGGCGCCGATTGCCCCGTCGCCGTCGTGCACAAGGCGAGCTGCCCGGATCAGAAGATCGTGACAGGCACGCTCGCCGACATCCGCGAGAAGGTGCGCGCCGAGGGGATCAAGAGCCAGTCGATGATCCTGGTCGGCCGCGTGCTCACGTCGACGGACTTCGCCGATTCGCGGCTCTATGATCCGGAGTTCAGCCACCGGTTCCGCAAGGCCGAGAAGAAGCCCCGCGATCCGCGCTCGGCCGAGGAAGGCTCGTGAGCGCCGACCAGGGCGCCGGGGCGGGCGCGGCCGGCGCCGCGGCGGCAGGCAGAAAAGGGCTCGTCGTCGTCTACACCGGCCACGGCAAGGGCAAGACGACGGCCGCGCTCGGGATGGTGTTCCGCGCGCTCGGCCGGGGCATGCGCGTCGCCGTGGTGCAGTTCATCAAGGGCAAGTGGAAGACGGGAGAGCGCCTGTTCGCCGAGACGCTCCCCGGCCTCACCTTCCTCGTCATGGGGCGCGGCTTCACCTGGGAGAGCGACGACCTCTCGCGGGACAAGGCGGCGGCGCGCGCGGCCTTCCAGGAGGCGGCGGCGCTCATCGCGGGCGGCGAGCAGGACATCGTGGTGCTCGACGAGATCACGTATGCGCTCCACTACGGCTTCGTCGCCGAGGAGGAGCTCCTCGCGGCGCTGCGCGCGAGGCCCGCGCACGTGCACGTGGTGATCACCGGCAGGAACGCGCCCGACGCGCTCGTCGAGCTCGCCGATCTGGTGACGGAGATGAAGTCGGTGAAGCACCCGTTCGAGCAGGGCCACAAGGCCCAGATCGGAGTCGATTTCTGATGTCCCGGGCCATCCCCCGGCTCGTGGTGGCGGGCACCGCGAGCGGCGTCGGCAAGACGACCGCCACGGTGGCGATCGCGCGCGCGCTCCGCGCCCGCGGCCTGAAGGTCGCGCTGTTCAAGTGCGGCCCCGACTACCTGGATCCGACCTACCACGCGCGCGCCGTCGCCGGGACGTCGCACAACCTCGACGGCTGGATGATGGGGCGGGAGGCGGTCCTGTCGACGTTCGCGGCGGAGACCGCGGGCGCCGACATCGCGCTGATCGAGGGGGTGATGGGGCTCTTCGACGGCGCGAGCCCCACGGGAGAAGAGGGCTCGACGGCCGAGATCGCGAAGTGGCTCGAGGCGCCCGTCGCGCTCGTCGTGGACGCGTCCGGCATGGCCCGCAGCGTCGCGGCGCTGGTGCAGGGCTTCGCGGGGTTCGACCCGGCGCTGCGCGTCGCCGCGGTGGTGTGCAACCAGGTCGGCAGCCGGGGCCACCTCGACATCCTTCGACAGGCACAGCGCTCGCCGCCCGTGCTCGGCGGCCTGCCGCGGGACGCGGCGCAGAGCTTCCCCGAGCGGCACCTCGGCCTGCGGACGGCCGACGAGGCCGCGCTGCCCGAGGCGCGCTTCGACCACTGGGGCGCGCAGGCCGAGGCGTGGATCGGGCTCGACGCGCTGCTCGCGATCGCGCGCGCGGCGCCGGGCTTGCCCGAGGTGGCGGCGGCGCCCGCGGCGGTGGCGACAGCGGCGGCGGCGCCCGCGGCGGTGGCGACAGCGGCGGTGGTGACAGCGGCGACGACGACGCCAGCGGCCGGCGAGGCCCGCGCCGGGGCAGCGCGGCCCCGGGCGCGCCTCGGCGTGGCGTTCGACGAGGCCTTCCACTTCTACTACGCGGACAACCTGCGCCGCCTCGAGGCCGCCGGGGCCGAGCTCGTGCGGTTCTCGCCGATCCGCGACGCGCGCCTGCCCGACGTCGACGGGCTCTACCTCGGCGGCGGCTACCCCGAGGCGCACGCGGAGCGCCTGGCCGAGAACGCCGCGATGCGCGCCGAGATCCGCGCGTTCGCCGACCGCGGGGGGCCGATCTACGCCGAGTGCGGCGGCCTCATGTACCTGACCGAGGCGATCCGCACGCTCGACGGGCGCGCGCACCCCATGGTCGGGCTCGTGCCGGCGGAGGCCGTGATGTGCGAGAAGCTGCAGGCGCTCGGCTATGTGGAGGTCGAGACGCAGGCGCGCACGATCCTCGGCGGCGCCGGGCTCCGCTTCCGCGGGCACCAGTTCCGCTACTCCGAGCTCCGGCCCGCGCGGACCGAGCCGCCGCCCGCGCAGGCGGAGCCGCCGCCCGCGCAGGCGGAGCCGCCGCCCGCGCAGGCGGAGCCGCCGCCCGCGCCCGCCGCACAGACATCGCCGACGCCGCCCGCGGCGCACGCATCGCCGACGTCCCAGGCACCGCCCGCCGGAGCATCGGCGCCCGCAGCGCCAGCAGCGCCGGCGCTCGCAGAGGCGCCCTTGCCGATCGAGCACGCCTACTCCGTGCGGCGCCGGCGCGGCGGCCAGGTCGCGCGCGAGGGGTACCGGGCGCAGAGCGTCCTCGCCTCGTACGTGCACGCGCACTGGGCCTCGAACCCGCTCGTCCCCGAGGGGCTCGTGGCGAGCGCCGCCGCGCACCGCAAGGAGCAGGGGCGATGAGCGGCGAGCCCGCAGCGCCGCGGCGGGTCGCCCTCGTCGGCGGCGGCGTGCGCTCCGGCAAGAGCGCCTTCGCGCTCTCGCTCGGCCGCTCGCTCGGCGCGCGCCGCGCCTTCATCGCGACCGCCGAGCCGTTCGACGACGAGATGAGGGCGCGCATCGCCGCCCACATCCGCGAGCGCGGCGACGAGTTCGCCACCGTCGAGGAGCCGGTCGCGCTCCCGGAGCGCATCGCCTCGCTCTCCAGCGTCGACGTCGTCGTCGTCGACTGCCTCACCCTCTGGCTGTCGAACCTGCTGCTCCGCGACCAGACCGAGGGCCAGATCCTCGAGCGCATCGAGGCGCTCGCGGCCGCCGTCGAGTCGGCGCGGCCCCACGTCGTCCTCGTCTCGAACGAGGTGGGCATGGGCGTGGTCCCCGAGAGCCCGCTCGGCCGGGCGTTCCGCGACATGGCCGGGCGCGCGCACCAGCGGCTCAACCGCTCGGCCGGCGAGCTCTACGTGGCCATGATGGGCGCGATCCTGCGCCTGCGCCCCGGCCCGGTCGCCGTCATGGACGAGGGCGCGCGATGACCTCCGCCGCCGCGCTGCTCGTGGCCGTCGCCCTCGACCTCGCCTGCGGCGAGCCCCCCGCGCGCGTCCACCCGGTCGTGTGGATGGGCGCCGCGATCAACGCGCTGAAGCGCCGCGCGCCCGCCGGCGGCCGCGTGGCCGAGCTCCTCTGGGGCGCGCTCATGGCCCTCGCCGTGCCCTCCCTCTTCGCCGCCCTGGGCGCCGGGCTCGCGGCGCTGCTCGCCCCGCACCCGGTGTTTCGGTTCACTTTGTTAGGACTATTTCTCAAGCCCACCTTCGCCCTCCGCGCGCTGCGCGACGCGGCGCTCGGCGTGCGCGACGCCCTCGCGGCCGGCGACGTCCCCGCGGCGCGCGGCGCCCTGCGGAGCCTCTGCAGCCGCGACCCGTCGGAGCTCGACGAGCCCGCGCTCGTCGCCGCGTCGATCGAGTCGGTCGCGGAGAACGCGTCGGACAGCTTCGTCGCGCCGCTCTTCTACTTCGCCCTCTTCGGGCTGCCGGGCGCGCTCTTCTACCGCGCGGTGAACACGCTCGACGCCATGGTGGGCTACCACGGCCGCTACGAGTACCTCGGCAAGGCGTCGGCGCGGCTCGACGACGCGCTGAACTTCGTGCCGGCGCGGCTCACCGCGCTCTTCTTGCTCGCCGCCGGGTGGCTCCGCGGCGCCGACGCGCGCCGCGGCCTCGCCGTGCTCCTCCGCGACGGCGGCCGCACCGAGAGCCCGAACGCGGGCCGGCCGATGGCGGCGATGGCCGGGCTGCTCCAGGTCGAGCTCGAGAAGCGCGGCCACTACCGCCTCGGCGACCCGGCAGCGCCGCTCCAGCGGGAGCTCATCGCCGAGGCCTGCCGCATCGTTGTGCTCGCGGCGCTGCTCTTCGCCGCTGTCGCGGCGGGCGCGCTCGCGGCCGTCTCCCTCGGAGAGGATCCCTGGCGATGAGCGCGCTCACGGTGATGGTGCAGGGCACCGCTTCCTCGGTCGGCAAGAGCCTCCTGTGCACGGCGCTCTGCCGGATGTTCCAGCGGCGGGGCCTGCGGGTCGCGCCGTTCAAGTCGCAGAACATGGCCCTGAACTCGTTCGCGACCCTGGACGGCGGCGAGATCGGCCGGGCGCAGGCGGTGCAGGCCGAGGCGGCGCGCGTCGCGCCCACGGTCGACATGAACCCGATCCTGCTCAAGCCGGAGGGGGACTCGCGCTCGCAGGTGGTCGTCCTCGGCAAGCCGATCGGGAGCCTCCACGCGCGCGATTACTTCGCTTACCGGGGCGAGCTCAAGGACATCATCGCCCGCTCGCTCGGGCGGCTGCGCGAGGCGCACGACGTCGTGGTGATCGAGGGGGCGGGCAGCCCGGCGGAGATCAACCTGAAGGACCGCGATATCGTGAACATGCACGTCGCGCGCGTGGCCGACGCGCCGGTGCTCCTCGCCGGCGACATCGACCGCGGCGGGGTGTTCGCGGCGCTGGTCGGGACGATGGCGCTGCTCGAGCCCGACGAGCGCGCGCGCGTGGCGGCGTTCGTGATCAACAAGTTCCGCGGCGACCTCAAGCTGCTCGAGCCGGGGCTCGAGATGCTCACGGCGCGCACGGGGGTGCCGGTGCTCGGCGTGGTGCCTTACGTGAAGCAGCTGCGCATCGCGGACGAGGACTCGGTGGCGCTGGAGGGCCGGCGCCGGCGGGGGCCGGCGGGCCCCGGGCAGCTCGACATCGCGGTGGTCCGGCTGCCGCGGATATCGAACTACGACGACGTGGAGCCGCTGGAGCACGAGCGGGGCGTGGTGGTGCGGTTCATCGAGCGGCCGGACGAGATCGACGGCGCGGACCTCGTGGTGCTCCCCGGGACGAAGAGCACGATGGCCGATCTCGCGTGGCTGCGCGCGAGCGGCCTGGCCGAGGCGGTGTCGGCGCGCGCCCGGCAAGGCGGGTGGACGCTCGGGATCTGCGGCGGCTGCCAGATGCTCGGCGGGGCGATCGAGGACCCGGAGGGCGTCGAGTCGGCCGAGCCGTCGGCGCGGGGGCTCGGGCTGCTCGACGTGTGGACGCGGTTCGAGCGGACCAAGACGACGGCGCAGGTCCGGGCGCGGATCGCGGGCGACTCGTTCCTCGGCGCGGCGGGCGCGCCGCGCGCTGGCGAGGGGGAGCTGACCGGCTACGAGATCCACATGGGCCAGGTGGAGCGGCTGGGCGGCGCGCGCGCGGCGTTCGCGATCGGGTCGAGGAGCGGCCGGGACGAGGCGGCGCTCGACGGGGCCGTGTCGGCGGACGGCGCGGTGGTGGGCACGATGATCCACGGGATCTTCGAGAACGACGGGCTCAGGCGCTCGCTGCTCGCGGCCCTGCGCGCGCGGAGAGGACTCCCCGCGATCGTCGATCGCGAGCCGGCGATCCCGAGCCGGCACGACGAGTACGACCGGCTCGCCACGGCGGTCGAGGAGAGCCTCGATCGCGCGCTGCTCGACCGCATCGTGGGCCTGGACGCGCGCGCCCGGAAGGCCGCCGACGGGCCGTGAGCGGCGGGGGCCGGGGCGAGCCCCCGACGCGCAGCGCGCGCCGGGGGCGCCCTCCTCCCCTCGCCGCCTCGCGGGAGCAGCTCGTCGAGAGCGCGCCCCCGCGGTCGCGCGGCGCGGCGCGGCGCTCTTCCTACCAACGCGCGCTGTAGCAGGCGCCGCTGCCGGACGCGGCGTCGCTGGCCTGGTCGCCGTCGACGCCCGTGGCGCTGCTGTCCTCACCGGCCGCGGCGACGACGATGGTCGTGCCCGAGAGGGCCAGCCGCGCCCCGAAGGCGTCGGACGCCCCTGTGTTCGACGCCTTGATGTACGAGGCCTGCTTCCAGGCGCCGCCGGAGCGCTCGAACAGGTACGCTGCCCCGCTGCCGGAAGCGGCGTTGTCGGACTCGACGCCGCCCCAGCCCACGGCGCCGCTGTCCTCGCCGGACGCGCCCACCGCGAGGAAGTCCCCGTCGATCGAGACCGAGGCGCCGAAGGCGTCGCCGACCTCCGCGTTGGAGGCCTTGAGGTAGGCCTGCTGCGTCCACGCGGCCCCGCCGCGCGTGAACACGTAGACGGCGCCGCTGCCGGCAGCACCGTTGTCCGCCTGCGCGCCGTTCACGCCCGTGGCGCTGCTCGCCTCGCCGATCGCGCCCACCGCGAGCGTGCTTCCGGAGAGCGCCACGCTGGTGCCGAAGGCGTCGCTCGCGCCCGTGTTCGACGCCTTGAGGTACGCCTGCTGGGTCCAGGTCGACCCGCTGCGCGTGAACACGTACGCGGCGCCGCTGCCGGCAGCGCTGTTGTCCGCCTGCGCGCCGTTCACGCCCGTGGCGCTGCTCGATTCGCCGGTCGCGCCCACCGCGACCGTGTTCCCCGAGATCGCGACGCTCGAGCCGAACAGGTCGCCCGCGCCGGTGTTCGACGGCTTGAGGTACGCCTGCTGGGCCCAGGTCGCCCCGGTGCGCACGAAGACATAGGCGGCGCCCGCCATCGAGGCCCCGTTGTTCGTCTGCGAGCCGTTCACGGTGGTGGTGGCGCTGTCCTCGCCGGGCGCGCCCACGACGAGCGTGTCCCCGTCGAGCCCCACCGCGTGGCCGAAGAAGTCCTGCGCCTCGGTGTTGGACGCCTTGAGGTAGGCCTGCTGGGTCCATGTCGCGCCGCTGCGCACGAAGATGTAGACAGCGCCGGAGTTCGGCGCGGTGTTGATCGCCTGGTTGCCGTTCACGCCGGTGGCGCCGCTGTCCTCTCCCCGCGCGGAGACCGCCAGGGTGTCCCCCGAGAGCGCGAGGCTGTAGCCGAAGTCGTCGTTCGGATCGGAGGTGGACGGCTTCAGGTACGCCTGCTGGGCCCAGGCGCCGCCCTCCCGCGCGAACACGTACACAGCGCCGGAGTTCTTCGAGTTGTCGGTCTGGTTCCCGTTGACCCCGGTGGCGGCGCTGTCCTCGCCGAGCGCGGAGACGGCGAGCGTGTCGCCGTCGAGCGCGACGGCGTAGCCGAACAGGTCGCCCGCCTCCGTGTTGGAGGCCTTGAGGTACACCGAGGTGAGCGCGCCGCGGAGGACGACCACGCCATAGGTCGTCGCGTCCCCGCTCGGCGCCGTGACCTCGATGGAGATCGGCGTGGCGCCGCCCTCGGCGAGCGTGATCGGCGACGAGGCGCTCCCGGAGGCGACGGGGGTCCCGTTGACCTCGATCGCGGCGCCCGGGGCCGACGCCGTCGGCGTGACCCTGATCGACGCGATGTGCTCCGCGACGGACAGCACGTACAGCGCCGAGGCAGGGTCGAAGTCCGGGCTCAGGCTCCCGTTCGAGACCGAGAGGCCGGAGAGGCGCGCGTCGGTGCTCGCGCAGGCGCCCGCGACGCACGCCTCGGCCGCGCTGCAGGTCGAGCCCGCGCTGGCCCCCGTGCAGTCGCCGGTCGCGCCGCAGTAGGTCGCGTCGGTCGAGGGGTCGACGCAGGCGCCGCCGCAGGCGACGAGGGGCAGCGCGCAGGAGGCCTCGCACGCTCCCTCGCTGCAGATCTCGCCGGCGCCGCAGGCGGATCCCGCGCTGTCTCCGGTGCAGTCGCCGCTCGCGCCGCAATGGTCGCGATCGGTGTCCGGGTCGACGCACGTGCCGCCGCACGCGACGAGCCCGCTCTGGCACGAGAGCTCGCACGCGCCGGACCCGTTGCAGATCTCGCCGGCCGCGCACGCGACACCCGCGCTGGCTCCGGTGCAGTCGCCGCTCGCGCCGCAATGGTCGCGATCGGTGTCCGGGTCGACGCACGCGCCGCCGCACGCGACCAGCCCGCTCTGGCACGAGAGCTCGCACGCGCCGGACCCGTTGCAGATCTCGCCGGCCGCGCACGCGACACCCGCGCTGGCTCCGGTGCAGTCGGCGCTCGCGCCGCAATGGTCGCGATCGGTGTCCGGGTCGATGCACGTGCCGTCGCACGCGACCAGCCCGCTCTGGCACGAGAGCTCACACGCGCCGGACCCGTTGCAGACCTCGCCGGCCGCGCACGCGACACCCGCGCTCTCTCCGCTGCAGTCCCCGCTCGCGCCGCAATGGTTGCGGTCGGTGCCCGGGTCGATGCACGCGCCGTCGCACGCGACCAGCCCGCTCTGACACGAGACCTCGCACGCGCCGGACCCGTTGCAGACCTCGCCGGCCGCGCACGCGACACCCGCGCTCTCTCCGGTGCAGTCGGCGCTCGCGCCGCAATGGTCACGATCGGTGTCCGGGTCGACGCACGTGCCGTCGCACGCGACGAGCCCGCTCTGGCACGACAGCTCGCACTCCCCGGCGCCGTTGCAGACCTCTCCGGCCGCGCACGCGACGCCAGCGCTCTCTCCGCTGCAATCGGCGGTGGCGCCGCAATGGTCGCGATCGGTGTCCGGGTCGACGCACGTGCCGTCGCACGCGATGAGGCCGCTCTGACACGAGAGCTCGCATTCCCCGGCGCCGTTGCAGACCTCCCCGGCCGCGCACGCGACGCCCGCGCTCTCCCCGCTGCAATCGGCGGTGGCGCCGCAATGGTCGCGATCGGTGTCCGGGTCGACGCACGTGCCGTCGCACGCGATGAGGCCGCTCTGGCACGAGAGCTCGCATTCCCCGGAGCCGTTGCAGATCTCTCCGGCCGCGCACGCGACCCCCGCGCTCTCTCCGGTGCAGTCGCCCGTCGCGCCGCAATGGTCGCGATCGGTGTCCGGGTCGACGCACGTGCCGTCGCACGCGACCAGGCCGCTCTGGCACGAGAGCTCGCATTCCCCGGAGCCGTTGCAGACCTCTCCGGCCGCGCACACGGCGCCCGCGCTGTCACCGCTGCAATCGCCCTTCGCGCCGCAGTGCTCGCGATCGGTGTCCGGGTCGACGCACGTGTCGTCGCACGCCAGGAGCCCCGCCGTACACGTCGCGGCGCACTGGCCTGCCCCATCGCAGAGCTCACCCGCCGCACAGGCGATGTCACACGACCCACAGTGCGCTGCGTCGGTGGCGAGATCCACGCACACATCGCCGCACAAAGACTGACCTGCCTCACACTCGGGTACCCCGCCGCTCGTCGTCCCGGGGGACTCGCTCGTACATGCAGCGATGAGGAAGACGAAACCGAGCAGGAAGAAGAAACGAAGGTGGGGCATGGTCAACCTCGATGTAGGGCCATGGCGCCGTCGCTGGATCCACGGCCGGGCCACGGTGAGAACGGGCGATTTCGCTGGATGACGACGGGTGACTGCACGTGGTACCTGGCCGGTGCGATCCGGCTCGCGACCACACCTCGCGAGAGGTGCGGCCGCGTCGCGCAGCGCGCGGCGCGCTCGAAGGGAGATCGATCGCCGAGGGTAGACGATCCGCGCGCCGCGGAGCCAACTGGAAAGACACGAGGCCGCCTGGAAAGCCTACCCGGCCTGACCGGCGGCCGCCGTCGCGCGGAGCTCGGTTTCGGCGCCAGCGGCTTCGCGCTCGAGGAGCCCGACGACCTGGATTGCGCCGAGGCGCGATCCCGATCGCGCGGTGATGGGAAGCTTGCCGAACGGCCTGAACGAGGGCACGAGCCCTACCGCGCCCGCGAGCGTCCCTGTCGCGGCGAGCTCGACCGCGCGCTCGCCACAGGGCGGCTGATGGAGCTCCGAGAGCGCGTCGTATCTCCGATCCCGACGCCCGCCTCCTCGATGTAGGGCACCTTGCCCCTGGGCGCCGCCGCGAGATCGAGCGGCGCCGTCTCGCAAGGGATGCCGGCGATGCGGAGCCACGTCTCGAGCTTCATGCAGGGCGGGCTCACGTTCGGTAACCCCCGGGCGCGCGGCGGTTGAACCCGTCGAATCATGGGTCCTCCCGGACGCGTCACGCGTGGGCCTGGCCCCGCGGGCGTGGCCCGCGCAGCCTGGGGCCGCGCCGAAGATGGGGTCGAACGCGCAGGCGGCGTCGCCGAGGACCGCGAGGCCCTCCAGGTGCGCGGCATGCGCTCGAAATGGCGCCTGCGGTCCGCCGGTGACCCGGACGCGGTCCGCGCTCACGCGCAGGCCGGACACGGTCGTTTCATCCAGGATCTCGACGTTGGGGAGCGAGCGCACGCGCTGTCGAACGTGGTGCTCGAGGAACGCGCGGCTGCACTGGAGCAGCGGGATGCCGCTCGCGAACTGCGCCTTCCAGACGCCGCAATGGTACCAGGCGATCTGCTCGCTGAAGTCTCGCAGGAGGGCGCCGCCGGACGCCATCGCCTCCACGATGCCCGTGCTCTGCCAGGACGCGGGCGCTGACGAGCCCGGCCATGCTCGCCCCGATCACGACGGCATGCGCGCCCCTGAAGCCGCCCGTCCCGCGCGCGTCGGGCCGGCTGCCCCCGCTCGATGAGCTGCTCATGACTGGCTCCGCTCCATCCATCCCCTCATCATCGACGGCTCCGCACAGTTGCTTCGCCGCCGCCCGGTGCGAGCTCGCCAGATTGGCACGCTCCCGTCCGAGCCAGGATGATCATGGGACAGGCCGCGCGTGGTGCCAGCGCCCAGCACGCTGATCCCGCGCAGCCTCGCGGGCCTGATCCGCGGACAGCATGGAATAAAATCGATGCACGCCCGATGCCGGCGCGCCGTGGACGACACACCCTGTCGGCATGATCCGACTCGGCTATGTCTGTCAGTCGCTCGGGATGCCGGAGCCCTCGTTGAAGACCGCCCAGCTCGGTCGCTACCTGAGGGGCGTGGTCGAGCTGACGCCGATCTACAGGTACAACGCCGAGTATCTCCGGCGATCCCTCGTGCACTCGACCGGCCTCGGCCTGACTGCGCACCGCGTCTCCAGCGACCTCTTCCCGCTCCTCGACATAGCGCCCGGGGCGCGGATGCTGGTGCCGGACCTGCGATCCGTCCGCCGCGCAGCGAAGCGGGGCGACGTGCACCTGTCGAATCACCCGAGCCAGTTCGTCGTGCTCTCCTCGCCGCGCGAGGAGGTGCTGCTGAACTCGCTCGCGATCATGAACGACCAGGGCTGGGTGATGGATCTGCTCGGCGCGCAGGGCTCGATCACCCTGCACGGCGGCGGTGTCCACGGCGACCGCGAGAGCACCGCCGCGCGGCTCCGGCGCGGCATCGCGCGGCTCGCGCTGCCGGCGCTGCAGCGGCTCGCGCTGGAGAACGACGAGCGCTGCTGGACGGTGCCGGAGCTGCTCGAGGCCACCGGGGGCGAGGTGCCCATCGTCTTCGACTGCCTGCACTGGGCGGCGAACCCGCGGCGCGCGCCCTACGAGGTGGAGCTCGACCTGGCGCTCCGCAGCTGGCCGGCGGATCGGCTGCCCGAGCTCCACTACAGCGAGCAATGGGAGGGCAAGCCGGCCGGGGCGCACGCCGAGCACATCACCGGCCGCGGGCTGCTCCGCTTCTGCGAGGAGGTCGAGGAGGCCTCGGGCGGGCGCGAGGTCGCGCTGCTCGTGGAGGCGAAGCAGAAGGACCTCGCCATCGCCCGCGCGCTCGACGAGCTGACCCGCCGGCAGCGAGCGCGGATCGAGGCGCTCGTCCCGGGCCTCGCGGCGGCGTCGGCGGCCCGGCGCGCGATCGGCGCGCCGCGCCTCGGCGCGCCCGCGTGACGGGGCGCCGGGGCGGGACATCGGGTCACAGCGGTCAGGGCTCGCGGGCGGGCGGGTCCGGGTCGGCCGGGCGCGCGAGCCAGAGCGTGAAGGCGGCGAGCCCGGAGCAGAAAACGAGGGTCGCCCCGAGCGACATGCCCACGAACACAGGATCTTCGTGGAGCCAGGGCGCGCTGCCGGCCCTCCACTCGCTGTAGGTGCCGAGCCGGAAGGTGCGGTCGACCTGCCCGAAGATCCAGATCGCGCAAGCACCCAGGATACCCAGGTATACGCTCCGGTTGGCGCGCGCGGCACCCCGCTGGCCGAGCGCGGCGCCGAGCAGGAAACCCAGGTTGCCCGACGCGAAGAAGACCACGAGGAAGATCGGCAGATAGAACGGATACGCGGCGATCGAATCGGCGTGCCACGCCATGTGCGCCGTCTCCCAGCCGAAGTAGTTCATGAGGAAATAGACAGGGATCCAGCTGAAGAAGAAGATGTTGAAGAGGTTCGTGGCCAGGAGCCCGCGGCGGCGGTCCTCCGCGCGCCCGTGGCGGAGCCCCCGGCGAGCCGCGTCCGCCATCACGCAGCCGACCGCAAACGCCAAAGCAACATGGACCTGCACCATGACGCCCCCTGGACAGGCCAGCTGCCATCGCCGGCGCCGTCCAGGATGGAGCCTGGTGCCGCGCCTCGGCGCCGCCATCGGGTGATGGCCGGACCCGAGCAGCAGCGGAGAGGCGGAGCGAGGTCCGCGCTCGCGCTCTCTCCCCGTGCGCCCGTCCTTCCCTGTCTGCGCGCATTCCCGCGCGCCGCGGTGGTTCGACCTGGAGGGCGCGCGCCCCGGCTCACCTCCTCGTGAGCCGGAGGTAGCTCGTCAGCGGCCCCGCGCCGCTCCCTGCTTCCGAAGGCTGCGCGGCCATCGTGAGCGAGGACCCCTCCACGCAGAACGGCACCTCCGCCGGCGCCTCGCCGTTCGACTCGGTGATCAGGCTGGATCCGGAGACAGACCAGGTGCCCGTCCCGGCCGTGGTGCGCTCCACGAGGACCAGGTTGCACACGCAGTCCTGGCCCGCGGCCGCGCACGTCGCCGACTCGTAGGGCGCCTCGCCCCGAGCGATGAGATCCTGCATCGACTGGTCGAGCTGCGCGCAGGTGAGCGTGGCCTGCTCGAAGACGAGGCACGGCGGAGGGTACACCGCCTTCATCGGTCCTGTTATCGTGGACGTCGTGGTGTAGGTGCCGTCGGACTCGAACTCGGCGCTTCCGTTGAACTCGACGCCGCTGACGTCGATCTCCGCGCCGCAGTCCGCGTTGATCTCCGCGAATATCGAGCGATCGAGGCACGTCTCCGCGATCGTCCACGATCCGGTGGGATCACCGCCGCACGCCTGCGCCTCTGCGCAGGCACCTCCGCCGGTGCTGCCGTCATCGTCGTTGCCGTCGTCGCCGCACGCGGACAGCGCCAGGAGGCAGGTCGAGAGCAAGATCGCGCAAGCGCGAGAGAATCGTTTCATGACACGCTCCATTCAGACGAGAGCCCCCCAGGATCCGCCCTGCATAACAGGGTCCCTCGCCCATCGGGAAGCGGAGCAAGAACCCGGATCGCGCGCGCACGACGGCGTGGTCGGCGGCGGTGGGAGCGGCGAAGCGCCCCCGTGCGGCCGCGTCACCCGCGCGCGCCCGACGGTTTCCGTCTTCTCCCCGCCGCCTTTTCGCCCCATGGTGGGTAGCGAGGATGAACAGCACACGAGCGAGCCACGGCCGCCGAGCGCGGCGTCTATCGGTCGCCATCGCGGCGCTCCCGGCGCTGCTCGCGCCCCTCGCGGGCTGCGAGGACCGCCAGCGCCAGCCGGACGGCCCCCCCGGCGACGCCGCGCCCACGGTCGTGCCAGAGGCCGGCAACGTGCCGCCTGCGCTGGCGGCGCCGGCGCCGGGGCCGACCGCGTCCTCGTTCGCCGCCGCCTCCGCGCACCCGGCCGTGCCCACCGCGACGCCGAGCGCCTCGAGCGACGTTGTCGCGGGCGCGTCGCAGCGGTACGAGGCCGGCCCCTCGGTGATCGCGTCGGACAGCATCGACGGCGCCGCCCTGAGGAAGCGGCACGTCGCGCGGCTCAAGGCCGACGACTCGCCCGTCACCGTGCTGCGCGGCCAGGGGCCCCTGGAGCTCGGCAAGCGCATCTGCGAGGCGGTGGTGCCCCGGCGGCCCGCGGAGACTCCCGTGCTCCTCAAGCCGAACCTCTGCGGGTTCGACAGCGTGAAGGACCCGGCGAAGCACAAGGGCGACGACGGCGTGACCGGCCGCATCACCCAGCCGGAGTTCGTGCGCGGCGTCGTCCAGTGCCTCAAGGCGCGCGGACACACGAAGATCACGATCGCCGAGGGCTGCGGCCACTCGCACAAGTTCTGGAAGGATATCGCGCAGCGGACCGGCTACGAGGCGATGGCCGCGGAGGAGGGCGCCGCGCTCGTCGCGATGGACGACGACGGCGTCTACGACGTCGCCGGAGACAGGCCCGGAAAGCCCCTCGCCATCGCCGGTATCCAGGCGACGCGCGTCCCGACGCTGCTCATGCCGAAGGTGCTCGCCGAGCACCTGGATCACGGGCTCTTCCTGTCGCTCCCGCGGCTCAAGATGCACAGGTACTCGGTCATCTCGGCCGGCATCAAGGGCATGCAGGGCACGGTGATGCTGTCGGACAGCGCGCCGGCCTACAAGCAGAAGTGGCGGATGCACCGGGAGCTGAAACAGTACCTGGACACGAAGGGGCCCGGCCAGGAGGACCGCGCGCTCTACCTCTCGTCGCTCCGCGCCTTCGCCGAGCGGATGGTCGACGTGCTCGAGATCTCCACGCCGGACGCGGTGCTCGGCGACGGCGCGCCGGCGATGGGCGGAGATGGCTTTCAGGTCCTGCAGCCCACCGCGGAGATGGTGGCCATCGGCGGCACGAACCCGGTGCGCGTCGACCGGGTGGTGGCGGAGTTCATGGGCGTGTGGAACAGCCCGGCGCTCGCGCGCGAGCTCGGCGGCCACCGGACATCGCCGCTCATCGAGGCGGCGGCGAAGCGCTTCGGGCTGGATCTCAAGGCGACGGCGATCACCGGAGACGGGGCGGACCTCCTGAAGAGCCCGAGGCCGGTCCACTACAAGGCGATGGCGCCCTTCCGGCTGGACTGGGAGCCCGGCCAGGCGCCCCCGCCCGACGCGAAGGCGCCCGAGCCGGCGCCGCCCGCCGCGGCGAAGGCGCCCGAGGGCCCGCCGGACGCCGGGCCGACGGCGCTCGAGGGCCCGCCCGACGCAGGGCCCAAGGCGCCCGACGGCCCGCCGGACGCCGGGGCCCCCGCCAGGCCGGAGGCGCACGCGCCGCCGCTGCCGCCCGGGGAGAAGGTCGCGATCGACGGGAAGGCCGACGACGCGGCCTGGAGCCGCGCGCCGGCCGTGTCGTGGGACACCGACTACGCCGGCAAGAGCACCGGAGTCCTGACGCGGGCGCGCTTCCTCTGGTCGAAGGAGGGGCTCTATGTCCTCTTCGAGCTCTCGAGCGCCGGGCTCAACACCGATCATTCGAAGCCCGTCGGCGTGGAGCGGCCCGGGCTTTACAAGGAGGACTGCATCGAGCTCTTCCTGACGCCCGCGCCAGCCTCGCCGAGGCGGTATTTCGAGGTGGAGATCGGGCCGTTCGGCCATTACTTCGACATCGCGATCGACCGCGACGCGCGCCTGGAAGACACGGCGTGGTCGAGCGGCGCGACCATCGCGACGCGCCGGAGCGCGCAGGCCCGCACGGCCGTCATCGAGGCGCTGCTCGCGGCGCCGGGGATCGTGAACGCGCTCGCCCCGCGCGCGCGGCTGCCCATGAACCTGTACCGGATGGAAGGGAAGGAGCCGCGCCGCTACCTCGCGTGGAGCCCGCCCCGCACGAGCAAGCCGAACTTCCATGTGCCGGAGGCGTTCGGGGCGCTCGTGCTCGATCCGTGACACGCTGGCGCGCATGCCGATCATCACGGGGATCGTCCCCTCGCCCGACAGGCCCGGCCACGTCGTCATCCTGGTCGACGGGGTCGAGTTCGCCACGGTCCCCGAGGCGAGCGCCGCGGACCTCGCGCCCGGGCAGAGCAACCCGGCGGGCCCGGCGGCGCCGCCCCGGCGCCCCGGCGAGGGCGCGCCACCCGGCGAGGGCGCAGAAAAGACCGGCGCGGGCGCGCAGAAGACCTACGAGCGGGCGCTGCGGCTCCTGTCGTTCCGGGCGCGGTCGGCCAGGGAGCTGGAGAAGCGCCTGATCGAGAAGGGCGAGCCCCGGGACCACGTGGCGGCCGCGATCCAGCGGCTCTGCGCGAACGGGCTGCTCGACGACGCGCGCTTCGCCGAGGCGAAGGCCCGCTCCGGCATCGTGGGAAAGCCGCGCTCGCGGCGCCGGATCGAGCAGGACCTGGCCCGCAAGGGCGTCGCGCGCGACGTGGCCGACGCGGCGATCCGGCAGGTGATGGCCGACGAGGGGACTGACGAGCTCGCCGTGGCCGAGCGGGCAGCGCGCAAGAAGATGCGCACCCTGGCGCGCCTCGATCCAGCGGAGCAGCGGCAGAAGCTCTATGCATTCCTCGCGCGGCAGGGATACGCCCCCGACGTGGTGCGCCGGGCGCTGCGCGCGGTGATGGACGTGCGCGACACGCCGCCGCCGGACGGCGAGGTGGAATAGCGCCGCTGTCCCGCCGCGCTCGGCGCTCGGCTCGCCCCATTCACCTGACTCGCATGGCGGGCGCCTGCGCGTCGGCCCTTCTCCGGCCACCGGCGCCACGCTACAAGGAGCCATGTCGTTCACGCCGGATGGTGCGTCGTCGGATCGCGCGGACGCTCGGGCCGTCCTCGCCGGAGGCGGCGAGATGGGCGAGCGCATGCGCGCAATCGACTGGGCGAGCACGCCGCTCGGCCCGGTTTCGTCATGGCCGCAGAGCCTCAAGACGTGCGTGCGTATCATCCTGACCTCGCGCCAGCCGATGTTCGTCTGGTGGGGCGACTCGCTCATCAACCTCTACAACGACGCCTACAAGTCGATCGTGGGCGGCAAGCACCCCGCGGCGCTCGGGCAGCCCGCGTCCGTCGTCTGGCGCGAGATCTGGGACCAGGTGGGGCCGCGCGCCGCGTCGGCGATGCGCCGCGACGAGGGCACCTACGACGAGGCGCTCCTCCTCATCATGGAGCGCCACGGGTACGAGGAGGAGACCTATTACACGTTCTCCTACAGCCCGGTGCCGAACGATCAGGGCGGCACGGGCGGCATCATCTGCGCCAACACCGATGACACGCGGCGCATCATCGGAGAGCGGCAGCTCGCGCTCCTCCGCGATCTCGCGGCGCAGACCGCGAACACGCGCACGTGGGAAGAGGTGTGCGCGCGCAGCGCGCTCGCGCTCGCGACGGACGCGAAGGATCTCCCGTTCGCGCTCCTCTACATCCTGGACGCGGACAGGCGGCGCGTGCATCTCGCGGGGTCCACCGGGTTCGCGCGCGGGCACGCGACGGCCCCGGAGACGATCGCGCTCACGGAGGCGTCGCCCTGGCCGCTCGCCGAGCTGCTGCGCGAGCACGACGTCTGCCGCGAGCTCGAGCTCCCGGCGGGCGCGGGGGCCCTCCCGACCGGCGCCTGGCCGCGGCCGCCCGTGCGCGCCGCCGCGCTCTCGATCTCCCCTCCAGGCGAGACGGGGCGCGCGGGGGTCCTGATCGTCGGGTTGAATCCATTCCGCCTCTTCGACGGCGATTACCGCGGCTTCCTCCGCCTCGTCGCCGGCCAGATCTCGGCGAGCATCGCCAACGCGCAGGCGTACGAGGAAGAGAAGCGGCGCGCCGAGGCCCTCGCCGAGCTCGATCGCGCGAAGACCACCTTCTTCAGCAACGTGAGCCACGAGTTCCGCACGCCGCTCACGCTGATGCTCGGGCCTCTGGAGGACGCGCTCGCGTCCTCCAGAGGGAGCCTGTCGGGCGTCGACCTCGAGACCGCCTACCGCAACGCGGTCCGCCTCCTCAAGCTGGTCAATGTCCTGCTCGACTTCTCGCGCATCGAGGCGGGCCGCATCCAGGCGTCCTACGAGCCGACCGATCTCTCCGCGCTCACCGCGGACCTCGCCAGCGCCTTCCGCTCCGCGATGGAGCGCGCGGGGCTCGCGTTCGAGGTGGACTGCCCGCCGCTGCCCGAGCCCGTCCACGTCGATCACGACATGTGGGAGAAGATCGTGCTGAATCTCCTCTCGAACGCGCTCAAGTTCACGTTCGAGGGGACCATCGCGATCTCGCTCCGCGCCCACGGCGATCGCGTCGACCTGACCGTGCGGGACACCGGGACGGGCATCCCCGAGCACGAGCTCGCGCACCTGTTCAGGCGGTTCCACCGCGTCCAGGGCGCGCGGTCCCGCACCCACGAAGGGTCCGGGATCGGGCTCGCGCTCGTCCACGAGCTCGTCCGCCTCCACGGCGGGGCCATCCACGTGGCGAGCAAGGTCTCCGAGGGGACGACGTTCACGATCTCCCTGCCGCTCGGGACCGCGCACCTCCCCCAGGACCGCGTGAACGCCCGGCGGACGCTGGCGTCGACGGCCACGGGCGCGGCGCCGTACGTGCACGAGGCGCTCCGCTGGCTGCCCGGCGCGGAGGCCGGCGAGGACGTCCACGTCGCGCCGGCGGGGCTGACCTCGCCGGCGGACGCCGCGATCGAGGCCGTCCCGGCGGCGCGCATCCTCCTCGCGGACGACAACGCCGACATGCGCGAGTACGTCGGGCGCGTGCTGCGCGAGCGCTGGACGGTCGAGGCGGTGGCCGACGGCGCCGCCGCGCTCGACTCCGCGCGCGCGCGCCCGCCGGATCTCGTGCTCACCGACGTGATGATGCCGAACCTCGACGGCTTCGGCCTGCTCCGGGCGCTGCGCGGCGACGAGCGCACGAGGAGCGTCCCGGTGATCATGCTCTCCGCGCGCGCGGGCGACGAGTCGCGCGTCGAGGGGCTCGAGGCGGGCGCGGACGATTACCTCGCCAAGCCGTTCTCCGCGCGCGAGCTCGTCGCGCGGGTCGCCACGCACCTCCAGATCGCGCGCCTGCGCGCGGCGGCCGAGCGCGAGCGCGAGAAGCTGCACGACCTCTTCATGCAGGCGCCGATCCCCATCGCGGTGTTCGTCGGCCCCGAGCACCGCTACGAGGTCGCCAACCCCCCGTACTGCGAGATGGTCGGCCGGCCGGAGATCGTCGGGAAGAACGTGCGCGAGGTGTTCCCGGAGCTCGGCGAGCACGAGGTGATCGCGACCCTGGACCGCGCGCTGAGGAGCGGCCAGCCGCTGCGCATCACCGAGCTGAACATCCCGATCCGGCGCGGCGGGGTGGCGAGCGACGCCTTCTTCAACTACGTGGCGCAGCCCATCCGAGACCCCTCCGGCGCCGTCACGGGCGTCATGGTGGTCGCCTTCGAGGTCACCGATCAGGTGCTCGCGCGGCGCCACATCGAGCGGCTGAGCCAGCACCGCGAGGAGCTCATCGCGGCGCTCGCGAAGACGAACCAGGAGCTCGACCAGTTCGCCTACGTCGCCTCGCACGACCTCAAGGCGCCGCTCCGGGGCATCGCGAACCTGTCGGAGTGGATCGAGGAGTCGCTCGAGGGCAAGCTCGACGACGAGACGCAGGAGCACATCCAGCTCCTGCGCGGGCGCGTGCGCCGCCTCGAGACGCTCATCGACGGAATCCTCCACTACTCGCGGGCGGGGCGCGTGCGCGGGGACGCCGTCAGCGTCGACACCGGCCAGCTGCTCGCCGAGGTCGTCGAGCTGCTCTCGCCGCCCGCCGAGGCCCGGGTCGAGATCGCGCCCGGGATGCCGACGCTCGTCGCGGAGCGGGTCCCGATGCAGCAGGTGTTTCAGAACCTCATCAGCAACGCGCTGAAGCACGCGCGCCGCGGCGACCCGCGCGTCGAGGTGACCTGCGCGGACGCCGGCGAGTTCCACGAGTTCGCCGTGAGGGACAACGGGCCAGGCATCGCGCCCGAGTACCACGATCGCATCTGGGGTCTCTTTCAGACCCTCGAGTCGCGCGACAAGGTGGAGGGCACCGGGATCGGGCTGTCCGTCGTGAAGAAGATCGTGCAGAGCCGCGGCGGGAGCGTGTGGGTCAGCTCTCACCCGGGCGCAGGCGCGACCTTCTTCGTGCGCTGGCCGAAGCGTGTGAAGGAGGAGGCGTGAGTGCGCGAGAGTGACCGTGAGGACGCACACGCCCGGACACCTTCTCCTCGAAAATTGACGAGTTCAATTTTCTCCTTGGCTTGAAGCCACGCTGTCCGCATACTCGCGATCTATCAAGTAGGGTGGGAGTACACTCGCTCATTCGATGACGAGCGTGCTCCGCCCGACAGCCGGCACCTCGGGCAGCAGCGCTCATTTCGTGGGCCGCGGACGCGCCAGGGCCAGGGGGAAGCAGGGGGCCTCGGGGGGCTCGAAAGGCATCCTACCCCGGCTCGGAGCGCAGCGGGCTCACGGGTGCGCCCGCTGCCAGCGCTGCCGCGCCGCGCCGCGCCGCGCCAACGCGGCTCGCCGACGGGATTCATCACATCTGGAGGGAACATGCTCAAACAGCTCGCTCGGATCTCTCGTTTTCTGGCGCTACCCCTCACCGCGGCCTCGCTGGCCGCCATCGGCCTGGCGGGCTGTAGCACCGCCGGCCCCGACGCGGCGGAGGTCGAGCAAGGGGGTGTCTCGAACGTGCTGATTGACGCCCAGAGCGTCGCGCGCCTCGCCCCTGGCGAGCGGCTCTCGGTCGACCTGCGCGCGCGCGACGTGGTGGCGCACTTCGCCTTCGACGGGCTCGACTTCGGCCGGGTCGATCTCGACTTCGGCGATCAGGGCAAGGCGCCGATGGCAGAGGTGATGGAGCCGCTGTTCTCGCACCCGTACAGCCCGCTCGAGGCCCGGGAAGGCCGCTTCGTGATCACGGCAGATCCCGCGAACCTCCCCGAGCTCACCGCGGACGACATCGCGGCCCTCGAGGTGGAGCGGATGATCGCGCGGGAGCACGGGAGCCGCGCGCCGAGCGCGCAGCCCCAGTCGATCGACGACTGCGTCGAGCAGACGATCTACTTCTACGTGGACATCGTGGTCAACGAGACGGTGCAATCGGTCCTGTGCGCGCACACCATCGTCGTCTGCGGCTCGACGAGGTGCGACACGCAGACGCACAACGGGCACGATTACCTGTTCTGCGACGGCCAGGAGTCGTGGACCGACGCGAAGGCGACCTGCGCGAGCCGGGGCATGAGCCTGGTCACGCTCAACGACGCGTCGGAGGAGGCGTGGGTGTCCGGCGCCGCCTCGGCGTACTCGACGCAGAAGTGGTGGATGGGCCTGAACGACAGGGCCTCCGAGGGCACGTTCGGCTGGGACAGCGGCGAGCCTGTGTCGTACAGCAACTGGTACCGCGGCGAGCCGAACAACGCCGGCAACAACGAGGACTGCGGCCAGCTCAACCGGTTCTACCCTGAGCTCGGCTGGAACGACGAGCCCTGCTCTCTGCACCTGCGCTTCATCTGCGAGTCCGACTGACGGCGCCGCCCGGGCCTCCCGGTTGACGCGGGCGCCGCGCCGGTCGAGGGTGCGGGCATGCATGCGCGCCGAGAGTCGCTGGAGCCGTGGCTGCGGAGCTTCATCGCCGAGAGCGGCGGTATCGCCGGCACCGTTCACCTCATCGAGGGGGACGCGCTCGCGCTCGCCGCCGCCGTGAACATCCCCGAGAAGGTGCAGGAGGTCACGCGGGTGGTCCCGCGCGGCAAGGGGATGGCCGGGCTCGCCTGGGAGCGCGGCCAGCCCGTGCAGACATGCAACCTGCAAACGGACTCGTCCGGCGACGTCCGGCCAGGGGCCAGGGCTGTCGCGGCGCAGGCTGCGGTGGCCCTGCCGGTGCGCGACGCCTCGGCCGGCGTGCGCGCCGTCGTGGGGATCGCGTTCGCCGGCGAGCGCGATCTCGACCAGGAAGAGCTCGCCAGGCTCGCCGAGCGCGCGGGCGCGCTGCCGGCCTGACACCCCCGCTCCGGGGGCGCTGCCGCGCCTGGCACCCCGGTGCCGCGCCTGGACACCCCGGTGCCGCGCCTGGACACCTCGGTGCCGCGCCTGGACACCCCGGCTCCGGGGTGCTGCCGGCCTGACACCCCCGCTCGGCGCGCGCTGCCGCGCCTGGACACCGCGGCACCGGCGCCGCGGCCCTTGTCTTTCGCGGCGCCGGTGCGACGATGCGCGCCTTCTCATGGAGACGAACGGCAGCAGCGCGCCGGAAGCATCCCTCGATGATCCGCTCGAGCCGGGCTCCCGGCCGCACGTCCGCCTCGAGGATCTCGTGCGCGGGGCCGCCCGGGGGCCCTCGGGCGAGCGCGCGTCTGCCGGGCCCTCGGGCGAGCGCGCGTCTGCCGGGCCCTCGGGCGAGCGCGCGTCTGCCGGGCCCTCGGGCGAGCGCGCGCCCGAGGGCGACGGCGCCGCGGGCGAGCCGCTGACGGCCAGGCTCGCCCGCCGCACGGTGCGCGGCGCGCTCTACGAGCCGGGGCCCGAAGAGGGCTATCTCCGGTGCACCGCGTGCGCGCACCGCTGCGTCGTCGCGCCGGGGCGCGCGGGCGCGTGCGGGATCCGCTTCGAGCAGGACGGCGAGCTCCGCGTCCCGTTCGGCTATGTGGCGCGCCATTATGTGCGCTCGGTCGAGACGAACACGATCTTTCATGTACGCCCCGGCGCCAGGTCGCTCACCTTCGGGATGTTCGGGTGCGACCTGCGCTGTCCTTATTGCCAGAACTGGAAGGTCTCGCAGGCGCTGCGCGAGCCGGAGGGCGACGGCGAGCCGATCGACATGAGCGCCGCGGACCTCGTCGAGCTGGCCGTCGCGGCGGGCTGCGAGGTGCTCGCGAGCGCCTACAACGAGCCGATGATCACGGCCGAGTGGGCGCGGGCGGTCTTCACCGAGGCGCGGCGGCGGGGGCTCGTCACGGCGCTCATCTCGGACGGCAACACGACGCCCGAGGCGCTCGCGTACATGCGCCCGGTCGCGGACGTGTTCCGCGTCGACCTGAAGGGGTGGAGCGCGGACCAGTACCGGACGCTCGGCGGCCGCGTGGAGCCCGTGATCGCCGCGATCGGCGAGGCCCGGCGCCTCGGCTACTGGGTGGAGGTCGTGACGCTCGTCGTCCCCGGCTTCAACGACAAGGAGGCTGGCCTCCGCGCCCTCGGCGCCGAGATCGCCCGGGTCGACCTCGACATCCCCTGGCACCTCAACGCCTTCTACCCGCGTTACAAGATGCGCGACCGCGCGACCACCGACCCGGCGTTCCTGGTGGATGTGGCCGGCGTCGCTTACGCGCGCGGCATGAAGTACGTCTACGTCAGCAACGTGGCCGACAGCGTGCGCGAGCTCTCGCATACCCGCTGCCCGGGCTGTTACGAGGTCGTGGTGCGGCGGTTCAACTACGAGACGCAGGAGGTCCTGCTCTCCGGCGGCGCGTGCCCTTCGTGCGGGACGCGCGTGCCCGGCCTGTGGGGCCCGGCGGCCGCGTAGCGCTGCCCGGCCGGGCGTCCCGCGTTGACCGCTGCCGGCCGGGCTTCCCGTGTTGACCGCTGCCGGCCGGGCTTCCCGCGACGACGGCAGCCCGGGTATCCACGCGTCGCGCGGCAAAGCCATGTTGCGTCCGGACCAGATCCATCCCGCTTCAGGACGGTTTCGCCGCCGAGTCTGACCGGTCATGCGGACTACCTCGCTTGCAGGCCGCGCCGATTGCCCTGCTGGCCGGGAGGGCCGGGCTGGCTGGCCCACGCCGGACGCCCCGAGAAGCGCTCGATTCGACGGCTCCGCTGGCCGACTGGCCGGCCTGGCCGGCCAGTCCAGCTGGCCGACCGGCCGGCCAGGCCGGCCACTCCAACTGCCCAGTACAGCGCAGAAAGTTCGAACAACAATGCTTGCGATGGCGTGACCTATGGTAATTTCGGAGCATGGCATCGCCCTCTGAACGTCTCGCTCAGATCCTCACGGAAGGCCGGTTCGTCGCGGCTCACGAGCTCGGCGAAGAGAGCGCGGCGGCGCTCCACACGCACGCCAAGGAGAGGTATCTCGCGCTCGAGCCGACGATACCCCGGCTCCAGAGCAGCATGGATCGCAGGCTCTTCGAGCTCGGCCCGCCCGTGCTCGCGATCTACCAGGCGCTCCAGCACGATCTCGGGGTGGACCGGGCGCCGGCCCTGCGCCTCGCGGAGGACATGCTGCTCGCGTTCCACCGCAAGCAGCGGAGCCGGCACCCGTTCCTCGGGGCCGCGATGGATGTCGTGTCGCGGCTGCGCCCCGCGCGGCCCCTGCTCATGAGGAGCACGCCCGCGCGCGAGCCGGGCGGCACCCGCCTCGACAGGGCCGCCGGGGCCGGCGCGCTCCGGGCCGCCGGCGTTCGCGAGTGTCCGCTCGCGGCCTTCGCGCGGCGGCACGGGCTGCCGGAGGTCGTCGCCATGATCCGCCGCCTCGACGACCTCCAGGCGAAAGAGCTCGACGGCGCCGGGCTCCGGCGCGCGGGCACGCTCGACACGGGCGCCGCTCGGTTCGACTTCCGGTACGTGATGGCGAAGAAGTAGCGCCCTCCTCCGGCGAGGCCCCTCCCGGGTCCCCGCGCCTCCCGGCGCACAGCGCCGCTGTCTCCGCCTGCCTCCCTCTCTCTGCGTTCGTCCTCGCCCCGCCGCTGCGGAAGGCGGAAAACCGAGCCATCGTAAGCCGAACTACACCCTTGGGCGCATCGCCGGCAGCGACCCGGCCGACCCCGCCGACACGCCCTGAGCTCCGTCACGCCAGCAGACCCGCGGGCCGCGCCCGCGGGTCGTCACGGCGCCGTCTTCACCGCTCCTTCACCCCACCCCTCTTCACTGCTCCGGCCACCACTCCGGCGCGTCGTCGTCGGGCGCGCAGTCCGGGTCGACCGGCTGCACGCATGCCTGCGCGCAAACGCCGTCTGCGCCGCAGTGGTACTCGGCGCAGTCGGGATCGACGACGTCGGGGCCGGCGTCGCACGCCGCCTCGCAGCGGCCGTCGGCGCGGCAGGGGTTGTCCGCCTCGAACTCGTCGATCGTCGGCTGGATGAACCGGGAGATCTGGTCGAGATCCGTGCGCGCCTGCACCCCGTCGAGGGTGCAGGGGTCGTCGCCGAACGAGGTCACGCCCGCGTGGCGCTCGACGCCCCACCGCACGAGGAACGCCGGACCTCCGGAGTCGCCGCTGCACGTGTTCATGGCCGGGACCTGGTAATAGAATTGCGTCGCGTTGATGGTCCCCGGCGTCCCCCCGACCCGGGCGGGCCCGACCGCCAGGATCGGGAAGGTCACGACGCGGCGCGTGCCGAACCCCGTCCCGGCGACGCCGTCGGAGACCCCATAGCCGACGAAGGTGTAGTCCGGGCCGATGTACCAGCCGTTGTTGTCCATCGATTCGCGCAGGAGCGGCGCAGGCTGAACGGGCGCGTCGCTCTCCAGCTTGAGGAGGGTGAGGTCGTTCTCGAGGGTGGCCGGGTCGTAGCCGGGGTGCCGCTTCGACGTCTCGATCCGCACGCTCGCGGACCGCCGTCCGAGGCTCGGGCCGAAGTAAACCCGCGACAGCCCGCCATGGCAATGTCCCGCCGTGATCACGGTCCGCTGCGAGATCACCGTCCCGCTGCAGAACGCCCGGCTCCGAGTGCCCACGCCCACGACATAGGCGTGCGCTGTGTCCACAGCGCCTCCGACGATGCGTTGCCGGGACGTGAGCAAGGGTTGCTCGCCGTCGTCCCCGGCCAGCGTATCCGCGCAGCCGAGCGCGCCGAGGCACAGGATCGCGAACGGGAGAGCATTCTTCATACTGCTACCTTTCCGTCTAGAAATGATGTCTAGAGCGGTCGTGACGTGAGGGTGCGCACAGCGTCGCGCCACTCGGTTCCGCCGGTGAGCGGAGGGCATAACAATCGTGGTGCCAGCGCCGCGCGCGGTGAGCCTCCGAGTCGGACCCGGCGCGGCGGGAGATCTGGAATGGGGCGCGGGCGGGAGGATCTCGCCGGGCCTCTGGCCGGCCCCGGATGGCGGGGACGTTCACGAGGGGAGACGGCGGGGCCCCGCCGAAGGCGCGGCGCCCGCGAGGAGGGGAATCCGTGGAGCGGGGCGGTGCGCGGGCGGCGGCGCCGCGGGCGAGGTGTCCGCCGCGCCGGGGCGCGGCGTCAGGACGTCGGCGTCGCTCGAGCGGCCAGGGCGCTGCGCTCTGCCATGCTCGCGATGTAGACGCGGTTGAGCTCACGGCACGCGGGCTCGCGGACGCCGATGACGACCTCGATCCCGGCGCCCTCGAGGAGGGCCACGCCCTTGCCGGAGACGAGGGGGTTCGGGTCGATCATCCCGATCACGACGCGCCGGACGCCGGAACGGAGGAGCGCGTCGGTGCAGGGCGGCGTCCGGCCGTGGTGGCAGCACGGCTCGAGGTTGACGTAGAGCGTGGCGCCCTCGGCGCGGCCGTCGAGCTTGCGCAGCGCGTCGACCTCGGCGTGGGCCAGCCCGGCCCGCTCGTGGAACCCCTCGGCGAGGAGCTCGTCGCCGCGCACGATGACCGAGCCGACCATCGGGTTCGGCGCGGTGCGCCCCGCGGCGAGCGCGGCGAGCTCCAGGCAGCGATCCATCCAGCGCAGGTCGAGGTCGTTCACGCCGGCCTCGGGCCGCGACGGACCATGTAGGGGCGGCTGGCCTGCCTCGCCGCAACATCGCACAGCATGCTTCCGCCAGTATAGCGGAGACCGCCGGGCGGGGCAGCGACCGAGCAGCGCAGCACGCCGGCCCCGCCGGACATCCCGTCCAGCGCTCCGTCCGGCAGCCCCGCTCGGCGCCGCCGCGGGTTTCCTCCTCCTCCGTTCTGCTTCACACTCCGCGGGCGCCTGCACCGCCGTGCAGCGGTCTGCGCGGCCTCCGCCGCCTCCGCCGCTCCCCGGCGCCCCGCCGCGCCTCCCCAGCGACCTCGTGCCTCACGTCCTCATCACCTCCCCCAGCGCCGCCGCTCGCCTCGATCGGGCCGTGGGCTGGTTGCGCCGCCGGCTCCCCGCCGAGCGCGTGCTCCTCGTCGGCGCCTCGGTCGAGGCCGTCAGCGAGCTCGCCCGCTCGTCGCTCCGCGGCCGCCGCGCGACCTTCGGCTGGCACCGGCTCACGCTGGGGCGCCTCGCCGCCGCGCTCGCGATGCCGGCGCTCGCCGCGCGCGGCCTCGTCCCGGCCAGCGGGCTCGCGATGGAGGCCCTGTGTGCGCGCGCGATCGACGGGCTCGCGCAGGACGGGCTGCTCGGGCGCTTCGCCCGCGTCGCGGACCGGCCCGGGCTGCCGCGCGCCGTGGCGCGGACGCTGGACGAAGTGCGGCTCTCCGGCGTCGCGCCGGAAGCGCTCGCGCCGGCCGACCTCGATCGCATCGCCCACGCCTTCGAGGCCGCCCTGGACGAGGCGGGGCTCGCCGACCGCGCGCTCGTCCTGCGCCTCGCGGCCGAGCGCGCCCGGGCCGAGGACGGCGGCGACCCGCGCGCGAGGCACCCGCTGCTCGGGCTGCCGATGCTCCTGCTCGACCTGCCGGTGCGGTTCGCGCTGGAGCGCGAGCTCCTCGAGGCCGTGGCGGCGCGCTCTCCCGACGCGCTCGCCACCGTGCCCGCGGGCGACGCCGCGTCGCTGCGCCACCTCGAGGCGGCGCTCCGGTCGCCGCCGCGCCGGGTCTCGCTGACCGCTGTCTCGGCCGCGCACGACGGCGCCGGCGCGGGCAACGGCGTGGACGGCGGCGCGGAAAGCAGCGCGGACGACGGCGCCGGCGCGGGGGACGAGCCGCCGGGCGCGCCCAGCACCTCGCTGGCGCGCCTGCAGGAGCACCTGTTCAACCCGCTGACGGACGAGGCCCCCGGGCTCGGCGATGAGGTCGAGATCCTCTCCGCGCCCGGGGAGAGCCGGGAGTGCGTGGAGCTCGCGCGCATCGCGCTGCGCGAGGCCGGCCGCGGCGTGCCTTTCGAGCGGATGGCGATCCTCCTGCGCGCGCCCGAGCAGTACCGCGCGCACCTCGTCGAGGCGCTGCGCCGGGCCGGGATCCCCGCGTACTTCGCGCAGGGCTCGGTCCAGCCCGATCCGGCGGGCCGCGCGCTCCTCGCGCTGCTCGCGTGCGCCGCCGAGCACCTCTCGGCGTCGCGCTTCGCCGAGTACCTCTCGCTCGGGCAGGTGCCCGACCCGACGCCCGCGGGCGAGCCGCCGCCGGCCGCGTCCGAGGCCGACAGGTGGGTGCCGCCGGACGACGACCTCTTCCCCGAGCTTCTGCGCGGCGAGCTCGACGAGGACGCGCTCGAGGGTGATGGTGCGCCCTCCCGGGCCGGCGCGCCGAGCATTCTGGACAACCCGTTCCAGAATGGCGCGCTCCACGACGACCGCACCCCCTCCCCGGCCGGCGCGCCGAGCATTCTGGACAACCCGTTCCAGAATGACGCGCTCCACGGCGACCGCACCCCCGCCGCGGCGGGCGGAGACCCCGACGCTCCCGTACAGGACGGCACCCTGCGCGCCCCGCGGCGGTGGGAGCGGATCCTCGTCGACGCTGCGGTCATCGGCGGGCTCGACCGGTGGAAGGTGCGGCTCTCCGGATACGAGCGGGAGCTCCGGCAAGAGCTCTCGCGCGCCTCGGAGGAGCGCGACACCGCGCGCATCGCGCGGGCGCTCGCCGACCTCACGGCGCTGCGCGACTTCGCGCTACCGCTGCTCGCGGCGCTGCCGGGTCCGGGCGAGCGCGCGACCTGGGGCGAGTGGCGCCAACGACTCTCGGCGCTCGCGACGCGCGCGCTGCGGCGGCCCGAGCGGGTGCTCGCCGTGCTCGCGGAGCTCGCGCCGATGGCGGACGTCGGCCCGGTGGACCTCGGCGAGGTGCGCCTCTGCCTCGCGCACCGCCTCACCGATCTCGTGCTGCCGCCGGCCGCCCGCCGCGACGGGCGGCTGTTCGTGGCGCCGATCGAGGCTGCCCGCGGGCGCTCGTTCGACGTGGTCTTCGTGCCCGGGCTCGCCGAGCGGATCTTCCCGCAGAAGGTCACCGAGGACCCGATCCTCCGCGACGCGCTCCGCCGGGCGATCGCCGGCGGCGCCTCGGGCCTCGACACGAGCGACGACCGCGTCGCGCGCGAGCGCCTCGCGCTCCGGCTCGCCGTCGGCGCGGCCCGTCGCAAGCTCGTCGTGTCGTACCCGCGCGTCGACATGGACCAGTCGCGGCCGCGGGTTCCTTCGTTCTACGGGCTCGAGCTCCTGCGCGCGGCCGAGGGCAGGCTGCCCGGCTTCGGCGAGCTCGAGCGCCGCGCCGAGCAGGGCGGCGCCGCGCGCATCGGCTGGCCCGCGCCCGCGCGGCCCGAGGACGCGATCGACGCGGCGGAGCACGACCTCGCGCTCCTGGAGACGCTCTTCAGCCTGCCGGAGGAGCGGACCATCGGCACCGCGCGCTACCTGCTCGGCGCGAACCCGCACCTCGCGCGGGCGCTCCGGTTCCGGGCGCGGCGCTGGATCCCGGCCTGGACCAGCGCCGACGGCCTGTTCAAGCCGGTCGCGGAGGCGCGCGAGGCGCTCGCGAAGCACGCGTTCGGGCGCCGCTCGTTCTCGCCGACCGCGCTGCAGCACTTCGCCGCGTGCCCCTACCGGTTCTTCCTCTACGCCGTGCACAGGCTCGCGCCGCGCCCGGCGCCCGAGGCGATCGAGGAGCTCGATCCGCTCCAGCGCGGCCGGCTCGTGCACGACGTGCTCTACGAGGTGCTGGTCGCCCTCCGCGACGGGGGCAAGCTGCCGGTGAGCGTCTCGACGCTCGACGAGGCGCGGGCCGAGCTCGACCGGGCGCTCGACCGCGTGGCCGCGCGCTACGCGGACGAGCTCGCGCCGGCGATCCAGCGCGTCTGGGACGACGGGATCGCGTCGGTGCGGGCCGATCTGCGCGAGTGGCTGCGGCGCGCCGCGGAGGATCGCGACTGGGAGCCGCTCCATTTCGAGCTGTCGTTCGGGCTGCCGCGCCGCCTCGCCGCCCGCGACCCGGGGAGCTCGGACGAGCCGGTGGAGCTCGACTGCGGCGTGCGGCTCAGAGGGTCGATCGATCTCGTCGAGCGGAGCGTGTGGGGCGCGATGCGGGCGACCGACTACAAGACGGGCAAGGCCCGCGCGCCGCGCGACGCGGTCGTGAGCGGCGGCGGCACGCTCCAGCCGGTGCTCTACGCGCTCGCGCTGGAGAAGCTCATGCCGCCGGGGACGCAGGTCGAGTCGGGGCGGCTCTACTACTGCACCTCGGCCGGCGGGTTCACGGAGGTGCCGATCTACCTGGACGCGCGGGCGCGCGAGGCGGCCGAGCAGGTGGCGGGGATCATCGGCGACGCGATCGACAGGGCGGCGCTCCTGCCGATGCCGGCCGAGGGGGCGTGCGCGCAGTGCGATTACCGGCCGGTGTGCGGGCCTTACGAGGAGCTCAGGACCGGGAAGATCAAGCGGCGCGACATCGATCAACGGCGCCGGCTGGAGCAGCTCCGCAGGCTGGCGTGAGCGCCAGCATCGCGCTCAGGCGCCCGCGCCGACGGGCGCGCGCGATCGGCGATATCCATCACCCAGGATCGACAGGAGCGCCCGACGCTCGCGAGCCTGAAGGCCCGCTCACGGCCGGTCGCCCACGTGCTGCTCCGTGTCCGCCAAGGGGGGCAGCCAGCGCTCGCGGCGCCTGATCCAGAGCTCGTAGGTCGGAGCGAGATCCGTGGGCGCGTCGTCCAGACATCCCAGCTTGATCTCGACCTCCCCCGCTTCCTCCTGCGGCGAGAAGAGCCGTGATCCGCACGTCGGGCAGAAGCTGCGTCCCTCCCAGCACCTCGTCTCGCCCGTGGACTCGAAGCTCGCCCACGGCCACACGGCGTACGGCATGAAGACGCCGCCCGTCTCCTTCCTGCACGAGGTGCAGTGGCAGATGCCCACGCGGATAGGCTCGCCACGAAGGAGAAAGCGCACCGCGCCGCACGTGCAGCCGCCGCTCCGGACACGCTCGGATCCAGCTTCCATATCGCCTCCACGCCAGGGTGTGGCGCGCATCATAGCCGGCGCCGCGCGCGCGTTCTATAGACTCCCTCATGCACAGCAAGATCGCTTTGCCCCCCGCCCTGCTCGCGCTGGTGGCGGCGGGCACGGGCTGCAACCTCATCTTCGGCATCGAGCCTGGCACGGAGGCGCCCGCGTCGTCGTCCTCGACGGCGGCGAGCCCAGCGTCCGGCAGCGGAGGCTCCGCCGCGCCGACGTCGGGCTCCGCCGGCGGCGGCGGGGCAGGCGGCGACGCGGGCGGCGGGGCAGGCGGGGCAGGCGGGGCAGGCGGGGCCATGCCCTCGTGTGCCCCGTCGAGCTGCACCGCGGGCTCGTGCCCGGTCACGCAGATGCCGGGAGATCTCGGGATGAACCCCAAGGGCATGGTCGTCACCGAGGACGCCGTGCTCCTGGCGAACGGCGAGGCGATCATCGCCATCCCGAAGGACGGCGGGGCCGCGCGCGCGCTCCCCGGCACCCCGGGGTTCGGGGACGCGGCCTGGGTCACCTACTCCGGCGGGCAGCTCTCGTGGAACAACTGGAGCAACGGGAACGTGCTCGGGATACCCATCGATCCGCCGAGCTCGAGCCCGATCCAGATCGCCGAGGTCCCGGAGGAAGGAGGCCAGGTATACCCATCGTACGGCCGGATCGCCTCGTTCGGCGACAGCGTCTACTGGGTGACCCAGGTGCCCCAGGCGGTGTGGCGGGCCAAGGCCGACGGCAGCCAGCGGCTCGCCGAGCAGGTCGCTTCCGACGGCAACCCGATGGGCATCGCCGTCGACGCGACGCACGTCTACTGGTCGGACTACCTCGCGAGCCAGATCCTCCGCAAGACGAAGGATCCGCTCGGCGCGACCGCCGAGGTGTTCGCAGAGACGAACGGCAACCCCACCGAGGTACTCATCGCCAAGGGGGTCGTGTACTGGGTGACCGACAACAACGGCGCGGTCCAGTCCAAGGCGACGAACGCGGCGCTCGACGACCCGCCCTTCACGTACACCGTCGATAACGGGGCCATCCCCAAGTCGGTCGCCGTGGACGACGAGTTCGTCTACTGGACCGTTCAACAGAACAGCCAGGGTCAGGGCGAGGTGCGGCGGGCGCACATCGGCAAGGGCGATATGGTCACCTTGACGACGGGGCAGCCCTACTTCTTCGAGATCGCCATCGACTGCGGGTCGATCTACTGGACCATCAACAACCTCGAGGACGACGAGGAAGCGATGGTGTTCACGATGCCGAAGCCCGCGAACTGAGCGCCTCGACGGCGCGCCGCCTCGAGGCGGTCCTGAACCGAAGACCGGGGCCCCGCCACGCGAAGGCCGCGCTCACGACGCCACGGGGATGCCCCCGGGCGGCCGGCTGCGGCGTGGGAAACGCTCGGCGTATCGAGGTGGCGCCCTGCCAGAGCCACGACGACTACATTTGTCGTTGACAGCCCGGCGACCATGGACGACACTTGTAGTCGTGGGAACGGGAACTCTGACGGATCTGCAGCTCGCGGTGATGAAGGCGCTCTGGGAGGTCGGGGAAGGTACGGTCAGCGATGTCCTCTCGGCGATGGCGAAGGACGGGAGGGCGCTCGCGCCCACGACGGTGGCGACCTTGCTCCAGCGGCTCAGCAAGCAGGGCTGGGTGGAGCATCGCAGGCACGGCAGGCAGCTCGTGTACCGCGCGCTGGTGAGCCAGAAGGAGGCCGCCAGGGGTGTGCTCCACCGCGTCGTGTCTTCGTTCTTTGGCGGCAGGGTCTCCGCCCTCACGGCGCAGCTCCTGGAGTCGGAGGAGCTCAGCCCCGAAGAGCTCGAGGAGATGCGCCGGCTGCTCGAGGAGAAAGGGGCCTGATCGTGGCGCTCCACCTGCTGGTATGGCCGGGCATCGAGCCCGGCACGGCGGCCTTCTGGCTGGCGCTGCTGCTCACCTACTCTATCCACGCCGCGGTGTGGGCCGGGGCAGCGGGGCTGCTCGCTCGCCGTGGATCCCTCTCGGCCTCGACGCGACACCTGCTCTGGAAGATGGCCCTGCTCGGGCCGATCGCGACGACGCTGCTCGGCGCAGCGGCGCCATGGGGATCCGAGCGCGCGCCCGGGGAGCCGCCGTACTTCCAGGAGATCTCCGTCCTATCGCTCGATGACGCGCCCGCCCCCACGGCGCCTGTCGCGGCGCCGCAAGGCGGAGAGTCGACCCGTGAGGGCGCTGTCGCCGGCTCGCCGGCGTCGCGCGCGCCCCTGTTGTGGCGCCTGCTCGCCGCGTGCGGAGCCGGGGCAGCGGCGCTGGGACCGCTGCGGTTCGCCGGCTCGGCGCTGCTGCTGTGGCGCAGCCTCCGCGGGCGCAGAAGGGTGCAGGACGCGCGGCTGCTCCAGCGCCTGGAGCGGATGCGCAGCCGGATCGGGCTGCGCCGGGTCGTGCTGACCGAGAGCGCCAGCGTCGGCAGCCCCCTGGTCATCGGAGCCTCCGAGGTGTGCATCCCGCTGGCGAGGCTCACCGCCCTCGCCGACGCAGAGGTCGACGCCGTGCTCGCCCACGAGCTCGCCCACATCGAGCGTGGCGATGGGCTCTGGTTTCCGGTCGCCGGGCTCGCGCAGTCGCTCCTGTGGATGCAGCCGACCAACCACTGGGTAGCGTCTCGCTTCCGTGAGACCGCCGAGCTGGCCTGCGACGACAGGGCCGTCGAGCTCACGGGCGACCCTCGGGGCCTGGCGCGCGCGCTGGTCCAGGTGGCCGCCGGCGCGCTGCTCTCCGACCGGCGAGCGATGGTCCCGGCCATGGCGCGTCCGGCGAGCGCGCTCCTCCCGCGCGTGAAGCGCCTTGTGGACGCGGGGAGTCGAGCTCGCCTCCGGGCGAGCCCACGGGGACGGCGGTGGGCGATCGCGGGCCTCGCGGCGTCCGGGATCGCGGCCGCTGGCCTGAGCGTCCAGGTGGCGCGCGCGCGGCCGTCGCAGCCCGCCGGAGACGCGGGCGCCGGGCTCGCGCGGAGCCCCGACGCTGCGCCCGGCGCGACGGCAGCATCGCCCCCCGACGCAGCGGCGATGAGCGAGCACATGGCCGAGCTCACGCGCCGTGAACAGGAGATCGAGGCGCAGCTCGGGGAAGCGCTGCGCCTGCCCGGCGCGGAGCACGAGGGCACACAGGCCTCGGCGCTCGTGCTCGAGCTGCGCCAGGGGCTGCGGCACGCGCGCGCCGAGAGGGCCTGGACCGAGGAGCGCTTCATCGACGGATCGGCGGCGTGGGAGAGGCGCCTCGGGGCCTCCAGCAGCGCGCCTCGATAGCGCGCTGCGCCCGCGGGACGAACCTACCCAGAACAGGAGCAGAGATGTCGATCATGAACAGGGCAACGAGCGCGCTGCGCACAGAGGCCGACGGGGCGCGGGCCAGAGCAAGCGCCCTGGCTGGCGCCCGCGCGCTGTGCGCAGCCGCGGTGGTCGGGCTCATGTCCGTGGGCTGCACGCACGCCGCCGGGGCCGTCACCCTCGAGCGCGCGGGGCAGCCCCTGACCGTCCGCAAGCCGGCGCTGTATCCGGAGACCATCGAGTACGACAGCAGGAGCGACAGGTTCCTGGTGAGCTCGTTCAGGGAAGGCGCGATCTACGCGGTGGGCGGCGACGGCGGCGTCTCGCTCGTCGTCGACGACAAGCGCCTCTGCTCGGTGCTCGGCATCGCCGTGGACGTCCAGCGGGGCCGGCTCTGGGCGGTGAGCTCCGACCTCGGCGCGAGCGTCAAGCCGTCTGCCCAGGGCCCGAAGAACCTGGCCGCCGTGGGCATCTACGATCTCGCGACGGGCGCGGCCCTCGATTACGTGGATCTCGCGCCCCTGTCCCCGGGCGCTCACCTCGTGAACGGCATCGCCCTGGACTCGGCAGGTAACGGCTACGTCACCGACAGCTTCTCCCCTACCATCTACAAGATCGACCCGCAGGGAAAGGCGACCGTGTTCGTGCGAGACGAGCGGTTCGCCGGCGAAGGCATCAACCTGAACGGGGTTGTCGTTCACCCCGACGGCTACCTCCTCGTCGTCAAGAAGAGCGATGGCAGCCTGTTCAAGGTGCCCCTCGCGAGCCCCTCTCGGCTCTCGCAGATCGACGTCCCGAGGAGGTTCGTGGGTGGAGACGGGTTGGTCCTGGTCGGGAAGAAGGACCTGGTGATCATCGCGAACCAGACCCCTGCCGCCGCGTCCAACGCCGCGTTCTCGCTGTCGAGCGAGGACGGCTGGGTCAGCGCGGAGCTGCGCTCGGTCCAGGAGCTCGGCGACGTGTATCCGACGACCGGAGTGCTCCGGGGCGGGAAGCTCTACGTCATCTCCAGCAAGCTGAACGAGCTCATCCAGTCCGCTCCAGCGCAGAGAGACCAGCTGCGGGAGCAAGCGACGATCCGGCAGATCGGGACGGCCGCGCCCTGACCCGGACATCCGCGCCATGAGCGCTGGCCGGCCCGCCGCTCACGGCGGCGCGCTGCTCCCTACGCGTCGCCCTGCGCCGCTTCCCGCTTCGGCCACGTGAACCGGAATGTCGCGCCGTTCTTGCCGTCCGACTCCACCCAGGCGCGCCCGCCCCGGCTGTCCACGATCTTTCGCACGATGGCAAGGCCGATCCCGGTGCTCTCCACCTTGTCCCGCGCCTGCAGCGTCTGGAACATCCCCCACACCTTCTCCTGGAACGCAGGCGCGATGCCAGGCCCGTTGTCCGATACGGAGAACTCGTACCTCTCGCCCTGCTCGTGGGCGCAGACGGTCACCTTCGCGTCCTCGCGGCCAGCGTGCTTGAGCGCGTTCGTGATCAGGTTCATCAGCACCTGCTGGAGCGGCACCTTGTACGTGCGCAGCACCGCGGGCGGCACGTCGAGCGCGACCTGCGCCGGCGGCTTGGGGGCGATGAGCTCGACCACGTCCTTCGCGAGCTTCTCGATGTTCACGCTCTCCGGCTTCTCGCGGAACCTCGTGGCGCGCGAGTAGGCCAGGATCCCCTCGATCAAGGCCTCCATCCGCTGCACGCGCCCGCGCAGCATCTCCATCTGACGGCGCGTCTCGCCGGTGAGCTTGTCCGACAGGTCCTCCTCGATCCACTGGGCGAGGCTCGCGATGCCGCGGAGCGGCGCCTTCAGATCGTGGCTCGTCACGTAGGCGAACTGGTCGAGCTCGGCGTTGGTCCGCTCCAGCGCCTTGATGAGCGACTGCGCCTCCCCGAACAGCCGGGCGTTGTCCATCGCCACCGCGGCCTGCGCGGCGAGGCCGACCGTGAGGTGCTCGGAGCGCTCGGTGAACACCCCCGGCTTCGGGTGGCCGAAGAACATGCCGCCGATCACCTTGCCGCTCCGCGACACGACAGGGACGGCCAGGTAGCTCGTCACGGGGAGGTGCCCTTGCGGCGGCCCCTGATAAGGCGTGTTCTTCCCGTAGCGCGGATCCTTCGTCACGTCGTCGAGGCGGATCACGCCCTCACCGCTGAACGTCGGCGCGAACACCGCCGTGTTCCGCGGCATCGGGAAGCGCGAGAAGGCCTCCTTCGGCACCCCGGAGAGCGCGTAGAGCATGTAGCTGCCGCCCTGCGCGTCGTTCACGTTGTAGAAGAACGCGCCGAACTCCGCGCCGGAGAGCTTCGTCCCGGCGTCGGTGACCGACTGGACGAGCGCGTCGAGCTCGAGCTCCGCCGACAGCGCCTGCCCCACCTCGTGGAGCGTCTCGAGCACCTCGGCGTGCTCCCGCGTGATCCGCTCGGCCTCGCGCTGCTGGCTTATATCCATGTTGCAGCCCACGTACTCGCGGACGCTGCCGTCCGTGGCGCGGACGGGCGCCGCGCGGGCCACAGTATAGGCGTACGTGCCGTCCTTCCGGCGGAGCCTGTACTCGGCCTGATAGTTGGTGTCGCCGCTCGCTAGCGCGTCCGCCCACGCCCGCATCGTCGGCTCCCGATCGTCGGGGTGGATCGCCTCCAGGAAGCCGCCGCGCAGGTACTCGGCCTCTGTCTGACCGGTGAACTCGAGCCAGCTCGGCGAGACCTCGGCGACCTCCCCCGCCGCCGTCGCCGTCCACACGATGGCCGTCGTCGCCTGGACCAGCGTGCGCAGGCGCGCCTCGCTCGTGGCGAGCTCGATCGCGAGCTGCTCGACGTGGCGGCGCGCCAGCACCTGGTCGGTCACCTCGAACGCGAACGCCATCACGCCCTCGGTGCCGCCGTCGGGCGCGCGCATCGCCTGATACACGAAGTTGAAGAAGCGCTCTTCCTCCGGGCCGGCGGCGCCGCGCCGGATGCGGAGGGGCACGGACGTGCCGACGTAGGGCTGCCCGCTCCGGTAGACCGCGTCGAGGAGCTCGAAGATGCCCTGGCCCTCCAGCTCGGGCAGCGCCTCCCGGATGGGCTTGCCCATCACGTCCCGGCCGCCGAGGATGTCCTGGTAGGCCGGGTTCACCAGCTCGAAGACGTGCCGGGGGCCGCGCATGATGCAGATCCCCGCGGGCGCCTGGTTGAACAGGCTCGCGAGCTGCTGGCGGGACGCGTCGACCTGCTGGAACAGCCGCGCGTTGTCGATCTGCAGGGCCATGCGGTTCGCGAGCTCCTCGGCGACCGCGACGTCCGACTCGACGAAGCGGCGGCCCGACTCCGCGTGGACCAGCGTGAGCGCGCCGATGGTCCGCTCGCGCCCGCGGAGCGGGACGACGACATACGACTTCAGCCCGAGCGACCGGCTCAGCTTCAGGTGGTCGGGGTTCAGCGCGGCGGACTCGTAGATGGCGTCGGGGATGTCGGCCATCCACTCGGCCCGACCGGTGCGGATGACCGCGGGCACGCCCGTCGGGGCGTCGAGCCGGGGCGGGGCCATCGCCCGCAGGCGGTCGGCGAGCTCGAGCTTCGCCGGATCGCTGTGGTGCACGGCCACGCGCTCGATCACACCGCCGTTCAGCATGTCGACAGCGCACCAGTCCGCCAGCGTGGGGACGGCGAGGTGGGTCAGGTGCGCCAGCCGCACCTCGTGATCGAGCGAGTTGGAGAGCGCGGCGCCCGCCTCGCTCAGGAGGCGCAGCGTCGCCTGCTGCCGCTCGAGCTCGGTCGCGAGCATCTCCGCGCGCGCCCGGGCCTTGCGCTCCTGCTCGAGCAGGCGCGCCCGGTCCAGCGCGGAGGCGCACTGCGCCGCCACGCTCAGCAGGAACTCGCGGTCGTCGGCGTTCCACGACCGCTCGCTCGCGAACGAGAACGACAGCCCGCCGAGCAGCTCGCCGTGGGCGACGATCGGCAGGACGGCGAGCGCCTGGATGTCGTCGCGGGCCGGCCTCAGCGCCGCGAGCTCGGGATACGCAGCGTGCATGTCCTGCTTCGACTCCAGCCAGACCGGGCGGCGCTCCCGGAGCGCGTCGGAGAGCGGCAATGGGGCGTCGAGGGGCACGGTCACATAACGGCTCGTGCGCTGCTCGTCGAGCCCGCTGTGGCCGACCAGCGTCGCGAGCCCGGCCGCCTCGTCCGCCGTGTACATCATCGTCGTCGAGGCCTTGAGCACGCGGTGGACGTCGCGCACCACCGCGGCCGACATCTGATCGAGCGTCACCGCGCCGCTCAGCGCCGAGCCGATCGCGAGCAGCGCCTGCGTGAGCTGGGCGTTGCGATCGAGCTCCTCCACGCGCCGGCGGAGCTGCTCCGCGAGCTCGCCGCGCTCCGCCTCGATCTGCTTCAGGTGGGAGATGTCGGCGAACACAGAGATGCCGCCCTCGAGCTCGCCCCCGGGCCCGAGGATGGGCGCGGCGCTCCCGAGGACCATGCCCCGCGTCCCGTCGAAGCGCTGGATCAGGGTCTCCGCGCTCTCGATGACCTGCCTGGAGGACATCGCGCGCGCCATCGCCCAGTCCGCGGCCTCGTAGGGGCGGCCGTCGTGGTGGAAGGCACGGTAAAGGGTCCAGTCGCTTATCGACTCGGTCGAGGCGCTGCCGGCCCAGATGCGCTCTGCCGCCCGGTTGTGCAGGACGAGCTTCCCGGACGCGTCGCAGAGGATGACGCCGTGCGGGCTGTGCTCGAGCACCGCGTTGAGCCACCCGCGATCGCGGGAAGCCACGACGCGGAGCCGCTCGATCTCACGCTTCAGTGCCTCGATGTCCATCGTGTCAGCGCGGTCGGACGGCCGGCGTCGGAAGAAAGGAGGCCGGGCGCGGCAGGTCCCATGAAACGGCCGCCGCCAGGAGCTCGGAGCAGGGCCGAAGGGTCGGTCGTCCGGACATTGCGCGGAGCTTACGCGCATCGGGGGCGCAGCGGTAGTCGATGCGATCCGCCGCGGGCGGCGGCGTCACCGATCCTGTATCCGGCGGTGCGCGCGCACACCGGCGGCGCTCGGCTCGCGCGGGCTCGGCCCGGCTCGCGCGGGCTCGGGCCGCGCAGGCTCAGGCCGCGCGGGGCGCCGGCTGCGAGGGCGGCGCGGGCTGCGAGGGCGGCGCGGGCTGCGAGGGCGGCGCGGGCTGCGAGGCTGGCGCGGGCTGCGAGGGCTCCGGAGGCGCCGCCGCGGCCTCCTCCCACGCCTGCATCCGCCGCGCCGTGACCGCCGCGGCCGCGGCCGCGACGAGGGTCGTGACGAGGAGCGGCGCCGCGCCGTCGCCGGACAGGTGCGCGCGGGAGACGTTGTCGAGGTGGATGCCGAGGTGCGCCGCCCACGCCACGAGCACGCTGCCGCCCGACTTGATGTGCAGGGCCGTCATCAGGACGCTGAGCGACGCGATGAACAGGGGGCTCAGCACCCATGACCACCACGGCACGCCTGGCAGGCACATCATCGGAAGGTGCCAGAAGGTCCACGCGACGCCGACGACGAGGCCGGCGCGAACCGGCCCATACGCCGGCAGGAGCCGCCGGAGGGCATAGCCGCGCCAGCCGAGCTCCTCGCCGATCGGGGCGAGGAAGGCGATTCCGCGCTGCTCCGGGGTGACGGGGGCATACAGGAGCGTCGCCGGGGTGCCGCCGCCGACGAGCGCCAGCAGCGCGAGGCCGAGGAGGTGCAGCGTCGCCGGCATGCACAGCGCGAGCGGCGCATAGCCCCATCCCGCGGGAGCGCGGTGGGGCGAGAGCAGCCCCGAGAGCCCGCCGCGGCCGCGCTCCCTCCAGACGCACACCGCCGCCGCCACCGACGGACCGATGGCGCCGAGGACGAGCGGCGCCATGGCGACGTCGGGGGGAATGGGCGCGCCCCACTGCTGCAGCAGGAGCGGCAGCTGGCAGAGCCACGTGATCGCATGGGCGAGGAGGAAGAACCGCACGACGGACGGGGGCATGGCGGGTATGACAGCCGCGCGCGCAGGAGGTTTCCTGTCGGCGTGACGCGGACGCGACGCCGCGGCGGGCAGGTTCTTCCGGGGGGGTGCGGGCGGTCGGCCGCCTGGCGGGCCATCCGGACGCCCCGGCGCGGGCGTGCGCAGGCGGCGGCGGATGGCGCCGCGCCCAGGGCGGGCGGGTGCGCGAGCAGGTCAATGGGGAGCGATCATCTCCGCGCTGACGGCTGCGCGACGGCCAGGGTCAACGCTGGGTGAACCATCGAATCTCACGCTGGCCTCGCCGCGCGCGCTGGGCTCTCGGGGAAATGACGATGCGGGCTTCGGGCTCTACCTCGCTCACCAACCCCACGACGGGAACCCAGATCATGGGGGCCGATAACCGGCAGGTGAGCGCGACAGCGCGCCGATATCGAGCAAGGAGCAAGCAGGATGTTGCGCAATCGTTCAGGTCGCCTCATGGCGATCATGTTCGCGGGGAGCTTTGTACTCGCGGGGGCCGGCGGCTGCATCGGCAGTATCGATGAGGCCGAGACGGACCGCGAGACGACGGCCGGCGGCCAGGGCACCGGCAGGGACGACACGGGCGCTGACGGCAGGAGCGGCGGCCGGACAGGCGGAGACGGCGCGCCGGGCACGAGCGGCCGGCAGGGAGGGAGACAGAGCGACCGGCGGGGCGGCGGACACGCCGGCTACCAGGGCGGCCGGCAGGGCGGCGGCGGACAGCGCGCGGGCAGCGCGCAGGTATGCGGCGAGCAGGGCGGCGGGCAGCGCGGCGGACACGCCGGCTACCAGGGCGGCGGGCAGCGCGGCGGACACGCCGGCTACCAGGGCGGCGGGCAGCGCGGCGGACACGCCGGCTACCAGGGCGGCGGGCAGCGCGGCGGACACGCCGGCGGTCACAGCGTGATGCAGCAGCCGTCGGATCGGGAGATCGTGACGCTGATCTCGCTCATCAACCAGCAGGAGGTCGAGCTGTCGGAGATCGCCCGGGACAAGGCCGAGTCCCCGGAGGTGCAGCGCTACGCCGAGCAGATGATCGACGAGCACTCCCGGGCCCAGCAGCACGGGGCGGAGCTGTCGAGCGGCGCCACGACGAACATCGAGGCGTGCTCGCGCTGCAAGCAGCTCCGGACCGACGCCGCCGAGATCAATGAATCGCTGCAGGACCAGGAAGGCGCAGAGTTCGACGTGGCCTTCATCTGGGCGCAGGTCTCCCTGCACCGCCATGCCCTCGATCTCCTCGACGAATCGGTCGTCGAGAGCGTGCGAGACGCGAGGCTCCGGTCTCACGTGACGACGCTGCGAAAGGGCATCGAGCAGCACATGAGGAAGGCCGAGCAGATGTTCTGTTCGCTGCTGCAGGAGCGACAGCAGCAGTCCGGCCCTCAGAAGAGCGCTCAGCAGCAGGGCGCCCAGTCCGGTCAGCAGTCCACTCAACAGCGCGGTCAGCAGCAAGGCGTCCGTTTCGGCCAGCAGTCCACTCAGCAGCGCGGGCAGCTGCAAGGCGCCCAGCTGCAAGGACAGCAGCAGCGCGGGCAGCAGCAGGGCGCCCAGTTTGGCCAGCAGTCCACTCAGCAGCGCGGGCAGCTGCAAGGTGCCCAGTTCGGCCAGCAATCGGCCCAGCAGCAGGGCGCCCAGTTCGGTCAGCAGTCCACTCAGCAGCGCGGGCAGCAGCAGGGCGCCCAGTTCGGCCAGCAATCGGCTCAGCAGCAAGGCCAGCAGTCCGCCCAGCTTCAAGGCCAGCAATCGGCCCAGCAGCAAGGCCCGCAGCGTTACGCGCAGCAGGAAGAGGCACCGCAGAAGTCGCGGTGAGCCGCGCTGCGCCATCACCCCTCAGCCGCTCTCGCCTCCCCGCCTCGGCGCGCTCGGGCGGGCAGCGAGCACGGACCCTCAGGGCGACGTGATCCCCTCCTCCATGCGGTCCCGCGCCGCACCTCACCGAGGTTGACGTACCCGTCGCGAGTACAGCAACAGCAGAGTATTCCACGATAGCGCCGGGCCGCTCCTCACGAGCTCCGCGACGCTGCCCGGCGCCGCTCAGCCGCGGGACCACAGCCCACGGATCATCGAGACACGGCCGCCGCGCCGGCCCGGCGCGAGCGGGCACCTCGACGTGGCGCCCGCGCCGGCCCGAGCTGGTATCCTCGCCCGCATGCCGGTGTTGCCTTCGCGTGCCCCGTCGCGGGCCTGCCCTGGTCGCGGGGTCGTCCTCCTGGAGTTCGCGTGAGCGAGCACGAGCGACTCGTCCCCTGGCGAGAGATGGTGCCCGGCCAGGTCTATCGAGCGCCGTCGGCCTGGACCGACGACGACGGGCGCGTCCACGAGCCCGGCGAGGAGTGGACGTTCCTCCGCCTCGACCACGTGATGGACATGTCGGTCCCCGGCTACCAGCAGGACGTGCCCCGGCCTCACATCAGCGCGCGCGGCGCCGACGGGAGCCGCCTCTCGTTCGGCGTGGGGTCGGAGGACTCCGCGCGGGCGGCCCGGGTCGAGGTCCTCCCGGAAGAGCGGCCGCTCCACTGCGCGTGCGACGAGCCCGGGTGGCGCTTCGCCGTCCAGAGCCAGGCGCTCGCCGTGCTGCATTGCCCCGCGTGCGACGTCGTCGTCTCGGTCGCTCGCGGCGACGGCGGGGGGCTCGTCGGTCCCGCCGATCTAGGCGAGCTGCGCGAGATCCGGAAGGCCATGGCCACCTCGAGCCGCGCCCCGATCGCCGATATCGTGGCGCGCTTCCTGAAAGTGCGGAGCCTCCCGGCGCGCGCCGTCGTGGCCACGCGCCTCGGCGACCGCGCCGAGGAGCTCCTGAGCGCGCTCGACGAGTGGCTGCGCCAGGGAGATCCTCGCGTCCGCCGCCGCGCGTTCGGCTTCATCGTGCACCTCCACCGGGCGCCGCCGCAGCTCGCCCCGGCGGTGGAGCGCGCGGTCCGCGAGGCCTGGAAGAACGCGGAAGGCAACCTGACCGAGCGCCATCCTGCCTTCGAGGAGCTGCTCGACGCCCTCAAGGCGGCCTACGTCATCGCCCCTCACCTGCTCGCGCACCGGGGCACGTTCACGGAGCTCGCCGCCGCCTGCCTGGCCTCGCCCCAGCCCGGCGCCAGCGCCGCGCACGCGCTCGCCTCGGCGGTGGTCGACGCGATCGCCGGGTCCACGGACACCGCATGATCCCTCGCCGCCGCCTGCACCGCGCCGTCTTCTGCCTCGCCGCCCTCTACAACGCCTGCTGGGGGCTCTACGCGGCGCTCGACCCGCAATGGCTCTTTCGCTTCGCCGGCATGGCCCCCCTCAACCACCCTGCGATCTTCGCCTGCCTCGGGATGGTGGTCGGCGTCTACGCCATCCTCTACGCGGAGGTCGCGCGCGTCCCCGAGCGCGGCTTTCTCCTCGCGGCCGTGGGCCTGCTCGGCAAGCTCCTCGGGCCGGTCGGCCTCGTGGCGCTGCTCGCGACCGGCCAGTGGCCGCCGCGCTCCGCCGTGCTCTGCCTGACGAACGATCTCGTGTGGTGGGTCCCGTTCGGCCTGTATCTCCACGACGCGTGGCCGTTCTTCGTGCGCGGGTGGAGCGCTCCGCCGGAACCGGAAGACGGGCGAGCGCCCTGAAGTCCCCTGCCCCGGGGGCGGTCGCGGCGGTGGCCTGGCTGGCGGTCAGTTCCGAGAGGGGCGCACGTTCATGTGCCGCTGGATGCTCAGCGCCCATCGCGTGTGGGGGTATCGGTCCACCATGGCCTGCGCTTCCGAGCGCGCCTCGGCCATCTGGCCCTGCAGGACGAGCGATTTGACGGCGACCGCGGCGCGCTCGGCCGCGTCCGAGCTCCCGGGGAACAGCTGATTCCCCTGGCGCGCGAGCTCGAGCGCGAGCGCCGGGTCGGAGTCTCCGAGGGCGCGGAGCCTCGCCATGAGCGAAGGCTCGTCGACCGGGGCGGGCCCGCCTGACGGGCCGGGCCGCTGCGGCCGAGCGAGCGCCCCGCCGGCCGTGGCCTCGGTCGCCGGCGGCGCCTCCGGTTCCGGCGGCGCCTTCGCAGTCGCCGTCGGCGGCCCGGCCATCGCCGAGGGAGCGGCGCCGTGCTCCGTCGCGGCGCCACGCTCGCGCGGCTGCGTCGGCGCGCTCGGCGCAGGCCTCATGCCCCAGAGGAGCGCGGCCGCCGCCACCGCCGCCGCGCCGCCTGCCACCGCGGCCTTCAGGATCTTGGTCATGCGTGCTCTCCGGACCTCCAGGGCGACGGCCTCAGTTCCTGAGATCGGGCAGCTCGTCATGAGTGATGACGTGCTCGTGGTTATAGACCTTTTGCAGGTGAGACACCGGGTTCTCGTCCACGAGGAGATCGGTGTGCCACGCCATGAACCACACCCAGTCGACGCCGTCCCGCACCACCGCGTCCGGGTCGGGGATGGGGTCGCACTCGTGATAGCAGATCGGCATCTCGTCCCCGACGATGGACGCGACGTCCTCGTACATCGCCTTCTTCGAGTCCATGCCTCCGTACGTGTCCGCCCCGGCGATGTCCACGTACTCGTCGCCCGGGTACCACGCCCCGTCCGGCTGCCCGTCGAAGCCGAGCACCCAGATCAGGTTATCCAGGTGGTACGTGTCGGTGTAGTAGTCGAACATCAGCGTCCACAGCTTCTTGAACTGCTCGGGCCCCTCCTTGCTCCACCAGAACCAGCCCCCGTCGAGCTCGTGGAATGGCCGCCAGATCACCGGGACATGGGCCTCCTTGAGCCGCGTCAGCTCCCTGGCGGTCCTGTCGAGGTCCGCCATCATCACCCGGTTGACCTCCGTTCCCGGGGTCAACGCCTGACCGATGTCGATGGTCATCTTGCTGGCCTCGTAGCCCTGGCCCTTCGTGGGGGCACCCCAGTGCCACATGATCGTGGGGATACCGCCGTTGTTCCACCAGGCGATCGCCCGGTCCGTGGTCCCGTTGTAGTCGATGTAGTCGAGCCCGCGGATCGCAGGGAGCTTGCCGGTCGTGTCCCTGATGTAGTTGATCTCGTAGTCCGCGCCGCCCGAGGTCCAGGTCGACTCCATCTGACCGGAGAGCATCTTGTTGCCATGAAGGCTGTAGATGTAGCGCAGCAGGTTCCTGGCCTCGGGTGAGGGGTTGCGGCCGAGGAACGTGTCCGGCAAGACGTCATCGCCGCCGCCAGCCCCGCCGTCGCCCGTGCTCCCGCCGCTGCCGGCGCTGCCCGTGCTCGCGGTGCTGCTGGCGCTGCCCGTGCTCCCGGCGCTGACGCTCGCAGTCTCGCCGCTCGAGACCCCGCTGCTGGAGGACTGGACGCTCGCGCTCCCTCCTTCGCCAGCGCCGCCCCCGCCCCCGGCGTCGCCGCCGCCGTCACCGGCGAGCTCGGCGCCGCCGCAGGCGCTCAGCGACAGGAGCAGGAGAGCCCAGCGAGAGCGTGAGGCGAGCGAGCTCGCTGCCCGCAGCGAGCTCGATGAAACGTCGACGTTGAAGAAGGACATCATTTTCGACCCCTCAGGTGAAATACAAAGGATACGATCGCAGATACCGCCGTGTCCTCGGGTGCTCCGAGGCGCTCTGGGTGCCAAAGGACACGGGACATGAAGAACCTTCAGTCCCTTCGCTCTTCGCACCGCGCGGTAAATTTCACGGTCCGGATGCACCGCGTGATGCGCGGCGACCTCGGTGGATGGCGGCCCGGCGCACGCTCGTCAGGGCGCCCGGCGCGCCCCCGGAGGTCGTGAGATCGACACGGCCGACCACCACGCTCGCGCGCCGGCCAGCGGCTCAGGGAGCGCGGTAGAAGGCCGGGAACGTGGGGCCGAGGCGGACCGTGCTGATCGCGGCGTCGTCGAAGAAGAGCACCGCCGTGCGCGGCGCGCTGGCCTCGGCGACGCCGCCGACGTTCCACTCGACATACGTGCTCGGCATGGTCGGCCGCGACCGCACATCGTAGATCAAGACGCCATCCTGGTAGACCGCGAGCGCGCCGGTCTCGTCCGTGGCAGGCCTCAAGAAGGCTTCGATCTGGAACCAGCGGCCCGCGAGCACGGGCGGGGACGCCACGGCCTCCTCGTCCTGCGCGTCCTCCCCGTGACGGTAAAGGCGCAGCGCGGCCGAACCGGCGTCTCGCCGCGCGAAGACGAGATCCCACGCCTCCACCCCGGACGAGGGATCGCCCGCGTCCGAGCGAGAGCGAAACTTGAACAGCAGCCAGTAGTCGAGCCCCTCCGGGAACTCGGGGACATGGAACCACGCGCTGTAGAACGCCTCGCCGGGCGCCTCCTGGCCGCGGAGCGCGATGCTCTCCGATCGCGCCGCGTCCGCGGAGGTCACCGTGGACCGGACCGCATAGGCGCCGCTGCGCACCGGCGCTGTCACGAGCTCGAGCACGCCGCCCGCGGCGGTCCACGTCCCGCCGCGGCCGTCGCGCGACCAGTCCGAGAGATCGCCGGACTCGTGATCCGTCCACCACCGGAACTCGCTGCTCGGGCCGAGGTCGACCGGGTCGCCATTGCAGGCGGGCGCCGATCCGAGCGCGAGCAGCAGGGCCGACGCCGCGACCGGCCTCACGGCGACCATCGGGCGCGCGCCTTCTCGGCGGCCGGGCGAAACCGCCCCCCGGGGTAGCGAGCGAGGTAGCGCTCGGCCAGCTCCTTCGCCGCGGGGTCCTGGCGCATCATCGCGCACTCTATCGACAGCGCGAGCGCCTCCTCGGCGAGCGCCCCGCGCGGTTGGCCCCGCAGGTACTCGTCGAGCAGCCGCGCCGCGCGCTCGGGCTGCCGCTCCTGCCGCACGAGCCGCATCGCCTCGAACACGAGGTTCACCTCGTCCGGCGCAGGCGGCGCGGCCGGCGCGGGCTCCGGCGGCGCCGAGCGCTCGGCGCCGCCGGAGCCCGGGGCTGCCTCCGCGCTCGCCTCAGGCCCCACGGCGCCCCGCGCCGCGCCCGCGTCCTGCGCCGGGTCCTGGCCGCCGCCGCGGGCGAGCGACCTGTAGGTGTCTCCGATCCATCCCCGCCCTGCGGCGGCGCTCGCGGCGGTCGCGAACACGACGAACGCCAGCGCGATAGGGACACGCCCCGCGCGCGACGGCCGGGCCGCGCCGCGCTCCAGCAGCCGCTCCCGGACGCGCTGCTTGCGGCCCGGCGGCGGCTGGTACGGCTCCGCCGCCCTGAGCAGGGCGACCGCATCGGCCTCCAGGGGCGTTGTCGGATCGGTGCGTTGGCTCAGGGGGCGCATCATTCTCCGTCCTCTCGAGCGCGCTTGTGGGCCGAAAGGAGCTCGTAGAAGTCCTTTCTTGCGTGGTGAAGCCGCGTCCAGACCGTGTTGATCGGTACGTCCAGGATCTCGGCGATCTCCTCGCCGCTGTACCCCTCGATCTCGAAGAGCACGAACACGAGCTTGCGTTTCTCGCTCATCTTCGAGACGAGGTGATCGAGCAGGCGCTTCTTGTCCTTTGTCTCGAGCAGCGCGACCGGGCCCGCCGCGAGCGAAGGCAGCTCATCGACGTCGACGGCCTGGCCGCGCAACGTCGCGAGCTGGAACCAGCGCCGCCGCCGGTGCTGACGTACCTTGCCGCTCGCGATGCAGTAGAGCCAGCCAGCGACGTTGCGGCCGTCGAAATCCGGGAGCCGCCGGCGCGCGACGAGAAAGACCTCCTGCGCCAGATCCTCGTTATCGGCCTCGGGCGCGCCCAGCGCGTGCAGCCAGCGCGACACATGGTCAAACCAGGTATCATAGAGAGTCGCGAAATCCAGCGGCCTCGGGCTCATCGGCGCGTCAGGGACTGACGCAACGCGCCGTTCGAAAACCTTGGCGGACGACGTCCTCGATCTCCACACGGGTGTGAAAGGTCCCGTCGCGCGAGAACCTTCAATCAAATCGTGAGGCGACGCCGATCCCGGCGCCGAGCCACAGCGCGGGCGTGCGGCCGACGACGCCGCGGGGCTCGACGGCGAGCTCGCGGCCGAACGGCGTCACCTCCGAGAAGACACGCAGGTAAGGGCCGATGCGCGCGCCCTCGAGCGCCAGGGTCAGCGCCCCCCGGAACCCCGGGTCGATCCAGCCGCGCGTTTCGCCGGCCTTCGCGTCGGCCTGGCGCGCTTGCAGCAACGCCGCGAGCGGCCCGAGCTCGAGCGCGGCCCGGAGCAGCTGGCTCCGCCACGCGATCCGGCCGCTCACGTGAAACGGGAACCGGCGCAGCCGCACGCGCGTGGCGTCGAGCTCGAGCGTGCTGGCCGAGGCGAACGCGCCGCCGAACGCGACACCGACGCTCGGCCAGGCCACCGCCACGCTCGCGTCGGCGCCGAGCGCGAACGCCCCGCTCGTCGCGGGCGCGCCGACGCCGAACAACCCGAGCTCGACGGCGACCGAGTGCCCGCCTGCCGCCGGCTGGGCAGGTCGGCTGACGGTCACGGGCGCCGGCGGGGCGGGCGCGGGCAATGGCGACGGCGGCGCGGGTGATGGCGGCGGCGCCGCGAGTCGCGCGGGATCCGGTCTCGGGCCGGGCGCGCGCCTGGGAGCCGCGATGTCCGGCGGGTAGAGCGTGAGCGCGGCGAAGACGGCCGCGTTCTGGGCGCGCGCGGCGCAATTGCGCGCCTCGTCGACATAGACACGCGTGTATCCGAGCACGGTCACCGAATACCGATCTCCGAGGTCCCGCACCTCGACGTCGCCGTCAGCGGCCGCCGCGCGGCCACTCGCGCTGACGAGCCGGTGAACGGCCGTGAGGAGCGCCTCTCGCGCCGGACACGTGGCCGCCGCGCGGGCCTCTTGCGCGCCGGCCGGCGACGGCTGCCCGGCCGCGGCGAGCGCCGCGCCGAGGGCGAGGCGGAGCGTGCTGGTGCCGGGCCCGCGCAAGGTGCACGGAGGCTACCACGGAACGTCGAGCGAGGATTGTAGCAGGCGTCACCGCCCGACGGCGTCTCCCCTTGACATCGGGTCTACCGATCGTGCTTGCTGCGTCGTCAGCGCCTTCAGCCTGGGTCGGTACGCCGCGTGAACAGATGAGCATCGGCCTGGATCTTTTTGCGACGCTCCACCGCATCGTGCTGCAAGCGATGGAGTGCGTGCCCGGCGCACAGCGTGGGAGTCTGCTGCTGCGGGACGGAGAGCGCCTTGTCTACAGGGCTGCCGCGGGCATGGAGGGCTTGCTCCCGGCGCGCCTGCATCTCCCGTCGGACGCGGGGCCGGCGAGCGCGCCCGCTCCCCTTGGCTGGGAGGGCGGCCCCCGCGTCGTGGCGGCCGCCGCGTGGTACCGGGCACGGCTGCCGGGCGCGCCGGCGCTGGAGCGGCTGCCGGCGGGCGCGGTCGTGGTCCTCACGCCGGTGCGCGTGCACGGGCGGCTCCTGGGCGTGCTCGTCGTGGAGCAGCCGGCGCCGGTCGACGACGCGCCCTCGAGCGAGCGCTGGGCGCGGCTCTCGGCCCTGGCCGACAGCGCGGGCGCGGCGCTGGAGCGGCGCGGGCTCTACGACGACAAGGCACGAGCGGTCCAGGAGAGCGCCCTGCTCGAGCAGGTGCTGAACGCGGTGGCCGCGCAGGCCACCCCGCATCAGCTCGTGGAGATCATCTCGAACGGGATCAAGAGCGTACAGCTGCAGCCGCAATGGAGCGCCGTGCACCTCGTCATGCTGGATGGAGATGGCCGCGAGGGGCCGTCGACGAGCGCGCCCGGGGAGGCCCGTGAGCTCCGCGTCCACCGGGTCCCGCGGCGGGCGCCGACGAGGTACTGGAACAACCTGCGCGACGGCGTCCTCGACGCGGGGCGCACGCTCGGCCTCTCGGTGGATTTCCATTTCTGCGCCGCCAGCGGCCCGGGCAGCCAGAGCGAGCTCATCGACGAGGGCATCCGTCGAGGCGTGAAGGGCATCGCCGTGGCGCCTGCCGATCCGGCGGCCATCGAGCCGGCTATCCGGCGGGCGGCGGAGGCCGGGATCCCCGTTGTCACGCTGGACACGCCGCCGGCGGCTGGCAGCAGCGCCCTCGCCTACATCGGCACGGACAACGTGGCGGCCGGCCGGCTCGCCGGCGAGATGATGGCGCGGCTCCTCCCGGACGGGGGCACGGTCCAGACGCAGATGGCGTCGCTCCGCTCCCTCAACGGTCTCGAGCGCGTCGAGGGGTTCGGCGCGGCGGTCGCGGGCCGGTCCATCAGGGCGCAGCCTCCGTCCGAGAACCTGTTCGATACGTCCCGCGGGCTACAGCTCGCCGTGGACGCGCTGCAGCGCCAGGACAGCGGCGGCGCCTTCGGCGCCTGCGCCGAGAACGGTCCGTCGTGGGGCCTGGCCGCGAGGGCCGCCGGCCGGGCGGGAGACCTCAAGATCGTCGCGTTCGATCTCGTCCCGGAGACGATCGCGATGCTCAGGGAGGGCACCATCCACGCGGCCGTGGTCCAGCGCGAGTACGACATGGGCTATCGCGCGGTGCAGATGCTCCGTGACGTGATCTCGAGAGGAGCGGAGGCGACCCTGGCCGGGCTTCCGGCGCTGGCGCGAGGCGGGGATCCGCCATTTCCGCGCTTCATCGACACAGGTGCTGACGTCGTGACCCTCGAGTGCACGCCCTGGTCTCATCCCCTGTCCGAACACCTGACGCTGGAGTTGAACCGCAAGGCGGCGCACCGAGGACGCGGATCGCCAGGGCCCCGCCCAGCGCACGAGATCCTCGTCGTCGTCCTGGATCTGGAGGAAGAGGGCTTCGTCGAGGAGCGCGCCCTCCTCGACCGCGCATCGCTGGTCGGGCGCGTGCTGAGCACCGCGCGCTCGGTCGTCCTCGACGCCGCGTCGAGCGAGCTCGACGGGATGAGCGACGTGCTCGAGGCGCGCCGCCATGGGACCCGCACGCTGGTCGGCGTGCCGCTGCTCACCCGCGGCGAGGCGCTCGGCGTGCTCGTCCTGGAGAGCGAGCGTCCGTCGGCGTGCTCGCCGGAGGACATCGCGCAGATCGAGCGCGTCGCCGACACGATGGCCGTGGCGCTCGAGAATGTCCGGCTGTTCGAGCGGATGAGCCGGCGCCAGGAGTCGCTGGTCAACACGATCATCGAGCTCTCCAGCCCGGTCGTGCCGATCGCGCCCGAGATCCTGGTCATGCCGGTCGTCGGCGCGATGGACCGCCAGCGCTCCGGCCGCTTCATGGCGTCGATGCTGCAGGAGATCTCCAGGCGGCGCGCGCGCGTGGTGCTCGTCGACGTCACCGGGATGGCGACGGTCGACGCGCTCGCGGCGCATCACCTGCTGCAGGCCGCGGGGGCGGCGCGGCTGCTCGGGGCCGAGGTCGTGCTGGTGGGCATCGCGCCCGAGGCGGCGCGGATGATCGTGGAGCAGGGGCTCGACCTCGGGGGCGTCGTCATCCGCTCGACGCTCGAGCTCGGCTTCACCTACGCGCTGTCGAGGACGGGCGGACGGGTCGTCTACGGCGGCGCCTGAGCCCCCTGCCCTCCTGCGCGGGCCAGGCCACGCCGGCGCGCACCGCCCGCGGCCCCCGGGGGGTAACCTGCCAGCGCTCGCCGGGCGCGAGGCCTGGCAGGAGGGAGATCCATTCATGAGCTCGAACAGGGTAGCGGTCGTCGTCGGTGTCGGCCCCGGTCTCGGCGCCGCGGTGTCCAGGCGCTTCGCGAGCGAGGGGTTCTCGATCGGGCTCATGGCCCGCACGGCCCCCACGTGCGAGGCCGTGCAGCGGGAGATCGAGGCGGCCGGGGGCCGCGCCCTGAGCGTGCCCGCGGACGCCACCGACCCGGCCTCGGTCGCGGCGGCGTTCGCGCGGGTGAAGGAGTCGCTCGGCCCGGCGGAGGTGCTGATCTACAACGCCGGCGCGTTCCGCGTGGCCGGGGTCCTGGAGCTCACCCCGCGAGAGCTCGAGGACTCCTGGAAGATCAACTGCCTCGGCGGCTTCCTGAGCGCGCAGGCCGCGCTGCCCGACATGCTCGAGCGCGGCCGGGGCACGCTCCTCTTCACCGGCGCGACGGCCTCGCTCCGCGGCGGCGCGCGCTTCGCGGCCCTGGCCGTCGGCAAGTTCGGCCTCCGCGCCCTCGCCCAGTCGCTCGCGCGCGAGCTCGGCCCGCGCGGCATCCACGTGGCCCACGTGATCGTCGACGGGCTGATCGACACCCCGCGCGTGCGCGCCATGGCGCCCGGCAGGGACGAGGCCACGATGCTCGCGCCCGAGGCGCTGGCGGAGACCTACTTCCAGCTGCACGCCCAGCCGCCGAGCGCCTGGACCCACGAGCTCGACGTGCGCCCGTCGACGGAGAAGTTCTGAGCTGGGCTCGCGGACGCTAGCGCGAGCGAGGAGGGGCGGCCGCGCGGCCCGCTCAGGCGCGCCGCGCGCGCGTCACGGGTCGATCCAGTTCCAGGGGAAGTCGACCTCCACGAGCGTGTCCGCGTCGTCGAACACGTCGACGGACGTGACGCGCACGACGTCGCTCTCCTGGAAGCCGTCCTCCTCGAGCCAGACCTCGACGTCGTAGTAGCCCTCGGGGAGGTCGGGGATGGTGAGGCCGAGCGCGTCGCAGTCCGTGGACGCCACGGTGACGAAGCCCGCCTCGTCCTCGATGCTGACCACGATGTCTTCCACGTCGTAATCGACGCACTGCCACGGATCATGGCTGCCATCGATGGTCAGCTCCACGGTCAGCGAGCCGCTCCCGTAGTGAACATGGTCATCGTCGCCATCGACGATGATGCACCCCGCGAGCGAGGCAGAGGCGAGAACGCAGGCAGTGAGACCGGAGAGCAGCTTCGAGAGTTTCATGGGTGTCTTCCTTGATTGGAGTCTGGCGCCGTCGCGCCGATGCCCGGCTCTTCAGCAAGCGCTGTACCAGGAGCAGGCGCGCTGCCTGGCGCCTGCGACGGCGTCCCGGCGCCGCCGGATGGCACCGCGGTTGCTTTGATGAGGCTCCATGAAAAACAACGCGCCTGTCCTCCAGAGCTCGTCCCCCAGAACCACGGCGAATCCGCCGCAGCGCAGCAGGCTCGCCGCCCTCGCCGCCCTCGCCGCCCTCGCGGTCCTCGGCGCGACCGGGTGCGCCGCGGAGGTCCACACCAGGACCGTCGCTCCTGCGCCTGCGACCGTCACGTATCGGGAGTTCGCGGTGGTCGAGGAGCCGGTCGTTCACATCGCGGCGGCGCCGGTCCACGTCGAGAGCCACCCCCGCGTCTACTACCGGGGGACCTATGTCTACTACGTGGACGGCCGCTGGTACTATCCGTCGCGCCACGGCTGGGTCTACTACCGCGAAGAGCCGCGCGCCCTGGTCCGCTACCGCGTCGAGCTCGACCGGGACCGCCATCATCACCACCCCACCTACCGCGAGGCCCCGCGCAGGCCGGCGGAGACGCGCGTGGAGCACCACCGCCACCACGTCGAGCACCGGCGCCCGCATCGATCCCCCTGACCGAGCGATGACCGCGGGCGTGAAGCCGCCGAGGCCGCTGTGACACGCCTGCTCCCCCGGCCTACAATGCCCCTCGGAGCTGGACGAGCGCGCCCCTGGCGACCGGGACGACGGCGACAGGCGCCGCGGCGGGCCGGTCCGCCAGACACCGCGGCGGGCCGGTCCGCCAGACACCGCGGCGGGCCGGTCCGCCAGACACCGCGGCGGGCCGGTCCGCCAGACACCGCGGCGGGCCGGTCCGCCAGACACCGCGGCGGGCCGGTCTGCCTCGCGCCTCGCACGGTGGGGCGTAGCCAGAAGAGCAGCCCCGCGGAGACCGCGGCCCCGGCGCCCGCGGCGAGCGCGAGCTCGGCGAGGAGGAACCGGGTCCGCACGGACTGGACCTGCGCCTCGCCGCGGAACGGCGCGCAGCTCGCCTGGAGCGGCCTGCGCTCGGCCATGCCGGCCGCACCGACCCCGGCGAACAGCCCCGCGGCCACGAGCGCCGATCCACCGAGCACGTACACGCGAGCGGCATGGGGCCGCGCTCCCTCCGGCGCGGCGTCTGTCGTCAGCTGCGCGCTGACCGGCGGGGGCGGCGGGGCGGCCGCCGCGCGCTCGCCGAAGAACACGGACACTGGCCTACCCCTCTCGCGCTCGCGGATGAGCAGCGTCCGCTCAACAGAGGCCGAGGTCGCGCGTTGTAGGCGTCCATCGCCTTCCAGGCACTCTCCGGAGCGCCTCCGGAATGGCTGACTCGCCGGATCTCGTCGAGGGCGAGCATGATCACATTTTACCGGGGCCGCGCCGCGCGCTCGTCGGTTCGAGCGGCCGGCGCCTCGTGAGGGTCCGTGTCGTGAAATCGAACTTGGCACCCGAAACGTACTTAGCTACAGTCGGAAATGTTAGACACCGGGCGCCCAGCGGACAGGTGAGGCGACACGCTCAGAGGACACCTTGCGTTCATCCTGAGGTTCAGATGGCGGCGACGCGACGCGATTCGGTCTACCCTGAGACGCTGGAGGGTCCCACGAGCACGAACGCTGCCGCGTCAGGGCACGCGATGAGGGAGCCACCGGAGAGCGAGCAGCGTGTGGCGCAACGGTGCGTGGATTGCGGTACACCTGCGCCGAAGACGGAGACGAACTACACGCTCATCAGCTCTCGTTATGGCTGGCGGCTGACGCGGACCGTCGACGCGACCGGGCGGCGGATGATGGAGTGGCGCTGCCCTGCGTGCTACACGCGCTACAGGTCGAAGCGTCCGCTCTAGCCTTCGCCGCTGCGCGTCAGCGACCCGCAGCGATACCTGGCGGCCGCCTCGCGGTTAGCCAGGATCCTCGATTGGCACACAGTCCATCTCCCCGTCGACGGCCGCGATTACCTCACGGCCGTCGACGGCGCCTACGAGGAATACCTGCGGGAGAGGGATATTGACAGGATGATGCTCGTCATCGAGGCATATCATCCAAGCATCAAGGAATATCACCGCCAGGAGTGAGCCGAGCGCTCAAGGACACCCGCGGTCGAGCCCCGATACACCCGAGTTGAGTGCCGCGCACGAGGCCGGGCGGTGCCGGCCGAGCCTTCCGCCGCCGGGCGGCGCGGCTGAGCCTTCCGCGACCGGGGACCTGTCGCCGGGCGGCGCGGCTGAGCCTTTCCGCGACCGGGGACCTGTCGCCGGGCGGCGCGGCTGAGCCTTCCACGCGCCCGGGGAGCCACCTATGCTCCGGCGATCCGGCCGCGTCGACCGGGCAGGCAGCATGCGCGCAGCGGACCTCGATCTGTCGGAGCTCCTCACGGTCGACCCGCAGGGAGGTGATCTGCGCTTCTCCGGGGCGCGGGCGATCCTGCTCGACACCGTCGCGATGGGCCTCCTGCGCAAGCAGCTCATCGACAGCGTCGGCGCCGCGGCGGCGCGCGCCATCCTCACCCGGTTCGGCTTCGCGCACGGCTACCGCACGGCCGAGGCGGCGCGCGCCGAGCTCTCGCTGGAGAGCGACGAGGAGTGGCGCGACGCGGGCGGGCGCATCCACGCGCTGCAGGGGATGATCCGCCTCGCGCCGGGCGCGGACGGCCCGCTCTCGCCCGGGGGCGCGACGGTGGAGGCCTCGTACGAGGCGGAGCAGCACCTCCTGCACCTCGGCCGCGCGGACGCGCCGGTGTGCTGGACGCTCGCGGGCTTCGCGAGCGGCTACCTGAGCTGCATCGAGGGCCAGGACATCTATGTGATCGAGCGCCGCTGCCTCGGCCGCGGCGACGCGAGCTGCCTGTTCGCCGGCCGCACGGCCGAGGCGTGGGGCGCCGACCTCGAGCCGCACCTGCCGTTCTTCGAGGAGCACCGCCTCGACGACTCGCTGCGCCGGGCCGCGGAGGCGCTGGGGCGCGCCGAGCGCCGGCTGAGGACGAGCGCAGAGACGCTCCTGCGGACGGCTGCGGCCGGCGGGGCGGGCGCGGGTCCGGGCGGCATCGCGGCGTCGAGCCCGGCGATGCAGCGCGTCCTGGAGCTCGCGCGGCGGGTGGCGCAGGTGGACGCCACGGTGCTCGTCACGGGCGAGAGCGGCACCGGCAAGGAGCGCGTGGCGCGCCTCGTCCACGACGCTTCGCCCCGCGCGGCCGCGCCGCTGCTCGCCATCAACTGCGCCGCGATCCCGGAGCCGCTGCTCGAGAGCGAGCTCTTCGGCCACGCGCGCGGCGCCTTCACCGGCGCGACGCGGGACCGGGCGGGGATCTTCGAGGCGGCGGCCGGCGGGACCCTGTTCCTCGACGAGGTGGGCGAGCTGCCGGCCGGGGTGCAGGTGAAGCTGCTCCGGGCGCTGCAGGCGCGCGAGGTGCGGCGGGTCGGCGAGAACCGCAGCCGGCCGGTCGACGTGCGCGTCGTGGCGGCGACGAACCGCGAGCTCACCGAGGAGGTGTCGGCCGGCCGCTTCAGAAAGGACCTTTACTATCGGCTCAAGGTGGTCGAGCTCCGGCTGCCGCCGCTGCGCGAGCGGCGGGACGACGTGCTGCCGCTCGCGCGGACGCTGCTCGCCCAGGCGGCCGCGCGCATGAGGCGGCCGGCGCCGCGCCTCAGCCCCGGCGCCGCCGACCACCTGGTCCGCTACCCGTGGCCCGGCAACGTGCGCGAGCTGGAGAACGCCATGGAGCGGGCCGTCGCCCTGGCCGAGGGGCGGCGGATCGAGGCCGAGGACCTGCCGGAGGAGGTGCGCTCGGCCCTGCCGGTGCCGGCTGCCGAGTCGCGCGTGCGGACGCTCGGGGACGTCGAGCAGGAGTACATCCTGGCGGTGCTGGCGCGCAACGGGGGCAACCAGACGCGGGCGGCGGCGGAGCTCGGGATCGGCGTGTCGACGCTGTACCGCAAGCTCAAGGAGTACGGTCGCGGGCAGGCGCGGTGAGCGCGGCGGCGGGGCCGGCGCGGGAGCTGGTCGATGAACATGGCTGGTGGGGGACCGAGAGGCCCTGACCCGCCTCGCGTCCCTCGTGGCCTTTTACTGGCCCTTGGCGGCGTCGGCGAAGGACCTCCACGTCGCCTCGTCCGCGCCCACGCTGGCGCGCTTGCCGTCGCGCACGATGGGCGTGCGGAGCAGGAGCGGATCCTCGGCGAGCAGCTCGGCGATCCGCGCATCGCTCGGGCCGAGGTGCTGCAGGCCGCGCTCCTTCACGCGCGCGCCCTCCGCGTCGTAGAGGGCGCGCACGCCGCCCACCGCGCGCGCCACGCTCGCGAGCTCCCCCTTGGAGAGGCCCTTCTCGCGCAGCTCGACGAGCTGCACCTTGATGCCCCGGTCGGCGAAGAACCGCTGCGCCGCCCGCGTCGCCTTGCACTTGGCCGTGCCGAAGATCTGGATCATGCGCGTCGTCGCTCCTCCATGGAATGGCCCGCCGCGCCCCGGAGCGCGGCGCGGGCGTGAAGCACAGGCGCGGAGGCGACAGTCTATCATGCCGCGCGGCCTCGAGCCGAGCGCCGCGCGGCGTGTCGGACTCGACGGCTCGACGGCTCGACGACGGAAGGGGGCCGGGGTCCTGGAGCGGGCGGGCGCGGCGCGATGGCGATCACCCGCCGGTCGACGGCCCGCTGGCTGCGCCGCAGCGCTGGACCGTGTAGTCGCCGTCCGCATGGCCTTTCATGCTGGCGCCGCGCAGCTTCACGAACAGCGAGGTCTCATCGCTCGTGACGATCTCGAGCGTGCCCCCGAGGCCTGGGCCCCCCCTGCCGCCGAAACCGCAACTCGGGATGGCCTCGGACAGCGACTCGGTGAAGAAGATCCGCTGATCCGAGAGATCGATGAGCCCCGGCACGGCGAGCTCGGACGGTATGGTGAGGATGAGCTGCCACATGGGCGCGTTCTCGCACGTCGCTTTGATCTCCATCGGGAAGCACTCCTGGACATCGCTATCGAAGAACAGGATGAGGGTGTCGGGGTCCTCCAGCGTCCGGTAAGGGGAGTCGGGGGGCGCGTCGCCGGCACGGATCGCGAGGGCGCCCGGCGTCGGCGGGTCTTCTTCAGGTTCGGATTCAGGATCGGAAGGCGACGGCGGGGTGACGGGGGTGGACGGGAGTGTCTCGCCGAAGACGGGCTCGAACACGATCTCCTCGCACCCGGTGCTCGCGATCGCCATCGCGCCGATGACCATGAGGAAGCGCTTCATTGAGTCGACCTCCAGAACAGGTTCTCAGGTGAAGTCCTCCGAGAGCGCGAGGACGGCTCATCAGAACCAGCCGAGATCGACGCCGGCGGAAGAGAGCATGATCGGTCGACCCCAGGTCGCGATGTCGCGCTCGACGGTCTGGAACGAGACGCCCTGAGCGACCACGCTGGCGAGCACGTCGGCGCGGAGACGGAAGCTGGGGGTCACGGCGAAGGCGAGGCCGAGGCGCATGAAGGGCGCGAGGGTCATCGCGGAAGACTCGCTGTCGCTGAAGCCCGACGTGACGACCATGCCCGACCCCTGGAGCGAGACCACCGCCAGGCCGATGTCCGCCGAGGGAGCCCACCGGTCCGCGCGGGTGGTGAAGCGCACGCCGGCGCCGGTGAGCTGGACCGAGAGGTCGACGCTGAGCTGCGGTTGCTCGAGCCGCGCGCTGGTCAGCGGAAACGCCGCGAACGCGACGACGCCGACGTGCTCGCTCGGCATCACGGCGAGGCCGAGGTCGAGGCTGGCCGCCGCGCCGAGGCCGCCAGGGCTCAGCAGCGCGCCGGGCGCGAGCGAGACGCGGAGCGCCGGCGATGGCGGCGAGGGGGCGGCGGCGAGCGCGGCCGGCGGGGGGACGCGCAGCTTCTCGCGGATCTCGGGGGTCGCGGGCAGCTCCCCGGGCGGCGGCGCGGGCAGGGAGGTCTCGAGGAGGCTAGCGCGCAGGAGCTCGACGACGCGGAGCGCGAGCGCGGCGTCGCGGTCGGGCGCGCCGGCGTCGCCCGCGCCGTGGGCCATCTCGCGGAGGACGGTCTTGCCGGTGACCCGATCGGCGATCCACACCTCGACGCCGCGCCCGGAAGGGACGGCGCGGATCGCGGCGATCGCGCCCGCCTCGCGCGCGGAGGCCTCGAGGGAGGCGCGGGACGCCGGCCCGTCGGCGGCGGGGTCGAGGATCGCCGCGCGGAAGCCGAGCGACTCGAGCTCGGCGACGACCCGCAGGCCGAAGCGATCGCCGGGGGGGCACACGACGGCGATGGTCGAGGGGGCCCCCTCGCGGGCCTCGTCGGCGCGCGCGTGCGGGGCGAGCGAGGGCACCGCCGCGAGCGCGGCGAGCGCGGCGAGGGCGAGGAGGAGGGGCGCCGGGGAGCGGCGTGTCACGGCGCGGGGGGCTCGGCGGGGGCGGCGGACGGGGGCGCGGGGGTCGGGCTCGGCGCTCGCGCGAGCAGGCGCCGCGCGTAGGCGGCGTGCGAGCCGTTCGGGTACGCGGCGAGGTAGCGCTCCGCCGCGCGGCGGGCGCCCGCGTCGTCGCCGCGCCTGTCCTCGGCCTCGACGAGGCGACCCGCGGCGTCGGCGGCGAAGGCGCCCCCCGGGTGCTCGGTCAGGTACCGGGTGAACCAGCGCGCGGAGCCCGCGGGGTCGTTGCTCTGGTCCTGCGCGATCCGCCCGAGGAGGAACGCGGCGGACGCGGCCTCGGGCGAGCCGGGGAACCGCCTGCGGAGGGCGGTGAAGGCCTGGACGGCGCGAGCCGTGCTGCCGCCGAGCCGGGCGGCGTCGCCGAGGGCGTGGAGGTCGCCGGCGCTCGCGGTCGCGCAGAGGGCGTCGAAGCCTTCGCGCTCGGCGGCGGCAAGGGCGTCCTTGTACCGCGCATCGAGGGCGAGGGCCCGCCAGCGAGGCGTCTCCGGAGCGGCCGGCAAGGGAGCGAGCGAAGCCTCGGCGCCTGCGTGGCCGGGCGGGTGGGTGGACCCGACCGAGGTTGAGCCCGAACCCAAGTCCGACCCCAACGTGGTTGCGGCCGAGGTCGAGGTTGACCCGACCGGGGTTGAGCCTGGCCCGACCGAGGTTGACCCGACCGAGGTTGACCCGACCGAGGTTGAGCCTGGCCCGACCGGGGTTGACCCGACCGGGGTTGACCCGACCAGGGTTGACCCTGGCCCGACCGAGGTTGAGTTCGCCCCCAACGTGGTTGCGGCCGAGGTCGAGGTCGAGGTTGACCCCACCGGGGTTGAGCCCGGTTCCGACCCGGCCGGGGTTGAGCCTGGCCCGACCGAGGTTAACCCGGCCCCCGAGGTTGACCCTGCCCCCAACGTGGTTGCGTCGATCGGGATCGGCGCCACCTCCAGCATGTTCGTCCCCGGCGAAACCACGAGCCGCTCCCCGGCGCGGATCGCCCGCGCATCCCCCACGAGCGGCCCCGTCACGGTGATCGCCCCGTCGCGCAGGGCCACCTCGAACCGCTCGCTCACCGGGTCCCACCGGGTCTCGAAGCGCGTCCCGATCACGTTCACCTGGAACGGCCCCACCCGCACCCGCCAGCGCGCCCCCTCGCGGTGGACCACCGCAACATCCAGCGCCCCCCGCTCCAGCGCGATCTCCGCGCCGTTCGCGTCCACCGACGCGACGCGCGCCCGCCCGCCCGGCGCCAGGCGGAGCAGCGACCCGTCGGAGAACCGGATCGGCAGCTCCGCCGCCGCCGGCGCGGCGATCCACGCCCCCACGATCCCCACCTCGGCCGCCCCGAGCTCGAACCGCACCGGCGCCCCCCGACGCGCCACGATCACCAGAGCGATCGTCGACAGCACCAGCGCCGCCGCCGCCGCCATCCAGGCGGCGACCCGCCCCCGGCCCCCCCTGCCCGGCGCCCGCAGCCGCGCCCCGCTCGGGCTCCTCGCGCCGGCGGCGCCGCCGCTCCCGCCGCCCCACCGCCCCACCGGCAGCTCCGCCTCCAGCAGCCGCGCGCGCCCGCGCTCCAGGTCGAGCCGCGCCCCCGGCGCCCGGTCCTGCAGCTCGGCCACGCGCCGCCCGAGGGCGGTCAGCGATCGCTCGGAACGCCCCACCGGGTACCTCCATCGAGCCACGCCTCGAGCACGGGTTGCTTGCGCGCCTCGGCCCCGAAGCGGTCGCACGCGCGGGCGAGCCGCCGCTTGATCGTCGCCAGCGACGTCTCGCACGCCGCGGCGACCTCGGTCAGCTCCATGCCGTCGACGAACCGCAGGGCGAAGGCGATCCGCTCGTCCACGGGGAGCGTGTCGAGGACCGCGTAGGTCGCCCGCAAGGCGTCCAGCACCTCGCCCGACGCCGCGCCGGACTCGACCTCGGGCAGCTCCTCGCTCGGCAAGAACCAGAGCCAGCTGCGCCGCTTCTGGCGGGTGATCGACGAGCGGGCCACGTGCACCGCGATCATCGTGAGCCACCCCTTGAGCGCGCTCGGGTCCTCGAGGTTCGGCAGCGAGCCGAGCGCGCGCACGAAGACGTCGTGATGCAGGTCCGCTAGGTCGCGGTGGACGCCGAGCACCCGGTAGAGCACCCGGTGGACGTGCTCGGCGTACCGGTCGTAGAGCGCGGCGCGCGCCCTCCGGTCCCCCCGCCGGAACCCGTCCACGAGCGCCGCGTCGTCCCCGGCGAAGGCATCCTTCGCGGGCCGCGGCAGCGGTCGGACGAGCGTCAGGGGGCGGGTCAAGCGCGGCTCCTCTCCCTGAAGTCCCTGGAGGGGCGGCTCACGGCTCAGGGGGAGCGCACGAGCGTCGTCCGGCGGCCGGCCGCGCGCTCAGCAGCCGGGATCGCGGCGCTGGCCTGGCGGTGGTCCTCGAAATCTTGCGCCCGCGACGAGGCCCCCGAGGAGCGTGGATCAGGCCGTGCCCTGGCCCCGGAGCCCGGAAGTGTTCGACGGCAAGGCCTCGCCTCGAATCGACCCTTTGTCCTTGCGAGACCGTCGGCTGCGGCCTCCGATCGAGCCGCCCCCCCGCGCGACGCCGCTTCGCCACATCGCGACCTCCACGGGGCTTCCTCGGAAGCCCTCCCTTTCGGTCTCGGATCGACCCGCCCCCCCTCTCGAGCCCGCTCCGCCACGTCGCGACCTCTCCGCGCCCGCTCCGAGGCCACCTGGTTCGGTCTCAGATCGACCCGCCCCCCCTCTCGAGCCCGCTCCGCCACGTCGCGATGTCCCCGCGCCCGCTCCGAAGCCGCCCACGTCGGTTCCGACCCGCCCGCCTCCCCTCGCAAGGCCGCTTCGCCACGTCGCGATGTCCCCGCGCCCCTCCGAGGCCCTCCCGTTCGGTTCCAGATCGACCGCTCTCCCCTCGCGAGGCCGCTCCGTCAGGCCGCGACCTCCCCGTCTCGCGTCTCCTCTCCCGTCGCCCGAAGCCTCACGGCGGAAACCCCAGCGACTCCCCTTCCTCCCCGTCGTCCCCCGCGGATCCCAGCACGTCCGGGTTCGCCCCCTGCCCTCCCGCGCCGGCCCTCCCCACCGCGTAGCTCACGCCGTCGAGCTTCGGCGGCGCTCCGAGCAGGTACGCCACCCCGATCGACGGCCCCCCCGAGCCCGCCACCGCCGTGCCCCCCGTTCCCTCCCTTGCCGCCGTCGCCGCCCGAGCACCCCCACGGCGAGCCCCCGGTCCGTTCTGTCCCAGGCACCCTCTGGTCCAAGGCGCCCTCCGCGAACGCTCCCCTCGCCAACTGGCTGACGCCATGCTCGTCCGGCATGGCGGCGCGGGCGCCATCCATCGCTATTCAAAGGTGCGCTGGGTAGATGCTTGTACCGGACGAGGGCCGGTGACGACTTTATGATAGAAGACGCGATGGGCAGCGAGGTTGCTGCCCGAAAAAGAAGCGACAGGGCAGCGAGGCTGGCTGCCCGAGCATCGGGCCAGCCACCTCATGAGCTCTCGGCGGGCGCGGGACAGGCGAGCCGATGGTCTTTCGCGCCTTCGATTCCCCGGCCAACGGCGCGGCCTTCAGCCCGGATGGCAAGCGCATCGTCGCCGGGTCCGACGACAAGCTCGCGCGAATGTGGACCGTTCTCGATCCCCTCCACGGCCTCGATGATTTGAAGCTGTGGGCCGCGATCTGCGAGGACGGTCATGCGCGTGTTGCACCTCATCGACCCTGCCACGGGGCAGCTCCGGCCGTCGATCGCGGGGAATCGAGGGGAATGGATCGCTGCCGCATTCCGGCAGGCCCCTTGCCCTCACCTGTACTGGTGGGATAGTTCTGCCGGGATGCGGACAGGTTTGCTCCGGTCCATCGTGCTCGTCAGCGCTGGCCTCTCGTGTCGACCGGCGCCGCCTGCTCCGGACGCCGACGTCGAGGAGCCGCGCGCCGACGCAGGCAGCAATCCCAATCCGCTCTGCCCCGGTCCCGTCGAGCCGGACACCACCGAGGTGGCGAGGCTCTCGCTCCCGGCCCGCACGCGCTCGACGATGACGGGCGGTTATCACATCGCGAGCATCGATCGCTCGACGCGGACGCGCGTGGTCGCGGAGGGCGGAGCCACGCTCGCGCTCGGCCCCGGCTATCCGAGCACCGTGACCGTGACGCTGGATGCCGTCGTCGACCCGCGCTGCTGCTGCGCCCCGATCGAAGGCGCGATCACGATTGACGAGATCAGCGCGATCCAGGGGGCGGCCACCGTGACGCAGGCGGGGCCCACGGCGTTATCCGTCACCGTGAGCGAGGAGGGGACATCGACGTTCGAGGCCTCGGGCGTGATCGCGGTGCCGGTCGGCGGGCTCGACGGGTGCGATGCGTACGACGACACCCGCGAGCTCCCCGTCACCTTCTCGATGAGCGTCCGGGCCGCGCGGCCGCACTGGCGGATCGAGGCCCCCCCGGAGTGCGGGGCGCGTACGGTCATCCAGTCGAGCCGCCCTCTCCCGATCACCACGGTGGCGCTCGACGCGATGGGCGAGCCATTCACTCCACAGAACGTCGAGCACGCGGAGGTCACCGTGGTGGGAGCCGGCGTGGGGCTCCGGATGCCCGAGGGGGGCGCGCCCTCCGATATCGTCGCGACCGGAGAGGGGAGCGTCGTGATCACGGCGACCGACGGCGGCGGATCGCATGAGGTCTCGGTCATCCCCCCCGCCCGCATCGACGCCATGGATGTGGTGTTCGCGATTCCAGGCTTCGGGGGAGGCGGGATGACCCTCATGGAGGGCCAGACGCAGGATGGGTTCGGGCGCACAGGGAACCGGGTGGTCGCCGTGATCTCCAGGCTCGAGTCCGCCGGCGACCCGCTGTGCAGCGAGGCGAGGACCGAGGACTTCGCGGTGACCTCCTCGACACCGGAGACCTGCGCCGTCGATGGGCGCTTTTGCGAGAGCGTCGAGCTCCCCTCGGGAGACCTGCTGACGCGCTCCGCGGAGGTCGTCGCCGACGGGACCTGCGCGGTGCGCGTGGATGCGCCGGCGTTCGCCGGTGGGGCGGGCCTCGGCGCGGAGATCTCGGTGACCCTCCTGAGCACCGAGTCGATGATCGACGTCACCCCCTAGCCGAGCCGGGCGTCAGCGCGGCCGGAGCGCCTCGTCGAGGTCGGCCCAGAGGTCGTCGAGCGACTCGAGGCCGATCGACAGCCGGAGCAGGTTCGGCGGCGCCAGCGTCCTCGGGCCCTCGACGGTCGCGCGATGCTCGACCAGGCTCTCGACGCCGCCGAGGGAGGTCGCGCGGAGGAAGACCCTCAGACGGCCGGCGACGCGGAGCGCGTCCTCGGCGCCGCCCTGCACGAGGACGGAGAGCATCGACCCGAATCCGCCGTTCATCTGCCGCGCCGCCACGAGGTGGCCGGGATGGGACTCGAGCCCTGGATACAGCACCCGCTCGACCCCGGCGTGGCCCGCGAGGCGGCGGGCGAGCTCGATGGCGGTGGAGCTCGCCCTGCCGATGCGCACGAAGAGCGTCCGCATGCCGCGCAGCAGGAGCCACGCCTCGAACGGGCCAGGGACCGCGCCCTGGACGTGGCGGAGGTGGCGGACGCGCCGCCATGCCTCGTCGTCGCGCGCGGCCACGAGCGCGCCGGCGAGCACGTCGCTATGGCCGTTCAGCGCCTTGGTCGCCGCGTGCATCACCAGGTCGGCGCCGAGGGTGAGCGGCTGCGTGTGCACGGGCGTGGCGACGGTCGAGTCGACGGCGAGCTGCGCGCCGCGCGCGTGCGCGATGTCCGCCGCCGCCGCGATGTCGACGACATCCCAGGTAGGGTTCGCGGGCGTCTCGATCCAGACAAGGGAGGTCGGGCCGCGCTGGACCGCGGCGCGGAGGGCGTCGAGGTCGGTCGCGTCGACGAGCTCGAGGTCGACATGCCATGTCTCGCACCACTCGGTCATCCAGAGGCGGAGGCCGTGGTACATCGCGCGCGAGGCGACGAGGCGCGCCCCGGGGCGCACGAGCGCCTGCACTGCAGTGGTCGCGGCGGCCATGCCCGAGGCGAACAGGCGCGCGTCGGCGCCGCGCTCGAGGTCCGCGAGCAGCTGCTCGGGCGCGCGGTACGTCGGGTTGTCGTCGCGCGTGTACTCGTGCGCCGCGGGCAGGCGGTAGCCCTCGTCACGCGCGTACGTCGTGCTCGTGTGCAGGGGCGGCACGACCGCGCCGGTCGCGTCGTCGGTGAAGTGGCGCGCCTGCGCGGCGATCGTCTCGGGAGAGGCCATGGCCCCGATGCTAGCGCTTGCGCCGGCGCTCGCACACGCCGGACGACGAGCCGGGCTCCGGGCTCACTTGGCCAGCTTGAGCACCGCGCTCGGCGTCTCGTCGGGCGACCCGACCCGGGTTGAGCTATCCCCTGGGCGACCCGACCCGGGTCGCGAGGCGACCCGACCCGGGTTGAGCTATCTGCCCCAACCCGGGTTGAGCTATCCCCGGCCCCAACCCGGGTTGAGCTATCTGCCCCAACCCGGGTTGAGCTATCCCCGGCCCCGACCCGGATTGCGCAGCGACCCGACCGGGTTGAGCTATCTGGGGTGCGACCCGATCCGGCCGGACTACGACGACCCGACCCGAACGACCCGGGTTGAGCGATCTGCGATCCGACCCAGGTGCGACGACCCGACCCACGTTGGATCATCTGCTCGGCGAGAGATCCACTTCCTTCTTTGGACGGACGTGCCCCACGACGACGCACCGAAACGGCCGCCCATCGTCACCCGCTCGCCACTCTGCGCTCGTACAGTGATCACACCGTGAGCACGGCGTCGGTCACGCTGGCTCCATGGAACGTGCGCATCCACCACGTCCCAGCCGGGAACATGACGCTGCGTACACCGGCACGCCAGCACTCGAGTGCGGAACGGTACAATGCGCGAAACGCCCGCACTGCGATACCAGCGCTGCGCCGTCGGTCAGGCTGTTCGCGGCCGACCGCAAATGTTGGATTGCGACCGCGCAGCGCCTCCAGGCTCGTGGCTCGCTCGTAAGGGGAGATGTTGCTGGCTCGCTCGGCGCCCAAGAAGCCAAGTCCTTTCTGACCTATCTCTGCGTGGGCCAGCGCTTCCTGTCGCTCCAGCTCGGCCGCAACCTCACCGCGAAAGCAGTCCGCGCTCGCCTCGTCGATGGCGGGCGGCAGCGCCAGCGGGAGCGTGGCTTCGTCCGGCCACTGCGGGTTCTCTGGATCGAGATACGCCGTCGGGCGCGCTGTACGCAGCTCGCCGCGGCCGAGCTCGTCTACATCCACCTTCGCGCCAGGCCACTCACGCGCGTGCCGGACCAGGCCAGCGGCAACCGGGTTCGCAACGACGTAGGCGATCTTCTCCACCACCGCCGCGCGTGTCATCAGCCGCACCACGCTCGTCGCCTCGTGGTCCCACACTGGACCTTCCCACTGGCGAAGTACCTTCGTACCGAGAGCGACGATGCGATGGAAGAACTGCAAGAAGCGCGGGAGAACGCCGTTCACGTCGGTCACGACGAGGTGCAGATGCGATGACATCGCGCAGAGCGCATGGACCTCGATGCCGTAGCGGCGCGTCGAGACCGCGAGGGCGTAGACCAGCAGCTGGGTGATCGCCGCATCTGGGCGGAAGAGCAGGTGCCGGCGAAGGACGCGACGGGTGATCAGGTACGTGGCGCCGGCAATGATCTCGCGGGGCTGGCTCATGGCCGGCGTACATCAACAAACCGTGTGCCAGGGATTGCGGTCAATCATTTCAAGTACTTGTTACACTCCGGGGGTGGCGGCCGCCTGGCGGTCCGCCACCTGGGCCACTGGCTCCCGCAACTTGGGTTATTGCTGTGCTGTGCTCCCGCATCGTGGGTTGGCGCCGCGAGGATCAGGTCGGGTGGCGCCCTGGGCCGGGCCGCGGGCCGGGCCGCCGCAACCTGGGTCGCGCCGCCGCCGCCGCCGCGACCTGGGTCGCGCCGCCGTTGCCGCCGCCGCCGCCGCCGCCGCCGCCGCCGCCGCCGCCGCCGTTGTCGTAACCTGGGTCGGGCCGCCGCCGCCGCCGCCGCAACCTGGGTCGGGTCGCCGCCGCAACCTGGGTCGGGTCGCCGCCGCCCCGCCGCCGCAATCTGGGTCGGGCCGCTCTGGTCGCCAACCAGGGTCAGGTCGCTCCAACCAGGGTCAGGTCGCTCCAACCAGGGTCAGGTCGCTCCAACCAGGGTCAGGTCGCTCCAACCAGGGTCAGGTCGCTCCAACCAGGATCAGGTCGCTACCAGGGTCAGGTCGCTCCGCTCCGCCGCAACCTGGGTCGGGCCGCTCTGGTCGCCAACCAGGGTCAGGTCGCTCATGTTATCCGTGATGGGTCCACGAACCGAAGCGCCCGCTCCTCGTCCGCCCCCCGGCACAGCCTCGTCCAGACCGGGCCCGCAGATTGCTATCCCCCTCCTCTTCATGACGGCGACCTCCTGTAACAGCATGCGGCCCCAGGAAGGCCTACCCGGCGAGCCCGCGGCCGCCCCGGACAGCCAGCCCGCGCCGGCCGACCGAAGCGCACACCACGGCGCCCCGCCCTCGCCCCCTGCGCCGCCGGCACCTCCCCCGGGACACGCCACGGCCGACGCTCTCGGGGCCGCCGCGCGCGCCTTCCTGGACGGCCTCGATCACGCGTCGCGCGACCGGGCGCAGCTTGCGTTCCAGAGCAGCGACCGCGAGGATTGGCATTACGTCCCGCGCCGCCGCGCCGGCCTCGCGCTCGGGGACATGAACGGAAGCGAGCTCAACACGGCGCACGTCCTGCTCCGGACCGGCCTGAGCCCGGCGGGCTATCGCAAGCTGGAGGGAATCCTGCTGCTCGAGGGCATCCTCGGCGGCCTCGAGGGCAACCCGGGTTTCCGCGACCCGGGGCGCTACCACCTCGCCCTCTTCGGGCAGCCCGGGCACCAGGCCCCCTGGGGTCTTCGCTTCGAGGGCCACCACATCTCATTGAACTTCACTTCGGCAGGACATGCCGTGGCCACCACCCCGGCGTTCCTGGGCGCCAACCCGGCCGAGGTGCCCTCGGGTCCCCGGAAGGGCCTGCGCGTGCTCGCGTCCGAGGAGGACCTCGGCCGCGCCTTCCTGGCCTCGCTCACCCCCGCGCAGCGTCAGCGCGCCGTGATCGCCCCCGCGGCGCCGCTCGATATCGTCACCGAGGCCTCCCGTCGCGCCGCGCTGCCGAGCTTCGACGGCCTGCCCGCCGCCGAGATGACCCCGGCCCAGCGCGCCGCGTTGATTCGCCTCCTGGAGGTCTACGCCCGCAACTTCCCGGATGACGTCGCCGACGGTCACCTCGACCGTATCGCTCGCGCCGGCGTGGAGCGCCTGCACTTCGCCTGGGCTGGCAGCGCCGCGCCAAAGCAGCCGCACTATTACCGGATCCACGGCCCAACCCACCTCATCGAATACGATAATCGCGGCGGCGATCACATCCACACGGTGTTCCGCGATCTACAGGACGACTTCGGCGACAGCCTCCTCGCACGGCACCTGCAGGAGGGCCACGGCGCCCACGTCCACCGCCGCCCCTAGGCCGCGCGGGCGATGGCGCACCCCGCGGGCGCCGCGCGCCGGCGGGGCTCCATCCATGAATTGCGGGGAGGTCTGCCGGGTGATTTGCAATTGCGCAGCACAGGCCCTTTGCACGGACCGCGCTCCTGGACACGCCCCGGCTCGCTTCAGCCTTCGAGCTCGGCCGCGGCGCGCAGGAACTCCCGGCCTCGCCGAGGAGCGCGTCTTCCAGACGCCTCTCGCGCCTTCGCGTACAGCCCCGGCGGCGCGCCGTTCGACATGGCAATCGAGGTGCGAGAGGTGGTGAGCGCTCCTCCGGAAGATCTGCTCTGATATCCCGCCGCCGCGCCCCCCGGGGCCGCGCAGCTCCTGCGCGCTCTCGTCGCGCCGCCGCTGGCGCCCGGCGCGCTCCTCCGGCGGCGATCTCCTCCCGGGGCTCAGTCCACGCGGACGACAGCGACCTGCGCGATCTTGCCCGGGGGCTCCACGTCGACGGTGACGAAATGGCGCCCGATGCCGTCGAGCCGCTCGGGGATCGCGCCGCCGCCCCCCGAGATGTACGCGGGGATCCCCGCGTTCTCGAAGGCATAGAACGAGTGAATGTGACCGTAAAACGTGAGGTCCACGCGCCCGTCCGCGAGCATCGTGAGCAGCTTGTTCGCCTCGGCGCGGCTCGCGAACGCGCCGTTGCGGGAGCCCACCGGGTCGAGGGGCGCGAGGTGCATCGTGACCACGTGCAAGAGCGCCTGCCCCTCGGCGAGCCAGCCGGAGAGCCACTCGTAAGCGAGCGGATCGATCGTCGCGCTCGCCGAGTCGAGCATCGTGAACTGCACGCCCCGGAACACGAAGCGGAAGTTCCCGCGACCAAACCACTCGTGATAGAGGTCGTCGCGCGTGCCGAGCTCGTGGTTGCCGAGCGTCGCGTAGCAGGGGAACGCGAGCGTCTTCATCTCGCGCTGGAACCGCTCGAGCTGCTCGGCCGAGCCCCGCGAGGTGAGATCGCCGCTGATGAGCGCGAAGCGGACGTTCTGCGCCTCGTTCATCTTCGCGTAGATGTCCTGCACGCGGTCGATCTGCTCCTGGACATCGGCGAAGACGGCAAACCTCCATGGCGCGAGCCGCGCCGCGTCCGGCGGGCGCAGCGAGAGCGTGGCCTCGGCGCCGGGCGGCAGGGAGAGACGGTAGGTGCGCTGGGTCGGGAAGGGCGCCTCGACGAGCTCCACGGGCACGCGCTCGTCCCCGACGCGGACCGCGAGCTCGGCGTCGGCGAGCACGTTCTCGATCGTGACCGTCCACGGCCCCCCCGCGGCGTCGAGGAGGCGCACCGAGAGCACGGGCGCGCTCGCCCAGAGCGAGAGCTCGCCCGGCGCGAGGCGGCGGACGGCCGCGAGCCCCTCGTCCACGACGACGCGCGCCTGGCCCGCCGAGGCCTTCCCCACCTCCAGATCGCGGCGCGCGCGGCCCTCGGCCACGTCGAGGCAGGACAGGGTGAGCGGCGCGGCGAGGGCGAGGAGCACGAGGAGAGCGTTCTTCACGATCATGGCGAGCCTCCGGGGCGCAGGAGCAGCGACAGGCGCCCGACGTACGCAGAGCCCGCCTGCACGTCGGCGAGCACACCCCAGCGGGGCGAGGCGTAGAGCCGGCCCTGCAGGCCGAGGTGGCCCGGGACCCCGCTGCCGAGGCCGGTGATCTTCGCGCCGGCGGCATAACCGTCGTGCCGGTGCTCGTAAAACACCTTGGCCTCGCCGCGTGGATACCCCTCGTGCCCGAGGTACATGCCGAAGGCGAAGTGCGGGATCAAGAGCTCGTTCCCCTCGAACGGGCGGCGGCCGTAGCGATAGGCCTCGACCGCGACCCCCCAGCCCATCTCCGCGAATGAGCCTCGCAGCGTGCGCCCGATGTGGGCGAGATCGAGCCGGCCCTGGAGGGTGACCTCGCCGGTGGTGATCGAGAAATCGTCGGAGGTGTAGCGGTGGTGCGTGAGCGCGCCCTCGATCTCGAGGAACGAGCCGTCCGCCGCGCGCGGGCCGTCCGGCGTGCCGGGGCCGACGAAGCGGTAGGCCCCCTCGGCGCGCAGGCGCGCGTTGTCGTCGTCCAGCGCGAACCAGCCGGAGCCCGAGAGCCGGATGGAGCGCAGGCGCAGGTCCATGCCAGACACGAGAAAGGCGCTGTAGGCGAACGTCGGATCGTGGACGTAGGCCAGGCCGAGCTGCGTCTCGACCCAGGGCAGCGCGAGAGGAGGGCTGCCGGTGCCGCCCTCCGGGGCGAGCACGCCATAGATGTCCGCGAGGAGGGAGATCCCGAACAGGCCGGCGCCCGTCACGGTGGCGAGCACGATCGGGGCGATGACGCGCCGCGAGGCCCCGGACACGGCCGCCCCCCCGAGGCCGCCGACCATGAGCCCCAGCCCGGCGCCCTCGAGCGCCAGCAGGGACAGGCCCGTGCGCGCCTCACCGAGGAGGAAGTGCCCGGTGCCGTGCACGAGCACCCCGGGAACCACCGCGCCGGCCGCCGCCAGGGCGCGCCGCCTGGTGGAGGTCTTCTGCCTCGCCGGCGCCGCGCTCGGCGCGACGGCAGGCGCCGCGCTCGGCGCGACGGCAGGCGCCGCGCTCGGCGCGGCCGTGGTCGGGGAGGCCGGTTGTTCCTCGCCCTCGTCGGCCTGGACCGGCGCCGCTGCGAGGAAGGCGAGGAGGGCGAGGAGGTAGCCTGTCGTACGCGGGGGCCTCAGCATCGAGATCTTCGTCGCGGGCGCCTACCGTCGCACGGACGAGCGGGCCTTGCACGCCTCGAGTAGCGCGAGTGGCGCGAGTAGCGCCCGGCCCCGCGTCACTGCTCCGACGGTGACGGCGCCTTCACCGGCTCCGGCGGCTCGACCGGAGGCTTCTTGATGTTCTGGCCCATCCCGGGCCGCTGATCCCGCTCGAAGGGGGGAATCGCCTCGGCCCTCCCGCTCGCGGCCGCGTTCTGGATCGCGAGCATCACCCGCACGTCCGCGAACCCTTCGAGGCCCGACGGCTCGGGCTCCTTGTCCTCGAGGACGCACCGCGAGAAATAGACGAGCTCCGGGGCGAACTGGTCGCGCTTCTTGTAGGTCTTCTCCTCGGTCTTGCCGCCCACCGTCAGGTAGTGCTTGATATCGGCCGTGTAGTCGAAGGCCGGCTCCACGCGGAGGTCGCCCTCGGTGCCCGCGATGCGGAACGACGACACGCTCGCGAGCCCCTGGCTCACCGTGAACTGGGCGACAGCGCCGCTCGGGAAGCGCAGGATGGCCGAGGTGGTCTCGTCGACGTCCTTCGCGCGCTTCTCGTCGAGCCGCAGGCTGAGGGCGAGCGCCTCGCTCGGCTCCTCGCGGAAGAGGTAGCGGGCGGCGTTGACGCAGTAAACACCCAGGTCGAACAGCGCGCCGCCGCCCTCGTCGCTCCGGGTGCGGATGTCGTCGGGGCGCACCACCTGCGTGAACAGGGAGGTGAAGGCGCGCACCTGGCCGAGCTTGCCCGAGCGGGCGATCTCGATCGCCTTCAGGTTCGCCTCCTCGAAGTGGAGGCGGTAGGCGATCATCAGCTTCACGCCGCGGTCCTTCGTGGCGCGGATCATCGCCTCGCAGTCCTCCTCGGTCATGGCCATGGGCTTCTCGCAGAGCACGTGGACGCCCGCGGCCGCGGCGCGCTCGGTGTACTCGCGGTGCATCGTGTTCGGCAGCGCGATGTACACCGCGTCGGCCCGCGAGCGCTTCAGGACGTCCTCCAGCTCGTCGTACCCGCCCCGCTCCGCGACGCCGTAGCGCTCGCCGAGCGCGGCGAGCTTGTCGGGGTCGCCCGAGACGAGCGCCACGAGCTCCGAGTTCTCGGCGGCGTTCTCGAACGCCGGCAGCACGGCGACCTGCGCGATGTTGCCCGCCCCGACGACGGCGTAGCGAATCTTCCTGCTCTCGTTCGGCGCTTTCCTGAACATGGCTCCTCCGTCCGCGGGCAACCCGCGTTCGCGGGAAACATGGAGAGATGACCGCGGGCGTCAACGGACGGGGCCGCGCCGAGGTCGGCCTCATCCAGACAGGCCGGCGAGCGCTACCGCGCGTTCGAGCCCTGGGAGCGCGACGAGCTCGTGAAGAACCTGGTGGAGGCGCCGTCGCAGCGCGACCGGGGCATCCAGGAGCGGAGGGTCGGTCACCTCTCGCGGTGCGATCAGGACCATGGCCGGCGGGTCGCCGAGGGGCTCGGCCTCCCCGCCGGCCCCGAGGCACCGGCGCGCCAAGGCGAGGCCCTAGGCCCGCCGGCGGCGCCGCGCGAGGGCGAGGCCCGCGATCGCGGCGAACGCAGCGACGCCGCCGCCCGGGCCCGCCGAGCCGCCAGCGCTGCACCCCGCCGCGGCCGACGCGCCGTCGCCGGAAGCGTCGCCGGCGAGGTCGGTCGACCCGTCGATCCCCGACAGATCGGGCAAGGCGTCGGGCTCCAGGCGCTTCAGCCGCGTCGGGCGCTCCAGCGCCTCGCCCACGCGCGGCGAGACAGCGACCTCCTGGAACCGATCCGCGCTCTTGAGGGACACGCGCAGCCCCTCGCCCGGCACCTCGATGATCTCGGCCTCGTCGGCCGCCACCTGGAACAGCGTGTTGCCGATGGTCACATACCAGCTCCCGTCCACCCAGCGCGCGTGCCCGAGGTCGCTGCTGACCTCCTCGGGCGCGGCGCCGGGGCGGCCGATGTAACGCTTGCCGTCGTTGAGGAACACCACCTCGTCGCCCGCGTCGCTGATGCCGTCGTGGCCGACCCGGAGCTTCTGCTGGTCGAACAGGCTCGATGAGTCGAAGTCGCTGAGCTGGTGCTGCTCGCCGTCCGCCGTCCGCAGCCACACCTGGTTGACGGCCCCGTCGCTCCGCAGGAACCCGGCGTGGCCCGCGTGCAGGAGCAGCCCCGCGGAGTTGCCCGAGATGGAGTCGCCGAGAGACACCTCCTCGCCGTCCGCCGTGTACAGGTAGCTCGAGCTCGTGCGCCCGTTCCACCACCGGCCGACGACGTTCGCCCCGTCCGAGATCGGCCGCTGCAAATTGCCCAGGTGATCCCCGAGGCGGCCCGCGAGCAGGCGGCGGATCCACGGCTCCTCGTAGGTACCATAGTACACGTCGCCAGCGGCGGTGATGTCGGACTGGAACGGCGATGCGGTGTCCGCCGAATACCAGATGCTCTGGTTCAGCCCCGTCGAGATCGTGTGCAGGTACGCCCTGCCCTCGTTGTGCGAGGTCCACACGAGCAGGTCGCCGTTCACCGCGTCCAGCCGGCCCCGCGAGATCCTGGTCCACGCGTCGCCGACCGCCGTGTAGATGCGGCCGGTCGCCGACTGGACCACGGCGCCCGACGGCGTGAGCGCGCCATAGGTCGGATCGCTCCCGGGCGGATCCGGAGGGAGCGTCGCAATCCAGCTCACCTCTTCCGTGGCGCGGTCGAGGACGCCGAGCTGGTAATACCGATCGAGGAACAGGACCCGCGCCGCGTCGAAGTCGAGGATGGCGCCCGGGGCGCGATGGACGGCGGTGAGCTTCGGGCTCGCCTCCACGTAGATGGGCCCGAAGGTCGTGGTGACGCTGGTGCCGGGGCCAGCGTTGCCCGAGATCGTGACGGTGAGCTCTTCCCCCGGCTCGAACGCCGCGAAGGGGCGCACCAGGAGCTTCAACGTCCCAGGGGGAGAGCTCGCCGTGCGCTCATTGCAGGCGCTCGCCGTGTGCGTCCGACCCCGGACCTCGACGCAGAGGCTCTGGCACTCCTCGGTCGGCGTCGCGAGGCACCTCGCGTCGAGCGGCGCGTTCCCCGCCACGACGCTGTGAGGCCGCGGGCTCGATAGCCACAGGAACGGCGTCACGGCGTCGCTGGCTCTCTCCACCGTCCGCTCCACCGTCAACCCGTCACCCCAGCGGTCGTAGGCGCTGATCGTTAATGCATGGGGGCCGTAGGCGAGGTCGCTTATATCGAACCTCCCCTCGAACCGATCGCCGCCGATCGAGGAAAGCCGGATCGTCACCCCCTCGAGCTCCGCGAAGACCCGGTAGATGCCCTCGTCCGAGGATGCATGAACGCGCACGAGGAGCGTGTCCCCAGCCACGATCAGATCACCCCGGGGCGCGCTGGCGCCGTCCGACGCCTGGACTTCGTCGATCGTCACGTCGGCCTGGGCGGCCGCGGCCGAGAGCGACAGGAGCGATGCGACCGCAATGCTGAGAAGCGTACGAGAATCGCGCATGAATCCTCCGATGGGTTGCCGGCTTGGATGCGACGGCAGGCCGCCGTATTCACGGCGCCCCTGGCCTCGGCCCTGCACGAAGACATGGGGCAACGCGAGCACAACCGGAAGCCGGCGCCGGCCGGTCGCACGAAAGCCACCTTGATGTTATTCAGATCACAATACACTCGAGCCCGCCGGCTCTCCGCGCCCGGGGCGCCGGTGGCGAGCTCATCAGCACGGGCCAGCGTCGATCCTGGGTCGGCGGCAAATGCGAGCAACGTCGAAGAGAAGGCAACGCTCCCACTGTAAGAAACAGCGTCTTCTCTCGAGCATGAATGTCGCGCAGCCGCGGCGCACCCGAGCGGCCGGGGAGGTTTTATCCGGGTGGGGGCGACGAAAGCGGCCGGGGGGCTCGCCGCGCGAGCTCCGGTGGCCTCATGGCGTGGCGAGAGCGCGAGTCGCACCTCGGCGGCGCCCGTAGGAGAACGCCTCCCCGGCGCGAGGGCTCGCCGTGACGGGTCCGGCCTGACGCGACTTGCCACCACGCAGCGAGCCGCGAGCCGATGCCGCCGGTCCCGGGGACCGCCACGTGCGAACCGAGGTGCGCGGTGAAAGCCCGTGTTAGTCTCACCGCGCGCTCACCAGGGTTCAGGCAGAAAGCGCGAGGGGCGGAGTGAACAGCGACGACAGACGGCGTGGAGCCGGACGGGGGCGACCGTCCAGGGGCGGACCGCGCGGCGCTCCGCGGGCGGCGGGCGACGCGCTGGCCCACGCCGTGGCCGACGCGTCGCTGGCCCTGTCGCGCGCCGGCGAGGACGAGGGCGCGCTGCGCGGGGCGATCGTGGCGGCGGCTTCTCGTCTCCTCCGGGCCGATGTCGCGTGTCTCTACGAGGTCCTGGAGGAGGCGCGCGCGCTCGGCCTCGCCATCTCCGAGGGCGATCTCGGCGGCGCGGCCGGCGCGCTGAAGCGCCTGCCGCTCGACGAAGGCAGCCTGGCCGCCGCGGCCCTTCGCGCGGGGCTCGTGCAGGTCGCGCCCGAGGGCCAGGGCGCCGCGGCGCTCGTCGACGTCAGCGAGCTCCGTCGCCATTGCGGCTGCTCCGTCGCGCTCGCGATCCCGCTCGCCTCCGGCGGCGATCTGCGCGCGGTGCTGCTCTGCGCCGCGGCACGGCCGACCCTGCCGCAGGCCGAGGCGGTCGAGATCGCCGGCGCCCTGTCGGGCCTCTTCGGGATGGCGCTCGCCGCCGCCGGGTCGCGCGCGCTGCGCGCCCGGGTCGCGGAGCTCGAGCGCTCGCGCGAGGAGCTCGGCGCGGCGATCGCGGAGGCCCGGCACACCGAGGAGGCGCTCCGGCTGAGCGAGGAAAGCCTGGGCAGGGCGCAGAAGATCGCCGGGCTGGGCAACTGGGACTGGCGCCTCCAGAGGAACGAGCTGGTCTGGTCCGACGAGTGCTATCGAATGCTGGGGCTGTCCCGCGACGCCGACGCGCTCACGTACGAGACGTTCCTCGACCGCGTCCACCCAGAGGAGCGCGAACGCCTGGCGCGCGCCATCGACCTCGCGCTCCACGGGGCCGAGCCGTACTGCATCGATTTCCGGATCATCCGCCCCGACGGCGAGGAGCGCCTCCTTCACACCGAGGCGAGCGTGCTCCGCGACGAGCAGGGGACCCCGCTCCGGATGATCGGCACCGCGCTCGACGTGACCGAGCAGCGGCAGGCGGAGAACGCCCTGCGGCTGAGCGAGGAGCGGCTGCGGGTGATCGCGGAGCACGCGAGCGACGTCATCTTCCGCATGCGGCTCGGCCCCGAGGAAGGCTACGAGTACATCAACCCCGCCGTGCTCGAGCACACCGGCTATCCGCCCGAGGCCTGGTACGAGAACCCCCGGCTCTTCCTGTCGCTGATCCACCCGGAGGACACCGGGCGCTATAACGAGTTCGTCGAGCGCATGGCGGCCGCCGGCGGGCGGCTCACCTTCCGGATCATCGATCGGAGCGGCCGGGTCCGCTGGATCGCGACCCACATCGCGATCCAGCGCGACGCGAGCGGAAAGCCGCTCACCGGGATCGGCGTCTCGCGCGATGTCACCCTCGAGAAGCTCGCCGACGAGGAGCGCGAGCGGCTCCTCCAGCAGCTCGCGGCCGAGCGGATCTGGCTCAATGCGGTCATCGAGCGCACGCCGGTCGGCATCGTCCTGCTCGACCCGGACGGCCATCAGATCACCTGGAACCACCGCGCCCAGGAGCTCGCCCGGACGGCCCCGCCGCAGGAGATGAGGGGCGCGTCGTACATTTGCCTCCCGGACGGGCAGCCGCTCGCCGCGGACGATTGCCCCGCGCTGCGCGCGCTGCGCGGCGAGGTCACGACCGCGCGGGAGCTCTCGCTGCGGCGCGCCGACGGCAGCGACGTGGCCGTGCTCATGAGCGCCGGGCCCATCGTCGACGCCGGCGGGAAGCTGCTCGGCGCCGTCCTCGCGTTCGAGGACATCACGCGCCTGAAGGAGCTGGAGCGGCTCAAGGAGGAGTGGACCTCGGTGGTGGCGCACGACCTGAAGCAGCCCGTGACGACGATCGTCGGGTACGCGGCGCAGCTCGAGCGGAGGCCCCACGTCGCCGACGCGGTGAAGGCCCGGGCAGGCCACATCCTGGCGAGCGCCAGGCGGCTCGGGCGGATGGTCTCCGATCTCACCGACATCTCCCGCATCGAGTCGCGGCGGCTCGCGATCGAGCGCGCGCCCGTCGACCTGCCGGCGCTCGTGCGGGCCGTCGTGGAGCGGATGACGAGCGACACCGAGGGGAACGCGGTCGAGGTCGAGATCAGGGGCGAGATCCCGACCGTGCTCGCGGACGCCGGCCGCGTGGAGCAGGTGCTCAGCAATCTGCTCTCGAACGCCGCGAAATACGGTGACCCCGGGACGCCGATCACGACGAGGCTGGAGCGGCGGGCCGACGCGGTGGAGATCTCCATCGGGAACAGGGGCCGGGGCATCCCGCCGGAGGATCTGCCGTTCCTCTTCGAGCGGTTCTTCCGGGGCAAGGCGCGGGAGGAGCGCGTCCTCGGCCTCGGCCTCGGCCTGTACATCGCGAAGGGCCTGATCGAGGCGCACGGCGGCAGCATCTGGGTCGAGAGCTCAGGCGACGGTCACACGACGTTCTATTTCACGCTGCCGCTCGCGGGGTGAGGGCCGGGCTCGCGCCGCCGCGCGCCGGGACCTGCGAGCGCCAGGCCGCGGTCAGCTCGGGGGTCCGAGACAGGCTGTCAGCGCGCCCCGGCGGCCGGCGAGGGCGCGGGGCCCCACTGCGGCTCGGGCTCGTCGACGCCCGCGCCGCCCGCGGGGACGGCGTGGCTTCGCCCGGTGATGCGCTCGAACTCCACGACGTCGTGGGAGCACACGAGGGTCACCTCGTGGCCGTGCTCCTTGCGCAGCGCGCGGAGCCGGCGCTGGTTCTCGAGCCGCGCGCCGCGGTCCTTCTCCATCATGACCTGATAGAAGCGCAGGCCCGGCGTGCAGCGCGGCCGCGCGAGGTCCATCTCGCGATGATAGAAGTAGGCGTCGCCGGCGAGGAGCAGCCAGCCGCCCTCGCTCCGGACCGCCACGCCGGCGTGGCCCAGGGTGTGACCGATGAGCGGGACGAGGAGCACCTCGTCCTTCAGGCCGAGGGCGGCGCGCGCGCCCTCGAAGCCGAACCAGCGCTCGCCCCCCGACGGATAGGCGATCCAGCTCGGCTGCGTCGACCACTGGGCGGGCCGGTAGCGCATGCGATCGAGGAGCGTGCGCCGGGCGAGCGCGGCGTCGCGCTCGTCGGCGAGCAGGTGGACCTCGGCCCCGGGGAAGTCGTCGAGGCCTCCGGCGTGGTCGAAATCGAGGTGGGTGAGCACGATGTGGCGGACGTCCTCGGGCCGAAAGCCGAGGCGCTGGATCTGCCGGTACGCCGTCATCTCGGCGCGGAATTCCGGCCGCACGAGGAAGAGGAAGAACCGGCTCAGCCGCTTCCTGGCCATGGAGACGTCCAGCAGCCCGAGCCCGGTGTCCACGAGCACCAGGCCGCTGTCCGTCTCGAGGAGCAGGCAGTGGCACGTCAGCCTTCCACGGAGCCCCAGCGTCTGCCCATCCATCAGCGCGCCGCCGATCGGGCAGGTCGAGATGCAGTTGAGATGATGGATTCGCATGCTACCCTCTCGCGGCCAGGCGCCCACGCGGTTGCATGCAGGTGCATGGGGCATGCCGGTCGAGGGCGTCACTGCCGGTGAGCGGCGACCTCGCCGGAGGCCCGACCCGGGTGGCCGCGCTCATGCCGATGCGCGCTTCATGTCAGGCGTTTCCGGGCTTTTCAGCCGTTTCCGGATGAGAGCGCTACCTTCCGCCACACCGAGACACTTGGCGACATCGATGCGCGGACTGCCCTGCTTCGCGGGCGGTGATCAGACGAGAAGAAGAAACGCCAAGGACGCCGAGAGCACCGAGGATGCCAGGAGAGAGAAGAGGAGCTCTTGTGCCTCTCTCTCCTGGCGTCCTCGGTGCTCCTGACGGTTTTCTTTTTTCTTTCTCCGGCCCGGCGGCCTTGACTTTCGGAGCGCGCCTGGACAGTTCCTAGCCCCCGAGCGCCGCATGTCCTTCGCCGCCTTCGCCCGCGCCACCGCGCTCCACCCCGAGTTCCGCCGCGGCGCGTACGACATGCTGCACGTGTCGTTCGGCGTGGCCGCCTGGGGCCTCGTGACCGGCGTCGCGATGGTCAAGGGCGGGCTCTCGGCGCCGCTCGCGGCGCTGATGTCGCTGCTCGTCTTCGCCGGCAGCGCGCAGCTCGCCACCATGCCGCTGATCACGTCCGGCGCGCCGATCTGGGTCATCTGGGCCACCGCCACCTGCGTGAACCTGCGCTTCGTGATCTTCAGCGCGATGTGGCGGCCCTACTTCGCGCACCTCCCGCGCTGGCGGCGGTGCCTGATGGGCTACTTCAGCGGCGACCTGAACTACGTGATCTTCATGAAGCGCTTCCCCGCACCCGAGCCGGCGCCCGAGCAGGAGCCGTACTTCTGGGGCGGCGTCGCGACGAACTGGTCCTCGTGGCACGGCTCGTCGCTGGGCGGCATCGCGCTGGCCAACGCGATCCCTGTCGAGTGGGGGCTGGGCTTCGCCGGCGTGCTCGCCCTGCTGGGCATCACCTGCTCGCTGCTGCAGGACCGGGCCACGTGGCTGGCGGGCGGCACCGCCGCCTCCGCCGCGCTCGCGGCCTACGCGCTGCCGCTGAAGCTCAACATCCTGGTGGCGATCGCCGCGGCGGTCGCTGTCGGCCTCGGCGTCGAGGCGGCCGAGGAGGCGCGGCGACGCGCGCGCGAGCGCGCCGCGGAGGCCGCGGAAGCCGAACGATGAGCGCCTGGGAGACCGCCGTCGCGATCGTCGGGCTGGCGCTGATCACCATCTGCACCCGCAGCTTCTTCCTGTTCCCCGACCAGGACCTGCCGATGCCCGGCTGGCTCCGGCGCGGGCTGCGCTACGCGCCGCTGGCGGCGCTGGTGGCGGTGATCGCGCCCGAGGTGCTGATGACGCAGGGCCACCTGATCGCGACCCTTCAGGACGCGCGGCTGCCCGCGAGCGTCGCGGCCAGCGTTTACTACTTCTCGCGCCGAGGCATCCTGGGGACCATCGTGATCGGCATGGCGGTGTTCCTGCCGCTGCGCATCGGGCTGGGCTGGTAGCGGGCGGGCTCGGCTGACGCCCGTGGCCGGGCGAGGCTGCTGTTCAGCTGGACCTGCAGCGCATCGTCGGGCGCGGTGGGCCAGGGCGCGAGACCGAACAGCGCCCGGACACTGAGCCTCTTCCGCAACACGAAACGGTCGTGAGCACGTCATGGTCTTGTAAACACCCTCCCCGTGCTCCCCTGAACAGGACACCAGCGCCTGCGGGGCTGTTACCCACGCTCTGGGTCGCTGCTCGCGCAGGTTCTCTTGATGGGCCGAGGCTGGTAGGCTGGGCGACATGTCGGACAAGGGTGTTCACCCGTCGGACGAGCCGGAGGTGTCCCCCGCGGACGCGCGCGGCTCGCCCGGGGCCCGGAGCCACCTCGGCGAGGGGGATGTCGTCGGCGAGCGCTTCCGGCTCGAGCAGCTGCTGAAGAAAGGGGGCATGGGCCGCGTCTTCCGGGCGACCGATCTGCGCCTCGGCGAGCAGGTGGCGCTCAAGCTGATGGATCCGGCGATCCTCGGGACCGAGCGGGCGCGCGCCCGCTTCCTCCGCGAGGCGCAGACCGCGGCGAGGCTGCGGGGTGCGAACGTGGTCCAGGTCCTCGACTTCGACATCGACGCTGCCACGCAGGCGCCCTTCATCGCGATGGAGCTCCTCCGCGGCGAGGACCTGGCCGAGCGGCTCGCGCGCGGGCCCCTCGCCTACGCCGAGACGGCGGCGATCCTCGCCGACGTCTGCAGCGCCGTCGGCAAGGCCCACGGCATGAAGATCGTCCACCGCGACCTCAAGCCGGCCAACATCTTCCTCGTCGAGGACGAGGACCGCCCCCTCTGCAAGCTCCTCGACTTCGGGGTCGTCAAGCTCGGGGATCTCGGGCTCGATCGCCAGGGGACGCCGCAGACCGACGCCGGCTCGACCCTGGGCACGGTGAGCTACATGGCCCCGGAGCAGCTCGCGAACGCCCGGGAGGTCGACCTCCGCGCGGACCTCTGGTCGATCGGCGTCATCGCGTACGAGTGCATGACGGGGCGCCGGCCCTTCCGCGGCGACTCGCTCTTCGAGCTGGTGCACCAGATCTGCAACGTCACCCCGGTCGCGCCCTCGCGGGTGGCCGACGTGCCGGGCGGCTTCGACGCCTGGTTCGCCCGGGCGACGCACCGCGACCGCGACCGCCGGTTCGCCTCCGCCCGCGAGCTCCTCGAGGCGCTGCGGGCCCTCGCCGGGCGCCCGCCGGAGCTCGTCGTGGAGAGGCTCCCCGATCTCCCGCCCGAGCCCATGAACCGCCAGAGCTGGGCCTCGGACGCCAACCAGATCGACATCGGCGCGCTCAAGGACCTGACGTTCAAGAACGCCGTGGTCCGCGAGTTCCTCGACAGCGCCAACAAGCACTTTGTCTCGGGGAGCAAGGGGCTCGGCAAGACCCTCCTGCTCACCTACAAGCGCTCGGTCCTCAGCGACATCTACCTGGCGGCGAACGGCCGCGACCGCCGCCACGCCGCCGTGCAGTTCATCCCGGAGGGGCGGCCGTACCTCGACCTCATGGGCGACCTGGCCAGCGTCGACCAGACCCAGGCCGCTCTCATGTCGGGCCTCTACGAGTGCAAGCGGCTCTGGAGCTTCAGCTTCCGCCTGTCGATCGTCTCGTACCACCCCGCCCTCCTCGGCGATCCCGAGGACCTCGCGCCGCTCCCCCGGGGCCTGCGCGGGTTCCTCGAGGGCCGGCCGGTCGAGCCGACGATGGTGGTGAAGGAGCTCCTGTCGCTGACCGTCCGCCAGATGAACCAGGTCATCGACGCGATGGAGGGCCCGCTCGAGCGGCGGCTCCGCTCGCTCCACAGCGGTATCTACATCTTCGTCGACAAGCTCGATCAGGCGCTCCGCCGGCTGCCGCGGGCCGCGTGGATCCACATGCAGGCGGGGATGATCGAGGCGGCGTGGGACCTGATGAACGCCAACCGGCACGTCAAGATCTTCGCCGCGATCCGCGAGGAGGCGTTCTCCGCCTACGAGTCCGACATCAAGGCCAACCTCTACGGCGCGACCTCGACGCTCCGCTACGCCAAGCACGAGCTCTTCGAGCTGCTCGAGAAGCTCACGTATTACTACGAGCGGCTGCCGCTCCGCGAGTTCATCCACCTCGACATGGTGAGCACCGGGCGCTCGGCCCGCGGGGAGAGGGCCTTCGACTTCCTCTATCGCCACACGCTCGGGCGGCCGCGCGACCTCGTGATCCTCGCCTCGGAGATCTCGCGCAACCGCCGGGCCCTCGACGAGCGGACGTTCACGCAGATCGTGCAGGGCACGAGCGCGGGCCTCCTGGTCGCCAACATCTTCGACGAGATGCGGGTCTTCCTCGAGGTGCTCTGTCACCGCGACAAGCGGAATCAGTTCATCGGCCTGCTCCCCCGCGACGTCCTCACCCACGACGAGGTGGTCGAGGTCTGGTGCAGCTTTCACGGGGTTGATCGCGCGTACTTCGACGCCCACGGCCGGAGCGCCGATGACGTCTACCACCCTTTCCGCGAGCTGTTCGAGTGCGGCCTCCTCGGGGTCCTCAGCGCCGACACGGCGGCCGGGGGCCACGTCCAGCGCTTCCGCCAGCCGCATGACGCGGTGGTCGGCTCGCGCCACGAGCTGCCGCGCTCGCGGTATTACCTCCTCCACCCCGCCTTCCGGGCGATGATCGAGCGGTTCCCCGGCGGCGGCCGGTTCAACGCGGTCCGCCACGTCGTCATCGGCCATGGGGAGCCCTGGCCTCGCCACGCGGACCTCGTGGTCGAGGTCCAGCGCGAGCTCTTCCGGCGCCCGGACGCCGGCGAGGAGATCGGCGAGGCGGTGTTCTCCCTCCTCGACCGGCTCGCGGCCGATATCGCCGATGGGGAGAGCGTCGACGCCGCGCGGCGGGCGATCGCCGCTTCGCCCGCCTTCGCCCGCCTCAGCGCCGAGCTCGACCGGATCCACTGGGACGAGCTCCACGTCGCGCTGCTCGACCTCTTCCCTTCCGGGCGGCGGTCGGAGCCGGAGCTGACCAACCGGGTCGAGGTGGCGATGCTCCTCATCGACATCGTGCGATCGACCCACATGATCCGCGACCTCGGCGACACCCGCTTCGTCGACCACCTGGAGCGGCTCCGCAGCGCCCTGCGCGAATCGGCGAACCTCCGCCTGCTGAAGGGGGTCGGCGACGGCTACCTCGCTGTCTATCCCACGGTGGCCCGCGCGCTCGAGGCGGCGCGCATGCTCCGTGGCGCGGTCGACGATCCTGCGCAGATACGCCTCGTCATCCACGCGGGCCTCGTGCGGATGAGCGACCATGACGTCATCGGCACGGAGGTCCACCGGCTCTTCCGGATCGAGGCGGTCACCGACGAGGATCGCGCGGAGGAGCCGCACACCGGGGTCACCGTGCCGCACCCCGGCCGGGTGACGCTCTCGCGGTCGGCCGTGGCCGCGCTCCCGGAGGCCGCGCGCGCGGGCTTCCGCCGGGCGGGCGCCTTCCGGCTCAAGGGGTTCGACGAGCCCGAGGCGATCTGGGTGGAGGCCGGCGCCGGCCCGTGAGGGCCTCCCGCCTCGACGAGCTCCTCGGCCACGTGTGGTAGCCTGTCGCCACCATGAACGAGCTGCTGGGTCTCGTATTCTCGCCCTGGACCGAGAAGGCGCGCTGGGCGCTCGACGTCCGGCGCGTCCCGTACACGTTCCGGCACTACCAGCCGCTGATCGGCGAGCCGGCGCTCCGGGCGAAGCTCCGCCGGCTCACGGGCCGCGTGAGCGTGCCGGTGCTGACCACCGACGAGGGGCGCGTGCTCGACGGCTCGACCGACATCGCGCGCTGGGCGGACGGGCGCGGCGCCGGTCCGACGCTGTTCCCGGCCGAGCACGAGGCCGAGATCGCGCGCTTCATCGAGCTGTCGGAGCGCGCCCTCACCGCCGGGCGCGCCCGCGCGCTGTCTCGCATGCTGGCCGACGACGAGGCGCTCGCCGAGATGGCGCCCGGGCCAGTCCGCCGCGCGCTCGGTCCCCTCGCCTCCCGGCTCGGGGCGCTGGGTGTCCGCCGCACCCTCCGCAAGTACGACGGCCACACGGCGGACGGCGAGGCGCACCGGCAGACGCAGGTGGCCGTGCTGGACGAGCTGCGCGCGACGCTCGCGCGGAAGACGCTGGCCGGAACGGGGGCGAAGACGCTCCTGGACAGCTTCACGTTCGCCGATATCACGATGAGCCAGGTGCTCGTGAACCTGGCGCCGCCCGCCGAGCTGGAGCTCGGCGCCGCCAGCCGGCGGTGCTTCTCCGAGCCCGAGCTGGGCGAGCGCTACGCCGACCTGATCGCGTGGCGCGACGCGCTTTACCGCGCCTTCCGGACCAGCTGACCGTCCGTGTCCGGCGCGTCGGTCCCGCGCGCGGTCACCAACGCGCGATCACCAGCGCGCCTGGGCCTGCTGGGCTGCCAGCCTGGCCTCGGCGAGCGCCGGCGCGATCTCGCCGCGCGTCTGCTCGACCAGCGCCGCGGGCGCGGACTCCGGCGATCCCGCCTGGAACGGCGGGGCGGGGTCGTATTCCATGATGAGCTGCGCCCTCTGCGCCGCCGCGTCGCCCCGCATCTTGGCGACGACCCGGAGCCCGAAGTCGATGCCTGACGTCACGCCGCCTCCGGTGATACGGTTCTTGTCCTCGACATACCGCGCGTCGACGCGCTCGGCCCCGAGGAGCGGCAGCACCTCGCGAAAGCCCCAGTGCGTCGTCGCGCGGTGTTCGCGGAGCAGCCCTGCCGCGCCGAGCACGAGCGCCCCCGTGCAAACGCTCGTCACGTAGCTCGCCTGCTCCGCCCTCGCCGCGAGGAAATCGAGGACATCGCCGTCCTTCATCACGGCGATCGTGCCCGCCACGCCGCCTGGCACGAAGAGGATCGCGAGCTCTTCAGGGCATGTCTCGAAGCTCGCCGAGGGGACGAGGGTGATGCCCGAGTCCGTCGTGATCGGGTCGAGCGTCTTCCAGACGAGGTGTATCTGCACGTCGTCGAGGAAGCTGAAGGCGGTCTGGGGACCGATGAGGTCGAGCGCGGTGAAGCCAGGGTAGACGAGCATGGCAATGTGCTGCACCGCGGAGCTCTCTCCTCCTGGCGTTGCGGGGGTTTGCCCGGGCGCGCCGTCGTCCTGCGCGCACCCGCCGATCGTCTGGAGGGCGGCGAGCGCGGCGCTCGCGGCGGCGAGATCAAGGATCTGTCGTCGTCTCATGAGCCCTGTCTACTCACTGCAACGCCGCTCGACCATGCGACAGGTTGTCCTGCGTCGCCATGTCGCATCGAGAGCTGCTCGGATGCGCACGCGCCTCCGAGGAGGCTCGTCCCGAGCTGGGTTGCTCCGGCGGGACCTGCTCCCTCGCGCCGCCGACGCCCCCGAGCTGACGACGCGCAGAATGCGCCACAGGGTGGGCCAGGTGGGTATACCAGCGCACGATCGCGACGTGTGTCCGCTCCACCGGGCTACAGGGTCGACTCTGGCGCTCGAATTTCAGCGCAGGGTCTGATACCGGTGGAATTTACCATGAACCAAGCGTGGCAGACGGACGAGCTCGGGCGGTTCTTCGAGCTGTCCGTCGATCTGGTGGGCACGGCCGGTTTTGACGGGTATTTCAAGCGGATTGGCCAGGCGTGGGAGCGGACGCTCGGGTTCTCGCGCGAGGAGATCCTGGCGATCCCCTTCATCGACCTGGTGCATCCCGAGGATCGAGAGCGCACGCTGGCCGAGTCGGCGCGGTCGTTCGCCGGGACCGGGAGCGTGACGTTCACGAACCGCTACCGGTGCCGCGACGGGTCGTATCGATGGATCGAGTGGAACTCCGCGCTTCATCGCGAGGCGGAGCTCGTCTATTTCGTCGCGCGCGACATCACGGATCGCAAGCGCGCGGAGGAGTCGCTGGTCGCGGCCGAGTCCCGGTTCCGGGCGGCGATCGAGGGCAGCCTGGACGCCTTCTTCGTGCTCCGGTGCGCGTTCGACGAGGCCGGGGAGATCGAGGATTTCGTGTTCACCGAGGCCAACCAGAACGCCATCGACGGGCTGAGGAGGCCTCGCGAGCAGATCATCGGCCGGCGGTTCACCGAGGTCGTGCCCTCCGCGCGCGCCCTCGGACGGCTGGAGACGTACGCGCGCGCCTACCGGACCGGCGAGCGGATCCTCGAGGAGCGGGAGAGCCAGAGTCCGGGGTACGAGGGGCGATGGCTCCAGAACCAGATCATCCCTCTCGTCGACGGGGTCGCGATCGCGGTCAGGGACATCACGCCCGCCAAGCGGCTGGAGGCCGAGCTCAGGGAGGCGCTCCAGCGCCGGGAGGTCTACGCCGGGGAGCTCGAGCAGAAGCACCGGCTGCTCGCGGAGGAGAACGCCGAGCGCCAGCGCGCCCAGGCGGTGATGCGGGAGCAGCGGGAGACGATGCTGGCCATGTCCACACCCATCATCCAGGCGTGGGAGGGGATCCTCGTGCTGCCGATCATCGGGACGGTGGAGACCGCGCGGGCGGCGCACCTCATGGAGCGGCTGCTCGCCGAGATCGTGCGGACGGGCGCGCGCTTCGCCGTCCTCGACCTGACCGGCGTCAGCGCGGTCGACGGCGCGACGGTCGCCCACCTCCTCGCCCTGGTGCGCGCGGCGAGCCTCCTCGGCAGCAGCTGCCTCGTGTCGGGGGTCTCGCCCGCGATCGCGCGGACGATGACGGAGCTCGGCGGGGCCGAGGGCGCGTTCAGGACCTTCGGTCTGCTCCAGAACGCCTTGAAGTATGCGCTCTCCCGCTGTGGCGCGGGGGACGCGCGGTGAGGCCGTTCACGCGCGATTGCGCGCCCGTTTGCCTGGTGCGGGGGAGGGCGCGGGGGCGAGCCATCGATCGAGCTCGCCCGCGACGTGGTGGAAGTCGAACGCTCCGGCGTCGACGCCGAGCTGGGTCATCGCGCCGATGATGAAGGACGTGATCGCGAGGGCGGCGGCGCGCGGGTCCAGGTCGGAGCGCAGCTGTCCGGCGCGAGCGCCTTGCCGCACGAGGTGCTCGACAGCGAGGTTCCACTCCTTGTGGGCGGCGCGGAACGCGGCCCGCGCCGCCGGGTCGCGCTGCGCGCGCAGGGAGAGCTCTTGCAGGACGGTCGCCAGGTGCGGATTGTCCTGGAAGCTGCGCCATGCGCTCTCGAGGTGCGCTCTCACGGGCGCGAGCGCGTCCGCCTGGCCAGCGGGGCTCGGGCCTGCGGGCCGGCGCTGCGCCTCGCCGAACTTGCCCGTCACGTGCGCGACGATGGCGGCGAGGAGCGCGTCCTTCGTCCCGAAGTAGTAATGCAGCGTCGAGATGTTGACGCCGGCGCGCGCCGCGATGTCGCGCGTCCGCAGCCCCTCGAGGCCCTTCTCGGCGATCAGCGTGTACGCCGCCTCGAGCAGATCGCGCCGCCGCGCTGCACCGAGCTCCGTGGACGAGGCCTTGCCGGCCGCGGCGGCGCGTCTGATCTTCGCCAAGCCCGCGCAAAGCTACAGGTTTCCTCCGCCCCCAGCAAGCGCCCGCGGCGCGCCGCCTTGACCGCTCGCCCGCCGTCGCGTACGTTCAATCAACTGATTGATTGACATTCGTTGCATGGAGGAACGCATGATGTCCCCGGAGCTCACTGCCGTGCCGCTCTCCGCGCGGGTCCAGCGCAAGGCGATCGGCGTGGGAATGCGCCTGTTCTTCGCCTGGTCGCACCTCGCGTACCGCCTGCTTCCGCCGTGGGGCGGCAAGCTGCGCGCGGTCGATCACCTCACCGTGCCGTGCTCGGATCTGCGGGTGGCCGAGCGGTTCTATGTCGGGCTGCTCGGCGCGCGTCTGATGATGCGTGTCGACGTCCCGTTCTTGACGCGCATGGGGCGCCCTGCCGACGAGATCGCGCGGGGCGTTCATCTGTCGGTCGTGTTCGCCGGGGGTCCGCGACTCGACCTCTTCGAGTCGTCGATCGGGCAGCCGCCGCGCGCGGCGTCTCATCCCCATTGCGCGCTCTGGGTGGCGCCGGGCAAGCTGCTTGCCTGGAAGAAGCGCCTGAGCGACGCGGGCGTGCCGACGTACGGTCCCACGCAGCTCGGCCCGCCGGGCCAGGCGTCGCTCTACTTCAACGATCCGTTCGGCAACCGTCTTGAGCTTGTCACGTTCGGGTTCACCGGCGAGATCCCGGTCGGGCCGCCCGACCTCTCCGCGCTGGACTACACCTGGACGGGCGCCTGAGCTAGCGCGCGCGGCTCGTGGACGCTCGCCGGCGGCGTGCGTGCGGTCAGCGCTGCGTGCCGGCGGCGTGCGCGCGGTCAGCGCCACCTCCTCGATGTCCGGCGCCCGCTCGTACCTCGTTGCGCACGATCGGGTTGGTGGTTATGGGTGCGTGTCCTGGCGGCTGCCTGGTCGGGCCCAGCCCGGCGGGGTTTTTCGCCACGAAAGGAGCGTTTCGATGCCTGTCGACGTGAAGTACACGACTCAAGCCACTGCTCATGGCGGCCGCGACGGCCGCGCCACCACTGCGGACGGTGCCCTTGACGTCAAGCTCTCGACGCCGAAGGAGCTTGGCGGTGCGGGCGGTGAGGGGAACAACCCGGAGCAGCTGTTCGCGGCGGGTTATGCGGCGTGCTTCCTGGGGGCTTTGAAGTTCGTGGCCGGGCAGGAGAAGGCCCGGATCCCGGCCGACGCCACGGTGACGGCGACGGTCGGCATCGGTCCTCGGTCCGAGGGCGGATTCGGCATCGATGTGGCCCTGCGCATCGCTTTGCCGGGTCTGGAGCGGGCGCAGGCGGAGCAGCTCGTCGAGAAGGCGCACCAGGTTTGCCCTTATTCGAACGCCACCCGCAACAACGTCCCGGTCCGCCTCGAGGTCGCCTGAGCCCCTGACCCGAGCCCCCGCCCTCATCCAACGCCCCCAACCACCGTAGGCCCCCGGCGAGTGAGCTCACTCGCCGGGGGCCGGGCCAGCCGCCAGCTCGCGATGGAGCGCCGCGAACGCCCCCCCTCGCGCGAGCAGCTCCGCGTGCGTCCCCTGCTCGGCCACCCGACCGTGATCGAGCACGATCACGCGATCCGCATTCCGGATGGTGCTCAGCCGGTGCGCCACGACGAAGCTCGTGCGCCCTCGCAAGAGCCGCCCCAGCGCCGCCTGCAGCCGCGCCTCGGTGAGCGCGTCCACCGAGCTCGTCGCCTCGTCGAGCAGCACGATGCGCGGCTGGGCGACCATCGCGCGCAGGAAACACACGATCTGCCGCTGGCCCAGGGACAACCCCGTCCCCCGCTCGCCCACCTCGGTGCTCAGGCCGTCCGGGAGCGCGTCGAGCACGTCGAGCACATCCAGGCTCCGCGCCGCGCCGCGGATCTCCGCGTCCGTCGCGGCCGGGTTGCCCAGGCGCACGTTGTCGAGCACCGTCCCGCTGAAGAGGAAGTTGCTCTGCAGCACCAGCCCGAGCTGCGCGCGCAGCGACTCGGACGAGGTCTTCGCGAGATCGTGCCCGTCGATGGTGATGGCCCCCGCCGTGGGCCGGTAGAGCTTCGCGAGCAGGTTCAAGATCGACGTCTTGCCGCTGCCCGTGTGCCCGACGAGCGCGATCATCTCGCCAGGCTCGGCGACGAGGTCGATCCCGTGGAGCACCGGCTTGCCCGGCTCGTAGGCGAAGTGCACCCCCTGGAAGGCGACCCGGCCGCGCACGGGGGGCAGCGCCGGAAAGGCGCTCTCATCGGGCCAGTCAGGCTCCCTGTCGAGCACGCGAAAGAGCCGCTCGGCGCCCGCCATGGCCGTGAGGGCCTGGTTGTACTGATTGCCGAGGACCGGGATCGGGTTGAAGAGGAGGTTCGCCAGGAAGAAGAACTCCACCAGCACCCGCAGCTCGATCGCGCCGCTCAGGGCCTGATAGCCGCCGACGACGACGAGGACGGCCAGGAAGAGCTGCCCGTTGAACTCGAGGAGCGGCAGGAAGACCGCCGAGTGGCGCGCCGCATCCATGTTGTAGCGGGAATGGTCGAAGATCAGCGCGCGGAAGAGCCCTCCGTTGATGTCCTGCCGCACGAACCCCTGCGTCACCCGGACCCCGGTGACCGACTCGGCGAGCGTGGCCGTGACGCGGCTGAAGCTCTCCTGCGCGCGCTGGTGCGCGGCGCCGAGGCGCCGGTGGAAATAGACGATGATCCCCCAGAAGACGGGGACCATCGCGACGACCACGAGGAAGAGGGGGAAATGCGAGTAGGCCATCAGCCCCATGGCGACAGCCATCGTGCCGAGCTGCACGGTGCTCACGAACACGACGTCCTGCACGGCGACCCGGATCGCGTCGATATCGGAGGTCATCCGGCCGATGAGCCGCCCCACCTTGGTCTTCACGAAGAAGCTCATCGGCATGGCGAGCAGGTGCCGCTCCAGCCGATCGCGCAGGTCGAACACGACCGCCTCCCCGAGCTCGAGGGCGAGGCGCGCGCGGAAGTGGAAGACGATCTCGGTGACCAGGGCGAACAGCGCGAAGCCGAGGACGGAGAGCAGCGTGGCGCGCACATCGCGGCGGGCCACCGGGCCGCTGATGATCGAGCCGACCCCCCAGGCCAGGAGCGGGAGCTGGATCGACCGCACGACGACCAGCATGAAGAGCAGGTTGCGCTTCCTGGCGTACGGCCGGGTGAAGCCGAGCAGGCGCCGCGCGAGCCCGAGGTCGAGCCTCCGGTGCTCGCCGTCGCGCTCGTCGTCGTCGAGCGAGGCGCGCGCGAGGCCGAGCCTCACGTCGATGACGGCCGGCGCCCCGGCGGCGGGGCGCGCCTGCTCCGGGGCCTCCGCGCGGTGGCGCGACGCGTCGCCGGGCGTCGTTGACGCGCGGCTCACGCCGGGTCCCCCGCCGGCGTCGGCGCCGCGGCGCGCGCGCCCGCGCGGCTCGCCGGGGCGGCGTCCGCGCGCGCCGCGCCCACGTGGGCGTCGTGCAGCGCCAGCGCGCTCGCGTAGTGACCGCGCCGCCCGAGGAGCTCCTCGTGGGTCCCCCGCTCGGCGACGCGGCCCCGGTCGAGCACGATCACCTGGTGCGCCCGGCGGAGCAGGTGGGGCCGGTGCGTGGCCATGAGCGTCGTTCGCCCCCGGGTGGCGCTGAGGATGGCGTCGAGGATCTCGCGCTCGGTGCTCGCGTCGACCGCGGCGGTGGGGTCGTCGAGCAGGAGCAGCGGCGGGTCGAGCAGCACGGCGCGCGCGATGGCGAGCCGCTGCCGCTGGCCGCCGGAGAGGTTGGCCGCCGACTCGCCGAGCTCGGTGTCGTAGCCCTCGGGCAGGTCCCGGATGAACTCGTGGGCGCGGGCGATGACCGCGGCGCGCTCGATCTGCTCCCGCGTCGCGTGCGGCGCGCCGAACGCGATGTTGGCCGCCACCGTGTTGCTGAAGAGGAAATTGTCCTGGAAGACGACCCCCATCCGCCGGCGGAGGAGGTCGAGGTCGTGGCGCCGGAGGTCGGTGCCGTCGAGGAGGACGCGCCCGGAGGTCGGGTCGTAGAAGCGCGGGATCAGGCTGAGCAGGGTGCTCTTGCCCGCGCCTGTCGGCCCGACGACGGCGACGAACTGCCCGGGCGCGATGTCGAGGTCGATGTCGTGCAGGACGGGCTTCGACGCGTCGTAGCCGAACGTGACGCGCTCGAAGACGAGGCGCCCCTCCACCTGGGCGATGCGCGCGGGCGCCTCGGGGCTCGTGATCTCGACGGGCGTGTCGAGCACCTCGAAGACCCGCCGCGCCCCGATGAAGCTCTGCTGCGCCGTGTTGACGATCGTCGCCATGCTCGCGATCTGCCCGGAGAACTGCTGCAGGATGCCGGCGAACACGACGAGCTGCCCGAGCGTCATCCGGTCGCGCGCGACGAGCAGCCCGCCCATGCCGAGGAGGATGACGAGGTTGATCTGGCCGAGCAGGTCGATGGTCGGGCTGAGCACGCTGACCTTCCGGAACGTGTCCTGCTGCTGCTCGCGGACCTCGCGGTTGCGCTCGTCGAAGCGGCGGTGGGCCTCGCGCTCCCGCCCGAGCCCCTTGATGACCTGGATCCCCTGCAGCCCCTCCGCGAAGCTCAGCACCATGCGGTCGACGAGCTCCCGGTTGCGCAGGTAGGCGGGCCGCACCCACCGCGCGAAGAGCGTGCTCGTGATCCAGAGCAGCGGCGTCGGGGCGAGGCACGCGAGCGTCAGCAGGACGTGCGCGCGCAGCATGTACGCGACGTACACGCCGAGGGACAGGACCATGATGACGCTCTGCAGCAGCACGCCGTCCACGAACGAGCGCACGAGCTGCACGTCGCTGGTGACGCGGTTGATGAGCGAGCCGCTCTTGTTGGCGTCGAAGAACCGGAAGCTCAGCCGCTGGAGCTTGTCGTACACCCGCGCCCGGAGATCCGGGACGATCTCCATGTGGACGAGGTGGCCCACCGAGAGCGCGTAGCCGTAGTTGAGCACCGCGCGGGCGGCCGCCATGGCGAGGATGGCGGCGCCGATCGAGAGGACCGCGAGCATGGGCGCCCGCTCGACGTCGACCAGCCGGCCGAGGCCGAGCGGCAGCGCGGGCGCGGCGACCGACCGGTCGAGGCGGTGGCGGAGGATGTCGATCGCGAGCCCGGTCAGGCCGAGCCCCGCGAGCCCGAGCGAGAGCAGGACGATCTGGTAGCCGAGGACGCGGAAGACCCGCCCCCGGTACACCCAGGTCAGCCCGAGGAGCCGCAGGAGGAGCGAGCGCCCGGCGCGGGAGCGCCGTGTTCGAAGCTCGGACTGGGTGCCGAGGTCACGACGTGAGCAAAACAACATTCTGGAGCGATTCGCCGGACGGCCAGGGCGCCCGGGGCCCGTAAGCTACCGGTTCGCACGGCGTTGGCCAGCAGCTGGGACACACGGCTCGGGCACCGAGGCGGGAGAGATGTGGTGCCCGGGGCCGCGCGCGAAATCGGGTCGGGCTGCGCGGGAGGCTCGTGCCCAGCGGAGCGAGCCTCGCGCGCGGCGCGCGCCGCGCGGTTCTTGCGGCTGGGCTTCCAGGAGAAGGATGCCGTTTGTTCTCGACGAACAACGCCGTCCCCGCGCGAATGTCAATTGAGCAAGCCGAACGGAACTCCATCTCTTCGCTCTGGAGCATTGAAAGCCCTGTTACGCCCGTTGACTCACGCAAACATGGTCATGTAGATCTCGTCACTGGCTGGCGCGGCCCGAGGGGGGAGGCGCCGCAACAACACAGCAGGGATCACCCAAGCGCGCTCGTGCGCACGCGAATCAGCGGGACGAGACTCGAGCACGCGATGGCGGCAGGAGGCAGCAGCGATGTCAGTGTCCTTAAGAGCTCATCGCACACTCTCACAGGTTCAGAGCGGCGCCGAGACCTCCATGCTGCGTCGAAGGCATCGAGTGCTCGTCGTCGACGACGACGATCGAGCGCTGCGCAGCATCTGCGCGGTCCTGTCTGCGGAGGTCCACGTCGTGACCTGCACATCGGCAGAGCAGGCCTTGAGGTTGCTCGAGGTGGAGCAGTTCCACCTCGTTTGCTCCGACTTCCTGATGCCTGGTATGAAGGGCGACGAGCTGCTCCGGAGGGTGTCGAGCATGCCGCTGTACACGAGCGGTCTTCTGATCACCGGGGCCGATGAGTACCTTCGTTCCAGGGATGGCAGCCACAACTATGTCATCCTGAAGCCGTTCGATCCTGAGCGGCTCATCGGGCTCGTGCTCCAGCTGGCCCGCCTCGCCGATATGAAGCGCTCGGTCCACACGATGGCGGGCTCTCTCGGGACGACGAGCCCCACGGCGCCGACCTGCGGGGGCGAGACGGTGTCCTGCGAGGCCGCAGACACCTGCGCCTCACCCGAGTCCTCACAGTCCGTCCCCTCTTCGAGGCTCATCGCCTGCTCGACGGCCGCACCGGCGTCAGGCCTCCAGCACGGGCCGGAGTCGACGAGAGCCGAGCGCCTCGCGCTCTGCGCCTCGGAGCGGCATCGCAGATGAGCTGGCGAGCAACGCAGCTGGCGAGAACGGAGGGTCGAGGAGGGGCATGATCAGCCGGGATCCCTTGGGCGCAGCAGAGCAGGCCGCGGTGACGGACGAGATCTTGTCCGTGCTGCGTCACGATCTGCGCAATCGCTTCGCCATCGTCCGCAATGCGTCGTTCTATATCCGGCGGAAGGTCGCGCGAGAGGCCTCTTGCAAGAAGGATCCGAAGATCGAGGAGTTCTTCGCGATCATCGACGACGAGGTGGTCGAGGCGAGCGCGCAGCTGGATGAGCCCGTCGACGCTGAGCGGCTCTTCGATCGGCGGACGGTGCGGGTGAGCGCCGCCGAGTGCGCGCGGCGCGCAGCGGCGTGCGCGCGTATAGGCGCCACCGGGGCTCGCGTCGAGCTGACGGCGCACGAGGGGGACGTCGACGTGGACCCGATCGAGCTCTCCGTCGCCGTGCGGTGCCTGATAGAGAATGCAGTGGAGTCGATGCCAGGCGGCGGCGTCGCGGTGCTCCGGGGTGCCTCGATCGGCTCACGTTATGTGATCGAGATCACGGACACGGGGGTCGCCCCCCGCGACGTGGACCGCGAGGCGATCATGTGTCCCTTCTACACCACGAAGCCAGGTCACTTCGGCCTTGGGCTGAACATCGCGAAGCGAGTCGCCCGACGTTATAGTGGGAGGCTCGTCGTCGAGCCGCGGGAGCAGGGCACCTCGGCGGTCATCGAGCTGCCGCTCGCCGCCTCGCCGGGCCCCGGCGACGTCGGGCTGGAGCCGGCGCGATGATCGCGGGCGAACGCCTCGCCGGGCGCTCGAGGCCGTCGCGGACGCCGGCGCCCTGGGCCGCGGCGCGGCGCGCGCCCGCGTGCCCGTCGCTGGGCGTCCTCCTGGCCGCGTCGACCGCGGCCGCGCCCGCGGCGTCGGCGCCGCGGCGGGTGGAGGACACGACAGAGCCGGAGCAGCCCGTGATCGAAGAGCTGTTCCTCGGCGAGCTCGCGTTTCCGCAGGAGGCGCTCGAGCTGCAGATCGCGAGCTCGCCGGCATGGCGACGGGACGGACGCCTGGTCCAGTTCAGCGTCCCGCTGCAGCTGGAGCTCGGCATCACCGATCGCCTCCAGATCGGCGGAGAGCTCCCGCTGGAGCTCGTGCGCCACGACAGGGGCGTCGCCGCCGGGCTCGGCGCCGTGCAAGCGGAGGCGCTGTACAACTTCCTCGATGACCGGGCGCTCGGACTGACGTTCTCCGCGGGCATCGAGGCCGGGTTCCCCGCCGGCTCACGCGAGCTCGGCGCGGCCGGGTACGCGCTGGAGCCGTTCGTGAGCTTCCACAAGACGCTCGGATCCGTTCACCTGTGCCTCTCCGCGTCGGCGGAGGTGACGCTGCCGACCGCGCGGAGCGACACAACGGAGATCGGCCCCGGCGTCGCGCTGGCGGCCGTCTTGCCTGTCGGCGACCTCGCGCCGACCGTGGAGCTCGCCGCCGAGCTCGACGACGCCGCGTCGCTGCTCTTCGCGCCCGGGGTGCGCTGGCACCCGGCGCGCGGCCTGGAGCTCGGCGCGGCGCTCAGCCTGGGCCTCGGGGACGACGCGCCCGATCTCGGGCTCTTGCTCCTCGTCACGAAGGAGATCCAGCTCGCGGACGACGACGTCCCGGAGCACGAAAGCAGGAGGCGCTCCCCATGAGCATCCGAGCAAGGCTGGCCTCGATCTTCGCCGTCGCGCTGGCGGCCGTCCTCATCGACGGGGGTGCCCTCTACTTCACCATCGATGAGATGCTGGTCTTTCAGAAGCGGTCCGAGATGTCTTACGAGGACCTGACGCTGCATGTCACCCTCGCCAGCGACACGAGCCAGTACATGAACGAGGCCGTGACGGTCGCGCTCGGCAACAGCCTCGGCCCGGAAGTGGCGAAGGCCGCCGAGCGCGTGACCCATGATCTGGCAGCCATCGAGGCGCTCAAGCGGAGGCTGAACGCCGCCCCGGAGCTCCGCGAGAGCACGGAGGAATCGACGGAGGAGCTGGAGCACATCGGCCTCATGCGCGAGAGCTTCGGTCGGCTCGTCGCGGGCGTGGCGGAGATGAACCGGATCGCGCATGAGCGGGCGAGCGAGCGACACGCGATGCTCGAGTACCTCGCCCAGCAGGAGTACGAAGAGCGGTTTCTCCCGCACATCAGCGCGGCCGTCCACGACGCGGAGCGCGACGTCGCCAGGGTCCTGGACGACGCGCGCCGCCTCCGCTGGCGGGTGGCGGCGCTCGGGGCGGCGGCGACCGGCGGCGCGCTCTTCATCCTCATCGTGCTGCTCGGCAGGCTCCTCCGCTCGATCGATCGCGGCTTCAGCACGCTGGTCGAGGGCTCGCGGCAGATCGCGCAGGGCGACCTCGACCTTCGCCTCCCCGCGCTCGATGGACACGAGTTCGGACGCATGAGCATGGCATTCAACGACATGGCGGCGAGCCTCTACTCCGCCCAGGAGTCCAAGCTGCGCATGGAGAAGCTCGCCGCCGTGGGGCAGCTCGCGGCGAGCGTCGGACACGACCTCAGGAACCCGATCGGCGCTGTCCGGAACGCAAACCACTATCTGAAGAAGCGCCTCTCCGGGACGGCGCTCGGCGCCGAGCCCCGCGTCGCGCAGTTTCTCTCGATCATCGACAGGGAGCTCGCGGCCTGCACCAAGATCATCGGGAACCTCCTCGATTTCGCGCGCGAGCGGCGCCCGTTGTTCTCGGAGTGTGCGGTGAGATCGCTCGTGGAGGACGCCATCTCCGTCGTCGACGCCCCGCCGCACGTGCGTATCCAGAACGAGGTTCCGGACGCGCTGCCTACCGTGGAGCTCGACAAGGACCAGTTCCGGCAGCTGCTCGTGAACCTGATCCAGAACGCGGCCGAGGCGGTCCCGGCCGGGCGCGAGGGGCACGTGCGGGTGGCCGCGAGGTGGACCGACGACAGGCTGGCCCTCTCGGTCGAGGACAACGGGTCAGGCATCTCCGACGAGACGCGTGCGCGGCTCTTCGAGCCGCTGTTCAGCACCAAGCTGAAGGGGACCGGCCTGGGTCTCGCGATCAGCGCGGGGATCGTCCGCCGGCACGGCGGTACGCTCGACGTGACGAGCGAGCTTGGCAGCGGCACGACCTTCGTCATCCAGGTGCCGGTGCACCAATCGCATGTCGTGAAGGCGCGCTCTTCAGCGCCCCCGGGACCTCACGGCGCATGACAGGGGAACCATCCATGGTCGAAGCACAGGCGGCGCAGGAGACGAAGCGGGTGCTCGTGGTCGATGACGAGGAGGGCATGCGCTTGACGCTCGCCGCCAACCTCGAGCTCGAGGGCTACGAGGTGGTCGAGGCGAGGGACGGAGCTCACGCGCTCGAGCTCGCCGCGCAGCAGAGGTTCACGGTGGTCGTCAGCGATGTCCGCATGCCCGGGCTCAACGGCGTCGAGATGTTCCGTGAGCTCAAGAGGCTCCAGCCGGATCTGGCCGTCGTGCTCATGACGGCCTTCGCGCTCGAGAAGCTCCTCGAGGAGGCGATCTCCGAGGGGGTTTACACGGTGATCCACAAACCGTTCTCGATGGACCACCTGGCGCGCATCGTCGCCCGGGCGGTCGACTCGCCGGCGGTCCTCGTGGTGGACGACATCCCGATGGTCGCGGAGTCGATCGTCGCGACGCTCCGGACGGCGGGGGTATCAGCGCACGCGGTTCACGACGGGCGGACTGCGGTCCAGCGCATCGTGGAGCGAGGGGTCGACGTGTGCGTGCTCGATCTCGTGATGCCCGTTCAAGACGGCATCGCGACGTGCGAGCAGATCATGGGGCTGAAGAAGCCTGTCACGGTGATCGCCATGACCGGTCACTCCGTCCCCGAGATGGTCAACGCGATCATGAGCAAGGGCGGATACACGTGCCTGCGCAAGCCGTTCGACGCCCGGGAGCTCATCCACACGATCGCCCGCGCGCGCGGGGACGTCGCGGCGTGAAGCGAGAAGTCCCGCGCTAGTACATCAGGTTGCCCTTGCCGAGCCGGTAGGTGATGTTGGAGCCGAACTGGTCGCGCGCGACCTTGACCCGCGAGATCGCCGCCGCGAGCCGGCGCTGGCGCTGCGACCAGCGCGTCGCCTCGAGGCCCGCCGCGATCTCGGCCTTCGCCAGCCGGAGTCGCTCCTTGGAGACGGGGTGCAGCGGCGTGCCGCCGATGGCGAGGACCTGCAGCGCGTCGTCGAGCTCGACCTCGGCCAGCTCCATCAGGCGCTCCTGGACGTCGGTCCTGCTGTCGTGGAACCGGTCGACCAGCACCAGGGCGGCGTCCAGGCGCTGCCTCGCCAGGTCGACGTTGAACGCGGCGCTCAGGACGCGGAGGAAGCGCCCCATCTTGATGATGTCGGAGTCGGGGAACGCGATCGGGGCGCCGAACCGCGCCTCCAGCTCCAGGCCGGCCGGCGACTCCTTGAAGAAATTCGAGATGTAGTACGCCACCGCGGCCTCGATGTCGGGCCCGAAGGCGCTCGTGTGGAAGAACGGCGGCGTGTCCACGGCCTCGATGAGGGGCGGGGTGTTGAACGTGCCGTCGCCGAACCCGTGCTTGAACCCGAGGCCGATGACGTCGAGGTTCGGCTCGGCCTGGTCCTTGCCGCCGAACCCGCCGTCGAACGCCCCGATGGTGCTGCACGCCGGGGCCTTCCGGGTCCCCGTGTCGAGGTTGCGGTTCAGCCCCGAGTCCAGGTGGTTCGCGCCCGCGTTGGAGTGGCACACGTTACAGCGGCCGCGCGCCGGATCGAGGAACGCCAGCCGCCCCTCGTCCGCCTCGGGGTCGGCGAGGACGACCTGCGTCAGATCGAGCTCGTTCGTCCGGCCGAGGCTCAGCTGGTAGGCCAGCGTGAGATCGAGCTCCTCCTCCGTCGGGAGCCGGAACGCGACCCCGGGCTCGCGGCCGAGATCGGTCGGCATGTGCTGCGTGATCCCGCCGGTGAGGAACTCGCGCAGCGAGCCGGTGCCCGGCGCGCCGTCGCCCGACCAGCCCGTGCGATGGACCTGAACGCCCTCCGTCCCGTTCGCCGGGTCCGGCGTGATGGTCGTCGCCAGCGACAGCGTGTGCTGGACCCCGCGCATCACGTACTTGTTGTCGAGGTCGTCATAACCATCGATGTTCACGCGGATCAGGCCGAGCGTCTTCAGCTCGAACGTCTCGAGCTCCTCCAGCTCGGGCTCCTGCTCGAAGATGAACAGCGGGTCGAGGGGGTTATTGTCGATGAGCGTGTCGATGAACGGGATGTCAATCGTGAAGTTGTTTTCGACAGGATGGCAGGTCCCGCAGGAACGGCCATTGCCCTCGAACGTCTCGCGAAAGAAGATATCAGCGCCTGCGCAAATTTCCCGCGTGACGAGCCCGGCGACCACCCGGGGGTCCTGTTCGCACGCGGTGAGCCGAGCCTGAGCGGTGAGCGCGCTCGACGCGGCGCCGTGGCGCTCGCCCCCGGGCGCGGGAGGCGCGCACGAGGCGAGGAAGGCAACGGCGGCGATCGGAGCGAGGATCAAGGAACTCAATTTCGGACTTGGCATGGCGCTCTCACTCCCTGTTACCGTCGTTCCGTACAGTTGCCGAAACGTGCTGTTCATGGGCCCGGCACATGGCGCCGGGGGAAATGCGGTGGAAACTGGCCCGTCACGGGTCAACACAGCTCGATCCAGGACCGCCGGGGTCAGCCGGAGGCGAGATGGCCACTCAAGGCCATCCAGGCGGCCCTCGAGGCTCGCCGAAGGCTCATGTCCGCTCGCGCGCGGCCCGATCCGGGCACCGTAGCCGATCTGCCGCGACGCGAGCCGCGCGGGGGCTCGCCCTCCGGGGCGATCTCAGGCGGCGTCTACTTAGCGGACCGGACCAGGTAGGGCAACCAACACCTGGGCTTACAGCACGATTCTGACTGCTTCATTTTCTCGACAAAGGCGACCGTGGGGATGACATGCGCCGACCGCCGATGTGCAACCTGGTTGCGGCGGCGACCGCGGGCGATCGCCGCCGAGACCGGCGCGAGCAGGAGCCGGAAGCAAGTCTCCGCGGGTGTGCTCTGAAGATCGAAGCGAGGCATCTGCGCGATGACCGGCGGCATCCTCCGCCTCCCCAGGCGGGGCCGTCCGTGCCGGCTCAGTGAAGAAGCTCTAGGGCGACCGATGGCGCGCTACCAACTCATTAGTAGCATGGGCCCCATGCATCCCGTGCATCTTGCCTCGATCGACCTGAACCTGCTCGTCGTCTTCGACGCCCTGCTCGCGGAGGGGAGCGTCACGCGCGCGGCGGCGCGCGTCGGGCTGAGCCAGTCGGCGATGAGCCACGCGCTCGGGCGCCTGCGCACGTTGATCGACGATCCCGTCCTGGTGCGCACGCCGCGGGGGATGATCCCGACGCCGCGCGCGCAGGAGCTCATCGGCCCCATCCGCGAGGCCCTCACCCAGATCGAGACGACGGTCGCGCGCAGCCCGCGCTTCGAGCCCGCGACGTCGCGCCGCTCGTTCGCCGTCGCCACGGTCGATTACGTGGAGCTCATCCTGCTGCCGCGCCTCGTGCACAAGCTCTTCGCCGACGCGCCGTTCGTCGACCTGATCGCGCGGCCGTACGACAACGAGATGTGGAGCTCGATGGAGACCGGCAAGGTCGACCTGGCGATCGGCCTGCTCCCCGCCGTGCCATCGGGGTTCTACCGGCAAAGGCTGCTCGAGGAGCACTACATGTGCGTCGTGCGGCGGAATCACCCCGTCGTGCGGAGCAAGCTCACGCTCAAGATGTACACGAGCCTGCCGCACGCGCTCATCAGCCCGCGCGGCGAGGGCGGCGGCCGGGTGGACGAGGTCCTGGCCCAACAGGGGCTCTCGCGCCGCGTGGCCCTGCAGATCCCGCACTTCCTGGTGGCGGCGCACATCGTCGCACAGACCGATCTCGTGCTGACCGTACCGGCGCGCATCGCGCGCGTCTTCGCCGGGATGGAGGCGCTGCGCGTCATGAAGCCGCCCGTGGAGCTCGGCGGGTTCTCGCTGGATCAGGTGTGGCACGAGCGGCAGGCGAAGGACCCGGCGCACACCTGGCTGCGGGGGATCTTCGCGGAGATCGCCCGCGAGAGCTGACGTGCCCTCCGGCGGGCCGCCTCCCCGGGCGACGGCCGCCGGACGACGGGCGACTTAATCGGTTAAGTCCCTTTCCGCTCGCCGCCTCGCTGCGCTCTCCTCTCGGCCCCCTGCCTACGCCGGACGACCGCCGGGCGGCGCGATGATCTCGACGCCCTCGCTCTCGGCGAGCCGCCGGTGCAGCGCGGTCAGGCGGCTCGTGACGGGGCCGCACTCGCCCCCGCCGATCGTGCGGCCGTCGAGGCTCCGCATCGCGATCACGCCGGCGCCGGTGCCGGTCAGGAACGCCTCGTCGGCGGCGAAGAAGTCGAGCCGCCCGAGCGAGCGCTCCACGACCGTGAGCCCGAGGCTGCGCGCGATGTCCATCACGGCCGCGCGGTTGATGCCCTCGAGGCACCCGTCGGTGACCGGCGGCGTCGAGAGCACGTCGCCGCGCAGCGCGAACACGTTCGCCACGCTCGCCTCGGCCACGTGGCCTCGCGTGTTGAGCAGCAGCGCGTCGTCGGCGCCGCGCTGCCTGGCCTCGAGCTTCGCGAGCGCCGAGCCCAGGTAGTTCAGGCTCTTGATCCGCATGTCGAGCGCGTCCGCGTCGGGCCGGCGGTGGCTCGACGTGATGAGCTCGAGGCCGCGCCGCCGCTGCTCGTCGCTGAACAGGCGGATGGCCCCCACGATGCAGAAGAGCCCGGGCCGCTCGCACGTCGTGGGGTCGACGCCGAGCGGGCCGACGCCGCGCGTCACGACGAGGCGGACGTAGGCCTCGCGCTCGCCGTGAGCGCGCGCGGTCTCCTCGACGATCCCGCGGAGCTCGTCGAGCGAGCGCGGCAGCGCGATGCCCACCGCCTTCGCGCCCACCGCGAGCCGCGCGAGGTGGCGGTCGACGCGGAAGAGCCGCCCCGCCGCGACGCGCATGCCCTCGAAGACGCCGTCGCCGTAGAGCAGCCCGTGGTCGGTCACGTTCACCGTCGCGTCCGCCACGTCGACGACGCGCCCATCGATCCAGGTCTTCATACAGTTCACCTCCTGCTTTCCCCATGAAGAGCGCGCGCGACGCGCTCGGCGACGTCGCGCGTGTGGTGCACCGCGGCGTCGAGACGCTCGCCGCGCAGGCTCTGGGCGGCCGCGGCGCAGGCGATGCAGCCGTGCAGGCCGCCGCGCGCGAGCACCGGGGCCGCGATGACGGTCAGCCCGTCGATCCACTCCCCCTCGTTGACGTCGTAGCCGCGCTTCGCGGCGCGCTGCGCCGCCCGCTGCGTCGCGGGGGCCACGTCCGGGGCGCCCACGAGCCCCGGCGCGTGCGCGAGGTAGAGCCGGCCGCTCGCCGTGACGTCGACCGGCACCTCGGCCCCGACCGTGGGCGCCGCGCGCAGGAGCCCCGTGCCCTCGGCCTTGTCGAGCACGACGAGCCGCCCGGCGCGCGCGGCGACGAGGAAGAACGTCTCGCCGAAGGCGCGCGCCGCCCGCTCCAGCTCCGGCCGCGCCACGCGCGCGACGGCGTCGAGCCCCTGCGCCCCGAGCCCGAGGCGGATGAGCCCGACGCCGAGCCGGTAGCGCCCCTCGCCGTCCTGCTCGACCAGCGCGTGCGCGGCGAGCGACGCGAGCAGCCGGTGCAGGGTCGCCTTGGGCATGCGCACGCGCTCCGCGAGCTCCGCCAGGGACGCGCTGCCGCCGCCCTCCCGCAGCGCCTCGAGGGCGCGCACCGCCTTGTCGACCGTCCCAGACCGTTCCATTATTCGGAATGCCGTTCCGATAAATGATCTACCCTGGAATCGGGCCGCCGTCCAGCGCGCGCCTGGATCGCGCCGCGGGCGCGCGGTATTTTGCGCGGAGCTCGATGCGGGGGCGGCAGGCGGGGGTGCGGGGGCGGGCCGGCCACCGGCGCGGGCGGAGCGCGGGCTGGTGCCGCTCGAGGGGGTCGGATAGCGTCGGGCCCGCCCGATCGCGGGCTGCAAAGGCGGGGAGCTCATGAGCGCAATCACCTCGGTCGTACTCGTCCATGGCGCCTGGCACCGGCCGTCGTGCTGGTCTCAGGTCGCGTGCCGGCTGCTCGACAGCGGGATCGACGTCCGTGTGCCCGACCTGCCGAGCGCCGGGCCCGCGACGGGCCAGCTCGGGGACCTCGCGGCCGACGTGGCCGCGGTCCGCGCGGCGCTCGCCGAGGTGCCCGGCAAGGCGGTCGTCGTCGCGCACTCGTACGGGGGGCTGCCGGTCACGGAGGTGGCGGCGAGCACGGGCAAGGTCGCGCACCTCGTCTACCTGTGCGCGTTCATGCTCGGCCCGGGGGAGTCGCTGCTCTCCGCGGCCAGCGGCCAGGACCCGCCGTGGTGGATCACCTCCGCCGACGGCAGGACGGTGACGCCCGCCGACCCGCGCGACATCTTCTACAACGACTGCACCGACGAGGTGGCCGCCGCCGCCGAGGCGGCCCTTCTGCCCCAGGCCAGGGCGTCCTTCACGCAGCAGCTGACCGCCGCGGCCTGGAAGGAGCTGCCCTCGACGTACGTGATCTGCGAGCGCGACAACGCCATCCCGGTGTTCGCGCAGGAGGCGATGTCGCAGCGCGCGCGGGAGGTCCGGCGGCTCGACGCGGGCCACTCCCCGTTCCTCTCGCGGCCCGACGACGTCGCCGCGCTCGTGCGCGACGTCTTCGCGAAGGCGTCCGGCTGAGCCGGCGCGCGAGCGGCGCCGCGACGGCAGGACGGCCGGCGACGGCCCGGGTCATCTCATGAAGCGATCATTCTGGAACGATCATTCTAGAATGATCGTTCCAGAATGATCCTTGATCCGGACGGCGACGGACAGGCCCGGTCGCCTGGGGCCTCTCGGTTCAGCGGGTGGTCTCGCCGAGCACATCGAGCATCGCGCCGGTGAGCGCGCCCGCGCCGGCGCCTCTGAACCGGTTCAGCGGGTGCTGTCTCTGCTGTGCGCCCTCCGGCGTCTGCCGTGCGCCCTCCGGCGTCTGCCGTGCGCCCTCCGGCGTCCGCCGTGCGCCCTCCGGCGGTCCGCGCCGTGCGCCCCGGCCAGCTGCGTTGCTGCGCGGCTGCTCCGGGGGCAGCAGCGCCGCGCCGCGCCCTGCCCGGCGGCGCCCGGCGCCCGCAGCTCTCGGCCCCTGGTACGCCCTGTGCCCCGCGTCGGCTGACGCAGCGCGCCCGCGCGCCGGCGCTCGCTGCTGGCCCCGTGCTCGCAGCGGAGCGGCGCCGGCGGCGCGGGCTCGCCCTGCCGAGGCTTGTCTCATCCACCCGGAGGCAATCGATGTCCCTCGTCCTCACCGCAACCGCAGAGCGCCCACCGACCTTCCACGCCGTCGAGGTGCGCCGTCACACGCCCCTCCTCGGCGCCACCGTGACCGGCGTCGACCTCAGCCGCGAGGTCGACGCGGCGACCGCCGCACGACAAGCGAGAGCCTGCTGCGGCTGCTCTTCGGCGTGCTCGCCGATCCGGTGCTGCACGCCCGGTTCAGCTGGAGGCCCGGCTCGCTCGCGATCTGGGACAACCGCCTCGTGCAGCACCGCGCCATCCACGACTACGGCGATCAGCGGCGAGTGCTGTATCGCGCCACGCTGGCCTGAGGCCAGGAGAGGTCCCATCCCCATGTCAGAACGCAAGCTCTTCTACCCCGAACGATTCAAGACCGCCTCGCGGTACTACACCACCGGCCGCCCCGCCTATCCGAAGCTCCTCAGCCGCCGCGTGGCCGAGCTGGTCGGGGTCAACCAGGACGCCAGCGTGCTCGATCTCGGGACCGGCCCGGGCTTCCTCGCGATCGACTTCGCGTCGCACGCCGGGTCGGTGACCGCCGTCGATCCGTCGCCCGAGATGCTCGCGGCGGCCCGGGAGAACGCCGCGCGCGCCGGCGCCTCGATCCGCTTCGTGCAGGGCAGCTCGTACGAGCTCGGGCCGCACCTCGGCCGCTTCAAGCTCGCGACCATCGGCCGCGCCTTCCACTGGATGGACCGCGTCGAGACCCTCCGGTCGCTGGACGCGCTGCTCGAGCGGGGCGGCGCGGTGGCGCTGTTCGGCGAGACGTACCCGGAGGTCCCGGCGAACGCGTGGCACAAGGAGTTCCAGGCCCTCATCGACAAGTACTCGACCGAGGACCCGGCGCGGCCGCAGATCCGCGAGTCCGCGAAGAACGAGGCCGTGCTGCTCGACTCCGCGTTCAGCCACCTCGAGCGCATCTCCGTGCTCGAGCCGCGCGAGACCCCCATCGAGCGCTTCGTCGACCGCGCCCTGTCGTTCGCGGCCACCTGGCACGGCCGGCCGGGGTCGCGCGAGGAGGACCTGGCCGTCGAGGTCCGCAAGGCCATCGCGAAGCACGCCGGCGCGGACGGCACCGTCCGCGAGGTCCTCGAGGGGCACGCGCTCGTCGCCCGCCGCCCGCGCGAGGCGCTGGCCGACTGACCCGCGGCGCTCGGGCCGGGCGGTGCCCCCGCCGCGCGCCGGGAACCGGGTTGTCCCCGGAAAGCCCGGGCCGTAGAGAGGCCTCGATGCTTCCTTCCGGTGCCGCGGGCCGCCTCCTCCGCGCCTGCGCTGCAGCGTGTGAGCTCTGGCGACATGTGAAGCCACACTGGAATCCCGTCGCAATGTAAGCTCGTTCGCGATCGGCCCGTCGCCCTACGGCAAATGCGGGCAATGCCTGGATGTAATACCAGCTGCCCCGAACAGCCGCGCTCCTGGCAGCGGCTAGACTGGACGCCGAGATGGGCAGGTGAGCCCAGGTCGACCCACGAATCGGCGCCATGAACGAGCACCCCTGGACGAGCGAGACACGAGACCTCGGTCCACCCATGGAGTGGCGCTTCTCGTTCGATCTCCAGGCCAGCCCCGAGGAGCTCTGGCCGATCCTCATCGACACCGACCGGCTCGATCGCGCCATGGGGCTCCCGCTCATCGCCTACTCGGAGCGAGACGGCGTGCTCCGGGGCGCGTCGAGCGCCCTCGGCTATTCCTTCCAGTGGACGGAGCCGCCGTGGGCGTGGGTCGCCGAGCGGGAGATGAGGGCCCTGCGCGTCTACGACAACGGGGTGGCGACGCACCTCTCCATCGCCTTCTCCCTCGCGCCGCGCAGCGCCGGGGGCACCCGGGTCGAGATCCACCTCGCGTGGTACCTGCGGAGCCCGCTCTCCCGGCCTCTCCTCGCCCTCGGCGAGCGCCCCCTCCGTGAGGTGTACCGGCGGGCCCTCGCGCGCCTCGACCAGCAGATCGCGGAGGATCGACCCCACCACCAGCTCCTCGCGGAGCCCCCGCCGGCGCTCGGCCGCGAGGTCAAGCAGCGCCTCGCCTCCCTGCGCGAGGCGCTCCGCCAGGACGGCGTGCGGGAGGCGGTCGTCGACGCCCTCCTCCGCCACGTCGAGCGCGCGGACGACACGGAGCTCCGGCGCATCCGCGTGCTGCCCCTGGCCCGGCGGTGGCGCATCGACGAGCGCGAGCTCACCATCGCCTGCCTGTACGCGACCCGCGCCGGGCTGCTCCACCTCGGCTGGGACCTGATCTGCCCCCATTGCCGCGGCGTCCGGCAGCGGGCGCGGGTCCTCGGGGAGGTGCCGCCGAGGGCGTCGTGCGCGGCGTGCGCCGTCGAGTTCTCGACCGACGCGCCCCAGGCGATCGAGGTGACCTTCCAGGTGAACCCCTCGATCCGGCACGTCGAGCCGCGGGTGCATTGCCTCGCCGAGGCGTCCACCAAGGAGCATATCAAGGTCCAGCAGCCGCTCGGTCCGGGCGAGCGCCGCGCCGTCGCGACGCGCCTCGCGCCGGGGCGCTACCGCGTGCGGGCCATCGGGGAGCCGCGCCATCGGTTCCTCGACGTCGACCCGCGGTCGCCCGTCCAGGAGGTGACGCTGCACACCGGCGACAGGGGAGCTGTCGTGGCGGGGCCCTCGCCGATCATCACGCTCGTCAACGAAGCGAAGGAGCGGCGCACGCTCGTCGTCGAGGACGTGCGGTGGGTCGACGACGCGCTCCGCCCGGCCGCGCTCTTCGGGCTCCAGGAGTTCCGCGACCTCTTCGCCTTCGAATACCTGGCCTCCAACGTCCAGATCCAGGTGGGAGAGCAGACCGTCCTGTTCTCGGACATCGTCGGCTCGACACGGTATTACGAGCGCCACGGCGACGCGCGGGCCTTCGCCGCGGTGAAGCGCCATTTCTACGAGGTCCACGCGGCGGTGCGGTCGAGCCGCGGGGTGGTCGTGAAGACGATGGGCGACGCCGTCATGGCCGCGTTCCGCGACCCGGGCGACGCCCTGCGCGCGGCCATCGCGCTCCAGGAGCAGTTTCACCCGGATCGCGACGACAGCGGGCTCCGCCTCCGGCTCAGCCTCACCATGGGCTCGTGCCTCGCGGTGAACCTCGACAAGGGGATCGACTACTTCGGTCGCACCGTGAACCTCGCCGCGAAGCTCCAGGGGTTCGCGTCGGCGGGGCAGATCGTGTTCCCCGCCTCGCTCCGGGACGACCCGCGGGCGAGGCGCGTGCTGGAAGCGCAGAAAGAAGCGCAGAAGATCGAGGCGCAGGAGCTCACGCTCGACCTCCCCTTCCTCGACGAGCCGCTCGACGTGTGCCGGCTCGACCTGCACCGCGAGGAGGTGGCGCCCTCGATCCGGGCGCGAGCGCCCCGGTCCCGCAGGGCGGGGCTGCACTGAGCCGCGCCCGGCCGCGAGCGCCCGCGCCCGCGGACGACGCGCTTCATCCGTCGTCGGGCAGGTACAGCTTCACGTCGTCGAACTCGGCGGTGCCCTCGTAATAGTTGATGTGCGGATCGCCGAAGAAGAAGTGATCCGGGTAGGCCGACCCCGCCGGCCATGTCTCGAAGGTCTCGCCGAAGCGCACCGTCTCGTTGTGGCCCGGCGGCGCGTACTCCTCGGGGCGCTGGTTGTAATGCCATGTCACCGGCGGCTCGCGGAAGCCCCTCCGCGCCGCGTAGGTCGTGCGGCCGCCGTGGTGGAACCTGCCCGAAGCGGACATCGCGTAGCCCGCGCCGTCGCGCTCGATGGTGAACACGTACGCTTCCCCGTCGAGGTACTTGTCCGTGAAGACGGGGCCCTCCTTCCACCCGCCGGGCGTGTACGACGTGAACTCGTTGCCGTTCCAGGGGGTCCCGAACGCCTCGCCGCTGAGCCAGAGCATGCTCACGTACCGTGAGCCGTCCTGCTCGGCCCGGCCGGTGAGCGGGCTCCAGACCGACGACCAGGGGCCTGCGTCGCCGAAGTTGTTGTCCGTGTCCATCACCACCTTGCGGTGATGATGGATGAAGACGTTGTTGTGAGGCGCCGGCCGCGCGTAATCGGTGATGCAGAGAAAGTAAACACCGTTACCGAAGACCGCGGACAGCGGCGTCGTGCTCCTGTCGCTGAAGCGCCACGGGTCGGCCAGCTCGTCCCCGTCATAGCCGTTGACCTTGCCCCCGTGCTTCCAGCTGCCCTGTCGCGGGCCGCCGAAGGCGATGTTCGAGACGGTCACCTCGACGCGGTACCGCGCCGGCAGGGGCGCGGTCGAGCGGAGGATCGCGCCGTCGTGGTGGCGCGTGGAGACGAGCCTCGCCTTGCCGCCCGCCGCCTCGAACCGGCCGCCTGTCTCGGGGACGCCGTCGCGGTCGCTGTCGCGGCCGTACAGCTCGACCGTGAGCCAGCCCCCCTCGCCGTGCGTGAAGGACTTGCGGAAGGAGCGGAACCGCCGCAGCCCCTCGCGGAACACCTCGCCGCCTTTCGAGGAGAAGAAAGCGCCGTCCTCGTCGAAGGCATCGACGTGGTAGGGGCTCCCGTCGCCATAGGCGTCCTCGGTCCACGCCGCGGGCTCCTGGAACGGGGCGTCGAAGGTCTCGTGGTGCGCGAGCCGCCACCGCGGGCTCTCGGCCCGCGCGGGCGGCGGCGGGGCGGCGCCCCGGGCATCTGGCGCCTCGCGCGCACCGGGCCTCTCGCGCGCATCCGACGCCTCACGCGCGGCTGGCCCCTCGCGCGCCGGCGCGCGGGCGCAGGCCGACAGCGAGAGCGCGAGCAGGGCGAGCAGCCGGGTCATGCGTGGTGCGCGCGAGAGGGGGCGGGCGGCGCCGCCGTCGGCTCAGCGGTTCGGCTGCGGGGTGAGGCGCAGGTACGGGCGGACGGCGTTGTAGCCCTTCGGGAACTTCTGCGCGAGGACCTCGGGGTCCTGGAGCGACGGGACGATCACGACGTCATCGCCCTCCTTCCAGTTGGCCGGCGTCGCCACGGAGTGGCTGTCCGTGAGCTGGAGCGAGTCGATGATGCGCAGGAGCTCATCGAAGTTGCGCCCGGTGCTCGCCGGGTACGTGATCGTCGCGCGGACCTTCTTGTTCGGGTCGATGATGAACACCGAGCGGACCGTGAGCGTGTCGTTCGCCTGCGGGTGGATCATGCCGTAAAGGTTCGAGACCTTCCGGTCCACGTCGGCCAGGATCGGGTAGTTCAGCTTCGTGCGCTGCGTCTCCTCGATATCCACGGTCCAGCGCTTGTGCGACTCGACATCGTCGACGCTGAGGGCGATGGGCTTGACGCCGCGCTTGTCGAACTCCGCCTTGAGGTTCGCGACCGCGCCGAGCTCGGTCGTGCAGACCGGGGTGAAGTCCTTCGGGTGCGAGAACAGGATCACCCACGACTTCCCCGCCCACTCGTGGAACCGGATGGTCCCGTGCGTGGACTCTTGCTCGAAATCAGGCGCGATGCTTCCGAGTTGCAGGCTCATGTCAGTGTCCCTCCTGGCCGCGGCCATGTGTCCGCTATGGCGGAGGAATGTCCGTCAAGCCGCTCAGCGTGTCAAGCCATCGCTGCGCTCTTTCACGCGCGCCGGAGCGGCGCCTGCGGCCTGCCGGGCGGCGCCGCGGGGCGGGCGGTCCGCCGGGCTCGATCGGGGCGCGCGGCTCAGAGGGCGCCGACCTCGCGGCGGAGGCCTTCCCAGGGGATCTCCCGCGGCGGCGCGCGGCGTCGCTCGCCGGACTCGCTCGCCTGCGCGGGGCTCGAGCACTCGCCGTGCTCCAGCAGGTGCAGGGCCTCGGCGAGGCACGTCTCGCCCGCGTCGCCCAGCTCCGCGTTGAGCGTGTCGTCGGCGGCGCAGTCGGGGGTGAAGCCCTCGTAGTAATCCCCCTCTTCCTTCGCGTTGAGCACCCGGAACGAGATCGGGTTGAGGATCTTGCCGCAATAATCCCAGCCGTGCATGCCGACGGGCTTGCCGTGCGTGGTCGAGCCCACGAGCTTGACGTCCATGTAGGGGCGCAGGCTGTTGATCAGCGTCTCGCTGGCGGAGGCCGTGCCGCTGGCGGTGATGACGACCAGCCGGGACAGCGGGAGCGCCGGCTGCTCGAGCGCCTCGAACGAGGCGCGCTTGTCCCAGTCGCCATGCCTGTCGTTGTGCGCGGTGATGTCGAGCAGGGCGTCGCTCGCCCCGGGCTTGTGGATGAGGCTCGCGAGGTGCCTCTCGACCGCAAGGCGCCCGCCTCCGTTGTAGCGCAGGTCGAGCACCAGCTCGCTCACCTGGCTCTCCCTGAACGCCGCGAAGGCGCGATCGAGCTCCTCGGCGGAAGGCTCGATGAAGGTGGTGAGCATCAGGTAACCGACCTTCGCGGGACCGGCCTGCACGACGCGCTGGTTGAGCACCGTGGTGACGGCATACCACGCCTTCTGGACAGCGACCGTGGAGGCCTCCTCGCCCGCGCGCTCGACCTTCAGCGACATCTCGACGCCTTCCTCGTCGGGGCCCGACACCTCTTCCCAGAGGTCGTCGCGCGCGACCTGCTCGACGTCGATGTCGTTGATGGCGAGCACCCTGTCGCCCCGCCGGAGGCCCGCCGCCCCCGCGGGCGAGGCGGGGTGGACCAGCGCGAGCCGGAGGCTGCCCTCCTGGTCGTAGCCCCACCGGAAGCCGAGCCCGAGGGTCTGCCCCTCCCGGAAGTAAGCGTCGTAGTCGCTCTTGCTCGAGACGTAGCTCCAGCGATCGCGCGGCTTGTCGATGAGATCCTCGAGGAGCGCCTCGGGCGAGGGGTACGCCCGGTAGTCGAGCTCCGGCACGAGGTCGTACCAGAGATAGACGTCCTTCATCAGCTTGAAGAGGTGCTCGTTCTGCCCCGCCGTCGAGCAGTCCGCGGCCTGCTGGTCCGTGTCGGACGGGGCGCAGCCCGCCGCGAGGGAGGCCGCGAGCGCGAGGGCACAGGGGGAGAGGACCGCGACGAGCTTCGAGGCGACCATGCCCCTCAGCTCACCACGAAACGGAAACGGCGAGCAACGCCGATCTGGAGACGGGATCGGGCTGTCGGCGGTATCGGAGGGCCGAGCGCGCTCGCGCCCGTAGGGTGAAGCCTACCGCCGCCGGGAGGTGGCCTTCGCGGACCCGCACCGCATGACCGAGCAGCGGGCACCGTCCCCCAACGGGCCGGTCGAGCCGCGCGGTCTACTGGACCAGCTCCGGCTGCTCAGGTCCCGGGAGCGGATCGTCCTCGTCACTGGTCGGCGAGGGCGAGCAGGTGAGCAAGGTCGCCCGGCTCTCGACGCTGCCCGTAGAGACCGCCTTCACGCGACTCCGCCTCGGCCGCAAACACATCGCGCACGTGCTCGAGCGCTGGCGTCGCCTGCGGTAGACCCCACCTTCCCGGCCAGACCGGCGACGGCGAGCAGGGCAGCAAGGTCGCCCGGAGCCTCGGGATGCCCATCGGGACCGCATTCGGGCGGCTCTCCCGGGGACGGAAGCGCCTCGCGAACGTGAGCAAGCGCTGGCGTCGCTTGCGCTAGACCCCGCCTTGCTGGCCTCTCAGGCGATAGAAGATTTCTTATGCGATCCGGCTCCCTCCCGCAAAAATGACGCTGTATCGACAAATTATCCATGCATAGAGCGAGCCGCCTTCACTCCACAGCCAGCGGGCATACCCTGCTGGCATCAGGTAGGGTTCAAAGAGCGTAATCCGTTCCCTGTTTTCCTATTTGCCTTGCCAACCCGCCTACCTGATGGGACCTTCCACGCTCCAAAGGCGGAGCGTGTTCGGCCCGCCGCGCTGCGGAGCGCGCGTCGATCGAATAACCGCCGAGGAGCCGCAGTGACGCCCCGCCCCGGGCGACACAATAGCCAAGGAGTATTTATGAAGAAAAGGATCGCTATCATCTCGCTCTTCGCGTCTCTGCTCTCGCTCTCGGGATGCGTCGCCGCTTCCGACGACGAGGCAACCGAGGATGATGCTGTTGCAGAGGCCACGTCGGCGCTGAACGGAGGACCGTGGACCTGGGTAAACACTGCCACGTCGAGATGTCTCGATAGCAACAGCTCCGGAGGCGTCTACACGCTGGGCTGCAACCGCGGCTCTTACCAGCTGTGGAGGAACACCCCGTCTACCTATGGAGATACGATCATCAATGCGCAAACCGGCTTGTGCCTGGACAGCAACCCCAGCGGAAGCGCCTATACCCTGGCCTGCAATGGTGGATCATTCCAGCAGTGGACGGTGACTTACAAGGGTACATACGGGTGGGAGATCAGGAACGTCGCAACCGGGCTGTGCCTGGACAGCAACCCCGGCGGCAGCGTCTACGCGCTGGGTTGCAATAACGGTAATTTCCAGCGCTGGAATTGAGCTGAACCGAGTCGGGTGGACCCCGGGTCCGCGATGGAGGGCCGCGGAGCCGTGCCGCTCCAGCTACCCCCATCGCCATCCCACGCTGGAAAGCCAGTGGAGATACCGTCCCTTGTCAAGAAGACGTGCCTCCGGCAGGGTGGATGGGAGATGAGGCCGGCCGGCAGGGCGGGAACCCACCGCCGCCTGCCCCGCCGTTCGGTAGTGTCCGACCGCTCGTCTCCGAGCTGCGCCAGCACGCCAGCACGCAGACTCGGGGTCGGCCCCGCCGGCCTGGTGCTCGCCGTGGAGCTCCGTCGCTGCGAGGCCATCCCTCTGCGAGGCCCTCCGAGCCTCAGCCCTCGGCAACGAGGCGTCCGGCCGGTCGTGCCCCCGGCGAGCGGCTCTTGGTCGTTCCGCTGTGTCGCGCGCGGCATCCTGCGCGAGCGCGCGAGCCGACCGCCGGATCGACGCGGTTGCGGAGCGGTTCCGGGGCGATCCGGCCGTGAGCGCGACGATGCTGCGCGTCGGCATGCACCGGGGGTTCCTGGCGGGACGATTCCGCGGCGCCGAACCCGAAGCGCCTCGTGACCGCGCTGGAGGTCGCAGCGTCGGCCCGGGCCGAGCTCGCGGAGCGGGATGTCACCTGGCGAGCGAGTCGAGGCCATGTCAGTGGTCTGGGTCTGGGCCGTGGCGGCGCGGGTCAACGCGGCGGGCGCGGTCGTGGGCCGGAGCGGCGTGCGCGTTGTGCGCAGGACGGGCGGCCGATGAGCGGCCGGGCTCTGGCGATGGCGGTCGCGCTGCTTGTGAGCGCGGGGCGCCTGAAGGAGAGGAGGCGGCGATGATGTTCGTGATGTGGCCGGCGCTGTTCCGCCTCGGCTCGGCCGCGGGTGGGAGCGTGGCGTGGACGCGATGAGCGCCGGCGTGGGGCTCACGGTCGAGGCGGCGCTCGACGAGACGGGCGGTCTGGTCGTCGCGCTGCACGTGGAGCGCACCGGCAAGATGTCGCCAGGCGAGCTGGAGGCGAAGGCGCTGCTCGATCAGGCGCCGGCGCGGTGCACGGTCGAGATGCGGGCGTCGCTCCTGGAGCAGCTGGCCGCGCTGGTGCCGGTGCGCTGCTCGGACCGCGGCGTCGAGGCGGATGTGGCGGCGCTCGCGAGGGCGATGCGGAACGGAGCGGTGGTGTCATGAGGCCGATCTTCTCGATTCGTCCGGTGAGCGAGCGCGGCGCCTTGGAGGCGCTGGCCGGGTGGTTCTTCTGGCGGGCGCAGGCGCGGCAGGTGCGGCGCTCCGGGCCCAGGAGGTCGGCGTGAGCGCGCCGCCCGCGTACGTCGGAGTCAGCGGGATCGTCTCCCGCACCGAGGTCCTCGCCGCCATCTCGGCCTTCCCCGGCCGGCAGCTCATGGTCGGCGTCCTCGCCAGCGACAAGACGCTCGCCGGCCAGCAGAATCTGTGGTGGCGCCGGTACCCCAAGATCGCGAGCATCGCCGGGATCTTCAGCGACGACCCGCGGTGCCTCAACCTGGTCCACTACGGCGCCGACACGCCGCCCGACGGAGACACGCTGGCGCGCCTCTTCGAGATGAGCGGGCACCGCTGCCACGGGTTCCAGTTCAACGGGGCCTGGCCCAGCGCGCACGACCTCTGGGCCTTCCGCAGGCTGTACGAGCGCACCGGGCGGGAGCCGCGCATCGTGCTCCAGCTGGGACGCGGCGCCGGTGTGGCGCACGTCGCGCCCTACGCGAGCCGAGGCCTCATCACGGACGTGCTCATCGACGCCAGCGGCGGCACGGGGGAGCCGCTCGACGTAGAAGGCGCGGCGGAGGTCTTCGGCGCGCAGCGGGCGGCCTACCCGCACCTCGGCATCGGCGTGGCCGGCGGGCTCTGCGCCGAGACGGTGCCGCAGGTGGCCCCGCTGCTCCAGCGTAGCGCGAGCGTCGACGCCGAGAGCGGACTGCGGGACGGCGACGACGGCGGCGGGCGCCTCGACCTGGAGCGGGTGAAGGCGTACCTGGAAGCGGTAGCGGAGGCGGTGAGGCCGAGCCGATCACCGTCGAGGCCCGGCGCGCCGTCTCCGCCATGGTCACCGTCGAGATAGTCGAGCGCTACCTGCATCGTGCCGGATGACACCTCGCAGGGGACGGCCCCGTCGACAGTGGGAGGGCGATCGAGGACAGCGCAGGGGGGGTCTGGAGCACCGCGCAGGGGGTCTGGAGCACCGCGCAGGGGGGTCTGGAGCACCGCGCAGGGGGGTCTGGAGCACCGCGCAGGGGGTCTGGAGCACCGCGCAGGGGGGTCTGGAGACCTGCGCGACCCCCGTCGCGCCATTCCTGGACCCGCTTCGGCGGTCCAGAGACCCGTTCTCGCGGTCATCGCCCCCCCAGCAAGCGATCGCCCGCCCCTCGCTCCGGCTTCGCAGAGCCGCCGGCGACGCCGGCGCCTCGTCCTCAGGCAGCGCAGCGCAGCAGGATCTTCCCGTGAACGGCGCGCGCCCGCAGCGCCTCGAGCGCGTCGGCGACGCGATCGAGCGGCCATGTCGCGTGAACGACCGGATCGAGCGCTCCGCGCTCGACGAGCGAGAGCACCCCGTCCATCGTGCGCGAGAACCGCTCGGGCGCCTCATTCACCACCGTGAACAGGTCGCTCAGGGCGAGCGATACGCTGCGTCCGAAGCCGTCCGCGAGCGCGGCGCCGAGCTCGGCGCCGGGCGGCCCTCCCAGGAAGCCGAAGGACACGAGGCGGCCGAAGGGAGCGAGCAGGCCGAGATCGCGCGCGAGCGTCGCGCCGCCGGTCGCGTTGAGCGCCACATCGACGCCACGCCCGTCGGTCAGCGCGCGCGCCCGCGCGACGACGTCCTCGCGGCCATGGTCGATCACGGCGGCGGCGCCGTTGCGCGTCGCATGGTCGACCTTGGAGGCGTCGCCGACGAGCGCTATCGGGCGCGCGCCGAGGTGGCGGGCGAGCTGCAAGGCGGCAGTCCCCACGCCGCCAGCCGCGCCGTGCACGAGCACCGCCTCCCCGGGCGCCACCCTGGCGCGCTCGCGCAGGAGCACCCACGCCGTCGCGTAGTTGACGATCGACGCGGCGGCGCGATCGAGCGGCAGGCCGTCGGGCACGAGCGCGGCGCGGCGCGCCTCGACGTCGGCGAGCTCGGCGAACGCGCCGGTGTGCGGCGTGCCCACCGCGACGACGCGCGCGCCCACCGCCGGCCCGCGCGCGCCCTCGCCCAGCCCTTCGACCGTCCCCGCGAGCTCGAGGCCGAGCCCCACGGGCCTCGGCGAGAGGGGGAGCTTCCCGTCGGCCAGGAGCAGATCGATATGGTTCACCCCGGCGAACGCGACGCGCACGCGCACGTGCCCGCGTGGAACGGGGCCGAGCTCCCGCTCGCCGATCACGACGCCGCCCGCGCCCGGGCCCGACCTCAACAATGCAGCTCTCATCCGTGCTGTCCCTCCGCGTTGAACAGGCCCCAGCGTGCGGGCGCGCGGTCCGCCCGTCCAATGGATGCACGGGATGCTATGCATTCACGCCGTGAATCTCGCCGCGCTCGACCTCAATCTGCTCGTCGTCCTGGAGGCGCTGCTCGAGGAGCGCAGCGTGACCGCCGCCGGCAAGCGCGTGGGCCTGAGCCAGCCCGCGACGAGCAACGCCCTCGGCCGGCTCCGCGCGCTGCTCGGCGATCGCCTGCTCGTCCGGCGCGGCCGCGCCCTCTTCCTGACGCCCCGCGGGGAGCAGCTCCGGCGCGACGTGCGGCCGGCCCTGGATCGTCTGCGGGCGGCGCTCGCCCGCCGTCCGGCGTTCGACCCCGCGGCGCTCTGCGATGAGCTGCGGGTGGGCATGAACGACTACGCCGCGTACGTGCTGCTGCCGCGGCTCGTCCGGCAACTCCGGGCGCGCGCGCCGAGGGCCCGGCTCGCCGTGCTGGCGTTCGAGACGCGCGACGCCGCCAGGGCGCTCGACGCGGGCGAGGTCCACGTCGGCCTCGCAGTGGAGGGACCCGGGCTCACCGGGCTCGAGTCCCGGCCGCTGCTGCGCGACGACTTCGCCCTCGTGTGCCGGCCTCCCGCGCCACGGACGCTGCGCTCGTTCCTCGCGCGGCCACACCTGCTCGTCTCACCGCACGGCGGGCGCGTCGGCGTCGTCGATCGCGCGCTCGCCGCTCAGCAGCTCGAGCGCGATGTCCACGTCACGCTGCCGCACTTCCTGATGGCGCCGCACCTGCTTTCGGGCACCGACCTCGTCGGCGTCCTCGCCGGGGAGGTCGCGCGGGACATCGCCCCCGCGCTGAAGCTCGTCGTCGCGCGGCCGCCGCTCGCCCTCCCCGGCTTCACCCTCTCGGCCGTCTGGCACCCCCGGCTCACCGACGATCCCGCGCACGCGTGGCTGCGCGAGCAGCTCGCGGAGGCCGCGGCCGAGCAGCAGGCGTCGCGGCGGGCCTCCCCGCCCGCGCCGCGGTCGCGCGACGCCTGACGCGGCCTCCCGCACCGGCAGCGCTTGCGGAGGGCGGCGCTGACGAGGCGGTGGCTCGTCCCCTTCGGGAGGCGGATCTCGATCTGCGACGCGGAGCTCCCGTAGCCGGCTCTCGCCCTGGCTGACGGAGCTCCCGTGGCGGCTCTCGCCCTGGCTGACACGAGGCTTCCTGATACACTTCGGACGGATCGTGCCGAGGTCGCAAGGTCGACCCCATGGACCGCGCCCCCAGATCCTGCGGCGGCCAATCCAATCGGGCGAAGGGCGGCCCGCCGATCTCACGCGTCGGCTTCGCGCTCTTCTGCGCGCTGCCGCCGTGGAGTAAATTCTTCGGGGGCCGGTAGAAATCCTCGGGGCTCGCCCGTCATTGTCACAGCGGGACATGCGGTTCCGCTGGAGGAGCCAACGACATGCGATTCATGATGCTGATCCACCACGACGAACCCGCCCTCGCCGCGGCCCCGCAGAAGGAGCTCTGGGCCGAATACGCGGCCTTCAACGAGGCGCTCGCCAAGGCCGCCGGCTCTGCTCCGGGTGAGCGGCTGCAGCCGAGCTCCGCGGCGACCACCGTGCGCCAGCACGACGGCAAGACCGACGTGCTCGATGGCCCCTATGCGGACACGAAGGAGCAGTTCGCCGGCTACTTCTTCGTCGAAGCCCCGAGCCTCGACGAGGCGATCGCCTGGGCCAAGCGCTGCCCCTCGAGCAAATACGGGTCGATCGAGATCCGTCCCGTCATGGATCCCCAGGCGGGTGGGAAGCGCTGATGGTGTCGGGCGAGGCCATCCGTGCTGCCGAGGCGCGCGGTGTCACCGACAGCGGCAGCAGTCCACATGGGAGGCAAGCCGTGAGGCTGACCGCGAGGTCGATCGGGCACTGGATGACGACGGGGATCGTCGTGTTCGCGATGACCAGCGGAGGTATCGCCGAGCTCGCGCGGCGACCGGAGACGATCGACGGCATGAAGCATCTCGGTTATCCCGTGTATTTCGTGATGATCCTCGGCGCGTGGAAGCTGCTCGGCTCGCTGGCGCTCCTGGCCCCAGGGTTCCCGAGGATCAAGGAGTGGGCCTATGCCGGCGTCTTCTTCAACATGACGGGCGCAGCAGTGTCCCACGTGGTTTGCCGCAGCCCCGCGTGGCACGTCCCCGTGACGCTGGGCTTCGCCGCCCTCGCCGTCGCCTCGTGGGCGCTCCGGCCGGCAAGTCGGACCCTCGGCCGCCCGTCGATCGTGGCCCCTCAGGTAGACCAGAAGGCGTGATGTGATGGACGAGGCCAGTCGTGCTGCCGAGCGCGTGGCGCGCGAAAGCTACGGCCGCCTCGTCGCCTTCCTGAGCGCGCGCACCCGCGACGTGGCGGGCGCCGAGGACGCGCTCGGCGAAGCCTTCACGTCAGCCCTGCGCGTGTGGCCGGTGGACGGCGTACCGGACAATCCGGACGCTTGGCTGCTGACCGCGGCGCGCCGACGGCAGACCGACACGGCGCGCCGGACGCAGACCCGCAAGGCCGGGGAGGAGCACCTGCAGCGGATCGGCGACGAGATCGAAGCGGTGGCAGACGAGCAGGACGCGATCCCGGACCGCCGGCTCGCCCTGATGTTCGCCTGCGCCCATCCGGCGATCGAGCGCGCCGTGCGCACGCCGCTGATCCTTCAGACCATCCTCGGCCTGAGCGCCGAGGACATCGCCGCTGCCTTCATGATTCCGCCCAAGACCATGGGGCAGCGGTTGGTCCGGGCCAAGACCCGCATTCGCGACGCAGGCATTCCCTTTCGCGTGCCCGACCCGGAAGAGCTGCCCGAACGCCTCGACGCCGTCCTTGACGCGATCTATGCCGCTTACTCCAAAGGCTGGAACGAGGTGGGCGACGACGCCATGCCCGAGCTCGCCGACGAGGCGATCTGGCTTGGCCACATGGTCGTCTCCCTGCTCCCCGACGAACCCGAAGCGAAGGGCATGCTGGCGTTGATGTTCTACACCGCCGCCCGCCGCGCGGCCCGGCGCGACGCGGCCGGCGCCTATGTGCCGCTCGAACAACAGGACACAGGTCGCTGGAACAGCTCGCTGATCGCGCGCGCCGAAGGCCTGCTGCACCAGGCGAGCGCTGCGGGGCCGAGCGGTCGCTACCAGCTCGAGGCGGCGATCCAGTCCGCGCATGTCGCCCGCCGCCTGGCCGGCATCTCCAGCTGGCCGGCGGTGGTCGCGCTCTACGACCATCTGCTGGCGCTCACTGGCTCGCCGGTGGTCATCCTCAACCGGGCTGTCGCGCGCGCCGAGGTGGACGGTCCGGGCGCGGCGCTCGCCGATCTGGCGCCGCTCGAGGCCGACAAACGCATGCTCTCCTACCAGCCCTATTGGGCCGCGAAGGGTCACCTGCTCTCCCGCGCCGGCAACACGGCCCCGGCCGTCGAGGCGCTGACGGTCGCCATCGGACTCACGACCGACGAGGCCCTGAAGGCATACCTCCTGAAACAGTTGACGTCGCTACAGGCGACCTGAAGCTCCTCAGCAGCAGAGGCGCCCAGGGAGTGTCCAGCGATCGTGGCGAGCTCGGCGCGACCGCGGCGCCGCCCCATGTCCGCGCGGAGCGCGCGCCCGCCGCGGGCCGTCCGTTCGCGGGCTGCACGCCGCCTCAGGCGCGATCGCGCCGGCCGCCGCGAGGTCTTCGCAGCGCCGAGCAGGCGGCGGCGAGCGCCAGCAAGCCGAGCTCCAGCGGGCCGCGCGCGGCGGGCTGCGCCGCCGCGGGCGTGGCGAGGTGGCAGGCGCCGTTGTGGAGGTAACCACCGTTGGGCGGCGGCGGGACACAGTCGCCCGAGGCGTCGCAGACGTAGCCCTCCACGCAGTCGTGGACCGAACCACACGGCTTCGTTTGCTGCCCGGTCCGGGGCGAGCAGGCGAAGGGCGGGTAGTCGGGGTGCAGCGATGTGCAGACGCCGTCGGCGGAGGCGCCGCGATGATCCGAGCAGGATTCGCAGACATAGACATTGCAGGCCTGATCGCAGCAGACGCTGTCGGAGCAGAAGCCGCTCTGGCATTCGACGGCTGCCTTGCAGATGCTGCTCGTCGGCATCGGGCGGAACACCTCGACGCTGTCGTCTCTGTCTTCTCCATCGAAGCCGCCGGTGAGGACCACCTGCCCGTCCGCCAGCAACGCGGCGGTGTGAAGATTGCGGGCGGTATGCAGGGGACCGAGCTGAAGCCACCTGCCCGTGGCTGGATCGAACATCTCGACGCTATCGAGGCGGAAGATCCCGGCAGAAAGGTCGCTGCCGCCAGCGACGAGCACCTGCCCGCCTGGCAGCAATGTCGCGGAGTGCTCGACGCGGGCGGCGGACATGGGCTCCACGGCGAACCACAAGCCGGAGGCCGGGTCGAACACCTCGGCGCTCTCGAGCACTCCTTCGATGCTGTCGCCGCCGGCGACGAGCACCCTCCCATCCAACAGCACCGTGGCCGTGTGTCCATAGCGGGCGGCGAACATGGGCGCGACGGGGAACCACATGCCGGAGGCGGGGTCGAGCACCTCGGCGCTCTCGAGCGCTCCTCCGATGCCGGAGCCGCCAGCGACGAGCACCCGCCCATCCGGCAGCGCTGTGGCGGTATGGTGAGCGCGGCCGTCGTGCATGTCGCCGACGGGGGACCACGTACCGGAGGCCGGATCGAGCACCTCGGCGCTGTCGAGGTGGAAGACGTCGACATCGAGGTTGTTGCCGCCGGTGACGAGCACCCGCCCATCCGGCATCAGCGCGGCAGCGTGGTCGTTGCGAGGCGAGCTCATGCGCCCGAGCGGGCGCCACATGCCGGAGGCGGGGTCGAGCACCTCGGCGCTGTCGAGATGTTCTCCGCCGCCCGAGCCGCCGGCGACGACGAGCCGTCCATCGGGCAGCGTCGTGGCCGTGTGATCCGCGCGGCTCGTGATCAGCGGCGCGCCCGATCGCCATGTCTCGGTGACCGGATCGAACACCTCGACGCTCTCGAGCGCTCCGGTGCGAGCGCCGCCGACGACGAGCATCCGCCCGTCCGGCAGCGCCGTGGCGGTGTGCCCGATGCGGCCGGTGGGCATGGTCCCGAGGGGCAGCCACGTGTCCGAGGCCGGATCGAACACCTCGGCGCTGTCGAGTGCGCCCCCGCCTGCGACGAGCACCCGCCCGTCGGGCAGCAGCGCAGCCGCGTGGTTGGAGCGGCCGAAGAGCATCGGCTCGCTGAAGAGCCATGTGCCGGTGACCGGGTCGAACACCTCGGCGCGGTCGCGGAGCCCTTCAATCCCGACGCCCCCCGCGACGAGGACCCGACCGTCCCGGAGCGTCGTGGCGGTGTGCGAGCTTCGCGGGAAGCGCATGGGCTCGACGGCGAGCCACGTGCCGGTGCCAGGGTCGAACACCTCGGCGCCCTCGATCCGTCCTCCGACGACGAGCACCCGCCCGTCCGGCAACGGCGTGGCGGTGAGCGCCTGGCGGGCGGAGGTCATGGGCTCGACGGCGGTCCACTTGCCGGTGTCGGGATCGAACACCTCGGCGCTGTCGAGCTCTTCTCCCATGGCATAGCCCCCGGCGACGAGCACCTTGCCGCCCGGCAGCGGCGCAGCGTCGTGCCGGCAGCGATCGGAGATCATGGGGTCGACGGCGGTCCACTTGCCGCTGTCGGGGTCGAAGATCTCGGCGCTGTTGATCGTCCCGTCCTCGCCGCCTTCCGGGCTGCTGCCACCGACGACGAGCACCCGTCCGCCGGGGAGCGGCGCAGTCTTGTGGGCAAACCGGGCGGAGATCATGGGCTCGACGGCGGTCCACTTGCCGGAGTCCGGATCGAAGATCTCGGCGCTGTCGAGCGTCGTCCCGAAGTCGTAGCCGCCAGCGATGAGCACCCGTCCATCCCGCAGCAGCGTCGCTGTGTGCGTCGAGCGGGCAGAGAGCATGGGCTCGACGGCGAGCCACGTGCCGGTGTTCGGGTCGAACATCTCGGCGCTACGGAGCCCTCGGAAATCCTTGCCGTCGCCGCCGGCGACGAGCACCCGTCCGTCACGCAGCGCCGTGGCGGTGGGGCCCTCGCGGCTTTCGTGCATCTTTTGCTTGAGCTTCCACCGCGGATCGACGAGCACGGCCTCGCCCTCGGCCTCGACCCACAGCTCGAGCCGCTCGCCGCGCGCGACGAGGCGCGTGCCCACCGGCCGTTGCCCAGCCGCGTACGCCTCCGGCGCGGTCACGCGGAGCTGCGGTATGCCGCGCGCGTCGGCCAGCTCCACGGCGTCGCCGCGCTGGCGCAGCGCTGCCCCGTCGACCTGCCAGGTGGCCACGGGCGCGTCGCGGCGGACCGCGCCGGGCTCGAGCAGCAGCCATTCTTCGTAGCCGTCCTCCAGGGCGGTCCAGAACGAGGTCCCGCCCGTGCGCGGATAGGCGATGGCGTTCTCCTCGGCCGCGGCCTCGCCCGCGGCGCCGAGCTCGCGCACCAGCGCCACGGAGCCGTCGGGGAGCGGGAAGCGGAGGGCGCCGCCGCCGTCGCGCGGGAAGCGGGGGCGCAGCGCGGCGTCGCCGGGCAGCTCGGCGAGCGCGCCCTGCGGCCGCACGGCCTCGAAGCCGTCGGCCGCCGCGGTGAAGGGGAAGGAGCTCTGGAGGATGGCGTCGGCCTGCTCGGGGAAGTGCCGCCGCAGGGCGCGCGCGTCGAGCAGGTCGGTCACCTCGCTGCAGCCGAGCGAGGCCAGCACGCCGCCCCACAGGAGCGGCAGCGTCCACAGGCCAGGGCGGCGTGTCGAACCAGCGACGAGCATCTCGAACATCCTATCAGCCGGGGTGCCGGCGCAGCGCGGCCGAAAGCGCGGCGAGCGTCAGCAAGCCGAGCTCCAGCGGCCCGCGCGTGGAGGGCTGTGCTGCCGCGGGGGTGATGACGTGGCAGCCGGATCGACCGGTGTTTGTGGCGGGATTTCTGACGCCCGCTACCCGTCGCGCCTCATCCAGCGCCGGCCCCGGAGCAGCGGCCGCAGCGTCTCCCGGGGGGGCTGGCGCGGCGCGACGCCCGTCCAGGCCTCGATCGCGCCGAGGGCCAGCGCCTGATCGGCCGGCGCGAGCGCGAGGATGACGGCGCCGTGGGTCCCGCCCGGCGCGATGAAGCGGTGGGTGTCCCGGGCACCCCCGATCTCGAAGGCAGCCGCTGTGTACGGGTCGTTCTCGCCGTAGATGAACAGGAGCCGCTCGCCCTCGGCGGCGAGCCAGCCGGAGACGTCCTGCATCGCCCCGGGATCGAAGACAGGGCCCTTGCCAGGCCCTGGCTCGATGAACGTGGTGGGCACGTTGGCGCCGGGGTAGAGGAGCAGATCGGCGAGGTGCGCCTCCGCGAAGCGCGGATAGCCGAGCTCTGACGCAGCTTGCCAGTTGTACGGCTCGAAGAGGAGGAAGTAGGGGTCGGACCAGAGGTGGGGGGCGTTCGCCTCGTTGAGGAAGGCCCATACCTCGTCGTCGTCCGACGCCGCGGTCGGGACGCGCTCGCAGAAGCTCGAGTCCTGGTACTGCCAGAGGGAGAAGACCGACTCGACCACGGCGATCTCCAGCGCCTGCTCGATGCCCAGATGGTCATAGGCGTCGCCGAGCTCCGCGGCCTCGGCCTCCATGTAGCCCAGCATGGCCGAGCGCCGCAGCAGCACCTCGCGCTGGAAGCCCTGGAGGGCTTGCCGGCACGCGGGATCGCCGCGCTCGGCCACGAAGTCGACGTAGCGCGGGTCGGAGATGCCAGCGCTGTGCGGGGCGACGTAAGCCACGGTGCCGTCCACGTCGGCGGGATAGAAGCGGCGATGATAGACAGAGGTCATCCCACCCTTGCTCGCGCCGGTGGAGATCCATTTGCCCTCGTAGAGCGGCCGGATCGCCGCGATGGCGCGGTGAATGTCCGCGGCGGCCTGCTCGATGGTGAGCAGCGACCAGTCCGCGGGCTCCGGCCGGGAGGGGGTGAAGAAGCGGTGCTCGACCCGGATCTGGTTGGCGGCGAGCAGCTCGGCCGGCTCCTCGAGCGACTGGTGCCCGAGGGAGAGCCGGTATCCCTCGGTGACGAGCACCACGGGCGCGGCGGGGTCGCGGTGATGCAGCACCACGCGCTGCTGGAAGTGCACGCCGCCGGGGTGGGCGTGATCCGCGGGCTGGTCGAGCTCCATGACGAAGTAGCGATAGCCAGGGAGGTCGGACTCCTGCTCCTCGACCGAGAGGCCCTCGATGGCCTGGAGCTGCTCGAGGAGCTCGCCCGGATGGGCGGCGCCGGTGCCGCCGGCGCCGCCGGGGCCGCCGCCGGTCGCGGTGCCGCCCGTGCCGCCGCCGCCGGTCGCGTCACCGCCCGCGGTGCCGCCGCCGCCGGTCGCGTCGCCGCCGCCGGTCGCGTCGCCGCCCGCGGTGCCGCCGCCGCCGGTCGCGTCGCCGCCCGCGGCCGCGCCGCCTGTGTCCTTCGGGAGCGATCCGCCGTCAGCGTCGTCGCCGCAGGCCGCGACCACGGCGACCATCGAGAAGGCTATCCATGTCAGCAGAGGAGTGCGCATCCAGCGCGGATGGTACAGGAGCAGGCGCTCGGCTCGAATGGCGTCGAGCGGAAAAGCGCGAAAGGGTGCGCCGCCGGACGTCGGGCAGACACGATGTACGCCAGATAGGGTGGTGCTGTTGCTTGAACATCAAGACGGGAACGCGGGAGGAACCCCCGATGATGTTCCCACCTTCATGATGTTCCCACCTTCATGGGAAACCTCTCCGGGCGAGCGACAGCTCTACCCGGGCGAAGGCGCGCGCCCTACGCGCTCTGCCGCGTGAGGTCGGCCCCGGGAGCCCAGCGCCGCGCGGTGAACCGGTTCGTCGGGCGTGGGAGCCCGTAGTGGTCGCGCAGCGTGACGCCCTCGTACTCCGTACGGAACAGGCCGCGCTGGCGCAGGACCGGCACCACGTGATCGACGAACGCCTCCAGGCCGGACGGGAGCAGCGGCGGCATCACGTTGAAGCCGTCCGCGGCGCCGCGCGTGAACCACTCCTCGATCGTGTCGGCGATCTGCTCCGGCGTGCCGGTGAACGTGCGGTGCCCGCGGCCCCCGCCGAGCCGCGCCAGCAGCTGCCGCACGGTGAGGCGCTCGCGGCGCGCCAGCTCGGTGACCAGCGTGAAGCGGCTCTGCGCGCCGCGCACCGCGCTCACGTCGCCCACCTCGGGCAGCGGGCGGTCCAGGTCCGCCTCGGTCAGCTCCACGCCGATGAGGCCCGACAGCTGCCGCAGGCCATACGCGGGGACCTGCAGCTCCGCCAGCTCGGCCTCGCGCGCCCGCGCCTCCGCCTCGGTGCTGCCGATGACCGGCACGATCCCGGGGAGGATCTTCACGAGCGCGGGATCCCGGCCGGCCGCCGCCACCCGCCGCTTGAGGTCGGCGTAGAACGCCTGCCCCTCTTCCAGCGTCTGCTGCGCGGTGAACACCGCCTCGGCGAACTGGGCAGCGAACTCCCTGCCGTCCTCGGACGAGCCAGCCTGCACGAGGAGCGGGTGGCCCTGGGGCGTGCGCGGCACGTTGAGCGGGCCTCGCACGCGGAAGAAGCGACCCTCGTGGTCGATGCGGTGGATCTTCTCGCCGTCGGCGAACTGGCCTGCAGCCTTGTCGCCGATCAGGAAGTCGTCCTCCCAGCTGTCCCATAGCTTGAGGCAGACATCGACGAACTCCGCCGCGCGCTCGTAGCGGTGCCGGTGCTCGGGCACCTCGTCGAGGCCGAAGTTCTGGGCTGCGTCGCTGCCAGCCGTGGTGACGATGTTCCACCCGGCGCGGCCGCCGCTGATGTGATCGATCGTCGCGAAGCGGCGGGCCAGGTTGTACGGCTCGTTGTACGTGGTGGAGGCCGTCGCCACGAGCCCGATCCGCTCGGTGACGGCGGCCAGCGCCGGCAGGAGCGCGGTGGGGTCGAGCCTGCCGACAGGCCGGTACCGGATGTCGCCCTGCAACGCCGGGCCGTCGCCGAAGAAGATCGAGTCGAACGTCCCCCGCTCGGCCACGCGGGCCAGGTGCCGGTAATGCGCGACGTCCCACGTGCCGGTGAGGCTGCTCTCGGGAAACCGCCAGGCCGACTCGTGGTGCCCGATGGTCATCAGGAACGCGTTGAGGTGCAGGCGTCGCTGGGGAGATGTGGCTTTGCTCACTCTGCCGCCTCGACCAGATCCCGACCGTGGTTGAGGTTCGCCGGCCTCGGCAGGCCGTAGCGGTCGCGGAGCGTCCTGCCTTCGTACTCCGTCCGGAACAGGCCGCGCCTCTGCAGGATGGGCACCACGTGGTCGACGAACGCCTCGAGCCCCGACGGCAGCACCGGCGGCATCACGTTGAAGCCGTCGGCGGCGCCCTGCTCCCACCAGTGCTGGATCGCGTCCGCCACCTGCTCGGGCGTGCCGGCGAACGTCCGGTGGCCGCGGCCGCCGCCGAGCCGGCCGATGAGCTGGCGCACCGTCAGCCGCTCCCGCCGGGCCAGCGTCACGATCAGCGTGTAGCGGCTCTTCGCCCCCTCGATCTGGTCCTCACTCGGCAGGTCCTTCGGCAGCTCGGCGTCGAGGTCGAGGTCCTCCGGCTTCACGCGCAGCGTCTGCGCGAGCTGCCGCTTCGCGTACTCCGGCTTGATGAGCCGATCGAGCTCGGCGTCGAGCGCGTGCGCCTCGGCCTCGGTCGCCCCGATGACCGGCACGATGCCCGGCAGGATCTTGATCCCCTCCGGATCGCGCCCCAGCGCGCGCACGCGCGCCTTGAGGTCGGCGTAGAACTGCTGCCCGTCCGCCAGCGTCTGCTGCGCGGTGAACACCGCCTCGGCGTAGCGCGCCGCCAGCTCCTTGCCGTCCTCCGACGAGCCGGCCTGCACCAGCAGCGGATACCCCTGCGGCGGGCGCGGCACGTTGAGCGCGCCCTCGACCTTGAAGTACCGGCCCACGTGCCGCGGCGCGTGGATCTTGCGATCGTCGCCCCAGACGCCGTTCTCCTTGTCGCCGAGCGGCGCGTCGTCCTCCCAGCTGTCCCACAGCTTCAGCGACACGTCGATGAACTCGGCCGCCCGGGCGTACCGGTCGCTGTGCGCCGGCAGCTCCTCGAGGTTGAAGTTCCGCGCCGCGTCCACGCCGGCGGTCGTCACGATGTTCCAGCCGGCCCGGCCCCCGCTGATGTGGTCGAGCGACGCGAACCGGCGGGCCAGGTTGAACGGCTCGTTGTACGTGGTCGAGGCCGTGGCGATGAGCCCGATGTGCTGGGTCACCCCCGCCAGCGCCGCCAGCAGCACCGTCGGCTCCAGCGTCCCGGCCGGCCGGCGGCCGACGTTGTTCCAGAGCACCGGGCTGTCGGCGAGGAACAGCGAGTCGAGCCTGCCCCGCTCCGCGATGCGCGCCAGGTTCTTGAAGTGCTCGACGTTCGTGTTCGCGAACGGATCGCTCTGCGGCAGGCGCCACGACGCTTCGTGGTGGCCGACGCTCATGAGAAACGCGTTGAGATGCAGTTGTCCAGGCCTGTGGGTCACGGGGCACTCCGTTCGAGTTCAGGGTTCGAGTCGATGTCTTCAGCGGCCGCGGCGGCCGGCGCGACGCCCAGCGCGGCCAGCAGCGACTCGCGGTGTCCGAGGAACCGGGGGTGGCGGAGCGGGCGCGGGGCCGGCAGCTCGATCCGCTGCTCCTCCGCGATGCGGCCCTCGACGAGCACGAGCACCCGGTCGGCGAGCGAGATCGCCTCGTCGACGTCGTGGGTGACCAGCAGCACGGCGGGGCGGTGCCGCGCGCACAGCTCGCGCAGGAGGTCGTGCATGCGCATGCGGGTCAGCGCGTCGAGCGCGCCGAACGGCTCGTCGGCCAGCACGAGCTCCGGCTCGCGCACGAGCGACCGCGCCAGCGCGACCCGCTGCTGCTCGCCGCCGGACAGCTCGACCGGCCACGCGCGCTCCCGCCCGGCGAGCCCGACCTCGGCGAGCGCCGCCAGGCCGCGCGCCCGCGCCGAGGGCTCGTCGAGCCCCAGGATCACGTTGTCGAGCACCCGCGCCCAGGGCAGGAGCCGCGTGTCCTGGAACACGACAGCCCTGTTCTCGGGCACGCGCAGCTCGCCCGAGCCGGTCACGTCGTGGTCCAGCTCCGCGATCGCCCGCAGCAGCGTGCTCTTGCCCGATCCGCTGCGGCCGAGCAGCGCGACGAACTCGCCCGCCTGGATGTCGAGGTCGATGCCGTCGAGGATCGTGCGGGCGCCGAAGCGGCGGACCAGGCTGCGGATCCGCACCGTGGTCGGCGGCGCGGTCAGCCGGCCAGGATGCGACGCCATGACAGGGTCCTTCGCTCGATGAGCCGGACGGCCGAGTCGGAGGCCAGGCCGAACAGCCCGTACACGACGAGGCCGAGGAGGATGATCTCCGTCTGGCCGTACGAGCGGGCCAGCGACATCATGTGTCCGATGCCGCTCGTGGCGTTGATCTGCTCGACGACGACGAGCGCCAGCCACGCGCCGGTGACAGCGAGCCGGAGGCCCATGAGGAAGCCCGGCAGCGCCCCCGGCAAGGCCACCTTCCGGACGAACTGCCACCTGGAGAGGCGGACCGTCTCGGCCAGCTCCACGTAGCGCGCGTCGATGGTGCGCAGCGCGGCGTGGGTGTGGACGTAGACCGGAATGACGACGCCGAGGGCGATGGTGAACACCTTCATCTGCTCGCCGATGCCGAACCAGAGGATCAGCAGCGGGATGAGCGCGAGCGTCGGGATGGCGCGCTTGATCTGCACCGGGCCGTCCACGAGCGCCTCGCCGACGCGGGTGAGGCCGGAGAGCAGCGCCAGGACCGTGCCCAGGCCGACCCCGAGGGCGAGCCCGAGGAAGGCCCGCTGCGCGGACGTGAGCAGGTTGGACACGAGCCGCCCGTCGGCGATCAGCTCGCGGGCCGTGGCCACCACGGTCCACGGCGCGGAGAGCACGCGCGCGTCGAGCACGCCTGTCGCCGACGCGGCGGCCCAGCCGGCGATCAGCAGCGCCGGGCCGATCGCCAGGCCGTACGGGAGGCGCTGGCCCGGGCCCAGGCGGCGCCGCGGGCGGCGGCCGGAAAGGCCGCGGGCGGCCGAGCCGCGCGCGGGCGGCGCGACCGTGGCGCCGAGCGGCGCGTAGACGTCGGCCGTGGCGGTGAGATCCGGGCGGCTGGAGAGGCGCGGCGAGGCGGCCCTCGTGGGCAGTGCTGTCGTCATGGCGTGCTCCTGTCGGCCGTCGCCGGCCGGTCCGTCGATGCGGCGCCCTGGGCGGCGCCGGCCACCTCCGCTCCGATCGTCTGGAATCGACGGTCGAAGATCGTCCTGGCCTCGAACCGCTTCTGGCCGGAGGCCTCGGCGAGCAGGTCGACGGTCTCCTGGGTGAGGGCGATCGCCTCGGTCCAGTCGCCCGGGTGCTGCGGCTTGCCGGCGGCCTCGATGAGGAAGCGCCCTTCCCTGGCCGTCAGGCCCTGATCCTTGACGTAATACGCCTCGATCCACGCGTCCGGATGCGCGTGAGCCCACAGCTGGGCCCTGGTCCGCCATTTGACGTACTCGCGCAGCGCCGCCGCCTTGTCGGCGCTCTCCAGCGCGGCGGTGCGCACGTAGAGGAAGCCGAGGTTGTCGCGGACGCCGTGCGCGATCGACGAGGCGCCCTCGGCGCGGTACTCGTTGAGGTAGCGCTGCAGGATGGTGCCGGACAGCGGCGCGACGTCGACCTGGCGGCTGGTGAGCGCCTCCTTGAACTCGCTGCTGCTCAGCTGGACGAGCGTGACGTCCTGCTGCGACAGCCCCACCGATCTCAGCACGCGCTGGACGACGGCGCCCTGCGCTTGCCCCGGCGAATAGGCGATCTTCTTGCCGCGGAGATCGCGCGTGGACGACAGGCGCACGCCCGGCGCCGTGGCCAGCTCGTAGACGGGCCGCTCCCGCACGTGCACCGCGATGATCTTCACGTCGAGCCCGGTGAAGGTGGCGTGGATGGGCGGCGTGTCGCCGACCGAGCCCGCGTCGAGGACGCCGGCGCGGAACGCCTCCACGGTCTGCGGTCCGCCGCTGATGTTCTGCCAGTCCACGACGAAAGGCAGCCGGTCGATGTCGCCGGAGAGCTGGAGTTGCTTCTGCACGGTCGGATCACCGATGCTGAGCCGCGTCTCGCGCGGGAACTCGGCCGGAATCGGAGCGTCCGGTGCGAGCCGGGCAGCGGCGCTCGCGTCGCCCTCGCGCTTGCACCCGGGCAGGGCGATGAGCGCCGCGAGCACCAGAAGAAAGCGTTTCCTGTCGATGAACGTGCGCAGATGGACCTCGGTGCGCGGCTGGAAGCGGGGCCGTCCCTCGGGCGCCCAAGCGCCGCCCGGCCTCCCAGCAGCAACTCCCATGCCGTCGCGACGCTCGTTGATCGGCGGCGATCCCCCGCTCTCCCACGCCCGCGGTCGCGCGGCGCCGGCCGGTCATGGACGGGGATCTGCGCTCTCGTTGCTTCCCCAGCAGCAGCTGGTGGTGGTCCGCTGCTCCGACGCGAGCACGATCTGCATCCCCCGGCGCTGGCCCGGGCGTGCTGGGTGGGTCATCGCAGGACCGTCGCGCTGTCGCGGGTCGTTTTGGACAACGCGTTCCAGAATCGGGCGTGCTGGGTGGGTCATCGCCCAGGACCGTCGCGCTGTCGCGGGTCGTTTTGGACAACGCGTTCCAGAATGGCTAACGTCGCCTCGTGGCACGGCCCAAGGAGTTCGACGTGGAGAGCGCGCTGGAGCGGTCGATGGATCTCTTCCTGGAGCGGGGCTACGAAGCGACGTCGATGAGCGATCTCGTCGGTCATCTCGGCATCTCCCGGCAGAGCCTGTACGACACGTTCGGTGACAAGCAGGCGATCTACATCGCCGCGCTGGAGCTCTGGCGTGACCAGCAAAACCAGAGCTTTCTCCAGCTCCTGGGGAGCGACGAGCCGATCCGGAGCGTGGTCAGGCGGGTCTTCGAGGGCTTCATCCAGCAAGATCTGGACGGCGAACGCTCGCGCGGGTGCGCGATGGTGAACGCCATCGTCCAGCCGTCCTCGTCCGACGAGACGATCGCAAGGCTCGTCAGCGACAACGCCCGGAGCCTGGAAGCAGCCTGGGCGAAGCGACTGCGCGAAGCCCAGGAGCGCGGTGAGATCGGAGCGCATCATGATCCTGTCGCGCTGGGGCGGTTCTTTGCGAGCGCGCTCTCCGGGCTTCGTGTCACCGCGAGGACGACCCGCGATCGGCAGGCACTTGAAGATGTCATGCGCGTCGCGCTCGGCGTGCTCGGGTAACCTCGTGGTCAGTTCTGGAACGAGCGGTCCAGAATGCGTTCTGGAACGAGCAGTCCAGAATGCGTTCTGGAACGAGCAGTCCAGAATGCGTTCTGGAACGAGCGATCGGTGCACCCCGTCAGCCGGAAGCCTCGCGTCGCCCCCGGACGCCGAACGCGTCGAGCAGGTAGTCGCGGAAGGCGCGGATCTTCGGAGGCAGAAAGCGCGTCCCCGGGTGCACGAGGTACAGGGGTGCACCGCCGCTGATCGCGTGGTCATTGAGCACGGGGACGAGCCTCTTCGCGTCGAGGTCGCTCCGCACGTTGACCTCGGGGACGAGCGCGATCCCGGCCCCGGCCAGGGCGGCCTCGCGGCAGAAGGAGAAATCGGAGGCCGAGATCGCCGCGCGCACGCGGATCTCCGCGCGCTCGCGGCCGTCGCGCGACTGGAGCGCGATGGTCGCGTGCCCGCGCGTGGTCTGGGACAGGAGCAGCCGGTGCGCCTCGAGGTCCGCGGGCCGGCGCACGGGCCCATGCTTCCGGAGGTAGGCCGGCGCCGCGAACAGCCCGACCTCGATGAGCTGGAGCCGGTGGGCGATGAGCGACGAGTCCGGGAGGCTCGCGGTCGCGCGCAGGGCCACGTCGATCTGGTGGGCGTCGAAGTCGAGCAGGGCCTCCGTGAGGACCATCTCCAGCGAGATCTCGGGGAAGCGCTCCGCGAAGCCGGTCGAGAGCGGCGCCAGGATGCTCAGGCCGAGATCGAACGGCGCCGTCACGCGCAGGTGACCGCTCGGCCTCGCGCGCGCCTGCTGCACCGCCACGTTCGCGTCCTCCAGCAGCTCGAGGGCCCGGCCCACCCGCATCCGGTACGCGAGGCCGTCCTCGGTCGCCTGCACCCGCCGAGGGCTGCGGCGCAGCAGCTCCACGCCGAGCGCGTGCTCGAGGCGGGTGATGCGGCGGCTGACGCTGCCCTTCGTCTCACCGAGCGTCTTCGCGGCCGCGGTGATCGATCCGAGATCGGCGACCAGGCAGAAGGCCCGCAGATCGACGAGCTCCGCGTCGATGGTTTCCTTCTTCGCAACCTGACGTTTCATCGGGCGTGGATTGTACCACTCCTGGAAACGATCTAGGGTGGGCTCATGGATCGCCGGGCTGCTCTGAGGCTCCTGCTCGCGGCGGGCGGGGTCGTGCCCATCGCGGGCGCATGCCGGCCTTCGACGTCGACCGAGGGAGGTCCCATGTCCGAGACGCAGAACCAGGCGCGCGTGGGCCGCATGCCGGCGCTCTTCCTCGCGCACGGCTCGCCGTTCCTTCTCGACGATGGCGCGTGGGTGGCCGAGCTGGGCTCCTGGGCGCAAGCGGTGCCGCGCCCGAGGGCGATCCTGATGCTCTCGGCCCACTGGGTGGACGCGCCGGTCACGCTCGGCGCCACCGAGACCGCGCCGCTCGTCTACGACTTCTACAACTTCCCCGAGAAGTACTACCGCGTGACCTACCCCGCGCCCGGCGCCCCCGCGCTCGCGCGGCGCGTCCGCGAGCTGCTCGGCCCGCTCGGGCCGATCGCGGAGGATCCGCGCCGGGGCCTCGACCACGGCGCCTACGTGCCGCTGATCTGCATGTACCCGGGCGCGGACATCCCGGTGCTCCAGGTCTCGCTGCCGACGCTCGCGCCGGCCCCGCTCCTCGCGATGGGACGGGCGCTCGCGCCGCTGCGCGACGAGGGGATCCTCCTCGTGGGCAGCGGCTTCCTGACCCATAACCTCCGCGCCGCGGACTGGCGCACCGCCGCGGTCGCGCAGCCCTGGGCCACCGAGTTCGACGCCTGGTGCGCCGAGGTCCTGGCGCGCCGGGACGTGGACGCGCTGCTCGATTACCGCGCTCGCGCGCCGGGGGTGCGGATGGCGCTCCCGACCCACGAGCATTTCGTGCCGGTCGTCGCCGCCATGGGCGCGTCGATCGACGTGAGCGAGCCGGTGGGATTCCCGATCACGGGGCTCACCTACGGCTCGTTCACGAAACGTTCTGTGCAGTTTGGCTGACCGACAAGGAGAATGTCTCTCATGTTCACCGCTCGCATCGCTCGCATCGCCCTCCCCGCCGCTCTCCTGCTCTCGCTCGCGGGCTGCGAGGACCCGACCAAGGACAAGCCCAAGGCGACCATCTCGTCCGCCGCGCCGGTGCAGCCCCAGGCGGCCGCGCCCTCCGGCCCCGCCGAGACGCTCCCGATCGACGCGGCCGCCTCGACCATCGGCTTCGTCGGCTCCAAGGTCACAGGCAAGCACGAGGGCAAGTTCGAGAAGATCTCGGGCTCGATCGCGCTCGCCGGGGGCAAGGCCGAGGGCGGCAAGCTCAGCATCGAGGCCGACACCTCGTCGGTGAAGAGCGACGCGGAGAAGCTCGACGGCCACCTCAAGTCGGCGGACTTCTTCGATGTGGCCCAGTACCCGAAGGCGACCTTCACCTCGACCCAGATCAAGGCCGGCGGCGAGAACGGCGCGACACACACCATCACCGGCGAGCTCGACCTGCACGGCGTGAAGAAGACCATCTCCTTCCCCGCGACAATCACCGAGGGCGCCGATGTCGTGTCGGGCAACGCGGAGTTCGTGATCAACCGGAAGGATTTCGGGATCGTCTATCCGGGCAAGCAGGACGACCTGATCCGCGACGACGTGCTGCTCAAGCTGTCGCTCAAGGCGCCGCGCAAGCAGGGTTGAGCGCCGGCCCGCGCGGAGGGCGCCCCAGGGTCGTCGCCGCGTCGATTTCTTGTCAGACCGCGCGGGGCCGCTGCGTAACGATCTACCGAGAGGGCCGCGCGCCCCCCGGAGTCGTATGCGCAGCCTACGCAGCGGATTGAGCCTGTCCTTGTTCGCGGCGGTCGCCGTCTCGTCCGTGCCGCGCACGGGCCTCGGCTTGACGGGTGGTTGGGGCGCGGCTACTTGTGCGCCGATGGCGACAGGGGCTCCTGGACCGGCGCACCCGTCGAGGGGCGCAAAGGCGGTCGCGGTGGAGCCCGAGGACGCGCTGGAGCCCGATGATGCACCGGAGCCCGCGCCAGAGGCCGCGCTCATCGCGCGGGCGATGGCCGGGGAGCGCTCGGCGCTCCGCGAGCTCGTGGACCTGCTCACGCCCACCATCCAGGAGCGGGCGGTGCGGGCGCTCTTCCGGCGGCGCCGGGCGGCGGGCGATCGCGACGTGCGCCAGGAGGTCGAGGACATGACCCAGACAGTGTTCATGTCCCTCTTCGCGGACGGGGGGCGGACGCTCCGGCAGTGGGACGGCGCCCGGGGCCTGTCGCTGCCGGGCTTCGTGGGGCTCGTCGCCGAGCGCGAGGTCGCGTCCATCCTGCGCAGCCGCCGCCGCAACCCGTGGACCGAGGCGCCGACCGAGGACGACACCCTCGACCTGGACGCCAGCGACGCCGCCGGGCCGGAGCCCGCGATGATCTCGCGCGACACGTTCGAGGCGATCGCGCGCCGGCTCCGCGAGCGGCTGAGCGAGCGCGGGCTCGAGCTGTTCTACCTGCTGCTCGTCGATGAGCGCTCCACGGAGGACGTCTGCGCGATCACCGGGATGACCGCGGACGCTGTCTATGCCTGGCGCAGCCGCCTCGCGCGGCAGGTCCGCGCGATCGCCGCCGAGCTCGCGACCGAGGCGGAGGCCGCGGCGCGCACGTCCCCGCCGGGGACATCGACCCCGAGGCGCGCCCGATGAACGACGACGAGCTGCTCAAGGCAGTGGCAGCGGCCGCGCGCGCCGAGGACCGCGCGAGCGATCCGCGCTGGTCGGCGCGGGTCCGGGGGACGCTCGACGAGCGCGAGCTGCCGGCGCTCGAGGAGCTCGCGCGGCGCGATCCGGAGGGCCGCGACGCATGGGAGGCGTCACGCCCTCTGGACGGCGAGGCGCGATCGCGGATCGTGGATGGAATCCTCGCCGGAATGCAGGCGCCGGAGGCCCCGGTGCAGGCGCCAGAGGCCCCGGTGCAGGCGCCGCAGGCCGCGGCCGCCCCGTCTCCGACCGCGCCAGGCGCGCAGGTCGCGGGCGAGGTGCGCCCCCTGCCGGTGAAGCGCCGCGCCCCCGCGGCAACGAAGCGCCGCGCCCCCGCGGTGCTCGCCGCGACGGGCGCCCTGGCCGCGGCGGCCGCGCTGCTGCTCCTCTTCCGGCTCGCGCCGCCCCGGAGCCAGGACCAGGGCAGCGGCCCGGCCGCGCCGCCGGGCGCGCAGTCCTTCCCGCCGGTGCCGGCCTACGCGGTCGCGGTCTCGGGCGGCGACCAGACGCTGCGCTCGGCGCCCGGCGCCGCGCCGGAGAACGGCCTGGCGACGAGCGTCGGCCCCGGATCGAGGCTCGAGATCTCGCTCCGGCCGGCGACGCGGGTCGAAGGCCCGCTCGAGGTGCGCGCCTTTCTGATCCGCGACGGGGAGGCGCACCCCTGGGACGTGAAGATCGAGCTGTCGCGCCAGGGCGCGGCGCGCATCGCAGGAGACAGGGAGGCGCTCTTTCAGGGAGTGCCCGCGGGCCGCTTCCAGATCGCGCTCGCGATCGGGCGGCCCGGGTCGCTGCCGACCGGCCCCGAGGACGTCCTGCGCGCGCTGAAGCTCCGAGAGACGCCGGGCGTCCGGCTGCTGCAGTGGGAGATACGGCTTTACGAGTAGAGCGAGCTTCTCGCATGTTGCTCCCGCGAAGGTCGCATTGAACACCTGTGCGCAGCGCGGGCTCGCGTGGCCTCGTTGCCTGTCCGCGGCGCTCGCGGCCCGCGTCCGGGCGCTGGTCCCCTGCAGCGCACGAAACCTGCGTCAGAAGCGCCGCGGCACCGGCGTAGAAGAGAGTGATCCCGCAGAACAACGGAGAAGCTGATGGTGCATCGCCTCGTGTCAGGTCTTGGTTCTCTCCTCCTCGTCGCGCTCGGTGTGTCGGCCGGCGCGAGCCACGCGGCGGCCGCGCTGGATGTGCCCGACGAGACGCTGCCGGCCGATACGCCGATCGTGCTCGCCGGGGACACCGGCGGGGACGACGACGAGGACCCGGACCCTTCCGACCCCCAGTGCGGCGCGTGCGGCTCGTACATCCTGAAAGAGCAGAGGCTCTACGCCCTCATCCAGAACCAGGGCGCGCCGGCTTACGTGCGCCTGGATCTTTACGCGCAGGACGGCGCGCTCGTCGGTACCTACGCGATCAAGCTGACCGCAGTCCAGGCCGGCGGGAGGGTGATCTACGCTGTCCCCGGGGGCCCCGTGCAACACGTGGCGGAGTGGGGTGTCATGCGCTGGAACGACCAGAACGGCGCGCAGCAACAGGCCTGGGTCGACATCCAGGGCACGTGGATGGGCTGGACCTCCGTCGGAATCCAGTAGACGCCGTCGCCCGCGGCGGTACGCGGGGCCCCGCCGCCCGACCGATCGCGCCTGAAGACCACCTGCCAGACGCGAGCGGCGTCAGCGCGTGCCGCGCCGCTGCCCGATGCGCTGCATCCACTCCTTCACGGCCTGCCGCTCCTCGTCCGAGAGGGTCGCCCACGCATTGCCAGTGCCCCCGTGGTCGTTGTACGGGAAGCAGAAGGCCCAGTTCTCGTACCGCGTCTCGACATTGTAATGCGGGCCCTTGACCGGATCGAAATCGAGCCGGATGCGTCCGCGCTTGCCCCACTCGACGCCGACCTCGGCCCCGGCGAGCGGCGAATCGCCGCCCATGTTCTTCGCGACCACGATCTTCACATGAGGACCGAGGTTCCCCCCGGTGAGCTCGTCGAGCTTGCTCACCGCGAGGTTTCGCGCGTCCTCCATGCTGTGGCAATCGATCTCGTACTCCAAGCTCTCCTCCTCCGGCGGATGGGAGCGCAAGCATCGACCATACCCCTGATCGTGTCAAGAACGCCGGCCATGCACCATCGAGCTGGCTCAATGGTACGTCGGCTCGCGCCCTCCTGAGAGCGCCGCCTGGTCCCCCGGCGTGCGGCACGTCGGCGAGGCTCGATGTCCACCGCGCTCGCGGAGGTGGACTCTCATGGTGCCTCGCGGCGCCAGCTCGATGAGGTGTCCCGGAAGGCCGTGTGGGCAAAGGTCTCTTCCAGAGTGACCTCATGGGCTGATGGCGCTGCCTTCAGGCGAGCGACGCTGCGCATGGGACCTTTCAGCGGTGGCGACGTCCTTGCAGCACACGCCCGACACGCGAGTACGGGAAGCGCTGTACGCGAGGTCCACGCGAGGTCAATGCGAGGTCAATGACCAGTGTGGCAGACTTCCTCGAAGAACCTGGCTCGTCATGGGTGCGGCGCGTGGCGCGCATGCAGGCGCAGTGCTAAGTTACGACTCTTAACAGCTGCCCGCACATCCGGGCGGCAGGACTGCAATGTCAGCCCGACTCCGCGCATGAGCGCTGGAGTGGGCTCGACAGCGCAGCGAGAGCACGGCGCAAGTAATTCGCGGGGCACGGCCCTCGCGAGCGTTTCAGGAGGAGATCCGCACGATGAGGCGAATGACCGGCGTGGCATTCCTGTTGTCGGCTGCTGCGTGCAGCGTCGTCCAGGATGGTGGGAAGGTGGATGAGCCGACGGGTGAAGGGCAGATCGCCCTGGAGCTCAGCGGGCACGGGGTGACCCTCCAGGTCGACGATCGGGGAATGTCGCACGTCACCTCAGGGGACGAGGTCTCCGGGTACGGCGGCCTTTGCTACGCGATGGCGCGCGACCGGCTCTTCCAGATGGACGTGGTGCGGCGGAGCGCTCAGGGGCGCCTCGCGGAGATCTACGGGCCCGGCGAGGGCGACAGCATCCTCGGCCAGGATCTCCTCGCCCGCGCGCAGAATTTGCCGGCGTTCGCGGCGGCGCGCTACGCGGCGGCGGCCTCGCGGACGAAGCGCATCCTGCAGGGCTGCGCCGCCGGCGTGAACCAGTACATCTCCGACGCGAAGGCGTCGACGAGCGGTCTGCCGCTCGAGTTCCAGACCCTCGGTTACCAGCCGGCCCCGTGGACGCCCGAGGACAGCGTCCTCGCCTACATCTACGTGGGCGTCACCTTCGACACCCTGACGTGGTTCACCAAGCTCGAGCGCGCGGCGGTCGCCTCCATCGCGGGGACCGATGTCGCGACGACGCTGATCAAGGAGGCCCCGGACGACGTGTCGATGTTCGACGCGCAGGGCAACCTGAACCCGATCTCGCAGTTCCTCGTGCCACCCGGCCCGACCGCGCCGTCGGCGACCATCGTCAACCCGCCGCCGCCGACCTGCCTGGATGGCGCGCGTCGGCTCACGGAGCAGGCCCGGCGCATGACGCCCGCGAGCGGGCGCGCGAGCAACGCCTGGGCGGTCGACGGCCACCTCACCTCCACCGGCAAGCCGCTCCTGGCGAGCGACCCGCACTTCCCTCACTCGACACCTTCCGCCGTCTACGTGGCGCACCTCAAGGTGAACGGGCTCTACGACGTGGCAGGCTGGATGGTGCCCGGCTTCCCCGGGTTCATCAGCGGGCATACCGATCGCATCGCCTGGGTGCCCACCTACTCGCTCTTCGACAGCGTCGACCTGTACGTGGAGACGCTCCGCGGCGCGAGCGGCGGTGGCCAGGAGGCGCTCGTCAACGGCCAGTGGAAGCCGGTCACCCGGCGCGTGGAGACGATCCGCGTGAAGGGGCAGGCGGACGTGCAGCGGACGTTCCGCGCGACGCCCCACGGGCCGATCCTCAACGACGGCCTCGATGGGCTGGAGTCGTTCGGCACCCTCGCGCTCAAGTCGACCGCGGGCCAGCCGGAGTGGAAGGTCGACGGCTACTTCGAGATGCCGGCGGCGCTGAACTGGACGCAGTTCAGGACGGCGGCGCAGAAGCAGAGCATCGGCTGGAACTTCATCTTCGCGGACTACGCGGGCGAGCACGGCCACATCGGCTATCAGAACTCGGGGCTCGCGCCGCAGCGCCAGAGCCCGCTCAACGCGCTCTATCCGGTGCCGGGCTCGGGAGGACACGAGTGGACCGGGTACGCGACCAGCGCCGAGCTGCCCTCGGTCTACGATCCGCCCTCGCACATCCTGATGACGGCGAACCACCGGATCGTCCCGCGGAGCTACGCGCCGCAGGGGCGGCCGGTCCACCTCGCCAACTACTGGGACATGCCGTGGCGCGCGCAGCGGATCGCGACCCGCCTCACCACGGCGACGGGGCCGATCACGCCGCAGGACATGGCGTCGATCCAGCTCGACACGCAGACCACCATCGGGCTGCCGCTGCGCGACAGCTACCTGGCCGCGCTCGGGCGCGCCGGGCTGCCGGCGGACGACCCGAGCGCCGCCGCGGCCGCAGCGGCCCTGGCGGCCTGGGACGGGAACGCGGCGGCGAGCAGCCAGGGCGCTGCGGTCTACGAGATGCTCACCCTGATCCTGCTGCGCAACACGGTGAGGGACGTGATCGGCCCCGACGAGTACGGGCTCTTCGCGCCCAACGTGTTCCTCACGAACCAGCTCAACGGCCTCATCGACGTGCTCGCGAACCCGCGCGCCCCGTACTTCGGTATCGTCCCCGGGGTCGACCCGGGGGCCGCGCGGGACCAGGCCGTGCGCGCCGCCCTCGCTCAGGCGGACGCGATGCTCCGCGACGCCCTCGGCGGGGACGTGAGCGCCTGGACCTGGGGCGGGATCCACGAGCTGAAGTACAACCACCCGCTCGCGGGCGAGGACGCGCGCTTCGATATCGGCACCTTCCCCGCGACAGGCGACGTCGAGACGGTGAACATCGGCGGGTGGTTCGCGAAGATCGGGATCCTGGACCTGCCGCCGGGCGACTTCGAGGCCGCAGGCGGGGTGCGCGGCGCGCTCGATCAGGACTCGCTCAGCGCGACGCGGCTGATCTGGAACCTCGCGCCGCTCGACGGCTCGCTCGGGGTGATGAGCACCGGCGTGAGCGGGGACCCGCGCACGTGCCACTACGCGGATCACGCGGAGGCGTGGAGGGCCGGGCAGACCTTCCCGATACCGTTCACGTCCGCGGCGATCCCGTGAGTCGCGACGCCCCCTGAGCGCGAGGCGCCGGCGCCGCCGCCCGGCATCACCGAGGCGGCGCGCCGGCCGGGGCTGCCGGCGGCCCGAGGTCAAGGCCCGGCATCCGCGGCCGAGGCGTCCTCAGGGGCCGCCACCTCGCTCGACGAGGCGGGCCAGATTGCTCAACGACGACTCGGAGCCACGCTCGTTGTCCTCGACCGAGATCGTCTCCGGGATGCCCTCGTGACGAAGCGTGATCCGCGTGCCATCCGCTTCATCCTGGAGCGTGAAGGTGAGCTGCATCTCGCTCCCCATCACGGGATCGTCGCTCACGAAGGAGCCTCTCCACACGACGGCCTCGTCGGGCCGCAGCTCCGCGAAAACAAGGTCGAATAGACGGGTGCCGTCAGGTCCGGGCGCGTGGGTGATCTCCATGCGCAGGTGCCCGCCGACCTCAGGGACGCACTCGTGCAACCTGGAGGTGGCGCCCTCGGGGCAAAGCCACGTGGCGATGGCCTCGGCGTCCACGAGCGCGGAGTACACCCTCGAGCGCGGCGCCTCGATCCATCGGGTTGTCGTCGATTCGGCCATTGGATTGCCCCGTGGGCAAGTCAATGAAATCCATACGGGGCTGTCAAGGGCGAACCGCCCTGCTCGCCGCAGGCGCCAGAGAGCTCCTCTGCGTCCGCGCGGCCGCCGGCCCCAGGCGCGCACGACGGCGGATAATTCAACCTCGGTCGGACCGCCGGCCTTGCGGGGACGACCTCTGCACCTCGGGTGCGCCTCTCGAGCCCACCCCGCAGCCGCCCAGGCGGGCCATCGCCCAGACGGCCATCCCCGGGCGCCGGGTGGTCGCGAGCGGGTACCGCCCGGGCGGTGAATGGTCTGCCGCCTCCATGCAACAGAGGGGGCTGGGAGACGCGCCAGGTGAGGCTCGCCGCGCCATGCGGCTGGCCCCATGGCGTCATCCATCCTCGAGGATCGGTGTCATGGGCGCATGAGCGTCGCGCGAAGAGCGCGTGAGGAGCCTGTCATGAACAGTGGACGAGCATCGAGCGGGCACGCGCCCGAGCAGGACAAGGACCATCACCATCCGCCGGAGGTCGCCCCGGACGCAACCCTGCTGACGCTGACGAACCGCCACCGGAAGCCGCGCAAGGTCGTCGACAATCCGCGCGTGATGCTGATGCGGCCACCTCAGCTGTTCTACTTCGGGGTGTGGCCGCGCGGCCCGCGGCTGAGCATGCCGATCGGCCTGCTCAGCATCGGCAGCTTCCTGAAGCGCAATGGCGTCGACGTCGTCGTGTACGACTGCTTCGTCGAAGGCGACACCTTCGCCGACGACAGGGAGCTGGCCCGCAGCTTCCGCAGCACGGGCTCCCTCGTGTCCCGCTGGATCCGGACCTTCGAGGACGGCGCGATCTCCGGCAAGGACGCCGAGCACCGAGAACTTCATCACTTCGGCGCCAGCTGGGACCAGCTCGAGCGCGACCTGCTCCGCATCAGGCCGGACGTCGTCGGCATCACCAACCTGTTCCGCGAGAACACGGAAGAGACGCTGACCGCCACGCGGCTCATACGCAAGGTCCTCCCCGACTGCGTGATCGTCGTCGGGGGCCCGAACGCCAACGCGCTCCCCGACTACATGCTCGAGAAGTCGGAGGCGATCGACCTGATCGGCTTCGGCGACGGCGAGAAGACGATGCTGGAGGTCGTCGAGTGGGTGCGCGGGCGCAGGAACCTGCTGGACATCGGCGGGCTCTTGTTCCGCTCCCCCACGGGCGCGCCGGTGCGCACGCCCGCCAGCGCGTACGTCAACGACCTCGATACGCTGGGGCAGCTCGACTACAGCTTGCTCAAGACCGAGCGCTATTTCACCTACGAGCGCAACGGCATCATGGCGAGGAACAAGTTCTCGTACGACGGGGCCGAGCGCTCGGTGTCGCTGGTCACCTCGCGCGGCTGCCCGTACAAGTGCAGCTTCTGCTCCATCCACATCCACGCGGGGCGCAGGTACCGGCGCTACTCGGTGGAGCACACGCTCGACCATATCGAGACCCTCGTCAACCGCCTCGGCGTGAGGCACATCCACTTCGAGGACGACAACCTCACGCTCGACAGGGATCGATTCCATCGCCTGATGGACGGCGTGCTCGAGCGCAAGCTCCGCTTCACCTGGGACACGCCGAACGGCGTCTTCGCCAACACCCTCGATCTCGAGATGATGCAGAAGATGAAGGCCACCGGCTGCACCTACCTGGTGGTGGGCGTCGAGTCGGGAGACCAGTGGGTCCTCGACAACGTCATCATGAAGCAGCCGCTCACCCTGGAGCACGTGCTGAACGCCTTCCGCCTCGGAAAGCAGGTCGGCATCGACATGCAGGCGTTCTACATCATCGGGTTCCCGCGCGAGTCGCTGGCGCAGATCCGGGAGACGTTGAAGTTCGCCCTCGACTGTCTTCGCGACCACGACGTCATCCCGCACATGGCGCTGGCCCGCGCCGACCCTGGCACCGCCCTCTTCCAGGAGGCGAGCGAGACGGGCACGCTGCGCACGGACTACGCGATCACCAACGCCGGCGGAGCGCACGCCGACGCGTTCCAGCGTCACACGATCAGCACCAAGGAGTTCACCCCCGAGCTGCTCGAGCAGCTGAACAGCGAGTTCCACCGCGAGGCCATGCGCATCATCGCCACGAAGACGGCCGCTTTCCTGGCGCGCCACCCGAGCGTCGCGCTGACCAACGGCGCCTATTTCGCGAGGTCCGTGGTCCACGACAACAACCCGCTCAAGGACAGCGTGGTCAAGCTCTTCTTCTGCCGGCTGTTTTACCGGAACTGCCTGCTGTCCGAGGCCCAGGGCCCGGCCGCTCCGGTGCCGTCGGCGCACCGGCGCGCCGGCGCGTCGGCCCACTGAGCGCCGCCGCGCGCTAGGGCGCCCGCTCCCGCGCGGGATGGCAAGCGCGCCAGAGGCGTGGCGAGCGGCCGTCCCGTGAGCTCGTGCGCTCGAGCGTATGCTGCCACACACCGGGTGATATCCGGAACCACGTCGGCGCCACCCGCGTTCCGCACACTCGCGCGGCTGCATCCCGGACACCCCGTTCCACTGGAGCGATGGGGAGCACCCGCTGGCGGCTCGGCTCGGAGCCGCGCAAGGGGTCGAATCCGTTCTCCTCCGCCGAGCTGCGTGCGGCTTACTGCGCGGCCTTTGGATCCATCCAGAGCACCTCCCAGTGGTGCCCGTCGAGGTCCTCGAAGCTCCGCCCGTACATGAACCCGTGGTCCTGCGGCGGCCCCGCCTCCTTGCCGCCGCCGGCGACCGCCTTCGCCACCATCGCGTCCACCTCGGCGCGGCTCTCGCACGAGAGCCCGAAGGCCCCCTCCACGTGCGTCGCGGTGTCGCAGAGCTCCTTCTTGGTGAACGTCCTGAAGAACGGCTCGACGAGCAGCATCGCGTAGGCGTGCTCGCCGATGAGCATGCAGGCGGCCTTCTCGTCCGTGAACTTGAACGTGAAGCCGAGGGCCGTGAAGAAGGCCATGGTGCGATCGAGGTTCTTGATGGGCAGGCTGACGAAGAGCTTGTGGGACATGAGGTTGTCCTCCTTTTGCTCCATGGACCCCACGCCCGCGGAGAAATCATCGGCCGCTCGAAAAAAATCTTCGCGCCCTGCTCCGGCAGCTCCATGGGCGCCTCGTCGCCATCGACGAGACAACGGCCCCGCTCACGGCCGCGGTGCCCCTCGCCGCCCACGGGAGCTACACGGCCGTCGACGTCTGGCAGCTCACGTCCGCGTCTGGCAGCTCACGTCCGCCAAGGCCGATCTCGTGGCAGCGGATCCGGTCACGCCGAGCGCCACGAACGCGTTCGCGTACGCGATGCCGGCCCACGGCGCCTCGGTGCTGGTGCCGCGCCAGTGGCCGCCGGCGGCGAGGCTGCCGCGCGCGAATCATCGCGCGACAGCCTCGCGGTCGGCGCGGTTCCGAGGTAGTCGTCGCCGCTCAGGGCGGCTCCGCGCTCGAGCGAAGACGCCCCCATCCCTGGAGGATCTCATGAGTGCTCCGATGCACGCGATGGCGGTCGATTCGTTCGTGATGATGCTGCGCAACCTGCTCGGCATCCTGGACAAAGGGGAGGCGCACGCGCGCGCGAAGGGCCTCGACCCTGCGGTGCTCGTGAGCGCGCGCCTCGCGCCGGACATGTTCCCGCTCTCGAAGCAGGTGCAGTTCGTCTGCCACCAAGCCGCGGAGTGCGCGGCGCGCCTGACGGGCAAGGAGGCGCCGTACTTCGACGCCGGCGAGGAGACGCTCGAGGCGCTGAGGGAGCGGATCAAGCGGACGATCGCGCTCGTCGAGGACGCGCCCGCGACCGCGTTCGAGGGCGCGGAGGACCGGGAGATCTCCGTCCCGCTGCGCGACGAGCTGGTGCTGGAGCTCAAGGGGCTCGCCTACCTGAAGGACTGGGCAATCCCGCAGTTCTATTTTCACCTGGTCACCGCGTACGCCATCCTTCGCCACAACGGGGTCGACATCGGCAAGCCGGACTACGTGGCAGGGCTCGCCAGCGCGATCCGCAAGAGGGGTGGCGGAGCGACGCAGGCGTAGCCCGTGGCCGGCGCGCGGGGCGGCTCCGTCGCGCCGGGGGACCGGGTCAGCGTGGGGCCTTCTCTGCGTCGCAGAGGCTGCCGCCGGCGCCGGGGCTCGCGCAGGCGGGACGCAGGTGTTCCAGGTCCTTGATCGCGGACATCCAGCCGCGCGGAATGCGCGCGGCGATCTCCCGGTAGTAGTTCACGCCGAAGTAACGGAGGTTCTCCGGCATCGAGCTCGTGATGAGCGCGCGCAGGGCCCAGCGCGTCAGCTCGGCCTCGGGGTGGAGATCCCCCTCGATCGCGGGCGAGAGGAGGCGCCGCTCGGCGGCGATCACCATCCCTTCCTCGGCGAACAGATCGATCATCCGCTCGCGGCGGGATGGCGCGGGTCGCTCCGGGAACCCATCCCACGCGCGGGGCTCGAGGGAAGCGGCGATATCTCCGAGCCGGAGGCGATCGTGCAGCTCCCGGTGGAGGCGTGGATCGCGGGGCCCCGGCGCCGCGGGGTGGCATGGCTCCGCGTCGCGGGCGCCGCGTCGGTGCCCCTCCGCGAACATCCGCCGCGAATCGTCCAGCGTGTGAGGGAGCAGCGCCGCCACATGCTCCGGGATGGATGGGATCCGATCGCGCAGGAAGTACAGATCTTCGAGGTTCTTGTGCCAGTGGACCACTCGGTAGATCAGGCCGCACTGCTTGGTGAGGAGGAGGAACCCGGGGGGAGGGATCCGCAGCGGACCCAGGACCGGCGCCTCGATCGTGGGCGCGTTCGCGAAGGCGGCGCACACCATGGCCCAGTAGGGAATGACGGATGCATTGGCGACCTCGACCGATACGCCATCGAGCCGATAGTGCGCCTTGTCGCGCCGCTGCGCGTGTCGCTCGCTCCTCGGCAGCGCTCGATCGAGCCGCGCTATGTCCTCATCGTCCCCGATGAGGTCCCAATCCCGGGGCTTCCGGAACTCCGGGAAGTGATACGCGATGGCCCGGCTGCCGATCAACAGCATGAGCGGCCGGTCACGCGAAGGAGATGCCCACGGCGAGGTCGAGCACGTCGCGCGTCGGGAGCCCCGGCGCTGCCGGTGTGCCTGGCACATCGCGGAGGAGCGGCGGCACGTTGAGCGGCACGTTAAAATCGATGTCTCGCGGGTGAAACATGCCGACGCAGGTGCCCGACTCCGCGTTGCAGGCCTGGTCGGAGCTGCACGAGGTCCAGCTAGACTCCCAGGAGCCGGTGTCGAGGCACTTGATGACGACCGGCGTTCCCTGCACGGAGCCGCACTTGAACGTGCCGGGGCGGCACTGCGTACAGGCGCCGTTGAAGCAGGCGGGGAGATCGCCACCGCACATGCTCTCGGTCGTCCACTGCCCGTCGGCGCACACCTGCAGCGTGTTGCCCGCGCACTGGCGAGGCGGCGGCTCCGGCGCAGCGCACCGGAGCGCGGAGTCGCCGAGGCACTGGAACACGCCGCAGGAGCCGCAGGGATCACCGACCTTGCCGCCCAGCGACTTGTTGCAGCCGCCGCACTCGTTCACGACGAAGGCGCCGTCTCCGTCGTCGCAGTCGCGCCCGGCAGCGGCCTCGCAGAGCCGCGTGCCTTCCCCGTCGTGGTCGACATCGCGGGCCACCACCTTGCCGCCGGCGCACTCGCAATCGGGGTCTCGGGTCTCGCACGACACCCCGCCGCCGCTCCCGGTCGCGCCGGAGCCGCCGCCGCCGCTTCCGGTCGCGCCGGAGCCGCCGCCGCCGCTCCCGGTCGCCTCGGAGCCGCCGCCGGTGGTGAACTGGCGCTCCTGCTGCCCGCAGGCGACGAGGACCAGCAGAGAGCAGACGCCCGGACCGACAAGGTGAACCGGGCTGTGGAAATGGAAGAGCTTCTCCTGGATGGCGGCTCGGCTCGGCATGCGCGGACCTTCCTCGAGACCTGTCTAGCACGAAACGCGTGTGCCGGGTTCGAGGACCCAATCGCACATCGGCCGCTGTCGCGCTGGCGGAGCAGCGCGATGACGCTGCTCGCGCGGTAGCTCCGGCGCGTGCCCCGGCAACGCGCGCGTCGTGACCCAGGTCACCACGCGCGCGTTTCACCTGAGGGAGCTCCACGATGCCGGCCTGTCACAGAGAAGCGGCTCAGCGGGAGACGCCATGAGGTCGTGTGTCAGCGCGCGCAGCGCCGCCGAGCACACGACCTGAAGGTGCCAGTGCCGATGTCAGATCCCTGAGCCACCGCCCGCGCTGGCGCCGCCCTCACCGCCAGCGCCCGGGCCTCCACCGCCGACACCGACTTCGCCCGCGCCGCCAGCGCCCGCGTCTCCGCCGCCCGCGCCGACTTCGCCCGCGCCGCCAGCGCCCGCGTCTCCGCCGCCCGCGCCGACCTCGCCCGCGCCGCCAGCGCCCGCGTCTCCGCCGCCGGCGCCGAACCCGCCCGCGCCGACCGCGCCCGCTCCCGCGCCCATCCAGCAGTCCTGGGGATACCCGCAGTAGCCACCGCAATCGATCTGGGGAGGAGCGCAGGGCTGCGGCTCATCACGGTTCCTCTCCAGCTCCACCGGCAGGACCTCGAGCTGCTGGGTGATCCAGGCGTCCAGGCTCTCGTAGCGCGCCTCGTCGCCCGCGCGGAGCATGCCATGGTCCGACAGCTCGTCGTAGATCCCCTTCAGCACCGCGTTGGGGTCCAGCGCCGCGAAGTCCTCGATCACGTCCTCGCACATCGCGATCGTGTCGGCCCAGCAGGCCGGGTCGCTCTGGCACCCGCGCGCCAGCGAGTTCGTGCCGGCCAGCGCGACCACCGGATACCACTCCTGCCCCAGGCTGATGTCGATCGAGTACGGCAAGTACTGGAACAGACCATCGTTCCGCTCGACCAGCACGACGTTGTTGCTGTTGTGAAGCGCGTCGTCTCCGGTGGCGAGCACCCACGAGAGGCACTGGAACCGATGGAAGGCAGGCCAGTCGATCCAGCTCGCGAGCGCGGCCTTGAAGCCCTCGCCCGCCGGCGTCTCGACGATCGCCTCCTCGAGCTCCTTCGCGCGGGTGTTTTCACACTTCTTGAGCTGGCAGCTCCCTGGATCGTCGAAGACGCTGGCGCCGATCGGCACCACGTCGATCGGGCGCGGGCCCCCGCCCCCCGGCATGTTGCCGGCGAAGTCTCCGACGAACTCCCACATGTTGGCGCACCCGCCGCCGAGCTTGCCCTCGACGCGCTCGCAGAACGCCTTCTTGTAGCGCTCGACCACGATGTAGGGGATGGACACCTCCGCACCCCAGACATTGCTCGATACCCAGGCGTAGTTGGCCAGGGGGGCCGGATAATCGAGGCGCGCGTAGAGCTCGAGCGTGAGGCGCTCGCGGAAGATGCTGCCGACCTGGCCGTTGTTGAAGCGCACATGCTCGAAGCCGCCGAGCCGTTGCTGGTCGACGAACTCGTCCGCGTCGATGTTGAGGTTGGGGATGGCGCGCTTCGTCCAGGGCCGCATCGTCGACTGTCCGACGACGCCGACCTGGACCTTGCCGTAGTCGGCCGTCTTGCCGTCGTCGCCGGCCGTCGTCACCCACAGATGATCCACGAAGGTCGCGTCTTCACCGGTCGGTGAGTAGATGTCCCCGAAGCCCACATCTCGGATGGGGATCCCGACGCCGCCCACCGACTCGTTCATGAGCTCGAGCTGCTCTTCCGAGACAGCGAACCAGTAGCGGTTGCCGACGGCGCCGAAGACGTCGAGCGCATGCTCGGTCACCTCGGTGTCCGCGACGGGCGCTCCCGGGTACTCGCCCGCGGGCGCGCCGCCGGTCCCGCCGACCCCGCCGGCGCCGCCGGCCTCACCGGCGCCCCCGGCCCCGCCCTGCCCGATCGTGTAATAGTAGTTGTAGTAGTTGTCCGGCTCATCGGCGCAGCCTGCCAGGAAGGCGGCAGACGGGATGGCGAGGAGGGCGAGCAGGGAGATCGCTCGCGTGCGGGACGACAGTGACCGAACAGAGGGAGATGACGGTAGCTGATGGGACATGCGCGCAACCTTTCGGCGACACGCCCATTGCAAAAGTTGTACCGTCCACAGAGAAAAATTTCGCGAGGGCCCCGACGTCGCTGCCGTGGGCCTGTCGGCCGCGCAGGCCCGGTGAGGCCGTTGAGGAGCGCATCCCTCTCGCCCGCAGGCGTGGACGCGCGGGCGGCGCCGCCTCATGACACGAGGATCAGATCCTGGCACACCGCCCCGGATCAGCGGCCGTCTGTGCCAACGTCGGGATGCGACACCGAGCCAGCTGGTCTCTGGTCTGCGCTCACGCTCACACCCTGGTCGGGCGCATCAAACTGCCTGGACAGCGATCACCAAGGCAAGTCTATGCGATAGCGTGTAACGGAAACGACCTCCAAGACTGCGCCGGCGACGCTACGCGGCCAGCAGCTTGTCGCGGAAGAGCTGGAGGACCCTGTCGAGCGCGGCGCGCGTCGGCTCGCCCGGCGCATCGATCAGCCCGCCCGTCAGCACCGAGTGGTGCTTCTTGAGCGGCTCCCTGGGGTGCCCGTCGGCTTGCTCCAGCTCCACGGCGACGAACCCGTCCCCGAGGCGCTCGCGGAGGAACTGGAACCGCTCCTCGGGCACCAGGGGATCGCCCTTGAAGCGGAGCCCCAGCACCCGGAGGCCCTCGCTGTCGCAGCGCTGCGCCACCGCGTCGAGGGTCGCAGCGTCGCAGTCGACGGCCCGCCGCCGGCTCTCCGTGAGGGGCATCGGGAGCGACGGCTGCGACAGGACGGGCGCCAGCACCCGGGCGTCCGCCGCCATCGCGAGCGCGAACCCTCCGGTGAAGCACATCCCCACGACACCCACGCCTGGCCCGCCGCAGCGCCGGTGCTCCGACGCGGCGAGGGCCCGCAGCCAGTCGACCACCGGCGAGGAGCGCCCCGTCGCGAGCACGGTGAACTCCTTGCTGATGCACGCCCTGGCCATCGACGAGACAGCGTAGAGGATGCCCGGGACCCTCGGTCGCAAGGGGTCGCGGCCGGCGGTCCCGAACAGGCTGGGCAACACGGCCGTGCAGCCGAGCGCCACCACCCGGTCGGCGAACCCGAGCACCTGGGGCGAGATGCCCGGCATCTCGGTGATCACGAGGACCGCGGGGCCCTTCCCTTTACGATAGACATCGTGGGCGGCCCCGCCGTGCGTGAAGCGCTCGCGCTCGAAGGTGGCGAGATCGCCCTCGGGCGCTTTGGGTCTGTGGTGTGCAGTCACCACGGCACTGCACCACAAGAGGTGCGCGCGGTAAAGCTCCCTCCGGCCGCGCCCGGGCGGCGCGCCGGTCCGTCCAGGGCAACGGCGCGGCCGCTCGGCCCGGCGACGGCCGTCACCGCAGGCCGTTCTTCACCGCGGCGACGAGCTCGCCGTTCGCCGTGTCGCCGCTCAGCTCCCAGAACATCGCGCCGCCGAGCCCCTTCGACTTGATGTAGCTCATCTTGACCCCGAGCGAGGCCGGGTTGTCGTAGCTCCAGAACTCCGTCCCGTTGAAGGTGAAGAAGGCCTTCGTGTCCGGGTGGGTGTAGCCGGGGTGGCCCTTGGCCTTCAGGACCTTGTAGTCCTCGATGCCCGCCTCGTACGTGCCCGGCGCGGCGCCGGCGGCCGACTGCCACACCCCCTGATTCGCGCCGGCGACGCCGGTCCACCCGCGACCGTAGAAGGGCACCCCGACGACGAGCTTGCTCGCCGGCGTCCCGCCGTTCAGCCAGGCAGTGACCGCCTCGTCGGTGCTGTACCTCAGCGCCTTCGCGGGGTTCGAGGCGGAGTTGTAGAGCGGAGCGTGGAAGTTCGTCGTGGCCTCCCAGGCGCCGTGCATGTCGTACGTCATCAGGTTGATGAAATCGAGGTGCCGGTGGATCTCGCCGACCTGGATCTTCTCGATCTTGTCGAGGCCGGCGGGCGCCGCGATGGTGAGCAGCAGCCCGGAGCGCGCCGCGTTGAGCTGGCGGCGGAACTCGGCGAGCAGCGCCGTGAAGTTCTGGGTGTCCTCGGGGCGCTGGTTGCAGGTGCTGCCGCAGGCGGCCGGGTACTCCCAGTCGATGTCGATGCCGTCGAACACGCCGGCCCAGCGGGGATCCTTGATGAAGAGATCCACACAGGAAGAGACGAACGACGCGCGGTTCGCGGGCAGCGCCGCCTCGGAGAAGCCGGCCGACCACGTCCAGCCGCCGAGCGAGATCAGCACCTTGAGGTGCGGGTGCTTGCGCTTCAGCTTGCGAAGCTGGTTGAAGCTGCCGCGGAGCGCGCCGGCGTCCCAGGTGTCGGCGACGCCGTCGACGCTGTCGGCGGCGCTGTAGGCCTTGTCGTAATCGGCGTAGGTGTCGCCGAGCTGGCATCGGTTGCCCGTCACGTTGCCAAAGGCGTAGTTGATGTGCGTGAGCTTGGCGGCCGACCCGCTCGTGTCGATGTTCTTGACGTGGTAATTGCGGCCGTAGACGCCCCACTCCGCGAAGTAGCCGATCACCTTCTTGCCGCCGCCGTCGCCGCCGCCCGAGCCGCCGCTGCCTCCCGAGCCGCCGCTGCCTCCGCTTCCGCCTGAGCCGCCGCTGCCGCCGCCTCCGCCCGAGCCGCCGCTGCCTCCCGCGCCAGCGCTGGTCGTGCTCGTCGTGCTGGTGCTCGTGCCACCACTGACCACCTTCCAGAGCGCCGGGACGATCGGCGGCTCCCACCCCGGAAGCGAGGTGTGCGCCTGGACGCAGCTATAGGTGACGCCGCCGTAGGTCACCTGGGAGTTGACCGCATACGCGGTGTACGGCGCCCAGGCGGCGACGGCGGCTTGCTCCGTCGCGTCGATCTCGGCTCCCTCGGGGCCGAGGCCATCTCCGCCATCGAGTCCGCCGCAGGCGGCCAGGGCCATGACAGCAAAGATCGGCAATGTCGTGAGTGCGGAAAGCTTCATGGCTGTTCTCCTTCGATGTGCCGGTGTCCCGGTCTCCGGTCGTTGCAGGACCGATGAGCAACCGCCGTACCGGTCGCGGCGACGACCTGGAGGGCCGGTGTCAGACAGCCCCGTCAGGGCCCGGTTTGAGCTCCAACAAGAGGGAGATGCCCCGCGATCGCGCCCGGCAACCCCGGCGAGCAAGGGGGGCGATCGGAGAGATCACCCCGGCGATCCCCCCGATCGCGGGAGAGCTCCCGGATCACCCCCGCGATCCGCGCGATCGCCCCGCGACGGCCCGGCGCAGCGCGCTTCTTCGCTCATTCCTCCAGCAGCACGCGATCGCGGTTCAGGGCACGACGCTTGCTCTTGTCTCGATTCGTGGATGGAACCATCGAGCACGTCACCCAGGAACCCGCCGGGGCACATCGGAGTAGGATCGCCGTCGAAATGCACCCCGGCGACACGCTGACGCTCCTCGCACCGCTGTCCGGTCCCATCGTGCCGATCGAGTCCGTCCCCGACCCTGTCTTCGCCGACAAGGTCGTTGGCGACGGCATCTCGATCGATCCGACGAGCCAGACGCTGCTCGCCCCCTGCGACGCGACGGTGACGCAGCTCCACGCGGCGCGGCACGCGATCACCCTGAGCGCCGCGGGCGGCGTCGAGATCCTGATCCACGTGGGGATCGACACGGTCGGCCTGAAGGGCGAGGGCTTCACGGCGCGGGTGAAGCAAGGAGACAGGGTCTCCGCGGGCCAGGCGCTCATCGAGTTCGACGCCGATCGCCTCCTGCGCAAGGCGCCCAGCCTGCTCACGCAGGTCATCCTCCTGAGCGGCGACACGAGCGCCATCGTCGAGCGCGCGAGCGGCGCGGCCAGCGCCGGCGTGAGCCGCCTCATGACGGTGAGCTCCAGGCGCAAGGCCGGGGATGACCCGGCGCAGGTGTCGGGCGCTGCGGAGGCCGGCGCGCCGAGGCCGCCGCGGGCCACGGTCGGGGTCACCTCCGCGCTCGTGACGGTGCCCAACCCGCACGGGCTGCACGCGCGGCCGGCCGCGGTGCTCGCCAGCGAGGCCAGGTCGTTCGCGGCCGACATCAGCGTGGAGCTCGCCGGCCGCAACGCGAACGCGAAGAGCGTCGTCGGGCTGCTGAACCTGGGCGCCGGCCCGGGCGCCGAGCTGCGCCTCGTCGCGAGCGGCAGCGAGGCGGCGCGCGCGGTGGCGCGCCTCGTCGAGCTCATCCGGAGCGGGCTCGGCGAGGACCTGTCCGCCGCGCCCGCCGCGCCCGGGCCCGCCGCGCCCTCCCCCACCCCGGCGCCGCGCGCGGCGACGGCCGACGACGCCCGGCGCCTCCACGGCGTGAGCGCCGCGCCGGGCCTCGCCATCGGCCCGGTCTGCAAGATCGATCCGCTCGCCGCCCCGGTGGAGGAGCGCGGGCTCGACACCGAGGTGGAGCTCGCGCGCCTGCACCGGGCGCTGACGCACACCCGGCACGAGCTGAAGCAGCTCGTCGCCGCGTCGGGCAAGCGCGTCGAGCAGGCCCAGATCTTCAGCGCGCACCTCTCGATGCTCGACGATCCGGAGGTGATCACCCGCACCGAGGTCGCCATCGTGGAGGGCAAGTCGGCCCCGTTCGCGTGGCGCGAGGCGGTGATGTCGTCGTACAGGGAGCTCGCGCGCCAGTCGAACCCCCTGCTCGCCGCGCGCGCCAACGACCTGCGGGACGTGGGCGGCCGCGCGCTGCGGCACCTCGTCGGCGCCGACGACGCGCAGGCCGTGCCGGCCGGCAGCATCGTCGTCGCGGAGACCCTGACGCCCTCCGAGGTCGTGCGGCTCGCCGACCAGGGGGCCGCGGGCTTCGTCAGCGTGCTCGGCGGCACCACCTCGCACGCGGCGATCCTGGCGCGCTCGCTCGGCGTGCCGTACCTCGTCGACGCCTCGGCGGCGCTGCTCGCCGCCGAGGCGGGCGGGACGGCCGTGCTCGACGCGCTCAACGCGCCCAACGTTGGAGAGGCCGTGCTGCTGCTCCGCCCGACCGAGGCCGAGCTCGACGGCTACCGCGCCCGGCTCGGGGCGCGCCAGGTGCTGCGCGAGCGGCAGGAAGCGGCGGCGGCGGAGCGCGCGGTGACCCGCGACGGGGTCCGCGTCGCGGTGCTGGCCAACATCGCGAGCGCCGACGACGCGCGCAAGGCCGTCCGGCTCGGGGCCGAGGGCGTGGGCCTCCTGCGCACCGAGCTGATGTTCTTCGATCGCGCCGCCGCGCCGACCGAGGCCGAGCAGACCGCCGCGTACCAGGAGATCGCCGACGCGCTGGGCGAGCGCCCCCTCGTCATCCGCACGCTCGACGTCGGCGGCGACAAGCCGCTCTCCTACATGCCCCTGCCCGCCGAGGACAACCCGCTCCTCGGCATCCGCGGCCTGCGCGTCGGCGCGCTCCACCCGACGATCCTGCGCAGCCAGCTCCGCGCGATCCTGTCGACCCGGGTCGCCGGCGGGCACCGCGTCCTCCTGCCGATGGTCGCGGGCATCGAGGAGCTCCGGGAGGCGAAGCAGGTGCTCGAGGAGGAGCGCCGGCGCGCCGGCTCGCCCCCGGTGGAGCTCGGGGTGATGGTCGAGGTGCCGTCGGTCGCGATCCAGGCCGATCGGTTCGCGGCCGAGGTCGATTTCTTCTCGATCGGCACGAACGACCTCACCCAGTACACGCTGGCCATGGACCGCACCCACCCGCGGCTCGCCGCCCGGCAGGACGCGCTGCACCCGGCGGTGCTCCGGCTCATCGCCGCGACCGTGCAGGCCGCGCGCAAGCACGAGCGCCACGTAGGGATCTGCGGCGCGGTGGCGAGCGATCCCGACGCCGTGGCCGTGCTGCTCGGCCTCGGCGTGACCGAGCTCAGCGTCAGCGTCCAGGCGATGCCGGAGGTGAAGGCAAGGATCCGCGAGCTCGACGCCGAGAAGTGCCGCGAGCTCGCCAGGGCCGCGGTCGATCTGGGGACCGCGGCCGAGGTGCGGGCGCTGCTCTCGCCGGGGCCGCGGCCCGGCTGACGCTCCGGCCGCGACACGCGCGACACGTAGACCCGGGGGCTGCCGCGAGAGCGACGCGAGCGACGCCCCGCCCACTGGAAAGGAGCTTCGCATGAGGGGATTCAACGAGCTGCAGCGGGTCGGCAAGGCGCTGATGCTGCCCATCGCGGTGCTGCCCGTCGCGGGCCTGCTGCTCCGGCTGGGGCAGCCCGACGTGTTCAACATCGCGTTCATCGCCCAGGCCGGCGGCGCCATCTTCGACAACCTGGCGCTCATCTTCGCGGTGGGCATCGCTGTCGGCCTCGCGCGCGAGACGAACGGCGTGGCCGGGCTCTCCGGGATGATCGCCTACCTGGTGATCACGAACGGGGTGAAGAGCATCGACGAGAAGATCAAGATGGGCGTCCTCGCCGGCATCCTCGCCGGCATCCTCGCGGGGGCGATGTACAACCGCTTCCGCGACACCAAGCTGCCCGCCTTCCTCGGCTTCTTCGGCGGCAGCCGCTTCGTGCCCATCGTCACCGGCGGCGTGAGCCTCGCCCTCGCGCTCGTCCTCGGCTTCGTCTGGCCGCCCCTCCAGGCCGGCATCGACGCGCTGGGCGGCTGGATCGTCGCCTCGGGGCCGATCGGCGCCTTCAGCTTCGGCCTGCTGAACCGCCTGCTCATCCCGACCGGGCTGCACCACATCCTGAACAACATCGCGTGGTTCGTGGTCGGCTCGTTCCAGGGCGCGAAGGGGGCGGTCACCGGCGATCTGAACCGCTACTTCGCCGGCGACCCCTCGGCGGGCGTGTTCATGGCCGGCTTCTACCCGGTGATGATGTTCGGCCTGCCCGCGGCGTGCCTCGCGATCTACCGCACCGCGCGCCCGGAGAACCGCAAGGCCATCGGCGGCGTGATGTTCTCGGCCGCGCTGACCGCCTTCCTGACGGGCATCACCGAGCCCATCGAGTTCGCCTTCATGTTCCTCGCGCCGGCGCTCTACGCGGTCCACGCCGTGCTGACCGGCGTCTCGCTGGCGCTGCTCGACGTGCTCGGCGTCAAGCACGGCTTCAGCTTCTCGGCCGGGTTCATCGACTACGCGCTGAACTACGGGCTCTCGACCAAGGGCTGGATGATCGTGCCGATCGGCCTCGCCTACGCGGTCGTCTATTACGGGCTCTTCGTCGTCTGCATCGAGCGGCTCAACCTGGCCACGCCGGGCCGCGAGCCCGCGGCGGCGGCGGCCGAGGGCGCGCCGCGCGCCGAGCCCGCCGCCGACGCCGGCGGGCTCGCCGGGCAGCTCCTGCGCGCGCTGGGGGGCCACGAGAACATCCGCGAGATCGACGCGTGCATCACCCGCCTGCGCCTGGTCATGGTCGACCGCGACCGCGTGAAGGACGCGGAGCTCAAGGCGCTCGGCGCTCAGGGCGTGGCGCGCCCGGGGACCGACAGCCTGCAGGTGATCCTCGGGCCGAGGGCCGAGTCGATCGCCAAGGAGATGAAGGAGCTCAAGGTCGACGCGCTGGCCACGCCGGAGGCCGCGCCGGCCAAGCGCAAGGAGGCGAGCGCCTCGCGGGGGAGCGCGTCCGCCGCGCTCTCGGCGCGGGTCGAGCGCTGGCTCGCCGCGCTCGGCGGCGCCGCCAACGTCCGGTCCGTGGAGGGGTTCTCGAGCGGGCGCGTGCGCGTCGAGCTCGCCGGCGACGCCCCGATCGACGAGGCGGCGCTCGAGGCCGCGAGCGTGAAGGGCGTGATGCTCCTGCCGGACCGGGTGGTCCACCTGCTCGTCGGCCCCGAGGCGCCGCGGTACGCCGCCGCGCTCGAGCAGAAGCTCAAGGGGTGAGGCCGTGGATCTGGAAGGCAACATCCTCACGCCGGAAGGCTGGCTCCGGGGGCGCCTGCGCTGCGGCGCGCGGGTCCAGGAGATCGAGGGTGCGCCGGCCCCCGGCCCCGCCGCCGGGCCGCGGATCCTGCCCGGCTTCATCGATCTGCACGTCCATGGCGGCGGCGGCCGGGACGTCATGGAGGGCGGCGACGCGCCCCGGGTGATGGCCCGCGCGCACGCGGCGACCGGGACCACGAGCCTGCTCGCCACCACGATGACCGCGCCCACGGCGGAGATCACCGCCGCGCTGCGCGCGATCCGGGCCGCCATGGATGCGCGTCGCCGCGGCGAGGCGCGCGTCCTCGGCGTCCACCTCGAGGGCCCGTTCCTCAACCCGGGTCGGCTGGGCGCGCAGCCGCCGTGCGTGGCGACAGGGGACCTCGACGCCGCGCTCGCGCTCCACGCCGTGGCCCCGATCCGCGTGCTCACGCTCGCGCCGGAGCTCGCCGGCCACCTGGAGCTCGTCCGCGGCCTGTCCGGCCTGGGGGTGCGGGTCCAGATCGGGCACACGCTGGCCAGCTACGAGGAGGTCGCGGCGGCGCTCGCGGCGGGGGCGAGCGGCTTCACCCACCTCTTCAACGCGATGAACGGGCTGCACCACCGCGAGCCCGGCGCGGTGGGCGCGGCGCTGGCCCACGGCGACTTCGCCGAGCTGATCCCGGATCTCGTCCACGTGCACCCGGGCGCCATCCGGGCCGCCCTGCGGTGCATCCCGCGGCTCTACGCCGTGACCGACGGCACCGCCGCCTCGGGGATGCCGGACGGCCCGTACCAGCTCGGCGCGCGCGCGGTCACGAAGTGCCAGAACAGCGTGCGGCTCCCCGACGGCACCCTGGCGGGCAGCTGCCTGACCATGCACCAGGCGTTCAAGAACCTCGTCGGCCTCGGGCTCTCCGTGGCGGAGGCGTCGCGCCGCTGCAGCCTGTTCCCGGCCGAGCACCTCGGCCTGGCGGATCGCGGGCGGGTCGCGCCGGGCTGCTTCGCCGACCTGCTGGTCCTGGACGAGGATCTCGCCCTGCAGCAGGTCCTCGTGGAAGGAGAGCCCCTTGAGTGACCGATCGCGCTCGCTGATGGCAGAAGAGGCCCGCTCCGCCGCGGAGGTCGTGGCGCAGCAGCTCACCCAGGACGAGCCCGCCTACCGCGAGCTCGGCGCTCGCCTGCGCGCGGCGCCGCCGCCGTCCGTCGTCACGATCGCCCGCGGCAGCTCGGATCACGCCGCGGGCTACCTCGCCTACCTCGTGATGACGCAGCTCGGCTGTCCTGTCGCGAGCCTGCCTCCCTCGGTGGTGACCCTCTACCGCGCGCCGCTGCGGCTCCCGGGCGGCCTGGCGGTCGCCGTGTCGCAGTCGGGGCAGAGCCCCGACGTGGTGAGCACGCTGGAGGCCTGCGGCGCCGCGGGCGCGGTGACGGCGGCCCTGGTGAACCAGCCCGGCTCACCGCTCGCCCGGGTGGCCGCGTCGACGCTCCCGCTGCGCGCCGGCCCCGAGCGGAGCGTCGCGGCCACGAAGAGCTTCATCGCGAGCCTGAGCGCCATGGCCAGGGTGGTCGGGAGCTGGCGCGAGGACGCCGCCCTGCTCGACGCGCTGGCCGCGCTGCCGGACGCCCTGACCGCCGCGAGCGGGGCCGACGTGGGCCCGCTCGTCGGCGCGCTGGCCGGCGAGGAGCGCCTGCTCGTGCTCGGGCGAGGCCCGGGCTTCTCCATCGCGCTGGAGGCGGCCCTCAAGTTCAAGGAGACGTGCGGCGTCCACGCCGAGGCGTTCACCGTCGCCGAGGTGCAGCACGGGCCCATGGCCCTGATCGACGAGCGGTTCCCTCTCCTGATCTTCGCCCCGCGCGGCCCGGCCCAGGCCGGCCTCGTCCGCGTGGCGGAGGAGTTCCGGAGCCAGGGAGCGAAGGTGATCCTGGTGGGCGCCGCCGGGCTGCCGGGGGTGCAGCTCGTTGTGCCGGAGTCCCCTCACGAGCTGCTCGACCCGCTCTGTCAGGTCCAGGCGTTCTATCTGGCGGCCGCTGCCCTGGCCGAGGCCCGGGGTCTCGACCCCGACGCGCCGAGGCGGCTCAAGAAGGTCACGAAAACACTGTAGGAGTGCGCCATGCGAAAGGCTGTTTTCCGAGGGGGGCTGCTCGTCGCGGCCCTGTTTGTGGCAGGGTGCGCCGACGACGAGACGTCCTCGTCCACCGGGAGCACCACGATGAGCACCAGCACGGGCGGTGATGGCGGCAACACCGGCGGCAGCGGCGGCAACACAGGCGGTGATGCGGGCGGCGGTGGCGCGGGCGGCGACTCGGCGCAGCAGCGCCCGTCAGGCGCTGATCTCGCCGTGAGCTGGGAGGTGCTGGACAACACGAAGAACCCCGCGGTGAGCTTCGGCTCGGCGCTGACGATCACCAACCATGGAACTGCCGCGCTCGGGAGCAGCGGCTGGACGCTCTATTTCAACTTCGTCCGCACGATCGTGCCCGAGAGCCTGCCGGCGGGGGTGACGGTCACCCAGATCAACGGCGACTTCTTCAAGATGGAGCCGACCGAGGCGTTCGAGCCGGTGCAGCCGGGGCAAAGCGTGGTCATCCCCTTCGACGCGGCGTACTGGGCGATCAAGGAGACGGACGCGCCCGCGGGCTATTACTTCGTGTTCACGGACGTCGAGGGCGTGGCCTCTGCGCCGGAGCCGGTCGGCTCGGAGAGCGTCGCGCCGTTCGTGGAGGAGAAGCAGACCGACCGGTTCCCCGGCGATATAACGCCCGTGCCGACGACGGCGTCTCGCCATGACGAGAACCAGGCTGTCCGCCTGCTCGCGCCGGGCGAGGTGGACAGGATCGTGCCCTCTCCGGTGCTCCTCGAAGCGGGCGCCGGAGAGCTCGTGTTGTCGGCTGCGGTGCCCATCTACCACGCCGCGGGGCTCCAGGGCGAGGCGGCCTTCCTGGCGGAGGCGCTGGAGGTGCTCCTCGGCGGCGCGCCGGAGGTCCGCGAGGGCGCGCCGCCTGCGGGGACGGCGGCGATCTCGCTGGCGACGGGCGCGCTCGACGTCGGCGGCCGGCCGCGGCAGGCGGGCGACGAGGCCTATCGGCTCACGGTCACCGCAGATGGCGTCGAGATCGTGGGCAGCGACGCGGCCGGGGTCTTCTACGGGATCCAGAGCCTTCGCGCCCTCGCGCCCGTGGAGGCGTACCGGAGCGCCCGGCCGGAGCTCGCGATCGGCGCGGTGACGGTGGAGGACGCCCCGCGCTTCGCCTACCGCGGCATGCACCTCGACGTCGCGCGCAACTTCCAGCGCAAGGAGGCCGTGCTGAAGCTGCTCGACGTCATGGCCTTTTACAAGCTGAACAAGTTCCATTTCCACCTCACCGACGACGAGGGGTTCCGCTTCGAGGTGAGCGGCCTGCCCGAGCTCACCGAGGTGGGCGCCCGGCGCGGCCATACCCTCGACGACGGGGACCATCTCGTCCCCTCGTTCGGCTCCGGTCCGGACCCGGACTCACCGGCTTCGAGCGGCAGCGGCCATTACACCCGCGCCGAGCTCGTGGAGATCCTCCGTCACGCGAAGGCGCGCCACATCGAGGTGATCCCCGAGATCGACATGCCGGGCCACGCCCGCGCCGCGGTCAAGGCGATGGAGGCGCGTCACGCGAGGCTCGCGGCCGAGGGCGACCTCCAGAAGGCCGAGGAGTTCCTGCTCAGCGACCTGGAGGACGCATCCCAGTACATGTCCGTGCAGATGTGGCACGACAACGTGCTGAACCCCTGCCGGGAGTCCACCTACAGGTTCGTGAAGGTGGTCGTGGACGACCTCGTGACGATGTACGCCGAGGCTGGCGCGACGCTCACCACCCTTCACACGGGCGGCGACGAGGTGCCGGAGGGCGTCTGGGAGCAGTCCCCCTCGTGCCAGGCGCTCCTCGACGAGGAGGCGGGCGACGGGCTCGACTCAGCGGCCGACGTGACGAGCTATTTCCTCAGCAAGATCAACGAGATCGTGGCGTCTCACGGCCTCGTGACAGGCGGCTGGGAGGAGATCGCCCTGAAGAAGGTGCCGGCGGGCGGCGGCTTCGACAAGGAGGCCAACCCCGCGTTCCTGAACAGCAACTTCAGGCCCTATGTCTGGAACAACGTCTGGGGCTGGGGGGACGAGGACAACGGCTACAAGCTCGCCAACGCGGGCTATCCGGTGGTCCTCTCCAACGCCACCAACCTGTATTTCGATCTCGCCTACGACAAGGACCCGTCGGAGCCCGGCTATTACTGGGCCGGGTTCGTGGACACGCGAAAGCCCTACGAGTTCGTGCCGCTCGACTTCTACAAGAGCGCGCATGCCGACCGCATGGGCAATCCGATCGATCAGGCCGAGATGTTCCGGGATCACGTGCGGCTGACCGACGCTGGCCGGGCGAACATCCTCGGCATCCAGGGGCAGCTCTGGGGCGAGAACGCCAAGGGGCAGCAGGCGATGGAGTACCTGATCTTCCCGAAGCTCGTCAGCCTCGCGGAGCGGGCCTGGGCGCCGGACCCGGCGTGGGCGGCGGAGGAGGACGCGGCGGCGCGCGCGAGCCTGCTCGCGGAGGCGTGGAACCGCTTCGCCAACAGCCTGGGGCAGCGCGAGCTGCCGCGGCTCGACCACCTGGGCGGCGGCGTGGGCTACCGGCTCCCGCTGCCGGGCGCGCGCGTCGACGATGGCCAGCTCGTCGCGAGCGTCGCCTTCCCGGGGCTCGAGATCCGCTACACGACCGACGGCACGGAGCCCGACGCCACCTCGGCCGTCTACAGCGGGCCGGTGGCGGTGAGCGGGGTGGTGAAGCTCCGGACGTTCGACACGCGCGGCCGCGGCAGCCGCACCTCGGTCGTCGATCCGAACGCGCCGGGGGCGTCGGATGCGCCGGAGGGAGGGCGGGCGGCGCGGTGAGGGTCCGGGCGACGATCGCCGCGCCGAGGGGGGCCGCGCTGGCCCTCCTCGCGCTGCTCCCTGGCTGTTACATCGACCTCGACGGCCTGACCGGCGGGGCCGAGGACACCCTCGACCCGGGCGATCCGGGCCGGTGCGCGCCTGGAGACTGCAGCGTCCAGTGCGTCGTCGCCGCGGCCGAGGCGGCCGGCGGTCCTGCAGCGATCGCCGCGGTCGGGCCCGATCTGGTGTGGACGAGCCGCGAGGGCGATCGCGTCCGCCGCCTCGATCCAGCGACGGATGCGGTGGAGGACCTCGTGTCGTTCACGCCGGCGCCGGGCCTGCTCGCGGCCGCCGAGGGGCTCGTCGTGTGGGTCGCCGGCGACGGGCTCTGGCATTGCCCGGCCGACGGCTGCGCGGCGGGCGCGACCTCGCTCATCGCCTTCGGTCCGGGCGAGGCCGAGGCGGTGCGCGGCCTGGCGACGGACGGGCGCGACGTGTACTGGACGCGCGACGAGCCGAGCGGCACCGCCGGAGAGCTGCTGCGCTGCCCCGTCGCCGAGGGCTGCGGGGCGGCGCCGGAGCTGCTCGCGCTGAGCCAGTCGCACCCGCGCGGGGTGGCGGTCACCCCGGGCGGCGCGGGCGACGTCGTCTGGGTCCAGCGCGGCACGGGCGCCGAGTTCGGCCGGGTGCTCCGCCTGGACAAGGGGGCGTCGCCGCCCGTCGCGCCCGCGCAGCTCGCGGTGCGGCTCGATTTTCCGGACCGGATCGCGCTCGGCGGCGCCGAGGTGCTCTGGACCTGGGCCGACCCGGGCGGGGCGGCGGGCGGCGTCTCCCGCTGCGACCTCGTGGAAGGGTGCGCCGAGGAGGCGCTCGCGCCGCAGACCGAGCCGGCGCGGCCGCTGCGCGAGCCCGCGGCGATCGCGATCGAGGGCGCGGATGCCTACTGGGTGAACCGCGGCGGGGGCACGGTGATGCGCTGCCCGACCGCGGGCTGCCCGGGCTACCCCGAGGTGCTCGCCGAGGGCCTGACGCGCCCCGCGGGCGTGGCGGTGCGGGGCGCCTGCGTCTATGCGATCGACGAGGCCGACGGCGGCCGGGTGGTGCGCGCGCCGCGGTGATGCGGTGATGGCGAGCGCCTCACAGCATCTGGCCGCCTGACGCCTCGATCCGCTGGCCGGTGATCCAGTGGCTCTCGGGCGAGAGGAGCATCGCGACCGCGCCGCCGATATCGTCCGGCAGGCCCACCCGGCCGAGGGCCGTCTGGGCGGCGATCATCTTGTTCAGCTCGGCGTTGTCGCGCACGGCGCCGCCCCCGAAGTCGGTCTCGATCGCGCCCGGCGCGAGCACGTTGACCGAGATCTTCCGCGGCCCGAGCTCCTTCGCCAGGTAGCGGGTGAGCACCTCCACGCCGCCCTTCATCGCGGCGTAAGCGGCATACCCGGGGAGGGTGAGCCGCGCGAGCCCCGACGAGATGTTGAGGATCCGCCCTCCGTCGGCGATCAGCGGCAGGAGCTTCTGCGTGAGGAAGAACGTCCCCTTCAGGTGGACGTTAACGAGCGCGTCGAACTGCTCCTCCGTCGTCTCGACGAAGCTCGCGTGGGCGCCGATACCGGCGTTGTTCACCAGGAAATCGAGGCGATCGCGCCCGAACTTGCCGCCGAGCTCCGCCCTCACCGCCTCGACGAACGCGTCGAAGCCGCGCGTACTGGCGACGTCGAGCGCGAGGGCCGCTGCCTTGCCCCCCTTGGCCTCGATCTCCTTCACCACCTCCGCCGCCTCGGCCGCGTTGCCGCGGTAAGTGATGATGACGCCCACGCCGCGCTCCGCGAGGTGGAGGGCCATGCTCTTCCCCAGCCCGCGGTTTCCGCCGGTGACGAGGGCGACGGTGCTGCGCTTCGATGTGCTCATGGTCGGGTCCTTTCGATGGCGACGCGGCCCCTCGCCGCTGTCTGCGATAGTGAATAGCCCTCCGATCCCGGTTGAGAAAGGCCCGGGGTTCGGACACACTGTTTCGACAATCGAAACAATGAGCATCGACCTGGAATCGCTCAAGATCTTCGTGAAGGTGGCCGAGCTCGGGAGCTTCACGAGGGCTGGCGAGCACCTCGGCATGCCCAAGGCGCGCGTCTCGCTGCGGCTGAAGGCGCTCGAGGCGGAGCTCGGCACCCGGCTCCTCCAGCGCTCCACCCGCGTCGTGCGCCTCACGCCGGACGGGGAGGAGCTCCTCCCGCGGGCGCGCCGCCTCGCGCTCGAGGCCGACGATATAGGCGCGATGTTCCAGGCGGCCAGGGCCCTGCGCGGGCGCGTGCGGATCGATCTGCCGGTGAACTTCGCGCGCGACGTCATCATCCCGCGCCTGCCCGAGCTGCTCGCGCGTTACCCCGCGCTCGAGGTGCTCCTCAGCACGACCGATCGGCGCGTCGAGCCGCTCCGCGAGGGCTTCGACTGCGTCCTGCGCATCGGCGCCCCCGGCGACCCGGGGCTCGTCGGGCGCAGGCTCGGCGCCCTGCGGATGATCAACTGCGCGAGCCCATCCTACCTGCGCGAGCACGGCACGCCGCGCCGGCTCGAGGATCTCGATCGGCACCTCCTCGTGCATTACTCGCTGACGCTCGGCGCCGACGCGCCGTCGTTCGAGTACCCCCACGAAGGCGGCTACCGCGAGCGGCCGATGCGCAGCGTGGTGACGGTCAACAGCGCCGACTCCTACCGCGCGGCGTGCCTGGCCGGCCTCGGCATCATCCAGGTGCCGCGGGCAGGGATGCTCGCCAGCATCACCGCGGGCGCGCTCGTCGAGGTCCTGCCCGGCCTCACCTGCGCGCCCATGCCGGTCTCGCTCCTCCACACGCACGGCAGGAGCGTCCCGCGCCGCGTCCGCGCGGTGATGACCTGGATCGCCGAGGTGCTCTCTCCGCACCTCGACGCGATCGACGCGATCGACGCGATAAACCGCTGACCCGCAGGCCGGCTCGTCCGGTCGCGCGCGGCCGCCGGCCGCGCCCTCGAGGTCGGCGAGGGCGAGCGCCTGCACACGGCAAATTCGACCCGGTTCACCGTCGAGGGGTTGCGGCGCCTCGCCCAGCGCGCCAGCTTCCAGGCGAGTCCCGTGTGGACCGACGCGGTAAAGACGTTCATCGTGCGCTGGCTGCGCGCGCCCGAGCGAGGAATCGATGAAAGCCATCTGGAAAGACAAGGTCATCGCCGAGAGCGACGACACCGTGCTGGTGGAAGGCAACCACTACTTCCCCGCGAGCTCGCTCAAGCGCGACTACGTGACCGCCAGCGACCACCACACCGTCTGCTCGTGGAAGGGCACGGCCAGCTACTACTCGCTGCTCGTGGACGGTGAGCTCAACCCCGAGGCGGTCTGGTACTACCCCGACCCCAAGCCCGACGCCGCGATGGTGCGCGACCGCGTCGCGTTCTGGAAGGGCGTGAAGGTCATCGACTGACGCGGCGGCTCGCGCGCTGATCGCGGTCAGACCGGCGGCGCATGGCGCAGGCGGGAAGCCGCTTGCTCGCAGCCGCCGGCTGCGGGTTAAGCTTGAGGCCGATGGAGCTCACGCCCGCCTTCACCTATCCCGCGCAGGTGCCCGTGCTGCTGCGCCAGCAGGGCTATGCGGTGCTCAGCCCGCAGGGCGTCGCCGAGCTCACGGGCTGCGCCCTGCGCGAGCTGCATGCGCTGCGGCCCTCCTGGGACGACCTGCCGCAGGACCGCTACCTCAAGGACGGCGGGCACTATCGCAGCCGGCGGCATTCGTGCTTCGTGGTCGAAGGCGGCGCGGTCCGCCAGGCGCCGCATCGCGCGCACTGGCAGCCCGTCGAGTACAACGCGCTCCACGGCGGCATGCAGCGGTGGTTCGAGCCGATCCAGCCGGAGGTGGTGAGCCAGCCCGCCTGGGCAGGCCTGCTGCGTGGGCTCGGGCAGGTCGCTTCCGGCCTCAAGGGCGAGCAGCCCTGGTTCGTCGAGGCGCACCAGTTCCGCATCGACACGGAAGGGGGCATTGGCCGCCCCACGCCGGAAGGCGCGCACCGCGACGGCGTGGATCTCGTGGCGGTGTTCCTCGTCGGGCGCGCGGGCATCAAGGGCGGTGAGACGCGTGTTTTCCAGGCGGACGGGCCCGCGGGCCAGCGATTCACGCTCACCGAGCCGTGGAGCCTGCTGCTGCTGGACGACGAGCGCGTGATCCACGAGACGACGCCGATCCAGCCCGCGGGCGAGCCCGGCCACCGCGACACGCTGGTGATGACGTGCCGCGCGGGCGGCTTCCAGGGCGCCTGAAGCGTCGGGGCTGGCCCCCGATCTGGACGGCGCGGCAGCGCGTCGCGCGGCGTCCGCTCAGCCGCCCGGCGTCTGCGCCTTGAGCAGGTACAGGCGCGTGAGGGTCCCCTTGACGAGCGCGCTGCCCTCGAGCTCCTCGGCCGCGCGGATCTCCGCGTTGATGTCGTTCACCGTGGTGAGCAGCCGATCGGAGCGCTCCCTCGACAGCGACACGATCGCCGGCAGGACGTTGTTCACCGGGAGCTCGTCGGACTGGCTCATGAAGAGATAGATGTTGCGGACGCTGTTCATGAAGCCGGGGTCGCCGCCGGCGCCGGTGAGCAGCGACTCGCCGCCGTAGAGGAGCGAGCGCAGGGTGTCGTTCTGCTCGAGCGAGAGCGGGAAGCCGAGGGCCACGTACGATTCCCAGAGCGCCTTCGAGCCGGTGAGCTGGCTCCCGGCGACCTGGATCGGATCGCCGAGCTGCGCGAGCTTGGTCGCCACGTGGCCGTAGAACCCGCGCTGCAGATCGTCCAGCTTCCGCTCCACCCCGGTGCGGGCCTGGTCGAGGAGGGCCGAGGTGGCCAGGAGGCGGCGCGAGGAGAGGGCGCGCTGGTTCCAGACCGCCTCGGTCATGTAGTACTCGGGCGACCAGGCGGCGTCGGGATCGAAGGGCGGATCGTAGCTCCTGATGAGCCGGGTCTGACGCGTGCTCGTCGTGAACCAGATCTCGTGGACCGCCGTCGCGCCGTAGCTCACCCGGACCGCGAAATCGAGCCGGAAGGTCCAGAGCCGGCCCCAGGGGACCTCCGCCGACTTCTCCCACGTCCAGCTGGCGTGGATGCACGGCTTCAGGTCGGAGAGCCCGCCCAGGTTGTCCGCGATGAGGAACGGCGCGAGCGGCGCGTAATCGGCGGCGAAGGGGGCGAGATCGAGCTCGAACGACTCCCGGCCGTCCTTGAAGGTCTTGTTCCGGCACGACCGGAGCGGCTTCTGCCCGGCGAGGTCGTGCGTGGTCGGGACCTGGTCGGCGCCGCTCCACAGGTCGACGCCGTGGAGCTTGCGGCTCGGGGCGGCCTCGAACGTCTCCTCGTAGCTCGAGATGGCGTCGCGCAGCGCGGTCACCTTGCCGCGGTAGTGGTCCGCCAGCCTCCGCATCAGCGCGGGTGAGGCGATCCGGTCGAGGCCCGCCGCCAGGTCCTCCCCCGCGTCGATGACGCGCTCCAGCCGATCCGAGTCGATCTGGCCCGCGTGCTCGGGCCACTCCTCGCCGAGCTGCGCATAGCTCTCCGCCGCCGTCATCCAGGTGAGCGGGTTGGCCAGCCGCTCCGACGACAGCCGCGAGAGGCCGAATTTGAGGGCGGAGAGCTCGCTCAGGTAATTGATGTTGGTCGCGAGCGGGTAATTGCCGAGCTCGGTCGCGATCTGCGCGTCGTCGAAGCTCCGGCTGGCCGGGCCCGCCTGGATGGCGTCCTTCGACGTGAAGTAGCTCCAGGTGTAGAAGCGGTTCTCGCCGTCGAGGTAGGTCGGGCTGTACGCCATCTCGAGCCCTGTACGCTGCTGGTAGTCGAGGAAGCCGGCGATGCCCTCCACGAGCGGCTGCCGCTCCGCCGCGTCGAGGAACGCGTAGATATTGCGATCCAGCCGGTTGAGGTCGGCCTGCAGGGTGAACAGGGCGAGCTGCACCTCCTCGAGGTCCACCTCGAGCTCGCCGAGCTCGAAGTTGATGTGCTCGAACTGCTCCATCACCGCGTCGTAGATGCCGTTGAGCTTCCGATCGAGGCGATCGAAGCGCGCGTGCATCTCGGTGCGGACGTCGACGACGAGCTCGCGGATATCGCGCAGGTTCTGGAGGATCTTCTGGTTGATCGACGGCTTGTCTTCCCTGTTGAACAGCGAGACGATCTGGAAGACAGCCCCGATCAGGTCGCCGGTGAGCACGGCGGCGCCGATGACCTTGAAGCCGGTCTCGCCCAGGTTCAGCAGGCCGACGAGCTTCGACGCCGTCTCGATCGCGCCCTTCGATTGCTTCGAGAAGGTGTCGAGGAGGATGGAGGTCGTCTTGCTCAGGAGCTCGATGTCGCTCGCGAAGTCGGGGTCGTTGGACATCGACGCAAGCTTCGCGGCGAGCCCCAGGGCGCCGGTGGCGCCCGACTTCACGCTGTCGAGCTTGTCGGCGAGCTGCTTCTGCTTCTTCGTGGCGTCCTCGATCGCCTTCTTCAGCTTGGCCTCGGCGTCGCCTGCGGCGGCCGGGTCGCCCGCGGCGAGCGCGGACGGGCCGGCGCTGGCCGCGCCCACCGCCGGCCTGGAGCTCAGGTACTGCTGCTCGGCGGCGTCGATGGCGAAGAGGTTGTCCGCGTAGGCCCGGGTCTGCGCGAGCGCCGCGCTGCCGGCCGCCTCGATGAGGGTCTCCACCGCGCTCTGGCTGGCGGTGAGGCTGCCGTCCGCCTGGACGTTGGCGAGCACGAAGCTCCGCAGCGGCTCGACCGGGTGGACGCCGAGGATGAGGCTCGCCGCGTCGCTGGTCCGCACGGCGAGGCGCTGCTGGACGACGCTGCCGTCGACGGCGGCGGCGAGGGCGGCGCTCGCCCGCGCCGCGGCGTGGAGCCGCGCCCAGCACCCCTCGCGGAACTGCTGGGCCGCCCCGTGCTGGTCGTGGAGCGAGTCGAGGGGCGACACCTTGCGGACCTCGTCGAGATCGCTGCGCAAGGCGGACATGTAGCTCCGCGCCGTCTCGCGCAGCGCGTCCGCGGGGGCGCCGCTGCCGAGCCGGGGCACCATGCGGGCGATCGTCCGGCTGATGAAGCGCATCTCCTGGCCGCTCAGGTCGTGCAGCGCGTTCGGCTGGCTCGCCGCGAGGATCGTCCACATCGCGGCGATGGCGCTCTGGTACTCGGCCGCCGAGAGCCCCGGGTGGCGCGCCGCGAGCCGGCTCGTGGCGTCGGCCAGGAGGTCGAGCCCTGGGTCGTTGACCTTCGCGGCGGCGGCCGCGTATGCGACCCGATCGAGCTCCGCCGCGGGGAGGGCCGCGGCGGTCGTCACGAGGGCCGACCGCGCCCGGCCCGTGTTGCCGAGGCTCTCGGCGTCGGTCGCCCGCGAGGCGACGGCATCGCCCGCCTCGGCGTCGAGGTCGCCGGTGTCGTGGGGCGGGGCGCACGAAACGCCGGCCGCGACGAGGAGCGCCGCGAGGGACGTCGAGCGGCGCGCCGGCAGGCGGCGGAGGGAAAACGTGGGGCTCTGGGGAATACGGTCGATACGAGGGCTCATGTCGATTCACCTCTTCCGGCGTGGGGCCGGAGAGAACGGAGGGTTGTCTCGGTCGTTTCGACCCGCGATCGCGGGCTTGTGCATGTCTGTGGGAGGATCTCGGCGTGAACGACGCAGCTTCCGTGCGTTGTTCACGCCGGGCTCCTCGCTCGGCGCGTCCGGCGCGCGCTGCCCGCTGCGGGGAGGGAGCAGCGGGCGCGAAGCGTCGGGAGCGCCGAGCGCTGACGAGCTCAGGTCGGTTGCGCGACGTCGTTGCGCGACGTCGTTGCGCGACGTCGTTGCGCAAGGTGATTGCACGCCCCGTTCCAGCTCGCTCGGGGCGGTGTCCACGGCGCCTTGACCCGCCCCGTCACGCGGACCGCCGCGTGTCGCGGCGCTGGCGTGCGTTCTCCGGGCCGATGGGGTCGAGCGGGGGTGTTGCGCAGCGCCGTGCGCGATGAGCGAGCGCTTGCTCAATCAGCGCAGCGGGACCGCCGTGCTCTGCTGCGACCGTGGACGCCGTCCCGCGCCTCGGAGGACTCGGCAAGTCGCTGAACGGCTGGACCGTTCCAGGGCTTCTTCGTCGGCGCGGACGGATGAGCGTCGAGGGCTTGCTCGCGCCTGCGTCCGGTGTGGAGCCCGCCGGCGCCTACGCTGGCCGAATCGACACCGCGCCGAGGATGACCGTTGCGCTGCGCGTCGGTGCCGAGCGACACTCCCCGTCGCCGGAGGCAGGCGATGTTGCTCGCCGAGCTCCAGGGCAAGCGCTTGGGCGCGAGGCACCGGAGGGTATGGACGTGCGAGTGGCTGTCATTCGAGTCTCGGGTCGGCGCTTCGAGGTCGACGCCTATCTGCGCCGTCACGGGTTTGCGCCTGACGCGGTCTGGCACGCCGGTGACCGCACCGGGAGGGGTCAAACTCTAGAAAAGTCCGGTTTCAGCCTCTGCATCGGTGACGCGGCTTCTGCGGATGCTCTGGTCCAGGAATTTCGTGCGTGGGTTCGGTCGAATCGATCTGCCCTGCTCGAGCTGAGACAGCACGGTGCCGCGGCCGAAGTGGACGTGGCAATGACGGTGGGCTCCTCCGCGCAGTTCACGGCGAGCATCGCTCTCGCGCCGGAGGATCTGGCGCTGTTGGCCGAGGTTGGCCTCTCCTACCGGATCAGCGCATATCCGTGCGACGACTCTGACGACGAGGACACGGACGAGGAGACCACGAAGGCGGGGACCTCCGAGGGAGGCCCGCTCGAGTGAGGATCGCGGCCTTCCGACGACCAGCTGGCATTGGCAACGAGCTCCTCGGGTGACGGCGCTCCGGTGACCGGCCTATGAGCCGTTGCTCTCGGCCTGGTTGACGTTGTCGGGGAGGGTGCCTTGATCTCTCATGCGTGCAACATGGGCTGCGCGCGCGCGGCCAAGCTGTACGCCGTCGGCGCCAACCCGATCGTCGTTCGACCCGAGCGGGCGCGCTCGGAGCACTGCGATGTTGCTGAACCGTGCTGGAGGTTGGCCGGGCTTGCTCCGGGGCTGACCCCGCAGGCTTCGACGGCTGGCGTGACGCGCATTGGCTCTCGGGCTCGGCAGCTCAGCAACCGTTGGAGACCGGGGTCCCTGTACGTGCTTCGCGGCTCATCAGCCGAGAGGTGAGCACGGTCGCGAGCGGACAGGCCCTCCTCTGCGCGGGGCGGCGTCACGCACGGGCGCTGGCACGAGCGCGCCGCCTCCGGCAGCTCGAGCGTCACCGGCGTGGCCACTACCGATCACGTGAGCCCGGACACGGCGACGACCTATGAGCGTTCTCCGTGTATCGACTGCATCGCGGCGTGAGCTTCCATTACAGATCTGCGTAGTTGTGTTGCAAGCCACCTTGACAGGCTGGTCGTCGATGTGATGGCGTATTACGAAGGTCGCGCATGTATCCGAGGCTTCCTGCCGCGTCGCGTCGCACCCGTGGAGTCGGCACGGGGTACGCCTGTCGCAGCGAACGCATGCGTTGCACCCGGATCGGTCTGCTCGTGGGGCTCGCCTCCCTGCTCTCGGGCTCATGCTCGCCGGCAGCGCCCGAGCACCCCGAGGGTGCGGTCGTCATCGGGGCCCTCCTGCCCTTCTCCGGTAGCGAGTCGGCCATCGGCCGCAACCTCGAGGAGGCCATGTTGCTCGCGGTCCACGACCTGAACGCGACGGGCGGGCTCGACGGGAAGCCGTTCGACCTCGTGCTCAGAGACAGCCACTCGAGCCCGGAGCGCGGGTCCGATCAGCTGCTCGAGCTGATCTACACCGACCGCGTCGCCTACCTGGTGGGGCCCGAAGAGAACCAGCTCGCCCTCGCGATCGCGCCGCACGTGAAGGCGCGCGATGTGTTCCACATGATGCCCGGTTATGCCGCGCCCTTCGGTGCGCGCAGCGACCCGAGGGGCGGCTCGATGCGGCTCGCCCCTTCCCCTTTCGCTGTCGGCTGCGTGCTGGCGAGATCCGCCGTTCGCGCGGGCGTCCAGACAGTGAATAGCCTCGCCGCGCAGGACGACTACAACTCCAGCGTCAGCAGCGAGTTCACGACCATCTTCTCGTCGCTCGGGCGCAGGGTCCTCCCCTCGGTCTCGTTCACGTCTGGCGAGCAGACCTATACGGACAAGATCGACTCCGCCTTCGCAGCGCACGCCGACCGCACGCTCCTGGCCGCCTATCCCGCCACCGCCTCGACCATCGTGACCGAATGGGCCGTCGCCGGTCGCCCGGGCACCTGGCTCCTCGGCCCTGCGCTGCGCACCGAGGTGCTCCTCGCCAACATCCCCACAGGCACCCTCGATGGACATCTGGGGGTCTCGCCTTCGCTCAGCCTGCGGAGCGAGTGCCGCGTCATCGACGAGGACCAGGAGACGGTCGACTGCACGACCGGGAACGCCGAGGCTTTCATCGGGCACTTCTCCCGCAGGTGGGGCGAAGCGCCGCTCCCTGCAGCCCACTTCTATTACGACGGCGTCGTCCTCATCGCGATGGGCCTCGCGTACGCCCAGGCGACCAGCGGGGCCCTCCCTTCATCCGCGTACGAGCTGAAGAACATCCTCCGCGAGCTGAGCAGCCCCGACCACGAAGCGGCCTCGTGGCGAGACCTGGGGGCGGCGATGGCCAAGCTCCGCGCGGGGAGCCCTGTCCGATACGTCGGGGCAGCCGCCGAATACGAGTTCGACGAGTACGGGGCGAACCAGCACGATTTCATGCAGACGTGGACAGTCGACGGCGACGCCTTCGTCGATCTCGCCCCCGTCCCCGTCCCATGCGAGCCCGGGCGATGATCTCGCCCCGAGATCGAACTGCACGCAGGGCTACCGCGCGCGACCGAACGAACAACATAGTAGGAGGGGTCTCATGACCGTGACTGGACGAACCTGGACGGCGGCCTTCGGCCTCACGCTGATGACCGCGGCCTGCGGCGCGAACGACACGACCGAGGTGGGGCCGGAAGCCAGGCCGATCGAGCGGGAGCCGGTTCCCCAGAACGAGTTCACTCCGGTGGAGGTCGAGGCGACCATCGACAATCTCGTCGCCGAGATCAACGAGAACTCGATCCAGCCGATGCAGATGACGGTGTTGATGAAGTCCCTCCGCGGCTTCTTCGCGCCGATCGCCACGGGCGCGAAGCGCGCCATGGGGGAGCTCGGGGCCGCAGGGAGGGTCACGGGGAACGTGCTCGGGCCCACCGAGTACTCGGGCGATCAGCAGAAGGACATGGAGCTCCAGACTCTACAGATAGAGCAGGTGGTGGCGGAGGGCGCCGAGGGGATCGCCATCTCGCCCTTCGGCGAAGGCAACGTGCCCTCTCTCGACGAGGCCGCCACGAACGGGATCCCCGTGGTGACGCTCGAGACCGACCTGGCGAGCTCGAAGCGCTCGATCTACGTCGGGATCGACAACGATTCTGCCGGGGCCACGGCAGGGAGGACGCTGCTCGCACTGCTGCCCGAGGCCCCGGGTACGGTGATGATCCACGGCACCGACGACCCGACCTGGATCGATGGCGTCGCTCGAACCCAGGCTGCCCAGCGCGTGTTCGAGGAAGCCGGCTACGACGTGCTCGTACACCCGATCAACTTCATGGACGAAGCCGAGGACATCGCGTCGATGGGCGCCGAGATCGAGGCCGCGGACCCGCCCGTCGTGGGCCTGATCGGCCTGTTCGCCGTCTCGTACCGGTGCCCGGCGGCCGCAGACGCCGCGGGCGCGACGGACCTCCCCATCGTCGGCTTCGACTTCGAGCCGCAGACCGTGGGCCACATGCGCGAGGGTCGCATCAAGGCCACGCACGTCCAGCGGCAGTACTACACGGGGTACCTCGGGCCCTATATCGTCTACGGCATCAAGAACATCGGACTCGACGCGACCAGGGCGGTCCTCGCGCCGCAGCTGGTCGGAGAGGGCCGGTTCGACCTCGGCGTCGACGTGGTCCCGGCGGAGAAGGTCAACGCCTTCAACGACTTCCTCGACTCGATCGGCGCGGAGCAGTAGCGGTGTCGTGGCTCGGGGGAGACTCGCGCGCCGCGCGGCGTCAGCGTCGCGCGAGCGCTAGCGCGGGCCCGCCGTGCGGTCGCGTCGGGCCGCACGGCGGGCAGATCGCGGTGCGCGCTGCCGGCGGCGGATGACCCGCCGGCGTCGCGCTACCTGCACGAGCCGGTCTCGATGGAGTGCGGGCGCACCGAGGTCTTCTGGATGCTGTTCGGGTCCGTCACCGCGACCTCGCGGCCCCAGCCGGTGAGCCCCGCGAAGGTCCCGTCGGTCGTCATGTCGAACGGCCCGTCTTCCTTGCAGTCGCCGTTCTCGACAGCGCCCCACGACCAGGCGAGCCACCCCACCTCGAGCTCGACGCTCTTGGCGAGGAGGGTCTTGTAATCGAACGGGTGCTGGCCGCACTCGTACACGGCGTGCTGCGCGAACTCGCCGACCATCAACGGCAGGTTCAGCGCCACGGACTCCTCGAGCTCCTTCGTGATCGTGGCCCCGCTCCCGTCGACCCACCACATGTGGACGCTGAGCAGGATGTTGGGGTCGTGCGCGACGAGCGCGGGGCCGACGGCCTGGAGCTGGTCGATGTTCTGCCCCCACTTGGAGGCGTCGATGATGAGCGGCACCGTGATGCCGGCCTCGCGCATCCGGGTGATGGCCTGTTTGTAGCCCGCCTCCCACGCCGCGTTGTCCACCTGGTCCCCGACCTCGTTGCCGATGTTCACGAGCAGGTTCTGCTCGTGCTTCTTGATCACAGCGACGACGTCCGAGCGCGTCCAGTAGTCGACCAGGGTCGGCAGGAGCTCCCATTTCCCCGTGGCGTCGTGCAGCTCGACGATGGGGATGAGCTTCTGCGAGAGCGCGTTCGTGATGGCCTGATCGAGCCCCGCCGAGGACTCCGTGGCGAGCCAGACGATCCGCACCGTGTTGGCGCCGGTCTTCGCGATCTCCTCGAACTCCGGCAGGCCGTCGGGCCCCGACGACAGCCACACGACCATCTCGTTGACGCCCCGGAGCAGCACCTTCTCGCCGCAGCGGTCGTGGAGGAAGCGGCCGCGCACCGAGAACCCTGTCGACTCCTCGACCTCCCCGCCCCCGGCGCCCGTGCCCGTCGTGGCGCCCGTGCCCGTCGTGGCGCCCGTGCCCGTCGTGGCGCCCGTGCCCGTCGTGGCGCCGCTGCCCGAGGTCTCGCCCCCGGAGCCGGACGTGGCGCCGGTGGCCCCGCCGCCGGTGCCCGACGCGTCCCCGCCCGCTCCGGTCGTCTCCTGCCCCGAGCCCTGCTGGTCGTCCGAGTCGTCTCCGCAGCCCACGGAGAGGCCCAACGCCAAGAGGGCTGCACCGGCCCAACCAGCTACCGATCCATGAAGAACGCGCATCGTGATCTCCTTTGCCTCTCTCCTGATTGCACCTGCCGACGTACGGACTCCATCGTGCGTGACCTCACGGCGACTCCTGCTGCTCCTGCAGGTGGACAGGAGCCCTCGTACGCCGCGCCGCGCCGCGTCGCGGCGCGCGCGCAGATCACCCTCGACAGGGCCAGGCCTGAGAGGGACGCACGGCGAGGAGAGAACCCATTCCCTCCGCGGGTCGACAAGAAACCAAGAACCGCGCACCCGGTCGCGCATCCGCGCGCGAGCTACCGCTACGACGTGATCCGAGGTGCGAGGGAAGTGCCCCAAGGAGAGCACTTAAACGGTTCAGAGTCCAGGGCTTTGAAGGGGGTACCCGCCATCAGAGTCACGGCAATTTTACCGCCGGACTCCACTCGAGTCATTTCGGCCTGAGCTCGGTCAGGACGAGCAGGTACTCCGGCGGGTTGTTCGGCGACAGCTTGGCGTACGGGTTCTCCCTGGTAGGGAAGCCGGTGAAGCGCTTCGTGTTGTACTCGCCCCAGGACGGGTTCTTGAAGAGCGGCAGCACCGGCGCGTTCTGCGCGTAGAGCATCTGCACCTCGTCGAGGATGCGCTTCTGCTCCGCGAACTCCGTCGCCGACTCGAACTGCTGGAGCAGCTTGTCGGCCTCCTTGTCGCCGTAGCGGTGCCAGTTGCGCGCGCTCGACTCGCCGACGGGCTTCACGAGCTCGGCGGACATGAGCTCGCGGTAGTAGTTGTACGGGGTGGGCTCGACGATCGTCCACCCCATCGACATGTCGAACGTGCCCTTCTGGAGCGCCTCGAAGAACGCGCTGAAGTCGTACGTCTTGAGCGAGGCGTCGATGCCGAGCTGCTTCAGGTTCTGCGTGATGATCTGGACCGCTCGCACCCAGTCGGACCAGCCGGTGACGACGTTGATCTCGAAGCGCATCGGCTTGCCGTCCTTCACCCGGATCCCGTCCGGGCCCGCGGCGTACCCGGCCTCGTCGAGGAGCTGCTTCGCCTTCGCCACGTCGAGCTTCACCCAGTCGCCCGCGGCCACGGCCTTCGGGTTGCGCCAGCGCTCGTAGGAGTCGTCGAGCCCGGTCGCGTCCGCCGGCTGGGTGTAGTTGTTGGCCGCGATCTTCACGATCTGCTCCCGATCGATGCCCATGCTGATCGCCTTGCGCACGCGCACGTCGTCGAACGGCTTCTTCGTGGTGTTCGCGTACAGCGTGGCCATGCCGCCGACGAGCGGGAACCAGTAATGATGGTTCGCCGGATCCTTGGCGACGTAGACCTTCTCGATCTCGGGGACGAACGCGCCTGCCCAGTCGACCTCGCCGTTGATGATCGCGAGGCTGATCTGGTCGTTGCCCGGGTACGCCGGGAAGCGGAGCCCGTCGACGGCCGGCTTCCCTGCCTGCCAGTAGTTCGGGTTCTTGCCGAGCTCGTACACCTGGTTCTGGAAGACCTTCACCTCGGTGAACGGCCCTGTCGCCACGGGATTCTCGTTCGAGAACGTGACCGGGTCGGCGACGTCCTTCCACTTGTGCTCCGGCACGATGGGCTGGTGGCCGATGTAGCTGAGCCCCGGGACGTAGGGCCGCTTCAGCGCGAACTCGACGGTCGCGTCGTCCGCCGCCTTCACCGACTCGACGAACTTCCATACGCCCGAGAGGTCGAGCGCGGGGTGCTTCTTCAGGAGCTCGAACGTGAACGCCACGTCCTTCGCCGAGAACGCCTGTCCATCCGACCACTTGACGCCGGGGCGGGTCGTGAAGGTGAGCTTCTTGTTCCCGTCGCTCCACGCATACTTCGTCGCGAGCCACGGCGTGTACTCGCCCTTCATCGTGTTGAAGATGAGCATCGGCTCGTAGATGCCGGCGAGCGTCGGGAAGCGCACGCTCCCCTCGGACAGCAGCGGGTTGAAGTTGCGCACCCAGGAGGCCTGCTGCTCCCTCGAGATGGTGACCATCGCGGGGCCCTTCGCCGGAGGCTGCGACGCGGGCGCCGCCGACCCCTCTGGAGCGCCACGGGCTGCCTCGGCTCCTTCCTTGGAAGAGCAGCCCGCTGCGGCGCTGGCGGAAAGCACCAGCGCCGACAGGAAGAAGATGCGACGCGGCATCAGTCCAGTCTTCATGACAAGCCTCTCCGCGCGGGCGACCTCCGGTCCCCGCGACGCTCCGTTTCCGTGACAGCACGCGGCGCCGTGGCCCCGCATACAAAGAACGAGGGACGACTGCGCGATGTCCCCCGCGCCATGCTCGACATTGCCATTTCGCTTTATCGGTTAAGCTGAGCGATGTCAACGCACAGGCCTGGCTGTCCCCGTCGTCCGGCCCGGGGCGCCTGGAGCGAGCCGACCGAGGTCGGCGTAGCCGGTGCGTGCCGGTGCCGGCGACAGGAAGGGCGGCAGCGGCGCGCGCTCTGCCCTTCATTCACGCGTCCCCGACCTCCGTCCACCGGCTCCTTCCGCCGGCACGCTGGCGCGCGCCATGTCGCACTCCTCGCAGCCCTCGCCGGGCGGACAGAGGAACACCAGCGGGCTCACCGCCAGGTGCTGGACCGCCACCGCCACGAGATCGCGCGCAGCGCACAGGCGAGCGTGGGCGTTGCCCACCCTCCCTTCCCGCTGTAGCCCCCGTTCGCGCAGCCAGCCCTCGGCGAGCGTGAAGCGCCGGCAGCAGTGATCCGTCTCGTGGATCATCTCGATCCGGGCCGCGCCGTCGACCTCGATCACGCACGGGTGCGCGACCGAGTAGGGGACCCGCGCGATGGCCTCGGCGACGTGGAGCGTCGTGCTCTCGGCGTGCGTGACGCCGAGCAGCAGCACCTGACCTCCGAGCTCGTGTACGCGGCCCGGCGGGCTGTCCGGCCCGTGCGGCGGAGAGAGCGGCTGCGGCGCGCAGATGCGCTCGGCGTGCTGGCCGATGGCGGCGAAGGAGCCGCCGGGATGGCCGCTGCGCACCACGCCGGGCTGACGCCAGAACGTCTCGGCGGTGATCCCCATGTCGCAGCTCGGCGTGGACCGGGGATCGAACACGCTCTGTCCGTCGGTCATCGTCGGCATCACGAGCGTGCCGTCGTCCCCGACCGCCGCGCGCAGGGCGCGGATCAGCCCCAGCGGCCCGCCCTCGATCGGCCGCACCGCCCTGAACGACGTGTGGACGAGGAGGACGCCGCCCGGCCTCACGCCGAGCGCGCGCAGCTCGGCGACCACCTGGCTGACGCTCGGCTCGTGCATGGTCCAGGCCTACCATCACGGGCTGCTCCGCGGCCAGGGTCGCCCTGCGGCCGCGGGGTCCTGTCGCAGCGTCGTCGTGGCGAGGCCGCGGGCCTTCTCACTCTTGCTCCGGCACGCCCCCCTGGAAGCGCGCGGGCAACGGGAGCTTGACGCCTTCGGACAGGTTGCCCTTGCCGGGGACGTGGTTGATCTCGAGCCGGATGCCGTCCGGATCCTCGAACAGGATCGAGTAGTAGCCGGCCGCCCACCCGCCATCCTGCGGCGCGTGCACGAGCTTGCCGCCGAGCGCGGCCAGCGTGCGCTCGAAGAACCCGTGGAACGCGTCGATGTCCTCGCGGCTGCGGGCGCGGAAGCACAGGTGGTGCAGGCCGGGCTTGTACTGGTGAAAGCGAGCGCCGGCGTGCTCCGGGTTCACGGGGCGGATCGACAGGCCGGTCTTGCCGCCAATATAGTAGAGCGAGGGCCGTTCGCCCTCGCTGCCCGGATCGTCGTACTGGCACTGCATCTCGAAGTGCTCGCACAGCGCGCGATAGAACGCGCGGCTGCGCGGGAAGTCGGTGACCGAGAGCTGGATATGGGCGATTCCGGCGAGGTTCATGGGATCACCGTGGCGTGGGTTCGACAGGTGGAGGGGCCTGGCCTGCGGGGTAAGGGTGCTTCTTCGCGCTGGTTCATTCCGGTAAACCGGGCCGGCCCGCGGGCTCCGACGCGACGTCGCGGCGCGCCATCAGGAGCTCTGCCAGCGGCCCCTCGGTCACCACGCGCGGCACCTTCGCCTGGCTGGGCGAGGCGCCGCGGCGGATCATGAGCGCGCGGAGCTCACGAAACGTCCCCGGCTGCACGAGGCGGAGCGAGAGCGGAGCGAGGCGCCCCCGGAGGGTGGCGTAATAGGGGTTGGCCTCGCCGAGCGCGTCGTCGAGCCGCGCGGCGAGCCGCTCGACGGACGCAGGCCGGCTGTCCTCGGTGAGCTCGACGAAGATCACGTAGCGCTTGGGCGCGGATTCGGCGTCTTCCATCGTCGAGAAGTCCACGAGCTCGAGGCCCTCCTTCGACAGCGCCTGGTCCAGGGCGTGATGGAGCGCATGCTCGGACGTCTTCTCTCCGGCGATGTTGAGCAGGCTCCCTCGCCGGTAGACGAACGCCACCACCGGCGCGCGACGGTGGTGGCGCGCGACCTCGATCACGTCGCCCATCCGGTAGCGGTACAGGCCGCCGTGGGTCGTGACGACGAGCTCGTACCGCTTCCCCTCGGCGAGCTCGTCGATGCGCCGGACCGATGGGCGCTCGGCGTCGAGCTCGTCGGCGGGGATGAACTCGTAGAAGGCGGAGCTCGGCAGGAGGGCATAGACGGGCTCGCCCGCGCCCGGGTTGACGCCGATCATCGCCTCCGAGGACACATAGATGGGCGAGTAGATGGGGAGCCCATCGACGTAGCGCGCGAGCTTCTCGGCGTAGAGCCGGAAGCTGCCGCCCGTGATGCCCGAGAGGTGGGAGAGGCCTGGCCAGAGCCGCGGCGCGATGCCGTCCAGACCACGCTCGAGCTCCCTCGCCACCGCCCTCGCCCGCTCGGGGTGAGGCCGCAGCCTGGCGCGGATCGACCGCTCGACCTCGGGCGGGATCGCGATGTCGCCGCGCAGCGAGCCGCGGCCGAGGTCCTCCACCAGCGCGGGCCCGCGCGCCCCAAGGATCTGGAAGAAATCGAGGAGGCCGGAGGCGAACGGCGCGGCTATCGCTCCGAGCGCGGGCTCGGCCAGCGCGAACAGGAGGTGCACGTAGAACGCGTCGGCCTGCGTCGGGACGAGGAAGGCCTCCGGCGGGGAGGTCCACGGTCCGGAGCGACGCTGGAGCAGGGAGCGCATCATGATCGTGGAGACCGAGGCGGTCGGAAACCCGCCCTCGGTCCGGCCCGTCAGGAGCGCGCTCATCAACGCCACCGCGGGCCTCGCCTCGCGGGCGGCGGGGATCGCCGCGAGCAGGGCGCCGCGGCTGACGAGGAGGTCTTGCAGGAGCCTGCGCTCCGTGAACGCGGTGAACGGGACGAGCTTCTGGGTGCCCGTCGTGCCCGAGGTCAGCGCGAACGCGGTGACCGGATCCGCGGTGAGCACGTTCCGCTCCCCGCGGGCGACGCGCTCGATATCGGCGCGGAAGGCGTCGTAGGTCCCGAGGGGCACCGCCCGCTGGAAGTCGCTCGCGCTCCGGATCGCGCTGAAGCGGTGCCGTCGTCCGAACTCGGTGTGCTGGTGACGCTCGAGGATGCGCTGGAGCAGGCGTTCGTTCACCGCGCCCGCCCGGCGGGCCTGCACCTCGAAGCGCATCCTGGCAAGCCGGCCGGCGCCGACGGAGGCCGAGTGGAGCAACCTGGACAGGATCGAGCGCATCCGGGGATCTCCTGCGAGCCACGCCGGGACAACGCGGCGAGAGGGCCGCACGGTGCCAGACCGAGTTGGAGAAATAAAGGGACAACATGCGGTCCAGCCAGCGGCCACGCCCCTGAGGGAGCGCAGGGCGTCGATCATGTCCCTGCGGCAGGACGAGATCGGGAAACCGAGCTGTCGCGGTCACAGGAGGCGGCGGCGTGAGGGCGATCCGGTCGAGCCGCTCGTCGCTGGGCGCCCGCGATCACAGGAGTGATCCGAGCGCCCACGCAGCGCCGCCCACACGCCTGCGAGCTAGCGCTTGCCTGCAGCAGCAGACGCCGCGGGCTGCGCCGGCGGCATGATGACGCGGAATTTCCCGCTCAAGTGCAGCAAGGACATCGTGTAGAGCATGCCGTCATAGTACCGCCATTTGCCGGTAGGCGCCTCGCGCTGATACACGTCCTCGACGAAGTTCCAGGCCCGCGGATGGGTAGCGGCCAGCGCCGCGACGCCGTTCATCGACACGAGCCCGAGCGAGTCGTGCTCGACGATGGGCTTACCCTCGAGGGTGAAGTTGGCCTTGTACTTGGGCCCCTGGGACTCGAAGAACGCGAGGATCCGGTCGCTCAGCTCGGTCTCCCGCGGGTCCTTCGCCCACCATGCCGCGTCCACCGACCAGTTCATCGCGGTGCGGAACGCGTCGTAACGGAAGTTGGCGGTCCCTGCGTCCCAGGAAGCAGCCTTGGGGGTGCCGTCGAAGTTGGCGTAATCCGGAGCAAGCCCGGTCTTCGGGTGGGTCGTCTTGACGAAGTAATCGCGGCTCACCTTGGCCGCTTCGGCCCAGAACGCACGATCCGCCTCGGGGCCCCACAGCGCCCAGAGCTCGTAGAACGCGGGCAGGTGATACGACGGATCGGTATGATCGCCGTTCTTCGCGAAGTTATCCGAATCCGGCGTGAACCGCACCATCTTGTGCTCGGCGTTGAAGAGCGAGAGCAACGTGGCCTTGCGCTTGCCTGCATTGACGGTCCCGGTGATCGACTTGCGGTTCTTCATCGCGCCGAGCAGGTTCGAGGCCTCCTTCCGGTAGTCGTAGATCCCCTTGCCGTTCCCCCAGCGGTGGGACGCGAACAGCAGCGCCGTGGCGAAGTACTCCTCCGCGTCGGGAGCAGGGTTCTCGTCGATGGCCGTGCCATCCGGGCGCATCTGCCAGGAGAAGTAGCCGAAGCCGGGGTGACGCGGCTCGGCGTGATACATGTGAGACTTGGCCCAGTTCCACAGAGCATCGAAGTCGTCTTTTCGATCGACCTGCACGGCGATCATCATGCCGTACGACATCCCTTCGGAGCGGACGTCGCCGTTCCCGATGTCCATGATGTACGCCTTGGGACCGTCCGCGTTCTTCCCCGCCGCAAACAGGACGGCTTGTTCCTTGGGGTCGCCGTGGAACAGCTGTTCGTAGGCCTTCGCGATCTTGGCGTCGATGTCGGCGGGCTTGTGTCCCAGCTCGGCGAACAGATTGCGGTACTCACCCGTGGAGTATGCGCCCTTCGCGGCAGGCCGGAGCGGTGGCCGCTGGGGCGCAGGCTCCGCCGCCGGGGGCGCCTGCGCCGTGCCGCTCTGGCTCGAGGTGTCGGGCTGAGCGACGCTGCTGGCTGGGCTGACAGCACTCGCCTGACCGGGAGAGCCGACCTGGTTGCCTTGGTTGCTGGGCGCGCAGGCGATCACCGTGAAAGCAAACCATGACGATACGACCGGAAACGTTAGCATTCGCAAGTTCATCACTGCCCTCGTTGGCGAGCTCGCATCCTGTCGGAGACGCGCTCGGCGTGAACATCGTTGACGAGTTCACGTCTGTTACGCTCGCAAATTTCGGTGACGCGCCGGATCACCAAGCTCGAGCTGATTCGAAAAATCCTGACACGCTGGCCCGGGCGCTGCTGGTCGTGAGCGTCCTATAAACCAGTGGCATTCTCGATTCGTGCAAAAAATGACGTCTCTCGTGGGTCTACCGGTCATTCTTGCTCGGGCTGACGGTCCCGAGCTGGGGCGCCGCAGAGCGCCGCGATCTGGGTGGCGCTGCCGGGGGAGGAGGAAATCCAGACGCTTCGGAGACGTCAAGCCCCAACTGCGGGACCGGCCCCGGGTCGACAGGACCTCCGTCCATGCGATCCGGCCCCCTGGAAAAGCTATACATTTCAACAGCTTATCCATGCATCCAGGGGAGGGGCCGCCTTCGCATCACGGCCTGCGGGAGCTCCGAGCGCAGCGCGCCGGCGCGGTACCGGGTATGGCTGCACCGGGGCTTGCGCGCGCCAACTCCAGGAGACGAACGTCCCCCCAGAGGCTCCCGGCGCATCCTCGGATCCCGGCGCGGCCAGCGCCGCGCCGCGCGGGCTCCCCGAGGTCCTCATGTGACCCGTATTACATCATCAAGGTCGCATGCTTTTGTCGGCGCGGTGGTTCCCAAGGCGGCCCCGGGTGCCTGAGCGAGTGCAGGGCGTCGGTCATGTCCCTGCGGGTGGGCGTCTCCGGCACGACCGGGATCGGGTCCTGGCTGTGACCGGCGTGTCGTGCGGCCGGAGGCTCATCCTTGAATCCGTGATCTCGTTAGCTCGGACCGACTGATTCCTTCGCATCGAAGGTGAGTCCGGCGCCAGCGCACGGTGACGCGCTCTTTCCCGCAGGATCGTCCCGTAGATACAGGATCTCGTCGCAGGTGCAGCCCGCTCACGGCGCGCGGGGCGAGCGTCGTCCGTGCTCTGCTCGCACAGCCGGCGTCGGACCTCGCCTGCCCAGGCGATTGCCGTCGGGCGCTGAGCTCTCTACATTTATCACGAGCAAAGTGCAGCGGTCGAAGGACCACGCCTCGCTGCGCTCGAGAGCTCGCGGGCGCCGGGTCTCGACCACGGGGCGGCGCGGCGCCAGGGTAAGCAGCGACAGGGGCACGATCGCGCCGGGGCCGTGCTCCTCGATGGAAGGATCTCACTCCGAACGATCACGGCAGGTGTGAGCCTGCAACCAGCTGAGGACCAAGTATGGATTCCATGAAGGCCTCGATTCGGAGCACCACCCGGCAGCGGCGCGGTGGTCAAACGCGCCTCGCGCTCGGCTGGCTACTCTCGACCAGCATCCTGCTCGGAGCGTGCGCCACGGCGCCGTCACGGGGCGGGATCGACCCTCCCTCTGCATCCGAGCTCGGGGTTTCGCGCGAGCGGCTCGAGCGCCTGCACTCGGTGATGCAAGGCTACGTGGACCGCGGCGAGATCGCCGGCGCTGTCACGCTCCTGGCGCGGGACGGGAAAATCGTCGATTTCGGTGCCTATGGTGCGCAGGATCGGGACCGACGCGCTCCGATGCGTACGAACAGCATCTTCCGGATCGCCTCGATGAGCAAGGCGATCACCAGCGTCGGGGTGATGATCCTCCACGAGGAGGGCCGTCTCCTGTTGACCGACCCTCTCTCGAAGCACCTGCCCTCGTTCAGGCATATGCAGGTTGTACCCAGCGCTCCGGGCGAAGAGGGCCAGACGCCACAGCCGGTCCCGGCTGCACGTGAAATCACGATCGCGGACCTCCTCACGCATCGCTCGGGTATCACCTATGGATTCATGGACGCCGGGCCGGTCGGGGACGCATACCGGAAGGCAGGCGTGTCGGACGGATTATCCTGGACCGAGGGGACGCTTGCCGAAAACGTAGAGAAGCTGTCGAAGATGCCGCTCGCGAGCCAGCCCGGGGCCGAGTTCCGCTACGGTCTCTCCGCGGACGTGCTGGGCCGCGTCATCGAGGTCGTCTCCGGGCAATCTCTCGATGTATTCTTCCAGGAGAGGATCTTCCGACCGCTCCAGATGAAGGACACGGGGTTCGCGGTCCCTGACGACGAGTGGCATCGCATGACGACGGCGTACGCATACGTCGAGGGAGCGGGGATCCGACCGATGAAGGACCCTGAAGCGTTCGGTCTTCTCGTCTTCTCGCCAGAGGCGTACTACCGCACGCCGAAGAGGTACTTCTCCGGTGGGGCCGGGCTGGTGTCCACAGCGGGGGACTACGGTCGCTTCCTTCAGATGCTGCTGAACCGCGGCGAGCTCGACGGCGTGCGGCTGCTGAGCCCGAAGACCGTGGAGATCATGACGATAAGCCATACGTCGGACTTGCCGCGCGACGCGACGGGAGAGGGACAGGGCATCGACTTCGGTCTCGGGTTCGCGATTGTCACCGACCTCGCTGCGTCGAAGATCCTCGGCTCTCGTGGGAGATACGCTTGGGGCAGCATTTACGGGAGCTCCTTCTGGGTCGACCCGGCCGAGAGGCTGGTCGCGGTCCTGCTCGTGCAGCGCTACCCGAACGTCGACATCACCCTGCGCGAGCAGTTCCAGGTCCTCGTGTATCAGTCGCTCGTTCGGTGAGGTATTGCCCACGAACAACGGGATGATCCGGGCGCTACGGTCGACGTGCGGCCCACGGCCCGCGGCCCGCCACCATCCCATCGCCCAGGTCCTGCGGTTCATGCTTGCCGCCGCGATCGCCTGGGCGCTTTGCGCCGTGCCGCTGAAGCGCTGGCCCGATCCGCTTCGGGGAAGCGCGGCGCACCGCGATCGCGCTGGCCGGGGCGATGCTTCTGCTGCCGCTGCTCCGCTGGGAGCTGGCCAGCCGCGGTGGCACAGCTCCAGGGTCATCGCTTTCGTCCTCGCGGGTCCGCGTCGGGTCCCCGCCGGGTGGTCACGGGCGAGGACGAAGGGAGGACGGCCATGTCCGTGCGCTGACGCGCCGCGCCCCTCCAGGATCCTGCGCGACGCCCCTCACTTCGCGTGTTCTCGTGGTTACGTTCCCCTGGGGGCGACCTCGGGCTCCCGGCGCCGGGCTCAGCGCCTGCTTGACAGAGCCCTCCCACGGCCCCAGACAAGAACATCCAGATGATGACGAAGACCACCCTGCCCGTCGTGCTCTTGACAGCCCTCGCCGTCGCGACCGTCGGCTGCGACAACACCGGCAACGGCGGACCGTCCAAGGACCGGTGGGCGACCACCGAGAACACCACCGTCGAGCTCGACTTCGACAAGGTCAACGAAGCCTACAAGACGGCCGAGGGGCCCGAGGACTTCGAGCGGCGTGTCAACGAGATCTACCAGGGGAGCGAGGTCATCAGCGTGGCCGTGCAGGACCTGGACGCCAAGACGCAGGTCGTCACCGGGTTCTTCGACAAGAACGGCGACGGCGGCGTGCAGGACCCCGAGAAGGTGTTCACGATCCGCCGTGACGTCTCGGGCGAAGGCGCCGCGCAGATGCAGACGGCCGGGTACGGCGCCTTCGGGTATTACCACTCGCCGGTGATGGGCCTGGCGTCGGGCATGCTCCTCGGCGCCATGGTGTCGTCGGCGCTGCGCCCGAACTACATGCCGGTGTACACGCAGCCGTACACCACGCCGCCCAACCGCGCGACGGATCTGCGATCCCACCGCGACTCGTACCGCGCGTCGAACCCGTCCAGCGTCAACAACAGCAAGTCGTCGCAGACCGGGCGGCGCTACAACAACGCCGGCGGCAGCCGCTTCGGGAGCGGCAGGTCCGGCGCCGGCTCGCGCTTCGGCGTCCACCGCGGCGAACGCGGCCGCAGGCCCGAGCGCCTCGTCGCGTAGCTGCGCGCCGCCGCCCGCCGCGATGCAGCCCCTGCGAAGCATCTCCGAGCTCCCGTTCCGCTGCCGTCCCCCGCTGGAGCTGCTCAACCTCGAGCAGCACCGCGACGAGCCGGACGTGGAGTCCACGCAGTTCGGCTGGTGCCGGGTGGCCGACCTGTTGCTGGACGGCCGCGCGGCTCGGGAGCCGCTCCGGGTGACCGACGCGCTCGTCGTGGCGGTGCACGCCGCGGAGGAGCCGGAGGTGCTGCCCGACGACGTGGAGCTCGAGTTCTTCGTCGAGGAGGTCGCCAAGGACTACTCGGTGACCGTGCTCCTGTCGGCGTTCCTCGAGCGCTGGCTGCCGGCCGCGTTCTCCGGCGAGCGCGCCATCGTGCTCGCCATGTGCAACCCCCACGCCGCGCGCATCCGGCGGCCGGAGGCGGCGGGGCGCACCCCCGTGTACTACGCCGACGGCGACGTCGACGCGTGGCTCGACACCGACGCAGACGGTCGCCGGCACATCCGCCTCGAGGCGGAGGCCTGGCGCATCGCGGAGTGAGACGATGTTCGACGGACGCAAGCAGCCGATCGTGTCGCGCGAGCAGAAGCTGGTCTATGCCGGCATCTACGTGCTGAAGAAGATGGACCTGAAGCCCGCCGACGGTGGCATGGAGATGCCCCTCGTGCTGCCGTCCGAGCTGAGCCCGCTGCAGGATGTCCTGCAGGAGCTCGTGAACGCGGATCTCGTCGAGGTCAACCGCCGCAAGGCGCGGTTCGAGCTCACCAAGAAGGGGCTGGCCTACCTCGGCGAGATCATCGACGAGGCAGAGGCGCTGGTCGACGAGTTCGACGACGAGTCGCTCGAGGAAGCGGTGGCCGAGCTCCGCCAGCGGAACGTGGACGTGCTGCGTGCCCGGTTCCTGTGGGGCTGGTACGACGGCGAGCTGGACGATCTGGTGCTCTTCCAGCAGCGCCGGGGCGCGACGCCGGTCGAGCCTTGGTGGGCAGATTACCTCCTGAGCGACGCGTTCTACGAGGCGCTGCGCAGCGACTACGAATGAGCGTCGGGGCGGCCGCCTCGCCGCGCGAGGCAGCGGCAGGTGACCGCAGCTGCTCTCGCGCCGGGACCCGCCGGACCAAGCACTCACAGGCCTGACGACCTGGGCTTCCGCAGCAGGAAGGTGCGTCGCGCGCCCCCTTCGTGCCGCCCCCCGCGCCTCGCGATGAGGTAGCGAATCCGACGCCCACCCCGTCGTGTCAAGGAGACCGAGGCAGGAGCGTGAGGGCTCCGCACCGGAGGACGGCGCGGGCGGTCTCGCACGTCTCCGAGCGCGCGAGAGCGCGGCGGACCGCACGCCAGCGCCGCGGCGCTCACGCCCGCGCGACGTCGAGGTGACGAGATGCACAGGGTGCATGACGGACATGCAGCATTCGATTTGGAAAATCTATTTACAATGATCCACATGTCCGTCGAATCCACGCTGGGCGCCGCGTGCCCGCGGGCGGGCTGGCTCGCGCGATGGGCCTCTCACGCCGTACGCCCGCCCTCCGCGCGCGCGTGGGGCCCAGCAACTCCGAGAAAGGCAGTATGTTGGACAACAGCATCTCGTCGACGCACGTCACGTCTCGTCGCGCCCGGCGCGCCGCCCGCCACGGCGACGCGCTGGCCCTCTTGCTCCTCGGGGCCCTCGGCCCGGTCGTCGGGTGCTCCGACGACGAGCTCGCGCTCGAGACCCCGGTCGAGACGTCTGCTCAGGAGCTCACGAGCATCCCCACCATCCCGGACGAAGCTCTCCAGAAGACCCTGGCGCCCCTCCGGGCCCTGGAGGTCCCTGGCAGGGTCTACATGAAATCTGTCGAGGAGACGTTCTCCGGCTCGGGGACCTTCTCGCAGGTCGTCCACGTCTATCAACCCGACGCGAACGGAGAGAGGATCCGGTTCGAGCTCGCCGCGAAGACATCGACGGGACAGGTGGACACGAGCCACAGGTTCGAGTCCGTCAAGGTCACCTCGCGCCCGGGAGAGCCGGACCAGACCCAGCAGACGCTGTGGAACAGCAGCGGCCAGCAGGTATACGAGCTCTCCACCTCACGCCAGGGCTGGTATCGCTTCGAGTTCAGCTACGTCGCCCCGAACGCGGGCCGCACTCAGAGCTTCAAGGCCACGGACGTCTCCGGGAACTCCCTGAAGATCGTGTGGGTCGACCCAGCGAGCGCCGCCGTGCAGGTCCGCGCCAAGGTCGCCGTGGACAGCTCGGCGTCCCAGGTGTTCCTCAAGGGAGGCGCCTACCGGAACACCGATCCCAGCCAGTTCGCCTATGCCGACAGCGTGAAGCTGAACGGCAACCTGCTCTACCGCCGCGGGTTCGATCAGGGCCGCTACAACTTCCCGCTCGGGCAGCTGAACGCGGCGGAGCACACGCTCGAGTTCTCGCTGGCCGCGAGCGCCTACAACCCTGCCAAGTTCTGGTTCGGCGTCAGCGAGAAGAGCTTCGCGCCGGCGGGCACCAAGACGAGCTGGGACCGGGTCCAGTTCCTCTACCAGGGCGCGATGCGCACGGGCGACTATGACGCCTGGAGCGAGGGTGTCGCGTTCGCGCAGGGCGCCACCGTCGTGAACGGGGTCCGCCCGCCGCCCGTCCGCCGCGGCACGACGTTCTCGGTGGCCGTCGAGGACTCGAGCCTGAACGGCACCACGCAGAACGCGACGCTGCGGGTCATCTCGAACGCCACGGGCGCCGAGGTGTCCTGGGGGAAGTCTCTGCCAGCCGAGGGCGACTACCAGGGAGGGATCTTCACGAGCGGCGCGTTCTCCAGCCGGAGCCGCGAGCACTGGCGGATCACCGTGCCGGGCGACGCGCCCATCGGACGCTACCTGGTGCGCGCCTTCGCCCCGTCGGGCGCCCGGATCGGTCAGGACGTCGTGTTCTACGTGATCCACAACCCCTATCCGCTCGTCGCCAGCGGCGCCATCTCCAAGGCAGAGCTCGAGACGTACGGCTACGACGAGGACGAGGACGGCGTCAACCTGAACGGCGGGTACGGCAGCGATCAGGACAACATCCGTGACCACTTCACGGTGCTCTACGAGTGGTCGCCGCCGTACTCCGTGTACCCGAAGCTCACCGCGGCGTTCCGCCGGACGACGGACGAGTCGAAGTTCTCGTTCCTGGATCACGCCGTGGCGGCAGCGCAGGGGACCACGAGCGAGCTCGAGACGATGCGCCGGCTGTATCGCCTGGTCACGCAGCGGTACCGGTACACTCAGCCGACCAACCTGGGCGATGTGTCGTCCATCTTCCTGAGCGATGGCCTGGATCCCGCTGAATCGCTCCAGTACGGGAAGCCGGGCACGCAGCTCGGCTGGGACGACGACGTGATGGGCGCCCAGTGCTACGACTACGCTCCGGTCCTGGCGGCCATCGCCCGCAGCGCGGGTGTCCTTTCCCGGGTCGTCTCCAGCGAGGGCTTCCTCGGCGGCTGGGGGAACCATTTCTTCACGGAGGCGTACACCCCGGGCGTGCCCCATCACGGCGGCAAGCAGCAGAACAGCAGCTCGAGCCCGAACAGCGACACGAGTCCCTGGTACGTGTTCGATGCGACCAATCCGGATGCCTCCGGCAGCACCCCGTATCAGTATCTCTGGGAGCGCTACTCGGAGGGGATCGCGCCGCAGGCGCAGTACGGCAAGGCGACGTTCGTGCTCTCGGGGTACAAGCCTCTCGGCACGACGACGAACACCGTCACCTGGGATCCGCTGGGCCCCACGGACGATATAGGCGCTGACGACGTCCTGTCCCTGCAGGCCCAGTACGAGTCTGGACCGGACTTCTGGCTGACGCAGAGCGGCGTCACGGGCTTCCTCGGGCGCGGCGAGAAGGACGTCTATCGCATCAGCAAGGCGACCACGGGGGCAAGGGCGGTCTCCGTCAGGACGGCGCCGGGCGGCGGGAACACGCTGCAGCCCGTGCTCTGCGTGGGGCCCTACGTCGATCCCAACGGCCCGCCCGTCGAGAGCGAGCCCGGCGTGGCGCCCAGGTGGGCCGCCTCCGTGCCGGTGCGTTGCGCGGATCGGGCGACGACCTATCCCCTTCCCGAGGGGGAGTCGTACGTGGTCGTCTTCCACGACCATGGCCAGCCGGATGACGCCTACCCCAACCCGGACGACAGGCTCAAGCTGGGAGACTCCGTCCAGTACATCCTGGATCTCCAGTACTGATCCTGCCGAGACCCCTCCCGCCATGGCGACGCGCCCTGGCGGGAGGGTGGCTTGCCCCCCTCGCTCGGGCGGGGCGAGGGCGCCAGCGCTCAGGGCGGGCCGAACAGGTGCGTGTCTGCGGTGGGGGTCTCGACGAAATTCTCGCCGCCAAACTGCACGATCCCGCCCGTGCCCGGGTCATGAGCGGCTGCCTGGTCGCTGCGGAAAGCGTCTTTCAAGAACCAGTCCGGCCGGTTTTGCCAGGCGTCACCGTCCCACGTCCAGACGGACAAGGCTTCCGGAGTGTTGAGCTGGCCCACCGTCTGCGTGGCGGGATAGCTGAATCCGCCGAACAGGACTGCCTTCTGGATCGCAGGATGCCAGGCGAAGATGGCCTGTCGTCGACCCCAGGGTAGCGTGTCACCTGGCGAGCCGCCCGCGTTCGCCTGATGCCACCCGCTGTCGTCGAGCATCCATACGTCGTTGGGATACCCGTCGAACCCGGCGGAATATTCGGACGAACCACCGAAGAGCCACATGACGTCACGAACGGGATCGTAGACGAGCTGCGAGCCCACGCGGCCGTCGGGGTGCTCGGCGCTGTCGATGTGGTGCCAGAAATCGTCGATCAGCTCGTAGGAATCGGCTCGCACGGAGATGGAGACGTCGTTGAGGGCGGTGCCGACCCCGGAGAAGGCAACGAGGTGGCCTCGGCCTTTGTGGAACGCGAGCGCGTGGTCTTTTCGGCCGGCGGGGCAACCGAAATTGCAGTATGCAATGATCTCCTCCCAGGTGGAGCCGTCCCAGCCCATCATGGCGCCTCCACCGTGGAGGATCACCTGTCCTCGCAGGGGATCGTACGCCATGGCGTGGCCGCTGCGGGGACCAGGCCATACGCCGGCCTCGGCTATTTGCGTCCACGTGGAGCCATCCCACTCCCACAGATCCTCGAGATCGTTTTCTATCGTGCAATCAGGGAAGTTTGCGCACTCGAGGCCTCCGAAGAGGACGACCACCTTGCGCTTCTCGTCGTACGCCATCGCGGAGGCGGTCCGGGCGGACGGGCCGGCCGCGTCTTGTTTCTTCCAGGCGAGATCCTCCGCCGGAGGGGCACCGCCGGTGCCGCCGGTGCCGCCGGTGCCGCCGGTCCCGCCGGTCTCGCCGGTCCCGCCGGTCCCGCCGGTCCCGCCGGTGCCGCCGACGCTCGAGCTCCCCCCGGCGCCGGCGGCGCCGCCGCTGGCCTCCGCCGAGGTATCCGCCGGGGAGCTGCCGCACGCGGCGAGGAGAACGGATAATGCCAACAAACGAGAACGGTCGTTACGCATGGACGCTCGACGGGGCGCGGCGCGCCAGCATGCATGAGAGCACCGTCGGAAACATGCTGGACGTGCCCGAACGGCACGCAGGCACTGCCGAAGAGGCAGCGCGATCGGCGCGCGGACGCACGTCGTCGTCGCAGCGGCGTCACGGGCAGCGCGGCGCGGTGTACTCTCCGCTCGGATTGCCGACCATGGACCGTTCGTCGACGGTCAGGCGGAACCGCACCTCGACGCTACGGGTCGCGAGGATCTCGAGCGTGCCCGATTGCATGAGCGTGCCGCCGCCGTTCGGGCAATCGCCCGGCGCTGGAGAGCAGGGCGCGATGTCAGGTCCAGCCGCAGAACGCGAGCGAATCCATGTCCGAGGTGGCCTGGACCTCCACTTCCGCGCAGTCGACCGGCTCGAAGGAGTCGAACCCGCCATCCGTCGCGGCGACGCACTTGCCGCAGCCGTACCCGTCCGGGAAGCTCCCGGACCAGCTCAGGCCCGGCTTGGAGGCGTCGCGCCAGATGATCGCGTGTTGCGGGCTCGCGGCGAGCACCGCTGTCTTGAACCGATCGGGGTCGAACTCGCCGTCGGGCACCTCGGTGCCCGGCTCAAGGAGCGCGACGAAGCCGACGCCAACGCCATGGCTGTTGATCGCAGCGCGCGGTGGCGTCGAACCGAAGCCGACGGTGAACGTCGCGCCCGAGACGCTCCCCTCGCCTAGATTGAAGAAGTAGTCGGGGTCACCTGAGCTCACCACCCAGATGACGATCACCCCGGCTTCCTCCGAAACCGCATCCCCGGAGATCGGTCCGGTGATCGAGAAGCCCTCTGACCCCTCCCCGCGGCCGCCTTCACCTGTGCCTCCGGACTTGTCGTTGGAGCATGCGGGCAAGGCCAGCATCATCCCAAGAAATCCCGTTACCAACCAGCGTGTACTTTGCATGACCATGCGTGAAGTATACCCCACCCGACCACGTAAGTCGGAATCTCGCACGATGATCATCTATTATTTTTCTGGCACCTGAGCCTGTATCCGGGTGTCCCAGGCATAAGGCCATGTTCACTCGGAGCTCCGAGTGAGGCGATGGCGCCACATGTCCTGACAGAAGGATGACTCCCGCCTTTTGCGCCAGAACACGCGCTATTCGACGCCGCCGGGGATGCCGGCGAGATGAGCGACCGCTCTGAAGGGCGACGGTCCTCCGCGCTCGTCAGCGGTTCCGAGGCCGGCGGCGGACGCGAGCGTGACCCGGAAGCGGGCAAGCCGAGCTGCCTCTGTCCCCCTGTACTCAGACAGGCGACGCCGCACATAGCTCGCGAGCGCGGTCTCTCGCGGACGCGCGCTCAGGCGCGATCTTCCCTGAAAAACCTGCGCAGCGAGTGCGCGACGACCTCGGGGCTCCCTCCCCGATCGGCGTTCCACGGAGCCTCGTGACCGACGCCTTCGAGCTCCGTCCGCTGGACCTTGGGGAGGATCGTCTCCAGGGCATCGAGGGCGTTCTTCAGGTACCTCGGGCTCTTCGTGCCTCCGAGCAGCAGGATCTCGGCGTCGACGGCCTTGAACGACGCGATACTTTCCCCCCTGTCGACGACCATCTTGAAATCGAAGCGCATCGCCGGGAGCAGCTCGCGCACCGGCGCGTACTGCCCTGAGCCCCTCCTCCCGTCCAGGCGGAGAAACCCGCTCGTCGCCAGCCGGAGCAGCGGGCGGGGTACCGCGGCGAGGAGCCCCGGGGCGAGGTGCACGATGTCGTTGACGGTGACGAGCGCCGACGCCAGGTCCCCGCGGCGGATCTCGTCGTTGAAGCGAGCGATCAGATCGAGCGGGACTCCCTCGAGGTAAAACGGGGGCTCGTAGACTGCCGCCTTGCGGATGGAAGGCAAGGCGCGCGTGGCCTCGAGCGTGATGATCGCTCCCGAGCTGAGCCCGAACACGAGCTCTGCGCCGCTTCGCGAGAGGAGGACCTCGAGATCCTCGACCTCTCTCTCGATGGAGTGCGCAGCGTCGTACGCTCGCGGGCTCATGCCTCGCCCCCGCCGGTCAGGGAGGTAGACCGTGAAGCCTCTGGCCAGGGCCCTCGCGAGCTGGTCGAAGTTGGCGGTGGTCCCCATCGCTCCTTGCACCAGGACGACGCCGGGGCCTCGTCCGATCTGGCGGTAGCCGATCGTGGTGCCGTCCCTGGAGGTCACGGCGCCCACCGCGTAGGGTTCTATCGAGGTCGAAGGGTGGCCCTCTCGACCGCTTCGTGCTTCCGTCATCATGGCGTGCTCCTTCCCGCCCCGCGCGGCACGACGTCCGACGGGCTTGCGCAGCGGGGGCAAGGGCTCCTCATCCCGCCTACCCCCGCGTGGCGTCTATCCATGGGTCTCTAGCTGCTCAGTTGCTTCATCTGCGCGAGCATCTGATCCACCGGCTTGCTGAGCTGCTTCAGGATGAAGCCCGGCGCGACGCGGCTCAGGAGCTTCGAGACGTTCGCGAAGCCGACGCGGATCTCCGGGCGGTCTCTCTCGAGCCCCTTCACGGCCTCATCGACGAGCTTCGTGACGCTCATGAGCGGCGCGCCCCGGAGCGCCTCGGCGAACGTGTGGTTCAGGGGCGTGTCCACCGCCGGAGGCGCCAGCTCGAAGACCTTGACGTTCGTCTGCTTGAGCTGGACGCGCAGCGACTGCGTGAACGAGTGGATCCCCGCCTTCGTGGCGCCGTAGATCGGGGCGATCGGGTAGGGGTTGAAGGCGAGCCCCGACGACACGTTGATGATCGCCGCGTGGGCCTGGGCCTTGAGGTGCGGGAGAAACTGCATCACCATCCGGATCGAGCCGCTCAGGTTGATCTCGATCTCCTCCGTGATGCCCTGGAGATCAGCGCCGAAGGTCTGCAGGTTGATCTTGCGCATGATCCCTGCGTTGTTGACGAGGACGTTCATCGCGGGGAAGTCCGTCATCACGCGCTCGTGGAGGGCCGCGATCGCCTGCGGGTCTCGCACGTCGCTCTGGATGGTCCGGAGCCCAGACAGCCTCCGCCGCGCGGCGTCGAGCGCGCCCTGATCACGGCCTGTGACGATGACCGTGTTGCCGAGAGAGAGGAGCCGCGACGCGAGCTCGAGGCCGATGCCGCCGCTTCCGCCGGTGATGAGGATGGTGTTGCCCTGGAGTTTCATCGTTGGACCCCTGTTTCGAGCTCCGAAGGAGCGTTCACTCGTTCGACGCCTCCGCCGGCGCCGCGATCCACGGAAAGGAGTACGGTGGCGCAGACAGAAATGCTAATGGATAGTCCTGATGGGGAACATAAACGAGGGTTATGGTCGCGATCTCGATCTGAACCTGCTCCGCGTGTTCGTGGTGGTCGCGGAGGAAGGGAGCCTCACGCGCGCTGCCTCGCGCCTCTACGTCACCCAGCCCGCCGTGAGCGCCTCGATGCGGAGGCTCGCGACCTTCGTCGGCGCCGAGCTCATCACCCGTCAAGGTCGCGGCGTCGCGCTGACGACGCGCGGCGCCGAGCTGCTCGCGGCGGCGCGCGCGCACCTTCAGCCGCTCATCGCCGCCGCGACGGAGGCGCCGCGCTTCGATCCGAGGCTCTCGACCGCCACGATCCGGTTCGGGCTCGCCGACGGGCTCGAGTCCGTGATCCTCCCGAAGCTGGTGGCCCAGCTCCGCGCCGAGGCCCCGCGCATGCAGTTCATCGTGCTGCCCGTGCAGTTCCGGACCGTCGAGGAGAGCCTGCTCTCGAGCAAGATCGACTTCGCCGTCACCGTGGCGGACGAGCTGCCGAAATCCATCCTCCGCCAGCCTCTCACCGCCCACCAGAGCGGGCCGAGGGCGTTTGTTTGCCTGTACGACGCGCGGTTCACCAGGCTCCCACGCCCGCTCACCGAGCGCGCGTACTTCGCCCGCGAGCATGTCGTCGTCTCGTACGCCGGCGACACGCGAGGCATCGTGGAAGACGCTCTCGGCAAAGCCAGGACAGTCCGCGTCTCCGTGCACTCGTTCGGCCACGTCGCCGACCTCGTCGAGGGCTCTTCCCTCGTGGCCACGGTGCCATCCTTGCTCGCTGGCCATCTCATCCGGGCGCGGTCGCATCTGCATGCGGTCCCCGTGCCGTTCTCCCTCGAGGGCGCGAGGCTCGAGCTCTTGTGGTCGCGCGCCGCCGACGACGATCCGGCGGGGCGGTTCGTCCGCGGCGTCGTGGCGAACGTCGTCGGATCGCTGGAGGGGAAGAGCGTAAAGCCGCTCACCCGCTCCGGCGCGGTGAGGCGCACGCGGTGAAAGAGCGTCGCTCGCCTGCAGGCTGGCTGTGCGTGGAGGTCCGGCCGTGGAGAGGCTGGTTCAGGATGCCGGCCCCCCGGCCGTCTCGGGCTGAACGGATGATGCGTGGTATGGGCGCCCTCGCCCCGCCTCCCGCTCCAGCATGTATATCGGAACTCGGGCGTTGATACGATGAAAAAACGCATCGGCGGTGCCATCGTCGCCTCCGTCATCCACGCGGCGCGCGTGGTGGAAGGGAGAGACGATGCGGGCATTGCTGACAGCAGTGGGGACGCGCGGTGACGTGCAACCTGTAGTGGCCCTGGCCGTCGAGATGCGGCGTCGGGGGCACGACGCGAGGTTGTGCGTTCCGCCGAACTTCATCGACTGGGTAGGCGGACTGGGCTTCACGGCGACCCCGATCGGAATCGCGATGCGTCAACCCAGCGGGGCCGCCGCTGCGCAGGCCTCCACGCCGACGCCGGAGCAGATCCGCGCGCTGGTCGCGCACCTCGCGAGAGACCAGTTCGACGCCACCGCGTCGGCCGCCGAGGGGTGCGACGTGATCGTGGCCGGCGGAGCACACCAGTACGCCGCACGGTCCATCGCGGAGCGGCTGCGCATCCCGTCCATGGTCGCCGTGTACGCGCCGGTGGCCCTGCCGTCGCCGGATCATGCGCCCAGCGGGGAGCCCGGGGGCGACCCGGAGTCCAACCTACGGCGCTGGCAGGGCGAATCGCAGAGCTGGAACGAGCGCCTCCTCGAGCGGCTCAACGACAATCGGGAGCGACTGGGCCTCGGTCCGGTGGGCGATGTCCTCCGCCACATCCTGGGCGAGGACGCGTGGCTCGCGGCGGATCCGGTCCTCGGGCCGCCGCCGGCGACGCCCGGCCTGCGGGTCACGCAGACGGGAGCCTGGCTCCTTCCCGACCAGACGCCGCTCGTACCCGAGCTGGAAGCCTTCCTCGCCGCCGGCGAGCCGCCCGTCTACGTCGGCTTTGGCAGCATGCCTGCGGACCAGCAGACCGGCCGCACCGTCATCGAGGCCGTGCGGGCGGCGGGGCGCCGCGTCGTCCTGTCGCAGGGGTGGGCCGAGCTCGGCAGGGTCGACGACGCGCCCGACTGCATCGCGATCGGCGACGTCAACCATCAGGCGCTGTTCCCGAGGGTCGCGGCCGTGGTGCACCACGGCGGGGCGGGGACGATCACGACCGCGGCGCGCGCGGGCATCCCGCAGGTGATCGTCCCGATGTTCTCCGATCAGCCCTACTGGGCCGCGCGCGTCCGGGCGCTCGGGATCGGGACGTCCGTGGCTCGTGGAGCGCTGAGCGCGGAGCCCCTCCTCGCCGCATTGAAGGGCGCCCTCGACCAGGGAGTCGCTGCTCGCGCGACAGCGATCGCCAGCACCGTGGCGGTGGACGGCCCGGCCGTCGCCGCCGACCTCATCGAGCAGGTCGCCGCGTAGCCTCGGGTGCGCCGGGCGCGCGGCAGCGGTCAGCGCTCGTGGCGCCTCTCCTCGACGTGGTGTCGCCGATGCTCCGCGCGACGCTTCTTCGCCGGCTTCGCCGGGGTCGCCGGCCTCGCCGCCGCCCCCGCCCTGACCGTCGCGCCCGCCTTCACCGTCGCCCCTGCCCTGACGGTGACCGCAGGCCGAGCCGGGGTCGCCGGCCGGGCCGCGGGCGCGCGGCGCACGTGGTCGCGCTGCACGTGGTCGCGGCGCACGTGGTCGTGGTGCACGTGACCGCGCTGCACGTGGTCGTGGTGCACGTGACCGCGCTGCACGTGGTGATGGGCTCGACGCTGGTCGAAGTCGACGCGGTAGTGGACCAGCGCACGCGGCTCGTCGCGGTAGTAGACCCAGCCGTGGCGCGATGGATAGTACCAGCGGCCGTCCACGTAGTAGACGTAGGTCCCGCGGTAGTACACGCGCGGGTAGGTCTCGACGTAGACCGGCGCCGCTGCGACGTGAACGACTGGCTCCTCGTAGACCGCGACCTCCTGGTACGTCACGGTCGCAGGGGCGGCGGCCCTGGTATGGACTTCCGCCGCGCACCCGGTCGCGCCGAAGAGCGCGAACGCGACGAGCGCGGCCAGAACGGCGAGCCTGCTGCGCTGCGGCGCATGCGCGGTGGCTCCGGGGGACAAGTTATCGAGGACCGGCACGTTCATCTCCATGGGGTTCACAGGAGCAATTGCGGTGCCACCCGGCGGCCCGGGGGCCGGCGCCTGCGCCTGGCAGCGCGCCTGCTCATGGTATAGCGCTTGCCGACCCTTCGCGCATCGACGCGACAGCGCTGGGCTTCCCGACAGCGCCGGGCCTGGAGCGCGGCCTCACCATCGACGATCTCTCCGGAGGGTGCCATGACGTCGAGGTCTGGCTCGAGGTCTTCGGCGGACAGGCGACGAGCCCTACCGCGCGCGTCAACGACGTCGGCGTGCTCGACGGTCTGGACACGCTCGTGGAGGTCAACTTCCTCTCGAGCGAGATCGATCCAAGACGTGCCGTCGGGCACGTCAGGCGATGGCCGAGATGCCCATCGCCTGACGCCTGATCATCGCGTCAGAAGACGTAGACGCTCTTGGGAACGAACGGCAGCGGGCTCAGGCCGCTCTCCCCGAAGACGGGGTACGGGTAGCCGATGCAGTTCTCGTTCTGGAAGATCGCGGCGCCGACGCCGTTGGTGTTGTAAGCAGAGTGTGCCCTTCCCTCCCAGCCGTGCTCCGGAAGGTTGACGCACGTGCCCACCTGCGGGTTCAGCGCCCGGACGTTGAAGATTTCCCCGCCGTAGCCCTCCTCCTCGAAGAGGCAGAGGACGTTGTCGAACGGGCAGGGAATGGGGTCCTCCTGCGCCGAGGCCACCTCGGGAAGCAGCAGGCCTGCCCCCGCGAGGAGGCCGACGCCCACCAGGGCACGCAGGCCCACGGAGCGGGACGGAGTGAAACGACGGAGCTTCTGAGCGTGCTGGAGCAAGTGCATGTGGTTTCCTCCTCCTGCCCACCCATGGGCAGGTACTGCGGAGGCACCTAGCACCGGAGGCTATTCACGCATCCCGGCCTTCGGCTGTTATTAACATGATTTAACATGAAACAGCACGCGGGCTCGCATGTCCCTGGAAAACTTTCATCCTCCCGGATGGCGGCTTCATCGACAGGAAGTTCCTGTGGCGCCTGCCTTGAGCTCGTTGCATGGGCGTCACGCCAGGCACACGCTCGCGAGCGAGGTCGGCACGCCCCGGCGCGCTCCTGGACGCGAGCGGCGTTCTGAGGCGTTCGCTCCTCGGCGAGACCCATCGAGGCGACCGCCACGCGACGCGGCGGTCCATGCAGCGTGGCGGGTGAAGGTCCGCGGTCCCGAGAGGTAATGAATGACATGCGCCAGCTCGCACTTGGCAAGTAGTATCATCAAGCGATGTTCCTCTGCGCGCTCGGCCTCGGTACGAGCGTGCTCGTCGCCTGGGGGCACCGGGCGCATCCGCTCCACGATCGCGCCGTCGTCTGGATCGACGCGGTGGCCGAGGGACGGGGAAGCAGCCTGGCCACCTGACACGCCCTCGGAGAGCGAAGCGGTGTCGGCACGCCTCCTGCAATCACGAGATTCAAGGTCGGCCTGTCCGGATTCAAACGACTCCGAGGAGCACCGACAAGGACCGCACCGCCTGCGCTTCACGCGCCACGCTCCTTGCTCGCGCAGCGTTTTCCACCGAGAGCGGCCGACCGGCTGCGCACGATTTCCCGAAGGATCACGGCGCGCTCCACATTCAGGTTGAAAAGGGTGATCTCCGATGAGCCGTGTCCTTCCTGCAGCGCGCAAACCCGGGTTGCCCACGAGCTCCGCCAGCAAGGTAAAATTCCAGCTGCCGATGCCGCCCGCGGGCTTCGGCCCGCGGACGGCAAGTCACCGAGGAGCGAGCGTGAAAGAATACGTCTTCCTGGGGATCTTCGCTCTCCTCCACTGCTGGGCGCTGGGTGCCTACTCCGAGGGCGGCTCGAAGGAGTCGCTCGACCCCGGGAAGCCTCGTGCCGCTGCCTCGCCGGCCAGCGCGGGCGAGGCCGTGGGCTCCTCTGGATGAGCCGCGCGCGGAGGCACGCCGACGCCGCGACGGGCACACCTGGAGGCAGTGGTCTCGACCTGGTCTCGACCTGACCCGGGTTGGCTCTCGGGGGGACCTGACCCGGCGCCGCACCGAGCGCGCCGCGCTTTGCGCTGGCCCGCGGCCGCTCTCGCGGCCTGGGCCGGCATCTGCATGGCAAGCGTTGCCCTCATGGCAAAGATTGCCAGCCGTGGGGGGCAAACGTTGCCATCGCGAGCTCTCAGGGCCCAGCCGCCGGGACCTGGGGCCTGGCCAGCTCGCGCTGACCAGGTGCCCTGCTGGATCGGACGAAAGCGTGCTCGCCGGTGGACGACCTGGATGGGGATGGCAACCATCGCTGGATCAACCCCGGGCCGGTGGCAACCCGGGTAGGCTCGACAGGCCGAGTAGGTCGGAGAGGCCTTCCCCTTGAGCGCAAGGAGTCCGTATGCCGGGAGATGGTCTATTTTCTGCGGGATGGTGGCTCAGGCTGTTCTTCCAGCTCGCGGCGGTCGGTCTGCTGCTCGTGCTCGCAGGCGCGCTGCTCAAGGTGAGCTTCATGATCTTGATCGGGATAGGGCTCTGTGTGCCGTTCCCTCCAGTGCTCTTCCTGGTGCTCGTCGCGCGCGGTACGGGCCTGCTGCTGGAGAAAATGAGAGACGACACGACCGGGAGAGAGTAGGTCGCGCCACGGCGCACGGGATCGAGGTGGCCGCGAGCATCCCTGCGGCGGCGTCGCCGCGGCGCGCTCTCCCGGAGCGGCTGCGCCCGCCCCCACCGACAGCTCCGCGAGGCGAGGTCCGGCGCTGCTCCAGCCGCGGAGAGGATCCGGTCGGATCCAGACGGGGTTGACACCTGTCCCCGCCCGGCGACACTCGAGTCGACCTACCACAACGACCTGAGCAGCCGCCTCGCACGACCGAACCGCCCGTGGGCATCCAGAACGTGGGAACCAGGAGCGTGGTGGGGGCTCCGTTCCAGACGATTACCTGGCAATGAGCACTGTCCATAGCTTCTCCGAGCCCCTCTCCGCGCTGGCCGAGCGCTCGCCCATTGGCCGCGCTCGCGAACGCCGCACGCTCGCGAAGCTCGCGCCGCCCGGCCGCCCGTCCCGCTGGACTGGTCATCCCCGCTCAGCGGGCGGCGCCCGCATCGAGCGCCGCGGCGAGGGCCGCGAACTCTTCCTGGCACTCGCCGCAGATCGCCAGGTGCTCCTCGACCAGGCGCAGCGCTTCGGGCGTGGGCAGCCCCGCCAGATGCACCTCGGCATAGGCGGCGACCCGTTCGAGACATGTGTCGCAGCCGATCTCCTGCTCGCGCGTGGCGAGCGTGGCCTGCACGAGCATTCTCAGATCTGACGGCTTCAAGACCATGAGACTCTCCCTCGACGGATCATTCGAAAGCCCAACGCACGGTCTCCGCGGAGTAGCCCGCCTGCTCGAGCGCTCGTTGCAGGCTACGGCGTGCGTCGTGGCACAGTTTGTAAATGGCATTGCGATTGCTCCCGAGCTGGGCCGCGATCTCTTCCTGCGGCATCCCCCGCAGCTCGGCCAGCACGACCTGACGCTGCCGCTCGGTGAGCGTCTCTGCCACGCAGCGCTGCAGCAGCGCCAAGATCTCACGCCTCGCGATCGCCTGCTCCGGCGTCGCGGAGCTGTCTTCGAAGGGCCCTGACGTGCCGGACGCGCCGGGAGCTTCGGTCGGGGACCCGGCGGTGAGCGCGTCGAGCGGCACGTCCCGCCAGCGCCGGCGCCGCAAGGCGCTGAAGGAGACCCGCAAGGCGATCGCGATGGCCCAGGTCGAAAAGCGGCTCTCCTCTCGGAAGGAATCGAGCTTGGCCAGGATGCGCAACATGCTCTCCTGCGCAAGGTCCTCGATGAGAGCGCTGGCCTCCGGCCGCCGCGCGAGCCCCCGATGCAGCGCCCGCACGATGAGCTCGCGCAGGTCGCGCTGGGCCAGCGCACCCTTCGGCCCTGGCTCCCGCAGCTCGAGCAGCCACGCGGCGTCAGTTCTTTCGATGGCGGTCATGCGCTCTCCGGGGTGAGTCTAGCCGATCGCGACCGAGCCTTTCGCCTTTTCGCCTGACGTGGCTCGTGCGCCCCGTCGGCTCGGGTGGCTCGCCGCCGGCATTCAGGATGCAACGCGTGCCGGCCGAGACGCGGCGAAGGCTTCGGCAGCGCTGAGCAGGGCTGCGCCGAGCAAGAACACATCCTTGAGCACGAAGGCGCCGAGCTCGTTCGGCACGCGCAGCGCAAAGCCCGGCACGGCCACCCAGATGCCCGGCGTGGTGAACAGAAAGCTCAACGTCACGACAAATGTCGGCACCGCCGCCAGACTGCCGATCGCGCAGGCCCTGGCCGACCATGGGCGCAGCGCGATCAACGCCGCGATCAGGAGTTCAGTCACACCTATCATGGTGGAGACCCCTCGCACACCCATGAACGCATAGGTCCAGCCGAGCAGCGGGCTCGGCGCGATCAAGGGTTCGATGGCGCGGGCCTCGGCCTCCGTGAACTTGAAGGCGCCGTAAAACAGCAGGATCAGGATGAGCCCGTACCGCAGCGTCACCAGCGCCGCGCGGTCGAGCCACGCGTCGATCGCCGTTCGTCGCCCGGAACCGAGAGCTCGCAGCAGCGGCGCTGCGGCCGTGGATTGTAGAACGTTCATGCTGACCTCCTCGACGGGTTGAAAGCGGCATCCACGCCGCGTCCATGAGACGCCGCCAGGTCCTCGGCTCTTACCCTCGAAGTGAAGCAGCGGGATTTTTCGGGGCCGGATCTGCCCTGCACGTACCTGCGCGTCGCCCGGGCGCGCAACGCCTACGTCGCGGCCGTCCGCTCGGTCTCGCGGCGCCCTTCGGCCATGTCCGGCCGGCGCCCGGGGACGCTGCGCCCCTCGACCGGCCCGCGCACGAAGCGCGCGGCGCGTGCAACAAACCGGCAGATTTATTCCAATACGTTGGCGTGCAGTCCAGCATGCAGGAGGCGCTGCTGCACGTTGACTGGCTCGAACGCCACGTGAAAGCGTTCCAGTAGAGCGCGGCGGCAGGTCGCGAGAGAGGAGACAGCATGGCATCGAGAGCGAAGAGGATCCTGGTCATCGGCAGGAGGGCCGATGTCCTCGAGCGGGGCGTGGCAGCGCTGAACGCGCAGGGACACTCGGCTGTCGGCACGCTGAGCGCGTCGCCGGACGCGGAGTTCCACGCCGGCGACTTCGATCTCATCACCCTCGGCGGCGGCGTGGACGCCGCCACCCGGGCGCGCCTCCACGCGCGCTTCAAGGAGCAGAACAAGGACGTGATGGTGCTCGACGTGTACGCCCCGATCGCCGGCCAGCAGATCGCCTGGGCGCTCAGGCGATCTTCCGTCGAGGGAGAGTTCGGGAGCGCCTTCTCGGTGACGGAGGGCGACGACGCGGCCGTCGCGCGCGCGACGATCGAGCGCGCCTGCGCGCTGCGCCTCGAGATCTACAGCTACCCCGGCTCCGCCCTGGAGCCGGAGGTCGCGCGCATCGTCGACACCTCCGTCACCCCGGGAACGCACGAGTTCAGGTTCGAGAAGGAGCTCGCGCGCGCCGGGTTCATGGCGGTGCTGACCTTGAACGGCGAAGAGCACCACCTGCGCCGCCTGCAGCAGCACCCGGGCTGAGCCGCGCGGCGCGCGCGTCCTCTCAGGGCAGCGGGGACCCGCTTCGGGCGTCGCGCCGTCCCCCCCGGGGCGTCCAGCCGGCCCCCCCGAACGAGCCCATCGTCGTCTATGCTGCCGGAGTCATGGCGATCGGCGGCATCAACCACGTGACCCTCGCGGTTCGAGACCTCGACCGCGCCGTGCATTTCTACGTCCAGGTGCTCGGCGGAAGGCGGCGAGCGCGGTGGGCCAGGGGCGCGTATCTGGAGCTGGGGACGCTCTGGCTCTGCCTGGAGCTGGACGCGCGCGCCGCCCGGCAGGTCGACGACTCGCACCTCGCCTTCTCGGTCGATGCACAGGGCTTCGCCTCCCTGGGAGAGGCCATTCGCCTGAGCGGAGCCCGGATCTGGAAAGAGAACCGCTCCGAGGGCGCGTCGCTCTACTTCGAGGACCCGGACGGACACAAGCTCGAGATCCACGTCGGCGACCTCCGGACGCGCCTCGCTTCCTGCCGCGAGGAGCCCTACGAAGGGATGGAGCTCTTCGCCGCTTGCGGGGCACGCAGCCTCGCCCCGGTCGGCAGCGTGCCCGCAGCTGGAGCCCTGATCGTCGGACAGGCAGGACCCGGGATGAATGATTGGATATTCGAGCAGAATCTTCGGCCATGGCTCGAGATCGTAGGTAGAATCATAGGGTATGATTTCGACGGCGCCGACTGGGACGCTGTGAGATCAGGAGTCGCCGCCACCGATTCCGAAGAGGGCCGCTGGTACGAGTACCCTCTCGGTGACGGCCCCATGACGATCCGCTTGGCGCTCGAGGTGGGGACGGAGGTCGTCACATTCTCGCTCGACGGCTTGACGGAGCAGCAACAGGAGCTTGTCAGGCTCGCCGTGTCCATTGCCACGAGCTATCGGCTCCTGGCGCGCAGGTGAGCGCCCGGCACGCGCCGCGAGCGCCGCTACCCCTCTCCGACGTCGCGGGCACCAGCTGCGCGCTCGCCGACCACCAGGGCTTCTTCGCGTGGTACGCGCTGACGACGGCGTACCTCGGCGGACGTACAGCCACGCTGGCCCTCCGCTCAGCCTTCGAGGCGCGGCGCTGTCGGCGCGGAATGACCCCTCGCCCTGTCGACCGCCCCTGGAAAACTCTGTCTTCTCTGTGCCCCCGCGAGGCTCCTCCTCACAACCCGAGCCCGAGCCGCCGCATTCAGGCCAAGTCCCGCGCGCGGCGAGACGTGAAACAGTGTTAGTTAAAACAGCTTACTAATGGGATGGTGTCCGGCGCCGCGCGCGATTGCCGTCGAGGTTCAAAAAGCGCAGCGATGGTAGATAAATTGGATGAGCGAGTGCGTCGTTGGAGCACAAAAGTGTTCGCGATCGGTCCGTGACGTGTGCCGGACTGGACAGGTTCTGATATGTTTCTCAGCTCGGCGCTGTCGAGTCGCGGCGTCGTGAACCCGTGTCGGCGCCGGCCCATGTGGTCGGCGCTCGCACCAGCTCGTGCCTTTCTTCGGGCGCGGCGTGGAGGAGACGGTGAACCCCGAGCAACACACGCATCGCTGGCCCTTCGGGCGCCCCGGCTCACAGCTCAGGTACGCTGCGCCGCTCTTGCTCGCGCTCGTCGCGGCTTGCAACGGCCAGATCGGCGGGCCTGGCCAGCAGTCCACGGAGCCCGGCGTGGGCCCCGGGAGCAGCGGCGGGGACGGGCATGAGAGCGCCGAGCCCCCCGAAGACGTGCTGGACTCCGCCTTCTGCCAGACGCCGCAGCCCGGCTCGGCGCCGCTCCGCCGTCTCAGCAACTACGAATACACCAACACGCTGAAGGATCTCTTCTCCGGCGTCGCGGGCGTGGCCTCCGCCATCGACACGGCGGTCGCCACGTTCCCGAACGAGCCCGAGTCGCTCGGCTTCCACAACAACGCGAGCTTCTTGACCGTCGGCCCGCTCGTCGCGCAGAAGTACCTCGACGCCGCGGAGCAGATCGCCGCCGTCGCGGCCCGCGCTCCGGGCCTTGTCTCCTGCGATCCGGCGGCGCTCGGTGAGCTCGAGTGCGCGCGCGACTTCATCCGCACCTTCGGCGCCAGGGCGTACCGGCGGCCGCTCACCGAGGCCGAGGTCCAGAGCTACGAGGAGCGCTTCACCGCGGGCTCGGACGGGTACACCTTCGAGGACGGCATCGAGTGGGTCGTCTTCAGCATGCTGCAGTCGCCGAACGTGCTCTACCGCGTCGAGCTCGGCCAGGAGAGCACGGGGGACGTCACCGAGCCCACGCCGTACGAGATGGCCTCGCGGCTCTCGTACCTGCTCTGGCAGTCGCAGCCGGACGAGGAGCTCACCCGCGCGGCGGCCGCGGACGAGCTCGGCACGCCGGAGCAGATCGAGGCCCAGGTGCGGCGCATGCTGGCCGATCCAAGGGCCGATCGCCTGTTCGAGTACTTCGACCAGTGGCTCGACACCGACCTGCTGAGCAACATGACCCGCGATCCGGCGGTGTATACGGACGTGGTGTCCGGCCTGCCCGCCCTGCTGCAGGAGGAGACGCACACGTTCGTGAAGAGCTTGTTCGCGAGCCCGAGCGGCTCGTTCGGCGAGCTCCTCTCCGCCGACTACAGCTTCGTGAACGGCGCGCTCGCGCGGCACTACGGCGTGGGCGGGGTGAGCGGCGACGACTTCGTGAGGGTCGACATGCCGGGCCGCTCGGGCGTGCTGACCCAGGGCATGCTGCTCACGCGCGACAAGGCGACGCGCACCTCGATCGTCCGGCGCGGCCTCAAGGTGCGCACCGATCTCCTCTGCGGGCTCGTCCCCGCTCCCCCCAACAACGTGCAGCTCGATCTCGAGGGCCTGGGAGATGGGCTCTCGCAGCGCGAGCGCCTCGAGCGCCACCGCACCGAGGCGAGCTGCGCGGGGTGCCACCAGCTGATGGATCCCATCGGCGTCGTGTTCGAGTCGTTCGACGCCGTGGGCCGCCTCCGCACCACGGACGAGGACGGCAGGCCGGTCGACACCTCCAGCAGCATCTCGCACACGCGCGACATCGACGGCCCCGTGGCGAACGCCGCCGAGCTGGGCCAGCGCCTCGCAGAGAGCGAGGAGGCGCGCGCCTGCTACGTGCTGCAGAACTTCCGCTTCTTCTACGGCCGAGACAGGACCGACGCCGATCGCTGCTCGATGGCGGCGCTCTCGGTCGCGTTCGAGGAGAGCGGCCACAGCCTGTCCGAGCTCGTGGTCGCGCTGACGCAGACCGACGCCTTCCGCTACCGCCCCGTGATCAACCCGGAGAGACAATGAAACCGCTGAGCCGCCGTACTTTCCTGCGTGGCGCGTCCGGAGTTGCGCTCGCGCTCCCGTTCCTCGATGCCATGCGGACGAGCCGCGCGCGAGCCCAGACGCCGCCCTCCCCGCGCCGGATCATGTTCGTCTTCCAGGCGAACGGCGACGAGACGGCGAAGCGCTTCAGCGCCGGCGGTGAGACGAGCTTTCAGCTCGGCGAGTTCCTCGCCCCGCTCGAGCCCTACCGCGAGGATCTCGTCTTCCTCAACAACCTGCACAAGCGCTTCTACGATCTGCCGGAGGACGCGCGGGCCGACAACCACCAGCAGGGCGGCAGCTCGCTCGCGCCGTGGACGTCAGGCACCGGGTCGTTCCCGATCGGCGGCGCCGAGAACACCATCGGTTACGTGGAGGGGCCGAGCGCCGACCACGCGATCGGCGGTCGCGTGCTGGAAGCCGACGAGAGCGTCGCGCACCGGCACCTCGTGTTCCGCGTCGGGGACAAGTGGAACGACATCTGGAACACGCACGCCCACGCGGGGCCAGCGGGCCAGCAGAACCCGATCCCGCCCGAGACCGACCCGTACGCGGCCTACGCCCGCATCTTCGCCTTCACGCCGGACAACGAGGCCGCGCAGCGAGAGGTGCTGAGGCGCCTGGCGAAGAAGCAGTCGGCGCTCGACCTCGTGCGCGAGGAGGGCAACTCCCTCGTCACCCGGCTCGGCGCCGAGGACCGCGCCAAGATCCAGCAGCACCTCGAGTCGATCCGCGACGTCGAGCGCGCGCTCCAGACCGGCAACGGCTCGGCCGCCTGCGTGCAGACCCCGCTCGGCGAGCGGCTCGACCCCTACGACGACGACAACCACGTGATCATGGGCGAGCTGTTCTTCAAGATCAGCGCCCTGGCGTTCGCCTGCGACCTGACGCGCGTGGTGAACTTCAACTGGAGCGGCAACACCAGCGGCCGCGTCTACTCGAACCTGGGCCTCAGCGAGGGGCACCACGACATCTCGCACAACAGCGACGAGGCCGCGTTCGCCGACATCCGCAAGATCAACAAGCACCTCTGGCAGCAGAACACCAAGCTCTACGAGATCTTGAAGAACACGAGCGACGGCGACGGCACGCTCTGGGATCACACGCTCGTCGTGCACTGGAACGAGCTCGGGCAGGGCGACACCCACAGCATCGAGGACGCCCTGGTCGTCTTCGCGGGCAAGGCGCACGACTACTTCCGGCGCGGGCGGCTGGTCGACTTCGATCACAGGCGCTCCTTCGCCGACATGCTCGTGAGCTGCTTCCACTACATGGGCTTCGACGACATGACGAGCTTCGGCGAGGACGTCCTGAACACCGGGGGCGCCCTGCCGCTCACCTGAGCAAGGGGGCTGGGCCGGTGTTTGCGCCCAGTAGCCCTCGCGACACGCCCCCCGCGAGGCCCGCGTCCGCCGGCGCCGCCCCGCTCGCCGGGATCTGGCCTCTCCGGCTGTCCTCGGTGCTATATTCGCCGTCCCGATGAAACCCGGGGACATCGTTGCCGACCGCGCGTCGCGCGGAGGGCAAGAGATGGGAGCGAATCGTCATTGGAACATCGGACTGTCTTGATCTCGGGCGCGAGCATCGCCGGTCCCGCCCTCGCCTTCTGGCTTGCGCGCCACGGGTTCCGACCCGTCGTCGTGGAGCGCGCCGACGCGCTCCGGCTCGGCGGGCAGAACATCGACGTCCAGGGCGCGGCGCGGGAGGTCGTGCGCCGCATGGGCATCGAAGGCGACATCCGGGCCGCCGCGACGGGGGAGCAGGGGCTCCGCTTCGTCGACGAGCACGACGTGACCAGGGCCGAGCTCCCCGCGGGGAGCTCGGACGCCGGCGCGTTTACCAAGGAGCTCGAGATCCTTCGCGGTGACCTCGCCAGGATCCTCTACGACCACACCCGGGGTGCGACGGAGTATATTTTTGGTGACCAGATCAAGGGCCTCCGGGACCACGGCGACCGGGTGACGGTCTCCTTCGAGCACGGCGCCGAGCGCGATGTCGACCTCGTGGTCGCTGCCGACGGCATCCGCTCACGAACCCGTACGCTCATCGTCGGCGACGAGCCCAGGATTCGCCCGCTCGACCTCTATGCCAGCTACTTCACGATCCCCCGCGGCGCATCCGACACCGCCTGGGCTCGCTGGTACAACGCCCCCGGCAGCCGCTCGATACTCCTGCGTCCAGACAATGTGGGCACCACCCGGGCGTCGCTGTGGTTCCTGTCGCCCACGCGCGGCCACGAGAGGTTGAGCTCCGCCGAGCAGAAGGCGCTCCTCGCGAGGGTCTATGCCGGCGCCGGCTGGGAGACGCCACGGGTGCTCGCGGGGCTGGCTGACGCCGAGGACGTCTATTTCGACGCGGTCAGCCAGGTCATGGCGCCTCGCTGGTCACACGGTCGCGCCGCGCTCGTGGGGGACGCTGCGTACTGTCCGTCACCGGTCAGCGGAATGGGCGCGAGCCTCTCTCTCGTCGGCGCTTACGTGCTCGCGGGAGAGCTGTCGCGACACGCCAACCATCGAGACGCCTTCGCCGCGTACGAGAAGCTCATGCGCCCCTATGTCGACCGGGCCCAGAAGCTCCCACCAGGCGTCCCCTGGATCGCGCACCCGAAGTCGAGGCTCGGCATTTCGATCCTCCACGGGGTCCTTCGGCTGGCGTTCAGCCCCCTGGTGCGGCCGCGCGAGGGCTGGCCCGGCTCTTCGGCGGCCGACAAGATCGAGCTCCCCGATTACTCGAGCGGGGGCTGAAAGCGGCATTCCCACAGGCAGCCGTCGCCGGAGGTTCTCCGTCCGCGCCGCCGCCGGCGCGCCTCGCCGATCGCGCCGCCGCGCCGCGGGTCGCCCGGCCCGTGGCGATGCAGAGCCTACGGCCCCTGCCTCGCCGCGGCGGCGAGGAGCCGCTCCACCGCCCCGAGCTCCACAGGCTTGGTGAGGTGAACGTCGAAGCCCGCCTCTCGGCTGCGCTGCTCGTCCTCGGGCTGGCCGTACCCGGTGAGCGCGGTGAGGAAGACGCGATCGCCCAGCGCGGCGCGGATCTGGCGGGCGACCTGGTAGCCGTCGAGGCCGGGCAAGCCGATGTCCACGAACACCATATCAGGCTCCTCGGCGAGCACGGTCGCCACGCCGGAGAGGCCGTCCGCGGCGCAGCGGACGTGGTGCCCGGAGAGCTCGATCAGGGTCTGCAGGCTCTCGCGCAGATCGGCGTTGTCCTCGATGACGACCACGCGACGCGCGGCGACGGCTGGCGCCTCGCGCCCGCCCGGCCGGGGCGCGCCCTGCGCGGGAGCTTCGGGGGAGAGCGGCAGCGCGACGGTGAACCGGCTGCCCATCCCGAGGCCGGGGCTCGCCGCCTCCACCGTACCGCCGTGTAGCTCCACCAGGCTGCGCACCACCGAGAGCCCGAGCCCCATGCCGCCGCGCGCGCGATCGAGCGAGCTCTCCACCTGGGTGAAGGGCTCGAAGATGTGCGAGAGCATCTCGGTCGCGATCCCGACGCCCGTGTCCTCGACCGCGATCACGGCCCGGCCTCCAGCGCGCGTGACCGCGACGCGGATGCGCCCGCCGGGGGGCGTGTACTTGGTCGCGTTGGCCAGGAGGTTGCTCACGATCTGCTCCAGCCGCAGGACGTCGCCCGTGACCAGGAGCGGCTCGAGCCCGGCCGCGACCTCGATCTCGAGCCCCTGCGCCTGGACGGACGCGCCGACGGCGTCCACGCAGCGCCAGACGAGCGCGGCGAGATCCACCGGCGCGCTGATGAGGCGCATCCGGCCGGAGGTCACCCGCGCGACGTCGAGCAGATCGTCCACGAGGCGGGTGAGGAGGCTGCTCTGGCGCTCCATCACCGCGCACCGGCGCCGCGCGCCCTCGTCCATGCCGGCGGTCCGCGAGAGGAGCTGGATGCCGAAGACGATGACCGAGAGCGGGTTGCGCAGCTCGTGGCCGAGCATGGCGAGGAAGCGGTCCCGATCGCGGACGCTGCGCTCGAGGCGCGCGAGGAGCTCGCGCACCTCGTACTGGCGCCGGCGGGCGCGCAGCGCCGACTGGAGCGCGCTCACCAGGGCGACGATGCGGACCGGCCGGTCAAGCAACGTGACGTTCCCGAGCGGCGCAATGGCGGCGAGGGTCCGCTGGATCGCCCCGGTCGACAGATCGCCGCTGCTGAAGATCACCAGCGGGAGCTCGGACCACGGGGGCTGCTCCCGGAGCGCCGCCTCCAGGCACCGCGCCGCCGGCTGCCCCAGCGCCTCCTCGGCGAGGAGCACGGCGCCGGCGCCCGCGTCGAGCTCCCGGCAGAGCGAGCCGATGTCCGGGCAGGCGACCGTTCGGATGCCATGCTCCGCCAGCACCCCGGCCGCCAGGGCGGCGTCGCGGCCCGTGGGAGCGACCACGAGGACGGCCTCCTCACGCGGCTCATTCGTCGCCGGGCTCATCGTCCTCCGGCTGGCTGCCCTCTCCGTCGAGGACCCTGGGGAGACCGGTGAGCACGCCGTGGAACGCGCGCAGCGCCTCGCCGACGCGCAGGCCGGTCGGGCCGATATGGAGCTCGTGGATGGTGTGCTCGTGCGGGCCGCGCCGCCGCTTGATGACGCTGAGCGCCTTGCGCACCTCGCCTCTGGACTCAAAGGGGCTGAGGAGCACGACGGTATCGCCGAGATAGCTGACGTCCACCGCGGGGGCCGCACGCTCGCCGAGGAAGCCGTGCCGTACCAGCGTGCCGACGGTCATCACGCCGAGCTGCGACAGGCAGCCGAAGAGCTCGTGGAGCGCGAGATCGAGATCGCGCTCCGCCGCCATGGCGCTGAGGTAGCCGTTGAGGCTGTCGATCACGATCAGGCGCGCCTGGTCGTGCTCGGCGGCCCGGAGGACTGCGCTCGCGAACTGCCAGGCCGTCATCTCGCCTGGATCGATCTGCCGGACCGCGATCCTGCCGCTCCGGAAGTGCTCTCGGAGGCCCATCTGGAGCCCGTCGCCCCGGGCGAAATAGGCGTCGAGCACCTCGTCGAACGCGAAGAAGGCCACGTGCTCGCCCCGCGCCGCGGCCGCGACCGCGAGCTGGGTGGCGAGCACCGATTTGCCGCTGCCGGTCGGGCCGATGACGAGCGTGGACGATCCCCGGTCGAGCCCGCCGCCGAGGAGGGAATCGAGCTCGGGTATGCCGCTCGACGCCTGCTCCTCGGCGAAGTCCTTGCGATGGTCCGTGACCCGGAGGCGCGGGTAGATCGCCAGCCCTCCCGTCTCGATGGTGAACTCGTGGTAACCGCCGCGGAAACAGACGCCGCGCATCTTGACGACGCGCAGGCGGTACCGCGTGTCGCTGAGCTCTGCCCAGAACCGATCGAGGCGGAGCACGCCATGCACCAGGGTCTCCATCGCGAAATCGCCGACGTCGACGGCGCTCTCGTCCAGGAGCAGCACCGTCGTCGGCCGCCCGGCGAAGAACCGCTTGAGCAGCAGGAGCTGGCGACGGTAGCGGAGCGGGTCGGCCGCCAGGAGCCGGAGCTCGGAGAGCGAGTCGAGGACCACGCGGACGGGGTTCGTCCGCTCCAATGCGTCGAGGATATCGCGGGTGAACCCGGCGAGCTCGACCTCGGCGGGATGGAAGAGGGTATATCGATCGTCTCGACCGTCCTCCGCGCCGTCGCGTTCGGCGCTGCACGCCTCGTGGATGCAGAGTCCGTCGAGCGACCAGCCGTGCGAGGCGGCAGTCGCGCGGAGCTCCTCCTCGGTCTCGGAGAGCGTGATGTACGCCCCGGGCTCGCCGAGCCGCGCCCCTTCGAGCATGAACGAGAGGGCGAGCGTGGTCTTACCCGTGCCGGGATCGCCCTGCACGAGGTACACCCGACCGCGGGGCAGGCCGCCGCCGAGGATATTGTCCAATTCCTGGATTCCTGTCGCGATCCGCGGCACCGCTGTGGGGTTCATGCGCTCTCTGGCGAAGCGTGGCGCCCCTGCCTGGTCGAACGAAGAAGGAAGGCCCCTATTGGGGCGAGGGGGCCACCCCGAGCTGGGAGCGCGCCGGCCTCGTCTTCGCACGCGCTCGCCAGCTCGCAGGTCAACGTCGCGCTCGCGTGTTTGCCGGCGCGAGCGCCTCGGAGTCGAAGCTGCGGGGAACCGTCCTCTCCACCCGCCTGACGAAGCCCAGCACAACGACGGCCATGAGCGTGCAATAGGCCGCCAGCGGCCATGCCGTATCTCCGGGCAGCAGAACGACGAGGGTCGTTCCGACGATCCCCACGACGAGGCTCTCGATGCAGTAGTAGAGCGCTGTCGCGGTGCCGGCGACGTGGCCGAAGCGCTGGAGCGCGCCGTTCGCCGTCACCGAGCTCGCGAAAACGATGCCGATAGCGATGATCCACATGGGCGGGATGAACGTCCAGAACGACGGAGCGGCCGTCACCTGCCCGACGACCAGCAGCGCGGCTCCCAGGAGCAGCATCCCCATCCCGCGGACGAGGCTCCCGGCCCTTCCCCACCGCGCCACGAACCGCCTCGCGAACCGGGTCGTCGCGATCATGACGAGGGCGACCGTGCCAAAGAGCAGGCTGAAGACGAGCTGCGAGAAGCCTGCCCGGTCGATCAGGATGCGCGACGCCGTCGAGAAGAAGACGAAGAACGCGCCCATCGCCGCGCTGAAGCCGAGCGTGTAGGTCCAGAACGAGGCGTCGGCGAGGATCCGACCGAACGCCGCGCGTGGCGTCGACGCGCGCACGGGCCGGGTCTCGTGCCACCTCGGCGCTGCGTTCAGCAGCGCCGCGGTGGCGGCGACGCCGAGCACAATGAAGATCGCGCGCCAGCCGAGATGGTCCGCGAGCAGCGCGCCGAGCACGGGCCCCAGCGCGGGCACGAACGCGAGCATCGAGCCGAACAGGCTGTAGATCAGCGCCCCCTCGGCGCGCTCCGCATAGACGTCCCGTACCGTCGCGAAGGTCGCGACGAGCGCCGCGGCCGCGCCCAGCGCCTGGATGACGCGAAGGACGACGAACACCGCGGCGGAGCCGGTGCCCGCGAGCAGATACGACGCGGCGGCAAACAAGGCCGCACCGCCGAGCAGGACCGGCCGTCGACCGATCGTGTCCGAGATGGGCCCGAACACGAGCTGCCCCGCGCCCAGGACGACCATGTAGAGGCTCAACGTCAGCTGAACGACCGCCGGCGACGTGCCGAGGATGCCTGGCATGAGCGGCACCACCGGCAGGTAGACATCCATGGCCAGCGAGGCCAAGAGGTCGAAGGGGGCCATCAGCAGCAGCGCTGCGGACAGCGAGAAGCTCCAGGTTGTTGAAATTGTTCGAGGCACGACGATACACCCGCGCAAATGGTGGACATTCGGCGGCGATCTGCCTCCAGGACGGCACTCGTCGAACGATCGAGAGCAGATAGCCGCAGCAACGAATTCAGGGGTTGCTGCGGCTCACTCGTCTGAAGCGGCGGTATCCATCCTTACACCCGGGGCGTGCCCTTGTTGCAGGCGGTGAGAGGATAACGGTCATCGAGCAGATCGTCGAGGAGTACGGAGCCTCGACGCGCGGTCGCTTCCCGTGCGCCCCTCACCGTGATCCACCGTGCCGCAGCGGGCGCCCGTCCTGCCCTGGGTCTGTCCTGGGCGGCGTTCGCTTGACTGTCAGGTGCCCCTGTCAGGTGACCCTGTGTGGCGGCGACCGATGCTCAGCCGCATCGACGAGCGTCGGGGATGTCGATGCGATCCAGGCTGCGCGGGGGCGGCGCAGCCGTCGGCGAGACCGCCTTCACCGTCTCACGGGCAGGCGGCCACGCAGTTGGCGAACGCGGTGCAGCCCTCGCTCGCGTTGCATCCCTCCTCGACCGTCGCGATGCAGGAGTCGTCGTCCGGGAGCCCGTCAAGGCAGTCCACGCACGCCTCGTTCCCCTGGACCGCCACCAGGATGTCGCCAGTCCCATCGTCGCCGCAGACGTCGGTTTCGGCATCCGTCGTGTCGCAGGAGCTGGCACACGTGGCGCCCTCCGCACAGCCGCACGTGTCGAGCGTCAGCTGGAAGAACTCCAGGGCCCCCTCCTGATTGTCGTCGAAGCACTGCGTGGGGCAGTCGACGCCGCCGCCCTCGCCGTTGCCGCCCTCGCCGCTGCCGCCCTCGCCGCTGCCGCCCTCGCCGTTGCCGCCCTCGCCGTTGCCGCCCGTGCCCGTCGTGCCGGTCGAGCTCGACACCGACGAGGTGCTGGAGCTGGACGCGCCACCCCCACCGCCCGCCCCGCCGTTACCCCCCGAGCCACCGTCATCCGAACAGGCCGCCACCGCGCACACCGTGACCAGAATCGCTGCAAAGCTGAGGATCTTCATCGAGATTGCTCCTGACATGAACGGTTACGCCGCTCCGACTCGAACGAGACGGCGAACGTCGCCGCTCCCGCGGAGCGTCTTCATCAAGCTCTGGCACCATCCCGAGGCGCCGAGCGTCTACCTACACCAGAACTTTGCAGGATGGTATCTGCCGCGTGCGCGCCTGCATCTCCTGTCGGTGGCATCGGCCACCTGGCCATCAGCGCATCGTGGTGGGCACCCACACAGCACGCCAGCAGGATCCGCCGGCAAGGTCTTTGTGCAGGAGAACTGGTCCTAGCACGTCGCAAACCTGTGCCATTCCGATTCGCCGCGTGGAGAACTTGCTTTCCATGGCGGCCTCGAGGTTTGGACGTTCCTGAGGTGACGCCGGCGGATGAGCTCGCGATGAGCTCCTTGGCGATGATGCCGGCTGCCTGGTCGCCGCTGCTGGTGCCGCCACGACAGCCGTGCTCGGTCGCATGGAGCCCGCCGCGGTGAGCCCCCGCCCGCCCGGCAAGACGCCGGCGCAGGGCGCGTCCGACCGGTGCCGCCTCGGCGCAGGCCGCGCCGCGCGCGCCGCGGGGCAGCGCAGCCGGAGGGCGCAGGGTCATCGCGGCGCCGGGTCATCGCGGGGCGGGTCGACGCCCCTGCCGACGAACCGATCACGGACGCGACGGTGTGCGCCAGCGACCCGCCGGGCGCGCTCTCCTTCGCCGGGGCGCGCAAGCCGGTGTGCGCCACGGCGGCGGCCCGGCGTCACGTCGACGCCGGGCGCTGGAGCTCAACCGGGATCAATCGAGGGCAGGAGTATCCCACTCTCGCCGCTCTGACAGGCTGCCATTGGCCTTGTTCGACGCCGAGATGACGCCGGGTTCACTCCCCGATTTCGTCAGGAGCCTGCGAATACTCTTCTTCAACGGATCTGCCGAGTCTTGCCTTCGGCAGCTCCATTCGGCCTTGGTGGAGATCCGCGCTAGAGTGTACCGCATGCCGAAGCTTCACGAGATCCGAGCGGACCACGACGCGGAGACCATCGTCATGTACCAGGCCTATGCGCCGGCGATCGCCGAGCCCGCGCTCGCTGCCCAGCGCTTAGTCGCCCCGTTCTCGTTCGGCCGCATGACCTGGATCAAGCCGTCGTTCCTCTGGCTCATGCACCGCAGCAACTGGGGACGAAAGGCCGGGCAGGAGCGGATCCTCGCCGTCCGCATCCGGCGAACAGGCTGGGAGAGGGCGCTCTCCCTCGCCGTCCTCACCTCACCGGAAGCGACGGTGTTTCGCTCGCCGGACGAGTGGAGCAAGGCGTTCGCCGGAGCCAAGGTGCACATTCAATGGGACACGGAGCGCAACCTCCGGGGCGGTCCGCTGCCTTATTACAGCATCCAGGTCGGCATCGGCCGCGACCTCATCCGCGAGTACGCAGAGAGCTGGGTCGTCGCCATCCAGGATCGAACCCCCCTGGTCCGGAAGATGTACCAGCAGGTGCAGGCCGGCCACGCGGACAGCGCGGCGAAGTTGCTGCCTCGCGAGAGGCCCTACGCCGTCGACGACACAGTCGCCAGGCGGCTACTCATCGACCCTTGACGGGACACGCCGCCCAGCGCGCGCCGGGCAAGCACGCGCGCCGGGCAAGCACGCGCGCCGGGCAAGCGCGCCGGGCGAGCGCGCGCGCCGCGGCCTGGTCACCGATTCGGCTTGACAGGGAGCGGATCGATCTGTCATGAAAATGAAAATGACTTTCAACATCGACACTGCCCCCTCGTTTGCCCGACGCGAGCTCGCGGGTGTCGCCGCGTGCGCCTACGCGTCCGACGCGCTTCCGGACCTCGGGTTCCACGACGATGAAGCGCGCCTCCTCGCCCGCTTGCTCGACCTCGGGCGCGCGGGCTTCACGGAGCAGGAGCTCCGCCCGCTCGCGGCCCGCACGCGGCTCGTGGACGACGTCGTGCGCGACTTCTTCCGCCGTCACCCGGACGGGCTGGCCATCGGGCTCTTCTCCGGGCCGTGCACTCGCTTCTCGCGCGTCGACAATGGCCTGCTCCACTGGATCGACATCGACGTCCCCCGCGTGATCGCGTGGAAGCGCCGGCGCGCCCCCCGGACGCCGCGGTACGCGCTGGCCGCCGCGTCCCCCGGCTGCGATCACTGGATCGATCAGCTCTCCGAGGCGCAGGGCTGGCCCACGTTGATCCTCGGCCTCGGCCTCTTCTCCCAGCTCGGCCCCGAGCGCATCTCCGCCTTCTTGACGGAGGCCTCGCTGCGCCTCGCGGCGGACGTGGAGCTCCTGCTCGACGCGACGCCGTCTCTCCCCCTCCGCGCCGCCACGGCGAGGGGCGCGCGCCACGTGGAGCTCCACCGGAATGGCGGCGGCGTCGAGTCGTTCCCGTGGCTGCGCGTCCTCGACGAGACCGACTACCCCGAGCCGCTCGGCGCCCGCGTCCGGGCCACGAACGGGCTCGCGCGCATCCTTCGCAGATCGCAGCTCCCGATCCTCCGCCACCTCCGGCGCGTGTGAGCCCTCGAGAACAGGACCAGGAAAGAAGACAAAGGACATCGATGAACCTTCACGAAACCGTCGACGCACCGGCGCCGGAGGGCGCCGCGCCCCAGGCTCGAGACGCGCGCACGCGCCGGGAGGCCTGGACATGAGCCGTTACACCGGACCTCGCGTCAAGGTCATGCGCGCGCTCGGGGTCGAGCTCCCCGGGCTGTCGGCGAAGAAGACCGAGCGCCGGCCCTACCCCCCGGGGCAGCACGGCCAGGCCCGCAAGAAGCTCAGCGAGTATGCCCTGCGGCTCCGCGAGAAGCAGAAGGTGCGGCTCAATTATGGCCTCACCGACACGCAGCTTCGAACGCTCATGCTCGAGGCGCGCCGGAGCAAGCTGGCCGCCGGGACGAAGCTCATCGAGCTGCTCGAGCGCCGGCTCGACAACGTCATCTTCCGCGCGGGGTTCGCGCGCACCATCCCGGGCGCGCGGCAGCTGGTGACGCACGGGCACGTGCTCATCGACGGAAAGCGCGTCGACATCGCCTCCTACCGCGTCAGCGCCGGAGAGACGGTGAGCGTGCGCGAGCAGCGCCGTGACCACCAGACCGTCGTGGCGGGCCTCGCGAGAGCGGACCTGGAGGCCCCCGCGTGGCTCGCCGTCGACAAGGACGCCCGGCAGGCGCGCGTGACCAGCCTGCCGGACGAGACGAGCATCCCGTTCCCGATCGAGGTTCAGCTCATCATCGAGTACTACTCGCAGCGGCTGTGACGGAGAGCGCGCCCCCCGCGCGGTCGCAGCTCAGTACTCGGTGTTGTTCGAGGTGGAGATGTTCGGCGACTGCAGGCCGATGAACGGCGATTTGCCGATCTGGCTGTAACGGGTGTTCGTCATCGTCACGGTGCTCGTGCTGCTGTCCGTCCTGAAGATGGACTCCTTCATCTTCGAGATGTCGCAGCGGTCGATGATGACGTCGACCTTGAAGGTGGTGCCGCCGTTCTGCCGGATGAACTTGCCGGCGTTGGTCGCCTTGAAGTTCGATACCTTGAACGTGCTGGCCGCGTTGATCTGGAACACCTTGTCGTCGCCGTCCTTCGCGGCGCCGCCGTCGATGACCACGGTGCCGGCCCCCTTGACCGTCAAGGCGTCCTCTCCGATGTCCTCCCAGACGACGTTCTCGAGCGTGACGTCGCCGTAGGTGTGGATGCCGTCGGCGGCCGGCGAGCCGAGGACGACGTTCTTCAGCTTCGCGCCGCTCTCCAGCTTGAACACCGGCAGCTGCCCTTCGTCCTGGCTGCCGTCCCCGAGCGTGCCGGCGTCCGCGATGAACCGCTTGCCGCCGCCGTCGAACGTCTCGCCGGCCTTGACGACGATGGTCGACTTCACGACCCCGCCGCTCCCTGTCGTCGTCGAGCCGCCCGAGTCGCCGCCGCCCACGTCGGCGCCCGACACCGGCACGAGCTCGATGTGGTCGACCTTCAGGTCGTAGCCCGAGGCGGAGGAGCTCTTGCCCGCGACCTGGAACGAGAACTCGACATTGCCGGAGAGCGTCTTCTCCCCGAGCGTCGCCGTCGTCCAGCTGTCGCCCGTGGACGAGCTGTAGGCGTCGATGCTCCCCACCGTCGAGCCGGCCACCTTGAGGTCGTACTTGCCGTACACGTTCCGCCTGGCGTAGCGAAGGACGAGCTTGTAAGTGCCCGACTGGACCGACGTCGAGAACTGGAAGAAGTCGCCGCTCTGACTGGCGCGGAGCTTCACGTTGCCCGAGCTGGTCTCGATCTTGTCCCCGGACGAGATCGACCACGACTGCCCCTCGGCCTCGATCCGGACAGCGCTGAGCGCGTCGCTCATGGAGTCCACATCCATCGAGTCCGTGTCCACGGAGCCGTCGTCCGCGGCGACGCAGCCGACGAGGCCGAGCGACATCAATGTACCGAAAGCGTAAGCAAACTTGAAGTTCATGGTTGCACCTTGTGTGATGGTCAAGGAGCGGCGAGGCCGATCTGCCCGCTGGCGTCGTCCGGCGCGTCAGGGTCGCTGCGCTCCGGCTCGACCAGCGCGCTGCCGCGCCGTTCACCGGAGACACAAAGCAATGCGCGGGCCACGACGCAGACGTGGTGTCGCGTCGGTCGAGCGTCGCGGCACCACAGCGATGTTGTTGCGAAAGGAGATCTTCTGGCCTCTCCGTGCCATGGCCTGCTCGCCGCCGTCACGTGGGAGTGTCGACCGTGTCAACCGGCAGTTGATCGATGAAGGTGCGGATCGTCATCCAGAGGGCAGAATGCGCACATCCCCATCGTTCTCGCCAGCTGCTCACACCTGCGGCGACACAGGGGACGGCCCTTCCTCCATGCTCGCGCGGCCGACGTTGCTCTACCTCGGGATGGATGCGAGGCTCACCCGCGGTGATGGACCCATGAAGATGCTCGAGCTCGCGCCGTACACGGAGCAAGCCGCGCGCTGGCCCGCCGCCGGGCGCCACATCCTGGCGCAGTTCGACCCCGAGACCGTGGTGGTCTACCAGGCATATCGCCCCTCCATCGCGCGCCACGCGGCCTTGCACCAGCGGCTCGGAGGCCCGGAGTTCAGCTTCGGCCGCATGAGCTGGATCAAGCCGAACTTCCTCTGGATGATGTACCGCTCCGGCTGGGGCACGAAGCCCGATCAGGAGGCGGTGCTCGCCGTCCGCATCCGGCGTTCGGGGTTCGACGCGATCCTGGCGGCCGCGGTGCCGTCCAGCTTCGTGGCGGAGCGGTACGGGAGCCCCGAGGAATGGAAGGCCGCTCTCCAGCGCTCGGACGTGCGCCTCCAGTGGGACCCTGACCACCATCCGTCCGGGGCCCCGCTCGCGCGCCGCGCCATCCAGCTCGGGCTGCGAGGCGCGACGCTGCGGCGCTTCGTCGAGGAGTGGACGGTGGGCGTGGAGGACATCTCCGCTTTCGTGGCCGAGCAGCGCGAGGTGATGCGCCGGGACCCTGGCGCCCTGAGGTCGCCTCTCGAGGACGTGTATCGACCGGAAGACGCCGAGGTCGCGAGCCGCGTCGGGATCGCGTCCCCGGGCGAGCCGTGAGCGGCTCGAGGTCGCGGGTCGCGAGCAGGGAAGAGCAGGACGAAGCGCGCGCAGGCGCAGAGGAGTCGAGACGATGCAGCTCTCTGGAAACACGGTCCTGATCACAGGAGGATCGTCGGGCATCGGGCTGGCGCTGACCGAGCGCTTCCTCGCGGCCGGCAACCAGGTGATCATCACCGGCCGGCGCGAGGGCGCCCTCGAGGAAGTCCGGCGCCGGTTCCCGGCCGTCGTCACGCAGGTGAGCGACAGCGGCAGCGCGGCGGACCGCGCTCGGCTCGTGGCCGAGCTCACGCAGCGTTTCCCCGACCTCAACGTCGTCATCAACAACGCCGGGATTCAGCGGAAGGTCGACCTCCTGCGCAGCGAGCCGTGGGACGACACCCGCCAGGAGATCGCCGTCAACCTCGAAGGGCCGATCCACATGGCGTCGCTGCTCTTGCCCCACCTGCTCAAGCAGGCGCGGCCTGTGCTCATCAACGTCAGCTCGGGCCTCGCGTTCGTCCCGCTGACGGCGGTGCCCGTGTACTCGGCGACGAAGGCAGCGCTGCATTCGTTCACGCTGTCCTTGCGCCATCAGCTCCGCAAGACGCCGGTGACCGTCGTCGAGATCATCCCGCCGGCCGTCCGCTCCAACCTGGGCGGGGCGCACGACTTCGGCGTGCCCACGGACGAGTACGCCGACTCGGTCATCCAGCAGCTGGGCGAAGGCCGCCTCGAGGTCACGTACCAGTTCTCGGCGAAGTCCAGCCAGGCGTCGCGGGCCGAAGCAGACGAGATGTTCAAGCGGCTCAACGGAGCGGACTGAAGGTCGGACCGGAGTCGTCGCGGAGCGTGCTCGTGATCGGCGTCGCGGGGAGCGCCGGCGCTGCGTCCGCCCGAGGGAGGCCCACGAGCTCCTTCGCCCGCCCCCCCGCCGTGCGGCACCGGATCCTCGCACCACAAGGGGGGAAAAATCGACTACATGTGAACGAGGAGGGCACGGGCACATGAAGGACACGCCTACCTCGAACGGCTCGATGGCCGCGCGGGCAACGGGGCCGGAGGGCGCGCTGGCCGAGCGGATATTTTACCTGGCGCCGACCATCCTTGGTGTCCTCGACGTCAGGGACAGGCGGGTGGTCGCCCGCAATCGCGCCTTCGTCCGCGCGCTCGGGATCGGCGACGAGGAGACCCCGGAGCGCGCCTGGGAGACCCTGATCTCTCACATCGCCCCCGAGGAGCTCGACGCGTCAGCGGCTCATGCGGAGCAGCTCAGGGCCTCACCGGACGGCGAGCCCCTCGAATGCGCGCTGCGCGTACGGTGCGCCGGAGGCGCCGAGCGCATCTTTGCCGTGCGCTGCCTCGTCCTCACGCGCGGCGACGACGGGGCGGTGCAGCAGATCCTCGTCTCGGCCGAGGATGTCACCGAGCAAAGACGCCGTGAGGTGGAGCCGCAGAAGAACGAGGCGCTGTTCCAGGCGTTCCTCGAGCACATGCCTGCCATGATGTTCGCCAAGGATCCCGAGAGCAGGTATGTCGTGGCCAACGCTCAGTTCGAGCGGTTCATGGGCGTCGTGCCAGGGAGCGTCGCTGGCAAGCGAGACCAGGACATGCTGCCGGAGGCCGTCGTCGCGGCGGTGAGGGCCGCGGACGACGCGGTGAGGAGCACCGGCGTTGCGACGGTGTTCGAGGAGAGCGTCCCTCACGCTACAGAAGGGATGAAGCTGTTCCACTCCGTCAAGTTTCCCGTCCGGGGTCCTGGCATCCCGGAGGGGACGGTCGGGGGCGCGGCCATCGATATCACGGCCATCAAGCGGGCTGAGGCCGAACGCCAGGAGGCGCAGCTGGCGGTCATCGAGGCGCAGCAGGCGACCATCCGGGAGCTCGCGACGCCGCTCCTGCCGATCGCCGAGGGGGTGATCGTCATGCCGCTCATCGGCACGCTCGATCCCGAGCGGGCGAGCCGGATCATCGAGGCGTTGCTCGCCGGGGTCGGCGCGCACCAGGCGACCATCGCCATCATCGACATCACGGGGGTGAGATCGGTCGACGCCCACGTGGCGGGGGTGCTCCTGCAAGCCGCTCGCGCGGTGAGGCTGCTCGGGGCGAGGGTCGTGCTCACGGGCGTTCAGCCGGCCATCGCGCGGACGCTCATCGACCTCGGCGTGGATTGGCAGGGCCTGGTGACAGAGGGCACGCTGCGCGGCGGCATCGAGCACGCGCTGCGGACCAGGGGGCGCAGAGGCGGCTCCATCCCGGGCTGAGAGCGGCCAATAGCGTACCTCGGAGAGTTCGGGAGCGCCTCCTCGGTGACAGGGCCATCGTCATGTGGCTGCAGCACGACGTCCGTCATTCTGTGCGATCCGAGCTGCTCGAGCCCGGACGCCAGGCGGTGCGCCCTCCGCCGTGGGCCACGTCTCCGGCGGGGTACACGCCCCATCGCGCCGAGGAGAGCACGTCCGGATCATGGTACATGTGGACAAGGTAGCGCAGCCGAGGGACGGGGGAGCAGGGAGAGCCGGGTGATGGTTCGCGGTAGCCGGGGCAGTGAAGTCGAGTCGCCGGAGCCGTGGGGTGGCAAGGCGAGCGGCTCGTTGCCGGGAGATGGCGCGGCCGGACAACAGGCCACGGGCGAGGGTGACGCCGGCTCGACGCGCGATGCGAGCCGCCTTGCAGAGCCACCTCTCCGCGGACCAGATCTCCACGGAACGCCCCGTGCATATACCGTGGGCGTCATCACCCCGTATCTCGACGGCTCGTTCTGGAACCCGGTCCTGAAGGGTATCCACGAGACAGCGCAGCAGCACGGTTGTCGGACGCTCGTGATGCGCGGCACCCCTGCGTCGCTCCAGGCCCCCTCGCTCGCCAGAGAGCAGGTGGATGGGTGGATCCTCGTGATCGCGGTGCAAGGCATCGAGCAGCTCGCTCGCGAGCGGGTCCCGCGCGTCGTCGTCGGCACCCATGTCCACGAGGGCAGCTGCCCGTCCGTGATCCCCGACAACCACGGCGGAATCCGGAGCGCGGTGCGCCACCTGATCGAGCACGGGCACCGGCGCATCGCGTTCGTCGGCTGCTTCCATGAGTCCGATGTGCGCGAGCGCTTCGAAGGCTACAGAGACACGCTCGCCGAGGCGGGGATACCGCTCGATCCCGGGCTGGTCATCCGGAGCGACGACAGCTGGTATACAGGCGGCGAGAAGGCCGCTCCGCAGCTCCTCGCGCAGCGGCACGCGTGCACGGCGGCGGTCTTCGGGACGGACAAGAACGTGATCGGGATGATGCCCTCGTTGAAGGCGGCGGGCGTCCGTATCCCCGAGGACATGGCGATCGTCGGGTTCGACGATGTGCCGGAGGCGCAAGCAGCCGACCCGCCGCTGACCACCGTACGCCAGCGGTTCGAGATGATGGGGAGCGCCGCGTGCGATCTCGTCCTCTCGATGCTCGCCGGCGAGACCGCCCCGCCCGAGCTCGTGCTCACGCAGAACACGTTGATCCGGCGGACCTCATGCGGGTGCGACGTGATCCAGAGCGTCATCGACCAGGACGCGGCGCCCGGCGAGGACGCGAGCGGCGACCTCGACCGGCGGATGGTCGAGCTGCTCCTCGCGCCCCAGCGCCTCGCGCCCGGCACGTCGCCAGCCGCTGTATGGCCAGGGGTCGCCGTGGTGCTCGAAGGGTGCTCGGCGGCGGTCGAGGGCACCGCGCTCCCTCCGGCGAAGGAGCTGGAGCGCGCTTACCAGCAGGCCGTCGGCATCGCGCCCGATATGGGCACCTTGATGGCGCTCGTCCGCCTGCTCCGCCGGTCCCACGAGCGGCCGGGTGGAGACGCGGCGTCCGCGCAGCGGGTGGAGGCGTTCCTGGACGGCGCGCGCCTCTCGATCGCTCGGGCCCGGCTCAACGTCGAGGCGGACGCGGTGGCGCAGCTCGGGATGCTCGTGAGGTCCAACTACGAGGTGGGCCTCGCGCTGCTCAGCGGCTCCCAGCAGGAGTCCCTCTCGCTCTCGTGGCTCGCGAAGACCACCGCGATCTGGGGCTGCTTTGCGCTCCGGGAGGGCGCGACGACGCTCGTCGTCGCCGGCGCCTACAGCCGCGACGGCAGCGCGACGCCCCCGATCGGCAGCCGCTATCGGCCGGAGGCGTTTCCGCCTGCGGAGCTGCTGCCGCCCTCGGCCGCCAGCGGCGCGCACATGATGCTCCTCCTGCCGATCCGCACCGCCCAGCGCGACTGGGGGGTCCTGGCGGTCGTCGGGCCGACCCTGCGCGAGCTGACCGGCGACGAGGGCACGGTCGGGGTCTGGGCGTCGCTGCTCGCCGTGGCCCTCGAGCGCAACGAGCTCGTCCAGTCGCTCTCGGCGAAGCACGCGGAGCTGCAGGACGCCTACGCCATCGAGCGCGCGCTCTCCGACACGGTGCGCGAGCTCGGCTGTCCGCTCATCCCGCTCCTCCCCGGCGTGCTGCTCGTGCCGCTGATCGGCGCGATCGACAGGGGCCGCGCCCTCCAGGTGCTCACGGCCGTGACCGAGGGGGTGGGCCGGCACGCGGCGCGCTTCGTGCTGCTCGACATCACCGGCGTGCCGGCCGTGGACGCCGAGGTCGCCAACGCGCTGGGCCAGACGAGCCGCGCTGTCGCGCTGCTGGGCGCGCGCGTCATCCTCGTGGGCGTGCGCCCCGAGATCGCCATGAGCCTCGTGGGCGTGGAGCTCGGCGAGCTGGCCACGTACTCGTCGTTGGCGGGAGTCCTTCACGAGCTGACGACAGGAGGCCTCCGCCGTTCAGGCCCGAAGCGCGGCTCGGCGCGCACCGCCTGACCGCAGGCGTCGATCCACGAACATCGATCCTGTCGCAAGGCAACACCGTGGCTCGGATGAAGTCCGCGGCCTGTGTCTTTGCTGCGGCAAGCTGCGCCGCGATTCACCCGTGTGTCATCCGCGAGCCGGCTTGATCTTCCTTCTCCCGCCTTCTCGCTGAACAGGCTCCACGGCGCCCGCGCCCTTGCCTGCCCGCGCCGCCGGGGCCGCAGGCTCGACCGCGGCCAGCGCTCCGCACGCGAGGTCGGGCAGGGTCGCCTTCATCCACGCGGGGTCCACGGCGCCGGGCGCGGACAGGTACAGACGGCAGGCCTGGTGCGCCGGGCCGAGCAGCACCACGTCGAGCACCACCTCGGACGAGCGCGCCCCGGAGAAGACGCCGAGCTCCGTCAGGTGCGCCGTCACCTCCGCCTTGAGCCGCGCCTTTTCGTCGCGGAGCGCGGCGCGGTGGTGCCCGTCCAGCTCCAGCGCGAGGGCCTGGTACATGAAGCGCGCCTCGGCCTCGTGCTCGAACACCCAGGTCAGGTGCGCCTCCACCAGCGCCCGCACCGCCGTGCGCCCCGTCCTGGCGGCGAGCACGCGCGCGGTCACGTACCCGATCAGCCGCGCGAAGGTCCGCCCGAGCAGCGCCGCCACCAGCGCCGGGAAATCCTCGAACAGGTGGTACACGCTCGATGGGCTCGCCCCCGCCTCCTTGCGGACGTCCTCGATGCCCGTGCGCAAGAGGCCCCGCTGCTCGAAGCAGCGGAGCGCCGCGTCCAGCAGCGCCTCCCGGCGCGCCACGCCGCTCTGTCGAGCCACGGCCATGGCCCCTCCCCTACCCCAGCCGCGCGCCGCTGACCAGCCGCCGCAATGGAAGAATCTTCCAATTTATTGTTGGAAGTTCCTTCCACTCCGGCTACCTTCGACTCGAAAGCGAGGTGTCGCATGAAGCTGGGACTGGAGAAGAGGGCCGCGCTGGTGACCGGCGGCTCGCAGGGGATCGGCAGGGAGGTGGCGTTGCAGCTCGCGGCCGAGGGGGCCCGCGTGGCGCTCACCTACCGGAGCGAGCGTGAGAAGGCCGCGGAGGTCGTCCGGGAGATCGAGCGGCAAGGCGGCGAGGCGCTCGCGCTGGAGCTCGACCTCGGGTCGGTCGAGTCGATCAAGGCGGCTGTCGCGGCCACCGTGGCGCGCTTCGGGCAGCTCGATGTCCTCGTCAACAACGCGGTCCGCTGGAGCGAGCGCCTGCCCTGGGAGGCGCCGCGCTTCGAGGACATCCCGCTCGCCGAGTGGCAGGGCACCCTCCACGACAACATCGACGGCGCCTTCGCCGCGATCCAGGCCGCGGTGCCCTCCATGCGCGCCCGGGGCTGGGGCCGGATCGTCAACGTCTCCTCGGGCGTGGCGCTCGACGGCGTGGTGGGCACCGGGCCGTACGCCGCCGCCAAGTCGGCGCTCCACGGGCTCACCGCGGTGCTCGCGCGCGAGCTCGGGCCGCACGGGATCCTGGCCAACGTGGTTGTCCCGGGCTTGACCGTGACCGACAAGATGAGCGCGGTGATATCGCCGGAGGTGATGGCGCAGCGCGGGAAGGCGTATCCCGTGGGGCGGCTACTGCGGCCCGAGGAGGTGGCGCCGACGATCGTCTTCCTGTGCTCGGCGGCGAACACCGCGGTCACCGGGGAGATCCTCCGCGCGAGCGGCGGCCGGCCGATGTGACGAGGGGACAGGCGCGCGTCGTTCGCGATCAGGAGAGCCGGGTTGACGGCTGAGCTTCGAGATCACGCCGCACGACCAGCAGCGCTGGGGATCCTGGGCGCCGCTGGCTTCCCGAAGCGCGCCATCATCTTCGCGGTGAACTCCCGGGGGAGGAACCGGGTGAGAAACGTGACGACGTTGTTCGCGGGGCCGTGGACGACCGAGGCGCGGCCGGCGGCGAAGGCCGCGAGCCCGAGGCGCACCACGTCTTCCGGCCGCGCCTTCCAGCTCGTCCCCGGGATGTCGCCCGAGCGCTGGAAGAACGGCGTCTCCGTCGCGCCGGGGCACAGGGCGAGGACGCGCACGCCGCGCGGGCGGTACTCGGCCCAGAGCGCCTCGCTGAAGGAGAGGACGAACGCCTTCGTCGCCGCGTAAACGGCGAAGTACGGGATCGGCGGGAAGGCCGCTGTCGAGGCCACCTGGATGACGCCCCCCTGGCGCCGCTCGAGCACGGGCAGGAAGAGGTGCGTCAGCTCGACCAGCGCGCCGACGTTGAGGTCGATCTGCTCGCGCTGCGTCGCCAGGGAGATGTCGCCGAAGGCGCCGTAGACGCCGAAGCCGGCGTTGTTGACGAGGACGTCGACCTCGAGCCCCCGCGCGGCGACGGCGTCGAAGAGGCGCTGCGCGGCGCCCGGGGCCGCGAGATCTGCGGCGATGACATGCGCCTTGCCGAGCTCGGAGGCGAGCGCGGCGAGCTTCGCCTCGCCGCGCGCGACGAGGACCAGGGTGGCCCCGCGCCGCGACAGCTCGCGGGCGAACGCCTCGCCGATGCCCATCGACGCGCCCGTGACCAGGACCGTCTTGCCCGTGAAATCGAAAGCCTTCATGGGTGCAAGGATGGGTTCCGGCGCGCTTGCCGACAACGGGCATCGGCGGTAAGCCGATTTCCAGGAATGCAAACCGGAGACATGTCCTGATCCGGCGGGGCTGCGTGCGAGGCGTGAGTCGCCGTGCCTGAGCCGCGAGGCGCCGTGGCAGGCTCAGGCTCCCCCGCCGAGCACGGTGAAGCCAGCGGGCGACCTGCGGGTGCTCCGGCGCCTCCAGGATCGCGCGCCGGGCGGCTCGGTCCGGGTCGCTAAGGGGCCTGCGTCGCCCCGGCGATGATCTCCTTGACCGCCAGCAGCATCTCGCTCGTCTCGGCGCGCTGCGTCCCCTCGGCGAAGTACGCCTGGAGCTTCTCCGATCCTGGCCGGATCTGGTCGCTCTCGTCGCGAACCACGACGCGGAAGATGGGCCGCTCGGCGGTGCCCTCGAGGTCGACGCTCCCGTCGGTGGGCAGCGCGTCGCTCCGGTAGATCGCGATCCGCTCGTCCCGGAACAGCTCACGAAGGCTCGAGAGCTGCTCGGCGCTGAGCTGGCCGCGGAGCGGCGTCTGCCCCTTGTGCCCCTCGTACGTGCCGCTCAGCTCGATCCAGAGGACGGTCTCCTCGCCCGCGCCGCGGTTCGCCTCGAGCTGCGCCCAGGGCGCCGGCGGGATATCGGAGCCGGGGTGCCCCGCGCACCCTGCGACCCACAGCGAGCCCCACAGGAGGCCGGCGAGCGCCGCGCGCCTAGCAGGTGATGATCTTGCTGCCATTGCTCGTGATGTTGAAGCAGGGGTCGACGTCGAACATGGTGTTCAGGATCCGGTTCGCTTCGTCCCTCGCGAAGGCCTTCATCGTCGACGAGCTGTGCTGCGCGTCGGCCTCGTAGGCGTACCACCACAGCCAGAGGACCTGGTAGCCGTTCGCGCCCCTCCCGCTGGGCGACCCGACCCCCGAGCACCCATCCGTGTACCTCTCGTCGCACGACTCGCTCATCGCCGGGCAGTTGTTGCTGCCATCGTTGCCGCTGTGGCCGCACCAGTCCGCGTGGCGCGCCTCGTGAAGCAGGGTCCCGGCGCGCTCCACGACGTTCTCGTTGTAGAAGAACGGGATGTACAGATCCGTGTAGTTGTCGATGATCACTCCCCAGGTCGTGTGCGCTCGCTTCGACCCGTCCCCGCATCGCGCGTCCAGCTCATCGAACTCACGGATTGTATAGTTGCCGCCCCAGCGCAGGATGTTACCGCTGAAATCGTTCGTCTGGAGCGCCTCGTTCGGGGACGCATAGTTGACGAGCTGGATCGCCTGGAACGTGCGCGCCAGCGGTCTCCTCCGGTCGCATGCGGCCTCCCAGCCGAAGCCGTCATCCCAGTCCCCTTTGTCGAAGTCGTACGCATCCCAGTAGAAGTCGATCCACGGCTGCGTGCACCAGAAGCTCTGCATGACCCCGGGGTCGGTCGCCCTGACCGTATCGCAGGTGTCCGCGCGGGCCTCCGAGGCGAGGCCGAGGAGCAAGCAAGACGCAAGAATGGCGCTGGTCGTGATTTTCATGGTCAATCCCTTCACCGCGTGGTGGCCGGCGTGTCGGTCCGAGGCGTCACCCTGAACTCCCGGGACCCGGGCTTCTCCGGCTGCGCCTCTCGACCGGCGTTCGGGTTGTGATCCTTGGCATCGGCGACGTCCTCCGCGAGCGCCCTCCGCGCGTCGATCAGCCGGATGCCCCCGACGTCGATCCCGAGCGCGTAGAGGCTCGCTGCCGCCGGGTTGCGCAGGAGGCCGCCGGCGGCGTGGATGGCGCGAAGCTCGGCCGCGGCGTGGAGCCCCTCGAGCCCGGCGATCGCGCGCAGGCGGACGCGGTACTCGTCCGCGAAGAGGTGCTCGTCCTTGCCGGGGTCGGGGAGCGGCATCCTGGCGATCTCGTTCAGCGGATCGATGGCCTCGCGGAAGCCGAGGAGGCCCAGGAGATGAGCGGCCCGCCAGCGCATCTCCCCAGGCCTCGCCGATTCGGCGCGGTCCGGCGGAGCCGACACCGACCACTCCTTGTAGACGTCCACCACCACGGGGACGACCGCCGGGCCGATGGCCACGAGCTCCCGGAGCGCACGCTCGAATTCGGCGTCATTTCCGAACTCCCCCATCAGCGAAAGCTGCCTGTTCACCATCGCCAGGATGCACTCCCTCGTGCATTCGAGGGCTTGCGAATCGACCGCCGTGTCCTCAGGCGCGTCCTTCTCGGCGGGCGCGGAGCAGCCCGCGGACAGGGCAATGCAGACGAGTATCATCGAATTTCGGATCGAGACCGACGACATGCTTCACCTCGGGATCAGTTTGTACGAGGGCGATCGTCGCCCCCTCGACGGCACGCGCGACAGCAGCGCCTCCGCGCCGGCTGGCCTGCTCGCTGGCTTCGCGCGAGTGAGAAATGATGCTGGGCAGGCGCTCTTCCCACCTCTCGACGTCGTCGATGACAACCGATCGACCGACCGCGCCTGCCCGCGCCGCGGCAACCTGCAACCCTCGGGCCGCGCCCTGCGAGCACGGCGGGCAGGCCGGGCGGGGCGGCGCCGGGGGCCGCGGTCGGGACGGCAATGTGCTGCAATTCCAGGGGATCGCTCGCGGAGCGACCGCCGCCATCGAACATGCCCGGACGTCTGCTGGAATACCAGGGCACAGGTGAGGAGGCCGTGGCCTGGAGGTCGCAACCTCCATGTGGAGGCTCGCCCCTCCGGGACACCGCGCCCCCCCGGCGCTGCCGCTCATGCACCAGCCGGGCGCTGCGTGGTCCTACGGCCCGCGCGCGGCCGCGCCGGCGGGCAGGGCAGGCCGCTCCCGCTCGACGCCTGGTCCAGTGAGCGCGCTACCCGCTGCCAGGCGGGGCGCGCCGACCTGGGCCGGGCCGCCGCCCGGAGCCCTCACCATGGCCACGGCACATGGAGCGGCTCCCCCGCGAAGGCCGTCCGGGCCTGGCGCCCCTTCTCGGAGAGGAAGAGCATCATCCTGAGCTCGCCGTAGGCCGTGGAGCGCTCCGGGGTGCCGACGCGGGTGACCGCGCCAGGCAGCGCCTCCCAGCCGCTCGCGGCGTAGAAGCGCTCGAGGCCCGGTGCGCAGAAAAGCCCCGCGACGTCGGCGTCGCTGTCCCGCAGGAAGCCTGTCGCCATGTCCACCACCTGTCGACCGAGGCCCTCGCCCCGGTAAGGCGGGAACGTGAAGACGTTGCCGAAGCCGTGAACCACATGGCGCTCACCGGCGTGCGGCAGGTCCATGCGCATCACGGATGCATAGCTGAGCAGCACGCCCTCCTCGCTGAGGGTGAAGTGCACCGTGCCCATGTCCGGCGGGTACGTGTGCTTGAGCAGCCGGAGCGGCCCCTTGAAGATCGAGGGCCACTGGACTCGCATGAACGACACGGCCTGCCACATCAAGGACTCGGGAAGCTCGTCTTGCCGGTAGATCCGCCGCTCGATCATGATCACGCTCCCATCGGCCCGCGCGCCGGTAGCAGAAATAGCACCGATCGCGCCGCCGCGCTCCGGCAGAGCGAGCGAGGGGTGCGCGTGGAGCCTGGCCCCATGAACCCACCGGCGCGGTGCCCGTGAATCCCGATGGACCTTTACAGGAGGACAGCATGAACCAGTTCGACCATCCGTCGGGACAGCCCGTCGAGATCGATGGGGCGCGCATCTATCGACGGCATCATGAAGAATTGCAATCTTGAGTAAGGTAGTGTGAAGAGCGCCGGACAGCCAGGCCGAGCCATGTCCCCGCGGGGCCGCGCTGCTGTGGCCGCGACCCTTTCCCCCGAAGCCGAAGCCGGTAACTCCAGCGCAGCGCACCGCGTTCGCCGCCACGCCAAAGCTCGCGCGCTGCTTCACACTCCGCCGCGCTCATCCGTGGCGCTCACGCCGTCACGCGAAGCTATCTGCGGATCTCCGCACACGGCACTCCGGCCGGAGCGCTTGCCCGAGCCGCACAATCGGTCTAGAGTATCTCGCATAGACCCGGGGGCCGGAACAGGTCTCCATCGCAACGTCCGTGGTAAAGTCCATGGCAAAGTCCCTGGCAAAGGAGCGTCCATGCGTCGGCTTGGCCCTGCTACCCGTTTGCGGTTCCTCGTCGCTGCCCTGACGGCAGGTGCGGCGATGGTGGGAACCACTGCCCTGTTGACCCCCTCGAGCGAGGCGGCTCCCGGGGAAAACTGCACCTACTTCAGCGACGAGAGCCACACGACGGTCGTCGGCCAGTACGGCCGCGACTGCTGTAACAACCGGATCGCGTGGGGCACCAAGACACCGCACCACGAGTGCGGCGGGTGCTTCACCTGCACCCCGCCCCCTCCCTGAGGGATACGACTCGCTCGACGGCCCGGATCGTGATCGATCCGGTGGCGACGGGAATCACAGCGGCCGAGCTGCCTGGCGCGCGGCTCGCCAGGCGCGTACCCTCCGGCTCGCGCTGCTGCCCATCGGATTTCCGCTCCAGGAGCGATCGGCCACGATCCTCCAGCTTGCGAGTGTACGACATGAACAAGAACCTTTCCTCTCGATCGCTTCGCGGCACGACCTGGATCGCGCTCGGAATCGCGGCCCTCTCTGGCTGCTCTGACAAGGCGGACGGGGCTGACGCTGGCCCGGGCGGCACGTCGAGCGCGAGCGGCTCGACGGGAGCCGGTGGTCATGGCGGCAGCGCCGGCACGACGGGCTCCGGCGGAGCTGGCACGGGCAGCACGGGCGCGGGTGGCGCTGGGACGGGCGGCGCCGGCGACGGCGGCTCGGGCGATGGCGGCTCTGGAGGCTCCGGGACGAGCAGCTCCGGGGCTGGCGGCTCAGGCGAAGGGGCGGGCGGCTCGAGCAGCGCGGGCACCGGCAAGTTCGTCGGTAACATCACGACGGACGGCGCCGTGCGCGACGGCTTCATCCAGCACTGGGACCAGATCACACCCGATATCGAGGGCAGGTGGAGCTCCATCGAGACGTCCCGCGGCGTTCGAGACTGGAGCCGGCTCGACGCGATCTACGCGTATGCGCAGGACCACGACATCCCCTTCACGCAGTACGCCTTCGTGTGGGGTACCCCGCAGCCGTCCTGGCTCGTGAGTCTGCCCGCGGAGGAGCAGCGGCAGGCGCTGAGGGACTGGATGCAGGCGTTCTGCGCGCGGTACCCCGACACGAGGAACATCATCGTCGTGAACGAGCCGCCGCCCCACACGACGCCTGCCTTCAAGAACGCCATCGGGGGCGACGGCGAGAGCGGCCATGACTGGATCGTCAACTCCTTCACGTGGGCGCGCGAGTTCTGCCCGGACGCGACGTTGATCCTCAACGACTACAACAACATCGAGTACGAGAGCGAGCACAACCGCTTCGTCGAGCTGGTGAAGGCGCTGCTGGACGCGGGCGCCCCGATCGACGCCCTCGGCGCGGAGGCCCACGACGCGTACAGGATGGATACGAGCGCCGTGGAGGGCTACATCGACAGGCTCGCCGAGACCGGCCTGCCCGTGTACATCACCGAGTACGACATCGACCTCGCGGACGACGAGGAGCAGCGCCGGGTGATGGAGGAGCAGTTCACGATGTTCTACAATCACACCTCCGTCATGGGCATCACCCTGTGGGGTTACGTCGTCGGCTCGACGTGGCGGACCAACACGGGCCTCCTGCACCCGGACGGCACCATGCGGCCGGCCATGGCCTGGCTGATGGACTTCCTCGGCCGCAGCGAGTAATCCCTGACCATGGCGACGATCACCACGAGGGACGGCACGAAGATCTTCTACAAGGACTGGGGCAAAGGCCAGCCCATCCTCTTCTCCCATGGCTGGCCGCTCAGCGCCGATGCGTGGGACGTCCAGATGGCCTATTTCGGCCAGCAGGGCTACCGCGTCATCGCCCATGATCGGCGCAGCCATGGTCGTTCGGACCAGACCTGGGACGGCAACAACATGGACCAGTACGCCGACGACCTGGCGGAGCTGATCGACGCGCTGGATCTTCGCGACCTCGTGCTCGTCGGCCACTCCACGGGCGGCGGCGAGGTCGCCCACTATGTCGGCCGTCACGGCACGAGCCGCGTCGCCAAGGTCGTCCTGCTCGGCGCCGTCCCGCCGCTGATGCTGAAGACCGCCAGCAACCCCGAGGGCACGCCGATCGAGGTGTTCGACGGCATCCGCAAGGGGACCTTCGAGAATCGCTCGCAGTTCTTCAAGGACCTGACGATCCCCTTCTATGGCTTCAACCGGCCGGGCGCGCAGATCTCCGAGGGGCTGCGCGAGTCCTTCTGGCTGCAGGGCATGATGGGCGGCATCAAGGGCCAGCTCGACTGCATCCGCGAGTTCTCCGAGGTCGACTACACAGAGGACCTGAAGAAGATCGACGTGCCGGCGCTCATCGTTCACGGCGACGACGACCAGATCGTGCCGATCCAGGCCTCTGCGCAGAAAGCGGCGAAGCTCGTGCCGAACGCGACGCTGAAGGTCTTTCAGGGAGCCGATCACGGCCTCGCGCAGACCCGCGCGGGCGAGCTCAACGCCGAGCTCCTGGCCTTCCTCAAGCGCTGAAGCGGGGCCGCCGGCGAGGCCCGGGCCGAACTCCGAGCGCGTCGAGCCGGTGCGCGACGGCTTCGACGTCGTGCTCGAGGTCGAGCCGTGCGACAGCGCGTCGCTCGTCGCGCGCAAGCTCGGCGCGCCGTCGCGGCGCCGCCTCGTCGCCAGCGCGGACTACCTCGCGCGTCACGGCGCCCCGGCGCACCCGCGGGAGCTGGCGCGGCACACGTGCCTGGTGATGGGCACCCGGCGCGAGGCGACGACATGGCGCTTCACCCGCGGCGGCACGAAGCTGTCGATCGTGCACCGCCACGCGACAGCGAACGGCTGGGCGTTGCTGCGCGACCTGGCCGTGGCCGGCGGCGGCATCTGCTGCCTGCCGGACTACCTCGCCGCGCCCGCGATCTCCGAGGGAAAGGTCGAGGAGGTGCTCGCGGCGTACGCGATGCCTGCGGAGCAGAGGTACGCTGTGTATCCCCGCGGCCGGCACGTCCCGGCGCGCCTGAGCAGCTTCGTCGCGGCGCTGCGGGACTTCCTCGAGGTGTGGCCCGGCTGCCTGCCCACGCCGTCTCCGCGGGCGCCCCGCCGCGACCCTGGCCCGCCGCCTCGCGCCCGGGTCCGGCGGCCTGGCGTCCGGGCGAGTTCTCCGTAGGATGGACGCGCTGCGAGGCAGACCGCATGGCGCCGATCATCCCCGACAAGAAGAAGATCAAGAGCTTTCCTACCGAGGCCGCGTTCGAGGCGTGGCTGGCCGCGAACCACGCGCAGGAGACGGAGCTGTGGCTGAGGATCTACAAGAAGGCCTCCGGCGTGCCGACGGTGACCTACGCGCAAGCGCTCGACGTGGCGCTCTGCTGGGGGTGGATCGACGGGATCAAAAAATCGCTGGATGAATCCTCGTTCTTGCAGCGGTTCACGCCGCGCAGGGCGAGGAGCGTCTGGAGCCAGATCAACCGCGACCACATCGCCCGCTTGACCGCCGCGGGGCGGATGACGCCCCACGGGCAGCGGCAGGTGGACGCGGCCAGGGCCGATGGGCGCTGGGACGCGGCGTACGCGCCGATCGGCAGCGCGACCGCGGACACCATCCCCGACGACCTTCGCGCCGCGATCGAGGCGAACCCACGCGCACGTGAGACGTTCAAGACGCTGGGGCGCCAGAACCTGTTCGCGCTGACGTTCCGCACGAACAACATGAAGACGCCCGCCGGTCGCGCAAAGAAGGTCGCTGACCTCGTGGCGATGCTGGCGCGCGGTGAGACCATCGTGCCGGAGCGGCCCAGGCAGCCGAAGGCGACCCGGCCCGCCGCGAAGTGAGTCGCTGTCACCCGAGCTGGCCGCGCGCGGCGCGGTGACCCGTCCGTCGATGCTCCCTGCCTGCCCGGAGCGCGGGACTACGCCTGCGTGGGCTCCCGGGTATACTGGACCGTCGGCTCGTCGCCGAGCAGGGGCCGCGTCGCCTCGAGCCCCGCCACCCGGTAAACCGTCGTCGACTCCGCCCTGGGCCAGATGCTCCGCGCGCCGGCGCTCTCGAACGTGAAGCCCCTCCGGGCGGCACGGCAGACCGCCTCATCGACGAGGATCTCTCCGGAGAGCGCCGCACGCGCGAGGTGCGAGGCGGCGTTCACGGCCTCGCCGAGCACCGTGTAGCCGAGCCGGGCGCACGCGTGCGAGCCGACCTCCGCGGCGAGGACGCTGCCCGTGGAGACTCCCGTGCACACGCCGTGAGCGTACGGCGAATCCTTGCCCGTACGCCGAGCCATCGTCTCGATCTGCTCGCGCACGGCCACACATGCCCTGAGCGCCCGCTCGAGGTGCTCCGGCCCGTGGAACACGCCCATCGCGGCGTCACCGACGAACTTGTCCACGACGCCGCCCTGCGCGAGGAGCTCCGGGACGATCACCTCGAAATTGGCGTTGAGCAGCCGCGTGGCCTCGGCGGGCGGCCTCTCCTTCGCGACCTGGGTGAACCGGAAGACATCGATGAATACGATGGTTGCTTCGAGCGCCTCGCTCGCGGCCGCGCCCGCGGGCCCGAGCGCCCGGAGCCGCTCGACCAGGGCCGCGTTCGTGAACTTCCGCAGGACGTCGTTCTCCTCGTTCGCCTGGGCCTTCTGCCGCTGCTGCTCCACGGAGCGGAGGGTCTTGTCCAGGGTGGTCTCCAGGTCATCGAAGTCGATCGGCTTGCAGAGGAAATCGAAGGCGCCCCGGTTCATGGCGCGACGGATACTGGTCATATCTCCGTACGCGGACACGATGATCGTCTTCGCGAGCGGGTTCACCTCGGGGATGTGCTCGAGCAGGGTGAGCCCGTCCATGACCGGCATGTTGAGGTCCGTGACGACGACGTCGATGTCCTGGTGTCGCCGGAGCTCGTCGAGCGCGAGCTGGCCGTTGTCGGCAAAGACGAGCTCGTAGGCGGCGCCGCTCTGGTTTCGCCGGAAATGCAGGTCCAAGAGGAGCTGGATGTCGGGCTCGTCATCGACAACGAGGATCTTGGCGAGCTTGCTGCCCGCGCCGCATACCGCGGCGAACGCCGCGCAGAGCTCGCGGGCCGACTGGAACCTCCGGGTCCGGTCCTTCGCCAGGGCGCGCTCGAAGAACCGATCGAAGCCGGGGAGCAGGGCGGCGTCGAGCGACGACGGGGGCGGGAACGGGTCCGTGCAGATACGGATGAAGAGCCCTGGCAGTTTCTCATGAGCGAACGGGCACCGACCCGTGAGCGCGCGGTACACGATGACGCCGAGCGACCAGAGATCGGTCAGGGGGTGGGGGACCGCGCCGCGGATCTGCTCCGGGCTCATGTACGCCGGGGTCCCGAGGCGGGCGCGCGGCCAGTCGTGCTCCTCGAACAGGCGCCATCCCACGCCGAAATCGAGGATCTTCGCGGTTTCACCGGACGCGCCCCGGGCGAGGAAGATGTTCTCCGGCTTGAGATCGCAGTGGACGATGCCTGCCAGGCTCGCGGCCTCGAGGCCCGAGCTGATCTGCCGGAGCAACGACAGCACGGACGTCGCCGGAAGCTGACGCGTGCGCTCAAGCCTGCTCTCGAGGTCCTCCCCCTCGAGCAACTCCATGACGAGGTACGGCGATCCCTCGTCGATGCCGTAATCGTAGACCTGGACGATGTGCTCGTTCCGGAGCCGGGCGACCGTCATCGCCTCCTGCTCAAAACCACGTCGCGCCTCGAAGGAGACGACGTTCTCGGGCATCATCAGCTTGATCGCCACCGGCCGGCGAAGCAGCTGATCGAAGGCCTCCCAGACGACCCCCATGCCGCCGCGGCCGATCTCGCGCCCCAGCGCGTACCTCCCGCCGATCGTTCGCTCTGTCACACGAGCATTGCCTAAGCCCGCGTTCATAGAGCGTCAACTGGCATGACACCGGCCGCGGCCGGACGATAGGGGACCCGAAGCAACTCGATGTAATCCGATGTAAGCACCACGCAGTGTGCCCACGCAGGAAAAACCCTGTGTCGATGGCCTGTCACCGACCTCGCGAAGCCTTTCCACGTGTCCTCGTGTTCCATCGTGATTGAATCGGCGCTAGCGAGGCTCGCGAGCCGCTCCGTCATGCGCGCCGGCGCGCGGGAGCAAGACGCAGAAGGTGGTGGAATGACCTTCCTCGCTCTCCACCGTCATCTGCCCGCGGTGGCCCTGAACGACGATGTCGTGCGAGAGCGACAGGCCGAGGCCGGTCCCCTGTCCGGCAGGCTTCGTCGTGAAGAACGGCTCAAAGAGCTTGTCGCGTATGCGGGGCGGGATTCCTGGCCCGTTGTCCTCCACGCAGATCTCCACGAGGTGGCCCCGTGAGCGCGTGCGTACGGTCACGATGGGCGAATAGGAGCGCCCCTCTGCGGCTCCCTTCTGGCGGACCGCGTACAGGGCATTGCTTAACAGGTTCAACATGACCTGTCCTATCTCCGGCGCGATCAGCTCGACCGCCCCGATCGACCGATCGTAATCGCGGAGCAGCTGGACTTCGGGCTCGTCGTCCTTGTCGGGAAGGCTGGGGAGCGCGAGCTTGACGTGTTCTTCGATCAGCGTATTGAGCTCGACCAGCTGCCGCTCGCCGGTGCGGACACGCGAGAGCGCGAGCATCGAACGCACGATGCCGTCGGCGCGCCTGCCGTGCTCGAGGACCTTCTGCGTGCTCGTGCGCAGGTCGCTCAGGGTATCGCATACCGCGGCGACGCGGAGATCGGGATCGGCGGCGCCGTCGATCAGCTCGTCGCACAGATCGTTGGCGATCAGGCTGAAGTTGTTGATGAAGTTGAGGGGGTTCCTGATCTCGTGCGCGATCCCGGCGGTGAGCTTCCCGAGGGCGGCGAGCTTCTCCTGATGGACGAGCTGCGCCTGCGCGGCGCGCAGGTGCTTCAGCGTATCTTCCAGATCGAGGTTCTTCTGCCGCAGCTCATCCGTCCGCCGCGCGACCTTCTGCTCCAGGTTGGCGTAGAGGCGGGCGTTCTCGATCGAGATGGCGATCTGCGACGAGAGCAGCCGCAGCACCTCGATCCGCTTCGGCGTGAAGGCGCCGGTCGTCAGGTTGTTCTCGATGTACAGCAGGCCGAGCGGGCCGTGCTGGCCCAGCGGGGTGCAAAGGATCGACTTCGACTGCTGTCGGAGCACGTAGGGATCGTGGGTGAACAGGCCCTCCTGCGACGCATTGTCGAGGACGACGTCCCGCCTGGTGCGGTAAACGTAGTGGACGACCGATTGCGCGATGTCCGTACAGCTCTCGACCGGCATGGACTGGAGCACGACGACGTGAGCCTGGTCCGTCGCGCCCGCTGCCTCGATGAAGAGCCGCTCGCCGTCGGCCAGGATGAGGTATCCGCGCTGCGCGCCGGCATTTTCGATCACGATCTGCATGACCTGCCGGAGCAGATCGCTCAGCACGAGCGCGCTGGACAGGACCTGGGAAGCCTTGACGACCGAGGTGAGATCCAGACGCACAGAATGCGGGATCTCGAGCCAATCGGGGGGTGGCTCTTGCGCGCCTCTGGCGGGCGGCCGGGTCAGCAGGTCGCCGTATCGTTCTTCCAGGAGCACGACCTTCTTCAACGCCCCCCAGGAGAGATAGAGATAGCGAGCCTCCGCCACGTAGACCTGGGCGACGCGAAGCTGCCCGCGGGCGCGGTGGAACCGGGCCGCGCATTCGTTGGCCAGCGCGCCGTACTGCACGAACCCGTGCTCCTGCGCTTGCGCGATGGCCTGGTCGTAGAGCAGCACGGCGCGCGCCTCGTTGCCCTCGAGGCGAGCCGCCTCCGCCTCGAGCAGCGCATGCTTGAACGACGACGTCTGGGGGCTGTTCGCGGCCCACCGCTTGAGCGTGCTGCGGCTCCGCCTCAGGACCTCGCCGTAACCTTTCTTCTTGCTCTCAGGGGCGGTGGGATGGACCGCCACCACCGCGAGCGCATGAAAGAACGCGTGGTATGCGGTGACATACATGCTCGGCTCGAGCCAATGCGGGTATTCCTTCTGGATCTTCTCAGCGATCTCGATCGCCAGCTCGGGGCGATCGAGCAGGTAGGCGGACTGCAAATGGAGCACGGTGAAGGTGTCCGGCCCCGGGATCTCGGGCGCCTGATCCCACATGAAATCCGCGTCGCTCACGGCGGCCGGCGAGGCATCTCGGAGGAGTGACGCCCAGCGCTGCACTGCCCTGCCGACCCGGATCACCGGCGGGGCACCGATGCGCGACGCGAAGTCGAGGTAGCGCCGCGTCTCCGCCGCCATCTCGGGCAGGGGCGTCCCGAGCAGGGCCACGAGGGGGAGCCGCGAGCTCGCGCAGAAGCCCGCCTGGATCAGATCCCCCGCCTCCAGGCTGTACTTGAGCCCCTGCTCGAAGTACTCGACGCCCGCCCGCGGGTGCGTCGTGAAATGGACCAGAAAGCAGGCGATGATGAACAGCGTCTTGCTCGTCACCGGTGGGTCGTCGAAGCGCCGGGTGAGCTCCAGGGCGAGCTCCCCGAACGCGGCGCCGGCGCGCGGTCGGCGGAACATCGAGCTCTGGAGCACGCCATAGAACGCGTAGCCGAAGGACGACGTCGAGGTGTTGCCGTAGAGCAGCGAGAGGTGGACGATCTTGAGCATCAAGAGGGTCACGAGCTTCTCGCGCTTCTGCAGGTACGTGGGAAACCAGAGGTTCATGAGCAGGCGCATCCCAGCCCGGATCTCGGCCGTCATACGATCCGGCAGCGCCGCGAGGCTCTCGACGCTTTTACCGACGAGGCCCCATTGCACCCTCGCGAGCTCCAGCCCCACCTGAGCCGCGCTCGGCTCGGCCGGGAGCGCGAGGCCGAGCAGCCGGAGCGCGGTGAGCCCGGCGTCGATGGCCTTGTCGAGCTGCCCGAGGTGCAGCAGGAGCGTCATGTGCGTCGTGTGCAGGATGACCCGATCCATGCGAGTCCGGGCGCGCTGCTGGAGCGTCACGAAGCGCTCTCCCGCCTCGGCGAGGCGCGCCGTCAGGTACTCGCACTCGCCGAGCTGGAGCTCCAGCGCGAACCTCTGATCATAATCGGTGTCCCAGGCACCCTCGCCGAGCAGCGCGGTCCCCGCGGCCAGAAACCGCAGCGCCGCTTCGTACGCGCTCGACGCCTTGGCCTTGCGTCCGGCCAGCAGATTCAGCGCCGCGAGCTCGCGCCGCTCCTCGGCGTCCACCACGTACGCTGTGCCCGCGTTCAGGTGGCTGACGATCTCGAAGAGGTTCTCCTCCCTGCGCTCGGGGTCGTAGCGCCGCAGCAGGAGCCGCCCGACGCGGGCGTGGATCTCCTCGCGCCTGCTCGCGTCGAGGAGGGAATAGGCGGCCTGCTGCACCCGGTCGTGGACGAAGGCGTAGGGCACCGGCACGCCCTCCAGCGCAGCGGTGTCTTCGGGCGCGGCGTCCTGGAGCAGCAGGTAGGCGTTGCCTTCCGGCGTGATGAGGCCCTCGCCGACCGCCTCCCAGAGCAGGGAGGCCGCCTCGCCGGGCGTCTTTTCACCCGCCAGGGCAACCAGGTTGAGGTCGAAGCGATCGCCGAGGCACGCGGCCAGCTTCAACATCTCCTGGGTCTCAGCGGGCAGTTTGTGGATCTTGCCGACCATGAGGTTGACGACGTTGTCCGCGATGCGCGCTGCGCGGATGTCCTCCAGCCGCCACGTCCACGGCCCCTCCTCCGGCCGCTCTGCCGAGGCGTCGGGGTCGAAGACCAGAAGTCCGCCGCTGTGGAGCTCCTGCAGCAACTCGCGCACGAAGAACGGGTTGCCCTCGGTCTTGCCGAAGAGGAGCGTCGCGAGCGGGGCGACGCGCGCCTCCGGGCACGCGAGCGTGTCGGCGAGGAGCTGGGTCAGCTCGGCCGGCGAGAGCGGGCGGAGCGACAGGCGCGTCAACGGCTTTGCAGCCTTCTGGAGCTTGTCCAAGAGCAGCGACAGGGGATGCTCCGCCGCGACCTCGTTGTCCCGGTAAGCGCCGATCAGCAGGATATGCCGGGTATCACGCTCCAGCATGAGACCCTGGAGCAGGTTCAGCGACGCCGAGTCGGCCCACTGGAGGTCGTCCAGAAAAACGGCGAGCGGGTGCTCCTGCTGCGCGAAGACCTCGATGAACTGGTGGAAGGCGAGCCTCAGCCGGTTCTGCGACTCCGCGGGCCCGAGCGCGGGCACCGGCGGTTGAGGGCCCATGACCAGCCCCACGTCGGGAATCAGCTCGATGATGACCTGGGCGACCCCGCCGAGCGCCTCACGGAGCCGCCCCCTCCACCGGGCGACCCGCGCCTCGTCCTCGGTCAGGATCTGGCGGGCGAGGCTCTGGAACGCCTGGACGAGCGAGGAATAGGGTAGCTCGCGCTCGAGCTGATCGAATTTTCCGGAGATGAAATAGCCGCGCCGCTGCACGACGGGTTTCTGGATCTCGTGGACCAGCGTGGACTTGCCGATCCCGGCGTACCCCTCGACGAGGATCATCTCCGAGCGGCCCTCGCTGGCGCGCTGGAAGGAGGCGAGGAGAGCTTCCCGCTCCGCCTCGCGCCCGTAGAGCTTCTGGGGGAGCTGGAGCGTCGACGCCGCGTCGTCGCGCCCGAGCTCGAACGGCGCGATCCGGCGCTCGCTCCTCCACTGCTCGAGGCAGCGCTCGAGGTCCCGGCGCAGCCCGCGCCCGCTCTGGTAACGCTCCTCCGCGGTCTTGGCGAGGAGCTTCATCACGAGCCGAGATAGCCCCGGGGGCGCGGCGCTCACCGCATGTGGCGGATCGGCCTTCTTCGCGATGTGGCAATGGACGACCTCCATCGGATCGGTCGAGGCGAAGGGGAGCCTGCCGACGAGCCGCTCGTAGAGGCAGACGCCCAGCGAATAGAAGTCGGTGCGATAGTCGATCGCGCGGTTCATCCGCCCCGTCTGCTCCGGCGACACGTAGACGAGCATCCCCTCGATGGCGGCGGGGCTGAGCACGTTCTGACTCTCGCGCGAGAGCTGCGAGGCGATCCCGAAGTTGGTCACCTTCGCGGCGCCGGTGGGCGGATCGAAGTAGATGCTGCCCGGGTGGATGTCCTTGTGGACGATCCTCCGCTCGTGGAGATCGCCGAGCGTGCCTGCCAGCTGGATCGCCAGAGAGAGGAGCGCGTCGATGTCGATGGCGTCCGGCGCGAACTCCGAGAGCGGCAGGCCGCCGAAATCCTCCTGCACGAGGACCAGGCGGCCCTGATGATTCTCGATCGCGCAGGGGGCGAGGACGCCCGGGAGGGAGAGGCCGCTGCACAGGCGATGCTCGTGCCGGAGCCGGGCGGTGTCCTCCATCGAGGGATACTCCGCCGCTGCCATCTTGAGGAGGACAGGGGCCCCGTCGCTTCTCCGGATGGCCCGGTACGTGACGAGCCGGGTTCCTTCGTGCAGGACGCTCTTCGTCTGATACCCAGGAATATCGCGCATGGTGCCTTGGTCGCTGTGGCGTATCACGGCTTGGTCTGGAGCCTTCGGGTGAGCATGTACATGAAGTCGCCCCGCCCCCCGTCATCGAAGAACGCGCCGCTCGCGTTTTTCGCCTTGAGCGGCGCGCGAAGGTGACACTGCACGCACCCGCGCCCATCCTCGCTCTCGGGATTTTGCTGGTATGTCTCGAGCAGCGTGTTCTGGGAGTAGGACGGGACGTACTGCCACTTGTCCCCTCGCCTGACGGCTGACTGCACGGCGACCAGCTTGTAATACTGCGCCGGCGATCCCGGCGCGTGGGTGTGGAGAAGCGCGCGTACCTTGCAGTTGAAATCCACTGTCTCGGGCCGGATAGGGACGTCCCGCACGACCTGGGTGGCCTTGTGGTGAGGGCCCAGGCGGGGGTTCTTGCTCTCAGGATCGTTCTTTGGACAGTCCTCCCGACTGCATTGTTTGTCATGGAAGAGCGGCTCCGCGAGCGGCGGCGGCGCCGGAGCCGGGCACGCGGGCTCTTCCATGTCGGCCACGCTGTCGATGTGCTCGAAGGTGATCCACACCCACTTGGAATCGAGGAAAGACAGCTTGTACCCGATGTGCATGCCCACCAGCCCGAACTCGCGCTGCTCCGGGGAGCCCGGCATCTCGGCCGCCCGCCGGAAGAACCGCTCCCGGTGGTCTTGCGCGCCCAGCGCCTTCCAGGCGAGCTTGATGACCGTGGAGCCCAGCCTCTTTTCGCCTGTGTCGGCCAGCCCCCACGGGAACAGGATGCGGCCGAGCGCCGTGCTCTGTCCCTCCGCCGTGTAGAGGTTGGCGCCCCTGATCGCGTCACGTGCGACCCGGTTCATCTGGGTCTCGAAGCCTACCCGCTGGCCTCGTTGGTCCCAGAGCTGACGCGTGTCCGCCTGCCTGTCCGAGAGGACGTGGCGCCCTTCCGGCACATCTCCGTCCACCTTGAAGACGTCGTCCGTCGTGGGCCACCCGTACCAGCGCGGAGCGCCCGGGCCCGCGAGGCGCTTCGCGAAGCGCAGGTGGTCGCCGTCCTGCTCGACCGGCCAATTCAGCGCGATGAACATCTGCCAGCCAAACGCGTCGAGCTGACGAACCGCCTGGTCCAGCTTGCCGTCAAGGATGTTCGCTTTCAGGCTCTTGTTGACGTCGAGAGGGAGACAAGGCGTGAGCTTGTCGGGCAGAACCGCGCCTTCCATCAGCGCGTCAACGAATTTCGGTGGATCATTGTCATACCCAGGACAATAGAGGTGAACCTCGCTCTCGGGGACAAGCACCACCGCCACGAGGAGCGGGACGACCACGCACCACACGACGGGTCCGATCAGGAGAATGAGAGGAGCGAAATAGATTTTCTTCAGTTTGTCAAACATATTGCTAGAGGAGCGAGAGGTGGAGCATGAAACCCAGGTAGGCCTTGGCTTCGAGTGGCTCCGGAGGGCGATGGACGATCTTCATGTCGATCCAGCGGCTGAGGCGCACCGCTCGGGCGTACCCGGGGATCACCTCGCGATTCGAGCCGGGCCATGAGATCAACGCGTCTCGTTTCTCCGGTGTGCAGATGCCATGCTCGACGCAGCGGTCGATCAGGGCGCGCCGTTCCGGGTCGGCGCCGCGCCTCGACGCGAACTCGAGCCCGATCCGTGGAAGCAAGCTCTCCCCGATCGTCAGGTCGACCCGGAACGTGTCGGGCCCCGCGCCGAGCGTGTCGATCAACGAAGCCGCCTCGGCGAGGGAGCCTGGCCAGCGGATCGCGCCGAGGTAATCGAGCACCTGCTCCCTGCGCATCGCCGCGAAGAGCTTCAACACCGTGGGGCGGCGCGTCACCATGAAGCCCACGTGGACGATCCGCCCGCCCGCCGGCAACGCCTCGAAGCAGCGGTGGAGGTCGGCGCGCGCCTCGGGCGCGAGAGGCTCGCTCGACAGCGCCGAGAGCGCCGCCTGCAGGGACGGCGCGCAGTCGGCGAGGCCGTGGCCGATCGCGCCCGGCGAGGCCGAGCCCTTCGGCAGCGAAGGATCGACGCACAGGAGCACCGAGGGCATGAGACGACCGCGGGTGATCTCGCCGCTGTCGAGCTCGAGCCACACCACGGGGACCCGGGCATGGAGCGGCGACGCCGGGTCCGTCCAGACGCGCGCGAGCTCCTGGACGCGGCCCCAGGTCGTGGCCTCCTCTCCCGAAGACGGCAGGCCTGTTGGCCTGGCCGCCAGGAGGATCGGGGCCTCGGCCGCCATCACGGAGGCGCCGAGATCGACCTCGGCTGCGCCCGGGCCGAGGCGGCACTCGAGGTACGCGCAGGAGACAGCCGGCGGGAGGCGCCGCGCCGCTCCGAGGACGCTCTCCCAGGCGCCCGGCGTGACGAGGGCGCCTGGGACATGAGAGCGAATCCGGTCGAAGGTCTGTTCAAGCGGCCAGCTCATAAAAAACCAAGCGCGAGGCCTCCCCGCGCCCCCTCACCAGGCAGGATCGTAGCTGTCAGCGAGCTTCTTGAGGACGGCCGCGTGCTCGTCTGGATCGAGGCCGACCTGCGTGAACATCTTTCGCAGCGCGCTCTCCTGTTCAGCGCGCGATGACCCCTTGAAGTACTCCGCGTCGGCTATCGCGGTCGCCTCGGTCTTGCTGAGATCATATTCCTTCAGCACTGCGTCCGGGTCGCCGTGAAACCGCTTCGTGAACTCTCGGTCATCGACGCGATTGAGAAACTCGATGAGTCGTGCGGACGGGATCGGCTTGGTCATGTTTCCTCCTCGAGCGACGCTGCGAGGCAAGGGTGCTCGCCTCGCGTCGTCCTCTGTTCAGCGAACGTGGGCCCTCACGCGCGCCACCCCCGGCTCCGTCGGGGGCCTCTGGCGTCGAAGTCGCCCGCCATGCGCGTCGTGAATCCTTCCGGACGCGCCGCAAGGGCGCGCCGCCTGTCGGAGCGGCCGATGCCGCTGGTTCACCCGGCAGGTCTTCGTTTACCCGACACGAAGCTGCCATTGCAGCGAGCATGCCAGTGGTTCACGGCCCACCGAGGTGTTGCAGAGCACCAGAAATCGTACGTGCCGAACGACGCGACAGCGACCATTTGCCGACCGGCAACTTCTTGCCGGCAAGACTTTGCCGGTGGCCACCGGCAGGCACCCTCGTCAAAGCAATGACGTACGTGCCGGCTGCCGCTACGTAGCGGGCTTCGTCACGCCAAGCACCTTCATGCGGTACGACAGGGTGCGCACCGGGATGCCCAGGCGCTTCGCTGCCTCGGTCCGGCTCCATCCCGCGGCCTCGAGCGTATCGCGGAGGATCTTCGCCTCGTATTGCTGCACCTTCCCCCGCACCGGCGTGTCCTCGAGCTCGGAGGGCTGCGTCGAGGGCGGGGGCGGCGGCGAGGGCGGAGGGGCGCTCACCACGCCTTCGGGATACGTGCGTTCAGGATCCGACGCTCGTGCAGGCTCAGCGGCGCCCTCGCCCTGGGCCCGCGCCGCCCGCACGGGCGCCGGCAAGTCCTCCGGCTGCACGAGCGCGGCCCGCGTCACCACCACCGCGCGCTCCATCGCGTTGCGCAGCTCACGCACGTTGCCGGGCCAGCTGTAGAGCTGCAAGAGCTCCATCGCTTCTCTGGCGATACCTTGCACGTGCCGGCCGTTGGCCTGGTTCGCCATGCGCAAGAAGCGCCACGCGAGCGGCTCTATCTCGTCCTTGCGCTCGCGCAGCGGGGGGATGTCGATCACCACGCCCCCGAGCCGGTAATAGAGGTCGGCCCGGAACGCGCCCGACTCGCTCATCGCCTCGAGGTCGCGGTGCGTCGCCGCCACGATGCGCACGTCGGTCTCGATCTCGCGCGGCGAGCCGACCCGGCTGAAGCTGCCCGTCTCCAGCACCCGCAACAAGGCTGCCTGCGCGGCCGGGGGCAGCTCCCCGATCTCGTCGAGAAAGACCGTCCCGCCGTCGGCGTCCTCGAAGACGCCCTTCTGCTGCTGCTGCGCGCCGGTGAACGCGCCGCGCTCGTGCCCGAAGAGGGTGCTCTCCACGAGATCCTTCGGGATGGCCCCGCAATTGACGCGCACCATGCGCCGCGCCTTGCGCGAGCCCCCATCGTGAATGAGGCGCGCGAGCACCTCCTTGCCCGTGCCCGTCTCGCCGTGCAGCACGACAGGAATCCGCGAGGCGGCCACGCGCTCGATCGTCGCAAGCAGCCCGCTCATCGCGGCCCCCGCGATGAGCGCCCCACCCCGGGTGCTCTCGACCGCCCAGGACGAACTCGCGACAAGCTCGACAGGCTGCGCGCGCGAGGCCCGGCGCGCAGCCTCTCGAGCGCGCTCGACGAGCTCGTCCACCGTGCTGCCCGCGTCCGGGTGGACAGCGCCGCCGACGAGGAGGCAGGCGCCGCCCTGGGCCGGGGCCGCGATGGCGCGGGCGATGCTGCCAGCCTCGTCGGCCCCCGTCTCCGGCAGGAGGACGTGCGCCGCGTCGGGTCCATAGAGCGCGATGCGGTCGACCGGGCGCAAACGCGCGCGCAGCACCTCGAGCCAGAGCCTGTGGTCCGGCCCCGCCGGTACCGCTTGCTCGGCGCGAACGAAGAGGAGCGCGAAGGGCCGGCGGAACTGCTCGGCCCGCGCGAGCTCCTCGTCGATGTGGCGCCGGAGCCTGTCCTCGCCCTCGATGCCGAGCGGCCCGCCCGTGGTTCCGAGCGCCTCGATGCGCACGAGGACGCCGCCGAGAGAAACCTCGTCGCCGATCTCGAGCTCGGCTTCCTTCACGCGGCTGCCCGCGATGCGCGTGCCGTTGCGGGATCCGAGGTCCTCGACACGCACCCGCCCGCCGGCGAGCGAGAAGCGCGCGTGCTCGCGCGATAGCGTCGGATCCTCGATACGCAGGCTCGCAGGTGCCGTGCGCCCGATTGTCACGGGCGCGTCGGGCGCGAGCAGCGCGCTCTGCACGCCTCGCGTGTGCTGCACGAGGAGCGCGACGCTGCGTCCGGCGTCGGTGAGCAGCGGGGACGCAAGACGCTCTGCGAGCGTCTGCGTCTCACGGAACCGCTGCGGTTTCGATTGCTCGTCGGACATGCTGTCTCGAGGCCACCTCTACCAGAGTGCAGGGCGCTCGACCACGACGGGCAGCGCTCAGCGGGCACGTGCGGGGCCGTGCCTCGTTGACGGAGAAGGTCGCCCTCCGGTAACATCCCACCATGGCTCCTCCCGAGCGCCTCATCGCCAGCAGGTACGAGCTCGAGGCGGCGATCGGAGAGGGCGCCATGGGCCACATCTGGAAGGCGCTCGACCGGCACCTGCGGCGTCCGGTGGCGCTGAAGCTCATGGCCCCCGAGCACGCCGCCTCCTCCACGGCGCGCACCCGCTTCGAGCTGGAGGCCAGGGCGGTCGCCAAGCTCTGCAATCAGCACGTGGTGCAGATCCACGACTATGGGTTCGATGAGGGCGCCCCCTACATCGTGATGGAGCTGCTCCAGGGCGAGGACCTCGAGGGCCGGCTCAATCGCGCCGAGCGCCTGCCGCTCTCAGCCGTCATCTCGATCGTGAGCCAGGCGAGCCGGGGCCTCGCGGCCGCGCACGGCGTCGGCATCGTACACCGCGATCTCAAGCCGGCGAACCTCTTTCTCGCCCGCACCGACGCCGGCGAGGTGCTCAAGATCCTCGATTTCGGCGTTGCATCGATGCTCGGGAATGACATCACCTCGCCCGAGGCGCTCGTGGGAACACCGCTCTACATGAGCCCGGAGCAGGTCCGCTGCTCACAGATCGACCACCGCAGCGACCTCTGGTCGCTCGCCGTCGTCGCCTACCACGCGCTCACGGGCGAACCGCCGTTTCAGGCGCAACAGCTGGTGTCGATGATCATGAACATTGCCATCGCTCCATTCCCGGCCCCATCGGCCCTCGTGCCGGAGCTCTCGCCCGAGGTCGACAGGTTCTTCGAGCGCGCTCTGGCGAAGAACCCGGCCCAGCGCTTCTCGTCCGCGCGCGAGATGGCCGCCGCCTTCGCCGCGCTGGCCGAGCCGAAGGACCGGGGCACCGCGAAGATCCTCGTCATCGACGACGAGCCGGACGTGCCGCTGCTCGTCCGGCAGCGCTTCCGCCAGCAGATCCGCAAATCAGTGTACGATTTCGTCTTCGCCACCGACGGCGAGACAGCCCTCGAGCAGCTCCGCAAGCACCCCGACATCGATGTAGTCCTGACCGATATCAGCATGCCCGGCATGGACGGGCTCACTTTCCTTTCACGCGTCGCCGAGCTCAACCCGATGGTGCAGACCGTGATGGTCTCCGCGTACGGCGACATGACGAACATCCGCACCGCCATGAACCGCGGCGCGTTCGATTTCCTCGTGAAGCCGATCGATTTCGATGACCTCGAGGTCACGATTCAAAAGTCTCTCCGGCGCGTGATCGAATTGCGTAAGACAGCCCGCTCGACCGAGGAGAACGACGCGCTGCGGATGTTCGTGAGCCCGAGCCTCGTCGAGCGGATCCGCAGCGCCGCGCCGGACGCAGGGCGAAGCGAAGAGTGGCAGGGGACAGTGGCGTTCCTCGATATCGTAGGTTTCCGCGCCGCCGCAGGCGAGGCGCCGCCCGAAGACGCCGTCCGGACGCTCAATGCCAATTTCGAGGTGATGGTCCCCGAGATCACCGTGCGGGGCGGCGTCGTGGAGAAGTTCCTCGGTGATGCGGTGATGGCCCTCTTCCGTGGCGAGCGGCACCTCGCGCGCGCGCTCGAGGCCTGCATCGCGGTGCGCGACCAGCTCCACGCCCTCGCGCTGCGCACCGGGGAAGGGTCGCCCTTCACTCACGGCGTCTCCATCGGGGTCGACACGGGCCCGATGATCTCGGGCGAGATCGGCTCAAGGGCCTTCGGGCGGCTCGATTACACGGTCCTCGGCGAGATCGTGGGGACCGCGGCCCATCTGGAGTCGCTCGCGCGAAAAAACCAGATCCTCGTCACCGGCCGTGTTGCAGAGAGCGCGAACGATCACTTCGAGTTCGAAGCTCAGGAGAGCCGGAGCTGGCCCCAGGGCGGCGCGCCCATCGCTGTCTTCGAGCTCGTACGACGGAGGCTCCCCCAGGTGGTCGCGCCGAGCACCTCGACCGCGCACATGACGACGGTCGCCTACGAGGAGCAGGACGCCGGCAGCGCTGGTCAACCTGCGCCAGCCTGACGGGGCTCGCTCCGGCCGGGCACGATCTTGCGGAGACGCAGGCCGGTCACGGAGGGGGCCCGCGAGCCCAGAGCACGCGTCCCGTCGACCGCGACACGCGCACCGTCGACCGCGACACGCGCACCGCGGGCGCCGGGAGCGTCGGTGGGAGATGGCGCGAGCGGAATCTCAGAACCTCGCGCCGAGCGCAGCGGCGGCGCCCCCGGGCAAGGGGACGACGTGCACCGCGGCGGCGGCGGCGGGCGCGGCCGGGTCGGCGCGGCCGAGGAGGAGCGCGGCCACGGCGCCGCCGAGCGCCGCCACGCCGACGCCGAAGGCGATGTTGGCGCCGACGATCTTGGTCCGCACGGCGTCGACGTCGGCCTCGGCGCAGCGCGGCGCGCAGGTCGTCCGCAGGCGGTCGGCGTCGGCGCGCGCGCTCAGGCCGAGGGCCGCGTAGGCGACGCCCCCCGCGGCGGCGACGCCGCCGAGCGCGATGGGCAGGAGGAGCGCGCTCGCGGGCGGCGACGTGGCCTGGTCCTCGTGGGGCGTGAGCGCGCCTCCTCCGGGCGCGCCCGCGCCTCCTCCCGGCGCGCCCGCGCCGCGGCCCGGCCCGGCGGACCGGACCAGGCGGGTCGAGACGCGACGCAGCTTCTCCCCCTCGCGCACCACGAGCCGCAGCGCGACGGGCGCGCTGCCCGCGCGCTCGAAGCGGAGCACGTGCTCGCCCGGGTCGACCTCGACGGCCTTGCCGTCCAGCCGCGCGGCGAGGGGCGCGCCGTCGGCGGTCACCTGCACGTCGGCGACGTCCTGGCCCTGCTCGTCCTCCGCGCTCAGGATCAGCGTCGGCAGGCGCGCCGCGACGTCGGAGAGCCAGCCCGCGCAGTCCGACCGGACGAGCGCGGGACAGGCGGCGCTGCCGCAGGAGATGAAGCGCGCGCGCGCCTCGCGCAGCCGGCCCTCGTCGCGCAGGCGCTGGCCCTCCTCGGAGGCCGTGAAGCACGCCTCGGCGTCGCCGGCGTGCGCGAGGGCGGGCAGGTGGTACGCGAGGGCCGAGGCGGCGAGGGCGGCGAAGAGGGAGCGGCGAGGGGTGCGCTGGTTCATCCGGCCTCCGTCAGAAGCATTCGCGCTTGTAGCGCTTGTGGCCCTGTCCATCGATGACGAAAGGCGGATTGCACCCGCCGCGCGCGGGCTGGCGGCGCGGCTGCCGGCGCGCGCCGGAGCCGGCGGCTGCCGCGGCCGGCGCGGTGGCCGTCGTCGATACCACCGGCGCGGCGCTGGCAGCGCCTGGCGCAGCCGACACGGCAAGCTCAGGCGCGACCGACCGCGCCACGGGCCGCGCGCGCGCCGCGGCGGCCACGCCGGCCCTCGCGCGGGCCAGGGTCGGCGCCTCGGCGCGCGCGAGGCCGACCGCAGCGGCCGCGATCGCGAGCAGCGCGCCCGTCGCCGCGACCGCCGCCCAGAGCTGCCGGCTCGCCGCCTGCCGCGGGCTCGCGGCAGCCTCCCCCGCCGGCCCCGTCCCGAGACCCAGCGCGGCGACCGGGATCGCCGCCCCCGCCTCGAGCGCCGTCCCCGCGAGCGCCGTCCCCGCGAGCGCCGTCCCCGCGAGCGCCGTCCCCGGGGTCGCCGCCCCCGCCTCGAGCGCCGCCCCCGGCTCGATCGCGGCGATCAGCGCCGCGCGCCGGGCCAGCGACTCGCCCGCGAACACGGCCACCCAGGCGCCCACCTCCGACGTCGACGCGGCCATGCCCGTCGCCTCCAGCGCGAGCGCCATCGCGCGCGCGGTCGGGTACCGGTCCTCGGGCTCGCGCGCGAGCGCCCGCAGCGTGATCGCCTCGAGCTCCGGCGGCACCCCGGGCCGGCGGGCGCTCGGCGGATCCACGCCCGCCTGCAGCAGCCGCAGGATGGAGAGCGCCTCGCCCCGCCCCTCGAAGAGGCGCTCGCCCGTCAACGTCTCCCACAGCACCACCCCGGCCGCGTACACGTCCGCCCGCCGGTCGAGCGGCTCGCCCGCGATCTGCTCGGGTGACATGTAGGCGATCTTCCCCTTCAGCTGCCCGTCGCGCGTGATCTGCGCGCGCCCCGCGGACTGGGCCACGCCGAAGTCGAGCACGCGCGCTACCCCGTCCTCGCCGACGAGCACGTTGTGCGGCGACACGTCGCGGTGCACGAGGTGGAGCGGGGCGCCGTCCTCGGCGGTGGCCTCGTGCGCCGCGTGCAGGCCGTGCAGCGCGCCGGCGAGCACCGCGCAGGCGACGCGCGGCGGGGGCGCGCCGCCCTCGCGCGTGGCAGCGCGGAGCAGGCGCGCCAGCGACTCGCCGTGCACGTACTCCATGACGAGCAGCACCTCGCCGCCGCTCGACACGACGTCGACGGTCGAGACGACGTTCGGGTGCCGGATGCGAGCCGCCACCCGCGCCTCGTCGAGGAGCATGGCGACGAGCTCGGGATCCCGGACGAACTGCGGGTAGAGCCGCTTGATCGCGACGGTCCGCCGGAACCCGGCCGAGCCGAGCTGGCGCCCGAGGTGCACCGTCGCCATGCCGCCAGCCCCGATCTCGTCGAAGAGCAGGTAGCGGACGACAGCCAACGCGCCGCCCTGGCTCCGGGCCTGCAACATCGGGGCGACGATACCATGGCCGAGGCGCGGGCCACGGCCGCATGTCAGGGCGATCGCCGGGCGCGCAGGATCTGGAAGTACCGCCGCGCGATGCCCGACGCGGCCGCCGCGCTCCGGACATTGCCGCCGTGCTGCGCGAGGACGCGCTGCACGTAGCGCCGCTCGAAGTGCTCGACGATTCGCTCTCTCGCGCGCGCGAGGGGCAGGTCGAGCGCGAGGATCTCCTCGATGATGTCGTCTGCTGTCGCAGGCTCGGCGCCCCCGCAGGCCGCCGCGGGCCCGGCGGACGACGGGGGCACGGGCGTGGACGGCTGCGCAGCGGGCGCGGCGTGCCCGGGTTGCGACGGCGCGGCGTGTCCGGGCTGCGGCGTCGACGCGGGCCCCGGCGCCGCCAGCGGCTGCGGCGTCGACGCGGGCCCGGGCGTCGAGAGCGGCGCGCCCGCCGAGGTCAGCCCGGCCCTCGTCGTCTCGATCGGCGCGGCCTCGCCGAGCGCCACGCGGCGCGCCACGGCGTTGTAGAGCTCGCGCACGTTGCCCGGCCAGTCGTAGTCCTCCAGCCGCTCGCTGAACCCCTGGGGGAAGGGCGCGCCGCGGCCCGCGAGCTGCCGCCAGAAATGGTGCGCGAGCACGGTGACGTCGCCGCGCCGCCTGCGCAGCGGCGGCAGCTCGATGCGCGCCACCGCGAGCCGGAAGAACAGGTCGTCGCGGAACCGGCCCGCCTGGATCTCGCGCTCCAGATCGCGCCGGGTCGCGGCGAGCACCCGGATGTCGACGCGGATCCACCGGTTCGAGCCGACGCGCTGCACCTCCGAGCGCTGGATGGCGCGGAGGAGCTTGGCCTGCAGGCCGAGATCGAGGTCGCCGATCTCGTCGAGCAGCAGCGTGCCGCCGTGCGCCTCCTCGAAGACGCCGCGGCGCGCCTCGCTCGCGCCGGTGAAGGCGCCGCGCTCGTGCCCGAAGAGCGCCGACTCCACGAGCGTCGGCGGCACCGCGGTGCAGTCGAAGACGACGAAGGGCCCGGCGGCCCGCGGCCCCTGCTCGTGGATCGCCTCCGCGAGCACCTCCTTGCCGGTCCCCGTCTCGCCCTCGATGACGACCGGCACGCTCGAGCTCGCGAGGCGCTCGCACAGCGGGTAGAGCCGCCGCATCTCCTCGCTGGCCCCGACGAGCTTGCCGAAGCGCACGGCGCGCGACAGCTCGACCGCCTGCGTGACGCCGAGCGCCTCGACGCGGAGCACTGTCTCGCCCATCCGGACGAGCTCGCTCCCCTGGAGGTACGCGTCGCCGACGCGGATCCCCTGCACGAAGGTGCCGTTGGTCGAGCCGAGGTCGGTGACGCGCAGGCGCGCGCCGGCGAGCTCGAAGGCGGCGTGGCGGCGCGACACGAGCCGGTCGGTCAGGGCGATGTCGCAGGCGGGGCTGGTGCCCGCGAGCACGCGCGAGGGCAGCCCTGGCGCCACGGTGAACCGGCGGCCCTCGTCCGGGCCCGCCATGACGGAGAGGGCGAAGCTCTCGGCGGCCGCCGCGGTCGGGCGCACCGGCCCGGGCACGAGCTCGGTGGAGGCGGCGTCGTCGTCGTTCCACGGGGGCATGCCCCTCCATCTCAGCAGGCATCCGCGCCGGCGTCACGCAGCGCCGCGGCGGGCGGCGCCGCGCCGGGCGCCGGCGGGGCCGGCGCCATCCGGCCAGCCTCGGGCTTGACGAACGCCATTCGTGACGAATACTGTTCTCACGATGGGTGCCCGGAATCCGTTTCAGGCGCGGGAGGTCACGAGCCGTCGCGGGGGCCCCGCGAAGCAGCCGCTGAGCCGCGACGCCATCGTGACCCAGGCGCTCGAGCTGCTCAGGCGCGAGGGGCTCGAGGGAATGAGCCTCCGCAAGGTCGCGGCGGCGCTCGACACCGGCCCCGCGTCCCTCTACGCCTACGTCGAGAACCTGCAAGAGCTGCGGGCCCTCGTCTGCGATCGCGCGCTCGCGGGCGTGGACACGTCCGGCGAGCGCGCTGTCGCGCGCGCGCCGGACGACGGCTGGCAACACCGCCTCATCGCGCTCCTGAGGTCGTATCTGCAGGTCCTGGCGCAGAGCCCGGGGCTGGCTCAGCTCGCGATGAGCACCATCGCGGCCGGCCCGAACGCGCTGCGCATCCTCGAGGCGCTCCTCTCGCTCCTCGAGGAAGCTGGCGTGGATCGGGCGACCGCGGCGTGGGCCGTCGACCTGCTCCTCCTGTACGTGACCGCCCTGGCCGCGGAGCAGAGCCAGCGCCGTGACGAGCCCGATCCCCTCGGGCCGATCGCGCGCGCCATCGGCGCTGTCTCTCCGCAGGAGCACCCGCACACCCACGCGGCGCGCGAGGACCTCCTTTCAGGGGGTCCAGAGCGCATGACATGGGCTCTCCAGGTCCTCCTGAAAGGGATCCTGCAGACTCCCCGCGACTCCATCGCCACCAGCGACGGCGGCGCGGCTCCCAGGCTGAGCAAGCCGAGAAGGCCTGCCCGTGGCCGCTGAGCCGTAGCCGCCAGGCCGCGGCCCCTCTCTGAACGGGCGCCGGGCGCCGGGCGCGAGCCCGTCGCCGGAACAGGCGCTCATCGGGCCTGCCACGGACGAACAGTGTTCGTCACGAACAGTGTATTACGCCGTGAGGCCGGCCGCTCCACGGAAGGGCGGATGGCCCGGCGGCGCCACGAGCTCCGGATTCCGCATCACCCAGCATCCACTGGAAGGGACACCCTCATGACAACCGCAACGAATCCTCGCATTGCCATCATCGGGAGCGGCCCGGGCGGCCTCACCGCCGCGCGCGTACTGCAACGCCACGGGGTCGCCGTCACCGTATACGAGCGCGACGCGGCCGCCGACGCACGCGCGCAGGGCGGCACGCTCGACATGCAGGCCCCCACCGGCCAGGTGGCCCTGGCCGCGGCCGGCCTGCTGGAGAAGTTCTTCGCGATCGCCCGGCCCGAGGGCCAGTCCATACGCCTCGTCGACAAGGCCGGCCAGATCCTCTTCGACAGGCCTGCAGCGCCGGGCGATACGTACAATCCGGAGCTCGATCGCGGGGACCTGCGCCAGCTGTTGCTCGATTCGCTCGAGCCCGGCACCGTCCAGTACGGCAAGGCATTCGAGAAGGCCGTCCCGCTCGGAGACGGGCAGCACGAGGTTCATTTCCGGGACGGCAGCAGCACCACCGTCGACCTGCTCATCGGCGCCGATGGCGCCCGCTCGAAGGTCCGTCCCCTCGTCTCGCCGGCAATGCCCGAATACGAGGGCGTGATGTTCGTCGAGCTCGACATCCGCGACGTCGACCGCGCCCACCCGGAGATCGCCGACCTCGTGGGCAGCGGGTCGTGCTTCGCGCTGTCCGACGACAAGGGTCTTCTCGCGCACCGCCTCGGCCGCAACAACGTCAACGTCTACGTCGCCTTCCGCGCCGAGCTCGACTGGGCCAGTCGCCTCGGCCTGAGCCTCGCGGACGCCGCCGGCGTGCGACGGACGCTCCTCGGCATGTTTGCCGGCTGGGCACCGGCGTGGCAGGCGCTGCTCGTCGCCTGCGAGGACTCCTTCCTCTGCCGCCCCATGTTCGCGCTGCCGGTGCCCCACACGTGGAAGACCGTCCCCGGCGTCACCCTGCTCGGCGACGCGGCGCACCTCATGTCGCCGTTCGCCGGACAGGGCGCGAACCTGGCCATGCTCGACGGCGCCGACCTCGCGCGGGCGATCGTCGCGTCGCGCGACCTCCTGGCCGCGGTCGAGGCCTACGAGGCCATCATGCTCCCCCGCGGCGCGAAGGCCGCCGCGGTAGCTCATGAGGGCTTGCACGTCGCCATCGCGCCAGGCGAGCCCAGCAGGGTGCTGGAGTACTGGGCCAGGCAGATGGAGCCAGAGGCGGCCCCGGCGCTCGCGCCGGCGAGCTGACGCTCGGGGGCAACCATGGCTCGAGCCCTGGGCCACGGTGCGCCACCGCGCGCCGTGCGACACGAGGCTTGCATTCGGAGCATGGCCAGAGAGGCCCGGATCTCGGGCATTGCGCTGCTCCTTCCCTACGAACGCGACGCGGGACCACGCGATCGCCGTGTCGAAGGGCCGCGCCTCGGCTCGCTCACGGCTCTCCCGAGGGTAGCCGCCGGACCAAGGATAGAGCATTCTCTGTCCAATGTCTGTCTCGTTGCAGCGGCACGCGCCGGGCGAGCCCGGGGTGAAGGAATCGCTTCGGGCGAGCGAGGAGCGCTTCCGGCTGCTCGTCGAGACCATCCAGGACTACGCCATCTTCATCCTCGACGCCGGAGGCCATGTGGCCACCTGGAACGTTGGGGCGGAGCGGATCAAGGGGTACAAGGCCGAGGAGATCATCGGGCGCCACTTCTCGACGTTCTACCCGCCGGAAGACGTGGCCGCGGGGAAGTGCGACCGCGAGATCGAGGAGGCGATCCGGTTCGGGCGGGTGGCGGACGAGGGGTGGCGCGTCCGCAAGGACGGCTCGCTGTTCTGGGCCAGCGTGGTCATCACGGCGCTGCGGGACCGCGAGGGGACCCTGCTCGGCTTCGCGAAGGTCACGCGGGACCTGACGGAGCGCCGGCACGCAGAGGAGGCGCTCCGGCGGAGCGAGGAGCGCTTCCGGCTGCTCGTCGCGAGCGTGAAGGACTATGCGATCTTCATGCTCGATCCGCGGGGCGTCATCACGACATGGAACCGCGGGGCGCAGGAGCTCAAGGGCTACAGCGCCGAGGAGATCCTCGGCCAGCACTTCTCGCGCTTCTACCCGGAGCACGACGTCCACGCCGGCAAGTGCGAGTGGGAGCTCGCGATCGCCGCCCGCGACGGGCGGGTGACCGACGAGGGGTGGCGCATCCGCAAGGACGGCACGCGGTTCTGGGCCTACGTCGTCATCACGGCGCTCCGCGGCCCCGGCGGGGAGCTCGTCGGCTTCGCGAAGGTCACGCGGGACCTCACCGAGCGGCGCCAGGCCGAGGAGGAGCGCATCCGCCTCGCGCAGGCGCAGGAGGCGAACCGCATGAAGGACGAGTTCCTCGCGACGATCTCGCACGAGCTCCGGACGCCGCTCAACGCGATCCTCGGGTGGTCGTCGGTCCTGTGCGACAGCGTCACCGACCCCGAGATCGCGAAGGCCTTCGAGACGATCCGGCGAAACGCGCAGGCGCAGGCCAGGATCGTGGAGGACGTGCTCGACGTCTCGCGCATCGTCACCGGCAAGATGCACATCGAGACCAGGCCGACGAACTTCGCGGCCATCGTGGACGATGCGCTCGAGGTCGTCCGTCCCGCCGCGGACGCGAAGGGCATCGAGCTCTCCGTGCAAGGCGCCGAGGGCCCCCTCTCGCTCGTGGGGGACCCGGCGCGGCTCCAGCAGGTGGTGTGGAACCTCCTGTCCAACGCGGTGAAGTTCACCGAGAGGGGGGGACACGTCCGCGTGAACCTCGAGCAGGCCGGGGCGAGCATCCACCTCGCGGTGCACGACGACGGGCGCGGCATCGATCCCGCGGTGATCTCGCACGTGTTCGAGCGGTTCTGGCAGGCCGACAGCTCGATCACCCGCAGGTTCGGCGGGCTGGGGCTCGGGCTGTCGATCGTCCGCCACATCGTCGAGCTCCACGGCGGCACCGTCTCGGCCCACAGCGCCGGGCTGGACCAGGGGACGAGCTTCTTCGTCACGCTGCCCGTGCGGTCGGTGATGCCCCTCCCCGAGCAGGAGCCGGACAGACGCCGCGCGGCGGCCCCCAGGGAGCGGACGAGGGCGCGGCTCGACGGCCTCCGCGTGCTCGTCGTCGACGACGAGCCGGACGCGCGCGAGCTCATCAGCGCCGTGCTGTCCGAGCGAGGGGCGGAGGTGCGCGTCGCGAGCTCCGCGCTGGAGGCGCGCGGCGCGCTCGCCGCGGTGAGGCCGCACGTGATCGTGAGCGACATCGGCATGGCCGACGAGGACGGCTACGCGTTCATCCGGGGTGTGCGGGCGATGGCGCGGGACGGCGGGGGCGCGACGCCCGCGGTCGCCTTGACGGCGTACACGAGCGACACGAACGAGCGGCTCGCCCTGGAGGCAGGGTACGACGAGCACCTCGCGAAGCCGGTCAACCCGGAGGACCTGGTGCGGGTCGTCCGGAAGCTCGGACATCGAGAGAGCTGACCCGGGGCGCGCCCCTTCACGCCGGGAGCAGCACGGAGAAGCAGCTCCCTCCGCCGTCGTTGTCCCTCACCTGGATCGTGCCGCCGTGCGCCTCGACGGCCAGCTTGCAGAACGTCAGCCCCAGGCCTCGGCCGGCGGACGGGGAGGCGCCCCCGTCGTCGAGCCGCGCGTACCTGTCGAAGACATGGTCGCGCAGGTGGACAGGGATGCCCGGGCCCTCGTCGCGCACGACCACCTCCACCCAGCGCGCGTCGGGCCGCCGCGCCTCGAGGTGCACGGCGCCGCGCGCCGGGCTGTGGCGAAGGGCGTTGTCGACGAGGTTCTGCAGCACCCGGCGCAGGAGATCGCCGTCGGCGCGGATACGGCAGCTGCGCGGCGCGCCGAAGCGGAGCTCGATGCGCTGCCCGCGCGCGGCGGCGAACGGCTCCAGGATCTCGGCCACGTCCTGGAGCAACGCCGCGAGGTCGAGCTCGTCGAGCCGGGGGACGAGCGTCCCCAGCTGGCGGCTCGAGGTGTCGAGCAGGTTCATCGCCGTGCGCTGGATGAGCTCGGCCGAGCAGAGCACCCTGCTCCAGCGGCGCCGGTCGCGCTCCGGGATGTCCTTGTCGCGCAGCCGGGCCGTGGCGGTCAGCAGGATGCCCGCGGCGGGGCTCCGGAGGTCGTGCGCGAGGAGTTCGTTCAACGCGTCGTTCCGCCGCTGGCTGTCCGCGAGGGCCCGATGCCGCTCCTCGAGCTCGCCGATCGCCGCCTCGAGCTCGCTCAGCCGCGCCTCGGCCGCGTCCGCACGCTCGCGGTGCGCGATGTTCTCGATCGCCAGCGCGGCGCCGTCGGCGAGCGCCTGGAGCAGCGTCAGCTCGCGCGCCGTGGGCGCGCGCGCAGAGCCCCAGTAGCTCCCGAGCGCCCCGAGGGGAGCGCGCGCGTGGACTGGCACCATCGCCATGCTCCGCACGAACGTCGGCCGGTACACATCGAGGGGGATCCGGGGATCGAGCGCGATGTCGTCGACGACCGCCGGCGCTCGATTCTGCATCACCCACCCGCTGACGCAGCTCGACATCGGAAATCGCCTGCCCTGCCAGAGCGAGGAAATCGCGTCTTCCTGGGCGTAATAACAGAGCTCCCCCTCGCGGAGGACGAAGGAAGCGCCCTCGGCGCCGGTGAGGTCCCGGGCGGCCCGGGCCGTGATTCGCAGGACGCTCTGGAGATCGCGCGCGCGCCATAGCTCCTGCACGGCGCAGATCAGGCGCACCGCGGCGTGATCTTCCCGGGTGCTCGGATCCTGACCGCCCGAACCGGGGGGAGCATCCGGGCCATTCGGGTTCATCTCTCGATCCCTTAGCGCCTGGTCCCGCCCCCTACAAGGCATGACGCCCCGCGATGCGCTCAGTACTTTCCTGGCTCGCGTGGCGCGCCGGCCAGCGCCGTCGCGGCCGCCCGCGCCCCACGGCGGCCTGGGGCCACGCCCGAGCGTCCCGGCGGACGCTGCGGACCCTCACGAGCGTGGCGCGGCGCGCGATGTCCGTATCTGTCGTCGCGCCTCTCCCCCACGGCGCGCACGGCGAGGCGCGGCACGCCTCTCTCGGCCCCGGCGTTCGCGCGCCGAGGTCGCGAGAGAAGGATGCTGTGAAGAGGAGAGCACGGAAACGGCGGCCTCGCTCGCACGGAGCGACGAAGCGACGAAGCGACGGAGCGACGGAGCGACGAAGCGACGGAGCGACGGAGCGACGGAGCGACGGAGCGACGGAGCGACGGAGCGACGGAGCGACGGAGCGCTGGAGAGCCGATGAGCCGCGGCGTCGCACGCGGCGCGCTCCATTGAACGGGCTTTATCCTTGGAGGCCCCCAGAGGCCGTGTTATCGTGCGAGTCAATCCCGCGTGACCCGGAAGTCCGCGCGGAGATTTGCGCCGTCGCGCCGGTATCGCGCCTGACGTCATCGTGGCCCTGGGGGCGTGCGCGCCACGCGCGGCGGAGAAAGGAACGCTCTATGCACAGGTCCTTTGCATTCGTGCTCGCTGGCACAGCGCTTCTCGGGATCTCGTCGCCGGCTCTCGCGAAGCGGTCGGTCCTCGTCGAGGGGGCGCGGCTGCACGGCTCCAACGGCGTCAATGTGGGGCCGGATGGCCGGCTGTACGTCGCCAGCTTTCTCGGAAATGAGATCGCCGTCGTGAACCGCAAGAGCGGAGCCATCGTGCGCCGGATCGACATGCCGGAAGGGCGCGATGGCCCGGATGACCTCACGTTCGGTCCGGATGGCTCGCTCTACTACACCTCGCTCATCCCCGGGAACGTCGTGCGGCGCTCGCCATCGGGCCAGATCACCCAGCAGCACGTCGCGCCAGGGGTCAACCCCATCACCTTCTCGGACACGGGGCGGCTCTTCGTGGCCCTCGATTTCTTCGGTGACGCGCTGTACGAGCTCGATCCGGAGCTGTCGGCTCCGCCGCGCCTCATCGCGAGCGACCTCGGCTTCCTGAACGGCATGGACTGGGGCCCCGACGGCAGGTTGTACGGGCCGATCTGGACGCAAGGCAGGGTGGTCAGCATCGATGTGGACTCCTGCACCGGCGCTGTCGATCCGGAGGCGGAGTGCGACATCCAGACGGTCGCGGACGGCTTCTTCATCCCCGCGGCCGTCAAGTTCGACAGCTGCGGGCGGCTCCACGCCGTCGATCAGAACGGCGAGGTGGTGCGGATCGACGTCGCCACCGGCGACCGGGAGGTGATCGCGGAGCTCCCTGTCGGCCTCGACAACCTCGCCTTCGACGCGCAGGACAACCTCTATGTGACGAGCGCAGCGGACGGCTTCGTCGTCCGGATCGCGCCGCGGGGGCGGGCGCGCACGCTCCTCCCGGGCGGCCTGATCCTGCCCGGCGGCGTGGCCGTGCTGAGCGAAGGAGGCGTCGAGTCGGTCTATGTCGCCGACACGGCCTCGCTGCGGAGCTTCGACGGAGACACGGGCGACGTGCTCGACGTCGTGCCTTCGTTCCTGGGCATCACCGATCTGCACGGGCCCGCCACGGTGTCGGCGGACGGCTCGTCCCTGATCCTCAGCTCGTGGTTCGCCAGCGTGGTCCAGGTCTACGATCCGGCGGCGGACGTGGTCCTCGAGAGCTACAGCGACTTCGTCTCGCCGCTCAACGCGGTCCGGTTCCAGGGAGATCTCGTGGTGTCCGAGCTCGGCGCGGGGCCAGGCGACGCGCGCGTCGTCCGCCAGACCAGCGGCGGAAACGTGACGCTCGCGCCGATGACCGTGCCCTCGGGCCTCGCCGTGTCGGGCGGCGATCTCTGGGCCGCCGACTGGGCCACGGGCGCGGTCCTTCAGGTGGTGTCGGGCGGCGCGACGCTCTCTCCGCCGCTCGAGGTGGTCGCCGGGCTGGACCAGCCGGAGGGGATGGCCGTCGATCTGGACGGCACCCTGCTCGTCGTGGAGAGCGGGAGGCGCCGCCTCCTGCGCGTCGATCCGTCGACGGGACACACATCGGTCGTGGCGAGGCACCTCGAGGTGGGGCTCGACGCGGTCACCGGGACGGTGCCGACCTTCGCGATGAGCAGCGTCGCCGTGGGCCCGTCGGGCGCAATCTACGTCACGGGCGACGAGGGCAACGTCCTCTATCGGTTCTGAGGACCGGCGGCGGACGGGCCTGCTGGCGACACCTGCGCTGGCTTGCCGGATGAATCCATGCTGCGCACCGCGCGGAAGGCGTCGGCGGTGGCCGACGTGTTCTGGGTCGTCACGAGTTGGAGCCGGCTCCCCTCGCGCCGCGCCACGTGCACCAGGATGCCCTGCATGTCGGGCACCGGCTGGCCGTCGGGGGTGAGGACGCCCGTCAGCTCCCACGCCCAGCGGACCACCGCGATCTCCGGCGTCACGAAGCGCGTCTCGACACGCACGCTGGTGAGGCGGCTCTGCCGGAAGACGGTCTCGTGGATGCCGACATGGTTCTTCCGGATCTCCGCCCGCCCATGCCACCACATCCCGAAGATGTTCACGAAATCGGCGTCCTCGGCTTGCAGGGCAGCGAACGCATCCATGTCGTGCCGGTTCCAGGCATCGCAGAAGGCGGCGGCGAGCTGCTCTCCTTGCGCCTGCTGCTCGCGCGCGTCGGGCACCGCCGTCAGCGCCGCCGGGGGCGCCGCTGGCGCGGCGGGCGGCGGCGACGCGGGGGCGCACGCGAGGACAAGGAGCGGCAGAGCAGCGGTGGCGAGGGCTCGAAGCATGGGCGCCATTACATCGAGTCGGCGCGGGGCGTCAACTGCGCGGGCGGCGGTTCGTCCTTGACAGCCTCGGATCGTTTTGTTCTCTGGAGGCCGATGCTCGAGCAGAGCAGTGGCATGGCGCCGGCCCGCGAGCACCGACGGAGGCAATCGTGACGGATCGCGCGTTCATCCAGGTCCGCGGCGCACGCGAGAACAACCTCAAGGACGTCTCGCTGGACATCCCCAAGCAGCGGATCACGGTGTTCACCGGCGTGTCCGGCTCCGGGAAGTCGTCGCTGGTCTTCGACACCATCGCTGCCGAGGCGCAGCGGCAGCTGAACGAGACCTTCACCGCGTTCGTGCAGGGCTTCCTGCCGCACTACGGCCAGCCCGACGTCGACAGCATCGAGCACCTGAACGCGCCGATCATCATCGATCAGAAGCGGGTCGGGGGCGGCTCGCGCTCGACGGCGGGCACGTACACGGACATCGCTGCCCTGCTGCGGCTCCTCTTCTCGCGGGTCGGGCAACCCCAGGCGGGGCCGGCCTATGCCTTCTCGTTCAACACCCCGCAGGGGATGTGCCCGGAGTGCGAGGGCATCGGCAAGACCGTTCAGCTCGACCTCGACAAGCTCCTCGACCGCAGCAAGTCCCTGAACGGCGGGGCGATCCTGCACCCGGACTTCAAGGTCGGCAAGTGGATGTGGAAGATGTACCCGCTCTCGGGCCTCTTCGACAGCGACAAGCCGATCAAGGACTACACCGAAGCGGAGCTCCGCGCCTTCCTGCACGGCGCGGACGTGAAGGTCTCCTTCGGCGAGTTCGGCTCGAAGTACGAGGGCCTCGTCGAGCGCTTCACCCGCATGTACATGAAGAAGGACGCGGCGGCGATGTCCGATCGCAACCGGGCGGTCTTCGAGCAGTTCACGACCTCGCAGACGTGCCCGGCGTGCCGCGGCGCGAGGCTCAACCAGGCCGCCCTGGACTGCAGGATCGACGGCCGGAACATCGCCGAGCTCTCCGACCTCGAGGCGACGGAGCTGATCAAGTTCCTGCAAGGCCTCACCGACCCGGTCGCCGTGAGGCTGGCTGCGCGGCTCGTCGAGCGCTTGCAGCACCTCGTGGACATCGGCCTCGGGTACCTGAGCCTCGGCCGGGAGACATCCACCCTGTCCGGCGGCGAGTCGCAGCGCGTGAAGATGATCCGGCACCTCGGCAACAGCCTGACCGAGATGCTCTACATCCTCGACGAGCCCAGCGTGGGGCTGCACGCGCGCGACGTCGCCCGCCTGAACGGCCTGCTCCGGAAGCTGCGCGACAAGGGCAACACCGTGCTGGTGGTCGAGCACGACCCGGATGTCATCGCCATCGCGGATCACGTGGTGGACATCGGCCCGAAGGCCGGGGTGCACGGCGGTGAGGTGGTGTTCGAGGGGAGCTTCGCGGCCCTCCGGGACGCCGACACCCTCACCGGGAAGTCCCTGAAGCAGCACCTGCCGATCAAGCAGAAGGTGCGGGAGCCGACGGGGCACCTGAGCATCAAGAACGCCACCTTGCACAACCTGAAGGACGTCACGGTGAACGTCCCCACCGGGGTGCTGACCGTGGTGACGGGCGTCGCCGGCTCCGGCAAGAGCACGTTGATCAACGAGGTCTTCCTGGAGCAGCACCCGGACGCGATCGTGATCGACCAGTCCCGCGTGACGGCCAACAGCCGGTCGGCGCCCGCGACCTATACCGGGATCATGGACGACATCCGGCAGGCGTTCGCGAAGGCGAACAAGGTCAGCGCCTCGCTCTTCAGCTTCAACTCCGAGGGCAGCTGCCCGAGCTGCAACGGCCTGGGCGTCGTGTACACCGATCTGGCGTTCATGGAGGGCATCGTCTCCACCTGCGAGATCTGCGAGGGCAAGCGCTTCAAGTCCGAGGTGCTGGCGTACAGCCTGCGCGGCAAGACCATCAGCGACGTGCTGGACATGACCGCGGAGGAGGCGCTGGCCTTCTTCAGCGAGAAGAAGATCAAGGCCGTGCTGCAGGCGATGAACGACGTGGGGCTGAGCTACCTGAAGCTGGGCCAGCCGCTCAGCACGATGTCGGGCGGAGAGGGGCAGCGCCTGAAGCTCGCCACCGAGCTCCACAAGCAGGGCAGCATCTATGTGATGGACGAGCCCACCACCGGGCTGCACCTCTCCGACATAGGGCTCTTGATGGGCATCATCGACCGGCTGGTGGACGCCAGGAACACGGTCCTCCTGATCGAGCACCACCTCGACGTGATCCGCCAGGCCGACTGGCTCATCGACCTCGGCCCGGAGGGGGGCCGGGCCGGCGGCGAGGTGCTGTTCGAGGGGCCGCCGCAGGAGCTGAAGCGCTGCGAGCGGAGCATCACGGCGCGGTTCCTCTGAGGCGCGGGCGCCCCGGGCTCAGTTGGGCGGCGGGATGAAGAGCCCCGGGCAGGGCTCGTCGCCGAAGACCCTGAGCCCGTTCTGGTACATGGTGATCTTCGGGTTGGGCGCCCAGTTCCAGTTGATCCCGCCGTAGGAGTAGTCGTTCGACTCGGTGAAATCGAGCCAGCTCGAGGCGTGGAACGCGAGGCGGAACTGGTCAGTGGTGGCCCCGGACGACACGATGATGAACGGGAACGTCACATCCATGTAGTGGGTCGCGTTCGCGCACCCGCCGCCGGGCACCTCACCGAAGCTCACCTGGAACGTGCTCGAGCAACCCCAGCACTCTGCCGCGAGCGTACCGGGCGGCTCCTTGGTGAAGTAGTACCGCACGACCGAGCCCGAGATGAACTCGGTGTTCGGACCGTTGTTGCGCACCTGGATGCCTGGCGTCACCCAGTTCGATTGCGTCGTGTGCTCGTCGTACAGCACCTCGAACCGGCAGTCCGCCGGGCAGGAAGCGACGCTCTCGCCGCTGCTGCAGATGCCGTCGCCGCAGGAGCAGTCGCTCGGGCACGAGGCCGGGCTCTCGAGCGGGCCGCAGGCGCTGTCCCCGCAGGAGCACATGTCGGACTCGAGGTACTTGCACATGCCCTGAAGGGCGCGGAAGGCGTAGGTCACGTCCTCGCCGCGGCAATTGTCTTCCTCGTCGCACACGAGGGGGCGCTGGCAGTCGCCGTCCTGCACGAAGTCGTCCTCGCCGCGCACGAGGATGCCCACGAGCTCCTTCGTGTCGAGGTCGAACACGCCCGAGCCGGAGTTGCCGACGAACGTGTCGAGGTCGGCGACGAAGAAGTCGTTGTCCACGTCGTTGCTGAGGATCTCGGCCCCGTCGGCCAGCTTGAGCGGCAGCCCGCGGGGGAAGCCGTGCACCACGAGGTCAGTCCCGGGGGGCAGCGGCGTGCTCGCGACGCGCACCGTGGCGGGCGTGCGGCCGACGACCGGCCTGTCGAGGCGCACGACCGAGTAGTCCGCGCCGTTGACGTCGCGGTACCAGGTCACGACGTCCGCGCAGCTGTAGACGTCGTCGCTCGTGATCTGGCCGAGCTGGCCGGAGGGCGTCATCATGTAGTCGAAGACGTAGCGGTTGTCGCCGCAGGCGCCGACGCAGTGCCCGGCCGTCAGCACGAGGTCGGGGGCGATCAGCGTGCCGCTGCAGTCGGCGCGCGCGGGCTGCGTGGCGAAGCGCTCGTCGGGGCACACGTCGTCGCGGTCGATCCACGACCCCCCGGCGATCTGGATGTCGTTGGGGTCGGAGTCGTCGATCGCCGAGGCGGCGATCAGCGCCACGGTGAAGTCCACCGCGCGCTGGGCCCAGACGGGATCCGAGTAGGTGAAGGGCTCCTCCCGGTCGTCATCGCCATAGATGACCTCGGAGCGAGCCTGGCCGGCGTCCTCGCGCTCGACGGCGGTCGTCGAGCACGCGGCCGCGGCTCCCACGAATGCAAGGCCTGTACATGCGAGAAGTCGGAATAGCTTCATGTGAGCTCCCAAGTTGAAAAGATACAAGGATATCCGGGCACGGCGCGGGGCCTCCCCCGCGGGACGTGCGCCGATCAGAGTCTCTTTCCCGAGCGCCTCGCCGCCGGAGCGCGCGGCGCCCGCGTCAGCAGAGGCGCGAGACGCGTGGACCACGGCCCCGCCGCAGAGGCGGCGCCGCGGCTGCTGGGGCGCGCCTCATCGCTCCGGGACGCAGCCAGGTCCTCTAGAGCGCTCCGGAGCCCCACGCGGCGGGCGAGCCCTCACCGCAGCTGACCGTGCGTCGCTCGCGGGCGCCGGGGCGGCCGGACGCCGCCCGGCGGGATCGCGCCCGGGGCGACGCAGCGCGGTGATCCAATGGGGAAGCCGAGCGGGTACATCAATGGTTGAGCCGAGCGTGAGCACGAAATCGACAACTGATGAATACTGATGGCTCCAGTCTCCAAGCGACACGTTCAAGGTGTTCAGGGAGGGTCTTTGGTTCACTGGACAGCGCACGTCCAATTCTTACGCAGCATGGAGTCCATGAATCCCGTGCATCGCAGTCGCCGCCTGGCGGCGGCGCCGCGCGAGGGGCGCGCATCGCAGGACCAGGCGTCCGATCGCGCCCCGTGCGTGCCTGCCCAGAGCCCTCCGAGATCTTCCCGGCTTCATGTGAGAAGAAGAGGTGGCGCCTCTGGCAGCGTGCTCCATGCAGACGATCCGCAGGATCTCAGGAAGGCGTTACGTCCTGGTCACACGCTTCCCCAGCGGCCCGCGCGCCGTCGCCTCACGCGCTGCTAGGCGCTCACCAGCCGGGATCGAGCGCCGGCTCGACCGGCACGAACGGGCCCATCTCACTCAAGTACCGGATATCGTGACGGAAACAGGCGCCCGAGCCGTCGGTGCGCACGCCGCAAAGGACATCGTGACCGCCTTCGATGAACGTGAAGCGCCCGGCGTCGATCGGCATCGGCATGTCGGCGCCGTCGTAGCGCCTGCAAGCGAGGGCCCCCTCGGCGTCGATCGCGCACACCGCGCCGTCAGTGGCGGTGACGGAGCGGTACGGCCCGCCCGAGAACTCGGGATACTCGGGCCCGGCGCAGGCCGTGACGCCGGTGTTGCCGCAAGCGTACTCCGGCGCGAAGCACTCGACGCCGCCGGCTGTCGTGAGCGCGCAGAAGATGCGTAAGCTGAACGCCACTTCGGTGAACTCACCGGGGAACGTCTCATTGCGGAACAGTTGCCACAGGCTCCCGTCCGGGCGCACGCCGGCGCCGAGCCCCTCGAAGACGCAGAAGGCTTGCTTGAACGAGCCCTCCACCTGCCTGACCATCGTGGGCCCCGTGCCGTCGTCCGGCACGTTCGGCGTGCGATCGAGCAGCACCGCGAACGACCCGTCCACGAACAGCGGGCACACGCCCTTGTAGCCCCACATGTTCGTCGCTCGAAAAGAGGCCGCCGGCGGCAGCCCGTCAGGCAGGAGCGTCCCCGCGGCGAGCAGCCGACCATCCTCGGTGAGCCCGATCAGCCCCTGTCGCGTGAGCTGGACCCGCTGGTAGCGCTCGGCCGGCAGCGCGCCGCCCGGATCGTCGCCCCAGCAACGATAGCTGCCGTCGGCCTTCGTCACGCAGTAGCTGCCGACGTCGTCGTCGACAGCGACGCTTCGCGCGCACACGAAATCCGAGGCGCTCCAGCCGCCGTCGCTCGTGCAGGTCTCGCGCAGGCCGCTCGCATTGCAGCGCGCCTCCCCCGCCGTGCAGGCCGTGGCCGCGTCGCCGCCCTGCCCCGTGACGGCGCTCCCCCCCGCGCCGTCGGCCATTTCTGCGCCGCGGTCCGGCGTCGTCCATTTCCCGCCGCAGCTCACGGCGAGCATCGAAGCGCCGGCCGCCACGAGCCGCGCCGCCCTCCACCCAAGCGCCATGACACAAAGGATACCCAGTCGCTCCGTGCTCCACACGCGAAATCGGTCGTCGACCGCTGCCGCTGGCCGCCATTCAAGGAGTGAGGATCTCCGCATCTGCGCAAGCGGACAGCCCGCGGGCCACGCTTCGTCCCTTCGCGCTCGAACTTTGCCTTGCAGCGCGATCGGCCCACGCAGGAGCAGCGCCGCGCCTCCCCCGTTCGCGTATCCTGCGGCGACCATGTGCTGCACCTTCTCCCCCGCGCGGCTCTCCAGCACCCTCCTGTACGCCGGCGATGCGCAGTGGAACGGCCTGTACGTCCACGTCCTCGCCTATCAGAACACGGCGTCGACCTCCGGCCCGAACGCGATGATCCTGCCGATCCCCGCCACGCGGCTCGGCCCGGAGAACGCGGTCGACACGCGCCCGTTCCGCACCTTCCTCGAGGACATCCGCGAGGCGACGCGCCTGCCGGTCGCGCGGAGCTATGGCGCGGCCTTCGGGGCCCCCCAGGGCTCCCGCCCCGTGGTCTTCGACGTGGGCAGCTACACGGTGGTGCTCGCCGAGTCCCCGCGCGCGGTGCTCGCCGCGCTCGGTGCCGTCCCGGAGAACAAGCGGCCGGCGATCAACGACCGCATGCTGCAAGCGTTCGAGGTCTACTATCCCGGCTGGCCGGTGGCGGTGTGTTGCTGGAACGGCGATCTCCAGCCCGAGCCGCTCCTCTGGTGGTACGAGCCCAGGTTCCCGGAGTGGCTGTTCGCGCCCGCGCTCGACGCACACGACGGCAACCCGCCCGACCTCCGGGCGGCCGTCCAGGTCGATCACCACCTCGCCTTCGGCTCGGCCCTCCGGCCCGAGGGCCAGCCGGTGCGGTACCGTGACGACGCGGGCTCGCACCGGCCTCTCCTGCCCTCGAGCGTCCGCGGCGCGGAGCTGCACGTCCGGATGAGCAACGGCGATTTCTGGGCACGCCGCGACCAGACCGGCGGGCCGGCGCTCCGTCACACGCCGGGCCACACGGCGGGCGCCCCGCTCGCGCTGAACGGCTGGGAAGGCGAAGCGCCGGCCTGGCGGCTGCCGGAGCCGATCGCGCACGCGTACAATCCGCCGCCGCCCCGCTGGCCGGTGCCGGCGCCTCCCGTCCAGCCGCCTCCCGAAGGGAAGACGTACTGCGCGAGCTGTCACTCCCTGCTCGACGCATCGGCAAAGCTCTGCTCCGTGTGTGGAGCCTGGACCCCTGCCAAAACAGCGGCCCCTGGCTGAGCGCGAGCCGGGCAGCCCCTCCGCCTGAGCCCGCCATTGCAAGAGGTTCTGACCCTATTTTCGGAACGGCCGTCATCGACGGCCTCGAATCCAGTCGTGACGCCGGTTTGAACGGCGCGGAGGTTCGCGTTACAGTGGCGCCCTTCGACGAGGGGGCGCGATGATCCGTCGAAGCCAACGAGCTGCCGACGCCCTGATGGAGGTGAACGGATGCGGACCTATGTGCTTGATCTCCAGGAGATCGATCGAACGAAGGCCAGGCTGGTCGGGGGGAAGGGCGCGAACCTGGGGGAGCTGTCCAGGCTCGAGGGGATCCGCGTTCCCGCCGGCTTCTGCGTCACGACCGAAGCCTTCCAGCGGATCATGGGAGGAGCGCCGTCGATCGGCGGGTTGCTCGATCGGTTGTCGTCGCTCGGGGTGGGAGACCGTGACGGGATCCGGGAGCTCAGCGGCGAGCTGCGCCGGATCATCGAAGGGACGACCATCCCCGAGGACCTGCAAGAGGCGCTCACCCGGGCTCTTTCCAGGCTGGGCGCGGGCGACGCCTACGCCGTCCGGTCCAGCGCGACGGCGGAGGATTTGCCGGGGGCTTCCTTCGCGGGCCAGCAGGATACGTATCTGAACGTCATCGGGACGCAGGCGATCCTGCAGCACGTCCGCCGGTGCTGGGCATCGCTCTTCACCGACCGGGCGGTGACCTACCGGATCCAGCACGGCTTCGACCACCGCAAGGTCTACATGGCGGTGGTGGTGCAGAAGATGGTCTTCCCGCAGGCGTCCGGGATCCTCTTCACGGCCGATCCCATCACGTCGAACCGGAAGGTGTCGTCCATCGAGGCTGGCTTCGGCCTCGGCGAGGCCCTGGTCTCCGGCCTGACGAACGCCGATGGCTACAAGGTGCGGAAGGGCCAGATCATCGAGAAGACGGTCGCCACCAAGAAGCTGGCGACTCGTGCCCTGGAGGAGGGCGGTACGGAGGAACGGGCGATCGAGCCCGAGCGGCAGGACCGGCCCGCGCTGACGGACGAGCAGATCTTGCGGCTCGAGCGCCTGGGCCGGCGGATCGAAGGGCATTTCGGCCACCCCCAGGACATCGAGTGGTGCCTTGTCGAGGGTGAGCTCCACATCGTCCAGAGCCGGCCCATCACGACCCTGTATCCCATCCCTGACGCGGGTGATCAGGGCAATCACGTCTTCCTGTCCGTCGGCCATCAACAGATGATGACCGACCCCATGAAGCCCCTGGGGCTGTCCTTTTTCCAGTCGGCCGCCTCTGGAGGCATGATCGCAGCGGGCGGGAGGTTGTTCGTCGATGCCACGAAGCAGCTGGCCTCACCGGCCAGCCGGGACGCCCTCCTGGATCTCATGGAGCGCTCCGCTCCGCTCGTCAAGGACGCCCTCTCGACCATCATCGAGCGCGGAGACTTCATCGAGCCCTTGCCCGACGCCCCGACGGCCTCGCGTCCCAACCAGGGCAAGCAAGGTGTGGCGCTCCCGGGCTTCGACGCGCAGGTCGACGATGACCCGGCGCTCGTCACGGAGCTGATCGAGCGCAGCCAGGCCGCGCTCGAGGAGCTGAAGCGCGACATCCGGACCAGGACCGGAGCGGCGTTGCTCGACTTCATCCGGGAGGACATCCAGCGATCGAAGAAGACCTTGTTCGATCCACGGAGCATGGGCGTGATCATGGCGGGCATGAACGCTTACTGGTGGATCAACGAGAAGATGACGGCGTGGCTCGGCGAGAAGAACGTCGCGGATACGCTCTCCCAGTCCGTGTCGAACAACGTCACGTCGGAGATGGGCCTGGAGCTGCTGGATGTCGCCGACGCGATCCGTCCTTATCCGGACGTGGTCGCTTACTTGCAGGACGTGAAGCACGACGGCTTCCTGGATGAGCTGGTAAAGCTCGAGGGCGGGCAGGAAGCCCGGGACGCCATCCGGGCTTACCTCCACAAATACGGCATGCGGTGTGCCGGGGAGATCGACATCACGAGAGCCCGCTGGAGCGAGAAGCCGACGACCCTGGTCCCCTCGATCCTGAGCAACATCAAGAACTTCGAGCCGCATGCAGGCAAGCGGAGGTTCGAGCAGGGGCGGCAGGAGGCCTTGCAGCGAGCGCGAGAGTTGCTCGACCGGTTGAGGCAGCTGCCGGAGGGGGAGCAGAAGGCCAGCGAAGCCCGGCGGATGATCGACCGGCTCCGGAACTTCATCGGTTATCGCGAGTATCCGAAGTACAGCATCGTCAGTCGCTACTTCGTCTACAAGCAGGCCTTGCTGCAAGAAGCCGAGCGGCTCGTGCAGGCCAGCGTGATCCGCGACGTCGAAGACATCTACTACCTCACGTTCGACGAGCTCCACGAGGTCGTGCGCACGCAGCAGCTGGACGATCAGGTCGTCAGCCAGCGGAGAGCCGAGCACGAGCTCAACAAGAAGCTCGCGCCACCGAGCGTCATCACGTCCGATGGGGAGATCGTGACAGGCGCGTACAACCGAGCCGATCTCCCCGCCGGAGCCATCGTCGGCCTACCGGTCTCCTCCGGCGTCGTCGAGGGGCGAGCCCGCGTGCTCTCGGACATGGCCGATGCAGTGCTGGAGCCGGGGGACATCCTGGTCACCGCCTTCACCGACCCCAGCTGGACGCCCTTGTTCGTGTCCATCAAGGGCCTGGTGACCGAGGTGGGGGGCCTGATGACCCATGGCGCGGTGATCGCCCGGGAATACGGCTTGCCGGCCGTCGTCGGCGTGGACAACGCGACCAGGTTGATCCGGGATGGGCAGCGCATCCGCGTGAATGGGACAGACGGGTATGTCGAGCTCCTGACCTGAGGAAGGCGCGGCCTTCCGCTTCTTGACGGCCTCGACGATCGCCTGGATGAGCTGCCGCATGACGCAGAGGCGAGACAGGGCGGGCGCCGGGGGTTGGACATCCACACGCGCTCCGAAAGTCAAGCCCCTCGTGGCGGCCGTCCCACCCACCATACAGCCACGCTGCATGCGCTGGTGGACATAGAGCACCTCACGCGATCTACCTCCCTCCTGGAAAAGTGGCGCTGTATCAACATCTCCCATGCGATTCAGCCCTCCTGGAAAGCGACGCTCTCTCTACAATTCATCCATGCATCAGACCGGCCGCCTTCACGCCACGGCCTGTGGGAGCGGCAGCCGCCCACCTGCGAAGCGCCGCCGCCCGGCTTTCGAGGGATGTAAGGGGGTGAGGGTACTGGTGCGACAATCTCAGCTTGTCTCCGCCGTGTTGCTAATCGCTCGGCTCGTGCTTGGTTTCGCCACACACTCGTGCAGCGAACGTAGTAAACCTTGCGAGTAGCGTGAACACTGCGCCGAATGTCTTACCCAACACCCCGGCCGAGCTCGGTCCCGGGTCCGTGTTGGGTCGTTACGAGCTGCTGCTGCCGATCGCGGCAGGCGGCATGGCCATGGTGTGGGCGGCGCGGCTGAAGGGGACGCGCGGCTTCCAGAAGATCGTCGCCGTCAAGACGATGCTGCCGCAGCTCTCCGAGGACGACCAGTTCGAGGCCATGTTCCTCCTGGAGGCGTCGCTCGCGTCCCAGATCCGCCACCCGAACGCCGTCGAGATCCTCGATCTCGGCGAGCAGGACGGCGTGCTGTTCCTGGCGATGGAGTGGATCAACGGCGTTCCGCTCAGCCAGGTGATGAAGGTCTCGAAGAGGTGGACCGGCGTCCCGATCCCGATCGCCGTGCGCATCGTGGTGCAGGCCTGCGCCGGCCTGCACGCCGCGCACGAGCTCAAGGACAACAGCGGCCGGCTCGTCGGCCTGGTGCACCGCGACATCTCCCCGCAGAACATCCTGGTCACGTACGACGGCACGACCAAGGTGGTGGACTTCGGCGTGGCCAAGGCCACCGCGTTCAACGACAGCACGACGCGGGCCGGCCAGCTCAAGGGCAAGGTGAGCTACACGGCGCCGGAGGCGGTGCGCGGCGACGCGATCGACCGGCGCGTCGACGTGTTCGCGATGGGCATCGTGCTCTACGTGCTCACGACCGGCCAGCACCCGTTCCGCAGGGAAAACGAGGGCGCGACGCTGTTCGCCATCTCGTCACCGGACCCGGTGGTGGCGCCGCGCACGTTCCAGCCCGACTACCCGCCGTTGCTCGAGGCCGTGCTGATGCGCGCGCTCGAAAAAGAGCGCGACCAGCGCTACGCCACGGCCAACGAGCTGATGCGAGCGCTCGACAAGGCGCTGCCGCCCAACCAGCGAGCCTCCGACGAGGACGTCGCCAACTTCATCCGCGAGCTGTTCGAGGAGCAGCACCAGCAAACGCGCGCGGCCCTCGCCGAAGCGATGGAGCGCGCCGACCGCAATCCGCCGAGCAACAAACTCGGCATCTCCGAAGTGACCGGCACGAGTCACTCGACGGTGAGCGCCTTCCGCACCGTCGACATCCACCGCGGGACCCTGGGCGAGGCCGGGACTGGCGCGCCCGACAGCGAGCTCCCTCCGTTCGCGCGCTCCGGGAGCCGCGTGCTGCCCGCCGTCGCGCTCCTCGCTCTCCTCGCCGCCGGCGTGCTCGCCGTGCTGCTGCTCCGAGGCGCCGACGCACCAGGCCCTCTCCCTTCCCTCGCCGCGCCCGCCTCCCCGTCGCCCGCGCTTCCCAACCCGGAGGCGCCCGCGCCCCCCAGGGCGGAGGCGCCCCCTGCGACCGAGCTCGGCGCGCCCCCGGGCCAGCCCGCTGCCTCCGCCTCGGCCAGCGCAGCGCCGGCGCCGGCTCCGAGCCCGGTGTCACCCGCGCGCGCAGCGCCCCGCCGTCAGGGCAAGCCCGCCGAGCAGATCAAGCCGCCGAGCCCGACGCCGGATCCCACGCCGCCCAGGTCGTGGAAGCACGATCCGGGGTTCTAGAGCGCTCTGACTCGGCTCCCTCGTGGAAGCACGATCCGGGGTTCCAGAGCGCTCTGACTCGGCTCCCTCAGAACGCTCCCGAGAGACTCGCGCCGATGTCGGCTCCGCCCGCGACGGGCACGAGCTCGAGCGACGTCTTCGCCGGCTCTTTTGGCTTCTTCTGAAGGAGCAAGATCGCTGTCGCCGTGCCGACCGCGGCGACGCCGACGCCGAGCGCCACCTGCGCGCCGTAGTGAAAGAACTTGAGGTCGTCGTAGCGCGACTCCATGGAGGCCGGGCACGACTTGCCGGCCGGACCGCAGGCGTCTTCCAGATCCTTGAGCGCTCCCTGGCGGAGCACGAACAGCACCCCGGAGCCGATCAGGCTCGCGGCGCCGACACCCCCGACGACGTACGGCACCACCTTGGACGGCGGCTTCTCCGACGAGGCGCCCGCCCGGATCAGCAGCTCTTGCGGGAGCGCTTCGAGCGTCACCTCGACGCGCGTCACCCCCTCCTCCTTCAGCTCCACCGTCCTTTGAAACGGCTTGTAATTGGGAGCCTTGGCGGTGAGCGCGTGAGGCCCGGGATCGAGCGGCACCTCGACGCCGACGGACGCACCGCCGAGGGCGATGCCGTCGAGCTCCATGGCCGCGGAGGCCGCCCCTTTGCCGCGCACGATGACGAGCCTCGGGATCCGGGCGCGCAGCCGGCCGATCGCCTGCTCGACCTCGGCCCGAAAATCGGGCCCCACGGCGTCGGCCTCCGCGAGCGCCAGCTCGTAACCACCGAGCGCGGCCACGAGCCGCCCCAGCTTCTCCTCGCACACGGCGATGTGGAAGCGAACCTGCGGCGTCATCCGCACCTGGCCGACCTCGCGGAACCGCTGCAGGGCCGCGGCCCAGTTACCGGCCTGCTCGAGCTCGGTCGCCTGCTGGAACTGCGCGCGAGCGCTCTTGAGCTCATCGGCGTCCTGGGCGAGCGCGGGCGCCTCGAGCAGCAGCAGCAGCACCGCCGCGACGCGGAACATTCGTGGAAAATTCCTCATCGCTGCGACGCGGAACATTCGTAGAAAATTCCTCACCGCTGCGACGCGGAGCATTCGCAGAAAATTCCTCATGCCAGGCCTACCATAGTGGCTTGCCGTCTCCGCTCCTGTCAACGAGGCGGCGCGGCCTTCGCGGGGCGCGACGCCGCGCCGCGTCGTCGGAGGTGCGAGCGTGCCGGCAGAGCTCGGCGCGGCCCCTGACGCTGGCTCGATTTCTGGCCGCGAAATCCGCCAGGGGATGATACTTTTGTCGTTGGATGTCGACCCCGAGCTTTCTACGTTGCTTCGCGCTGCTCCGCGCGTTCTCGGCCGCCGCGCTGACGGCGGGGATCTCCGCCGTTTCGTGCAGCGTGCCGGACTTCGAGTTCGCCGACCCCGGCCTGCCGCCGCACTGTATCGACGACACGCAGTCCGACGGCGAGACGGGCCTGGACTGCGGCGGCGAGTGCGATCCATGCCCGCTCGGCTCCGGCTGCGCCGCGAGCCGCGACTGCGCCGAGGGCGAGTGCATCGACGGCGTCTGCCAGGAAGCGGGCTGCATGAACGACGCCCGCGACGGCTCGGAGTCGGACGTCGATTGCGGCGGCAGCTGCGACAAGAAGTGTGCGACCGGCAAAACCTGCAACCGGGCCGGCGACTGTGAGAGCAGCGTGTGCCTGGAGGGCCTGTGCGTCGGGGCGACCTGCACCGACGGCGTGCGCAACGGCACCGAGAGCGACGTGGACTGCGGCGCCGACTGCGAGGGCTGCGAGGACGGCAAGGACTGCCGCTCGAGCAGGGACTGCCTCAGCGACGATTGCATCGACGGGGTGTGCGGCCCCACCTGCTCGGATGGCTACGCCAACTGCGATCGCCAGACCGGGGGTGAGTGCGAGGTGAACGTGCGCACCGACACGGACAACTGCGGCAGCTGCGGCCAGAAGTGCACGCTGCCGCACGCGACGGTCGAGTGCCAGGGAGGCGCCTGCAAGGTCAAGGCGTGCGAAGCGCCTTATGCCGACTGCGACGGCGACCCCGAAAACGGCTGCGAGGTGAACACCTCGACCGACTCGAGCCACTGTGGCAGGTGCGACCAGCTGTGCCCGTCCGTGAACGGCGACGCGTATTGCGAGGCGTCGGAGTGCAAGGTCGAGTGCGACGAGGGCTTCACCGACTGCAACGGCCAGAGCGACGACGGCTGCGAGAGGGCGACCACCCGCGACGTATTGAACTGCGGCGGGTGCGGCACGGAGTGCATGCCCACGGCGGGCGGCAGGCCCTGGTGCCGCGACGGCATGTGCGGCGAGACGGTTTGCCCGGCCGGCAGGGGCGACTGCAACGGCGACCCCGACGACAGCTGTGAGGTGAATCTGGCCGCCGATCCGCAGAACTGCGGCACGTGCGGCGGCCTGTGCACGGTCGCCAACGGCACCGGCAAGTGCACCGCCAGCGGCTGCGCCATCGGCACCTGCGAGCGAGGCTTCGCCGACTGCGACGGCGATTACGACAACGGCTGCGAGACCAGCACGGAGACGAGCCTGAGCCACTGCGGCGGCTGCGGCGAGGCCTGCACCGTCGCCGGCGGCACCCCCAAGTGCGAGGGCGGCGAATGCCAGGTGAGGACCTGCAACAGCGGGATGGGCGACTGCGACGGCGATCCGGACAATGGCTGCGAGACGAACATCAACTCCAACCAGACCAACTGCGGCGCCTGCGCGGCCGCCGGCGGCGTCAACTGCAGCACGATCTACGCGAACGCCACCGCGACCTGCCAGAGCGGCGCGTGCTCCTTCGTCGGCTGCAGGGCGGACTACGGCAACTGCAACAGCTCGCTGACCGACGGCTGCGAGGCCAACCTCAAGACCGACGAGGGGCACTGCGGCGCCTGCGGCACCCAGTGCAACACCATCCACACCACCAGCAACCAGTGCCTCGACGGCACCTGCAACCCGGTGTGCACGACAGCGCAGTACGACGACTGCGGGGTACCGAGGAACGGCTGCAACATCGACCTGTGGAACGACGAGAGCAACTGCCTCGGCTGCAACCTCGTGTGCCAGAGCGGGGCGAGCGCCCACGTCACCAGCAATCAATGCAGCTCGTCGGGCTGCACCCCGGTGTGCAGCGGCCTGTGGCGCGACTGCGACGGCAATGAAATGAACGGCTGCGAGAAGGACACCTCCGGCGACATCAACGCCTGCGGCGCTTGCAACACCCGGTGCCTCCAGGCGAACGCGAGCGCCACCGCCTGCACGGCCGGCACCTGCGTGCCCACCTGCAACCCGGGCTGGAAGGCTTGCGGCGCCCCCCGCGACGGCTGCACGACCCAGCTCGGCACCGCCAGCAACTGCGGCGACTGCGGCGACGTGTGCTCGGGGACGAGGTTGATCTGCTCGGCCGGCAACTGCGTCGTCACGCCGGACATCGTCGTCGTCAACTCGGGCTCGATCGGCACCTTGGGCACCATCGGGGACTCGGCGCCCAACATCAGCGTGAACCACGCCCTGCAGAGGCCGCGGGACCACGATCGCATGGTCCTTGTCGGGGTCGTCGCCTCCGAGAACTCGCTCGTGCCGGTGAGCGTCACCTACGACGGCACGCCGATGATGCTCTTCAACACGCAGCAGGTGCCGGGCGAGAGAAACGGCGCGGCGCACATCTATTACCTCCTGGACAGCCAGCTTCCGGCCGCCACCGGCACCAAGCCCGTGGTGGTGCAGATGGCGAACTCGAACACCTGGGGCGTGTACTTCGCCAACGTGGTGGAGCTGGAGGGCGTGCACCAGGCGAACCCGTTCGCGAGCACCACCTCGACCGGCATCCACACCAACGCGACGGACTGCAGCGGCACGGCGGCCCGAGGGGTCAGCACCAACTTCAGCGCGAACGGCTCGTTCGTGTACACGGTGATGGCGGCGCGCAACGCCAATACCGGCGCCACGATCGGCCCCACCGCGGCGACCTCCACCATGAACCGGCGCCTGACCGATCCGACGATCATGGTCGCGCTGGCCGGCTACCTCGTGGCCAACTCCAACACCACGATCTCCTGGACGATGGGCGGCTGCTGGAGCACCGCCGGCGTCGGCGTCGCCGTGCGGCGCGCCGGCGGCGGCTGAGCACCTCGAGGCGCCACGCTCCGCGCGAGACGCTCTTCAGCGCGGAGGACATGTGGGAGAACACGGCCTCGCTCGCCCTCGAACCACCGAAGGCGGCGCCGATCGACAGGGCGGCTGTCGCGCGCCTCGCGGCTCGGCCGCGGGACGCGCGACGTGGCTCAAGGGCCGACGTCCACGACCTCGAGGCCGGCGCGCCCGGATGAGCAGAGCGCGCGGTCGCCGGAGAGCGTCGCGTGGTACACGTACGCGAAGAGGTCGCTCTTCTTCTCGAACGAAAGCGCGGTGAGGTCGGTCGCGTCGAGGACGGAGAGCGCGGGATCGCGGTGAGCACGGAGGACAGTAGCCCGAGGGGGCGCTCTCGATGAGCCTTCGCCGATCGATGAGCGCGATGTCCGCCGGGTCGCCGACGGCGAGGGAGGTGACGGTGATGGGATGCCTCAGGTCCCGCGGAGCAGCTCTTGACAGGTCCTAATAAGCCTGCGCGGGCTATCCTCTGCGCGCTCGCAGGCGTGGGTCCGCATGCTTGATCTCGCTCGAGGTGCGGATAGGCGACACGCGCGAGCGCGGCTGGCCTGATGCCCTGAGGGGTGTTCCATGAACGAGTTGACGACGCGGGCCGAGGACCGTAGCTTTCGGGGCCCGATGGCCCAGAGCGGTTATCTCGAACGAATCCTGCGCGCCCGCGTCTACGACGTGGCCCAGGAGAGCCCCCTGGAAGATGCGCCGCGGCTCTCCGCGCGCCTGGGCAACCGCGTGCTGATCAAGCGCGAGGACCTGCAGCCCGTCTTCTCCTTCAAGCTGCGCGGCGCCTACAACAAGATCTCCTCGCTGAGCGCGGCCGAGAAGGCGCGCGGCGTGATCGCCGCCTCGGCGGGCAACCACGCGCAGGGGGTGGCCCTCGCCGCTCATAGGCTCGGCATCCGCGCCTGCATCGTGATGCCGACCACGACTCCCCGGATCAAGGTCGACGCCGTGCGCGCGCTCGGCGCGGAGATCGAGCTGATCGGGGATTCCTACGACGAAGCCTACGCCCACGCCAAGACGCTCGAAGAGAGCGAGGGGCTGACCTTCGTGCACCCGTACGACGACCCGGACGTGATTGCGGGTCAGGGCACCATCGCCCTGGAGATCATGCGCCAGCATCGCGGATCGCTGGACGCCATCTTCGTGCCCGTGGGCGGCGGCGGGCTGATCGCCGGCATCGGCGCGTATATCAAGCACCTGTACCCGGAGATCAAGGTCATCGGCGTGGAGCCGGACGACGCCGCGTGTCTGCGCGCGGCGCTCGACGCGGGCGAGCGCGTACGGCTGACGCAGGTCGGGCTGTTCGCCGACGGCGTGGCGGTCCGTCAGGTGGGCGAGGAGCCGTTTCGCATCGCCCGGCGGTGCGTGGATGACGTGATCGTGGTGGACACCGACGCCATCTGCGCCGCCATCAAGGACATCTTCGACGACACGCGGTCGATCGCCGAGCCGTCGGGCGCGCTGGCGGTCGCGGGCCTCAAAGCGTACGTCGAGCGCGAGGGCCTGAGCGGAAAGACGCTGGCGGCGATCCTCAGCGGCGCGAACATGAACTTCGACCGCCTGCGGCACGTGGTCGAACGGGCAGAGCTCGGCGAGCAGCGCGAGGCGCTGTTCGCGGTCACCATCCCGGAGCGACCGGGCGCGTTCCGCGAGTTCTGCCAGCTGCTCGGGCGCGCGACCATCACGGAGTTCAATTATCGTTTTGGACGCGCGGACGAGGCGCAGATCTTCGTCGGCGTGGGCCTGTCCCACGGCCGCAAGCAGCGCGACGAAGTGCTGGAGCGCCTCCACGACGCCAGGCTGCCGGTCATCGATCTCAGCATGGACGAGATGGCCAAGCTGCACGTGCGCTACATGGTCGGCGGGCGCGCCCCGACGGCGGACGAGCGGCTCCTGCGTTTCGAGTTCCCGGAGCGCCCCGGGGCGCTGATGCAGTTCCTCACGCACATCGGCGGGCGCTGGAACATCAGCCTGTTCCACTACCGCAACCACGGCGCCGCGTTCGGGCGAGTCCTCGCCGCCTTGCAGGTCCCGGAGCCCGAATACGACGAGTTCGACCGTTTTCTCACCGATCTCGGTTATCCGTGCATCGAGGAGACCAGGAACGCTGCCTATCAGCTATTCTTGAGGTGATGAAGCGCTGAAAGCCCGCCCCGCGGCCCGGCCGAGGCGCTCGGCGAGGCGGCGGAGGACCTCGATCAGCTCCTCCGGCTCGTGCACCTCGAAGTCGAACCCCATGAACCCGAGGTGGAACGCGAGCGCCTCGAGGGTCCCGCCGCCGGTGTGGACCACGCAGCGGTGCGGCTCCAGCGGCTCGACGCGCGCCGCCACGCCGGAGAGCTGCGCCGAGACGGCGTCCGCGGGGGCGTGCACCGTCACGCGCGCGCGGAACTGGTACGCGTCCGTCGAGACCGACTGCGACACGTAGGCGGCCACGTCCTCGGCGGGCAGCGGGCGCGGCTTGAAGCGACCCGCCGTCCTCGGCCTGCCCTGGATCCGATCGACGCGGAACGTCCGCCATTCCTTGCGATGGAGGTCGTACGCGAGCAGGTACCAGCGGTGGCTCGTGTGCACGAGCCGGTAGGGCTCGACGACGCGCGCGCTCGCCGCGCCGCTGTAGCTGCTGTAGTCGAAGTGCAGGACCTCGGCGTCGCGGCAGGCGTTCGCCATCATGGCGAGCGCGTCCGCGTCGAAGGTGGGCCCGCCCTCGCCCAGCCGCACGCTCACGGCCTCGAGCGCGCTCACCTTGCGCCGGAGCCGCTTCGGGAGCACCTGATCGAGCTTCGCGAGCGCGCGCACCGACGCCTCCTCCAGCCCCTTCACGGGCCCGGTCGCCGCGGCGCGCAGCCCGACGGCGACGGCGACCGCCTCGTCGTCCTCGAGCGGCAGCGGCGGCAGCTCCTTGCCGGCGCCGAGCTGGTACCCGCCGCCGACGCCCGTGGCCGCGTGCACCGGGTACCCGAGGCTCCGGAGCCGGTCCACGTCGCGCCGGACGCTGCGCTCGGTGATCTCGAGCTCGCGGGCGAGCTCCCCGCCCGTCCAGAAGCGCCGGGACTGCAGCAGCGACAGCAGCTTCAGCAGGCGCGCGGAGGTCTGGATCACGTGCCGCTCCTCTTCCTTACCGGGATCTTTGCGGACCGAATCTGTCCGCAAGCCAGTGTAGCCTCCTCTCATCACGCGGGCGAGCCGCCCGAAGGCGCCGCGCCCCCCGATCCCTGGAGCTTTCGCCCATGAGCAACGCCGCTTCCGCGCAAACCACGACGACCCCCGGCGCCCGGACCTACCGGGGGAGCTGCGCCTGCCGCGCCGTCCGCTTCGAGGCCGACTTCGACCCGAGCGCCGGGACGACGCAGTGCAACTGCACGATCTGCGCGAAGACGAGGTGGTGGGGCACCATCGTGAAGCCGAGCGACTTCCGTCTCGTCGCCGGCGAGGAGGTCCTCGGCGACTTCTCGCGGTCCGAGGCCGGCCATGCCCGCTTCTGCAAGACGTGCGGTATCCGCGTCTTCGGGCACGGAGACCTCCCGGAGCTCGGCGGGGAGTACTGCTCGGTGAACCTGAACTGCCTCGACGACGCGGATCTCTCCGGGGTCCCGGTCATGTACCTCGACGGGCTCCACGACACGTGGGAGCAGCTCGCCGTCGCGCCGTACGTGGATCCGGTCACGGCCGCGAAGAGGGCCTGAAGCGAGGGACCCCGGCCGCGCCGGCGAGGGGTGGGGAGGCGGCGCGGCCGCGCTCAGCTGCTATCAGTGTTTTCATTCGTGCAAAGTCCTTCCGGCTGACGCAGTCGAAGTACGCCAGCATCACTGCTTTCAGCTCTTCGGGGCTATCAGCTTTACTTTGCTGGCAAGCGGACAGCGCTCCGGCAAGGACCAAGGGGACGAATGCTACTCTCACTCGCAGCGCTTCACGAAGGCGCCGGAGCCGATGTAATCCGAGCAGTGCGCAAGCTCGTGCATCGGGAAGCCGTCGGACGTGTAGCTGCCGTCGTCGCCGCGCACGAGCACTGACCAGGCGTCGGGCGCCTGGAGCTCGGCGCGGTCGCCGAGGCTCACGGCGTACATCGTGCCTTCGGCGTCGATCACGCAGGTCTGGACCTGCTGCGCCGACGGCTGGTCGACGTCGAGCTCGCGCGTACAGACCTCGGCGAGCTGGGTCTCCGCCGTCCAGCAGTCGTGCGGCAGGTCGTACGGCACTGCCGCCGCACCGCACTCCCATTCCCCTCGCTTCACGTCGCCCTCGCTCTGCGCCAGATCCCCTTCACCGCCGCAAGCGGCCAGCAGCAGCGCGGCGCCGCTCAGAATGCACCCCACCCGTATCATGCTCACCTCCGAGGAAAGAGGGTGCTCCCCGCCCGGGGCTTGCGCAAGCCTCATCCGTGGTCGTCTTCACCACGGATCGCCACGGAAGGCGGCGTGCTGCTGGTTGTCGTCTGCCCGCATCGTCCCATGTCCGGTTTTTCCAATCGGAGGCCGCGGGCGGGTCGCATGAACACCCCATGACCCACCTCGACACCACGATGAGCCGCTCCCCCCTCCGATCGACGCCGCTGGGCAAGACCGGGCCCAGCGTCTTTCCCGTCGGCCTCGGCTGCATGGCGATGTCCGGCGCCTACGGCCCGGCCGAAGACGCCGAGAGCGTGGCGACGATCCGCCACGCCATCGAGCGCGGGATCACCCTGATCGACACAGGAGACTTCTACGGCAACGGGCACAACGAGCTCCTCATCCGGCGCGCGATCGAGGGGGCGCGCGACAGGGTCCAGCTCTCGGTGAAGTTCGGCGCGATGCGCGGCCCGGACGGCGCCCCGCTGGGCATCGACACCCGCCCGGCGGCCGTGAAGAACTTCGCGACGTACAGCCTGCAACGGCTGGGCGTGGAGGTCATCGACGTGTACCGCCCCGCGCGCCTCGACCCGCAGGTGCCCATCGAGGACACCGTCGGGGCCATCGCCGACCTCGTCAAGGCCGGCTTCGTCCGGCATATCGGGCTGTCCGAGGTGGGGGTCGAGACGATCCGGCGTGCGAGCAAGGTGCACCCGATCGTGGACCTGCAGATCGAGTACGCGATCGCGACGCGCGGGCCCGAGGCGTCCATCTTCCCTGCCCTCGCAGAGCTCGGGATGAGCGCGACCCTCTACGGTGTCTTTGCGCGGGGGCTGCTCACGGGCAGCAAGCCCTCGGGAAAGGGGGACTTCCGACAGTACATGCCGCGCTTCGCAGGCGAGCAAGGGGCAAAGAACGCGAGCGTCGTCGAGAAGCTCCACGCCTTCGCCGGCGAGCGAGGGATGACGCCGGCTCAGGTCGCGCTCGCGTGGGTGCTGGCGAAGCAGCCCACGCTGGTGCCGATCGTCGGGGCGCGCACGCGAGCCCAGCTCGACGATGCCCTCGTGGCCCTCGACAAGCCGCTGTCGGCGAGCGACGTCGCGGCGCTCGAGAGCATCGTGCCAGCGGACGCGATCGGCGGCACGCGCTACGCCGCCCAGCAGATGAAGGCCCTCGACAGCGAGCGGTAGCCGATCGACGCGGAAACGCGCGTCGGCTTGAACGGCCGCGCGAGGGGCGTAGAGTGACGAACGTGACCGCAGCGATGGATCTCCCCACCCTCGCGCTCCCGCGCTTCATCGAGGACATCCGCGCGGTCGCGCCACCCCCCGGCCAGGCGTTCGACCTCGAGTGGCTCCCCGACGGCAGAACGACCCTCTTTTTTCGAGCGCTCGAGGGCGGGCGCGAGGGGGACGTGTGGGTCGCGGGCCCCCGGATGCGCGCGATCATCAAGAGCAAGACCGGCCTCGCGCGGACTGTGATTCTTCGGTTCAAGCCAGGTTGGTCGATTCCGCTGCTCGGCGTGGCAGCGAGCGAGCTCACGGACCGGATCGTCCCGCTGGAGGACGTGTGGGGCCGCGCGGGGCGCGAGCTCTGCGCGGAGCTGCTCGCCGCGAGGAGCCGCGCGGACGTGATGGACCGCGTCGCCCGGGCGCTCGCCCTTCATGTCGGCCAACCCATCGAGACGGCGTCAGGGCAGCTCGCTCGTCGCGCGGTTCGCTTGCTCGAAGGGGGCGAGGTCCGGGTGGAGAGCGTCGCCGACCGGCTCGGCGTCACGGCGCGGCACCTTCGCCGCGCCTTCACCGAGAACGTCGGCATCGGCCCGAAGGAGTTCGCGCGGACCGTCCGCCTGCAACGCGCGGTGCGCATGGCAGCGACCTCGTGCGACTGGGCGCGCATCGCCGCAGACGCGGGCTATTATGATCAGGCCCACCTCATCGCCGACTTCCGTCAGCTCCTCGGGCTCACACCGGGCGCGTTCTTCAAACGCGCGGGCGGCCGGATGGCCCGACCGAGGCTGATCACGTCGGATCTTTCTTTGCCTGTCCGGTAGCTCGGGCACGACGACCTTCCTCGCGTAACAGGTCGAGGAGCGGTCGGAGCAGGAGAGACTGCGCGTCGGGCCGCCACATCGCGATGTTGCGCATCTCCAGACCGAGATCGCTGACCGGCCTCCAGACCGCGGTGCCGACCGCGAGGAAGGGCGCCGCGGGTTCCGCGCCGAAGGTCAATCCGAAGCCGCTCGCCACGAGCGTCAACAGGGCTTCTCCGTCGAGGATCTCCGCAGTCACGTTCAGGGTCACGCCGCGCGCGCGAATGGCGGCGATGATGTCGTCATACAGACGAGGGTTGCTCTTCCGCGGATCCATCAGCATGGGCTCGGTCGCCAGGTCCTTGACCTTGATCACGGATCTGGTCGCCAGAGGGTGCTGCTTCGGCACGACGATCCCCAGGCGATGCCGGGCAAGCACGACGCTCTGGAGCGAGGAGTCATCCGGCACGTGGGCGTTTCCTCTACATGTGTGCCCGCGCATGCAAGGCCAGGTGCATCGTGGAGTTCGGCTCCTCGATGGGGATCTCCACGATCTATCTGGCCACCGCGCTGCGCGATATGGGCGGCGGCCGCTTGATCGGGACCGACCTCGTGCCCAGCAAGGTCGAGCGGGCGCGGGCGAACGTCGCCGCCGCCGGGCTGTCCGGCATCGTCGAGCTCCGGGTCGGTGATGCTCGAGAGACCCTCACGTCTGGCATCGTCGGTGATATCGACATGGTGTTGCTCGACGGCGCCTTCACCCTTTATCTCGACGTCCTCAAGCTGCTCGAGCCCCACCTGAAGCCAGGCGCGATCGTCCTCGGCGAGAACGCGCTCGAGCAGGCCTCGGGCTATATCGACTACGTGCGCAACCCGCAGAACGGCTACCTCTCCCGGTCCCTCCCGTTCGAGGCGGGACGCGGCAACGAGCTCACGGTCAAGACGGGTTGAGGACCCTGGCTCGAGGCACGCTGACCCCGGCAGGACCGCCGCACGCTCCCCTCGCACCACGCGAAGGCAACCCGGTACGAAGCGTCAACGGATGGGAGCGTTGTCGACGTGGTCGATCCGCTCCCAGCGGCTGCCCTCGAGGCGCGCGATGTCCTTCGAGCCGACGACCCAGAGCGCGCCGCCGACGCTGTCGACCGTGTGCGCGTCCTCGATCTCGGGCACCAGCCCGGTCGAGACGCGCCGGATGCTGCCGCGCTCGTAGGTGAAGAGGCCGCGCGGATTGGCGCCGCTCGCCAGGTAGATCCGGCCGTCGTGCCTGGCGATCGACGTGAACATCTGGCGCCGGCCCGAGACCGCGACCACGCGGAAGCCGTCGCGCCGGTTGCCGCGGAGGAGCGTGCCTTCGCGCCCGCAGATCCAGATGCGCTTCTCGTCCTCGACGAGGATGCTCACCAGCGCCGCGGCCGTGACGGGCGGGAGAGCGGTGAACGTGGCGCCGTCCCAGACGAGGATCGTGCCGCGCGTCCCGGTGACGTAGATCTCGTCCTCGCGTGGACCGTCGACGCAGTAAAAGACCTTGTGCTCCGCGGCCGGCGAGCTCGGCGCGTGCAGGAGCGCCCGGGCCCGCTCCTCGGGATCTTGCAAGAGCGAGCGATCGAGGTGCTCCCAGCGGCCGGCGCCGAAGTCTCCGCCGACACGGCGATAGACCTGCCCCCCGTCGCCGCAGGCGTAGAGGTGGTCGCCGACGGGGCGGAGGCGCGCGAGGCGCCCCCAGCGCTCGGCGTCGGGCGAGGCGATGCCGGCGCCGGGGATCTTCTCGCGCGGGAACGGCGGCCGCACGAGCACGACGTCTCCCTCGGCGGAGAGCACACAGAACGAGGTCGGCGCGCCGGGCGCGGGGGTGAAGCGGGTGATCGAGGTGACCGCGACCTGGAGGTCGTCGTAGAACCACTTCACCGGCCCGGGATCGCCGGCATCGTAACGGCAGAGCCGGGTGAACGGCGTGAAGGGCTCCTGGCCGTCCGGCACCCCGGCGACACAGAGCAAGTCGGCGGCGGCGGCCTTGGCGCGGGTGAAGGTGAGCGGCGTCGTCATGGTGATGTCTCCCTCGACCTCAGTAGCGGCCGCCCGGGCGCATGCCGGTGCTGAGCGCCTCGAACTGCGGGCTCCCGGCCACGGTCGGCATGATGGTGGTGCGGCCGAGCTGCGCGCGGTCGACCCCGGCGAAGCCCGCCTGCACCGCGGCGCGGATCTGCGCCTCGCACTCCCGGCGGAGGTTGACGACCTGATTCTCCGAGAGGCCGATGATGCTGCCGATGGCGGTCGTCCCCGGCGGCGTGCCGTTCACGCCCAGCTGGGCGATGCTCGCGTCCACGCCGTGCGCCTCCCAGTGCTCCGAGCCGTCGTCGGTGGCGTTGCCCTGGAGGCAGATGGCGGGCCCGTCGCCGAATGACGGGAAGTTGGGGATGCGCTTCAATCCCGCCTCGCCCTCGGCCCTCGTGCCATAACGAAGGGTGTAGTCGGGCACGATGTGGTGCGCCTGGTAGCCGGGCTCGCAGGTGCCGCGGATGGTCCTGTAGGGGCCGACGTTGCAGGGCCGGTCTCGCTCGCGCGTCACGCGCACGTTGCCCGCTTGGGCGGCGAGCCGCGCATTCTCCTCCTGTCGCGCGCGCTGCGCCCGCAGGCGCTCGGCGTTCTGCCGGATCTTGTCGGCCGAGGGCCACGGCTGCGTCACGAGCTGCTCGAGCTGCTCGGGCGTCATCTGGCGGAAGTCGACGAGGTTGCCCGCCTTGAGCGAGAGCTGATTGTTGGTGCTGTCTACCTGGTTCCAGTACCAGCCGCTCGATCCGTAGGCGGCGCTCCGCTGGTCGGCGCTCATCTGGCCATAAAGGTGCTGATCGATGCTCCGGGCGAACATGCCCTCATTGCCGATGTAATACTGACCGGCCATCTCCCCGAGGCCTGCTCCCAGCGCGCCGAGGCCGAGCAGCCCGTTGAGCCTGGCGGCCGCCCCCAGGGGACGCGCGACGGGCGCGCTCCCGGGCGTCGTGGCCGTGCCCGTGCCCGTGTAGGTGCCCTTCGTGTCGAGGAAGGCGACCTGGACCGGGCGGTCGCCGGCGCTCAGCACCCGCGTGTCCCGCACGAAGATGAGCTTCCCCTCGGTGTTGCGGTTGTTCATCCACCAGGTGTCGTCGTGGCGGACCGCGTTCTTGCCCTCGATGCGCACCTCGGGCGCGTAAGTCTTGGGCTCGCAGACGCTGCCCACCGTGCCCGATTTGACCCCGAGCCCGGTGCCCGGCCCGTCACCCTGGCACGTCGTCACCTTCGATCCCGTGTTGTGCGACCGATCGCCGGTCTGCAGCACGGTGGTCGCGGTGTCCACGGCCGCCTGGTTCTGCCTTGCGTAGATCGAATAAGGGATGGGGACGAGCGCCGGGCCGACCGGCGTCTTGCAGACATCCGGGCAGGTCGAGACGATGTAGCCTTCGCCGATGTCGCGGCTGCCCTCGCGCGGGATGCTCATGTGTTGCTCCCCGGGCTCACGAGCCCTCGCTCGTCACACCACGGCAGCGCCGCGGCCTCTTCGAGGCTCGCGGCGGCGAGATCGAGTTGATCGAAGCCCTGCGACATGGCCACCCAGGCGCGCCAGGTGAGCTGGACAGACCAGGGCGGCTCGCCGCGGACGTCGATGTGCATGCCGTCGAGGTGGAGGCGCACCGGGACGCGGCGCCCCCGCTCCCCCTTGAACCATGCCCAGAGCGAGCGGCCGGGCAGCGTGAACGCGAGCGCGCCGCCCCCCGGCGTGAGGCCCTGGAGCTCGACGCGCTCGTCGCCGCGGAGATGGCCGGGCAAGACCAGGCCGGGGTGCGCGGTCTGGTAGAAGCGATAGTCGAAATCGGCGGGGAGCTGAGGGTGGCGAGTCGCCAGCCAGGCGTCGTCGTAGGTGCCGGCGAAGCGGCTGCGAAACTGCCACCAGGGAGGCACGGGCCCGAAGCCCTGCGGCTCTGGCCGCGCCGCCGGATCGCCCACAGGCTCGGCCTCGCTGTCGATGGTGGGCGCGGGGTAGGCGCGATCGGCCGGCGTGTGGCGGCGATCGAGGACGCCCCGGCCGATGGGGTTGCGCGCATCGACGTTGCCCTCGGGATCGCCGATGACGACGCCGCCGGCGGCCGATCGGTAGTCGATGGACGCGCGGGCCGCCGGCTCTCCCCTGGAGAGCCGGAACCCGCCGGCGTCCGGCTCGAACGCGCGCGGCGCGTGCGCCCTCAGGAAGCGCGTGGTTTCGCCGACGCGCGCGCCCACCTGCCAGACGTGCGCGGGCTCGCCCCCGGGGGCGTGGCCATCGGCGAGGAGGGTGACGTCGGCCGCGGGCTTGAAAGGGATGAGCAGCCCGACGCGGAGCATCGGTGTCGCATGCGGATCACCCTCGTGCTCGTCGGTGAGGATCAAGGGTTGATCGGGGGCGATCGACAGCCGGCCTTCGGGCGAGAGGAGAAGCGTGCCCCTCGCCGCGACGACGGCCATGGCGGCGCCGTCACGGTGCTTCTGCTCGAAGCCGATCGCGGCGAAGGGGGTGGTATTGGAGGTGAGCATCGAGGGGCCTCACGCGGTGAGATTGGCCGGCGCGGCGGCTCATGCTACCGGCGCGCGCCGGACGTCACAAGCCGCGACCGACGACGGACCCGCCCGGGTCGGGCCCGTCGGGGTCCACGAGGTCAGCGCGGCCGCAGGCTAGTTGAGATCGATCGGATGGCCGAAGACCTGAACATGCTCGCTCCCATCGACCAGGATCCTGACGCCCTTGAGCGTGATGTTGCCGTCCTTGTCCATCACGAACTGCGATTTGCCGCACGTGATTTCGATCTTCTCTCCGACGTCGATGGTCTGATTCCGGCCGATCTGCACTGTCTCGTCGATCCCCACGGCGCGGGCGCGGATCATCCCCACCGCTTCGCGCAGGCTATTCAGCACGTTCTTCGTGGCGTTGTTGCCGACCGTGACATCCTCGTTGTTGCCGATCCCGGTCGTCCGGTCGCGGCCGATCGTCGTCTCCTGGTCGTTCTTGACCAGCTTGTGGAGGTCCTTCTCGGCTTGCATCCTGACGAGCTCGCTGCCGGCCTTGTCCTCGAACATGATCTCGTTGTAGCCGTCCGTGGACGGGCTCGAGCTGCTCTTCAAGCCGCTCTGCGTCTTGTTCATGGGCAGCGAGTAGGGCGTCTTCTGGAGGTTGGTGTACACGCGGCCGACGATGATGGGCCGGTCGGGATCGCCCCCGAGGAAGTCCACGATGACCTCCTGCCCGATGCGCGGCAGGTTGGTGCCGCCGAAGCCGGCGCCGCCCCAGGGCTGGCTGACGTGGATCCAGCACGACGAGTCGTTGTTCATCTTGCTCTCGCGATCCCAGTGGAAGTGGACGCGCACGCGGCCGAACTCGTCGACGTGGATCTCCTCGCCGGGCGGACCGACCACCGTGGCGCTCTCGACGCCTTGCGTTCGGGGCTTGCGCGTGCGCAGCGACGGCCGGTAGGGCGCGTCGGCGCTCACGGCGACGCAGGAGTGCTCCCACACGGCCGGTACCTCGCCGGAGAGCCGGGACTCGAGGACGAGCAGCTTCTTGTCGGGGCCGAGCTCGCTCTTCGGGTGCTCGAGGAACGAGAGGACGGCGCCGGGCGCGGGATCGATGACGTTGGTCTTGAAGCCGATCTCCCGTGCCGAGGCGCGCTTCGCCTCGAGCCGACGCTGAGCGAGCGCCTCGCCCTCGGACTCGTCCGCGCGATACTTGCCTTGCTCGTCGGCTGTCGGCGAGCTCTCGCCCTTCTGGCTTTCGAACAGGAACGCGCCAGGCACGTAATGGAAGCGCTCCAGCTGATCTTCCACGGGGCCCGCGCCGGCGGCGGTGGCCAGGAGCTTGTAGTTCGCGGGCCTCCGGTAGTCGTGGTCGCGCACCGTGTACTTGCCGGGGCGCAGGCGGCGGCCGACGACGACCTTGGTGACGTGCTCGCGGTCGGCGTCGGTCGGGTGATCGCGGTAGGCGATGGGCACGCGGGCGGCGTTCGCCTGGGGGCGGTCGTCGAGGACGAGCTGGCTCTCTCCGCCGCTGTCGAAGTAGAAGCTCACCCCGGCGTCCTCCAGCATGCGGCTGATGAAGGTGTAGTCGCTCTCGCCGTACTGGACGCGGTACTTGCGCTTCTTGTACTCGCTGGCGAGCCGCCGCGTGGGGGAGATGCCCCACTCGCCGAGGAGCTGCAGCGCGATGTCGACCTCGGACTTGTGCTGGAACATGCGGTGGTTGCGGCGCTGGGTGGCGAGCCAGAGCCGAGGGACCAGGGTCAGCTCGTAGGTGGAGAGGTGGCGCTCCTCGACGGCCACCTGCTGGAGGTGGCTGCACAGCCCGGACCAGACGCGGGTCCGATTCGCGTGCGCGGTGAAGGCCATGGGCTGGCCGATGACGGCTTCGAAGTCGATATCGGGGTTGTCCGATACGGCGACAATCTGGACCTCGAAGAGCGAGGACATCCGCTCGGTGACCTGGAAGCGACGCACATCGAGCATGTCGCCCGACGCGATCTGCGCCTCGGCTCGGTAGAGCCCCGAGCTCGTCATGTCAGAGAGTCTGGTTCCCATATCTCGCATGATCCGGTGCGAATCGGCCACGGGCATTCCTGACCCGGTCTACCCTGCGCTGGTAGAGCGGACAGCCGATGCTATCCGGCAGCCATCCCCGTCCGCAAGAGGGCCCGCGCGCATCGTACGCTCAGGGCTCTGCCGGTGCGACCGTCCAGACCGTCGAACGTGCACACATTGACGCCTCGTGTTGCTGCGTGCAGTATCGCCGGCGATTGAAGGTCGTCTCCCTCTCGCCGCTCCCCGTTGGCCTGGTCGTGTGGCAACCCCATCCAGGCGCCTGGATACAGACGGTTGTCTGTAAAAGCACGTTCAAGCTGTACCCCGGGGTGTGTGCCCTCGCGGCCGAGCAGGAGCCGATCCACGTAACTGAGCGCCACTGGCGCGACGACGTGTACTGGAGCCTCTACGCGGCCTCCGACCTCGTCCCTCACCGTGCCCGGGCGGACGTCGTCCTCGTCGGCCACGCCTTCTCGCCCGACGGCACGGCGGTCCGATCCCTCACCGCCCGCGTGATCGTGAATGGCATCGACAAGGCCATCGAGGTCCACGGCGCTCGCAGCTTCACGCAGCACGGCGTCCTGGAGCAAAGCTCGGGCGTCACCAAGATGCCGCTGCTCTGGGAGTACGCGGGCGGCGGCCCCGGCACCTCCAACCCCGTCGGCATGCCCCCCCATGCGCGCGACATCCACGGGCGACGCAGCCTCCCCAACCTCCAGCGTCCGGGCGTTGTCGTCATGGGGCCGGACGACGTCATCGAGCCCGTGGGATTTGGACCCGTCGCCTCCGGATGGCCCACCCGCCGGCAGAAGCTGGGGCGCCACGCGGCCACGTTTCCTGTCAACGACTGGCACCGCCAGCCCCTGCCCCCAGACCTCGACGTCAGCTACTTCAATGCCGCGCCGTTGGACCAGCAGACCACCGCGCTCCGCAATGACGAGCGGCTCATCCTCGAGCATCTCCACCCCGAGCACCCGCACCTGATGACGAGCCTCCCGGGGCTCCACCCCCGCGCCTACGTCGCTCGCCCCGGCGAGCCCCCGCAGGGCGTCCCCATGTGGCCCGATCTGCTCTGGATCAACACCGACCGCTGCATCTGCACCGTGACGTGGCGCGGCCAGGTCCCACTCCGAGAGCCGCAAGAGGGCGGACACATTCTGGTCGCGCTGGAGGGGCCCCACCAGACCCTCGCCTGGGACGACATCGAGGGCCTGGCCAGCAGTCATGGCGTCAGGCTCGCGAGCGGCCGGGCCGCCGGCGGCGCGATGCGTGAGAGCGAGATCGGCCTCCAGGCGCCCCACGACCAGGCGCACGATGGCGATAGCGCCGCGCGCGACGAGGATGATCCTGAGGCCTGCACCCTGCCGTTGAGCGTGAATCAGGATCTCGCCGTCTCCCGCGCGGACCTACCGTTCGCCACAGCGCCCGCGAGCCAGCGTGCTCCCCCGTCGAGCCAGGCGCAGCGCCTCGCAGACCTTCCATTCGTGCAGTCGGCGCCACAAGCAGCCGCGGTACCCACTCCGGCAGCCGCGGCGCAGCCGCCCGCCGACGCGCTCGCTGCCACCAGCGCGGCTTCACTGGTCGCCGCGAACCCCGCGTTGCCATTCGTGCAGGGTGAGCGAGCTGAACCTGCGCTACGTCACCAAGCAGAGTCTTCGCCGCGAGGTGCGGTGTCAGAAGAGGCTCTTGGCGAGGTGGTGCGTCCGCCGCTCGTCGCGATCCCTCCAGCGCTGTCGCCTGCGCTGCACGCGCCGCCTGCGCCTGAGCGCGATGCGGGATCTCCGCCGCTAACGGCAGAGGAGCCCGCCCCTCCTCCCATGCTCGGCCCACTGGCGAGGCCAGACTGGGGGGCGACGGAGCCCTCGGCAGAGGAGGCGCCCGAGCCTGACACCCAGGCGAACGAGCCCAGTCCGCTCCCCGCGGCGGAGGAGCCCGCGCCGCCTCTCGCGGCCTTCCCCATCGAGCGCTGCGCAGCCATTGCGGCGAAGCTCGCGCGGCGGCCGGCGGACTGCGATGGCATCCTCAAAGCGGAGGGGCTCACGCCGAAGACCTGGGAGTGGCTGCACGTACGGTGGCTTGACGAGATCCAGGACGAGATCGCGCGCCGGAAGAAGAAGCTCCTGTCAGCGTACGACGCGGCCTACGTGGCGTCGCTTGAGAAGGAGCGCGGGCCGATCACAGCTGGAGAGTACGCACGGCTCGTGCTCGCGGCCGAGCAGGGGCGGGGCCAGGCGGCGCTCGCCGAGCTGGGCCTGCCGGATGAGTCGATGATGCGGATCCGGCGGGTGTGGCTGGAGCGGATCGTGAAAGACAAGAAGGCGGCGGCAGAGGTGCGGGCTGCCATGCGGAAGGCGGACGAAGCTTGAAGGCGGGCGCGCTGAGCGGCAGGAGATGCTGACATCGACAAACAGCCCGGGGCCAGCGCTTTTCGCGGAGCTTCGGGGACGGTTGACGACGGACCGCGCCTCTGATCAACGCGCCAAGCGGGTCGAAGGACCTCGTCTGGCCCAACGAGCCCACGGCGCTGCTCGTGAGGCGCTCTGGGCGAAGCCCCGGCCAAGGATGGACGTCGGAGGTCGTCGGGCTCGAAGGGATGGCGCGTCGCGCGGGGTACACCAGGCAGCTCCACGCGCACCTGCGGTGCTCTATGCGCCTCCCCTGCGCCATGAGCTCGGTCGCTTGCGACGATGGCGCCGGCGCTACACGCGGCACCACATCCGCATGGGCCTGGGCCCCCCGGCTCGACCGCATCCGGTGATGGCCCACCCCGCCGCGATCGTGCTCGCCGCGCCGGTCTCGATCAGGCCGTGAGCACGATCCGCGCATGATCCATCGCAGCCTTTCTCGACAGGCCTCCAACCTGCTTCTCGCCTCCCTCTCCGCCTGCGCGCTCCTCGCCGGCTGCGGCGACGACGACGCCGTGCCGCCGAACGGCGGCGATCCGGTCTGCACCGCGTGGGGCGACGCTCCGCCCGGCGACGGCTTCCTCGAGCTCCCCCGCCCGACCGGCCCGCACCCGGTCGGCACGCAGGTCCGCGCGCTGACCGACAGCGCCCGTGGCGAGGAGGCGACCGAGGACCCCGAAGACCGCCGGGAGCTCCTCGTGCAGCTCTGGTATCCGGCCGATCCCTGCGGCGCCGGCGAGCTCGCGCCCTACCTCACGCCGGAGGAGGGCGACAGCCGCCGCACGGGCCAGGGCCTCCCGGTCGACGACGGCTTCGAAGCGAGCATCGTCACGCACGCGCGCGCCGGCGTCCCGCTCGCCGACGAGGGCGCGCCCTACCCGGTGCTCCTCTTCTCGCACGGGTTCGGGATGCTCCGCGCCGACTATACGAGCCTCGTCGAGGACCTGGCGAGCCACGGCTTCGTGGTCGCCTCCATCAGCCACACCTACGACACCGAGCTGGCGGTGTTCCCCGACGGCCGCGCGGTGCCCTTCGGCTCGGTCGTCGGCGCGCAGCCGACGATGGAGTCGACGCCGGAGGAGCTCGACGCCTTCTTCGAGGTGATGGACGAGCACGTCGCGGTCTGGGTCGACGACGCGCGCTTCGTGCTCGATGAGCTCACGGCCGCCGCCCAGAGCGACCCGGGGGGCCTGCTCACCGGACGGCTCGACCTCGATCGGGTCGGCGTCCTCGGCCACTCCTACGGCGGCGCGATGGCGGCCGAGGCGTGCGCCGTCGACGACCGCTTCGACGCCGGGCTCGACCTCGACGGCAGCCTCTTCGGGCCCGAGAGCGGCGCCGGTGGCCGGAGCCTCGCGCAGCCGTTCCTGATCATGCTCGCGGAGAGCCACGTCGACGACCCGAGGGTCGACGAGACCTACGGCGCGCTGAAGGGCCAGGGCTACATGGCGCGGGTCGAGGGCGCCGCGCACCTCACGTTCTCGGACCTGCCGGTCCTCCTCGAGCACCTCCTCGGCGCGGGCGCCCTCCCCGAGCTGCTCGGCACGCTCGCTCCCGCCCGCGCGGTCGAGATCACGAACGCGTACACGCGCGCCTTCGTCGAGACGCACGTGCGCGGCGACGCGTCTCCGCTGCTCGACGGCCCCTCGCCGGAGTACCCCGAAGTGTCCTTCGACAAGAAGCGCTGAAGCCACCGCGTCCGCCTCCCCTCCCCGCCCACTCCCGCCCCGCCCGGCCGCGCGCCGCGCCCGCCTGCCCTCCCCGCTGCGCTCCTGCCCCCGCCCGCCCGGGCGCCGCGTCCGCCTGCCGCCCTCGCGTCGCCCGCCGCGCGCCGTCACGCCGGAGGTGTCAAACCTCCCCTGTCGGGGGTACGCCCACGTGGCCGGCGCTGTAGAGTCCTTTCCCGGAGCTCACCGCCGTCCTCGAGCACCTGGAGAGGTTCATGCTGACGAAGCTCAACGAAAGCGAAGCCGTCGCGTCCTGCGAGCGCTGCTGGGAGCAGGAGATCGTCCCCGCGCTGCACGACTACATCCGCATCCCCAACAAGTCGCCCGCCTTCGACCCTGCCTGGCGCGAGAACGGCCACATGGACAAGGCGGCGTCGCTCATCGAGGCCTGGTGCAAGGCGCAGCCGATCCCCGGGCTCAAGGTCGAGGTGGTGCGCCTCGGGAACCGCACGCCGTTGATCCTGATGGAGGTGCCCGGCAAGACCGACGACACGGTGCTGCTCTACGGCCACCTCGACAAGCAGCCCGAGATGGTGGGCTGGCGCCAGGGGCTCGGCCCCTGGGAGCCGGTGCGCGAGGGCGACCGGCTCTACGGCCGCGGCGGCGCCGACGACGGCTACTCCGGCTTCGCCTCGCTCGCCGCCCTGCGCCTCCTGCACGAGCAGGGCGTCCCGCACGCGCGCTGCGTGGTGCTCATCGAGGGCTGCGAGGAGAGCGGCAGCCCGGACCTGCCGGCCTACATCGACGCGCTCGAGGGCCGCATCGGCAAGCCGAGCCTCGTCGTGTGCCTCGACTCGGGCTGCGGCAACTACGACCAGCTCTGGACCACGACGTCGCTCCGCGGCCTCCTCCAGGGCACGCTCGAGGTGAGCATCCTGCGCGAGGGCGTGCACTCGGGCGTCGGCAGCGGCGTCGTGCCCTCGAGCTTCCGGATCCTGCGGCAGCTCCTGTCGCGCATCGAGGACGAGCGGACCGGGCGCATCCTCGTGGACGCGCTGCACGTCGACATCCCGCAGGAGCGCGTCTCGCAGGCGCGCGCCGCGGCCGAGGTGCTGGGCACGACGGTCGTGAGCGAGCTGCCGTGGGTGCAGGGCGCCGGCCCGGTGACCGGCGACGTGGCCGAGCTGCTCCTGAACCGCACCTGGCGGCCCGCGCTCTCGGTGACCGGCGCCGAGGGACTCCCGCCCCTCGCCAGCGCCGGCAACGTGCTGCGCCCGACGACGAAGGCGAAGCTGTCGATGCGCATCCCGCCGCGCGTGGACCCGAAGGCCGCCGCGGCGGCGCTGAAGGAGACGCTGGAGAAGGACCCGCCCTACGGCGCCCAGGTGCGCTTCCACGTGAGCGAGCCGTCGCCCGGGTGGGACGCCCCGGCGACGGCGCCCTGGCTGCAGGAGGCGGTGAGCAAGGCGTCGAAGGCGTTCTTCGGCCGGCCGGCGATGGGGATGGGCGAGGGGGGGACGATCCCCTTCATGGCGATGCTCGGGGAGAAGTTCCCGCAGGCGCAGTTCCTGATCACCGGCGTGCTCGGCCCGCAGTCGAACGCGCACGGGCCGAACGAGTTCCTGCACCTCGGCATGGGGAAGAAGCTGACCTGCTGCGTGGCGAGCGTGATCGCGGACCACGCCGTGCGCGCGCGCTGAGGGGCGGCGGGGCCGTCGCGGCGCGCTCACGGGGCTGTCGCGGCGCGCTCAGGGGGTGCGCAGCGGCGTCGCGGTGCCCTCAGGGGGTGGGCGCCGCATCCGGCGCCGCAGCATCCGGCTCCGCCGGGAAGGCGAGGACGACCCGAGCCCCGCGCTCGCGCCCGTCCTCGACGCGGATGGAGCCGCCGAAGTTCTTCATCCGGTTCGCGGAGAAGTGCAGCCCGATGCCGCTCGCGCCCTCCTTGGTCGTGAACCCGTACTGGAACACCTGCACCCGCGAGCCCTCGGGGATCCCTGGCCCGCTGTCCTCCACGGCACAGCACACGTCGGCCCCGTCTTGCCATGTCTCGATCGCGATCCAGGGCTCGCGCCTGCCCCCCTCGCCGACGGCCGCCCGCGCGTTGTCGAGGAGGTTGTACAGGATCGTCAGGACATCATGGCGATTGGCCACGATGTCGCCGATCGGCCGCAGCTCGATCCGGACGGCGACGCGCGCGTTCACGAGGGCCGAGCCGTGCACGCGCAGCGACTCCTGGACGACCTCGTTCAACGAGAGCCGCTCCGTCCGGTACGCGTTCCTGTACGCGTACCTCTCCTGCGCGCGGATCGCGTCCCGGATGACGTCGAGGTGCTCGCGCAGGCGCGCGACGTCCGCCGCCGTCTCCTGCTGCTCCTGCTCCACCGCGACGAGCGCCAGCTCGATGTAGCGGCGCAAGCTCTCGCCGCGCGACGCGTCGGCCGGCACGGCGAGGTCCGGCTCGCCCCCCGCGAGCTCGGAGAACGCCCTCGCCAGGCGCGGGAGGCGCGATCGCGCGAGGCGATCCTGCACCAGATCCGCCGAGATCCCGGCGCTGTTCAGCGTGTTGCCGACGCTGTGGAGGATGTCCATCGCGACCTGCGCCATCCCCGAGTGGCGCGCGATCTCCGCCTGCTCCGCGCCGAGCTTCCGGTACGACTCGTAGAGCCGCACCATCGACCGCACGCGCGCGAGGAGCTCCCTCGGGGAGAACGGCTTCACCAGGTACTCGTCGGCCCCGCCGTCGAGCCCCGACGCGACCGCCTCGTCGTCCGCGCGGGCCGTGACCAGGATGATCGGGATGTGGCGCAGCACGGGGTGGGCCTTCAGCCACGCGGTGAGCTCGATGCCGGACATCACCGGCATCATCACGTCGGAGACGACGACGTGCGGAGGCGACCGCTCGATCAGCCGCTGCGCCTCCAGGCCGTCCGCCGCCTCCAGGAGGCGGTAGCTCGGGGACAGCAGCGCTCGCATGAACTGCCGCATGTCCGGGTTGTCGTCGACGAGGAGCAAGAGCGGCCTGCCCGCCTCGGCGCCCCCCGACCCCGGCGGACTGCGCGACGGGGGCTCGGCGTCCGGCGCGCCTGCGCCAGGCGCGAGCGGAGACCCGTCGGAAGCGGCCCCCGCCGGGGGCAGCGCGCTCAGCCAGCGCCGCGTCTGCGCGGTGCTGCGCACGCTGCTCGGGCTCCGCTCGACGTGGCGCCGCGCGTCGCCGTCCGCCGCGCCCGCTGCGCCTGCCGCGTGGCGCTGCGCGGCGCCGGCGGCCGACCGCGGCAGGCGCACGCGGACCGCCGTCCCCCGGCCCAGCTCGCTCTCGACCGAGACCGAGCCGTGCATGAGCTCCGCGAACTGCTTCACCAGCGAGAGGCCGAGCCCCGTGCCCTCGTACCTCCGCTTCACCGAGCCGTCGATCTGGGTGAACTTCGAGAACAGCGCGCCGAGGTCGTCCCCGGAGATGCCGATCCCCTCGTCGCGCACGCAGAGCTCGAACGACGCGTCGTCGAGCGCGCGCAGGGCGACCTCGATGCGCCCCCCGGCATGGGAGAACTTCAGCGCGTTGCTGAGGAGGTTGAGCAGGATGCGCTCGTATTTATGGCGATCCAGGAGCACGACGCCGGGCGCGTCGCCGGCGATGGCCAGGGTGCGGCCCCGGGCCATCGCGCTCGGCCGGATGTCGTTCAGCAGCAGCGCGGTGGAGCGGTGCACGTCGACCGGCTCCCAGTCGACCTCCATCCGCGCCGCCTCCGCCTTGGAGAAGTCGAGGAGGTCGTTCACGACGTTGAGGAGCCGCGCCGTGTTGCGGCGGATGAGCCTCAGCTCCTCGCGCACCTCGCCCGGCAGCGCGCCGTGCTGGGCCTCGATGAGGCGCTCCAGCGGCGACAGGATCAGGGTGAGGGGCGTGCGCAGCTCGTGGCTCACCGCGGCCAGGAAGTCGCCCTTGGCGCGGTTGGCGCGCTCCGCCTCGTCCTTGGCGCGGGCGAGCGCGAGCTCGGTGTGCTTGCGCTCGGTGATGTCCGTCCAGGCGCCCAGGATGCCGAACACCTCGCCGTCCTCGTCCTTGAGCGGCACCTTGCACGTGAGCAGGTACCGCTGGCTGCCGTCGGCCTGACGCTGCGTCTCCTCCATGTTCAGCAGCGGCTCGCCCGAGGCCATGACGGCCTTGTCGACGCGGATGTAATGCTCTGCCTCCTCCGTGGTCCAGGGCAGATCATGATCGGTGAGGCCGATGATGTCATCCGGGCAAGAGAGCCCTGCTCCGCGGGCGTTGAACTCGTTCGTCCCGAGATAGACGCAGTCGCGGTCCTTCCACCAGATGCTGTATGGAAACGTCGATACGATGTGCCGTAAGAGCTGCTCTTTCTGGGACTCTCGCAGGTTCGGCGCAGTGCGCTTTGGCTCTTTCGGGTCCGACATAAGCAAGCCATGACGACGAGCGGATCCTGGCGCGACTGCCAGAACAGCGCTCCTGGCCAGCAGCCCCCGCACGACACCCGTTGCAGCCCGGCTCCCGGGCAGCCGGGGACGGACCAGGGATCCATCATCCATCTTATCACCCGGAGCGGCCCGCGCGCAACCCGTCGGGGCTGCGGCGCGGGCGGCGTGGCGATACGCAGGCCTCCACGCCGGGGGCGGGCGCGGGCGGCGCGGCGATGCGCAGGCCTCCACGCCGAGGGCGGCGTTGCTGCTCGCCGGCGCAGGGCTCTCGTGGGGCTGCGAGGGGGGGCGGTCAGAAGGCGGCGGAGCCCGCGCCGGCCGGCGCGCAGACCACGAGAGGAGCGGCCGGCGCCGCGCCGATCGAGATCGGCGTGATCGCCACGCTGAGCGGGCCGCTCTCCGCGCTGGGCGAGGAGGCGATGCGCGGAGTCGACCTCGAGGTGGCCGAGGTCGGCGCGCAGGCCGCCGGCAAGAAGGTCGTCGTCGTGAAGCAGAGCTCCGACGCGACCCCGAACGTCGCGCTGGAGGCCGCCCGCAAGCTCCTCGATCAGGAGAAGGTCGATTTCGTCGTGGGCCCGCTGTCGGGCGACGAGGGCTCCGTGATCTCGCGAAGAGCCACCCCGAGCGGGTCTTCATCAACGGGAGCGCGGCCGCGCAGGACGCCCCCCTGCGCGACGCGGCGCCGAGCTTCTACCGTTTCTCGACGGACGGCGCGCAATGGATGGCGGGGCTCGGCTCCTATGTTCACAAGGAGAAGGGATACGAGCGGGTGGCGACCCCTGAGCCTCCCCGGGGTCGAGCCCCGGGGAGGTGTCGAGTCATCGACTCACACCGTGATCCGCGTGCCGTCGAACCTGGTGAACGTGAAGCCATCGAACGGCTCGCGGAAGGTGCGGCGCTCGTCGCGGAGCAGGCTGATGGCCACCTGCTCGCCCAGCGCCAGCGACGCCGCGGCGTCGGTGCGCCAGTGGATGCCCGCCCAGTTGCGCCCGAAGGCGGCGTTGGTCGCCAGCTTGTTCAGCTCACCGCCCACGGTCAGGGGCGGTCCGCTGTAGGGGATGAGCCGGGTCGGATCGGCCGGATCGGGGACGAACGGATCCTCGATCACGTGGTCCTCGTCGAAGAACGCCTTGATGAGCGTCACGTTGACCCCGGCGATGGCGGCGGCGCCGCCCGGGTACGACCCGTGGAGCGGAGCGCCCTCCGGGTAAGCCTGCGGCAAGAGGTAGCTGCCGAACGTGTCGTACGTCAGCTCGACCACCTGCGATTCAAGGATATCGCGGTGCAGCGGGTAATCGCGCGCGTCGTTCGCGAGGCGGTGGTGCACCAGCCCGCCGTACGCCTCGGGGCGGAGGTTGTTGTGCACGAACCACTTCTGCCAGTAGGTGGCGCGGATCTCGCGCGACGTCCCGAAGGGGAGCAGGCTCTGCAGGTAGCCGAGCGAGAAGGTCGCGGCGGCGGAGGCCTGCGTCCGCGACGTGAGGTAGGGGTTGGTCGGGCTCAGGGGGGCCGCGACGCCCCCCGGCACGCCCGGGTTCGTGCTGCGCGCCGCGGCGAGGAGCAGCGCCGCGCCCCAGTAGAGGGGCGCGCCGCCGTGAACGAGCTCCGCCAGATCGCGCCCTGTCGAGGGGTAGCGGGGGACCGGGTCGTACGCGATCGACCGGGTGGGGTTGAGCCCGTTTTGCACCGCGAGCCACTCGTCATACTCGGTCTGGAAGTCGTTGCCCGGCAGCGCCGTGCGGATCGTGCCCCTGATCACCTGCGGGCCATAGGGGATGTCGCGCAGGAGGAACTGCGAGATGTAAGGGCCGTCGAGCACGCCGGGAGGAATCACGTGCCGGGGCGTCCTGCCCGAGCGATCCCGGGGATCGGCGTAGGTGACGCTGCCGCGGAACAGCGTCCCCAGCGTCACGCGGCCGCGAGCGCGCGGGCCCGTGTAGCCGGAGAGCCGGTTGATCTCGTCGATGGCGTCCGCCACATCGCCGCTGTCCGCGTAACTCTCGAAAGGCACGTCCCGCAGCAGCGCCTGCCAGTAGACCTCGACCGCCTCGGCGGCCTTCTCGGCGCTCGCCAGGGCGGGGGGCGGGGGCAAGCCGATCTGGGCCGGGGTCGTGCCGATGTGGCTGACCGCGAGCGTGCCGATCGGGCCGACGAGCTTGCGGTCGCCGCCGAGCGGGATGGCCTCGAAATCGTCCCATTCGCGCGACGCGAAGGCCCTCGACGCGACGCGGTACGCCGCCGGATCCACCTCGCCTCGCTCGTCGTGCGGCAGGCCGCGCGTGTTCGTCCCGATCTTGTTGGGATAGCGCTCCTCGTCGCCGTTGGTCGGGTGCGGCGCGATCGGCACCTCGAACTGGTCGACCGCGGCCTCCACGCGCACGCGCAGGGCGCGCAGGCGGAGCTCGTGATCGAGCGGCGAGACGTGCGGATCGCGGCGCAGCGACCCGATGCCGTCGAGCAGATCGTCGACGCCCCCCCGGCCGCGCGCCGCATTGGCGACGCCGGGATCCGCGGCGAGGACACCTCCGACGGCGAGCGAGCCCGCCACGCCGATGAAGGCGCGCCGGCCTGTCGCCTTTTCGGCCCCCGATCGCTTCGCTGTGGCCTCGGAGCTCGCGGGCCCCGGGGCGTCAGGCGAGGAAGCGGCGCGCCGGCTATCGCTGTCGTGAGAATCGATGGTCATGGCGTTCAACTCCGTCGTTGCGTGGACCTTGGCGTCCGCCCTGCCGCGGCGTTCGCGGCCGAGCACCCATGAGACTCGGCCCGTGAGCTCGGGCGGCGGCGTCCCGTCCTGGAAGCGGAGACGGTGACAGCCTGCTTCCGACGGCGCGCGCGGCTCGAGCGCTGACGAGGCCGAGATGGAGAGGCAGCGGGCTCTCTCCGTCTCATCCGTTTTATAGGATGAAATGTCTACTATAACGGACGGACACGAGCAAGGACTTTGTTTCGCAGCGCACCCGCAACACTTCTGTCGTCCGGGGCCCGGTGGTATCGGGGGACGGGTGCGGCCGGGAGACGATGCGCAGGCGGGCTCCGTGATGGCGGACGGGATCGTCCGCGCGGCGCAGCTCGGGGACCTCCAGGCGGTCCTGGAGCTCTACCGCGACCTCCACCCCGAGGACGAGTCGTTCCCTCCCGAGCCCGGGCTGTCGGCGCTCTGGGCGCGCATGCTCGAGCAGCCCGGGCTCCGCGTCTTCGTGCTGGAGCGCGGGGCGGCCCTCGTGGCCAGCTGCACGCTCGTCGTCGTTCCGAACCTCACGCGCGGGGGCCGGCCATATGCGCTGGTCGAGAACGTGGTGACCCATCGCGAGCACCGGCGGAGGGGGCTCGGGTCGCGCGTGGTGCGCCATGCGCTGGCGGAGGCGTGGGAGGCCGGGTGTTACAAGGCCATGCTGCTGACGGGCTCGCGGCGGCCCGAGGTGCACCGCTTCTACGAGACGTGCGGCTTCCGCGCGGGCGACAAGACCGGCTTCGTGGCGCGCCCCGGAGCGGCCGGCTAGCGCGGCGTCCCCGTCGGGCCGGATGAAGGAGCGGTGGGCGTCGAGCTCACCGCGGGCAGCGGCGCGCGCTCACTGCGCTTGCGCTGTCGGGTCGTTGACGCGGCCCGCGAAGAGGATCGCCCCCGTCGTCTCGTCGTTGAAGAAGAAGAAGAACGGACGGTCCAGGACGATCGCCTCGAGTTCGAGGGATTCGCTGCCGCCTGCTGAGCTCGTGGTGCCGACGAGGACCGCCGTCGCCGCCGCCGCCTTCGTGCCCTCCTCGTCCACGTCGATGACCACCTTGTGAATGACGTCTTCGATGTCGAGGCTTCCGTTCTCGGGACTGAGGATGCCCGAGAAGTCGGCGTCTGGTGTGAAGGCGACCCCCATGCCGAGAGCCTCGAGCGCTCGCGTGAGCGAGGCGGACGAGCCGAACGAGAACTTCGAAGCGCATCGCCTCGTGCGCGCGCGCCGGTCGCAACCCGACCAGGTCACCTCTCCTCCGCGTCGACGACGAGCAACATCACGACGAATAGGTCTCTACGATTTGCCCTCCCGAGTCGTCGTTGGTTGATATCCTCCGGCGCTGCCTGGAGGAGAAAGATGATCGTTTCCGTCAAGGGTGCCGAGCTGTTCACCACGAAACGCGGCAGCGGGCCGGCGTGCCTGGTCCCGTGCAGCATTGGAACGAAGCCCTACGAGCGCCAGACGCCCGCGCAGCTGAGCGACCGCCTCGAGCTCGTCTACGTCGACCTGCGAGGAAGCGGGCGCTCGACCGGCGACCCTGCCGACCTCACCTTCGACGTGCTCGCCGAGGACCTGGAGGCCATCCGGGTCAATCTCGGGGTCGACCGGATCGCGGTCCTCGGGCACTCGATCCTCGGCGCGCTCGCCGCGGAGTACGGCCGGCGCTGTCCCGCGAGCGTGTCGCACGTGATCATCGCGGGGACCCCACCCCGCGGCGACATGGCCCAGCTGTCGGCGAGCTCCGCGTCGTTCTTCGAGCAGGACGCGTCGGAGGAGCGAAAGCGGATCCTGAGAGACAACCTGGCCAGGCTGCCCCCGGGCGCCTCCCCGGGCGAGGCCATGCTGGCGCAGACGCCGCTGCGCTTCTTCGACCCGCGCTTCGACGCCGCTCCGCTGTTCGCGGAGGCGGACCTCAAGCCGCGGTTCTTCGCGCACCTGCTGGGGACGCTCGCGCCGGCCTGGGACATCACCGCCGACCCGAGCTCGTTGCGCGTCCCGCTCTTCATCGCGCACGGGCGCCACGACTACACAGTTCCTTACGCGCTGTGGGAGGGGGTCGTGCCGACGTTGCCCGACGCCACGCTGCACCTCTTCGAGCAGAGCGGACATCAGCCGTTCTTCGAGGAGCCGGAGAGGTTCGCCGCGGCTGTGACCGACTGGATGAGCCGCCAGCGCTGAGGCCGCCAGAGGCGCTGTCACCGGTGGCCCGGCAGCCTCGCGACGAGCACCTCGAGGTGCGGTCGCTCCGGCTTCACCTCCGCCGCCTGCGCCCGCTCCTTTCGTGCTGGCGAGGCTCGGGACGAGGTGGATGAACTATACCCGAACAGAGCGCCGCGGCGAACGCTCCCTGAAGGCGCGGGGCTCGCGGTCCATTGCCGGAGGCGAACCATGGCGAAGCGCGCGAAAACGATGGTGCTCTTGCTCGTTGGCCTCGTCGGCCTCGTCGGCGCGAGCTGTGCCAAGAGCGAGGAAGAGATCCAGGAGGAGTTCGACGCGATCGTTGCCGAGTCGAACACGTGTAACGACGTCTCTGAATGCGTCTATGTGGAGCCCGGCTGCCCGCTGCAGTGTTCCGTGGCCGTGAACAGCGCCAAGAAAGCGTATGTGGAAAAGGAGGCGCGCGCGCTCATCGAGGAGACCGATGGCTCGGAGCGTGCTTGCCTGGACGGATGTGCCGATCCCGGCCCGCTCGCGTGCACCGCGGGCCGCTGTCAGGAGGGCGCCTCGCCCTGATTCAAGCCGCGGTGCTTCGCGCACCTGCTGGGGACGCTCGCGCCGGCCTGGGACACCACCGCAGACCCGAGCTCGTTGCGCGTCCCGCTCTTCATTGCGCACGGGCGCCACGACCACACGGTTCCCTGCGCGCTGTGGGAGGGGGAAGCGCTCGCTACGAGCGAGATCCCGGATCCCGCCCGGCGCGCCTGCCGCGGAGCCAAGCGGCTGCCTGGCTCCACGCGGAGACGACCTCGGTCGGCGCGCGCTCATCTGCCCCGATCGCCCTGCGCTCGCGCGCCACGTACACCGCGCTGCGCGCCACGTTCTGCGCGTGCCACGCTTCCACGAGCACGCCGTAGCGCCGTAGCGTCCGCGCGACGCGCTGCGACCCCTCCGCGCCCTCTCCGAGCTCATCTTGCACCTGGCGTGCGCGCGCTCGCGCTTCGAGGTAATCGCCCGTCCGCACGAACTCCTCCGCTTTTTCGAGCAGCTGGTCGACGTCGAGCGCCGGATCGTGATGGTTCATCGTAGCCCTCCTCTGGTCAGAGCGGCGAGAACACCGTCGTGAGGCTCGACACGCGAGACCTCGACGGTGGAGCCGACGCCCGCCGCATACGTCGCACTACGTGCATCACCGCCTGCGTGGCCAGCCGCGAGACCTCGGACGGGTCCGTGCTGTAGCGCGCTGCCTGATCGAATGCGGCCGCGACCAGGTCACCGAACTGAGCAGTAGTATGAGTGTTCGTCGTCATGGATTTCTCCTCGGCAGAAGGCGATGCGACCTCTCGGAAAATGAGGATCGTGGGCGGAACGCTAGAATTTAGCACCTGGTCGGCGGTTGATTATCAGGAAGTTTGAGCGTGATACGTCGAAAAAAGCGACGTATCTTCAGGGGATGGAATGGCTCAACTACCACCACCTCCTCTATTTCTGGGTCGTCGCGAAGGAGGGGAGCATCGTCCGAGCCAGCGCGGAGCTCCACCTGGCGCACCCCACGATCAGCGGCCAGATCCATCGGCTCGAGGAGGTCCTCGGCGAAAAGCTGTTCACCCGAAGGGGACGGAACCTGGTGCTCACGGAGGCCGGCCACATCGCGTTCCGTTACGCCGACGAGATCTTCTCGCTGGGGCGCGAGTTCGTCGACACGCTCAAGGGGCGCGCGAGCGGGAGGCCGCTGCGGCTGGTCGTGGGCGTCGCAGACGTCCTCCCCCCGTCGCTCGTGCGGCGGTTCCTCGAACCCGCGTTTCAGCTCGACCAGCCCGTTCAAGTCATCTGCCGCGCGGACAAGTCAGTTCAGGAGTTTGTCGCCGAGCTGGCGCTCCACAGGGTGGACGTCGTCATCGCCGACGGCCCCGCTGGGTCCGGCATCCCGGTCCGGGCGTTCAGCCGCCTGCTCGGCGAGTGCGGAACGACGTTCTTTGCCGCCCCGAAGCTCGCCGCCTCGCTCCGTCGCAAGTTCCCTCATTCCATCGACAAAGCACCGTTTCTGCTCCCCGGCGCGCCTTCAATGGTGCGCCGGGCGCTGGAGCAATGGTTCGACTCCCAGGAGATCCGGCCGACGATCGTCGCCGAGTTCGATGATAGCGCGCTGGCGAAGGATTTCGGGAAAGAGGGGATGGGGGTCTTCGCGGCCCCCACGGTCATCGAAGCCGAGGTTCTACACCAGTATCGGGTACGCGTGGTCGGGCGGTCGGAGGCCGTTCGCCAGCAGTTCTATGCCATCTCGGTCGAGCGCAAGATCAAGCACCCCGCGGTGGTCGCCATCTGTGAGGCCGCAAAGCAGAACATCTTTGCTGGACGCTGAGCACGCGCGCCCCGCCTCACCCGCCTCATCTGAGATGACACCGGGCGCTGCGTGGTCTCACATGTCGGTTTTTACGACGGATGAGGATGAAACTTCCGAATAGCCGAACGACCGGGCCGGGGGTAGAAGGAACATCGAAGCACTGCGCATGACGGTCCGGTGCTGGTTGCCTCGTGCTCGTGGGCGCGGCAGGCGGCGCTGCGGGCACAGGGCGCATGCGGACATGAAGGACCGACAGATAAAGGAGAGACGCATGGGAACGATGGCACCGAGCGCAGAAACGACGAAAGCGAAGCTCGAGGGAGCCGCGAAGCTCGACGACCGCAAGCGCATCAACGATGTGAAGGGCGCCCCCGAGGTGGCGCGTTCGAAGCTCGACAGCTTCAGAGCGGTGGGGAGCGCGAAGTGGGAAGGCATCAAGGCAGGCTTTGAGAGCTTCCGGATCCGTCTCTACTTCGCCTTCACAGACCTGAACCGCAAAACCGCCACCACGTACAGCCGCTGGATGAACCCACCAGGCAAATAGAAGGAGATGCCATGGAAAAAGCTAGCATGGACCGCATGTGGCTCACACGCACGGACCGCATCGACACGGTGACCCGTGGCGCGATCGCGGGATCGATCGCTGGCGCTCTGTTCGCTGCCTTCCAGATGGTTGCGGCCGTGGAGGCGGGAAGCGGGGCGCTCTGGCCCTGGCGCATGGCCGCGTCGGTCGTGATCGGCGGCGAAGCCTTCGTGGCGTCCGCAGGAGTGGCGCTCCTCGCCGGCGGGCTCGTGCATCTGTTGCTGTCGGTGGCGAGCGGCGTCACCGCCGCGATGCTGTACGAATGGTCCCAGTGGTCACGCACCCACCGCGCGAACCCAGCCCTGGCCTGCTTCGCCGGCGCGGGGTTCGGGGGGCTGATCTGGCTCGTGAACTTTGCCGTGATCGCGCAGGCCTTCATTCCGTGGATGTGGAGGCCCGACCAGAGCCTTCAGCTCGCGTTGCACCTCGGCTATGGGGTCGCACTGGGCCTCGCGCTGCGAGAGCTGGGGCGCCACGCCATGAACCCGCCCGACTCGGCGCAGCCGGCGTGACGCGGAGCCGGGGAGGCATCATGAGGACGTGGCGCCGGTACGGCCCTGGCGACCCCGCCGCGGTCTGGCGCCGCCGCGGGCCGTCGTCGAGCGACCATCCTCTTCACCGCGGGCAGCGGCGCGCCCTCATCGAGGGCTCGGGGCTCCCGGGGTCGCTTTCGTGCTGGCGAGGCTCGGGCCAAGCAGGGTGAACTATACCCGAGCAGAGCGCCGCGGCGAACGCTCCCTGAGGCGCGGAGCTCGCGGTGACTGCCGGAGGTGAAGCATGTCGATGCGCGCGAAATGGATGGTGCTCTTGCTCGTCGGCCTCGTCGGCCTCGTCGGCGCGAGCTGTGCCAAGAGCGAGGAAGAGGCCCGGGAGGAGTTCGACGCGATCGTCGCCGAGTCGAACGCGTGCAACGACGTCTCTGAATGCGTCTATGCGTCGCCCGGCTGCCCGCTCGGGTGCTGGGTGGCCGTGAACAGCGCCAAGAAAGCGTATGTGGAAGAGGAGGCGCGCGCGCTCATCGAGGACGTCGAGCGAGGGGGGCAGTATTGCCAGTACGAATGCGCCGTGCAGGGCCCGCTCGAGTGCACCGAGGGCCGCTGTCAGGAGGGCGCCTCGCCCTGACGCGCGGCTCGCCGCGAGCTCGTGCCGAGCGCGGTTCGTCGGGCACCAGGCCAGAACGGCCTGCGCGCCGGAGGCGCCGCTCTCTCCATCTCGGGTGCGATCCCGCCCAGGTCGGGCCGCGCCCCGGGCCGGTCATGGCACCGCGTGGCCGTCGACCCGGAGCTGGAACAGGAAGTACGGCGGGATGCAGGCGCCCTCGCCCGAGCTCGTCCTGGCGCACACGTAGGAGGCACGATGCCGAGGCTACGCCCACCCTGCCTGCCCGGCGCAAGGGGGCGCTCGGCCCGCTGTCGTGAATGTGCGGCGCGGGGGTGGCATCAGAGGCGGAGACATGCGCGGCGCGGGCGCCGCGGGAGGACCGGGCGGCGTGGCTGCCTGGCGGAGGCACGGGTCTATCCGAGATTCGAGGGCTGAGCATGGACTGCGTTTCACAGCAGGCCCAGGCGCCGCCACCACGGCGCCACAGGCATGATCTCGTCTGCGTGGAGCGCGCCGCGCTCCTCATGCTCTTCTTGATGGGCCTCGCGCTCGTCGCCGGCTGCGCGCGCGCAGCTCCGGGGAGCGACGAGCGCGAGGGCACGCAGGAGGCGCAGCTTCCATCGCCGACGGGCGCCATGAGCGTCGCGCGCGCGAACCACACGGCGACGCGGCTCCTGGACGGCCGGGTCCTCGTCGCCGGCGGGCGGGACGACACCCGGTACGGCGTCGACGCCCACTCGAGCGCAGAGATCTACGACCCTCGAGCGCGCCAGTGGACGCCCGCGGCGTCGATGGGCTCGGCGCGCAGCGGCCACACCGCCACGCTGCTCACCGACGGCCGGGTGCTCGTCCTCGGCGGCAACAGGAGGATGAGCGAGGACAGCGTGCTCGCCGCCGCGGAGATCTACGATCCCGCGCTGAACGCCTGGACGGCCGTCGCGCCGATGGGGCTCCCGCGCGGAGGGCATACCGCCACGCTGCTCGCCGACGGCCGGGTGCTCGTCGCCGGGGGCTTCAGCGTGCTCGGGCGGTGGCAGGAGCTCGCCATCTGCGAGATCTACGACCCCGCGGCCGGCGCCTTCAGCCCCGCAGCCTCCCTGCTGTACCCGCGTCGCGGCCACGCCGCGGTGCGGCTCCTGGACGGCAAGATCCTCGTCGCCGGCGGTGAAGGCAACCTCGCCGAGCTCTACGACCCGGCGAGCGACACCTGGTCGCTCACCGGGCCGATGGTGGAAAACCGCGCCGACAACGCGGCCACGCTCCTCCCCGGCGGCCAGGTCCTCGTGATCGGCGGAACGGGCGCGCCCTGGGGGGGCGACACCGAAGCGGTGCAGGCGGAGGTCTACGACCCGGCGACGAGCTCCTGGACGGCAGCGCCCGGGCTGGGCGCTCCGTCCTTGCAAGGCGAGGAGATCGCGGTCTCCGGCATCTCCGGGCAACGCGCGGTGGCGCTCGCGAATGGCCGGGTCCTGCTCTCCGGAGGGGAGCGGTCCACCCGCTCGCCCTGTCCCTGGTACACCATGGATTCCTGCGCGGACTGGCGGGATTCGCCGTCGATCGCCATCTTCTCGGGCACTGCGCTCTACGACCCGGCGGGCGGCGGGTGGACGGCGGGAGCGTCGATGATCTCCGGGCGCTCCGAGCACACCGCGACGCTGCTGCTCGACGGCAAGGTCCTCCTCGCGGGCGGCTACGCGGGCGTCGCGCGAAATGACAGCAGCTTCTGGCCTGATCGGGTCGCGACCACCGGCGCCGAGCTGCTCACCACGGCGACGAGGACTGCCTCGGCGACCTGGCGGACATTGCTGCTGGCGCGCTAACCCCGGCCTGGAGAACGCCCACGATGATGACGTCGGCGACGGCAGTGATCCCTGCGTGGGTCCCGGGCTCGCGCGCGCACGCGTTCAGCTCGGGCGAGCAGACCGCGCGGGCGCACCGGCTCACCGCGCCGTGGGACGAGCAGACCGTGATCTGGAATGGCTTCGCCGCGAGCTTCGATAAGCAGGTCGAGGCGATGCTGGTCGGCGGCGCTCACGGCCCCATCTCGATGGACGCGACCGGGCTCGTGCAGGCCTGGATCGAGGGCGCCCACGAGAGCCACGGATTGCTCCTGGAGGAGAATTCTACCGGCACGACGATGTACCGCTCGCGTTAGCACCCCAGGACCGGCGACCGCCCGTGGATCGAGGTTTGCCGCTTCGCGCCGTGACGCCGCCGTTGCTGCGGAGATGTGCGCTGGGCGCCGCCCAGGGCCAGGTTCCACGCGATCCTCACCGCAGCGGTCGTGATGTGCTGGCGCGTTTGCCGATCTGTCTCGCGCTGAATGTCGAGTCTGTTCCGAGCATCGTAGGTTGCATGACCAGAACCTCCGAAGAGATCGGTTCAACATCCAGGCGTCGCCTGCGCGGGCCCACCGCCCTGTGTCTCGCGACGCTCGTCACGATGGCCGCGTGCAAGCCAATCGCACGCGACGGCGGCGGCGGCGGCTCCTCGGGCGACGGCGGCAGCGGCGGCTCCTCGGGCGACGGCGGCAGCGGCGGCTCCTCGGGCGACGGCGGCAGTGGCGGCTCCTCTGGCGACGGCGGCAGCGGCGGCTCCTCTGGCGACGGCGGCAGCGGCGGTGCGAGCACCTCCACCGGCAGCGGCGGCTCCTCTGGTGACGGCGGCAGTGGCGGCTCCTCTGGCGACGGCGGCAGTGGCGGCTCCTCTGGCGACGGCGGCAGTGGCGGCTCCTCTGGCGACGGCGGCAGTGGCGGCTCCTCTGGCGACGGCGGCAGCGGCGGCTCCTCTGGCGACGGCGGCAGCGGCGGTGCGAGCACCTCCACCGGCAGCGGCGGCTCGCCAGGGACATGCGTGCCGGGATCCGTCGTCGCGTGCTACTCCGGCCCTGCGGGCACCCGCGACGTGGGGACCTGCACTTCCGGAACGCAGACCTGTCGCCCTGACGGCTTCGGCTACGGCCCCTGCGCGGGTGAGATCACCCCCGCAGCGGAGGCCTGCGCCACGCCGGAGGACGAGAGCTGCGACGGCGATCCCTCTTGCCCGCAGCCGGCGGCGTGGGCGCGCGGGTTCGGCGGTTCCAGCGCCGACAACGGGCTATCCATCGCCAGCGACGCCGCGGGCAACTACTACGTCACCGGCTCCTTCCAGGGAACGGTCGACTTCGGCGCCGGCCCTCTGACCAGCGCAGGTGCACAGGACGTCTTCCTCCTCAAGCTCGATCCCTCGGGCGCGCTCATCTGGAGCAAGCGATTCGGCACACTCTTCACAGAGATCGGCGGCGCCGTGACCGTCGACGGGAACGGTGACGTCTTGATCGCCGGCCGCTACGACGGCGACGGGCTGGGCTATACGACGGGCCTCGACTTCGGCGGATGCTCCCTGCCGGGCCCTTACGATAGATTCGCGATGTTCGCCGCCAAGCTCGATCCCGACGGCAATCACGTCTGGAGCAAGGGATTCGGCCCTGCTTCGGGCACCCCCAGTCAGTTCACCGTTTATCAGATCGCCGCCGATGCCATGGGCAATGCACACATCGCCTTCGTCGATAGCGAGTCTGCGCAGGTGATGAAGCTGGACGCGGCAGGCAACACCCTCTGGCGTAAGGGTATGATAGGGTATCCCAGCGATAACATAAGCCTCGCGCTCGACAGCGCGGGCAACGTGCTGACGGTGCACTCAGGCTACTACCCTGACGAATCCCAGAACGGCCTGTTCATCTCCAAATTCTCTCCGTCGGGAGGTTTGCTGTGGCGATACCAGAGCCCCGGAGACACCTGGAACTGGTTCGCCAGATCGGTGGCGGTCACGTCGGCGAACGAGATCTTCGCGACGGTCATAAACTATGACACGTTCTCATACATCCTCATCAAGCTGAATGCGGCCGGCGAGCATGTCTTCAACCGCCCGGCACCGGGCGCGAAGATTGTCGTCGATCCCGCCGACAACCTCCTCGTCGCCGGGCCCGGGTTCACCATGCTCGACACCGACGGCACGCAGCTCTGGACGGCCAGCTTCGCGGGCGGCGTGTCGGACATCACCATCGCTCCGAGCGGCGCGATCGCCGTCACCGGCAGCGTGCGGAGCGCGGTGGACTTCGGGACCGGCCCGATCGCGTATGCAGGAGACTGGGATATCTATGTTGCCACGTTCAATCCGCCGTCGAGCGGCGGCAGCGGCGGCAGCGGCGGCAGCGGCGGTGCGGGCGGCGGCGGCGCGGCGGGCAGCGGCGGCGCGGGCGGCGGCGGCGCGGGCGGCGGCGACCCGGCGGAGACCTGCGTGCCGGGCTCGGTCATCGCGTGCTACTCCGGCCCTGCCGGGACGAGGGGCGTCGGCACCTGCGCTGCCGGGACGCAGACCTGCCGGCCCGACGGCTTCGGCTACGGCCCCTGCACGGGCGAGGTGACGCCCACCGACGAGGCTTGCTTCACGCCGGAGGACGAGAGCTGCGACGGCGCGCCCGATTGCCCCGTGCTCCCGCCGTGGGCGCGCGGATACGGCAGCACCGGCGCCGACGAGGGCCTGGAGATCGCGAACGACGCCGCGGGCAACTACTATGTCGCAGGCACCTTCGAGGGAACAGTCGACTTCGGCGCCGGCCCTCTGACCAGCACCCCGCCTTGGAAGGACGGCTTCCTGCTCAAACTCGATCCATCGGGCGCGCCGCTCTGGAGCAAGCGCTTCGAGGACCGTCCGTACGCCATGACCGTCGGCGGCGACGGCGACGTCTGGCTGGCCGGCGCCTACGGGTGGGGCCTCCCCGCCAGCGGGTTCGACCAGTGCCTGCCCCCGTTCGACTTCAGCGCAGCCCAGCAAGCAGCCTTCGTCGTCAAGTTCGACCGCGATGGCAATCCCCTCTGGAGGCAGGGACCCATCCTCTCGCCGGCCACGTCAGGCCTCGACTCCTTCGCCCCGGAGCAGATCGCGGTCGATGGGCTCGGCAACGCGTACATGGCCTACGTCAACAGCGAGGATCGGCCGAATGTCTTCCTGGCGAAGCTGAGCCCCGCGGGCAACGTCCTCTGGAATCAACAGATCACGGACTCGACCTCATGGTTGGTATACAACGCTGATATCGCGATCGACAGCGCCGGCAACGTGCTGGCGGTGACCGCGCCGGAGTCCGCCGTCGCGCAGCTCACCGTCACCAAGCTCGCCCCGACCGGCGCCGTGACCTGGAGCCAGGCGTTCGCGCCGGAGCCGTCGATCCCCCCCGGCGGCGACCCCGGAGACGCGGCGTGGTCGGTGGCCGTCAACGCGGCCGACGAGATCCTCGTGGCGGGCATCACGGACGGGACCGTCGATCTCGGCGGCGGCGTGCTGCCCGCCGGCCCCGCGCTCCTCAAGCTGGACGCCGCGGGCGCGTACGTCTTCAGCGACTCGGTTCCCTTCGGCGACAGCCTCGCGCTGGATCCCGCCGGCAACATCGTCGTCGCCGGGAGCGGGCTCGCGAAGCTCGACCCGACCGGCGCGGAGCTCTGGACGCTCGGCTTCGCGGCCGGCGCGAAGGACGTGACGGTCGCTCCGACAGGCACGATCGCCCTCACCGGCGCCGCGAGCTCGGCGGTAGACTTCGGGACTGGCCCGATCCCCTACGCCGCGGGCTCCGACGCCTTCGTCGCCACGTTCGCCCCCTGAACCACCGCTCCTGGAGCGGCCGCGCGCGAGCCGATCTTCGCCGCGGCCGCTGCCGGTGCTCGCGGCTCCCGCGGCCGCGCTCGCGCACCGGAGAGGCGGTGTCCGCGCCCGGCGCCGCCGTTCCATGGTGAGTTTCACCTCGGTTGAATGTCCCCCCGACCGCGCGCATCAGAGGGCGGCGGGAGGAAGCCTGAGATCATGCGATCGATAGGGAGGCTCGGGCGCGCCGCCTTGTGCGGGCTCGTCATGCTGCGCGCGGGCGCCGTCTGGGCGGCCAGCGCGCCATCGTGGGAGACCGTGCCGCCGATGATCACCCCGCGGAGCGAGCATTCGGCCACGGTGCTCCAGGACGGCCGGGTGCTCGTCGTGGGTGGGTATCCGGAGCTGGACGCGTTTCCGTACACGGACACCGAGGCGCTGAGCCTCAGGGAGGTCGAGATCTACGACCCGGCGACGAGGACCTGGTCGCCCGCGGCGCCGCTCGGGCAACGCCGCCGGGGACACGCGGCCGTCCTCCTGCCGAACGGCCATGTCCTCGTGGCGGGCGGCAGGGCGACCAACGAGCAGGGCGTCAGGCCAGAGATACGTTCGACGGAGACCTATGACCCGGCGAGCAACACCTGGACGACCGCGGGGCGGCTGCCCCTACCCCAGCCCGATCCGTGGATGATGCTCGTTGGCGGCAAGCCGATGCTGGTCGGCATGGCCTGGAACGAGGCCGCGGTGAGCACCCAGTTCCAGACGGCCGTCTACGACCTGGAGTCGCGCGCCTGGACGACCTTGCCCACCTGTGGCCCTGTGAGCAGGGTCGACCCCGTGAGCGCGACGCTGCTCCACGAGGGCCGGGTGATGGCGATCGGGATCGACTGTAGCCTCTATGACCCGGAGACGCGGCTCTGGACCTGGGAGCACGGGGCCCTGATGCCAACGTACAGATACCGGTACCCTGACGCCACGACGCTGCCGGGCGGCGGTGTCCTCGTCGTCGGAGGCACCCCCTCCGGTCCGGACCCCGAGGTCCACGCGTTCGCGCAGGTCTACCTCCCTGAAGACGAGCGCTGGGAACCGACGTCCGGCCCGTATGCTCCGGCCTCGACGCCGTGCCGGCCGTCGGGCGACTCGAGCATCCGAGGGATGCGCACCTCGCTGCTCCCGAGCGGAAGGGTGCTGTTGACCGGTCGTGCTCGATCGCGGGGAGTACGACCTCGTCGACCTGCGCGCTCGCGCGGTCGCGCGGTCGCGCGGTCGCCAACGACTGGATCTCCTCGATCCAGGTGCCCCCCGGCTACACGGTCACGGCGTACGACGACGCGGGGTACACCGGCACGTCGGTGCAGTACACCTCCGACGCGCCGACCCTGGGCGCCACGAACGACAAGATCTCCTCCATCGTCATCGAGTGACGGTCCCGGGCCTCATCGCTGAAGCGCTCGCCCCCCTGCGGCCGCGCCGGCGGCGCCAGAGGAGCAGCCGATCGACGTGAGCAGAGGACAGACGGTCAGACCCGGGTCCGGACGACAGACGATCGGGCCCGGGTTTGCGCCGCCGTGCGAGCGTACGCCTGCACGCTTGTTTCATGATTCTCCCCGGGCGCGCATAGGGATTCACAGCAATGGCGAACCGCGCTCCGCCGCACGACAGAGCGCATCTCGGCCAAGCCGAGATAGAGCGAGAAGGCGCCATATGAGCCAGCCATTGCCGCGCGTCCTGTCACTGCTCCGTGAGCGAAAGGATGAGCTCATGCAGCAGTGGACATCACGCATCCGGGACGATCCGAAGATCCCCCAGGCGCACGCGCTCAACGAAGAGGATCTGAGAAACTACACCCCGAAGCTCCTCGAAGACCTCATCGACTCCCTCGCGCAGAGCGCGCGGCCAGGCATGCCGGGCGGAGCCAGCAGCCAGGAGATCGGCAGCTCGGAGGCCGCCAAGGTGCACGCCTCTCACCGCCTCGCCCAGCGCTACTGCCTCGCCGCGGAGCTGCGCGAGCTCGGCGCTCTTCGCTCGGTGATCATCGACATGTTCGCGCGGGAGAGGGTGAACCTCGGCGACGGGGAGGCCCAGCTCGTGCACTCGACGCTCGACGAGGTGATGGTCACCGCGGCCGTCGAGGTGGAGCGGACGACCTCCGCCGAGCTCCGTCGTGACGTCGTGCTCCGCGAGATGTTCATCGCGGTCCTCGGGCATGACCTGCGCACCCCGCTCGCCGCCGTCCGGCTCGCCGCCGCCGCGCTGCTCAAGCGCGAGGACGTCACCGCCGCCGTGGCGCGGCTCGTCCAGCGGATCGCCGCGAGCAACGACAGGGCGGTTCGGATGGTCGAGGACATGCTCGACCTTACGCGCGTCCGCTGCCACGGCGGCCTTCCGGTCGAACCGAAGCCGATCGACCTCTGCTCGATCTGCCGGCAAGTGGTCGTGGAGCTCGAGCTCTCCCGCCCAGAGCACACCATCCGCCTCAAGGTCCAAGGCGACGGACACGGCACGTGGGATCCGGGCCGGATGGAGCAGCTCATGTCGAACCTGATCGGCAACGCCGTGGACTACAGCCCGCCGGAGGAGCCGGTGCAGGTGGAGCTGCGCGGGCAGGATCAGGCCGTCGTGCTCGAAGTGAGCAATCGCGGGAGCCCGATCCCGCCCGAGCTGTTGCCCGTGATCTTCGATCCGTTCCGTCGGGGCGATCAGCAGCACGAGGACCTGCGACGATCAAAAGGGCTCGGGCTGGGGCTCTTCATCGCAAAGGCGATCGTCGACGCTCACGGAGGCTCCATCGAGGTCACGAGCACGCAGGAGCAAGGCACCACGTTCCGTGTCATGCTCCCTCGTCCGTCGTAGCTCGTTCATCTCGCCGGCGTACACCTCTCCTCTGGTCTTCTTCACCTTCTTCACCTTTGCGCGCTTTCCGCGGCGAGGATCTCTTCGAGGTGCTCGCGCGCCTCGGCGTCGCGCCGGCTGACGGTGACGGCGGGCTCGCCGAGGCCGCCTCGGCGCGGGGCGGTGCCGTCGCCCAGCTCCCGTCGCCGGCGGGCCGGGAGCGCGCGCTTGCGGCCCAGGGGCGAGACCGCGTCGCGCTCCGGCGACGAGCGCGGCAGGACGTCGGCCGATCCTTGCTGCGGCGCGGCCGGCATCGGCGAGGGATGGGCTGGCACGGGAGCCCCCGTGCCGTGATGGAAGTTCACCTGGGGTGAATGCCCGACCGACAGCGCGCAACAGAAGGCGGCGGGAGGGGACAGGGACCACGCGATCGATAGGGAGGCTCGGGAGCGCCATCTTCTGCGGGCTCGTCATGCTGCGCGCGGGCACCGCCTGGGCGGCCAGCGCGCCGTCCTGGGAGAGCGTGCCGTCGATGATCACGCCGCGGGGCGAGCACACGGCCACGGTGCTCGAGGACGGCCGGGTGCTCGTCACGGGTGGGTATCCGCTGGTGGACGCGCCGCCGTACACGAACCTCGCGGCGATGAGCCTCCGGGAGGTCGAGATCTACGACCCGGCGACGAGGACGTGGTCCCCCGCGGCGCCGCTCGCCCAGCCTCGCAGCGGGCACGCGGCCATCCTCCTGCCGAACGGCCGTGTCCTCGTGGCGGGCGGCAGGTCGAGGAGCGTGCTGCCAGACGGCTCAGCGCTCGCTTCGGCGGAGCTCTACGACCCGACGAGCAACACCTGGACGGCCGCGGCGCCGCTGAGCATGCCCCACCCCGCGCCCTCGATGATGCTCGTCGACCGCAGGCCGGTGCTCGTCGGCTCGGGCCTGAACAACGCCTTCGACAGCGATCGATTCAACAGCGCCACCTACGACCCGGAGTCGGACGGCTGGACGGAGCTCCCGCACTGCATCAGCGTGGAGAGGATCGAGTTCACCGGGGGCGGGCTCATCCCCATGCCCGTGAGCGCGACGTTGCTCCACGACGGCCGGCTGATGGCGGTCGGGAGCGGCTGTAGCCTCCATGATCCGGAGACCGAGCTCTGGACCTGGGAGCGGGGGGCCGTGATGAGCACGAGCGAGTACCTGTCTCCTCACGCGACGACGCTGCCGGGCGGCGATGTCCTGGTCGTGGGAGGTACCCTGTCCGGTCCGGATCCGCAGGTCCACGCCTTCGCGCAGGTCTACCTCCCGCGCGACGATCGCTGGGAGCCGACCTTCGGGTCGTATGCGCCGGCCTCGACGCCATGCGGGCGGGGCAGCCTGGGGATCCGGGGGGTGCGCACCTCGCTGCTCCCGAGCGGCAAGGTGCTGCTGACCGGAGGCATGGAGCCCTGCAGGGACAAGGTCTCGACAGCCAACATCGTCCCCTTCTTCTCGACGATGGCGCTCTTCGACGAGGCGACCCGCGCCTGGTCTCCCCTCGACATGGAGCCGCCGGTCACCATGGCGCGCGCATACCATTCCTCGACGACGCTCAGGGACGGCAGCGTGCTGATCGCCGGCGGGTACGTCGCTGCCGCTTCCGCGACGGCGTCTGCCGTGCTCTTCCGCGAGCGCTCGCCGCTCGGCGAGGGCTGCGCGGCGGACAGCGACTGCGGCAGCGGCTTCTGCGCGGATTCGGTCTGCTGCGACGCGGCCTGCGCCGGGCCGTGCGACGCCTGCGCGGTCGCCGCCGGAGCGCCGCAGGACGGCGTCTGCGCGCCGCTCACGGGCGTCGCGTGCGACGACGCCGACGCGTGCGTCGCGGGGGGCGTCTGCGAGGCGGGCGCGTGCGTCGGCGGCGAGGCGGCGCCGGACGGCACGCCGTGCAGCGACGGCGACGTGTGCTCGGCGGCGAGCGCCTGCGTGGGGGGCGCCTGCGTCGGGGCGAGCCTCGAAGCGTGCCTGCCCGCCGATGCGTGCCGCGAGGCGCCCGCGTGCGACCCCGCGGCGGGCTGCGCGCTGCCCGGGCCCGCGAAGCCTGACGGCACGCCCTGCGGCTTCCCGGGCGCGGAGGAGGGTTGGCAACAGACCGGGCGGCTCGATGCGTTCTTCTACGATGTGGAGCCCACGTTGCTCCCGGACGGGACGGTCCTCGCCGTCGGCTTCGGCCTGGCCGTCCGCGGGACCCCGCAAGGACGAGGTTGGACCCGCTACGATCCGCGCACGGGCGCGTGGGAGCCCTTCAAGGTGTTCGGCGAGGGACTGTATTCTCCGCAGACCCCCACGCTGCTTCCGGACGGGACGGTCCTGGTGATCGATACAGGCAGCCTGAGGACCACCTCGCGGGCGCTGCGTTTCGACCCGGCGACCGGCGTGTGGTCGCGGGTTGCGCCCCTGCTCTTGCGGCGCAGGACACAGACCGCCACGGCGCTTGCGGACGGCCGGGTGCTCGTCGTCGGCGGCGACCGGACCAGCGACGGGGGCGGCGACCGGGTCGAGATCTACGATCCGGTCGCTGACACGTGGACCGCGGCAGCGCCGATGAGCACCCGGCGAGAGCGCCACACGGCGACGTTGCTGCCGGACGGCCGGGTCCTCGTCGCCGGCGGGCTCGGCGCTGACTCGATGGTACCGGCGACCACGGAGCTGTACAGCCCGGCGAGCGACACGTGGACGCCCGCCGCCTCGATGAGCAGGAAGCGCGCATACCACAAGGCGACCCTGCTCCTGGACGGCCGGGTCCTCGTCATCGGCGGAGACAGAGAAGGGCCCGCCACTACGACCGAGATCTACGATCCTGCGAGCGACACGTGGACCCCGACGGGGGAGATGGTCGAGCAAAGGTCGCCCGCGGGAGCGGCGCTCCTCCCCGACGGCAGGGTCCTGGTGACGGGCACCGTGGGGAGCACCGACGGTGCCCTGGCCGCTGAGATCTACGATCCGGCGAGCGGCACCTGGGCGCTCGCGCCGGCGCTGGACGTGATGATCAGCCGCCACGGGACGGTGCGGCTGAGCGACGGTCGTGTCCTGATCGTCGGCGGCCGCGCCGGTGGGCGGATGTCGCCGAGGCCGGAGGTCAATGGATACCAGGGGCTCAACCACGCGTGGCTCTATGTCCCGGCGCAGCCCGGGTCACCGGGAGCGTGCCAGAGCGGTGCCTGCGTACCGGGAGAAGGAGGCGGCGGCACGGGGGGAGACGCCAGCGGCGGTGGCGGCGCGGGCGGCACAGGCGGCACGGGGGGAGACGCCAGCGGCGGTGGCGGCGCGGGCGGCACAAGCAGCGGTGGCGGCGGCGGCGATGCCAGCGGCGGTGGCGGCGATGCCAGCGGCGGCGGAGCGCCCAGCGGCGGTGGCGGGAACGCAGGTAGCGAAGGCGGTGCAGGCGGCACGGCCACAGGCGGCCTCGGCGGTGACGCTGGCGATGGCGGTGAGGCCCCGTCCACCACGGCCAGCACGACGGGCGCCGGGAACGAGGACACCACGAGCACCAGCGCCAGCACGACCGGCGCGCAGAGCAGCGGCGGCGGCGCCCTCCCGACTGCTGGAGGGGGCGGCGGCTGCCGCATGACTCCAGGCGACCAGCAGACGCCGGCCTGGCTGCTCGCCCTCGGCGCGCTCGCCACCTTGCGGCTGCGCCGGCGACTCCCGAGGACGAGCCGCCAGGCGTGAGCAGAGGACAGGCGTGACCGCCCAGCCATCGTCATGGGCGGTCACGCTGTGCAGCCTTCTCCGCTTGTTCCCCCGCCCAGCCGGGCCAGACGCTCTTGCGAGAACATCGGAGTACCTGGTCCGCGCGATGGCGCTCATCGCCATGGCGCTCATGGCCGACCTGATCCTAGTTCCGTTCAGGAACATCAAAGGCCGGACCATGTTCACCTGGATGAGCTTCGGTCCGGGCGGTGAGGTCGTGGAAGATCGGCTGTTCCTCGATCTGGACGGCGCGCCCCAGGTGGTCGGGCTGGACGCGGATCTCGCGCTTCGGGTAGACGCGTGCTTGCGAAACAGACCTCCCCTGTCGGAGACGGCGCCCCCGCGCGGCTAGTCGCCGCAGGGGTCGGAATAAGAGCAAGTCTTTATCTGGGACGGATCGCGGCCGCGCCGCGGCAACCTGGTCGGGTCTCCTCCCCTGATCTGCTCGAACGCTGGCCGAGCGCTTGCCGAGAGAATCCGTGTGTTATCCTTGGTCACGATCATGCAAGGCGCGACTCTTCGCTACGTCGTCGCCGGCGACGGGACGCGCATCGCGTGGCACACCCACCGCGGTGCAGGCGATGAAGAGCGGCTGCTCGATCGCGCGCCTGTCATCCTCACGAACGGCCTCAGCACGACGGAGAATTTCTGGCAGCACCTCGTCAGCGCGCTCGCGACGACGACCCGCCTCGTCCACTGGAGCTACAGGGGCCACGGGCAGAGCGAGACGGCGCGGTCGGGGGACTACACCGTTCAGACCCACGCGGACGACCTCCTCCGGGTGACGGAGGCGGTCCGTGACCACGGCGCGTACGCCGGCGCGCCGGTGCACGTCGCCTTCTCGATGGGGGTCACGGTGCTGCTCGAGCTCTACCGCCGCCGCCCCGACCTCGTGCGCGCGATGGTGCTCATCGCCGGCGGCGCCGATCACCCCTATGCCTCGAGCCTCGCCCTGCGCCTCCCCGGAGCCCGCGCGGCCCTCCGTCGGGCGATGCGCACGGCGGCGCCCATCCTCCCTCGCATCTCGCCGGTCGTGCGCCGCGTCACCGCCTCCAGAGCCCTCTTCTCCCTGGGCCAGGCCGCGGGCGTCCTGGCGCCCGAAGCGCCACGGGAGGAGCTGGAGCACTTCTTCCGGGCCGTCGGGACCATGGATATGCGCGCCTACTGGGAGTCCATGCGCTCCTTGATGGAGGCGCGCGCGTCGGATGTCCTCCCCGGCGTGCGGGTGCCGGTCCTGGTGCTCGCGCCCGAGCGCGACGTGATGGCCCTGCGGGCTGACCTCGAAGCGCTCCGCCGGCAGATCCCCGGCGCCGAGTGGATGCTCGTCCCCCGCACAGGCCACGCGATGCTCCTCGAGGCAGGGAGCGTCGTCTCGGAGCGCATCCGGGTGTTCTTGCTGGGGCTGCCGTAGCGCCGTCACGGACGGGGCGCCGGGCGCGCCCCACGGGCGGCTCGACCGATCGCGTCTCCGCTCCGGGTCGCGACCCAACCACCGGCCCCCGACCACCCGACCCAGGTTGAGCCATCACGACCGCGACCCCCGGTTGACCCGTCGATGGGGGTCCGCCGACCGAGCCGATCAAGCGATGGGTCCTGGGGCGCGCTTGACACGGGCCGAAGCTCTGGCCTTTCCTGGGCTCTGCCATGGCTGGCCTGGACCACGATTTCTTTCTGCTGGATCGCGCGGAGCACCCATTCACGGCATACGGAGACTTCGCTGGCAGCTCAGGCACGATCCAGATCCACGACGATCTCGTCCGCTACATGTTCGACGCTCTCCGGTGGATTCCGTCGCTGAACCCCGCGCGGAAGCGGCGCGGCTTCGGGCTGAACCTCCATGGCCCGACGATCGTCACGGACGCTGGCGCGCCGATCGCGCGACGGATCTTCGAATCCTGGGAGCGACTCTTCTCCAGCTCGCCGCCGATGCTCCGCCTGACGGGCGGGTGGTGCGAGATTGCCGGGAGCCCCGGGACTGGTCGTTATCTGAAGCTCAGAGTTCGCCGAGATGACGCCATCACGCGGCTGCGCGGCCTGGCTTCGCTCTGTCGGCGGGTCGAGCGCGGCGGCGGCCAGCGCTACCTCCTGCACATGGGCATTTGAGCTGACCCCGCGACCTCGACCTGGGTCGGGTCGGCCGCGACCTCGACCTGGGTCGGGTCGGGAACCTGGGTCGCCGGTCGCCGCGCGAGCGCCGCCGAGCTCGCCGTCCCTCGCGCAATCGCGCGCCCCGGTCGTCCGCGCCCGAGCTCGCGGCTGCGCCGCGCCGCCCCGCGACAGCGCCCTGCTGCGGCGTCTCGCGCGCGAGCGCCCCATGCTATGAGGTCGTCCCCATGGCGAGCCGCTTCTACGTCACGACGCCCATCTACTACATCAACGACGTCCCGCACCTCGGCACCGCCTACACGACGATCGCCGCCGACGTGCTCTGCCGCTACCACCGCCTGCGCGGCCACGAGAGCCGCATGCTCACCGGCACGGACGAGCACGGCCTCAAGATCCAGCGCGCCGCCGAGGCGCGCGGCGTCGCGCCGGGCCCCCACGCCGACGAGATCGCCGCCGCCTTCCGCGCCACGTGGCCGAAGCTCGGCTGCGCTCCGGACGACTTCATCCGCACGAGCGAGCCCCGCCACAAGCAGGGCGTGCAGGAGCTCTGGCGCCGCATCCAGGAGCGCGGGGACATCTACCTCGGCCACTACGAGGGGCTCTACTGCGTCGGATGCGAGGCCTATTATACCGAGAAGGACCTCCAGCAGCCCGGCAACATCTGCCCGCTGCACAACAGGCCCGCCGAGAGCGTCAAGGAAGAGAGCTACTTCTTCCGCCTGTCCAGGTACGGAGACGCGCTGCTCGACTACTACCGGCGCAACCCCAGCTTCGTCCAGCCCGCGAGCCGCCTGAACGAGGTGACGAGCTTCGTGCGCGAGGGGCTCCAGGATCTCTCCGTCTCCCGCACCACGTTCCAGTGGGGGATCCCCGTCCCCGGCGACCCGAAGCACGTCATGTACGTCTGGTTCGACGCGCTCGCCAACTACATGACCGCCCTCCGGGAGCCCGAGGACAACACCCGCTTCTGGCCCGCGGACGTGCACCTCGTGGGCAAGGACATCCTGCGCTTCCACGCCGTCTACTGGCCTGCGTTCCTGCTCTCGGCCGGCTACGGCGAGGCGGAGCTGCCGCGGCAGGTCTTCGCGCACGGGTTCCTCACCTACAGCGGCCAGAAGATGTCGAAGACGCTCCGCAACACGATCAGCCCCGTCGAGGTGGCGGAGGCCATCTCCGAGGCGGCGGCGGGGGCGCTGCCCGGCGGCCAGGGCGCCGCGGCGGGCGCGCCGCCCATCGGCGTCGACGTCGTGCGCTACTGCCTCATGCGCGCGATCTCCTTCGGTCACGACGGCGACTTCAGCGTCCAGGACCTCCTCGCGCGGTACGCCTCGGAGCTCGGCAACGCGCTCGGCAACCTGCTGAACCGGGTGCTGCCGTTCGCCGAGGAGGTCCCCGAGAAGGGGGCACCCGGCCCGCTCGAGGAGGAGCTCGCCAGCGCGCAGCGGCAGGCCTCGACGGCCGCGTCCGCGGCGTTCGACGCGCACCACCCGACGCGCGCGCTCGACGCGATCTGGACGGCGATCGCCGCGGCGAACCTCTACGTCGACAAGGCCGCTCCCTGGGTGGCCAAGAAGACGGACCCGGCGCGCCTCGCGACGATCATCGCGACCCTGATCGAGCAGCTCGAGGCGATCAGCGTGATGATCTCCCCCGTGATGCCGGTCGTGGCGGACAGGATGCGCGATCAGCTCGGGCTGCCGCCGATCGCGCCCGAGGTCGGGGTCGATCAGTGGCCGCTCAACCCTCCTGTCCGGAAGCCCGGCGCGAAGCTCCGCAGGGGCTCGCCCATCTTCCCGCGCCTCGAGAAGGACAAGGAGGCCGAGCTGCTCGCCCGGTTCGCACCGCCGCAGCCGGACGCCGCCCCGCCGCCAGGAGCGGGCGCGAAGCCCGAGGCCACGGCCGCCCCCGGGGCAAAGCCCGCCGCCGCCCCCGCGGCGAAGCCCGCTCCCGCCACCGCCGCACCCGCGGCAAAGCCCGCTCCCGAGGCGGAAGCCGGCGCGCCCGCCCCGACGGCGCGCCAGGCCAAGGCCCCCGTGGCGTTCGACGACTTCGCCAGGCTGGACCTCCGGATCGGCGTCGTCACCAGCGCCGAGCGCGTGAAGAAGAAGGACCGGCTGCTCGACCTGCGCGTCGACACAGGCGACGGCGCGCCCCGGCGCATCATCTCGGGCATCGCGGCGAGCTACGCCCCGGAAGAGCTGGTCGGCCAGCGGGTCGTCGTCATCTGCAACCTGCTGCCGCGCGACTTCGGCAAAGGCCTCGTGTCCGAGGGCATGCTGCTGACCGCCGAGGTCGAAGGGCGCGTCCGCACCGTCACCGTCGATGCCGCCGCGCCAGGCACCCCGGTGCTCTGACGCCACGCACCGCCCGTGTGATATCCATCACACTTAACAAATACACCGACAGCAGAGCTCCACCCCCGCGGCATTCCAGTGAGCCCGCGACCATCCGTTCCAAACATATATCCACCGCGTGCGGGACCTGTTATGGGTCGTCCGGATGCGTCCCAGTCGGCTCAGCGAGGTCGGCTCGCCGACCGCGTTGGGGGGAGACGGAGGGTGCCATGCGATTCCCGGATGACCTGAGGACGTCGCGCGGGCTGATGTCCGCCGCGACTGCGCTGCTCGCCTGCACAGGGCTCCTGCTGGGCTGCGAGGAGGGCAGTCAGCCGAAGGCCGATGTCGCGTCACCGGCGGAGCAGGCCAAGAGCGGCCAGGCCAGGGCCGAGCAGGGCAAGGCCGCCCCGGCGGGCGCCGAGCAGATCAAGATCGGCGTCATCGCCACCATGACCGGGCCGCTCGCGTCGCTCGGCGAGGAGGGGATGCGCGGGGTCGACCTGGCCTTCGACGAGTTCGGCGGCGCCATCGCCGGCAAGAAGCTCGTCCTCGTCAAGGAGAGCTCGGACGCGACGCCGAACGTCGCGCGCGACGCCGCCCGCAAGCTCCTCGAGCAGGAGAAGGTCGACTTCATCGTCGGCCCCCTGTCGGGCGACGAGGGCCTCGCGATCCGCGATCTCGCGAAGAGCCACCCGGAGCGGGTCTTCGTCAACGGCAGCGCCGCGGCGCAGGACATCACGCTGCGCGACCAGGCGCCGAACTTCTACCGGTTCTCGCCGGACGGCGCGCAGTGGATGACCGGCGTCGGGAGCTACGCCTTCAAGGAAAAGGGCTACAAGCGGGTCGCGACCCTCGCCGAGGACTACTCGTACCCGTACACCCTCGTGGGCGGGTTCATGGCCGAGTTCTGCCACGTGGGCGGGCGCGTGCCGAAGAAGCTCTGGGTGCCGCTCGGGACGAAGGACTACAGCTCCGTGATCTCGTCGCTGCCCAGGGACATCGACGCGATCTACGTGGCGCTCGGCGGCTCCGACGCCCTGACCTTCCTCAAGCAGTACAAGCAGTTCGGCGGCAAGGCGCCGCTCATCGGCGGCTCGAGCACGGTCGATCAGATGGTCCTCGACTCGAAGGGGTCAGTCGCGGACCACCTCGTCGGGACCGTCTCGGGGGTGCCGATCGCGGACGACAACCCCAGCGAGACCTGGCAGTCCTTCGTCAAGGCATACCGGGCCAAGTTCCCGGACGGCTACAAGTTCCCGTCGGGCACCCTCTACTCGTATTACACCAACATGAAGGCGGCGCTCCTCGCCCTGAAGCAGGTGAACGGCGACCTCTCGAACAACCAGGAGAAGCTCAAGGACGCCCTGAGCAAGCTCGAGTTCGAGTCGCCGAACGGCAAGGTGAAGCTCGACAAGAACCGCAACGCCATCTCCGACTCTTACCTCACCGTGGTCGAAAAGAAGGAAGACGGGACGCTCTTCAAGCGCCTGCTCAAGGTCATCCCCGAGGTGAACCAGACCATGAAGCTCCCCGAGGACGAGTTCCTCAAGCTGGGCTCCTTCAACCGCGACAACCCCAGCTGCCCGTGACGCGGGAGCCGCCGTGCCGGCGGGGGGCCGCGGCGCGGGCTGCGGCGCGGGCGCCGCGGCGGGGGGCTGACCGGACGCCAGGGACATGACCCAGTTCATCGCGATCACGTTGAATGGGCTGACCCGCGGCGCGCTCATCTTCCTCGTGGCGAGCGGGTTCACGCTCGTCTTCGGCGTGATGCGGCTCGTCAACCTCGCGCACGGCGCCCTCTGCCTCATCGGCGCCTACGCGGCCTATTCGATCCGCGAGGCGACCGGGAGCTTCGCGCTCGCGCTGCTCCTCTCGCCGCTCGCCACGGTGCTCGCCGGCCTCGTCCTCGAGCGGACCCTCCTCCGGCCAACGAAGGGGTCCGACATGCGCCAGGCGCTCGTGACCATCGGCGCCGGCATCGTCATCGCCGACCAGCTCCTCGCCCAGTACGGCGGCCACAGCTACGAGGTCACCCCGCCGCCCGAGATCGACGGCAGCACGAGCCTCTTCGGCGTCGTCTACCCGACCATCCGGCTCTTCACGATGGGCGCCGCCGTCGTCGTCGGGGTGACCCTCTGGTTCGTGATCAAGCGGACGCGGCTCGGGCGCCTGGTCCGCGCGGGGATCGACGACAGGGACATGGTCGCCGCGCTCGGCATCAACGTCGACGCGGTCCTCCTCGTCGTCTTCGCGCTCGGGGCCCTCCTGGCGGGGTTCGCCGGGGCGATCGGCGGCACCAACCTCTCTGTCTCTCCCGGCGACGACGGGACATACCTCCTTTCCTCGCTCGTGGTCGTGATCGTCGGCGGGCTCGGCAGCATCGGCGGCGCGGCGCTGGGCGCGCTCCTCGTGGGGCTCATCGAGCAGTACGGCCTCGCGTACTTCCCGACGTACTCCGTGCTCGTCACCTACCTGCTGATGATCGGCGTCCTCGCCTTCCGCCCGCAGGGGCTGCTCGGGAGGGCCGGATGACGGCCCCCGGTCCCGCGAGGCCGGACGGCCCGGGCGGCCTCGCCGCGCTCGGGGCGCTCGCGCTGCTCGCGGCGTGCCCGCTGTTCCTCTCCGACTTCTTCGTCGTGCAGATCGGCGCGCAATCGCTGTTCCTCGGGACTGTCGCGCTCAGCGTGATCTTCCTGTCGAGGTACGCGGGGATGTTCTCCCTGGCGCAGATCGCGATCTACGGCGCGAGCGGGTACACCGTCGCCATCCTCACGGCGACGCACCGCCTGCCGTGGATCACCGGCGTCCTCGCGGCCCTGCTCGTCTCGAGCGCGGTGGCGTTCGTGTTCGGGCTCGTCGCCTGCCGGACGCAGGGCATCTATTTCTTCATGATCACGCTCGCCCAGGCGATGCTGCTCTACCGGTTCGTCGACCAGGATCACGTCCTCGCCAACGGCCACACGGGCATCAACGGCGTGCGGGCGCCTTCGTTCGGCGCTGTGTCGCTCTCGAGCCCGGACGCTTTCTATTACGTGTGCCTCGCCGCGGCGGCGGCGATGTACTGGCTCGTTCGCCGCGTCGCGCGGACGCCGTTCGGCCTGACGCTCCAGGGGATCCGCGACAACCCGCGCCGCATGCGGACGCTCGGCTTCAACGTCGCTGCCTACCGGGTGGCCGCGTTCACCCTGGCCGGCTTCGTCGCGGCGGTCGCGGGGGTCCTCGGGGTCTGGTACAACGGCTCCATCTCGCCCGGGGCGATCGACATGTCCCGGACCGAGGCGATCGTCGTGATCGCCGTCTCCGGGGGCCTCGCCCACCTGGAGGGCGCGTTCCTCGGAGCGCTCTTGTTCACGCTCGTCACGAACTTCGCCAGCTCGACCACGAGCCGCTTCAACACCATCATCGGGCTGACCTTCCTCCTGGTCACGCTGTTCCTCCCCGAAGGGCTGGCGGGCGTCCTGCGCCGCGCCGCGCGCGCTCTCCCCACGTCACGACGCGCGGCGGCCCCGCCCCCTTCGAGCCCGACCTCTCGAGCGGGGGAGCCGCCGTGATCGCGGGGAGCGACGGCGCGCCGGCGCTGGAGCTGGTCGGGCTGGGGCGCCGCTTCGGCGGGTTCCACGCGCTGCGGGGCGTCTCGCTGCGCGTCGAGCGCGGCGAGCGCCGCGCGATCCTGGGGCCGAACGGGGCCGGGAAGACGACGCTGTTCAACCTCCTCTCCGGGGAGCTCGAGCCGACCGAGGGCTCGGTCCTCCTCTTCGGCGAGGACGTCACGCGGCTCCCGCCGCACCAGCGCGCGCGCCGGGGGCTCGGCCGGACGTACCAGACAGCCCACCTCTTCGCCGAGCTCACGGTGCGGGAGCACCTCTTCCTGGCCGCGCGCGGGCGCGGGCAGCGCCGGATGAGCCTCTTCGCGGCGCTGGCCGAGCGGCCCGACTGGGCGCGCGCGGACGCGATGGCCGAGCGGGTCGGCCTGGGCGCGGAGCGCGGCGCGCCCGCGGCGGCGCTCTCGCACGGGCAGCAGCGGCAGCTCGAGATAGGGATGGCGCTCGCGGGCGGCCCGTCGCAGCTGCTCCTCGACGAGCCGGCGGCCGGCCTGTCCCAGGGGGAGCGCGGCCGGCTCCTCACGCTGCTGTCGGAGCTCGACCGGGACATGACCGTCCTGCTGATCGAGCACGACATGGATATAGCGCTCGAGTTCGCGCGCGTGGTGACCATCCTGCACCAGGGGCGAACCGTGATGACGGGGAGCCCGGAAGAGGTCCAGTCGAGCGCGACGGTCCACGAGCTCTACCTCGGGGCTGTCCATGGGTGAAGCGCTCCTGTCGATAGCGGACCTGCACGCCTACCACGGGCAGGCGCACGTGCTCCAGGGGGTGGAGCTCGCCATCGGCCGCGAGCCGCTGTCGCTCGTGGGCCGCAACGGGATGGGGAAGTCGACGCTCTGCAACGCGCTGATGGGGCTCGTCGCGCGCGCGGAGGGGCGAGCCCGGTTCGACGGGGTGGAGCTCCTCGGGAGGAGGCCTGACCGGATCGCGAATCTGGGGATCGGGTATGTGCCCCAGGGGCGGCGGATCTTCCCCTCGCTCACGGTGGAGGAGCACCTCCAGATGGTGGCCGAGCGCCGCGGCAGGCCGGGCGCGGGCTGGACGCGCGAGCGCGTCCACGCGCTGTTTCCGGGGCTGCTCGACCGGCGGCGCGTCCTCGCCGGCGCGCTCTCCGGCGGAGAGCAGCAGTCGCTGGCCATCGCCCGGGCGCTGATGCTCGGGCCGCGCTTCCTCATCCTGGACGAGATCTCCGAGGGGCTCGCGCCGCGCGTGGTGGACCAGCTCGTCGAGGCGCTGAGGTCGCTGTCGCAGGGCGGCATCGGGATGCTGATCGTGGAGCAGCGGCTCGCCGTGGCGGCGGCGCTCGCGCGGCGCCTCGCGGTCATGGTCAACGGGCGGATCGCGCTCGAGACGACCTCGGCAGAGATGATGGCCGACGCCGAGGCGCAGCAGCGGTACCTCGGCGTGAGGGGGGATCGAGGGAAGAGCGCGCGCTGAGCCCGTCCGCATTGAAGCCCAATCATCGCCGGATCGTCTCGATGCCAGATCGGGCCAAGTTGACCGGCTCATCGTGGCACAATCCGCTCCGATTTGCTGGCTGCGCCTTGCATGCCCCACTGCGACGACGTGATTTCCGCGCCGAGGCGCTCTGGCATGCGGCCTGCTCAGCCCCGGCGTCATGCGAACAACGCCATTCTTGATCACCATGTTCATGTCAGCCCTGGTGGGGTGCAACTCGGGCCAGGGCGGCGGCACAGGAGGCGGCGACTCGGGCCAGGGCGGCGGCACAGGAGGCGGCGACTCGGGCGAGGGCGGCGGCACAGGAGGCGGCGGCTCGACCGTGGCCCCGGTCGTCGAATGCTTCGAGGCGAAGCCCGGCTGCGTGCTGCCCTCGGACGCGACGCGAATCGAGGACCCGGACGTCTCGGCGGAGGATCAGGCGTCGCTCGCGCGAAACAACGCGAGCTTCGCGCTGGACCTCGGCCGCGCGCTCCACAGCGCGACGGAGAACGTCATCTACTCTCCTTATAGCATCTCGACGGCGCTCGCGATGACCTACGCCGGCGCGCGGACAGCGACGGAGCAGGAGATGGCGGCGACGATGCGATTCGAGCTCCCCCAGGAGCGGTTGCATCCGGCGTTCAACGACGTGGACCTCCGGCTCCAGAAGGGCGCCGAGATCGCCGGCCAGTCCACGGGAGGCGGCTTCCGGCTCCACACGGCCAACGCGATCTGGTCGCAGATCGGTGCCTCGTTCGAGAAGCCGTTCTTGAACGTGCTCAGCGAGAACTATGGCGCGCACGTGCGGCTCGCGGATTTCGCCGCCGCCCCGCAGGAGGCTGAGGGGCTCATCAACAAATGGGTGAGCGACCATACGGAGGGCAAGATCCCGCAGCTCCTCGATGGCAACGTGACGCCGGAGACGCTGGCCGTGCTCGTCAACGCCATCTACTTCCACGCCGAGTGGGGCACGGCGTTCAAGAAGGACGGGACGCAGCCGGGGACGTTCCAGCGCGGCGACGGCTCCAGCGTCACCGCCCAGATGATGAACGGCAGGCATGAGGCGGGTTACGGCGCCGGCGACGGCTGGGAAACGGTGAGAGTGCCCTATGCGGGGAGCAACGCCGCGATGCACATCGTGCTGCCCGCCGAGGGGACCACGGACGCCTTCGAGGAGTCGCTCGACGGCGCAGCGCTCGAGGCGATCATCGCCTCGACAGAAGACCGGCCGGTCGACATCACGATGCCGAAGTTCTCGTTCGGCACGTCCACCTCGCTCAAGAAAGCGCTCACGGAGCTCGGCATGGCGGCCGCCTTCGGCCCCGGCGCCGACTTCACGGGCATCATCGCGGCGGGAGAGTTCTGGATCGATGACGTCATTCACGAGGCGGTCATCGACGTGGACGAGGCCGGGACCGAGGCAGCGGGGTCGACCGGGGTCATCGGCAATTCCACGGGCTCGGGTATCGAGCCCGAGCCTGCGGCGATCGTCCTGGATCGCCCGTTCTTCTTCTTCATCCGCGACCCGGGGACGCAGGCGATCCTCTTCGCGGGGCGCGTCAACGACCCGACAGCGCGCTGAGCATCGGCGAGGAGCATGGCGCCTTCTCCGAGGCGCCATGGGGATCCCGCCGACCCTCGAGGAGCGAGGCCGCCGGAGCTGAGGGCTGGTGCCCGTCGCTGGCCCGCGGCGGCCGGCGGCGCTGGCTCGCACCATCTACGCTTCCTGCTGCGACAGGTCTATCGTCTATCCCACTTGCACTTCTCGAACCAGCTTGGAGTCCCATGGACACCAGTGGCAGCCAGGAAGGAACGCGCCGCATGCTTCGTCGAGGTGGTCCTCGACGTATTGCATGTTGGCATCGCACACCTCTATCGCCATCGCGAAGAACCTGATCGTCGAAGGATCGAGGTGAAACGACCACTTCGGGTTGTATTGCGCCGTTCTCTTGATGATCCTCCCGTGGACATGCACCTCCGCTTGCTCTTCGCCAGAGAGGATCCGGCGCGCATGGGCGATCTGTGCGGGGTCGGTGAGCTCGAAGACGAACTCCTGGTCTGGCCGCTGCATGAAGGCGAAGTAGGGCATGGCGTATCCTTTCGTGGATGGGCTGCTGTGCAGGAGATGTTCACCTGGGACAGATCCCCGGCGAACGATGTCGAACGGTATAACCGCCGGCCCGGTGCCCGCCATGGGACCTTGGTCCTACAGACGGCGGCATGCGGAAGGCGGCTCTCGGGCGACGCGGTGCGAGCGACGTGCGCGGGTTCCACCTCGGCGACGCGTACCTGGAGCGCGGCCCGGCCCACGACATGGTCGAGCTGCTCTACCTGAGCGGCGAGCTCGCCGAGGCGCGGCCGCTCGCGGTCCGCGCCTCCGGGCTCCAGCAGCGGTCATGAGGACGCAGCCCGGGTCGTCGAGGGTTTGCCTGGCGGAGGCGGCGGTGGGTGCCTGTGCGGCGCGATGTTGAATCCGCAGTCCTGACCACAAAGTAACCCTATTTCCAGCCCACATCTGACTGATAGCCGTCCATGTCGCTTGACAGATCCGCCCTCTTCGCGGTTCTCTCATGAGATCTGCACGTGCCCTGGGATCGGTGCCGTTCGCGTTGCCTTCATCGAACCGGCATGTGGCCCGCTCATCGCCATCGCAGACGGGGCGCGCGCGGCCTGCAGCCCGGGCTGCTCGTGGGGCTTGCGTCCTCCGCTCGGCGCCCTGCTCGCCGACAGCGCCAGGCACCCCCCGCGGACGCGGTCGTCATCGGCGCCGTCCTGCCCTTCTTCGCGCCGAGCTCGATGTTCGCTCAGGGGCGCGACGCACAACCAGACAAGCCACGGACGAGGAGGATCTCATGACGAGGAGTGGACGGTGGGGGACGGTCCTTGGGCTCACGCTGACGACGGCGGCGTGCGGCTCGGGTGAGACCCCCGGCGCGTCGGAGCACGTCACGCCGATCGTGCGCGTTCCGGCGCCGGAGAATGAGTTCACTCCCGTGGAGCTCGAGGCGACGGTCGACAGGCTCATCACCGAGATCAACGCGAGCTCGAGCCGGACGATGCAAATGGCGGTGCTCCTGAGGAACGCCACCGGCTTCTGGGCGCCGGTCGTCACGGCCGCGAACCGAGCCATGGGTGAGCTCGATGCAACGGGCAGCGTGGTCGGGCCCGTCGCACCGTCGGAAGATGGGACTGAATCGGAGGACCTTCAGAACCTGCAGATCCAGCAAGCGGTAGCGGACGGAGCCGAAGGGATCGGCCTCGCGCCCATCAGCGACGTCCAGACAGCCGCTGTCGACGAGGCGGTCGCGAGCGGCGTCCCCGTCGTGACGCTCGACGCCGACGTTCCGGCCTCCAAGCGCTCGATCTACGTCGGGACCCTCGACAGGTCCGCCGGAGCCACGGCAGCGAACACCCTGCTGACGATGCTGCCCCGGTCGCGGGGGACGGTGATCATCCACGGCAGCGTCAACACGGCCGGGAGCAGCGGCCTGGAGCGGACGCAGGGTGCCCAGGATGTGTTCGAGGCAGCCGGCTACGAGGTGCTCGTGCGTCAATCCACCTGGGCGGCCCAGGGCGAGATCGAGGACGTCGCGTGGATGAAGACCCAGGTCGAGACGGCGGACCCGCCCGTCGTGGGGTTGATCGGCCTGTTCAACATCTCGTATCGCTGCGCGATGGCCGCAGAGGCCGCGGGCAAGCCGGAGCTCCCCGTCGTGACCTTCGACTTCGATCCGAAGACCGTCGACTACCTGCGCGAGGGGCGCATCAAGGCCACGCACATCCAGCGGCAGTACTACCAGGGCTATCTCGTGCCCTATATCCTCTACGCCATCAAGACCATCGGCCTCGACGCGACGAGGAAGATCCTCGCCCCCCAGCTGGTCGACGAGAGCCGGGTCGACACGGGCCTCGACGTGGTCCCGGGGGACAAGATCGACGCCTACAACGACTTCCTCGGCTCGATCGACGCGAACCAGTAGCGGCGCCGCGGCCCGATGAGCCCCTGGCGCGGCCTCGCGGCCACCGCGGCTGCGCGTACCGCCCTGCCATCACAAGATCTACCCAATGGGGACGATTCCGTGAGCTGTCAGTGTAGTCCACCGACCCTGACGAGAGAGTCTCCATACCTCTTCAGCTGTACAGATGAGCGCTAGAGCGACAAACGGGCTGAAACCCCGAAAAAAGCAGGAATTTCACAGGGAGGCGAGGAGGCGGGGAGCGAGAGACGGCGAGAGGGAGAGATTCTTTTTCTCCTTCCTCCCCGCCTCCCCGCCTCCCTGTGAAAATTCTCCGGGTTTCAACATGATTGGCGTCTAGGCGGACAGCAGCGCCCGCATGGCAGGGGTGATGACGTCCGCGATCGCGCAGCGAAGCGACGCGGCCAGGACGGCGCCGTCGGGGCGCCCGTGGGCGGCGAGATCGCTGGCGGGGTCGTCCGCCGCGGGGGCGGCTGGCGGCGGCGCGGCGAGGCTCTCCTCGAAGGCCGCCGAGACCGAGAGGCGCACCGCGTCGCCGCCCGTCTGGAGCGCCCAGGCCACGAAGCGCCACGCGAGCTCCGCGTGCCGGGCCTCGTCGTCGGCGATCGCGGCGAGGGCGCTCCGGACCGCTGCGTCGGTGGCGTGCGCGAGCTGCTCGCTCGCCTGCACGGCCGCGAGCGTCTCGCCGACGCAGCCCTCGCGGACGGCGCGCGCCGCGAGCTCGGCGAGGTCCGAGGTGACCTCGACGCGGCCGCCGAACGCGAACGGCGAGGGCGCGAGCGCCGCGCCGGCGTACGCGCTCGCCAGCCCGAAGCAGAGCGCGGCGTGGCGCACCTCATCCCGCGCGGCCTCGTGCGCGGCGTCGAGCATCTCGGCGGGGGCCCCGACCGCCATCATCTCCAGCGCGAACCGCGAGAACGAGGCGACCGAGGCGTGCTCGAGCAAGGCGTCGCGGAGCCACGACTCGGCCAGCGCGGCGCGGGTCGCCGGCGAGAGCAGCGCGACGTCCGGGAGCGCCGCGGCGGCCCCCCATGCGCCCGCCGCGCGCCGCTGCGCCCGCGCGGTCCGGGCGCGCTCGCCCACGAGGAACGGGCGGCCAGCGCCGCCGCAGTCCGCGGTGAACTCGTAGCAGCACTGGCCGCCGCGCGGGACGCCGTCGCCGATGGTGCTGTACCAGCACCCGGCGGGCGGGAGAGGGGTGTCCGGTCCGAAGGGGTCGAGAGGAGCGCACGCGCCGGCGGGCGAGCCGCCCACGCCGCCGAGGCCACCCGCGCCGCCCGCGCCACCAGCGCCCCCCGCGCCGCCCTGCCCTCCCTCGCCCTGGAGCTCCGGCGGGACACACACCGTCCCTTCCTCCGTCCACGAGACGCCGCCCGCCTGGATCGAGGTGACGACCTCGGGATCCAGGCCGCCCTGCCCTCCCTCACCGCCCATCCCACCGCGCCCTCCCGAGCCCTCGTGGCCCGAGGCGAGGCCGCCGCCGCCCTCGCCGGACGACTGCCCCTCGACGACGGTGCTGCTGCAGGCGGCGCCTCCAAGAGCCCCGCCGAGCGTCGCGGTGGCGACGATCGCGTGTGTCAGATGACGAGCGAGCGCGCTTCGGAATTGAGCCGGCGAGAGGGGCGTGAGGGTCATGGACTGCGTCGAAGCAGCAGGCGTACCAGCGCGAGCTCCGCGGGATTCAACGCCCCGGCGACGAGAGCGTCGGCACAGCCTGGCCCAGGGTCGTGCTATCTGGCACGCGGCCGCAGCGCTGCCGCGCCGCGCAGCGCCGCGCTGCCGGCGACGCGATGGCTTATGATTCACAGCAGCCGCGGCCTCCTCGACCATTCACCCGAACGGAGAGATCGATGATCGGATATGTCACGCTGGGCACGAGCGATATGGAGCGCGCCGCCCGCTTCTACGACGCCTTGCTGGGCGAGATCGGCGCCACGCGGCTCATGACGTTCGAGAAGATGATCCTCTGGACGGTGAGCCCGAACAGGCCCGCGCTCGGGGTCGTGCTGCCCTTCGACGGCCAGCCGGCCACGGTCGGCAACGGCGTGATGGTCGCGCTCGTCGTCGATAGCCCGGCCAAGGTGGACGCGCTCCACAAGAAGGCCCTGGAGCTGGGCGGCAAGGACGAGGGCGCGCCGGGGCCGCGCGGACAGGGCTTCTACGGGGGGTACTTCCGCGACCTGGACGGCAACAAGCTCAACTTCTTCACCATGGCGCGCTGAGGCCACAGGGCCCTTCTCCTTCGCTCCAATGAACGCTCGTTCCTCTTCGAGGCGCGCGAAAGACGCAGCTCGGGCGCGGTCCCGCGTGCCGCGGGGTCGAACCCTGCTACGGGATTGAAGGCGCGCGTCTGTCGCAGTAGGGCAGCCGGCGACAGCCAGACCACCCCGCGAGCGGCCTCCGCTCAGCCCCGGACCGAAGCGACCCATGTCTCAACACCCCAAGCTCGGCGGGGGCCTCGCAGCCGTCCTCCTGCTCCTCAGCGCCTGCCGGTCGACGCCGGACGCCCCGCCGCCGCCGCCGCCGACCGAGGTCGCCGTCATCGAGGTCAAGCCCGAGCCCGTCACCCTCCGCGACGACCTCCCCGGCCGCGTCGAGCCCTTCCGCATGGCGCAGGTGCGCGCCCGCGTGCCCGGCGTCGTGCTCAAGCGCAGCTTCCAGCAGGGCAGCGAGGTCAAGGAAGGCCAGACGCTCTTCCAGATCGACCCGGGGCCGTTCAGGGCCGCCGCCGAGAGCGCCCGCGCCGCGATCGCGAAGGGGCAGGCGAGCCTCGCCCAGGCGGAGGCCCAGGCCAAGCGCGCGGGCGCGCTCGTCGAGGAGGGGCTCATGTCGCGCGAGCAGTACGACAACGCCATCGCGGCGCAGGCCGTGGCGCGCGCCGACCTCGCGCAGGCGCGCGCGGCGCAGGCGCAGGCGCTGCTCAACCTCGGCTACGCCACCGTGACCGCGCCGATCAGCGGCCGGATCGGCGGCGAGCTCGTCACCGAGGGCGCGCTCGTCGGCCAGAACGAGGCCACGCCGCTCGCCGTGATCCAGCAGATCGACACCGTCTACGTCGACATCAAGCAGCCCGTCTCGCAGCTCACGCGCCTGCGACGCGCGGCCACGGGCGGCGCCGGAAAGGAGGGCGGCCCCGGTGAGGCGCCGGTGACGCTCGTGCTCGACGACGGGACCGAGTACCCCGAGAAGGGCGCGCTCCTCTTCTCCGACATCAGCGTGGACCCAGGCACCGGCGAGGTCACGCTCCGCGCCGCCTTCCCCAACCCCGACCGCCTGCTCCTGCCCGGCATGTTCGCGCGCGTGAAGCTCGCGCGGCGCGTCGATCCGGCGGCGCTCATGGTGCCGCAGCAAGCGGTCGGGCGCGACACGGGCGGCAAGGCGACGGTCGTCGTCGTCCAGGCGGACGGCAAGGCGGCCGTGCGGTCGATCCAGACGGGCGGCGTCGACCGCGACCGCTACATCGTCACCGAGGGGCTCGCGCCCGGCGACCGGGTCGTCGTCGAAGGCCAGCAGAAGATCGCGCCCGGCGCCGAGGTCCGCGCCGTCTCCTGGACGACCCCCGGGGCCGCGGCCGCGGCCTCGGCCACGCCCTGACCCGAGCCGAGGCGAGCATGTCGCGCTTCTTCATCGACAGGCCCATCTTCGCGATCGTCATCGCGATGTTCATCGCGATCGTCGGCGCGATGGCGCTCCCGCGCCTGCCCGTCGCGCAGTACCCCTCGGTGGCGCCGCCCACCGTCTCGATCTACGCGAGCTACCCCGGCGCGACGCCGCAGACGCTCGACCAGAGCGTCGTCAGCCTGATCGAGCGCGAGCTGAGCAGCGTGAAGCGGCTGCTCTACTTCCAGTCGTCGAGCGACGCCTCCGGGGGCGCCCAGATCACCGCGACCTTCCAGCCCGGCACCGACCCCGACCTGGCGCAGGTCGACGTGCAGAACCGCCTCAAGGCGGTCGAGCCGCGCCTGCCGCCGGCCGTCCGGCAGTACGGGCTCTTCGTCGAGGCCTCGACGTCGAGCTTCCTGATGATCGTGAGCCTCTCGTCGCGCGACGGCAGCGTGGACCCGACCGCGCTCGGCGACCTCCTCGCCCGCAGCGTCATCGACGAGATCAAGCGCGTCCCCGGCGTCGGCCGCGTGCAGCTCTGGGCCAGCGAGCGCGCGATGCGGATCTGGATCGACCCGGCGAAGCTCGCGGCCGTCTCGCTCTCGCCCGCCGACGTGTCCCGCGCCATCGCCGCGCAGAACATCCAGTTCGCCTCGGGCCGCGTGGGGGACGTGCCGAGCCCGCCCACGCAGCAGATCAGCGCGACGCTCATCGCCGAGGGCCAGCTCACGACGCCCGAGGAGTTCGGGGAGATCGTCCTGCGCGCGCGGCCCGACGGCTCGCGCGTGCTGCTCCGCGACGTCGCGCGGGTCGAGATCGCCGCGCAGAACATGGCGTCGACGTCGCGGAGCAACGGCAAGCCCGACGCGGCCATCGGCATCCAGCTCGCGAACGGCGCCAACGCGATGAAGACCTCCGACCTCGTGCGCGCCCGCATGGAGGAGCTCTCGCGCGGCCTGCCGCCCAACGTGACCTACAGCGTCCCGTTCGACACGGCGCCGTTCGTCCGGGTGTCGGTCCACAAGGTGATCGAGACGCTGGCCGAGGCGATGGTGCTCGTGTTCGTGGTGATGTTCCTGTTCCTGCAGAACATCCGCTACACGCTCATCCCCGCGATCGTCGTGCCGATCGCGCTGCTCGGCACGTGCGCGGTGATGCTCCTCACCGGCTCCTCGATCAACATGCTGAGCCTGTTCGGGATGGTGCTCGCGATCGGCATCATCGTCGACGACGCGATCGTCGTCGTCGAGAACGTGGAGCGGCTCATGGCCGAGGAGGGCCTGTCCCCGCGCGACGCGACGCTCAAGGCGATGCGCGAGATCTCCGGCGCGGTCGTCGGCATCACGCTCGTGCTCTCGGCGGTGTTCCTCCCGATGGCGTTCGCGTCGGGCTCCACGGGCGCGATTTACCGGCAGTTCTCGCTCTCGATGGCGGTCTCGATCCTGTTCTCGGCCTTCCTGGCGCTGACGCTGACGCCGGCGCTCTGCGTGAAGCTCCTCAGGCCGATCCCGGCGGGCCACGGCGCGCGCCGCGGGGTCTTCGGGTGGTTCAACGCGGGCTTCGAGCGGCTCACCGGCGGGTACAAGCGGTGGGTCGCGGGCTCGCTCGACAGGCGCTTCCGGATGCTCCTCGCGTTCGCGGTCATCACGGCGACGCTCGGCCTGCTCTACGTGCGGATGCCGACCGCCTTCTTGCCCGAGGAGGATCAGGGCGTCGTCATGGTCGACGTCCAGCTCCCGCCCGAGGCCACCATCCACCGCACGCTCAGGGCCGTGAAGGCGATCGAGGAGCACTTCCAGGACCGCCCCGCCGTTCGCTTCGTCTCCGCCTACCCGGGGTTCGGGTTCTCGGGGTCGGGGCAGAACGTGGCGCTCATCTTCATGATGATGAAGGACTGGGACGAGCGCCCCGCCGGCGCGACGGCGCAGGGGGAGGCGGCGGCGGCGAACGAGAAGCTCGGCGCGGTGCGCGACGGGGCGGTCTTCGCCCTCGTGCCGCCGCCGATCATGGAGCTCAGCATGACCTCGGGCTTCAGCCTGAAGCTGCAGGACCGCGGCGGCCGCGGCAACGCCGCGCTCGTGGCCGCGCAGCAGCGGCTCATCGAGCTCACGTCGGGCAACCCGCTCTTCGAGCAGGTGCGCGCCGAGGCGCAGAGCGACGCCGCGCAGATCCGCCTCCGGGTCGACCGCCAGAAGGCGAACGCGCTCGGCGTGCAGTTCGAGAGCGTCGCCGCCGTGCTGTCGACGACGCTGGGCGCATCGTACGTGAACGACTTCTCGAACCAGGGCCGGCTCCAGCAGGTCATCGTCCAGGCCGAGGCCGCGAGCCGGATGCAGGTGGAGGATCTGCTCTCGCTCTTCGTCCCCAACGCCGCCGGGCAGATGGTGCCGCTCGCCGCGTTCGCCACGGCGCAGTGGGAGCGCGGCCCGCTCCAGCTCGGGCGCTTCAACGGCTACCCCGCCGCCGGGCTCAGCGGGCAGCCGGCGCCGGGGCGCAGCACCGGCGAGGCGATGGCCGAGATCGAGCGCCTCTCGGCGCAGCTCCCGCCCGGCTTCGGGGTGGAGTGGACAGGCCAGTCGTACCAGGAGCGGCTGTCGGGCGCCGAGGCGCCGGTGCTGCTCGCGCTGTCGCTGGTGGTCGTCTTGCTGGTGCTCGCGGCGCTCTACGAGAGCTGGTCCATCCCGCTCGCGGTGATCCTCGTCGTGCCGCTCGGCGTGGTGGGCGCGGTGCTGGCGATGACGGTGCGCGGGCTGCCGAACGACGTGTTCTTCAAGGTCGGCCTGATCACCATCATGGGGCTGTCGGCGAAGAACGCGATCTTGATCATCGAGTTCGCGAAGAGCCTCCGCGAGCAGGGCAAGAGCGCGCGGGAGGCGGCGATCGAGGCGGCGCGCCTGCGCTTCCGGCCGATCTTGATGACGTCGCTCGCGTTCATCCTGGGCGTGGTGCCCCTCGTCTTCGCGAGGAGCGCCGGCTCGGCCACGCAGCACGCGATCGGCACCGGGGTGTTCGGCGGCATGATCACGGCGACGATCTTCAGCATCTTCTTCGCGCCGCTGTTCTTCGTGCTCATCAGCCGCTTCTGGCGGGCGCCGCCCGGGTGAGCCCGGCCGCGGCGCTCGCCATCGGGTACGAATGCGGCGAGGACGAGGACGATCACCCTGTGTGCGTCGCCCCCGCCTGGCTCAACACCTGCGGCAACGGTGCTGTGGAGACCGGCGAAGATTGCGACGACGGCAACCGGGACGGGGGCGACGGCTGTGGTAGCGATTGCGTACATTGCGGCGACGGAGAGGTGACAGGGGACGAGGTCTGCGACCCTGATGTGCCAGTCACGACATCCTGCGTCGCCCTGCGCTACGATTTCGGACGCCCGGGGTGCGGTACGTCCTGCGATGACCTGTCCGCCGCTCCGTGCGGAAGCTGGAACTGGCGCGAAGAGGAGCCCATCACATCGCAAGCATTGGCGGGCGTATGGCAAAGCGGGCCCCAGGATGTCTTTGTCGTGGGTGCTCAAGGCACGATTCTGCATCACAACGGCCAGGACTGGCAGGTCATGACCTCGCCCACATCGGTAAGGCTGTCTGGCGTGTGGGGGAGCATGATGTCTTTGCTGTAGGTGAGTTCGGAACGCTGCTGCGCTACGACGGGATCTCCTGGCTCAGGCTCAACTCGACGACAGACACCACTCTCTCCGCGGTGTGGGGCGCTGGGCGCTCGTCCTTTGTTGTCGGCGCTGGCGCCCGCTACCGTCACACCCGAACGGCGCTACCGCTGTAGCCGCGCAGCCTCGAGCTGCCACGCGCGCGGAGGTGCAGCCCGCGGTGGTCCATGACGGCCATGGCTTCCTCGTGATCTGGCAGGGCGTCAGCGGTGACCTGCTCGGAGCGCGCCTCGACGGCGCGCTCCCCGAGCTCCGGGAGGGCGCCGACCTGCTCCGGCTCGCCCCCGGCATCAGGCCAGGCGACGCCCCCTTGAGCCTGGCCTCGGATGGGCGCGGGACCTCGCTCGCCGTGTGGCAGGATGGCAGCGAGATCCGCGCGACGCGCATCAACGAGGCCGGAGCATCGCCGGCGAGCGCATCCCGGACCCGCCGAGCGCCGGCGCCGCGCCTGGCGGCGGCGGCGGCGAGTCGACCGGCAGCGCCGGCCGCCCGCCGCGTCCGCCCCCTCCGGCGGCTGCGGCCGAGCCCCCGGCCGTGACAGGTTGCATGTGCGTCGTGAAGGCGGATGTCCGGCCTCGAATCCGTGATCTCGAATACCCCGGATCGACGGACCCCAGCGCGCCGACGGCGCTCTCTCACGCGCTCACGGCATAAATCCTGGTGGGCTGCCGCGCGAGCGGCAGCTGGCGTATCCCCAGATCACGGCGTCACGTCGCGCCACAGTGTGATGATCCGCCGTCACGATAGACACGCTGCATCGCGGCGCTGTGAGCACGAGGTCAGCACCGCTTCCTGGATGGTCGCCGCGCGCGCTTCGGTATAGAAAAGATGGTCCTCGAGGAGCCACCGATATGAAGCGAAGCGTGAACGCAGTAATCTCCTTGTTGTTTTCCGTCGCTCTGCTCTGCCTCGTCACGACCGCCGACGCGACGACGGCCGTCCTGCTCTCGCGTGAGGAGCTCGTGCTCCGGTCGGCGACGATCGCGCGCGTGATCGTCGGCCGGTCCTTCACGGCGGAGTCCGACGACGGAAGATCGATCGTGACCCGCACCGAGCTCACGCTCACCCAGCCGCTCAAGGGAGGCGAGGCGGGAAAGGGGGGCGCGAAGGTGCTCCTGCTCGAGCAGATCGGCGGGACGTACAACGGCAAGACGCAGCGGGTGCTCGGCGACGCCAAGCTCTCGCCGGGCGAGGACGCCGTCGTCTTCCTGCGGCCGGGCGACAAGGGGCGCTGGCACCTCACGGCGCTCGCGCTGTCGGTCTATCACGTCGACGCGAAGGGCCTGGCGCGGCGCAGCCTCGAGGGGCTTCAGCTCGTCCGGCGGAGCGGGGGGGCGCTCGTGCCCGTCCCGGTGCCCGCCGAGGAGATCGAGCCCGTCGAGAGCCTCATGACGGACGTGGTCCGCATCGCGGGAGGGAAGTGAGATGAGGCGCCACGTCGCCATCGCCGTCTCGCTCGGCGCCGCCTCGCTCCTCGCCGCGGCTCCCGAGGCCGCCGCGTGGACGCCGCTCGACGCCAGCGTCCCCCGCTGGGACGAGCTGCCCGTCGGCTACTACATCAACCGCTCGACGATCCCGGGCCCGATCGCCGGCTTCGCCGTCTCCCATATCGAGTCCGGGTTCGCGGCGTGGTCAAACACCGGGTGTACGGAGTGGCGGGTCAACCTCCTCGGCGACACCACCGATCGTTACAACTACAACGACGGCAAGAACGTGTTCCACTGGATCAGCGACTCCTGGCCGGGCGCGCTCGGCGACCCCAACTCGGTCATCGGTGTCACGATGCCGGCCTGGGGGTTCAACAACGCCATCGCGGACGCCGACATGGTCTTCAACAACGTCGGGTTCTGCTGGAACGACACCGGCAACAACGGCTGTGTCGACACGCAGTCGATCGCCACGCACGAGGAGGGACACTTCCTGGGCCTCGGCCACTCCAGCGAGGGGGGCGCGACGATGACCGCGTACTACGTTGCGGGCTCGTCGACGCGCAGCCTCGAGGACGACGACGTCGAGGGCGTGTGCGCCCTGTATCCCATCGGCGGGACCACGGCCGCGAGCGCCGCGAGCGGCGGCGGCGACGGCGGCGGCAGCTGCGACAGCTGCACCAACGGCTCGCTGTCGGGCGCCTGCAGGCCGCCGTATGACGCCTGCGGTGCGTCGACGGCGTGCCGGGTATTCGCCGGCTGCATCAACGAGTGCCCGGACAACGCTTGCGTGGATCGCTGCGCGAGCGAGCATGCGGAGGGCGCGAGCATCTATGTCCGTCTCATCGAATGCGTCTGCGGCGCCTGCTCGACGGCGTGCTCCGCCGAGTGCGGCGGCGGCGGCGCCGGCGCCGGCGGCAGCGGAGCCGGCGGCGCCGGCGGCAGCGGCGGCGCGGACGCGAGCAGCACGTCGACCTCGTCGACCACGTCGGGCAGCGGATCGACCGTGAGCGCGACAGCGAGCTCGTCCGCCGCGTCGAGCAGCGGCGCGGGCGGCGCGGGCGGCGCGGGCGGCGGCGGTGAGACGCCCAAGGACGGCGATGGGGAGTCCGGCGGCGATTCGGGGTGCTCCTGCTCGACGAGCGGTCGATCGGCCGATCTCGGAGGGCTCGCGCTCCTCGGCGCGCTCGGCGCGCTGGCAACGCGACGGCGCCGGCGCTAGGTACCGCGTCGCCTGAGCTCCCCCCCTCGGCCAAGACATCCTGCGGCCCATCCTCGTCGGGGCTTCAGCCGGCGTCGCCCGCACGCTCGTCGCGCAGGGGATCGATATGGGCAACCTCCTGACGCAGCGCGATCTCCAGGCCGGCGTTCGCCATGCCCTCGCGGGCCAGGGCAAGGCGATCGTCGAGCGGCGGCGCGAGCCGGGCTGATCTCACGCCGCGCCTCCGTGCTATCCAGATCCCATCCTCCGGCTGCGCGGTGGCAAGCTTCCACGACGCATGAGCAACCCTTCGACCATCATCGAAGTTCCACCTCGCTTTCGCGTGGTCACCGGCCCGTGGGACGCGGAGGCCGACGAGCGCACCATCGTCCTCGGACCCGGCCGCGCGTTCGGTGACGGCCGGCACCAGAGCACGCGGATGTGCCTTCAAGCGCTCGCGTCGTTCGCGCCGCGAGGCGGCTTTCGCCTCCTCGACGTCGGGAGCGGGACGGGGATCCTCTCGATCGGCGCCGCGAAGCTCGGCGGCGAGGCGATCGGGGTCGACATCGACGCCGCCGCGATCGCGATCGCGCAGGACAACGCGCGGCGGAGCGCGGTCGAGGCGCGCGTGCGCTTCACGACGGCGTGGCCGGACGGGACGTTCGACATCGTCGTGGCCAACATCCTTCGCGAGGTGCTCACCGCGCTCGCCCCGGACATCGTGGCTCGCCTGGCCCCCTCGGGGTCGTTGATCCTCTCCGGGCTCGTGTCCACCGACGTTCCGGAGATCGTCGCGCGCTATGCGCCGCTCCTCGCCGGGCGTCGACCGGAGATCTTCGAGCGCGACGCGTGGCGTACGCTCGTGTGGCGCCTGACCGCCGCCCCTTGACCTGGAGCACCGGGCCGGCAGCGGGGTTGACGCTCCACCTCCCCGGCGCGCCCCTGGATTCGCGTGCACCCCGCCCCTGAGCGCTGCTGCGTCGCCGCCGCAGCGCTGCCGGGGGGCGCCGCCGGCCGATGACCGGCGGCGTGAGGCGCCGCTCAACGGAGGCTTCCATGCGTGTGTCGCCGCAGGAGTTCACCGAGCTCGACCTCGAGGTGCACCAGCCCCTCCACCGCTGCGCCGGACCTGGCTGAGATACGACGCTTGCGTGTCCGTGGCAGTCGGTCTCGATCCCACCGAGCTCCGGCGCTTCATCGCGGCGGCTGAGGGACAGAGCTTCCGTCGGGCCGCCGAGCGCCTGGACATGCCTGGCTTGCCAGCGTGGAGAGGTTGAAGATACCACGGCGCGGCTCCTGGCGAGCCCACAGAACGTGGAGTGAAGGTGCCCGAGCGCGACGCGTGACGTACAACCGTCTGGTGGCGGGCTTCTCGAGCTTGATGCTCCACCGAGGTCTTCGCGTGGTGTTCGAGTGAGCGCGTATCGAGAGCCGTGAAGGCCCTAGTATCGAGTCAAGGCGTCAACCCTGCTTTCCTCTGGATCCGGCGGATCATCTCCTCCTCGGGAATCTGGAGGTGAGCGGCGTCGCGGTGGGCGATACGGAGGAGCTCGGCAGCAGCTTCGCGACCGCCGGGGGCAGCACGCTCGAGGTGGATCAGCGCCATGTTGGCCTGACAGACCAGTCGGCTGCGTACATCGCCGAGGCGCTCGTACACGGGCAGCTCTTCCTGCTGACGAATACGCAGCGCTTCGTCCAGCTCGCCGCGAGCCTGATGGATGTCAGCCACCTTGCCCAGCGTGACCGCACGACACCGGACGTCGCCCAGGCGCTCGTACACAGGCAGCTCTTCCTGCTGACGAATACGCAGCGCTTCGTCCAGCTCGCCGCGAGCCTGAAGGACGTCGGCCACCTTGCCCAGCGTGACCGCACGAGACCGGACGTCGCCCAGGCGCTCATACACAGGCAGCTCTTCCTGCCGACAAATACGCAGCGCTTCGTCCAGCTCGCCGCGAGCCTGATGGATGTCGGCCACCTTGCCCAGCGTGACCGCACGAGACCGGACGTCGCCCAGGCGCTCATACACAGGCAGCTCTTCCTGCCGACAAATACGCAGCGCTTCGTCCAGCTCGCCGCGAGCCTGAAGGACGTCGGCCACCTTGCCCAGCGTGAGGGCACGGGAGCGGACATCTCCCAGGCGCTCATACACAGGCAGCTCTTCCTGCCGACGGATACGCAGCGCCTCATCCAGCTCACCGCGCGCCTCAAGGATGTCGGCCACCTTGCCCAGCGCGATGGCGCGTTCCCGGACATTGCCCAGGCGCTCATACACAGGCAGCTCTTCCTGCCGACGAATACGCAGCGCCTCATCCAGCTCACCGCGCGCCTCAAGGATGTCGGCCACCTTGCCCAGCACTACGGCACGGGAATGGACATCGCCCAGGCGCTCGTACACAGGCAGCTCTTCCTGCCGACGGATACGCAGCGCTTCGTCCAGCTCGCCACCGGCCTGTAGGACGTCGGCGAGCTGGCCCAGAGCGGCAGCGCGCCCACGGATGTTCCCCAGCTGCTCACACAGATGAATGGACTCGCGCAAGAGCTGCTCGGCCTCATCCGGGCGCCCCAGACGCGCCGCAGCGCGCGCCAGTTCGAGCAGACCGCTCGAGATCTTCGCGACATCCCCTGTCTCGCGATGCATCGCGAGCGCCCGTCGAAGGGCCCCCTCCCATGCCTCGGCAGGGCCGGTCATCTCGAGCACGCGCGCTTCGAACGCCAGCGCATCGCCGATCCCGCTCGTGTAGCCGGCGCGCTCGGCGAGCCGGAACGCATCCTCCGCGGCTGCCCTGGCTTCGCCCAGCTCTGCTTCCTCGAGGAATGAATATGCGAGCCGTATCCAGGCGTCGGCGAGCGCGCCGGCAGGTATCTCGCCGTCAGCAAGCCCCCGCAGCCGCGCTGCCTCGGCTTGAAGCTCCGCCCGAGAAGGCGGTGACAGTTCCTGGGCCTCATGCTCCAGAGCCACGAGCGGAGCAGGCTCCCTCACCATCAATTCGACTTCCAGCGTCGCCGCCCGGACGTCGAAAAGATCCGGCGCCATCCTCGATAGCTCCGCCACGCGCCCCGCTGCGATCACCAGCACAAACGGCCCACGGATGAGCTTGCCGAGGACGTCGCGCGCCATGTTGAGCGACGCGACCGCGGTGCCACCGTTGGTGTCCATCAGCGCGACGCCGTCCGGGATCACCGCCCCCGCGAACGGGCGGTCCCGAGCCGAGACCGCGAGAAATCGCTCTATCTCCTCCACCCCGGCCGCCCCGGCCGCGAAGAAATGCAATGCCGGAACGCCGCCTGCGCCGCTCCAGGCGCGCAGACGCCGCACCACCTCGGCCCGCGCCGCATCCGCCGCGAGGACGACATACAGAGCGAAGCTCGCCGACCGCCGCAGGCCGCGCCGGAGCACATCGAGGTTGTGCTCCGATTCGGCATTGAGCAGCGCGATCGGCCTGTGCCCTTCCGGGATCACGTGCTCTCGCGGTACTTGCGGCACCGCTCCACGAGCGGGTGGACAGCCCACCAGGGATCAGGATCGCCGTTCTGATACTCCAGGACGTAGAGATGCCGGAGCAGCTCCCGCTTGACCTGATCGTCGCCTGTCGGGAAAACGATTGTCTCGCGCCACCTGCTTGAGGATCGACACATAGGCCTCGGGGAGCGCCCGCTCGAAGTCGGCCTGGATGCCGCCGGCGGCCCGCTCGATGGAGGCGGCCGTCACCCTGGGCGTGTCGTGCTCGTTCACGGCATCGAGCACCAGGCGCAACGCGTGACGGATGCACCCGCCGCTGTACCGCGCGATCCGCTGCGCCGCGGCCCGCCCCTCCTCGAAGAGAAGGTCGAACCGGACGCGCTTCTCGAGCAGGTGAACCAGGGCAGCGAGCGCGTCGGGATTGTCGCCGTCGCCCTCTGCGGCGCGCCGGCGCACCTCGATCATCGGCAACACCACGACGTTTCCCCCGTACAGGCCGATCAGGCTGGCGCCAGCCGCCGCATAGCAGAGATATAGCGGCACCGTGATCACCAGATGCGCTTCAAGGCGCTTCAGAGCCACCATCCGGTCCAGGTAGAGGCGCTCGACGTTGGCGCGCTGGCCCTCGCTCAGCTTCTCCATCTTCGAGATCGACGTCGGTCCGGTCGAGCACCGCGTCCGCGTCGAGAAACAGCGTCGTAATCGGAGCTGCCCCACCCTCGGCGGACTCGAGGCGCTTCTTCATGAGAAGGAGCTCCGTCGTCTTGCCGCCCCCGATGTGGCCGCTCAGGAGGTGCAGCGTGGGCGTTCCACCCGCGCGGCGGATGTTCCGCGCGATCTTGGCGAGGCGATCTCCGCCGCGGATCTGGCTCAGATCTTCGTGCAGGATCGCGTCATCGCGCGGATCCAGCGGACTGAACGGGTCGCAGAGGCGAACCGCATCGTCGAGCGAGCTCGCAGGGACGGAGAACGCCCGCTTCGACACGGCGAGCTCCCGGACCGCCTTGGTTTCCATGGTGCTCATCAGGACAGCGCGCAGGGTATCACACCGCGCCCCCCCGGTCGGCGTCGGCCTTCAGCCGGTTTCAGCCCAGAAACCCGCCCTCCGCCTCGCCCGCGCGGCGGCGCCGGGCGGCGCGGCCCTGGATTCGCGTGCACCCCGACCCTAGGCTCCGCTCCGTCGCCACCGCGGCGCCGCCGCGGCGCTGCCGGGCGGCGCCGCCGGCCGCTGACCGGCGGCGTGAGGCGCCGCTCAACGGAGGCTTCCATGCGTATCTCGCCACAGGAGTTCACCGAGCTCGACCTCGAGGTTCACCAGGTCCTTCGCGGCGTTCCGCTGAACGACGTGTCCGCGGTCGACCTGCCGGGCGGCGGCGCGGCGCGGACGATCGACGACGTCCGCGCGCTCTTGCGTCCCCCGGGGAGCGGCTCCTCGAGCGCGCTGGTGCGCGCGCTGTTCGGGCTCCGCGGCGCGCTCGGCAAGCGCTTTGGCTGGGACCCCGTCGAGCAGGGCCTGCCCCCCGAGTCCCACGTGCACCAGCTTCCGTCCGAGCTCGCGAGTCGGTCGTCCGTGCAGCCCGGCACGCGCGAGGGGCCCTTCCACGTGCTGTACGTGCTCCCGGGCGAGGCCGTGAGCGAGATCCGCAACGCGACCGTCCACGCGTTCTCCTGCATGGCGATCAGGCCGACGGCCGAGGGGCAGCGCCTCTACTGGGCTGTCTACGTGAAGCCCGTATCGCGGTGGACGTCCGCGTACATGGCGCTGATCGAGCCGTTCCGCCGCTTCATCGTGTACCCGAGCATGCTCCGGCAGCTGCGGGAGGCGTGGCGGGCCGCCTACGCCGAGAGCCCCTCCACCGTTGCAGCAGGACGCGGCTGAGATACGATGCCGTTGTGCCCGTGGACGTCGATCTCGAGCCCACCGAGCTTCGACGCTTCATCGCGGTGGCCGAGGAACGGAGCTTCCGTCGCGCCGCCGCGCGCCTGGGGATGGCCCAGCCGCCGCTCTCGCGGTCGATCGCTCAGCTGGAAGCCAAGCTGCGGACGCGCCTCTTGTACCGGACGACGCGCCATGTGTCGCTCACTCCAGCAGGGGTGGTCCTGCTCGAGCAAGCACGCCACGTCCTCGATGCGTTGGCGGCCGCGGCTCGCCGCACGGCGCGCGCGGGGCTCCCTCGCGCGCACCTGGCGGTCGCGCTCAAGCCAGGGAACGGCGGGCGCCTCCTGCGCCGGCTCGTCGAACACCACGAGCGCTCGGGATCGCAGGTACGCGTCGAGGTGCTCGTCAGCGGCTGGGGAGAGCAGACCGCCATGCTCGCCGACGGCCGCGCCGATGTGGCGTTCTTGCGAGGGCCCATCACCACGCCAGGCATAGACGCCGAGCCCTTGTTCACGGAGCCCCGCTGCGTCGCGCTCGCCGCGGCTCACCCGCTCGCGGGGCGGCGCGTGCTGCGCCGCGAGGACCTGGCGCGAGATCCCGTACCGGTGTGGCCCGCGGCCAGCCCGGAGCTCGCCGCGTACCGCGCCGCCGTCGACAGGAACGAGGACGCGACGCGCGGCCCGGTCGTCCACGACGCGAGCCAGCTCCTCGAGGCGGTAGCGCTGGGCCAGGGTATCGCGTTCGTCCCCGCCTCCAGCGCCACGCTCTATGCGCGTCACGACGTGAAGTACGTGAGGATGGCGGGGATCTCGGCGAGCACGCTGTACGTCGCGTGGGCGGACACATGTCGCTCGAGGGACGTCGCGCGTTTCGTGCGGCTCGCCGTGGAGGTCGCGTCGAGCCTCGGAGGGGACGCCGCGAAGCTCGCGTGAGCCCGGCTCCTGGTCACGGCCGGATCACGGTCATCCTGAAGGGGCCGGCGTTCGCGGCGGCGTGCGCGACGGCCTCGTTCGCGCGATCCAGACCGAGCTCCGTGACGTCGAAATGGTCCAGGCTCAGGAGACCGGAGCGGATGAGCCGCACCATGCGGACGACGGCCTCCCGTGGACACAACCACTGGCCCCGAACCGTGATGCAGCTGCGCATGAGGTGCCGATAAGGCAACTCCAGTCCTGCCGCGACGCCTCCCATCAGCACGACCGTCCCGTGCGGTCGCACCGTCATCGCGGCGGCTCGCACCGCGGCCGCGGGGGCCGAGGGCGGCAGCAGGTCCAGCACGCGGTCGATCGGGCCCGGCGCCGCCCTCAGCATCCGCGTCCGGTCGTCCTCCTCGCTGCCGAGGAGCTTCACGGTGCGAACGCGGTGACCAAAACGACGGGCCAGACCCTCCAGCGCCTCTTCGTTCCGGCCCGGCGCGATGACGCAGCCCGCCCCCATCGCCAGGGCGACCGCGACGCCGGCGCCGCCGAAGCTCCCGGTGGCGCCGCTGATCAGCACCGTCTCTCCTGCCTGCAGGTCCGCCGCGAGGAGCCCGCCATACGGCACGAGCAGCGTCATCAGCGCGCACCACCGCGCCGCGTCCGCCGCCTCTATCGCGCCGATCCGGACGGCGTTCTCGGTCGGAACCATGATCCGTTCGGCGAACGATCCATGGCGAAAATGCGCTTGCAGGCGCAGGCCCCCCTCGCCCGCCGCGGTCCACCCTTGCAGCAAGATGTCGGGAGACACCGCGTCGTCGCGCGACCGCACGGTGGGGTCGCAGCAGACCCAGTCGCCGGCAGCGAGGCGTGTCGCGTCCGGTCCGACGGCGCGCACACGGCCGATCGCGCCGGCTCCCGGCGCCAGCGGCAGATCGAGCAAGAAGCCCCGCGCGCCGCTGAAGGCCTCGTTCGCATAGGAGACCACAGGGGCAGCGACGACATCGACGATGACCTCCCCAGTCCCCAGGATCGGGTCTGGCAAGGCCTCGATGGCGAGGGGGGAACCAAACGCCTTCAGAACGGCAGCTTTCATGACCGCCGTATGGACCGTCCGGCGCGGGCGCACCAATACTCGAGGCGCGCCGATTGATACCGCCAGCGCATCAATGGGGGCTGCGGGTCGCCTTCGCGCCCGCCGCCTCCCCCCTGGAGGCGACCGAGGATCCCTTGCGCGATCCGGCCCCTTCCCGGAGAAGCGACGCCCGGAGGGGCCGCTTTCAGTCCACACCCAGCCCGCGGGGCGGTGGCCTCGCGCCGTGGATCACCTGCCGCACCGTCAGGACGACGACGCGGCCCGCGTCGCGCTCTTCCGCGAGCCAGTCGAGGAGCGTGGAGAAGTCCTCTCTGGAGATGCTGTACTTGCCGCAGGCGTCGCAGATATGGTGGAAGGTGAGCTGCATCCATCCGTCATCCTGCTGCGCGCGGCGGACGAGCGCCTGAGTCCTGGGGAGGCGGTCGCTGCGGCGGAGGGAGCCGGGCGTGCGGGTGGCAGCGGGGTCGTGCGGAGGGATGGACTCCGCCCGTGCGCAGAAGGTGCATGCGTGGAGGCCAAGCCCGCCCGAGCCCCTGGCGCTGTCGTAACCGCAGGAGCGCACCAGCTCGGCGCTGACGCTGTCGTAGGCGCCCCAGGGGTACGCGAAGTCGCTCACGGCGAAGCCCAGCGCCAGGAGAGCGCGGCGGTCATCGCAGATCTGCCGGCGCTGCTCTCCGGCCGGGAGCCCGGGAAGCCGCACGTGATCGACGGTGTGGCCGCCGATCTCGTGGCCGTCGGACGCGAGCGCGCGGAGCTCGGCGACCGTCAGGTAGCCGGGACGGTCGAGTCGACCGCTGTTCACGAAGAACGTGGCATGCATCCGGTGCTCGGCGAGGATGGAGCGCGCGGAGAGCTGATCGGCCAGCGTGTCGTCGAACTCGATGGACACGACAGCGACGCCCGGGGGACGCTCGGCCAGGAGGACCGAGGCGATGAGGAGTGCGGCGAGGCACGCTCCGATGCACACCAGCACCACCTGGTCTTCGCGCGTCGCGAGGCGCCGCGCGCCGTCCCTCTCCGTGCGCAGGATCTCCACAGCAGACACCGCCGTATCATCGGCCGTGCCGGTGGCTCCGCCGTCTTTCCACGAGAACAGGGCGCTCTGCGCCTTCCGGGAACGTCTGGAGCTCCTTCGGGGACAGCGCGACGAGCACCGGCGACCCTTGGTCATGCTGCCAGTTCATGGCAGCATCCCCTGGTGTCCCGCGCCAACCGCCTGCTCCGCCTGGTGCAGCTCCTCCGCCGCCACCGCCGGCCCGTGAGCGCGGCGTCCCTCGCCGACGAGCTCGGCGTCTCCGTCCGCTCCGTCTACCGCGACATCGACGCCCTCCGCGAGCAGGGCGCCAGCATCGAGGGGGCGGCGGGCGCGGGGTACCAGCTCCGGCCGGGCTTCCTCTTGCCGCCGCTCATGTTCACGGACGAGGAGCTCGAGGCCATCGTCCTCGGCCTGCGCCTCACCGCGGAGCACGGCGACGAGGCGCTCGGGCGCGCGGCCGCCGAGGTCGTCGCGAAGCTCCGGGCCGTGCTGCCGCGCGATCTGAAGACCCTGGTCGACGAGACGGCGCTCCTGGCAGGCCCGTCGCTGCGGCGCGAGCCGGAGCAGATCGACCTCGCCGAGGTGCGGCGCTGCATCCGCGAGCAGCGCAAGGCGCGGATCGCCTACGCAGACCGCCGCGGCGCGGCGAGCGAGCGCGTGGTGTGGCCCATCGCCGTCGGTTTCTTCGAGCGGGCGCGCGTGGTGGTGGCGTGGTGCGAGGAGCGCGCCGATTTTCGCTCGTTCCGGGCCGACCGGATCGCGCGCTGGACGACGTCCGCCGATCGCTTCGGCCGGCCGCGCGCCACGCTCCTCGCGGAGTGGCGGGCGCGCGAGGCCATCCCGGCGCAGCTCCCCGGCTGAGCAGCTCGGCTCGGCTTGGCGGCGGCGGGACGTCGGCTGGACGTCGGCTGGACGTCGGCTGGACGTCGGCTTGCCGCCTGCTGACAGAATCTGTCACTGGCCGGTCGCATGCTCTCCGTCGTCCCGGGGCACCTCTCCCCCGGGCGCCCGGAGAACATCATGTCCGATCTCAATTTCGTGCTGCTCTACGTCGATGATCCCGCGGCGAGCGCCGCGTTCTACGCGAGCGTCCTCGGGCGGCCCCCGGTCGAGGCGTCGCCGACCTTCGCGATGTTCGCGCTCGAGTCGGGCGTCATGCTGGGGCTGTGGTCGCGCCACACCGTGGAGCCCGCGGCGACGGCGCCTGGCGGCGGCGAGCTCGCGTTCACCGTCGCCGACGCGGCGGCGGTGAGGGCCACGCACGCGGCCTGGACCGAGCGCGGCCTCGCGATCGCGCAGGCGCCGACGCAGCTCGACTTCGGCTACACGTTCGTCGCCCTCGATCGCGACGGCCACCGCCTGCGCGTCTTCGCGCCGGGGGCCGCGTGAGCCGCGCCTTTCTGGCCGTCGCGTCGGCCGAGCACGTGGAGCGCGGCCGGGCCGGCGGCTTCATGCAGGTCTGCCACGGCAAGCGCGCGCCGCTCCGGCGCGTGCGGCCGGGCGATCGGGTCGTGTACTACTCGCCGACCGTGTCGTTCCAGGGCCGCGATCGGCTGCAGGCGTTCACGGCCATCGGCGTCGTGAAGGACGGCGAGCCGTACCCGTTCGACATGGGCGGGGGCTTCTGCCCGTTTCGCCGTGACGTGGCGTGGGTCGCCGCGCGGGCGGCGCCCATCGCGCCGCTGCTCGCGCGGCTCGACCTCTCGTCGGGGTCATCCAGCTGGGGAGTCCGGCTGCGGGCGGGGCTCCTGACGATCAGCGAGCGGGACCTGGAGACGATCGCGCGCGCGATGGGCGCGGCGCTCCCGGCGGCCGTCCGGGCCGCGTGACGGCGTGCCTCGCGGAGGCGGGCCCCCGGGCGGGCCTCAACCTGGCGGGCCTCAACCTGGGTCGGGCGGCGAGGGCCCCCAACCTGCGAGGGCCCCCAACCTGGGTCGGGCGGCGCGCAACCTGGGCCGGGTGGCGAAGGCCTCGATTCGGACTGAACGGCTGGGAGCGCGCCGCAATCGTGCTCCTCGCGGGGCGGACGAGCCCCAACCTGGGTCGGGCGGCGCGCGCCCGGGGTGGGCGTGCTAGAAATCTTCGATGCGTAGTCGCCTTGGCTTGAGGAGGCGGTGAGCATCCCCCTGCGAGGGCGCGATGCCATGGCCCTGGCCATGGCGGTCGCGGCGCACCTCGCGCTCCTCGCCGCACCGATACGCGAGCGCCCTCCCGAGCCGCCCGCCGATCCGTCCGCGCTCGTGGACGCCATCGACCTCGAGCTCGAGGAGCCGGCTCCCCGCACCGCAGCCCCGGCGCCGCCGGCCGCAAGCGAACCCGAGCAGGCCAGCGAGGTCGGCAAGACCGCTCCGGCCGACAAGACGCAGGCGTCCCCGCCGGGCGCCGCCGCCGCCAAGGTCGCCTCCGCCGACCGCGCCAGGCCCGCGCCGGCCGCCCCCGCGGAGCCCGCCTCCGAGCCGAGGGATGCGCCCGAGCCCCCCGCCCCCGCCGCCGAGCCCCCCGCCCCCGCCGCCGAGCCCCCCGCCCCCGTCGCCGAGGCGCCAGGCTCCGCGGCGGCCGCCCCGCCCGCCGACGAGTACGGCGGTCCCCCCGCGGGGCCGCCCCCCGCGGCCGGCGGGGGTGTCGCGCTCGCGCCCGGGCTCGGCACGCCCCTCTGGACCGTGCCCGGCGCGCTCCCCGGCCCCGGCGTGCCGCAGGCCGCCCCGACGGCCGCCCCCCTCCCCCGCCCCGTCGACCCCGCCATCGCGGGCAAGGTCCTGAACGACACGATCCGCGGCAAGGACAGGAGCGTGGGCATCAGCGTCCCGGCCGCGGGCGTCGTGGCGAGCACCCTGGCGGACACCGTGCGCTCCTCGGCCGCGCCCCTCGATGCGCGCGCGACCTTCGAGGTCAAGCTCGGCGCCGACGGCCAGGTCCTGGGCGTCCGGCTGGTGAGCGCGACCGCCGGCGACGGCCCCACCTGGGAGCGCATCGTGGGCGCGGCCAAGGGCGCCCTCGCCGGGACCGCGCTCCAGATGGGGCCCGACAAGGCGCCGGTCACCGTCACCGTCAAGGTCGAGTCCAAGGTGCAGTATCCCTCCGGCAGCAAGAAGAAGCCCAAGGCGGAGCTCGTGTGCGCCGAGGAGGTGCTCGCGCAGCTCCAGCAGGCCATGGAGGACCCGGGTCGGCTCGCCCAGCTGGGCGGCGCCGGCCGCGACGGGGCGCCGCCGGCGGCCAACATGGATGACGAGGAGCGAAAGCGGCTCTTCTGCATCCCCGTCGGGCTCCGCGCCAAGGGCGATCTCTCCGACATCGGGGCGCACAGGGTCAACGTCGTCTCGGCGTCGTTCGCGGTGAAGCGCGAGGGCGAGCGCGCCCTGCCGCACGAGGACATCCTGCCGATCGACACGCGCGTGCCGTGGGCGCCCAAGGACCCGAAGAAGATGAAGCTGCCGCCGCGCCCCAAGAAGAAGTGGAAGAAGAAGCAGCAGCAGCCATGAAGCCTCGCCAGCCCTGACGGGCGCCCCCGCGGCGAGCCAGCGTCAGCCCGCCGCGGCCAGGCGCATGCTCGGCTCGAAGCAGATCGACAGGCGCGCGGCCCGTGGTCGTGCCCGAACGCGACGTGCGGGCTGGGATCGCGCCCCATGTCGAAAATTCCCACGCTGAAGATGGGAAGTGAGGAAGGTCCGAACCTCGGTGTTCTCTCCTCCCTGACTCCCCGCCTTCAGCGTCCGCTGTGACCACCGCTCAGCGCCGGAGCGCGGCTGGCGTAAGGAGGCGCGCGTCTGAAGAATCCCCTCATTCTGCAGCCATTTTCATCGGGGAAATTGAACAGGGAGGCGGGGAGACAGGGAGTATTTCGAAGATTTCCCTCCCCGTCTCCCCGCCTCCCTGTGAATTTTCCGAAGCATCTGAGGGGATGCCTCAGGGCGCGCGACTCACCCCGTCCACGCCGCCCAGACCTCGTCGTGCTCCACGCGCGGGGCGCGCTCGGTCACCAGCCGCGCGAACACCGTCGGGTGCGGGACGCTGTCGAGGGCCACCGTCCGCCAGGGAAACACGGTCTGCCCGCGGAAGAAGGCGACTCGGCCCGATTGCAAGCGCACGAGAGAGAGCTCGGCCCAGGCGACGCGGAGCTCGCGGATCGCGATCCCCTCCGCGTCGAGGCGCACCGGGCCGAAGGTCAGGACCCCACCTTCCTTGACCGCGCGCCGCGCTTCATCGAGCAGGGGACGGGAGCAGCGCTGGAGCACCCAGCGGGCCACCTCCTGGCCGTCCGCCACCTCGACAGGCACTGTGCGCCGCTGACCCGAGTGCTCCACGAGGCGAATGGCGCGGAGGAAAACGAAGCGGCCGAACGGGGTCGAGCTCCGGTCGAGGTCGAACCACACCTCGTCGACATCGTCGAAAACAACGGCCTCGCACCCCTCCTGGCGAGCCACGACGAGGCCGTGCTCGTACAGCTCGATCCGCAGACCGCGATGGCGCAGCGCGGCGGCCGCGAGCACCGCGAAGCCCGCGATCCCGAACGGCAGCGACAGGGAGAAGCCCCTCCATCCAGCGATGACGGCGCCGATGATGCTCGTGAACATCAGGAGCAGCGCGCCCCGCGCCACATGGAACAGCACGGCATGCCGGCGCTGGCCGTGGACAGAGCGGAGCTCGCCGAGGCGCTGCTCCTCGGGAGGCGCCGCCGGGCGCTCCGCCGGCTGGCGGAATGGGTGCGGCTGCACAGAAACGCCCTAGCACAGGCGCGGCCGCGACCGCGAGCGAAGCGCGGCTGAGAGGCGCCCGCGTCGCAGCAGGGCGCCTCCCGATGCTCCTGGGCCGCAGCGCTGATGTCTGTAGACCTCTATCGACCCGCCGCGGGGCCGCCACGAAGAGCGCATTCGCCGGCAGACGCCGGCGCCGGCGCGCAGAGCGCGCGTGCACACGGCTTGCATGGCTGCAAGGGCGGGCTGCGAAGCCCGGGTTGCAGGGGCAGTCGCACTGTTGAGGCCGATCCACTTTCGGTCGACCATCGTTCGAAAAGTCCACCGACGACGTCGGGCGACGCCTATAAGACGGCCTGGGATTCGCGGCAGCTTGCCGTTCCTCTGCCCGAGGAACCGGCGTTTCCCCACAACGCGCCTGCGCGCCGGAGCAGTGGACGGCCGCTCGCCCCAATGCACCCAAAGGTGATCCTGCGAATGAGAGCCCATTTCCCCCCCCGTTGGATATGCGGCGCCGCCGCGCTAGCCGCGGCGGCTTGGGCCGCGCCAGCGTCTGCCCAGGAGGCGGACGCGGAGCGCGGCCTCGCCCTGGACCGGTTCAACCCGGCGCCCGCCGGCGATCGGATGTTCGGCGTGCCGTCGCCCTACGCCGCCTCGCCCAGGCAGGACGGCAGCCCGACCCTCCACCTGATGCTGCTCGGCGACTACGCGCACAACCCGCTCGTGCTCTCGCGCGAGGGGCAGGACGAGCCGATCGACTCCATCGTGGAGCACCAGCTGTTCCTGCACCTGAACGGCTCGCTCACGCTGTGGGACCGGCTCCACGTCAACGTCGACGTGCCGCTCGCGGTGCTGCAGGAGGGCGGGAGCCCGGCGGCGGAAGGGCTCTCGTTCCCCTCGCCGAGCGGCGCGGAGATCGGTGACCTCCGGCTCGGGCTGCGGCTGCGGCTCCTGGGCGAGTACTTCGACCCGTTCCAGCTCGCCATCGGCGGCTACCTGTGGCTGCCGACAGGCAACGGCGATCGCGGCTCGTACGTGGGCGAGGACTCGGTGCGCGGCCTGCCCCAGCTCATCGCCGGCGGACGGGTCCCGAACCTCACCTGGTCGCTCGCGGCCGGCGTCGACCTGCGCCCCGCGCAGACGTTCGCGCAGGTGCGGCAGGGGCTGATGTTCAACGGCGGCGCGGGCGTCGGCCTGCTGCTGCTGCCCGAGGAGCAGCTCCAGATCGGGCCCGAGGTGACCGTCTCGACGGTGCTGGAGGAGCCCGAGGCGCGCAACACGAACGTCGAGGCGCTGCTCGGCGTGCGCTACCGCTTCGTGCCCGCGCTCCGCGACTTCGAGCTCGGCGTCGCCGCCGGCCCCGGCTTCACCTCGGGCATCGGCACCCCGGACTTCCGCGCCGTCGCGAGCCTCGCGTACTCGCCCGAGGTCCGGCGCACCGACCCGGACCGCGACAAGGACGGCATCCCCAACGACCAGGACGCCTGCCCGGAGGTGCCCGGCGTGGGCGACGCCGACCCGAAGAAGAACGGCTGCCCGCCCTCCGATCGCGACGAGGACGGCATCCTCGACCGCGTCGACGCCTGCCCGGACGTGGCCGGCATCGCGAACGACGACCCGAAGAAGCACGGCTGCCCGCCGCCCGGGGACCGCGACAAGGACACCATCCTCGACGACGTCGACGCCTGCCCGGACGAGGCCGGCCCGGCGAACGAGGACCCGAAGAAGCACGGCTGCCCGCCGCCGCCCGACAGGGACGGCGACGGCGTGATCGACGCGGAGGACGCCTGCCCCGACATCCCCGGTCTCCGCACCACGGATCCGGCGACGAACGGCTGCCCCGGCGATCGCGACGGCGACACGGTGCGCGACGACAAGGACGCCTGCCCCGACGAGAAGGGCAAGCCCAACGAGGATCCGGCGAAGAACGGCTGCCCCGTCGCGGTGCGCGTGACCGAGCAGGAGATCGTCATCCTCCAGCAGGTGCAGTTCGACACCGGCAAGGCGACCATCAAGAAGGAGAGCGACGAGCTCCTCGATGAGGTGGCCGGTGTGCTGAAGGAGCACCCGGAGATCACCAAGATCGAGGTGCAAGGGCACACCGACCCGCGCGGCGGACGCGCGTACAATATCAAGCTCAGCCAGGCGAGGTCCGAGTCGGTCACGAAGGCGCTGGTCAAGCGCGGCCTCGAAGCCGAGCGGCTCACGTCGAAGGGCTACGGGCCCGACGTCCCGATCGCGGACAACGACACCGACGAGGGACGCCAGAAGAACCGCCGCGTGCAGTTCAAGATCCTCGAGAAGAAGCCGAAGCAGCAGCAGGAGGCGCCGTGAAGAGAAGTTGGTACATAGGTGGTCTAGTCGGGCTCGCCTGGGTAGGCGGGCAGGGCGGCACCGCGCACGCCGCGCCCACGCTGCGCGTGCAGGTCGACCAGCGGGGAGACTTCCTCCTGGTCGGCAACACGCTCGGCTACGAGTGCGCCCCCGCGGACATCGACAGGCCCGTGCTGGGCACCGCCGCCTGCGCAGGCAGCACCTTGGACGACGACAGCGCGCCCGACATCTACTGGCGCGCCGACTCGCCCGCGGAGGGCCAGGCGGAGGCGCGCACCACCGTCACCGCCGAGCAGGCGCGCACCTCCGCGGTGCTCACCGTGCCGGCCGGCGCGACGGTCACGCACGCCTATCTCTACTGGGCCGCGCACAAGCCGACCGACCAGCCCGCGGACGCGGCGGTCACCCTGGATCGGCCCGGCGCGGGCGGCTTCGTCGAGAACGTGGCCGCCCTCGGCTCGGTCGTCACGACCAGCTCGGCTCGGACCTACTACCAGTCGGTCGCGGACATCACCTCGGTCGTGCAGGCGCAAGGCTCCGGCGCGTACCGGGTGAGCGGCGTCCAGAGCGCGAACTTCTTGAACAACGACTTCAACAACCACTTCGCCGGGTGGTGGCTGGTCGTGTTCTATCAGGACGCCTCGGAGCCGCCGCGCAATCTGGCGCTCTTCGACGGGCTCGACACGGTGCCCAGCGGAGGGAGGCAGGAGGCGACCCTCTCGGGGTTCCTGGTGCCGCGCGCGGGCTACGACGCGAAGATCGGCATGGTCACGTTCGAGGGCGACTCCTCCATCTCGGGGGACCAGTTCTTCTTCAACGGAGGGGCCGCCCTCGGCAACGACCTGAACCCGGACAACAACTTCTTCAACGGCACGCGCTCGTTCCTGGGCGCGCCGGTGTCGACCGCGGGGGACCTGCCGCAGCTCGCGGGCACTCCCGGGACCATGGCCGGCATGGACATCGACGTCCTCGACATCACGTCCAAGGTGACTCCAGGGCTGACCTCGGCGCCGATCGTGGCGTCGAGCACCAACGATCTGTACTTCCTCGCCGGGTTCGTCACGTCGATCTCGACCTTCAAGCCGGACTTCACGACCTCCGTGAAGTCGGCCGTCGACGTGAACCGCGGGCTGCTGCTCCCGGGCGACGTGATCCAGTACACGATCCAGGTCACCAACACAGGCAACGACGCGTCGATCAACACGGTGCTCACCGATCCGCTGCCCGCGGGCGTGAGCTACGTGCCGGGCTCGCTGTCGATCACGGCGGGCGCGAACATGGGGCCCAAGACGGACCTCCCCGTCGACGATCAGGGCGAGTACAACGCGCTCAACCGCACGATCACCGTGCGGCTCGGCGCCGGCGCGAACGGGCTCACCGGGGGCACGATCCCCGCCGCCGGGGCGACGACCGTGACCTTCCAGGTGACGGTCGACGCCGGCGCTTCGGGCCTCATCGCCAACCAGGCGGTCATCACCGCCGCCGGGCAGCAGGGCGCGCAGTCCGAGGACACGCCGACCGACGGCGACGACGAGACCGGCGGCCCCCAGCCGACGGACGTCGTCATCGACGAGTGCGAGACCGACGCGCAGTGCGACGCGCCGACGCCGCACTGCAACACCGAGGCGACCCCCAACACGTGCGTCGAGTGCGTCACCGACGCGCAGTGCGGGCCGCTGACCCCGACGTGTGATCCGGACGACAACACCTGCTCCTGCGTGCCCACGGGCGCGGAGGTCTGCGGCGACGCGTTCGACAACGACTGCGACGGCGTCATCGGCAACGGCTGCGACTCGGACGAGGACGGGATCGACGATCCCACCGAGCTCGAGGCCGGCACCGACCCGAACGACGCGGATACCGACGACGACGGCGTGACCGACGGCGAGGAGCCGAGCTGGGACGAGGACTCCGACGGCGACAGCCTCATCAACGCGCTCGACCCCGACAGCGACAACGACGGGCTCTACGACGGCACCGAGCTCGGCTCGGTCTGCGATGACCCGGCGACCGACATCGGCGCGGGCCACTGCCGGGTCGACGGGGACGCCGGGGCGACGAAGACCAACCCGCTCGACGCGGACACCGACGACGGCGGCGTGTCCGATGGGCAGGAGGACTTCGATCTCGACGGCATCATCGACGAGGGCGAGACCGATCCGAACGACGGCGACGACGACGTCCCGCCGACGGACACGGACGGCGACGGGCTGAGCGACGACTTCGAGGAGACGATCGGGAGCAACCCGACCGACGCCGACACCGACGACGACGGGGCGCTCGACGGCCAGGAGCCGAACCCCGCCGACGACACCGACGGCGACGGGCTCATCAACGTGCTCGACGTCGACAGCGACGACGACGGGCTCTTCGACGGCACCGAGCTCGGCCTCGACTGCGAGAACGCGGCCACCAACGCCGAGCTGGGCCACTGCCGCGCCGACGCGGACGGCGGGGCGACGAAGACCTCGCCGGTGGACGTGGACACCGACGACGGCGGCGTGCGCGACGGCCAGGAGGACATCAACCTCGACGGCGCGGTCGACGCGGGCGAGACCGATCCGAACGACGGCGACGACGACCTGCCGATCGACGACACCGACGGCGACGGGCTGGTCGACGAGCTCGAGGAGCTGATCGGCAGCGATCCGAACGACGCGGACAGCGACGACGACGGCGTGCTCGACGGCCAGGAGCCGAACTTCAGCGACGACCACGACGGCGACGGCCTCATCAACGTGCTCGACCCCGACAGCGACGGCGACCAGCTGTTCGACGGCACCGAGCTCGGCCTGCCCTGCGACAACCCGGCCACCGACCCGGAGGCCGGCAACTGCACCCCGGACGCCGATCCCGACACGCTCACCTACCCGCTCGATACGGACACGGACAACGGCGGCGTCAGCGACGGCGTGGAGGACGCGAACCACAACGGCGCCATCGACGACGGCGAGACGGATCCCAGGGATCCCGCCGACGACGTGGTGGCGGACGATAGCGACGGCGACGGGCTGAGCGACTCGCTCGAGGAGATGATCGGGAGCGATCCGAACGACGCCGACACCGACGACGACGGCGCGATCGACGGGCAGGAGCAGAGGCCCGGCGAGGACACCGACGGCGACGGGCTCATCAACGCGCGCGACGTCGACAGCGACAACGACGGGCTCTTCGACGGCACCGAGCTCGGCTTCGACTGCGAGAACGAGGCCACCGACACCGAGGCGGGCCACTGCCGCGCCGACGCGGACGAGGGGGCGACGAAGACCAACCCGCTCGACGCGGACACCGATGACGGCGGCGTCACCGACGGCGACGAGGACATCAACCTCGACGGCGCCATCGACGCCGGCGAGACCGACCCGAACAACGGCGACGACGATGTCCCGCCGGCGGACACCGACGGCGACGGGCTGAGCGACGCGGTCGAGGACAACATCGGCACCGATCCGAACGACGGCGACAGCGACGACGACGGCGTGCTCGACGGCCAGGAGCCGAACTTCAGCGACGACCACGACGGCGACGGCCTCATCAACGCGCTCGACCCCGACAGCGACGACGACGGGCTCTTCGACGGGACCGAGCTCGGGCGAGACTGCAACGACGCGGCGACCGACCAGGCAGCTGGGACCTGCATCCCGGATGCAGACCCCCAGACGACCACGAACCCGCTCGATCCGGACACGGACCGCGGCGGCATCACCGACGGCGTGGAGGACGCGAACCACAACGGCGCCATCGACGACGGCGAGACCGATCCGAACGACGGCGACGACGACCAGCCCTCCACGGCGTGCACGCAGGACAGCGACTGCGGCGACGCCACGAGCGGCCAGATCTGCGTCGAGGGGGCCTGCATCGACGGCTGCCGCGGCGCGAACGGCAACGGCTGCTCGTCGGACGAGGTGTGCAGCTCGACCGACAGCACGCCGGGCACCTGCGGGCCTGAGCAGCCCGTGGACAACGACCCGACCGGCATCTTCGCCGAGGGCAACGGCCTCTGCGCGGCGCGGCCGCTGCCCGCGAACAGCGGCCGGGGCGCGGCTGCGCTCCTGCCCCTGCTCGCCACCCTCGCTGGCCTCGTCCTGCGCCGGCGGCGCCGGGCGGGCAGCTAGCCGAGCGGAACGAGCGAGCCGAAGAACGAGGGCCCACGGCCGCGCGTCCCCCGCCTGAGATGGCGGGGCGACGCCCCCACCGGCGGCCGTGGGCGCCCTCGACGACGCCGATCCCCCCCGACACCCCGCCTCCCCCGCTCCCCCGCTCCCCCGCGGCCCCTCGACGGCCTCCACGGGGCGGAGCTCTCCGTGTAGGTTTCTTGCCCACCTGTAGTGGTCCTCCGTAGCGTACCGCTCCGAGGAGAACCACCATGGATATGCTGATCGCCAGCGAGCGTCGCGCCACGCGCCGCGCCGCGATCGTGGAGTGCCAGGCCGTGTGCGAGAGGGGCTTCCGGCTGCTCGGGACTCGCGCGATCGACCTGTCCATCGAGGGGATGCTCGTGCTGACGAGCGCCCGCCCGCTCACGGGCGAGCCGGTGATCGTCTCGTTCCGGATCCCGGACACGGACGTGTGGATCGACGCGACGGCGACCATCGCGCGCACGGTGCACGGCCGGCGCGAGGGCGACCCGGGCCGGGCGGTGGGCCTGCGCTTCGATCCGCTCGACAGCGCGACGATCAGGCGCATGCGCGCGGCGCTCGAGCGCTTCCCGCCGACCTATCCGTACCGCGCGCCGCGCGTCGATTACGCGGCGACGGCCGCGATGATCGCGCTCAGCTGATCTCGCCCCCCCTGGGACGGCGACAGCCACGCTCGGGAGACCGCCGGCGCCCCTGCCGGCACCTGCGACGACGCCGGCTGGATCACCTTCGATGAGCCGCTCCCGGACCTAGGCCACCCCGGTCAATGACGCCGGCGCGCCTCGCCGCCGCGGCGCCGCGACGGCTTACGAGACCGGTCGAGACACGAGCGAGGCGCCATCGCGTCTATGGAGCATCTCGTCCTTGGACGCATACGCGAGCCTCGTGACCCTCAGCTCCCGGAGCTTGTACACGAGGGCGCGAAGCGATATGCCCAGCGCCGACGCCGCCTTCGTCTGGTTCCAGCCCGCCTTGCGGAGCTCCTCGACGATGATCTCGGCCTCGCAGCGCTTCAGCCGCTGCTTCAGCCGCTTCTCCCCGGCCGGTGGAAGCGGGATCTCCCCTCCCTTGAGCTGAGCTCGGCAGTGCGCCGGCGCCGCGTGCTCAGCTGCCGCGCGGACGCGCTCAGGCAGATCCAATGGAGTGATGGTGTCCCCTTCGGCGACGACGACGGCGCGCACCACGGCGTTGCGCAGCTCGCGCGCGTTTCCCGGCCACGCATAGCCCCGGATCGCCGCGAGCGCGCCGGGGTCGATGAATCGAACCAAGCGCCCTTCAGACTCGTTCGCCTGGCGCAGGAAATGCATTGCGAGCGCCTCGATGTCCTCAGGTCGGTCGCGCAAAGGCGGTAGCACCACGGTCATGGCGTTGATCCTGTAGAGCAGATCGGATCGGAAACCGCCGGTGTTGCACATCGCCTCGAGGTCCCGGTGCGTGGCCGCGATCAGGCGCACGTTGACGTCGATCTCTCGATTCGAGCCCACGCGGCTGAGGCGCATCGACTCCAGCACGCGCAGCAGCGCGGCCTGCGCTGCGGCGGGGAGCTCGCCGATCTCGTCGAGGAACACGGTCCCCCCGTCGGCCGCCTCGAAGACGCCCTTCTGCTGCTGGCTCGCCCCCGTGAACGCGCCTCGTTCGTGGCCGAACAGCGCGCTCTCCACGAGCTGCTGCGGGATGGCGGCGCAGTTGATGCTCACCATGGGCCTCGCGCGCCGCGCGCTGCGCTGGTGAAGCTCCCGCGCCACGACCTCCTTGCCGGTCCCGGTCTCGCCGAGGAGCAACACCGGCAAATGCGAGCGCGCGAGCTTGGTGAGCGTACCAAAGAGGCGGACCATCGCGGGGCTCGCCGCGATCGGCTCGTCGCTCCACCCGGTTGCCCCTGAAGGGCAACCGCCCGGCGCCGCCCTGAGGCCCTCCGCGAGCGCAGGGCTCGCAGGCGGCCTGTCCGTCGAGTCATGACCACGGCCGAGCTGGCGTCCAGCCGTGGCGCTCTGGTCGGCGCCACCGCCGCCCATCGACGGTCGCCCTTGGTCGCTCGAGCTGCGTTCGATCATCGCGTCCTCCCTGGAGCACGAACACAGGAGTGCTCCATCGCCGGCGACCCTCGAGCCCGCTCGGTCGTATCCTCTCCTGACCGCTGCGAGCACGGCGAGCCCGAGGCGACACCGCGTGACCACTACCTACGCTGCGTATCGCGAGAGCCCCATCGCATGCGACCAGCAGCCTGCCGTCGGCGTCCTTTCCGGGCTTGGCCGCCGACGGCTGGCGGACGGCCCCGTGCCCGATCGGCCTGGGTCGCGCGGGATGCGCCCGCGGGACGCTCCGTGTGCCCCCTGCTCTCGCAGAGCAGGGTGCCCTATATGGCGCCTCGCTACCTGGGGGAGAACGGGGCGTGCCTTCTGCGGAGTCGTATCCGAGCGAGGGGCCGCTGCGCGCCTTGATCGAGGCCGCGGCGACCGAGCTCGGCATCGCGGTCGATTCGACCGTGCTCGTCGGCGCAGCCCTGACGCTCCGCACACCTCACATCGATCGCCTCCTGGGACGGCAGCAGGAGAGCTCGCTCTGGAGTCTCGTCAAATACGAGCGAAATCACCGCAAGCGGGGCATGGCCATCGCCCAGTCCAAGGCCATCCTCTACACGGTAGCGGTGCTCGACGCGATCGGGGTCTTCCAGGAGGTCGACGAGCAGTTCTTCGAGAAGCTGGAGATTCCGTTCGTCGTGCAGCGAGCCTCTGGCCCCGGGACGGCGGCCGAGGACATCGCGCGGCTGGGCGCCCTCGATCTGGACCGACGCGCGCACCCCTGGATCGCGGCGACGCTCCTCGCCTGGGACGAGCTGCTCGAGACGCTCGAAGCGCTTCGCGGCGCGGGGTTCGTGTCCCTGTCCGTCGGCGTCGATCGGCTGGCCTCGGCGGCGCTCCGGGTCGCGCTGGCGAGCTTCGTCGAGGCGCTCGTGACGCACCAGTGCCGAGCGGCCCAGGCAGCGGCGCGGAGCCGACCTTGCGCGCCAAAGCCCCCGGACGGGCTCGTCAGGGAGATCCGGCGCCACCACCGCATCCATGATGCGGACGACGTCCGCTGGATGGCCGAGCACTGGAGCCAGATCCGGGAGCTCGTCGCGGGCGCGGCGCGCCGTGGGTGCGTCGAGATCATCGGCCAGGTAGCACCGGTGCTCACGCACTTCTCACACGTGTTCGAGGGCGCCCTGTCAGAAGGCGAGCGCCTGCGCGTCCGTCTGGCGGCGATCATCCAGGATCAGCCTGCCGGCGTGGGCGCGGATGTCGCGTGGTTCGAGAGGATCGAGGGCCGCGGCTTCCTGCTCCTGAAGGAGCGCGAGTTCGCGCAGCTCGAGGCGCTGGTCGCCGACGAGACGTTCGCGGAGCACAGCGCCAGGATCCGTGAAACCATCCGAGCGATGGTGACCCGGAACGACAACGCTCGGGTTGCGCGGGACGCGCTCGCGACGCTCCACCGGCTCCGCGCGCACCAGCTGTCACACAGGGAGAGGTTCCCCGAGGCTGATGCGGAGTTCGCGATGGCCGCGACGGAGGCCAGCCGCTCTGGCAACGAGTCGATCGAGATCGCCATCCTGCTCGACCACGTACGCATGCTGTGGCGATCACCGGTCCATCCTGTCAGCCGGCGCGCCATCGTCGATCACCTCTCTCGCGCCGATGCCCTCGCGTGGTCCAGGTCGAGCCCGAACCGGCGACGGCTCGTCAACATCCACCTGCTGCGAGCGGAGCTCCTGCGCGACACAGATCGGCAGCGCGAGGCCTTGGCGGAGGTCAACAAGGCCGAGTACTTCTGGCGCGACGCGCAGACCGGGTGCCGGTCCCTCGTGTACCAGCAGGATCTGCTCGTCAGGATCCAGGGCCTTCGCGCCGAGCTGCTCGACCAGGAGACTGTCTGAAGAAGGTCATGACATGGCACCCATCAGTCCGGTATCGCGACAACACTGGAGGACATGGCGCTGGGTCGCAGGGTACGGCCTGGCGTATGTACCCTATGTCGTCCTGACGACGGCGTTGAAACAGGGGACGCTTCCCTCACAGGAGGCGCCAGTCTCCGGGCTCGCCCAGCTCCCCGTCACGGCGGTCGCATGGGCTGCCTTCGCCTTCATCTGGGTGACTGCGCTCGGGTGGCTCAGGTGGCTCCCGCAGCGCCAGATCGGCGGCCTCACGCTGCGTCTTCCCAGCGCGGCGAGCATCCTGGGCGGCGTCGCGACGAGCGTCATCATGATCAGCACGCTCCTCATCTACACGGCCCAGGGCAGCTCGCCGATGATCGCGGGCGTCGTGACGCGCGCCTCGGTCCTCGTGATGGCGCCCCTCCTCGACATGTACCTGCGCAAGCACATCGGCTGGCACGCCTGGACGGCGTTCGCGCTGGCGCTCGCGTCGATCCCGCTCACCACCCGTTCGAACGCCGCGTCCGCGCTGTCGCTCTCGTTCACGATCCCGCTCGCGCTCTACGTCACCGCCTATGCGGTACGGCTGCTCACGCTGTCGAGGTCGGCGAAGGTCGCGGATTCCGCGAAGAACTGGAGCTTCTTCGTGGGTGAGCACGTGTCGGCGGCGGCGTCGTTGCTGGTCTTCCTGGGGCTGTCGCTCGCGCTGGGCCCGCGGCTCTCCGGCGTCGATCTCCGGCCTGCCTTCTCCCTCGAGCTCGCCGTGACGGGGTGGCTCGTGGCCGCAGCCCTGGCCTCGGAGCTGGTGGGCATCTTCGGAGGGCTCACCTTCGTGTCACCTCAGGAGAACACCTTCTGCGTGCCCGCGAACCGGTGCGCGAGCGTCGTCGCCTCCACGCTCGCGATGACCCTGCTCGCGTGGTGGTCTCCGGCGGCGCGCTGGCCTCGCTTCGAGGAGGTCATGGCCGCCGCATTGACGCTCCTCGCGATCGCGGTGCTCGCCATCCGCGACCGCCTGTCGCGACCGGCGGCGTGACGAGGAGCATCGGCTGCCCGGCGTCGAGCCGGACTGCCCGCCTGAAGAGGTGGCAACTCCCCTGACGTACAGGGAGCTTTTCTCGAAGCTCCCTCGCACACGGTTATTCCAAGCGAGCTCCCCGACCTCGCCCTGGTCACGATCTCCTCAACGCCTCGGTCCGGACTGCCGGCCTGAAGAGGCGACAACGCCCTGACATATCGGGTCGGCGCCGCCGGGGCGGGGTGCCGTCCTTTGCGCGCAGCGCATGGCGTGTCCGCGCAAGCTCTGGAAGGAAACGCGTCGAGCGCGAGGCGCGCCTTCGCTTCGGAGCGGGTTTTCCCGGCGGCATGGTGGTTGCTGAAGGACAGGACAGGACAGGACAGGGCAGGACACGACACGACACGGCGCGACGCGAACCGTGCCGACGCCGTATCGGGATGCGAACCGCCGAGCGGCTCCCTGCGTGCGTCCCGGAAGGGGCGGGCGCGCGGGGACGCGAATGGGGACGCGTACCTTGAGGGGTCTCCCCGCGGCGTCGGCGGAAACGTTTTGGGAGTAGAATCATGTGCGGAATCCTCGCCTATCATGGCGATCACGTAGCCGAAGCAGCGGTCGAGCTCTTGCGCCCTTTCGGGCGCATGAGGCACCGCGGTCCCGACCATTCGCTATGGGAGACGGTCGGACCGAAGGCGCTCTTCGGCTTTCACCGGCTCGCCATCCGGGGGCTCGGCCCCGAGGGCAATCAACCCCTCTGGTCGAGCGACGGGAGGGCGGCCGTCGTGTGCAACGGCGAGGTATACAACGACGCCGCGCTGCGCGCGGAGATCGGGCCTTACCCCTGGCGCTCGCGCTCGGACTGCGAGGTCATCCTGCCGCTCGTCCGCATGTACGGCCTGCGCGGCGCCTGCGAGCGGCTGGACGCGGAGTTCGCGTTCGCCTACTTCGACGGTCCCTCGGGCAAAGTGTTCGCGGCGCGCGACCCGATCGGGATCCGGCCGCTGTTCTATGGTCACCCCCGGCGCGGCGGCGGCATCGTCTTCGCCTCCGAGGCGAAGGCGCTCCACGACTTTTGCGGCCAGGTCCGCGTCTTTCCGCCCGGGCATTACTACGACGGAGAGACGTTCATCCAGTACCGCGACCCGAGCGCGGTCGCCCGGGTCATCACCGATGACGAGACAACGATCGCCGAGACGCTGGAGCACCACCTCGTCGAGGGGGTGCGAAAGCGCCTCGCTTCCGACGCGAAGATCGGCTTTCTGCTGAGCGGCGGCCTCGACTCCAGCCTGGTCTGTGCCATCGCCTCGCGCCTCCAGGCCGAGCCGATCGAGACCTTCGCCATCGGCATGACCAAGGACGCGATCGACGTGAAATACGCGCGGCTCGCGGCCAGGCACATCGGCGCCCGGCACCACGACGTCTACGTGACCGAGCAGCAGGCGCTCGATGCGATCCGGGACGTCATCTACCACCTGGAGACGTGGGACATCACCACGATCCGCGCCTCGGTGGGCATGTACCTCGTCTGCAAGTACATCCGCGAGCACACGGACATCAAGGTGCTGCTCACGGGCGAGGTCAGCGACGAGCTGTTCGGCTACAAATATACCGATTACGCTCCGTCGGCCGCGGCCTTCCAGGACGAGGCCGCCAAGCGCGTCCGGGAGCTGCACTGCTATGACGTGCTGCGCGCGGACCGGTGCATCAGCGCCCACGCAATGGAGGCGCGGGTGCCGTTCGGGGACATCGATTTCGCGAGCTACGTCATGGCCCTCGAGCCGTCGGGGAAGCTGAACAGGAACGGAATGGGCAAGCGCCTCCTGCGACAGGCGTTCGCGGGAAAGGGCTACCTGCCCGACGAGCTCCTCTACCGCGAGAAGGCGGCCTTCTCGGACGCGGTAGGGCACAGCATGGTCGACGCGATCAAGGCGTTCTCCGAGCTTCGCTACACGGAGGTGGAGCTCGCGGTGGCCCAGGCCGAATACCGCTACGCGGCGCCGTTCACCAAGGAATCACTCCTCTACCGGGAGATCTTCGAGGGTTTCTACCCGGGGCGCGCCGAGCTCGTCCCTGCTTACTGGATGCCGAACAGGGACTGGGAGAACTGCGCCGTGTCCGATCCGAGCGCGCGCGCTCTCCCGAACTACGGCGCGAGCGGCGAGTGACGCGGGCGCGCCGCGATCGGCGCCGCCGGGCCAGGAGGCCCGCGCGGGTGGGCGCGGTCTGCCCGCAGCGACGGGCCAGCGCCCAGAGAAAAGGATTCACCACGATGTTCGTTCAATCGTACGATGCTACCGTCACGAGCAATGAAGGGCCCTCGCTGAGGGGCCGGGAGGGAGCGCTCAACGGCCTCCTCGCGTACCTGTCCTCGGAGCAAATCGAGGGCGCCGCGCGGTGCGCGGCCAGGCTGCACACGCGCCTGCCGGACAAGCAAACGCTTCACCGAAACCAGGTGCTGGTCGCCTATGGCGGGGGCAAGGACAGCACGTACACCATCGCCTTCGTCCGGCTGATGCAGCTCCTCCTGCACCGTACCTACGGCGATACGTTCCGGCTCCGGGTCGCGACCAACCGCCACGCGGGGATGCCCCGGGCCGTCATGGAAAACATCGGGCGCACCTATCGCGCCCTGGGGATCCTGGACGATCCGCTCTGCGAGCCATTGCTCGTCGACGGAAACGAGGTCAAGCCCTTCCGAGAGGGCGAGCCGCTGCCACGTCGCCTGGTCCAGCGGAACCGGGACGATATCCTGATGACGGGCCATCGCACCTCCGCGAACGGGCGGCCGACCTTCTGCAACGCGTGCAATTTCGGCATGGTGAATGCTTTCGGCCTCGCCGCCGCCCACGGAGGAGGGGTCGACGTCATCGTGACGGGCGACGCGCGGCGGGAGCAGCGCGCCTACTACGTCTGGGTCCGGCGCCTCGCGCAAAAGCTCGGGATCGACGGCATGGAGGGCAAGGGGGACTTCGGCGGGTTCCTCGAGACGATGCGGAACATCTCGGCGACGTACTTCCGCGACATCCACGGCGAGCAGGCCACGAGCGCGGTCGAGCAGCGCCTCGTCGCGTCGGAGGTCCGGAAGGAGCTGCACTTCTTCTCCATCTACGGAGACACCGACTACGAGTCGGGGGCTCACTGGGACCTGCTCACCGAGCACCTCGGCTTCACGTTCGACGACATCGCGTTCAGCTTCAGCGAGTCGGACTGCGCCAACCCAGGGCTCATGGCCCACCTGCGGGGTCTCAGGTGCGAGCGGGACCACGGGCGGAGCTATGCGGAGGGCATCGACGAGTACGTCCGGTTCGCCGTGGGGCTGATGCGCCAGAAGGACTTCCCCGAGGCGCTGGTGGACATGGTGCTTGCCCGGTACGAAGGGAGGGACGGGGTCATGCGCATGCGGTCCCGCATGAACGAGGTGGCGCGCGAGCTGTATGGGCTCGAGGAGGAGCAGCTCGTCTGCATGGTGTGCTCGCCCTTCGCGGGGCGAGGCGAGCGACTGCAGCCTTATCTGGAGCGCGAGCACCCGTGCCTCGCGCACCTCGGCGACGCCATCCACGCGCTCCTGCGGGGCGACCCGCGCGTGGAGGGACGGGAAGCGACGCGCGCTTTCCTCGAGAGGACGAGCGGGCTCACCGTGCCTCAGCTCCAGGTCGTCTACGGCGCCCCGCGGCATGATCTCGCGCCGGGGAGCGCTGACGGGCACCTGATCACCCAGATCCTCGCGCGGGATCCGCACAAGCAGGTCATCCAGACGCGGCACGCCCGAGGCGGCCCCGTCGTGGAAGAGATCATCTCGGGCAGGTGAACGACGAGGCGCGCGCGCATCTACGGGTTTGCTTCGCCGCGCGCCTCGGAGCCCGACCACGTGCCGGTTGCTGCTCGCCCACGGTCGCTTCTCCACTGTCGCCCTCCTCGACAAACCCACCAGCCACCACGAGCTCGAGCAGGTACGTGGCCGCGACCGCATCACCACGGGCTTCTTCCTGGGATTCCTGGGGGACGGCCTCTTGAACGCCATCGTCTGGAGCTGACATGAAGCCGCGCGACGTCGTGCTCGGTGTGCTCACCGCCCTCCTCTGGGGTTTCAACTTCATCGTGATCAAGCTGGGTCTCGCGTCGTTCCCGCCGCTCCTGTTCCTGGCGCTCCGGTTCCTCGTGGCGGCCCTTCCGGCGGCGTTCTTCGTCGGGCGGAAGGACATCCCGTGGCGCGTCATCCTCCAGGTGGGGCTCGTGCTGGGCGTCGTCAAATTCTCGCTGCTCTACCTCGGCGTGAACGTCGGGATGCCGGCCGGGCTGTCCTCGCTGGCCATTCAGTCGCAGGTGCCGTTCACCATCCTGCTTTCGTCCATCGTGCTCCACGATTCGCCCTCGCGCATGCAAAAGCGCGGCATGGCCATCGCGCTGGGCGGGATCGTCCTTCTGGCCTTCACGCGTCAGGGAAACGTCGACCCCCTGGGTGTCGCGCTCATTCTTGCAGCGGCGGTCGCCTGGGCCGTCACCAACATCTTCTTGAAGCGCACCAGCGGGGTCGACCCGTTCCGACTCATGATATGGATGAGCCTGGTTCCGCCGCTGCCGCTGCTCGTGCTCTCGTATCTCTTCGAGGACGGGCAGGTGAACGCCGTGTCCCACATGGGCGCGGCAGGGCTCGGCGCGGTGCTCTACACGGGGCTCGTCGCCACCGTCCTGGCCTTCGGCATCTGGGGACGCTTGCTCCGGCGATATTCGGCGAACCTCATCGCGCCCTTCGGGTTGCTCGTGCCCGTGTTCGGCATGGCCTTCTCGGCCCTCTTGCTGCACGAGCGCTTGAGCAGTGACGGAATCTTCGCGGCGACCCTGATCTTCCTGGGGCTCCTCACCGTCGTCCTCGGCCCTCGTCTCGAGCGCAAGCTCGCACAGGCGGCCATCCATCCGACCAGGGTGCGCGCATCCTCGGAGACGTCCACGAGCGACTGATTGCCCTGTTCCAACGGCGCCCCCGCGAGCTCCGCAGGGGCCGGAGACGCAATGGTGAGCTCACCTCGCGCGGGCCGGGTTTCCCCCTTCGCTCGGGCGGTCCCCCATCACCGCCAGGCCCCGCGTCGATGGTCGTGATCAGGGTATGAATTCTGCTCTGTGCCGTTCGACATCAGAACACCCCATCGAGGACGACCTCCCCGGAGACGCCGACCTGATAAGCCGAGACGCGGCGCTCGAAGAAATTCGTGACCTCCTGGACGTCCTGCAGGTCCATGAAGGAGAACGGGTTCTTCGCCCCGTAGCGCTTCGGCATGCCGAGCGTGACGAGCCGCTGGTCGGCGCAGAACTCGAGGTAGCGGCGCACGTCGGGCGCCGACATGCCCGCGACGCCGGCGCCGAGGAGATCCTCCGCGAACCGTGCCTCGCAGTCGATCGCCTCATCCATCATGTCGAGGATCGACCGAGAGAGGCCGGCGTCGAAGAGCTCGGGCTCCTCGCGCCGCGCCGTGCTCACGACCTCGAAGGCGAAGCGCATGTGCGCGCTCTCGTCGCGGAAGACCCAGCTCGTCCCCGCCGCGAGCCCGTGGAGCAGGCCGCGCGAGCGCAGGAAGTACACGTACGCGAACGCGCCGAAGAAGAAGAGCCCCTCGACGCAGGCGGCGAAGCAGATGAGGTTCAGGAGGAACCGCCGCCGCTCGGCGCGCGACTCGAGCCGCCCGAGCGACTCGACGGAATCGAGCCACCGCATGCAGAAATCGGCCTTCTGCCGGATCGAGGGGATGTTCTCGACGGCCGCGAAGGCGCGGTGGCGGTCCTCCGGATCGGGGATGTACGTGTCGAGGAGCGTCAGATAGAACTGGACGTGCAGCGCCTCTTCATAGAGCTGCCGCGACAGGTACATCCGCGCCTCCGGTGCGTTGATGTGCCTGTACAGGTTGAGCACGAGGTTGTTCGCCACGATGGAGTCTCCCGTGGCGAAGAACGCGACGAGGCGCTGCACGAGGTGCCGCTCCGCGCCGGTCATCTTCCGCAGATCGCCCGCGTCCGTCGAGAAGTCGACCTCCTCCACGGTCCACGTGTTCTTGATGGCGGCGCGGTACATCTCGAAGAAGGCCGGATAGGCCATCGGGCGCAGCGTGAGGCACTGGCCCGGATCCAGGAGGCGCGCGGGGCGGCTGACGCGGCTCACTGGCACGCCTCGCAGGCCTCGGGGTTCTCGAGCGCGCACGCCACGTCCGCGGCCGCCTTCGCCGGCGGCGCGGGCGCCCGGCCGCCCTCGCGGCGCGGCTCGGCCTCCTCCCCGGGCGCTCGGTCCGGCGCCGCGTCCACCGTGGCCTTGGCGATGCGCGTCGCGGGGCGCGATCGCAGGTAGTAGGTCGTCTTCAGCCCCTTCTTCCATGCGTGGAAGTACATGCTCGAGAGCTGACCGATGGTGGGGTTCTCGATGAAGAGGTTCAGCGACTGGCTCTGATCGATGAAGGCGCCGCGATCCGCGGCCATGTCGATGAGCGAGCGCATCGGGATCTCCCACGCGGTCCGGTACACGGCGCGGAGCTCCTCCGGCAGCTCGCCCATGCCCTGGACCGAGCCCTCCGCGAGCTTGAGCCGGACGCGCGCCGCATCGTTCCAGGCGCCGAGCCGCTTGAGCTCCGCGACAAGGTAGCGGTTCATCTGCAGGAAGTCGCCGGAGAGCGTCTCGCGCTTGAAGAGGTTCGACACCTGCGGCTCGATGCACTCGCAGCAGCCCGCGATCGACGCGATGGTCGCCGTGGGCGCGACGGCGACGAGCAGCGAGTTCCTGAGCCCCTCGGCCCGGACGCGCGCGCGGAGCGCCTCCCAGCGCGCCGTGTCCTCGGGGACGACGTCCCACGCGTCGAACTGGAGCTCTCCGCGCGCGGCGCGCGTCTCGTCGAACGCCGGATGTCGCCCCTTCTCCGCCGCGAGATCCGCGGACGTCGAGAGCGCGTGGTAATACACCTCTTCCGAGATCCGCCTGGAGAGGTCCCGCGCGGCCGGGGCGTCGAAGGGCAGGCGCAGCTGGAAGAACACGTCTTGCAGGCCCATGAGCCCGAGCCCGACCGGCCGCCAGCGGAGGTTGGATCGCCGCGTCGAGGCGATGGGGTAGTAGTTGAGGTCGATGACGCGGTCGAGCTGGCGGACCGCCGTCCGCACCGTGCGCGCGAGCTTCTCGAAGTCGAACGCGGCCGCGCCGTCTCCCCGCGCGAGCGTGTGGCGCGCGAGGTTGATCGAGCCCAGGTTGCAGACGGCCGACTCCTCCTTCGAGGTCACCTCCAGGATCTCGGTGCAGAGGTTCGACAGGTGGACGACCCGGCCTGGCAGCGCCGTCTGGTTGCAGGCGCGGTTCGACCTGTCCTTGAACGTCATCCAGCCGTTGCCCGTCTGCGCGAGCGTGCGCATCATCCGCGCGTAGAGGTCGCGCGCCTTCATCGTCTTCCTGGCGAGGCCCGCCGCCTCGGCCTCGGCATAGCGGCGCTCGAACTCGTCTCCGTAGAGATCGGGCAGATCGCGCACGTCCTTGGGATCGAACAGGCTCCATTCGCCGTCGGCCTCGACCCGCTTCATGAAGAGGTCCGGCACCCAGTTTGCGAGGTTCAGGTTGTGCGTGCGCGCGGCCTCGTCGCCCGTGTTGTCGCGCAGCGCGAGGAACTCCTCGACGTCGGCGTGCCACGGCTCGAGGTAGACGCAGCAGGCGCCCTTGCGCTTGCCGCCCTGGTTCACGGCCGCCACCGACGCGTCGAGCGTCTTGAGCCACGGCACGATGCCGCTGGAGTGCCCGTTGGTGCTCTCGATGAGCGACCCGCGCGACCGCACGCGGTGGTAGGCGAGCCCGATGCCTCCCGAGAACTTCGAGAGCATCGCTACATCGGTGTAGCGCTGGTAGATGGTCTCGAGGTGGTCCTCCGGCGAGTCGAGCAAAAAGCAGCTCGAGAGCTGCTCGTGGCTCGTGCCCGCGTTGAACATCGTGGGCGAGCTCGGGAGGTAGTCGAGCGACGAGAAGAGCCGGTAGAGCTCGATGGCCTGCGCCGCCGTCTCGGACAGCGCGCACGCGATGCGCAGGAAGAACTGCTGCGGTGTCTCGACGACGAGGCGCGTCTCGGGGTGCTTGAGCAGGTAGCGATCGTAGAGGGTCCGCAGGCCGAAGTACTCGAGCTCGTGGTCCCGCCCCGGCTCGATCGCGTCGTTCAGCTTGCGGGCGTTCTGCGCCACGAAGCCGTGGAGCCGCTCGTTGATGAGGCCGAGCCGCCGCCCGACGGCGATGGACTGCGAGAAGGCGTGGATCTCCTGGTTGCGGACCTCCTTGTCGATAACGGTGGCGAGCAGGCGCGCCGCGAGCTTCGCGTACTGGGGCTCATCGGCGATGAGCGAGGCCGCCGTCTGGATGGAGAGCTGATCGAGCTCGCGCGTCGTCGCGCCGTCGTAGAGGCCGCTGATGGTCTTTGTCGCGACGCGGAGCGCGTCCACGTCGGACAGGCCGGCGCAAGAGCGGCTCACGGCCCGGACGATCTTGTTGACGTCGACAGGCTCGCTCGATCCGTTCCTCTTCGTCACCCGCATCGTCGTGTGCGGGAGCGTGTCCTCGGCGCCGCGGGCGCTCGTGTGGGGCGCGTGGAGCGCGCGCAACGGCGCCGCGCCGTTGCTCCTCATCAACGTATCGCTCAGCATGGAATCCTCCTCGTCGTGCTTCGTTCGGAGCGGTCCCGGACCGCTCGCGTCGATGCCGCGAGAGCGAAGAAGCCAGCCGATGCGCACGGGGCGCGCGCTCTTCAGGAGAGCGCCTTCGGACCGACCGCTCGCCCCCGCGGGCGAAAGGAAGACAACGCGGGAGGGGGTCGGAACCGGGACAAGCGCGAGAGTCGGCGCCAGCTCGGACCTACCGCCCTCCCACGAGGCTTCCAGGTCAAACCGGCGCGGGATGTCTCCCCGACGCTGGATGTTGGCAGGTCTTCGGGCTTGCGAGCGCTCCGGCTTTCGCCGGCTTCCTACGGTCCACCGCTTCCCAGCCCGAGGGCCAGTGCTCGTCGTGGAGATCGTTCTCGCTTACCGCTGCGGGGCAGCCCCGGAGTCACACCGGGTTCCCTTTTGAGCCCCGGGCCGAAGCCCGAGGCACCAACATGAGCCACTACATATTGTGGCGCGCGGGGAAGGTCAAGCGAGATGTTGGGGTCGGGGCTGGCGGAGCGGAGCGGCGACCGGCCATGGATGCCCAGCGCGCAACGACCGCGCCATGGGTGCCCAGCGCGGGTGTGCTCACCCGTCACGCATCCGGAGCTCGTCGTCGAGGCGCTCGTCATACTCGTCGCGTACAGGCGCTGCGATGGCCACATGGGACGGAGCTGGCTGCGCGGCGCTGCGCCTCCACGAGCGCAGCAGGGCGAAGACCCCGAGGAAGCTCACCGCGATGCCGAGCATCATGCTCAGGGCGACCTTGCCGAGGACGCCCGACGAAGGCGCCGCGCGGATGCGGTCCCCATAACGCGCGATGAGGTCCTGCTCGAGGGCGTCGACGGCCTCTCCCCGACGGAGGCGCACGCGGATCTCGCGACGGAGCTCCTGCGCCACCTCCGATTCGTGAACGTCGAGCGTCTGATCCCAGCAACAAGGCGCGAGCAGGCGCCCTTCGAGCGCCCTCTCGCCGGGCGCCGGGGTCGAGTCGACGAGCTCGGCCGCGGCAGGGCTGGGCGCCGCCGACTCGGCCCTGCCGCCGAGGTCCACGACCGTGACGGCGACGACCAGCGCCGCCGCGCGGCGCCCGCGCGAGCTCCGCAGGGGCCGGAGATGCAATGGCGAGCGCACCTCCCGCGCGCCGTGAGGGGAACGGGCCGGGTCATTCGCAGACGCGCCGCGCGCTCGCTGGATCATGGCGAGACAGGCTAGCGCCGCCGGCCGCCAGGGCCCTGCGACACGATGTCGCGCTGGTCGCCGCGCGGCCCTGTGCGCGCCCGAGGCCGGGATAACGCTGCACCCTTCGACGGGATGCGACACCGTGACGCATTGCCCGCCACGCCTCGCGACACGTAATGTCGCGCGCATGCCACACGAGGTTCTCTGCTCCACGCCTCCAGGGCCATCCTCGGCCGGTGACGAAGCGCCGGTCCGCCGCCGGCGCCTCCGCCCGGTGCAGATCTGGCTCTGCGTGTCTGCGCTCGCGGGGCTCGCCATTTTCGGTGGGCTGTCGCGGTTGCGCGAGGCGCCCGCCTCGCCGCCCGTGCTCGGCGAGATGCCGGCGTTCTCCATGAAGGATCAGGACGGTGGCCCCGTCACGCGGGAGTCGCTCCGCGGGCAGACGCTGATCGTCGACTTCTTCTATGCGAGCTGCCCCGTGTCGTGCCCGAGGCTGTCGGCGCAGATGGCGGCGTTCCAGGAGAGGCTCGCGCAGCGCAGCGAGGCGCGCGGACAGCCCCTCCCCGTCCACCTGATCTCGATCACGCTGGACCCGGAGAACGATACACCCGACGTGCTGCGCTCCTATGCCGCGCGTTACAGCAGCGGCCGTGGTGCCTGGTCGTTCCTCTCCGGCCGGAGCGAGGAGCTGAACCGCGTCGTGGTGAAGGGGTTCAAGCTCCGCTTCGAGCGAGCCGACCCGTCGGCCGGGCTCGGCTCGATCATGCACGGGGAATGGTTCGTCCTGGTCGACGGGCTCGGTCGCATTCGTGGCTATTATCAGATCGGCGATGAAGAACGGATGAACGAGCTGGTCCGCGACGCGGAGCGGCTGGCCGCGAAGGAGCTGACATGAGTCGCGTGAATCGATCGATGCGCTCGCGCCTCCGCGTCGTCCATCTCGCGCGGTCCCTGCTGCTCGGGACGGCGATCGCGGCGAGCCTCACGGGCTCTTGCTCGACGGCGTCCACCGCCGCTCCGCGGGTCTACCACGCGACGGGCGCCGTCCGCTCGCTCGGCCCGGGGCGCGCCTACGCCAACATCGCGCACGACGACATCCCGGGCTACATGAGCGCGATGACGATGTCGTTCGAGCCCCAGAGCCCCGCGCTGCTCGACGGTATCGAGGTAGGCGATCGTATCGCCTTCGACTTCGTCGAAACGGAGGACGCGCGCCGTGTCCTCACGCGTGTCGAGAAGCACCGGTGAGCAGACCGTAAGGCAGGGCGCGTCCATGGCGGCTCCTTCGATCGGCCCAGCGCTCATCGCCGCGGGGCTGGGGATCGTCACCCTCGCGGCGCTCTCCTTCACTCCGCCGGCGAGCGGCGCCTTCGCCATTCACGGCGTCGAGCTCGGGATGACGGCGAGCGAGGTCGTCCAGCGCTTCGATGCTGGGTCGACCGGCCGCTGGAGCGAGGCCTCGGGCTGCGCCGGGCGTTCGCTCGAATGGTCGCGGGGCGACGCGGCGCCCGCCAAGGCGCCTTTCTTCGCGCGCTTCGAGTTCCAGGATGGCTTGCTCATGGCCGCGCGGGTGCGCGTGACACCCGAGGACCCGAGCGCGCGCGGGGCGCCGCTCGAGACCTCCGCCCAGGTCGTGCTGTCGCGTGAGCCGCGGGACGACGGCTCCTCGGCGATCGTGCTCCTCGCCCGCGGTTGCCCCGAGCACGAGGCGGAGGTCGAGCAGCTGCTCAGCGGCGGGCCTGTACGGCGCTGAGCCGCGCAGGCCGCGCCCCCTTCAATCCACCCGGAAGAGCTCCTGCGCGTCCCGTCGGGGAGGGCCTGCCACGCGGCCTTGGACAGGAACGCGTCGTACGCCGCCTGGGAGTCCAGCTCGTGACTGTCATGCATACAGGGAACCTCACCCGGATGAGATCGTCGCGCCACGCCTCGTAAGCGACGTTGTGATCGCGCTCCAGCGTCACGGTGAGCGGCCTCCCGCCGCGCGCGGCGCGCGCGGCCGCCATGATCTCGAGGGTGTCCCCTGCGACCGCCGTGCCGTGCAGGTCGAGCGCGATCGCCGGGCTCCCGTCGAAGAAGTGGTAGCGCGCGGTGTGGAAATGGTCCGCGGCGCCGGCGAGCCACGATGGCTTTGCGCGGGTTATCTCCGCCGCGGTGGACAGTTCCCGCACGGAAGATGTAGGAGAAGCGATGAAGACGATCAGGCGCAGTGCCGGGACCTGGGCGGCGTGGGTTTTCGCGGCCTGCGGGTGTGGGGCGCTGGTGGGGCTGGGCAATGGCTGTTCCGGGCGGGATGGAGGGGGCGGCGGCGGCACCGGAGGGGCTGCCAGCGCCGGTGGGGAGGCGGGCGGCACCGGCACCGCCGGCGGCACCGGAGGGGCTGCAGGCGCGGGTGGGGAGGCGGGCGGCACCGGCACCGCCGGCGGCACCGGAGGGGCTGCAGGCGCGGGTGGGGAGGCGGGCGGCACCGGCACCGCCGGCGGCACCGGAGGGGCTGCGGGCGGCACCGGTGCCGGGGGTGGCGGCGGCGGCGGCGGTGAAGGGTGCACGCCGGGCGGGACGGAGTGCGCCGGGCAGACCTGTGTCGACGGGGTGTGCCTCGGCGAATGCGGCCCTGAAGAGGCGCGCTGCCTGGACAACCGGGCGCAGCGGTGCGATGCGCGCGGGCAGTGGGTGGACGCGGAGCCGTGTCCTGCGGAGGCGCCGCTGTGCAGCGGAGGGGCGTGCGTGACGGCTCCGAGCTGTGACGGGCTGGCTGAGACGTGCGGGCCAGCAGGCGATGAGAGCTGCTGCGCAACCGCGGCGGTCCCCGGGGGCAGCTTCAACCGTGACAACGATGCGTCGTATCCGGCGACGGTCAGCGGGTTCCGGCTGGATCGGTTCGAGGTGACGGTGGGGCGTTTCCGGGCATTCATGGAGGCGTATCCCGGGAGCCGGCCCGCGGCTGGAGCGGGTGGGCACCCGCTCATCGCGGGGAGCGGGTGGGATCCCGACTGGGACAGCAGCTTGCCTGCAGATCCGGCCGCGCTGACGGCAGCGGTGAAGTGCCATGCGACCTACGAGACGTGGACGGACGATGCTGGCGACCACGAGCATCTGCCGATGAACTGCCTGAGCTGGTACGTGGCGTTCGCGTTCTGCTCGTGGGATGGAGGCCGGCTGCCGACGGAAGCGGAGTGGAACTACGCGGCGGCAGGTGGAGACGAGCAGCGGGTGTATCCGTGGTCGACCCCGGCGGACTCGACCACGGTCGACTTCAGCTATGCGGTGTACGAGTGCATGGGGGATGAAGTCACGCCGCCGTCGTGTGCGTCCAGCGATGTCCGGCCCGTCGGGTCCAGGTCGCCGAAGGGCGACGGGAGGTGGACGCAGGCGGACCTGGGCGGGAGCATGTGGGAGTGGGCCCTGGACTGGTACGCGGACTATCCTGCGGCATGCATTGATTGCGCCGACACAACCAGCGACGATGCGCGGGTGATGCGGGGCGGGAGCCATGCCAATGGCGCAACGAGCATGGGCTCGTCTGCTCGCGACCACCACGCCCCGTCGAGCCTCAACGGCCTCATCGGGGTCCGGTGCGCGCGGGCACTGTAGCGGAGAAGGCCGTATCGCCCGGACAGGGGCGCGCGTCGTCTGCCCGTTCGTTGTCCTTCTCGATCAAGACCGACCGATGGTGGCTCGAGCCGCACCGCCGTTCTTCAGGCAGAACCTAGTTCACCACCGAGACATCCACGCTTGCATTGATCACATAGGACGTGCCGCCATTACCCGAGATCCTCAGGGGGAACTGGCCCGGGCCGACGAGCTGCACCGACGGCGAACGCCCGGGAGCGATCTTACCATGTCCGATCGCATCCGCGTAGGATCCCTCGGCCGTGCACTCGAGCGCTCCTCCCGGTGCATCGATGAGATCGATCGTTCTGTTGAGGCTGTAGGTCTGTCCGCTGTCTACACTATCCCCCGCCAGCAGGGAGACCGGTCCACTGCCGTAAGCATTGGTCATACGACACCTCGCCGACAGGTTCCACGGCGTTGAAAACCAGGTGCCGTCCTCGATAACGCGTACGTTCTCAAAGCGCACCGCGATACGCAGCGCGGCATCGAACGGGATGGGCGATGTCGTCCGAGACCACCTGCCGGGAATCGCGCGATACTCCACGAAGATGGGGCTAGGCGCCGTTGCGGTATCGTAAGCGCTCAGGATGGCTTCCGGTCCACGTGCGAAAATAGCTGTCGGTGTCCTTGGACGGAGCCCTGTTCCGACGAAGTGCAGCCTCAGCCCGCTCGAGGCGGCAAAGGCGTCCACGTCGCCCTCGAAGGTCGCCATACGAGCGCTCACCCCTGTGTTGAACTGCCGCCGATCGCCCTCGAAGACCGCCTCGTAGGAATAGCCCCAGTAGACCTTCGCGATGTAGAACGCTGCCTCGATCGGTGGGTCCTCCATCTCAGACGTATCATCGATCGCGGAGACGTGAACGACCTGGAAGGCCCGGTAGGTACCGTAGCGATTCTCGGAGGCGTACCCGAGGGATGTATCGACGATCGCCCACGCGGCGAGATTGGCCTCTAGCTGGGCCGTGTCCCGCATGGTGACGATGTCGTGCGATACGTAGCTCTGCGGCAGCCGCGCTATCGCAGCACTCTCGAAGAGGCTTCGCCCAATGGTGCCTTGTAGCGGACGGAAATGTGCATCGACGGGCGCGCCGAGGACACGATCATCGATCCCGCGAGGCGCCGTCGCGGTGATCGGCGCAACTGGCATCGTGCGTGGAACGCGTGCGCGGCCCGCGCACGCGGTGAGGAACAAGGACGTAGCCACCAGCAGCAGCGTGACGAGATGTCGCAGCACAAGAAGCCGCATGCTGAGAGCGTACCAAACGCTCGGGCGGAGCTGCCAGTACCATCTCGGAAGTGACGGCGCTCCGCTCGCGTCCCGGAAGTCCAGGTAGGACACGCACCTGAGAGGCAGGCGGCGGACGTGTCGTCTGGACTCCGACGAGGTCCCCGGACGGCAGCAGCTAGAGCGCGCTCGATGGTCGTCTCTGCCTCACCGACCCCCCACGGACCGGACGAGCTCGAACATCGCCACGACAGCCGCTACGCCGACCTGCTCTTCGAGGTCGTCACCCGGCGCTACGACGCGCAGAAGCCGCTCTTGCTCAGCACGAACAAGGCCTTCGCCGACTGGGGCCAGGTCTTCCCGCACGCCGCGTGCGTCGTCACGCTCGTCGACCGGCTCGTGCACCGCGCCGAGGTGATCGAGATCGAGGCCGAGAGCTACCGGCTCAAGGTGTTACTGAGCACCGTTCTTGATGCCGATGGTTCGCTTGTCGATCTAGCTCTTTGATGGCGGGGTGGCCGGCCGACCGCAGCGGGCCATCGGCGAGGCGGATCATGCTCGATGGCGGCGTCGTCCGGGGGGCGGCAAGGTGCCAGGGCGTTCTCGGTCATGCGTTACGCCGGGTCCGAGAAAATTCTCAACGTAGCTCCTGCTGAAACGACAGCGGCGGCGAGCGGCGGCTCCCACGCCAGAGAGGGCGTGGTGCATTCCGTTCACGCATCGAAAATTACCAACACGACTCCTCACCCGTCCGCATAAGGACCGGGGTAGGTCAGCGGCTGGAGCGGAGCATCGGCGCGGCGCCGGCCACAAAATAGGCGACGGGAGGAGCTCGTTTGGCCGCGTGCCCCCTCCCGTCGTGCTCCGAATCGCTTGAAAGAGCGGAGCCCCCAACAAATCGTTCATCTGGACCTCGATGTCAAAGGCTGGCTCGCTTCACCGCCCACCGTAAACCGCGCGCGGCCAGCCCGCTGCCCGCGTTGCGGCGCGGCGGGCTGCCCGCTGGGGGGCGCGTTGGGGCTGTGGGGTCACGGAACGCGGTCGCGGCAGGTGCGCGGGCCGCTGGCTGCCGGCGAGCGCGGCGGGCTCGTCACGATCGAGGCGCGCCGCTATCGATGCCAGCGCTGCGGCGCCGCGATCACGGTCGTGCCGCGGGGCGTCGCACCGCGACGGCACTTCGCCGCGACGGCCATCGGTCTGGCTCTGCTGCTCGTCGGCACCACCGGTGCAGCGCTTATCGAGGTGCGGCGGCGTGTCAGCCCCTGGTCTGCCAGCTTCGATGCCGACAGCTGGGCGACCGTGCGGCGCTGGTTGCTCGCCATCGACCAAAAGCGCCTCTTTCCGTCGGTCCGCCCCAGTCCTCCCGCTTCTTCCCTGCGGCAGCGGGCCGAGCGGGCCGCGATGACGCTCGTCGCGATGGCGCCTTGTGCGGCCGAGGTCCCCGAGGCCGCCGTCATGGCCGGCGCCGCGCGGGCTGCGTGATGGCGAGCGGCGCGCTGGCCGGGCTCATGTCGGGCCCCACCCAGTTGGATCCTCGGTCGGCGGAGCGCCTTGCGCTTGGATGGGTGTGCGGCCGGTGCGGTGTCATCGGCGCGGAAAGGACACGACGTGCAAGACCCCCTCCAGCCGAAGGACCACGCCGAAGCGGTGGCGCTCTACCGCAGTGAGATCATCGGCTCGCTCATGCACCGCGAGCTCGACCGCGGAGAGCTCGCCGAAGCGCTCGCCGACCTGAGCCAGCAGCGGTTTCGCCCCCCGCGCGCCCATTCTCCGCGCTCCTACTCGGTCCCCACGCTCGAGCGCTGGTACTACGCGTACAAGACCGAAGGTCTCGAAGGCCTTCGCCCCAAGCCCCGCAAGGACAAGGGGCGGGCGCGAGAGCTGACGGCCGAGCAACGGCAGATGCTGCTCGACATTCGAGAAGAGCACCCGAGCGCCTCGGTCTCGCTCATCCTCGACACCTTGATCGCGGCAGGCCGGATCGACAAGGAGGCCATCTCCGCCACCACGGTGCGACGCCTGTACGCCGAGCACCACCTCGATCGCGTCGCGCTGCGCGATCGCACGGGCGGCAAGGTGCGGCTGCGCTGGCAGGCCGAGCACCCCGGCGCTCTGTGGCACGGCGACGTGTGTCACGCGTCACCGATCTTCGTTGGCGGCAGCCCGGCGCCGGTGCGGATCCACGCGCTGCTCGACGACGCCTCCCGTTACATCCTCGCGATCGAGGCGATGAGCGCCGAGCGGGAGGTCGACATGCTGGCGCTCTTCATCCGGGCGCTGCGCAAGCACGGCGCTCCCGACGCCCTCTACCTGGACAACGGCTCGACCTACCGCGGGCACACCTTGCACCTTGCGTGCGAGCGACTCGGCACCACCCTGATCCACGCTCGTCCGTACGACGCCCCCGCACGCGGCAAGATGGAGCGCTTCTGGAGGACATTGCGAGAGAGGTGTGTGGACTTCACCGGCGCGCTCGGCTCGCTGCACGACCTCAACGTCCGGCTCTACGCGTGGGTCGACGAGCACTACCACCGCACGCCGCACGCGGCGCTCTTCGGCAAATCCCCCGCGCAGGTCTACGAGGAATATCCCCACGTCACCGACGACCTCGACGAGCGAAAGCTGCGCGACGCGCTCACGACCCAGGCCCGCCGGCGCGTCCGGCGTGACAGCACGCTCTCGATGGATGGAGAGGACTGGGAGACCGACCTCGGCTTCCTCGCCGGCCAGCTCGTCACGGTGTCGCGGTGCCTCGTCGCGCCGAACGAGCCGCCCTGGATCGAACACGAGGGCAAACGCTTCGCCCTGCACCGGGTCGATCCGGTGAAGAACGCCCGTCGCCCGCGGTCCGCCTGCAACCTCGATGTCGCTCACGAGGCGCGCGTGCCCTTCGACCCGCCGAAGACGCTCCTGGACAAGGCGCTCGGCCGAACGCCCCGCGATGACGAGGAAGGATGACCATGGACTTCTGTAGCTATTTCAGCTTCACCGCAGAGCCGTTTTCCAAGGAGGTCGAAGACGGCGAGCTCTGGCTACCCCCGTCCAAGCAGATGGTACTCGAGACACTCATCGAGGCGGTGCACGCCAGAAAGAGCGTGCTCCTCGCCGGTGACCCAGGCGTCGGCAAGACGTGCCTCCTCCGCGCGCTCCGTCATGCCCTTTCGCCGCAGACGTTTCGCTTGACCTACTGCGCCAACGTGACGCTTGGACGTCGGGACTTCTATCGCCAGCTCTGTCTGGCGCTCGGCCTCGCTCGCTGCAGCACCGCTGGAGACGTCTTCTACGCGGTCAGCACGCACGTCGAGGAACTCGCGAAGGAGCGCGTATTCCCGGTCTTCGTCCTTGATGAGGCCCATCTACTTCATCAGGACACGCTCGATCATCTTCACATACTCCTTAATTACGCGTGGGATAGCCGCGCACTGCTTTCGCTCGTGTTGCTTGGCTTGCCCGAGCTCGGCGAGCGGCTCCGCGTGCGCCGCAATCGCTCCCTGTATTCGCGCCTCCACTACCGATTGACCATCGACCCGCTCACGCCGGACGATACGGCCGACTATCTGCGTGTACGTCTCAACCGAGTCGGCTGCACGAAAGAGCTCTTCACCTCGGACGCGATCGCGATGTTGCACGAGGCGGCCGCCGGCAGCCTGCGCGACACCGACCGACTCGCCACGGCCGCGCTCCGCGCCGCTGCGCGTAAAAAACGCAAGCTCGTCGAGCGCGATGTCCTGAGCCGCATCCTGCAACTGGACGCAGAGGAAGCCGGATGAACCCCATCCCCCTGGCCGAGGAGGACACGCGGCGGGCTGACGACGAGGGCAGCGCAGCCGCCGCCCTCGTCGTTGCCCTCGCGCTCGCCCGCGACGCGCTCACCGCGAACTACCCGGACGACCCCGACCCGCTGTGCCCTCGCCTCTACGCCGTCGACGTCGTGCTCCACCACATCGACGGGCTGAGCGACGCCCTCGCTCGCCACCGCGCCGCCCTCGACGGCGACGATCGCCTGCCCACTCACATCGACTGAGAACGTCGGCGCCCCGCGACCGCTGAAGTGCCCCGGCGCCTCGCCTCGCTGCCATCGCGGCAAGCGGAGATCCAGGTCGACGATGGCCATCACGGAGCCGGATCTTCCGGCCATCAAGCAGCCCGCTCGGTAACACTCAAGGAAGCCAAGGAGCTGAGCGCCACCCGCAGCAAGCAGCGCCGCACCAAGAAGCACTGAGCGGCTTCTTCACCGGTGAACTTCACCGACATCGGGCGCGGAATTCACCGGTGAACTTCACCGGCACCCGGCGTGCTCTTCACCGGCATCGGCTGCGGATTTCACCGGTGAACTTCACCGAAATCCCGCGGGTTTCCGAGATCATCTACACCACGGATCCGAGCGGCGCACCGCGGCGCGGAACGCGGGCGCCACGTTGGGGCTCTGCACACCTCGATCGCGCACGGTACCTTGGAGCCGCTGGCCGCCGTCGCAGGCTTGCCGATCTCCTCGCGTCCGCTCGGCTGTAACCGCGAACGGCGGACGCAATTTCTTGCGACAGCGGAATTCAGCCCGACCCCTCGCAGGGACGTGTAGGTCGTACAAGTTGCCGGTCCGTCGCGCTCGGCTCGCGCGTCGCGTCTCCTGAGCCCTCCCGTGGACGGCCAACCGGCCGCTGGCACATCGACCCCGGGCGGCGCGCTGTGGTTCCACCATGAACACACGCACTTCTTGGGTCGTGGCTGTCTGTCCCGCTCACCGCATGCACTTTTTTTGACACCTGCCGGGAATTTCACAGCCGAAGACGCAATGCGGCTGCCTCGCCGCGCGAGACAGCGACGCCTGGAACGCTCCCCGCCGGCCCTCTGGATGATGTAGATAGCAACGCCGCGCCGGATAGGATCCCATCGAGTCTGGCGAGGCAATTCAAGGAAGCGTGCGTCAGCCCCCAACGAGGTGAACCGTGCGCCATGCTGCTCTCCTTACACGCGCATCACGCGCCGCGACCTTCGCCGCGGTCCTCTTGCTCCCTTCCGTTGGCGCCGCTGAGCCATCCGAGCGGGACCGAAAAGTAGAAGAGTTGATGCAAGAGGCGGAGAAGGCCGCGAAGCGGCTTGATATCGCTCGCGCTCGCGACTACTGGGCGCAGATCTACGCGCTCGATCCCACCCCGATGGCCATCTGCCAGCTCGGGCAATTCGATCTGCGCCTCGACCGCCTCGAGCAGGCCGAGGAGGAGCTCACCAAGTGCGTCGAGCAGATGCCCGCACCGACCAACGACCTGGAGCGCCGCCGCTACGAGGTGAGACACGCCGACCTCGCGGCGGTCCGGGGGCGCATGGCGGAGCTCCAGGTGAGCGCCCCGCCGGGCACGGCGCGGATCCTCGTGGACGGTCGCGAGGTGAGCGCGGGCGGTCGTGTCTTCGTCGCGCCTGGACAGCACGAGGTCACCGCGACCGGAAAGCAGGGGCAGGTGGCCCGTGCGCTCGTGAAGGTGGCGGCGGGGGACTCGCGGCACGTCTCCCTCACCTTCGAGGTTCCGAAGGCCTCCTCTGCGAGATCCGGTGTGCCGGCTCGGGTCGCTCCAGCGTCGGCGCTCTCCCGGCGGAACCCCTGGATCATCGGCACCGGCGCGGCGGGCTCGGTCGCCCTGCTCGGTGCAGGCGTCGGCCTTCGCCTGGCCAGCGACGCCGCGGAGCGCGAAACGGCCGCCAAGGTGTCTCGCTTGTATGATGGCTCGATGCTCCCGAGCAGTGCGCGATTCAGCGAGGTCTACGACGAAGCGAACGCAGCCAACACACGAGCCAGCGTGTTCCATGGCTTGGGCACGGCTGCCCTCATCACAGGCGCAGCGCTCGGCGTCGCGACCCTCGTCTATGTGGTCTTTCCCCGGGGCAAGGCGGAGATCCGGACGCGAGCCGGAGGGGCGGAGGTCAAGCTCGTATGGTAGGCATCGGCGATGTCTGGGAAGGCCACGAGATCCTGAACGAGGAGCGCGGCATGGTCCGTCACTTCCTCGCGAGGCAGATCGGCGACAAGAGGGATCTGGTCTGGTTGCACATCCGCGACGGCTCGTCCCTCGATGAGGCCGTGTTCGCTGAAGACATGGAGCGCCTTCAGCGCCTCTCGGACGAAGTCCCGGAGATCGTCCGCGTGCTCTACGGCGGGGTGAGCGGCTCCGTGGCGTGGGCAGCGACCCCCGTGCTCAGCGATGCGATCCCGCTGGTCGACGCGACGCGCGAGAACGACCTCGGACCGGCGGATCTCAAGGTGCTGATCGACATCGGCCGCTGTCTCGTGCGTGCGCATGCGCTCTCCATCATCCATGGCGCGCTCAGTCCCGATCGGGTCTTCATCGTGGGCGATGGCGGCTACGCGATAACGCATTTCGGGTTCGCGCGTCTCTTTCAGCTCGGTGCGGAGGAAGCTCGCCAAGATCCGTACGGGTATGCACCGCCGGAGCTCATCTCGGGTGGTCGGCTGGGACCTCGCGCGGACGTCTACGGCTTCGGCACCCTCATGTACGAGCTCTTGTGCAAACGCGCGCTCTCGCCGTGGGCCCCTCACCTGAGTTTCCCCGCGGGAATTCCTCCAGTGCTTCAGGTGATGATAAAAACCGCCCTTGCCGAGGATCCCAAGCGACGGCAGCCGAGCATCGCGAAGATGCTCTCTGTCCTGACTCCCTTTGCCCGCGAGTGGGAGGAGCTTGGCGGACCGCCGGAGCTTCCCCACGCGCACATCTTCGCGGAACCATCCGGCTCTCAGCGCGCGCCGGACGACGAAGCGCCGATCTTTTCCGAGGACGAGGCGGAGCGGTCGGTCTCGGGTGAACAGGGGAGAGGAGCCAGCGAGTTCCCCACGCCGCGCGCTTCCGATGCGCCCGATACGGTCAAGAGCGTGATGCCCGCGTGGGATGACATCGCCCATGCGCCTCCGCTCGCCGCACCGCGGCCTTGCGGAGCGCCCGACACGCTCAAGAGCGAGATGCCGCCACGGAATGCGCGGGACAACGTCTCCCACGCGCCTCCGGTCGTATCCCGGTTGCCTTCACTCAAGCTGCCGGACCTCGATCCGATGCTGCCGGCACTGCCGGCCCCCTCGACCCCCCCGCGTTCTCCGGTGTTGCCCGTGCCACCGGCTCTCTCGACCCCTCCGCGTTCGAGCGGCAACACGCGGCGCAGCTCCCAGGCGCGCCTGTTCGGCGCCGTGCTCGCGCTCGCCTTCTTGCTCGCGAGCTCAGGAGCGGTCCTCCTCTGGTGGGGGCAGTCCCCCCGCAGAACCGCGCCGCGCCTCGCGCGGGTCGTCCAGGCTGTCCAGGTAGCAGCCCTCCGAGCTAGCGCACAGCCTCCTCCGTCGCCGTCCGATGTGCCCCAAGCCCCGCCGCCCGTCGCACCTCGCCCCGTCACGAACCGCCAGGCCGCTTTCACACAGCAAGCCGTGAAGACGCCGTCGAAGGACAGCGACATCTGTTACGAGCTAGTCGCTTGCGGACAGCACAAGTATTGAACCAGGGGGGAAGGGATCACAATGCGAACGGTACCTTGTCTTGCTCTCAGCTTGGCTTCGCTGTTCGGCTGTGGGGATGAGCTCGATATCTACGGCCCGCGAACCGATGATGATCCGGTGTTGCTCTGGTCTGGATCAACACCGAACGCTCCACCCTGTCCGGAGGGCCGGCTGAACTATTGGGATGGATGGGCAGATGTGTCCGCGAACCCGCAAGAAGAGTGCGGAACATGCAGATGCGGCCCTGCTGCCTGCATGCTGCCGTCCACCCTGTCAGCGCACACGTCGATTTGTCCTGGTGGAGGTGAAGTAACCCCGGTCAAATTCGCCACTGCGAACAATCCGCCAGGGCACTGCATTGCCACCGATCCGCCTGTCCCGGATGATGAGCTCGCTTCGATTACGCTTGATCCGCCAACGATGGCATCGCGGTGCGAGCCCTTGGAGCAGTTCACCCCGCCGCCCATCACCGGACGGTTTGCGCGAGCTTGCCCGTGGCTCCCGGGGAATTTTGCCGACTTCAACGGATTAACGTGCATCGCTCCCGAGCACGATGGAACATGCCGACCGGGTTTTCTTGGTCGCTTCGAGTTCCAGAAGAGGACCAAAGACACGCGTACATGCACTCCGTGCGCGTGCGGCGAGCCGGTCGGTGGGAAGTGCGTGGCGGATGTACTCCTCTTTCGCGATACAGGTTGCTCGGATCTGATGACGTTGATCAATGGAATTGAAACGCATGCGCTATGCACCGATACCCCACCAAGCTCGCCGCTGGGATCGGTGCGCCTGATCCCCGCGCAGGATGAGCCGGGCGCCTGCTCACCCATCGCGAGAACATCTCACGTTGACGGAGCCATCGAGGGCGGTGAAACCCGCGTGTTCTGCTGCACTCAGGCGCGATTCATGGATGGTAACTGATCTGGAACAAGGGGTTGGCATCGATGCGCACGGTTGCGTTGTTCACATGGGCGATATTTGGAATCATCGGCTGCTCTTCGCCGGTCTCCGACGACGATCGACCTGAACCGGACCCGAGCAAGCTCATCCTGGTCTTTGGCGGCCGGCAAGAAAACGCCCCCATATGCGATCCGGATGCCGAGCTCCTGTGGGAAGGGTGGACAGCGTACTCCGAGGCTCCCGAGCCGGACAAATGCGAGCCATGTGAATGCACCCCCGCGGCCTGTGTGTTGCCGTCGCGGATGAGTGCAAGCCCGACTGCCTGCCCCGGCAGTTCTGTGATTGGAGCGATAGACGACGGCCCCTCCTGGGACGGAACATGCGCGCGAGGCAGTTTTCCTATCCGGAGCGGTTCCTATGCTTCCGTCACCTTCGAGCCGCCGACGCTCGCTGACTGTTCACCTGTCTCGCCAGCGCCCGCACCGTCGCGGAAGAATCTGACCTTTGTCCGGGCCTGTTCTCCAGGCACAAGCATGATCATCCCGACGGATTTCCGCCAGTGTTACCTCCCGCAGCCGAACGGAGAATGCTGGCGAGGAAACCAGGCGCGCTTCGAGTTCCCGGTCTACTCGGACACTCGCACGTGCACCCCGTGCTCATGCGGCGCACCGACCGGCGGCAGGTGCAGCGCACTGACAACACTGTACGGCGAGGAAGACTGCTCCAGCGAAGTTGGCTCTGTTGTTGTCTCCGACAAAGATCCTACGATTTGCACGAATGAGATCGAGGGAACGATCGGTGCGATGCGGTCCGGCTTCACACAGAACGAGCCTGGCACGTGCACGCCTTCGACGGATTCCCGGATCGCGAGCGGCAAGCTAGAGCGCGGCGAAACGCGGGTGTACTGCTGCGATCGCTAAACGGGGCTCCTCGACGGGAACGGGCGGCCCAACTGGGCCACCTGCACCCGCCCCCCCTCTCCCATCCCACGGCGGCACGGATCTCCACGACGGCTACGAGGGAGCTTCGGAATCCGAGTCCACGAGCCAGCTATCCAGGAAGCTGGAGGCCCAAGCCACCATGGAGGCCGGCGGATCGCCTTCACCGTCCCACGAAGCGACCAGCGCTTCGAACTCACGCTTGGCAGCCATGGCGCGGAGAGTCTCCGGCGATTCGTCGTGCGGGCGCATGCGCGCAAGCTCCTCCAGCATCTTGTCCTTGTGCAGAAAGCCATCCGTCGACGCTGACAAAAAAACCGCTGCCGACTGTCGTTCTGACTCCGGCAATCTTCGAACCATCGCAGGCCACCTGAGAGTCCATCCAATCTGGTGATGCGCCCGGAGCACAGTAAGCACCGCAACGAACCGTTCCGTGAGGCTGCTCTCAACGACTTTTGCACGGGGTGCCGGCTCTTCGGACGGCGACGGTTTTACCCATGTGTGCTGGTCCGAAAACAAGCAGTCGTAGAGTCTGACCTCACCGGGAAGGCGCACGCCTGGTGCCACATCCGGCACGAGCACGGTTCCGACTTCCGGCGGCATGCGCTCGCAACCGAAGGTTGCTTCGATCTCATGGGCGATCCAGTCCGCGCACGGCTGCTCGTCGGGCGACAGATCGAAGGCGACGTATCGCCGGGTTACGGTGACGGTCCTTGGGCTGTCATGGTCCGGGTTCGAGATGAGCCACGGATCGAGCGGGCTTCGAGACACGATGAATAGCATACCCCGAAAAGAGACCGTGAATGAGTCCCTTAGCTCCTTCGCTATTTCGATCGTGCACGATCTGTGGACAATGTAGTAAGGAGCCAGGAAGCTTATTTGAAACCACAGCGGCTCACCGGTGGAATTTCGAAGATCAATCGTGAAGGAATAGCAGCCGTCGCAGCCACCGGCAGTGAGATGCAGCGAGTGGTTTCTGAGCATACGAGGGAAGCGGTCTCCGATGCGACGCAGCATGGAATGCCATCGCTCGTCCTTTGATGCTTGAATCCGCGCGGCCACAAGCCGGGCGTGCTCTTCGGTCTGACGGATGAGCTCTTCGTTGACATCATCGGTGATCCCAACGCCACGTGGGTAGTATCGGTACACAATGTCTAGTAGTTCGTCGAGACTGTGTTTCATGGATTCTGGACCCTGGCGCCGAGAGGTTTGTAAAAGTCGCTCGCAAATTGCTGTATCATCCTAGATTTGAACGTCCTGCAGAATATACCAGGAGGGAGATCCTCGCCTCCGTCCTCTTTGTACACTTCATTCGCTGACCAGTTCGCCACATCGGCGCTGATACTGGCTGCCCTCTTCGCCGAGATCTTCCCCCAAACCTCGCTTTGCAATGGCATCCCGATGTGAACCATGCACGCATCGTCGCCCTCTTGATTGTGGGAAAAGACCAGATATGCCTTTGCCTCCTGCCAACCACCCGCGACTGTCCCATCGCGGGCAACGATGGTAACAAATTCGAAAGCCCGCGGGTCAATCGGCTTGATACCTGTGCACCCCATCTGCGGAGCGCCGCTCTGCTGGCAGGGATCTGCCGGCTTCTCCGGGCTCGGTGTCGGGCGCGCTTCTTCCTCTTCTTCTTCTTCTTCGTCCTCCGTCTTGTTGCACTGGATCTTGCGCTCGCCGCCTTCCGGCGGCTCCGCCCCGAAGTCGCCCGACGCGACGGAGGTGTAGACAGGAACGGGCGGCCCGACTGGTCCACCTGCGCCTTCACCCTTAACCCACTCCTCGCGGGGATAGCAGTCTCCTACCGTCCAGTTGCAGGCCGCCAGCATGTAGATGGCGATAGCCAGAATCGGAAGCAGAATTCCTTTTGCGTTCATTTTGCACTCCATCGAAGCACGGGGCCGACAACAACAAGCACCGATACGTAACCTGGGAGAACAACGCTGCTCCCGCCGATCCAATCGACATTGGCGCTCACGGCCACGCCGAGCGGTCCTACGATGTACGCATTGGTTTGCGCATGTGCCCCTGCCGCCATCCCGGCAACGTGCCCACACAATGTGCTTCCACAAGCCGGCATGAAGTAGATCGCGACGGATGGGCCAGCGCTGAAATTGCCATGCTTCCAACCATATCCGAGAGCGAAGATGGTGCTATTGTAGACACCGGCCCCACCTATCTGGATTGGAGTCACGACGCTGAGCAGATCGTGAACATCTAATAGGATGTTGCTGTTGATGCGCCACGATATTCCCGCGTGCGGACTCACCGCCAGGTGCGTCACGGTGCCAGCCTGGAGCCCCCCGAAGCCAATTCCGGCACTCAGCTCGGATGCGTCTGCCTGCGTCGGAACGACACTGAGCAGGAGAGCGAACACTGCCGACGATGAGATCTGCCGGTCTGTCGTCCTCATCGTCTCCCTCCCGGTCGTCCGAAACACGCGAGCAACGTGGCGACGCGGCCCATTCTTCTGATCACGGGATCGGCGTCAAACGGAATCTAGACGAGAAGACTACACCGGCCAGGGCTCGTACCGTCCGGAGCGTGCGCCAGCGCGCAGCGACCTGCGCGGCTGCGGCGCGTGTCGGCCTGCTGGGGCCAGCTGTCTGTCCAGGCCGCCGCGAGAGCGCGCTACCGGCCACACGCCCCGGGCTGCACGATATCGGCTGCAAACCCGACCCGGCGCGGCGCCGTGCACGGGCAGCGGTGACGGCGCGCTGTGACGGCCGCGCGCGGGGCGCCGCACGCCGTCGCTCGCGCGGCCACGCCGCCCGCGAGCGCGGCGCCTGGCGGCGGCCTGCGCGATCAGCGACGACGACGCGCTAGCGCTCACGCGCCTGGAGCCGCACGACGTCGCGCTCGCGTTCGCGCCGGCCGCGAGCACCGCACGTCGCAGCGCCATCGGCGGGCAGCCACGAGACCGGCTACGGGTCGTCCGATAGGGCTCCGCAGGCCCCGCAGCCCCGACCATCCCGCGGCCCCCGCCACTGCTCGAGGGCTTCGCCGCGGTGGTGTTGCGCAGGTGCGCAGGCGGCTACGCGGTGGTAGTGTTCGCCAACCAACTGGTGAACGAACACTGTCAGTCAGCAGCGCTTGACGTGCCCCTCGACGTTCGTCGGCCGCTCCGCGCCGGCCAGGACATCGACGGGCCCCGAGTTCGGTGGCGTCCACCTCGACTCCGCGGCCGCTCCGCGCTCGACCAGGACGCGGCACCGGCCCGCAGTCGGTCACCTCGCCGGCGGGGTGACCAAGCCCGATCAGGTGGAAGGCGACGGCCCCGCGCTCACCGGCACTACCTCGCGGCAGCTCCGCGCCCCGCCAGGTTGACGGGCCCGCGCTCGAGAACCTCGCCGGCGACGTGGACGAGTTCGATCACGGCGCCGAACTCGCGGACAGGGTGCCTCAGACGCGCATCCCACGGCCACCTCGACGCCAGATGCGGCCGCGCCGAGCTCGGCGCAGCGGCCGCCTGCGCTTCCAGCGGCAGCGTGGACGCCTTCAAGGGGTCCTGGCCCCTGCCGTGCAAAAACCTACGGTAGCCGCCCCCGGGAGCTCTCGGAGTGCGAGCTTGGCGCCGGCGCTGCGGGGTCGCGGGGGCGGGGGGCGTGCGGCACGATGAGCACGCCCGAAGCGCTCCCGTCGGTTTTCGCACGACGGGGGCCAGAACCCCGTCACGCGCCCGAGGCCGCGAGCCCCGATCGGCCGGCTCTCGGCCGACGAGATCCCGGAGCCATTCCGCGAGCTAGTACAGCGTTCCCCAAGTTCGTCCCTGGATCGGCGATGTGCCAGCCCCGCTACGGGCTGAGCCGGCCGGGCCTATGAACAAAGCGAACTCGTCGCTGAACGTCGACGCAATGTCCGGCGGCGTAATGCCCCCGCCGGGCCAGCTACTCGATGGCCGCGAGCGTCCAGGGGAAGTCGGTCATCATCAGCTTGAGCAGGTCCTGCCATTGGCCACGGAAGCCGGTCTTCTCCCACTTGCCGGTGTGGGTCGCGATCTCGAGCGTCCAGAGGTGGACGGTGTCACGGCGCAGCCTGGCGTGCGCGGTCGGGTCGGCTTCAGGACCCGACTCGATGATCACCATCTGGCCGTACTTCCGGGCCCTCAGGTGTTGCAGTCCGTGCGCTTGGAGGTAGGAGCGGACCGCGTCGGCGTGCTCAGGGGCGGCGTGCGGCTTCGACATCGGTCCGCACGGAAGCTCACGCTGCGTACGATGGCAAGGTCGCCCGCCACTGGCCGCGGAACTTCCAGCGGAAGGGCCGGGCTTCGTGCTCGTTCCACTGGCGTACGAAGCCGAGCACGCCCCGGCTCAGCTCCTCGGCGGAGGCGAAGGAGGCGTGCTTGAGCACCCGACGGCTCAGGACGCTGAACCACAGCTCGATCTGGTTGACCCACGACGCGTGGATGGGCGTGTAGACGAAGTGGAAGCGCCCGCCGTGCCGCGCGTTGAACTCGTTCCACCTGGCGCCGTGGTGAATGTTTAGATTGTCCCAGATGATGTAGACGTCGCCCGTGGGGTAGCGCTCCGCCACCTCGTCCATGAACGCGAGCAGATCGGCGGCGGTGCGTGTCGGTCCACAGCGCGACACCACCTCGCCCGTCTTGACGTTGAAGGCGCCAAGCAGCGTGAGCGTGCCGTGGCGCTGGTACTCGAACTCCCGGCGCGCGGCTCTTCGGCTGCGGCACGGCTGCATGGGGAACCGATGCTGCAGCGCCTGCATGCCGGTCTTCTCGTCGACGCAGAGCACGGTCGCGCCTGCGGGAGGCTCCAGGTACAGCTTGCAGATCGCCTCGACCTTGGCGCGGAAGTCCGGGTCCGGGCTGTGCAACCACAGTCGGACGCGATGCGGTCGGAGGCTGGCTCCCTGCAGCACGCGCCAGACCTCGGTGCGGCTCAGCTCCACCTCGGTCTCCAACTTCAGTGCCTTGGCCAGCTGGTCCAGGGTCCAGACCTGCTCGAATGGGACCTTGTGCTCATCGGGGCGGCTGCAAGCCAACTTGATGAGCTCGTAGTGCACCGCGGTCGCCACGCGCGGGGGTCGCCCCGTGCGCGTCCTGTCCTGCAGCACCGCCTCGTCGGCAAGCTCTGCGATCCGGTTGCGCCACTTGCGCACGGTCTTGATGTCGCAGGCTACAGCGCGTTGGATCTGCTCGTTGCTCCATCCCTCGTCGGCCAAGAGCGCGATCCGGGCACGCTGCGCATCGCGCTGCGAGGTCTTGGGCGAGCGCGCCGTCTGCTCCAGCTTCTGGCGCAGCGGCGCGGGCAGCAGGACGGGTTTTGCGCGAGCTCGGGGCACCTACGCGCGTGGGACCTGGCCCGAGCCGATGGCTTCAAAAGTGCGCACCATCGTAGATGACCAGGCAATCTCGCCTCGCAGACCGTAACCGCTGCGCAGGTGCTCGCCACGCTCAGGCTGCGGACCCTCGCGAGGGCCTCGGCTGGGTCACTCCGGATCCAGGGACGAACTTGGGGAACGCTGTACTAGTCCAGGGGGCGCAGGACGCGCCCGAGACGTTGCCCTGGGCCATGTCGCGCTCGACGGCCGATGGCTGCACGCCGCGCGCAGCTTCCGGCGCGGCGGCTGCATCCGGTGCCACGTTTTGTATATTTAGTTACGTGGAGAGGGCCTCCAGGCAATCATCCACCTCCTTGACGAGTTCGTCGAGGCTCGCGCACCGATGCGGCAGATCCGCAGAATTGCCCTGCGCGGATTGCCCTCCCGGTGACGCTAGCGGGACTTTCGCAAAAAAGCAGGCTTTGCCACCGGATCCATCGGCGATTCGGCACGGTTCTGCACGAGGTCATTCGCATAAACGAACCCCGATTTTCACTGTCATTGAAACGCCGTCGGATGGCCGTTCTCTCGACGCAGCACGCTCATCCAGCCTCTGTTCCAAGCCGGCGCAGCGGTCGTGCTCGGGGTGGGTATTTGGTTGATGCGAGGGCCTGGCGATGGTGCGCGGGGAGGCGCCGGTCCGTCAGACTGTCAGGATCGTCCACCTCTGGTTGTTACCACCGAGCCAATGATGTTGCTGGATCACGGCCCCATTTTCTATGGACCCCCCATAAACGTCCAGCACCTTATCGCTGTGCTTCGCGAGGATCCGAACGCAACCCCCACCCACCGGATCCAGACGGAACCACTGGTTGTATCCTCCGGTCGATTGGTACTGGATGATCGGGACCTCAGAGTTTTTAGAGTTACCCGGGACGTCCAGAACCTTCCCGCTATGCACCGCAACGAGCTGGAAATACCTCCAACCTTTCCACTCCAGGCGGAACTGCTGGTGCGGGGGCGGGGTGCTGTCGCAAAACGATTGAATGACCCGAGCGCCGTTCGCGGTTCCCGCGTTCTCGATGGAGATGCCCTTTTGGCCATTCCGTGATAGGATCCTCACGGGCCTCCCCGTGGGGATCGTCTTGAACCTGAGGTAGAGATCCTGGATCCCCCCGCCGTGATCGGTCTCGCCGTCGAAGCGGAAGCAGAGCTCTCGGTCGTCGAGCGCCAGGAGGGCGGCCCTGTCCCAGCCCATGCGGACACCTGCTACGAAATCGTCCTCGTTCTCGATGAGGTCGAGCACCGTTGCCACGAGGTCGAAGGTGGCGGCGATGAGAGCAGCCCATTTCGCGGCGTTTCTTTCCGGATCGCCCTGGAGCTCCACGCAAGCCCGCCAGCAATGGTCGGCCGCCACGCGCAGGTACTCCGGCGCTTTGCCGAAGATCGCCCCGGAGTCTTTTTCCCAGCAATCGATGGAGAGGGCGAGCGAGTCGCTCACCCGTCCGACGAAGGCATAATCGCCGGGGTCGAATCTACTATCCCAGTCCCCGTCGTCGCAGCTATCGAACACCCTGGACGTGAACGTCCATGAGTCTTCATCGCTCCCGCCGCTGCAGCACCAGAAGATTTCGTCGGATGGGTCGAAAATGGTGTCGCCCGACCTCTTGATGGTCCGCATATTGAACGGCTGGACGATGAAGACCTCGCCCGCGCCGAGCGCCTCGCCCGAGCCCTCGGCGGACGTCGGAGCGGGCGCGGGCTCCGGCTGCGGCGCGCTGCTCGTGAAATAGACGAAGCTCGAGCCGTACTCTCTCGCGGCGGCGAGGAACGCCTCGTCCCTCTGATCGAGCTCCTGGCCCGGCGCCAGGTTGGCGATGTCCACGACGCGCACGTTCCCCTGGGCCATGACCGCTTCGACGTGCGCAGGCAGAGCGTCGGCGAGGTCCTTCATGGTGAAGGGTTGGTCGATCGGTCGATCGGCGATCACGTCGGGCACGATCTCCCTCGTGTGGGCGCCCTTGGTCTCGCGGTACGCCTTGCCCCACGCCTTGATCTCCTGCTGGCCGAACCCTTTTCCGAGGGCGTCGACGAGGGTATGCTCGAGATCGCTGAGCTCGTGGCCCGCCTCGAGGCGCGCCGCGGCGTGAAGGGCCGCTCCGAAGAGGGGGTTCGCCGCGCGGTTCTTCTGCATCCTCCGGGCCCCGAGGGACCCGGCGGTCGCGCCCGACAGCTTCTCGCGAAGCTTGTTCACGCGCTCAGTGGTTTTCTTGGACAAAGGCCGCTCTTTCGTCGTCGTCGTCTCGGTCATGAGGTACCTCCGGTGCAGCTGCGAGAAGTGTTCAGGGAGCCCTCTCTGGCTCGGCGCGGCACTTCCTAGCCCGAGGCTGGCGCGTCCTGTATGAGACTTTGGTCCTATGCTGCGAGGTGGGGGCGTGAAAGCAGCCGCCCCGATCCGTGGAAATTTGGACGCGAACTGGCCCCCGGAGATGGCGCGCGAGGGTTCCCCTCCCCTCGCGTGTCGCCCTTGGTCCAGTGCCAATGCCGAGGGATCCGCCGCACCATCGGCACCGCCCCGCGCCAAGTTGCCGCGCTGCTCGTTGAGCAGCTCCGTCAGCTCGTCGCCATCCTCGGCAAGGGCACTGCGGACCGGCGCGACCGCGCGCTCCTCCTCGTCGGCTTCGCGGCCGCCCTGCGCAGGAGCGAGCTTGTTGCGCTCGACGTGTGCGACGTTCGAGACCTGGCCGACAGCATCGAGATCAACATCCGCCGATCGAAAGGTGATCAGGAGGGGCGCTCCGACGCCATGTGCTCGATGGCGGCCGTGCCGAGTTCCTCCTCGTCGAGCTGCTGGATGGTGAACGACCACAGCCCCGAGCGCGTGCCCCAGGCGCAGCGATCCGAAGCCGCGCCCGTGACGACCCGCGCCCGCCAGCACCGGCACGGGCGCGCGTCCATGCTCCCGTACAGCTCCCCCCGGCCTCCCCGCGCTTGCCGCGCAGCCGCCGGGCACAGCAGCCAACCATTCGGAACCACTCAGAATTATTTTTGCGTCTACAAATTGTTTCGCCCTTGCAGAAGACCTCCCCGAACACGCTCGCGGCGCGCAGGACGGCTCGTGCCCCGGGCGGCAGCCTCCCGAGCCGGGCCTGCACCATCGCCAGCACCGTCTCCGGGAGCGCCTCGCACCGCTCCCCGGCGACCGCGCGGAGCACCTCCTCCAGGCAAAACGGATGGATGGAGCCGGGCACCGAGGAGAGATACATCTCGAGGGCCGACGGAACACTCACCGTGCGCTTGTCGAAAGGAGATCGAGCCATGATCGAGGTTGCTGGACCGAACGCCGATCAGATCCGTTACTGGAACGAGGTCGCCGGACCGAAGTGGGTGGCCCTCGACGACGTCATCTCCGCGCAGATCCGCCCGCTGGGCCTCCTCGCGATGGATCGCGCCGGGATCGCCGCGGGGGAGCGCGTCCTCGACGTCGGCTGTGGCCTCGGCGAGACCTCGCTCGAGCTCGGCCGGCGCGTCGGCCCGGGCGGCGCCGTCGTCGGCATCGACATCTCCGCCCCCATGCTGGAGAAGGCGCGCGCGGCAGCGCAGGCCGCGGGCGCCGCGAACGTGACCTTCGAGAACGCGGACGCGCAGAGCGCGGCGCTGCCCGGGCCGTTCGACGTCCTCTACTCGCGCTTCGGCGTCATGTTCTTCGCCGACCCCGAGGCGGCCTTCGCGAACCTCCGGCGGGCGCTGCGGCCCGGGGCGCGCCTCGCTTTCGTCTGCTGGCGGCCGCTCCAGGAGAACCCGTGGCTGCTCGTGCCGGCCATGACGGCGGCCAGGCACGTCTCCATGCCTCAGCCCGATCCGCACGCGCCCGGCCCGTTCGCGTTCGCCGACGCCGCCCGCGTGCGGGGCCTCCTGTCGCGCGCGGGCTTCGTCCAGGTCCATCACGAGCCGGTCGACCAGGAGCTCTCGGTGGCGGGCGGGCGTCCGCTCGACGAGGCCGTGGAGCTCCTCCTCCAGCTGGGTCCTGCGAGCGCGGCGCTGCGCGAGGCGAAGGCCACGCCAGAGCTCATCGACCGCGTGCGCGCCGACCTGCGCGAGGCCATCGCGCCCCACGACGGTCCCGGGGGCGTGCGCCTGGGCGGCGCCGTGTGGCTCGTGACCGCGTCCGCTGGCTGATCGCGGCGGCGCGCTCGGCGGGATCGCCGGGTGTCTCCGGCCGGAGCCACCGGCGGCCCTGGCGCGCTCCTCCCTGTTTCCAGCTGACGCCACTCCCCGGCGCTCGCCCCCCGGAATACGCCCCGTTCACCACAGCCCCCTACGGCACGACCGTTGCACTTCACGTGATGCACACGCTGCGAGCTCCCGTCGGCGTGAGCCGGTGATGTCGCCGCGAGCCGGAACCCTCTCAGCAGGCCTGCGCCCCAGGCCGGAGGAGTCGAAGATGACCTCGATTCAATGCCGTATCGTGCATACACGCAAGGATCTCGACGACGCGCTCCGCGTCCGCTGGGAGGTCTTCGGTCAGGAGATGAACCTCCTCGCGACAGCGCCCGCTGCGCCGCGCGAGGTCGATCCGTTCGATACCCTCGATACGACGCTCCATGTCGTCGCCTACGCGGACGGGCAGCCCATCGCCACCACCCGGCTGCTCCTGCCCAGCCCCGAGGTGGCGTTCGCGCGGCGCGGCCGCCTCGGCCTGGACCTCGAGTCCAGGTTCGACCTCGGTGTCCTCCACGTCCCCGGGCTCTCGCTCGCGGAGGTCACCCGCTTCTGCGTCCTCGAGCGGCACCGGAGCAGCGGCGCCCTGGATGCGCTCCACGCGGCCTTGATCGACGAGAGCCGCCGCCGCGGCGTCACGCACTGGATCGCCGCGGTGAACGCGGAGACCGATGACGCGGAGGACGCCGCGATCGTCCTCCAGGTGGCCGCCGCGCTCGGGCTCGTGAGCGCCCGGGTCCAGGTCTCTCCGCTCGGCGGCGATCTCCCGCCTACCTCACCGGGCTTTCCGTTCTATGGCGACGAGGAGCGCGCGCGCGCCCGCGCCGGCGCGCTCGGCGGGCTGCAGCTCCCAAGGCCGCTCCGGGTGTTCACCCGCCGGATGGCCGCGCGCTTCGTCGGCCCGGCGCGGTACGACAGCCGCTTCCGTCGGTTCGCCATTCCGCTGTTCGCCTCCGTGGAGGAGCAGGCGATGGCGCCGCACCCCGTGAGGACCGCGCCCGTGACCCGCAGGGCCGCCTGATCGAACAACCCTCTTGACTGGAGAAATGATGCCATGACGACGGACACACTCGAATGGATCACCACCCTCGATCAGGAGGTCGCGGCCCTGCTCACCCGCCTCGACGTGGATCCCGCGGCCCATCGGCTATATGACGGCACCGCGACGGCCGCCGAATACGCGGCCTTCCTCGAGCAGATCTATCATTACGTGCGCTGGACGCGCCCGCTGTGCGCCAAGGCCGGCGCGCGGCTCGGGGCCAGGTGCACCGGGGACCCGGGCGAGACAGGCGCGGCGGACGGACGCGGCATTCTCGCGGACCTCCTGCTCCGCAAGGCGGAAGAGGAGTCCGGGCACGAGCAATGGGCCCTCGACGACCTCGCCGCCCTCGGGCGCGACCCGGAGGCGGTGGTGCGCGCGGAGCCCGCGCCGGCGACGCAGGCCTATATCGCCTGGAGCCGGTACACCGCCGAGGCCGGCGCGCCCGAGGCCTTCCTGGGCACGGCGTACGTGCTGGAGGCGCTCTCGGTCCACCGCGCCGGCGACGTCGCGGCGCGCCTCATGGCCCGGGCCCGCATCCCCGGCATTGCAGGCGCGGTGCGGTTCCTTCAGGGGCACGCCGACGCCGACCAGGGGCACGTGCGCGAGCTCGCGGAGCTGCTCGCGACGATCCCCTGCCCCGCGGCGCGGGAGGCCATCCTCCTGTCGGCGCGGGTCACTCGCACGCTCTATCCGGACATGGTCGCTGGCGCGGTGGGCGGCGCTGCCGCTCGCGCGCCGGCCACCCGGGGCGGCGCTGCCTCTCGCGCGCCGGCCATCCGCGGTTAGACCACGAGGTTGCGCCGTGATACCTCACACGGTGGAGCGCCCTCGCGCACACCGTGGAAACGACGCACACCACCCCGGTCTCTCCCGCCATCGAAGCCGCCTCCTGCCCGATCGGGCCAGGCGACGTGCTGGCCGGTCGCTATGCGGTCGAGCACCTGATCGGCGAAGGAACGTTTGCCTGGGTGTTTGCCGCCCTGGACGTCCAGACCGCCCCACCGCGCCGCGTCGCGCTCAAGGTACTCCGCCCCGAGCGCACGGGTGAGGATTGCGCGCTGCGCCGGGTCGAAGCGCGGGAGATCGCTCTCCTCGTTCGCGTCCACGCCGCGCGCTCCGCGGCCAACGTCGTTCGCCCCCTCTCGCCCGAGGTGATTGCGCACCGGGGCGTTCACGTCCTTGTCCTGGAGCTCATCGAAGGGCCCTCGCTCGCCGAGATGCTCGCCGGCCCAAAGACGCTCGGCCCGGCGCAGGCGCGGCGCATCGGCGCGGGGATCGCGCGCGGCCTCTCTGCCATTCACGCGGCCGGTGAGGTCCACCGCGACCTCAAGCCCACCAACATCCGCCTCCGCGCGGGGGGCGAGCCAGTGATCCTCGATCTCGGCATCGCCCGGGCGACGCAGGAGAGCGAGCCGCCCAGGAGCACCCGGCGAGCGTGGATGACCCCGCGCTATGCCGCGCCCGAGCAGCTCGCCGGTGACGACGCCTGTCCGGCGAGCGACGTATATGCCCTGGGCGTGATTCTTCACGAGATGTTCACTGGCCGCCTGCCGGCGGAACCACCGGCGCCGCGCCGCGCCCTCCCGGACAATATCGGCTCTATCGTGCGCCGCTGCCTCGCGCCGAGACCCGCGCTGCGGCCCACGGCGGCCGAGGTCGAAGCGGCGCTCTCCGCGGTGCCGAGCGCCCCCGCGCCCGGGAGCGCCCGCCGCTGGCGCCCGGCGTGGAGCGGCGTCGCGCTCCTCGTGCTTGCAGGCTGGGTGAGCGGGCACCTGGCGCTCTCCGATCCAGGGTGGGCGAGCGCGCCGCCGGCGCTCTCCGGCGCGCGCTCCCCCGCGCGCGACACGTTCTCCGGGGCGAATCTCGTGGATGGCGGCGCCCGCCGGCCAGGCCCGCCGTGGGAAGGCGCGCCCGTCCTCGCCATGCGCCTTGGCGACGACGAACGGCAAGCCATCACCGCCATCGCGGCGGACGCAGGAGGGGACCTCTGGATCACCGGGCATTTCCGGGGCACCATCGATCTCGGGGCCGTACGGCTCCAGGGCGACGGCTACGCCGATGTCTTCGTCGCCAGGCTGGACCCGGCCGGCGAGGTCCTCTGGGCCAGGCGCTTCGGCGATGCGGAATGGCAGGCGAGCGTTGACATCGCGCTGGATCGCGCCGGCAATGCCTTCGTCACCGGGACCTTCCGCGGGGCCATCGACTTCGGACAGGGGCCGCTCAGGAACCCGGCGGGCGAAGATATCTTCGTGGCCAAGCTCGACGCCGCCGGCAATGCGCTCTGGGGCAAGCGCTTCGGGGATGGGAGCGAGCAGGGAGGCAGCCGGGTCGCCGTGGACGAGGCCGGCAATGTCGTCGTCGCCGGGCAGTACACCGGATCCCTGGATCTCGGAGACGGAGCGCTCCGGGGCGCCGGGCGATACGATATCTTCCTGGCCAAGCTCGACGCCAGCGGGAACGCGCGCTGGAGCAGGCGCCTCGGCGACGCTGCCGAGCAGCTCGCGTATGGCCTCGGGCTCGACGCGAAGGGGAACATCTTCCTGATGGGCGGCTTCGAGGGCGCCCTCGATCTCGGCGGCGAGCGGCTCACCAGCGCGGGAGGCATGGATATCTTCGTGGCACGGTTCGACGCGGACGGCCGCCCCCGGTGGGGCCGTCGCTTCGGCGGCCCGGAGCACAACAATGCCTTCAGCGTCGTCGTCGACGCCGCGGGCGACGTCACGATCACGGGCTCCTTCCAAGGCACCATGGTCGTCGAGGGCCGCAGGCTCACCAGCGCAGGCGGTAACGACATCTTCGTGGCCCGGCTGGACGCCGGCGGCCATCTCCTGTGGATCCGGCGCATGGGCGGCCCAGGCGACGATCTCGGCGCCCTCGCCGCGGGCGTGGACGGCGCGCCCATCGTCATCGGGCGTCTCGAAGATCCCATGGATCGGCGCAGCGGCGTGGTTCGCCGCCGGCTCGTCGCGGCGCGGTTCGACGCCGCCGGGGAGCCCACCTGGATCCAGGGCATCGGCGGCCACGGGGGCCTTGGCAACCTCCTGGCCACGGTCGCGGGCGGGAAGGACCTGATCCTCGCCGGCTCCTTCGAGGGCACCTTGAGCCTCGGCGCCCCCGGCGGCGCGATGAAGAGCGCCGGGGACGCCGACATCTTCCTCGCCCGGTTCCCCCTCGACGCCGAGCGCTCCACCCCGGGCGCGGCCGGGGCGCGCCGGTGATTCCTCTCCGCGCGCCGGGAGCGCCCTGCCCGCCCGCGCCCGGCGAGGTGCTCGCCGGGCGCTTCGCGATCGATCGCCCGATCGGCGAAGGCTCGTTCGGCTGGGTCTTCGCCGCGACGGACCTGGCCGAGCGCGCTCCGCGTCGCGTCGCGATCAAGGTGCTCCGGCACGAGCACGCGGCCCAGCTCCGGATGCTGCGCCGGTTCGAGCAGCGGGAGCTCGCCCTGCTGCGGCGCGTGCACGCGGCGGCCCCCGCGCCGAACGTCGTCCGCGCGCTCTCGCCCGAGCTCTTCTCCCACCGCGGCCTGCCCTTCCTGGTGCTCGAGCTCATCGAGGGGCCCTCGCTGCGCGAGGTGCTCGAGGCGCGGGGCCCGCTCCCGCCCGGCGAGGCGCTGCGGATCGGCGCCGGGCTCGCCCGCGGCCTCGCGTCGATCCACGCGGCGCCGGGCGTCCACCGCGACCTCAAGCCGAGCAACATCCGCCTGCGCGCGGGGGGCGAGCCCGTCATCCTCGATCTCGGCATCGCCATGGCGCTCTGGCTCACGCAGGAGACCACGGCCAGCGCCCCCGCGTGGATGACCCCGCGCTACGCCGCGCCCGAGCAGCTCGCCGGCGGGCCGTCCTCCCCGGCGAGCGACGTGTACGCGCTCGGCCTCGTGCTCCACGAGATGCTCGAGGGCGAGGTCCCGCTCGCCGGCCCGACGCTCGCGGAGACGCGCGAGGCCCGCGCGTCGCGCGAGGCGCCCGAGCTGCGGGCCCCAGGCTTCGTCCTCCCGGACGACGTCGCTGCCCTGATCCGCCGCTGCCTCGCGCGCGACCCGGCGCGCCGTCCTGCGGCCGCCGAGGTCGCCGAGGTCCTCGCGGCGCCGGCGCACCCGAGGTCCGCCGCGCGTCGCGCGCCGCTCGGCATGGCCGCGCTGCTCCTGACCGCGGGGGGCGCCTCCGCCGCGATCTCGCTGCTCCCGGCCGCCCGCGCCGTGACCGGCCCCGCGCCGGTCGCCCTGTATCCGCTGGACGTGCTCGCCGGGGCGCGCGCGGAAGACCTCGCCGGCGGGAACGACGCCGCCCTCGTCCGTGGCCCCACGCCCGTGGACGGCAGGATCGGCGGCGCGCTGCGCTTCGACGGCATCGACGACCACGTCGAAGCGCCCCACGCCCGGAGCCTCGATGTCGGTGAGGGCGATCTCTCCATCACCGCGTGGCTACAGACGACCTCCGCCGAGGGCATCGTGGTGATCGTCGATCAGCGAGACGAGAGCCCGCGCGGCGTGCACGGCTACTGCGTCTTCCTGTCCTGGGGCCGCCTGAGCGCGCAGCTGGCCGACCGCGACGCTTCCCCGAAATGCTCGATGGGCGCCAGCACCGCGTGCACCAACTACCTCTCTGGCGCCTTCGTCGCCGACGGGAGCTGGCACCACCTCGCCGTGACCGTCGACCGGCGCGCCGTCGACGGCGGCACGTTCTATGTCGACGGCGCGGTCGCCGGGCGCTTCGACCCGACGTCGCGGCCCCTGTCGCTCGACAACCGCGCCCCGCTCCGCATCGGCAGCCGCTCGTCGAGCGAGAGCGGCTTCTTCCGGGGTGTCCTCGACGAGGTCGCCCTGTACCGGCGCGCGCTCTCGCCCGAGGAGGTCGCCGCCGCCGCCGCCCGCGAGGGCGTCGCGCCCGGCGCCGCGCCGCGATGAAGCCTGGCTCAGCTCCGCTCCGTCGCGCGGACCATGAGCGCTGCCCGGCTCGGCACCCCCAGGGCGTCGTAGACCCGCTGCAGGTGCTTCTTGATGGTCGCCGGCGTGCACCCGAGATCCTCGGCGATCAGCGCGTTGTCCCAGCCGCGGAGCACGCGCTCCGCCACCTCGACCTGCCGGTCGGTGAGGCGCCCTCTCCACGCCGCCGGCGCCGCCGCAGCCGCCCCCTCGCGCAGCTCCACCACCCACAGCACCCGCCCCTGCTCGACGAACGGGACCAAGTCGACGCGCAGGTGTCCGTCGCGCGTGCGCCGCATCCAGGGCGCGGCCTCGGCGCCGGAGCCGGGCGCCGCCGCGGCCGCGCCGAGCGCGCCGGCCAGCGGCGACGGGAGGGCGCCGGCGCTCCGCTCCACGGGCGCGAACCAGCGCTCGAGCAGCGCCTCGGCGCCCGCGCTGCGCGCGAGCACGGACGCAGGCGGGGCGACCACCAGGACCTCCACCCCCTCGCGGCGGAGCGCCGCCTCCAGCGCGTCGGCGCGCCGCGCCGAGTCTCCAAGGCGCCGGCAGGCCCGCGTCGCGGCCGCGATCGAGGGCGCGAGGAGCTGCAAGAGGGCCCGCTCGCGGTCCGAGAACGGGCGCCGCCTGTCGCGGTAGAGGGTGATCCCGCCGTGCCAGTCCGGCTCGACCGCGAGCAGGACCGCCATGGCCTGCTCCAGCCGCATCCCGAGCTCCCGGCTGCGCCTGTACATCACGCTCCGCTCGATGGCCTCGCGGGGCAGCATCTCGCTGTCGCGCAGCACCACGTTCGGCCGCGCGATGACCGCGCTCCGGACGAAGTCGTGGGGCGCCAGATCGACGTACCCCGCGAACAGCTCCGGCGGCAGATCGGCGACGGCCCAGTCGTACGCCGTGGGCTGCCCGGGGAGCGAGACGCAGAGCGCGCCGTGGTCCGCCGGCACCAGCTGGCAGAGCGCGCCGTACGCCCCGCGCAGGACCTCGTGGAGATCGAGGGAGCCGTGCAGGAGCTCGATGAGCTCCCAGGTGATCCGCTGCTCCCGCGCCGTCAGGTGGATGGGGGATGGCATCGGTAGCCGAGAATACCGGATGCGCCGCTCGCCGCGCTCCCGCATACCACCAAAGGGGTACGCGGCGCGGCCGACCCGGCGGCGTGGATGCAAGCGCCGCCGCGCCTGGAGGGGAGCGCTGAGCGCTCAGCTCACGGGAGGGCGTACTTGCGCCGGAGATAGCTGTTGACCGTGCCGCGGTCGCCCTCCGAGAGCGCGCTCTCGTAGACGACGATCTCCGCGAGATCCCCCTCCATGTAAAAGCTCGAGAACCAGGCGCCGATCTGCAGCAGGACCCACGGCCCCGTCGTGGTGAAGTCGTGGCTCGAGGCGCGGTTTCCGTCCCTGTAGACGGTCATCGTCGATCCGTCGTAGCGCGCCGACAGGGCGTGATAGACCCGTGTGTTCCCGATGGTCGATGTGACGATCGGCATGTCGTTGCCGAGCCCCACGAACAGCGCCTGGCTGCCGTTCTCCCACCGGAGCTGGTTGTTCGGCGAGGAGTTCCCCGGCCCCAGGATCATGCTGAAGGTCTCCGACGCCTTGCCGTTTTTGCCGACGACGAAGACCGTGAAGTGGGTCGGCTCGAGCTGCTCGGCGAGGAAGAGTGACTGCGCGCCGTGGAACCGGATGACCGGCTTGCCGTTCAGCGCGCTGGAGACCAGCGTGGGCTGCCCCGCCGCGACGTCCGAGTCGGCCCTGTTCCCGTTGCCGCTCTGATCCCGCCATGACGAGACCTTGCCGGAGCTCGCGGTGACCCCGGCGTCGGTGCGCAGCCAGAGCTTGAGCCCACTTCTGGGGATCCGTCCCGCGACGCTCCCGTCGTGGCCGCCGCAGGTGCTGCCCGCGCTCACGAGGGCTCCCGTGGCGGAGCCGAGGTCGCCGGCGAGCTCCTGGCTCGTGCAGTCGGTCGTATCGGCTTCTCCCTGGTCGGCCCCCTCCGCGTCCTCGCCGCCGAGGCATGCGAGCACGGAGGCGGAGAGGGCGAGGAGCGAGCAGAGGGCGATTGACCGCTTCATGGTGTCCTCCTTGGGGGTGTGTTCGCGGGCAGCGCCACGCCGGCGCGGCGTCAGGCGCGGCGGGCGGCCGGACGGCTGGACGACCGGCGCTGGCGCCACTGCGTGGCTGACGACGCGCCCGTCTCGAGCACTCTGGTAGGAGCGGCCGCTCCGCGGAATACCACCTTGGAGGTACTGCCGCGTCGGGTCACGTTCCGCGGAGGACGGCGCTCAGCCCGTGCCCCGTCGTCTCTGCCGGTGCGACCGCTCGACGTGGGACGGCGATGCCGTTCTCGTTGACCGTCACTCGGGCTCCGACGGCCCTTCATCGCTCCCGCGCAGCCCGAAGCGGTGGATCAGCGTGTAGGCGAACTTCCTGCCGATCCCCGCCAGCTCCGCGGCCTGCGAGACATTGCCCCCGGTCTGCTGGAGCGCGAGCTCCATGTAGGCCTTCTCGTAGTCCCTCGCGACGCGGCTCCGGCCGGCGAGCAGCGGCTCGTCGAGCCGCACCTCGAGCCCGCCGGCGCCGGAGGGCGAGCGCGGCCCCTGGCCGGCGGGCTCCGGCGCGCCGAGGGCGAGCGCGCGCGCCACCGCATTGCGCAGCTCCCGCACGTTCCCGGGCCAGGACTGCTCGGCGAAGAGGTTGACGACGTGCTCGGGGAGCGGCGCGGCGCCCCGGATGCGGCTGGCCAGCTGCTGCTCCAGGTGCCGCACCAAAAGCGGGATGTCCTCGGGCCGCTCGCGGAGCGGGGGGAGGCGGATCGGCACCACGGCGAGGCGGTAATAGAGATCTTCCCGGAACGCCCCCAGCTCGACCGCGCGGGCCAGCGAGCGGTTCGTGGCGGCGACCACCCGGACGTCCACGCGGCGCGGCTTGTTGAGGCCGACGCGCCGCACCTCCCCGCTCTCCAGCACGCGGAGCAGCTTGGGCTGCAGCTCCGGAGGGAGCTCGCCGAGCTCGTCCAGGAAGAGCGTGCCGCCGTCGGCTTCCTCGAACATCCCCACGCGGTCCTCGAGGGCTCCGGTGAACGCGCCCTTCTTGTGCCCGAAGAGCTCGCTCTCGAGCAGCGCCGACGAGGCCGTCGAGCAATCGAAGACGACGAAGGGACCGCCCGCCCGCCCGCTCGCCTCGTGGACGCCGCGCGCGGCGAGCTCCTTGCCGGTGCCGCTCTCCCCCTCGATGAGCAGCGTCGTGTCCGTGGGCGCGACGCGCTCCAGGACCGCGAAGATCCGGCGCATGGCCACGCTCCTGCCGAGCAGGCCGCCGAAGTGATCCCGCGTGGAGAGGGGCAGCTCCACGATCGTGCTCAGCATCCGCAGCCGCAGGGCCGAGCTCCCGATCAGGATCGACGCGTCGGGCCGCGCATAGGCGTCGCGGACCTGGACGCCGTCCACCGTCGTCCCGTTGCGGCTCCCTGGGTCGATGACCCGGATCCGGTCCCGCTCGATGCGCAGGACGAGGTGCAGCCGGCTGACCATGCGGTCCTTGAGCTGGAGATCGCAGCCGGGATCGCTCCCGACCCTCGCCTCGGGGCCGGGGAGCTCGACGACGGCCCCGGCGTCGGGGCCCTGGACGATCTCCACGCGGATCTTGTTCGAGCGCAGCGTCAGCCGGTCTGCGGGGGCCTGCGCGGTGAGGGTGCCGTCGTCGGAGCGGGGCATGGAGGGCACGAGCGTACCACCAAGGTGGTATTCCCGCCGCGCGCCGCTCATGGCCCGATGGCGCCTGGAGTCTCCCCGGCACGAGCTCGAGGATCCTGACCTCCCGCGTCCGGCGCCTGCCGGAGCGAGGGCGAATGATGCGTCGTGCGGTGTGAACTTCTTCACGGAGAGCGGATATCTATGAACCAGCAAGCTCGATGCGTCCTATCGGCGTTGTTCGCGGCGGTGTCGGTGAGCGCGGCGGGGCCAGCGCGCGCGGACGTGACCCTCTCCGGCGATGTGTCGCCCGCGAGCCCGACCGACCCGTGGTACCTCGGGGCGAGCCCCCTGCTGGTCGGCGGCACGGTCGAGGGCCCGCCCCGCACGGGGAGCGTGCTCGTTTACAATCGCGGGACGGTGATCAGCGCCGGCGCCGTCCTCGGGGGACCGTACGAGGAGGGCAGCGGCACGGTCGAGGTCACCGGGTACCGATCGACGTGGATCAACAATGGCTCCCTCGAGCTCGGCGGACACGAGTCCTCCACCGGCGCGCTCATCGTGCGCAGGGGCGCGCAGGTGATCACGGACGATCTCGTGGTCAGCGGGCCGTACCCCAACGCCTACGGCTCGGTGCTCGTCGAGGGATACGACGCGAGCCTGACGAGCCGGACGATCGCCTACATCGGCCATATGTGGGGTGGCAAGGTCGATATAAGGCAGGGCGCGAGCTTCTTCTCGCACGACGTGTTGTTCGGGTACACCGGCTCCAAGACCCCGTACGGCCCGATCCAGGCGAGCATCACGGGCTCCGGGTCGAGGTGGGTGAACACCGGGGTTTTCGCCGTCGGAACGAGCAGAGCCGCGCGGGTCTCCGTCTACCGCGGCGAGCTCAGCACGGTGAACGCGGGGGTGTTCGGCAACCCCGTCGAGAACAGCGTCGTCACCGTGAGCGGCTGGGGCGGCACCTGGACGAACGAGGGGCTCCTGGAGGTGGGGAGCGGCGCTGGATTCGGCGGGGTCGTCCTCGGAGCTCACGGAAAACTGGTGACCGGCGAGACCGTGATCCGCTCGCAGACCGGCGCGGGCTACCTCTACCTGGATGACGTCTACGCGTCGTGGATCAACCACGGTGACGTCACGGTCCTCTCGTCCGCGTCCACGGTATGGGCAGATCCGGTGCTGCATATCGACTATGGAGGCTCCGTGACCATCGGCGGCCTCCTCCGGGTCGCGCAGCTGCCCGGCGGCCCCGGCAGGCCGTCGTGGGGGGTGTACATCAAGGACGGCAACCTCACCGCGGGCGCGATCGAGCTCGAGGAGGACGCCGGCTTCTACTTCCTCGAAGGGCGTCTCGAGACAGGCAGCTTCGTGGGCGATCTCGACAACAATCTCTATGGAACGCTCGTCGTGGGAGAGGCCTACCCCTCGATCAGCATTACCGGGAGCTACGCGCAGCGGTGGCTCGCCAGCACGAGCTTCACCGTCGCGGGGCCGAGCGCCGCGCCGCTCCTCTACGCCGATGGGGACGTGGTCCTGGACGGGGGGGCGCTGGAGGTCCGCGCGGCGGACGGCGCCCTGCCCTTCCAGGCCGGAGACACAGTCACCCTGCTCGGCTGGGGCGGCGCCCTCGTGGGGGCGTTCGAGTCGGTGGACATCGACTTGCCGCTCGCGCCCGGGCTCGCCTGGGACACCTCCGCGCTGTACTTGACCGGCCAGATCGTCGCCGTGCCCGAGTGAGCACGACCTGAGCCCGCGGCCCGCCGCGCCCGCCCTCGCGGCTCACCACACCCGCCCCTCCCCGTGATCGCGCTGGCCCGACGAGCACCCGGGGAGGGCGCGCCCGGCCGCCGCAGATCGCCTCATTCGCGCCGACGACGATCTCGGCATGCACGGCGTGCATGAGCCCCATGCCTCCTGCGAGCTTGGTATCGCGCCCATGACTGGCTAGTATCCAACAATGAGACGCTCCTCGGCTCAGCGCTCGCTCGACATCGCACCTCGTAGGTCCAACGGGCGTGTCACACAGCGTGACTCGATAACTTCCGGGAGAATGGACCCGAGGACGACACCCGCCTGACGGCGCCGGGAGGGAAGCCATGGAGTGGACGAGGCGGAACGTCGTGAAATCGCTCGAAGATCTCGATAGCTGCGCGGCGCCGAGGCGACGGCGGGCGGCGCTGCTCGGCGCGATCGCCCTCGCGGCGCCCGGCCTGACCCCGGGCTGCGTCGGCGATGTAGGCGGCGACCGGAGCGGGTCGCCGAGCGGGGGCGAGGTGGTCGATGTGGCGCCCGCGGGGATGCGCCGGATGACCCCGGAGCAGTTCACGAGCTCGATGCGCGATCTGTTCGGCGATCCGGCGCTCGAGCTCGACCTGGACCCGGACGCCGGCGAGGTCACCTCGTTGCTCGCCGTGGACAAGCTCAACGCCGCGGCGGAGGCGATCGTCGCGCGACGCGCGTCGTGGGGGACATCGGTGTTCCCGTGCGACACGCGCGGCGCGGATGACGAGACGTGCGTGGACCGCTTCGTGCGGACGTTCGGGCGTCGCGCCTTCCGGCACACGCTCGACGAGGCCGAGGTCGCGATGCTGAAGCGACAGTACGCCGAGGCGCGGAAGGAGCAGTCGTTCGAGGACGCCCTCCTCGTCGTGCTCAGGACCATGATCCAGTCGCCCAGCGTCTACTACTTCGTCGAGCTAGGCCGCGAAGGGGACGGGGGCGAGGCGCTCGCCTCCGGCGTCCGCCCGCTGACGGGCTGGGAGCGCGCGGCGCGCCTCTCGTATTTCCTCTGGAACACGACGCCGGACGACGCGCTGCTCGACGCCGCGGAGTCCGGCGCGCTCGACTCGGCGGAGGGCGTGCGCGCGCAAGCGGAGCGGCTCCTTTCGGACGACCGCGCCCGGGCCACGGCGCGGCGCTTCTTCGCCGACTGGCTCGAGCTCGACGGGACGAACAAGCACGCTTCCCTCGAGAGCGCGCCGAAGAGCCCCGACGTCTATCCCGAGGATTCACCCGCGCTGCGCGCCGCCATGCGCACGGAGATCGAGGCCCTGGCGGAGCGCGTGCTCTTCGAGGGGGACGGCCGCTTCGAGACGTTGCTCACGACCACGGAAGCGTACGTGAACGGGCCCCTCGCCGCGCTCTACGGGGTGGAGGGCCCCGCGGACGACAGCACCTTCTCCTGGGTCTCGCTCCCCGGCGACCAGCGCGCTGGGATCTTCACGCGGGCGGCCTTCCTGAGCGTGTTTGGCAGCATCGAGGTCAAGTCGCCGATCCGCCGCGGCGCGTACATCCTGGAGCAGGTGCTCTGTCGCCCCCTCGGCCCGCCGCCTCCCAACGCGAGCGACGTGCCGGTCAAGGGCGGGGCCGTCGAGGAGAACGGCGCGCTGGTGCGCAGGACGGTCCGGGAGGACGTGCTGGCCAAGACGTCGAGCGGCAACTGCGCGAGCTGCCATGTGGCCATCAACCCCATCGGCTTCGCGTTCGAGCACTACGACGCGCTCGGGCGCTGGCAGGCGCAGGAGCGGGGCGAGGACGCGACAGGCCCGTACGCGCTCGACATCGACGCGCGCGGCAGCCTCCCCGCTGTCGGTCCGGACCGGGAGGCCGCGGAGGTCGACGGCGGCGTCGCGATGTCGGCGGCCCTCGCGGCGAGCGCCGCGGCGCGCGGCTGCCTCACGAAGCGCTTCTTCCAGACGGCGCTCCGGCGCGTGCCGATCGACCAGGATCTCGCGTCGGTGGAGGCGGCCACGCCGGCGCCCGAGAGCGGCGGCAGCCTGCGCGACCTCCTCCTCGACCTGACGACGAGCAACGCCTTCTTGCACCTGCGCCGAGCCGGGGAGTGAGCTTATGAAACGCGCCGCTTTCAGCCGAAGGAATTTTCTGAGGACCGCTACCGGCCTTTGCGTCGCGTTGCCGTTCCTCGAGGCGACGCACGGGGATGTCTGGGCGGCCGACGGCAGGGCCCGGCGGTTCATCGTGTTCTTCAGCCATGGCGGCACGATCACGTCCCGCCATTCGTCCGGCGAGAAGGGGGATCCCTGGAAGCCGGGCGCCTGGAGCATGCTCGACCTCTGGGCGCCGGGCGGCGAGGGACAGGCGCTCGAGGTCCTCGGCGAGGAGATGGCCCCGCTCGAGGCGTACAAGGGTGACCTCACCCTGCTCCGCGGCGTCGACGACGCCGCCGGCGTGGTCCAGGGGGACTACGGCGGGCACCACGGCTGCTCCAACGCGACAGTGCTCACCTGCGCCGATACGACCTCGGGGGGTGACGACGCCAGGGCGCTCGGCCCGTCGATCGATCAGGTGATCGCCCAGCGGCTCGCGGGCCAGAGCCCGACGCCTTTCTCGTCCATCGATCTCATGGTCGACGGCCACAACTATGGAGAGCCGCTCTACAGCGCCGCGGGAGAGCAGGTGTCCACCGAGAAGGACCCGACGAGCGCCTTCGACAGGCTGTTCAAGGACGTCGCGGAGTCCTCGTCGGGCCCGACGCCCGAGCAGCTCCGGATCCGCGCCCAGCGCAAGAGCGTGCTCGACGGCGTGAGCGAGCACCTCGCGGCCTTGAAGGGGCGCGTGAGCGCGGCCGACAGGCACCTGCTCGACGCGCACGCCGAGCACATCCGGAGCCTGGAGAAGAAGCTCGAAGGCGTCGCCAACCTGGCGGCCTGCACGAGGCCGGACGTCGGCGGTGCGCCCGTGTACCAGGGATACGGCTCGTACACGGGGGGAGGGATCGAGGAGGCCGCTCCCCTGATGGTCGATATCCTCCTGCACGCGCTCCGCTGCGGCCTCACGCATGTAGCCACGTTCCAGATCGCCGACGTCCTGACGAGCTGGTTGCCTCAGCCCTACAGCACCGATCTCGGCCACAGCCTCGGCCACGCTGGCCTCGACGTAGGGCCGAGCGGCGCGGAGCCCGACAAGCTCGCGGACTGGCGTGAGACGATCCTCGCGAACCGCAACTGGCGGATGGAGATCTTCGCGCGCCTGCTCGACGGGCTGAGGAGCACCCCCGAGGGCGACGGCACGATGCTCGACAACAGCGTCGTGCTCTTCACGAGCGAGTTCGGGTGCGGGGGCGGGCACTCGCCGCGCGACATCCCCGTCCTGCTCGCCGGCAAGGCAGGCGGCAGGTGGCCGGGCGGCCGGCACGTGAACTACAACAAGCGCGCGAGCGCGGACCCAACGCAGTCGGAGTACGAGACCGACGTCTCGACGCACAACGTCTACACGTCCATCCTGCGCGCCTTCGGCCACGAGGACGCCCACTTCGGGAACGACACAGCGTACAGGAAGGGCCCCCTGGCGGAGCTGCCGTAGGGCTGGTGTCGCGCGTCAGAAGTCCCGCCAGAGAAACCGGTCGATAACGAGCGATCGCCGGAAACAGTAGCAATTTTCGTGGCTTCCGCCTGTTTCGCCGCCGAGGGCGGCTCCGGTGTGGCCGAGCGGGGCGCCCTCCGCCGCGGCGTCGCCCGCGGTGAAGGGCCGCGGCATCACCGATCGGGGTCGGCGCCTGACCTGGCGTCGCAGCGCCGAGGGGTTCTCCTTCGCGCGCCGCCCTGTCGCCGGGCCCTTCGATGCGCTGCCGCCTGTCTCGGGATCGTGCCTGCGTCCCGCACTCTGCCGGCCCAACGCCTGAATCAAGCCGAGCCGCGAAGCGGCTTCGGCTTGATTGAATTGCTAGGCCGCGACATGTGCGAACGATTCAAGGCGGCCGCAACTCCTACAGCGGTAAGTGACTACAGGTAGCGTCTTGTTGCCGGATTGAACGGCAGAGAACCGCCAGGGTGAGGTGTTGGGAGCACCGCTTGCCCAGCTGGCTTGGCTGCCGATGCCACTGTCACCACTGTCGATCATGAAGCCCTTCTCGAGCTCTCCGTCACATCTAATGCATTTTTCCATGACAACCTCGATATGTCCAGAGCGACTCAACGCCAGCGTTCAGCCGCGGTCCCGCGAAGCGGGGACGCCGGCTGAACCGCTTTGTCATGCGTCATTGGTGTCGTGTGGATGAGGAAGATCCTGGACCCACCAGGTCGGATGCTGAGGGTAACCGGGCGGTGAGTCCTCCCACTCCTCCTGACGCCCGTAAGGCAAGAGGTCTCGCATGCTGTTGGCGAAGACCAGCCGGTCCACCCCACGTCGCGTGGTGGTATAGGTGCGGTAGACGCTGTCGGCGTTCCGGAGGAACACGCTGAGCAGAAAGTTGCCTCCTGCCCCACAGTCAGCGGAGAAGGTCGTGCCTCGCGACGATGCGAACGGAATGTGCATCCAGTGCTGATGCTCCCACACTCTCTGCATCTGCTCCAGCGGCATGTCCGATACAGTCGCCCAACTCGCGCCGGCTTGCGCGAGCCGCGCGAGGCCATTGGCCGGGATGCCGTCGGTAAACCATGTGCAACCCGGGCAAATGTGCTTCGGACCCGTGTCCATGAACTGGTAAAGGAGCAATTGGCTATTCTCACCGAACAGGTCGAGCAACGAGACCGTTCCGCGTGGAGTTACGAACGCATAGTCGGATCGAAACCTCACCATCGGCAAACGGCGACGCTGTGCTGCGACTGCGTCCTGGGCACGGGTGGCCGCCTTCTCGGCGGCGAGCAGCTCCGCGCGGGCATGAGCCCACGCCTCGGGATCGACGACATTGGGCTCTTTGCCCGTGGCAGTCGGCTTCTTCATGGTCCTTCCTCCATCAATGAGAGTGCGCGACGACGCCTGACGCCTGAGTCAAGCCGACCTGCGAAGCAGTGTCGGTTTGAATGAACTGTTAGGCCGGGATGGTAGCACGAGCCGCGGGCAACACAACCGCGGGCCTGGGGTGACGGATGCGGACGATAGCTTGGGCGAGCCAGGAGCTTGGCGAAGCCAGAGCAGGTGATGGCGCCGGCCGGACCGCATCGCGCGCCGCCTCCGCGCGCGCAGGGGGGTCGGCCAAGGTCGCGCTGATCGTCGTCTGCTGCAGCTATGTTCGGAGGCGGGCGCCGGGATCACGGAATCGTGAGCCCCAACCCGAGCGCATAGACGCCCTCGAGGCTGGCTCGCGGGGTCACCGGCCGGCGGGGCGCTGGCCGGCCGATGGGCCGATCTCCACGGTGCTTCGGGCTGCCTTCGCAGGCCCCGCCGCGCGAACGCGTCGAGCAGAGGCTCGGGTCGGTGCGGTCAGCATCATGGGTCCAGGCGCCGCGTGGGCTGCCTCATCCCATCCAAGGGGCCGCCTGAACGAAGCAGTCTGCGGGAGGAGCCGAAGCGTCACCTCACCTCGCCCCGGCGAGCTTGATGGTGATGGCGCGGGTGGGCTCGTCGCAGCCCGAGTCGATCGGGTTCTCGGGGTCCACGCCGAGCGGCTCGTCCGGGTCCGGCCAGCCGTCGCCGTCCAGATCGACGAAGGCGAAATAGTACGTGGGATACGGGACTACGCCGATGGTCACGGTGTAGCTTCGCTCGTTCGGAACGATGTCCATGGTACGACCGAACCCCCCGGCGTTCCGGTCCATGGCACGCAGCTCGGTGCCGTCTTCGTGATAAGCCCCGTCGAGGAAGACCACATGCAGACGCGGATTGAGCCGCATGTCGCCGGACGTGCGTTGCACGACGGGTCAGCGCCCGACGCGGAGGCTCCTTTCACGCGCGAGGCGCGCGACGGCCGCCCAGTCGACCGGCGCCACCTGCCTCGGCGCGGGGGCGCGCGAAGCCGTGTTCTCCCACATGTCCTTCGTGCCGAAGAGCATCTCGACGACCGCCGGATCCTCGTCCCACGTGACGGGCACGAGGTCCTCGAGGCACGACGTATCGACAGGGGCCTCGGGGGCCGCGATGAACTTCGCCATCATCTGCGTGCCGCAGGGCGCCGCATCGGCGGTCTTCACGGGGGACTCCATCGCGACCACGTGCGGGCTCCAGGGCACCGCCACGAACGTCTGGTGGGGCGCGGTCAGCCTGTCGGCCGCCAGCTTCGCCGGGCCGATGGGCGTCTGCGGGTCGAGCAGGCCGTTCATCGCCAGGATGGGCACGGAGGAGCGGGGCCATTCGCCCCAGAACTGGTCGTGCGGATACCGCGGCCAGGCATCGTAGAGCTGGCCGATCTCCAGCGCTGCCCCCGGGCAGGCGTGCTGCGCATCGCAGCGCGCCTGGAGCTCGGCCGGGGTCGGGGCCGGTTCCTCCCACAGCTCGGAGAGGGCCACGTGCCTCGCCAGGACGTCCGAGCCCCGCGGCTCGCCGCCGTCGTCCTGCGAGGAGGAGCCGCCCAGAACCTGCATGTAGCGGCCGACCACCTGCACGTCGCCCGCCTCGCAGCGGTCCATGCGGTAAGCGAGCGGGAAGAGGTGCGTCCGCAGGGTGCGCATCTGCGCGAAGGCCGGGGCGATCGACGCGAACAGCGCGACGCCGGTGCCGAGCTCCGAGCAGTGCCCCTTCGTGAGCTTGCCGAAGAGCGCGTCGACCTTCGCCCAGGGGTCGGGCCCGAGCTTCGCCCCGCAGACCGGATCGGCGGCGCAGATCGCGGACATGTCCTTTAGCACGGGATCGAACTGCGTATCGTACGAGGACAGGTACTGCGCGCCCGGCGATACGATCGAGTCGAGGATCACGGCGTCGACCGCCTCGGGGTACTTCTGCAAGAAACGCAGCGCGCGCGCCGTCCCGTACGAGGCGCCGTAAAGGATCACCTTCTTGCCGTCCTCGCGCGTCCGCTCGATGAGGCGCGCGAGATCGTCGGCGTCGGCTGACGTCGTGAAGTGCGCGAGATCGTCGCCCCACTGCGCCTTCAACGCCTGGATGCAGGCGGGCCACTCGCTCGCGCTGATCTCCGCCCCGTCCTCCGAGCTCGGGTCCTCCTGGACCGGGCATTCGAAGCGGCTCGAGAGCCCGACGCCGCGGTGCTCGAGCACGTACCAGTCCACATCGGGCATCACGCGCTCCCATAGCTGCTCGATGAAGCCCGTGAACATGTTGCCGGAGTCGCCGGGGCCACCTTGCAGGAGCCAGACCTGCGCCTTCGCCGCTCCGCCCGGCGCGAGGTGGCGCGACACGAAGACGGGCAGCGTCTCGCCGTCAGGCTTCGATGGATCGAGCGGCAGGGCGACCGTGGCGCACTCGGAGATGAAGTCGTCCGGGCAGCTTCCCCATTCGACCGCCGAGCTGCCGTCCGAGCCTCCATCGCCGTTCGTGCCAGGGCTGGCCTGGTCATCGCCGCCGGGGCAGCCCGCAGCGAACGCCGTGAGCCCGAGCACCACGGGGAGGAGCCCCCCCCGAAGGACAGTCTGTGTGATCATCGTCGTTAACCTCGCAATCATCGGAACGGCCAAAGGCTGAACGGCGCGAGGTCTGCGGTGGCAATGACCACGGCGCCGGCGGCGTCGACGAGTGTGCGGATGTCGAGCGCCGTATTGTGTGTTCCCGCTCGGTCTGGCTCTGTTCAACGCCGGCCTCACTTTCCGTGGTCGCAGGTGAGCCCCCGGCAGCTCAGCGCTCCGGGGCTGTGGCCCGACGGTCGCGGACGCCATGACAAAATAATCTGAAGGACCGCTTCCGGTGCTGGCATCAAGTCCCGTGAGCTGCCCGGATCCGGGCGGCGAACGGCGCCTCGCTGACCTCCTCCGTGGCCGCGCGGGATCGCGTCGCGCCCGCTCGTCCGGGCGAGGCGGCGCTGCGCGCGTCTGCCATCGACACGCGAGCTGCTCGGAGCGCCGCGACGACGCCTCCGGGGCGGCCGATGTGCAGCGGGAGCCCCGCATCGATACCTTCAAGTTCATCGATCAGCTCATGTGCGCCGATTGAGCGTGGGCCCGGCGCGGGAGGCGCGGCCGCCCCGGGGAGGCCCGTAGCAGCGCGCCGAGGTTCGAGCGGTTGAAGAGGTAGATGAGCTGCGCGGCGAAGAAGGCCAACAAGACGCAACACAAACAGGATTCTCATGAAGCACGGCCACGCGCGACTCATGTTATCAAGCGCTACGCTCAAGGAGCTCGGCGCCCGGGCGATGCTGACCTCCGGACGCCTCCTGCCGGCGTTCGTGCTCCCCATGCTTGTCGATTGTCAGTCCGGCGACCTCGACGAAGACGCCGCCCTTCCTGAGAGCGGGGCGAGCGAGTCCAGCCTCGACGGCATCGGAGACAGCATCCCGATCGGAATCGCAAACGTCAACGACTCGCCGCTCAAACAATCAAACTATCGAGCGCTGCTCCGCTTCGTCCCGCGTTCCACGGTGACCATCGACCGCTTCTACTTTGGCTTCAAGTTGAAGGGGGCGAGCTGTGACCAGCCCGGCGCAGGCGGCTATGGCGGCGGGAACGGCGGCACTCTCGTGGGATCTCTCGTCAACATCGATGCCAGCACTGGCCTGCCGACGACGACGATTGCGAGCGAATCCGTGAGCGCGTGCGCTCGATTCACCGAGGCAAAGAGCGCGGTGGGCGGGAGCACGCCCGTGATGCTGTGGGTGTCCACGGGGCTGGTCACGCTCCAGGCCGACACCATGTACGGGCTCATCGTTCGCAACAGCGACGGCAATCCAGCGAGTAACTTTTTCTCGTTCAATATGCCGTACGCCGACACCGCTCATGCTGGGCCACATGATCTGGGCTGGTCCGCATTCAGCCTATCATGCATCTTCTCTGTCGGGTCGCCCCGTGAGATAAGCCTGCGGGGCTCTTCGCCGCGCGGCGGGGCATGAGGGCGGCGATCGCGCCGGCGGCGAGCACGGTGATCGCGACGTGGCGGCGGCGGTGGCGGACGACCTTGGACAGGGCGGGGATGGCCATGCGCCTGGGTACGTACGCCCGAGCAGCTGGACCCTGCCCGCCGGCGGGGCGCGGACTGGCCCGCAATGTCACCGCTCCCCGGAGGTGGCCACCTGTCTCGCTGCAACGATCCGGTAGGACAGGCGGCCGAGCGCATACTCGAGCCCGCGCTCGAGGCTGCCGCGCGTCGTGATGCGGCCGAGGTCGACGTCGAGCCCGACTAGGGTCTGCGCCGCGGCGGGGCCCATGCCGACGAGCACGCTCTCGCAGCCGAGCAACGCCGCGGCTTGCACGGTGCGCAGCAGGGCCTCGGCGGCCATGGTGTCGACGAGCGGGACGCCCGTCACGTCGATGATCACGAAGCGCGCGGAAGCGTCGCCTATCGCGGCGAGGACGCTCTCGGTGACCTGCGCGGCCCGCTCCTGGTTCAGCGTGCCGACGAGCGGCAGGAGCAAGACGCCCTGCCAGATGCGCACGACCGGCACCGCGAGCTTTTCGAGCAGCGTACGCTGCGCCTCGATGATCCCGAGCTGCGCGCGATTTTCAGCCTCGAGCCGCTCGGCCGCGACGAGCTTGCCCTTCATGTTCGTGATGTCCGTGATGATGCCGCAGAGCCCGGCCACCTGCCCGGCGTCGTCGCGCATGGGGTACTTGCGCGTCCACATCGTCCGCTCGACGCGGTCGGCGCCGGTGACCACCTCCTGGTTCTCGTCGGGCTCGCCCGTGCTCACGACGAGATCGTCGTGCTCCCAGAAGACTTCGACCTGCTCGGCGGGCCAGAACCCCCTGTCGTCCTTGCCGATGAGCTCCTCCCGCGGGTACCCGACGAGCTTACAATACCCCTCGTTGACGGCGACCCAGCGATGCGCCCGGTCCTTGATGAAAATGGGATCGGGCAGGGTGTCGAGGATGCGCTGGAGCAGCTCGACGCGGCGCCAGGTGAAGGGTTCGACGGGCAGGCTGGTCATTGCAACTCTGCGCACCCCCGCCGAAAACACACGCTGCGCACTCCCGTCGAAAACATATGCTTCGATCATACCAAGGAATGCCCTCCGGCTCAAGAGGTGCTCCGGCCGCCCGGCAGCCTCGGCTTCGCGCTCGCCGGGCTCGAGGGGGCGCTCACGCCGAGCGGGCTCGGGCCCGTAGCCCGAGCTCGCGTGGGGCCATACCTCGATACGCACCGGCTTCTTGAGGAAGCCAGTCCTGGGCATTCTGGCATGACGGGAAGGGCCCCCTCCGCGCCCCCGCGCACCCTTCCCGCTCCCCGACGGCCGCCGCCGCTGTCGTTGCCGTCAGCCGCGGGGCTGATCTTGAATGGCGTTGAACACGGCGGCCATCTCATCGGCGCCGTGGCCGAGCTGCAATGCCCGTTTGAAGTAGGACAGGATGAGCTCCGGGACGCGCCGGTCGATGCTGTTCTCCTGGCTGAGACGCGCGATGTGCTCGATGGCGCCGGTGTGAGTGTCCAGCGTGCAGTCGGTCCCCTTGAAATCGCCGGTCGACAGCATCTTCTTGCACATGTCGGCGGTGATCGAGATGAGCGGCGTGATCGCCTGGAACTTGGCGAAGTACGCGTCGAGGGGAAACTTCTCCGACGCGCAGATGGCCGCCCCGTGCAGGAACGACAGCGTGGCGCCGTAATAGCTCTCCAGGAGAGCGCAGTCGAGCGCCGCCGCGGCCCCGATCGGCTCGCCGACGTGGGAGGTGGCCCCGCCGAGGACGCGCAGCGTCGGCTCGTGGCGGTCATAGAGCTCCCGGGGACCCGAGTAGAACACCGCCGTCTGTTCACCACCGATGTAGCTGGGGTAAGCCAAGATGCAGCCGTCCAGGTAGTTGATCCCGACGCCCGACGCCCATGCCGCCCCGCTGCGAGCGTCATTGGGCGTGCCGCTGGTCAGCTGTACCAGCGTCCGGCCCTTCGCGGCCTCGGCCACGAGGGGAGTGCGGAGGACCTGGTCGCTCGCTTCGTAGTTGGACAGCGAGATGATCGTCACGTCGCTCTCGCTGCACGCCTGCTCGGGCGTCGCCGCCACCTTCGCCTGGCCCTGAAACGGCTCTGCCTTGCTGTGGGTCCGGTTCCACACGGTCACCCGATGACCGGCGTTGATGTAGGCGCGCGCCAGCGCGGCGCCCATCTGACCCAACCCAACAATCGACACGGTCTCTTTGTGCGACATGATCTATCTCCTCTTCCTGGGATCGCCTGAGGGCATCCAAGCCCGGCCGGCCAGCCACGATCGTAGCCGGATGGCGCCCCGCCGATCCAGGGACGGACTCGGGGAACGCTGTACTAGTACAGCGTTCCCCAAGTTCGTCCCTGGATCGGCGATGTGCCAGCCCCGCTACGGGCTGAGCCGGCCGGGCCTATGAACAAAGCGAACTCGTCGCTGAACGTCGACGCAATGTCCGGCGGCGTAATGCCCCCGCCGGGCCAGCTACTCGATGGCCGCGAGCGTCCAGGGGAAGTCGGTCATCATCAGCTTGAGCAGGTCCTGCCATTGGCCACGGAAGCCGGTCTTCTCCCACTTGCCGGTGTGGGTCGCGATCTCGAGCGTCCAGAGGTGGACGGTGTCACGGCGCAGCCTGGCGTGCGCGGTCGGGTCGGCTTCAGGACCCGACTCGATGATCACCATCTGGCCGTACTTCCGGGCCCTCAGGTGTTGCAGTCCGTGCGCTTGGAGGTAGGAGCGGACCGCGTCGGCGTGCTCAGGGGCGGCGTGCGGCTTCGACATCGGTCCGCACGGAAGCTCACGCTGCGTACGATGGCAAGGTCGCCCGCCACTGGCCGCGGAACTTCCAGCGGAAGGGCCGGGCTTCGTGCTCGTTCCACTGGCGTACGAAGCCGAGCACGCCCCGGCTCAGCTCCTCGGCGGAGGCGAAGGAGGCGTGCTTGAGCACCCGACGGCTCAGGACGCTGAACCACAGCTCGATCTGGTTGACCCACGACGCGTGGATGGGCGTGTAGACGAAGTGGAAGCGCCCGCCGTGCCGCGCGTTGAACTCGTTCCACCTGGCGCCGTGGTGAATGTTTAGATTGTCCCAGATGATGTAGACGTCGCCCGTGGGGTAGCGCTCCGCCACCTCGTCCATGAACGCGAGCAGATCGGCGGCGGTGCGTGTCGGTCCACAGCGCGACACCACCTCGCCCGTCTTGACGTTGAAGGCGCCAAGCAGCGTGAGCGTGCCGTGGCGCTGGTACTCGAACTCCCGGCGCGCGGCTCTTCGGCTGCGGCACGGCTGCATGGGGAACCGATGCTGCAGCGCCTGCATGCCGGTCTTCTCGTCGACGCAGAGCACGGTCGCGCCTGCGGGAGGCTCCAGGTACAGCTTGCAGATCGCCTCGACCTTGGCGCGGAAGTCCGGGTCCGGGCTGTGCAACCACAGTCGGACGCGATGCGGTCGGAGGCTGGCTCCCTGCAGCACGCGCCAGACCTCGGTGCGGCTCAGCTCCACCTCGGTCTCCAACTTCAGTGCCTTGGCCAGCTGGTCCAGGGTCCAGACCTGCTCGAATGGGACCTTGTGCTCATCGGGGCGGCTGCAAGCCAACTTGATGAGCTCGTAGTGCACCGCGGTCGCCACGCGCGGGGGTCGCCCCGTGCGCGTCCTGTCCTGCAGCACCGCCTCGTCGGCAAGCTCTGCGATCCGGTTGCGCCACTTGCGCACGGTCTTGATGTCGCAGGCTACAGCGCGTTGGATCTGCTCGTTGCTCCATCCCTCGTCGGCCAAGAGCGCGATCCGGGCACGCTGCGCATCGCGCTGCGAGGTCTTGGGCGAGCGCGCCGTCTGCTCCAGCTTCTGGCGCAGCGGCGCGGGCAGCAGGACGGGTTTTGCGCGAGCTCGGGGCACCTACGCGCGTGGGACCTGGCCCGAGCCGATGGCTTCAAAAGTGCGCACCATCGTAGATGACCAGGCAATCTCGCCTCGCAGACCGTAACCGCTGCGCAGGTGCTCGCCACGCTCAGGCTGCGGACCCTCGCGAGGGCCTCGGCTGGGTCACTCCGGATCCAGGGACGAACTTGGGGAACGCTGTACTAGGCTCGCTTCGGCTTCGGCGACGAGGAGCGCGCGAGCTCGACGATCTTGCCGCGGAGGAACCGGCACGCGTCGTCGTCGTCGGTGCTCGACGGCCACAGGAGCTCCGTCGGCGAGCCCTTGATCACGAAGGGCAGCGGGCGCGTGGCGAGGTGCGGGCGGGTCTCGCGGATCTGCGCGGCGATCGTGGTCGGCACGGTCGCGATGAGGGCGCTGCCGTCGAGCAAGGCGCCGAGGTTCGCGAACGTCGAGACGGAGCAGCGAATCTTGCGCTGGCGCTGTACCACGTCCTCGACGATGCCGCGGAGGTCGCCGTTGTAGCTGACGATCACGTGATCGAGCGCGAAGTAGTCCTCCGCTGTCGGCGCGCGGCGCAGGCGGGTGTGGCGCGGGTCGAAGAGGCACACGAAGCCGCCACAGAACAGCGGCTGGCGGCGCACTGTCGCGGGCAGCTCGTCGGCGACGGTGATCGCGGCGTCGAGGCCGCTCGCGAGCGCCGCCGCGACCGTGCGGAACTGCACCGGGATGGAGACGACGCGCATCCGCGGCGCCTCGCGCGCGAGGACGCGGATCAGCGCGGGCAGCAGCCATACCTCCGTTGTATCGGACAGGCCGAGGCGCAGCGTGCGCTCGCTGGTCGCCGCGTTCCAGTGCGGCTCGCTGAGCGCGGCGTCGACGATCGCCTGGAGGTGAGGCACCAGCGTCGCGTGCAGCCGCTCGCCCCGGCTGGTGAGGGCGAGGCCGCGCCCGCGCCGCACGAACAGCGGAGCGCCGACCGCGGTGGTCAGCCTGCGCAGCGCCGCGCTGACCGCCGGCTGGGTCAGGTACAGGCGGCGCGCCGCCGCGGTGACGCTGCCCGTGTCCACCACCACCGCGAACACGCGCAGGAGGTTGAGGTCGAGGTCTCTCCCATAACCGGCGTTCATATGACGCATATATCCTATTCGTTGGCCTGGTGGGATGCACGGGGGCATGGTGACGACGAGACGAGTCGTCCCCAGCTCGGCAGCGCCGGCTCGTCGTGTTTCCGCTCGCCACCGAGGGCCGCTGCGGGGAGATGATCATGCACGACAAGACAGATCCGTCATCGCCTGTTCCTGGAGCGCAATCGAAGCAGGAGACCGCCGGTGAATCGAGCTCCGACGCCGATCCGGCGGCCGGCCTGATCACCCGGCGTCAGTTCACGGCGGGCTCGATCGCCGTGGCGACCGCCGCGGCCAGCGGGCTGTCGCTGCACGAGACCGCCTGCTCGGGCGCCGACCTCCCTGCGAGCAACGCGGACTCCACCGTCCGGTTCACCGTCAATGGCGCGAGGGCCGAGCTCGACATCGACGGACGCTCCTCTCTGCTGGATGTGCTCCGCGAGCAGCTCCAGCTGACCGGCGCCAAGAAGGGCTGCGACCACGGCCAGTGCGGAGCGTGCACCGTGCACCTCGATGGCCGCCGCGTCGCTTCCTGCCTCACCCTCGCCGTGCAGGCCGAAGGCCGGGAGATCACGACGATCGAGGGGCTATCGCCGGCGGATGGGCCGCTGCACCCCTTGCAGCAGGCCTTCATCGATCAGGACGCCCTCCAGTGCGGATATTGCACGCCCGGCCAGATCATGGCGGCGGTGGCCTGTGTCCGCGAGGGCAACGCCGGGTCCGCGGAGCAGATCCGGGAGTACATGAGCGGCAACCTGTGCCGGTGCGGCGCCTATCCCGCGATCCTCGCCGCGATCCAGCAAGCGGCTCCGGAGATCGAGGGGACCTGATCATGCGAAGCTTCACGTACATACGGCCCTCGACGCCGGCTGAAGCGGTCGATGCGATGGCCGACGGCGGCCCCGGAGCCCGGTTCCTGGCGGGAGGGACCACGCTCTACGATCTCATGAAGCTCGGCGTCGAGGCCCCTCTCAGGGTCATCGACATCACCCACCTCGACGCGCTTGCCCATTTCGACACCTCCGGTCCGGACGAGCTCGTCTTCGGGGCGCTGGCCCGGATGACCGATGTGGCCGCCGATCGCCGGCTGAAGGAGGACTATCCCGCGCTGTCGGAGTCGCTGTGGAAGGCCGCCTCGCAGCAGCTGCGCAACATGGCGCGGGTGGGCGCAAACCTCTTGCAGCGAACCCGCTGCCCCTATTTCCGCGGCGGCGAGGTGTTTCCCTGCAACAAGCGGGCGCCCGGCAGCGGGTGCGCGGCGCGCGACGGCGTGGACCGCGGCAGCGCGCTCCTCGGCGCGAGCGACGCCTGCGCCGCGGTCTATCCGGGGGACTGGGGCGTGGCCCTGGCAGCGTTCGACGCGGTGGTGGACACGCTGAGCCCGCGAGGCGAGCGCTCGATCCCCCTCCTCGGCCTGCACCGGGAGCCGGGCTCCACGCCGGAGGTCGAGACGGTGCTGGCCCCTGACGAGCTGATCGTGCGCATTCGCGTGCCGGCGTCGCAGGCGGGCCGCGCGTCGACCTACCACAAGATCCGCGACCGCGAGTCCTACGCGTTCGCGCTCGCGTCGGCGGCCGTCGCCGTCCGGGTCGACGCCGGCGTCGTCGCCGAAGCGCGGGTCGCGCTGGGCGGCGTCGCGACCCGGCCCTGGCGGTCGCCGGAGGCCGAGGACGCTTTGCTCGGTCAGCCGCTCACCGAGGACGTCGCGCAGCGCGCCGGCCAGGCGGCGTTCGCGGCCGCGAGGCCGGGTGTTCACAACGCCTTCAAGATCGAGCTCGGGATCCGGACGGTCACGGACGCCTTGATGATCGCGCGACAGAGGGGAGAGCAGCCATGAGCAATCCGGATATCCCGAGGGTCGACGCGCGCGAGAAGGTGCGCGGCGCGGCCCAGTATGCCGCCGACCATGTCGTCCCCGGGCTCGCCCACGCGATGCTCGCGGTGGCGACGATCGGCCGCGGTCGCGTCGTGAGCATCGATAGTGGGGCGGCCCGCGCCGTCCCCGGCGTGCGGCTGGTCCTGACCCACCTCGACACGGCGGGCCTGAAGTCACCCGGGTACGTGATGGGCGGCGGCTACGGTTTTCAAAGCCTGCTGCCCATGCTCGGCGCCGCGATCGCCTATCGCGGCCAGCCGATCGCGCTGGTGGTGGCCGACACGCTCGAAGCGGCGAGAGAGGGCGCGGCGCTCGTTCGCGCCACGTACGAGCAAGACGCCATCAGCGTGACGCTGGACGCGCCCGGCGCGGAGATCCTCGCGCAGGCGGACTCCCCGTTGCCGAAGCCGGCCTTCGCCGATCGGGTCGTCGGCGATGCGGAGGGCGCGCTGTCGACGGCCGCGGTGCGTGTGGACACGACATTTCAAGGCCCTCCCCAGCACCAGAACCCGATGGAGCTTCTGGCCGCCGTGGCGGAGTGGTCCGAGGGGACGCTCACGATCCGCGAATCGACGCAGAACGCCGAGGCGATCAGGAACGGGTTGGCGCAGATCTTCGGTTTGCCTCCGGGCAGGGTCAGGGTGATCTCGCCGACGGCCGGCGGAGGCTTCGGTCAGAAGAACTCGCTGCAGGCGCACACGGCGCTCGTCGCGCTGGCGGCGCGCGAGCTCGGGCGGCCGGTCAAGCTGGTGGTGCCCAGGGCGCAGATCTTCAACACGGCCAGCTTCCGCCCCGCCAGCCGCCATACGGTGCGGCTCGGGGCCGATGCGTCGGGGCTCATGGTGGCCGCCGTGCACGAGGTCGATCACCAGACCTCGCGCCATGACCTCTTCCCGCTGATTTACGCGGATCTGACCGCGCGCCTGTACGGCATCCCGAACTTCCGCGGCCGCGAGCGCCTGGTCCGCAACGACATCCAGACGCCGGGCTTCGCGCGCGCCCCCTTCGAGCACATCGCCGCGTGTGCCTTCGAGACCGCCGTGGACGAGCTGGCGTACGCGCTCGGGCGTGACCCTGTCGCGCTCCGCGTCGCCAACGATGCGCCGACGGACCCGCTGACCGGCCTACCTTTCTCTTCCCGGCACGTCGTGGCATGCCTGGAGCGGGGCGCCGAGCGGTTCGGCTGGGAGCGGCGAACGCCGGAGCCGGGCTCGATGCGCCTGGCCGACGGCACGCTCATCGGGTGGGGTGTCGCGCTCGGGGCGTACAAGGCGGCGACCGCGCCGGCCATCGCGATGCTGCGCTTGACCGACGCGGGCGAGATCTTCGTGAGCGTCGGCGGGCACGAGATGGGCCAGGGCATGCGTACGGCCATCGCGGCCACGGTCGCGATGGAGCTCGGCGTCCCGGCCGGCGCGGTGAACATCCTTGTCGGAAATACCGGCGTCGTGCCCCAGCACCTCACCGCCGGCTCATGGGGGTCCGCCACGACCCTGCCTGCGGTGCGCCAGGCGGCCTTGAACATGGTGCAAGAGCTGCAGCGGCTCGCGGGCGACGGCCCGGCGGACCGCGCTTTCCAGCAGATCCTGCGCGACGCCGGCAGGTCGCATGTCGATGTCGAGGCGCGTCACCGCGCGCCTGGCCAGCCGGACTCGATCTTCGGCCGTGTCGCAGAAGGGCACGTCTCGGCCGTCGGCCCGGCCTATCCCGAGTTCGTCTCGCTGAGCTATTGCGCCCAGTTCGTCGAGGTGCACATCGAGCCGCGCACCCGGCGGATCCGCGTCCCGCGCGTGGTGAGCGTGGTGGACTGCGGCCGGGTCATCAGCCCCCGCACGGCGCGCAGCCAGGTCATCGGCGGCGTGGTCTGGGGGATCGGCGCGGCGCTGCGCGAGGTGAGCGAGGTGGATGCCCGATACGGCGGGTTCCTCAACGCCGATCTCGAGGAGTACGTGATCCCGGTCAACGCGGACATCGGGTCGATCGAGGCCGAGTTCATCGACGAGCCGGACCCGGTCCTCAACAGCCTGGGCCTCAAGGGTCTTGGCGAGGTGGTGATGGTCGGCGTGGCGCCCGCGATCGTCAATGCCATCCATCACGCCACCGGGCGCCGCATCCGCCATTTGCCGGTCCGGATCGAGGACGTGCTGTGATGGGGGTAGATTGAACAGGGAGGCGGGGAGACAGGGAGTATTTTGACGATTTCCCTCCCCGTCTCCCTGCCTCCCTGTGAATATTCCGAAGAGTTTGAGGGGAGTGCCTCAGCCGCGACAGAGGACACGGCGTTTCTTTGGTCTCTCCTCTACCCTAGGGATCTGGCTAGGGAATGCAGCTCCGGCTGACGTAATCCTTGAGCACGTAGCCATACATACCGGCACAGCCGCTGCTGCTGCCGACGTACACGTACGCCCACGAGTCATGGACGGAGTAAACCCAGAGCAGGGTCCCGTAGTAGATGGGGTACCCGCAGGCGTAGCCGCCGTTCGGCGCGGTGCGCAGGCTCAGCGTCTCGGCGCAGCTCCCGTTCCATGCGTCACGCATGATCGCGTCGGCCGCCTCGCCGACATTCTCGTCGCCGGCGCTCTCGTTCAGCGTGCTCTCCTCACCGGCCACCTGGCCCCCCTCCACCTCGCCGTCGTCCACCCCGGACATGCAGCCCGCGACCACCATCGATACGAATGACAACGCCAGCGACGCGAAGAGCTTCTTCATGAATTGACCTCCTGTCCAACTCACGACGATACGCGGGGCCGGATCATTGAATCAAGCAAAAAGCGCGTACAGCAGCGACACAAAAGTACATCCACTGGAGGACCGAGCGCGTGAACATCAATCTCGACGCGCCGGCGGCTTTTGGGGAACCGCCGCGGCGGATCCATCAAAAAGAGGAGGCGCGCTGGCCGCAGGCGCCCTACGTGTCACATGCGCGTTCGGATCTGCGCCCATCTGATCATGGCCGCCGTTGACGGCAATATGCACGCTCGCGGTGCAAGGTGTGAGAGCGCGCCGCCGCGGACGCCAAGCACGAACGCGGCCAAGACGGTGGCGAGGCGAGCACCCAAACGCGGTGCGCCGCAGCCTCGATCCGTCCCTCCGTGCGAGGAGCACGAAATCGGCGGGAAGAGGAGCCAATCAACGAAGGCCCAGGGCTTTCCTTCCTCCATCGAGGTGTTCGAATGGGCCTTGCCAGATGCCTTGTCCGCCCGGAAACGCGGCTCGCTGCCGTCGTCCTGGCGTCGCTCGCGGTCGCATGCGCGGGCCCTGAGCCAGCAGCTGCGCACGGCGTCGACGACGCCGCTCGATGGCTGGGTGGTGTGCGTCGCCTTCGCGCTGACGCAGGGCGACGCCGCGGCGTGGAGCGAGTTCGTCGGGGGCCTCGAGGGCGTGGAGCTCTCCGCCGAAGCCGCCGAGATGCTCGCGGACCTCTCCCGCTGCTGAGGAGGACTCCGCGCCTCGGCAACTTCGCGAAGCTTGCACATTGAACCCGTCGAACTCCGCCGTGAGCGGTCCTCGCCGCTTCGCCTCGAACCTGGCCTCGCCGGTGTCGGTGTCATGCGGCAAATTCGTCCTCGGGCGACGCGGTGCTAGTACAGGGCTCCCCAGGTTCCTCCCGGGTTGGCGTGGCCCAAAGGCGATGTGATTTCGCGTCGACACGTCCTTGCCGGGCCCGGGACGAACCCGGGAAACGAAGCACCACTCTGCAGCCGCTGTACAATGCGCCCTCGCTCCCGCCCCGGCCCGGCGCACCCGCTCCTCGCCGCGATCGCGCTGTCGTCATCGCTCCTCGCCTGCTCCGCGTCGCCGGCCGGCAGCGCCGCGGCCGGCGCGCCCCGCGCCTCGCCGCTCGACCCCCTCGCGCCGTACACGCCGGAGGACGCGCTCCCGGGCGCCTCGCGCGTCGACTTCCGGCTGCCCCGCCGCGGCCCGCCCGCCTTCTACACCCTTCCCTGGCCGAGCGAGCTCTGGCGCCGAGACGACGGCTCCATCGCCTGGAGCACCTTCCCGGGCGCCGGGAAGGCGCTGCTCTCCTCGTACATCGCGGCGGCCGAGGCCGACCGCGCGGGCTTCTCTGTCGCGCCGGCCATCTACTTTCACCTCTCGTCCGCGCCGGACGCGCGCCGGCTCCCGACCCGGCCGGCGGACACGATGTCGCTCGCGTCGCCCGTGTTCCTCATCGACGTCGACCCGCGGAGCCCCGAGCGCGGCGCGCTCATCCCGCTCGAGCTCCGTCACGTGGCAGCGCCGCTCCGCTTCATCCCCGCGGGCACGCTCGCCGCGAAGCCGGTGCCCGGGGTCGTGCTCCGGCCAGACACGCTCCATCTCGCCGTCGTCCGGCGCGATCTCGGCGACCCGGAGGGGCGATTGCTCGGCACCACGCGCGATCTCGAGAGGTTGAAATGGACTGGCCCCCTCCCCGACCCGGTCGAGGAGCGCGCCCGCGCGCTGCACGCCGCGCCCCTCGATTACCTCGCCTCGCGCGGCGTGGGGCGGGGCGACATCGCCGCGGTGGCGCTCTTCCGCACGGGCGCGCCGCACGCCGTCTCCGAGCGCCTCTTCGAGGCGGCCACGCGCCTCCCGCCGCCGCTCGCGCCGCGCCTCGTGAGCGCCGCCTGGCAGCCCGACCCGCGGCCGTCCTCAGAAAAGCGGTCCTACTTCACGATCACCGGCACCTACTGCACGCCGAACTTCCAGTCGCGGATCGCCGAAGCCCCGTTCCTCTCGGGCGGCGGCACCCTCGCGCCGGACGAGGCGGGCGCGCCGCGCGTCGTCGAGCTCCCGCCCGGGTCGCGCTACCGGACGGACGCTTGCGGAGGCCTCCTCAGCGCCCGCTACGTGCTGACCGTGCCGAGGGTGCGCCCGCCGCCCGGCGGCTTTCCGCTGCTCGTCGCGGCGCACGGCACCGGCGGCGACGCGACGGATTTCCTCGGCGAGGGCAACTTCGCCGGCTGGGCTGCCCGCCAGGGGATCGCCGCCGTCTCCACCGACCAGCCCCTGCACGGCGGCGCCGGCGCGCCCGGCGCGCGCCCCGGCAGCCGGGACGCCGCGGCCTTCTCGATCGCGGGCATCCCGGTGGGCCGGTTCCGCGGCCAGCGGCTCGGGGCGGCGCTCGCCTTCTACAACCCCGTGAACCCCGCGGCGACGCGCGACAACCTGCGCCAGGCCGGCGTCGACGCGAGCCTGCTCGCGCGGCTGATCGCCGGCACCGACTTCTCGAAGGCGGCGCGGCCGCGAGGCAGCGGCCGGCTCCTCGGCGCGGTGCCCGGCCGGGCCGCGCCCCGCTTCGACGGCGGCCGCGTCCTGCTCGCGGGCCACTCGCAGGGGAGCCAGTCGGCGGCGGCGCAGGCGGCGCTCGACCCGCTCTTCCGCGGCGTGATCCTCTCCGGGTGCGGCGGCGACGCGCGCCTCGGCATCCTCCGCCGCGGAGATCTCCCGTTCATGCCGCTCATCGAGGCCGCGCTGGGGCTCCGGGAGGGCGAGCTCACCGAGTTCCACCCCTTCATGACGCTCGTGCAGAGCCTCGTCGATCCCGTGGATCCGCAGAGCTACGCGCGCCTCTACCGCGAGCCCCTGCCCGGCCGGAGGCCCCAGAACGTGCTCCATTTCGGCGGCCTCGCCGACACGTACACGCCGCCCGAGACAGCCGTCGCGCTGGCGACCGCGCTCGCGGCGACGCCGCTCCGCCCTGTCCGCGCGGCCGCGGGGGTGCTCCCGTTCCTGCGCGCCGCGCCGCCGGAGTGGCCCGTCCGCGGCAACATCGCCGGTGGACAGGCCACGGCGGCGTTCGTGCAGGTGCCCGCCACGCGCGGGGAGGACGGCCATTTCGTCCTGTTCCACGAGCGCGACGCCGCGGAGCTCGCGATGCAGTTCATGCGCAGCGCGGTCGCGAGCGCCGCCGGCCCGGCCGAGGTGGGGCGCGCGCCGGGCCGCTGAGCCAGGCGTCCCCTCGCGGCTTGCGCTTTCCGGACGACGCTGTTCGAATGGCGCCGCGGGGGGCGCGGGGGTGTCTTGTCTCTCTCGCCGGAGAGGGGCGAGGCAGGCCGCTCGCGACCATCCCCTGCGAGGGAGCGAGAGAGAGCGCATGAACGGGAAGGTCTGCGTCGTCACGGGCGGCAACACGGGCATTGGCAAGGAGACGGCGCGCGGGCTCGCGCAGCGCGGCGCCAGGGTGGTGCTGGCGTGCCGCGACACAGGCAGGGCCGAGGCCGCGCGCGACGACATCGCGCGCACCACCGGCAGCAAGGACGTGGAGGTGATGGCGCTGGATCTCGCGAGCAAGGCGAGCATCCGCGCCTTCGCGGAGGAGCTCCGCGCGAAGCGCGATCGCCTCGACGTCCTGGTGAACAACGCCGGGGTGTGGCAGCGCTCGCGCGCCGCGACCAGGGACGGGATCGAGGCGACGTTCGGGGTGAACCACGTCGGGACGTGGCTGCTCACGCAGGAGCTCCTCCCGCTGCTGAAGCAGAGCGCGCCGTCGCGGATCGTGGTCCTGTCGTCGAAGCTGCACTATCGCGGCCAGATGGGCTGGGACGATCTGCAGTTCGAGCGGCGGAAGTACGGCGCGGGCACGGCGTACAGCCAGTCGAAGCTCGCCAACGTGCTCTTCACGAAGGCGCTGGCGCGGCGGCTCGAGGGCACCGGCGTCACGGTCAACGCGGTCCACCCGGGCGTCGTCGCGACGGAGCTCATGCGCGAGTTCCCGAAGATCGTCGTGAAGCTCTTCAATCTGTTCCTGCTCACGGCCGAGCAGGGCGCCGCGTGCTCGCTCCACGTCGCCACGGCGCCGGAGCTCGCCGGGGTGACGGGGGAGTACTTCGAGAAGAGCCGCATCCTGCCGGCGGTGACGGCGGCGCTCGACGAGGCCGCGCAGGAGCGGCTCTGGAAGCTGACCGAGGCGCTGGCGGCGTAGCGCCGCCCGCCAGGGGTCCCGGCCAGTCCGGGATGTCGTCGAGGCGACGAGGCTTACGTCCCGCGGCGCCTCGCGCCCGCACCTCGTGACGCCGCGCTCCAGAGGCGCCCCGCCAGCCTTGTTCTCCCTCGGACTGGAGCCCACCGCGGGCCCGTCGATTGGAATTGACGCTGGTCATGTGAGCGTTCACAATACGCCCCATCGGCATCCTTTTGCTTCGCCACTCGCCATGGATGGGTCCGTCGTGAGCACCGACACCTTCATCATCCGATCGATCTGGGCACCGACTCCGTTCGCATGGTCTACCAGCTTCGCCATCGTCTGCTCGAAGGCGGAGCTTCGCGCTGGCGTGACGTAACCAGAGGGGGCCTCATGCACGAGACACAGCCGTCGGCGCTTCGATGTCCTCTGCATGCTCGATCGCGACGCGGCACGAGCTGCCTCCTGCAACCTGTGGAGTGAACGCGGTCGATTCGATGCGTCGATGAGTTGCTGACGCGGCGCCACTTTCCCGGGAGGGAGGCGCCTGGCACGAGGAAACTTTCGTCACCTGAGGTGAGCGTGGCGATCCGCCATCGAGATCCTCGAATCGTCCTTCCTTTTGCCTCCCCCTTCCCCTGACCGGGCGCGGCGGGCTGGACTCGATTCAATTCGCCCAGCGATGCGCCATCGGATGATGGGCGCACCGCTATTCCGCTATTTTCGCGCACTCGCAGAATGTCGAAGAGAGAAGAAAACGATGGCCAAGCAGAATGTATCCTCGCTGGTTCTTTGCTTCATGGCGCTCTCGCTGGCCTGCGGTGAGAGCTCATCGCCGGGCGCTGGCACGGACGGTGGAGCAGGCGGGTCGGTCGGCGGCGATCCAGGCGGCGCAGGTGGTTCGACCCCCTCGCCCGGCGGCGCCACCGCCGGTCCAGGCGGGACCTCGACCGGCGGCAGCGGCGCCTCCGACGGCAGCGGCGGCTCCGGCGGCGAGGGTCAAGCCGGTTCGGGTGAGACGATCTCTCCAGTCGCGTGCGAAGAGCTCACAGACGTCGGGTCGGCGACCAGTATTTCACTGGACGGCAACGATATTCAGAGCGGCAACATCAACGGCCTCACATTCAAAGGCTTCGGCGTCCTCAGCGCCAACGGCACCAGCGAGCTCTTGATGGATTACAAGGCCGAGCACCCCGAGCGATATGCGGAGCTGCTCAAGATCCTGTTCGGCGGGGCAAGGCCCATCATCACGCACGTCAAGGTCGAGATGGGCAACGACCGAAACAACTCCACCGGCCCGGACGCCGCCACGATGCGGCTGGCAAATGAAGCGGCCAATGTCAGGCGGAGCCCCGGCTTCCAGCTCGCTGCCGACGCCAGGAAGGTCAACCCCGATCTCAAGGTGAGCATCCTGCGCTGGAACGCTCCCGGCTGGGCAAACAACAACGACAAGGTGTATACCTGGTATAAAAATACCATTCTGGCCGCGTACCGCGCTTACGGTTACATGGTCGATTACGTCAACCCCGGCCTCAACGAACGCACGCCGGATTTGACGTGGACCAAGCAATATGCCGCTCGGGTGAAGGCGGACACCGCTGGCTTCGATGACGCGACAGAGCAAGCGCTGTACAACAGCATCAAGGTCGTGATCTCCGACGAGGTCGGGGTCGGCTCGTTCGGCGGCACTATCATGAGCGACGCCGCCCTGCGGAGCGCCGTGGCGGTCGCCGGATACCATTACAACACGGATGACGACGGCGCGGGCAACTTCAAGAAGGTCGCGGAGCAGCTCGACAAGGAGGTCTGGAACAGCGAGGCCCAGGCCACATTTGGCAACACGGCCTTCCGACCCGGCAACAACATGAAGGATCCCACGGTGGCAGGCACCGGCATCGGCGGCATCAACGGCCCGCTGGAGATGGGCAACACCATCATCAAGGGGTTCGTCAACTCCCGCCGGACTCACTTCATCTACCAGCCGGCCATCGGCTCCTTCTACGAAGGTGGGCAATTTTCCTTCAAAGAACTGCTCAGCGCACGCGACCCATGGTCGGGCTGGATCCACTATGACGCAGGCCTGGACATCCTGAGGCATTTCAGCTGGTTTGCGAAGACCGGCTGGGAGAACCAGGACAACACCGCGGGGATCTGGAGGGTGGTGCCTCAATCCAGCGACACCGGCGCGACGGGCACGAACCCTGTCAATGGACGCAACGGCACCCCCAGCTACATGACGCTCGCCGCTCCCGACAAGCGCAATTTCTCGACCATCTTCATCAACGACAGCGAGCGCGCGCAGACCTACGAGCTCCAGGCGGTCAACATGGACTATGCGGGCAACCCCGCCCTGGAGCTCTGGGAGACACGCGCGGCAGACCCGGGAGCAGCCTTCAACAGCAACTACATGAAGTACCGCTGCAACATGTCCGCCGACGCCAGCGGCATTTACACCATCATTGTCGACCCCTACTCGATCTTGACCGCCACCACGTTGGCGAACACTGGAGACGCGGCACACAATCAACCGTTGCCGGTAGAGGGTGCGCGCACCGTGCTCGACACAGATGCGAACGGCTCGACTCAGAACACGTCCGACAAGGTTCTGTACGCCGACAAGTTCGACTATTCCACCAGGACCGTCCCGGTGTTCGGGTCAGGCGGCAAGATCACGGGGACCGAGAGCTATATAGCGTCCCGCGGCGGACCCCAGAGCGTGATCCCCCGCTACGCCAGCGATCGCAACGGCGCGTTCGAAGCGTATCTCCCCGACGGCTCCAGCAACTTCGTCCTGCGCCAGCAGGTAGATCGGCCGACGATGGGGCTCGGAGGCACGTGGAACGAAGGCAACCCGATCACAGCCATCGGAGACAACCGGTGGCTCGACTACAAGGCCAGCGTCGACGTCTCATTTGAAAATAACAGCACCCAGGGCGGCAACAACTACGCTGCCATCGGAGCCCGGCAACAGGGCGGCGGCAACTCCCACTACATCAACGGCACCCCCTATTTTCTGAAGTTCTGGTTCGACGGCGGCTGGCAGCTGCTGGTCGACGGCACGTCCGTGGCCAGCGGGAATGTGGTCAGCGGCTCTGGCGGCGCGAAGATCAACGGCTTCGACGCCGCTCACGACGCATGGCACAACATCGCCATTCAGGCCGTGGAGAACAAGGTCACTGCCTTTCTGGACGGCGTGACGCTCGCCACCTACACCGATCCTAATCCCAGGCTTTCCGGTCGCGTCGACCTGGCCAGCGGTTATTACTTCACCCGTTTTGACAACCTGAAGGTGGAGACAGTCGACGGCCATGCCCCGTACTATTCTGAGCTGCTCGACGATCTCGAGATGAACGATCTGGCTCCCTCGCCTTCGCCCAAGCTGGTTTACGGCGGCGCGTGGGCTCATGAGAACGGCAAGAGCATGTACAATTATCAGCGTTCCCTCTCCACGAGCCGAGGGACGGGCTCCACGCTGGAATACACATTCACGGGCACTGGGCTGGACATTCTGGGTCCGAACAACGGCTCGGCGAAGCTGGAGGTCACGGTGGACGGACAGGTCGTCGATTCTTCGGCCAGCACGCTGGCCTCCAAGGAGCTCTACCAGACGTTTTCACTCCGTGGGCTTGGTCGTGGTGCACACACCGTTCAGGTCAAAGTGCTGGGCGGGACCTTGGTCGTGGACGCCGTGGCGGTTGTTCTGTAGCCGCAAAGCAAACTTCATTCGTTGGAGATAGATCCATCATGATCCGAAATTGGACTACGTGGGGCGCCTTGCTGGCAGCCATGCTGGGGTCGGTACCCTCCGCGGGAGCGGCGACGTTGCAGATGGTCGACGACTGGGGAGTGGACGGTTTACCTGGTGACGTGAGCATGCACGTCTATGTGCCGGACCACGTGGCGCCGAACCCTCCGATCCTGACCCTGGTGCACTACTGCGGCGGGACCGCCGGTGCGGTGTTTGGTCAGGCGCGGGGCGGGGGCATCGTCGACGCGGCGGACGAGCATGGCTTCATCATGGTCGTCCCCAGCAGCGGAAGGTGCTGGGACGTCGTGTCGGACAAGACCCGCACGCGCGAAGGCGGCGGCGACAGCCACGCCATCAGGCAGATGGTGAAATTCGCGCTCGAGACGTACGGGGGCAACGCGGATCGCGTCTATGCGACGGGTGATTCGTCCGGCGGCATGATGACCGAGCTCCTGCTCGCCCTCTACCCGGACGTCTTCAAAGCAGGCGCCGCGTTCGCGGGCATGCCGGCCGGGTGCCGCGCAGCTGGCGAGTCAGGCAATAACGGAGGATACAGCGGGGCGTGCGCGGGCGGCTCGGTGACCCACACGGCGCAAGAATGGGGGGACATCGCTCGTGCGCTGGCCCCGGGGTACACGGGACATCGCCCGCGGCTGCAGATCTTCCACGGCGATGCGGACAGCATCATCAGGTACCCGAACCACACGGAGGCCATCAAGCAATGGACCAATGTTCTGGGCGTGAGCGCGAGCCCGACGTCGACCGACATGGGAGTCCGGCTCGGCAACCACGATGCGACGCGGCAGCGCTGGGAGAATGAGTGTGGCTACGTGGTCCTCGACGCGTTCACCTCGATCGGCGGCGATCACGGCCCATCCGACGCATTGTTTCCCGCCGAGCACGTCATCCCCTTTCTGGGTCTCGACAAGACCGGGCCGGTCGATCCCGAGATAGAGCAGTGCAGCGGTGGGGCGGGGGGGAGCGGTGGCGCAGGCGGAGCCGGTGGCGAGGGTGGGGGCGGCGGACCGGGTCAGGGCGGCACGGGTGGCGGGAGCGCTGGGAGCACGGGGTCGGGCGGCGCCGCGGTCGGGAGCGGCGGCGCGCCCGGCGTCGGCGGCAGCGGTGGAACGGGCGGCGGCGTCACGGAGGGTGGCCCGACGGGTAGCGCTGATTCTGGATCCTGCGCAATCGGCGGGGCCGATTCGGGGGAGTCCTTCGGGACTTCCCTGGTTGCTCTGGCAGCCGCGCTTTCGGCGTTGATCCGTCGCCGGAGGACGGCGGTGAGGTCGACCTGATCCGCGACCACGCGCGCGGCTCTTCCGCTCCAGCACGGCTGCAGGGGGAAACGACGCTCCAGCGCCTGCATGCCGGTCTTCTCGTCGACGCAGAGCACAACGGGTTCAGCAACGGGCGTGCCAGGCGTAGCGAAGCCCCCCTCGGACGAACGGCCCGCAGCCGGACGGCGAGCGCGTAAGTAAGCCAAGTCCGGCCCCGCGCGCTCGGTCGGTGCGAAATGGATGAATGATGGCGACCGCGGGTGCACCGGAGCCTCCTGAAATACGGAGGGTCCATGCAAGCTTACCGCCGTCACGTTGGCACCGCGATTGCTGTTGTCCTGTCCCTCTCGGCCGGGGCCGCTGACGCGGCCGTCACGGTCGAGATCGTCGAGCCGAGCAACAAATTCATCGAGAGCGAGACGATCGCGGTGCGTGTCGCGGCGTCGTCGTCGCCCGATGAGCTCTACTATGTGGAAGCGGAGTTCGAAGGGCTCATCATCGAGCTCACCCCGGCGGAGGACGGCTACTTCGAGGGGTCGTTCGATCTCGGCGAGCTCGGGGGCGAGCTTCCCTATGGCCCTCACGTCGTGACGGTCGACGCGTTCAGCACGTTCGGCGACTGGGCGAGCGCGCAGCGCACCCTGCACCGGTACTCGGCGCCGCCGACCCTCGGATGGAACGTGCTACCGAACGACACCCTCACGGCGGGCTGGCGCTTCGACGCCAAGTGCATCCCGACGCCGCCGTACGAGTGCCAGAGCCTCGCGGCATTCTTCACCAGCGCCGACGGGGACGTCTCGCTGGTCAACGAGGCGCCGTGGTCCGAGCCATCGTCTGTGCCGGGGCGGCTCTACGTCAAGGAGTGGCGATACGGCGACTACTACCAGATCCCGTCGGGCAGGACGTACACGCTCACGATCGGGGCCTGGGACGGCGTGGGACCGAGGGTCTCGAGGACGATCGGTCCGATCCACGTCGACCGGAGCCCGCAGCTCACCGTCGTCCAGCGCGCTCCCGGCGCCATCCTCGATTTCGATGCGACGCGTCTCCTCGTCCTGGATCACCGCGGGCGCATCGGGATCGTCGAGCGCGCTACACAGGCCGTGACGTGGCTCGGGACGATACCGCAAGAAGAGGCCCCGCTCAGCGAGGTCTATGGAGCGCTCACGCCAACCGGGGCCGTGTACCAGGCGACGAACGGCTACATCCTGGCCTGGGTGAATGGCACCCGGAGAACCATCGCGCGCGCGGCGCGCCTCGACGCGGTGAACGGCGACACGGCGGTGTTCACCACGACCGGCGACGACCGGGCCATCGCGCACTCGCTGTCCACGGGGACCAACACCCTCCTCTGGTCGAGCCTGGGCAGCCGCTCGCCGTTCCAGTCCGACATCACGGATTCCGGCGAGATCTATTTCGGGACCTACGAGAGCGGCTCGATCGTGGGGCCCGGGGGGTCGCTCCTCGCGGATCACGGGGGCAACCTGCAGCGGCCGATCACCGACGGGACGAACGTCGCCGGCCGGTGGTGGGACGGGCGCAGGAGCTCGAGTTACCTGTACACGGCGGATGGAGAAGAGGTGTTCCTGGGCGACTCGATCACCAGCAGCTCGGCCGGGCTGCTGCTGCACGCGGGCCACGCGGGCTTCCTGCGGACCGACGGCGCCGTCAACCAGGTATGGCTGCGGACCGCTGACGGCGAGGAGCACCAGATCAGCAACTTCACGAAGTCGAGCCAGTTCGATCAGGCGAAGCTCCGGGTCGGCCACGACGGCCTCAGCGACGCCGGGGGCGTCATCTTCCTGAACGACGGCAAGCGCTACATCGGCCGGCCAGGGGGGGCGCCCGAGCGCATCAGCACGGACCTCGGGCACGGGCGCTGGCTCGACGGGAGCTGGTACGTGGCCATCGGCAACACGCTATTTCAGGGCGCGAGCGCGGGCGGCTCCCCCGCGCGCCTCGCGGCGAACGCGGCGTTCGCGCCGGAGGACGGCGGCGCGCGCGAGGTGCTGTCCACCTCGTTCACGAGCGATGAGCTGCGCGACGCGCCGGTGTCGGCGCGCGACCTGCACGAGCCCGACGCGCTGCCGGTGTCGTCCGACGGCTCCGAGCTGATCGGCGACGGCGATGCGGACACGGGCGGCGACCTCGCGCCGGCCGCGGCGGGGTGCAGCGCCTCTGGCCCGGCCCGCTCTCCGAGCGGCGCCGCCGCGCTCGCCGCGGCGCTCTCAGGCCTCCTCGCGCTCGCGCGGCGGAGCCGCCCGCGCTCGTAGCGCGCCCCGCGACGCACCTGAGCCGACCGCAGAGGCACAGCGCTCTTCTGCCCTCTGTGCCCTCCGAGCCTCTGCGGCTCGACTCTCTCTCTTGTACCCGCACGCGCGCCGTCGAACGAAGAGCTGCCGCGGCGCCAGGAACCCCCGGAGACTCACGCGCCTGTCCCGGCGTCCCCGGCGTCGCTGGCGTCCTTCACGGTTCATCTCCTTCGCGTGTGCTCGCCGCTCCCGAGCGGCGGTCGGCCGCAGCTCTCGGGGCGAGCCGGCTCGAACAGGAGCGCCAAAGCGCCGAGCACGCCGAGCGCTCCCAGAAAGCTGCTCTTCTTGGTGCTCTTCGCGCACCTCGCGTCCCTCACGTCCCTGGTCTCTTGACGGTTCATGTTCTCCTCGACTGAAGAACGGTCTAGTTCACCGGGTGGTGTGCATCCAATTCATATGTGGCATGGTTCGCATGCACAGTGTGCATTGGTATCCTCCGCTGGAGCCCACGGTGGCGACTCGATGCTTCCGGGCCGTTTCCCCCCGGAACGCGCTGGAAAAATCCAGATCGACGCCCGGTGTGGGCGCGCGTACCTCTCCCGGACCGGGGGCCGGTTCCCGCGCAGAGAAAAATGCGACGGCGATGCCGCGCCGGCGCATTGCCGACGGCCGGTCCGGGCGCTCGGATCCTGACGTGGTTGTCGCGGAGGCGTAACGAACCTCGGCGCCTTCCTCATGATAACAAGCGTACTGGCATGCTCGAGTACGCCCTCCCCCGCGACGCCGTGATAGCGCTCCCCGGAACGACAGCGACCGCCGTTGCGTGGCGCACGGCCCAGGGACAGCTCCACCTCACCGCGATCGTCAAGGCGACCTTCGCCTTCGCTCCGGACGCGGAGATGCCGCTCGCCGAGCCGCAGCCGATCAACCGCGCCGAGGTACACCACGGCAACAATCCGATCCGGGGTATCCGCTTCTCGAGCGACCTCGCCCCCTACCTCGGCCGCGCCGACGTGACGTTCACGGGGCACGCGCACGCGCCGCGCGGGACGAGGGTGCAATCGATGCCCGTGCGGCTCGCGATCGCCGAGGGCAGCCGTCTCCTCCTCGACCGGCAGCTCCTCGTCCGCGATCCCTGCGGCTTCGAGCGGATGCCCTTGACCTGCGACCGCGCCACGAGCGGGGCGGGCGGGCAGGAGAACCCGTTCGGGCGGGGCCCGGACCCCGCCGCGGCGAACCTCCTCGATCCGAGGGATCCGAGCCGCCCGGCGTGCTTCGGCCCGGTCGCGCGCGCGCTGCCGGCGCGCCGGCGGCGGCTCGGCTCGACGCCGCGGAAGGTGCTGGAAGCGCCCATTGCCGAGATCCCCGAGGGCTTCGACTGGGGCTATTTCCAGGCGGCGCCCGAGGGCCAGCAGATCGATCACCTGCGCGGCGACGAGTGGATCGTGCTCGAGGGCCTCCACCCGGGCTTGCCGCGGGTCGCGATGCGGCTGCCCAGCGCGCGCGGCGCGGCGCGGATCCACGGGCTCGGCGGCTTCGGGGTGGCGGAGGGGCTTCGCCTCGATCTCGTCGCCGACACGCTGCACATCGACGGCGATGAGGAGCGGTGCACCTTGGTCTGGCGTCGGAGCTTGCCGCTCCCCCACGCGGGCGCGCTGGCGGCGGTGCGCATCGTCGCGGGCGTCGAGGTCGCCGGGGCGCCCATCGCGTGGGAGCCTCCGCCCAGCGCGAGGCGGGCGGAGGCGGCGGGGCCGCCCGTCTCGCAGCGCGGGCTGGCCGGCACCATCGTCATGGCCGAGGAGCCCGTGAGCCGGCCGCGCCCGGCGGAGACGATGTTCCTGGACCTGGACGAGGCGCCGGCGACCACGGTGCGTCCGGTGACCCCGTTCAAGGCAGCGCGCGCTCCGCATGCGGCGACGGTGGCGCTTGGACCGGACGAGGACGCGGCGGCGAGCGTGAGGCACGCGCTGCCCTTCGATCGCTCCTCGGGCCCGTGCGCCGCGGGCGCGAGGCTGCCGACCTCGGCGGCGGCGCCGGCCTCGGCGGCGGCGCTGCTCCACGCGGTCATGCCGCTCGACGCGGCAGCGCCGCTCTCGACGCTCGCGCTGTCCCCGGACGACGACGCCCGCGCGTCCGCGTCGGCGGCGCTGCCGTTTCCTGCGACCCCGAGACCTGCCGCGGAGTGGCGCCTGGTGAGGCCTGCTCCCATCCCCGGCGCGCCGTGGTCGACCGAGGGCGCGTCCGCCGAGAGCGCGCCGTCCGCGATGCTCACGCCGAGCGCACTGCCCGCGCCGAGCGCGCCACCCACGTCGAGCGTTCCGCCTGCGCCGAGCGCGCCGTCCGCGATGCTCACGCCGAGCGCGCCCAGCGCCCCACCCCCACCGAGCGTGCCGCCCGCGCCATCGGCCCTCAGCGCCCCTCAGGCGAAGGCGCCGTCCGCCCCGCCGGCCGACCCGGTGGAGCCGGTGGACCTCGGCGTCGAGCGCTATGCGACCGTCGCGGCGCAGCTCCTGGAGCGGCGCGCGCCCCGGGCCGACGTGCTGGGCGCGCACGGGCTCTCCGAGGCGCGCTTCGCCGAGATCGAGCGGCGCTGGAGCGTCGCCATGGATGACGAGGACCGGCGCGGCGGGCACGCGCTCCGCGACGCGTACGACGCCGCGTACATCAAGGAATGGGAGGCGCATCGCGGGCCCTTCGAGCTCGGCGATTACGCGCGGCTCACCGTGGCGGCCGAGCGCGGCCACCTCGCCGCCGCGCTCGACGCGATCGGCATCCGTCGTACCCTGTGGATACGGCTGAAGCGGGTCTGGGCAAAGCGCCTCGCCGAGAGCCGCAGCCTCGCCGGCGCGCTCCAGCGCGAGCTCGCGCGGCAACGCGATCTGCGGAGCGCAGACGCTCACGGCATGACGAGGCATCGCCTGCGCGCCCCCGGCTCGTGAGGCGCTCGCTCGACATCACCGTCTCGATTCTGTGTCAGAACAAGCGGGCTCGAGCGCTGCATGTCATGCAATGCGCCCACGATCGAGCCTGGCATCTGCGCTGATCTCTCGATCATGTGCGCCGCGCCCCGAGCGCGGCGACCCGACGGTCGGGGTCCGCCTCGGCGGACGACCTACCTCGCGAGGAGCGCGCGCGCCCTTTCCTCGGCCTGGGGGGTGAAGCACTTAACCGGGCCCGCTCGTCCTGCTGACAGGGCTTGCGGCGCCGGTACCGGCGATATGAGCGGAGCGCCGTCACAGCACCAGATGCATTGGACCGTTCTTGCAAGGTGTCAGGCTCGGCAGGACGACGGCCACGACAAGGACGGGCCGGGTAGGCCCCGGTGAGCTGACGCGGTGTTCAAACCCGCTGCTCCGTCCCTCAAGCCCCCGGCTCAGCCGCCGCCTCGTAGAGCTCGCGCACGTCGACAGCTTCTGGTTCAACAGCTCGCTGAGCTCTCCGATGAGGACGTCCATGCGCTGCTCCCCATCGTCGAACGCCTCCGGGCCAAGCACATCGCCCCCGCAAACGCACCCACGACGGAGGGCGCACCTTCGCTCGCCCCGTCCCTCCGGCGTCACCCTGAGCGGTTTGGACGACTTGCCGGCTCCGCTCGGTTTGTCGACGAGGTCGAATCTCCTGTCGCGAGCGCCGACGCGTGGACATGCGATGAGGAGAACCTGAAGCCGTGATCGTGCTGGAGACGCACGCCTGGTTCTGGCTCGTCGCGTCCCCAGATCGTCTTTCCGAGCAGGCGGCCGACGCCATCGATCGTGCGGACAGGCTCGGGGTATCCGCGTGCCCCTCGTGGACCGTCTGACGGCCAGCGCCGCCGTCCCCTCCCTGGCACGGCATCCGCATAGCCGACCGACACGACCGTGACGGGGGGACGACGCGGAGGACAGCCATGAGCCAGAGACCATCCGATCAAGCCATCCAGGTGAAGCCGCTCGCAGGGCACATCGGCGCCGAGATCCACGGCGCCGACATCTCGAAGCCGCTGCCCGACGAGTCCGTGGCGGCCATCCGCGCGGCGCTGCTGAAGTGGAAGGTCGTGTTCTTCCGGGACCAGCCGCTCGGCCACGCCGAGCAGATCGCCTTTGCCGCGCGCTTCGGCGAGGTGACGTACGCGCACCCGCACGAGGACGAGCCGTTCGACGAGCACCCGGAGATCCTCGCCATCGACAGCCGCCGCTACGACAAGCGCTACGGCAGGCGGTTCAGCTACGAGAACCGCTGGCACACCGACGTCACCGCGGCCGTGAACCCGCCGGCGGCGTCGATCCTGCGGGCGCACATCCTGCCGCCCTACGGCGGCGACACCACCTGGACCAACCTCGTGGCCGCCTACGAGGGGCTCTCCGCGCCGCTGCGCGCGCTCGTCGACGGGCTGCGGGCCGAGCACCGCTTCGGGCTGCGGTTCGCCCCGCAGGACCAGGACAGCCCGTACCTGCGCAAGGTGCGCGAGAACCCGCTGATCTCGGTCCACCCCGTGGTGCGCGTCCACCCCGAGACCGGCGAGCGCGCGCTGTTCGTCAGCCCCGGCTTCACGAGCCACATCGTGGGGCTGTCGCCGCGCGAGAGCAGCGCGATCCTCGACCTGCTCTTCGAGCAGATCAGCCGGCCGTCGTACACCGTACGGTTCAGGTGGGAGCCGGGCAGCGTCGCCTTCTGGGACAACCGGGCGACGGCGCACCTCGGGCCGCAGGACCTCGGGCACCTCGACGTCGAGCGCGTCCTTTACCGCGTGACGCTTACCGGGGACATCCCGGTCGGGGTCGACGGCGTCCGCTCCGAGATCGTGGCCGGCGAGCCGTTCGGCAAGCGGCCCCCGAGCAAGCTGAAGGCCGCGCGCAAGGACGCGGCGCCCGCGGCGGAGGTGCAGGCGTGACCGCGGCGGGCGCCGGCTTCGAGAGGACGTCGTTCCAGGGTCCGCGCGGGCCGGTGGAGGCGGTGCAGGTGCGCCCCTCGTCGGCGGGGCGCTCGCCGGCGCCGGCGGTGCTGATCCTGCACGAGGGGCTGGGGTTGACCGCGCACACCATCGAGCTGGCCAGGCGCTTCGCGCAGGAGGGGTACCTCGCGTTCGCGCCGAACCTTTACTCGCACGACGCGGCCCACCGGAGCTTCACGGAGGCGGAGGTGGCCCGGGGCGTGGGGCTGCTGCGCGCGCCCGACCGCGATGAGGTGATCGCCCGGCTGCCGGCGGAGGAGCAGGAGCGCCTGAAGAAGGTGTTCGCCTGGTTCGGCGGCCGCGATACGTCGACGTACCTGCCCGACGCGAGGGCCGCGGTCGCGCACCTGGCCGGCCGGTCCGACGTGCGTCCGGGGGGCATCGCCGCGGTCGGCTTCTCGCTGGGCGGGGGGCTCGTCGGGCAGCTCGCGGTTGCGGGCGTGGAGCTCGCGGCGGGGGCGGTGTTCTACGGGCAGGCGCCGGCCCTGGAGCAGGTGAAGAGCGTGCGCTTTCCGCTGCAGGTGCACTACGCGGAGGAGGACCCGGCGATCACGCCCAGGGCGCCCGAGGTGGAGGCGGCCTTCCGGGGCGCTGGGCGGGAGCTGATCGCGTTCGTGTACCCGGGGACGCGCCACGGGTTCTTCAACGAGACGCGGCCGGCGTACCACGCCGAGGCGGCGCAGCTCTCGTGGCGGCGCACGCGGGACTTCTTCGCCGAGCGCACCGGGAGCGCCGCGCAGCCGCGGCCGCAGGCGGGCGCCGCCGAGGGCGCGCGCGCGGCGGGGTAGCTGCGGCGCCGCTGCGGCGGCGGTCGCCTCAACCTGGGTCGGTCGCCTCAACCTGGGTCGGCCGCCTCAACCTGGGTCGGCCGCCTCAACCCGGGTCGGCCGCCTCAACCCGGGTCGGCCGCCTCAACCCGGGTCGGCCGCCTCAACCTGGGTCGGGTCGCGCCGTCCGGGTCGTCTCCGTGGCACAAAGGCTGCTCCGGGCCGGACCATGACCGCCTCCACCCCGATCGCCGAGAGCAATGCTCCGGAGCCCATCCACACCGATGACACCGGCCTCATCGCCGGCCCGATCACCATCCCCGCGCCGGCCGGCGATCTCCCCGGCTACCGCGCCCACCCCGCCTCGGGCGGCCCCTTTCCCGTGGTGCTGGTGATCCAGGAGATCTTCGGCGTCCACGAGCACATCCGCGACGTCGTCCGTCGCCTCGCGAAGCGCGGCTACTACGCCCTCGCCCCCGACCTGTTCGTTCGCCAGGGCGACCCGAGCCGCCTCGGCACCGTCGACGAGTTCCGGGCGCTCGCGGGCCGCGTGCCCGATCGCCAGGTCCTCTCGGACCTCGACGCCAGCGTGGCCTTCGCGGGCGCCTCCGGGAAGGCCGACGTCGGCAAGGCGGCCGCGGTGGGCTTCTGCTGGGGCGGGCGCATCACGTGGCTCTACGCCGCGCACAACCCCGCGCTCAAGGCCGCTGTGGCCTGGTACGGTCGCCTCACCGGCGATCGCACCGAGGTGCACCCGAAGCACCCGATCGACGTGGCGAGCGCGCTGCAAGCGCCCGTGCTGGGCCTCTACGCCGGGCAGGACCAGGGCATCCCGCTGTCGACCGTCACCGAGCTCCAGGACGCGCTCCGGGCGGCCTCCGCGGCGGGCAGCGCGCCCGGCGCCGCGCGCTCGGAGATCCGGGTCTACCCCGAGGTCCCGCACGCCTTCTATGCCGACTATCGGCCGAGCTACCGGCCCGAGGCTGCCGCCGACGCCTGGCAGCGCCAGCTCGACTGGCTGGCCCAGCACGGCGTCGCCTGACGGCGGCCACCAGCCCGCGCTCGCGCCTCGCCGGCCGCTCGGCGGCCGCTGCTGCCCCTGCAACACGCTGCGCTTCCGCTGCTCCCCCGCGCGCACCGCGCACGCGCGCTGCTCCGCCCGCGCCGCACCTCCCCGCCCGCCTGCGCCGCGCGCCTCCTGCCGCCCGGGCCTCCCGTGCGCCGCCGATCGGGTACCCTCGAGCGATGCGCGCGAGGATCCGAGACACCGAGATCTACTTCGACATCGAGGGCATGGGCCTCGTCCCCGACGGGCCGCAGATGCGCGAGAAGCCGGTGATGTTCGTCGTGCACGGCGGCCCTGGAGCGGACCACTCCTCGCACAAGGGTGGATTGAGCCCGCTCGCCGACCGCGCGCAGCTCGTCTATTTCGATCATCGCGGACAGGGCCGCTCGGCGCGCGGACCGAAGGACACGTATACCCTCGAGAACAACGTCGAGGACATGGAGGCGCTGCGCCAGCACCTCGGCCTCGATCGCATCGTGGTCATGGGGACCTCCTATGGCGGCATGGTGGCGATGGCCTATGCGCTCCGGTATCAGCAGCACATCTCTCATCTCATCCTGGTGGCCACGGCGGCCAGCCATCGCCTCATCGACCGGGCGAAGCAGATCGTGGCGGAGCGCGGCACGGAGCGGCAGAAGGAGGCCTGCGAGCGCCTCTGGGCCGGCAAGCTCGCGAGCAACGAGCAGTTCGTCGAGATCCTCGACACCCTGGGGCCGCTCTATTCCACCACCTTCGATCCGGAGAAGGCGGCCGAGCCCAGCGAGCGCACCATCTACAACGTCGAGGCGTGGAACGTCGCCCTGGAGACGTTCATGCGGACATTCGACTTCACGCCGCGCCTGCCCGAGATCAAGGTGCCCGCCCTCGTCATCGCCGGCCGGCACGACTGGATCTGCCCGCCCGATCTCTCGGAGGAGATCGCGCGCCTCATCCCGGGCGCGGATCTACGGATCTTCGAGCGCAGCAGCCACTCGGTGCGCGCAGACGAGCCGCGGGCGCTGCTCGACGCCATCGCCGGCTTCCTGGTCTACCGGCGGTAGCGCCGGCAGCGGGCGACGGCGGAGCGGAGCGCGGCGCGCGCGCTACTGGATCCCGGCCTTCCGCATCGCGGCAGGCATCCGCTGGACGATGACCGCGCCGACCTTCTTCCCCACCTCCCCGCTGATCTCGGGGAGGAGCTTCGCGGTCTTCTTGCCCACCGGCGTGCCGTAGAACTTGATGAGCTCCTTCAGCTCATCGGCCGTGAACTTCCCCGCGTAGATCTCGACGTTCCACTGGACGAGCTCGTCGTAAGGCAGCACCTCGGCCACGACGGCCTTCAGCTTCCCGGCGTCGCTCGCGGAGATCTTCGCGCCCGCCTGCTGCATCGATGCCCCCATGTTGGTCATCAGCTGCTCGATGAGCGCATTGTAGACCTCCCTGGGCATGACGAGGTGCGTGAGCTCACGGGCGAGCTTCTTCTCCGCCTCTCCCGCGTGGGCGCTGCCGAGCGACGCCAGGGAGATCAGGGTCACGACCGCGATCGAGACGATCCAGGAACGAAGCGCATGCTTTCTCATGCTCCACCTGTATCACGGACGCGCCTCGGTCCGCGCCGCTCCGGCGCGCTCCGGCGGCCCGCCGCGCTCGAGCCGCCACGCTGCCGGCGTGCTGGCAGGCGCGCACCGCAGGCGTCCTCGCCCCCACCGCGCGCGGTCACGCGAGCGTCACCTCGTCCCCCACGCGCACCGTGCCCGATTTCGTCTCGTGAATGTAGTTCTGACCGAAGTTGATGTCGCTCGGCTTCTGCGGATCGCGGCGGTACGCGGCGAGCGTGCGGAGCGGCTCGAGGCTGCGCTCCGCGGTCAGCTGATCGGTCGTGGTGACGACGCAGCGGGCGCACGGGCCGCCGGCGCGGAGCACGAGATCTCCGGCGCGGACGCGGCCCCACCGGTCCTCGTCGAAGGCGGCGCAGCCGCTCACGACGAGGTTGGGCCGGAACCGATCCATCGGCACCGGCGCCGCGCCCTTGCCCGCGAGGTGAGCGTTGAGATCGGCGAGCGAGGCCTCGGACACCACGAGCAGCGGGAACTCGTCGGCGAACGACACGACGTCTCCCGGGCGCGCCACCGAGGACTTGAGGACGGGCCGGTGGAACGCCTCGCCCGCGCGGACGAGCCGCGCCGGGTGCTCCAGGAAGTCGCTCAGCCACGCGGCGGCCTCGTCGCCGCAGTCCTCGGCCTGGAGGCCGATGCTGCGCCAGACCTCGACCGTGAGCAGGCGCGCGCCCTGCGCCGCGCGCGGCACGGAGATCGGCGGGCGGCCGTCGGCGCGCAGCGTGAGCGCGCCCGGGGAGAGCTGCGCCTCGATGAGCGCCATGCGCGGCAGCGGGCGCTGCGTGAGCGGCTTGCCGTCGGGCTCGACGATCATGAACCGCCGGTCGCCGGCGAGGCCGAGCTCGTCGACGGCCGCCGCGTCGAGCGCGACGCCCCGGCAGCCTTTGACGGGATAGATGTGGATCGCGGAGACGCGCATCCCGGAGCTTATATCACCTGTGTGCCACGCGCAGACAGCTCTGTCCGCCGCGAGCGGCGCTCGCGCGTCGAGCCGCGAGCCGCGAGCCGCCGCTCCCGCTGCTCGCTCACGCCACGTCCTGCCCCCCCTCGATCCCGAGCACCTTCCGCAGGTCCATTCCCTCGATGACCTGGGCGTTCTGCTGCACCCAGTCGACGAGCACGGGGCGCAGCGCGCGCGCGATCTCCTCCTTGACCAGCCCCTCGACGGCGCTCGGCCCGAGGTGCTTCGGGTCGAGCGCGACGCCGCCGCCCGCGGTCAGGGCGCCGAACAGGCGCACGAGCGACTCGACGCCCGCCGCCTGGCCGGCCGCGCCGAGCGGCTCCACCCGCTCGACGGCGATGTCCCCGCCGCGCTTCAGGACGAAGCGGCGCAGATCCGCCTGGTCGGCGCCGTTCTTGCGCAGCACCGCCGACGAGCAGTCGACCTCGATGCGCTGCACGCGCGGCGCCGTCTCGAGCTCCTCGCGGGTGCCCTCGACGTCGACGCTGGCGGCGATGGTCGCGCCGGCCGGGATGCGGAACCCGTCCCGGCCCACCGCGCCCGCGAGCTCCTCGCGCAGCGTCACCCGCGCCGAGAGGCGCGCGCCGCGGGGGGCCGTGCCTCCGCTGCCGGACTCGAGGTTCGAGAGCACCTGACGCACCGTCAGCACGAGATCGGGATCGCTCGTCGGGTCGTACGGCGGGATGGCCATGGGCGTCGAGGTGACGAGTCCGCGCATGAAGGCGCGGGCCTCGTCCTCGGCCGACTCCTTCCCGACCCGGACGATCCCCTTCGTGTAGAAGACGTTGGGGCTCATCGCGCCTGAGCGGAAGTCGTACTCGACCTGCTGCAGCCCCATGTCGCCGAGCGGCGGCGGCAGGTCGATGACGAGGTACGGCTCGAAGGCGACGCGCAGGAGCGACGGCGCGAGCGTCAGGCGGAGCGCCGTGGCGCTCGACGTCGCGAGGGAGGCCACCCCGGCGCGCTTCAGGACGGTGCGCGCGGGCAGGTCGAACGAGATCGAGATCGACTCGAGATCGAGCCACGAGGGCAGGAAGCGCCAGGCCATTCCAGGAGAGTACACCCTCCTCGCCCCCGCGAGGGACCGCCTATTGACCCGGCGCCCGGGGCGTACCCATCATGTCTCACCATGAACGCAGATGAATTCCTCGACGAGCTCGACCAGAAGGTCGGCGAGCGCCTCACCCGCATCGGGACCGCGGCCGGCGCGGCGGAGCCCCGGAGCGGCATCGGCATCCCGGAGCTGCTCGCGACCGCGCTCAAGAAGGAGCTCGAGGCCACCGAGGAGGCTGCGCTCTGGCTGACCACCGAGACCGACGTCGAGGTGAAGCTCGCCCTCGCCCGCCAGTGCGGCGACGAGGCGCGGCACTACCGGCTCATCGCCGAGCGCCTCCGTGCGCTCGGCGTCGACCCGTCGGCCCTGCCGGCCAGGTTCGGGCCTCCCACGCCGATGTTCGGGTACCTGAAGGGGCTCGGCTCCACGGTCGAGCGCGTCGCAGCGGGCCAGTTCACGCGGGAGGCGCTCGCGAAGGTGCACAACCAGGCCTTCATCGACTACTGCGAGGCGCAGGGCGACGCCGAGACCGCGCGCCTCTACCGCGACGTGATCCAGCCCGACGAGGGCCATCACCACGAGATGGGCCGGCGCATCCTCGCGCGCCTCGCGACCACCGAGGAGGCCCAGGCGCTCGCGCGCGCCGCCGCGATGCGCACGCTGGAGATCGCCGAGGAGCTCCAGGAGATCGCGCGCATCAAGATGGGTATCTGCCGCGCGCCCGGGTGCTAGAACACCGATCACGTTGAAACCCGGAGAATTTTCACAGGGAGGCGGGGAGGCGGGGAGGAAGAAAAAATGAAGTTCTTTCTCTTGCCGTCTCTCGCTCCCCGCCTCCCCGCCTCCCTGTGAAATTCCTGCTCTTTCTCGTGGTTTCAACCCGTTTGTCGCTCTAGCGACCCGCGCCCGCGAGACCGCCGCTCCGGGCCGTGAGGGACGCGACGCAGCGAGCATCCGAACGCCTGGACTGGACGTCCACGGGCGACTGCGCCGCGGGCGGCGCCGGTCCGCCGGCGCCTCGAGGGGGCGGCGTGGTCCATCGAGCTCCCGGCCAACCTCCGGGAAGCCTTCATCCGGGAGAGGCGCGCCGCTGAGCTGAGCGACCAGGGCGTCAGCGGCCGTTCCGACCGGGTGCTCGCGCGCGTCCGGCCGCCCAGGCGCTCGCGCGGCGCGTTCAGGACACGAGATCTCGTCGCGTCAATCGCTGTTCCGAGGCCCATATGCGGGATGGCCCGACGTGCGAAAGCCGCTCAATCCATTCAACCTCTGGATACCAAGGTTGCCTCTTTGTCGCGAGATGCCTCGCGGCGAGGAGCGGCCCAGTTGACCAAGGGGGGTTCTCATGAGCAAATTTCCGGGGGACAGATCGTTCCGCGAGGTGGCCCGGTTCACCCAGGATTGCGGCTCGATCTGCACCCATGCCAGCCAGTACTGCCTCGAGATGGGCGGCGCGCACGCCGACGCCACGCACATGCGCTTGCTCCAGGACTGCGCCGACATCTGCGAGGCGGCCTCCAAGCTCCTCCTGCGCAGCTCGCCGCAGCGCTCCCAGATCACCAGCGTTTGCGCGTCCCTCTGCGACCTGTGCGCGGCGAGCTGCGACAAGCTCACCGGCGACGCCCAGATGAAGACGTGCGCTGACGAGTGCCGCCGCTGCGCCGCGGCGTGCCGGCAGATCTGACGGCGGCGGAGCGTCGCTCGCTCTTGCCTTGCCCGTCCGGCCCTCGGACGGGCTCACGCGACGCCGCGGTTCGAGCAGGAACCGCGTGCAGCGGCTTTGCACCTCCATGATACCCTCGCGCGCATGCGCTATCGAAGGACGATCGGTGCCGCCGGGGTCGCTCTCCTCTGCGCCGGGTGCGGCGGCGCGGACGCGCCCGAGGCCGCGGTGCGCGCGGCGCGCGATCTCGGCCCGCTCGCGTTCGAGCCCGTGATCCGGGGCCGGGACGGCGGGTACAGCGCGCGGTGGGGCGACCGCTCGGTGTGGGTGTTCGGCGACACGACCCTGGAGACGCCGGGAGAAGACCGCTCGATCTGGAGGTCGAGCACCTTCTGCGCGACCTTCGATCTCGACGCTTCCGACGGGCTCTCGCCGCTCACCGAGCCGCTCGACGCGGCCGGCGCGCCGGGGGAGCTCCTGCCATTCACCGAGGAGGAGCTCGCGTTCAACCTCGCGCACTTCGGCCCCCTGGCGGAGCAGGAGTGCACGGAGGACTGCGGGGCGCGCTACGCGCTGTGGCCGGGGCCCATCGTCGCCGACGACGCGACCGGCCGCGCGCTCGTCCTCTACAGCAAGCTGATGGCGCGGCCCGGCGCGTTCAACTTCGAGCTGCTCGGCTCGTCCGTCGCGGTCTGGGAGCGCCTCGACGCGCCGCTCGCGCGCCCCGAGGTGCGCCCGGGCGCCGCGGATCCGACGCTGCTCTTCGGCGCGGCCGAGCCCGCGCTCACGGCGGCGGCGCTCGTCCACGAGGGGATGCTCTATGCTTACGCATGCGCGTGCGCGGGGCTCACGTGCCCCTGCCTCGTCGCGCGCGCGCCGGCCGCGGAGGCGACCGAGCGCGGAGCGTGGCGGTTCTACTCGGACGGCGACTGGGTGGACGGCCACGACGAGGCCGAGCCCGTCATGGCGGGAGCGCCGATGATGTCGGTGCACTGGAACGAGCGCGCCGGGAGGTACATCGCGCTGTACAGCGAGCCTGTGTCGTCGCACATCTCGCTGCGGACGGCGCCCGCGCCGGAGGGCCCGTGGTCGGACAGCGTGGTGGTGTTCACCGCCGAGGCGCCGCCGAACCCGGAGGCGTGGCCGTATGCCGGCCTCGGTCACGCCGAGCTCGCGCGGGAAGGAGGGCGGTTCGAGTACATGACGTACTTCAGGGAGACGGGCTTCCTCGAGGGGGAGATCCGGCTCGTCGAGCTGGAGCTGGAGTGACGGCGAGGCGGCCCCGTGAGGGGCACCTGCGCGCGGTCCAGCGGGTCAGCGGTGACCGCCAGGTCCAGACGACCCCGGGCGGGCGAGGGAGCGCTACAGATTGCCCCCGCGAGGCCTCACGAGCGTGTACTGCTCCGGCGGGATGACGCTCTTCACCCAGTTGATGAAGGTGTCCGAGATCGTTGCGTACTCGACGTGCGTGGAGGAGCGGGGAATCGTGAGCTCCGCGCTGTCAAAGCTGTTCACGCTGACCAGCTGACCACGGATCGCGCTGCTGCCCGATGGCTCCCAGAAGCACCCACCGCCTTCGTCGGTCTGGATCAGGGTCTGACCGGCAGCGTTGGTCCGGTACGTGTACCACGGTGTACCAGCGACGAGGTTGGCATCATCTTCGATGAAGTTGACGGCGTCTGCGGCCCCGACGCCGCGGTAGCTGCCCCCTGCCGTCCGCGGGCCATTGCTGACGCAGTGGATGTTCCTGTCGGCCGGCGGCCACCCTCGCGGGAAGAAGGAGGAGATCGACGTCACCACGCAGCCGTGCGTGGCGTCGACCAAGGGGCATGGCAGGTTCAGATCGTTCACCTGGTTGAGCACCGGGGAGGCGAGGTGCAAGAGCGCAACGTCCGCGGCGCTCGACGAGACCCAGATGGGCTTGCCGGTCCAGCCTGGCATCACGTGTACCCCGGAGACGGCGCCGGCGCCTGACACGAAGACGCGACTCGGGGCGAGCGGGACGCCATTGGCGTCCGAGACGCAGTGCGCCGCGGTGAGGACCCAGGCGCTCGCGATCAGCGTCCCGGTGCAGAGCGTCGGGATGATGTACGGCTCGGAGCCAGGAGTGATGCTGATGAGCATGCTCACGGCGCGATACGCGGCGTTCGGGTCGGTGCTGCCATTGATGATGGCGTCCTCCGACTCGCCCGTGAACTCCATCGCCTCTTCATCATCCGTGTTCACTGCGCAGCCCAGGGCGCTGGACGAGACCAGCAGGGCACCGAGAGAGAGCATCAGCTTCATCGTATCCATTGGTTTTTCTCCTTGGTTCATCCACGAACGTCGCCGCGCCATCGGGCGACCGACGTGCCGATCCCCGACGGAGGGGCGATGGGATTGGACGTTCGTCGATGGCCAGTTCGGTCGGTTGCTGCCCTGACCTACGCGCGGGGGAGGCTCTGGTTTCACGAAACCTCGCGGGCTCTGTCGCGAGCCCGCAGAGTGTGGCGTGGAGGCGGCTCTACGCGCCCAGGGGCGATCTCGTGCTGGACGGCGGGATCATGTCGACGTCCCCTACCAGCCGGAGGGCCGGCCCGCGGTCGAGGCCATCGCGGCGCGAGCGCGCGCAGGCGCATGGAGTCGGCGACGACCTCGATGAGGTAGCCATTGCCGGTCCCCCCGTCGTATCGGCGGCCTTCGGCCCTCCGCCGCGATCACATCCACATCCGCGCCACCACGCCGTAGGTCCCTGGCCCCGGGGACATGCCCACGTCGGCGCCGCCGAGGAGGACCTGATCGCCGGAGATCACCCGCACCGTGTGCAGCACCCCGAACTCGCCGAAATCGACCGGCAGCACGCCTCCATCGCCGAACCCCGCGTCGAGCGCGCCGTCGCACGCGTACCGCGCGAGCAGCGGCATCGCCGCGCCGCCCTCGCCGCCGTTGCCCGCCACGAGGACGGCGCCGCCCGGCAGCAGCACCATGTCCTCGGCCCGATCGTCGCCCCCGGTGGTCGGCCACGCGGCCACGCCTGCTTCGCCGAACGCCGGGTCGGGCGAGCCGTCCGCGAGGAAGCGGCGGACCTGGAAGTCGCGCGCCCCCTCCGGGCCCGCGTCGCCGGCCACCACGACGCCGCCGTCGGGCGACAGCGCGACGGCGACAGCGCGCTCGTCGATCCCCGGATCTCCGGCGACGATGACGCCCCGGTCGCCGAAGGAGCCGTCGAGCGCGCCGCTCGGCAGGAGCCGGATCACCACCATGTCGCGCTGGCCGTCCCGCTCCGCGGAGCCGACCACGACGAGCCGGCGGCGCCGATCGATCGCGACCGCCTCGGCGACCGACGCGGGCCCCAGCGCCACGGTCCGGTAGCCGCGCGGGATGGCGAACGAGGTGTCGAGGGCGCCGTCCCCGGTGGCGCGCGCGATCAGCAGGCGTCCGTCGCGCTGGCCCACGGCCACGATCCCGTCGTCGTGCGCGACGAGCCCGCCCCGGATCACCTCGTCCCCGCCGAGGTCGAGCAGGCGCTTGCCGCCGTCGCCGAAGCTCGGATCGAGCGAGCCGTCGTCAGCGTACCGCGCCAGCGCCACGTCCGCCGAGGCGCCCCCGAACCGATCGCGCCAGCCGATGGCGACGGTCCCGCCGGCGCGCCGGCGGCTGACGGCCGCCAGATAGACGTAGTCGCCGGTCGAGGCGGCCCAGGAGGTCGTCACCATGCCGCCACCGCCGAAGCCGGGATCGACCGAGCCGGCCCCGGTCAGGCGGGCGACGCGGAACCTCACCCCGCCGAGGCCGCCCTGGCCCCACCCGCCCGCGATGATCTCATCGCCGGCGGCGTCGAGATCGAAGAAGCCACCGTCGTCGTCGGCGCCGAAGCGCACCCGCGCCATCCCGGTCCCCGCCCCGCCGAACGAGGGGTCGAGCTGGCCAGCCATCGCGCCGGCGTCCGGGCCGGCGCAGCGGAGGGCCACGCCGGCGCTCCCGGCTGGCTCCTCGGCGAGGAGGTGACCCGGGACGAGCAACACGACCAGTGCAAAAAGAGCTCTCATGAAGCGATCTGTTGGACGCGCGCGGGGCGGTGTCAAACGCGGCGACCCCTGCCGACCTCGCGTCGCGGCCGTCGGGCGCCGGAGATCGCGCGACGCCCGCACAGGAGCGCTCCGCCGCCTCGGACGTACCCCCGCCGCCCGAAGGGTCCGCGATCTCGGCAGGACCGTCGACATGGCGGAGTCGGCGACTCGGAAGCTCACGAGTCCGCGACATGGCCATGGATATGGAGCGACTGCAGCGCTCCTGCCGGCGTCGATGGCGCCTCGAACGCGGCCACGGCGTTCGCCGCCGGCCGGACGACGGCGACGAGCCGGCGCGCCGCCTCGGTGCGCGGGGACGGCGTCCGGCCGCGCACGGCGGGAACCGGGGCGCGGCGCGTGGCATCTTCCGTGGAGGTGGTCCGTTGACGGTCAAAGGAAGGAGGCCACGATGCGCGCCATCACGGTCGAGCCCGGCAAGCCCAGATCCGGGCTCCTGGAGGACATCCCCGAGCCGCCCGCCGAGCACGGGCCGGTGCTGGTCAGGACGCTCGCCGTCGGCGTGTCTGCTCGCGGCGCTGCTCGGCGTGCAGCGGGGGCTCGAGGTGCGCGTGCTCGACCGGGTGACATCGAGACACCGCCGCCGATTCCGACGATGTGACGTGGTTCACCTGTTCTGACATGGTTTTCGAGCATGCGTCAGCTGCGTTTCGTGCGCCGGACGCGCTGTGTTGCCGTGGAAGACGCCGAGCGCGCCGGGTTGTGGACCAAAGCAGACTCTTCAGTTTGCGGACGCGCTGTTCTGTGCGCCCGCTCGTGATTTCCGCCGCGATGTTGGACAGTCATCCGCTCGGGGCGCAGGCGCCTCCAACGCTGTGGAGGCGCCTCCGCTAGGGTGGAGCAAAATGATGGACCCTTGATCGAGGTCGTTGTGGACGCGCGCGAACAGGTTACAACAGACCTTGAAAGCCACGAGCGCTGACGACAGGAGAGCCCACCATGACCACCGCGACGCCGATGACGACCTCCACCACGATGCCGACGACCTCCACGATGCCGACGACGGAGAAGACGTCCGGCGGATCAATGATGCCCGGCATGGGCATGGGCATGATGCCGGGCATGGGCATGATGCCGGACATGATGGGCATGATGCGCAACATGATGGGCATGATGCCGGACATGATGGGCATGATGCGCAACATGATGGGCATGGGCATGATGCCGGACATGATGGGGATGGGCATGCCGATGATGCCCAACATGATGGGAATGGGCATGCCGATGATGTCCAACATGATGGGAATGATGCCCAACATGATGGGAATGATGCCCAACATGATGGGCATGGGCATGCCGATGATGTCCAGCATGATGAGCACGATGGGCGGGAACATGCCCATGATGTGCAAGATGACCTGTGAGATGACCAAGGACGGGATGACCTGCAAGATGATGCCGGCCGAGGGCATGTCGATGGACATGCTCAAGAGCTGCTGCGAGTCGATGATGAAGATGATGTCGACCGGCATGCCCATGATGATGATGTGCGGCAGCATGCCCATGATGATGTGCATGCCCACCATGACCAAGTAGCCCGCCCAGAGGCCTTCCTGGAGCGACAGAACGCCGGCTGACGCCGGCGTTCTTGCATTTCTCCTCCCCCTCTTCCCTGCGCGGGAGCGCGCCCTTGCTCAGGGCGCCGACCGCGAGGTGGATGCGCTACCGGATGATCGGCTCGCAGTTCGTGTACGCGAGCGTCGTGAACATGAGCTCTGATCCGCCGCTGCGGCGCTCCGCGAAGAAGATGTCGATCGGGTATTCCCGCCCTACCTCGAGGTCGATCTCCCCGGCCAGCTCGTCGAGATCGAGGGTCCACGAGGCAGGGGAATGGACCCCGCCCATGTCGATCGCCAGCTTCCTGTCGATGAACACCCAGATGTCGTCGTCGCCGGCGAAGATGAAGACGTCCCCGCGCCTGTACTTGAACGTCATGTGGAGCTCGAACGTGAAGCTGTAGTTGTGATCTCGCCCCTCATTGCCCCAGCTCCGGTCGTCGTCGTCGATGGGGAAGAAGTCCTTGTCGAAGAAGATACGAAGCTGCTGATCGCTCACGTCGAGGGGGATGGTGTACCGGATCGACCGGTTGACCTCCGGGACGTCCCGGAACCACTGGTCGAACGCCTCGCGCCCCTCGGTGTGGGACTCCTCCGGAGGGCCGGGAAAGGCATAGACAGGCTTGCCGTCCGCGCCGAGCTCGACCTCGACGATGCCCTGCACGATGTCGCCGCCCCAGCGCTCGAAGTCCGGATGTCCGCCGGGGCTGCCGTACGCCTTGAAGTCGCGCACGATCCCCTCGAGCCGCGGCCTGCACGGGTCCTCCCCGCCGCCGCCCCCTGCGGAGGAGCTGCCGCCCGGGCCGCTGCCGACCCCGGCGAAACCGCCGCCGGCCCCGGCGAAACCGCCGCCGGCGCCCGTCCCGGCGTCGGAAGAAGAGGAAAGCTCGCTCCGCCTGGCGATGTTCTCGGGGCTGGCCGCACACCCGGCGAGCGGGAGCACCAGAGTGGTCGACAGCAACACAGCGAGCATCGGCGAAGGGCGCTGGCAAGACGGCGCCAGCGGCCGCGTGGTGCGCATCGAGGGCGCCTCCTCCTCCGTGAATGCCGTGACGCCCGCCGGTCCTTCGCTCGATCGTCCGCGTCCGCAAGAATCCGTCAACCCAAGGTCTAGCATCTGCACGCGCGTGGCATCGTGTCGCGCGCGCGCTCCCCTGACAAGCGGCGACGGCGGCGCGCCGGCGGGGGCGAGCTCTCTCCCGCGAGGCGCTCCCCGCGCTACCCACCGAGGAGCGCGCGCGTCCGCTGCTCGGCGCGGCGCCCCTCGGCGGCCAGCCGGTCGATGAAGCGCTCGATGATCGGGTTGCGCCGGAAGTTCTCGCGCGTCATCAGCTCCACCGGCAGCGGCTCCACCTCGGCGACCTCCACGTCGAGCCGCGAGCGCGCCACCTCGGTGAGCGCGAGCGCCGGCGCGAGGCCGATGCCCAGCCCGCCGGACACGTACGACACGAGGAGCGACACGCTCGAGACATCGATCGTCGAGATCGGCCGGATCCGCTCGCGGTCCAGGTACGCGTCGAGCATGCGCCGCCCCACGCTGCCGGGCGCCAGCCGGAGCAGCGGCTCGTGCCGGAGCCGCTCGCGCAGCGCCGGCGCCTCGCCCTTCTGCCGCGGCCCCACCCAGAGGAACGGCTGCACGAACAGCGGCTGCCGCACGAGGTCGCCCCCCGCCGACGACGCCGACGCGAGGCCCAGGTCCACCTCCCCGCGCTCCACCCACCGCGCCGCGTCCACCGAGTTCGCCGTCGTGATCGCGAACCGCACCGGCGCGCGCTTCTCGAGCAGCTGGCGGATGACCGGCACGAGCAGCCCCTTGCCGAGGTAGTCGCTCGCCGCCACGCGCAGCGTCGTCGACGGCTCCCCCGCCAGCTCCGAGAGCAGCTCGAACACGCCCTCCGCCTGGTCGAACAGCCGCGTGATCGCGCCGAGCGCCGCCTCGCCGGCCGAGCTCAGCCGCACCCCGCGCCCGTCGCGCTCGAACAGCGCCACCCCGAAGTGCTCCTCCACCCGGCGCACCTGCTGGCTGATCGCCGACGGCGTCTTGTGGAGCCGCCGCGCCGCCTCGGCGACCGAGCCCGACCGGGCCACCATCAGGACATCCTCGAGCGCGGGGAGGAGCGACGCATCCATGTAGCAATACTTAACTCATCGTGAAAAAAGTTTCATTAGACTTAATTCTACGGCTCCCGCATAGTCCTGCCACCTGCCCGACGCCGGATCCGTCGAGCTCCGGTTGCCTCCCCAGGAGGCCGCCGGCGCGCCCCGGCTCCGGCGCTCGGGCCGGTCCGCTTCGCACGCCGTCATCTTCAGCCGCGTTCAGCCGCGCCCCGAGAGGCCATCATGGGTAAGAGTCTCTATGACAAGGTTTGGGACCTCCACAAAGTCCGCACGTTGCCGAACGGCGAGGACCAGCTCTTCATCGGCCTTCACCTGATCCACGAGGTGACGAGCCCCCAGGCGTTCGGGATGCTCCGCGACCTGAACCTGCGCGTGCGCATGCCCGAGCGGACGTTCGCGACGCTCGACCACATCGTCCCGACCGACAACCGCAAGCGGCCGTTCAAGGACTCGCTCGCCGAGGGGATGGTCGACGCCCTCAAGAAAGCGTGTACGGAGCAGGGCGTCACCTTCTTCGATCTCGAGTCCGGGCGGCAGGGCATCGTGCACATCATCGGCCCCGAGCTCGGCCTGACCCAGCCCGGCATGACGATCGCGTGCGGCGACTCGCACACGTCGACGCACGGCGCGTTCGGCGCGATCGCGTTCGGGATCGGGACGACGCAGGTGCGCGACGTCCTCGCCACGCAGACCTTGAGCCTCCAGCGGCTCAAGGTCCGGCGCATCCAGGTGGAGGGCAAGCTCGGCCCGGGCGTCTACGCGAAGGACATCATCCTCGAGATCATCCGCCGGCTCGGCGTGTCCGGCGGCACGGGCTACGCGTACGAGTACGGCGGCTCGACCATCGAGGCGTTCTCGATGGAGGAGCGGATGACCCTGTGCAACATGTCGATCGAGGGCGGCGCCCGGGTCGGCTACGTGAACCCGGATCAGACGACGTTCGATTATATCAAGGGCCGCCCGTACGCCCCGCAGGGCGAGGCGTGGGACAGGGCGCTCGAGTACTGGCGCTCGATCGCGTCGGACGCCGACGCGCGCTACGACGACGTGGTCCGGATCGACGCGAGCGAGATCGCGCCGACGGTCACCTGGGGCATCACGCCCGGCCAGGCGATCTCGGTGAAGGAGAAGGTCCCGGCGGCCGAGGACGTGGCGAACGAGTCCGAGCGGGCGCTCATCCGCGAGGCGCTCGAGTACATGCGCCTCGAGGGCGGCAAGCCGATCGAGGGGACGAAGATCAACGTCGCGTTCATCGGCAGCTGCACGAACGGCCGGATCTCGGACTTCCGGGAGGTCGCGCGGCGCATCAAGGGGCACAAGGTCGCGCCGAACGTGCGCGCGCTGGCGGTGCCCGGGTCGATGGACGTGGCGCGCGCGGCCGAGGCCGAGGGGCTGGACAAGGTCTTCCGCGAGGCCGGCTTCGAGTGGCGCGAGCCGGGCTGCTCGATGTGCCTGGCGATGAACCCGGACAAGCTGATCGGCGACGAGCTGTGCGCGTCGTCCTCCAACCGCAACTTCAAGGGCAGGCAGGGGAGCCCCACCGGCCGCACCGTGCTCATGAGCCCGGTGATGGTGGCCGCCGCCGCCGTGCGCGGCGAGATCGCCGACGCTCGTGACGTGTTCGGAATCTGACGACGCTCGCACCCGAGGGAGATCCCAATGGCACTCGACTTGATTCAATCCGTCACCGGTCGCGCCGTTCACGTTCCGGGGGACGACATCGACACGGACCGCATCATCCCGGCGCGCTACCTCAAGTGCGTCACCTTCGATGGCATCGGCGAGCACCTCTTCAAGGACGTGCGCTTCGACGAGCAGGGCGCGAAGCGGGAGCACCCGCTGAACGACCCGCGCTTCGCGGGCGCCACGATCCTGATCGCGGACCGCAACTTCGGCTGCGGCTCGTCGCGCGAGCACGCGCCGCAGTCGATCGCCAAGGCCGGCTTCAAGGCCGTGATCGCCGAGAGCTTCGCCGAGATCTTCTTCGGCAACTCGACGACGCTCGGCATCCCCTGCGTCTCGGTGGGCCGCGAGGACCGCGCCGCGCTCGTGGCCCGCGTCAACGCCGACCCGTCGACGACCGTCACGGTCGACCTGCAGGAGCAGGTCGTCCGGGCCGGCGACCTCAAGGTGCCCTTCACCATCAAGCCGGGCGCGCGCGAGTCGCTGATCAAGGGCACGTGGGACCCGATCGCCCAGCTGCTCGAGGGGGCGGACGAGGTCCAGAAGGTGGCGGCGCGGCTGCCCTACGTGCAGCAGCGCGCCGCCGCGCAGTAGGCCACCCCGGACCGGCGCCGCCGCGCAGGCAAGCCGGCGGCGCGCGGCGAGCCCATGGCGCGCGGCGAGCCCGTGGCGCGCGGCGAGCCCCGCCTGGCGGTTGGCTCAACCTGGCACGTATCCAGCGCTCCCGCCTTACCCTGCCCCTCTCCCGCGCCGCTGTGGCTCGCGCGCCGTGGCGCGCATCCCTGGGGGAAACAAGCTGATCGCGCGGCGCGAGGCCCCTGCCGGACCGCGCTCGCTCCTGCGGCTCGCCATGGCCTGATCGTTCTGGACCGGTCGTTCCAGAATGATCAGCCCAGCGCGACGGCAGCTGGGTCCTCGCCTGGGGCCAGCCGCCGCCGAGCGACCGACAGCGGCTCCTCCGGTCCAGCAGCTCGGCAGACCTCCCCGCGACCTCCTCGCTTCGCGCGCGGCCTTCCCGCTTCGCGCGCGACCTCTCCGCTTTACAGCTAGCGCTGAGCCGGCATGCCCAGGTGGCGCAGCTGGCCCAACGTGGCACGAAACCAACGCTCTCCGTCACACGTTGGCCCTGCCGCGCTCCGCGGAGTCCCGCGGCGGAGGCCATGCACCGCCGGAAACCCGCCGAAATACGCGGAAAGCGCTGCGGAGAGCGCGCGGGCGGGCGAGCGGGCGAGGGTGGCATGTCCAGTGCTTTATCTCCGGACGAGCTCTCCGAGCCGGCGCAGAGCAGCCGCGGAGCAGCCGCGCTCCGCACGCCGCGGCGCAGAGCCCTCGTTCCTTCATCGCGTGTCTGCCACAGGCACGCAGGACGGAGTACCCCCATGCGTTCCTCGATCTTCTCCTCTCTTATCTCGCGTTCATCGACAGCGCGCTCCTGTCTCCAGGGGCTCATCGCGCTCTCCGCGCTCGTGGTGCTCACCGGCGCCAAGGGGCAAGGCTGCGGGGGCTCCGACGAGCCGCCCGTGCCGCCCGATCCCGACTGCGGACCTGGCTTCCACTGGGACACCGTCTGTTCGCCGTGTGAGATCGGCGAGATGTGCGAGGAGCGGTGTGTGCCCGACAGCGACTGTCCGCCTGGATGGCTGGAGCAGACCGTCTGCGGGGGCAGCACCACCGCCACCACCACCGCGGGTGTCGGCGGCTCGGCCGGGGGCGTCGGCATGCCGATGCCGGTCGACCCGGGGTGCTGGAGCGAGTGCGTGCCGCCGCGGCCGTTCTGCCCGCCGGGCACCATCGAGCAGACCGTGTGCAGCGGCTCCTCCACGTCCTCCACCACCGGCGGCGGCGGCTGGGGCAGCGCCAGCGCCACCGGCGTCGGCGGCGGCTTTGACGCGATGCCGGCTCCCCCCGGGGACTGCTGGACCGAGTGCGTGCCCCAGGAGCCCTACTGTCCGCCGGGCACCAGGCCGCAGACCACCTGCGACGACGTCAACACCGCCGTGAGCAGCAGCGTCAGCGTCGGCACCGGCGGCGTCGGCGGCGCTGGCGGCTGGGCTTCGACCGGCGGCGCCGGCGCGTGGGACGGCTCCGACAGCGCCGGCGAGGGCATGGCCGCGCCGCCCGTGCCGGGCAACTGCTGGACCGACTGCGTGCCCGAGCAGTACTACTGCCCGGTGGGCACGGAGGCGCAGTGGATCTGCAACGAGGGCTCCACCGTCGCCAGCTCCGGCGTCGGCGGCGCTGGCGGCGACAGCGGTTGGGGCAGCTGCTACGTCGAGTGCGTGCCCCAGGAGCCCTACTGCCCGCCGGACACCATGCCGCAGACCGTCTGCGGCGGCAGCGCCGTCTCGGTCGGCAGCTCGGGCAGCACCGGCACCGGCACCGGCTACGGCGGCAGCGGCGGCAGCGGCGGCAGCAGCCCGTACCCCGGCGAGGAGTACTGCTGGACCGAGTGCGTGCCCGTGGGGCCCTATTGCCCGCCGGGCTCCAGGCCGCAGGAGGTCTGTTACGACGGCATGCCCGAGACGACCAGCAGCACCGGCACCGGCATGGGCGGCAGCGGCGGCAGCGGCAGCGGCAGCAGCTCCGGCGGCGGATGGGGCGGCTGCTTCATCGAGTGCGTGCCCGACCAGCCCTACTGCCCGCCGGACACCATCCCGCAGACCGTCTGCGCGGACCCGATGCCCGGCACGAGCGGCAGCTCCGGCACCGGCATGGGCGGCAGCCCGTACCCCGGCGGCGGTTGCTGGACCGAGTGCATCCCGGTGGAGCCCTACTGCCCGCCGGGCACGATCGAACAGACGGTCTGCTCCGGCACGAGCGGCAGCACCGGCACCGGCATGGGCGGTAACGACTCGTACCCCGGCGAGTGCTGGAGCGAGTGCGTGGAAGGGCCGACCTGCCCCCCCGGCGCGACCGTGCGGACCATCTGCGAGGAGCCGGTCGGCGGCGGCGCCGGCGGCCCGACCTGCCGGACCGAGTGCGTCCTGATGCTGCCGTGACGCGGCAGGCGCGGTCGACCCCTCCCGCCCACGAGAGGGGTCGACGACGCGAGCGCGCCGCTCGCGCCCTGGAGCGCCACCGCTCCGAGTGAAGCGAAGAAGAGAGGACGCGCGAGGAGCGCCAGGGGGAATTCCAATCCTCTGGCGCTTTTCGCGCTTCAGCGGCTCCCCCGATGGCATTGCGGCGCGCCTCGCGCGCCAGGGGAGATTCCAGTCCTCTGGCGCTTTTCGCGTACCAGCGGCCCTGATGGCATTGCGGCGCCCCTCGCGCGGCCGGTTCCTCCTGGAATGACGCGGCATGTACGATTTCCCGAAGGGTGGCCCGGTCCATCTGCATCCAGGGAACAGGAGGCGGTCCGATGAACCTGGCCCACCCCGAAGCGTCCCTCTGCCGGGCCTCCAGGAGGCCCCTCGCCCTGCTGCTCCTCGCGTGCGCGGCACTCCCCCTCGCGGGGTGCCCGCTCCAGACCGCCAACATCGCCCGTGCAAACGGCGAATCCTCGTCCTCCACGACGATCGCCCCCTCCGAACAAGGGCCCATCGACAGCGCGGGGAACACCGACGAAGGTCCGCCTGGCGCGGGCGGCAGCTCCGACGACGGCGGCGGTGAGGGCGGCAGCAGCGACGGCGGCGGAGGTCCCGGGAACGCCAACGCGATCCTCTGCACGGCGACCTTCCCCATGATCGTGCGCGACTTCCCGGAGAAGCACCAGGACTTCGGGCCCTCGCAGACGACCAACGGGGAGGACATCGAGCCCCAGAGCGAGCTCAAGAACGGGAAGCCGGTCGCCGCGAGCTCGACCTCGGACGGCATCGAGGACGGCAGCAATAGCTTCGACCAGTGGTTCCAGGACAAGCCGGGCGTCAACATCACGTACGAGCAGGACATCTACCTCGACCTGTGGAGCACCGGCGGCCACCTGGGCGGCAGGGACTTCTACGTCGTCGACAACCTCGGCTTCGGCAACGAGGGCGAGGCGCACAACTACGGCTTCACCGTGGAGTTCGAGCTGCCGTTCACCTACCGGGTGGGGGGCTTCTTCTCGTTCGACTCGAGCGACGATGTCTGGATATCGATCGATGAGACCATCGTGGCCAGCCACTCCGTGCACGACGGGGTGAACGGGGCGACCATCCGCCTCGACGACGAAGCGGACAGGCTCCGCATCAAGCCCGGATCGAGCCACAAGCTCAAGGTGTTCTACGCCGAGCGAGACGGCCGCTCCTCGGTGTTCCGGATGAACACGTCGCTCGACATCCCCTGCGAGACGATCGCGGAGTGAGCCGCCGGCCGGGCGGCGATCGCGCCCCCGGCGTCACCCAGCGCGCCGCGCGGGAGGGACGCGCGCCGCCTTCGCGTACCTGAACTCGAAGGCCCACGCCGGGAACACGGTGGCCGCGAAGCCCGCGCCGAGCCCGTAGAGGATCTCGTCGAGCGGGACGCCGAGGAGCGCCCTGCCCGGGAGCAGCACGCTGGGCCGCCAGGTGCGCGCGAAAACGCCGGGGAGGAGCGCCGCGAAGACGAGGCAGAGGCCGAGGTAGACCGCGGCCGACAGGAGCGCGCCGAGCACGGTCGGCACGAGCAGGTCGCCGCGCGCCGCGAGCAGCGCCGCGGAGACGGCCATCATCGCCGCCACCGCGGCGTAGAGGACGGGCACCCCGGCCGCGAGCAGCACCCCGGCCGCCGCGAGCACGCTCGCGATCGCCGCCGCCGCCCGCAACCACGGTCGGGCTGCCCGCAACCACGGCCGGTCCAACCTCGACCACGGTCGGGCCGCCGGCGGGGAGCAGGGCACCGGCGCCCGGCGGAACACAACGGCATAGGCGGTGGAGGAGAAGGCGCTGAGCCCGGCGAGGAACAGCATGTCCTCGACGCCGAACCCGATGCGGTCGGCCAGGTCGAAGAGGAACTTCGGCGTCCAGTACTCCGGATAGAACAGCCGCTCCGTCGCCGCGAACGGCAGCGCGGCGAGCGCCATCCGCTTCATCAGGGCGCGAAGGTCCGGGCGAGCGAGCCAGATGACGCCCCCCGGCAGGAGAAAGAGCAGCGAGAGCAGCAAGAACTCGTGCTCCATCGCGCCGCCTCCCTCAGCCCGCGGCGAGGGCGATCGCTGTCGAGGCGACCAGCGACAGCGTCGCCGTGGCCGCGGCCGCGACCCGGACCAGCAGCAGGCGCGAGCCCGGCGGCGCGGGGCGGGCCAGCAGCACGACCAGCGCCGCCGCCGCCGCCACGAGCAGGCCCGCGCCCGGACGCAGGCCCGCCGCGCCGAGGCCGACCGGCGCGAGCAGGAGCGAGAGCCCGTTCAGGACGACCACGCCCCGCGCGGCCCGCTCTCCGCCCACGCGCACGGGCAGCGTCCGCTTGGCGCTCTCGCGATCCGACGGCTCGTCGGGCAGCGCGGTGGCGATCGCGCAGCCGAGGTGGCTCGGCAGCAGGAACGCGAGCAACGCGAAGGGGAAGCGCGCGATGGCGCCCCCCTGCGCGATGTAGCCGTAGAGCGGCAGGACCGCGCCGACGCCGACCATCTGGAGCAGCTCCCCGCCGCCGCGGTACGAGAGGCGGAGCGGCGGGTAGCTGTAGGCCCAGAGCAGCAGCAGCGCCGCGACCGCGAGCGGCACGAGGAGCGGCGCCGACGCCGTCGGCAGCGCCGCGGCGAGCGCCGCCGACACCGCCACGAGCCCCGCGGCGCAGGCGATGGCCGCGGCGCCGAGCGCGCGCGGCGAGAGGCGCCCCTCGACCAGCACGCGCGAGCCGCCGGAGAACGGGGTGGCGGTGCGGTTCTGGCGGTCGGTCTCCTGGTCGGCGACGTCGTTGGCGTAGACGATGAACAGCTGGTCGAGGAGGCCGAAGAGGTGGACCGCCGCGAGCGTCCCGAGGTCGAGCGGGCGGCCGGCGGCGCGCGCGCCGAGCAGCTGCCCGAGCAGCAGCGGCAGCGCGATGCTCGGCTGCGAGGCGAGCCGCGACGCCCTGAGCCAGGCCCCGAGCGACCCCGGCCCGCCGCTCATCGCCCGTCGCCCCGCGACAGGCCGAGCCGGTCGGCCAGCTTGGCGCGCAGCTCCGTGAAGGGCAGGTCCCAGCGGCGCTCGCCGTCGATGCGCCAGGCCTTGAGCGGGATGAGATCGACCTGGGCGAGCAGGTGGTGGAGCTGCGACTCCTCGCGCGGCTCGCGGATGAACGAGAAGGGGTTGCGGAACTCCCGGCCGTTCAGCTGCGAGTACTTGCGGTCGTTGCTCGCCACGAGCTCGACGAGCGCCTTCTGCCGGCCGTCGAGGTAGTCGAAGAACACGAGGTCGAACGGCCCGACGCCCGCGCGCTCGTCCGGCTTGCGCATCACCCAGCGGGCCCAGTCGTAGCCGTAGAGGAAGTCGTGCGCGTAGCGGAAGCGCAGCTTCGACTTGTTGCCGAAGCCCAGGCAGAGCGACACGACGCGCCGGGCGAACTCGCCGATCGCGGGCGCGCTCCCGGCCCGCCACAGGCAGCAGGCCAGGTAGTCGAGGTCCCAGAAGATGTTGTCGGGGAAGTTGTCGGCGACGGCGCAGATCACCTCGCCGAGCGCGCGGGCGAAGGCGCGCGCGCGCTCGGCGTCCTCGCTGCCGTCGAGGATCTGCTCGACGAGCGCGACGGGCGTGGGCGCGCACGGGCGGCCCGGGGCGACCGAGGCCCGCGCGCCGAGGAGCGGCGTGAGGCGCGCGAGCTCGTCGCGCGCTTCGTCGAGGAGGGCCGGGCTCCCGGTCACCCCGGCCCCCCGCCGGCGCGGAGCCCCGCGGCGAGCACGGCCGCCGACAGCGCGGCCGTGCCCCACCAGATCGCGCGGTGGAGCTCGCGCTTGTACGCCCCCTGCGCGGCGAAGGCGTTCGTCACCGCCTCGGGGCTCTTCCGGACGAGCCGCGCCCCGAAGTGGAGCGCGACGGCCGTCGCGGGCGCCACCGACCAGAGCGGCGGGGCGCCCTCGGCGAGGAGCGACGCCGCCGGCCAGAGGAGCGCGCCGAGACCGAGCAGGGCCTCGCTGGCCCGGCGCGTGGCCGCGTTGCCGAGCAGCGTGGCCACGGTGCGCTTGCCGCCGGCGCGGTCGCTCTGCTCGTCGGACAGCCCGCTGGCCAGGGCGCTCGACAGCGCGAGCAGGAGCAGGCCCGGCAGCAGCGACGCGAGCCACGCCGGCGCCCACGCGCCGCACTGCGCGTACGCGTGCAGCACGGGGAGGACGCCGCCGACCCCGGCCATCTCGAGGAGCTCGCCGCCGCCGCGGTAGTTGAGCCGGAGCGGCGGCAGCGTGTAGGCGCCGAAGACGAGCAGGCCGAGCGCGCCCAGGGGAAGCAGGAGCGGGCGAGCGAGCGTGACGGCGGCCACCCAGGCGACGAGCAGCGCGGCGGCGCCGGCCCCGAGGCCGGCGAGGAGGAGGGCGTGGGCCGGGAGGATGCCGTCCGGGATGGTCTTCGGCGAGCAGCCGTCCGGGAACATGCGCCGCTTGAGGGCGTCGACCTCGCGGTCGCCCCAGTCGTTGAGCAGCACGACGAAGGCGACGTCGGCGATCATCCACAGCGCGCCGAAGGCGAGCGCGCCCGCGCCGACGCGGCCCGCGGCGGCTGCGCCCACGGCTTGTCCGCACAGGGCGGGGACGAGCACCTTGGGCCAGCTGGCGGGCTTGAGCGCGTACCACCACCGCGCTCCAGGGCTCATCGAGTCGACGCGCATGGATCAGGTCCCCTGCTGCTAGCACAAGAACCTCCGCGCCTTGCGGGCCACATGAGGTCGCTCCGCGCGGGGGCGCGCTTCGCCGGGGCGCCCTCCGGCCAGCGCGGCCCGGCGGGAGCGCGGCGCGGCGCGGAAGGCGCGACGCCGCAGTGCGGCGTTTCCTTCGACGCCGATCTGGGCCACCTTATCGCCCGACAGCCTCGACACGCGACGTCGTGCGGTACGCCCTCCTCCCCTCCCCGAGCCCGGCCGGCGCGCCCCTGCGCCTCGACCCAGGGCATCGCCTTCCTCCCGCGCGGAGGCGCCCGTGAGCGCCGGCGCGGCCCGGGCGCGCGGCGCGCGGGAGCTCGTGGACGAGCCTGCTCGCCGCCGCATCCGCGAGGACCTCCGGACGACGCTCGTCGTCGAGGCCGCCGCGGGCACCGGCAAGACGACGGCGCTCGTGTCGCGCGTCGTCGCCGTGCTGCGGAGGGCGCCGGAGGAGGGCGGCGGGACGCTCGATCGCATCGTCGCGGTGACCTTCACGGAGAAGGCGGCGGGCGAGATGAAGCTGCGCCTCCGGGCCGAGATCGAGCGGGCGCGCGGCGACGCGAGGTCCGGCCCGGCGGAGCGCGCGCGGCTCGACGAGGCGCTCGCGCACCTGGAGGCGGCGCGCATCGGGACGATCCACTCGTTCTGCGCCGACCTGCTGCGCGAGTGGCCGGTCGAGGCGCGCGTCGACCCGCTCTTCCAGGTCGCGGCCGCGGACCAGGCCGAGTCGCTCTTCGACCAGGCCTTCGACGCCTGGTTCCAGCGCACCCTGAACGACCCGCCCGAGGGCGTGCGCCGCATCCTGCGCCGCCGCCCGCGCGACGGCGCGCAGGGCCCGCGCGACCTGCTCCGGGGCGCGGCGTTCAAGCTGGCCGAGCACCGCGACTTCACGCGCCCCTGGCGCCGCGACCCGTTCGATCGCGAGCGCGCCATCGACGAGCTGCTCGATCGCCTCGCCGCGCTCGCGGATCTCGGCGCCGAGGCGGACCGGGAGGGCGACTACCTCGCGCAGAGCCTCCGCACCCTGGACCGTTACCTCGCGGAGCTCCGCCGCCGCGAGGAGGTGACGGGCGGGCGCGATCACGACGGGCTCGAGGCCGAGCTCGGCGAGGTCGCGCGCTGGAAGGAATGGCGCTGGAAGGGCGCAGGCAAGGCGTTCGGCGGGGATCTCTCGCGCGCCGAGGTGCTCGCGCAGCGCGACCGCGCGAAGGCCGAGCTCGACGCCGTGCTCACGGCCGCGAGCGCCGACCTCGCCGCGTGCCTCTCGCGCGAGCTGAGGCCGCCGATCGAGGCGTACGACGCGCTCAAGGCGCGCGCCGGCAAGCTCGACTTCCTCGACCTGCTCCTCTGCGCCAGGAACCTCCTCCGCTCGAGCCGCAGCGTCCGCGAGGAGCTGAACCTCCGCTTCTCGCACCTCTTCGTCGACGAGTTCCAGGACACCGACCCGCTGCAGGCGGAGATCCTGCTCCTGCTCGCGGCCGACGACCCGGCCGAGACCGACTGGACGCGGGCGCGCCCGGTGCCTGGCAAGCTCTTCGTCGTCGGCGACCCGAAGCAGTCGATCTACCGCTTCCGCCGCGCCGAGGTCGCGCTCTACGAGGCGACCAAGGCGCGGCTCGTCGCGTGCGGCGCGAGCGTGCTGTACCTGTCGACGAGCTTCCGCAGCGCCCCGTCGATCCAGGAGGCCGTCAACGCGGCGTTCGCGCCGCTGATGCAGGGCGGCGCGGCCGAGGGCGAGCGCGTGGCGAGCCAGGCGCGGTACGTCGCGCTGGAGCGGTTCCGGGAGGACCCGGTGGAGCAGCCGACGGTGATCGCGCTCCCGGTGCCGCGGCCTTATGGAGACTACGGGAAGATCTCGGATTTCCGGGTGCGGCAGTCGATCCCGGACGCGGTGGGCGCCTTCGTCCACCACCTCATCCATGCGGGCCGGGGCGCGGCCCCGGGCGAGCGGCGCTGGACGGTGACCGAGCGCGAGCGGCCGGGCCAGCGGGTGCCGCTCGAGGCGCGGCACATCTGCCTCCTGTTCAAGCGGTTCCAGACGTTCGGCGAGGACGCGACGCGCGCGTACGTGCGGGCGCTCGAGGCGCGGCGGATCCCGCACGTGCTCGTGGGCGGGCGGTCGTTCCACGATCGCGAGGAGGTGATGGCGGTGCGGAGCGCGCTGCTCGCGATCGAGTGGCCGGACGACGAGCTCAGCGTGTACGCGACGCTGCGCGGGCCGCTGTTCGCGCTGACGGACGACGTGCTGCTCCTGTACCGCGACCGGTTCCAGCGGTTGCACCCGCTGTTCCAGCCGGACGAGGGGGCGCTCGACGTCGCGGTGGAGGGCGGGGCGCGGCCGCTGCGGGAGGTCGCGGAGGCGCTCGCGGTGCTCGGGCGGCTGCACCGCGAGCGCAACCGGCGGCCGATCGCGGACACGCTCGGCGGGCTGCTCGACGAGACGCGGGCGCACGCGGGCATCGCGATCTGGCCGACGGGGGAGCAGGCGCTCGCGAACGTGCTGCGGGTGATGGATCTCGGGCGGCGGTTCGAGGCGGGCGGGGCGACGTCGTTCCGGGCGTTCGTGGAGCGGCTCGAGGTGGACGCCGAGCGGGGCGAGGTGGCGGAGGCGCCGGTCGTCGAGGAAGGGACGGAGGGCGTGCGGATCATGACGGTGCACCGGGCCAAGGGGCTCGAGTTCCCGGTGGTGATCCTGGCGGATCCAGCGTCGCCGGCGGTGCATCAGAACCCGTCGCGGCACGTGGATCCGGCGCTCGGCCTGTGGGCGGAGCCGATCGCGGGCTGCGTGCCCGCGGAGCTGGTCGAGCGCCGCGACGAGGTGCTGCGCCGCGATCGCGAGGAGGCGGTGCGGCTCGCGTACGTGGCGGCGACGCGGGCGCGCGAGCTGCTCGTGGTGCCCGCGGTGGGCGACGCGCGCCCTGGCGACGGCTCGAGCGACGGCTGGCTCGATGTGCTGCACCCGGTGCTCTACCCGCCGCCGCGCGAGCGGCGGAACGCGCGCCCGGCGCCCGGCTGCCCTCCGTTCGGGACCGACACGGTGCTGGAGCGCCCGGCGCGCTGCGAGGCCGACGAGCGGGACGCGGTGGCGCCCGGGGAGCACGCGCCGATGGCGGGGTCGCACCGGGTGGTGTGGTGGGATCCGAGCACGCTCGACCTGGATCGCGAGCCGGAGGCGGGGCTCCGGCAGCAGCGGATCCTGCAGGCGGACGCGAGCGGCGCCGGCGTGACGGGCGCCGGGATGGCGGTGGGCGCCGGCGTGACGGGCGCCGGCGTGACGGGCGCCGGGGGGGCGGGAGAGCTCGGGCAGCGCGGCCACGAGGTGTGGCAGGAGGCGCGGCAGCGCGCGATCCGGGACGGCTCGGTGGCGGCGGTCCGCGTGAAGACGGCGACGGAGATCAGCCACGAGGCGGCGGCGGCCGCCGCAGCGGAAGCGGCGGCAGCAGAGGCGGCGAGGGCGTCCGGAGTGACAGGGGCGCCCGCGCAGCGGGGCGGCGGGGCGGCGGAGCGGGGCAAGCGGGCGGACGCGTTGCCGGTGATCTCGTTCGAGCAGACGGTGGTCGCGCGCGAGGGCCGGCCTTACGGCAAGCGGTTCGGGACGCTGGTGCACGCGGTGCTGGCCGAGGTGGACCTGCGTGCGGGCGAGGACGCGGTGCGGGTCGTGGCCACGGCGCAGGCGCGGCTGCTCGGGGCGCCGGCCGAGGAGGTCGACGCGGCGGTCGCGGCGGCCCTGGCGGCGCTCGAGCACCCGCTGCTCCGGCGCGCGGCCGAGAGCGCGGCGCGCGGCGCGTGCGAGCGGGAGACGCCGCTGCTCCTGCGGCTCGAGGACGGGACGATCGCCGAGGGCGTCGTCGACCTCTCGTTCCGGGAGAGCGTCGGCGACGTGGGGATCTGGACCGTGGTCGATTTCAAGACCGGCTCGGACGCCGGCACCGCGCACGCGGCGCAGGAGGCGCAGGTGCGGCTCTACGTGCAGGCCATCGCCGAAGCGACGGGCGAGAGGGCGAGAGGCGTGGTGCTCCGGGTGTGAGGGGCGCCGCAGGGCGTAACGGAAGCCCGTGGCGTGGGTGGTGCGTCGCGGGAAGCCCGTCGGGTGGTACGATGGGCGGCATGGGTTCGAGAGCGACAGCGGAGATCCTCCGAACTGAGCCGATGACGCTGGAGCAGTGGGCCGACCTGGATGAGGACCAGCCGGGTGAGCTCCTCGATGGTCATCTCGTGGAGGAAGAGGTGCCGACGACGCTGCACGAGGCGGTGGTCAGCTGGCTGATCGAGGTGCTCCGCGGCTGGGCTCGACCGCAGGGCGGCTGGGTGTTTGGCTCGGAGTACAAGCTCGGCGTGTCGGCGCGACGCGGGCGCAAGGCCGACGTGTGCATGTATGCCCCGGGCGCGCCCCTTCGCGGCCGCGACGTGCTCTCCCGGATCCCCCCGACCGTGGTGGTCGAGGTGCTCTCGCGGCGACCGCGCGACGTGCGGCGCGACCGGATGGAGAAGGCCATCGAGTACGCCCGCTTCGGGGTGCGCTGGTACTGGCTCGTGGATCCCGACGCGCAGCTCTTCGAGCTGTGCGAGCTCGGCCCCGATGGTTCTTACGTGCAGCGGTTGCCCGCCTCGGAAGGAAAGGTGCGCGTACCGGGGCTGGACGGGCTCGAGCTCGATCTGGATGCGCTGTGGGCCGACGTAGAGCCGCTCCTGGATGACGAGCCGGAGCGGGACGAGAGCGGCGACAGGTGAGCCGGGGGCGTCAGGCCGGCGCGGCCGCGGGCCGCAGGTCCGGCCGCCGAGCCCCGGGCCTGGAGAGCTCGCGTGGAAGCGTGGAAGCGCTGATGGGCAAGTGAGGACTCCCGGGATGACAGACTGCCGTGCTGAGCGCTCGATCCAGGACGCGCCTTCGCCTCGCTTTCATCGCCACGGTCCAGCGTAATTCCAGATCACTCCTCGCCCGTGCGACGGCCCGTCCCTGCGCACCGCCGACCCGGCGCAGCTCAGCGACGGCGAGGCGCCGTAAGATCCCGCGGCCTCCCGTGTTCCATGCCCATGAACGCGCCTGCCCTGCTCCTCTGCCCCCTGCTGCTCCTCACGATGGCCTGCGCCGCCAGCGAGCCCGACCCCGTGGCTCCCCCTCGCCCGGAGTCCGACAACCCCTGCGCGCCGGGTGGTACCCCGCGGCCGCCTCGCGGCAACATCGTGGCCACCACGGTCACGCCGGACGGGCAGGTCATCGACTGGATCCCGATCGCCTCCCAGACGCCCGACGGCAAGATCTCCTCCCCTCCGACGGCGAGCCCGACCAGCGCCGCGGCGGCGGGCTCCCCGACCGAGGCCCAGCTCGGTCCGGGAGGGCCGGCCGGCACGGTGCCGGTGCTGCGCCCTCGCCGACCGCAGTGCGATTGCCTGCCCGGCTACGTCCAGCAAGCCGATGGCTCGTGCGCGGAGCTCGCCTCTCACTGCGCGGGGGAGGGGGCGATGGCGTCCAGCAAATCGTTCACCACCTGCTGCCCGGACCTCACGCGCATTCCAGCGATGGAGCGCGTCGATGGCCAGTGCGTGCCCACGGCGCCCGACGCCCACCGCTGCGCGAAGTGCGGCGACGGCAGCTGCGGCGCGGGCGAGAACGACTGCAGCTGTCCGAGCGACTGCCACGCAGCCAGTCCGGGCCCTGACGGCGCGCGCGACTGACGTATCGACCGACGTACCGAGCGCGCGCCTCCGACCGCGACGGAGGCTCCGCGACCGCGACGGAAGCTCCGCGAGGCGCCATGTCTCCCCTCGACAACCTCGTGGAACTCCACTACCAGCATCGCTTCGACCTCAGGTGTCATGGAAGAGCCGCGCCTGTCCTCCTCGGAGCTCGACGCCATCGAGCGGTTCTACGACGCCGTCCCTCGCCGGCGCGCTGACGCCGAGGACCACGGGCCGCTGACCCTCTTCGTTCGCCGCGGGGACGGCTGGCCGTACTACGCCCGTCCGACCTTCGGTCACCCCGGCCCCGTGTCGGCCGAGGACGTGGCCGCGGTGCGCGCCCGCCAGCGGGAGCTCTCGGTCCCGGAGGCCTTCGAGTGGGTGCTCGAGATCACCCCCGGGCTCGACGCCGCCACCGAGGCGACCGGCCTGCCCGTCCGGCGCTGCCCGCTGCTCGTGCTCTCCGGTGAGCCCGTCCAGGTGGCTTTGCCCGCGGACATCTCCCTCGCGATCATCACGCCGCGAGACCCGGATCTCGCCGCCGTGCAGGCCGTCGCGCACGTCGCCTTCGGCGCGCTGAGCACCGCGGCGGGCCCCGCGGGGCCGGCCGAGCGGGACGCCACCGCGGCCGCGCTCCCGGCCGGGCACATGGCCGCGTGGCACGCGTCGCTGGTCGAGGGGACGATGGTGCACGCGGCCGCCCGGGGCCGCCACGGCGCGCTGGCCGGTCCGCTCTGCGCCGGCAGCTACCAGCACGCAGAGGGCGTCGCCGAGATCGTCGGCGTGGGCACGCTGCCGGCGGCCCGGCGACAAGGCCTCGCCGCCGCGGTCACCGCGGCCCTGGCCCGCCACGCCCGGGACGCCGGGGCTCACACGGTATTCCTGTCCGCGCAGAACGACGATGTCGCGCGCGTCTACGAGCGGGTCGGGTTCCGGCGCATCGCCACCGCGTGCATCGCCGAGCACGAGTAGAGCGGCGCTCGGCCGACTCGCGTGTACAGCGCCCCCACCGAGAAGACCACCAGACCGCCGCGAACGTCAGGAAAGCCCCGGAGACCTCGATCGCCTGGCGCCTCCGGACGGCGCCGATCGTCTGCCGCCCTCGGGGCGGTACCCACGACGAGGCGAGGGACACGACGGGAGACGATCGGCGCAGCGCGCACGCGGCGACCGTCAGCCGGGCGCGGTGTGGTAGTCCGGCCCCTCTTCCCCGCGCAGGATCTCGGTCTGGACGACCGACGCGTCCCGCAGGTGCGCCACCGCCCCGAGCTCGCCATCCCGGCGATACGCCGAGAAGGCTTGTTCGTCCGGGAAGGTGACGATGTGAATCTCCTTCAGGCTGAGCCCAGCGCTGTCGGGCGCGGTCACCACGGTCCGCTCGATCGCGCCCCCATACCGGGCCATCACGGCCGCAGCCTTCCTCTCGTAAGCACGGAACGCGTCGAGCGCCTCGCACCGCACCGTGAGGATCACGACCAGCGTCATCGGAGCGCCCCCATGCTCTTCACGCCATGCCGCTACATGAGCACAAAAAAAAGAGCGCCCATTCGACGGTGGGGGGGGGAAACCGTCACGGGCGCTCTGCTGTACGTACTTAGCAGGATGCGGGCCAGGGGGTGTTCCCTCAAATCCCGCCCGTTTTTCCCTACGGGTCAGCGTACACCTTTCGTTCCTGAAATCGGCAATGCAATCCTGAGCTACCCGACCTGCCGAGAAGTCCCCTCGGGCTGGCGGGCGCGGGCGGTCGACTTCCGGCGGGTGAGGGAGGAACGAGGGCAGCAGGGCCCGACGCTCGAGGAGCCGGCGATGCGCACCTCCCCTGGGCTCTGCGCGATCCTCGATCGGCGCGACGCCGATCACGCGTTCGGGTCCACCCGGTCGCCCCCGGGAAGCGGCTGCCGCGCCCCTTCAGCGCCTCGCGCGCCTCGCGCGAGGCCCGGTATCAGAGCACCTGTTCTTCCCCACCCTGCATGTGCACGGCGGCCACGCGCCCGGAGCGGCCAGCCTCGCTCACGCCTCCATGCGCAGGGAGCGCAGGTGGATCAGCGGCTCGTACCGACGCACCAGAGGTGGTATCACCAGGCGCCCCCGCGCGGAGCGCCGCCGGACCTGCCGCCGGTGCCCGAGCTCGTCGGCCGGGGCCAGCAGCTCGACCGCCGCGTGCGTCGTTGACATCGCCGCCAGGCTTGCTCCAATGCGGGCGCTCGCTCCGCGCTTGTCTGAACGAGGAGGCATTCGATGCGGCACTTTCTGACCACGATGGACTATACCCGCGCCGAGATCGAGGGCCTCCTCGAGCGCGCGCAGCGCTTCAAGCGGCACCCGATCGAGCCGCGCCTCAAGGATCGCACCATCGCGCTCGTCTTCTTCAACCCCTCGCTGCGGACGCGCACCTCCTTCGACGTCGGCATCCGGCAGCTCGGCGGCCACGCCGTCGTGCTGGAGCCTGGCCGGGGCGCCTGGCCCATCGAGTTCGAGGACGGCGCGGTGATGGACGGCGAGCCGGAGGAGCACGTCCAGGAGGCCGCTCGCGTGCTCTCGCGCTATGCCGACCTCATCGGCGTGCGCGCGTTCCCCAAGTTCCAGCGCTGGGAGGAGGATCGCCAGGACAAGGTGCTCCAGGCGTTCGCCCGCCACGCGACCGTGCCGGTCGTGAACCTCGAGACGATCACCCACCCCTGCCAGGAGCTCGCGCTCGCGCTCACCATGAAGGAGCGACTCGGCCGCCTCGACGGCAAGAAGTTCGTCCTCACCTGGACGTACCACCCGCGCCCGCTCAACACCGCGGTCGCCAACTCGGCCGTTCTCATCGCCTCCAAGCTCGGCATGGACGTCACCCTGCTCTGCCCCAGCGAGGAGTACCACCTCGACGAGCGCTACCTCGACGCCGCCAGGAAGAGCGCGGCCGACAACGGGCGGAAGCTCTCGATCACCTACGACATCGAGTCCGCCTACCGCGACGCCCACGTCGTGTACGCGAAGAGCTGGGGCGCGATTCCCTACTTCGGGCGCTGGGAGCAGGAGAAGCCCATCCGCGACAAGCACAAGCACTTCATCGTCGATGAGCAGAAGATGGCGCTCACCGGGGGCGGGCTCTTCTCCCATTGCCTGCCGGTCCGGCGCAACGTCAAGGTCACGGACGCGGTGATCGACTCGCCTGCTTCCATGGTCATCGATGAGGCCGAGAATCGGCTGCACGTCCAGAAGGCCGTGATGGACATGCTGGCCAACGGGTGGTGACCGCGATGGGCTCGACGCAAGATGTCATCGTCCGCTTGCTCAGGAACCTCGGCAGCCGCAAGGAGGTCGAGCAGTACCTGAAGCAGTACGCGGCCGTCGATCAGCAGAAGTTCGCCGTCATCAAGGTGGGCGGCGCCATCCTCGACGAGGACCTCGATGCGCTCGCGACCTCGCTCGTGTTCCTCAACCAGGTCGGCCTGTATCCCATCGTCATCCACGGCGCCGGGCCGCAGCTCGACCGGGCGCTCGCCGAGGCGGGCATCCCGACCGAGCGCGTGAACGGCCTGCGCGTCACGACGCCGCGCATCCTGGAGGTCGCCCGCCGCGTCTTCCTCCGCGAGAACCTGCGGCTCGTCGAGGCGCTCGAGGAGATGGGGACGCGCACGCGGCCGATCACGGCGGGCGTCTTCGAGGCGTCGCTGATGGACGAGGGGCGGCTCGGGCTGGTCGGCAGGGTGGAGCGCGTCCACGTCGACGCGGTGAGGTCGAGCCTGCGCGCGGGGCACCTGCCGATCCTCGCCTGCCTCGGCGAGACCACGGGCGGGCAGATCGTCAACATCAACGCGGACGTGGCCGCGCGCGAGCTCGCGCTCGCGACGCAGCCGTTCAAGATGATCTTCCTCACGAGCACGGGCGGGCTGCTCGACGAGCACGGGCGCATCATCTCGGCCATCAACCTCGAGGAGGACTACGCGGGCCTCGTCGCGCAGCCCTGGTTGGACGGCGGCATGCGGCTCAAGCTGCAGGAGATCAAGCTCCTGCTCGACGGGCTCCCGGCGACCTCGTCGGTCTCGATCACGGCGCCGGATCACCTGGCGAAGGAGCTCTTCACGCACACGGGCTCTGGCACGCTGGTCCGCCGCGGCGAGCGGATCCTGCGGCACGACACGCTCGACGGCATCGACCGCGGCCGGCTGCGCGACCTGCTCGAGGCGTGCTTCCAGAGGAAGCTCGACGAGCACTACTTCGACAAGAAGCCGTTCTACCGCATCTACCTGTCCGACTCGTACCGCGCGACGGCGATCTTGACGCTCGACGCGAAGGGGAAGGCGCCCTCGACCCCGTACCTCGACAAGTTCGCGGTGACCAACGAGGCGCAGGGCGTGGGGATCGGCGGCTCGCTCTGGACGCGGATGAAGAGCGAGAACCCGCAGCTGTTCTGGCGCGCGCGGAACGGCAACGAGATCAACCCTTGGTATTTCCAGCAGGCCGAGGGCAGCTACCGCAACGAGAGCTGGACGGTGTTCTGGTACGGGCTATCGAACTTCGACGACATCCGGGCCTGCATCGATCACGCGCTGTCCTTGCCGGCGACCCTGCGCCAGCACGGCACGGTCGAGCTCTGACGGCGCGGCGTCCTCGCCCGGCGCGGCCCGGTCGTCGGGTCGCGTCCTGCGCGGAGCGATTCGCCTGCGCTCGGGCTCAGGACGGCTCGCCTTCATCGCCGGCGTCCGCATCGACGCGGGGGTCGCGCGCCTCGCCGGCCGCTTCGTCCGGCAGGGGTGATCCCGGCGGCGGTGGGGCGCTCGACCGCTTCTCGGCCACGCGCGCCTTCGCGGGCCGCCGCGACGCGCGCTTCGCCTTCGCGGACGCGCCTGGCTCCTCCTGGGGGCGCGGCTTCTTGAGGGCCCGGGGCGGCAGAAGCTCGGAGTCGACGGCGACCTTCTTCGCCATGAAGATGGCGGCGTCGAGCCGGTAGAAGCTGCGCTTCCGGTAGAACTTGAGGGCGCCGATGTTGTTCTCGGCGACCTCCAGCACGAGGTGGGTACAGCCGTGGATGCGGGCGAGGTGCTCGAGCTGCTCGAGCATGAAGGCGCCGACGCCGCGTCCCTGGTAATCGGGGTGGACGGCGAGCTCCTCGACGAAGAGGGGGCGCATGTCGTGTTTCGTGAAGTACCGCTCGTTCATCCAGTTGTCGGTCCCGGTGATCTCGAACGCGCACTCGGCGTAACCGACGATATCCTGGCCATCTCCCTGGCGGACCTCGAACAGGAGCTGCTCGACGCCTTCTTCCTCGTAGACCTCCAGGAACCGCTTCTTCGATCGTGGTCGCTGGTATTCGACCGTCTCGCGGTTCACGTCCCGGAACACCTTCTTGAGGAATTCCCAGACGCGGTTGAGGTCGCGCCGGTGGATCCGGCGGACATGGATGAGGCTCTCTTCCTGAACGTCGGGGGAGCTCGACGAGGCCTTGCTCATTGTCGCGAGCAGTCTACAGGACGGAGCCGGAAAGGGCACATCGCGACGAGCGCCGGGCTTCGAGCCCGGCATCACGCCACGGCGCCGCACATCTGTCCGGCATCACGCCACCGCGCCGCACATCTGACAGGCATCACGCCACCGCGCCGCACATCTGTCCGGCATCACGCCATGTACAGCGTGCATCTCCCCGGCAGCACGCCACGGAGGGCAGTCGTATCAGGCCAAGACGGGTGTCCGGCCCGAAGCGGCATCACGCCCCGGGAAGCTCAGGTGGATCGCGGGTGGTGGGGCGGCGGGGGCGCGTGCCCCCGCCGTGAGACCAACGTTAGACTACACCCCAGCCTGCGGCCCGATCTGCTGGAAGCGCGCGTTGAGCACGTCCCAGTTCAGGCCGGAGAGCACGTTCGCCACGTAGTCCGCCTTCTTGGTCTGGTAATCCGCGAAGTACGCGTGCTCCCAGGCGTCGATGGCGACGATGATATGCGTGTTCGCGAACAGACCTACGTCGTGCTCGGTCCGGATGAGGTTGTTGAAGAGCTTCTTCTCCTGATAGTCGTACACGAGCACCGTCCAGCCGTGGGCGCTCAGGAGGGCTGCCTTCGCGTCGGCGAGCCAGTTGTCGAAGCTGCCGAACGACGCCTCGATGAGCTGCTTCGACTGGGCGCTCGGCTGCGTCGAGCCGTTGCCGATGTTCTCGAAGTACAGCTCGTGCAGCACCGTACCGTTGAACGCGACAGGCTCGCGGCGCTTGAGCTCGCTGTACGCGTTGAACGAGTAGTTCGGCGCGCTGCGGTCAGCCTTGCCGAGCTGCTCCCAGATCTCGTTGAGCTTCTTCACGTAGCCCTGGTACAGCGTGAAATGCGCCTTGAGCTGCAGGTCACTCAAGCCCTTGGCGTTACCGCCGAGGAGGTGGTCGAAGTTCTTGGGTTCGCGGGCCATTGGTGCCTCCTAACGAGTACCGCGAGCAACGCGTGCCGCGGGGTTAGGGGGCCGCTCTACCGCTGCTGCTGTCCGGTAGCAACCCTGGCGTGCGAGATGACACCACCGCAGCCTCAGGGCGCCAGCGGCCCTGACCTCCATGAGGGAAACCCGTACGCCGGCGCAAGCCGCGCCCGTGATCCTGCGCTGGCGCAAACCGCAGCGCGGCCGTGCATCGGAGCAAACCGCGCCGCGCGTGGCCGTGCGCGGCCGTACCAGATCTCGCGCAGGAGCCGTTCCGACCTGGCGCGCACCCGCGCCACCCGCGCCACATGGTGCGCTGAGCCCCTCCGGAACGGGCGCGCACCTGCGTCAGCTGGCGCGCAGCGCCCTCGCTCCGGCTGACCCGATCGCCCGGCAGGCGCCTGAAAACCTCGCGAAACGTTGAACGTCGCGCCCGTTTCGGTCGATACTTCCGCGGCTTGCTGTTCCTTCGCTAGGGAGGCGACCTCGTTCCATGCCGGCTCGTACACAGGGGACCCATCCGACGGCCGCGCTCGCGGCGGCGCTGTGCCTGCTCGGCGCAGCGGCTCGCGCCGAGGCGCAGGAACCCGCGAGGCCCGAGGGCTTCGCGCTCGACAGGTTCCGGCCTGCGCCCGCCGGCGACAGGATGTTCGGAGTCCAATCCGCTTACACCGCAGGGGACACCTCGCCGCACATCATGATCCTCGGCGACTACGCCCAGGATCCGCTGGTGTTGCGGAGAGAGTCGGGGAACGCGGATATCGGCGACGGCAAGGTCGTCGGCAGCCAGCTCCTGCTCCACCTGAACGCCTCGCTCTCGCTCTGGAAGCACCTCACGGTGAACGTCGATCTGCCGCTCGCGCTCCAGTCCGGCGACGGCGGGGCCGCCTCCGGCGCGGTGCTCCCGCCGCCGGCCAGCAGCGCGCTCGGGGATCTCCGGCTCGGCGCGCGCGCCACGCTCTACGGCGACTACTTCGATCCGTTCCAGATCGCCGTCGCCGGTCACGTGTGGCTGCCGACCGGCGATCCCGAGGCGTACTCCGGCGACGGCACCGTGCGCGGCGGGCCCGAGCTCGTCCTCGGCGGCCACCTGGATCGCGCGGTGTGGTCGCTCTCCGCAGGGCCGGAGTTCCGGTCGACCAGGCAGTTCGCCAACGTCGAGCAAGGGCTGATGGTGCACTGGGGCGCCGGCGTCGGGCTGCTCCTCGACGACGAGCGGCGGCTGCAGATCGGGCCGGAGATCACCGGCGCCGTCACGGTCTCCGACCTCCAGCAGCGCACCACCAACCTGGAGGCCCTGCTCGGCGGGCGCTACCGCTTCGCCGACGACTTCGAGGCCGGGCTCGGCGTGGGCCCCGGCCTCACCGCCGGCGTCGGCACGCCGGCGTTCCGCGCCGTCGCCCTGATCGCCTACTCGCCCGAGGTGAAGCCGCCGGTGAAGGACCGGGACGGCGACGGCATCCTCGACCCGGTCGACGCGTGCCCGGACGTGCCGGGCGTCGGCAGCGCGGACCGCGCGAAGAACGGCTGCCCGCCGCCCAGGGACCGCGACAAGGACGGCGTCCTCGACGACGTCGACGCGTGCCCCGACGTGGCCGGCGTCGCCGCCCCGGACCCGAAGAAGAACGGCTGCCCGCCGCCCGGGGACCGCGACAAGGACGGCGTCCTCGACGACATCGACGCGTGCCCGGACGTGGCCGGCCCGACCAGCGACGACCCGAAGAAGAACGGCTGCCCGCCGCCGCCCGATCGCGACAGCGACAAGATCCCCGACCCCTCGGACGCGTGCCCGGAGATCCCCGGCATCGCCACGACCGACCCGGCCACGAACGGCTGCCCGGGCGACACCGACGGCGACGGCATCCGCGACGACAAGGACGCCTGCCCGAACGAGAAGGGCAAGGCCGACGAGGACCCGAAGCAGAACGGGTGCCCGGTCGCGGTCCGGGTGACCGAGACCGAGATCGTCATCCTCCAGCAGGTGCAGTTCGACACAGGCAAGGCGACGATCCGGCCGGTGAGCAACGAGCTGCTCGACGAGGTCGCCGGCGTGGTGAAGGACCACCCGGAGATCCTCAAGATCGAGGTCCAGGGCCACACCGACGACCGCGGCACGCGCCAGTTCAACACGAAGCTGAGCCAGGCCCGCGCGGAGTCGGTGCTGCGGGCGCTCGTCGAGCGGGGCATCGCGGTCGAGCGCATGCAGGCGAAGGGCTACGGGCCTGACGTCCCGATCGCGGAGAACAAGACCGAGGCGGGGCGCCAGAAGAACCGGCGCGTCCAGTTCAACATCATCGAGAAGGCAAAGAAGCAGCCATAGGGCTGGAGGCTTCGATGGCAAAGCGATTGGCATACACGGGGCTCACCAGCGCCGCGCTGCTCGGGGCGCTCACCGGGACCGCGAGCGCGGAGCCGTTCAACCGGGTCCAGGTGGCGCAGCGCGGCGACTTCGTCCTCATCGGCAACACGCTCGCGCACGACTGCGCTGCGTCGACGCCGGCGCCGCTGGTGGGCGACGTCGGCCCGTGCGGCGCGGAGATGACGCTCGCCGACGCGGCGCCCGACATCTACTGGCGGGCCGACAGCCCCCTCGCCGGGCAAGCCGAGGCGAGCAACACGATAGCTCCCTCGGCGGCCCGCAGCACCGCGGTCCTCACCCTGCCGACGGGCGCGCGGGTGACCCACGCGTACCTCTACTGGGCGGTGAGCCGCTCCTCGGGCTCGGTCGACCTCTCCGTGACCCTGGACCGGCCCGGCACCACGTTCACCTCCGCGGTGTCGGGCACCCTCTCGGGCGAGGCGCTCTCGGGGCTCACGCACTCCCAGGTGGTCGCCGACGTCACCTCGCTCGTGCAGGCGCGCGGCGCGGGCGCCTATCGCCTGAGCGGCATCAACAACCCGGCCCCGCTCAACGGCGTGAACCAGGCGTTCACGTTCGCCGGCTGGTGGATGGTCGTGCTCTACGAGCTCACGACCGCGCCCGCGCGGAACCTCGCGATCTTCGACGGGCTGGATCCGGTCATCGACGGCCAGACGGTGGACTGGACGATCTCGGGGTTCATCGTCCCCTCGAGCGCGGGCCAGGCGAAGCTCGGCGTCGTCGGCTTCGACGGGGACAGCTCAGCCGGCGACGCGCTCGAGTGGAACGGCACCGCGCTGTTCGACGCGCAGAACCCGGCGAACAACTTCTTCAACAGCTCCCGCTCGTTCCTCGGCGCGCCGTCGTCCTCGGCGGGCGATCTGCCGAGGCTCACCGGGGGGCCGCTGAGCATGAGCGGCATCGACGTCGACGTGGTCCAGGTCCCGTCGGGTCTGCTCATGGCCGGCGACACGGAGGCGGAGATCGGCGCGGTGGTGTCGGGGTCCGACAGCTACCTGCTCGGCGGCATCGTCACGTCGGTGCCGACGCTGCTGCCGGATCTCTCCACGTCGAGCAAGTCGGTCCTGGACCTCGACGGCGGCGGCGTCACGCCGGGCGACACGCTCGAATACACGATCATCGTCACCAACACGGGCGACGACGACGCCGCGGAGGTCGCGCTGAACGACCCGCTGCCCGCCGGGGTCACCTACGTCGCGGGCTCGCTCGAGGTCGCCACCGGCCCGAACGCGGGCGGCGTGACCGACGCCGCCGGCGACGACGAGGGCGAGTACATCGCCGGCTCCAGGACGATCCGCGTCCGGCTCGGCAATGGCGCCAATGCGGCCAGCGGCGGGTCGCTCGGCGTCGGCGAGACCACGACGGTGCGGTTCCGCGTGACCATCGACGCGGACACCGACGGCGAGATCGTGAACCAGGCGGTCGTCACCGGGGAGAGCCCGGAGGGCGGCGCCGCCCAGGAGTACCCGACGGACGGCAACGGCACCGAGCCGGGCGCGCAGCCCACGGAGATCCTCGTCGACAGCGACGGCGACGGGCTGAGCGACGGGGACGAGAGCGGCGCCGGCACGGACCCGAACGACGCCGACACCGACGACGACGGCATCGGCGACGGCGCCGAGGAGCTCTGGGATCGCGACACAGACGGCGACGGCCTCGTCAACGCGCGGGACGTCGACAGCGACAACGACGGCCTCTTCGACGCGACGGAGCTCGGCCTCACGGACTGCAACGGCACGGGCACGGACACGCTGGCGGGGCACTGCGTGCCCGACGGCGACGGCGGCTCGACGACCACCGATCCGCTCGACGCCGACACGGACAACGGCGGCGCGATCGACGGCTCGGAGGACGCGAACCTGAACGGCGTGCGCGACGACGGCGAGACGGATCCGACGACCGGGAACGGCGCCGACGACAACCAGAGCCCGGACACGGACGGCGACGGGCTCGGCGACGCCCTCGAGGGGCACCTCGGCACGGACCCGGAAGACGCCGACACCGACGACGACGGCGTGCGCGACGGGGCCGAGCCGAACCCGACGGACGACAACGACGGCGACGGGCTCATCAACGCCCTCGACGTCGACAGCGACAACGACGGCCTCTTCGACGGCACCGAGCTCGGCCTCGGCTGCACAGGTCCGGGCACCGACGCGACGGCGGGCAGCTGCACCCCTGACGGCGACGCTGGCGCCACCAGGACGTCGCCGCTCGAGGCCGACACCGACCACGGCGGCGTGACCGACGGCTCGGAGGACACGAACCTGAACGGCGCGCTCGACGCGGGCGAGACCGACCCCCGGGCCGGCCAGGCCGCCGACGACCGGCTGAACACCGACAGCGACGACGACGGGCTGAGCGACGGCCTCGAGGCCGCGCTCGGCACGGACCCGGACGACGCCGACACCGACGGCGACGGGGTGCGCGACGGGCTCGAGCCGAACCCGGCGAACGACACGGACGGCGACGGGCTCATCAACCCGCTCGACGTCGACAGCGACGACGACGGCCTCTACGACGGCACCGAGCTCGGCCTCGGCTGCGACGGCCCCGGCGCGCCGGCGCGCCACTGCACCGCGGACGCGGACGCCGGCGCCACGAAGACGTCGCCGCTCGACGCGGACACGGACGACGGCGGCGCGACCGACGGCTCGGAGGACGCGAACCTGAACGGCGTCGCCGACAACGGCGAGAGCAACCCGACCCGCGGGCACGGCGACGACGACAGCGGGAACGACGACGGGGACGACGACGGGCTGAGCGACGATCTCGAGGAGACGCTGGGCACGGATCCGGGCGACGCGGACTCGGACGACGACGGCGTGCAGGACGGGCAGGAGCCGAACCCGGCGGACGACACCGACGGCGACGGGCTCGTCAACGCGCGCGACGTGGACAGCGACGACGACGCCCTTTACGACGGCACGGAGATCGGCCTCGGCTGCGACGGCCCGGGCACCGACGCGGCGGCTGGGCACTGCCGGGCGGACGCCGACAGCGCGGTCACGACGTCGGCGGTGAGCCGCGACAGCGACCGGGGCGGCGCGACCGACGGCTCCGAGGACACCAACCTGAACGGCGCGGTCGAGGCGGGCGAGGCCGATCCGAGCGCCGGCCACGGCGACGACGACAGCCAGAACGTCGACGGCGACGGCGACGGCGACGGGCTGAGCGACGACCTCGAGGTGTTCCTCGAGTCGGATCCGGGAGATCGCGACAGCGACGACGACGGCCTCGTCGACGGCGAGGAGCCGAACCCGAGCGACGACGGCGACGGCGACGGGCTCCTGGACATCCTGGACGCGGACAGCGACGGCGACGGGCTCTTCGACGGCACCGAGGCGGGGAAGGACTGCGCGGAGGCGGACACCGCGGCCGAGGCGGCGAGCTGCACGCCGGACGCCGACGGCGGGGTCTCGACGACGAGCGTGGTGGACCCCGACACGGATCGCGGCGGGGTCAGCGACGGCGACGAGGATCAGAACCACAACGGCACGGTCGACGAGGGCAGCTCCGAGACGGATCCGAACGACTCCGGGGACGATCGCGGCGATCGCGACGGCGACGGCCTCTCGAACAGCGAGGAGACGGAGCTCGGCACCGATCCGGACGACGCCGACAGCGACGACGACGGGGTGATCGACGGCGAGGAGGTCGAGCCTGGCGCCGACACGGACGACGACGGGAAGATCAACGCGCTCGATCCCGACAGCGACGGCGACGGGCTCCTCGACGGGACGGAGCTGGGCAAGGGCTGCTCGCACGAGGACACCGACGCCGACGCGGAGACCTGCGTGCCCGACGGCGACGAGGGGGCCACGACGACCGATCCGACGGTGGCCGACACGGACGGCGGCGGCGCGATCGACGGCGAGGAGGACGCGGATCACGACGGCGTCGTGGACGAGGGCGAGCGCGATCCGAACGATCCTGCGGACGACCAGCCCGCGGCGTGCGAGCAGGACAGCGATTGCGGCGCCGGGATGGTGTGCGACGAGGCGACGAAGGAGTGCGTCGCGGGGTGCCGCAATCCGGACGGCTCCATCGGTCCGTGCGTCACGGCGCCGCCCGGCGAGGGCGTCGTGGTGCAAGGCGGCGGCTGCGCTTGCACGGTGGGCGCGGACGGCGACGGCAGCCGCTCGGCGCCGTGGGCCCTGCTGGCGGCCGGCGCCTGCGCCGCCGCGCTGCACCGGCGGCGCAGGCGGAGCTGAGCGCTCCTGCCAGATGGCGCCCCCCGGCGCGGAGCGACGGGGGCGCCGTGTAAACTACCGAAATTAATAAATTTTACGGTTCCGGCGCTCTCGCCCGGCCTCACCCGGGTTGCGCTCGGCCTCAACCTGGTTGCGCCTGCCCTGCCCGCCCGGCCTCCCAGGTTGCGTTCCGCGCCCCGCCCGCACCCAGGTTGCGCCGCCCGCCCGCACCCAGGTTGCGCCCGCCCCGGCTCTGGCCCACGGGTCCGGCTCGTCCCCACCGGTCCCGGGTCCGACGCGCCGCGGGTTGCCATCTGCCGTCCGTGGCTTAACGATATTTTTTCACGGGAGAGTGCATCTTGCTCCGACCTTCTGATTCCGTCGTTCGCGCCATCACGCTCGATGGCGCCTTTCGCGTCATCACCGCGCTGACCACCGAAACCGTGCGAGGGGCCATCGCGGTCCAATCGGCCGCCGGCCCGACCGCGCAGCGCCTGGGAGAGCTGATCACCGGCGCCATCCTCGTGCGCGAGGCCATGGCGCCCAACCTGCGGGTGCAGGCGATCATCAAGGGCGCGACCGGCCACGGGACCCTGGTCGCCGACTCGCACCCCGACGGCACGAGCCGCGGCCTCGTCAACCTCGGCAAGGGCGCCGCCGAGGGGAGCACCGTGGAGGTCGGCGGGGGCTCGCTGCTGCAGGTCATGCGCACGCTGCCGAGCGGCATGCTCCACCAGGGGGTCGTCGAGGTCCCGGCCGAGGGCGGCATCTCCGGCGGCCTGATGACGTACATGCAGGAGTCGGAGCAGGTCGTCTCGATGATCGCCGTGGCGACGCTGCTCGGCGACGACGGCGTCGGCTCCTCCGGCGGGTACCTCGTGCAGCTGCTCCCGGAGGTCGAGCGCGGTCCGCTCATGGTGATGACCGAGCGGCTGAAGGACTTCGAGCGCCTCGACGACGTGCTCGCGCACGAGGGCGCGTCGGCGGACATGCTGCTCGAGGAGCTGCTCCACGGCATGCCGTTCTCGCGGCTCGACGACTCGCCGCTCAGCTTCAGCTGCCGCTGCAGCGAGCTCCGGGTCATGGCCACGCTCGCGAGCCTGCCGAGGAGCGACGTCGAGGAGATGGTCGAGGACGGCAAGGTCCTCGACATCCGCTGCGATTACTGCGGGAAGGACTACCAGGTGTCGCCGTCGCAGCTCCGCTCGCTGCTGACGACGAGCTGACCCGCCGGCCGCCTGCGTCGCGCCGGCCGCCTGCGTCGCGTCGGCGCGCTCGCCCGCGCCGGGCCGGCGCTCGTCACGCGGGCTGCTGGCCGGGCGAGAGGCCGCGGCTCACGAAGGTGATGACCCGCTCGTTCTCGACCTCGTCGTCCCACGCCGCGTCGGGAGCGATGAAGACGCGGTGGAGGATGTACCCCGCGAACGTCGAGGCGACGCAGCGGAGGACGACCGCGGGCGGCCACCCCACGATCTGCCCCTCCCGCTGGAAGTGCTCGATCATGGTGATCCCCTTCGCGAGGAACGGCGCGAACACGCGGCTGAAGACGCCGTCGCGCAGCTCTGCGTCGAACGGCAGCTCCTGCGCGAGGATGCGCAAGAGCCGCGGGTGCGCGCGCACGAAGGCGATGCGCTCGGCGAGGAGCGCCCGCAAGAACGCCTCGAAGCTCGGGTACGCCACGCTGAAGAGCGGGTCCATGGAGCGCGCCAGCGCGGGCCCGACCAGCTGCTCGATGGCGGGGCCGAGCACGCCGAGGAGGAGGTCCCTCTTGCTGGGGAAGTACTTGAAGATCGTCGCCTCCGCGACGCCCGCGCGCCGCGCGATGTCCCTCGTCGCGGTCCCGTGGAAGCCCTGCTCCGCGAAGGCGGCCACCGCGGCCTCGACGATCTTCTTCTGCGCCTCGGTCAATGTGTCGTTCGAGCGCGGGCGTCGGCTCATCGGCGTCCTCTCTGCTCACCTCTAGTACCGCGCGCCAGAGGTCCTGCCGGATTTCTGGCCCTTCGACGCGGCGGACCTCGCGCAGCGCTCGCCGTGTCTCGCCGCGCTCGTCGCGCGCCGCGAGCTCCGGCGCGCCCGCAGCGCGCCGCGCTGGCGCCGGGTGCGCCGAGCGCTAGGCGCTCCTGGCCCTGGCCGTGAAGAGCCGGTCGAGCGCCCGCCCGAGCTCGCCCTCGTCGAGGGGGTCGCTGCGCACGCCGATGTAGCCGTCCGGCCGGACGAGCACGGCGGCTGTGCTCTGGACACCGTACACCGCGTGCGCGTGCCCGTCGGGGTCGGCGTACCCTCCCGCCTCGGGGGCACCGACGACCACGACCCTGAGGTCCGGCCCGCCGAGCTGCGCTGCGAGCCGTCGGACGCGATCGCGCGCCGCGCCGTCCGCCTGCGGGCCGGCGAAGAGCAGCAGCGTGAACTCGGCGCCGCGCATCCGCTCGAAGAGGTGCACCTGCTCACCGGCCGCGCTGCGCAGCGCGGCGTCCGGCGCGCGGTCGCCGGCGCGGGGTCCGCGCTCCGGCGGGGCCCCGATCTGCACGGAGAGCGGGCTCTTCCGGTAGCGGACCTTGAGCTGCGAGACGAACCCCAGGACGCGGCGCTGCACGGCGGAGAAGCCCAGGGCGCGGGACAGGAGGCGCGGCGCGACGATGCGCAGCGTCCTGGCCACCGGGCCGTGCGCGGCCATGAGCCCGAACAGGCGGTCCGTGAAGCCGACCAGCCGACGGGCGACGGGCAGCCGCTCGGTTTCGTAGGTGTCCAGCAGCCATGCCGGCATCTGGCCCTGCTCGACGGCCGCGAGCTTCCACGCGAGGTTGTAGGCGTCCTGGATCCCGGTGTTCATGCCCTGCCCGCCGGCCGGGCTGTGGATGTGCGCTGCGTCCCCGGCGAGGAACACCCGCCCTTTGCGAAGCTGCGCGGCCACGCGATGGTGCAGCCGGTAGCGCGAGAGGACGATCGCTCTCTGTACCTTGAAGGGCACCGGGATCGTCTCGCGCATCCTGCTCTCGAACTCCTCGAGCGAGGGCGGCGCGCCGTGCGCCGGCGGGGCTTCGGGCAGGATGAGGATGACCCGGAAACGGTGGCTGCCGGGCACCGGAAAGGCTGCTGCGACACCGCGGCGCGAGGGGCTGAGGTAGATCTCGCCGTCGGGCAGCGGCCAGTCGACGACGATGTCGCCGAGCATGCAGTGATCGTCGTAGGTGTCGCCCTCGAAGGCGATGTCCGCGCCCTTGCGGACGGGGCTGCGCGCGCCGTCGCAGCCGAGGAGCCACTTCGCGCGCACCTGCTCGACGCTCCCGTCGGCGCGGCGGAGCGCGCACGTGACGCCGGCGCTGTCCTGCGCGTAGGAGGCGAGCTCGACGCCGCGCTCGAGCGTCACGCCGAGCGCGGCGAGCCGCGAGGCGAGGACGCGCTCGGTGTCGAACTGCTGGATGACGAATATCCCTGGATTGGGCGTGGACAGCTCCGGGAAATTGAAGATGGGCAGGCGCGCGCGCCGGCCCTGTGCGAGCAGGACGTTGATCCCGCCGACGCGCACGGCGTGCTCCATGGCTGTGTCGGCGATCCCCATGCTGCCGAAGATCTCCATGGTCCGCGTCTGCACCGCGAGCGCGCGCGAGTGATCCGGCGGCGGCTCCGTTGCCTTGTCCACGATCCGCACCGTGAGCCCTCGCCGGGCGAGCTCTCCGGCCATCGTCAGCCCGGTCGGCCCTCCGCCGATCACGAGCGCATCCACCGCTTTTGTCATGCGCGCCTCCCTTATGGTGAGTGATTACTCACTCACCATAAGACACCTGTCCGGTCTGGCAAGGACCGACCTGGCGGCGATCGCACCCCGACGACCGCACCCAGGTTGGGGTGGCGACCGCACCCAGGTTGGGCGGCGCGACCTCACCCAGGTTGGGCGGCGCGACCTGCGCGACCTCACCCAGGTTGGGCGGCGCGACCTCACCCAGGTTGGGTGGCGCGACCTCACCCAGGTTGAGCCCAGCCCGGCCCGCCCACAGCTACCCACACCCACCCCCCAAGCAGCGCATCCCGCTGGGCAAGATCCATGCGATGGTCCCCACATGGAAGAGGTCCACGTGAACGTCTACATCCACGCCCCGGTCGAGCGCGTCTTCGAGGCCGTGGCCGACCACGAGAGCTTCCTGCGCGCGGGCGACGGCACCCGCACCAAGGTCATCCGGCCAGGTCTCACCGAGCGCAACGGCCTCGGCGCCCTGCGCGAGGTTCGCGTCGGGAAGCGGATCCGCTACGTCGAGGAGATCACCGCCTTCGAGCGCCCGTCCTCCTTCGAGTACCGGATCCTCGAGAGCACGCAGCCGCTCCGCCACCACGGCTCGCGCCTCCGCTTGACCCCGCGCGGCGACGGCACGGAGGTCGACTGGACGTCGCGCTTCGAGGTCCCGGTCCCGCTCGCCGGCCGCCTGCTCGGCCCGCTCGCCCGCCGCATGTTCATCGCCGCGTTCACCGAGCTCCTGCTCGCCGAGAAGGCCCGCCTCGAGGCCTCGCAGCCCGCGCGCGTCGCCTGACGCCCCGCTCCCGCCGCGATCCGCTTCAGGTCCGGCCGGCCGGCTGCCGTCCGGACCTCGCGATCGCGTCGATGGTCACGGCCGCGAGCAGCGCGGCGCCGGTCACCATGAACTTCACCGACGACGGGAGCGCCAGCAGGTCCATCCCGTTCGAGATCGAGCCGATCAGCAGCGCGCCGGTCAGCGCCGACCACACCGTGCCCCGGCCCCCGAACAGGCTCGTCCCCCCGATCACGGCGGCCGCGATCGCGTTGAGGAGCACGTCGCCGCCGCCGGACGACTGATTCACCGCGAGTAGGCGCGAGGTGGCCAGGATGCCCCCGGAGGCCGCGAGCGCCCCGCACAGCGTGAAGACCGCCACGCGGATCGCGTCCACGCGGATGCCCGCTCGCCGCGCGGCCTCCGCGTTCCCGCCCACCGCGAAGATGTACCGCCCGAACCGGGTCCGCCGGAGCAGCAGGTCGAAGCCGATCACGAAGCCGAGCAGCAGCAGCAGCGCGAGCGGCACCCCGCGATCCGCGTTGAGCAGCCCGACGACGGCCGCCACCAGGACGAGCACCCCCGCGATGCGCGCCGCCATGGCCCCCCTGGAGGCGGGCGGGAGCCCGGCCTTCACCCGGCGCCGCCGGGTCACGACCTGCCCGGAGACCGCCATGCCGACGCAGAGCGCGCCGAGCGCCCACCCGAGCGCGGGCGAGAGGAACGTCCCCGCCAGCCCCGAGATGAGCGGGTCATAGACGTTCACGGTGCCCGTCGTGCCGAGCACCCACAGGAGGGCTCCCTGCCAGGCGAGCAGCCCCGCCAGCGTGACGACGAACGACGGGACCCGGAACCGCGTGAACCAGAGCCCCTGCGCGAGCCCGATCAGCGAGCCGGTCGCCACCCCGGCGAGCAGCGACAGCGCCGGGCTCACCTGGTGCTGCACGTTCAGGATCGCCATCACCGCGGCGCTCATCCCGCTCACCGCGCCGACAGAGAGGTCGATCTCGCCGAGCAGCAGGACCAGCACGATGCCCACGGAGATGGTCCCCATGGCCGCGATCTGGAGGACCAGGTTCGTGAGGTTGCGCGCCGAGAGGAAGTTCTCGTTCTGCGAGGCGAAGACGCCCCAGATGAGGATGAGCCCGAGGAGCACCGGCAGCGAGCTCGCGTCCCCCTGGCGCAGGCGCCGCGCGAGCGCCGCGAGGCCCGCCCCCGGCGCGTGGGTAGCCGCGATCCCGCCGGTCTGTCCGGAAGCCCCCGTCATCCTGCCCTCCTCGACTCCGCGACGTCTGCGCCGGTGATCCTGCCGACGACCTGCTCGCGCGAGGCCGCGCTCGTGTCGAACGTGCCGGCGAGCTGCCCGAGCCGGAGCACGACGATGCGGTCCGAGACCTGGAAGACGTCGGCGAGGTTGTGGCTGATGACGAGCACGCCCAGCCCTTGCTGCTTGAGGCGCGTGATGAGCTCGAGGACCTGCCTGGTCTGCGCGACGCCGAGGGCCGCGGTGGGCTCGTCCAGCATGACGAGCTTCGCCTCGCCCATGACGGCGCGGGCCACGGCCACGGACTGCCGCTGTCCGCCCGAGAGCGCGGCGACCGGCGTGCGGACGACAGGGATGTTCACGTTGAGCGTCCTCAGCACCTCGAGGGCGCGCCGCTCCATGTGCTCCTCGTCCATGGCGCGCGAGAGGGGGTCGACCTCCTCCCTGCCGAGGAACAGGTTCGCCACGACATCGAGGTTGTCGCACAGCGCGAGATCTTGATACACGGTCGCGATCCCGAGCCTCGACGCGTCCTTGGGCCCCCGCAGCGCGACCGGCTGCCCCGCGAACCGCAGCTCCCCGCTGTCGGGCGGGAAGATGCCCGCGATGGTCTTGATCAGCGTCGACTTGCCGGCCCCGTTGTCTCCCACGAGGGCGACGACCTCGCCCGGGAAGACCTCGAGATCGACCCCGGAGAGCGCCTGCACCGCGCCGAACCGCTTCTTGATGCCGCGCAATTCGAGGATCGGAGTTCGCTGCGCAGTGCTCATGGGCGCCCCGGGGAGCTCCGGACCTAGAGGATGCCCGCCGCCTTGCAGGCCTCGGCGTACTGGGCCGTGCAGACCTGCTCCTTGGACCAGAAGGCGTCCGCGATGACCGTATCCTTCAGGTTCTCCTTCGTGACCGAGAGGGGGACCAGGAGCACCGAGGGGACGTCCTTCTTCCCGTTGTTGACCGTCTTGCCCCCGGTGAGGTCGGTGGGCACGGGCTTGCCCATGGCGAGGTGATACGCGATCACCGCCGCGGCCTCCGCCTGCGGCTTGATGGCCTTGTAGACCGTCATGTACTGCTCGCCGAGGAGGATCCGCTGCACCGCGGCGAGCTCGGCGTCCTGGCCTGTCACGGGGGGCAGGGGCTTGATGCCTGCAGCCTTCATCGCCGCGATCGCCCCGCCGGCGGTCCCGTCGTTGGCCGCGTACACGCCGTCGAGCTGGTTGTTCAGCGCGGTGAGCGCCTGGGTCATCTCGTCCTGCGCCTTGTCGGGGCTCCAGTCCGGCGTGTCGTACTCCTTGACCACCTGGACCTTGCCGTCGAGCGCGCTGTGCGCCCCCTTCTTGAAGAGCATCCCGTTGTTGTCGGTCGCCGCGCCGTTGATCATCACCACCCGCGCGGTCGCCTTGTTGCCGAGCGCCTGGAGCAGGGACTCGCCCTGGAGCCTGCCCACGGACTCGTTGTCGAACGAGACGTAGTAATCGATGCCTTCGGTCCCCGGCACGAGCCGGTCGTAGGCGATGACAGGCACCTTCTGCGCCTTGGCCTTGTTCGCGATGACAGCCGCAGAGGCGCTGTCCACGGCGTCGAGGACGAGCACGCTCGCGCCGTTCGTCAGCGCCGCCTCGGCCTGGGCCTGCTGCTGCGAGGCGTCCTGGTTCGCGTTGCTCGCGAGGACCTGGCAGTCCGGACAGAGGGACTTCACCTTGGCCTCGAAGAAGGGGCGGTCCTTGGACTCGTAGCGCGCCGTCTTCGACTCCGGCAGGAGGAGGGCGATCTTGGCCGGCTTTGCCGCCCTGTCGCCGGCGGCTGCTCCCTTGTCTCCGGCGCCTGCTCCCTTGTCGCCCGCGGCTGCTCCCTTGTCGCCCTCGGCCGCCCCCCCTTGCTTCTGAGAGCACGAGGTCAAGACGAGGGCAGTCAGGGCCCACGCTCCCAGTCGACCGCTGATCGCTTTGGTCTTCATGAACTTTTCCCCTGGACGTGAACTGGCGCTCGGCGGACCTATACCCTCGCTGAAGCTTGCCGTCCATAGCCGGCTGCCCCGGGGAGCGGCGGCGCGGCCGGCACGGCGTTGGCTGCCGTCGGTTGCGCCGGGCGCCCGGAAGACCTCTCGGCAGCCGCGCCGCAGTGCGACCAGCTGCCGGGCGGCGAGCCTCCTCCGCCAGTGATCCGTCAGGAATAGAGAGTCGATGGCCTCCATGCGAGAGCCGGGCTATCCAACGCACCACATCGTCCCGGCAGAGCAGCACGAGCAGCACGACGATCGATATCTCCTGACCTCGGCCGCGTGGCGCGCGTCGCTCTTCGGATACCGGCTGTTCCTGGCTCACGACCGCATCCTGTATCCATACCGCGAGTGGGCGAGGGCCCCGCGGCGGACGCGCCCGACAAGACCACAGATCTCCTGCGGCTCACCGACGAGCTCATCCAGCCGCCTTGCGCACGGCGACGCGGTGCTCTCGTTCCGCCCGTGGGCCATCGATGTCCACGTCAACGTGGCTCAGTGTTTCGGCACCAGCAGAAAGTTATTACAGAGAACCTCTTGCTGATACCAAGCGGTGCTGTATAGACTACTGAACTCAACTTCGTTCCGTTCGACCTTGGTCGGGCGCGCCAAGGGGTATTCAAGATGCGACCGATGCCAAGGTGTGCGTCTCTGCTCAGCCCTACCACGTCCGGAGCAGCTGGCCTGCGAGGTTCTCGGATGAAGGTATCGACACGGTCAGGCTCACCGTTGCAGTCCGGCAGATGCCGGGGTCGGGTCCGCACGTCGAGCGCCTGGTCAAAGGGCACCACGGCGCTCTCTGCCGTCTCCCTTCTGGTGCTCGCGGCGTGTGCCGAGGGCTACAGTCTGGACGAGAACACGGGTGGCGGCGGCGGGAGCAGCGCCAGCTCCAGTTCGGGCGGCGCGACCTCCTCCAGCGCGATCACCACGGGCTCTGCGGTGTCCACGACGAGCAGCTCGACCAGCGTCTCGGCGAGCAGCTCGTCCGGCGCTGGCGGTGCCCCCACGGGCACCACGGTGAGCAGCTCGGCAGGAACCGGCGGCGCGGGCGGCGAGGGCGGTGCCGACGTGACGAGCGCCACGTCGAGCACCTCGGTGAGCTCCACATCGAGCACCTCGGTGAGCTCCACATCGAGCACGTCCGTGAGCTCCACGTCGAGCACCTCGGTGAGCTCCACGTCGAGCACCTCGACTGGCGGCGGCGGAAGTCCCACGAGCACCACCACCGCCACCACCGGCGGCGGCCCCACGGGGGAGCTCGAGCTGCACTATGCCGCCCGGGATGGCGCCGCCAGGGTCCAGGGTCTATCGTTCAGCGTCCGAGTCAGGAACACCGGAGACGAGACCATCACGCTCAGCGACGTGACGATCCGCTACTGGTTCACGGATGACGACGCCGCATCGCGGTTCGTGAGCGTATGTGATTTCGCGTCGGTCCCCGGCGGGCGCACCAGCGTCACCTGGACGTTCGGCGAGGCGTCCGCCGCCGAGGCCGACCGCTACCTCGAGCTCGGCTTCACCTCGGCCGCCGGCACCCTCGCCCCGGGCGCCACGTCGGGAGAGGCGCAGATCCGCGTCTACAGCGAGACGTACGAAACCATGATGCAGACCAACGACTACTCGTTCGACGCCACGCTGACCGCCTTGACGCCCTGGGAGCAGGTGACCGCCTACCGAGACGGCGTGCTCGCCTGGGGCACAGAGCCGTAGCCACCGCAACCCGGCCGCACCGCGCCGCTGCGCTGCGGGCGGCCGCGCGCGCCGCCGAGCTCCGCCTCCGGCCGCGAGCGCCGCGGCATGCCCCCGAGCCTCGCCTCGCTCGGTCTGACGTTCTCCTCCCCCCGTCGCTCCAGACACCGGCCGTCCGCGCCTACCCACGGAGCACTGGACGTTCGTCCTCGGGTTCGCCGCATGGCCCACATCTCGCACGTCTCGTTGCAGGCTCCCCAGCACGGTGAGCCCCGGAAAGGGATCTGCGGGCACACCCATCGCCTTCATCACGATGACGCCCTTATTTCCAGGGAGTGTCACGCCTGCTGAGCACCCCCGCGCCGGGTGATGCCCCGTGGCAGGCTGACACGGCGCGCGTTTGCGCCACACCCTGCACACGCCCTCGCCCGTCCGAGTTGATGGCGATGTAACCAAGTTTCCATGCAAATCCGTCCTGCCGCCGCCTGAGGGGTCTTCCGCTCCGTCTGGAGACGGACAGCGTAGACGGCACCATCCTTGAATGGGCTCCGCTCGGACCCTGAAATTATGAACGCCACCGCGCTCGCAACACCTCCTCCCTCGTCCTCCTACGCCCGCTCATCACAGGCCCCGACGTCCAGCACCGCGCCGCGGAGCGGGACGCGGCTCGGCGGCCTCGACGGGTTCGAGATGCTGAAGCGACGGGCCGCGGAGACGCCTGGGCTCATCAGCTTCGCGGGGGGGCTGCCCGCGCCCGGGGAGTTCCCGCGCACCAAGCTCGCGGCCTCGTTCGTCCGCGCCCTCCAGAGCCCGAGCTGCCCCGCGCTCCAGTACGGCTGGCCCGAGGGCGACGAGGACCTGCGCTCCTGGATCGCCGGGCAGCTGCGCCGGCGCGGCGCCAGCGTGGCTCGCGACGACATCATCGTGACGAGCGGCGCGCAGCAGGCCGTGTCCCTCGCGGCGCAGATGGTCCGCGGGGCCGGCGCCCGGATCGGCGTCGAGGCCGAGAGCTACCCCGGCGCGCTCGAGCTGTTCCAGGCGCTCGGCATGACCGCCGTCGACGACAGAAGCAACGTGGACGCGTACTACATCATGCCCGCGCTCTCCAATCCGCGCGGACGCAAGCTGTCGGCTCATGAGCGGGCGAGGGTCCTCTCGACCCTCCGGCCCATCATCGAGGACGACGCCTACGCCGATCTCTGCTTCGACGGCGCCGCCCCGCGGCCGCTCCTGGCCGAGGCGCCCGATCGCGTGTTCCACGTGGGGACCTTCTCGAAGACGCTGTGCCCCGGGCTGCGCGTCGGCTGGCTGGTGCCGCCGCGGGCGCTCCGGGCCGACGTCCTCAAGCTGAAGCAAGCCGAAGACCTGCAAGCCGCCAGCCTGCCGCAGGCGATCCTCGAGGACTATCTCCGCAACGAGGACTTCGATCAGCGGCTCGTGCGCCTGCGCGAGTTCTACGCCCGCCGCGCCGCCCGCATGGAGCAAGCGCTCCGCCGGCACCTGCCCGGCTGGCGGTTCGAGCCGCCGGCGGGCGGCTTCGCGATCTGGGCCGAGCCCGACGCCCAGCCCAACGAGGCGTTCTTCCTGGCCGCCGCGATCGAGCACGGCGTCGCCTTCGACCCGGGGTCGCTGTTCCGGGCGAACGGCGCCGTGAGCCCGTTCGCCTTGCGGCTGTGCTTCTCGTCCGTGTCGCGCGACGAGGAGCTCGACGAGGGCGTGCGCCGCCTGGCGCGGTGCTGGGCCGAGGTCGCGTGAGCTCCCCGGCGCCCCCCGCGGGCGCCGCGCGCGCGAGCCCGCCCCGCGGCGACTCTGGCGCCTCGATGTAGCCTGGCGCCGTCGGCGCCGCGCCTCGTCCTCTTGCCTTCTTCCCGGCAGCTGGCGATTTGCCGGCTCGGGCGCGTTCCGGACGGCGTCGACAACGCGCGATCTTGCCCCAGAGATCGTCGGGGGGAGACATGATCACTGCAACCCGCCGCTCGACGCTGCGCGCGCGATCCGCGCGGCTCACCGCACTTGCCGCGACGCTGGCGGCCGTCCTCGCGTCCGCGTCCCCGGCGCGCGCGCGCCAGACCTTCTTCGATTACGGCGATCACGCGAGCGCCGAGGATGCGCTCGAGTTCTCCGAACTCTTTCTTTCTCGTATCGTGTATTCCGAGCTCGGGTGTCCGAGCCGCCCGGTGTGGCTGAAGCTCGAGGCCGCGAAGGGCGAGACGCTGCACGTGCGGCTCGGCATGCCCGCGCTCCCCGCGCTCCGCCGCGAGCGCCCCTCCCTCGCGCTGCTCGGCCCCGGCCTGCCGCGGCCGGCGGGGCTGCCCTTCGAGGCGCCCGCGGGCGTCGGCGCGCAGGTCTTCTCGACCAGCACCGTGCGCGCGGTGGCGGCGGTCCGCGAGCCCGTCACCGACAGCCGCTCCTGGCTCCTGCTCGATCGGCGGATCGAGCTGCCCGAGGACGGGAGCTATTCCCTTGTCGCGTGGAGCCCGGAGGGGCACCGCGTGCGGCTCTGGATCGCGGTCGGCGACGAGCCGACCGAGGAGCGCAGCAACGTGGACGACCCCGTGGAGCGCGCGAAGGCGTTCCACCAGCCCTGGACGGCGCCGGACCTCAGCGCGCCCTGCTCGCCCGTGGGCCCCCCGGCGCGCGCGAGGCCCGCGGGCGACCCCGCGACGGCGTCCTGCGCGCACGCCGCGGGGCCTGCACGGGGCCCGCTGCCCGCGCTCGCGGTGGTCGCGCTCGCCGGCGTCGCGACGCGGCGCGCGCGGCGCCGCGGCCCGCCGCGGGGGTGAGCGGCGACGGGGCTGCTCGGGAGCGCCGCCGGGGCGCTCACTGCTCGAGCGCCCCGCCCGGCTTGTGCGGGACGGGCGGGCGGCGCTCGAGCAGCTCCCGCGCCGCGGCGCGGACGACGGCGGGAACGTCCGGCGCCGCCACGAGCTGCAGGAGCTCGGGCCGCAGGAGGAGGCGCACCATGGGCACCGCGATCTCCGGCGGCGCGCCCGGGTTCTGCACGATGGCCATGCGCACGCGCGCGCGCTGGGGCCACTCCGGGTGCCGCGCGATCTCGGTCATGACCTCCGGGTTCGCCGGGCGCCGCGCCGCGAGGCGGACGACGTCGTCCTCGGTGAGGCGCGGGTTCGCGAGCAGGTTGCGGATCACGAGCGGGTGCGGGTCCCGGAGCAGGGCGTCGAAGGCGGCGCGCGTCGGCCGCCGCGCCAGCGCGCGCCGCTCGCCGAGCGTCAGCGCGCGGCCGGCGCTCGACGTGGCGAGGTGGCGCTCGTCGGGCGGCGGCGGCGACGTCGGCTGCGCCTCGTGGCGCCGCGGCTTGCGGCGCAGGAGCCGCGAGAGCGACAGCAGGGCGCCCGAGGCGGCGAGCTCGCGGAGCCGCTCGACCCGCTCGGAGAGCGCCGGATCCGCGAGGACCGGCACGGCGGCGCCGAGCACGTCGCGCGCGACCGGACTGGCCTGCTCGGCGTCGCGGCAGAGGTCGTCGAGCGCGCGGGCGACGGAGAGGAGGTCGTCGCGCAGCAGCTCGCTCCGCAGGTACGCGACCCGCAGCCGGAGCTCTTTCAGGGAAGAGACGGCTCGCCTCCATCGCTCCGCCAGCGGATCCACGCGGTCAACTTAGCTCGCCGGCGCGCCGGCGCGTAGCGCGCCGGGCAGATCGCGGTGCGCCGCGCGCGCTGGACGGTTATCCTGCGCCGCGCCAGAGGGGACGGCGGAGCCGATCCCCGTTCGTTCGCAGGGGACGGCGGAGCCGATCCCCGTTCGTTCGCAGGGGACGGCGGAGCCGATCCCCGTTCGTTCGCAGGGGACGGCGGAGCTGATCCCTGTTCGTTCACAGGGACGGCCCACGCCGGTCCCCATCTGCTCACAGGGACCGCGCACGCCGGTCCCCATCTGCTCACAGGGACCGCGCACGCCGGTCCCATCTGCTCACAGGGACCGCGCACGCCGGTCCCATCTGCTCACAGGGACCGCGCACGCCGGTCCCGTCTCGAAGGGAGGAGTCGCATGTCCGAGAAGGTTTCATTCGCCGCGAAAGATGGATCCTCGGCGACCGGCGAGATCGTCTGGCCGAAGCAGGGCGGCAGATCGCCCGCCGTCGTCCTGATCCAGGAGTGGTGGGGCCTGAACGACCACATCCGCTCGCTGCTCGACCGGCTCGGGGCCGCCGGGTTCATCGCCCTCGCGCCCGACCTCTACCACGGCAAGGTCACCGGGGACGCGACCGAGGCCAACCGGCTCATGACCGAGCTCGACAAGCCGCGCGCCCTCGACGAGATCGCCGGCGCGGTGCGCTTCCTGTCGGCGCACGAGCGGTCGAACGGCAAGGTCGGCGTCATGGGGTTCTGCATGGGCGGCGCGCTCAGCTTCGCCGCCGCGGCGACCATCCCGGAGCTCGCGGCCGTGGTGCCCTTCTACGGCGTCCCGAGCCCCGCCCCCGATTACTCGCGCGTCAAGGCGCCCATCCTCGCCCATTTCGCCGCGCGCGACGGGTGGGCGACGCCGGCCGCCGCCGAGGCGATCCGGAAGGAGCTCGCCGCGCGCGGCCAGTCCATGGAGCTCCACATCTACGACGCCGATCACGCGTTCGCGAACGACACGCGCCCCGAGGTCCACAACCCCGACGCGGCCAGGATCGCGTGGGAACGGAGCATCGAGTTCCTGAAGCAGCACCTCGGCTGAGCGCAGCGCCGCGGCCCTGCCGGCGTGCGCGCGGCGCTTCTTTGCCGCCGCGTAACGAACCCTGATATAGACGCTCACATGGCCCTCCCCCCGGTCCTCCCGGGCTCGACGCAACAGGCGGAGTCGCCTATCGACCGAGCGCTCTCGCTTGCGCTCGCGGGAGAGCGCGACGCCGCGCTCCGCTGGGCCGCGGCGCTGGTCCGGCACGACCCGACCATGCCGTCGGCGCTCTGCCTCTGCGGGCGCCTCCTCGGCGAGCTGAACCGGCACGAGGCCGCGCGCGAGGCGTGCTCCACCGCCATCGTCCGCGCGGTCGACCTCGAAAACCTGCCGCTCGCCGTGGCGGCCGCGCGCGAGAGCGAGCGCTTCGGCGGCGATCCAGGGCCCGGGCTCGACCTGATCGCCGAGGCGTTCTGCAAGGACTCGCCGCGGCTCGGCGAGGGCGCGCCGCCGCCGCCGCCCCTGCCGACCGCGGACGCGTTCCAGCCGCTCGCCTCCGTGCTCACCGGGGCGCTCCTGCTCAACAAGGCGACCGAGATCATCCACGACGCGACCCGCAGGCTGGCCGCCCAGGCCGACCACCCCGGCATCGCGCCCCAGCCGGTCTTCTCGGCCATCCGGCGCGACGCGCTCCGCGCGCTCTGCGCGGCGTTCACGCCGATCTGGGTGGCGGCGGGGACGACCGTCATCGAGCAGGGCGCGGCGCGCAGCGAGGCCTACTTCGTGGCGCGCGGGGAGCTCGAGGCGCGGCGCCGGCGCGGGAGCGAGGAGATCGTCCTCGCGCGGCTCACGAACGGCACGATGTTCGGCGAGATGGCGCTCCTCTCCCGGTCGCCCCGCACCGGGAGCGTCGTCGCCACGCGGCCCTCCATCGTGCTCGAGGTGCAGCGCGACGCGGTCGACGACATCGCGCAGCGCGAGCCCGAGGTGGCCGCGGAGCTCGCCGCCTACTGCCGGGATCGCATGGTGCAGAACCTCGTCCGCATGAGCGACGTGCTCCGCGTCCTCCCCGAGGGCGACAGGCCCGCGCTCGTGAAGCGGTTTCGCACGCGGACGTTCGAGAAAAACGAGCGGCTGCTCGTGCAGGATGAGCGGCCCCCCGGCCTGTTCCTCATCGCCTCCGGCGAGGTCGCCGTGGTCCGCCGCGACGCCGCGGACGACTCCCGCGGCGAGCCGCTCGTGCTCTCGACGCTCGGCCCCGGCGAAGTCGCCGGCGAGGTCGCGATGGTCCTGCGCCGCGCGGCGAACGCCGACGTGATCGCCGTCCACCCCACGGTGGCGCTGTACCTGCCGGACACCGAGTTCATGGGTCTGGTCGAGGATCACCCGGCCGTGCTGGCGCAACTCTACAAGCTCGCCGTCCAGCGCGACGCCGAGACCACGAGCATCATGGCCGAGGAGGTCTCCGTGGCCGAGGACTTCGTGTTGATCTAGAGTACCGTTCGGCTCGAAAACCAGGAAATGGACCACGGTTGCACAGAGTTTTTGTTGTTGTTCCCTCTGTGCCTCTGTGGTTCAAACTCTCTCCTGTACGGCTTTTCAACCTGTTCGGTGCTCTAGCAGCGTCCTGCGAGCACGAGGCGCGCGCAGATTGACGCCTCGCGCCATGCCCCGTAGACTTTCAGTCTATCTGTTGTTCTTGTTGACCAGCACTGAACAATCACCAGCGTAGGGTAGGCCACGCGCGCACCACAGGTCCTGCGACAATGACGACGAACGCGTTCGGGCTGGAAGGGCAGGTGCTGGTCGGCCGGTATCGGCTGATCCGCCCTCTCCGCTCGGGCAGCATGGGGACCGTCTGGCGCGCGGATGACCTCACGCTCGGCTCGCCTGTCGCGATCAAGCGGCTCGGCCCTCTGTACGCGAAGGACGAGGCGGTCCGCGCGCGCTTCTACCAGGAGGCGCAGGCGGCGGCGGCGCTCCGCAGCCCGAACGTCGTGCAGATCCTCGATCACGGCGTCGACGACGACGTCCCCTTCATCGCGATGGAGCTCCTCGAGGGCGAGGATCTCGCGCACCGGCTCGAGCGCACCGGCCCGCTCTCCGCGGCCGACACGGTGCGCATCTTCGCCGACGTCGCGCGCGCCGTCCGCAAGGCCCACGACGCCGGCATCGTCCACCGCGACCTCAAGCCCGACAACATCTTCCTCGCCCGCGACGACGACCGCGAGGTGGCCAAGGTGCTCGATTTCGGCGTCGCGAAGACGCGTATGTCCGGCGCCGAGGGCATGGGCACGCAGGCCGGCGTGCTGATCGGGACGCTGCCGTACATGAGCCCTGAGCAGGCGCAGGGCGCGGCCGTCGATTGCCGGTCGGACCTGTGGGCGCTCGGGGTCATCGCCTTCGAGTGCGTCTGCGGCCGCCCGGCGATCACCGCCGAGGCGCCCGGCGCGATGATCCTCGAGATCTGCAGCGAGCCGCTGCCCGTCCCCTCGCAGGTCGCGCCCGTGCCCGTGCCGCCGGCGTTCGACGAGTGGTTCGTGCAGGCGTGCAGCCGCGATCCGAACGAGCGCTTCCCCTCGGCGACGGCGATGGTCGACGCGCTGCGCGCCGCGCTCCTGCCGGCGGGCGAGGCGGTGGAGACCGGCAGGGCGTCGCGCGTGTCCGGCGCGCCGAGCTCGATCCCGCCGGCCTCGGCGCCTCCTGTCTCGGCGCCCCCGCTGTCCGCGTCTCCGGTCTCGGCCTCTCCGGCGTCGGCCTCTCCGGCGTCGGCCCCGCCGGTCTCGACCCCGCCGAGCGGGAACACGGCCCCGCCGCCGAGCCTCGATGACGCGGATATCGACGACTGGAAACCTCGCCGCGCCGTTCCGGTGACCGTCATCGTGCTTGGCCTGGCTGCGTCCCTCCTCGGCGCATGGCTCCTCACGAGCGGGAGCAAGCCTGACGGCGGCCCGCCCCCGCCCGCGCAGCAGTCCCGCGCGGAGCCGCCGTCGGTGGCGCTCGACACGCCGCCCGCCGCGCCGGCGAACGGCCCTGTGGCGGCCACGGCGCCCGAGAGGGCGACGCCCGAGCCGAGCGTCGCGCCCTCCCCGGACTCGAACCGCGCGGCGGCCACGACGCCCGCGAGCGAGGAGAGCCCCGCGCCGGCTCGCCGAGTCGCCCCCGCCGCCGCCCCCACCTGGACGGCGCGCGCGCTGTCCAGCACGGCGCCGCCGCCCGCGCGCTCGGGCAAGGCCGGCTCCTCCGCGCTGCGGAACAAGCCCCAGTCCACGCCAGCTGGCGCGACCGCGCCCTCCGGCACGGCGGGCTCCACGGACCGGCGCCTCGGCTTCTGAGAAGGCGAATGAACGCTCGAACGAGGGCCCTCGGGACCGCAACCATCGCGCTCGCGCTCCTGCTCGCGGCGCCGGCGCGGGCCGCCGACGTCGACCCCGCCACCGTGAACGCTGCCCGAGCGCTCGCGGAGGAGGGCCTGGCCCACTTCGACAAGGGCGAATACGCGGCGGCGCTCGACAAGCTGGGACGCGCTGACGAGCTGATCCACGCGCCCACCATCGGCCTTTATGCGGCGCGCGCCCTCGAGCAGCTCGGGCGCCTCATCGAGGCCTCCGAGCGCTACCTGCAGGTGAGCCGCATGCCGCTCGACGCCGCGGCCAGCGACGTCTTCAAGGCGGCGGTCGCCGACGCCGGGAACGCGTACAACGATCTCAAGCCGCGGATCCCCAAGCTCGCTGTCGGGGTCCGCGGCGCCCCGGAGCGCGAGGTGCAGATCACCATCGACGGCAAGCCGGTGCCGCCCGCGCTCGTGGGCGTCAGCCGCCCTGTCGATCCTGGCAAGCACGTGGTCGAGGGCACGTGGGCAGGCCGTGTCGTCCGGCAGGAGGTCACCATGTCCGAGCGCCAGGAAACGGCCGTCGCGCTCGAGTTTCCCGGCGTCGCCCGCCGGCCCGTCCTCCCCCCGGCGCCCGCCGGCTCCGCGCCGGGCACCCCGCAGCGCGTGCTCGGATGGACCGCGGTCGGCACAGGCGCCGCAGCGCTCGTCGTCGGGGGCATCACGTTCGGCGTCGCGAGCGCGCTGCGCAGCGACCTGATCGGCCTCGGATGCACCGAGAGGGTCGTATGCCCGGACACGCCGGACACGCGCGACAAGCTGGACTCGTACAACACGGTGCGCCTCGTGCCTGCGCCGGCGCTCATCGTGGGTGGAGCGCTCGCCGCGGGGGGCGTCGCGCTGCTCCTCACGCTGCCATCTGCGTCGAAGCCCAGGGGCGCGACGGCTCGTCTGTGGATATCGCCGTCGGGTGCGGGGATCGCGGGGGTCTTCTGATGGAACGCAGCGGCTTCGTCATCGTTTGCTGCGCGCTCGGCGTGGCCGGCGCGCTGGGCGGGTGCTTCGACAAGGGCGTGATCGCGGCGGACGCCGGCGGCGGCGACGCCGCGCAGGGCGGCCTGGGCGGCCTGGGCGGCGGCACGGGCGGGGCGGGCGGCCTGGGCGGCGCCGACGACGCGACATCGACATCATCCACCGGCGGCGGCGGGGGGGAATGTCAGCCATGTTATGAAGGCCCCCCCGAGACCCGGGACGTCGGCGCGTGCAAGAGCGGCTGTCTACAGGGCGGCGTGTGCGATGACGACGTGCTCCCCAGGGCCGAGCGCTGCGCGACGGCGGACGACGAGAACTGCGATGAAGAGCCCTCGTGCACCGGAGAGCACGAGTGGAGCATCAGGATCGGAGAGAACGGCGAGAACGGCGACAAGGAAGGTCTCGGCGTCGCCTTCGACGGCGAGGGGAACATCCTGGTCGCGGGGAGCTTCACCGGAACGCTGGGCTCCACCCCGAGCCTGGGCTCGAACGACGGCTTCATCACCAAGCTCAAGCCCAGCGGAGACACGTACGCGAACTGGCCAAGGACGTTCGGTGGACCGGGCACGGATCACTGCAGCGTCGTGGCGCGCGACGCGGACAACAACGTGATCATGGCGGGGACGTTCGATGGCGACGCCAACATCGGCGGGACGTCGTTCCACAGCCAGGGAAGCACGGACGTGTTCGTGGCGAAGCTCGACCCGCAGGGCAACGTGCTCTGGGTCGCCAGCATCAACGGTGGGAACCCAGAGCTCGTCTACGGGCTCGCGGTGGATTCGGAGAACAACATCGTCGTCGCGGGCGAGATCGGCACCACGGCCACCTTGGTGGACTCGATGGCGAGGACAAGGAGGATGAACGGCCTCGGCGGGGGCGACATCTTCGTCGTGAAGCTCGACGGTGCGGGGGGCCTCCTCTGGGACAGCCACTTCGGCAACTCGAGCCATCAGGCGGCGCTGGACGTCGCGATCACGCCCGACAACGAGGTGGTCGTGGTCGGCCGCAGCTCGGGCAACCTGGACTTCGGGAGGTTCGTCCTCTCCGCGACGGACCAGGACGCCTTCGTGGCGAAGCTCGACGCGACGACGGGGGAGCCGTCGTGGGCCAAGATCTTCGGCGGATCCATGGACCAGGAGTTCGCGGGCGTCGCGGCGGACCGCGAGGGAAACATCGTCGTCGCGGGGAGCACCAGGGGAGTGATCAACTTCGATGGATTGTTCTCGGCCTACGCCGGAGGGCTCGACGCTGTCGTCGCGGCCTTCGGTCCCGACGGCAGGCATCTCTGGAACCACAGCTATGGGGATGGGGAAGATCAGAAGGTGCTGGGGGTAGCGGCCGACCAGGCGGGCAACTTCCTCCTGGTCGGAGAGTTCGAGGGCTCCCTCAATGTCCTCGCCCCTCCCCTCGCGTCCCGCGGCAGCCACGACGCTTTCCTGGTGAAGCTCGATCCGGCCGGGGAGACGGTCTGGGCAAAGCCGTTCGGCAGAGACATGGACCAGCGCGCTACGGCCGTCGCCGTGGATGCGCTGGGGACCATCGTGTTCACGGGCAGGTTCAGCGGCAGCATCGATCTCGGGGGAGATGTCATGACCAGCCAGGTGGGTCACGACGCGTTCGTCGCCAGGCTGCAGCCCTGACGTCCACCTCGCGGCGCGCGCGCTCCGCCGCTCTCGGCCGGCCCCGCGCGGCGTCCTCCTCGCCCCACCAGATCAGCCTGCCGCCGCAAAGCATGCACGGCCAAGGCTGGATAGAGGGTGCCGCGAGGAAAACACCATCGGGTGGATCCCGAAGGCACGTATGCCGCCCTCCGGTGAGGAGGCTGCGGCGTGACGCGATTGACCTGCTCGCCCCGTGCAAGGTCAAGAGAGGGATGCGGATCGCGCGCTGAGCGGTGGCGAATTTTCCTTCGCTGCCACACGAGCCCTCTCCGGAGAGACAGCGCGCAGCGCAGGACATCCGATAGACCAGGGGAACACGCCACGGTCCGGTGAGCGCTCCGTGTACCAGAGCGATCGATCCACCCGGATCGGCCATGGCTCGCCCGTGAAGCGCCACAGCGCTCCCGCTTCGCTCGTCAATCTCGCTCTCCGCAAGCTCCGCGCCATGCGATGGGGAGGTCCTCACACCTGGCACCACACTTGCCTGGCATGGAGTCGTTCTCGGCGGAGGAGGTCTGCGCGATGATCAACAATCAAGAGAGCCGGGGGGCGCTCTCCTATCAACCTGTCACGCACGTTCAGGGGACGATGACGGGCGTGCACGCGGCGGTCCAGGTTCCTCCCAGCATTGCGCCGGTGGCGGCGAGCGTGCCGCCGCCCATGTCGGCCGCGGAGGACCTGGATCGCGAGCTCGAAGCGCTCGCCCAGGGCGTGCGGCAGAAGCGGCGGAATCGCCTCGTTGTCGGGATGGGGCTGATCCTGGCGGCCGCGGCGGCGTTCACGGTCAACACCTTTGACGGCAAGGTGAAGGCGGCCGAGGCGGCGCAGGCCGAGGCGGTGGCCGCGCGCATCGCCGAGCAGGACCGGATCGCGCAGCTCAACCTCGAGCTCGAAGCGCGCAACAGGAAGATCTCCGAGCTGAGCACCGCGCTCGACTCCGCCAGGAGCGACGCCGAGAAGGCGCAGAAGGAGTTCGCCGCGTACAAGGCCGCGGAGGAGGCGAAGGCGGCTGCGGCCGAGGACGAGGAGGAAGCCGACGAGAAGACGTCGAAGGCCCCGTCGAAGGCGGCCGCGGTCAAGCGCGGCCGGGCGGCGCCGGCCAAGGCCGCGCGGGGCGCCCGCGTGGCGGCGTCGAAGAAGAGCGGGAAGTGCGTGTGCAAGCAGGGCGACCCGCTCTGCGGCTGCCTGTGAGCTGCGGCTCACGGCTCATCCTCTTTTCCTGACACAGCTGACAGGGCCGGGGCGCCGGCGAGCCTGGCCGGACTGCTGGCGGGCGGAAGTAGCCGACCGATCCAGGCGCCCGGCGAGGCCCGCGCGGCGAGGGCGGCGCGGCGGGACCGGTGGAACGGCGCCGCGGCCGAGGCGCGCTGCGCGGAGGAGCGCAGCGGCGCGCCTCGGCCGCGGCTCACGGCACGTTCGCCGCGCCGGGCGTCATCGTCGCGGAGAACGCCCAGTCGGCCGCGGCCTGGTTCGTGTCCGTCCCGTCAGGCAGGCGACAGAGCGATCCGGGCGCCGTGGCCAGGTTGCTGTCCGCCACGGAAAGGGGCAGCACCTCGCCCTCGACGAGGCTGATGCTGGCCCCCTCGATCGTGGCGGCGGTGATGGGCCCCTCGTAGGAGAGCGCGTCAATCAAGTCTCCTGTCGCGGTGTTCATGAGCGCGATCCCGTCGGGAGCCCCGTTCTGCACCCGGTCGGTCTGCGTGCCCTCGAAGTCGATCTTCAGCGCTCCCTCCGGCACCGCGACCGCCGTGCTGCCGACCACGAGGTACTGGCCGTCGGCGAGGGTCCCGGCCGAGCCGAGATCGACTGTCTCGTAGGCGGACAGGGAGCTGGAAGAGCCATTGACCAGCACGAGCGCATGCCCCGCGAGGTCCACGGGCGCGCCGGTGCCGTTGTAGATCTCGATGAACTCGGCCCCATCCGTGCCCGCCTGGTCGTAGTCGACCTCGTTGATCACGAGCCCTCCGGTCGACGTCACGGCCTCCACGGTCGCGGTGACCGAGCTCGCTCCGAGCGTCGCGGTCACCGTGACGCCGGCCGCCGAGCCGCCGTCCACGTAGTCGAACGTGGCGCTCAGCTGCCAGCCCGGGACCGTCACCGACGCGGGGAGGGTGCCAGCGCCCGGCGGGTCGAGCGCGAGGGCGACGACGGCGCCGTCCGGCGGCGCGGGGATGTCGAGCGTCACGGTGAACGACACCATGCCGCCCGGCGCCACCGCGGCCTCGGCCGGGTCGAGCGAGGCGAGCGCCGGCGCCTCGGCCGGGTCGAGGACGCGCACCGCCGCGGTGAGGCTCACGTCGTCGAGCGTCGCGGTGAGGGTCACCGCCTCCGCCGCGGCGAGGGCGTCGAGCAGCACGACGGCGCTCGTCGCGCCGGCGGGCACCGTCGCGCCGCCGCCCACCACCGCGACGGCGGCAGGATCCCCGGAGGTCACGGCCACGAACGTGTCGGCCGGCGCCGGGCCGGAGAGCGTCACCTGCAGCGGCACCGGGACGGTCAGCGCGGCCGTCTGCCCCACGTAGGCGAACGACACCGGCGGCCCGAGCGCCACGAGCCGCGGCCGGCCCGCCACGAGGTCCTCCGCGCCGCGCGGCTCGATCTTCGAGTTGTCGTTCCGGTGGTCGAGGATGCCCCGGATCGCCGCGAAATTGTCGCCCACCGCCGGGAAGGGAGCGGCCAGGTACAGCAGATCGTTCACGCGCACACCGCCCGTGACGATGAACTCGTTGTACATGGCGTCGAGCCCGATCACCTTGACGTCCTCCACCTCGACGAGGACGCCCTCGAGCTCGGCGGCGCGCGGCCCGCCGGTGGCGATGTCGGCCGGCGCGACGCGCTCCGGCGGGGGCGCCGCCTCGCCGAGCGACGCGATCACCTCGACGACCGCGGAGCCGAGCTGGGTCTGGCCGAAGAAGCCCGCGACCACCGCGCTCGTGATCCGCACGCGATCGCCGGCGACCACGGTGTTCTCCGGGCTGAAGACGTAGACGCCGGAGTACGCGGGCCCCGCGTAGCCCGGGTCCCCGGGCTTCACCTGCACGAAGAAGCCGCTCGCGAACCTCCCCGTCACGAGCGCGTTCTCCAGGGCCACCGTCGCGCCCTCCGCGACCGTGCCTTGCTTGATGTCGTAGATGCTCACCGTGCAGCCCAGGGTCCCCGGGTTCGCCTGCGCCGGGCAGAGGTCGCACGGGTCGCCCTTGCCGTCGCGGTCCATGTCGGCCTGGTCGCGATTCTGGACGCTCGGGCAGTTGTCCGCGCCGTTCAGCACGCCGTCGTTGTCGCTGTCGTTCGGGTTCGGCGCCGAGCAGAGGGTGCTGCCGGCGTCGAGCGGGCACGCGTCGCAGGCGTCGCCGTCGCCGTCGCCGTCGAAGTCGGCCTGAGCCCCGTTGTCGAGCGGCCGGACGGGGTTGAAGACGCTGGGGCAGTCGTCCGCGCCGTTGGCGATGCCGTCGCCGTCGAGATCGGCGTCCGTCGGCTCCCCGGTGTAGACGGTCGAGCCGTTCACCGAGGCGTTCACGGGCGCGGTCGCCGCCCGCGACGGCGTGCAGAGCGGCTCGCGCTCGGGCTCGCCGCAGAAGAAGGCCGGGTAGATCTCCCCGGCCTCCCGCTCGAGCGCCTCCAGGCGCACCCCGATCTCGTCCTCGAGACAGACCTGCTTGGCGACGCCGCACACGTCGAGCTCGTCGCACACCTCCGCGCCCCGGACCGCCGACACCACGGCCGCATCGCCGTAGAGGACCTTCCCGCCGCGCATCACCAGCACGACGTCCTGCGGCTCGGCGGCGACGATCGCGCGGTGCGGGGCGCGCTGCGCGCCGTCGAAGATCGCGATGTCCGCGATCTTCCCCGTGGAGAGCGCCCCGATCACGTCGTCCGTGGCCGTGACCGCGGCGGCGTTCCCGGTCACCATCATCCACAGCTCCTCGTCGGTGAAGAAGCCGTCGTAGTACGTCTCGTTGAGCGACGCCGCGCACTGGAGCTCGCGCAGGAGGTTCATCGAGCCGGTCGCGATCCAGTCCGTGCCGAGCGCGATCTGCACCCCGAGCCGGGCGGCGGCGGTGACCACGGCGGTGTCGCCATAAAGGGTGATGTTGGAGCGGGGAGACCAGATGAGCCCCGTGCCCTTCGCCGCCATCGCGGCGTAATCGGGCGCGGTCAGGCCGATGCCGTGGATGTACGCGCTCTGCGGCTGCAGCACGTCGTTCGGCTCGGCCTGCAGGCAGACGAACTCGTTGCGCGCCGACGCCTCGATCCCCTCGGCGACGTGCGGGCAATAGGCGTCCTCGCCCTCGATGTCCTCCCGCGTCACCATGTCGTTCGAGTAGCCGCAGCCGCTCACGAGCTCGCGGCCGCTCGAGTCGCGGAGCGGGAAGGTGTCGAAGGCGACGGGGGTCTGGCCCAGGCCCTCCTGGTCGGCCCGGTCGAGGTTGCGGAGGAGCCCTGTCGCGCTCCCCGCGCCGACGATCGAGGTCGCGCCGCCCATCAGGAAGCGGAGCTCGCCCCAGCGGACCTGCGCCTGGCTGGCCGAGCCGGGGGTGTCGATCTCCGTGTGATCGCCGTTGCCGGTGCGCCAGTCGTGCCGGTGCTCATAGCGCTCCTCGGTCGGGGTATACGGGCTGTTCTGCGTGAACGTGATGTGGTCGTGCGGGTTGATCAGCGCCGGGGAGATGACGCCGGTCGGACACGTGATCTCCGTCGCGCCCGCCGCCTCGCAGTCGCAGCCCACGCACGCGATGGCCCCGCGCTCGTCCACGAGCACCCGCCCGCCGCGGTACACGGCGCCCGGGGCGAGCACGTCGCCGCGGATCAGCGTGGCGCCCGCGCCGGGCACGACCTCGCACGTCCCCCGCGGGAGCGGCGCCAGCTCCTCGCAGACGGTCTCCTGGGCCGGCGTCTTCGTGCAGTCGACCTCGCACCCGTCGCCGTCCGCCACGTTCCCGTCGTCGCACTGCTCGCCCGGATCGACGGCGCCGTCGCCGCAGCGCGGGGGCACCTCGAGCTCGCACTCCGCCGAGCAGCCGTCGCCGTCCTCCGTATTGCTGTCGTCGCACGCCTCGCCCGCGTCGAGCGCGCCGTCGCCGCAGCGCGGCCCGGGCTGCTCCTCGCGTTGGCACGTCGGCGAACAGCCGTCGCCGTCCGCTGTATTGCCGTCGTCGCACACCTCGCCCTCGTCGACCGTGCCGTCGCCGCACACGCCGGAGAGCCCGTCTCTCCCGCTGTCTCCGCAGCCACTGAAGAGCAAGAGACCGAGGAGCACGGCCAAGAGCCGCGCAGCGCGCATCGACTTGTGAGGCATGACGCTACTGTAGGCGATGCCGGCGCTCGCCGCTGTTTCGTTCAGATGACGCGCCGCTGGTCAGAGAGCAGATCGCGTCTGTCGAGATCGCCTGAAGGCGAGCGCGCCGACTCCAAATAACGCGAGCCAGCCCACATGGCACAGCGCGCCGCCTTCGCGGGGCGCGCCAGCGGCGAGGCTGCAGGCGCTCTCCCGCCGCTTCCCATCGATCGGCCGTCCTCCCTGGACGCCGCCGCCGGGCGGCGGGGCGCTCACCCCCCCGCCGCTCGACCCGCCGCTGGAACCGCTGCCGCTCCCTGTCCCGTCGTCCTCGTCCGGCTCGCAGCCCGCGGCCGAGTCGCTCAGCGCCTCGAGCGCGAGCCTGGCAACGCCTGTGTCGTCGATGAGCCCGTAGGACTGATCGACGCTCGTCGCGTCCTGGAAGCTGGCCCAGACAACGCCGGCGACGTCCTGTCTGTCCGAGAGCAGCTCGAAGGACGTGGTCAGGTTCGCCGCCTGCAGCTCCTCGCCGACGAACGCCGTCCCCCACGCCATCCCGGTCACGACGAGCGCGCTCTCGTCGTCCGCCGCCTCGGCCACGTCGCGCACCTCGTCCAGATAACCGGTGAGCGCCACCGGGTCGACCTCGCTGAACTGATTCACGAACAGCTGATGGCCGAGGTAGGACCACGGGTACCGCTCGCCGTAGCGATCCTCGAGCTCGTCCCACACGGGCTGGTCGTAGAGCTCGCGCAGGTAGTCGACCCCGGAGAGCGGCACGGCGGCGTCGTCCGAGGCGAGCAGGCCGCCCGTGATCAGCGAGAGCTTGTCCACGTTGAAGAGCGCCTCGTTGCGGGCGCGGATCTGCGCGAGGATCTGCGCCAGCACGCGGGGCAGGACGTAGGTGCAGCCGGCGTTCTCGGGATCGACCGCGTAATCGGGGTTCTCGACGCAGTTCGGCTGACTCCAGATCTCCCAGCGACCGACGCGCCCGGCGAACCTCGTCATGAGCGCCTGTGCGGTGTCGGCGAACTCCTCCACAAAGCGGTTGTTGCCGTCCCCATCCGGGTCGTCATTCCAGAGGGACTGTCCTCCTTCGACCGTGCGGTGAGAGAGGAGCCCGAGCGGCTCGAGGCCCGCGGCGCGCAGGGCGTCGATGACCGCGTCGTACTCCGCGAGCCTGTCCTCGTACCACCCGTCGTCGCCGTCGAGCTGGAACTCGACGCGCACGGCGCCGGCGCCCGCGCGCGCCAGCTTCTCCGCGAGGCCGTCGTCGAGGATCACCTTCCCTCCCTGGACGGGCGCGCCGGGGTCGACGCCATAAAAGCTGCAGGGCACGCCCTGCGCCGCGAGGGCGGGCGGCGCGAGGGAAAGCACGGAGCAGGCGGCAAGAGCGACAATGGATGCACGCATGTTTCAAGGATAGCTGGGAGGAGCGCCTCGACCAAGAAACGACCCCGGCAAAGACCATCCATGCTAGGGAGACACCTCACATGGCTTTCCTGGAAGAACAGCTGGAAAAAGAGCACGGACGCGTCGGGGTCGCTCCTCCGGGCGGCGAGGCCGATCCGGGCGACGAGGCCGACGGCGAGGTGGACGCGGCGGACGACGCCGAGCACGACGCGCCGCCTGCCCGGGGCTTACGCGACTGGCTGCGCGGCGCGCCGCTCTCCGGCCGCCTGCACCTCGCGCTCGGCCTCGCGCTGCCGGCCGTCCTCCTCGTCGTGAACATGGTGCGGGTGCGCTCGTTCACGATCGACGACGCGTACATCTCGTACCGCTACGCGCGCAATTTCGCCCGGGGCCTCGGGCTCGTCTACAACGCCGGCGAGCGCATCGAGGGGTACACGAACTTCCTCTGGACCGTGCTGCTCGCGGCCGGCATCAAGGTCGGCCTCGACCCCGACGTCCTCGCCAAGGTGCTCGGCGGGCTCGCCGCCTGCGGGTCGCTCGGCGCGCTCTATCTCCTCTCGGACCGGCTGCGCCCGCGCGGCGCGATCCCGTGCATCGCCACGTGGCTGTTCGCGAGCTCGATCGTGCAGAGCGGATATGCTGTCTTCGGCCTGGAGACGCCGCTCTTCGTCCTGCTCGTCCTCGCGGGCACAGAGATGATGTTCCGCGAGCGCGACCGGGGGACCGGCTTCCCGTACTCGGGCCTCGTCTTCGGGCTGGCGGGCCTGACCCGCCCCGAGGCGCCGATGTTCCTCGGCATCCCGATGCTGTTCCTCGGCCTGCGCTTCTTCGGGCGGCAGAACCTGCTCCGCGGCGTCGTCTTCGTCGCGCCCATCGCGCTCCACATGCTCTGGCGGCACAGCTACTACGGCACGTGGCTGCCGAACACGCTGAGCGCCAAGACCGGGAGCCTCGCCGAGCAGCTGGCCGGCGGGCAGCACTACCTCAAGGAGTACGCGGAGCACACGGGGCCGGTTCTCCTGCTCGCGCTCTTCGGCCTCTGCGTGGCGATCGTCGCGCGGCACCGCGACGCGCTGTGCGTCGCGGCCCTCGCGCTCGCGGTGGCCGGCTATGTGCTCCTCGTGGGCGGGGACTGGATGCCGTTCTACCGCTTCATGAGCCCGTTCGAGCCGTTCTGCTTCCTCCTCGCGGGCCTCGGCGCGCGCTCGCTGCTCGAGCCGCTGCTCCCCGCGGTCTCGGCCCGCGCCGCGGCGGCGCGCCCGGGCGGGATCGCCCTCGCCGCGGGCGCCGGCGTGCTCGCGGCCGGCTGCCTCGTCGCGCTGGGCGCCTTCCGGGCGCAGCGGATCGACCGCGCGCAGCACCGGATCCTCGACGACGACAAGCGGTTCTGGGACAGCGCCGCCGGCGGGACGGCCGCGTGGTTCCAGCAGCACGGGCAGCCCGGCGAGGTCGCCGTGGGCGACATCGGGTACATCGGGTATGCGACCGACTATCCGGTGCTCGACCTGCTCGGCCTCGTCGACCCGGTGATCTCCAAGCTGCCGGGCGGCTACACGCGCAAGACCGGCCCCGGCTACGTGCAGCGCGTGTTCGACAAGTCGCCGCGCTACTTCGTGTTCATCGGCGGCGCCGACACGTGCGACAAGCTCCCGTTCCCGGCGCAGGAGAAGCTCCGCAGGGACCGGCGCTTCCGGGGCGTGTACGAGGTCGCCGGGATGGTCCGCCACAGCAAGAACGGCTACTGGTGCATCTTCGAGCGGCGGGGCGACGCGCCGCCGTCCCGCGCCGGCGACGCGCAGGGAGCGCCGGTGCCCGCGCCGGAGACGCCGGCGCAGCCGGAATAGCTGAACGAGCGCGACCGCCCCTGCGCGCGACCCCACCGCCCCTGCGCGCGACCCCACCGCCCCTGCGCGCGACCCCACCGCCCCTGCGCGCGACCCCACCGCCCCTGCGCGCGACCCCACCGCCCCTGCGCGCGACCCCACCGCCCCTGCGCGCGACCCCACCGCACGCGCGCGAGGTTTGCTAGCATCGCCGCCCCATGCCCTGGCTCTGGTACGTAGGTCCCATCGCGTTGCTCGTCGTCTGGTTCCTGACCGGCTTGCGCACGCGCCACGAGGCGCGGCGCGACGGCGAGCTCGTCCGGTGGCGCGCGCTGATGACCCCGAAGGCGACCGCGCGCCGGCCCGGGGGGTATCGCGACAGCCGGAAGACCAGCGCCGAGATCATCGGGCCGCGCCCTGTCCGCTCGGCGCCGAGCAGCCTCGAGCGGATGCTGCACGAGACGGGCGGCGGCGCGGTCATCGCCCGCTACGAGCTCGTCCCGAAGCTCGCCTACGTCGCCGTCGTCGGGCCGGACGCGAAGAACGGCAGCGAGTACCAGGTGGTCCTGGCCAAGCTCGCCAAGGCCGCGCCCCGGCTCACCGTGTGCCCGCTGCCGATCCTCGACGGCAGGCGCGCCCCGAACACCGGCGTCCAGTTCAAGAAGGACCCGGAGTTCATGGAGCACTTCCTTGTCGAGGGGCCGGAGGCGAAGGCGATCGGCCGGTGGCTCTCGACCCGCGTCCGCGATGCGCTGCGCGAGTTTCCCGACGCGTGGCTCTTCGTGCAGGACCGCGTCATGGCGCTCGCTGTGTACGGCCCCGTCGACGCGGAGCGCCTGGAGGAGCTCGTGATCGCCGCCGACGCGATCTTCGCGGAGCACGGCAGCGACGGCGCTCCCTCGCTGCTGTTCGAGGGCGACAGCCACGACGACGACGACGAGGACGACAGCGACGACGAGGACGACAGCGACGACGAGGACGACAGCGACGACGACGAGGCGCCGGCGTCGGCCCCCGCCGGCTCCGCCGAGCAGGGGGCGCCCGCGTCCGACTCGACCCGACCTGCCTCGCGCCGGCCGTAGAGCGCCTCCTCTCACACCACATCGTGCGTCATGCGGGCGCGCGCCGTCTGGCGGCGCGTCGCGACATCTTTTCCGCATCGCGCCCGCATCGCGCCCGCATCGCGCCCGCATCGCGCCCGCATCGCGCCCGCATCGCGACGCGCGACCAAGAGGCCGGGCGGCGCGCTCCGAGGGCGCCATTCGACGACCACAGACGGGCCGAGCCATGTTAGTCATCGCAGCTGGGCCTGATTGAACGCCAAGCTGCTGCTCTCCTCCGCTGTCCTGCTCTCGCTCTGGCTCACGGCGCCGCTCGCCGCCCCGGCAGAGAAGAAGAGCAGCTGGGTCAAGTCCCAGGGCTCCCGCGCGGAGCTCCAGCTCGACGTCCTGAGCAAGTCGGCCGACTGGTCGATGGACGACGTCGACGCCGAGGTGAGCACGTTCGGCCTGACCTTCGCCCTCGTCGGCCAGCTCCAGTGGCGCGACCGGCTCCTCCTCGACGCGGAGCTGCCGCTCGCCTACGGCAACGTCTCGGCCTCGTTCCGGTCCGACCGGCTCGGCGTGGACGAGAGCAGCAGCGCCGGCAGCCTCCTCTTCGGCAACCCCACGATCGGCGCCCACTACGCGCGCGCCCTGTCGCGCAAGCTCGCCGTCTTCGGCGGCGGCGCGCTCTCGATCCCCGTCCTCACCGACCCCAACGCGGACGCCCGCGCCGCGCTTCAAGCGACGGCCTCGACGCGCGCCTACTACGACCTCCACCGGCTCATCCCCAAGCACTTCCCCCTGAAGGTCCGCGGCGGCGTGGAGGCCGAGGTCGCCACGCGGCTCGTGTACCGCGCCGATACGGCGGTGATGCTCGCGCTCCCGCTCAGCGGGGGCAGCGCCGATCTCGTGCTCGAGCAGGGCAGCGAGCTCGAGATGCGCGGCAAGGGAGCCCTCGGCGGCGGGCTCCGCCTGCAGGCGGTGCTGACGCTCACGCGCGAGGACATGGCGCAGCTCGCGCTCGAGCCGTTCGTCAGCTACACGCCGGAGAAGCCCGGCTTCTACGGCCGGGCGGGGCTGCTCGTCGCGCTCGATTCGCCGCTCGGGTTCGGCCTCGCCGAGGACAAGGTCGCCACGCTGCGGCTCGCGGTCGGCCACCGGTTCTGAGCCCGCGCCGGACCGCCGCCGCGGCGCTCGCCTGCTTCTTCCCGCCTGCTCCCGTCCGCTTCCGCCCGTCTGTTCCCGTCTGTTCCCGCCGCTCGGCGAGGGAGCTCCCGCGCCCGCCGCCTCCCGTCGTAGGCTGCGGCGGACCGCGAGCGGCGCGGGCGAAAGGCGGTGGGCCGGCATGGGTGAGCAGCACGTCTCCGAGCAGGCGAACGATGAGCAGCTTCAGGCCTTCATGCGGGCGTTGCTCGACGACGTGGACGCGCTCGAGCGCCTCCTCGAGGAAGACCGCATCGAGTCGGGCGTGCGCCGGATCGGCGCGGAGCAGGAGATGTTCCTCGTGGACCGCGCGCTCCGGCCGGCGCCGCTCGCGCTGGAGGTGCTCGAGCGGGCGGCCGACGGCCGGCTCACGACCGAGCTCGCGCGCTTCAACCTGGAGGCGAACCTCTCCCCGCTGCCGTTCGGCGGCGACTGCCTGCGGCGCCTCGAGGCCGAGCTCTCCGACGTCGTCGGGCGGGCGGCCGAGGCCGCGCGCGCCGTCGGCGCCGACGTGCTGCTCGCGGGCATCCTCCCGACGCTGCGCGCCGCCGATCTCCGCCTGGAGAACCTCACCCCCTCGCCCCGCTACCACGAGCTCAACCGCGCGCTCTTGCAGCTGCGCCAGGGCGACTTCCGCGTGTCGATCCACGGGCTCGACGAGCTCGAGATGACCCACGACAACATCCTGCTCGAGGCGTGCAACACGAGCTTCCAGGTCCACCTCCAGGTCGGGGCGCGCGAGTTCGCGCCGCTCTACAACCTGGCGCAGGCGGTGACCGCGCCCGTGCTCGCCGCCGCGGTCAACTCGCCGCTGCTCCTCGGGCAGAGGCTCTGGCAAGAGACGCGGATCGCCCTCTTCGAGAGCTCGATCGACACCCGCCCGAGCGCCCGCGAGAGCCGGCAGCACCGGCCCCGCGTGCACTTCGGCGACGGCTGGGTCCAGGGCGGCGCGCTCGAGCTCTTCCGCGAGGACATCGCGCGGTTCCGCGTGATCATGACCGCCGAGACGGGCGAGCCCCCGGCCGCCGTGCTCGCGCGCGGCGAGGTCCCGGACCTCAAGGCCCTGCGCGTCCACAACGGCACCATCTACCGCTGGAACCGCCCCTGCTACGGCGTCGTGGACGGGGTCGCGCACCTGCGCATCGAGAGCCGCGCGCTGCCCGCGGGGCCCACGGTCCTCGACGAGGTCGCGAACGCCGCGTTCTTCTTCGGCCTCATGTCGGGGCTCGCCGCCGAGCACCCGCGCGTCGACCTCGAGATGCCGTTCGAGGACGCCAAGGCGAACTTCTTCGCGGCGGCGCGCCACGGCCTCAAGGCGCAGCTCACGTGGTTCGGCGGCCAGAGCCTCCCCGCCCCGGAGCTCCTCCTCTCGCGCCTCCTCCCGGCCGCCCGGGCGGGCCTGTCGGCCGCGGGCATCGACGCCGCCGACATCGACCGCTACCTCGGCGTCGTCGAGGAGCGCGTGCGCCGCGGCCAGACCGGCGCGCAGTGGGCGCTCGGCTCGCTCGCGGCCATGGCCGGGCAGGGCACCCCGGAGGTGCAGCACCGCGCGCTCTGCGCCGCGATGCTCGCCCGCCAGCAGGAGGAGGCCCGCGGCGGCGGGTCAGGGTGCCCGGTGCACACCTGGGAGCCCGCCGCGCTCGAGGTCGACCGGGACCTCCTGCGCGACAGCTACCGGACCGTGGGCCAGTTCATGTCGACCGATCTCTTCACGGTGCGGCCCACGGACATCGTCGACTTCGCCGCGAGCGTCATGGACTGGCGGCACGTGCGCCACGTGCCGGTCGAGGACGACCAGGGCCGGCTCGTCGGCGTCGTCTCACACCGCGCGCTGCTCCGGCTCATCGCCCGCGGCGCCGCGGCGGCGAACGGCTCCGCGCCGCCCACGGTCGCGTCGATCATGCGGCCCGATCCGGTGACGATCACCCCCGAGACGCCGACCCTGGAGGCGATGCGGATCATGCGCGAGCAGCGCGTCGGCTGCCTGCCCGTCGTGGCCGGCGAGCGGCTCGTCGGCATCGTGACGGAGCGCGACCTCCTCGACGTCTCGGCGCGGCTGCTCGAGGCCTTCCTGCGCGAGGCGTGAGCGGGCGCGGCGGCCGCCGGGGCGACCAAGGAAGAGGGAACCGCCAGGGCGCCAGAAGAGAAGAAACAAAGAAAGAGTAAACCGCCAAGACGCCAAGACGCCAAGAGCGAAAAAGGGCCAGGATGCCCCGAGACGCCAGTAACAATCTACCTGGCGTCTCTTGGCGTTCTTGGCGGTTTTATTCTTCAGCCGATCTGCGAGCTAGAGCCCTGCGCGGAGCAGCGCTCCCGCATGGCTCACAGATCGCTGATCTCGGTGCACGTCATCGCGTCGCCCTTTGCCTGGCAGTCGAACACGGTGCCTTTCGCGCTGAAGAAGCCCTGCCTCGCGCGCGTGACGTGGTACCGAGTCCCGTCGATCTGCCGGATGCTCGTGTAGCTGCCCTGACAGCCGATCGCGCCAAGGCTCGCGAGCAGCAACCCGAAAATCAAGGAACGCTTCATTCGCTCACCTCCGTCACTTCGACCTCGGTGCACTCCGCCTTGCCCGGCTGATCAGGGCACATCCACATCGCAGGCTGGTTGTTCTTGTGCCCGGCCACATACACATAACCCGGCGCCGCCGGCGCCGAGTCGCTGGCAAACGTCGCACACCCCGCCAGCGCCGAAGCGCTACAGAGCAACGCGCTGAATTGAATGATTTTCCGCATGGCCGACAACGCTATCGGGAAGTTCCCGTGTGGGCCAAATTGGAGTCCAGGGCCGCTCGACCGACTTTCCACCTTCTCGCCCCTCGGAGCGCGCCTCCACCTCGCCTCCCCCGACCGAGGTTGACACGTCGCGTTAGCCCACCTAAGGGATTTCACCCGACCGGCGTGGTCCGGCGAGCCGGGATCCGGGGGGGAGCTGCGCGGGGCGCGCGGGGTGGGCCCGCGGTGGGCTCTCCGGCAGCAGAGGAGTCGACATGGCTTCAGGCAAGAATGGGAAGAGCGGCAAGGACCGGGTGGCGGTCGTCGCCGGGCTGCGCACGCCGTTCACGAAGGCGGGGACGGCGCTGAAGGCGCTGCGCACCGTCGATCTCGCCGCCACGGTGGTCAAGGAGCTCATCCAGCGCAGCGAGGTGAGCCCGCGCGACGTCACGCTGGTCGTCTACGGCCAGGTGGTGCCGACGCTCGACTGGCTCAACATCGCGCGCGAGGTCGTGCTGCGCACGGGCTTGCCCAAGGACATCGACGCCTACAGCGTCTCGCGCGCCTGCGCGACGTCGCTCCAGGCCATGACGAGCGCCGCCGAGGCGATGCTCGCCGGCCAGCACGACGTCGCCCTCGTCGGCGGCGCCGACAGCATGAGCGACGTCCCGCTCGGCGTCTCCCGGAAGCTCGCCGGCGCGCTGACCGAGCTCCAGAAGGCGAGGACGCTCGGCGCCCGGCTGGAGATCCTCTCCCGCCTCTCGCTGAAGGACATCGTGCCGCCGATCCCCGGCTTCTCGCGCGAGCCGACCACGGGCGAGCAGATGGGCGAGGCGGCCGAGAAGATGGCGAAGCAGAACGGGATCTCGCGCGCCGAGCAGGACGCGATCGCCCACCGCTCGCACACGAACGCCGCGCGCGCGTGGCGCGACGGAACGTACGCGGCCGAGGTCATGCACGTGATCCCACCGCCGTACGACAAGCCGGTCGAGCGCGACAACGTGGTCCGGGACGACTCGACCCTCGAGGCCTACGCGAAGCTGTCGCCGGCCTTCGATCGCCGCCACGGCACCATCACCGCGGGCAACGCGTCGCCGCTCACCGACGGGGCGAGCGCGCTGCTCCTGATGCGCGAGGCCAAGGCCAAGGCGCTCGGCTACCAGCCGCTCGGGTACGTGAAGTCGTGGTCCTACGCCGCGGTCGACCCCGGCTGGCAGCTCCTGATGGCCCCGGTGCTCGCCGCGCCGCGCGCGCTCGACCGCGCCGGCCTCTCCCTCGCCGACATGGACCTCGTCGACATGCACGAGGCCTTCGCCGCCCAGGTCGCGTCCAACCTGAAGGCGCTCGCGTCGCCGTCGTTCGCCGCGGACAAGCTCGGCCGCTCCGAGGCCGTCGGCGAGATCGACCCGGAGAAGCTCAACGTGAACGGCGGCTCGATCGCGCTCGGCCACCCCTTCGCGGCCACGGGGGGGCGCATGGTGCTCTCCACGCTCCGCGAGCTCAAGAAGCGCGGCGGCCAGCACGCGCTCCTCACCGTGTGCGCAGCGGGCGGGCTCGGCGCCGCCGTGGTCCTGGAGGCAGCATCATGACGACGACGTTCGACCAGGCGGCGCAGGCCTCCGCGGAGCGGGGCCCCATCTCCCTCGAGGTCCGCCCCGACGGCGTGGCCGTCGTGACCTACGATGTCCCCGGCGAGGCGGTCAACACGCTGAAGCCCACGTTCGCCGGCGATCTCGAGCGCATCATGGCCCGGATCGCCAGCGACCCGCTCATCAAGGCGGCCATCCTCGTGTCCGGCAAGCCCGACACATGGATCGCGGGCGCCGACATCGACATGCTGAAGAGCGTCACCACGGCGGCCCAGGCCGAGGCGATCTGCCGGGCCGGTCACGAGGCGGTCCTGCGGATCGTGCGCTCGCCCAAGCCGGTCGTCGCCGCGGTCCACGGCGCCGCGCTCGGCGGCGGCTTCGAGGTGGCGCTCGCCTGCCACGCGCGCGTGCTGAGCGACGACCGGAAGACGGTGCTCGGCCTGCCCGAGGTGCAGCTCGGCCTGCTCCCCGGGATCAACGGGCTGCAGCGGCTGGCGGAGCGCGCTGGCCTGCAGGCGGCGCTCGACCACGGCCTCACCGGCAAGAACATGCGCCCGTCCAGGGCGCGGCAGCTCGGCGTCGCCGACGACGTGGTCCCCGCGCCCATCCTGCAGGAGACGGCCGCGGCGCTCGCGCTGAAGCTCGCGGCCGCCGGCCCGCCGTTCCGCCCCGGCCCCGCCGCGAAGAAGGCGCCGAAGCTCGACGCCGCCGCGCTCACCCGCGCCGCCCTCGAGCAGAACCCGATCGGTCGCGCGGTGCTCTTCCAGCAAGCGCAGAAGAAGACGCGCGAGAAGACCGGCGGGCACTACCCGGCGCCCGAGCGGATCATCGAGGTGCTGCGGGCCTACGCCGACCGGGGCTTCGAGGCGTCGCGAGACGTCGAGGCCCGGGCCTTCGGCGAGCTCGTCGTCTCGAGCACGGCGCACCGGCTGATGGAGCTCTTCTTCGCGACGACCGCGATGAAGAAGGACACCGGCGTGGACGACCCCTCGGTGCAGCCGAGGAAGGTCGAGAAGATCGCGATGCTCGGCGCCGGCCTGATGGGCGCTGGCATCGCCTACGTGAGCCTGAACGCCGGCATCGCGGTGCGCCTCAAGGACCGCGACGACGCGTCGCTCGGCCGCGGGCTCAAGTACGTGACCGACATCCTCGGCGACCGGGTGAAGAAGAAGCAGCTCACGCCGCTCGAGCGCGACCAGAAGCTCGCGCTGCTCACGGCGACGACCGACACCTCGGGCCTCAGGGGCGCCGATCTCGTGATCGAGGCGGTGTTCGAGGATCTCGCGGTGAAGCACGCGGTCCTGCGCGAGGTCGAGGCGAGCGGCAAGGACGGCGTCATCTTCGCATCGAACACCTCGTCGATCCCGATCGCCCGGATCGCGGCCGCGTCGAGGCGGCCGGAGAACGTGGTCGGGATGCACTACTTCAGCCCGGTGCACAAGATGCCGCTGCTCGAGGTCATCCGGACGGAGCGGACGTCTCCCGAGGTGGTGGCCACGGCCGTGGCGGTCGGCAAGCGGCAGGGCAAGACGGTCATCGTCGTGAACGACGGCGTCGGCTTCTACACGAGCCGCATCCTCGGGCCGTACATGAACGAGGCGAGCTGGCTCCTCGCCGAGGGGGTGGCCATCGAGCAGGTCGACAGGGCGCTCGTCGCGTGGGGCTGGCCGGTCGGCCCGCTGGCGTTGCTCGACGAGGTGGGCATCGACGTGGCCGCGCACGTCGGTCCGATCATGATCGAGGCGTTCGGCGAGCGGCTCGCCCCGCCGCCCACGATGGCAAAGCTCGTCGCCGACGACCGCAAGGGCCGCAAGAACGAGCGCGGGATGTACCTGTACGGCGCGGCGGCGAAGAAGAAGGGCAAGGGGAAGCACGCCGACGAGAGCGTCTATGCCGTGCTCGGCCTGCCGGTGCCGACGGCGAAGGACAGGCCGCCGGTGCCTGTCGAGGAGATCCAGATGCGGTGCTCGCTCCAGCTCGTGAACGAGGCGCTGCATTGCCTCGGCGAGGGCATCCTGAGGAGCCCGCGCGACGGCGACATCGGCGCGATCTTCGGCCTCGGCTTTCCGCCGTTCCGCGGCGGCCCGTTCCGCTACGTCGACACCCTCGGCGCCGCGGAGGTGCTCCGCCGCATCGAGGTCTACGAGCGCCGCTTCGGCAAGCGCTGGACGCCCGCCCCGGCGCTCGTCGAGGCGGCGAGGGCCGGCAAGCACTTCCACGACTGACGCGGCGCCCTGAACCTCGAGGCGGCTCGAAGCAGAGAATTTGAACCACAGAGGCACAGAGGCACAGAGGAGAGAAATACGTCTTCGTCCCTCCGTGCCGCTGTGGTCCAGGTTTCTCGATCTTCATCCATTCTCTCCTCTCTGTGCCTCTGTGCCTCTGTGGTTCAAATTCTCTGTTCTCTCACCGTCCACCGTTCACCGATCGCAAACCGTCTGCCCGGCCTGAGATGGCCCGCGCATTGCTCATTTCCCGAGCGAGGCCAGACCGCGCGGGAGGTTGTCAGTCATGCGGAAGTGCGTTCGCGATTCGGTGGTCGTCATCACCGGGGCGTCCTCGGGGATCGGCAGGGCGGCGGCGATCGAGTTCGCGCGGCGCGGCGCGAGGGTCGTCATCGCCGCGCGGAACGCGGCGGCCCTCGAGGAGGTCGCCGCGGAGTGCGCCAGCGTCGGCGCGCGGGCGGTCGCCGTGCCCACGGACGTGCGGGAGGAGTGCGCCGTCAGGGACCTCGCCCGCATTGCGTGCGAGGCGTTCGGCAGGATCGACGTCTGGGTGAACAACGCCGCGGTGTTCCTCTACGCCCGCGCGGACGAGGCGCCCTACGAGACGTACCGCCAGGTCATCGAGACGAACCTGCTCGGCTACGTGCACGGCGCGCGGGCCGTGCTGCCCTATTTCCGCAGGCAGGGTGCCGGTGTGCTCATCAACAACATCTCCGCCCTGGGCAAGTTCGGCGCGCCCACGATGAGCGCCTACGTCATCTCCAAGTTCGGGGCCATGGGCCTCGCGTCCTGCCTGCGGCAGGAGCTCCTGAGCACCCCGGACATCCACGTCTGCACGCTCCTCCCCTCGGCCGTCGACACCCCGATCTACCAGCACGCCGGCAATTACACAGGCCGCGCCGTCCAGCCGATCCCGCCGGTGGCCCGCCCGGAGCAGGTCGCGAGGGCGATGGTCTCGCTCGCCGAGCGGCCGAGGCGCGAGGTGTACGTCGGCGCCGCCGGCCGCATCACCGCCGCGGCGCTCGCCCTCCTCCCGGGCCTCACGGAGCCGGTGATCGCCGCGTATGTGACGAGGACGACCTTCCTCGACCGGGCGGCGCCGCACACCGACGGGAACATCTTCGTCCCCATGAAGCACTGGACCTCCGTGACCGGCGGCTGGCGCGCCACGTCGGGGCTCGCCGCGCTGCGCGACGCCGTCCGCGCGGCCGTCCGCGTCGCGCTCGCGATCCCGGCCGCGGCGGTGGAGCGCCTCAGGCCACGATGACATCGCCGCTCTGGCACCTTCCGTACGCGATCCGCCAGCCATCCTGACGCGCCGCCGTCCCCGGGGTGTCTCCCAACCTCGGGGGTCCTGTGACGTGTTCTCCACGGTTGCCCGGCATGCTGCGCCCCGACCAACGATTTGATGAGAAAAAGGAGGCGCAACGATGAGCCGTTATGTGGCGCGCACGCTCCGGAGCGATGACTTTTCGACGCTGATGGAACTCGAGGCGGCGCTCTTCGGAAGCGCGGGAGAGGGCGAGCTCGGGCGGTATTACATCCGTCTCTGCTGCGACTTCTTCAAGGACTCCTGCTTCCTTGTCGAGGCCGCGGGCAAGCCGGCGGGCTACCTGCTCTCCTTCACGCGCGGCAAGGAGGTCTATTGCACGACCCTCGCCGTCCTTCCCGAATACCAGGGCTCCCGCGCGACGCACACGCTCCTCCGGGCGTTCGTCGGCTCGATCCTCGGGTGGGCGGAGTCGTGCTGGTTCACCGTCGAGGAGGACAACCACGCCGCGCGGGCGCTCCACGCCATGCTCGGCGCGAGGGAGATCGAGGTGCGCCCCGACTTCTATGGCACCGGGCACCCGCGCATCATCTCGCGCATCGATCGCGACGCGTTCCTCGCCCTCCGGGCCCGCTTCGAGCGGGTGGGGCTCGTCGAGCGCCCGGCCGAGGCGAAGGAGCCGCGCCCGGCGGAGAGCGGCGGGATCGCCGCGGTGGCCTGAGGCGGACAGACCATGACGACCACCGCTCCGCTGGACCACGGCCGCCGCCTCGGGGCGCCGGGGGACCGGCCGTGGACCGAGGCGTTCTCCATTGCCAGCCGGGTCTCCGGCGTGATGGGCCTCGCGCTCGACACCGCGGTCCGGAGCAGCCTGCTGCCCGAGCTGCCCGCCCTGCGCGACCGGGAGAGGGCGCGCCTCCTGCATGGGACCGCCAGGGGGCTCTGCGCGCTGCACGCCCTGCGCCTCCGCGTGACGGGCGCCCTCCCTGCGCCGCCGTTCGTGATCGTGGCGAACCACGTCAGCTATCTGGATCCGATCCTCCTCGCCTCGCTCACCCCCTGCACCGCCATCGCGAAGCAGGAGATCGGCGGCTGGCCGATCATCGGCGAGCGCGCGCGCGATCTCGGCGTGCTGCTCGTCGACCGGCGGCGCCCGGAGAGCGGGGCGCGCGTGCTCCGCTGCGCGCTCCGCGCCCTGCGCCACGGCGTCCCGGTCCTGAACTTCCCGGAGGGCACCACCACGCGCGGGCAGGAGGTCCTCCCCTTTCGCAAAGGCATCTTCGGCGTCGCCCGTATCGCGGGCGTCCCCATCGTGCCTGCGGCCATCACCTACGATGCGCCGGAGCTCTGCTGGGCGGGCGACGACACCTTCCTTCCTCATTACCTCCGCTTCTCGAGCCGCCGCGAGGCGAGCGCCTGCGTCACGTTCGGCCCGCCGCTCGGCGAGCACGGCGGCGCGGCCGAGCTCGCGGCGCGCGCCCGCGCGGTGATCCTGGACCTCTTGAGCCTTTAGGAGATCTCATGTCTCAACAGCGAGCCGCCGCGTACCTGCGGCACGGGCAGACTCCCTTCTTTCGCCTCCCGACCGCGAGCTTCGACGAGCCCGGCGCCTCGGCCTATACCGGCGCCGACGCCGTGCTCCTCGGCGTCCCGTGGGACGGCAGCGTCACCTACCGCCCGGGCACGCGCTTCGCGCCCTACGAGCTGCGCCGCGTGAGCGCGCTCGTGCAGTCGTATCACCCCGGCCACGGCGTCGACGTGTTCCGCGCGCTCGACGTGCGCGACGGCGGCAATGTGCCTTTTCCCCCCTTCCACGCCGACTCCGTGCGCGAGCTGATCCAGGCCTCGGTCGACGAGGTGCTCGCGGCCGGCGCGGTCCCGTTCGTCGTCGGCGGCGACCACTCCATCGCGCTCCCCGTGCTCCGCGCGCTCTCGCGGCGCCACGGCCCGGTCGCGGTCGTGCACGTGGACGCCCACCTCGACACGAGCACCTCGGAGGTGTGGGGCGAGCCGTTCCACCACGGCACGCCGTTCCGCAATGCGATCGACGAGGGGCTGATCGGGCGGGGCGAGCTCCACCAGATCGGCGTCCGCGCGACATGGGGTCACCCGGAGGAGGGCGCCTTCGCGGCGCACGCCGGGGCGACCCTGTACGGCATGGAGCGGCTCGACAGCGATGGCGCCCCGGCGATCGCGGCCGCCATCAAGGCCGCCGTCGGCGAGGCGCCCGTCTACGTGTCGTTCGACATCGACGGGATCGACCCGGCCTATGCCCCGGGCACCGGCACGCCCGTGCCCGGCGGGCTCACCTCGCGCGAGGCGATCCAGCTCCTCCGCGGCCTCGCGGGCATCAACCTGGTGGGCATGGATCTCGTCGAGGTATGCCCCGCGCTCGATCACGCCGACATCACCCTTCATCTCGGCGCGCACCTCCTGTTCGAGGGCCTCGCCCTCGCCGCGGTGAACAAGGGCCGCCGGAGCGCTCGCCTGACCTGAGTCTCACGAGGACGACGACGGCGAGCACGACGAGGAGGACGAAGGCGGCGAACGCCAGGAACAGGAAAACGAGAGCGAAAACGGGAGCAGGACCGCCCCGCCGCGCCGCGCGGCGGCCCAATCCGCTGGCGCGCATCGCCATTCCGGTGTCACATGAGAGACACTGGAATGACACGCTCGCCCGCCCTCTCTGGCCGCTATGCCGAGCTCTCGCAGCTGGATGACGCCTGGGCTCGCCTCGCGCGCGCCCACGGCGGACGGGAGATGACAGTCGGGACGTCCGCCAATGGACAACCGTTGCGTCGAATCGACTTCGGCAATCCGCAGGGCCCGACGTTCCTGCTGACGTCGCTCATGCACGGGGTCGAGGTGATCGGCGGGCTCGCGCTGCTCGACGCGGTCCGGTCGATCCTGGCGAGCGGGCGCGCGGGGGCCGCGGCGCGGGCGCGGCTCGTGGTGGTGCCGGTGGTCAACCCCGACGCGCTCGCCGAGAACCTGGAGCGCCTCCGCGGCGAGCGGCCGGCGTCGCAGCGGTGCAATGCGCGCGGCGTGGATCTGAACCGGAACTTCGCGCCGCTCTGCTCGTCGCGGCCGCTGCACCCGTTCGCGGGCTCGCGGCTCCGGTGGTCGCCGCATTACACGGGTCCTCACGCGTTCTCGGAGCCGGAGTCGCGCGCTCTGCGCGACGTCGCGCTGGAGACGAGGCCCGCGCTCGCGCTCGGCTTTCACAGCTGCGGCAACCTCCTGCTCTACCCCTGGGCGCACACCGGCGCGCCCAACCCGCGCGCCCCGCTGTACCGGGCCCTCGGCGACAGCTTCTGCCGCGCGCTGCCGCGCGACCGGTACGAGGTGCGGCAGGCGGCGCACTGGTACCCGACGGTCGGCGACATGGACGACTGGCTGGACGCCAACCTGGGGACCCTCGCCTTCACGGTCGAGGTCAGCCGTCCTGCCCGCTCCTTCCGCGATCTCCCCCGGCTGCTCAATCCCTTCTGGTGGCTGAACCCGCGAGAGGCCGACGAGGCGATCGACAATGTGGTCCCCGGCGTGGGCGCGCTCCTCGGCGACGCGCTCGCTCGCGGCGTGGGCAGGTCGGCCCCGCAGCCCGTCGCCCTCCCGCCGGAGCTCCTGGCCGACGCCGCGGAGTGAGGCGCCCGGCGCGGGCTCCAGCGTCAGGCTGACGTCAGGTTGACCGCCGCCCCGCCCCGCATGCCCGGATGGCGGGCGCGGTCGAATAGTGCCAGTCCCGCGCGCGGCATCCACTATCCTTCCGGGTGTGAGCGCCGCCTCGTCCCGCATGCCGACGACCCTCCGGGTCAGCCCGAGCGCGTCGGGCAGGCCGGCGCCCAGCGTGGACGAGTCGGACATCTGGCAGCACGCCGCCGACGAGGTCGTCGACGGCAAGTACCGGCTGGTCCAGCCGCTCGGGCGCGGCGGCATGGCGGAGGTCTGGCTCGCCGTCCACGTCACGCTCAAGACCGAGCTCGCCATCAAGTTCCTCAGCGTCGCGCTGACCGGCGACCCGGAGCGGTGCCGGACCGTCCTGGAGCGGTTCCGCTTCGAGGCGCAGATCTCGGCTCGCCTGGGCGCGCGCACCCGGCACATCGTCGCCGTTCACGACGCGGGCGTTCACGACGACGTCCCGTATCTGGTGATGGAGTACATCCGGGGTCGAACGCTGTTCGCCGAGGTGAACGAGAGGGGGCCGATCGATCCGCGGCGCTTCGCGGACATGCTCGATGAGATCGCGGACGCGCTCACCGTCGCGCACGACATGGGCATCATTCACCGCGATCTGAAGCCATCGAACGTGATGCTCCTCGACGAGCCCGGCGCGGCGCTCACGGTGAAGGTCGCGGATTTCGGCATCGCCAAGGCGCTGCACGGCAATCTCGGCCTCGATCGGCCGCGCGAGACGGACGCCGACGTCATGCTGGGCTCACCGAACTACATGAGCCCGGAGCAGCTCGCCTCGCCGCTCTCGGTCGACGCGCGGGCCGACGTCTGGGCGCTCGGCGTGCTCGCCTACGAGGTGCTGACGGACTGGGCGCCTTTTCAGGGCAACACCATCGCCGAGCTCATCGTGGCGGTCAGCACCCGCGATTTCGAGCCTCCCACGCAGATCCGGCGCTCGCTTCCCCGCGGGCTCGACGGCTGGTTCGCGCGCGCGCTCGCGAAGGACCCGGCGCAGCGGTTCGCCTCGATCCGCGAGATGGTCCAGGCGTACCACGCCGCGCTGACGGCGCCGCCGCCCGAGCTGCCCGAGCCGTCCGGGCCGCCCTCGGCGCCCTCGCTGGCGCGGCGGCCGGCGGCGATGGCCGCCGTGGCGCTGGCCTGCCTGAGCACGCTCGCCGGGGCCGCCACGCTCGCGTGGCGCCTGCTCGATCGGCCGCGCCCGGAGCAGGCGGCGCGGCTCCTGTCCCCCGGCGTGCGCGGCGCGCTGCAGGACGTTCAAGACGTCGCGCAGCGCTCGCCGCCCCCGCCGCAGCCCGAAGCGGCGGAGCAGCCCCCGGCGGTGCCGGCGGACGCTTCCGCGCTGCCTGCTCCGTCGGCGGCGCCCGCGCAGCCGCGCTCGACACAGCCCCGTCCCGGAAGCGACAGGGCAGCCCCTCGCGCGACGGCGGCCCCCGCCTCGCCGCCTCAGCCCGCCGTGCCCCGGCGCCGCAAGGAGATCGACAAGAGTGAGATCCTTTGAGCGACAGCTCCTCACGCTCTGCAGCGCCGCCCTGCTCGCGGCGGCGGCGCCTCCGGCGGTCGCCGCCGGGGCAGAGGAGGACGCGAAGACGCTGTTCGCCCGGGGCCGCGAGCTGCGGAGCGCCGGGCAGTGCGAGCAGGCGATCATCGCCTTCCGGAGCGCGCTGGAGATCTACCCCGAGGGGCTTGGCGCCCTGCGGAACATCGCCGAGTGCGAGGAGGCGCTCGGCCTCTTTGCCTCGGCGCGGCGAGACTGGTGGGATCTCCGGCGCGCCGCGCTCCAGTCCAACGAAGCGAAGTACGCGGGGTGGAGCGAGGACGCCGAGCTTCACTACCGGGCGCTCGGCAACAAGGTCGGGACGTTGACGCTCCAGGTGCAGGGCGCCGAGGGCAGGCCGCGGGTCCAGGTGGCGCTGGACGGCAAGCCGCTCGATCCGAGGCTCCTCGGCGTCGAGCTCGAGCGCGATCTCGGCGCGCACACGGTCGAGCTGTTCTACGGCGGCGCCGCGCCGATCACCGAGCGCGTCGAGCTCACGCCTGGCGTCCGTCGGACCGTGACGCTCACCGTGCCCGCGGCGCTCCCGGCCCGCGGCGCGCCCGCCGCCCCGAGCGCCCCGCCGCCGTCCACCAGCGGCGTCCGCGTGGGCGGCTACATCGCGCTCGGCGTCGGCGGCGCGAGCGCGATCGCGACCGTCGTGGCGCTGGCGGTGCGCGCCGGCGCGGTGTCCGCGGTCGAGGACGGGTGCTCCCCTGCCGGCGGCGACGCCTACGTGTGCCCGCCGTCGCTCCAGGGGGACTACGACACAGGCAAGACCGCGACGACGCTCGCCGGTGTCTTCGCCGGCGTCGGGGTGGCCGGCCTCGGCGCCGGCATCACGCTGCTCCTGCTGAGCCCCTCGGAGCCCGCGTCGCCGGCGTCCGGCAAGCCGCAGGCGGCGCTGTCGGTCGCGCCGTGGCCGGGCGGCCTCGGCTCGCGCCTGCGCGTGACGTTCTGATCTCGTGACCCACACGCGATGCGCCTCGTCGAGGGCGGCGCGCGGTGCTTGAGGGATCGGACGAGCTCATCGTTCTCATGTCCGGGTGCGCGGAGGCCGATCCCTCCGGCGTTCACCCGTGCGCGGCGCGTCAGGGCGCGCGGCGCTGAGCTTGTCTTTCCGCCCCGGGGCGCTACCCCTTTTCAAGGCAAGGGCGCGCGAAGAGAGCAGAGGTCGAGATGAGCTCACGACGGAACAAGATCCTCGGTTCGATTGCGGGGAGCGGCGCGGTCGCCGTGCGCGGTGCGGCGGAGGCGCTGTTCTCGACGGCGGGCAAGGGGCTGCTCGACGAGGGCGCGCGTGAGGGCCTGCGGCGCGCGATGGTCGAGAACACCACGGCGGTCGTGGACGCGCTCGCGCCGGGGCTCTCGATGGGCGCGCAGGCGACGGCGAAGGTCATCGTGGATCAGGGCGGAAAGCAGGCCGGCGCGCTCGTCCTCCACGAGGCGGCGCGGCAGGCGGGCCAGGCGGCGCTCACCGAGGGCGCCTCGGCGGTGGCCGCCAAGGCGCTGGCCCGCGAGGCGATGAAGACCGCGGGCCGCGAGGTCCTGAAGGGCGCGGGCAAGGCGGCGGGGATCGGGTTCGTCGTCGACGGTGCGTTCGGCGCGTACGAGGGCGTCACGGCCTACCAGCGAGGCCGGATGACGAAGAAGGAAGCGCTCGCGCACGCCGCCCAGGAGGCCTCGACGGGCGCGGTGGCGACCGGCGCCGGCGTGCTGCTCGCGGCGGGCCTCGTCGCGGTGACGGGCGGCGCCGCGGCGCCCCTCGTCTTCGCGGTGGGCGCGGGCGGGGCGATCGGCGCGAAGCAGATCTTGCGTCGGCTCATCGACCGCGCGTCCTCGAAGGTCCTCGTCCCTGCCGTTCCCGACGGAGGCCAACCGGGGTGAGGAGAACTTCCCCCGGGGTCGACGCCGCCCCCGGCAGCTCGCTCCAGCCAGCGATGGCCGGGGCGGGCGCCATGTAGCGACCGGCGGTCCGGCCCGCCGGGCGTCGCCGGGAGATCCCTCGTTCTCCCGGCGACTCCACCGCTCCAGGCCGCGCGGGTCGCCTCGCGCGCCGCGCGCCGCTCAGAACGGCGGCGGCGCCGTGTCGCCCGCCGGCAGCGGCCCTGGCTCCGGCGCGTGCTCCGACTCGGAAGGCGCCTTCCCCGGCGGTGCCGGCTGCGGCCCCTCGCCTGGCGCCGGCACGGTGCCCTCCAGCGCTTCCGGAGCGCCGCCGTCCGCGGCCTCCGCGCCCGCGTCCGGCTCCGGGACCGGCGCCTCGTCGGCCGGCTCCGTGCCGGCGACGAACACCTCCTCGATCGCGTCTTCCTGCCCCTCGCGCGCGAGGAGACCCGTCGCGGGATCGATCTTCACGCGCACCACGCCGCTCGGCACCGGGAAGTCGGCCACGGGGCGCTTCGCGTGCGCCTGCTTCATGAAATCCACGAACGCCGGCAGCGCCGACGTGGCGCCCGCCTCGCCCTTGCCGAGCGGCGCCGCGTCGTCGTAGCCGGTCCACACCGCGCAGGCGATGTCGGTCGAGAAGCCCACGAACCAGGTGTCCTTCGACTGGTTCGTCGTCCCCGTCTTGCCGGCGATCGGCCGCCCGAGCGAGCGCGCCTGCTTGGCGGTCCCGCTCTGCACGACCGACGTCAGCAGGCTCGTGAGCACGTACGCCTCCGCCTCCTCCATCACGCGGTGCGCCGGCGGGCGCGTCGGCAGCGGGATCTCCGCCCCGCCGGGCCCGACGATCTTCGTGATCAGGACCGGCTGCTCGTGGACGCCGCCCGCGGCGATGCTCGCGTACGCGGCGGCCATCTCCCGCGGCGTGACCTCGTAGGCGCCGAGCGCGAGCGACAGGTCCGCGCCGAGCTTCGACTGGACGCCGAGCGCGCCCGCGAAGGCGGCCACGTTCGAGGCCCCGACGCGCGACAGCGCCGACACGGCGGCCACGTTCACGCTGTGCGCGAGCGCCTCGCGCAGCCGCGCGGGCGACTGCCCCTCGCTCTCGTCGTGGTTCTGCGGGTTGTACCCGGAGATGGCGAGCGGGTTCGTCTCCAGGATCGTCGCCGGCGTCAGCGTGCGCGCGTGGATCCCGTAGCCGTAGACGAACGCCTTGAACGTCGACCCGGGCTGCCGACGCGCGTACGACGCCCGGTCGAGCCCGCCGCGCACCGCCTCGTAGCTACCGACGAGGGCGACGATCTCGCGCGTCCGCACGTCGATCGCGACGAGCGCGCCCTCGGGTCCGAGCTCGAGCCGCAGCGGCGCCGGCGCCGCGGGCTTCGCCGGGGTGGCCGCGGGCGCGGCGCCCTTCGCCTCTCCGGCGGCGTCCTCGTCTTCTTCCTGCCCCGGCGCGGCCGCCGCGGCGGCCGGCTCCGGCGCGGGGCCGATCAGGCTGACGCGCACCACCTTGTCGACGTCGGCGAACTTGCTCGGCGCGAGCCCGTTCGGGTTGTACCGCTGCGCGCCGCGGAGCGAGACGGTGCCTTCCAGCGTGCCGACCCGCACCGAAAGCGTCCCTCGGGCGTCGTCGGCGCCCGTGACGACCCCCCGGAAGACCTTGTGCCCTGCGGGCGTCCCCTCGAACGGCGGCGGCTCCTTCTTGGCGCGCGCGAGCGGCCCGAACAGCTTGTGCCGCTTCGCGTATGCGTCGAGGTTCTTGCGGACGGCCGCGCGCGCGGCCGCCTGCATCGCCGGGTCGATCGTGGTCGTGATCGTGTAGCCGCCCTGCTGGGCGGCGGGCCCTGCGACCTCGCGCAGCACGCGCTGCGCCTCGGAGACCACCTCGGGCGCGAGCTCCGCGAGCGATTCGGTCTCGATGGCGAGCACCACCGGCTCCCGCTTGGCTTGCTCGACCAGGAGCTCGTCGGCGAAGCCCTTGCGCTGCATCTGATCGAGCACGAAGTCCCGCCGGGCCACGGCGCGCTCGAGGTTCACGCGGGGCGAGTACACCGACGGCCCCTTCACGACGGCGACGAGCAGCGCGGCCTCGGCGAGCGTCACGTCGCGCACGCTCTTGCCGAAGTAGTAGCGGCTCGCCTCCTCGACCCCGTAGCGGCCGTGGCCGAAGTAGATCTTGTTGAGGTAAAGCTCCAGGATCTCGTCCTTGGTGAGCTCCTGCTCGATCCTGCGGGCCAGGATGATCTCGCGCGCCTTGCGGTGGTAGGTCCGGTCCGGCGTGAGCAGGACGTTCTTCACGACCTGCTGGGTGATCGTGCTCGCGCCCTGTCTGGTCTGGGTCGAGCGGAGGTTCACCGCGAGCGCGCGGAGCATGCCGAGGTAGTTCAGCCCTGCGTGCTCGTAGAAGCCCGCGTCCTCGGCGGCGAGCGCGGCGAGCTTCACCTGGTTCGGGATCTCGCCGATGCGCACCACGGTGCGTCGCTCGGTGAAGAGCTCGCCGAGGCGCGTCCCGTCGCGCGCGAGGATGCGCGTCACCTGCGGGGGCCGGTAGTCCTTGAGCTCACGGGTCGAGGGGAGATCCGCCTCGTAGTGGCGGACGACGAGCACGACCGCGGTGGCGGCGAGGGCGAGCAGCGCCGCGAGCGCGATCCCGATGCGCTTCGCCCAGGTCGCGATCCGCGCGTTCCGGTCCGTGGCGGGCGCGCCGTCCGGCGGGGTCGGCGCGCTCTCGAGGCGCGGCGCGCTCTCGAGGCGCGGCGAGCTCTCGAGGCGCGGCGCGCTCGTCGGCCGCGCCGCCGCGCTGATCCGCTGCGGCGGCTCGCTCCCTCGCCCGGGCGGCCCGGACCTCCGCGCCGGCGGCTCCGACGCGCGCCGCGGCGGCTCCGACGCGCGCCGCGGCGCGTCGGCCTTCCCGGCCGGATCGTTCTCGTTTCCCCCAGGGTTCCCTGATTGCTCCGAGGCCATGACGCCGTCCCCGTGAACGCTGGCGAACGCGATGCGCATCCAGAGCGCCCGGCGCGCCGGAGCGCCGACGCTAGCACGCCCGCGCGGGCTCGCCTCGATCCTGGCCGCTGTCGCGGAGGATCAGCCCTGGAACAGCCGCATGGCCACGATGGTGATCAGGATGCCGGCGATCAGGCACCCCGCCGCGATGCCGACGAGGAGCAGCGGCTTCGCCTCGGCCCTGGCCGGCGCCTTGACCGGGGGCGCCGGCACGGGCGCCGGCCTGGCGAGCGCCGCCTGCGGCTGCTGGACCATCTTCACCGTCTTCGCCGGCGACTTGAACGTGGACGCGGGCCCCTTGCTCGCCTGGAGCGCGGCGGCGTGCTGCTTCGACGCCTGCTCGAGCGCCGCGTTCTTCGGCATCATCGCCGTGTAGCCCTTGCCCGCGCCGCCCGCGAACGGCTTGAGCGCGTCCGCGAACTCCGCGGCCGACTCGAACCGGTCCTCGGGCCGCTTCTCGAGCGCCTTGGCGAGCACGACAGCGAGCCCCTGCGGGAAGTGCTTCCCCGGCACGCGCTCGTCGAGCGGGATCGGCGACTTGGTCACGTGGTGCTGGATGTACTCCATCGGCGTGCGCGCCTCGAACGGCAGCTTGCCGGTGAGCACCTCGTAGAGGATGGTCGCGAGCGAGTAGATGTCGCTGCGCGCGTCGAGCACCTTGCCCTGCGCCTGCTCGGGCGACATGAACTCCGGCGTCCCGAAGACCATGCCCTCCTGCGTGAGCATCACCGACCCCGGCCTGAGCTCGCGCTCCGTCACCTTCGCGAGCCCGAAGTCGAGCACCTTCGGGTAGTCCTTCAGCCCGCCGTTGGTCGACAGGAAGATGTTCTCGGGCTTGAGATCGCGGTGCACGATCCCCTGGATGTGCGCCTCCTGGAGCGCGCCGCAGACCTGGATGAGGATCGGGATCGCGCGCTCGACGGGCAGCGGCCCTTCCTTCCGGACCACCTGGTTCAGGTTCTTGCCCTCCAGGTACTCCATCACGATGTACAGCGAGCCGTCCTCGAGCTCGCCGTAGAGCAGCACCTTCACGGTGTTCGGGTGCGTGAGATGGCTCATCGCCCGCGCCTCGCGGCGGAAGCGTGAGACGAGGTCTTTTCGGTTCGCGAGCTTGGGGTGGAGAATCTTCACCGCCACCATCCGGTTCATCGCCGGTTGTGCGGCCTTGTAGACCGACCCCATGCCGCCGGAGCCGATCTTCTGAAGAATCTGGAACTGCCCCCCGAGCAGATCTCGACCGATGTTCGGGTCCGGACCGGCGGCCATGCGTGGAGCGGGAAAATACCACGCAACCCACCCGTATCGTCTATGACCGAAGCAGCCGACGCATTCGATCGCGTCGTGACAGGCCAAATGACCGCAAAACTGGACGACCCCGGGGCGGCCGAGGCGCTCGAGAGCCCGCTCCTCGCCGCCGCCGGCTTCTCGCACGCCTTCTTCACCCGGCGCGGCGGCGTCAGCGCCCCCCCGTGGGATACCCTGAGCTTCGCCGTCGCGCTCGGGGACGACCCCGCCGCCGTCCGTGAGAACCTGGAGCGCGCGGCGCGCCGCCTCGGGGTCCCGGCGGCGCGGCTCTACTACCTCAGCCAGGTCCACGGCGTCGCGGCGCGGGTCCTCACCGGCGACGAGGATCGCGACGCGGTGGTCCGTGAGGTGGGCGACGTCACCCTCTCGCGCGTGGCCGGGGTCGCCTGCGGCGTGCGCAGCGCCGACTGCGCTCCGGTCCTCCTCGCCGATCGCCGGAGCGGCGCCGTCGCCGCGGTCCACAGCGGCTGGCGCGGCACCGTGCTCCGGGTCGTCGTCGAGGCGGCCCGCGCGCTCAGGTCGCTCGCCGGCCCCGGCGCGGAGCTCGTCGCCGCGATCGGCCCTCACATCGAGGCGTGCTGCTTCGAGGTCGGCGAGGACGTCGCCGCCGATCTCGCCGCCTGCTCCAGCGCCGGCGGCTCCGCGGTCGTCCGGGTCGCCTCTGGCGCCCGCCCGCACGTCGACGTCCGGCGCGTCCTCAGGGCCCAGCTCGCCGAGGTCGGGCTCGAGGCGGCCGCGGTCGATGACGTCAGCGGCTGCACGGCCTGCGACCCCGCGCGCTTCTTCTCCTACCGGCGCGACGGACAGCGCAGCGGCCGGCTGCTGTCCGCGATCGTCGCCGGCCGCGCCGTCATCAGCTAGAACGCCCTCATGGTCTCGCTCGCGCGCGACTCGTCGCCGATCGTCCTCGCCATGGTGGGCCTGCCCGCCCGGGGCAAGACATCCATCGCCCGCAAGATCGCGCGGTACCTCTCGTGGCTCGGCCACCCCACGCGGCTCTTCAACGTCGGCAACTACCGCCGCGCGCACCTCGGCACTGCGCAGCCGCACCAGTTCTTCGACCCGGACAACTCCGAGGGCCGCCAGGCGCTGCTCGGCATGGCGATGACGGCGCTCGACGACCTCATCGGCTGGCTCAGCTCCGGCGGCGAGGTGGCGATCTACGACGCCACGAACAGCACCCGCGCCCGCCGGAACCTCGTCACCGAGCGCTGCCAGGCGCACGGCTTCCCGGTCGTCTTCATCGAGTCGATCTGCAACGACGAGTCGACCATCGAGACCAACGTCCGCGAGACGAAGCTCCGCTCCCCGGACTACCAGGGCGTCGATCCGGAGGCAGCGCTGCGCGACTTCCGCGCGCGCATCGCGCACTACGCGCGCGCCTACGAGCCGCTCGGCGAGCCCGAGAAGAGCTACATCAAGATCATCGACGTGGGCCGCCAGGTCGTGCTGAACCGCATCCACGGCTACCTGCCGGCGCGCCTCGTCCCGCTCTTGATGAACATGCACCTCACGCCGCACCCGATCTGGCTCACCCGCCACGGCGAGAGCGTGTTCAACGAGAAGGGCTTGCTCGGCGGCGACTCGGACCTCAGCGCGCGCGGCGAGGAGTACGCGAAGAACCTCTCCGTCTTCATCCGCGAGCGGGCCGGCGACGAGCACGTCAACGTCTGGACGAGCACCCTGCGCCGCACCATCCAGACCGCGCGCCCGATGACGCAGAACCACGTCGCGTGGCGCGCCCTCGACGAGATCGACGCGGGCGTCTGCGAGGGCATGACCTACGAGGAGATCCGCCAGCAGATGCCCGAGGTCTTCCAGGCGCGCGCGGCCGACAAGTTCCGTTACCGCTACCCGCGCGGCGAGTCGTACGAGGACGTCATCCAGCGCCTCGACCCGCTGATCATCCAGCTCGAGCGCCAGCGCTCGCCCGTGCTCGTGATCGGCCACCAGGCGGTGCTGCGCGCCCTCTACGCCTACCTCGTCGATCGTCCGGCCCCGTCGTGCCCGACGCTGCCGATCCCGCTGCATACCGTCATCGAGCTGACCCCGACCGCATACGCTTGCGAGGAGCGCCGCTTCCAGCTCGCGCCCGCGGTCCAGGGCGGCGACTCGAGCACCGCCCACCCCTGACCGCCGCGGCGCCGCCCGCGCGCGCCTCCGGAGCGCCGCAGCGCGCGCCTCCGCGGAGCGCCGCAGCGCGCGCCTCCGCGGAGCGCCGCAGCGCGCGCCTCCGCGGAGCGCCGCGGCGCGCGGCCGCCCTGGTCAGCGCTCCCGGCTGATCAGCTTGCGGAGGAGCTCCAGCGGGTGGAACGGCAGCATCGCGGCCATCTCGCTGTCGGTGCCGGCGCGCTCGAGCACCGCGCGAACCGCGGGCCCCACGATCCCCATCGGGTCGATCCGCTCCGCGATCGCGCGCAGGGCGCCGAGCGCCGCGCGCCCCGCGTCGATCCCGAGCGGGATGGCCAGGGCCGCGGGCACCGGCGCGAGGATCACGTCCCGCACCGCCACCGCTCGCGCCCACGCGCCCGGGCTCGGGTCGACCTCGAGCTTCCGGATGGTCTCCGCCTCGGCGAAGCAGCCGAGCGACAGCTCCCCTGCCCGCTCCTCGATGGCGCGCGAGAGGTGGCGGTAGTCGCGCCGCCAGTCGCCGGCGAGCAGCCCCATGTCCTTCCGCACCTCGTCCGGCCCGAGGATCAGGTTGATCCCCCGCGCGTCGCGGCGCATCGCGACGCTCGTCCAGAGCTCCCCGCCCTCGAACAGGCCGATCACCATCGTCTTGCCGACCCCTGCGAGCGACTCGAGCGTGCCCCGCACGACGACCGGCGAGGGCATCGGCACGCCGCGCAGCCGCGCCGGCCAGAGGTCGATCTTGCCGGCGAGGAGCTCTTCCCGCGCGAGCTGCAGCAGGAGGAGCGTCTGCGCGATGAGGTCGTCGCCGCGCCGCACGCGCGCCCCGAACCGCTCGACGATCGCCTCGAGGGCGCCCGCCTCGATCACGGCGGCCCAGCTCGCGTGGTGGCGCGCGGCGAGCTCTTCCGCGGAGCGCGGGGCGGCGCGCTGCGCGTCGTCGATCCGGAGCCGGCCGGCGTCCGTGTGCATCAGCTTCCTGAGCTTGCCGCCCGCGTGGACCGCGACGACGCCGCCGCGCGACCGGCCGGCCTCGCGCTCGTCGATGCCCGCGCGCCGGGGCCGGAACAACGACAGCACGCGGACCCAGTCGGTCGCGGTGAACCCCTCGAAGCGGACGTCGGCTGCCAGCACGGGGGCGAGCCTACCCCCGGCGCGCGCCGTGCGCGAGGGCCGGCCCGGAGCGCGCCGCGTCGCGCCCGGCTACGCCCCCCACCAGAGCATCTCGTGCGCCTGGGTCTCGCCGCGGACGGGCACGATCACCCGGATCTTCTCGCCCTCGACCTGGACGACGTGCGCGGGGAAGCTGTCGGCCGGGTAGTACGCGGATTTCACGAACCCGCTCGCGTCGAGCCAGAACAGGTGCACGCCCTCCGCGGTCGCCCCGTGCATGAGGAGCATCCGCCCGCCGCCGAGCAGCGCGAACTCCATGCCCTTGAACGCCATCTCCTCGAAGCGCTCCGGAGACGGGAAATCCTCGCCCACGGACCTGAGCTCCGGCAAGTGCGCGCGGAGGTGCTTGTACAGCGTGTCGTAGCGCACCTTCGCGAGCCTCGGGATCCGCCGGTCGCCCGGGGCGATGATCGGCAGCTGCTCGGCGTCGAAGGTCGGCACCTCCACGTGGGTGCGGTAGCGATCCGCGAGCCTCCCGCGGCCGATCTCCTCGTCGCTGAGCGCCTTGAGCCACCACTGGAAGATCGCGAGATCGCCCGTCCCCGCCCGCGACTCGAGCCGGACCAGCGACTCCCACAGCGGCCGCCGGACCTGCCACTTCCCCCCGTGGCGCTTCACGACGCACGCCCCGACGTAGAGCGCCCCGTGCGTCACGAGGGTGACCAGCATGGGCGGCTCCCCTGCCCCGCTCGCCGTCGTGGCGCTGTCCGCGCCCCGCGCGTCGCGGGCGTCGCGGGCGTCGCGGGCGTCAACTGCCGGCGCGAGCCAGGCGTCGCGCCGCTCGCGCGTCAGCGCCGCGCCCAGGCGGTGGACCGAGGCGTCGGAGAAATCGAGCCCGAGGTCGGGCACGCCGAGCGCCCCGGGCGCGAGCCGGGCGAACACCTCCGCCGCGTGCTCGATCTGGGCGAGGATCGAGGGGTTCCCGGCCGGGTTCGCGTCCGTCGAGCGCGCGCTCGCCAGGTCGGCGAGCGCGTCGGGCGGGTAGTGCGGCGCGAAGAAGCGCTCGAAGAGCGCTGCGGCCGTGATCGGATCGGCGGGCATGGCTGGGATGGGCATGGGGCCGGGCGGGCGGCCCGGCTCAGAACATCTTCTTGCGCTTCGACGAGCTCAGGATGCCGAGCATCTCGCGGTACTTGGCCACGGTGCGGCGGGCGATCTTGATGCCGTCCGTCTCCTCGAGGATCTTGACGATCGCCTGGTCGCTGTACGGATTCGACTTGTCCTCGGCCAGGATGATCTTCTTGATCGCCTGCTTGACGCTCTCGGAGGCGATGTCCTCGTCAGCCACCCTGTGGATGGATGAGTTGAAGAAGTACTTGAGCTCGAAGAGCCCCTGGGGCGTGTGCACGTACTTGTTCGACGTCACGCGGGAGATGGTCGACTCGTGCATGCCGACCGACTCGGCGACGTCCCTCAGGATCATGGGCTTCAGGTAGCCCACGCCGCGCTCCAGGAACTCGCGCTGCTTCTCGACGATGCACTCGGTCACCTTGATGATCGTGCGCCGCCGCTGCTCGATGGCCCGGATCAGCCACTGCGCGCTCCGGAGCTTCTCGCTGATGAACTCCTTCGCCTTCGGGTCCTTGAGCATCCGCTGGGCGAGGTTCTCGTTGATGTAGAGCCGCTGGAGCCCCTTGTCGTTGTCGGTCACGACGAACTGAGTGCCGTCCTTGATGACGTACACGTCGGGGGTGATGGCGATGGTCTTCTCGTCGACCTCGGCGAAGTTGCGCGCCGGCACGCTCTCCAGCTTCTGGATCTCCTGGACCGCATCGTAGACCTCCTCCAGCGGGATCTTCAGCGCCTTCGCGATCGCGGGGAAGTTGCGCCGCTCCACGTTGTGGAGGTGGTCCTTGATGATGGTCATCTCGATGGCGTCGAAGCCGAGCACCTCCGCCTGGACCCGCAGGCACTCCGACAGGTCGCGCGCCGCGACCCCGACCGGGTCGAAGCGCTGGATCATCGACAGCACCTCCTCGGCGTCCTCGGGGTGCAGCTCCGCCTCCCGCGCCAGGTCCGCCAGGCAGAGGTCGGGCCCCTTGGTGCCGTCCGGACGTTCGCCCCCCTTGAGGTCGAGGTAGCCCTTCTCGTCGAGGTTGCCGATGACGAGCAGCGCGAACTGCCGCTCGTTCTCGACGAAATCGCTCATCTGAAGCTGCCAGAGCAGGTGATCGCGCAGGTTCGACGGCTTGGTCAGGTTCTGGTCGATCGGCGGCAGCTCCTCGAAGCCGCCCCGGTGCGCCGGCATTGCCTGCTGGAGCTGGCGGTTTTCCAGGAATTGCTCCCAGTCCACCTCCTTGACCCGCTTCTCCGTCTCGCGCGCCGCGATGTCGGTGTCGCGGTCGAACCGTTCGCCGTTCTCGAGCCGCTGCTCCGTCGGCAGGTCCGCGTTCCTCCCCCGCTGATCCCCCTTCTCCCCGTCCCGCAGCTTCGGGTCGGTCATGTCGTCCGCGAGGACCGGGTTACCGTCCAGCTCCTTCCTGATCTCGTCGACCAGCTCGAGCCGCGACAGCTGCAGCAGCCGGATGGCCTGCACCAGCTGCGGGGTCATCACAAGCTGCTGGGACAGCTTGAACTGGAGCTTCATCTCCATGCCCATGAGGAGCTCCTTCTCTCAGTTCGCCGCCTGAGCCACCCGCCGAAGGGGGGCCGGGGCATTGCGCGAGGTTCGTGCCATCGAGTGTTTCATTGGTGGCCTCACCCCCAACGTAGCATCGAACGGGGCAGCGGCCCGGGTCTTGCTTTCACGTCTGCACCAAAAAATAGCGAGGGCCTGCGTCCTGCACCGCTGAACGCGCTGTCAGACCTCGGCCACCACAGGATTTTTTCGTCCTGTCTGGGAGCCGTGTCTGCATCCCGTTTCGATTGGCCCCATGAGGGGATCGTTGCACCATCGGTGGCCGATCGGGAGGCTTGAAATCCCGAAAGGTTGGGCGAAGGCGCGATGGAACGGCCGAAGGTGCGCGGACCTACGCTGGGGACCGAGGCAGCGCGCGGCGAGGCTGCGCACGAGACCGAGAAGGAGCGGATCCTTTCGTGCTCACCCCTCGCCCCGCTGGCGTCGCCGAGCCGGCAGGCGCTGCTCGAGCTCGGCACGCTCGAGCGGCTCGCGCGCAGGCAGCGCCTCGTCCAGCAGGGCGCGCCGCCGCGGCACCTGATCCTGCTCGGGGCGGGCCGCGTGAGGGTCGAGCGCACGTCCGAAGGGCGGGTCTTCCCGCTCGGGCATCGCGGGCCCGGCGACCTCGTGGGCGAGAGCGCGCTCGCGGGCGCGACGGTCGCCACCGAGAGCGCGACCGTGCTCGACGAAGGGGACGCGCTCCTCGTGCCGCTCGCCGGGCTGGAGCGGCTCGCCGCTGCCGATGCCGTGCTCCGCGCCGCGCTCGCGGCGCGTCAGCTCGAGACCGAGGCGCGCCTCGGCTCGCTGCTCCTCTGCACGGTCGAGGCGCGCTTGCTCGAGTTCCTCGGCGCCGCTGCCCGGCGGTGGGGGCAGCCGCACGCCGCTGGCCAGCTGGTGTCGGCGCCCTTCACCCACGCCGACATCGCGCTGCTCATCGGCTCGACGCGCGAGACGGTCACCTTGCTGCTGGGCAAGCTGAAGCGCGCGGGCCTGATCTCGTTCGACCGGCGGCGGATCGTCATCCGGGATGGCGCGCACCTCGCGGCGCGCGCCGCGTCGGCCTGACCGTCCGCCCCGAGGGGCCGCTGCGCGTCCGGCGCTGGAGCCGGATCACCGCGGCGCCGCGCGGGCCGGCGGCGGCGCTCCGCGCATCGACGACGTCGTCGCCGCGCGGCGCGGCCGGACGGACCGCCGCATCGAGGTCGGCCTCGCCCGCCGCGCGGGCGCCGCGCTCGCCCGGTCCGCTGCGCTCCGGCTCGTCGAGCGCGCCGCGGACCAGCCGGAGCCGAGGGAAGACCCCGGACTTCGTGGAGGGCTGGGGGCCGAGCTCGACGAAGATCGTGCTGAGCAGCCGGCCGAAGGCGTACGGCTTGAGCAGGACCTCGCTCGTGTCGTCGGCGCCGTCGCACGAGACCGGCTCGTCGGCGCAGAAGACGACCCGCCGGGGCATGGTGCCCTCGCGTCGCAGGCGGCCCAGGATCTCGCGGGCGCCGCTCGTCCCCGGGGCGAGATCGATGAGCGCGACGTCGTAGACGCGCTCGCGCGAGAGCGAGATCGCTTCCTCCAGCGTCGCGGCCGAGCTGACGAGGGCGCCGCGGTTGCAGAGGAGGAGCGCCGTGGCCCTCCGGAGGACGTGGTCCTGATCGAGGAGGAGAACGTTCGGTTGGTACGTCATCGGTATCCCTGCGGCTTGCAGTCGAATTGCGCCGCATCGACGGGGACGGCCACCAGCGCGCTCCCCATCGTTCAGCGGCAGCATCCGCGTCCGCGGACGGTGCCCCCTCTTCGCAACGCACGTGCCGACCGCGTGGCGTCGCCGTCGCCCGGCCCCCGGCGCCCCCGGTTCTCGGCGCCAACGCGGCCCTTCGAGCGACGCCGCCGGCGACGCTGCCCCGCGGCCCCCTCGATCGTCGCTGTGCCCATTTCGCGCTCCCGGCGCGGCGCCCCTCCGCCCCGGCGACGACCGAACCCCCATGCTGTCGGCTCGCCCACCGCGCCCTTCATCGCCGGTGCGCGGTTCGTGCGCACGGGCCAGCCCAGGTTTGCGGCCCCTCCACGGCGTCGCGGTCCGCCGATCTGCCGGGTGCTCCGGGTTCGCTCCCCGGGCGCCGACGCACGTCCGGACCGCTCGCGCCCCCCTCGCCCTGACGCGATCGGCGCGCTGCGGCAAACTCATTTTCCCGCTTGATGAGGCTGGCGTGGGGTGCCACAAGCGTCCGCGCGCACGAGTGGCGGAATTGGTAGACGCACCGGGTTTAGGTTCCGGCGCCGCGAGGCTTGGGGGTTCGAGTCCCCCCTCGTGCACCACGGCATGAACTCGATCGCCTGGCGACGCGACGCGCCGTCGCTCTTCTTCTTCCAGGGGCGATACTAAAGAAGGGGCGGCTCCCCGGGGCGGTGCGAGCCAGGCGTGGGACGATCTGGGCGTGAGGGCGCGGACGTGCGCCCGCGCTCCGGGCGCATCGCAAGCCCGGCGGCGTCCGGGCCGCGGAGCCTCTGGCGGCCTCCGACGAATCGCCCGGGCGGCGTTGTCGACGGCGCGCGCGGTCCCGGAATTGCGCGGCGCCCGCGGCGCGACTACGTTCGCGTTCCTCGGCCGAACCCTTTCCTCCCACCTGACCGCCGCGGAGCCAAGGCACGTAAAGATGTTCACCTGGGCGATGAAGAAGATTTTCGGCACCTCGCACGAGCGTGCCATCCGCCGCATGCGACCCCGGGTCGAGGCGATCGGCAGGATGGAGCCCGAGCTGCAGAAGCTCTCCGACGCCGAGCTTCGGGCGAAGACCGCGGAGTTCAAGGAGAAGCTCTCCAACGGCGCGACGCTGGACGACATCCTGGTCCCGGCGTTCGCGGTCTGCCGCGAGGCGTCGAAGCGCGCGCTCAAGATGCGTCATTACGACGTGCAGCTCATCGGCGGCATGGTGCTCCACAACGGCAGCATCGCCGAGATGCGCACCGGCGAGGGCAAGACCCTGGTCGCGACGCTCCCCTGCTATCTGAACGCCCTCGAGGGCAAGGGCGTCCACGTCGTCACGGTCAACGATTACCTGGCTCGGCGCGACGCCGAGTGGATGGGCAAGCTCTACGGCTTCCTCGGCCTGTCGACGGGCGTGGTCGTCAACCAGCAGGGCGACGCGGAGAAGCGCCACGCGTACCGCTGCGACATCACGTACGGCCAGAACAACGAGTTCGGCTTCGATTACCTGCGCGACAACATGAAGTTCTCGGCGCTCGAGTACGCGCAGCGCCCGCTCCATTACGCGATCGTCGACGAGGTCGACTCCATTCTCATCGACGAGGCGCGGACTCCGCTCATCATCAGCGGCCAGGGGGAGCGCTCGAGCGACAAGTACCGCCAGATCAACGAGGTCATCCCCCAGCTCCGGAACGAGGAGCATTACGCGGTCGACGAGAAGGCGCACTCGGTGACGCTGACCGACGAAGGGGTGGAGACGGCGGAGCGGCTGCTCTCGTCGCTCAAGGTGCTCAAGGGCACGAACCTCTATGATCCGGTCAACCTCGAGACGCTGCACATCCTGAACCAGTGCCTGCGCTCACACACGCTCTACAAGCGCGACGTCAACTACATGGTGCGCGACGGCAAGGTGCTCATCATCGATGAGTTCACCGGCCGCGTCCTCGCGGGCCGCCGGTGGTCGGACGGCCTGCACCAGGCCGTCGAGGCGAAGGAGAACGTCCGGATCCAGGAGGAGAGCCGGACGATGGCGACGATCACCTTCCAGAACCTCTTCCGGCTATACAAGAAGCTCTCCGGGATGACCGGCACCGCGGACACGGAAGCCGCGGAGTTCCACAGCACGTACAAGCTCGACGTCGTCATCATCCCCACCAACAGGCCGGTGGTCCGCGTCGACTACGAGGATCTCGTCTACAAGACCGAGAAGGAGAAGTTCACCGCGGTCATCAACGAGATCCTCGAGAAGCACGAGCTCGGCCAGCCGATCCTGGTGGGCACGACGAGCGTCGAGAAGAGCACGGCCATCAGCCGGATCCTGACGAAGCGGGGCGTGAAGCACAACGTGCTGAACGCGAAGCACCACGAGAACGAGGCCTACGTGGTCGCGCAGGCGGGCCGCAAGGGGGCCATCACGGTGTCGACCAACATGGCGGGCCGCGGGACGGACATCATCCTGGGCGGCAACCCGGAGATGCTCGCGAAGCTCAAGTTCAAGGAGCAGAACCGCCAGCCCGAGGCGGAGCCGGAGGCGTTCGAGGCCCTGGTCGAGGAGATCAAGAAGGAGTGCACCGCCGAGGGCAATGAGATCCGCGAGCTCGGCGGGCTGTACATCCTGGGCACCGAGCGGCACGAGTCGCGCCGCATCGACAACCAGCTGCGCGGCCGCGCCGGCCGCCAGGGCGACCCCGGGACGTCGAAGTTCTACCTGTCCCTCGAGGACGACCTCATGCGCATCTTCGCCGGCGATCGGGTGAAGAACCTGATGGAGCGGATGGGCATGCCCGACGACGAGCCCATCGAGCACCCGTGGGTGACGAAGAGCGTCGAGAACGCGCAGAAGAAGGTCGAGGAGCGCAACTTCGACATCCGCAAGAACCTGCTCGAGTACGACGACGTGATGAGCGCGCAGCGCAAGACGATCTACGACATGCGCCAGTCGCTGCTCGTCGGCCGCTACTACCCCGAGATCCTCGACGAGGAGGGCAAGCCGACGGGCGAGAAGCGCGCGATCAAGCCGCTCGCTTCCATCACGGAGCTGGTCCGGCCGGACGTCGGCTACCTGCTCGGGATGTTCGCGAACGATCCGGTGATGCCGCTCGACGCGGACGGCAACCGCCGCGAGATCGAGCGGAAGGACTTCGAGAAGACGGAGCGGTTCGTCGAGCTCGAGAACCTGCAGCGCGAGATCTACACGCGCTGGGGCGTGAAGATCGAGCTCGAGGCGCGCCCCGACAAGGTCCTCGAGATCTACGACGAGTGCGCCGAGCTCGTCCCACGGGCGCTCACGGAGCAGCGGGAGCGGCTGCTCGATCTGATGGACCGGATCATCGGCGCGATGGTCGAGGAGTCGTGCCCGCCCCGCAAGCCGCCCGAGGACTGGGACTGGGGCGGCATCTTCCAGGGCTTCCGCGAGCACTTCGGGGTCGAGCTGCCGGACGAGGTCTCGCACATCGGCGACCAGGAGACGCTGGCGCGGGAGCTCTACGAGCGCGCCGAGAAGGCCTACGAGAAGCGCGAGGAGGAGATCGGGATCGAGCTGTCGCTCCGCATCTTCCGCCACCTTTACCTGGAGGAGCTCGACAAGGCCTGGGTCGACCACCTGACGGACATGGACCACCTCCGCGACGGCATCGGCCTGCGCGGCTACGGGCAGAAGGACCCGAAGCAGGAGTACAAGAAGGAGGGCTACAACATGTTCGTCAACATGGTGGCCCGTGTCTCCTCGAACGTGGTCACGAAGCTCTTCAGCGTGAACGTCAGGCGCGCCGAGCAGGAAGAGGCGCAGATCGAGGCGGCCGACCGGCAGCGGCACGCGGCCGCGCTGCTCGACGCCGTCGCGCAGCACGACGAGTCGCTCCCGATCGGCGCGAACCCCGCGCCGGCGCTGCCGCAGGCGCCCGTCGTCACGCAGGAGCAGGAGTGCCCCTGCGGCAGCGGGAAGCCCTTCAACAAGTGCCACGGCGTCGAGGACGAGGCGACGGCCTGAGCCGGCGGCCCCTCTGCCTGCTCGTCCGGCAAGCGACGATGTGACAGCAAGGGCCGTCGGCAGGCCCTTGCTCCTCCGCCTGACCCCCGCATGAACACTGTCGGAGGGCCGGTTCATCGGCCCGGGGAGGCAGGCCATGAAGATCTTCATCGACTCAGGGGACATCGCGGAAATCAAGGAAGCGCAGTCGATGGGGGTCATCGACGGCGTGACCACGAACCCGTCGCTCCTCGCCAAGGGCGGCAGGCCGACGCGGCAGGTGATCGCGGAGATCTGCGAGGTCGTCGACGGACCCATCTCGGCCGAGGTGGTGGCGGTCGAGAAGGACGCGATCCTCCGCGAGGGCCGCGAGCTCGCGAGGCTTCACCGGAACGTGGTGGTCAAGGTCCCGCTCATCGATGACGGGCTCAAGGCGGTCCGGCTCTTCGCCGCCGAGGGCATCAAGACGAACGTCACGCTTTGCTTCTCGGCTGCCCAGGCGCTGCTCGCGGCCAAGGCTGGGGCCACGTACATCTCGCCGTTCGTCGGGCGGATCGATGACGCGGCGGGCGACGGGATGGACCTCGTCTTGCAAATCGTGACCATCTACAGGAACTACGGCTTGCCGACGCAGGTGCTCACCGCGAGCGTGCGGCACCCCGTCCACTTCGTGCAGGCCGCCATGATCGGCTCGCACGCCGCGACGATGCCGCTCAAGGTCATCAAGCAGCTGACCAAGCACCCGCTGACGGACGTGGGGCTCGCGCAGTTCCTGGCGGATGCGAAGAAGATCCCGGAGCTGGTATAGCGAGTCCTGTGACCGAGAAGCGCAAGGAGAGCTCGGGGGCAAAGCGACGCGGGGGCAGCCCGCCAGCCCCCGCGGTCGTGTCCATCACGATCCAGGGCGGGCCGTTCAAGGGGGTGTCGACGGCGGTCGTCCGCCGGCGAGCGAGCAAGATGCTCGCCCATCTGGCGCTGCAGGGCGTGGAGCTCTCCGTGGCCCTGGTGAACGACCAGGCCATCCACGAGCTGAACCGCACGTACCGGCGCAAGGACAAACCGACCGACGTGCTCGCCTTCCCCCTGCTCGAGCAGAACGGCGCCAGCTCACGCAGGCGCGGCCGGCGAGGGCCCGTGGATCCCTCGGTGTGGCACGGCATGCTCGGGGACGTGATCGTCTCGATCGATACGGCCGCACGGCAGGCGGCCGAGCGCGATCGTCCGCTGCTCGACGAGATCACGATGCTCCTCGGGCACGGCCTGCTCCACCTGCTCGGCTACGACCACAAAACCGACGCGGAGGAACGGGAGATGACGACCTTGACCCAGGAGCTCGAGGTCGCCGCGGCATCCCGGGGCAGCAGTACTACTGGAATCCGGGCTCGCAGCGGCGTCGCGAGTCCGAATAAGACGCGGGCGCAATGACTTATTCCTTGCGATGGGAAACCTCGCTTGTTAAACGGACGCCCCCTTTCGACTTGGAGGAAACATGCCCGGTTCGAACAAGCTGACCAAGGCGCAGATGATCGTCGGTCTTGCTGAGGCCACCAACCTCGACAAGAAGTCCGTGGCCAGCGTGCTCGATGCGCTCAGCGAGCTGGTAAAGAAGGAGCTTGGTCCGGACGGGCCGGGCGAGGTCACGGTTCCGGGCCTCGTGAAGATCAAGGCGAAGGAGACCCCGGCCACGCAGGACCGGGAAGGCATCAATCCGTTCACGAAGCAGCCGATGACCATCAAGGGCAAGCCGGCGAGCCGCAAGCTCCGCGCGGCGCCCGTCAAGGCGCTCAAGGACGGCTGAGCGGCACGTCGGCGGCAGCTTGCGTGGCCGCATCCGGCGACGCGAGCTCCGGCGCATCCGTGAGCGGGTGCGCTTCCGAGGAGACGCCCTGGGCTTCTGGCGAGACCTTCGCCGGGGAGCGGCGTGCCCTGAGCGCGCACGCGAGGATCGCGAGGGCGAGCAGCGACGCGAGCGGCACGTCGCCCAGGCGGGTGTAGGGCGTCAGCGGCGTGTCCCTGACCGCCGGGGTCGCGAAGGTGATCTCCGGCGCAGCGCTCTCGCTGCGGGTGCGCACCACGCCGCGGGCGTCGATCCATGAGGCGACGCCCAGGTTGACGGCGCGCACGAGATCGCGCCGCAGCTCGATCGCGCGCATGGCCGCGAGCCGCGCGTGCAGCTCGGGCTCGGCGCTCCCGGTGAACCAGGCGTCGTTCGTGATGTTCACGAGCAGGTTCGGGGTGAGCGTGCTCGTGATCTGCCGCCCCACCCCCGTGAGCGTATCCTCGTAGCAGTTGAGCACCCCGATCCGGAGCGCGGGCCCCTGCTCTCGGGCGAGCGTGAGGGCGCGCGGCTCGACCCCCGGGATGAGCCCGCCGCTCTTCTGGAAGGTGCGCCGCAGCCACGGCAGGTAGGCGCCGCCCGGGACCATCTCGCCGAACCAGAGCAGCTGCAGCTTGTCCTGCGTCGGCTGCATGCTCCCGTCGGGGAGCACGAGGGTGGCGGAGTTGTAGCTGTTCCGCTCCTCGACACCGTCAGCAGCCTTCACGGGCGGGGCCTGGGTGATGAGCCCGGCCAGGACCGGACCGCGGACGCCGGGACCCAGGATCGCTCGACCGCCGCGCGGCGCCTGCCGGGCGCTGTGCGCGAGGGAGTAGGGATACGCCGCCTCGGGCCAGAGGGTGAGCTCGGCGCCGCCGGCCTCGGCCTTCCGGGTGAGCTCGTGCAGCGTTCGCAGGATCCGCGGGTGGTTCTTCGCCTGCCAGCGCTCGTGGGGCCCGACCGCCTGGTTGACGAGCGCGACCCGCGTCGTGGGCAGGCCGGCGCTCGCCCGCTCCACCGCGGCCATCCGCAGCGCGCCGTGGATCGCGAGCAGCCCGAACAGCGCCGCGCTCGCGAGCGCCGGGTAGACGAGCGCGCGGGACAGGTGAGGTCGCGCGGGCCGCGGCCCTTGCGCAGACGCACGCGCGAGCGGACGCCCGCCCGGCGCCTTCCCGAAGGCCGCGAGCCCCGCGCGGGTGAGCAGGGCCGCCCCCACGGCGAACAGCGCGGAGACGCCCCGCTCACCGACGAGGTCAGCGAGCTGAACGAGCGCTGGCCAGGGGCTCATGAGGCCGGCCGGCGTCCAGCCGAAGACGGTCGGGATGGCGACGGCGACGAGCACGCCGGCCGCGAACGCGAGCTCGAGCGGAGCGCGCAGACGCCGGAGGAGCGCGCTCGTGATGCCCCCGCAGGCGGCCCAGACCAGCGACTGAGCGGCCGCGAGCAGGACCAGCGCGAGGTACGAGGCAGCCGAGCCGAGCGGCGTGAAGCGCTGGATGACCTCCGGCACGAAGCGCAGGCCCACGATGCCCGCCGCCGTTCCCCAGGCGGCGCCGCGCCCGAAGGCGCGCCAGAACGTCGGCGCGTCGTGGACGGCGGCCGCCAGCAGGGCGAGGCCAGCGATGACGGCAGGGTAGAGATCCGTGGGCGGCGCCGTGAGGGCGAACGTCGCACCGCCGGTGACGGAGAGGAGCAGCGGGGCGCGGCTGCGAAGCGCGCGCAGGGTCGAGGCCGTGGGCACGAGGCGGCGTTATACCGCGTGAAGGCAGCCCGGACCGCGACGGCGGCCTGGAGGAGAGAGAAACCGACGCGAGCCCCGCCCGGTCAGGGCGGACCGGACGCTATGACGAGCCGCTCACCAGTAGACGCTGAGCCCGCCACGGAAGAGCCCCCCGCCCGACGTATCGGTCGTGCGGCCGGTGTCAGGATCCCTGAACTCCGGAACGGCACCATCGTCCGTGCGGCTGCGCACGAAGCCGAGCGCGTCGATGTTCAGGGCGAGGCGGCGGGAGAGCCGGAACTCGAGGCCGATGCCGCCGTGCGCGCCGAAGTAGTCGTACTCCGTGTTCGGAACGAACTCCTCACCGCTGGCCGCCACCTCGCTCCAGGGCCGCTCGACGTCGGCGTGCGAGATGTTCAGGCCACCCGTGAAGTAGAACTGCGTGCGGCTGCGCGGGTTGACGAACAGCATCCCGCTCAGCGAGATCGGCGTCTCGCTCCGCTGGTAGCCGTTGTAGTCGGTGCCCGCCAGGAAGTCGGCGCCGAGATCGAGCGCGAACGCGGGGACCGGCCGGTAACGCAGGCTGATCCCGACGCCGCCCATGCCGGCTTCCTCGGCCCCGCCGTGCTCGCGCCCCATCATGAGGCCCTCCAAGCGGAAGTTGACGCCCCACTGCCGCCGCCAGCGCCGCTTCGGCGGCGGCGGCGGAGCGGGCGGGACCACGCGACGCACGACGACGCGCGGCGGAGGAGCCGACCCAGGCGTCACGACGATGACCTGCGGCGGCTGGCCCGACGGCGAGGTCTGGTAGACGACGACCGGCGGCGGGGCCGGGCGGGTTGCCCGCCTGCCAGGCGGCGGGGGCGGGGCGGGGGGAGGCGGCGGCAGCGCCTCGGCGGGCGGGGCCTCGTCGGAAGCGGCGGGCGGCGGCTCCGCGGCGGGATCGCGGGGGGGCTCGACTTCCTCGCAGAACCACGCGCCGGGAGGACAGTTGTTGTTCTCCTGCGCGAGCGCGCTCATCGGCGCGGTCATCGCCACCGCAACAAGGGCATGGGTCAAGCAACGGCGCATCGGGCGACTCCTCTTCGGTGCAGGGAAGTTAGCAACCGGGATGCCATCGACCATCTCGCGGGATTGTCGTCACCATGGCCACGAAGCACTCCGGCGTGCATCGGCCGCCACGGCGCGCTGTGGCGGAAGGTTCACACGCGCGCCGTCCCGCAGGGTACTAGCTCCAGCGTCAAACGTCACGGCGCGGTCGCCTCGGCCGGCAGCCCTGCCAACATCGAGAGCAATCGGATTCCACCATGCCTACGGTTACGTTGAAGCAGGGTCATGTTCGGCCCGTGTGGTCGGGGCATCCCTGGGTGTTCGCTCAGGCGATCGCGCGCATCGAGGGCGGCGCCGTGGCCGGCGATGAGGTCGTGGTCACCGACCCCTATGGCAGCGTGCTCGGCCGCGGGCTCTACACCCCGCGCTCGGCCATCCCGGTGCGCATGTACACGCGCGAGGACCGGCCGATCGACGCGGCCCTCTTCCGGCACCGGATCGAGCGCGCCATCGCGCACCGCCGCGAGCTCGGCCTGCCGGCGCGGTCGCCTGGCCACGAGACCGACGCCTTCCGGCTGGTCCACGCGGAGGGGGACGGCCTGCCTGGCCTGATCGTCGACCTGTTCGGCGACGTGGCGGTGGTGCAGCTCGGCACGATCGGGGTCAAGCGCCGCGAAGGCGTGATCTTCGACGCCCTCCAGGCGGCGCTCTCGCCGCGCGCGATCGTGGACAGGACCCCGGAATCGCTCGCGAAGCTCGAGGGGTTCACCGCCGACGCCGGCGTGGTGCGCGGCGACGTCGGCCTCGATCAGCTCCGGTTCGTCGAGCGAGGGCTGCGCTACGCGATCCCGCTCGCGCTCGGCCACAAGACCGGCTTCTACCTGGACCAGCGGACGCTGCGGACCCGCGTCGAGCAGCTCGCCCACAACCGGCGCGTGCTCGACGCGTTCTGCTTCGTCGGCACGTTCGCCATGGCGGCCGCCCGCGGCGGCGCGAGCGAGGTCCTCGCGATCGACGAGAGCGCGACGGCGCTCGAGGTCGGGGCGGAGTGCGCGCGGGAGAACGGCCTGCTCGACCGGATCGCCTTCACGCGCGACGACGCCCGCAAGGCGCTGCAAAATGCGTCGCGGCAGGGCGGCTTCGACCTGGTCATCTGCGACCCGCCGAAGCTCGCGGGCACGCGCGCGTCCAAGGACGTCGCGCTCACGGCGTACCGGCGCCTCGCGGCCGGCGCGTGCCGCGCCACGCGCCCTGGGGGCATCCTCGTGCTCTGCTCCTGCTCGAGCGCCGTGAGCCTCGACGACCTGACCCGCGTGCTCGCGCTCGGCGCGCGCGACGCGCGCATGCAGGCCGCCGTGTTCGACCGGCACTTCCAGGGAGGGGACCACCCCGTCCCCTCCGCGTTCCCCGAAGGGCTCTACCTGAAGAGCCTCATCGCGCGCGTCGACGCGCTCTGACCAGCCCCGATGAAGCCGCTCTCCCTGCTGACAGCCGACGCCGTGAGCGCCCTCGCCGGGGTGATCTTCGACCTCGACGACACCGTGCTGGACCACGGCGCCCTCACCGAAGCCGCCTACGGCGCGCTCTTCCGTCTGCGCGAGACCGGGCTCGCGCTGATCGCCTGCACCGGCAGGCCCGCCGGCTGGGGCGAGGTGCTCCAGCGGCAATGGCCGATCGACGCGACCATCGCCGAGAACGGGGCCGTCGCCCTGGTCCGCGAGCAGGCTGAGCCGCTGGCCGACCCTCGAGGCGGGGTGGCCCCGAGCGCCGGCCGCATCGCCGCGCTCGACGGCCTGGACCGTGGCGCGCGGCAGGCGCGTCGGGCCGAGCTCATCGCGCTCGCCGATGACATGGTGCGTCGTTTTCCTGCGGCAGCGCTCGCTGACGACAACGACCAGAGGGTGACCGACGTTACCATCGATATCGGAGAGCACCGGCGTGTGCCGCCGGAGGACGTGCAGAGGATGCGCGCCGAGCTGCGTGAGCGGGGGGTGAGGACGCTGCTCTCGAGCGTCCACCTCCACCTCACCCGGGACCCTTCCGACAAGGCCACGGGCGTCGTGCGCCTGCTCTCGACGCGGTTCGGCGAGGATCCAACCCGGGCGCGGTACCGTTACGCCTTCGTCGGCGACAGCGGCAACGACGGCGTCGCTTTTGCCGCATTTACGTTGACCTTCGGGGTTGCCAACGTGCGCGCCCACCTCGGCAAGCTCTCGGTTCCGCCGCGGTTCGTGGCCTCCCTTCCCATGGGCCGCGGATTCGCGGAAATTGCACACCGCGTCGCCGAACTGCGGAAGAATGCACCCGCGCCGTGATCGCGGCTCGCGCGATGTCCCTCGCGCTGCAATCCGCCCCACACATGGAGCACGTACCCTAGCCGCGACACGCAACGAAGGAATAGGATCGAGCTTTCGGGAGGCGCGTGCCTCCCAACCCTTTACAGGGGCGCGTGTTCTCGGGGACCATGACGTTGGTCCCTCCCCGCCAGCGGCAGCAGATGGCGTTTCGACCCCCGACCCCCGGCCTCCTCGTCGACAACAAGTACCGCCTCGCGGAGCGCATCGGCGGGGGCGGCATGGGCGACGTGTTCCGGGCGGAGCACGTGCTCGCAGGTCGCGCCGTTGCGATCAAATTCCTTCACCCTGAGCTGGCGGACAACTCGGAGCTCTCCCACCGGTTCTTCCAGGAAGCGCAGGCGGTCAACCGGATCCGCCACCCCAACATCGTCGATGTGATCGACGCCGGCGTCGGCGATCTCGGTCCGTACATCGTGATGGAGCACCTCGACGGCGAGTCGCTCGGCATGGCGCTCGCGCGCTTCGGCCGCCTCGACATGGAGGCCGCCGTGGGGGTCGCGATCCCGGTGCTGGAGGCGCTCGACGCCGCGCACCGGGCGGGGATCATCCACCGCGATCTCAAGCCCGAGAACATCTTCATCGCGTTCGATCCGAGCCGCGGCTCGGCGGTGGTCCGGCTGCTCGACTTCGGCATCGCCAAGGTGCTCGACTCCGACGGCCCGTCGCCGCGGACGCGCACGGGCGTCGTGTTCGGCACGCCGGACTACCTGTCGCCGGAGCAGGCCACGGGGGAGTCGCCGCTCGACGGGCGGAGCGATCTCTTCTCGGTGGGCGTCCTCCTCTACGAGGTGCTCACGGGCACGCGGCCGTTCCGCGCGCCGACCGCCGTGGCGACCGCGTTCCGCGTCGTGCACGCGGAGGTGCCCACGCTCGCCTCCGCGGGCGTGACCATCGACCCGCGGCTCGAGGCGATCGTGCAGCGGCTCTTGCAGAAGGATCCCGCGAAGCGCTTCCAGACGGCCGGCGACGTCGTCCGCGAGCTGGAGCGCGTCGCGCCGGACGCCCACCGACGGACCGCGGCGCTCGGCAGGCTGATCAACGTGCAGCGGCGGATGGCCCTGAGCCTGGGGAACGCCACCGAGAACGAGCGCGATCGCCTCTCGTCCTCACGCGATCGCTCGCGCGTGGGCACGTCGTTCGACATGAACCCCGCGCCGCCGATGCGCATCTCGCCGCCGCTCGTGTCGGGCGGGCGCGTCACCGAGGCGCCGCCGGGCATGCGGCCGTCGTCGGAGCCAGCGAGGCCCGCCCCCGGCGTGACGCTCTCGAACGCGCTGCGGAACCGGGGCTCCGAGCCCACGCTGCTCTCGCAGCGCGGCGAGTCGTTGCCCACGGTGCGCAGCGCCGACCTCGGCCTCCGCGCCGAGCCGACCGTGCGCAGCGCCGACTTCGGCAACCTGATCAACCGGCAGCGCGATACGCGGCGGCCCAACGTCACGCCGGTCCGTCCGCTGCCGGCGCGCTTCGCGGGGCAGTACCATGTGCGCGGCCCCGTCCTGCGGAGCGTCGACCGCACCATCGTGGACGAGTACGGGAGGAGCGCGCGCGACGAGGTCGTCGCGCAGATGCCGCTCCGGTACGCGGACGACTTCCGGCACGACTCGATCAACGCGCTCGTCGGATACGACCTCGAGGCGCTCGACGCTTACATGGAGCTCGCGACGTCGCTGGTCCTGCGCGACCTCGAGCGCTGGCGCGACATCGGCAGGCTCGGCGTCGGCGGCGAGCTGCACAGCCTCGTGCGCACGCTGTTCGCCCGCCCGCTGACCGACATCGCGTCGCTCATGCGCCGCGGGACCTCGATCTGGTCGCGGCTCTTCACGTTCGGCTCGTGGCGCGTCGCGACCGGCCCGACCGGGCGGGTCACGCTCCACATCGGCGACTTCGATCCGGCCTCGCTGCCGCTCCGGCTGTGGGTCGTGGGGATGGTCGAGGAGACGGCGCGGCGCGCGTCCGGCGGCGGCGTGAAGGTCACGATCACGCTCGGCGAGCTCGGCTTCACCTCCGAGCTCGCCTGCGAGATCAGCCTCTAGTTCCGCCTGCCAGAAGTCCGGCCAGGGATGGCCGGACCTCTGCGCCGCTTCGCGGCCGCCGCTGCTCAGCGGACGCGCGCGGCGCCGACCTCGTCTCGGGGGATCTTCAGGAAGGCTTGCGCGCGCGGTAGCACGCCTGGCAGAACACGTCGCGCCCCTCGACCGGCTTGAACGGGACCTCGCCCTCGGAGCCGCACGACTTGCAGGTGATCGAGAACGTCGGACGGGTGCGCGGCGCGCGGGGCTGCTGCGCGGCGGCGCGGGCGGGCGGTGCCGCGCGGCGCTCGCCGCCGAAGGACGGCGCGCGGTAGTTGCCGTCGTCGCGGACGGGCGCACCGCCGCGCGGGCGCTGCTGGTAGTGGCTCGGCACCGTCCAGGCGGGCGTCATCCCCGAGTACGCGTCCTGCATCGGGCTCCGGTACTCGTTCACGTCACCCGTATAGCGAGGCTTCAAAGGCTGCCCGCCGCCGCGGCCCGGAGCGCCGCGGTACCCCCCGGCGCTCCGGGCTGCTCCCGGGCGCTGGTGCTGTGCCGCGCGAGACGTCGACGCGCGCTCGTGCTCCCCTTGACTGTCCTTTCGTGCACGGCGGCAGGTCCGGCACCGCTTCGGCGGGGCCGCGAGCTTCCGTTCGGCGTAGACGGCGGCTTCTGCAGCCGAGAACAGGAACGACGTGCCGCAGCTCGCGCAGACAATGTGCTCGTCTCGATGCTGTTCCATGATTCCTCTTTCGTCAGGCCGACGGGCCTCGCAGGCTCACGGGCTCGGGTGCTCGGGTGACTCGGGTGACTGGAGCGCCCGGGAGCTGCCCCCGCTGCGCCGGAGAAGCGCGTTTTACGCGGGGATCTAGATGATACTGGTGGGATCGCCCTCTTGATGGGGCACAGGAGTGCCTACGGTGACATGGTTGTCAGGGCGGTCAAGCGTGCCGCCTCCACGCTTCCCCGGGATCGATCGCGCGGTGTGGAGGCTTTGATTTCGAAGCTCCTCACGATACCATCCGCGCGACTTTCACCGAGAGCACAGCTCCTCACGTGATGAACCACGGGCAGCATCCGCCCACGCCGCGCCTCGCAACCAGTCGAAGCAATGAGCCACCCTTCCCTGCACCTCACCGCTCGTGACTTCGACGCCTACGCCGCCGAAAAAGCGACCTCGAAGGCCTACTCGCGCCCCCGCCTCGAGGTGAAGCAGCGCGCGCTCGCCTGGGCGCGCGGCGTCGTCGCCCGGCTGGCCGAGCTCGGCATCTCCGTCGACGTCCACGGCTCGGACGAGCACCCCTCGATCCGCAACAAGCACCGGGCCGACTGCCAGTGGGTCTTCTTCTGGCGCGACCAGGCCGCGCGCGACGAGCTCGATCGCCTGCTCGATCGCGGCCGCTCGATCTCCGAAGCGATCGACGACCCGAGCCCCTTCACACGGCACGCGTTCCTCGCGCTGCGCATCTCGGAGAGCGAGGTGCAGGTGTGCTTCGCGGTCCACCCGGACGCGAAGGTCGATGTCGACAACCTCCGGGCCCGCGTCTCGGCGTCCGAGGAGGCGACCGGCGAGCCGACCTCACCGCTCGCTGCCGAGCTCACGAGCGCGCTCCACGCGCTCCCGGAGCAGTTCTCGCTCGGCGCCGGCGGGGGCGAGCGCGTGGACTGCAGCGCGGCGACGCCCGACGCGATCACGGAGATGCTCCGCCGCGCCGCGGACGGGCAAGTCCCGCTCTGGATCGGATGGGCGATCCCGCGGGAGACCGCGGTCGAGCACGCCGACATCCTCGACGAGCAGCTCGAGGACGCGATCGTCGCGCTCGCCCCCATCTACCGGCTGGTCGCGTGGTCGCGCGAGAACGATCGCATCGCGCTCGATCGCAAGCTCGAGGGCATCGAGCAGGAGCGGGCGCGCGCCCACGCGGAGCTCGAGGCCGAGAACGAGCGGTGGCGCTCCGAGCAGGCCCGGGCGCGCGAGCGCTCGATGGAGCAGGCCCGGGCGCGCGGCGACGAGCGCGTGGAGGCCGCCCTCCCCGCTCGCCGGCCGACGCTCGCGACGCTGTTCAAGTCCACGAGCAACGCCGGCGCCGGTCGCGGAGAGCCGCGCCCCTCGCCGAAGCACGGCGGAGAGGGCGGCGCTCCGGTACGGCGGACGCAGCACGCGGACGCGGAGCAGCAGCCGCGAGCCGAGGCGCCCCAGAGGCCGTCGGCCGAGCACGCGCCGCGCGCGCAGCGCGCCCCGGCCGTCGAGCCGGTCGCTGCGGCGAGGGTCACGCCGGAGCCCGCGAAGGGCGGCGTGATCGAGAAGGGCAGCCGGGTCCGCGTGCAACGAGGGCCGTTCGGCGACAAGATCGGCGTGGTAAGCGAGCTCGACGGACGCGGAGGGGCACGCGTGCTGCTCGGCCTGCTCTCGACGAGGCTCGAGATCGACGACCTCGAGCTCGTCGTTGATGGAAGAGAGCGCCCCGCCCTCTCGACTTCGCACCGCAAGCCGCTCGCCCCGACGCCGCGCAAGGCGCGCTGAGCGTCGCCCGCGCGGCTCTCCCCGCAATGGTCAAACGCGATCCTTCAACCTATCCCGTCGGTCTCGGCGCCCAGTTCCGCCACAAGCTCCCGCTCTACCTGGCCGGCGCGGCGCTGCTCGCGACGCAGCAGCTCCTCATGGCCAAGCGGGATTTCCTGGTCAAGGACGCCGTCGACGCGGCCGTGAACCTCCAGTCGACGGAGGCGTCGCGGGCGGCGCTCATCATGCTCGGGGTGAGCGTGGGCGCCGCCGTCATGCGCGTGTTCTCACGGGTCACCATCTTCACCGCGGGTCGAAACGTCGAGTACGAGCTCCGAGCGGTGCTGCTCGCGCGCCTGCACAAGCTCGGGCCGGCCTTCTTCCGCAAGATGCCGACCGGCGAGATCATGAGCCGGGCGACGAACGACCTGACGCAGGTCCGGCTGCTCCTCGGCTTCGGCCTGCTGAACGTCGTGGGCTCCCTCTTCGCCTTCGCGAGCGCGCTGTACGTGATGCTCCACATCTCGCAGCGGCTCACGCTGGCGGCGCTCGTGACGATGCCCGCGCTGATGCTCGTCACCCGGTCGTTCTCGACCAAGCTCTTCATCCGCACCCGGGACAACCAGGAGGCGATCGGCGCCATGAGCGACCGCGTCCTCGCGAGCCTCGCGGGCGTCAGGGTCGTCCGCTCGTTCGCGCTCGAGGCGTCCGAGATGGCCGCGTTCGCCAACACGAACCAAGGCTACCTCGAGAAGAGCCTCGCCCTCGCCAGGCTGCGCGGGTCCATGGGGCCGCTCATGGGGGCCATCAGCTCGGTCGGCGTGCTCATCGTCTTCTGGTACGGCGGGCAGCTCGTGCTGGACGGGCAGATGACAAGGGGCGACTTCGTCTCGTTCTGGCTGGCGCTGCTGCGCCTCACCTGGCCGGTGCTCGCCCTCGGCTTCGTCGCCGCGATCGTCCAGCGCGGCCGCGCCGGCTACGCGCGGCTCAAGGCCATCTTCGAGGCCATCCCCGAGGTCGTGAGCGGGCCGATGCCCGCCCCCGACGTCGTCCGCGGCGCCATCGCCGTCAAGGATCTGACGTTCTCCCACGGCGCCAGGAAGGTGGTCGACGGGGTGAGCTTCGAGATCGAGGCCGGCAAGTCGCTCGCCATCGTGGGCCGCACGGGCTCTGGCAAGAGCACCATCGCCACGCTGCTCGCCCGGCTCATGCCCACGCCGCGCGGCTCGGTGTTCCTGGACGGCGTCGACATCTGCGATCTGCCCCTGGAGACCGTGCGCGCCGGCATCGGCTATGCGCAGCAGGACGCCTTCCTCTTCTCGACCACGGTGGCCCGCAACATCGGCTACTCGCTCGACGATCCGGACTCGCCTGCCTCGTTCGAGGTGATCCGCGCGGCCGCGGCCGAGGCCGAGGTGCTGGGCGAGGTGCTCTCGCTGCCGGATGGCTTCGACACGGTGGTCGGGGAGCGGGGCGTCCAGCTGTCCGGCGGCCAGCGCCAGCGCGTCGCGCTCGCGCGCGCGCTCGTGCGCGAGCCGACCGTCCTCGTCCTGGACGACCCGCTCTCCGCCGTCGACGCAAAGACCGAGCAGGCCATCCTCGCCGCGATCGAGCGGCAGGCCGCGCGACGGACCGTCATCTTGATCACGCACCGGGTGGCGGCCGCGCGGCGGTGCGACGCGGTCGTCGTGCTCGAGCAGGGTAAGGTCCTCGAGCGCGGCACGCACGACGAGCTCGTGCGCGCGGGCGGGCTGTACGCGTCGTTCGCCGAGGAGCAGCAGCTCGAGGAGGATCTCGCGACCTTCGAGGCGCCGCCCTCGCAGCCGGTGGGGCTCGCGTGACGCAACCGGGACCTGGAGAAGGCGCGACGATGCAGGCCAAATCGAGCGGCGGCGCGGGAGAGGTGAGCGCGAGCGCACGACGGCCGGCGCAGGCGGCGAGCACGCCCCGGGGGGCGAAGAGGGCGAGCCGCACCGAGGACGTGCTGAGCCGCTTTCACGAGGAGACGCAGCTCGGTGAGGCGTACGACGCGCGCATGCTGGTGCGGCTGTGGCCGTTCGTGCGTCCGCAGGGCAAGCACCTCGCGCTCTCGCTCGGGCTGCTCATCGTGACGGCGTCGCTGGCGCTGCTGCGTCCGCTCATCATGCGCGACGCGCTCGACGCGTTCGACACGCCCGGCGGGCTCGATCACCTCACGCGCGCCGGCATCCTGCTCACGGGCGTCATGCTCCTGGAGCAGTCGCTCGCCTTCCCGCAGCTCTACCTGATGCAGCTCGCCGGCGCGCGCGCGATGGCCGATCTGCGCGTGCGCGTCTTCGGCTTCTTGCACACCCGCCGCCTCGGGTTCTTCGATCGCACGCCGGTCGGCCGGCTCGTCACGCGCGTGACGAACGACGTGGACGCGATCGGCGAGATGTTCGCGTCCGGCGCGCTCAACGCGTTCGGCGATCTCATCCGGCTCGTCGTCATCATCGCCGTGATGCTGTCGCTCGACTGGCGCATGTCGCTGCTCGCCTTCGCGGCGGTGCCCCCCGTCGCCCTCGGCGTCAACTGGACGCGGCGGCGCATCCGCGACGCCTTCCGCGAGGTGCGGTCGAAGACGGCCAGGATGAACGCGTACCTCAACGAGCAGGTCTCCGGGATGGCCGTCGTGCAGGCCTACGCCAGGGAGGAGCGCTCGGCCGAGGAGTTCGACGAGATCAACGAGGCTTACCGCAACGCCAACAACCGCTCCATCGTGCTCGACGCGACGCTCGACGCCGCCATCGAGATGGTCTCGAGCGTCTGTATCGCCGCGGTGCTCTGGTACGCCGGCGTGAAGAGCCTGAAGCAGCAGATCTCGTTCGGGACCCTGTTCGCCTTCGTCGCGTACATCGACATGTTCTTCGTCCCGATCCGCGATCTCTCGGCTCGGTACACGCTGCTGCAGTCGGCGATGTCCGGCGCGGAGCGCATCTTCGAGCTGCTCGACAACAAGGACGAGGACGCGACGGCGATGGCGGCCGCGCCAGGCGGCGCCGACGCGGCGAGGGTCGCGGACGAGCGCGTCGCGTTCGAGCTCGACGGCGTCGTGTTCAGCTACAAGCCGGGCGTGCCCGTGCTGCGGCACGTCTCGATCGCGGCGAGGAGCGGCGAGAAGATCGCGCTGGTCGGCGCGACCGGCGCCGGCAAGAGCACCGTCGCGTCGCTGCTGCTCCGCCTCTACGACGTCGAGGAGGGCGCGGTGCGGGTCTTCGGCCGCGATGCCAGCGCGTACCCTCGCGACGAGCTGCGCCGCAACTTCGCCGTCGTCCCTCAGGACGTGTTCCTGTTCCCTGGCACGGTGCTCACCAACATCGCGGCCGGCGACGCGATCCCGGATCGCGCGAAGGTGGTGAACGCGCTGAACCGCATCGGCGCCCTCGATCTGTTCGAGCGCCGCGAAGGTGGCCTCGATGGGCCGGTGCTCGAGCGCGGCAGCAACTTCAGCGCTGGCGAGCGCCAGCTGATCGCCTTCGCCCGCGCCCTCTACCGCGACCCGCCGATCCTCATCCTGGACGAGGCCACGGCGAACGTCGATAGCGACACCGAGGCGCGCCTCCAGCGCGCGCTCGAGGGCGCCATGGCGGGTCGCACCGCGCTGATCATCGCGCACCGCCTCTCCACGATCCGCGCCGTCGACCGGATCGTCGTCTTCCACAAGGGCAGCGTCGTCGAGCAGGGCACGCACGAGGCTCTGCTCGCCGCCGGCGGCGTGTACAGCAAGCTGTACCGGCTCCAGTTCGCCCGGCAGGCTGTGGCGCAGGCCTAGAGCTCGCCGCGCGAGGCGCGGCGAGCAGCCCGGTGTGACGAGCGCCGCGAGCGCCCGGGGCTGCTCGCTCCCTCAGCCGGGATCGTCGCCGTAGCACCTTCTGCCAGCAGCGCCCCCGCCCGCACCGCCGGCGGCTCCGGCCTCACCGCCGCCGGCCTCGTTCGCACCGCCGGCGGTCCCCGTCTCGCCTTCGCCGCTCGCGACGTCCGCGCCTCCGGCGACCACCCGCAGCCAGTACTCGGAGCAGCTGCCGTTCATGAGGACCAGGTGCTGGTCGTCGACGCAGACCACCTCCGCCTGGTTGCCCGCCGCGTGCGCCAGCGTCCCGCCGCTCTTCGTGCCGTCCGGCTCGAACGACAGGTCCACCTGCCACCACCGCGGCTGCGCGCCGAGGTGGTGCCTGAGCGCGTACCGCATGCCGCCCGGGAAGTAGAGGAGATCGCCGTCCGGCGCCGAGGTCTCGTAAACGCCGCCCTCGGGCATGGCCTCGGTGAACTCGACCGGCGGGTTCGCGCTCTCGGAGCGGTCGCACCGCTCCGGACCACACCCCGCCGCGAGCGCGGCCGACGCACCCACCGCGCACGCGGCGACCCACCTGGAGCGCTGCGCCGCGCTCGCGACCCGGATCCGCATGGCTCAGCCGAGCCAGCGCGCGGCGTCGAGCGCGTGGTAGGTCAGGATGAAGTCCGCCCCGGCGCGCCGGATCGACGTGAGCACCTCGAGCACCGCCCGCTTCTCGTCGATCATCCCGCGCTCCGCGGCCGCCTTGATCATCGCGTACTCGCCGCTGACGTTGTAGGCGCCGAGCGGGAGCGTCGTCGCCTCGCGCACGCGGGCGATGACGTCGAGGTACGCGAGCGCGGGCTTGACCATGAGCATGTCGGCCCCCTCCTCCTCGTCGAGCGCCGCCTCACGCAGGCCCTCGCGGGCGTTCCCGGGGTCCATCTGGTAGCCCGCCCTGTCGCCGAACTGGGGGGCGCAGTCGGCCGCCTCACGGAACGGACCGTAGAAGCCGGACGCATACTTCACGGCGTAGGAGAGGATCGCCGTCCCCGTGAGCGACTCGGCGTCGAGCGCGCGCCGGATCGCGGCGACGCGGCCGTCCATCATGTCGCTCGGCGCGACGACGTCCGCCCCCGCCTTCGCGTGGACCACCGCCGCCCGCGCGAGCACCTCCAGCGTCGCGTCGTTGTCGACGTCCACCGCTCCGGACGCGTCCTGCCGGAGCAGGCCGCAGTGACCGTGGTCGGTGTACTCATCGACGCACACGTCGGTCATCACGAGGAGCTCCGGCACCGCCTCCTTCATCGCCTTCACGGCGCGCGGGACGGGGCCGTCGGCGTCATACGCGCTCGAGCCCGACGCGTCCTTCGTGCGCGGGAGCCCGAACAGGATCGTCCCGCCGATACCCAGCTCCTTGCAGAGCCGCGCCTGAGCGGCCGCGGCGCTCACGGGCAGCTGCGAGACACCCGGCATCGTCCCGACCGGGCGAGGCGCGTCGAGCACCTCGTTGAAGAAGAGGGGGAGGATGAAATCCCCCGGGTTGAGGGACGTCTCCCGCACCAGGGCGCGGAGGGCGGGAGAGCGACGAAGCCGGCGCGGTCTCTTCGTGGGGAACACGGCGGCGGAGCATAGCAGCCCTTCGCCCGCGGGGACCGCCCCGGTCGCGGCGCCCGATCCGCAGTTCGCGGAAGCCGGGCGAATCGGCTAGTGTTCGCCCGAAACCGCCCGCATGAGACAGGCCTCCCACTTCCCCTCATCGGGCCGCGCTCGCCTTGTCGCGCGGCTCGTGCGCCCGGCACCGGCCGGCCGCGCGGGGACCGCTCACCGATGCGCCGCACCACGGCGAGCGGCCGGGTGCGCCGCCGGTCCAGGGCGCGGCGATGCCCTCTCTCCAGACAGCGGGACCGTGTCGTCGTCGTCCCCCGCAAACTCCTCGTCCGGCTGCTCCGCAGGCGTCGCCGAGGCGGCGACCGTGACCATTGCGATGTCGGACAGCGGGCACCAGACGGTCCACGCCTCATTGCGGACAAAGCTATCGAGCGGGACCATTCCGCGTTCGATGCCCCGCGCGAGCTGGTCGAGATTGACCGGCCCGACCGATTGCTCCCCGTTGCTGACGTACCACCGGTCCGTAAAGCCGCGCTCTGAGCCCCGCAGCTCCTCGAACAGTTTCACAGATCTCATCGAATGGACTCCAGAAACCGCCGGACGTTGAGTCGAACGGGTGCGATTCTATACCCTTAACGCACCGAGTCAACATCACTACAGAATCGTTATGACAATCAACGTCTGCCATGAGTGAACGAGAAAACGACGGGAGTTTGACAGTGCTTCCCGGGCGTCACGATCCCTCCGACGAGGGGCGGGGCACGGCGGCCGCGCGGCCCGCGGCGGGGGCGCCGGGCGCGGCGAGGCCGGGCGTCGTGTACCTCGTCGGCGCCGGCCCGGGCGATCCGGGGCTCTTCACGCAGCGCGGCGCAGAGCTCCTGGCCACGGCGGACGTCGTCCTGCACGACGAGCTCGTGCACCTCGCGCTGCTGGACGGCGTACGGGAGGGCGCCGAGGTGCGGTCGGTCGGCAAGCGCGGCGGCGACCGCGTCGTGAAGGACGCGAAGCAGGCGGAGATCGACGCGGAGCTCGTCGCGCTGGGGCTCGCGGGCCGCAGCGTCGTTCGGCTGAAGGGCGGCGACCCGTTCCTCTTCGGGCGCGGCTCGGAGGAGGCGGAGGCGCTCGCGCGGGCCGGGGTGCCGTTCGAGGTGGTGCCGGGCGTCTGTTCCCCGCTCGGCGCGACCGCCTATGCCGGCATCTCGCTGACCCACCGGAACATCGCCTCGAGCGTGATGATCGTCAGCGGCGTCACCCGGGCGGGCAAGGGGTTCGACTGGAGCGAGCTCGCCTCGGTCCGCGGGACCATCTGCGTGCTGATGGGCATGCAGGCCCTCGACGCGGTGGTCGCGGGGCTGACGGGGCCGGGGCGCCGCGACCCCGCCACGCCGGCGGCGGCGATCCAGTGGGGCACGCGGGCCGACCAGCGCGTGGTCACGAGCCGGCTCGACGAGCTGCCCCGGCGCGCCATGGAAGCGGGGCTCCAGAGCCCGGCGGTGATCGTCGTCGGCGCCGTCACCCGCCTGCGCGACGCGCTGCGCTGGTTCGACCGGAAGCCGCTGTTCGGCAAGCGGGTGCTGGTGACCCGGCCGCGTCACCAGGCGCGCTCGACGTCGAGGCTCATCCGCCTCCGCGGCGGCGAGGCGGTGGAGCTCGCGACCATCGAGATCCACCCGCCGCCCGACCCCGCGCGCGTCACCGAGGCCGTCCGCGGGCTCTCTGGCTACGACGCCGTCGTCTTCACGAGCGAGAACGGGGTGGCCTGCTTCTTCCGGGAGATGGAGCGGCTCGGCCTGGATGCGCGCGCCTTCGGCTCGGCGCGGCTCGCCGCGATCGGCGTCGGGACGGCCGCCGCGCTCGCCGCGCGGGGCGTCCGCGCCGACATCGTTCCAGGGGAGTTCCGGGGCGAGGAGCTCGCGCAGGCGCTCCTCGCGGACCCCGCGCTCGCGGAGCGCCTGGCGGCGCGTCCAGACGTCCGCGTCCTCCTTCCGCGCGCGCTCGTCGCCCGCGAGGTGCTCCCCGAGCGCCTCCGCGCCGCGGGCTGCGAGGTCGACGTCGTGCCTGTCTACGAGACCCGCCCTGCTTCCACCGAGCGCCGTGAAGAGCTCCTCCGGGCGCTCTCGGCGGGAACGATCGACATCGTGCTGCTGACCTCGAGCAGCACGGTCGACAGCCTCTGCGATCTCCTCGGCGAGGGCGCTGCGGCGCGGCTCGACCGTGTGCTCCTGGCGAGCATCGGACCGATCACGACCGCGACGGCCGCGAAACGGGGGCTCCGGATCGGCGTGACCGCCGAGGTGAGCACGACAGCAGGTCTCCTCGACGCGCTGGATCGGTATTTCGCTGCACAGCAAGCTGCCCCTGCAAGCGCCGGTGATTGAGGCGCTGGTCGCGCGATGTGCGACCAGCGCCACGGCGCAAAAGATAAAGAGCGTCGCAGCGGACCTGGGGGGGGGAAGGTCTCCGCCGCGACGCTCGGGCTCCTGAAGAGCAGGAGGCGTGCCGGCGCCTTCCTTCAGTCAATTCAAACACTTAGAATATCTGCACCGGGGCTCCCTTGCGCTCCTGCGCGTCCAGGACGACAGACCTGCAAGGGATTTCCTTAGCCAGCACTACCGACGAGCACCTACAACAGCACGCCTCAGGATAGAGCAGGCGTACAGCGCCATAGCCGGAGAGCGATGGTGAGCTGAGCTCCTCCAGGCGCAGCTCGTCACTCGAATGTTGCGCGAACGACGAGAAACTTGTTGTTGAGCTCGATGGGAGTGAGCTTCTCGAAGACGCGCGGATTGCCGAGCTCGTTCGAGAGCGAGCTGGTGCGCGCGTGCTCGGTGACGAAGTAGAAGGTCTTCACGCCCTTCTTCTTCTGCTCATTGATGTAGTCCTGGAACTTCTTTCCGCTCGACACGAACGCCGCCAGCTTGTTGCCGGCATAGAAGTTCTCGCCCTTCCAGTTCAGCTGGTAGGCGACGAGAGGCCCCGGGGTTTGCTGGCTCGCGCGCATGTAGGCGAGCAAGGTCTCGCGCTGGCCCCAGTGCGGCGAGGTCCGCACGAAGTACACGTCGAGCCCCCACGCCGTGAACACGACGGCGAGCGAGAGGAGCGCGTAGAGCACGAGGCGGCGCCAGCGCGCGACCACCAGCAGGGCGCACAGGACCGCCGCCGCGGCGGTGAACGCCCAGAGGGTCGCGGAGAAGTCGAGCGACTGCGGCCAGGGACGCTTGTAGTTGTACGTGAACAGGTGCAGCAGCCTGGCCTGGCTCGGCTGCCCGTCGCGGGCCATCGCGAGGTCGCGCCCGACGAAGAAGACCAGGACCGCAGCGCCGATCGCGATCGCGCCGAGCATCGCGCGCTCGTAGAGGACCACCGCGCTCGAGCGCGCGGGCACCGCCGGCGAGGAGGCGCCGCTCCAGCCGCGCGCGAGCCCTCGCGCGCCGCCCCCGAGGCGCAGCATGTCGTCGAGCAGGATCCCCGTGAGCATCGCCGCCGGCGGGACGGCCGGCAGGATGTAGTGGTGGAACTTCGTCAGCATCAGCGCGAAGAGCGCGAAGCCGAAGATGAACCACATCGCCAGGAACACCGAGGCGTCGCTCTGGCGGACGTCGGCCGAGCCGGCCTCCCCTGACGCTCCCCCCTCCCCTGGAGCTCCGCCCTCGCGGCGCCGGAGCCACCACACGAGCGAGGCGGGCACGAGACCCGTCCACGGGAACATCGCGTAGCCGAGCTGCCACACGTAGTAGCGGAAGCTCACGTCGTCGCCCTCGTTGGTGTCGTGGACGTGGGTGAAGGCGCGCTTGAACATGTCGTGGAACAGGAGCCTGTCGGTGAACGGCTGGCCGTGCCGCCCGTACATCGCGACGAACCAGGGCAGCGCGACGCACGCGAGGACGAGCAGCCCGACGGGGATCTCCATCTTGAGCAGGTCGCGGTACCGGCGGGAGACGACGACGTAGCCGAGCGCGCAGAGCACCGGGAGGCCGAAGCCCGCCGGCCCCTTGGCCATCGTGGACAGGGCGGCGAAGAACCACGCCGCGAGGAAGAGGAGCCGCTGGACGCGCCGCTCGCCCCAGCTGGCGTAGAGGACGATGCCGAGCGTCTGCGCCCAGATGAGCGCCTGGAGCACGGGCTGCAGCCCGGGGAGCACGGGCAGCACCGACCGGCAGGCCTCGTTGCCGGGCAGCCCGCAGTTGCCCGGAGAGCCCGAGCTGAAGACGTCCCCGTGGAGGCGCACGCCGAAGGGCGCCGGGTGGATCTCGACGTGACGCGAGAGCAGGTAGAGGATCTGCGGCAGGGCGCAGGCGATGATCGCCCCGAGCACGAGGTGATAGGCGGAGAGCCCCACCTTGAGCGCGCCGAGGTCGACCTCGTAGACGCGCGCCTCGCGCGCCTCGTCGGTGTGGATGCCGAGCAGGAGGAGCGCCATCGCGGCGGCCATCGTCGCGACGAACGGCATGTCCGTCATGGTCTGGTGCGAGACCAGAAACCACTGCGGCATCGTGGCGAGGACGACCCCCGCGAGCAGCCCCGCGCGGCGGCTGAAGATCTGCGAGATGGCCTTGTAGAGGAGGTAAACGGCGATGAGCGTCAGCGCGAAGATGGGCAGCCGGACCGCCCACTCGGGCCACGGCGTGCGCCCCTCGGCGACCGCCGAGAGCATCTCGCCCGACCGGTAGCGGACGCCGAAGGCCGCCATGGCGAGCGCCTGCATCCAGAAGTCGAGCACCGGCTTCGACCAGAACCAGCCGTCCTGCGCCCACCAGAGCGAGATCCAGTCGTTCCTCGCGAGGATCTCGCGCGCGACCTCGCCGTAATGCGTCTCCCACGGGTCGGTGAGCGAGTGGCTCCCGAGCATGGGCAGGTAGAGCAGCGTGACGAGGGCGACGAGCCAGAAGCCATGCCGCCGCAGCAGGGGGCGTGGGGCGCCCGCCTCGTCGACGCGGCCGGGGCCGAGGCGCTCGCCGACCCGGAACGCGCCGGCCACCGCCGTGAGGAACGCGGCGGGGATCGCGACGGCGGGGATCGCCAGCGAGAGCAGCGCGGGCGCGCCGTCCCGTGACGCGGAGATCGGAGAGAAGTAGCCCGCCACACCGAGCGTGATGAGGACGAAGAACGCGACGAGCCCGCCGCCGAGCAGCGCGAGCGGACCGAGCAGGTCGCGGATGCCGACGCGCGCGGCGACGCGCTCGGGTGGGTCGTCGAACGTGCCGAGCAGATCGAGCAGGCCGAGCGTGGCGGCCGCGACCCCGAGCGCGCCGAGGGGGACGCCCCAGCGAAACTGAGGCGCGAGCGCCATGACGACGAACGCGACGAGGGCGCCTGCGGCGAGCACGACAGCGCCGCGCCAGCGGAGCGGGTTGCCCTGCGGAACGAGGCGCGGCTCGTCGTCGTCGGGCTCGGCCTCGTCGGCGCCGGTCACGCCGTCGCTCTCTGCCGCTTCGTCCTCCGGAGAAGGGGCGCGCGGCTCGGCGGCGTCGGAGCCCTCCATGTCGCCAACGGCCGGCTCATCGCCCGCGGCCGTCACGTCACCGGCGGACGCCTCGTCACCGGCGGCCATCTCACCGTCCACGGCCGGCTCATCGCGGGCGTCTGCGGGCGCACCGCTGCTCTTGTCGTGCGTGTCGTTCATGGCTGCGCCGGACGCGGAACGCGGCGGGGCCCTGGCGTAGCAACTCTACGTCGCCGGGCAAAGCAGCGGTCGCATGCTCTCGCGCAGCGACGGACCTGCCGCGCCCCGTGCGAGCGAAGCCCCGACCCGGGCAGGCCTTCGTGCGCAGCTTGCGCAGACCTGCCCCGTGAGCTGCGGCGTCGCGGCGCACGCTTCCCCGCTTGCGCTTCTCGCCGGGAGTCCCGGCGAGAAGCGCGTCCACGACGCCAGCGGTCGCGCGGCAGCCGGGGTGCGGCTACTTCGTCAGACGCGCGATCTCTTCCTTGATGATCGTCTCGGCGAGGACCGGGACGACCTCCCAGACGACGCGCTCCACGACGTCGCGGGACAGCGCCATCACGGCCTCCACCTGCTCGCTCGTGAGGCCGAGGCCCTCGAGCTTGCTCGCCATCTGGCCGTTGACCTGCGCGGACGCGGTGGCCGCGACCGCGGCAGACCCCGTCGCCGTCTTCGGCACGCCGGACACCGGCGTCGGCGAGAAGGCCATCGTCGTCTGCGGCAGACCCGACGACGCGCCGGTCGGCGCCGTCTTGACCGAGGCCTGGGCCGGCGCGGCGCTGGTAGCTGGCGCGTTGGGCGTGTAGATGAGCGTCTTCGCGCGCTGGAGCGGGCTCGTCGCCGCTGCAGCGGCGGGCTGCGCCGCTGCCGCCGGCTGCGCCGCTGCCGCGGGCTGCGCCGCGGCGGCGGGAGCGCGCGCGGGCGTCGCCGCAGCAGGAGCCGCAGCCGCGGCCGGCTTCGCCTCGCCGCGCGACGCCAGCAGCTTCTTGACCTTGTCGATCATCTGCTGCGTGTCGAACGGCTTGTCCATGTGGTCGTCCGCTTGCGCGCTCGAGCCCTTCGCAGGGTCGAACGGGTTCTGCTTGGACGACAGGATCAGGACGGGCGTCGCCGGTGAGGCCTGCTTGATCGCCTTGCACAGCTCGTAGCCGTTCTTCGGCTCGAGCGTGATGTCGGCGATCACCAGGTCGGGTTTATCGCTCTTGAGCTTCTGCAGCGCAGCGTCGGCGCTGCTCGCCGTCACGACGCGGAAATCCTGACCCGCAAAGGTGATTTCGAGCACTTTGCGCATGGTCACGCTGTCGTCTACGGCGAGAAGGGTGCTGGCCACGAACGGGTCTCCTCTCAGATGGCGAGAAAGCGATGACGGCTCGGATATCTTCGGCTCCGGTCGCGCGATGTGTCAACATTCGCGGAGTATTTCGCCCCGCGAGCCCCGCGGATGCGCGTTTTTCGCGCCGGTAGAGCCCGGCCCCACGCTGGTCGGGCCGAGCAAGGCGCCCCTGTGAGCTCTCATGCGCCCGCTCCGCCCCGCCGCTCTCACGACCCAGGACGACGCTGAACCGACCGGCGTCGGCCCGCCCGCTCCCGTACGACCTCCGCAGGATGGCCACTGGATAGTTCCGGCAGAGCTGGACCGGCGGCCGCTCGACGGCGCGATCCGCGCGCTCGCCTCCGTCTCGTGGTCCGACGCGCGCCGGCTGATCGAGACCGGCAAGGTGCTGGTCGGCAATGCGGTGGCGACGAGCGCCCGGCGCCGGGTGCTCAACGGCGAGCGCGTCGAGATCCGCCTGCACGCGCCGCGGCCAGAGACCGTGCGGCGGCGCAAGCTCGAGGGCGAGCTCGTGGTCTACGCGGACGCGAGCGTCGTCGTGGTGAACAAGCCCGCCGGGGTGAGCACCATCCCGTACGGCGACGAGGACCCGGCGGAGCAGGCCGCGACGCTCGACGCGCTGGTGCGGGAGGTGCTCGCCCGGCGCGACCGCCTGCGCGGGCGGGCGCCGCTCGGCGTCGTGCAGCGCCTCGACAAGGGGACGAGCGGGCTGCTCGTCTTCGCGCGGACGCTCGCCGCGAAGAAGCACCTCGCGCAGCAGCTCCGCGTGCGCTCGATGCACCGGCAGTACCTCGCGCTCGCGCACGGCGCGGTCCCGCGCGGCACCCACCGCAGCTACCTCGTCGACGACCGGGGCGACGGGCTGCGCGGCTCGGCGAGGGAGGGGCGGCGCGAGGGGCAGCTCGCGGTGACGCACGTCGAGCCGATCGAGACGCTCCGAGGGCCGCAGGACGAGCCCGGGGCTCCGGGCGTGACGCTGGTCGCCTGCCGCCTCGAGACAGGCCGCACGCACCAGATCCGCATCCACCTCGCGGAGTCCGGCCACCCGCTCGTCGGCGAGGCGGTCTACGTGCGCGGCTACCGCGGGGTGAAGATCCCGGCCTCGCGGCTGATGCTCCACGCGGCCGAGCTCGGCTTCAACCACCCCGCCGACGACCGGCCGATGCGGTTCCAGGCGCCGCCGCCCCCCGACTTCGACGAGGTGCTCGAGCGCCTCCGCGAGGCGCGGCGCAAGGGCGCTACTTGACCTTGCCGCGGGCCTCGCTCATCGCCGCGGCGGTGGCGTCGACGAGCGGCATCACCTTCGCGTAGTCCATCCGCGTCGGGCCGAGCACGCCCACGGTCCCGGCGACGCGCCCGTTCTCCATGTACGGCGCAGCGACCAGGCTGAGCTGGCCTCCCCCCAGATCGCCCGCCTCGCTGCCGACGAAGACGGTGACCTCGCCTGCGCCCGCGGCGAGGGTGCGGTCGAGCAGATCGACGAGCTCCTCGCGCTCCTCGAGCGCCCTCATCAGCTTCCTGAGCCGGTCGACGTCGGCGTACTCCGGCAGGTCGATGAGGCGGTTCTGCCCCTCGATGACGACCTGGCTCCGCCGCGTCACGTCGGCCGTCGCCTTGCTGCCGAGCTCGAAGGCGCGGCGCCTCAGCGCGTCGATCTGGAGGCGCTCGTCCGCGAGGCGACGGGCGAAGAGGTCCCGGATCTCGCCCAGCGTGCGCCCCTCGATCACGTCGGCGAGCAGGTTGTGGATCCGGGTGAGCTCCCCCTCGTGGATCGACTCGTCGATCGAGATGAAGCGGTTCTCGACCGAGCCGTCGGCGAAGACGAGCACGGCGAGCAGCTGCCCTGGCTTCGTCGGGATGAAGCGCAGCTGGGCGAGCGCGCGGATCTCCGCCCGCGGCGCCGCGACGACCGCCGCGGCGCCCGACAGCTCCGACAGGTAACGCCCCGTCTCGCGGAGCGGGTCGCTCGCCACCGTGTAGATCTCGGCGAACCGCGCGCTGAGCTCCGCCTGCTGCTCGGGGGAGAGCGACCGGAGCTCGACGAGCGCGTCGATGAACAGCCGGAGCGCGCGATCGGTCGGGATCCGCCCCGCGGAGGTGTGCGGCTGATGGAGGTAGCCGGCCTCCTCGAGGTCAGCGAGCACGTTGCGGATCGAGGCCGCCGAGAGATCGAGCCCGTACTTCCGCGCGAGCGTCCTGCTGCCTACGGGGTCGCCCGTCGCGATGAACTCGGTGACCGCGGCGAAAAGGATCTTTCGAGCGCGATTGGAAACATCTCCCATGTCAGCTGCATGCAGCGCGTGAGCGCGCCGCGGTGGCTACCTGGACCAGGGACTGCCCGGACCGGGAAGCCATGCGGACCGGGCCTTCGTTCCCATACGTCAAGACGCGCGAGCGGGCTCCGGGCCCACGGATGCGCATGCCTCCTATTTTGAGACGATCGCGCGGTCCGGTCAAATGGCGCGCTAGGATGGGCGCGGCCGCCGCCCCGGAGGCCGCGGTTCCGCGGCCCTCGCGCTGCCGTGGTCCTCGCGCCCTTCCCCGGATTCCCCCGGATTCCCGGGTGGGCCCGGGCCTCGGCGCGCGGCGACGCCCGCCCCGCAACGATGCCGCCCGCACGCCACGCCGCCACCGCCTGCGCGCTCGCCCTCGCGCTCGGCCCGCTCGCGACCGCGCCGAGCGCGCAGGGCAAGCCGAAGGTGAAGTTCCATCAGGACTGGGCCAGGCACCCGTCGGCGCGCTACGCGGCCCTGAGCGCGGAGCGGTGCCGGGAGGCGCTCGTGCGGCGGAAGATCACGTTCGAGCCGGTGCGGCGCGCGCCGGGCGTGCTCGCGCCGGTGCGGCTGACGCAAGGGGTCGGCGGGGTCCTCTACCGGACCGCGGAGCCGGCCCACCGGCGCGCCGACAACCCGAACGACGTCTTCGACTGCCGCCTCGCGCTCGCGCTCTCGGACTTCAGCCGGATCCTGCGCGTGCACGACGTCGGCGAGGTGCTGATGTTCTCGGCGTGGCGGCCCCCTTCGCCGATGTGGCCCGAGGGCAAGCTCGCGACGAGGCACCCCGGCGGGCTCGCCATCGACATCTTCAGGTTCGTGAAGAAGCGCGTCGGTGACGGGTTCGCCGAGGAGTGGCTCGACGTCGAGCGAGACTTCGTCGGCAGGCGCGGCGCGCCGGTGTGCGGGGAGGGCGCCGGGAAGCCCGCGAGCCGCGGCCCGGCGCGCAGCGGGGCGAGCAGCCCGCCGGCGGACGCGGCAGCGCGAGAGCTGCGCTCCATCGTGTGCGAGGCCGCGGATCAGCACATCTTCACGTCGATCCTCACGCCCAACTACGACCGGGCGCACAGAAATCACCTGCATCTCGAGGTGACCCCCGACGTCCAATGGCAGCTCGTGCGCTGATCCGGGGAGGGCAGGCCTCCCCGGCGCAAACCCGCTCTCGCTCCGAGGTCGACCCGCTATGTTAGCCCGCGTGCCCGCACGAAGACCCCCGCCCCCCCGCGCCTCTGCCGCATCCGCCGCGCTGGCGCTCGCCGCCATCGTGCTGTCGTTCACGTTCGTCGGCTGCCCGTGCATCAGCGGTCCCGTGAACGCGAGCCCAGGCCTCCGCTGGTTTCTCTTCTCGAACTTCGGCGCCAGCAAGATCTGCCCCGAGATGCTGAAGAGCGGGGTCTCGCTGCGCCTGCAGGACAGGTCGTCGTCCATCGGGCGGTTCTTCCCGATGCAGTGCTCGTACGACGTCAACGACGCGGCCCAGACGATCACCGTGCACATCGCCGGCACCGGGTACGGCTACATGCAGCCAGCGAAGCGGGTGGGCTTCTCGCTCACGACGTCGGTCGAGTACCGGCCCGACTTCCAGATCGCGGGCGATGATGTCTACGTGTGGGGCCGGCTGAACCGGATCGTGCAGGGCCCGAGCTTCCAGCTCGGCTACGTCGAGAACCCCGTCATCGACGTGATGGCCAACGTGCCGCCGTTCGGCGGGCTCGCCAACCTGCTCGGCAACCAGATCGTCGCGGGCGAAATGACCCGCGGGTTCACCGTCCTCTACAACGAGGAGACCGGGAAGGACTTCACGCTGGGGATCCTCATGCCGCCCCAGCGCCCGCACCACCCGTTCGAGGCGGAAGACGACGAGCGGTACACGTTCGCGAACGAGGTCATCGATGTGCAGGCGCACCAGCGGGACTACCTCGGGCCGTTCGAGGTCGCCGACGCGGACCAGGCGCTCTACCTGAAGCTGAGCGTGCAGGGCGCGCCCGTGGACATCATGATCGTCGACAAGCTGACGGGCGACGCCTGGCGCGAGGCCTACCAGACCGGCAAGCCGCTCGGCCCCCCGCCCGGCCCGGTGCAGGCCGGCGGCCCCCTCCAGCCCGGCATCATCGAGACGCGCCGCTACGCGCTGCGCCCGGGCCTCTACTACGTCGTGATCGACAACACGGCGGCGGCTGGGCTCGTCTCGCCCCCCATCACGCTGCTCAGCCCTCTCGGAGGGTCGGCCGCGCAGGTGAGCTACATGGCGCAGGTCGGCGAGTGATGCCGGGGGAGAGCGTGACCGCGTGAACGCAGATGCGGGCAGGTCGCGCCGAGCGGGCGTGGTCGCCGGCCTTGACGCGGTTCGCCGCGAACGGGATAAACTCAGCATGGCCGTCATCGCGAGAGAGGGGGACAGCGTCACCCACGTCGACCAAGTTGCCCTCGACCGGCTGCGCGCCCGCCTCCAGGCGTACATGGCCAAGAAGGGGCTGAGATCGACGGCGCAGCGCCGGCTGATCGTCGACACGTTCTTCTCGGGCGCCCCGCACATGACCATCGAGGACCTGCTCACGGAGGTGCGCGCGCGCGACCGGGGCATCGGGTACGCGACGGTATACCGGACGCTCAAGCTGCTCGCGGAGTGCGGCGTGGCCTCCGAGCGCCGGTTCGGAGATGGCCTCAGCCGCTACGAGCTGGCCGACGATGCCAGCACGCACCACGACCACCTGATCTGCGTGAGCTGCGGGAAGATCATCGAGTTCGAGGAGCCGCGGATCGAGGCGCTTCAGGAAGAGATCGCCGCGAAGTACGGCTTCGAGGTGAACTGGCACAAGCACGAGATGTACGGCGTCTGCCTCGAGTGCCGCGACGGCGACGCCAAGGAAGACGCGGTCTCCGACGTCTCGTAGCCGCCTCCCGCGGGAGGCGAGGAGCGCGGGGCCGGCCGCGCGCGACGTGGGCGGCGCAGCGCTCAGCTCTTCGCGTCGAGAGCGCGGGCGTGGACGACGGCCATGACGCCGCCGAGCAGCGAGGCGATGGGGGCGTAGGCCGGCGGCAGCACGAACGCGGAGATGACCGCGGCGCCGACGAGCGCCGGGGCGACGCTCAGCGCGAGCCCGACGCGCGCCTCAATGCGCGTGCGGTGCGCGAGCGCGAGGGAGAGCGCGGCGTCGCGGACGTCGTCCGAGGCGAGCACCACCGCGAAGTCGGCAGGCGCGGAGCCGGCGGCGCCGAGGGCCACCGAGACGTCCGCGGCGCCGAGCGCGGCGTCGTCGACGCCCGCGTGGCCGAGGACGGCGACGCTCGTGCCCGCGTCGATCAGGCGGCGCACCTCGGCGCCGCGATCCGCGGGGAGGACCTCGGGGCGGATGTGATCGATGTCGAGCGAGCGGCCGATCGCCTCGCACGTCTCGCGCGCGTCGCCCGACATCAGCACGGGCTCGATCTGCGCGTCGAGCAGGTGCTGGATGGCGGCCCGCGCCCCGGGGCGGAGCCCGTCCTGCAGGCCGATGAGCCCGACGAGGCGGGCGCCCACCGCGACGAGCAGCACCGTGCGGCCCAGCGCCTCGAGCTCGGCGACGCGGCTCTCGGCCGCGGCGATCGAGATCCGCTGCTCGAGCATGAGCGCGCGGTTGCCGACGCAGAGCTCCTCGCCGGACGAGGTGACGGCCGTCACGCCGAGGCCAGGGTGGAAGTTCGGGTTGCGCACGCCGTCGGGCCGCAAGCCGCGGACGCGGGCGGCCCGGACGATCGCCGTCGCGACGGGGTGCTCCTCGGTGCGCTCCGCCCCGGCCGCGAGCGCGAGCACGTCGCTCGGCGTGAGCTTCTGGGCGGTCGCCTCCAGCTCCGCGAGCTCGGGCTCGCCGAGCAGCAGCGTGCCGCGGGCGCAGAACACGGCGACCGAGACCCGACCGGCGCGATCCCACGCGTCGGCGCTCTTGTAGACGATGCCCCGGCGCAGCCCGAGCAAGATGCCGCGCGCGACGTGGACCGAGGCGATCGAGGCGGTGATCGCCGTGGACAGCGCGGCGAGCACCGACGCCGCCGTCATCGCGACCTCGACCGGCGCGCGTCCGGCGACGAAGGCGGAGAGCGCGCCGATCGCCGCGGCGCCGATCGCCCAGCGCTCGGTCAGGGCGCGCGAGGCCTGCGCGATGGGCGCGAGCGCGTCCGCGCGCCGGCGGGCGTCGAGCAGCACGCGCGCGACCGCGCGATCGCCGCCGGAGAAGGTGCAGGCGCCGACGAGGCGGCCCCGGACCACAGTGGCCCCTGCGACGACCGGGTCGCCATCGCGCCGGCGAGCCGGCGTGGTGGCGCCCATCCAGGGAAGCACCTCGACGTCGCCCCCCGTGACCACGAGATCGACCGGGACGACCTCCCCTGTGTCGACCTGGACGCTCTCTCCCGGTCGCAGCTCGTAGAGCTCGTCCCCGACGCCCTCGGCGGAGCCGTCGTCGCCGCGCGGAGGGGCGCGGTCGACCGGCGCCGGGCCGTGCGCCCACGCGCCCGGCGGCCGGCGCGCCGGCGTGGAGAGCACGGACGCGATCCAGGCCCGCTCCGCGAACACGCGATGGCGCGCGCTCTCGATGAGCCAGGCGCTGATCGCGCTGGCGGTGGCGATCACGCCCGCGAGCGACGCCGCCTCGGCCGCGAGCGCGCGATCCTGGCCGAACAGGGCCCAGACGGCGGCCACGAGCCCTCCCAGGACAGGGGCGAGCATCGGCGCCGGGTGCGGATCCGTGGCGTCGCGCGCGGTCGTGGCGGCGCGGCCGAGGAGCATCCCGGCGCTCACCGTGGCGAGCACGATGCGGGCGCCGATGACGAGCTTCGCGTCCCCGGCGAGGGTGAGCGCGACGGCGAGCGTCCCGGCGATGATCGCGAGCACGAGCAGGAGCGCGCCGATGTCCCGCGCCTCGGCCGCCTCGTAGCGCTGCGGCTCCTCGCTCAGGATGGTGTTCCCGATGGGCTCGAGCAGCGCGCGATCGTCGTCGAGGACCGGCAGCTCCGGGAGCCGCTCGTCGAGCGGCACGGGCGGGAACGCGTCGACGATCGGCGCGTCGAGATCGGCGAGGCGCGGGGCGCCCTCGTCGGCGCCCGCCCGCGCGGGCTCGGCGCGCGGCGCGGCGGCGTGGGATCCGGCGGCGGGCGGCGCGCCCGGCGAGAACCCCCGGGCGGCCGCGCCCGATCCCGCGAGGCCGGCGGGCCGGACGTCGCCCGGCGCAGGCGGCGCCTCGCCGAGGAACGCGTGACGGCACCGGGCGTTGCAGAAGTAGTGGAAGCGCTGGTCGAAGATCGCGACGTGCCCCGCGCGCAGCGGATCGATCAGCTTGGTGCAGCCCGAGCACGGGAGGGGTGCGACGGCGGGCCCGGCTGCGCGCGAGGCGACCACCTCAACCTGCAGCCGGCATCTCGGCGAGCGCGGCCTCGACCTCGGCCAGGGCCTCGTCGATCTGGGCCTCGCTCACGATGAGGGGCGGCGTGAACCGGAGCACGTTGCTGCCCGCGACCGTGAGGAGCACGCCCCGGTCGCGCGCGCGCCCGAGCGCGGCGCGCGTGTCGACGCCCGGCGCGAGGACGAGCCCGCGGAGCAGGCCGCGCCCGCGCTCGCCGGCGCACACGTTCGGCAGCCGCGCGGCGATCGCGGCGAGGCCGCGGCCGAGCTGCTCGCCGCGCTTCACGGCGGCCTCGCAGAGCTTCTCTTCCTCGATCACCGCGAGCACCGTGCGCGCCGTCGCCGAGGCGAGCGCGTTGCCGCCGTACGTCGAGCCGTGCGAGCCCGGGGGCAGCGCGCCGTTGAGCCGCTCCCGCAGCACCAGCGCGCCGATCGGGAACCCGCCGCCGAGCCCCTTCGCGAGCGCCGCCGCGTCGCCCTGGACGCCGTCGTACATGGCGCCGAGCCAGTGCCCCGTGCGCGCGATGCCGGTCTGCACCTCGTCGAGGAGCAGCAGCGCGCCGTGCTCATCCGCGATGCGCCGCAGCTCCGCGAGGAACCCGGGCGGGGCCGGCAGGACACCGCCCTCCCCCTGCACCGGCTCCACCAGGATCCCCGCGACGTCCGGACCCATGGCGGCGCGCACCGCGGCGGCGTCTCCGTAGGGCACGTGGGTGACGCCCTCGAGCGAAGGGCCGAAGCCCTCGCGGTACTTCGGCGTCCCGGTCAGGGCGACAGCGCCGAGCGTGCGGCCGTGGAACGCGTTCTCGAACGCGATGATCCGGTAGCGCTCGGACTCGCCGCTGTTGAAGAAGTAGCGGCGCGCGAGCTTGAGCATCGCCTCGTTCGCCTCCGCGCCCGAGTTGCAGAAGAAGGCGCGGTCGAAGCCGGTCTTCTCGCAGAGCTCCTCGGCGAGGCGGAGGTTCTCCGCGTTGAAAAAGTAGTTGGAGGTGTGCATGAGGCGGCCCGCCTGCTCGGCGATCGTCGCCACGAGCCGCGGATGAGCATGGCCGAGCGACGCCACCGCCACCCCGGCGTACATGTCGAGATACCGGCGCCCCTCCGTATCGAAGAGCTCGCACCCCTTGCCTCGATCGAGGACGAACGGGGGCTGGCGGTAGTTGCCGAGGAGGTGCTTCTGCGCCGCGAGGAGCGGCGAGCTGGCGGGCGTCGAGGCGTTCGCCGGAGGGGGGTCGGCGGCGGGGCTGGTGGCGATGCTCATGGGGCCCGATCTAACGCCGGGCAGGGGGTCGGAGCAAACGGTCGATGCACCGCGGGCCCAGGATCGTGGAGACCCGGGCAAAACGCGGGTCCGGAGCGCCCGCGGCGGGGGTGTCCGCGGCCGCCCCCGCGGCGCGCGCCGCCGTCGGAGCGCGCCGGCGTGCGCCGCGGGACCGTCGCTGGGCCTGGAGATTGCCACCCGATCGCGGCTGGTTATAGTGCCGCCGTCCTATGAGCGATTCGGAACAAAATGGGTCGAACCAGAACACCGGGGAGCCGGCGGAGGCTCAGGCGGAGCGCGCAGAGCCCGCGGAGCAGCGAGCCGCCACCCCCGAAGACAAACTCGGCGAGGTGCAGGCCGAGGCCGCACGGATGCGCGAGCAGCTGCTGCGCACCGCCGCCGATTTCGACAACTTCCGTAAGCGCTCCCGGCGCGAGGTCGAAGAGGCGCAGCGCCGCGGCCGCGAGTCGATCCTGAAGGATCTGCTCCCGGTCTTCGACAACCTCGAGCGCGCCGCCAGCCACGCCGAGAGCGCGCCCGACGCGAAGTCGGTCGCCGAGGGCGTGCGGATCGTGGCGAAGCAATTCGTCGATACGCTCGAGCGCATGGGTATCAAGCGCATCGCCGCGGTCGGAAAGCCCTTCGATCCCAGCGTGCACGAGGCCATCCAGCAGATCGACTCGACCGAGCACCCGGCCGGCGTCGTGATCGCGGAGGTCCAGCCGGGGTACATGCTGGGCGACTACCTGATCCGCGCGGCGATGGTCGTCGTCTCGAAGGGCTCGCCCGGCGAGTCGACGCCCGCAGCGAACTGAGCCTCGGCGCGGCGCGCGCCGTCTCCTCGGCGCACACCTCTCCTGCCTCGCGCGCATCATGGCGGTGGTCCTCTCCGGGATCTGCTGTGCCCCGCCACCTCACCGCACGATCTCCCCAAATATCGCGGACGCCAAGGTCGTCTCCCCACCCGGCGAGCAGCGAGGCCTGTAGTATCTTTCGCGGCATATGGGGAAGGTGATCGGCATCGATCTCGGGACGACGAACTCGTGCGTGGCTGTCGTCGAAGCGGCGGGGGTCGCCTCGGCGAACGATGTGCGGGTCATCCCGAACGCCGAGGGCGCGCGCACGACCCCCTCGGTGGTCGGCTTCCCCGCGAGCGGCGAGCGCCTGGTCGGACAGGTCGCGCGGCGCCAGGCGGTCACGAACCCGCAGAACACCATCTCCGCGGTGAAGCGCCTGATGGGCCGCAAATTCAGCGCGCCCGAGGTCAGCAAGCAGATCTCGCTCGCCCCCTACAAGATCGTCGAGGCGCCGAACAGCGACGCGTGGGTCGAGGTCAAGGGGCGCAGCTACTCGCCCCCCGAGATCTCCGCGATGATCCTCGGCCAGATGAAGCAGGTCGCCGAGCGGTTCCTCGGTGAGCCGGTGACCGAGGCGGTGGTCACCGTCCCGGCCTACTTCGACGACGCGCAGCGACAGGCCACGAAGGACGCCGGGCGGATCGCCGGGCTCGAGGTGCGCCGGATCATCAACGAGCCGACCGCCGCGGCGCTCGCCTACGGCCTCGACAAGGTCAAGGCCGAGACGATCGCGGTCTACGACCTCGGCGGAGGGACGTTCGACATCTCGATCCTCGAGATCGCGAACGGGGTCTTCAGCGTCAAGGCGACCGGCGGCGACACCCACCTCGGCGGGGAGGACTTCGACCAGCGGCTCATCGATCTGCTCGCCGACGAGTTCGAGGGCAAGAGCCGCATCGACCTGCGCCGCGATCGCATGGCGCTCCAGCGGCTCAAGGAGGCGGCGGAGAAGGCGAAGCACGAGCTCTCGTCGTCGCTCGAGACCGAGATCAACATCCCGTTCATCGCCGTCGGTCCGGGCGGCGGGCCGCTCCACCTCGAGCGCACGATGCGGCGCAACGAGCTCGAGATGCTCTGCGAGAGCCTCATCCAGCGGACCGTCGACGTCTGCCGCGCGACGCTCGCGGACGCGAAGCTCCCCGTCTCCGCCGTCAACACGGTGGTCCTCGTCGGGGGCATGACGCGCATGCCCGCCGTGCAGGCGGCGGTGCGCGAGTTCTTCGGCCGCGAGCCGAACAAGGGGGTGAACCCGGACGAGGTCGTCGCGGTCGGGGCGGCGCTGCAGGGCGCCGCGCTCTCGGGGCACGTCGACGAGGTGCTGCTCCTCGACGTGACGCCGCTGTCGCTCGGCGTCGAGACCGGCGGCGGCGTGAGCTTCAAGCTCATCCCGCGGAACACCACGATCCCGACCGAGCGGAGCGAGATCTTCACGACCAGCGTCGACAACCAGAGCTTCGTCCCCGTCCACGTGCTCCAGGGCGAGCGCGAGATGGCCGCCGACTGCCGGAGCCTCGCGCGCTTCGAGCTCACCGGCATCCCGCCCGCGCCGCGCGGGCTGCCCAAGATCCAGGTGACCTTCCGCATCGACGAGAACGGGATCGTCCGCGTCGAGGCGCGGGACCTCGGGACAGGGCGCGTGCAGGAGGTCCGGGTCACCCCGACGAGCGGCCTCACTCCCGACGAGGTCGACAGGCTCGTCTCGGAGGGCGAGCGGTTCAAGGAGACCGACGCGCTCCGCCGCGATCTCGCCGAGCTCCGCAACCAGGCGGAGACCCTCGTCTACACGACCGAGCAGGCCCTCGAGGGCTACGGCGATCTGCTCGACGCCGAGCTCCTCGGGGAGGTCCACGCCGAGTGCGCCGCGCTGCGGAAGCTGCTCGACGGCGGCGGCGACCTCGACGCGCTCCGGGCCGCGTACGCGCGCCTGGAGGGGGCGGCGTTCCGGATCGCGGAGTCGATGTATGGAGGGGACGATGACGCCGCCGCGAGCAAGGCCGTTGAGACGTGACGCGCGGCCTGGCGACGCGGCGCGATCCCCGGGCGAGCGCACGCCCGGCCGCGCGAAGGCCGCTGGCCGCCTCTTCCGGAGCGCCGCGCGCGCTCTAGACGCGAGGCTGCGCGGGGCTTCGACGAGACGATGCTGAACGAGACCTTCGGACGCTACCGCTTGCTCGAGCGCCTCGGCGAAGGCGGCATGGCCGAGGTCTTCAAGGCCAAGAGCTTCGGCGTCGAGGGGTTCGAGAAGGTCCTCGTCATCAAGCGCATCCTCCCGAAGCTCGCCGAGCAGGGGCGCTTCGTGGACATGTTCGTGCACGAGGCCAAGCTCGCCGTGCGCCTCTCGCACGCGAACATCGTGCAGGTGTTCGACCTCGGCCGCGTCGACCACCCGAACGGCGATCCGACCAGCTACTTCATCGCGATGGAATACGTCCCCGGGCTCGACCTGGCGACGCTGCTCGCCCGCTGCCGCCGCGCGAAGCGACCCATCCCCCTCGGCATGGCCGTGTTCATGACGGCCGAGATCGCGAAGGCGCTCGACCACGCCCACCGGCGGCGCGACGAGCAGTCGCGCCCCCTCGGCATCGTCCACCGCGACATCTCGCCCCAGAACATCCTGCTCTCCTGGGAGGGCGAGGTGAAGGTCACCGACTTCGGCATCGCGAAGGCGACGCAGTCGATGACCGAGGAGGAGGTCGGCGAGAAGCGCGCGGGGAGGATCCGCGGGAAGCTCGCCTACATGAGCCCCGAGCAGTCGCGCGCCGACGCGATCGACGGCAGGAGCGACCTCTTCTCGCTCGGGACGGTGCTCTACGAGATGCTCGCCGGCTCGAACCCGTTCGCGGCGCCCACCGCGTTCGAGGTCATGCGGCGGCTGCAGGCGAGCGAGTACCCGCCGCTCGCGCTCGTGCGCCCCGACGTGCCCAGCCCGCTCGTCGACGTCGTGAGCACGATGCTCGCGAGGAACGCCGAGGCTCGCTTCCCCGACGCCGGGCGGCTGCACGAGGCGCTCCTCGGCTTCTTCTACGCGACGGGCGAGCGGTTCGGGGCGAACGATCTCGCCGAGTTCCTGGAGCCGTTCCACGAAGAGAAGGCGGGCGCCGTGCTCGAGGCGAGCGCCGTGCTCGAGGAGGAGCCGCTCGGGGCCAACGAGCGCACGCCCGTGGAGGTGCCGCACACGACGAGCACGCGCACGCGCACGACGGCCTCGGGGCTCCTCCAGCTGCTCGAGAAGGCCGACAGCAGCCCGGCCGCGCGCGGGCTCGGCGAGCGGCGCGAGGTGACGGCGCTCGTGCTCATCTTCACGGGGTCCGAGGAGGACGCGGCGAAGAGCATCGCGCGGGCCCGCGAGGTGCTGGCGCGCTACGGCGCGCTGCTGCTCGAGCAGGAGGCGTCCCAGCTCGTCGCCATCTTCGGGCTCGGCGACGCCGACGGCCGCGACACCGAGGCCGCGGTGCGCGCCGCCCTCGTGATCCTGCGCTCGCGCGGCGGCGGCGCGTCGGTCTCCGCGGGCATCCACCTCGCCCGCATCCTCGTCGACGGCGCCGGCGCGCCGATCCGCGACGAGCGGCTCGCCTCGCTCATCGCCTCCGCCCAGGCGCTCGCCCGCGCGACCGAGTCCCAGGTCGCCGTGTCACACCTCACCGGGCGCGTCCTCCGCAACGCGTTCACGACCGAGGAGCTGCCCGGCGCGGGCCGGACCGCGCCCGAGGGGGGGCGCGTGGTCACCTCCGCGCACCCCCCGGACGGCGCCTACGGCCGCTTCGTCGGCCGCCGCGACGAGCTGAAGCAGCTCGGCGACATCCTGGCCGCCGCCACGAGGAAGCGCGCGCAGATCGCCGTCATCCAGGGCGAGCGCGGCATCGGCAAGACGCGGCTGCTCGCCGAGATGGAGCGGCGGCTCTCGAAGGGCGACTACAACGTCGGGGTCTACGTCGCGTCGTGCCCGCACAACGGCGCCGACGTCCCGTGGAGCGGCCTCACCGCGATGCTGCAGGTGCTCTGCGGCATCCAGGAGGGCGACGACGAGGAGCGCATCCGCGCGGTGCTGCCGCGGCTGCGGGCGCTCGGCCTGCGCGAGGAGGAGTCCGCGGCCGTGCTCGGCCAGCTCGGCGCGGCGCTCGTCGATCAGCGCGCGCCGCAGGGGACGAGCGCGATCCTGCGCACGGCCTTCCCGCGCATGGTGCAGAGCCTCTGCGAGGACCGGCTCCACTGCTTCGCCTGGGACGACGCGCAGGCGATGGACCAGCTCACCGCCGAGACCCTCCTCGCCACGGCCGGCCGTGCCGGCGGGCTCCGCGCCGTGCTGATCCTGGCGACGCGCACCGACCCGCCGCCGCTGCTCGAGGCGCACCCCCAGTTCTACCGGCTCAAGGTCGGGGAGCTGTCCGACAGCGACAGCGCGCGGCTCATGTCCGCGCGCATCGGCGCGACGCTCCTGCCGCCCGAGGTGCTCGCGTTCTGCCGCGAGCGCGCCGGGGGCCACCCGCTGTTCCTCGAGGAGCTCATCAAGGAGCTGAGCGACTCCGGCGCGCTCAGCGTCGCCGGCGGCGTCGTGAAGGCCCGGCTCGACGGCGCGTCGGCCGTGCCGCGCTCGCTGCGCACCCTCATCGCCACGCGGGTGCGGCGGCTCGACCCGAGCGACCGCGCCGTGCTCCAGGCCGCGGCGATCCTCGGCGATCCGGTGCCGACCGAGGTCCTCGCGGCGCTCCTCCAGCAGAAGCTCTCGGCCGTGAACCGGGCGATCTCCGGGCTCGCGACCCGCGACCTCCTGCGGCTCAAGGGCCCCGCGCAGGCGAGCTTCGCGTCGCCCATGCACGGGGAGATCGTCCTCGACGCGATCCCGCCGGAGCTCCGCCGGGAGCTGCACGCCACCGCCGCGGCCGCCTACGTCGCGGTCGTCGGCGAGGACAGCGCCGAGCACGCCGAGCGCATCGGGCAGCACTTCTACCAGGCCGGCGACCGCGACCGCGCCGCCACGTTCTATGCGCGGGCGGCGCTCCACAAGATCCGGGCGAACCAGCTCGATCCGGCGCTCCGGCTCATCTTCCAGGCGCTCGATCTCGGCGACCACGCCCAGCGCTCGCCGGCGGAGCTCTCCGCGTGGCTCGGCGCGCTCGCGGACGTCGTCGTGCGCGTGCGCTCCGCGCCCGAGCTCGGCGACGTCGTGGCCCGCGCGCTCAGGCGCATCGACGAGGCCGGCACCCCGGAGCAGAAGCTCTCGGCGCGCATCGACGTGGCCCGCGCCCTCGGCGCGGTGGACCTGTTCGCGGACGCCTACGCGCGGCTCGAGGAGGCGTACGCCCTCGCCGGCGATCGGGAGGAGCTCCGCCGGAAGGCGCTCGCGTGCGAGACGGAGATCGGCGTGAGGACGGGCGACTTCGCGCGCGCGGTGCGCGCCGTCGAGCAGCTCGAGGCGATGGGCGAGATCGACGACGCCCGGCTGCTGCTCGCGATCTCGCAGACGCGCGCGGCGACGGGCGACATCCAGGCGGCGCTGCGCGCGCTCGATCGGGCGGAGGGGCTCGGCGACCCGGACGATCTCGCGGCGGCGAGCGAGCGCGAGAAGCAGCGCGTCCTCGTGCACGTCTTCCTCCGCGACTTCGAGGCGGCGGTGAAGACCTCCGCTCGCGCGGTCGACCTCGCCCGGTCCGCGGGCCTGCGCTTCGAGACCGCCGCCGCGCTGCACAACCTCGGCGACGCGAGCCGGCGGCTCGGCGACCTGCCGCGCGCCTACGCGTCGCTCACCGAGTCGAAGGAGCTCGCCGAGGAGAGCGGCCACGAGCGCCTCGTCTCGATCAACCGCGCGCACCTCGCCTACGTCGACGGCCTGAACGGCGCCGCCGGCGCCGGCGATCTGCTGCGCGAGCTCGCCCGCTACGCCGACGCGCGCGCCTACAGGACCGACGCCCTGGAGAGCCGGTACCTGCTCGGCGCGCTCCTCAAGCATCAGGGCCTGGCCAAGGAGGCGCGGCGCGAGCTCGCGGAGGTGCTCGAGCTCGCCTCCGCGTACGGCAACAACCTCATCGCCGACGACGCCCGCGCCGCGCTGTCCGAGCTCTGACCCCCGCCGCCAGCTGCGCGACGTGCGGCCAGCGCGCGGCCGTTGGCCAGGGGGCGGCGCGGCGGACGCGGGGCGGCGCTCGGCGGGGGCGCCGGCCTCGTGTGCGTGCGCGCGCGCCCCGCGGCGGCGTGGCCGTCCAGCGCCGAGCGCGCGGGCAGATCTCGCTCGTTACTCGTTACTCGTCGGCGAGCTTCTTCTCGAGCGCCTCGAGGTGGGCGCGGACCTGCGGATCGGAGTCCCGCTGCGCCTCGATCTTGCGGACCGCGCTCATCACGGTCGTGTGATCGCGGTTGCCGAAGGCCCGACCGATCTCCGGGAAGCTGCACTTCAGCCGCTGCTTGCAGAGGTACATCGCCACGTGGCGCGCGAAGGCCACGCTCTTGTGGCGGTCCTTCGAGGTGAGGTCGATCGAGCGCAGGTGGAAGTGGTGGCACACCGCGCGCTGGATGTCCTCGACGCTCATCATCTGCGCCCGCGGCGGCGACGTGGCCGTGATCTCGGCGCGCGCGAACGGGAGATCCACGGGGCGGCCGGTGAGCGAGCTCTTGGCCGCCAGCCGGATCAGCGTCCCCTCGAGCTCGCGGACGTTCGAGCGGACCATCTGCGCGAGGTAGAGCGCCACGTCGTCCGTGAGCGCGATGCCCTCGAGCGCCGCCTTGTTCCGGACGATCGCGACGCGCGTCTCCAGCTCCGGCACCTGGATGTCGGCGACGAGCCCCCACGAGAACCGCGAGACGAGGCGCTCTTCCATGCGCTCGAGGTTCTGGGGGTACTTGTCGCTCGTCACCACGATCTGTCGATCGAGCGTGTGGAGCGCGTTGAAGGTGTGGAAGAACTCCTCCTGCGTCTGCTCGCGCCCGGCCAGGAACTGGATGTCGTCGACGAGCAGCACGTCGCAGCTCGACCTGTACCTCGTGCGGAAGTCGTCCATCCGGTGGTGCTGGATGGCCGTGATGAAGTCGTTCGTGAACTTCTCCGCCGAGACGTAGATGATCCGCGCGTCCGGCCTGCCCTCGAAGACGCGGTGCGCGATCGCGTGCATGAGGTGGGTCTTGCCGAGCCCCGTTCCGCCGCAGATGAAGAGCGGGTTGTACCGGCGGCCCCCGCCGCCCGCGGCCGCGATCGCGGCCGCGTGCGCCAGCTGGTTCGAGGGGCCCACGACGAAGCTCGCGAAGGTGTGCTTCGGGTTGAGGTCGTCGGGCATCGGCGAGACGCGCCGCAGCGGCGGCTCGGGGCGGGACGCAGGCGTCGGCGCCACGCTCGTCGGACGCACCACGAGCGCCCGCGGGCGCACCGGGGTGAGCTCGACACGCCGCGCGATCGGCGACTCGAGGTGCTGATCCACCGTCCACGCCACCTGGACCGACCAGCCCGTGATCTCGCGGATCTTGTCGGTCAGCGCGGGCAGGAAATTGTCCCTGACCCACTCGAGGACGAACTCGTTCTGGACGCGCAGCGTGAGCACGCCGTCGGTCAGGTCATCGAACTGAACTCCCCCAAACCACTGATCAAAAGTTGCGGGAGAAAGGGTCCGCGTATGCTCGATCGCCCGATCGAAGACTTCGCGCGGCTCGTGTTTCGGAATCGTCAT